>NZ_CP042218.1:2025000-2917404 GCF_007795095.1 Luteimonas granuli | reverse complement strand
TGTCGAAGAAGGGCGGCGGCAACAAGCTGGGCGAGCAGGTGTTCGACCCGCGGGTCAGCATCTGGGCCGACCCCTGGGACGAGGACGCCCCGGTGATGCCCTGGGACGGCGAAGGCCTGCCGCGGACGCGCATGCCGGTGATCGACCAGGGCAAGGTGGCCAACCTGCTCTACTCGCGCTATTGGGCGAAGCAGCAGGGCAGGCAGGAGGTCGCGCGCCCGGGCAACCTGATCATGGCCGGCGGCGATGCCAGCACTTCGGACCTGGTCCGCGGCACCGAGCGCGGCATCCTGGTGACCCGCACCTGGTACATCCGCATGGTGGACCCGCAGACCGTGCTGCTCACCGGTCTGACCCGCGATGGCACCTTCTACATCGAAGATGGCGAGATCAGGTACCCGCTGAAGAACTTCCGCTTCAACGAGTCGCCGGTGATCATGCTCAACAACATCGACGAGCTGGGCAAGCCGGTCCGGGTCAGCGGGGACGAGTCGCGCTTCCAGCATGATGATCCCGCCGATGCGCCTGCGCGACTTCACCTTCACCTCGCTCTCGGACGCGGTCTGAGGGCGCGGCGCGGGACGACGTGGACCGCCGCGGCGCGCTGCGCCTGATCGCCGCCGGCCTCGCGGCCGCCGCCCTGCCGGCGGCCGCGCGCGCCAACACCGGCTACGACTTCTGGTTCACGCGCCTGAAGTACGAGTCCGGGAACTGGGACGTCGACCAGCGCATGCCGTCCAACATCGCCACCGCGCTGGTCGACTACACCGGCCTGCGCGTGGACCCGAAGGAACACGTGGTGGCGCTGTCGGACCCGAAGATGCTGCTGGCGCCGTTCTGCTACCTCGCCGGGCACAAGCTTGTCGAGTTCAACCCGGCCGAGCGACGCAACTTCGAGCGCTACGTTCGCAACGGCGGCTTCGTCTTCGTCGATGACTGCAACCACGACATCGACGGCCTGTTCGCGAAATCCTTCGAGCGGCAGATGGCCGACATCTTCGGCGGCGACGCGCTGCGCAAGCTGCCCGACGACCATCCGCTGTACTCGAGCTTCTTCCGCTTCCCCGACGGCCCGCCCGCGACCAGCTACGAACTCAACGGCTGGGGCGACGACCTGGTCCACGACTATCTCAAGGGCATCGAGGTCGACGGTCGCCTGGGCGTGCTCTACAGCAACAAGGACTACGGCTGCGAATGGGACTACGACTGGCGCAACAAACGCTTCCTGGCCGAGGACAACACGAAGTTCGCGGTGAACATCGTCGTGTACGCATTGAGCGCATGACCGCGCCCGTCTCCGCCCCCCTTGGCCGAACGTGTAGGAGCAGCTACAGCTGCGATCACGCCTCGCCGCAAACCCCGGTCGCAGCTGTAGCTGTTCCTACAGTCAGCGAAGAGCCTGCACCCATTCGACTCATGAACCAGACACCCGACGAATTCCGTATCCGCGATCAGCTCGACCGCCTCGGCGCCCTGCGTGCCGCCATCGCCAAAGCCGTGGTCGGCCAGGACGCGGTCGTCGAGCAGATGCTCGTGGCCCTGCTCGCCGGCGGCCACTGCCTGCTCGAGGGCGTGCCCGGCCTCGGCAAGACCCTGCTGGTGCGCTCGCTCGGCCAGGCGCTGGACCTCGGCTTCCGGCGCATCCAGTTCACCCCGGACCTCATGCCGAGCGACATCCTGGGCACCGAGATCCTGGAGGAGGACCACGGCACCGGGCGGCGCATGTTCAAGTTCCAGCGCGGCCCCGTGTTCACCCACCTGCTGCTCGCCGACGAGCTCAACCGCACGCCGCCGCGCACCCAGGCCGCGCTGCTCGAGGCGATGCAGGAGCGCACGGTGAGCTACGGCGGCACCACCCACGCCCTGCCCTCGCCCTTCTTCGTGCTCGCCACCCAGAACCCGCTGGAACAGGCGGGCACCTACCCGCTGCCCGAGGCGCAGCTCGACCGCTTCCTGCTGCACGTGCGCGTGGAATACCCGGACGAGGTCGAGGAACGCGAGATCCTGCTGCAGACCACCGGCAGCGGAACCGCCGAAGTCCCCAAGGTGATGGACGGCGACGAAGTGCTGGCACTGCAGGCGCTGGTGCGCGAGGTCCACCTGGGCGATGACCTTCTGGCGTGGATCACACGCCTGGTGCGCGCCAGCCGTCCTGGCCCGGATGCGCCCCAGGCGGTGCGGGACTGGGTGCGCTGGGGTGCCGGTCCTCGCGCCGGACAGTCGCTGGTGCTGGCCTCCAAGGCACGCGCGCTGTTGCACGGCCGCTACGCCGCGACGCGCGAGGACGTGCATGCACTGGCCGCGCCCGTGATGCGCCACCGCCTGCTGCTGTCCTTCGCCGCCGAGGCCGAGCAGAAGGACGCCGACGACGTGGTCGCGGCCCTGCTGCACGCCGTGCCCGCGCCCACCGCCTGAACGCCGCGGCGAGATGTCCACGCCCGGGTTCCTGACACCCGAGGTCCGCGCACGGCTGCGGCAGGTCACGATCGCCCCGCGCCTGGCCAGCGGCGACCGCGGCTTCGGCCTGCACGCCAGCCGCAGCCGCGGCGCCGGCATGGAGTTCGCCCAGTACCGTCCCTACGAGCCCGGCGACGAACTGCGGCAGGTCGACTGGAAGCTCTATGCGCGCTCGGACCGCTGGTTCGTGCGCGAGGCCGAGCGCGACAGCCCGCTGACGGCCTGGATCGTCATCGACGCCAGCGCTTCGATGGCGCAGGCCGACGGTGCGCGACCCGGCTGGTCGCGGCTGGATGCGGCCCGCGGGCTGGCGGCGGCGACCATGGAGGTCGCGCTGCGCCAGGGCGACCGCTTCGGCCTGGCCGCGGTGAACGGAGACGGTCTTTCAATGCAGGCGGCCTCGGCCGGACCGCGGCACCGCGACCGCTGCCTGCTCGCGCTCGACGCCCTGCGCGCGCACGGCGGCTGGCCGTCCGGCGCCGCGCTCGCGCCGCTGCATGAGCGCATCGCCCCCCTCGATCTGGTGCTGCTGCTCACCGACGGCTTCGACGAGGCCGCGCTGGAGCTGGCCGAGCGCCTGGCGACCGCCCGGCGCGAGGTGCTGGTGATCCGCCTGCTGACCGTGGAGGAGCGCGATTTTCCCTTCGAGGGCGGGCACGTCTTCCGCGACGTGGAAGGGGGCGGCGAACTCCGCGGCGACGGCGAAGCGATGCGAGCGGACTTCCTGCAGCGCTTCGGCGCCGCGCGCCGCGAACAGACCGCAGGCCTGGCGGCGGCCGGCATCCGCCAGGTGGAGTACGTGCTCGACGAGCCGCTGGACCTGCCGCTCCGGCGGCTGTTCTCGGCGAATGCGCGCGCGGGGACGGGCGCGCCATGATCCCGACCCTGCTGCTGCCCGCCGGCCTCGCCGCACTGGCCGCGCTCGCGCTGCCGCTGCTGCTGCACCTGGTGCGGCGGGAGGAACAGCGGCCGATCGATTTCGCCGCGCTGCGCTGGCTGTCGGCGCGGGTCCGACCGCGGCGCCGGCTGCGCTTCGAGGACCGGCTGCTGCTCGCGCTGCGGCTGCTGCTCATCGTCCTCCTGGCCCTGCTGCTGGCGCGGCCGGTGCTGCCGCTCGCGGGAGGCGGAGCGCCCTGGATCGTCGCCGCGCCAGGCGTTGGGGGCCAGGCGCTTCGCGATGCAGTGGGCCCTCTCGCCGCAGGCGGCGACGCCGACGGAACCGGCGGAACCGGCGACAGCGTGCGCGTCCAGCGCCGCTGGCTCGCGGCGGGCTTCCCCGCGCTGGACGAAGCGTCGCCCCCTCCGGACCTGCAGGCGAGCATGAGCCTCCTGCGCGAACTCGACATGCGCATGCCGGCGGGCGCGCCGCTGGTGGTGCTGGTTCCACCGGTGCTGGATGGCGTCGATGCCGAACGCCCGCGACTGTCGCGGCCGGTGGAGTGGCGGGTGATTTCCCCGGACGATGCTTCGGCCCCTGGCGATGAGGGAGGCAGCACATCGACAGGTGGGGATGCCGGCAATGATTCCGTTGCCGCACCCCGGATCGTCATCCGGGACGCCGGAAACAGCGCCGGCGCGCGCTACCTGCGCGCCGCGTCCGCGGCCTGGCAGGCGCATCGCGACCGCACGCGCCGCGACGACGGCAGCCTCGTAGTCCAGGCCTGGCTCGCGACCGGTCAGCTGCCATCCGAAGCGATCGCATGGATCGAGGCCGGCGGCACGGCGCTGCTCGCCCACGACACTCTCCTGTCCGCGCTCGACGGCGCCCCGCCGCTGTTGCGCGATGAGCAGGGCCGTCCGCTGCTGCGCGGCGCGATGCTGGGCAAGGGCCGCGTCCTGCAATGGACGCGCCCGCTGGAGCCCGACGCGATGCCTGCCCTGCTGGACGCCGACTTCCCCCATCGCCTGCGCGCTGCACTGCAGCCCCCACCATCGCCTGCGCGGGTACTGGCCGCCGAGCATGCCCCGCGGGTCGGCGGAATCGGCCCCTGGCCGCAGTCCCGGCGCGAGCTTTCGCCGTGGCTGGCGCTGGCCATCGCGCTCCTGTTCCTGCTGGAACGCTGGCTCGCGGCGGGGCCCCGCAGGGAGAGCGAGCCATGAGCATGGATGCCTTCGACCGCCTTCTGCGGGCCGCGCGGCGCCGCCGGTACGCGATCGCGCTGGCGCTCGCGCTGCCCTGGGTTGCGGCCGCCGCCGCGCTTGCATGGCGCCTGGACAGAGGGAATCCCGCGGTGGCCGCCGGCGTCGCACTTGCCGCAGTGCTCGTCGCCATGGCGACGGGCTGGCGCCTTTCGCGGCGAGCCGATCGCGGCTGGCTGCAGCGCCGGCTCGACGCCAGCCATCCCCTGCTCGAAGACAGCAGCGCCCTGCTCGCCGCCGATCCCTCCCGCCTGACGCCGCTGGCGCGCCTGCAGCGCCAGCGCGTGCTGCAGCGGCTGCCTTCGCCTGAAGCCTCCGGGGCGCGCGTGCCATGGCCGGCCGCAGGCATCGCCGCCAGCGCTGCGGCCGCCGTGCTGGTCGCCGCGGCCGCCCTGCTCTGGCCCGCGGCATCACCCCTGGATCCTTCGCCCGACGGGAACCGCACTGCGCCGACAGCGGCCGCGCACGTCGCCCTGCGGCTGGTCGAACGCAGCCTCGCGATCACGCCTCCCTCGTACACCGGCCTGCCGGCCCGGGAAGGCGGGACCCTGGATGCCAGCGTGCCCGAGGGCGCGACGCTCGCCTGGACGCTGCGCTTCACCCCCGTGCCCGAGGCAGTCGCCCTGGAGTTCATCGATGGCCGGCGCATCGAACTGGCGCGCGACGGGGAGTACTGGCGGGCCGAAGCGAGCGCGGAACAGCCGGGCCTCTACCGCATCGTCGCCAGCGACGCCCTGCCCCGGGAGGACGAGACCCTGCACCGCATCGACGTCGTCCGTGACCGTCCGCCCTCGATCCGCATCACCGCGCCGGCGCAGACGCTCAGCCTGCGCACGCCGGGCCAGCTACGCTGGACCCTGGCCTTCGAGGCCGAGGACGACCACGGCCTCGCCGCCAGCGCGGACATGCACCTGACCATGACCGAGGGCAGCGGCGAGAACATCGGCTTCCGCGACGAGGTCCGCCGCATTTCCGGGCGCGGCGACCGGCGCAGCAGGCGGTTCGCGCACCAGCTCGACCTCGACGCGCTCGGCCTTTCCGAGGGCGATGACCTGATCGTGCATTTCGTGGTCCGCGACAACCGCGCCCGGGGCGCCCAGTCCACGCGCAGCGCCAGCCACATCCTGCGCTGGCCTCCGCCGCAGGCCAGCGAGGACAGCGGCATGGACGGCGTGCTGCAGAAGGTGCTGCCGGCCTACTTCGCCAGCCAGCGCCAGATCATCATCGACGCCGAAGCCCTGATCGCCGAACGGCCGCGGCTGCGGGACGAGACCTTCGCCGCGCGTTCGGACGCGATCGCCGTCGACCAGCGCCTGCTTCGCCTGCGCTACGGACAGTTCCTCGGCGAGGAAAGCGAGGGCGCTCCGATGCCGGTCGCGGACCACGGCGATGCCGACGACCTGCCTCCACCCCCCATCCTGCTGCCAACCAACGACGCCGAGGACGAGGCCGAGGCCTGGCGCGGGATGGTGGAAGCGCAGCAGCAGGACGATCAGGATCACGACGCTGGAGGCCACGACCATGCGGCCGGCGATGAGGCCGCGGCGGGCGAACCCGGCCGCTCCGGCTTCGGCCAGGCGGGCAACGTGCTGGAGGAATTCGGCCACGTCCATGACATTCCCGAGGCCGCGACCCTGCTCGATCCGAAGACCCGCGCCCTGCTGCGCCGCGCATTGGGAGAGATGTGGCAGTCCGAACTCGCCCTGCGCCAGGCGCGGCCGCGGGACGCCCTGCCGCCGGCCAACCGCGCCCTGGCCCTGGTCAAGGAGATCCAGCAGTCCGACCGCATCCACTTGGCGCGCACAGGCACCGGACTGCCACCCGTGGACTTCGGCCGCCGTCTTTCCGGCGAGCGCGAAGGCATCGCCAGCCGGCGTGTTCCGCTGGCAGCGGCCGAGCCGGTCGAGGACATTCCCGCCGCACTCTGGCGCGCGCTCGGCGCCGGATCCGACGCAAACGCCATCGACCTGGCCGCACTGCAGGCCTGGCTGGCTGCGGACGGCGGCGGCGACCGCGGCACCGATCCGCTGGCGGTGATGGCCGCCGTCGATGCCGTCCAGCGCGATCCCGCCTGCGACGACTGCCGCGAGCGCCTCCGGGCGCTGCTCTGGCCGCTGGCCACGCCGCCGACCGCAGCGCCGCGCATGCGCGCCGAAGCGGATGCCACCGGCAAGGCCTACCTCGACGCGCTGCGCAGGGGAGGCGACGAATGAGCATCGCCCTGGCCATCGCGCTCGTGCTCTGCCTGGCGGCGGCGGCCGCATCCCTGCGCCATGCCCTGCGCTGGCGGCGCCTCTCCGCGCAGGGCCGGCCGCCGGCCTGGCGTCTCGCCGCCATCCTCCTGCTGCAGTTCGCCTGCGCCGCGCTCCTGTTCGCGACCCTGCTGCCGCCCGGACGCACGATCGACGAATCCAGGCTGGTGGTGATGACCGCGGATACGGATGCCGACGACGCGCGCCAGGCCACGCAGGGCGACGCGATCCTGATCGCCCTCCCCGAAGCCGGCACCGACGCGGCCACGGCCGCCGGCGCCCGGGCGATGCCGGACCTCGCCACGGCGCTGCGCATGCATCCGCGGGCCGGCAGCCTGCACGTGCTCGGCGGGGGGCTGGAAGCACGCGACCTCGATGCGGCGCGCAGCCTGCCCGTCACCTTCGAGCCGCCGCCGCTGCCACCCGGTCTTGTCGAACTGCATGCGCCCGCACGCGTTGCCAGCGGAGGCGTGCTGCAGGTCTCCGGCCGCGTGCACGACGCTGCGGACGCTCGCTTGGAACTGCTCGATCCCGCCGGCGCCGTCCAGGATCGCGCCATCCCCGACGACGACGGCCGCTTCCAGCTGCGGGCCCCGGTGCGCGCCTCCGGACCGGCGGTCTACAGGCTGCGCCTGCGCGGTCAGGTCGAGGGGGAGACCGACATTCCCGTCGATGCGAAGCCCGGCGACCGCGCGCGCCTGCTGCTGCTCGCCGGCGCTCCCGGTCCGGAACCGAAGTACCTCCGCCGCTGGGCCAGCGACGCCGGCCTGCAGCTGCGCAGCCAGATGGCGCTGGGCGGCGGCGTCACCCTGGGCGACGCGCCACTGGCCTTCGACGCGGAGACGCTGTCGGGCTTCGATCTGCTCATCGTCGACGAACGCGCCTGGGCGGGCCTGGACGCGAACGCGCGCAGCGCGGTGCTTGCCGCCGTCGATGGCGGCCTGGGCCTGATGCTGCGCATCACCGGCAGGCCCGACGCCGCGACGCGCGACGCCCTGCGCCAGCTCGGCTTCGCGCTCGGCGATGCCGATCCCGTACTCGAGGCCGACGTGGTGCTCGAGGCAGCAAGGGTGGCGGACACCGACGATGCAGCGTCGGCATCCGCAGCCGGCCCCGACATCGGCGACACGGGCGTACCGGCGCTTGCGCGCCAGCCGCATCCCATCCTCGCCCCCGGCTCGGTGTCCCTGCTCGAGGACGCCTCCGGCGCATCGCTGGCGCGCTGGCGCCCGTCCGGACGCGGCCGCATCGCGGTCTGGAACCTCGACCACAGCTACCGCCTCGTGCTCACCGGCCACGGCCAGCGCCACGCGCGCCTGTGGAGCGAGGCCACTGGCACCCTGGCCCGCGCCGGTGCCGGACGACAGCCGCGCTTCGAAGGCATCGCGCGCGCCGGCCGGCGCGTGGCCCTGTGCGACTTCGAGCCCGGCACCCTCCTCGTCACCGAAGACGGTACCCGTACGCATCCGCTGCACGATCCCCCGCGGCCGGCTGCGCCGCGGTCTGGCCGGCCCGCAGCGGCTGGTATCGCGTGGGCGAAGGCGGGGCCGCGCCGCTGCTGTACGTGCATCCGGCCGAGGCACTCCCGGGCCTCGCCGCACAGGCGCGACAGGAGGCCACGCTGCGGCTGGCAAGGGCCACGGCCACGATGCCGCGCTCCCGGCACGCCGGAGACGATGCCGCGACCACGCATCGTTTCCGCAACCGCACCATGGATGGCGAGGCCTTCGCCCTCGGCAGTGGATCCTCGGGCACCGGTCCGCGATGGCCGTGGTTCCTGGCCTGGCTGCTGGCCGCCGGACTGCTGTGGTGGCTGGAGCGCAGCGCGCACCGCACAAGCGGAACGGGCCGCATCGCTGCGGCCCGTCCATGATCGATCGGGAACGGCGGATCAGCCGCGCAGCGGCACCACGCGGATCTCGACGCGGCGGTTGAGCGCGCGGCCCTGCTCGGTGGAGTTGTCGGCGATGGGCATGGTCTTGCCGAAGCCCACGATCTCGAAACGCTCGCGCATCAGCCCCTGGCCGATCAGGTAGTTGGCCACGGCCGAGGCGCGCTGCTCGGAAATGCGCTGGTTGACCGCGTCGCTGCCGATGTTGTCGGTATGCCCGGCCACCTCGACGATGGTCTGGTTGTACTCGGCCAGCGTGCGCGCGACGTTGTTGAGCGCGGGGTAGAACTGCGGCTTCAGTTCGGTCCTGTTGAAGTCGAAGGTCACGCCGTCGGGCAGGTTCAGCTTGATCACATCGCCCTCGCGGTCGACGACGATGCCGGTCCCCGCGGTCTGGCGACGCAGTTCGGCTTCCTGGCGGTCCTGGTAGGCGCCGACGGCACCGCCGGTCAGGCCACCCACGCCTGCACCGACCAGGGCGCGCTGGCGGCGCTCGGTGGCATCGGAGCCGCTGAGCAGGCCGGCGACCGCGCCGATGCCGGCGCCGATCAGCGCGCCGCGGCGGGTGCGGTTGGGGTCGTTGGGGTCGCTGGTCTGGCCGGTATAGCTGGCGCAGCCGGTGAACAGGACGGCGCCGGCGACCGCGGTGGCAAGCAGGGCTCGGGACGGATTTCGCATGGGGGACTCCTCTGGCGGGCGGCGTGCCCGATCGATGAACGCGCCCCACGCTACCCGCGATTGCGTCCGCGACGGGTGACGGCGCCGGCGCCTATTCAGCGTCCGGCAAGGCACGGTATTCCCGCGGGATCCGGTCGTTCAGTCCCACCAGCACTTCGTAGGGAATCATTCCGGCCGCCGCGGCCACGTCCTCCGCCCGCAGCACCGCGTCGCCCTGGCGTCCGATCAGCACCACCTCGTCCTCGTTCCAGGCGCTGTCGCGCCCGATGTCGACCATGAACTGGTCCATGCACACGCGGCCGACGATCGGGTACTCGCGGCCCCGGATGAGCACTTTCCCGCGCGAGGACAGCGCGCGCGGATAGCCGTCGCCGTAGCCGATGGGCACGGTCACGACCCGGGTGTCCACCTCCGGCGCCCAGGTGCCGCCATAGCCCACCGTGTGGCCCGCCCGCACCACCTTGAAATAGACCACGCGCGAGACCAGCGACATCGCCGGCCGTACCGGCACCGACGGCCTGCACTCGCTTCCCGGCAGCACCCCGTACAGCAGGATGCCGGGACGCACCAGGTCCAGCCTCGTCTCCGGGAAGTTCAGGATGCCGGCGGAGTTGGCGATGTGCCGCGGCGGCACCGGCGCGCCGATGCGCCCGAAGTGCGCGCAGGCGGCTTCGAAGCGCTCCAGCTGCAGCGCCGTCATCGGCGAGGCGGGATCGTCCGCGCAGGCCAGGTGCGAGTAGATTCCGGCGAGCGTGATCCAGGGCGAGGCCACCGCCCCCTCGATCAGGGGCCCCGCCGACCATGCATGCACGCCGATGCGCTCCATGCCGGTGTCCACCTTCAGGTGCACGGTGGCGCGGCGGCCGAGCGCCGCGGCCGCGGCCTCGACCTGGCGCAGCTTCTCCACCGAGGACACGGTGATCTGCAGCTCATGCGCGAGGTACTGGCCGACCTGCGGGCCGTAGATGCCGCCGAGCACCAGGATCGGCACGGTGATGCCCGCACGGCGCAGCGCGATGCCCTCCTCCGGAAAGGCGACGCCCAGGTGTTCGACGCCCTGTGCCTGCAGGTGGAGCGCGACGGGTACCAGGCCGTGGCCGTAGGCGTTGGCCTTGACGATGGCCATCACCGGCACGCCGGCATGGGCGCGGATCGCGCCCAGGTTGCCGGCGATGCGGTCGAGATCGACCAGGATCCGCGTCGGGCGCTCGGCGGCATGCAGGGCCATGCGCGGCTACTCGAAGCTTCCGACCGAATCGTGGGCGAGGTTGTCGAAGCGCGTGTACTCGCCGAAGAACTTCAGCTTCACCGAGCCCGTCGGGCCGTTTCTCTGCTTGCCGATGATCACCTCGGCCAGGCCCTTGTCCGGCGAGTTCTCCTTGTTGTAGTACTCGTCGCGGTAGATGAAGATGATGACGTCGGCGTCCTGCTCGATGGCGCCGGATTCGCGCAGGTCGGCCATCACCGGGCGCTTGTCGGTGCGGGTTTCCAGCGAACGGTTGAGCTGCGACAGGGCGACCACCGGCACGTTGAGCTCCTTCGCGAGCGCCTTCAGCGAGCGGCTGATCTCGGAGATCTCGGTGGCGCGGTTCTCGCTGTTGCCCGGCACCGCCATCAGCTGCAGGTAGTCGATCACGATCAGCCCCAGGCCGTGCTCGCGCTTGAGCCGGCGCGCCTTGGCTCGCAGCGCATCGGGCGACAGCGCCGGAGTGTCGTCGATGAAGATCTTGGTTTCCTTCAGCAGCCGGATGGCGCTGGAGACGCGGCTCCAGTCCTCATCCTCGAGCTGGCCGGTGCGCAGCCGCGTGGCGTTGACCCGCCCCACCGAGGAGATCAGGCGCAGCGCCAGCTGGCTGGCCGACATTTCCATCGAGAACACCGCCACCGGCTTCTTCGTCTTCATGGCCGCGTACTCGGCCATGTTCAGCGCCAGCGTGGTCTTGCCCATGGCCGGGCGCGCGGCGAGGATCAGCAGGTCGGTGGGCTGCAGGCCGGCGGTCATCTCGTCGAACTCGACGTAGCCGGTCGGCAGACCGGTGATGCCGCCGCCGTTGGCATAGCGGGTCTGCAGCACGTCGAAGGCCTCGGCCATGGCCTGGTTGACCGCGGTGAAGTCGCTGCGGCCACGGTTGCCGGCTTCGGCGATCGCGAACACCTCCTGCTCGGCCTTGGCCAGGAGCTCGGCGCTGTCCCGGCCCTCGGGCTGGAAGCCGTCGTTGACGATGGTGGTGCCCACCTCGATCAGCTGGCGCAGCACCGCCTTGTCGCGGACGATCTCGGCGTAGGCGGTGATGTTCGCGGCCGAGGGCGTGGTGCTGGCCAGCTCCCCCAGGTAGGCGCCGCCGGCGACCAGATCCGACTGGCCCTGGGATTCGAACCATTCGCCCAGTGTCACCGCGTCGAAGGGGCGGTTGCGCTCGGCCAGTTCCTTGATCGCGCGGAAGATCAGCTGATGGTCGCGACGGTAGAAGTCGGACTCCTCGAGCTGGTCGCCGACGCGGTCGTAGGAGTCCGGCGACAGCATCAGTCCGCCGAGCACCGCCTGCTCGGCCTCCACCGACTGCGGGGGCACGCGCAGATGCTCGACCCGGGCGTCGCCGCGGCCATGGAAATCGCGGCCCTGGTGCTGGAAGCCGGGTCTTGCGCTCATCGGTATCGGGACTCCCCTGCCTGCGCCGTCGGCGCGGCCCCTGGTTCTGTGTCGGATGGCCATCCTAGTCGTCCCCGCGCGGAAGCGTTGCAGACAACTCTGTGGATAACCGGTGGGCATCGCAGTTCGTGAGACCGCGGCGCCCGAAACGGCGACGGGCGCCCCTGGGGCGCCCGTCGCGTGGCCTTGCGGCAGTGCCGGATCAGGCGGCTTCGGGCTCGACCACGACCTTGACGGTGGTCTCGACGTCGGCGTGCAGGTGCACGACGACCTCGTACTCGCCGACGGCGCGGAAGGCGCCCTCGCCCATCACCACTTCGGACTTGGTGACCGGAGTGCCGGCCTTCGTGAGCGCCTCGGCGATGTCGCGCGGGCCGACCGAGCCGTACAGCTTGCCCTCGGTGGAGGCGTTGGCGTACACGGTGACGCTGGCGTCCTGGAGTGCCGCCAGGCGCGTGTTGGCTTCGGCCAGGCTGGCCTCGGCCTTGGCTTCGTATTCGGCGCGACGCGCCTCGAAGCCGGCCAGGTTCGCGGCGGTGGCCGGTACGGCCTTGCCCTGCGGAACGAGGAAATTGCGGCCGTAACCGGGCTTGACGCTGACCTTGTCACCAAGGTTGCCGAGGTTGGTGACCTTCTCGAGGAGGATCAGATCCATGGGGTTTCTCCGTATTCGTTGGCGGCGCACGGGCGCCGCAACCGTTTTTGCTGTCCGAACGGACGGGGATTCAAAGGTGCTTTTGCTTCACTTGGAAAGTCCGCACATGGATGTGCGGGCTCTGGTGAAGGGACTCACACATTGTGGTTGTCGGTGTACGGGATCAGGGCCAGGTAGCGTGCGCGCTTGACGGCGGTGGCGAGCTGGCGCTGGTACTTCGACTTGGTGCCGGTGATGCGGCTGGGGACGATCTTGCCGTTCTCGGTCAGGTTCTGGCGCAGGGTGTTGAGATCCTTGTAGTCGATCTCCTTGACGCCCTCGGCGGTGAACTTGCAGAACTTGCGGCGGCGGAAGAACTTGGACATGTCGGTGATCCTCAGGCGGCTTCGGAGTTGTCGTCGGCGTCGGCGGCGGGCTTCGCGTCCTCGCCTTCCTCGTCGTCACGGCGGCGGCGCTCGCCGCGCTCCGGACGGTCGGACTTCTCCGGCTTCTCGTCCTTGTTCTTCATGATCAGCGACTGCTCGGTGTCGGCCTCGTCGCGACGGATCACGAGGTGGCGCAGGATGGCGTCGTTGAAGCGGAAGCCCTCGACCAGCTCGTCGAGCACGGACTGGCCGGCCTCGATGTTCATGAGCACGTAGTGGGCCTTGACCAGGTTCTCGATGGGATAGGCCAGCTGGCGGCGGCCCCAGTCCTCGAGGCGGTGGATCTTGCCTTCGGCGCCTTCGATCAGGGTCTTGTAGCGCTCGACCATGGCCGGCACCTGCTCGCTCTGGTCCGGGTGGACCAGGAACACGATCTCGTAGTGACGCATGTGTTGTTCCTTGTGGATATCGGCCGCGGCGGCGTGCCACGGTCCCGGATAGCCCCCGGTCGGTCCGCGAGGACGCCGTGGGGCAAGGGTCTCCCGTGAAAACGGGAGCCGCGCATTATGGCAGGCGGCCTGCAGGGTGCGCAAGCTGTTGATTCCGGAGATCCCGTCGTGTGTCGGGCGGAGTGCGGAGAGTGGGCCAGGGATGGCCCACGGGCCCGCTTCCAGCCATGGATGGCTGGCGGCGGGGCGGAGCACTCCCCCCCGTCAGCCGCCTCCTGCGGCAGGGACCTTCTCGAAGAGGTCGCCTTTTCGAAGGCCGCGGGGCCGGAATCGCACGCGAGTGCGGTTCGCCGCTATAGCGGCTCCTACAGGATGCCGTGCAGGAGTCAGGCGACCTTGTCGGCGTCGGTGGTGAAGCTCTCGCCGCAGCCGCACTCGGCGGCCGCCTTCGGATTGCGGAAGGTGAACTGTTCGTTCAGGCCCTGCTTCAGGAAATCCATCTCGGTGCCGTCGACCAGCGGCAGGCTGTCGGCGTCGACGAAGATGCGGATGCCGTCCTGTTCGAAGACCGTGTCGCCGGGCTTCTTTTCGCGCGCCAGGTCGACCGCGTAGCCCCAGCCGGAGCAACCCGTGCGGTTCACGCCGAAACGGAGGCCCAGGGCGTCGGGGGAGGATGCGAGGTAGCCCTTCACGCGTTCGAGGGCTGCGGGAGCGAGTGTGATGGCCATGCCGGCATTCTACCCCTTGCGGCGGGCGCGGCCCTGAACCGCGGCGCGGCGCGTCCGGTAGACTTTCCGCCTTCCCAATCTGTTCCCGAGGGTCCAGGGCATGACGGTGGTCAGCGTCGAACACGCGCTCGCAGGGCGGATCCCCGCCGGCGGCGAAGTCACGGTCCGCGGCTGGGTGCGCACCCGGCGCGATTCGAAGGCCGGGCTGAGCTTCGTCAACGTCAGCGACGGCTCCTGCTTCGCGCCGATCCAGGTGGTCGCGCCGAGCAGCCTCCCGAACTACGAAAGCGAGGTGAAGCGCCTCACCGCAGGCTGCTCGATCATCGCCACCGGCAGGCCTCGTCGCCTCGCAGGGCCAGGGCCAGAGCTTCGAGATCCAGGCGGAGTCGATCGAGGTCGTCGGCTGGGTCGACGATCCGGAGACCTATCCGATCCAGCCCAAGGCGCACTCGCTGGAGTTCCTGCGCGAAGTCGCGCACCTGCGCCCGCGCACCAACCTGTTCGGTGCGGTGACCCGCATCCGCCACTGCCTCGCGCAGGCGGCGCACCGCTATTTCCACGAGAACGGCTACTACTGGATCAACACCCCGATCATCACCACCTCCGACGCCGAGGGCGCGGGACAGATGTTCCGGGTATCCACGCTGGATCTGGCCAACCTGCCCCTCCACAAGGACGGCAGCGTCGATTTCGACCGCGACTTCTTCGGCAAGGAAACCTTCCTGACCGTGTCCGGCCAGCTCAACGTCGAGGCCTTCGCGCTGTCGATGAGCAAGGTCTACACCTTCGGCCCGACCTTCCGCGCCGAGAACAGCCACACCACGCGCCACCTGGCCGAGTTCTGGATGATCGAGCCGGAGATCGCCTTCGCCGACCTGGCGGAGACCGCGCGCATCTCGGAGGAGTTCCTCAAACACCTGTTCAAGGCGGTGCTCGACGAGCGCGGCGACGACATGGCCTTCATCGCCGAGCGCGTGCAGAAGGACGCGATCACGCGCCTGGAGTCGTTCATCAACGCGCCGTTCGAACGCATCGAATACACCGACGCGGTGGAACTGCTGCAGAAGTCGGGCCACAGGTTCGACTTCCCGGTCGAATGGGGCCTGGACCTGCAGACCGAGCACGAGCGCTGGCTGACCGAGCAGCACGTCGGCCGCCCGGTGGTGGTGACCAACTACCCCGAGCACATCAAGGCCTTCTACATGCGCCTCAACGACGATGGCAGGACCGTCGCCGCCATGGACGTGCTCGCGCCGGGCATCGGCGAAATCATCGGCGGTTCGCAGCGCGAGGAGCGGCTGTCCGTGCTCGACGCGCGCATGGACCAGTTCGGCCTCGACCGCGGGCTGTACGACTGGTACCGCGACTTCCGCCGCTACGGCACCGTGCCGCACGCGGGCTTCGGCCTCGGCTTCGAGCGCCTGATCGTCTACGTCTGCGGGCTGTCGAACATCCGCGACGCCATCCCCTACCCGCGTGCCCCGGGCACGGCGGAGTACTGACGCGATGCTGCTGTTCTTCGCCCTGTGCTTCGTCGGCGTCGCGATCGCCGGCGCCTGCGCGTACATCATCTTTTGGCCGCTGTCGCTGGTGCACCTGCGCGACCGCCATCCGGACGTGCGCGCGCGCCTGGGCGAAGGCGCCTTCCTGAAGCCGGCGGTGATGTGGTGGCTGCTGGGCGGCGAGTACCGGGAGACGCGCGACCCGGCTTTCACCGGGCTGGCGACGCCGGCGCGGGTCGCGCTGTCGACGGTCATCTTCGGCCTGGCCGGCGCCGGCATCCTGTGGCTGTGGTCGGTGGCGCTGTCATGAACGCTTTCGACGACCGCCAGCGCGACGAGTGGTGGCTGGCCACGCTGGGCCGCACCGTGATCTGGGCGCGGCTGCGAATGCGCGAGGCCGGCACCGCCGAGGTGCTCGACAGCGACGGCAACACCCTGGTCTACGACAGCGAGGACACCGCGCGCGCGATGCTGCTCGATGCCGAGTTCGTGGCCTTCGACGGCATCGACGAAGCCGATGCCGCGGAGCGCGGCTTCCTGCCCGGCGAACTCGTGCCGCCGCAGGGTGACGACGAGGCCGCGCTGCAGGCCGGCATGGTGCAGACATTCGGCGGCCGCGCCTGAGCGCGGCCGCATCACGCAGGCTGGAGGAGCACGCCATGGACCTGAACCTCGAAGGACGCCACGCCCTGGTGTGCGGCGCGTCCGAAGGCATCGGCCGCGCAACGGCCGCGGAACTGGCGGCGCTGGGCGCCACCGTCACCCTGCTCTCCCGCCGCGCGGACGTGCTGCGCGAGGTCGCCGCGGGCCTGGCGGGCGGCGAAGCGCGTGGCCACGGCGTGGTCGCGGCCGACAGCGCCGATACCGGGGGGCTGGCCGCGGCGGTCGCGGCCGTGGTCGCGAAGCGACCGGTGCACATCCTTGTCAACAACACCGGCGGCCCGAAGGGAGGCCCGCTGCATGCGGCGGGGCTGGACGAGTTCGAGGACGCCTTCCCGCCGTCACCTGCTGGCCAACCACGTGCTGCTGCAGGCCGTGCTTCCGGGCATGCGCGCGGCGAAGTGGGGCCGCATCGTCAACGTGGTCTCGACCTCGGTGCGCGAACCGATCGCGGGCCTGGGCGTGTCCAACACCATCCGCGGCGCGGTGGCCTCCTGGGCCAAGACCCTGTCGCGCGAGCTGGCGCCCGACGGCATCACGGTCAACAACGTGCTGCCGGGCTTCACCGAGACCGGGCGCATCCGCTCGATCATCGCCGACCGCTCCGCGAAGGAAGGCCGGAGCGAGGAGGACATCCGCCGCGAGATGGAGGCGGCGATTCCGGCCCGCCGCTTCGCCAGCGCCGACGAGACCGGCGGCGTGATCGCCTTCCTCTGCTCGCCCGCGGGCGCCTACGTCAACGGCGTCAGCCTGGCGGTCGACGGCGGGCGCATGGCCTCGATCTGAGGCCGTGCCCGAGGGCCCGGAAATCCGCCGCGCCGCCGACCGCCTCGCCGAGGCGGTGGCCGGCAGGACGCTGGTGCGGGTGGAGTTCGCGTTCCCGGACCTGAAACGCCACGAAAGCGGACTCGTCGGCCGGCGCATCGAATCGATCACCCCGCGCGGCAAGGCGCTGCTCACGCGCTTCGACCACGGCTGGACGCTGTACAGCCACAACCAGCTCTACGGCGTGTGGAAGGTCGCGAAGGCCGGCGAACGGCCGGACACGAAGCGCTCGCTGCGCGTGGTGCTGGAAACGGGCGACAGCGCGATCCTGCTGTATTCGGCGTCGGACGTGTCGATGTGGCGCAGCGACGAGGTGGAGTCGCATCCGTTCCTGCAGGGGCTCGGGCCGGACGTGCTCGATCCGGATCTCGATGCCACCGCCGTGGCCGCGCGCCTGCAGGCACCGCGCTTCCGCGGCCGCGCGCTCGGGGGCCTGCTGCTCGACCAGGGCTTCCTCGCCGGCATGGGCAACTACCTGCGCTCGGAGGTGCTGTTCGCCGCGGGCCTGAGAGCGGAGCGCCGGCCGAAGGATCTCGATCCCGGAACAAGGGCAGGCCTGGCGCAGGCCCTGCTCCACCTGCCGCGCCTGAGCTACGCGACCCGCGGCATCGCTCCGGCGGACCGCATGCGCGAGGACTACCTGACCGACACCCCCGACGCTTTCCGCTTCCAGGTCTTCGGGCGCGAGGGCCAGCCCTGCCCGGCCTGTGGCACGCCCATCGAGCGCATCGAGGTGGCTTCACGCAGGCTCTACTTCTGCCCCGCCTGCCAGTCCTGACGACCCGTGCCCGCGCGGGTAAGCTAGCGGCATGCGACGCCATGCACACGTGATCGGCAGCGGGACCCGCGACGCCGCCAGCGGCGGCTGGCGCGACGTGTTCGATCCGGCCACCGCGCGTCCCGTCGCCCAGGTGGCCGACGGCGACGCCACCGACGTCGAGGCCGCCGTCGCCGCCGCGGGCGAGGCCTTTCCCGCCTGGTCGGCCCTGCGCAACAGCGAGCGCGCACGACACCTCGAGATCCTGGCCCAGGCGCTGCATGCCCGGCTGGACGACTTCGCCCACGCCGAAGCGCTGGACGGCGGCAAGCCCTATGCGCTGGCGCGCGACGTCGAGATCCCGCGCGCAGTGGCCAACCTGCGCTTCTTCGCCCATGCCGCCACCCAGTTCGCGAGCGAGTCGCACCACGGCGAGGCCGGCCTCAACTACACCCTGCGCCAGCCCCTGGGCGTGGTCGGCACGATCTCGCCCTGGAACCTGCCGCTGTATCTGTTCACCTGGAAGATCGCGCCGGCGCTGGCGGCGGGCAACACCGTGGTCGCCAAGCCGTCCGAGGTCACGCCGGCGACGGCCACGCTGCTGGCCACGCTGGCGCTGGAGGCGGGGCTGCCCGCCGGCGTGCTCAACGTCGTGCACGGCGGCGGCCCGGAGGTGGGCGAGGCGATCGTCCGCCACGAGGCGGTGAAGGCGATCTCGTTCACAGGCAGCACCGTGGTCGGCAGGCGCATCGCCGGCATCGCCGGACCGCTGCTGAAGAAGGTCTCGCTGGAGCTCGGCGGCAAGAACGCCACGATCGTCTTCGCCGACAGCGACTGGCGCGACCAGCTCGACACCATCGTCCGCTCCGCCTTCCAGAACAGCGGCCAGGTCTGCCTGTGCGGCTCGCGGATCCTGGTCGAGCGCGCGGTGTACGCGGAGTTCCGCGACGCCCTCGTCGAGCGCGTGCTGGCGCTGCGCCCGGGCGACCCGATGGACAGCGATGCCACCCTCGGCCCGCTGGTCTCGCAGGCGCATTTCGACAAGGTGACCGCGGCCATCGCGCGCGCACGCGACGAAGGCGGCCACCTGCTGTGCGGAGGCCACGCGCTGGACCGCCCCGGATGGTTCGTCGCGCCGACGCTGATCGAAGGCCTCGGCCCCGAGTGCGCGACCAACCGCGACGAGATCTTCGGTCCCGTCGTCACCCTGCAGGCCTTCGACGACGACGGGCACGCACTGGCCCTGGCCAACGCCGGCGACTACGGCCTGGCGGCCTCGGTCTGGACCCGCGACCTCGGACGCGCCCACCGCTTCGGCGCGCAGCTCCGCACCGGCATCGTCTGGATCAACACCTGGCTGATGCGCGACCTGCGGACGCCCTTCGGCGGCATGGGCCAGTCCGGCCTCGGCCGCGAGGGCGGGCTGGAGGCCATGCGCTTCTTCACCGAGCCGCGCAACGTCTGCATCGCGACCTGAGCGCGGCCCCTCTTTCGCAATACACGGAACCCCAATGCACCGAATGCACGACCTCCTCGAACGCAACCGCATCTGGTCCGAGCGCGTCGAAGCCGAAGATCCCGGTTTCTTCGCCCGGCTGTCGAAGATCCAGCATCCGAAGTACCTCTGGATCGGGTGCTCCGACTCGCGGGTGCCCGCCAACCAGATCATCGACATGGCGCCGGGCGAGGTCTTCGTCCACCGCAACGTCGCCAATGTCGTCGTGCACACCGACCTCAACTGCCTGTCGGTGATCCAGTACGCGATCGACGTGCTCAGGGTCGAGCACATCCTGGTCGTGGGCCACTACGGCTGCGCCGGCGTCGGCGCCGCGCTCACCACCCAGCGCGTGGGCCTGGCCGACAACTGGATCCGCCACGTCAAGGACGTGAAACACAAGCATCGCGTCATCATCGAGGCCATCGACAACGACGAGATCCGCCACGACCGCCTGTGCGAGCTCAACGCGCTGGAGCAGATGATCAACGTCTGCGAGTCCACCGTGGTCCGCGAGGCCTGGGCGCGCGGCCAGGAGCTGGCGGTGCACGCCTGGGTGTACTCGCTGCGCAACGGCCGCGTGCACGACCTCGGGCTGTCTATCGACTCGCCCAACGCGCTGCCGGAACAGTACGACCCGGCGCTCCAGCGCATCCGCGACGACCGCGAGGACCGCTGAGTTGGCCGGCCGGGTCGTCCACGCCAGTGCCGCGCCGAAACCGGTGGGCGCCTATCCGCACGCGCGGCGCGTGGGCGACCTTCTGTTCCTGTCGGGCATCGGTCCGCGGGATCCGGCCAGCGATGCCATCCCAGGCAACGAATACTTCGCCGACGGCCGCGTGCGCGCCTACGACATCACCGCCCAGGCGCACGCCGTGCTCGCCAACGTCCGCGCGGTGCTCGAGGCCAGCGGCGCACGCTGGGAGGACCTGGTCGACGTGACCGCCTACCTCACCGACATGGCGCGGGACTTCAAGGCCTGGAACGCGGTGTGGGCCGAGTACTTCCCCGACCCCGCCACCGCGCCCTGCCGCACCACGCTGGGCATCACCGCGCTGCCGACGCCGATCGCGATCGAACTCAAGTGCGTCGCGGCCCTGAAGGGAGACACGCCATGATTCCCGCGCCCCTCAACTTCCGGAAGTGGATCGAGGACAACCGCCACCTGCTGAAGCCGCCGGTGGGCAACAAGTGCATCTACGACGGCGAGTTCATCGTGATGGTGGTGGGCGGGCCGAACGCGCGCACCGACTACCACTTCGAGGAGGGCCCGGAGTGGTTCCACCAGCTGGAAGGCGAGATGGTGCTGCGCATCCAGGAGGACGGGAAGGTGCGCGACATCCCGATCCGCGCCGGAGAGACCTTCCTGCTGCCGCCGCGGGTGCCGCACTCGCCGCAGCGCGCCGAAGGGTCGATCGGCCTGGTGATCGAACGCCGCCGCCTGCCGCACGAGGACGACGGCTTGATGTGGTTCTGCGAGAGCTGCAACGAAAAGGTCTACGAGGAGTTCTTCCACCTCGAGGACATCGAGCAGGACTTCTTCCGCGTGTTCGAGACCTTCTACCGCAGCGAGGCGCTGCGGACGTGCAAGGCCTGTGGGCACCTCAACCCGCGGCCGACGCGATACGAGATGCAGGCGGATTCGCAGGCGGACATCACCTGACCATGCTCAAGATCGACATCCACGCCCACTGCCTGCCCCGCGACTGGCCCGACCTGGCGCGCAAGTACGGCGACGAGCGCTTTCCCGTCATCCACCACACCGAGGACGGCCGCCACCGCATCTATCGGAACGGGCGCTTCTTCCGCGAGATCTGGTCGAAGACCTGGGATCCGCAGGAGCGCATCGACGACTACGCCAGCTTCGGCGTGCAGGTGCAGGTGATCAGCACGGTGCCGGTGATGTTCAGCTACTGGGCCAGGCCCCACCAGGCGCTGGAGCTGCACCAGGCGCTCAACGACCACATGGCCGACACCTGCCGCGCGCACCCGCGCCACTACGCCGGCATCGGCACGGTGCCGTTGCAGTCGCCCCGGCTGGCGGTGCAGGAACTCGAGCGCTGCATGGACCAGCTCGGCCTGCAGGGCGTGCAGATCGGCTCGCACGTGCAGGTCTCGGCGGATACGCACTGGAACCTCGACGCGCCGGAGCTGTTCCCCTTCTTCGAGGCCGCCGCCGACCTCGGCGCGGCGATCCTGGTGCATCCCTGGGACATGATGGGCACCGACACCATGCCCAAGTACTGGCTCCCCTGGCTGGTCGGCATGCCGGCCGAGCAGTCGCGCGCGGCCTGCTCGCTGGTCTTCGGCGGCGTACTGGAACGGCTGCCGAAACTGAAGATCTGCATGGCCCACGGCGGCGGCAGCTTCCCCTATACCATCGGCCGCATCGAACACGGCTTCAACATGCGGCCGGACCTGGTGGCCACCGACAACCCGCGCAATCCGCGCGAGTACCTGTCCCGGCTGTACTTCGACTCCTGGGTGGCCGACGAGCGCGCGCTGCGCTACCTGATCGACACCTGCGGCATCGACCGCGTGATGCTGGGCACCGACTACCCCTTCCCGCTGGGCGAACAGGTCCCCGGCGCCGGCATCGACGCCCTGGGGCTGGACGAGGCCGGCCAGGCACGCCTCTACCACGGCACGGCGCTGGAATGGCTGGGTCTTCCGCTGTCGCGCTTCGCGTGACTTCTGTTCTTGCCACGGATGAACGCGGATCCGTACGGATTTGCACGGATAGAGCGAAAGCCATCCGGAATCGGCCGAGTCCCACTGATCGTCTTCGCCTTATCCGTGCAAATCCGCGTCCCTCCGTGTAGATCCGTGGCAAAAGAGGCTCTTCAATGACCGACCCGTACACCGACCAGCACGCCGAAGCCCTGGATGCCGCGGATCCGCTGCGCGGGCTGCGCGGCGAGTTCCACGTGCCGCGGCACGGGGACGGCGAGCAGGCCTACTTCGTGGGCAATTCGCTGGGCCTGCAGCCGAGGTCGGCGCGGGCGCACGTCGAGGACGTGCTCGACAAGTGGGCCGCGGAAGCGGTCGAGGCGCACTTCACCGGCACCACGCAATGGATGCCCTACCACGCCCTGCTGCGCGAGCCGCTGGCGCGGGTGGTGGGCGCCGAGCCCTCCGAAGTGGTGGCGATGAATTCGCTGACCGCCAACCTGCACCTGATGCTGGTGAGCTTCTACCGGCCCACCCGCGAGCGGCCCGCGATCCTGATGGAGGCCGGGGCGTTCCCGTCCGACCGCTACGCGCTGGAGTCGCAGCTGCGCTTCCACGGTTTCGATCCCGCGACCGACCTGATCGAGCTGCAGCCCGACCTCGCCGAGGGCACGTTCTCGATGGAGGCGATCGCCCGCGCCATCCGGGAGCACGGTCCGCGGCTGGCGCTGGTGCTGTGGCCCGGCGTGCAGTACCGCAGCGGGCAGGCGTTCGACGTGGCGGCAATCACGCGGCTGGGCCATGCCGCCGGCGCGGTGGTCGGCTTCGACCTGGCGCATGCAGTGGGCAACCTGCCGCTGCGGCTGCACGATGACGGGCCCGATTTCGCGGTCTGGTGCCACTACAAATACCTCAATGCCGGGCCCGGCGCGGTCGGCGGCTGCTTCGTGCACGCGCGCCACGCGCGCACCGACCGTCCCCGCTTCGCCGGCTGGTGGGGACATGACGAGGCCACGCGGTTCCGCATGGGCCCCGACTTCGATCCGACGCCGGGCGCGGACGGGTGGCAGCTCAGCAATCCGCCGATCCTCGGGCTGGCGCCGCTGCGCGCTTCGCTGGAGCTGTTCGACCGCGCCGGCATGGAAGCGCTGCGCCGAAAGTCGGAGTCGCTCACCGGCTACCTCGAGACGCTGATCGACGCGCGGCTCGCGGAGACGCTGCGCATCGCCACGCCGCGCGATCCCGCGCAGCGCGGCGCGCAGCTGTCCCTGCGGGTGCTGGAAGGCCGCGGCCTGCGCGGCCGCGAGGCCGGACGGTCCCTGTTCGAATCCCTGTCCGCACAAGGGGTGCTAGGCGACTGGCGCGAGCCCGACGTGATCCGGATCTCGCCGACGCCGCTGTACAACAGCCACGCCGACGTGCTGCGCTTCGTGCGCGCCACCGAAGCCTGGCGCGAGGGCCGGGCATGAGCGCCGCTGCAAGCGGAGAGCAGCCGGCGCAGCGCGAAGCGACCATCGTCGGCGCCGGCCTGGCCGGCGCGCTGATGGCCACCCTGCTCGCCCAGCGCGGCTGGAAGGTCGAGGTCTACGAAAGCCGCGGCGACCCGCGCATCCACGGCTTCGCCGGGGGGCGCTCGATCAACCTCGCCCTGGCCGAACGCGGCCTGCACGCGCTGCGCGCCGCCGACGCCGACCGCGACGTGCTGGCGCAGGCGGTGATGATGCGCGGGCGCATGGTGCACCCCGCGGACGGCGGCACGCCGCAGCTGCAGCGCTACGGACGCGATGACAGCGAAGTGATCTGGTCGGTCAGCCGCGGCGAGCTCAACATCACCCTGATCGATGCCGCCGAGGCCGCGGGCGCGACGCTCCACTTCGACCGGCGACTGGAAGCCGTGGACTTCGCGGCGCAGCGGGCGTTCTACCGCGGTGGCGGCGGACTCCACCGCGTCGGCTTCCAGACCCTGATCGGCTGCGACGGCGCGGGCTCGACCCTGCGCGCGCAGATGCGCCAGCGCGCCGACCTCGGCGAACGCATCGACTGGCTGGGGCACGGTTACAAGGAACTGGAGATCCCTCCCGCCGCCGACGGCGGTTTCCGCATCGAGCCGAACGCACTGCACATCTGGCCGCGCGGACGCTATATGTGCATCGCCCTGCCCAATGACGAACGCACCTTCACCGTCACCCTGTTCATGGCGATGCAGGACGAAGGCAAGGGCGACCCGAGCTTCGAGACCGTGCCCGACGCGACCGCCGCGCGCGCCCTCTTCGAGCGCGACTTCCCGGATGCGCTGCCGCTGATCCCCGAGCTCGACCACGACTTCGAGGCCAATCCCATCGGCACCCTGGGCACGCTCTACCTGGACCGCTGGCACCTGGGCGGCCACGCGGTGCTGATCGGCGACGCGGCGCATGCGATGGTGCCCTTCCACGGCCAGGGCATGAACTGCGCCTTCGAGGACTGCGTGGCGCTGGCACGCCATCTCGACGCCACGCCCGACCTCGCCACCGCCTATGCCGCCTTCGAGGCCGAGCGCATGCCCGACGCCGCCGCCATCCAGAAGATGGCGCTCGACAACTACATCGAGATGCGCGACCTGGTGGACGACCCCGGCTTCCTGCTCCAGCGCGAACTGGAGCTGGCGCTGCAGGCACGGCACCCGACCCGCTTCATCCCGCACTACGCGATGGTCACCTTCATGCGCATCCCCTACTCGCTGGCGCTGGAGCGCAGCGAAGTCCAGCGCGGGATCCTGGAGGCGGCGACGCAGGGGGTGGCGTCGGTGGCCGAGGTCGACCTTGAGGCGGTGGACCGGGAAGTCCTGCGTTCCTTGCCGCCGCTGGCCGATATCCCATGATTCCCCCCATCCCCCCTGCAGGAGCGGCTAGAGCCGCGATCGGCGTGGGTCGCATCCTGGATCGCGGCTGTATCCGCTCCTGCAGGGCTTTTTCGGGGGTGTTGGTGTGAGCGGGAGCTTCCTGTTCTACGACCTGGAGACCTGGGGCACGGACCCGCGGCGCACGCGGATCGCGCAGTTCGCTGCCATCCGCACCGACGCGGAACTGAACGGACTCGGCGATCCGATCGAGTTCCTTGTCCGTCCGGCCGACGACCTGCTGCCTTCGCCGGGCGCGTCGATGGTCACCGGGCTGGCGCCGCAGGATGCCTTGCACACCGGACTGTCCGAGGCCGAGGCCTTCGCGCGCATGGTCGAGGAGATGGGCCAGCCCGGCACCTGCACGCTCGGCTACAACTCGCTGCGCTTCGACGACGAGTTCGTGCGCCACGGGCTGTTCCGCAACTTCCACGACCCCTACGAGCGCGAGTGGCGCAACGGCAACTCCCGCTGGGACCTGCTCGACGTGATGCGCCTCGCGCACGCGCTGCGGCCGGAGGGCATCATCTGGCCCGTGCGCGAGGACGGCGCAACCTCGTTCAGGCTCGAGCACCTGGCGGAAGCGAACGGCGTGCGCATGGGCGACGCGCACGAGGCGCTGTCCGACGTGCGCGCGCTGATCGGTCTCGCACGGCTGTTCCGCAGCTCTCAGCCGCGGCTCTGGGATTACGCGCTCGCCCTGCGCGACAAGCGCCACGTCGCGGGCCTGCTCGATCCCTTCGCGATGAGGCCGGTCCTGCACGTCTCGCAGCGCTACCCGGCGGCGCGGATGTGCGCGGCGGCCGTGCTGCCCTTGGCGCAGCATCCGCAGATCGGCAATCGAGTGATTGTCTACGACCTGGACGCCGAGCCCGACGACCTGCTGGCGCTGTCGCCCGACGAGATCGCCGACCGTCTTTACGTCCGCGCCGCGGACCTGCCCGAGGGCGTGGCGCGCGTGCCGCTGAAGGAAGTGCACACCAACCGTTCGCCGGCGCTGGTGCGCTGGGACCACCTGCGGCCGGCGGACTTCGAGCGCCTCGGCCTCGATCCGGCCATCGCCGAATCGCGCGCCGCGCGCATCCGCGAGCAGGCTCCGCTCATCGCCGAGAAAGTCCGGCAGGTCTTCGCCCGCGAGCGCGACGAACGCGCACCGCCCGACGTCGACGCCGCGCTCTACGGCGGCTTCCTCGGCGACGGCGACAGGGCCCGGCTGGCGATGGTGCGTGCCACGCCACCGGGGCAACTGGGCATCCGCGACTTCGGCTTCCAGGACCCGCGCCTGCCGGAACTGCTGTTCCGCTATCGCGCCCGCAACTGGCCCGACACGCTCGACGCGGCCGAGCGGGCACGCTGGGACGACTACCGCCGCCGGCGCCTGTGCGACGACTCGGGCCTGTCGGAATGCAGCTTCGACGCCTATTTCAACGACATCGCGCAGCTGCGGGGCGAGCACGCCGGCCGCCTGGCGCTGCTCGACCGCCTCGAAGCCTGGGGCCGCGAACTCGCGGCGGACCTCGCTCCGGCGGACGCGACTGCCGGCGCAGGCGATGGCGACCCGCTACCCCACGCTTCCTTTTCAGATCCATGACCACGTACTTCAGCGACAGGGCCTTCCGTTTCCTGCGAGCGCTCGCGCGCCACAACGAACGCGCCTGGTTCCATGCCCACAAGCAGGACTACGAAGCGCACGTGCGCGACCCGCTGCAGCGCCTGGTCACCGACCTGCAGCCCGACCTCGCCGAGGTCAGCCCGCACTTCCGCGCAGACCCGCGCACCGTGGGCGGATCGCTCTACAGGATCCAGCGCGACACCCGCTTCGCCAACGACAAGCGGCCGTACAAGACCTGGCAGGGCGCGCGCCTGTTCCATGCCCGCCGCAAGGAGCTGGCCTCGCCGCTGTTCTACCTGCACATCGAGCCGGGCAACTGCTTCGTCGCCGCCGGCCTGTGGCGTCCGGAATCGCCGACGCTGCGCCAGCTGCGGCAGTTCATCGTCGACAACCCTGCCGGCTGGAAGGCGGCCGCCCATGCACCCGCCTTCCGCCGCCGCTACGCGATGGACGACGAGGACATGCTGGTGCGCCCGCCGCGCGGTTTCGCCGCCGACTTCCCCTTCCTCGACGACCTGCGCCGGCGCAGCTTCGTGGCCTGGCGCGCGCTCGATGACGACATCGTCACTGGCGCGCGGCTGCGGGAGGTGCTGGCGAAGGACCTGCATGCGCTCGCGCCCTTCATGGATTACCTGTGCGCGGCACTGGACCTGGAGTTCTGACCCCGGGTTCGCCCGCCGCATCCGTGGGCGATCCCATGGCGGGCCGCCGTCCCGGCCAATCCCCGGGACGGGTGCCGGCGAGGAGGCCGGCACCCGGGATTCAGGCGCGGCGACGCACCGGTTCCGCGGGGAGTCCGGCCGTCGCCGCCACCGGCGCGGGCGGTCGCCTTGGCTCCGGCTGCTCCTCCAGATCGCGGGAATCGTCGAGGAAGGCCTGCAGCGAGTCGTCCATCGCCTCCATCCAGCGCGTGTGGTGCGGCGGCGCGAGCGTGCCGGTGATCGTCGAGCGGTAGCTCCGGTTGCGGTAGCCGAGGATGTCCTCGCGCTTGTCGCGCTGCCACTGCTTGAACATCTCCGCGACCTCCTCGATCGCGAAGTCCGGGTAGTCGCTGCGGTCGACCAGGTCGCGCACGTAGGCGGCCTGGAAGTCGATGTCGTCGTCGGAGCCGGCGCAGGCGTTCTCGCGCGCGAACCAGGCCTCGCTGTCCGCGCGCATGGCCTCGGCGTCGGGCAGCGCGGTGCGGCCGAGGATCACGTCGCGCGCGAGCCAGGCCTGGGCGTCGAACATGTTGAAGGTGTAGTACTGGTCCTGCATGCCCAGGTAGACCAGCCTGGGGTTGTCGATCCAGAACACGCCCTTGTACAGGTCCTGCGGATACAGGCGGTTGCTGGTGCGAAGCGTCAGGTCGTCGGGCAGGAACGGGAAGTGGTGCTGGTAGCCGGTGCACAGGATGATCGCGTCCACGTCCTGGCTGCTGCCATCTATGAAGTGCGCGGTGTTGCCCTCGACGCGCGTGAGCAGCGGACGCTCGCTGAAGGCGTCCGGCCAGTCATAGCCCATCGGAGCGCTGCGGTAGCTGAAGGTCACCGACTTCGCGCCGTACTTGTAGCACTGGGTGCCGATGTCCTCGGCCGAATAGCTGCTGCCGACCAGCAACAGGTCCTTGCCGGTGAATTCGCAGGCGTCGCGGAAGTCGTGCGCATGCAGGACGCGGCCGGGAAACTGCGACAGGCCCTCGAACGCGGGCGCGTTGGGCGTGGAGAAGTGGCCGGTGGCGACCACGACCCAGTCGAACTCCTCGCTCACCATGCGGTCCTCCTCCAGCTCGCGCACGGTGACGGTGAACTTTCCGGTCTCCTCGCTGTACTCGACCGAATGCACGGCGGTGTTGAACCGGATCTGCTCGCGCAGGCCGCTGCGTTCGATCCGGCCCATGATGTAGTCGCGCAGCACCGGCCGTGGCGGGTACGAAGCGATCGGTCGGCCGAAATGCTCCTCGAAACTGTAGTCGGCGAACTCCAGGCATTCCTTCGGTCCGTTCGACCACAGGTAGCGGTACATGCTGGCGTGCACCGGTTCGCCGTGCTGGTCCAGGCCGGTGCGCCAGGTGTAATTCCACATCCCGCCCAGGTCGGACTGCTTTTCGAAACAGACGATCTCGGGGACGTCGGCACCCGCGCGGCGGGCGGCATCGAAGGCTCTCAGCTGGGCCAGGCCGCTGGGGCCGGCGCCGAGGACGGCGATTCGTTGGGTCATGTGGTTTGTCATCTCCTTTCACGGCGCGCCGATCGAGGCGCGGCCAGGCGCGAAACGTCGCGCGTCAACGCGCCGGCCAGGGCGTCGGGTGGACATCCGGAAGGCGCACGGAAGCCCGGCGTCAGCGGGCTGCACCCGATGGACCGCTGGAAGACTCGTCGGGCGTCCCGACCGGAGCGTGGCTCCGTTCCTGCCGTATCGGGCATGGCGTTCCCGCGCGCGCGGGCCGCAGGCGGCCGCATGGCCGCGAACTTCGGATCGAACAGAAGCGGATGGCGGCAAAATGCGCGGAACGGCGGCGATACTAGCACAGCCGCCGTCGCGGCCCGGGGCCGGACCCCGGTTCAGCCTGAGTTCGACACCCCGTGCGGGACATGGCCGGCGGCGACATGCTGCCGGGCGGAGTCGATGTTGTGCTGCGAATCGTCGAAGAAGATGTCGGCGCCGAAGACGTCGAGGAACGGCCCCTTGGGGCGACCGCCGAGGAACAGCGCCTCGTCCAGGCGCACACCCCACTCGCGAAGCGTGCGGATCACGCGCTCGTGCGCCGGCGCCGAGCGCGCGGTGACCAGCGCGGTGCGGATCGGCGAGGCTTCGCCCGGCGGGTAGGCCGCCTGCAGGTGGTGCAGCGCATCGAGGAAGCCGCGGAACGGGCCTCCGGAGAGCGGCTCGCGTGCGCGCTCGAGTTCGTGGCGGTGGAAGGCCTCGATACCGGCCTCGCGCGAGACCCGCTCACCCTCGTCGCCGAAGATCACGGCATCGCCGTCGAAGGCGATGCGCAGCTGGTCGTGGCGGTGCGCCGGCGCCTTGGCCGGGAGGATGGTCGCCGCGGCCACGCCGTTCTCGAGCGCCGCGCGCACCGAGTCCGGATTGGCCGACAGGAACAGCTGGGCTCCGAACGGCCGGATATAGGGCCAGGTCGGCTCGCCCGAGGTGAAGGTGGCGCGCGCGATCGCCAGGCCATGGTGCTGGATGGAGTTGAAGATGCGCAGGCCGGTGTCGGCCGAGTTCCGAGAGAGCAGGATCACCTCCACCCGCGGCGCGTCCGGCGCCGCACCCGCGTTGAGCGCCAGCAGCTTGCGCACCAGCGGGAAGGCGATGCCCGGCTCGAGGATCTCGTCCTCGTTGGCGCGCTGGTGCTCGGCGTAGGCATCGATGCCGTCGCGCTCGAACAGCGCGTGGCTGGCCTCGAGGTCGAACAGCGCCCGCGAGGAAATGGCGACGGTCAGCGGCGGCAGGATGTCGGAAGGCATGCGGCGAGTATGGGCGACGACCGTCGCAGGCGGCGAGACGACTCAGGTCTCGAACTGCTCGCTCAGGATCCGCTCTTCCAGGTTGTGTTCGGGATCGAACAGCAGGGTGACCGTGCGGTCGCGCGACTCCTGGATGGTGACCTCGACCACGTCGCGCACCTCGTGCGAGTCGGCCGTCGCGCTGACCGGCCGCTTGTAGGGGTCGAGAACGCGGAAGCGCACCACGGTATCGGCCTTGAGCAGCGCGCCGCGCCAGCGCCGCGGCCGGAACGCCGCGATCGGCGTCAGGGCCACCACGCTGCAGCCCAGCGGCAGGATCGGGCCGTGGGCGGAGTAGTTGTAGGCGGTGCTGCCGGCGGGCGTGGCCAGCATGACGCCGTCGCAGACCAGCTCGTCCAGCCGGACCTGGCCGTTGAGTTCGACCGAGACATGCGCCGCCTGCCGCGTCTGCCGCAGCAGCGAGACCTCGTTGTAGGCCAGCGAACCGACGGTGGCGCCGGACTCCGTGGCGGCGACCATCTCGAGCGGCCGCAGCACGGCGGGCTCGGCCGCCTCCAGCCGCGCCATCAGGTCGGGCAACGTGCCTTCGCGGCCCTGGTAGTGGTTCATCAGGAAGCCGACCGTGCCCATCTTCAACCCGTAGACCGGCTTGCCCAGCGCTCCGTGGCGGTGGAGGGTCTGCAGCATGAAGCCATCGCCCCCCAGCGTGCAGAGGATGTCCGCCTCGTCCGGCGGGCACTGGCCATGGCGCCCGGTGAACCGGGCGAGTGCGGCCTGGGCATCGGCTGCGGGACTGGCGAGGAAGGCGATGCGCGGCGATCCGGTCATGCCCGCAGCATACCGGAGCAAACCCCTTCCCCCGCAAGGCGGGGGAAGGGGATGCCCGCGCCTCAGCCCGCGCTGGCGAGCTGGCCGAGCCTGCGCACGGCCACCGACGCGGTCGGGTAGTCCAGGGACTTCTGGGCCGCGAGTTCGGCGAGCATGGCGAGCGTGAACTTCAGCGCGGGGTCGTCGCGACCGATCCACTGGGCGACCTTGGCGTCGGCATCGCGGCCGGGCATCGACAGCACCTGGCCGGCCAGGGCCCGGTGCTGTGCGGCCAGCTCGTCGCGCAGCGCGCCATGGGCCACCGCGTGCCAGCGTCCGTCCACCGCCAGGGCATCGATCTGTTGTACGAGCCACGGCAGGCCGAGCGCGTCGGCGAGGCGGAAGTGCACCCGCGCGACCTCGTCCGGCTTGCGCTTGCGCTCGCGCGCCAGTTCGATGATGTCGGGGCTGGACTCCAGGTAGGGCAGCGCCGCCAGCTGGCCGGCGAGCTCGGCGGGCATGCCCTTCGCACGCCAGTCGGCCAGCGACTGCTCGTAGGCCGGACGCTGCGCCGCGGTGAGGATGCCCTCGCCGCTGTAGATGGCCTGGAAGCCGTCGTGGTAGCGCTCGACCGCGCTGGTGATGGTCGGCAGGGCGCCGGGCCGCGCCAGCAGCCAGCGGGTGAAGGAGCGTTGCAGCGCCCAGATCACCTGCAGGGCGTCGATCTGCACCGACTCCGCCACCTTGCCGTCGAGCGCATCGATCTGCGCCCACAGCGAACGCGCCTCGATGGTCTCGCGGGTCACCGTGAACGCCTTGGCGACCTCGGCCGGGGTACGCCCGCTGTCCTCCTGCATGCGCAGCAGGAAGGTCGCGCCCATGCGGTTGATGGTCGAGTTGGTGACCGCGGTGGCGATGATCTCCCGCTTCAGGCGGTGCTGCTCCATCGCCTTCGCGTATTTCGCCTGCAGCGGCTGCGGGAAGTAGCGCTGGAGCTCGCGCGACAGGTACGGATCCTCCGGGATGTCGGAGTCGAGCAGCTGCTCGAACGCGACCAGCTTCGAGTAGGACAGCAGCACCGCCAGCTCCGGCCGGGTCAGACCCTGGTTGCGCGCCTTGCGCTCGGCGAACTCGGCGTCGCTGGGCAGGTACTCGATCTGGCGGTCGAGCTGGCCGCGCGACTCCAGCACCTGGATGAAGTGCTGCTTGGACCCCAGGCGCGGCACGCTCATCCGCTCCATCAGGCTGATCGCCTGGTTCTGGCGGTAGTTGTCGTGCAGCACGAGGCCGGCGACCTCGTCGGTCATGGCCTTGAGCAGCTTGTTGCGCTCCTCCAGCTTCAGCTTGCCCGCCTGCACCTGCGCGTTGAGCAGGATCTTGATGTTCACCTCGTGGTCGGAGGTGTCGACGCCGGCGGAGTTGTCGATGAAGTCGGTGTTGAGGATCACGCCCGCCTGCGCGGCCTCGATGCGGCCGCGCTGGGTCATGCCCAGGTTGCCGCCCTCGCCCACCACGCGGCAGCGCAGTTCGCCGCCGTTGACGCGGATGGCGTTGTTGGCGCGGTCGCCGACGTCGGCGTGGGTCTCGGTGCTGCCCTTGACGTAGGTGCCGATGCCGCCGTTCCAGAGCAGGTCGACCGGCGCCTTCAGCACCGCCGACATCAGCTCGTTCGGGCTCATCGTGGTCACGCCGTCCCCGAGGCCCAGCGCCTCGCGCATCTCCGGAGACACCGCGATCGACTTAGCGCTGCGCGGGAACACGCCGCCGCCCTTGCTGATCAGGCTCTTGTCGTAGTCGTCCCAGCTCGAGCGCGGGACCTTGAACAGGCGCTGGCGCTCCTTGTACGAGGTCGCCGAATCGGGGTTCGGGTCGATGAAGACATGGCGGTGGTCCATCGCCGCCACCAGGCGGATGTGCTTCGACAGCAGCATCCCGTTGCCGAACACGTCGCCGGACATGTCGCCGATGCCGGCCACGGTGAAGTCCTGCTTCTGGGTGTCGTGGCCGAGAGCGCGGAAGTGGCGCTTGACCGACTCCCAGGCGCCGCGGGCGGTGATGCCCATGCCCTTGTGGTCGTAGCCGACCGAGCCGCCGGAGGCGAAGGCGTCGTCGAGCCAGTAGCCGTAGTCGCGGGCGATGCCGTTGGCGATGTCGGAGAAGGTCGCGGTGCCCTTGTCGGCGGCGACCACCATGTACGGATCCGGCGCGTCGTGGCGGACCACGTTCGCCGGCGGCAGCACCTCGCCCTCGATGCTGAGGTTGTCGGTCAGGTCCAGCAGGCCGCTGATGAAGCGGCGGTAGCAGGCGATGCCCTCGGCCTGGATGGCGTCGCGGTCGCCGCCCACCGGCGGGCGCTTGACGATGAAGCCACCCTTCGAGCCGACCGGCACGATCACGGTGTTCTTCACCATCTGCGCCTTCACCAGGCCCAGCACCTCGGTCCGGAAGTCCTCGCGGCGGTCGGACCAGCGCAGGCCGCCGCGGGCCACCGGGCCGAAGCGCAGATGGGTGCCTTCGACGCGCGGGCCGCAGACGAAGATCTCGCGGTAGGGACGCGGCTTCGGCAGGTCCGGCACCAGGGCCGAATCGAACTTGAACGCGATGTAGTCCTTCGGTGCGCCGTCGGCGCCGACCTGGTAGTAGTTGGTGCGCAGCGTGGCCTCGATCACGCCGACGTAACCGCGCAGGATGCGGTCCTCGTCGAGGCTGGCCACGCCCTCGAGCAGCTCCCTGATGGTGGCGTGCGCCGAGGCCATGGCGGCCTTGCGCCCCTTCTCCGCCACGGCGGGATCGAAGCGGGCCTCGAAGAGCGCGACCAGGGCACGCGCCAGCCGCGGATAGCGGGCGAGGGTCTCTTCCACATAGCTCTGCGAGAACGGCACGCCGACCTGAAGCAGGTACTTGCAGTACGCACGCAGCATCGACACCTGGCGCCAGCCAAGGCTGGCGGCGGCGATCAGGCGATTGAAGCCGTCGTTCTCGGCGTCGCCGCGCCAGAGGCTGGCGAAGCCCTCCTCGAACAGGGTCGCGTCGGGCTCGGCGCCGCCGATGACTTCGACCTCGAAGTCCTGGATGTAGGCCACGCGCACGCGGGCGTCGGGCGCGGTGTTCTCGAGCCGGTGCGGGTGCTCGGCGATCACGCGCAGGCCCATGTTCTCCATCATCGGGAGCACGTCGGAGAGCGGGATGTCGTGGCCGGCGCGGTAGAGCTTGAGGCGCAGCACGCCTTCGCCCGGCTGGTGGAGCGCAGCGCGCTGCAGGCTCAGGCGCAGGTCGTCGGCACCGGAGAGCGCATCCAGGCGGCCCACGTCGCCCGCGGCGACGGCCGGCGTGGCGCGCTCGATGTACTGCACCGGAAGCGCACGGCCCCAGCCCGATGCCAGGGCCAGGCCGCGGGCCTCGCCGTGGGCGGCGATCAGCGCCTCGCGCAGGTCGTCCTGCCAGTTGCGGACGATCGCCGCCAGCTGCGCCTGCAGCGCGGCCTCGTCGACCTCGACCGCCTCGCCGGTACGCGGTCGCACCAGCATGTGCAGCTGGGCCAGCGGCGACTCGCCGAGGCTGACGTTGGTGTCGACGTGGTCGGCTCCCAGCACATCCCTGAGCATCGCCTCCACCCGCAGGCGGACCTCGGTGTTGTAGCGGTCGCGCGGCACGTAGGCGAGCACGGAATAGAAGCGGCCGTAGTGGTCGCGGCGCAGGAACAGGCGGCTGCGCACGCGCTCCTGCAGTCCGAGGATGCCACTGGCCACGCGGTGCAGTTCGGCGCTGGAGGCCTGGAACAGCTCGTCGCGCGGCAGGGTCTCGAGGATGTGCTTGAGCGCCTTGCCGCTGTGGCCGGTATCGATCAGGCCCGAAGCGGCCATGACCTGCTCGTGACGGTCGCGCACGATCGGAATGTCCCAGGGGCGGCGGTTGTAGGCGCTGGAGGTGTAGAGACCGAGGAAGCGCTTCTCGGTCGTTGCCTTGCCGCTCTTGCCGTCGAAGCCGAGCACGCCGATGTAGTCCATGTAGCCCGGACGGTGGATCGTGGAGCGGGCGTTGGTCTTGGTCAGGATCAGCGGCTCCACCGCGCGCTCGGTGCGCTGCGCGCCGACCGTGCTCAGCAGCCGCGGCTTGCCGACGTCGCGGCCGCGCAGCAGGCCCAGGCCGCTGCCTTCCACCGCCTGCAGGACCTCGTCGCGGCCCTTCTTCACCACCTCGTACTCGCGGTAGCCGAAGAAGGTGAAGTGGTTGTCGGCGGCCCAGCGCAGGAAGGCCTGCATCTCGGCGCGCTCGGCGTCGGACACCGGCATCGACGCATCGGCAAGGCCGTCGGCCACCTCTTCCATGCGCGCCCGCATTTCCTTCCAGTCCTCGACGATCATGCGCACGTCGCCCAGCACGCCGTGCACGGCGGCCTCGATGCGGGCGCAGCCTTCCGGCGACTGGCGGTCGATCTCCAGGTGCATCAGCGATTCGGAGGCGCCCTCGCCCACGGACTGCAGCCTGCCGCCGCGGTCGCGCTTCAGCGCCACGACCGGATGGCCGAGCACGTGCACGCCGACACCCAGCTCGGCCAGGGCCATGGTCACCGAGTCGACCAGGAACGGCATGTCGTCGTTGGCGATCTGCAGCACCGTGTGCTGGCTTTCCCAGCCATGGCCGGCCAGGGTCGGGTTGAACAGGCGCACGCTGGCCGTGCCCGGCTTGCGCTTGCCGAGGAAGGCGAGGAAGTCGGTGGCCAGGGCGGCCCAGCCGTCGGCGTCGTGCAGCCCGATCTCGTCCTCGCCCATGCGCCCGTAGAAGGCGGACGCGAAGGCGACGGCGTCGTCGGCGCCGGCCTTGCCTGCGCGCCTGCGCACGGCGGCGATGACGGGATCGAGCAGCCTGGCGTCGCGCGCGGCTGCGCCGCGCTCGCCGGCCGCGGACTTGCGGGCGCCGGCCTTGGTGGTGGCGGTGTTTGCAGGGGCCTTCTTGCGTGCAGTGCTCATGTCGGTTTCCGGATGCAATGAGGCCCGCGCACAGGCACGGGCCGGGAGGGCATGGTCGTCAGGAACGGAGGGCCGCCGGGGCGCCGGCGCCCGTGGTCGGGACCGGCTCGGAGTGGCGGAGGTGGCAGATGGCGGGCACGGGCTGCACCGGCGTGTGAACGTCAGCGCAGCCCGGTCTCATGCCGGGCGATCACCAGTCGCTGGATCTCGCTGGTCCCCTCGTAGATTTCGGTGATCTTGGCGTCGCGGGAAGTAGCGCTCGATGGGCATCTCCTTCGAATAGCCCATGCCGCCGTGGATCTGCAGCGCCTGGTGGGTGATCCACATCGCGGCTTCGGACGCCACCAGCTTGGCGATCGCGGCCTCGTTGCTGAAGCGCTGGCCCTGGCCCTTGGTCCAGGCCGCGCGCAGGGTCAGCAGCAGGGCCGCGTCGAGCCTGCACTTCATGTCCGCGATCTTGGCCTGGGTCATCTGGAAGGTGCCGATCGGCGCGCCGAAGGCCTTGCGCTCCTTCACGTACTCGATCGTGGCCTCGTAGGCGGCGCGGGCGATGCCGATGGCCTGGCTGGCGATGCCGATGCGCCCGGCGTCGAGCACGCCCATGGCGATTTTGAAGCCCTCGCCCTCCTGGCCCAGGACCTCGTCGGCCTTCACCACGTAGTCGTTGAACTCGATTTCGCAGGTGGCCGAGGCGCGGATCCCGAGCTTGGGCTCGGTCTTGCCGCGGCTGAAGCCCTCGCGCGCGGTATCGATGACGAAGGCGGTGATGCCGCGCGCGCCCTTGTCCGGATCTGTCAGGGCGAACAGCACGATGTACTTCGCCACCGGGCCGGACGTGATCCAGCTCTTCTTGCCGTTGACCACGTAGCTGCCGTCGGCCTGCTTCACGGCGCGGCAGCGCATGGCGGTGGCGTCGGAGCCCGACTGCGGCTCGGTCAGCGCGAAGGCGCCGATCTCGCGCCCCTCCGCGATGGCGCTCACGTAGAGCCGCTTCTGCTCCTCCGTGCCGTGGGTGAGGATGCCGTTGCAGAACAGCGAGTTGTTGACCGACATGATGGTGGAGTGAGCGGCATCGCCCGCGGCCACTTCCACCATGGCCAGCACATAGGCCACCGGGTCCATGCCCGCTCCGCCGTACTCGACCGGCACCTCGATGCCCATCAGGCCGTTCTCGCCCAGCAGGCGGATGTTGTCGAGGGGGAACTCGCCGGTCCGGTCGTGGTGCTCGGCGCTCGGCGCGATCTTCTCCCGCGCGATGCGGCGGGCCACGTCCTGGATCATCAACTGCTCTTCGGTAAAGCTGAAATCCACGCGCTGCTCCGGGGGTTCGCGCCGCACGCGGGCGCGGCGACCGATGGAAAGACCCGTATTCTAGCCTGCCCGCCATCGAGCATCGACAGGCGACGGCACGTCGACGTCCCTCTTGATGTCGCGTTGCAGCATGCACACCGACCGCCACGCTTGACCCGCCCGGCACCCGCGCGGAGAATGCATCGCTATATCGCGATGCGAAGATATATATGGACCTCGAAGCCTGGTCGAACCACCTCAAGGTGCTTGCCGACGCCACCCGGGTGCGTCTGTTGGCGCTGCTCGACGGCGAGGAACTGACCGTCGCCGAACTCTCGGCCATCACCCGCCTCGCCCAGCCACGGGTCTCCACCCATCTCGCCCGCCTCAAGGAGGCCGGGCTGGTGCGCGACCGTCGCGCCGGTGTCTCCGCCTACTACCGTTTCGACGAGGACCACCTCGACCCGGCGCAGCGCGCGCTGTGGCAGACCCTGCGCGACGGCAGCGACGATCCGCTGCTGCGCCAGGACGCCGAGCGCGTGGCCGGCGTGCTGGCCATGCGCGCCGCCGACCAGAACTGGGCGGACTCGGTGGCCGGAGACATGGAGCGGCACTATTCCCCCGGCCGCACCTGGGAGGCCATGGCGCGCTCGGCCCTTCCCCTGCTCGAGACCGGCGACGTGCTCGACATCGCGTCCGGCGACGGCGTACTGGCCGAACTGCTGGCGCCGCACGCCCACCGCTACGTCTGCATCGACGCCAGCCCCCGCGTGGTGGCGGCCGCGCGCGAGCGGCTGAAGCGCTATCGCAACGTCGAGGTCCACGAGGCCGACATGCACGCCCTGCCCTTCGACGACGGCAGCTTCGACCTGGTGGTGCTGATGCACGCCTTGACCTATGCCGGAAAGCCGGCCCAGGCCGTGGCCGAGGGTGCCCGCGTGCTTCGGCCCGGCGGCCGGCTGCTGCTCACCAGCCTGGCGCGCCACGGCCACCGGGCGGCGGTCGAGGCCTTCGGCCACGTCAACCTCGGCTTCACCGACAGGGAGCTGCGCCGTTTCGTCGACAGGGCCGGCCTCGTCCTGCAGTCCTGCGAAACGGTCACCCGCGAGAAGCGCCCGCCGCACTTCGAAGTCATTTCGCTCATCGCAGGCAAGCCATGAACCGACACCCCTGGCTGTACCCCGCGCGCGTGGCGCTCCTGGAGGCCGCACTCGCCGAACGCATCCTGGTCATCGACGGCGCCATGGGCACGATGATCCAGACCCACCGCCTGGACGAGGCCGACTACCGCGGCGCGCGTTTCGCCAACGGCTACGACCAGGAGCACCCCGGCGACGGCCGCGGCCACGACCTCAAGGGCAACAACGACCTGTTGAGCCTGACCCGGCCCGAGCTGATCGCCGGGATCCACGCCGCGTACCTCGAGGCCGGTGCCGACCTGGTCGAGACCAACACCTTCAATTCCACCGCGGTCAGCCAGGCCGACTACGGTCTGGAGCATCTGGTGCGCGAGCTCAACCTCGAGGCCGCGCGGCTGGCACGCGCGGCCTGCGACGCGGCGGAGGCCGCGACCCCGGACCGCCCGCGCTTCGCCATCGGCGTGATCGGCCCCACAAGCCGCACCGCCTCGATCAGCCCCGACGTCAACGATCCCGGCTTCCGCAACACCTGCTTCGACGCCCTCCGCGAGGACTACCGAGTGGCGATCGACGGACTCATCGACGGCGGAGTCGACGTCCTGATGATCGAGACCATCTTCGACACGCTCAACGCCAAGGCCGCGCTGTTCGCGATCGGGGAGGCGTTCGACGCCCGCGGTGCGCGGCTGCCGGTGATGATCTCGGGGACCATCACCGATGCCTCGGGGCGCACGCTGTCCGGGCAGACCGCGGAGGCCTTCCACATCTCGATGTCGCATGCCCGACCGCTGGCCATGGGCCTGAACTGCGCCCTGGGCGCGAAGGAGCTGCGGCCGCACGTCGAGACCCTGGCGCAGGTGGCCGACTGCTTCGTCAGCGCCCACCCGAACGCCGGCCTGCCCAACGCCTTCGCCGAGTACGACGAGACGCCGGAGGAGATGGCCACGATGCTGGAGGAGTTCGCGCGCTCGGGCCTGCTCAACCTGGTCGGCGGCTGCTGCGGCACCACGCCGGCCCACATCCGCGCCATCGCCGACGCGGTCCGCGGCCTGCCGCCCCGCCGGATGCCGGCGCCATCGGGAGCAGCGGCGTGAGCACGCGGGGCCTGCCACCGGCCGCCGCCGAGACGCCGGCGCACTCCGCGCCGCGGTACACCCGCCTCTCGGGGCTCGAGCCGCTGGTGATCACGCCGGAACTGCTGTTCGTCAACGTCGGCGAGCGCACCAACGTCACCGGCAGCGCGAAGTTCAAGAAGCTGATCAAGGAGGACCGCTTCGAGGAAGCGGTCGAAGTCGCGCGCCAGCAGGTCGCCAACGGCGCCCAGATCCTCGACGTCAACATGGACGAGGGCCTGATCGACTCGGCGAAGGCGATGACGCGCTTCCTCACGCTGATCGCCTCCGAGCCCGACATCGCGCGCATCCCGGTGATGGTCGACTCCTCGAAGTGGGAGGTGATCGAGGCCGGCCTGAAGTGCCTGCAGGGCAAGGGCGTGGTGAACTCGATCTCGCTCAAGGAGGGCAAGGAGCCGTTCGTCGAGCACGCGCGCAAGGTGCTGCGCTACGGCGCCGCCGCGGTGGTCATGGCCTTCGACGAGGACGGCCAGGCCGACACCGCGGCGCGCAAGGTCGAGATCTGCACCCGCGCCTACCGCATCCTGGTCGACGAGGTCGGGTTCCCGCCCGAGGACATCATCTTCGACCCGAACATCTTCGCGATCGCGACCGGCCTCGAGGAGCACGACAACTACGCGGTGGACTTCATCGAGGCCACGCGGACCATCAGGGCGACGCTGCCGCACTGCCACGTCTCCGGCGGCGTCTCCAACGTCTCGTTCTCCTTCCGCGGCAACGAGACCGTGCGCCAGGCGATCCACTCGGTGTTCCTGTACCACGCGATCCGCGCCGGCATGGACATGGGCATCGTCAACGCGGGCGCGATGCCGATCTACGACGAACTCGACCCCGAACTGCGCGACCACGTCGAGGACGTGATCCTCAATCGCCGCCCCGATGCCACCGAGCGTCTGCTGGCGCTTGCGGAACGCTACAAGGGCAGCAAGGGAAAGAAGCAGGAGGAGGACCTGTCCTGGCGCGGCAAGGACGTCCGCGCGCGCCTGAGCCACGCGCTGGTCCACGGCATCGACCAGTACGTGGTCGAGGACACCGAGGAGGCGCGTCTGCTCTCCCCGCGCCCCCTGGACGTGATCGAAGGCCCGTTGATGGACGGCATGAACGTGGTCGGCGACCTGTTCGGCGCCGGCAAGATGTTCCTGCCGCAGGTGGTGAAGTCCGCGCGGGTGATGAAGAAGGCCGTGGCCTGGCTGCTGCCCTTCATCGAGGCCGAGAAGCTGCGCACCGGCGATACCGGGAAGAACAACGGCAAGGTGGTGATGGCCACCGTCAAGGGCGACGTCCACGACATCGGCAAGAACATCGTCGGCGTGGTGCTAGCCTGCAACAACTTCGAAGTGATCGACCTCGGGGTGATGGTGCCGGCACAGAAGATCATCGACACCGCGGTCGCGGAGAACGCCGACATCGTGGGCGTCTCCGGGCTGATCACGCCCTCGCTGGAGGAGATGGGCCACGTCGCCCGCGAGATGCAGCGGCAAGGGCTGACGATTCCGCTGATGATCGGCGGCGCCACCACCTCGCGCGCGCACACGGCCTTGAAGATCGACCCGCACTACAGGTCGCCCACGGTCTGGGTGAAGGACGCCTCGCGCGCGGTCGGCGTGGCCCAGTCGCTGGTCTCGACCGAGCTGCGCGGACCTTTCGTGGCCGCCAACGAGGCCGACTACGCCGAGATCCGCCAGCGCCACCGCAACCGGGGCGACGCCAAGCGCCTGGTGCCGCTGGACAAGGCGCGCGGGCAGCGTTTCGACGGCGGGTGGGACGGCTACGTACCGCCGGCACCGGTGAAGCCCGGCATCACCGCGTTCGACGACTATCCGCTGGCCGACCTGGTCGGGATCATCGACTGGACACCGTTCTTCCAGGCCTGGGAGCTGGCCGGGCGCTTCCCGGCCATCCTCACCGACGAGGTGGTGGGCGAAGCGGCCAGCGAGCTGTACCGCGACGCGCGCGCGATGCTCGACACCATCATCGCAGAGAAGTGGCTGACGGCGAAGGCGGTGTTCGGCCTCTTCCCCGCCAACAGCATCGGCGACGACGTCGAGCTGTACCTGGACGGCGTCGTCACCGTCCCCTTCCTCCGCCAGCAGGTGGACAAGCCGGTGGAACGCCCGGACTTCTGCCTCGCAGATTTCATCGCGCCGAAGGACTCCGGCCTGCAGGACTGGATGGGCATGTTCGCGGTCACCGCGGGCATCGGCATCGAGCCCCACCTCGAGCGCTTCCGCGCCGACCACGACGACTACCGCGGCATCCTGCTCAAGGCGCTGGCCGACCGCCTGGCCGAAGCTCTGGCGGAACACCTGCACCGCCGGGTGCGCACGGAGTACTGGGGCTACGCCCCCGACGAGGCGCTCGACAACGAAGCCCTGATCGCCGAGGCCTACCGCGGCATCCGCCCGGCGCCCGGCTACCCGGCCTGTCCCGACCACAGCCCGAAGGAACAGCTGTTCCGCGTGCTAGACGCCACCGGAAACGCCGGCATGGAGCTGACCCACGGCTTCGCGATGCTGCCGACGGCGGCGGTCTCCGGCTACTACTTCAGCCATCCGGGCAGCAAGTACTTCGTGGTCGGACGCGTAGGCAAGGACCAGGCGGCCGACTATGCCCGGCGGCGGGGCGTGGCCCTGGCCGACGTCGAGCGCTGGCTCGCCTCGAACCTCGACTACGATCCCGAGTAGTCCCGGCCGACCGCAGTCCGATGGCCGAGGATCACCGCCCCGTCGCGACGGCCGCGCCCGTGCTGCGGCTGTCGAGCTTCTACTTCACCTATTACGCCGCGCTGGGCGCGTTCACGCCGTACTGGGCGCTGCACCTGCAGTCGCGCGGCATGGGCATCACCGCGATCAGCGTGATGATGGGCCTGTGGTACGCCACCCGCGTGGTGGCACCGGCGGCCTGGGCGTCGCTGGCGGCCGCGTCGCCGAAGCCGATCCGCTGGCTGCGCATCGGCAGCGTGCTGACGGTGGCGAGCTTCGCCTGCTTCCTTCCCGGACAGCCGGAATGGACCCTGTTCGCGGTGATGGTGGCGTTCTGCTTCTTCTACAACGCGGTGATGCCGCAGTTCGAGGCGATCACGCTGGGGCACCTCGGCGCGGACGCGCACCGCTACGGCGCGATCCGCGTCTGGGGCTCGATCGGCTTCATCCTCGTCACCACGTCCTTCGGCTGGCTGATCGAGCGCCATGGCGCGGGTCCCCTGCCCTGGGCGATGCTGCCGCTGTTCGCGCTGATGGCGGTGAGCGCGTTCGCCAACCGCGACGCGGGCCACGCCGGTCCCCGCGGCCCCGCGGGCACCGGCTTCTGGAAGATCGCGCGCCGGCCCGCCGTGGCGGCGTTCCTGGTCGCCTGTTTCCTGGAGCAGCTCTCGTTCGGCCCCTACTACACCTTCTTCTCGGTCTACATGGATGGCCTGGGCTATCCGACCTCGACGCTCGGACTGATGTGGACGGTGGGCGTGGTGTTCGAAGTCGCGGTGTTCTTCACCATCTCCGCGTTCTTCCGGCGCTGGGACCCGAGCTGGCTGCTGCTGGGTTCGATGGCCAGCGCGGTGCTGCGCTGGTGGGCGACCGCCCTGTGGCCGGAGAACATACCGGTGATGCTGCTGGCGCAGGCCACGCACGCGCTCAGCTTCGCGGCGTTCTTCGCGTCGGCCATGCAACTGCTGGCCAGGCACTTCCCCGGCGCCCTCAACGGCCACGCGCAAGGTCTGTTCTATGGGTTTTCCTCGGGAGCCGGCGGCGTCCTCGGCGCCCTGATCGCCGGCCAGCTCTGGCCCTACGGCGACGGCCGCGTCGCGTTCCTCGCCGCCGGCTGCTTCGCCCTGGCCGGCTGCGTGATCGCCTGGATCTGGGTCGTGCCGCGGCGCGGCCGCTCCGATGGAGGATGACGAAGCTTCCGCCTCACCACACCAGGTCGTCCGGCACCTGGTAGCGCGGGTCCGAGTACGGATCGTCGGCGGCCGGGGCGTCCGGGTCGACCTTCAGCGCGACGCATGCGGGAAAGAGGGCTTCGGCCTCGGCCAGGGTGGCGGCCGTGACCAGGAGATAGCGGCCGCCAAGCTGGACCACGCCCAGTTCGCCGGCGTTGAGCGCGCGCAGCTGCTCCCCGGTCACGTGCACCCGCTTGATCCTGCCGCCGTATTCGAAGTGACGGGCGTGCTCGGCATCGGCCGCGTTCAGGCCCTTGCCCTCCAGCAGCGCGGCGAGCTTCGCCTGGGCCTCGCGGCGCAGGCGCGCGGCCTCCTGCTTCTCGCGTTCGGCCCGGATGCGCTCGTCCTTCTCGCGCTGCGCACGGATGGCGTAGGCCTTGGCGAGGTCGATGTCATCCTCCGTGCGCGGGCCGCGCCCGCGCGGGCCGCCCGGGTGCTTCCCGCCCTTGCCGGCCGCGCCCTGGCCGGCCATACCCTTGCCGATGGCGCCCCTGCCCGCGCGCGGGCCGCCCTGCCCCTTGCCTCCCGGCGCTTCGCCGCGACGAGGGCCCTTGTGCCTGTCCACGGCCGGGCTGGGCTTGAAGCCCAGGCCAAGAAGCTGGTCTTTCAGGGAATCGCTCATGTCGTTCAGTAGTGCGGCGGGGGTGGCTCGTCGGCAGGGTCGCCGGTGAGGCCGGGCCGGTTGGCGCGCAGCTCCTCGAGCGCGCGACGCAGCAGGGCATCGTTGCGCGACAGTTCGAGGCGGGCTTCGGCCAGGGCGTCGCTGAGTTCGGCCAACGACTGCTCCTGGAACGCCAGACGCGTCTCCAGCTCGACCACGCGGGCTTCGAGTCCGGTCGCCACGTCAGGGAGCCCGCACCGAACGCCCGCGGCCAATGCCGTAATAGGCCAGGCCGGCCTCCTCGGCGTCTTCGGGACGGTAGATGTTGCGGCCGTCGAAGAGCACCCCGTCGGCCAGCTGCGCACGGACCTGCGCCAGATCGGCGCTGCGGAACTGCTTCCACTCGGTCACCACCGCCAGCGCGTCGGCGCCTTCCAGCGCCTCCTGGGCGGAGCCGCAGAGCACGAGGTCGTCGCGTTCGCCGAAGATCCGGCGGGCCTCGCCGGCGGCTTCCGGATCGTAGGCGCGCACCCGCGCACCCGAGTCCCACAGCTGCGCCAGCAGACGGCGGCTCGAGGCCTCGCGCATGTCATCCGTATCGGGCTTGAACGCGAGCCCCCAGACGGCGAAGGTCTTGCCGGCGATGCCGGCGGCACCGTAATGGCGCAGAGCCAGTTCGTGCAGATGGCCCTTCTGGCGCTCGTTCACGGCCTCCACGGCATCCAGCAGCAGCGGCGGATGGCCGTGCTGCTGGGCGGTCCGGGCCAGCGCCTGCACATCCTTGGGGAAGCAGGAGCCGCCGTAGCCGGCGCCGGGGTAGATGAAGTGCCAGCCGATGCGCGGGTCGGAGCCGATGCCCTTGCGGACCATCTCCACGTCCGCGCCCACGCGCTCGGCGATGTTCGCGATCTCGTTCATGAAGCTGATCTTGGTCGCGAGCATGGCGTTGGCCGCGTACTTGGTCAGCTCGGCCGACCGCTGGTCCATGACCACGAAGCGGTCGCGGTTGCGGTTGAACGGTGCGTACAGGCGCTTCAGCTTCTCCACCGCGGCGGGGCTATCGGCCCCCAGCACGATGCGGTCGGGACGCATGCAGTCCTCGACCGCGGCGCCCTCCTTCAGGAACTCCGGATTGGACACCACGTCGAAGCCGATGTCGGCGCCGCGCGCGGCCAGCACCGAGGCGATGGTGGCGCGCACGCGGTCGGCCGTGCCCACGGGCACCGTCGACTTGTCGACCACGATCACGGGGCGTTCGAGGTGCTCCCCGATGGTGCGCGCCACCGCAAGCACGTACTGGAGGTCGGCGCTTCCGTCCTCGTCGGGCGGAGTGCCGACGGCGATCAGCACGACTTCGCCGTGCGCGACGGCACGCGCGGCATCGGTGGTGAAATCCAGCCGGCCGGCGGCGTGGTTGGACCTCACCATCGGCTCCAGTCCCGGTTCGAAGATCGGAATGATGCCCTGGCGCAGGCGCTCGACCTTGCCGGCGTCGACGTCGACGCAGACCACGTCGTGCCCGACCTCGGCCAGGCAGGTCCCGGTGACCAGGCCGACGTAGCCCGTGCCGAAGATGCTGACGCGCAAGGCTCTATTCCGCCGCGCCGTCGTCCACGATATCGAGCAGCTCGACCTCGAACACGAGGGCGCTGCCCGGCGGGATCGGCCCTCCCGGGGTGCCCATGTCGCCGTAGCCCAGGTCGCTGGGCAGCCAGAGCATGTACTTGCTGCCCACCGGCATCAGCTGCAGGCCCTCCTGCCAACCCGGCACGACGCTGGACAGCGTGAACACGGCCGGCTCCCCGCGGTCATAGGAACTGTCGAACACGGTGCCGTCGACCAGCGAGCCGCGGTAATGGACGCTCACCCGGCTCTCGGGGCCCGGCTTGGGACCGTCGCCCTGCTCCAGGACCTTGTACTGCAGGCCCGAACCGGTGACCTGCACGCCCTCCTGTGCGGCGTTGGCCGCCAGGAAGGCCTCGCCGGCCTCGCGGTTGCCCGCGGCCATCTTCGCCTGCATGCGCTGGCCGAAGGCTTCGAAGGCCTGCTGCGCCTGCTCCTCGGTCATCAGCGGGTCACCGCCGTCCATCGACGTGCGCATGGCCTTGACCAGGGCGTCGAAATCGACTTCCTCCTTGATCTCGACGAGCGAACCGCCGATCTGCAGCCCGATCGCGTAGCCGGCCTGCTGCTTCGCGGTGGGCAGCGCCGGGATGTCGAGTGCCGCGGCCGTGCCTTCCTCGCCGGCGGCGGCCTTGTCGCCCGGCTCGATCTTCTTGCAGGCGCCCAGGGCGACGAGGAGCGAAGCGGCCAGCAGGCTGGTCGCAGTGGCTCGTGCGAGCTTGTTCATGGATGGACCTCGGAGTGGGGAGTGGCGAGCGGTCAGGGCAGGTCGAGCAGTTCGACGTCGAAGACGAGGGTGGCGTTGGGCGGGATGCCGCCCGGCGAGCCGTTGCGCCCGTAGGCCAGCTCCGACGGGATCCAGAAGCGGTACTTGGCGCCCACCGGCATCAGCTGCAGGCCCTCGGTCCAGCCCGCGATCACCTGGTCCAGGCCGAAGGTGGCCGGATCGTTGCGCGCATAGGAGCTGTCGAACACGGTTCCATCCAGCAGGCGGCCCTCGTAGTTCACCCGGACCTGCGCGCCCCGGCCGGGGCGCGGGCCCGATCCCTGGCGCAGCACCATGTACTGCAGGCCCGAGCCGGTGGTCACCACGCCCTTCACCGCCTTGTTGCCGGCGAGGAACGCGGCCCCCTCCGCTGCGTTGTTGCTGGCGGCGGCCTCGCTTTCCGCACGCATGCGCTCCTGGATGCGGGAAGTGAACGCATCGCGGATGGAGGCCAGCTCGGACTCGCCCAGGAGCGGCGTGCCGCCGTCGAGCACGGTGGCGACGGCGCCCGCGAACGCATCCAGGTCGATCTCCTCCCTGAGCGGCGCGAGCGAGCGGCCCACGTCGGCACCCAGGAGCAGGCCGACCTTGTCGGCCGGCACCGGCGGCGGCATCGTCCCCGGCGCCATGCCCGGAATCGACTGCCCGCTGCGGACGGCCACGCGCTGCATCAGCGCCGGGCCCACCTGGGCGGCCTCGGCCTCGGTGATCAGCGGCTCGCCGCCGTCCAGGGCATGGCGGACGGCCCGCAGGAAGGCCTCGCGGTCCAGGTCCGGACCGACCATCTCGATCGAGCGGCCGACGTCGAGGCCGATCATGTAGCTGTTCTTCTCGCGCTCGGTGCTCGGCACGGTGTTCTCCTGGGCGACTGCGGGGGCCAGCGACAGGGCCGTGGCAAGGGACAGCGCGAGCAGGCCGCGCAGCAAGGGTTTCATTCTGGGAAGGCTCCTGGGCTCTGGCCGCGACCGGCGCGGCGGAGAAGCGCCTATTGTCGCGGTCGGCGCCGGCCCCGGCAATCGCCAGGAGGGGCCATGCCATCAGTTGGGTCCGGCAGTGCTTGACCGCCCGTGTGGTGGTGTTATAGTTGCATACAACACCAGTCTCCTCGAGCAGGATGACCGCCATGAACCGCAAGCTCACACGCCCCCAGATCGCGCTCCTCGCCTGCGGCCTGCTGCTGGCCGTCGCCCCCTGGCCGGTTCTCCCGCCGGCCGGTCCGCGGCATCGATGGATATCGCCGCGGTGGATGCTTCCGAAGAAGTCGAGGCCCGTACCGGCGCCACCGCCGCGCGCCGGGGGCTCGCCCTGCCCTATTTCTCTTTCGCCCGCGGCCTGCGCCGTATCGGAGGCTGAGCCATGTCCGGCATCCAGTGGAGCGACAGCGCTCCGATCTACCGCCAGCTGAAGGAGCGGGTCATCGCGATGATGCTCGATGGCCAGCTCAAGCCCGGCGACGCCCTGCCGTCGGTGCGCCAGGTCGCCGCGGAGTACCAGCTCAACCCGATCACGGTCTCGCGCGCCTACCAGGAGCTGGCCGACGAGGCCCTGGTGGAGAAGCGCCGCGGGCTGGGCATGTTCGTGACCGAACAGGCATCGAAGAAGCTGCTCGGCAACGAGCGCGAACGTTTCCTCAATGAAGAATGGCCGCAGGTACTGGAGCGGATCCGTCTCCTCGGCCTTTCGCCCGAAGAACTGCTGCGCGAAGGGGACTCCGCATGAACGCACACGACACCGCCGTCATCGACGCCCGCGGCCTGGGCAAGGCCTACAAGGGCAAGCCGGCCCTCGACGGCGCCGACTTCCGGATCGACTCCGGCCGTATCGTCGGCCTGATCGGCCCCAACGGTGCCGGCAAGACCACGGCGCTGAAGGCGATCCTCGGCCTGATCCCGTTCGAAGGCTCGCTCACGGTGCTCGGCCGCGACCCGCGGACGCAGCGCAACCTGCTGATGAACGACGTCTGCTTCATCGCCGACGTCGCCGTGCTGCCCCGCTGGATCCGGGTGCGCGAGGCGATCGCCTTCGTCGAGGGCGTGCACCCGCGCTTCGACCGCGCCCGCTGCGAGCGCTTCCTGGCCAACACCAAGCTGACCCCGAAGATGCGGGTGCGCGAGATGTCCAAGGGCATGATCGTGCAGCTGCACCTCGCGCTGGTGATGGCCATCGACGCCCGCCTGCTGGTGCTGGACGAGCCGACGCTCGGCCTGGACGTGCTCTACCGCAAGGAGTTCTACCAGCGTCTGCTGGAGGACTACTTCGACGAGGAGAAGACGATCCTCATCACCACCCACCAGGTCGAGGAGGTCGAACACATCCTCACCGACGCCCTGTTCATCCGCGACGGCCGGATCGTGCTCGACGCACCGATGGACGAGCTGGCGGCACGCTTCACCGAAGTCCTGGTCGACGCCGGCCAGGCCGAGGCCGCGCGCGCGGCTGGCCCCATCGACGAGCGCGCACTGCCGTTCGGCAAGACCGTGATGCTGTTCGACGGCATCGAGCGCGACGCGCTCGCCGCCTTCGGCGAGACCCGCACTCCCGCCCTTGCAGACCTGTTCGTCGCCACCATGAAGGGAACCTACGCATGAACGCCACAGTCCACACCCCGCCGGTGGCACGGACCCCGGCGCACAGGACCCACCGCTTCGCCCTGCTGCTCAGTCGCGAGTTCTGGGAGCACAGGGGCGGCTTCCTCTGGGCGCCGGTGATCGCAGGCGCGATCTCGCTGCTGCTGACCGCGGTGTTCTTCGTCATCGGCATGGTCGCGATGCGCCGGGCCGACAGCGACGCCGGCATCTTCCTCGACGACGGAACCAGGATGTCGATCAACGGCCTCGACCTGGGCGTGCTCGCGGCACAGATGTCCGCCGAGGACAAGGCGCAGCTGGCCGCCGGGATCGACGTGGCCATGATGATGTCCTCGAGCTGGCCGTACATCGTCATGGTGTTCGTGATGTTCTTCTACTGCCTTGGCGCGCTGTACGACGAGCGCAAGGACCGCAGCGTGCTGTTCTGGAAGTCGCTCCCGCTGTCCGACGGCGAGACCGTGCTGTCCAAGGTGGTGAGCGCGGTGGTGACCATCCCGGTGATGGCGACGCTGGCCGCGGTCGCGACGATGCTGCTGTTCCTGGTCATGCTCAGCGTCCTGGTGATGATCCACGGCGGCAGCCCCTGGGAGCTGATCTGGGGCCCGGGTCATCCGCTGGCGATCTCCCTCTCGGTGCTCGCGGCCATCCCGGTCTACGCGATCTGGGCGCTGCCGACCGTCGGCTGGCTGATGCTGTGCTCGGCCTGGGCGCGCAGCGTGCCCTTCCTCTGGGCGGTGCTTGTGCCGGTGCTGTCGGGCGTGTTCGTGGCCATGTTCAGCGTGATGCGGATATTCGGCCTGGACGCGCAGTGGTTCTGGAGCAACATCGTGGCGCGCATGCTGCTGGGGGTGGTCCCGATGACCGGTCACGACCTCACGCGCCTCGACGGCGCCGACTTCGGCGGCTCGGGCCTGCTGCACCTGATCCAGCCCGCCGCGGTGTACTCGAACCTGCTCCAGCCCGCCACCTGGATCGGCGCCGCCGCCGGCGTGGCCATGCTGCTGCTCGCCACCCGCCTGCGCCGCTGGCGCGACGAAGGCTGAAACCAGACCCTCCGGAGGATCGGCATGAACATCGGGACACGCGTCGCAAGCGTCCTTTCCATCGCCCTGCTCTGCGTCCTTGCCGTCGGCTGCGACGGCGCCAGGGACGCGCGGCCCGCCGTGACCACTGACGCGGATGCGGAAAAGTCCTTCATCGGACGCCAGGCGGCGAAGGCGATCGCCGAAGCCAGCCGCAAGCTCGAGACGGAGAACATCAGCATCGGGGACAGCCACATCACCGTGAACGGAAGCCAGTATTTCAGCCGCGACCGCTCCACCGGGAACCTCCCCAAGGCCGAGATCACGCCCCGGGGCGAGCTCCTGATCGAAGGCGAGCCCGTTTCCACGACCGCTGGACAGCGCGAGCTGCTGCTGGCCCACCGCCGGCACCTCCTCGACCTCGCGCAGGCCGGGATGGCGATGGGCGCGCAGGGCGCCGACATCGCGGGTTCGGCTCTCACCGGGATCGGTAGCGTGCTGTTCGGTGGAGATGAAGGCCGCAGGGCGTACGAGCAGCGGATCGAGGCCGAGGCGGAGAAGCTGAAGCGGGAGGCGACCAGGCTCTGCACGCTGCTGCCGCCGCTGTACGACAGCCAGCAGGCGCTGGCAGCGTCGCTGCCGGCCTTTGCCCCCTACGCGACGATGTCCCGCGACGAGGTCGAGGAGTGCGGCAAGGACCTGGACACCGACCCCGACGCGGACGCCGCCAGCGGCAGCCGCACCTGAGACCCACGGACACGGAGCGACCATGACCCGGATTCCCCTGCTGCTTTGCGCCCTGCTGCTGCCCGCAGCCGCCCAGGCCACCGACGCCTGCCGCCACTCGGCGCCCCACCAGCTCGCGCTGGACCTGACAGGGGTGCGCACGGTCGAGTTCCACGTCGGCGCGAGCAAGCTCCGGCTCGATGCCGCCCCCGGCAAGTCCGGCGCGCTGCAGGGCCGCGCCTGCGGCTCGAGCGCCGCGCAGCTCGAGCGGCTGCGGATCGAACAGTCCCGCGAAGGCGACCGGCTGGTGGTACGCCTGCTCCGCGAAGAGCGCACCGGCTGGACCTTCGGTGAACGCTACGCGTACTTCGACCTGGCCGGCACCGTGGCCGACGACGTGCGCGTCGAGATGTCGGTGGGCTCGGGCGATGCCTGGGCCACCGGCCTGTCCGAGCTCGGCCTGACCGTGGGATCCGGCGACGCCGATGCGCGGAAGATCCGCGGTCGCGTCGACGCTCGCGTCGGCTCCGGTGACATCGTGCTTGCGGACATCGGCAGCCTCGACGTCGGCTCGATCGGCTCCGGCGACCTCGAGGCGCGCGGCGTCCGCGGGGACGCCCGCGTGGGCAGCATCGGCTCAGGCGACCTTGCGCTCCGCGATGTGGGCGGCAGCGTCGAGATCGGATCGGTGGGTTCCGGCGATGCCGACCTCGAGCGGATCGCGGGCAGCCTCGAGGTCGGCTCGGTCGGTTCGGGCGACATCGACGTCGACCGCGTGGGAGGCGACCTGCGGGTACGCGCTCTGGGCAGCGGCTCGGTCGACCACCGGGGTGTGACCGGAAAGATCGAGCTTCCCCGCAAGCGCTGAGCCGTGCGCATCCGGACGCCCGGCCCGGCGGGCTAGACTCGGCAGGCAACGCCGCGCCGCGTCGTTGCGGCCCGCAACTGCCGAGGACACCATGCAGGACATCGTCTGGAAGCCGGACTCACCGCGCGCGATCCTGCTCGCAACCGACCTCGACGGCCGCTGCGACCGCGCCCTGGACCGCGCCGTGGCTCTGGCCCACGGCTGGGGCGCCAGGCTGGTCGTCCTCACCGTGATCGAACCCGCCATCGCACCCCCGCCGCGCCCCGGCGAACCGACCCGCCTCCGGGCCAGCGAGGCCGCACTGCGCGCGGCCGCCCGGCTGCGGCGCGACGTCGGACCGACGGCGGAAGGGCTGGACGTCGAACTTGTGGTGCGCGAAGGCGAAGTCGGCGCCTCGATCGCCGCCGTCGCGACGGAATCCGGCTGCAGCCTGCTGGTCACCGGCGTCGCACGCGATGCGCTGTTCGGCCGCCATCTGCTGGGTTCGACCGTTGACTGGCTTGCGCGCCACAGCCGCCAGCCGCTGCTGGTCGTGCGCGATCGAGCGCACGCGCCCTATGCGCGCGTGGTCGTGGCCAGCGACGCCTCGCCGTCCTCGGCGCGGGCGCTGGACGTCGCCCGCGCACTGTTCCCGGATGCCGCCACGACGCTGTTCAGCGCCTTCGACCTGCCCTACCTCGGCATGCGCGACGGCGACCGCGAGGGGGCGCTGGAACAGGCCCGGACGGCCGCGCTGCAGGCCGGCCGTGAACTCCTGTTGCAGCATGGCCACGCCGGCGTGGACGTGGCGGCTGCACGCGGCGATGCCGCCGCCCGGCTGCGCGAGTTCGCGACCGGGACCGGCGCCGATCTGGTGGTGGTGGCCAGCCACGGACGCAGCGCGCTGTACCACCTGCTGATCGGCAGCGTGGCACGGGAGATCCTCGACGCCAGCCCATGCGACACGCTGCTGGTCCCGGAGCCGAAGGCCCGCGGCGAAGGGTGAAGGCGCCGCCGCTGCCGCGGCACCCGCGTCACCCCGCGCTCTGGATGCCGCCGCGCGTGAGGGCCAGCGGATCCAGCAGCGCCCGCAGCTTCTCTTCCGGCATCCCCGTGGCCTCCACCGCCACCTCCAGCACCGGGCGTCCTTCGCGATAGGCCTGCCTTGCGATGGCCGCGGCCTTCTCGTAGCCGATCACCGGGTTCAACGCCGTGACCAGGATCGGATTGCGCGCCAGCACCGCCTCCACGGCGTCGCGCCGCACCTTCAGCCCGACGATCACCCGGTCGGCCAGCAGCCGCGACACCGACGACAGCAGCCGGATCGAATCCAGCAGGTTGGCCGCGATCAGCGGCAGCCCAGTGTTGAGCTGGAAGTTGCCTCCCTGTCCGGCGATCGTGATCGCCACGTGGTGCCCCATCACCTGCGCGCAGGCCATCAGCGTCGCCTCCGGGATCACCGGATTGACCTTGCCGGGCATGATCGAGCTGCCGGGCTGCAGCGCCGGCAGCTCGACCTCGCCCAGCCCCGCGAGCGGCCCGGAACCCATCCAGCGCAGATCATTGGCGATCTTGGTCAGCGCCACCGCCAGCGCATTGAGCTGGCCCGACAGCTCGACCGCATCGTCCTGCGACGCGATCCCCTCGAACCGGTCCGCCGCCGCTTCGAAGCGCGTGCCCGTCGCCGCCGACAGCGCCTTCGCCATCGCCTTGCCGAAGCCCGGGTGGGCGTTGATGCCGGTACCGATGGCCGTGCCGCCGATCGGCAGCCGCCGCAGCCGCTTCAGCGCATCTTCCAGCCGCCCCTGCGCGGACGCCAGCTGGGCCGACCAGGCCCCGAATTCCTGGGCGAAGGTCAGCGGCATCGCATCCATCAGGTGCGTGCGCCCGGTCTTCACCACCTTGCCCAGCCTGCCGCCCGTGCGGTCGATGCTTCGCCGCAGGTGCCGGATCGCCGGCAGCAGTTCCTCCACCACCGCCAGCTGCGCTGAAACACGCAGCGCCGTCGGCACCACGTCGTTCGAACTCTGCCCGAGGTTGACGTGGTCGTTGGGATGCACCGCCTTTTTCCCCGCCCGCGTCGCGAGCGTCGCGATGACCTCGTTGGCATTCATGTTCGACGACGTGCCCGAGCCCGTCTGGTAGATGTCGACCGGGAAGTGCGCGTCATGCTCACCCGCGGCCACCGCGTTCGCCGCCTTCCGGATCGACGCGGCCACGCCCTTGGGCAGCAGCCCGAAGCCCGCGTTGCACTCCGCGGCGGCAGCCTTCACCAGCCCCAGCGCGCGGATGAACCCCCGCGGCATCGGCCGCCCGCTCACGGGGAAATTGTCCACGGCGCGCTGCGTCGACGCCCCCCAAAGGGCTTCGGCGGGCACCTGCAGTTCACCCATGCTGTCGTGTTCGATACGGAACTGCGTGTCTGCCATTTCGTCCTCCAGTGCGCGCGCGCGGGGCGCATGCGTCGAAGGATACGTCGCGGAAAGGAACTTCCCGTCGAGCGACCTGATCCTTCGCGCCGCGGGAGGCGGCTGGCGGGGGGAGTGCTGCGCCCCGCCGCCAGCCATCCATGGCTGGAAGCGGGGACGTGGGCCATCCATGGCCCACTCTCCGCACTCCCCCGCCAGCCACCTCCCGCACCACCGCTGTCGGCCTCGTGGAGAACTGCGCCCGCAGCCCGGCCGGCCGCCGCCGCTGGCGCACCCGAACCCCCGGCCATGTCGCCAAAGCGGGAGCAGTGTTGATTCGAAGCCGACACACCCGGGCCCGCGGGAGCGGGACACTGCGGGGTGGGTATGGACAGCGCACATGGATGTGCGCGGTAGCCGCTTCAGCCATGGATGGCTGAGGCGGCGGTCCATGCCCACCCCGCAGTGGCACGCGTCCCCCACGAAGCCGGGCGCCCCCCCCCCACGAATCCGAGGCGAGCGCCCGCGCCGGGTAGAATGTGCGACCCGCCACCACCGAAGCCCGCCATGCCCGCCCTCGACCCGCTGCTCGCCCTCTCCCCCCTGGACGGCCGCTACGCCGGCAAGGTGGAGGCGCTGCGGCCGGTATTCTCGGAGTTCGGCCTGATCCACGCCCGCGTGCGCGTCGAAGTGGAATGGCTGCTGGCCCTTGCCGCCGAGCCGGGCATCCCCGAACTCGCACCGTTCGACCAGGCCGCCACGGCCCGCCTGCGCGCCCTCGCCGACGGCTTCTCGCCCGCCGACGCCGCCCGCGTGAAGGAGATCGAAGCCACCACCAACCACGACGTCAAGGCCGTGGAGTACTTCATCAAGGAACGCCTGGCCGACGACGCCGAACTGGGGCCCGCGCTCGAATTCGTGCATTTCGCGTGCACCAGCGAGGACATCAACAACCTCTCCTACGGCCTGATGCTCGACGCCGCACGGCGCGAGGTCATGCTGCCCGCGCTCGACCGCGTCACCGCCAGCCTGCGCGCGATGGCCCATGACCTCGCTTCGCTGCCGATGCTCTCGCGCACCCACGGCCAGACCGCATCGCCGACCACGGTGGGCAAGGAACTCGCCAACGTGGTGGCGCGCCTGGAGCGCCAGCGCGCCCAGCTTGCCGCTGTTTCCCTGACCGGCAAGGCCAACGGCGCGGTCGGCAACTACAACGCCCACCTGGCCGCCTATCCCGACCTCGACTGGCCGGCGTTCTCGCAGCGCTTCGTCGAATCGCTGGGCCTGGTCTTCAACCCGTACACCACCCAGATCGAACCGCACGACTGCATCGCCGAGATCGCCGACGCGCAGAAGCGCATCGCCACCATCCTCATCGACCTCTGCCGCGACGTCTGGGGCTACATCTCGCTGGGCTACTTCAGGCAGGCCGTCAAGGCCGGCGAGGTCGGCAGTTCGACCATGCCGCACAAGGTCAACCCGATCGACTTCGAGAACGCCGAGGGCAACTTCGGGATCAGTGTGGCGCTGTTCGAACATTTCGCCATCAAACTTCCGGTCAGCCGCTGGCAGCGCGACCTCACCGACTCCACCGTGCTGCGCGCGCTCGGCACCGGGTTCGGCCATGCGCTGATCGGCTTCGATGCGCTCGGCCGCGGGCTGGGCAAGCTCAGCGCCAACCCGGAGCGCCTGGCCGCCGATCTCGACGCCTCCTGGGAAGTCCTGGCCGAGGCCGTCCAGACGGTGATGCGCCGCCACGGCCTGCCCAATCCCTACGAGCATCTCAAGGCGCTGACCCGCGGCCAGGGCATCACCGCGGAGTCGATGCGCGCGTTCATCGCCGGGCTGGAGCTGCCCGACGACGCGAAGCAGCGGCTGCTGGACATGACGCCGGCCAGCTACGTCGGCCACGCCGAGGCCCTCGCCCGCGAGGTCTGATCCCCGCACACGATGCACGATCCGCAGCCATGACCAGTCGCAAGGAACCCGCGCGCAAGAGCGCCCCCAGTGCCAGGACAGCCGCCCCTCCCGGGGGCGACCTGCCGCTTGAGATCGATGCCGCCGGCAAGGGCCCGCTCGGCATGCCGCCGGCCGATTTCCTCCGGGACTACTGGCAGAAACGGCCCCTGCTGATCCGCAACGCCTTCCCCGGGTACGGATCGCCGATCACGCCGGAGGACCTCGCCGGCCTGGCCTGCGAGGACGGCGTCCTCGCCCGCATCATCGAGCACGACCGCGCCGCGGACACCTGGACCGTACGCCAGGGGCCGTTCCCGGAAGAAGCATTCCCGGCGATGCCGGATCGGGACTGGACCCTGCTGGTGCAGGATGTCGACAAGTGGGATGCGGACATCGCCGCCCTGCTGCAGCACTTCACCTTCCTGCCGCGCTGGCGCCTGGACGACATCATGGTGTCCTTCGCCGCGCCCGGCGGTTCGGTCGGTGCCCACGTCGACCAGTACGACGTGTTCCTGCTCCAGGCGCTGGGCCATCGCCGGTGGATGATCGACGCCAGCGTGGCCATGGGCGGCGACCATCCGCCGCTGGATTTCCGCGACGACGTCGACATCAGGCTGCTGCGCGAGTTCACCGTCACCCATGAGCGGGTGCTGGGTCCCGGCGACATGCTCTACCTCCCGCCCAACGTGCCCCATCACGGCGTCGCCGAGGATGCCTGCCTGACCTTTTCCGTCGGCATGCGCGCGCCGTCGGCGGCGGAGCTTCTCGGCGACCTCGCCGACAGCCTGCTGGCCGACGCCGACGACGATCTGCGCTACGCCGACCCGGACCTGGCCCTGCCCGCCGACCCGGCCGAGATCGATGCCGCCGCCATGGCGCGGGTCGTCCGGGCCCTGGACCTGCTGCGCACCGACGACCCGCAGCGCCTGGGCGACTGGTTCGGCCGCTTCATCACTCTCTACAGGAACGCCGGCGAGGTCGCGGCTCCCGACGATGCCGAGGGCGCGCCCCGCTCGCGTATCGAGATCGAGTGGGACCTCGAGCGCGGCGCCGCGCTGCACCGTCATCCCTACACCCGGATGGCCTGGCGCCGTACCGGCAACGGCGACGGCGCCGGCGCGCGGCTGTACGTGAACGGCGAGGCGCACGCGCTGCCCGCTGCCGACGCTGCCGGCATCGCCAATGCGCCGCTGATCGACGGCACCGCCTACGCGGCCCTCTCGACCGAGGGGCGCAGCTGCGTGCTGGCGCTGCTCGAAGAGGGGCACTACCGGCTCGCGCTCGACGACGGCGACGAAGACGAAGACCACGACGACGACGGGGACTGAGCCATGACCCAGGCCGGGACATTCCACATCCAGGCGGCCGGCTACGAGGAAGGACTGACGGGCCTGCGCAGCGTGCGCGAAGCGGTGTTCGTCCATGAGCAGGGCGTGCCGCTGGCACTCGAGTGGGACGAACTGGATCCGGCCAGCCACCACGTCATCGCCCGCGACGACGCCGGCCATGCGATCGGCACGGGCCGGCTCACGCCCACCCGCGCCATCGGCCGCATGGCGGTGCTGCCGCAGTGGCGCGGCCGCGGCGTCGGCGAGGCGCTGCTGGCCGCGCTGGTCGGGCAGGCGCGGACGCTGGGCTGGCCCGAGGTCACCCTGCACGCGCAGGCCACGGCCATCGGCTTCTACGCGCGCGCCGGCTTCCTTCCGGTCGGCGGCCGCTTCCAGGAGGCGGGCATCGAGCACCAGGGCATGCGCCTGCTCATCGGCGCGCTCAACCTGGTGGACTCGCGCGCCGCGGCGGTGGCCGCGACCTGGGGCGTGGTCGCAGGGGCGCGCCGCCGGCTCGACCTCTACAGCCGTGACCTCGATCCGGGATTGCTGGACCAGCCGGAGATCGTCGACGCGATCCGGCGCGCCGCGGCGGGCGGCGAATGCGCGATCCGCATCCTGCTGCAGGAGCCGGAAGCCCCTCAGCACTCGCTCGCGCCGCTGATCGCGCTCGGCCAGCGCCTGCCCAGCGCGATCGCGTTCCGCGCGGTCGAGGAACAGGTGGATCGCTCGTATCCATCCGCCTTCATCGTCAACGACCGCGGCGGCCACTTCTTCCGGCCCCTGGGCCATCGCTGGGAGGGCGAGACCCGCCTCGACGGCCCCGGGCGCGCGCGCCACCTCCAGGGCGTGTTCGATCCCTTCTGGGAGCGGGCCCGTCCCTGCAGCGAGTACCGCGCCCTCGGGATCTGAGGTTCAGCGCGCGTTCGCGCCGATCCACTCGACCAGCAAGGTCGAGAGCGCCGGCGCCAGCGACATCTCACCGCGCTTGTGCTCGCCGGGCTCGCGGCCCTCGGATTCGAGGAAGAAGTGGTCCTGGCGCGGCAGCAGGCGCAGCGTCAGGTCGGCTTCGCGACCCTCGCTCGCCAGCTCCACGAGGCGGCCCGCGTTCTGCGCCGGCGCCGTGAAGCGGTCGTGGGTGCCATAGACCGCGAGCACCGGGCCGCGCAGCCGCCGCAGCGCCGGCTGCGGATCGTAGGCCAGAAAGCCGCGCATCCAGGGATCGACCATGCGCCCGGCGAACTGGTCGATCGAGCCGTCGGCGCGCGCGGTGTCCTCGTCCACGCCCACCAGCCCGAACAGTTCGACCGCCGTGCGCTCCAGCGCATCGCGGCCGGCACCTGCGATCGACTGCGCCGCGGCCTGCTCCAGCAGGGCGCGCGCCCGCGCCTGGGCGTCCGGCCGGCCCTCGAGTTCGGCCTCGGCCGGCGCGGCCTGCTGCTCCACCCAGACCACGCGGCCCGCACGCGCCGGCGGCGCCATCAGCACCACCCAGCTGACCCCGGGTTCACGCGCCAGCTCCGCGGCGATCATGGCGCCCTCGCTGTGGCCGACCAGACCGATCCGGCCCACCTCCACCGCGGGCGTGCCGCGCAGGTAGCCCACCACCGCGCGCATGTCCTCGATGCGGTCCAGGGTCGTGGACTCGAAGGCCTTCGGGCCCGTCGAGCCGCCGCTCCCGCGCGAGTCAACGCGCAGGCTGGCGATGCCGTCGGCTTCCAGGCGGTCGGCCAGCACCTTGAACATCGGCAGGCCCGAGATCACCTGGTCGCGGATGTGGTTGCCGGTGCCGGTCACGAGGATCGCGACCGGAGGCCGATCGACGCCGTCGGGAACCTGCAGCGTGCCCGCGAGCGTGACCGCAGGGTCGGCGGTCGGGATGGTGACCTCGTGTTCGGCCGCATGGGCCGCGCAGGCGAGCGACAGCAGTGCCGCCGCTGCAAGGAAGGAGAGGGGGCGGCGCATGGTCGGACTCCCGTGGTTGTGGCGCGCAGCCTACGGAGACAGCTGAACGGGCAACGCGTGCCGGAAGTCATCGACGCGAGGGCGCGCCGCTCGCGACGCCCGGGCACGCGGACCTGACGGGGCATGGGCAACAATGCGTTCCTGCGCCGCGCACGGCGCCTCAAGCCCGCCGGGAGGGCTATAATTGCGCGGATCGCCCGCCTGAACAGGCGGCGGTCACTCCGCCCTCCGGACGGAGCCCCCTTCCCTCCCCCTTCCTGAGTCTTGCGACGCCATCGTGGCCAATCTATTGAAGCAGTTTGCGCAGTCCTCCCAGCTCGGTGCCAATGCCGCCTACATCGAGGACCTGTACGAGCAGTATCTCGTTGACCCCGACAGCGTCGGCGACACGTGGAAGGCCTGGTTCGACGGCTTCAAGGGCCGCGAGGCCGGGGACATCCCGCACTCCGTGATCATGGACGCGGTCGCCCGCGCCGGGCGCGAGGCCAAGGCCGGCCTGGTCGCCTCCGGCGGCGCCGGCACCGCCGACCTCGAGGCCCAGCGCAAGCAGGGCTCGGTGCTGAAGCTGATCACCGCCTACCGCTCGCGCGGCCACCTCCAGGCCGATACCGATCCGCTCGGCATGGCCGCCAAGATCGACGCGCCCGACCTCGAGCTGCCCTTCCACGGGCTGTCCGACGCCGACCTCGGCACCGAGTTCGCCACCGGCCCCGGCGGCGGCACCAGCACCTTCGGCGGCGCCCCGCGCATGCGCCTGCGCGACCTGCTCGCCCTGCTGCGCGCCACCTACACCGGCCCGATCGGCGCCGAGTTCATGCACATCCCCCAGGCCGACCAGCGCCGCTGGATGTACGAGCGCATGGAGCAGGCCGGCGGCCGCTACAGCCCCGCACCGGAAGAGCAGCGTCGCATCCTCGAGCGCCTGACCGCGGCCGAGGGCCTGGAGCGCTACCTGCACACCAAGTACGTCGGCCAGAAGCGCTTCTCGCTCGAGGGCGGCGACTCGCTGATCCCGCTGCTCGACACCGTGATCCGCGGCGCCGGCAAGGACGGCGTCAAGGACATCGTGATCGGCATGGCCCACCGCGGCCGCCTGAACGTGCTGGTCAATACCCTGGGCAAGAACCCGCGCCGGCTGTTCGACGAGTTCGAGGGCAAGTTCGAGTACAACGCGCTCGCCCACGCCGGCGACGTGAAGTACCACATGGGCTTCTCCGCCGACGTCGCCACCGACGGCGGCCCGGTGCACCTGGCGCTGGCCTTCAACCCTTCCCACCTCGAGATCGTCGACCCGGTGGTCGCCGGCTCGGTGCGCTCGCGCCAGGAGCGGCGCAGGGACACGGACCGCCGCCAGGTGATGCCGATCCTGATCCATGGCGACGCGGCATTTGCCGGCCAGGGCGTGGTGATGGAACTGTTCCAGATGTCGCAGGCGCGCGGCTTCGCCGTCGGCGGTACCGTGCACGTGGTGGTCAACAACCAGGTGGGTTTCACCACCAGCGCCCGCGAAGACGCGCGTTCCACGCTGTACTGCACCGACGTCGCCAAGATGATCGGCGCGCCGGTGCTGCACGTGAACGCCGACAATCCGGAGGCTGTGGCCTTCGCCGCGCGCCTGGCCTACGACTTCCGCCAGGAATTCCGCAAGGACGTGGTCATCGACCTGGTCTGCTACCGCCGCCATGGCCACAACGAGGCCGACGAGCCGGCGATCACCCAGCCTGTGATGTACCAGGTCATCCGCAAGCACAAGACCACCCGCGAGCTCTACGCCGGGCAGCTTGAAGCCGCCGGCGTGCTGCCGGAGAAGGGCGGCCAGGCCCTGGTCGACAGCTACCGCGACAAGCTCGATTCGGGCGAGGTCACCACCGAACTGGTCGAGGTCGGCAAGACGCCGGCCGAAAGCCGCCTGTTCGTCGACTGGGGCAAGCTGGTCGCGGGCAGGATCACCGACAAGGCCGGCACCGCGGTCAAGCCGGCCAGGCTCAAGGAGCTCGCGAAGGCGATCACCACCATCCCCGGGGACGTGCAGCTGCATCCGCGCGTGGCCAAGGTCTACGAGGACCGCCGGAAGATGGCCGCGGGCGAGGTCCCGGCCGACTGGGGCTTCGCCGAGAACCTCGCCTACGCGACCCTGCTCGACGAAGGCTTCGGACTGCGCCTGGTGGGCCAGGACGTCGGCCGCGGCACCTTCACGCACCGCCACGCGATCCTCCACGACCAGAAGACCGACAGCTATCACCTGCCGCTGCGCCAGCTGGTCGACAGCCCGGAGCGCGCCACCGTCATCGACTCGCTGCTGAGCGAGGAGGCGGTGATGGCCTACGAGTACGGCTTCTCGACCACCGACCCGAACACCCTGTGCATCTGGGAGGGGCAGTTCGGCGACTTCGCCAACGGCGCCCAGGTCGTGATCGACCAGTTCATCGCGTCCGGCGAGGCCAAGTGGGGCCGCATCAGCGGCCTGACCCTGCTGCTGCCGCACGGCTACGAAGGCCAGGGCCCGGAGCACAGCTCGGCGCGCCTGGAGCGCTTCCTGCAGCTGTGCGCGCTGGACAACATGCTGGTCTGCGTGCCGTCCACGCCCGCCCAGGCCTTCCACATGCTGCGCCGGCAGATGCACATGACCACGCGCAAGCCGCTGGTGGTGATGAGTCCGAAGTCGCTGCTGCGCCACAAGCTCGCGGTGTCGAGCCTGGACGAGCTGGCCAAGGGCGGATTCCAGCACCTGATCGGCGACGCCTCGGCCGACCCGAAGAAGGTCGGGCGCGTGGTGCTGTGCTCGGGCAAGGTCTACTACGACCTGCTCGAGGAGCAGGAGAAGCGCGGCCAGGACGACATCGCCCTGGTGCGCGTCGAACAGCTCTACCCGTTCCCGCGCGCGGCGCTGTCGGCCGAGCTGGCCCGTTTCGGCAAGGCGACGAATGTCGTCTGGTGCCAGGAGGAGCCGCAGAACCAGGGTGCGTGGTACCAGATCCGCCACCACCTGCAGGCCTGCGTTCCCGAGGGCCTCGAGCTGCACTACGCCGGGCGCCAGCGTTCGCCATCGCCCGCCGTCGGGCTCTTCTCCGACCATGTCGCCGAACAGCAGAAGCTGGTCGACGACGCCCTCGCCTCGCCCGTCGGCAGCGTCTTCGCCGCCGACTGACCCCCACACCGCTTACGACCAGGACCCATCGACACCATGGCCACCGAGATCAAGGTACCGGTACTCCCCGAATCCGTTTCCGACGCCACCATCGCCACCTGGCACAAGAAGGTGGGCGACGCCGTCGCGCGCGACGAGAACATCGTCGACCTCGAGACCGACAAGGTCGTGCTCGAGGTCCCCTCGACCGTCGAGGGCGTGATCAGGGAGCTGAAGTACGCCGAGGGTGACACCGTCACCAGCCAGCAGGTGCTGGCGATCATCGAGGAAGGCGCCGCACCCGCGAAGTCCGCCGAGGCCCCGAAGGCCGCGCCGGCCGCCGGCGCCGAGCAGGTGCAGCCGAAGGCCGCCGCCGCGAAGGCCGAGGCCGCCGCGCCCGCCTCCACCCGCCCTGCGCCCGTGTCCGGCGGTGCCGCCGGGCTGCCGCCGGGTGCGCGCTTCACCGCCGTCAGCCAGGGCATCGATCCGTCGCAGGTCGAGGGCACCGGCCGCCGCGGCGCGGTGACCAAGGAAGACCTGCTCAACTACGCCTCCGGCAAGACCGCCGGCGTGTCGGGCGGCGCGCGTCCGGAAGAGCGCGTGCCGATGACCCGCATCCGCAAGCGCATCGCCGAGCGCCTGATGCAGTCGAAGGAATCGATCGCCATGCTGACCTCGTTCAACGAGGTCAACCTGGGCAAGGTCATGGCCATGCGCAAGGAGCTTGGCGAATCCTTCCAGAAGCAGCACGGCATCAAGCTCGGCTTCATGAGCTTCTTCGCCAAGGCTGCCGCCAACGCGCTGCAGAAGTACCCGGTGGTCAACGCCTCGGTCGACGGCGACGACATCATCTACCACGGCTACGCCGACATCTCGATCGCGGTCTCGACCGACCGGGGCCTGGTGACCCCGGTGCTGCGCAACGTCGAGCGCATGGGCTTCGCCGACGTCGAGAAGGCGATCGCCGACTACGCCACCAAGGCGCGCGACGGCAAGCTGTCGCTCGACGACCTCCAGGGCGGCACTTTCACCATCACCAACGGCGGCACCTTCGGCTCGCTGATGTCGACGCCGATCGTCAACCCGCCGCAGTCCGCGATCCTGGGCATGCACACCATCAAGGAGCGCCCGATCGTCGAGAACGGCCAGATCGTGGCGGCGCCGATGATGTACATCGCGCTCAGCTACGACCACCGCATCATCGACGGCAAGGAAGCGGTGCTGTTCCTGGTCGACATCAAGGACCAGCTGGAAAACCCGCACCGCATGCTCCTGGGCATGTAAGGAACAAGGAACCGAAATGGCTGAACAATTCGACGTTGTCGTGATCGGTGCCGGCCCCGCCGGCTACCACGCGGCCATCCGCGCCGCCCAGCTGGGCATGAAGGTCGCCTGCATCGACGCCGCCCTGGGCAAGGACGGCAAGCCGGCGCTCGGCGGCACCTGCCTGCGCGTGGGCTGCATCCCGTCCAAGGCGCTGCTCGACAGCTCGCGCCAGTTCCACAACCTGCAGCATATCTTCGGCGAGCACGGCATCACCGCCAGCAACCCGAAGATCGACGTGGAGAAGATGGTCGGCCGCAAGGACGCCATCGTGAAGCAGTTCACCGGCGGCATCGCGCAGCTGTTCAAGGCCAACAAGGTCACGCCGTACTACGGCTTCGCCACCCTGCACGCCGACCGCCTGGTCAAGGTGAAGCAGCACGACGGCAGCGAGGTCGAGCTGACCGGGACCAACGTGATCATCGCGGCGGGCTCGGACTCGATCGAACTGCCGTTCGCGAAGTTCGACGGCGAGGCCATCGTCGACAACGTCGGTGCGCTGGACTTCACCGAGGTTCCGAAGCGCCTGGCCGTCATCGGCGCCGGCGTCATCGGGCTGGAGCTGGGCAGCGTCTGGAAGCGCCTGGGCGCCGAGGTGGTGATCCTCGAGGCCCTGCCGGACTTCCTGGCCGCGGCCGACGCCGAGGTCTCGAAGGTCGCCGCGCGCGAGTTCAGGAAGCAGGGCCTGGACATCCGCCTGGGCGCCAAGGTCTCGAAGGCCGAGGTCACCGGCAAGGGCAAGAAGAAGGAAGTCCAGGTCACCTTCGCCGACAAGAAGGGCGAAGAGACCATCACCGTCGACAAGCTGCTGGTGGCCGTGGGCCGCAAGGCCGCGTCCAAGGGCCTGCTGGCCGAAGGCAGCGGCGTGAAGCTCACCGAGCGCGGCCAGATCGAGGTCGACGAGCATTGCCACACCGGCGTCGACGGCGTCTGGGCCGTGGGCGACTGCGTGCGCGGCCCGATGCTGGCGCACAAGGGCTTCGAGGAAGGCATCGCCGTGGCCGAGCTGATCGCCGGCCTGCCGGGCCACGTCAATTTCGACACCATCCCGTGGGTGATCTACACCGAGCCGGAGCTGGCCTGGGTCGGCAAGACCGAGCAGCAGCTGAAGGAGGAAGGCATCCCCTACAGGTCGGGCAGCTTCCCCTTCGCCGCCAACGGCCGCGCGGTGGCCATGGTCGAGCCGGCGGGCTTCGTGAAGGTGCTGGCGCACGCCGAGACCGACCGCGTGCTCGGCATGCACCTGGTCGGCGCCAACGTGTCCGAGCTGGTGCACGAAGGCGTGCTGACGATGGAGTTCAAGGGCTCCGCCGACGACCTCGCCCGCATCTGCCACGCGCATCCGAGCCTGTCGGAAGCCATCCACGATGCGGCGATGGCGGTGGACAAGCGCGCGATCCACAAGGCGAACTGAGGACGGTCGGGCCGCCCCATGGCGCCCCGTCCATCGCGCATCACCGGCGCCGGGCCCCTGCCCGGCGTCGTCCTTTCCGGATCCAACCTGGCTTCAACGGCATGAAGAGTCTCTGTGTCTACTGCGGTTCCAACAGCGGCGCCAACCCGGCCTACGCGGAAGCGGCGATCGCGCTCGGCACGCGCATGGCGCGCGATGGCATCCGTCTGGTCTACGGTGGTGGAAACATCGGCCTGATGGGCACCCTCGCCGACGCGGTGCTCGCGGCCGGCGGCCAGGTCACGGGCGTGATCCCGAAGCAGCTGATGGACATGGAGGTCGCGCACCTGGAGCTGACGGAGCTCGAGGTCGTGGCCTCGATGCACGAGCGCAAGTCGCGCATGTTCGACCTCGCCGACGCCTTCGTCGCCCTCCCCGGCGGCTTCGGCACGCTTGAGGAAATCGTCGAGATGCTGACCTGGCGCCAGCTCGGCATCGGCACCAAGCCCTGCGCCATCCTCGATGTCGCGGGCTACTACCGGCCGCTCATCGCCATGATGGACCGCATGGTGCAGGAGCGCTTCCTGCACCCGGGCCAGCGCGACGACCTCTGGGCCGGTGACGACATCGGCGCCATGCTCGACTGGATGCGCAGCTACGAGCCCGCCGTCGCCTCGAAGTGGCTGGACGAGAAGCGCGGCCGCGAACTGCGCTGACGGGAGTCGGCGCGAGCCCCGGCGCATGGGGCGGTGGCACAATGGCCTGCCCCCGCGACGGTGAGATCAGCATGGCCATCCCCGCGACGTTCCGCGCGTTCCGCATCCACGACGACGAAGCGGGCTACCGCAGCGGCATCGAGGAGGTCGGCCTGGCCGACCTCTCCCCCGGCGAAGTGGTGCTGCGCACCGCGTATTCCTCGATCAACTTCAAGGATGCGCTGGCCGGGACGGGGAAGGGAAAGATCCTGCGCCGTTTCCCGCTGGTGGGCGGCATCGACGTCGCCGGGCACGTGGTCGCGTCGGCGGATGCCGCGTTCAAGGAAGGCGACGACGTGCTGGTCACCGGCTGCGGCCTGAGCGAGACCCGCGACGGCGGCTATTCCGAGTACGCGCGCGTGGAGGCGAAGTGGGCGATCCCGCTGCCCGCGGGCCTCTCGCTGCGCGAATCGATGGTGCTTGGCACCGCCGGCTTCACCGCCGCCCTGGCCTTGCTGCGCATGACCGAAAATCGCCAGCACCCGGGTCTCGGCCCGTTGGCGGTCACCGGTGCCACCGGCGGCGTGGGCTCGCTCGCGGTCGACATCTTCTCCACCGCCGGCTACGAAGTGCATGCAATCAGCGGCAAGCCGGAACAGGCCGCCTGGCTGAAGGCCATCGGCGCCAGCGAGGTGCTGGGCCGCGACGCACTCGCCACCACCCGGCCGATGGAATCGGCGCGTTTCGGCGGCGGCCTCGACAACGTCGGCGGTCCCATGCTTGCCAGCCTGCTGGCGCAGACCGCGCCCTACGGCAACGTCGCCAGCGCCGGCCTGGCCGCCAGCCATGACCTCGACGCCACCGTCATGCCCTTCATCATCCGCGGCGTGTCGCTGCTCGGCGTCGCATCGGCCGGTACCGCGCGCGACATCCGCGACGAGGTCTGGCGCCGGCTTGCGGGCGAATGGAAGCCGCGCCACCTCGAGCGCATCTGCACCCGCGAAGTGCGGATGGAGGCACTGCCGGAAGTGTTCGAAGGCATGCTGGCCGGCGGCTCGCACGGACGGACGCTGGTCGCATTCTGAAGCGCGGGCCTTCGCTTGCAGGCCCGCGGGTGCGGGCTACAATCGCAGGCCACCCAGCGGGGAACATCATGGCGCGCATCCTGATCGTCGACGATTCGCCGTCGCAGCTGATGGGCATCCGGCGCATCGTCGAGAGTCTCGGCCACGAGGCGCTGACCGCGGAGGATGGCGCCGCCGGCGTCGCGGCCGCGAAGCGCGAACTGCCCGACCTGATCCTGATGGACGTGGTGATGCCGAATCTCAACGGCTTCCAGGCCACCCGTTCGATCACCCGCGATCCCGCGACGAAGCACATCCCTGTGGTGCTGGTCACCACCAAGGACCAGGAAACCGACAAGGTCTGGGGCATGAGGCAGGGGGCGTGCGCCTACATCATCAAGCCCTTCAGCGATACCGAACTGTCGGAAACGATCAACCGGGTGATCGCGCCGCGGCCGATTCCGCCGGCCGCGGCCTGAAGCCAGGCCGCCGGGCGTCCGCCCGGTCGGCTCCCGGGCGCTATTGCCGCCGCCACGCTCCCGAGAACGCGTCGCGCAGGGCCTCGTAGGCCGATCGCTGGGCATCGCTGCGCGGAACCGGCGCCTGCACTTCCAGCTCGATGATCTGGTCGCCATCCGGCTGCCCGCCGGTGCCCGGCAGGCCGCGGCCGCGCAGCCGCAGCCGGCCGCCGGCTTCCGGAGCCCGGCGGCACCTTGAGTTCGACGGTGCCGCCGAGGGTCGGGACGCTGACGCTCGCACCCAGCGCCGCCTCCCAGGGCGCGACCGGCAGCGCATAGAGGATGTTGCGGTCGTCGACCTCGAAGCGGGCGTGGGTGGCGTACTCGACCTCGAGCAGGAGGTTGCCGCCATGCTCGCCCTGCCCGGCCAGGCGGATCACCTGCCCCGGGCGGATCCCGCGCGGAACCTTGACTTCCAGGGTACGGCCCTTGACCGCGATGCGCATGGCGCCACCGCGGTGCACCGTTTCCAGCGGCACCGCCAGGCGTGCGCGGACGTCGCCGCGCGGCCGGTCGCCGAACCCCGGCCCGCTCCGCTGCTGCTGTGCCTGGCGCCGGAACAGGCTCTCGAAGAAGTCGCTGAAACCGCCCCCGCCGGCGCCGCCGAAGACCTCCTCGAAGTCGAAGCCTCCCGCCGGACCGTTGCCGCCGAAGCCGCCCGGCGGCGGGTGGATCTCGTCGCCGGGACGGTAGCCGCGCGCGCGCAGCTGGTCGTAGGCCTTGCGGCGCTCGCCGTCGCGGAGCGCCTCGTAGGCCTCGTTGACCGCCTTGAACTTCTCCTCGGCCCCGGCCTCCTTGCTCACATCGGGGTGGTACTTGCGCGCAAGGCGCCGGTAGGCGGCCTTGATCTCGGCGTCACCTGCGCTGGGTTCGACGCCCAGGACGGCGTAGTAGTCCTTGAACTGCATGCGTTCTCCACGTGCGCGTCCGCGGCACGGCGTCGGCCGCGGCAGGGTAGCAATATCGGGGCGAACGCCGGCATCGCAAGCCCCGTGGCACCATGTGCACAGCGGCACGATCCCCGTCGCCGCCCAGCCCACGGAGCCCCCCATGCCCATCCAGCCCGGCGACGCCATTCCCGAAGTCACCCTGAAGCATATCGACGACGGCGGCGTGCACACCATCGACACCCCGACCCTGTTCGCGCACCGGAACGTGGTGCTGTTCGCGGTCCCCGGGGCATTCACTCCCACCTGCTCCGAGCGCCACCTGCCCGGCTTCGTCGAGCGCTTCGACGAGTTCCGCGACCGCGGCATCGAGGTCGCCTGCATGGCGGTCAACGATCCCTTCGTGATGCAGGCCTGGGGCGAAAGCCAGAACGTGCCCGCCGGCCTGCGCATGCTGTCCGATGGCAACGGCGACTTCGCCCGCGCGCTCGGCCTGGAGATGGACGCGACCGCCTTCGGCATGGGCCTGCGCAGCAAGCGCTTCGCGCTCTACGCCGAGGACGGCGTGGTGAAGCAGTTGTTCGTGGAGGCACCGGGCGAGTTCAAGGTCTCTTCCGCCGAGCACGTGCTCGCCTCGATCTGAGCTTCACGGGCCCTCGCCCCTGGGGGCGACGTCGAAGGACAGGCTCGCCCAGGCGCCGTCGGGGGCCAGCGCGGTCAGCTGCTGGCGGCCGGCCTCGCCGAAATCGCGCCACAGCGGCTGTCCAGCGCGGGTCCGGCCCACGAGCCGTCCGTTGAGCAGCCACTGCACCTCGCCCTCGACGCCGACCGCGCGCAGGGCCAGGCGCGGCGGGTTCCCGGAACCGGGCGCATGCATCAGCAGCGCCCCCTCGTTGACGCCTTCGATGCGCATCGCCACCGCGCCGCCGCGGCCGTCGTCGACGCAGTCCGCGGCCAGGGGCGGCAGGCGCGAGGCGATGCGTTCCGAGGCCGTGAGCCAGGGCGAGGCCAGCGCCGGCCAGCGCGCCACGTGGCGCACGGCCCGGGCATGGTGCGCGGAGCAGTCGGCGGAAAGCCTGCGGCCGCTCGAGGCATCCACTTCGATCCGCTGCAGCCCCGCGCTCCAGCGCTGCGCCTCGCGTTCCGGCAGCGTCGGCGGCACCCCGCCCTCGAGCACCCAGGCGCGCATGCGGCGCTGGCAGGCTTCGGCGGGCTGGCTGGCGGCTTCGGTTCCCAATGGCCAGCAGACTTCGCGCTCGTCGACGGCTCCGGGTCGCGGCAGCGGCGCAGCGTCACCCGCACGCTGCGGCAGGCTGTCGACCACCTCGAACAGGAGCGGCAGTGCCGTTACCGCGCCGTACTGCCCGGGCAGCGGCGTGCCGTCCGGCCGTCCCACCCACACGCCCACGGTATGGCGCCGCGTGGCGCCGAGCGCCCAGGCATCGCGGAAGCCATAGCTGGTGCCGGTCTTCCAGGCCACGCGCGCGCGCCTTCCGGTGTCGAAGGTGCCGATGCGCTCCCCGGGCCGCGGATTGTCGGCCAGGATCCGGTGCACGATCCACGCCGCGCCCGGCGACATCAGCCGGCGGTCGATGACCGCATCATCGACCGCATAACGTACGCGCCCGGCGATGCCGCCCCGGGCCAGCGCCGCGTGCGCCCCGACCAGATCCTCAAGCCGGGCGCCGGTGCCGCCCAGGATCAGGGTGAGGTTGGGCCGCGTGCCGCGCGGGAAGCGCAGGCCGATGCCGGCGTGTCCGAGCCGCGCCGCGAATCGCGCCGGCCCCACCCGGTCGAGCAGGTCCACCGCCGGCACGTTGAGCGACAGGCGCAGCGCGTCGGCCACCGAGACCGGGCCGTTGAACGCGGCGTCGAAGTTGCCGGGCCGGTAGCCGCCGAAGGACTGCGGCGCGTCCAGCAGCAGGCTCTGCGAATGCACCAGCCCGTCGTCGAGCGCCATGCCGTAGACGAAGGGCTTGAGCGTCGAGCCCGGCGAGCGCCAGGCGCGGACCATGTCGACGTGCCCGAGCCGCGCGGCATCGCCGAACGCGGCGGTGCCGAGGTAGGCGCGGGCCTCCATGGTGTCGTTGTCGACCACGAGCAGCGCCGCCGAGGTGCGTTCGGGCAGGCGGCCGACGTAGCTCGACAGGCGCTCCTCCAGCGTGCGCTGCAGGGCGGCATCGATGGTCGACTCGATGCGTTCGGCGCGGGGGTCGCGGGCGCGCAGGCGCTCGGCCAGCAGCGCGGCCGACAGGGGCGGCCGGAGTGCGCGGGCGACGACCGGCTCGACCAGGGCGTCGTCGACCTCGGCACGGGTCCAGCGGCCGGTCGAGGCCATCCGCTCCAGCACCTTGTCGCGCGCGCGCCGCGCCGCTTCGGGCTCGCGGTCGGGGCGCAGCCGCGTCGGCGCCTGCGGCAGCACGGCCAGCAACGCGGCCTCTGCATGGGAGAGCTGCGACGCGGGCTTGCCGAGGTAGGCCCAGCTTGCCGCCTCGACGCCCTCGATGGTGCCGCCGAAGGGCGCGCGCTCGAGGTAGAGAGTGAGGATCGCGTCCTTCGACAGGTGCGCCTCCAGCTGCACTGCGCGCAGCACCTGCCGCAGCTTGCCCGGCAGCGTGCGCGGGTGCGGCTCGAGGATGCGTGCGACCTGCATGGTCAGGGTCGAGCCGCCGGAGACGATGCGTCCGTTCGCCGCCGCCTGGCGGACTGCACGCAGCAGCGCCACCGGGTTCACGCCGGGGTGGCGGCGGAACCAGCGGTCTTCGTAGGTCAGCAGCGCCTCGATGTACAGGGGCGAGACGCTGGCCTCGGAGGCCGGGTATCGCCAGACACCGTCCGCGTCGGCAAAGGCCCGCAGCGGGCTGCCGTCGCGGGCGGTGACCAGGGTGGCGTGGTCGCGGGTTTCGGGCAGTGGCGGCGGGAACGCAAGGTCTAGGGCGAGCAGCGCCAGCAGCAGCACGACGCCGCCCCAGCGCAGGATCGCGCGCAGGCGGGCTCTCACCCTGCGGCGGCCTGGCCCCGACTCCACCGCAGGCTCACGGCTGCACGACCGTCAGCCGCTCGGGCAGCGCACGGCCGACGCCCCGCAGCTCGGGCCGGTACATGTCCTCGGCCAGCGGCGGCGGCACGGTGTACTCGCCCGGGGTGACCGCGCGCACGAGGTAGAAGACGTCGGCGGCCCGACCCGCATCGAGGCGCAGCGCGGCGACGTAACGGTCGTCGCGGAACTCCTCGTGCAACAGGTCGGCGGCGTCCCCGCGCTCGGCCAGGCGGATGCCGTCGACGACCACGTCGGTCCAGGCCGAGGCGTCGCCGAGGTTCATGTTCTCGACTTCCACGCCGGCCGGGAGCAGCTCGGTCAGCAGGGCGTCGGGCATGTCGCGGTCGGCGGTCAGCGTGACCCGCGCCACGAGCGCCTCGCCCTCGCGCAGCGGACGCGGCGTCCAGCGCTTGCCGTCGGTGGTGTACCAGCGGCGCTCGACGCGCAGCACGCCGTCGTCGGGCGCCGGCGCCGAACGCGGGATGCCGGCGACGTCCATGCTCGCGTACAGCGGCGGGTCTCCTTCCGGCACAAGGCGCACTCCGGCCGCCAGGGTCGCGTGTCCGTAGCCGCGCGAGAAGCGCCGCGTCGGCGCCAGGGCCTCGACCACGCCGGCCTCGCTCAGGGTGCCGGTGAAGGTCCGCCCCGGAGCACCGGCGAGCTCACGGCCCAGGCGCGCGATCGCCGATTGCTCCTGGGTGCTGAGATGGAACCAGCGCGCCCTGCGCCGCGCGTCCAGCTCGGCGCCGAGCCCGCGCAGCGCTGCGGTGCGCGCCGGCGTGGCCAGATCGTGCTTCTGGACCAGCGCCTGCATCAGCGCGGCGTCGCGCAGCGGCGTGCCGTAATCGCCCAGCCAGCCGGGGCGGTCACCCTTCCAGGCGAAGGCTTCGTCCAGCGCCTTGTCGCCGCGGGCCCTGTCGCCCTGCAGCGACAGCGCCAGGCCCAGATGGGCCAGCGGCATCGCGCTGCGCGCGGACCGGCGCTCGCGGTCGTACAGGGCCCGGAGCGTGCCCAGCGGCGCGCGGTTCACGCGCGACAGCACGTAGCCGGCGTGCGCCCTGTAGGCCAGGCGCAGGTGGTCGCGGTTGTCGCGCCCGTAGAACTGCTGGGCGTCGGACAACAGGTCCTCGGACAGGCGCGACAGCGCGCGCTGCAACATCGCCTCGGGCACGTCGAAGCCGCCTTCGCGGGCATCGAGCATGAACTCGACGATATACGGCGTCAGCATCGGCTCGGGTGCGCCGCTTCCGCCCCACATGGCGAAGTGGCCGGAACCGGCCTGCAGCGCCGCGAGCCGGCCCAGCGCGCCCTCCATGCGCTGCCTGCGCTGGTCGTCGGGCAGCGGCGACATGCCCCAGGACGTGGCCGTCGGCGCATCCAGCATCAGCGCCGCATAGCCCTTGCTCGCGGTCTGTTCGGCGCAGCCGTAGGGATAGCGCAGCACGCCTTCCAGGGCGGCGGCGAAGGCGATCGGCGGGGTCGAGGAAACGCCCAGGCGTGCGTTCACCGAAGCCGGCAACATGCCCTCGGCCAGCGCGGCGTCGAGCACCACCGGAGCCAGCGGATCCAGCACCAGGCTGCGCGAGCGCAGCACCTGCGGCCACGGTGCGCGCACCGGCAGGTCGTGGCTCCGGTCGACGGCGACGCCGGGCCCGTCCACGCGCACCCGCACCTTTCCGGTCTCGTGGCCGTCGAGCGCGCGCAGGGGGAAGGACAGGGTCGTGCGCCCGTCCGCGGCGAGCTTCACCTCGCGCCCTCCCTCCTCCACCCGCAGCGGGCCGATTCCGTCCACGCGCACGCGGAAGTCGCCGGCCCTGCCGGTGAAGTTCGACAGGTCCAGGGTCACCGTCGCGCGGTCACCCGGCGCCATCACGCGCGGCATGCTGGCCTCGGCGACCAGCGGTGCGCGCACCAGCACTTCGGTGTCGCGGTTGCCGTAGACCTCGTCGCCGAACACCAGCGCGGACACGCGCAGCGTGCCGTTGAAGTCCGGCAGTCCGAGCGCGACGGTGGCGTTGCCCTTGCCGTCGAGCTTCACGGGGCCGGAGAACAGGTCGACGGTCTGCACGCGCGCGGTCGGGCGGCGCGCCTGCGGCAGCGCCTCCAGCCCCTGGTCGCCGCCGAAGCGCAGGCGCGCGGTGCCGCCGTCCAGGCTTTCGATCACGCGACCGTAGATGTCCCAGGCGTCCACGCCCAGCCGCCGCTGCGCGAAGAAATGCCGGTTGGCGTCGGGCACCGGATAGCGGGTGATGTTGAGGATGCCGACGTCCACCGCAGAGACCGTGGCATGCGCGACCTTCCCCGCGAGCTGCGGCACCGCCACGGTCACGCGCAGCGTTTCGTCGGGCTTCGCCTGTTTCGGCAGCGACAGGCCCACCGCCACGCGGCGGTCGCCGCGGGCCATCGGCACGTGGGCCACGCCCACCGCGCGCGCCGGCGTCACCTTGCTGCGGGCACTGCCGCCGCGGAAGACCAGGGCGGTCACGTAGACGTCGTGGCGCTCCCAGTCCTCGGTGACCGGAATCCTGTAGCTGTTGCCGGCACGGGCGTCGATCGCCTGCACGTACAGGAGCCGGTCGCTCTCGACCAGCAGCAGGCCCTTGCCCGCGTGCGGCGGGGTCACGGTGACTTCCAGGGTCTCGCCCGCACGGTAACCGGTGCGGTCCAGCGCGAGCTTGACCTTGTCCGGACGCGCATCCAGGCCGCGGTTGTCGTCGTCCCAGCTCCAGCCGGCGCGGAAGGGATAGCGGGTGACCAGGCCGGTCGCGGGATCGTGCGCCTCGATCCGGTATTCGCCCCACTCCACCGGGAAATCGACGCGCAGCGCAGTGGTGCCGGCGTCGACCCTGCGTGTCTCGACCACCTCGAAGCGGCTGGTGTGGCTGTAGCTCCAGCCGCCTTCCTCGTCGAAGTTCCAGTGGTAGTCGCGTCGCTCGCGCACCAGCTTCAGTTCGATGCCCGCCTGCGGCATCGCCTTGCCGTCCGCGTCCACGCGCAGGATCTCGAAGCCCGCGTTTGCATTGGCATCGCTGCCGTCGGCGTCGTCGAACAGCGGGCGCACGCCGACGAGCGCATCGGCCGGCCACAGCACGCGCCTGAGGCTGCGATTGATCGTGCGACCGCCGGTTTCGTACAGGCTGCCGGCGACCACCACCGATACCGGGGTGTCGCCGCGGACCTCGGCGGGCAGCGGCAGCGCCTGCTCCAGTTTCCCGGCGTCGTCGAGGGCCCTGTCGACCACGTCGCTGGCCGCGCGCGGCAGCGCCACCGTGGGATCGCCGAAGAACCAGCCCGGCATCGACTCGAGCGGATGCTGCGCGACGGACACCGTCATGCGCGCGGTGAAGCGGTTGCCCGCGGCGGGCGCGCCGTACAGGTAGGCACCCTCGACCTGCAGCCGCAGCGCGTCGCCCTTGGCCAGGCGCGCCTGCGGGCTGCCGAGCTCGAGCTTCATGCGCTCGGGCAGGAACTCCTCGATGCGCAGGTCCATGCCCTGCACCACGTCCTTGCTGGCCGGATCCGTGCGGAACTCGACCTGCCAGCGGCCGGTGGGCGCCTCGACCGGGATCTCGCGCTCGAAGCGGTAGTAGCCCTGCGCGCCGGCTTCAAGCCGCGACTCGACGAAGACCTTGCCGTCGGGCTGTTTCAGGCGCGCGAACAGGGGCTGCGCCTTGCCGTCGGCGGCGGTCGGCACCGGCTTGCCGTCGGCGTCGCGCAGCAGCGCGGACACGCGCACGGCCTCACCGGGACGGTAGAGGTCGCGCCCGGACCATGCGAAGACCTCGAACCACGCCTGCTTCCGGCCCGAGACCGCGAACTCCGACAGATCCAGCGCCGGCTGGTTGAACGGCAGCAGCGACACGTCGCTGCCGCGGGTCGCCACCAGCACCTGGGCGGCGTCGAGCCTGTGGCCGAGCACGGCGTTGCCGTTGGCATCGGTTTCCGCCTTGAACACCGGCTCGCCGTCCTTGCCCAGCACCTTCAGCTCGACCCCACCCAGCGCGCCCCCGCCCTGCAGCGACGCGGTGTGGACGAACAGCTGGTCGGCGTAGGCGCGCACGTGCAGGCCGATGTCGCTGACGGTGAAGAAGGCGGTGTCATACATGCCCTCGAAGCTGCCGGCGCGCTTCATGGTGGCGAAGTACAGGCCAGGCTGCTGCAACTCGGCGATGTCCTGCAGCGGGAGATAGGTGACCGCGCGTTCATTGCGTTCGCCGCCCAGGACGAAACGGTTGACGTAGACCGGCTCGGCCATGCGCGCGACGCTGCGCCCCTCGCGGTAGGTGTTGTCCAGCTCCCACCCGCTACGGCGCCCCCCGCGCTGGTAATGGGCGAAGAAACGCGGCAGTTCGGATTCGCGCACGCGCAGGAACTCGACGTCCACCTCGGGCACGTTCACCGACACCACGGGCAGGCCGCGCGACTCGCGCGCCGGCAGCACGCTGCCCTGGGAAGCGAAGCCGGCGGCTGGCTTCAGCTCGCCGGTGTGGACCTTCCGCTCGATATCGCGGCCGAGCGTGCTGCCGTCGGCGGCCGTGAGCGCGGCCGAGACGCGCAGGGTGTAGTCGCGGTTGGCCTCGACGAAGGGGAAGCGCAGCACGCGGCCGCCCTCATCCAGGCTCCAGCTGCTGTCCTCGGCCACCGGTTCGGCGAAGGTCAGCAGCCTGTCGAAATCCTGGGTGCCCACCAGCGGCCGGGAGAACTCGACCGCCAGCGCCAGTCCGCCGGCTTCCTGGTCCGGCCAGACGCGCACCAGGCCGAAGCCTTCGACCTCGGCGCGTTCGGCAACGATGGCTTCGCCGCCGGGCACCGGCAGCTGTCCGCCCTTGTCTCGCCTGCAGCCACCCGCCAGCAGCGCCAGCGCGACGGCACCCGCCGCGAGTAGCCGCAGGCCGCACGAAGATCCGATTCCTTTCATCACCAGTCCGCTCCCCGGGAGTCGACGGCAGTATAGAAGCGCCGCCGCCCGATGCAGGAGTGAGGAGTGGTCGCAGCCTCGACTGCCCCGCCGCGATGAGCGGCTGGCGCGCGATCGCGCCCAGCCGCTCCTGCGGGAGGCATGGCACGGCGGCCGGGTCGAGGCCCGGCCGGGGAGGTCACTCGGCGGCGGTCGCCTCGCCGGGCGGATCGGCGCGCTCGCCCTCGCCGTCTTCGCCATCCCCGTCGTCGTCCCCGATCGAGCCGTCGACGCGCTCGATCGCCTGCAGGCGTTCGCCGTCGCCGAGGCGGATCAGGGTCACGCCCTGGGTGTTGCGGCTCACCACCGAGATCTCGGCCGCGCGGGTGCGCACCAGGGTGCCGCCATCGGAGATCAGCAGCAGCTCGTCCTCGGCATTGATGAGCGCAGCGGCCACCAGCGGACCGTTTCGATCCGTGGTCTGGATGCCGATCACGCCCTGGGTGCCGCGGCCCTTGCGCGGGTACTCGGCCAGGCGAGTGCGCTTGCCGTAGCCGTTCTGGGTGGCGGTGAGCACGAAGGGACCGGCGGCGCCGTTGCCCTCCTCCACCGCCTCGACGCCGTCGGCCTGCGCCTCGTCGTCGTCCTCGTGCTCGTCCAGGCTGTCGGCGGGCGCGGCCACGATCAGGCTGACCACCGACTCGCCCTCGGCCAGGCGGATGCCACGCACGCCGGTGGCGGTACGGCCCATGGCGCGCACCGCGGATTCGTCGAAGCGCACGGCCTTGCCATTGCTGGCGAACAGCAGGATGTCGCGGCCACCGTCGGTGAGTTCGGCGCCGATCAGCGCGTCGCCCTCCTCGAGGTTGATCGCGATCTTGCCGCGCGCCAGGCGGTAGGCGAACTCGGTCAGCGGGGTCTTCTTCACCGTGCCGCGGCGGGTGGCGAAGAACACGTACTGGTCATCCCGGTACTCGCGCACCGGCTGCACGGCCTGGACCTTCTCGCCCTCTTCCAGCGGCATCCAGTTCACCAGCGGGCGGCCGCGCGCATTGGCGCCGGCCTCCGGCAACTGGTGCACGGGCAGCCAGAACACGCGGCCCTTGCTGGTGAAGGCCAGCAGGGTGTCATGGGTATTCACCAGCCACAGCTGGGCGATGAAATCCTCGTCCCGGGTCGCCGCCGCGTTGCGGCCACGTCCGCCGCGCTTCTGCGCGCGGTAGGCGCTGACCGGCTGGCGCTTGGCGTAGCCGGCCTGGGACACGGTGACCACGACGTCCTCGGGCTCGATCAGGTCGAGGATGTCGAGGTCTTCCTCGCTGGCGCGGATCTCGCTGCGGCGCGCGTCGCCGAACTCCTCCTTGACGTTGCGCAGCTCGGTGCGGATCACGTCCAGCAGCACTTCGGGATCCTCGAGGATCCCGATCAGGCCGCGGATGGTCTCCAGCAGCAGCTTGTATTCCTCGGTGAGCTTTTCCTGCTCGAGGCCGGTCAGGCGGTGCAGGCGCATCTCCAGGATCTGCTGCGCCTGGACCTCGGTCAGCTGGTAGCCGTCCGCCAGCAGGCCCACGCCCGACGGCAGGTCCTCGGGACGCGAGGCCTCGGCGCCGGCCGCGCCCAGCAGCGCACCGACCAGGCCGGGCTGCCACACCCGGTCGAGCATGCGCTCCCGGGCGACCTGCGGGTTCTCGGAGGTCTTGATCAGCTCGATCATCTCGTCGATGTTGGCGAGCGCGACCGTCAGGCCCTCGAGGATGTGGGCGCGGTTGCGCGCCTTGCGCAGCTCGAAGATCGTCCTGCGCGTGACCACCTCGCGGCGGTGGCGCACGAAGGCTTCCAGGAAGTCCTTCAGGTTCAGCAACTTCGGGCGGCCGTCGACCAGCGCCACCATGTTGATGCCGAACACCGACTCCATCTGGGTCTGCTGGTAGAGGTTGTTCAGCACCACCTCGGCCGAGTCGCCGCGCTTGACCTCGATGTAGATGCGCATGCCGTCCTTGTCGGACTCGTCGCGCAGCTCGCTGATGCCCTCGAGCTTCTTCTCCTTCACCAGCTCGGCGATCTTCTCGATCATCCGCGCCTTGTTCACCTGGTAGGGGATCTCGGTGACGATGATCGATTCGCGGCCGTTGTCGGCGACTTCGATGTCGGCCTTGGCGCGCATGCGCACGCGGCCGCGGCCGGTGCGGTAACCCAGGTGGATGCCGCCGACGCCGTTGATGATGCCGCCGGTGGGGAAGTCGGGGCCGGGGATGTATTCCATCAGCCCGTCGATGTCGATCTCCGGGTTGTCGATAAGAGCGATCAGCGCGTCGATCACCTCGCCCAGGTTGTGCGGCGGGATGTTGGTGGCCATGCCGACCGCGATGCCCGCGGAGCCGTTGACCAGCAGGTTCGGGAACCGGGTCGGCATCACCGACGGCTCCAGCTCCTTCTCGTCGTAGTTGGGCTGGAAGTCGACGGTGTCCTTGTCGATGTCGGCCATCAGCTCGTGCGCGAGCCGCGACATGCGCGCCTCGGTATAACGCATGGCCGCGGCCGAGTCGCCGTCGATGGAGCCGAAGTTGCCCTGCCCGTCCACCAGCATGTAGCGCAGCGAGAACGGCTGCGCCATGCGCACCAGGGTGTCGTACACCGACTGGTCGCCGTGCGGATGGTATTTGCCGATCACGTCACCGACGATTCGCGCCGACTTGTAATAGGGCTTGTTGCTGTGCGCGCCGAGCTCGTTCATCGCGTGCAGGACGCGGCGGTGCACCGGCTTGAGACCGTCGCGGACGTCGGGGAGCGCGCGGCCCACGATCACGCTCATGGCGTAATCGAGGTAGCTGCGGCGCATCTCGTCCTCGAGGTTGACCGGGATGATTTCCTTGGCGAGCTCGGCCATTGGGACCCTTTGGAAGTGGTTCGTGGGCCTGTCCACGCACACCGCGCCGGAGGCGCGCGCATGTCGGGACAGAACCTGTGGATTCTATCACAGGGGGCCTGGCTCCGCCCGATCTATACCGCTGGAAATCAACGACTTGCGCGCCTTGAGCGCGGCTCCTGCGGTTCCGGCGGGGGTGTTCTCAACCGCGGAACAGTGACTGCATCGAGGCGGTATCCGGCCGCTCGACGATCCCCTTCTCGGTGACGATGGCATCGATGAGCGCGGCCGGCGTGATGTCGAACACAGGGTTCCAGGCCTGCACGCCCTCGGCCACGGTGCGACTGCCGCCGACGCCCAGCAGTTCGCCGGGGTCGCGTTCCTCGATCTCGATCAGTTCGCCCGAGGGCGTCTCCATGTCGACCGTCGACGACGGCGCCACGACCATGAATCTCACCCCGTGGTGGCGGGCGGCGATGGCGAGCTGGTAGGTGCCGATCTTGTTGGCGACGTCGCCGTTGGCACAGATGCGGTCGGCGCCCACCACCACCCACTGCACTCCCCCGCCCTTCATCAGGTGCGAGGCGGCCGCATCGGCGATCAGGGTCGCGTCGATGCCGTCCTGCTGCAGTTCCCACACCGTCAGCCGCGCGCCCTGGTTCCAGGGCCGGGTCTCGCCGGCGAACACACGGTCGATGCGGCCCTGGGCGACGCCGGCGCGGATCACGCCCAGCGCGGTGCCGAAGCCGGCGGTGGCCAGCGAACCGGTGTTGCAGTGGGTCAGCACGCCGCTGCCTTCTTCGATCAGCGAGGCACCGAGCACGCCCATGGCGCGGTTCGCGGCCAGGTCTTCGGTCTCGATCGCACGCGCTTCCGCCTCCAGCGCGTTGCGCCAGTCACCGCCCTTGCCGGCCTGCGCGCGCAGCATCGCCGCGCGCATGCGTGCCAGCGCCCAGGCCAGGTTCACCGCCGTGGGGCGCGCGGCATTGAGGCGCTGCAGCGCCGGTTCGATGCGGCCGGCCGCCTGGGCTGCGTCATCGGCCTCGATATCGCGCGCCGCCAGCACCACGCCCCAGGCCGCGGCGATGCCGATGGCCGGCGCGCCGCGCACCGCGAGCGCCTGGATCGCGGCGGCAACGGCGTCGCTGTCGCCGCAGGTCACGTATTCTGTGGCGAAGGGCAGCCTGCGCTGGTCCAGGAGCTCGAGCGTATCGCCGGTCCAGTGGATCGGGCGGATGCGGTCGTAGCGGGCGTAGTCGATGTCGGTCATGCGGCGATTCTACGCGGCGAGGGCGCGCTCGCCGTGCACGACGCCCCTGCCGGATCAGGCGCGATTGAAGTCGTAGGCCAGCACGTCGGCGATGGCACCGGTGCCGAGCATCGCCATCAGCAGGCGATCGATGCCGAGCGCGACGCCGGAGGACTCGGGCATGCCCGCGGCAAGCGCCTCGAGCAGCGCTTCGTCGATCGGCGGCTGGACCAGTCCGCGCGCGGCACGCACGCCGTGGTCGCGCTCGAAGCCGCGCGCTGCTCGGCCGCGTCCACGAGCTCGTGGTAGCCGTTGGCCAGCTCCAGCGGGCCGAGATAGAGCTCGAAGCGCTCGGCCACGTCGACGTCGCCGCGACGCACGACCTTCGCCAGCGCGCACTGGCTGGCCGGATAGTCGTGCATCGCCAGCAGCTGGCCCGTTGGGAACGCGGGCTGGATGCGGTGGGTCATCAGCAGGTCCAGCCAGTCGTCGCGGGTCAGGCCCGCGGGATCGACCTCGCCGGGGAACGCGGCCTGGAGCTCGGCGATGGAGGCGGTCATCGGATCGAGGCCCAGCGCCTCGCCATAGACCTCGCGGAAGCTCGCCTTGCGCAGCGTCGCTTCACGCCCGACCAGGGCCAGCGCCGACTGCACCAGGGCCGCGGTCTCGTCCATCAGCGGATCCAGCGTCCAGCCGACGCGATACCACTCCAGCATCGTGAACTCGGGATTGTGGCCGCCGCCGGCCTCGCCGTCGCGGAAGACGCGACCGAGCTCGTAGCAATCGCCGATGCCCTCGGCGAGCAGGCGCTTCATCGGATACTCGGCCGATGTCCGCAGCCAGCGGGTGCGCGGTGCCCCTTCGACGCGGCCGCCGAACTCGACCGTGAACGAGGCGATGTTGGGCTCGGTGTTGCCGGCGCGCGACATCACCGGTGTCTCGACCTCGAGCACGCCGCGCTGGTCGAAGAAGTCGCGCACCAGGCGGTTGAGTCCCGCGCGCAGCCGCAGTGCTTCGTGGCTCACGCCGCGTCCGGAAGCGATGGCCATGGCGTTCACCGATGTTCCGCGAGGAAGGCCAGCAGCCGTGCCTCGTCCCAGACCTCGACGCCGAGCTCGGTGGCCCTGGCCAGCTTGGATCCCGCCTCGGCGCCGGCGACGACGAAGCCGGTCTTCTTCGACACGCTGCCCGAGACCTTCGCGCCCAGCGCTTCCAGCGTCGCCTTCGCCTCGTCGCGACCCATCGCCTCCAGCGTGCCGGTGATCACCACGGTCACGCCGTCCAGTGGCCCCACCGCGGCTTCGTCCTCGGGCAGCGCCGCCAGCAGTTCGGCCTGCATCGCGGCCGCCGCCAGCAGCATGCGTGCGTTGGCGTCGATGGACAGCCACTCGGCGACCGAGGTCGCGGCCTCGTCCGGAAGCCCGGCGATGACGAAATTGTGGCGCTCCTGGTCGAGCAGCGTGCCTGCGTCCGGAAAGGCATCGGCAAGCTGCTTCGCGCGCAGCGGCGTCAGCTTCGGGATCCCGGAGTCCGCCAGCAGCTGGGCCAGCGTCAGCCCTTCCCGCAGCTTCGGCGACGGGGGATGCGCGTCGGTGATGTGCACGCCGGCGGCCAGCAGGTCGTCGATCACCGCCTGGTTGCCGGGCTGGTCGAAGAAATGGCCGAGCGCGCGCGCGACCTCGTCGCCGATGTCCGGGACGCGCTTGAACAGCGGCCAGGGCGCGCGGCGGATGCGGTCGAGGTCGCCGAACCAGACGGCCAGCGCCTTGGCGGTGCTCTCGCCGACGTGCTCGATACCCAGCGCGAACAGGAAGCGCTCCAGCGTGGTCTCGCGGCTGCGCTCGATCGCGGCCACCAGGTTCTCCGCCCACTTCGTCGCCACCTTGCCGGACCTCACCGTCTCCGGTGTGGTGCCGTCGCGTTCGTCGGCGCGGCGCTTCATTTCGACGAAGTCGCCCACGCCCAGGCGGTACAGGTCGGCGATGCTCTGCACCTGGTCGAAGTCGACCAGGGCCTGGATCAGGCGCTCGCCCAGGCCCTCGATGTCCATCGCGCGGCGCGAGGCGAAGTGGAACAGGCCCTGCACGCGCTGCGCCGGGCAGACCAGCTCGCCGCTGCAGCGCGCGACCACTTCTCCCTCCTCGCGCACGATCTCCGAGCCGCAGACCGGGCACCGTCCGGGCATGCGCCAGGGCGTCGTGCCGTCCGGGCGGCGCTCGGGGATCACGCGCACCACTTCCGGGATCACGTCACCGGCGCGGCGCACGATCACGCTGTCGCCGACGCGCACGTCCAGGCGCGCGACCTGGTCGGCGTTGTGCAGGGTGGCGCGGGTGACTGTCACGCCGCCCACGTGCACCGGCTGCATCAGCACCCAGGGCGTGACCGCACCGGTGCGGCCGACGTTGACCTCGATCGACTCGACGACCGTGGCCTCCTCCTGCGCCGGGAACTTGTGCGCGATCGCCCAGCGCGGCGCCCGCGAGACGAAGCCGAGCGCGCGCTGCAGCGCATGGCTGTCGACCTTGTAGACGACGCCGTCGATGTCGTACGGCAGCGCGTCGCGCATCTCTCCGATGCGACGGTAGTAGTCGAGCACGCCGGCGAGTCCGCTGGCGCGTTCGACCAGCGGCGACACCGGTAGTCCGAATCCGCGCAGCCAGGCGAGCACGCCCGAATGCGTATCGGGCACGTCCACACCCTCGACCTCGCCCAGCGCATAGGCGAAGAACGCCAGCGGCCGTTTCGCGGTGACCGCGGGATCGAGCTGGCGCAGCGAGCCGGCCGCGCCGTTGCGCGGGTTGGCCAACGGTTTGCCGCCATTGGCCAGCGCCCATGCGTTCCAGGCCTCGAAACCGGCGCGGGGCATGTAGACCTCGCCGCGCACCTCGAGTACCGCCGGCGCTTCCATGCCCTCAGGCGCGCGCAGGCGCAGCGGAATGGCCTTGATCGTCCGCAGGTTGGCGGTGACGTCCTCGCCGGTGGCGCCGTCGCCGCGGGTGGCGCCGCGCACGAACAGCCCGTCCTCGTAGCGCAGGCTGATCGCCAGTCCGTCGAACTTCGGCTCGACCGAGAACACCGGCTCGGCCCCGTCGCCTTCGCGCACGATGCGGGCGACGAAGTCGGCGACCTCCTCCTCGCTGAAGGCATTGCCCAGCGAGAGCATGGGCACGGCGTGCTGCACCGTGGCGAACTTCCCCGAAGGCGCACCGCCCACGCGCAGCGTCGGCGAATCGGGAGTCCGCAGCGAGGGATCGGCGGCCTCGAGCGCGGCCAGTTCGCGCAGCAGTCGGTCGTACTCGACGTCCGGCAGTTCGGGGTCGTCGAGCACATGGTAACGGTAGTTGGCGTCGTCGATCAGACGGCGCAGTTCGGCGGCGCGCTGCTGCGGGGTCGGGGACATGGGCGGATTGTCCCCCGGAACCAGCGGGAGCCGCTACAGCGGCGATCGGGGCTCGGTCGCTCCCACGGGCTGCCGGGCGTCACCAGCCGGGGCTGCGGGTGACGGCAATCTTCTGTTCGCGGTCGTAGCCGCGCAGTTCCTCGCGCAGGTGGGCGATGCGCTGGCGACCGAGCGCGTTCCGGTGCTCGTCCAGCAGCACGCCTTCCAGCAGATCGGCCATGCGTTCGGCCGTGGGCAGCATCGCGTCCCAGGCTTCCAGCGCCGACACGGGCGCCGGCAGCGTCAGGAAGAAGGCGATCGCCGGCGTCTCCATCGACTGGATGTCGGCCATCTCGAAGCTGCCCGGACGGCGGATGTTGGCCACGCTGAACACCGGGCCGCGCTCCGGATGGCCGCTCACCAGGCGATGGAAGACATTGAGGTGGCCATAGGTCAGGCCGGCCTTTTCCGCGGCGACCACGATGTCCGGGCCGCGCAGCACCCGGCCGGCGCGCGCGGCGATGTACAGGGTCACGATCCTGTCGAACTCGTCGCTGACGCGCTGCCCGTACTGGCTGACGGTGGCGCCGGCGGTGCCGCCCACGGCGCCGTCGAGCAGTTCCATCTCGGCCTGCACGGCCTCCGCATCCGGCGCTTCGCCACCTTCGCCCAACTCGCGCTCGAGCTGCGCGCCCAGGGTCGGCTCCATGCGCTCCTCGCGCGCCGCGGGCGCGGTCCTCGCGGGTACGCGGCGACCCTGGGGACTGCGCGGCCTGGTGCCGAAGTACCAGATGGCGGCGAACAGCAGCACGCCGGCGACCAGGATTCCGATCCGCAGCATCCAGACGTCGCTCATCGTGTTCTCCCGTGTTGATTCAGGCGGCACCGGCCAGGCGCGCGGCCTCCGCGAGGTCCACCGACACCAGCCGGCTGACGCCGGGCTCGCGCATGGTAACGCCCGAGAGCTGCTGCGCGGCTTCCATCGTCGCCTTGTTGTGGGTGACGAACAGGAACTGCACCTTCTCGCTCATCTCGGTGACCATGGCGCTGAAGCGTCCCACGTTGGCCTCGTCCAGCGGCGCGTCGACCTCGTCGAGCAGGCAGAACGGCGCCGGGTTGAGCTGGAAGATCGCGAACACCAGCGCCACCGCGGTCATCGCCTTCTCGCCGCCCGAGAGCAGCGAGATGTTGGACACGCGCTTGCCCGGCGGCCGCGCCATGATCGCGACCCCGGTGTCGAGCAGGTCTTCGCCGGTGAGCTCCAGGTAGGCATGGCCGCCGCCGAACAGACGCGGATAGATCTGCTGCACGCCCGCGTTGACCCGATCGAAGGTGTCCTTGAAGCGGCCGCGGGTCTCGCGGTCGATCCTGCGGATGGCGTCCTCCAGCGTTTCCAGCGCGGCGTTGAGGTCGGCGTCCTGGCTGTCGAGGTACTCCTTGCGCTGCGCGGCCTCGGCATGCTCCTGGATCGCGGCCAGATTGACCGGCTCCAGCCGCCGCAGCTTCGCATCGAGGTCGGCGACCATGCGGCCCCAGGCGTCGGCGCCGGCATCCTCCGCCAGTCCCGCGATCACCTCGTCGAGCACGAAGCCGGCCTCGACCACCGCCGCGCCGAGCTGCTCGGCGTGGATCGCCAGCGCCTGCTGGTCGAGCCGGCGCTGGGCGATCGCCTCGCGCTGGGCGATGGCCTGCTCGTCGCGCTGGTGGCGGACCTGCTCGTGGCCGCGCAGGCTGGCGTCGACGTCCTCGAGCGCACTGCGCGCCTGCGCCAGCAGCTGCTCGGCGTGCACGCGCTGCGAGAGCGCGGCCTGGCGCTGCTGTTCCAGCTCGTCCACCGGACTGTCGCCGGCCGCGAGCTGGGTGCTGATCTCGCCCAGGCGGGCGTCGAGCTGGCCGCGCTGGCCGCTCATGCGCTGCAGCGCCTGGCGCAGGCCGGCCGCCTGGGTGCGCTGGGTCTCCAGCTGCAGTGCCAGGACGTGGGCCTGCTCGCGCGACTCGCGGGCGGCGGTGCGGGCCTCGTCGCGGGCCGCGGACAGACGCGCGCGCTCCGCGTCGAGTTCGCGGCGCACCGCTTCGAGATCCGCCATACGCGTGACCGCGTCCTCGAGGCGGCCGCGCGACTCGCGCGCCTGTTCGCCGCCGCTGGCGATGGATTCGCCCAGCTGCGCAAGCTCGGCGTCGATGCGTTCGATGCGGTTGCGGGCCGCGTCGAGCCGGCCCTGCTGGCCCTGCAGCTGGCCGGCGAGCTCCGACACGCTGCGGTGGGCGTGGTAGAGCTGGCGCTGCGCATCCTCGCGCGCCTGCTCGGCGGCCAGCAGGCGCTCCCGGCCGCTGGCCAGGGCCTCTTCCAGCCCGGCCTCCCGCTCCTGCAGCTGTTCGATCTGCTCGCGCAGGGCCTGGATCTCGCGTTCGCGCAGCAGCGCACCCTGGCGCGCGGCGCCCGAGCGCAGCACCCGCAGCCAGCCGGCGCCCAGGCGCTCGCCGTCGCGGGTGATCACGGAATCGCCGGGCTCCAGCCGTGCCTGCAACGCGCGCGCCTCGGCCAGCGAATCGGCGACGTGCAGGCGCGATAGCAGGCGGCGGATCGCCAGCGGACCGCGCACGCGCGAGGCCAGCGAAGTGGGCGCGAACCCGGCATCACCGCGCTCGGCCGAGACCAGCGCCAGGCGGCCATCGCCGAGGTCGGCCAGCGCTTCGACCAGCGATTCGGGGCTGTCGACCAGCACGCCCTCGATCATCTGCCCGAGCGCACCCTCGACCGCGTTTTCCCAGCCGGCCTCCACCTCGAGCGCTTCGCCGACGCGCGTGGCCGAATCCAGGCCGCGCTGGCGCAGCCAGGCCATGGCCGCGCCCTGCTCCTGGCCCAGCGCCGCGTGCTGCAGCGTTTCCAGCGACGACAGCCGGCCCCTGGCCTCCTGCGCCTGCTTGCGGACCTCGGAGATTTCCTGCTGCGCGGCGCGCTGCTGGTCCTGCAGGTCGAGCGCGGCCTGCCTGCGTTCCTCGAGGCTCTCGTTGAGGCCGTCGAGCGCCAGCTTCTGCTCCTCGTGGCGCTCGGACACGGCGGCGAAGGCCTCGGCCAGGGCGTCGAGGTCGAGGCCCGCCCGCTCGGCCGACAGCGCCTCGCGGCGGCGGTCGGACTCCAGCGACTGGCGGTCGAGGTAGTCGACGCGGGTACGTTCGACGTCGGCGGCGCGCGCGGCCTCGGCCGCCTCGCGGCTGTGTGCGTCCCAGCGCTGCTGCCACGCGGCCAGCGCGGCCTCCGCCTCGCGCAGCGCCTCCTGCCGCGACTCGTCGCTTTCGCGGAGGGTGTCCAGCGCCGGTTCGGCGTCGGCGATCGACTCCTCGAGGATCGCCAGGCGCTCCTCGTCGCCGCTGATGTGCTGCGCCAGCTCGGCGATCGCGTCCTCGGCCTCCTCGCGCGCGCGCTCCAGGCGCTGCGACAGTTCGTGCTGGTGGGCGATCTGCTGCTCGATGCGTGCCAGCGCGCCCCCCCACCTCGTAGCCCGCGGCCTGGGCCCGGCTGAGCGCGTCCATCGCCTCCTCGCGCTTCACACGACCCTCTTCGAGGGCACGCTCGGCCTCGCGCTGCTCCGCGATCAGCTGTTGCAGACGGGTCTCCTCCTGCGACAGGCCCTCGCGCAGCCGCGACAGCTTGGCGTCGAGCGCGCGGTATTCCAGCGCCTTCCACTCGGCGTCGCGCACCCGGCGCTCTTCCTGGATGGCGGTGTACTGCTCGGCCTGCCGCGCCTGCCGCGCGAGATGGCCCAGCTGCTTGCCGACCTCCTCGCGCAGGTCGTTGAGGCGGTCGAGGTTCTCGCGGGTGTGGCGGATGCGGGTCTCGGTCTCCTTCCGGCGCTCCTTGTACCTGGAGATGCCGGCGGCCTCTTCCAGATAGACGCGCAGGTCCTCGGGCCTTGCCTCGATGATCTGGCTGATCATGCCCTGCTCGATGATCGAATAGCTGCGCGGGCCCAGGCCGGTGCCGAGGAACAGATCGGTGATGTCGCGGCGGCGGCACCGCGCGCCGTTGAGGTAGTAGTTGCTCTGGCCGTCGCGCGACACCGAGCGTTTGACCGAGATCTCGTTGAAGGCCGCGAATTCGCCGCTGATGCTGTGGTCGGAGTTGTCGAAGATGAGCTCGACGGTCGCCTGCGACACCGGCTTGCGCGAAGTCGAGCCGGAGAAGATGACGTCGGTCAGCGAGTCGCCGCGCAGACGGCTGGCCGAACTCTCTCCCATCACCCAGCGCACGGCGTCGATGATGTTGGACTTGCCGCACCCGTTGGGGCCGACCACGCCGGTCATGTTCGTCGGCAGGTGCAGGACGGTCGGGTCGACGAAGGACTTGAAGCCGGAAAGCTTGATTGTGGACAGGCGCATGCGGCGGTCGGATGCCTCGGCGGCGCACGGGCGGGCCGTGGCGGCGGTCGGTTGCGGGAATGCAGCGGGAATGCGGCCTCCCGGGCCGCAAGCGCCGCAGTATAGCGGCAGGTGGGGGAGGGACCGGGCGCCCGCGCCGGACCTGGAACCGCCGGACGCCTACCCGGTTCGTGGACGGATGCCGATCACCGGTCGCGGCGGACGCCGACGGACGCCGTCGCGCGGACCGCGGACCATCGCCCCATGCACCGCCCACACCGCCCGCCCGACTTCGCTCCGGCAACCGCTCCCGGATTCCGCGGCAGCACGCTGCCGGTGGCGCTTGCGCTGGCGCTGGCCGCCTCCTGCGCGGCACCCGTGGTCGCGGCGGAGCCGCCCGGGGGCCTGATGCACGCCTCCGCAGTGCCGATCGCCGCTGCGCCGACCGGCGCCCACCCGCTGTCCGCCTACTGGGTCAGCGAGAAGCTGGACGGCCTGCGTGGCCGCTGGGACGGCCGTCGCCTGTGGACCCGGGGCGGCCTTCCAGTGGACGCCCCGGCCTGGTTCACCGCCGGCTGGCCTGAGCGGGCCCTGGACGGCGAGCTCTGGCTCGGCCGCGGGCGCTTCGAGGAGATCAGCGGCCTGGTGCGGAACCCGCCGCCCGACGATGCCCCATGGAGGGAGGTCCGCTTCCTTGTCTTCGACCTGCCCGGCCATGGCGGGCGCTTCGACGAGCGGGTCCGGGCGATGCGCGCGCTGCCGGGCACCGGCGTCCCCCCGTGGCTGCGCCCGGTGGCCCAGTCCCGGGTCACCGACCGCGCCGGGCTGCGGGCCCGGCTGCGCGCCGTGCTCGATGCCGGCGGCGAGGGCCTGATGCTCCATCGCGGCGACGCCCGCTACGTGCCGGGGCGCAGCGACGCCCTGCTCAAGCTCAAGCCCCACGACGACGCCGAGGCCCGCGTGGTCGCCCACTTGCCCGGCCGCGGCAAATACGCCGGTCTTGCGGGCGCCCTGCTGGTGGAGCGCGAGGACGGCGTCCGCTTCCGTATCGGCAGCGGCCTCAGCGACGCCTTGCGCGCCGACCCTCCGCCCGTCGGCAGCCTGGTCACCTACCGCCACAACGGCCTCACCGTGAACGGCCTGCCGCGCTTCCCCCGCTACCTGCGACTGCGCCCGGAGCCCGTGGAGGGCGGGGGAACTCGTTGAGGGTGGTGAGGAAAGCGTCACCCGGCTCACAGCCTGCGGCCATCGCCGGCATCGAAGACATGGGACTTGCCGCCGGACACCCGCATCGCCAGCCGTTCTCCGACGCGCGGCAGCGGGCCGGGCGGAAGCCGCGCCACCAGCACCTGTCCGTCCAGCCGCAGGTTGACGAAGACCTCGCTGCCGACCGGCTCCACCACCTCGATCACCGGCTCGATCGTTTCCCCCTCCGCGCCGTCCGCAGGCACGAGATGCTCCGGCCTCACGCCGACGGCCAGCTCCCTTCCCTGCCATTCCGTCGGGACCTGCAGCCCCGGCAGCGGAATGCGCAGTCCGCTCCCGGCAAGCAGGGCCGCATCGCCAGTTCCGGTCGAGGCCTCCAGCCGCCCATGGATCACGTTCATCGCCGGGCTGCCCAGGAACGTCGCCACGAACAGGTTCACCGGCCGCTCGTACAGCGCCATCGGCGTGTCGATCTGCTGGACGCGGCCACGGTCGAGCACAACGATGCGCTCCCCCAGGGTCATCGCCTCCACCTGGTCATGGGTGACGTAGACCATCGTCGTGCCGAGCCTGCGGTGCAGGCGCGCGATCTCCACCCGCATCGCCGCGCGGAGGCGGGCGTCGAGGTTGGACAGCGGCTCATCGAGCAGGAACACCTGCGGCTGCCGCACCAGGGCGCGCCCCAGCGCCACGCGCTGGCGCTGCCCGCCGGAGAGCGCCGCGGGCCTGCGCTCGAGCAGCTCCTCCAGCCCCAGCATCCGCGCCGCTTCGCCCACGCGCGCGGCGATCTCCGCCTTGCCGATGCCGCGCAGCGTCAGCCCGAAGGCCAGGTTCCCGGCCACGGTCATGTGCGGGTACAGGGCGTAGTTCTGGAACACCATGGCGATGTCGCGGTCGCGCGGGGCGACCTCGTTGACCACGCGGTCGCCGATCGAGATGGTGCCGTCGTCGACGTCCTCGAGGCCGGCGATCATCCGAAGCAGGGTGGACTTGCCGCAGCCCGAGGGACCGACCAGCACCAGCAGTTCGCCGTCGTCGGCGGTGAAGCTCGCATCGTCCACGGCGACGAAGCCGTTCGGATAGGTCTTGCGGACGTGTTCCAGCCGGACCTGCGCCATCGCCGCTCCTCGACGGTTCGCACGGGAAGCCGCAATGATGCCGCCGGATCCCCTGCGCTATCCTCGCAATGTAACGCCTCTCCCGCACCCCTCGCGCAACCGGGCGCCCGCTTCCATGACCGATCCGTCGTCACGCTCACGGGACCTCGGCCTCCCCGACGGCTTCCTCTGGGGCGCCGCCACCGCCGCGCACCAGATAGAAGGCTCGCCGCTTGCCGACGGCGCCGGCCCGAGCATCTGGACGCGCTTCGCGCACACCCCGGGGATGACGCTCAACGGCGACACCGGCGACGTGGCCTGCGACCACTACAACCGTTGGAAGCAGGACGTGGCGCTGATGCGCGAGCTGGGGCTCAAGGCCTATCGCTTCAGCGTCTCGTGGTCACGCATCCATCCCGAAGGCACCGGGCGCGTCAACCAGGCCGGCCTGGACTTCTACTCCCGGCTGGTGGACGAACTGCTGGAGAACGGCATCGAGCCCCTCGTCACGCTCTACCACTGGGACCTGCCGGCGGCGCTGGACGACCGCGGCGGCTGGCTCAACCGCGACTGCGCCGACTGGTTCGCCGACTACGGCACCACGCTCTACCGCGCTCTCGACGGCCGCGTGAAGAAGTGGGCCACGATCAACGAGCCCTGGGTGGTCACCGACGGCGGCTACCTGCACGGCGCGCTGGCGCCGGGCCACCGCAACCGCTACGAGGCACCGATCGCCGCGCACAACCTGATGCGGGCGCACGGGGCCGCGGTGCAGGTCTATCGCGCCGAGGGCGGGCACGCGATCGGCCTGGTGGTGAACATCGAGCCGAAGTATCCCGCCAGCGATTCGCCGGAAGATGCCGCGGCGGTGCGCCGCGCGCACGCCTACATGAACGAGCAGTTCCTCCACCCCGCCCTGCTCGGCCACTACCCGCCGGAACTGAAGGAGATCTTCGGCGACGCCTGGCCGGACTGGCCGGCGGAGGACTTCGCACTCATCCGCCAGCCGCTGGACTATGTCGGCATCAACTACTACACGCGCAGCGTGACCGCCGCGGGCGACAGCTGGCCGCTGAAGACACGCGTGGTGCGGCAGCCACTGGGCACCTACACCGAGACCGGCTGGGAGGTGTTCCCGCAGGGCCTGACCGACCTGCTCGTCTGGTTCAGGGACACCTACGGGACGCTGCCCGTCTACATCACCGAGAACGGCGCGGCCTTCTTCGATCCGGCCGTGGCCGAGGGCGGCCGGGTGCGCGATCCGCTGCGCACCGACTATCTGCGCAAGCACCTCATCGCCATCCTGGACGCCATCGACGCCGGGGTCGACGTGCGCGGCTACATGGCCTGGTCGCTGCTGGACAACCTGGAGTGGTCGCTTGGATACTCGAAGCGCTTTGGTATCGTGCACGTGAACTACGGAACGCAGGAACGCACGCCCAAGGACAGCGCGCGCTGGTATTCGCGGGTCATCGCCAGCAACGGGCGCACGCTGTCGGACCCCCTGCCCTGATCGAGGATCCCGGCGCCGGCATGCACCCCACTCCCCGCCAGCACCCCGGAATTCCGGCATGAGCGCGCACGGCGGCACCGGCGCCAACGGCACCAACAGCACCAACGGCGGTACCGGACTGCGTCCGGGGGTCGAGCTGCAAGCGTTCCAGGACAGCACGCAGTGGGCCTGGGCGGCGGCCGTGACCGTGGCCGCGGCCTTGCGCCGCGCCCTCGAGACCGGCCCCCGGGTGCGGTTGCTGCTGTCGGGCGGCACCACGCCGGGACCGGCCTATGCCGCCCTCGCCCGTGCGCCACTGGCCTGGGACCGGGTGGACGTGGCCCTGGTCGACGAACGCTGGCTGCTGCCCGACGATCCGGACAGCAATGCGCGCCTGGTGCGCGAGTCCCTGCTTGCCAACGCCGCGGCCGCAGCGCGCTTCGAATCCATCACCCGCCCGGGACGCAGCATCGACGAGGCCGTCACCGCCGCGAACATGCACGCCGCGCACCCGGCTGCGGTCGTGGTGCTGGGCATGGGCGAGGACGGCCATGTCGCTTCCCTGTTCCCGAACATGATCGGGCTCGCCGACGCGATCGCCTCTCCGAGGCCCTATGTCGCCGTCGACGCCACCGGTTGTCCCGGGGCGGGCCCGTGGACGCGCCGGGTGAGCCTGACGCCTGCCGGCCTGGCGCCGGCGCAGACGCGGCTGCTGCTGATCCGCGGCGCGCACAAGCGCGCGCTGCTCGACCGCGTGCTGGCCGGCGACGACCCGATGGAGTTCCCGGTGCGACTGGCCTTCACCACGCCGGGTGCACCATTGCGCATCCTGTGGTGCCCCTGAACCGGGCCGCCGCAGCTCAGCCGGCCGCGCGGCCGCCCGGGCGGCCGGTGTCAAGGCCGAAGCGATAGCCCTCGATCCACCACAGCCGGGCCTGCAGCAGGTACCAGGCCACCAGCAGCACGCCCAGCTGCCACTCCAGCGCGTTCTCGACCCGGTCCTTGAGCAGCGCATCGCCGACCAGCGCCGAAGCGGCGACGTTGCCCAGCCCCGGCGCGAGCATCAGCACGCAGGTCGCGACCATCGCGGCGCGCAGGGCCGGCGGCAGCGCGTCGCGTCCCATGCGCAGGAACACGAGCTGCGCCAGGTAGCTGGCGCCGAAGTAGAGCACCACCCCGTAGCGGCGCATGAAACGGTAGCCGGCACCGTCGCTGCCGAGGAAGGTCGCGTACACCGCCAGCGCCACCGCCGCGAGCAGGCCGAGCGCGAGCAGCACGCGGCCGCCGCGCAGCGCTCCGCGCAGCGCGAGCCAACGCACCGACGTCCACCAGTGCAGCGCCAACAGCGCCGCGCACGGCAGCACCAACAGGCGGAAGACGTGGTTGCCGAGGCCATGCCGTGCGGCCCGGCTGATCGAGGTGCATCCTTCCAGGTAGGGCACGCAGGCCGGCACGTGGCCATCGCGCAGCGACAGCCACAGCGGGACGTGCACGGCCACCACCAGCAGCGCCGCGATCGCGGATGGCAATGGCCACAGCGGAATGCCGCCCCCCTCGTGGCCGGCAGGCGTCCTCATCGACCGCGGCCGTCCGGTTGCCCCTGCGCGCCGGCGATCTCCACGCGCACCGGAAGCTGCGGGATGCGCAGTTCGCCGTCCTTCCAGGCGACGGGCCGGCCGTCGATGGTGGTGGTGCCCGGCGCCTCGTCCGGCCAGGGCCAGGGCAGGACCAGGCCGCCCGACGGCGGTTCCAGACCGTCCTCCACCTCGAGCACCAGGCGGTCCTCGACGCGCCGCAGGGAATACGCGAGCGTGCCGCCCGGCGTACGCAGTCCGCGTACCGCAATGCCATGGTCGAGCCAGTCCACCGGCACCCCGGACGCGAGCACCAGGCTGTCGTCGGACTCGCGGCGGTAGGCGAACATGTCCAGCGCCGAACGCACGAAGTCCGAGGCCACCCAGGCATGAGGCAGGTCGCCGAGGAAGAACGGTTGCCGGGGCGTCGGCGTCACGACCTCGGCCCACTGGTTCCAGGCCGGCGGTGCCCGGTCGGCCAGCAAGTGGCGCGCCACCTCCCAGGCCCGCTCGCGCCAGCCCAGGCGCACGAAGGCGCCGACGTTGCGCCATTCGTAAGGCGTATAGGCATCCCATGCGCGCAGCCCGTCGCGGCGCTCGACGAACTCGCGCCAGTAGCGCTCGAAGGTGGCGCGTACGCGACCGGGCGGCAGGTTGGCCAGTTCGCCGCCAGGCGCCAGCGCGATCGTGGTCGACGTGGCGTCGAAGTCGCCGAGCTCGGCGGCGCCGGGCAGGAAATCGATGCCGTGCAGCGCCGCGGCGGCGTCGAGCGAGGCCAGCAGGTCGGCGCGGAAGCGATCGCGCGAGGCGGCCATGCGCGAGGCGTCCTCCGTCCTGCCCAGTGCTTCCGCGATCTCCACGGCGTCCTTGTAGCCGCGCAACGCCCAGAAATTGTCCCAGTACGCGTGCATCGGCTTGGCGGAATAGCCCTCATGGCTGATCGAGGCCGGCATCATTCCGTGGAAGGCGGGATCGAGCGCGCGGTTGCCTTCGGTGCGCTCGCTCAGCGCCAGCGCCTCCATGTACCGCCAGGCGGCCAGCACGTGCGGCCACATGCGTTCGAGGAAGACCCCGTCGCGGGTGTGGCGCCAGTACTCGGCGATGCCGAAGATCAGTTCGCCATGGCTGTCGTTCTCGGGCACCGGGTCGCTGCCGCGGTCGTCGACGCAGCAGGGGACCTTGCCATCGTCGAACTGGAACGGCGCGTACCACTGCAGGTACTCGCGCACGGCGTCGGCGCGACCCAGCCGCAGCAGCCCTTCCGAGATCATCGCGCCGTCGCGGATCCAACTGCGCGAATACGAGCGCGTGCCCGGCTGCAGCCGCGGGCCCAAGCGCGAGGCCAGCATGTGCGCCAGCGCGGTGCGCAGGCTGTCGGCCAGCGCCTGGCCCTGCGGCGGCAGGTCCAGGCGCACCTGGTCCAGCCTGTCGCGCCAGTCCGCGGCGACCTGCTGCTGCAGCGTCTCGCCGTCCCACCAGCGGCGCGCCGGCGCGCTGCCGCCGGTCATCGGCACCATCACTTCCACGCTGCCGACTTCGCCCGGATCCAGGCGCATCCGGTACACGAGTGCGGCCGACGCGAGCCCGGTGGGATCGCCGACCACGCGCGTGGTCGACGGCAGCCGGCCGGTCGCGAGATGGGCGACGGCATCGCCGGCATCGAACGCCGAGGCGAAGGCCGCATCCGGAACCTGCTTGGCGAACACCCGCGGGACGCCGGCCACCGAGACCATGCCGCCGTCGACCTCGATGTCCTGGATCCGGCTGACGCCGCCGATCGTGTTGAGGAACTGCGACGGGGGATTTACCTGCAGCGGCCGCACCGCAAGCGTCAAACGCAGGTCCTGCGCACGGCAGCTGGTATTGGCGAGCCGGTAGCGCAGCACCAGCTGTGACCGTTCGGGACTGCCTGCGGCGAAGGCGGTGGTGCGCAGGGAAAAGTCCGCCTGACGCCAGTCCACGCTCGGGATCGGCAGGTAGCCGTCCTGCAGCGACTGCCGTGGCATGGCGTCGGCCCAGCTGACCAGTCGTCCGTCCGCGATCACGAAGGGCTCGATCGTGAAGCCTCCGCGAGCGACTTCGACCGCGCCGTCTTCGCTGATCAGTCCCTGCTGCAGGCCACCATCGAGACCCAGCAGCGTCCAGTAGGGCTGCTCGCCGCTGAAACCGCGGGGCCAGCGGCCGCGCGGCATGTCCGCGGCCACCGCGCGCACGAAATCGTTCGGGTGCACGCTGAAACCGAGCGGTTGCACCGTGGCTTCCGCCAGGGCGAAGTCCGCACCCGCGCCGTCCAGGAAGTCCAGCGCGAGCCAGCGTGCTTCGGATTCGGGCAGTGCGATCCAGTCGCGGCCGCCATTGCCGCCCTTCACCTCGCGCCCGTCCTGCCAGGCCAGGCCATCGGCGGAGTGCTGCACGCGATAACGCGAAGCGTGGCCGCCCGGCAGCCAGTCCAGGATCAGCCCGCCGAACTCGCGCACGCTGCCGAGGTCGAGCACGAGGCGCTGCCCGCCCGGGACCACCGGCGCGCGCCATGCGCTGGCGGCATTGCCGTCGACCGCGGCGGCGGCGTCGCCCGCCGTCGCCATCGCGTCGGCCCGCAGCGGGCTGTGGTCGGCCGGCGCGAGCTCGCTGAAGCTCAGATCGTCGAAGCACACCGAACCCCTGCCTCCGACGCGGTTGTGGACCACCAGCTCCAGCCTCGCGCTCTGGCGCAGCACCGGATCCGCTCCCGGGCCCCAGGCCTTCGTGACGTGGCGCGCCTTGTAGCGCAGAGGAGCCCACTCCGCCGGGGGTTCGACGGCGGTGCGGTTGACCCACCAGACGTTGTCGCCGCTGGCGTCCACCAACTTGAACTGCAGGTCGTTGGCCGGCGCGTCGCCGCGCAGGCGCAGGTCGAAGCGATAGTTGCCGGGATACTCGATCGGCATCGGACGCTGGAGTCCGGCATGGCCGGACACGCCGTTGAAGTCGTAGTCCAGGCACAGCGCGCGCCCGTCCGGGCCGGCGTCTTCGCCGGCGCCTTCCACCTCGCGGATCGCCGCGTCGACCTGGTCGGAGGCGACCACGGTCCACGCCCGCGGATCATCGAAGCCGTCGAGCAGGCGCGTGGACAGCACCTCCTGCGCCGTGGCCGGCGCGAGCACGGACGCCGCTGCCAGCGCCGCCAGAAGCGCCCCCGTCCGTTTCCGTGCACGCGTTTCCGCCGGGCGCACTGTCCGTGCCCGTTGCCGCCCGTCCCTGCCATGCCCCCCCCATGCCCACCTTCCCTTCAGCCCTTCACACTGCCCGACAGCAGCCCCTGCATGTACCAGCGCTGCAGCGCCAGGAACAGCAGCAGCACCGGCAACACCGTGACCACGGCGCCGGCCATCATCATCTCCACGTCCATGATGTGCTCGCGCGAGAGCGCCGCCAGCGCCACCGGAAGCGTGTACTGCTGTTGGTCCGCGAGCACGATCAGCGGCCACATGAAGTCGTTCCAGGCGGCCAGGAAGGTGAAGACCGCCAGCGTCACCAGCACCGGCTTCAGCATCGGCAGCACCACCTGCACGAAGATGCGCAGCTCCCCGGCACCGTCCATGCGCGCCGCTTCGATCAGTGCGTCCGGAATGGAGCGCGCGTACTGGCGCACCAGGAAGATCCCGAACACGCCCGCGAGCGCCGGCACCACCACCCCGCCCAGGCTGTTGACCAGGCCCAGCTCCTTCATCAGCAGGAACAGCGGCAGCATCGCCACCTGGGCCGGCACCACCAGCGCGGCCAGCAGCAGCTGGAACAGCCGCTCGCGGCCACGGAAGCGCAGCTTGGCGAAGGCGTAGCCGGCGGCGGTGTTGAACAGCAGCGAGCCCAGGGTGATCGCGAGCGACACGGCCAGGCTGTTGGCGAAGGCGCGGCCGAAGCCGGTGCGTGCGAACAGCTCGCGGTAGTTGTCGAGCGTGGCCGTCGCGGGCAGCAACGGCGGCGGGAAGCGGCTGGCCTCGCCCATGGGCATGAACGAGACCGAGACCATCCACGCCAGCGGCGCCAGCGCCAGCAACGACAGCAGCACCAGCGCGCCGTTGACCAGCAGCGCGTCCAGGGCTACCCCGCTCGGCGGCCGGCTCATACCAGGTCCCTCCGGCGTCCGGCGCGCAGCAGCAGGGTGGTCACCGCCAGGATCAGGAGGAACAGCAGGAACGCCACCGCCGAGGCGCGACCGAGGTTCCACCACTTGAAGCCTTCCTCGAACATGAAATAGAGCACGCTCACCGTCGACTGCAGCGGGTCGCCGCGAGTCATCACATAGGGTTCGGCGAAGAGCTGGAAATAGCCCGACACCGTGATCACCGACACCACCAGCAGCACCGGACCCAGCGCCGGCAGCGTGATGTGGACCAGTTGCTTCCAGGTCGATGCGCCGTCGATGCGCGCGGCCTCGTACAGCTCGCGCGGGATCGCCTGCAGGCCGGCGAGCAGGATCACCATGTTGTAGCCGAAGTTCTTCCACACCGCGAACAGGATGATGGTCGGCATCGCCCAGCGGGGGTCGCCCAGCCAGTCCACCGGTGAGATCCCGGCGTGTCCCAGCGCCCAGTTCACCAGGCCATAGCTGGCATGGAAGAGATAGCGCCAGATCACCGCCACCGCCACCAGGGTCGTCACCACCGGTGCGAACAGCGCCGTGCGGAAGAAGGCCTGTGCGCGCGCCAGACGCGAATCGAGCAGCAGCGCCGCGGCCAGCGAGGCCGCGATCGACAGCGGCACGCCCACGGCCACGAAGTAGACGGTATTCCACAGCGCCTTCCAGAACAGCGGCGTGCGCAGCAGCTCCAGGTAGTTGCCGAGCGCCACGAAGCGCAGATGCTCGCGGTCGGCCAGGGCGTAAAGGTCGAAGTCGGTCAGGCTCAGCAGCAGGGCCGAGGCCACCGGCAGCGCGAAGAACAGCCCGAGCACGATCAGCGCCGGCGCCACGAACATCCATCCCGCGCTGCTAGCGCGCATCGCGGACCTCCTTCGCCAGGATCCAGCGCCGCTTGGCAAGGATCGCGTCGACGCTGGCGTCGAGCTCGCGCACCGCCTGGTCCTGCGACAGCCTGCCGCGCACCACGCGCTCGGTCACCAGGCGCAGCTCCTGTGCGATGCGCTCCCACTCCAGCACTCCGGGCGTGGCGCGCACGCGTTCCAGCTGGTCGCGGAAGGCGGCGGCGAGCGGATCTCCGGCAAGGTCCGGATGCTCCCAGGTGCTGCGGCGCGGGGGCAGGTTGCCACTGAGTGCGTGGAAGCGCCGTTGCACCTCGGGGCGGGACAGGTGTTCCACCAGCCGCCACGCAGCGTCCGCGTGCGCACCGCCGCGCGGCAGCACCAGGCTGGTGCCGCCGGCGATGCCGGCGCCCGGGCCGGTGGGACCCGGCAGCGGCATCGTCCCCCACTCGCCCGCCAGCTCCGGCGGCGCACGGCGGCGGAATTCGCGGATGTTCCAGGGCCCGGAGAGATAGAAGGCATACGTGCCGCGGAAGAACTCGTCCCAGACGTTGGAGACCTGGGTTTCCGAGACCGCCGGCGCCCAGCCCTCCTCGAAGATCCGCGCGTAGAAGGCCAGGGCGCGGCGGAACCCCGGACTGTCGAAGTTGCCGCGGGTGTCCTGTTCGCGCAGCAGCGGATCGGACTGCTGCAGCGCGAGCGAGAGCTGCGGCTCGAACTCGTTGAGCGGCAGAAGGATCGCGTAGCGGTCGGGGCTGACGTGGCGCGTGACCGCCTCCATCGCCGCGGCCCACTCGTCCCAGGTGCGTGGTGGCGCAGTCACACCCGCGCCGCTCAGGATGTCCTTGCGGTAGTACAGCAGCCGCGTGTCGACGTACCAGGGGACGCCCAGCAGCCGTCCCTCCACGATGTTGGTGTCGAGGATGCCGGGGAAGTAGTCGCTCGCGTCCACCGCTTCCGACGCCGCCACCCGTCCATCCAGCGGCTCCAGCGCGCCCAGCGCGCCGAACTCGGGGATCCAGGTATTGCCCAGCTGCAGCAGGTCCGGCATGGCGTCGGCGGCCCAGGCGGTCAGCAGCTTCTCGTGCGCCGCGCTCCACGGGATCGCCTGCACTTCCACGCGCAGGCCGGGATGCGCGCGCTCGAATTCCGGCAGCAGCTCGGCGACCACCTCGGCCTCGCGGCCCATCGCCCAGAAGCGGATCGTGGTCGTGCCGGGGGCGTCGCGCCGCGTGCAGCCCGCCAGCGCGGCCAGCGCGGCGGCCAGCAGCAGCACCAGCAGGGTAGCGATGCGCCAATGCCGCATTCCGGTCAGTCCTTGGGCGCCGGCGCATCGACGCGGCCGTCTTCCGCGGACGCTTCGCGCGCGCTCGCTTCCGCCTCCGCCGCTTCCTGCGCCTGCAGCTCCGCCAGCCAGCCGCCGGTGAAGCCGGCGCGTTCCAGGCCCCGGCGGATGTAGGGATTGCGCTTCATCACCTCCCACACGAATCCGTTGCGATGGTTGGCGATCATCAACAGGATCGGCCCCTGGTCGATGCCGATGTAGTCGCTGGCCACCCACCCCCTGCCCGGCACGATGCGCCCGGTCTTGAGCGGGATGTCGTACTCGAAGCTGGGGTTGAAGGCGTCCAGGAAGCCGTAGCTGGAATACAGGTACTCGCCGTGCCGCTCGACCAGCGCGCGGGTGGCCGGCACCACCAGCTCCGGCGCGAACGGCAGCGAGCCGATGGCCGCGGTGGGCGCGATGGTGCCGTCGTCGAAGGCCACCGCGATGCCGGCGCCGCGTGCGCTGTAGTGACGGAACTCGCGCAGCCGGCCGCCATACTCCTGGTCGGTGCGCTGCGGGCCGTCGCTCGCGGTCAGGCCCCAGATGTCGGCGCCGTAGCCCTTCCAGCCCATCGGATTCTCGATGGCGTATGAGCGCTGGGCGTAGGTCGCGCGCCGCGAGTTCTCGAAGTAGTCGATGCCGCGGCCGCGCATGTAGGCATCCCGGATGCCGCGGAAATCGATCCACACATGGCTGTACTGGTGGCCGAAGTGCGGCGCGAAGCTCAGGTACTCCTGGCCCTGGAAGATGCCCCAGCTGTCGTCGTAGGTCCGAGTCCACGCGGTCCAGGCCTCGGGCTCCACCGGATGCGTGGGCGAGCCCAGCGCCAGGATGTAGACCAGCATCGCCTCGTCGTAACCGGTCCAGTCGTGGTCGATGAAGCCACGTTCGGGATACCAGCCCATCGAGACCAGCGGCGGGCGCACCTGCAGCCAGGGCCATTCGATGCGCCGGTAGAGCGCGTCGGCCAGCTCGCGGATGCGCTGCTCGGCGGGGTCGTCGCGATCGTAATAGCTCTGCGCGAACAGCACGCCCAGCATCATCAGCCCGGTGTCCACGCTCGAGAGCTCCACCCAGGGCTCGTAGCGATGCCCGCTGCGCATGTCGAGGAAGTGGTAGAAGAAGCCGCGGTGGCCGATGGTGCCGGTCTCCGCCGGCCCCTGCGGTGAATCGTGCAGGAACTCCAGCGTCAGCAGGGTGCGGTCCACCGCCTGGCGCCGACCGATCCAGCCGTTCTCGATCCCCACCGGGTACGCGGTCAGCGCGAAGCCGATCGCCGCCACGCTGGCGAAGGGCCGCGAGGGGAAGCGGTCGGGCGTCATGCCGTTGCGCTCGTCCGTGGTGTCCCAGAAGAACTGGAAGGTGCGCTTCTCGATGTCGCGGAACAGCGGTGGCAGGGGCTCCGGCCGTGGCGGCAGCGGGGGCTGGTCGGCCGGCGCGGTCACCACCATCTCCTCGATCGGCCCCGGCCGGGGCGGCTCCACCTCGGGCTGCCGCTCGCGGCCACAGGCGGCGAGCAGCAGCAGCGCAAGGGCGGCGAGGCCGCTTCGGAACCAGGTTCGGGGCATGGCTTACCCATCGAATCCGATCGGCCCGCTCCTGTCTACCCGCCCGCCGGTGAGCGCCGGGTGGAAGCTCGTGCCCCCGGACGGCGTCAGGGCAGCACTCTGCGGAACGGGCGCACCTCCACGCTCGCGTACACCCCGGCCGCCATGTAGGGATCGGCCTCCGCCCAGGTCCGCGCGTCGTCGAGCGACTCGAAGCGCGCGATCACGATGCTGCCGCTGAAGCCCGCCGGTCCCGGATCCTCGGCATCCACCGCCGGACACGGCCCGGCCACCAGGAGCCGGCCCTCGTCACGCAGCGCCTCCAGGCGCGCGAGGTGGGCGCCGCGCGCGGCCATGCGCCGGTCCAGCACATCGGCGCCGTCGCGCCCTTCGATCGCGTACCACATCGGTCATGCTCCACTGCGGCAAGGGCGGACATGCTAGCCCCAACCCGCGATGAAGCCAGCCGCCGGCGGGCTGGACAAGACATGTTCGCAGCCCGTACCCTAAGGCCCGGTTCCGGCACCGGAACGCAGCGGCGGCGCAAAGTCCGCCCGTCCTGCCCCCAACCGGTCCGCCCCGCGACTTCACCGCCACCGCCACCGCGCCGCCACGGCAGCATTGCCGTCGCGCCGGCCGGAGTGGCAGGGCTGCATTGCCCGCGGCAGCCTGCCGCAGAGGCGCGACCCGACTCCCGACAGGAGCGCGGCGCGCGACGTCCCAAGTTCAAGTGGCCCGGAGGGGGCCGCGACCCGATGATCCAAGCCGGCCCAGACACCGCAGCCGTTCCCGCGCCCGACGCCGCCGCGCCGGCGACCCGCCCGACGCAGCAGGAAATTCCGCTGGCGATGGTGCACGGCCAGCCGCTGCTGCAGGTGCCGCAGGACCTCTACATCCCCCCCGGATGCGCTCGAAGTGATCCTCGAGGCCTTCGAAGGCCCGCTGGACCTGCTGCTGTACCTGATCCGCCGCCAGAACCTCGACATCCTCGACATCCCGGTGGCCGAGATCACCCGCCAGTACGTGGCCTACATCGACGTGATGCAGGAGCTGCGCTTCGAGCTCGCCGCCGAGTACCTGGTGATGGCCGCGATCCTGGCCGAGATCAAGTCGCGGATGCTGCTGCCGCGGCCGCCGTCCGAGGAGGGCCTGGAGGACGATCCGCGCGCCGACCTCGTGCGCCGGCTGCAGGAATACGAGCGCTTCAAGCAGGCCGCCGAGGACATCGACTCCCTGCCCCGCATGGATCGGGACACCTCGCCGGCGCATGCCTTCGTGCCGGAGCGCACCGTGCTGCGTGAGCCGCCGCCGGTCGAGCTGCGCGAGATGCTGCTGGCCCTGCACGACGTGCTCAAGCGCGCCGAGCTCTTCACCGGGCATGCCATCAAGCGCGACGCGCTGAGCGTGCGCCAGCGCATGGGCGAACTGCTGGAGCGGCTCCGGGACGGCGCCTTCCACCGCTTCGAGCAGCTGTTCGAGGCCCGCGAGGGGCGTTTGGGCGTGGTCGTGACCTTCCTCTCGATCCTCGAGCTGGCCAAGGAGCGTCTGCTCGACGTGGTGCAGGAGGCGCCGCTGGCGCCGATCTACGTCAAGTCGCTGGCCCTGTCCCGCGAGGACGGGCCGCCGCTGGAGTTCGCCAGCGAGTTCGACGACGACACCGTCGCCAACGACGGCGCGGCGCACTGAGTCGCCGCCCGCTTCCCGCAACAGGACGCACATGGACCCGCAACTGATCAAACGCATCGTCGAGGCCGCGCTGCTCGCGGCCAGCCAGCCGCTCACCGTGGCCCAGCTCAATGCGCTGTTCACGCTCGACGAACCGGCGCCCGAGGGCGGCATCGGCCAGGCGCTGGAGGCGCTGCAGGCGGAATGCGAAGGCCGCGGCGTGGAGCTGGTCGAGGTCGCCTCGGGCTGGCGCTACCAGGTCAAGGCCGAGGTGCATCCCTGGGTGGCCCGGCTGTGGACCGAGCGCCAGACGAAGTACACCCGCGCCACCCTCGAGACCCTGGCCCTGATCGCCTACCGCCAGCCGATCACGCGCGGCGAGATCGAGCAGGTCCGCGGCGTGGCCACCAACAGCAACATCATCAAGGCGCTGGAGGAGCGCGAGTGGATCCGCGTGGTCGGCCACCGCGACATGCCCGGCAAGCCGGAGCTCCTGGGCACCACCAGGGGCTTCCTCGACTACTTCGGCCTCAAGCGCCTGGACGAACTGCCTCCCCTGTCGGAGCTGAAGGATTTCGGCGAGCTGGAGCCGCAGCTGCCCTTCGAGCGGGAGTCGAAGGACGATGACGGCGGCGCGATGCCGGTCGGCGACATCGCCGCTGACCTGCCGGGCGACGACGATGCCGACGGCCCCGCCGATCCCGGCGACACAGACACAGACACAGACACAGACACAGACACTGGATCCGGCGCCGTGGACACCACGGACGACGGAGGCCTTCCGCCGCTCGACGCGGCACCCGACGAAAACGATGCCCTCGCCGTGGAAGGCGACAGCACTGGAGTGGAAGAAGAATGACGCAGGACAAGACCGGCGGCCGCAAGCTGTCGCTGAAGCGCGGCGAGGCCGCAACCCCCGGAACCGAGGCTCCGCGCCTGGAGGAACGCCTGCACAAGGTGCTGGCGCAGGCCGGCCTGGGCTCGCGCCGGGCGCTGGAGCAGCGCATCGCCGACGGCCTGGTGAAGGTCAACGGCGAGGTCGCCCAGGTGGGCATGAGCGTGCGCGGCGGCGACCGCGTCGAGCTCGATGGCAAGACCTTCGTCGCCAGCGCGCTGACCGAGCCGGCGCGCGTGCTGATCTACAACAAGCCCGAGGGCGAGGTCACGACGCGCGAGGACCCCGAGGGCCGGCCGACGATCTTCGACGCCCTGCCCGCGCTCAAGGGCGCGCGCTGGATCGCGATCGGCCGCCTGGACATCAACACCACCGGCCTGCTGCTGCTGACCACCGACGGCGAGCTGGCCAACGCCATGATGCATCCCTCGTTCGAGGTCGAACGCGAGTACGTCTGCCGCGTTCGCGCGCCAGAGGGCGAAGAGACCGTGCCCGAGAACATCGTCGACCGGCTGCGTCGGGGCGTGGCGCTCGACGATGGTCCGGCCAAGTTCGACGAGGTCAAGCGCATCGGCGGCACCGATTCGAACGAATGGTTCCAGGTGACGGTCAAGGAGGGGCGCAACCGCGAGGTGCGCCGGCTGTGGGAGTCGCAGGGCTGCCAGGTGAGCCGCCTCAAGCGCATCCGCTACGGCAGTGTGGAACTGCCGCAGCCGCTGCTGCGCGGGCAGTCGCAGGAGCTCGCGGCCGACAAGGTGCAGGCGCTGCGGGCCGAACTCGGGCTCGAGGATGGTGCGCCGGCCGCGCTCACCCTGCTGCCGGTCATCGGCCAGCGCCGCGCCGGCAAGTCCACCGTGCAGGTGGGCGGCCAGCACCGCAGCGCCGGCTACATCGGAGGCCACAGCACCGCCGACGAGGGCCGCGAGCTGCGCCGCTTCGACCACGTCCGCGAGGACCGCGGCCGCCGCGGGCAGCGCAAGCCGTCCGGGGGATTGACGGTATCCGGCGAGGCCGCCGCACGCCAGTCGCACAAGCCCCTGAAGCAGCGCAAGGACAAGCGCGCCCTGCCCGAAGGCAACCCCGCGGCGTTCCGCAGCTGGTACGTGCCCGACGGCGTCGACACCGGCCCGGCCGGCCACCGCAACGCCGGCCCCGGAGCGCGCAAGCCGGGCGGCCGCAAGCCCGCCGGCGGCGGGCGCCCGGGCGCTGGCGGGCCGGGCAAGCCGACGCGCGCCGCGCATCCCTATGGGCATCCGGGCAATGCACCGGTGTTCCCGTCCGACCATGCCACTCCGGGCGGCGGCGGCGCCTACGACCGTCCGCGCGGTCCCCGCTCCGGCAAGCCCGGTGGCGGCAAGCCCGGCGGCGGCAGGCCCGGTGGCGCACGCCCTTCCGGCGCCCGGCCGGGCGGCGGAAGGCCTTCCGGTCCGGGTGGCGGCCGGCCTCCGGGCCCCGGCGGAAACCGTGGCCCTCGCGGCGGCGGCGGCCGGCGCGGAGCCTGACCCGCGCCGGGGAAATCAGCTCCCGCTGAGCGTGAACGCGTCCCCGTCGCGCAGCGCCGGGAAGCGCTCGCGGTGCGCGGCCAGCGGACCGGCCAGCAGGGTCGTGGTCACCACCACCTCTTCGTCCGCGCACTCGCTCAGCGGCGCGCCCATGAAGTCGATCACCGCACTGTCGCCGGAATAGGCGATGCCGTTGCCATCGCGCCCGACGCGGTTGAGCCCGGCGACATAGCACAGGTTCTCGATCGCGCGGGCGCGCAGCAGGGTCTTCCACGCATAGGCGCGGGCCGCCGGCCAGTTGGCGACGTACAGCTGCAGGTCGAAGTCCGGGCGGCCGCTGGCCGCATCGAGCGTGTTGCGCGCGAACACCGGGAACCGCAGGTCGTAGCAGATCAGCGGATTGATCCGCCAGCCCCTGAGCTCCACCACCAGGCGATCGCGTCCCGGCGCATAACGTTCGTGCTCGCGCGCATAGGTGAACAGATGGCGCTTGTCGTAGTGGCGGAGCCCGCCGTCGGGCTCGGCCCACAGCATGCGGTTGTAGACGCCTCCGCCATCGCGCAGCTGCACGCTGCCGGCCACCACCGCGCCGAGCGCGGCGGCCCGGTCGAGCATCCACGCCACGGTCGGGCCATCCATGTCTTCGGCATGGTCGATGGCGTCGTTGCTGAAGCCGCTGGTGAAGGTCTCCGGCAGCAGCACCAGGTCGGTGCCACCGCGCAACGGCGCCATCAGGTCGCCATAGTAGGCGCGGTTGCCGGCGGGGTCGTGCCAGAGCGTGTCGCCCTGGACCAGGGAGATGCGCAGGTTGTCCATGGCCCGATCATAGCCCGGCCCGGAGCTGCAGCCCCGCGAGGCGCTCGATGGCCGCATCCAGCGTGGACTGCGCCTTGGCGAAGCACAGCCGCGCCAGGCGCTGGCCGGGCGGCGGGTTCTCGTAGAACGGCGACAGCGGGATCGCGGCGACGCCGTGCTCGATGGTGAGCCAGCGGCAGAACTCCGTGTCCGACAGGTCGCTCACCGCCGAATAGTCGACCAGCTGGAAGTAGCCGCCGGGCACCGGGAGCGGCCGCAGGTGGGTGCCGGCCAGCTGCGCACGGAAGGCGTCACGCTTGTCCTCGTAGAACGCGCCGAGTCCGAGGTGGTGCTGCGGCTCCTCGCGCAGCATCTCCGCGAATGCATGCTGCGCCGGCGCGAAGGTGCAGAACACGTTGTACTGGTGGACCTTGCGGAACTCGAGCGACAGCCCCGGCGGCGCGATGCAGTAGCCGACCTTCCATCCGGTGCAGTGGTAGGTCTTGCCGAAGCTCGACACCACGAAGGCGCGCTCGCGCAGCGCCGGGTACCGCAGCGCCGATTCATGGCGCGCGCCGTCGAAGACGATGTGCTCGTAGACCTCGTCGGAGATGAGCCAGACGCCGGTGTCCTGGACGATGGCGACCAGTTCGGCCATGTCGTCCGCGGTGAGCATCGCGCCGGAGGGGTTGTGCGGCGTGTTGACGATGAGCATCCGCGTCTTCGGTCCGATGGCCGCGCGCACCCGCGCCCAGTCGGGCACGAAGGTGGCCGGGTCCAGCGGTACGTGCACCGCGCGTGCGCCGGCGAGGTCGATGGCCGGCTCGTAGCAGTCGTAGGCCGGGTCCAGGACGACGACCTCGTCGCCGGCGCGGACCACCGCGTGCACGGCATCGAAGATCGCCTCGGTGGCGCCGCTGGTGACCGTGATTTCGGCGTCGGGATCCGGGCGATGGCCATACAGCGCCGCGGTCTTGTCGGCGATCGCCTCGCGCAGGGCGGCCACGCCGGTCATCGGCGCGTACTGGTTGTGACCGGCGCGCATCGCGCGGGCCAGCGCGTCGACCAGGCGCGCGGGCACCTCGAAGTCCGGGAAACCCTGCCCCAGGTTGACCGCGCCGTGCTCGCCCGCGAGCTGGGACATCACGGTGAAGATGGTCGTGCCGACCTTCGGCAGCTTGGTGCCAGGCATCCGCTCCTCCGCCCGGCCCATGCCGGATGGCTCCGAGTTTACGCAAGCCGGCATGTGGCGTTAAATCGCGCCTATGTCCAGACAGCTGCCAGCGGCCAGCGAGGCCGACGTCCATCGGCTCGCCACCGCCTACCTTGGCGCGGAGTACCGCTGGGCGCGGGAAGGCGACTGGCACGACATCCGCATCGGTCTGCCGGCACCGGGGCTGGAGCTGCTCTATCCGCAGGCGCTCAGCTTCGCCCTGCTGTCGGCCTGGAACCCCTGGTCGAGGCCCCGCGACGAGGCCGCCAACCGCCGCCAGGACGCGGCGCTCGAAGCCGGACTCGCCGCGCGCGGGCTGGAACACCTCCCCTCGTTCTCCTCGGCGCCCAACCGCAGCTGGCGCGAACCGGGCTGGGTCATCCTCGACCTCGATCCCGAAGGGCTGGATGAGCTCGCCCGGCAATTCGGCCAGCTCGGCGCGCTGTGGTGGCCGCGGGGCGGCGCGGTGAGGCTGCGCATGCAGGCGCCGAAACCGGCCACGTTCCGGCGCGCCGCCCCGATCGACTGGCTAGAATAGCGGCCCCGGTCGCCGTCGCGGCCCGTGCCGCATGATGCCTCCAGCCGCCAGCCCAGCGCCCGCACTGCTCTCCGCCCAGGCCCTGCGCTTCATGCGCAACGAGATGCCGGTGTTCGGCCCGATCGATTTCGAGGTCGCCGCGGGCGAGGCGCTGCTGGTCCAGGGCGACAACGGCGCCGGCAAGACCACCCTGCTCAAGGTCCTCGCCGGCCTGCTGCGCGCCGACGGCGGCGAAGTCCGGGTCCAGGGCAGGCCGGTCGTCCCCGCGCTGCGTGCGCGCGTGGTCGGTTACCTCGGCCACCTGCCGGCGCAGAAGGCCGACCTCAGTGCGCTCGAGAACCTGCGCTTCCTGTGCGGCCTGCATGGCAGCCGTCCGGGAATGTCGCTGGAAGACGCCATGGCCACCGTCGGCCTGGCCGGCTACGAGGACGCGCTGGCGCGGCAGATGTCCGCGGGCCAGCGCAAGCGCCTGTCGCTGGCGCGCCTGTGGCTGTCGCCGGCTCCGCTGTGGCTGATGGACGAGCCCTACGCGAACCTCGACCTCGAGGGCATCGAACTCGTCAATCGCATGGTGGAGGCGCATCTGCGCGAGGGTGGCGGCGCCATGGTCACCACCCACGGTGCCTATGCCGCGCCGCCGGTGCGCACCCGGATGCTGGTGCTGGAGCGGCCGTCATGATGTGGTCTGCCGCCCGCGCGCTCGCCGTCCGCGATCTGCGCCTGCTCTGGCGCCGGCGGGGCGACGCGCTGCAGCCGGCGCTGTTCGCGCTGCTGGTGCTGGTTCTGTTCGCGCTGGCGCTGGGCAGCGACCGCGAGATGCTGGCCCGGGTGGCGCCCGCCGCGCTGTGGGTGTCGGTGCTGCTGTCCGGCCTGCTGGCGCTGGACACGCTGTTCCGCGGCGACGCCGAGGACGGCTCGCTCGAGCAGTGGCTGCTGGCGCCAGTGCCGCTGGCCTGGCTGGTGCTGGTGCGGGTGGCCACGCACTGGGCGACCACGGCGCTGCCGCTGGTGCTGGCGATGCCGCTGCTGGCGGAGCTGATGGCGCTGCCACGCGGGCACTGGGGCGTGCTGTTCGCTTCGCTGGCGCTGGGCACGCCGCTGCTGGCACTGCTCGGCGCGGTGGTCGCCGCGCTCACCGTGGGCATGCGCCGCTCCGGCATCCTGGTGGCGCTGCTGGCGCTGCCGTTGTACGTGCCGGTGCTGGTCTTCGGTGCCGGTGCGGTGACCGCGGCCGCCCGGGGGTTCGACCCCGTGGGCGGTCTGCTGCTGCTGGCGGCGGGGCTGGTCGCGGCGCTGGTGCTTGCGCCGCTCGCCGCGGCGGCGGCGATCCGGATCGCCCTCTCCTGAATCCCGGCTCCGGGCATCGCTCCGTTGTGGTCCGCCCGCCCTCGCGCGGGCCAGGAACGACCCGCTGCTGTTGACCTGAGTCAGTGTGCGGTCCGCGCAGAGCTGCCACGATCGCCGCTGAAACGCAGCCAACCATCACTTCAACGTTCCGGTGCGGCGCCTTGGCCGCGGGGGCCAAACCTGAAAGAATGCCGTGCTGGTCCCACCCGCCCAGGGCCGAGGCACCGGGCCGGCCCGGGGACCGGTGCACCTCCAGCCAGCGAAAATCCGATGTCCGACATGAACCCGGTGATCCGCTGGTTCCACCAGCTTGGCTCACCGCCCTACTTCGACCGCTTCGCCGCCCGATGGAGCCCCTGGGGCTACGGGCTGGGCGTGCTGGTCATGGCGTGGGGGTGTACGGCGCGCTGTTCCAGGTGCCCGCGGACTACCAGCAGGGCGACAGTTTCCGGATCCTCTATATCCACGTGCCGGCGGCCTGGATGAGCCTGCTGGTGTTCGGGCTGATGGCGCTGTACTCCGCGATCGCCCTGATCTGGCGGATCAAGCTCTGCGAGATCCTGGCCATGGCCTGCGCGCCGATCGGCGCTGCGTTCACCGCGGTGACGCTGGTCACCGGCGCGATCTGGGGCAAGCCGATGTGGGGCACCTGGTGGGACTGGGACCCGCGCCTGACCAGCCAGCTGGTGCTGCTGTTCCTGTACCTGGGCGTGATCGGCCTCTACCACGCGATCGACGACCGTCGCACCGCGGCCCGCGCCGCCGGCCTGCTGGCCCTGGTCGGCGTGGTCATGCTGCCGGTCATCCGCTATTCGGTGGTGTGGTGGAACTCGCTCCACCAGGGCCAGACCATCCGCGTGTTCGGCGAATCCTCGATGGACCCGAGCATGCTTCCGCCGCTGGTCTGGATGGTGATCGGCACCAAGCTGTGGTTCGCGGGTTCGCTTCTGGCGCGCGCGCGCCGACAACCTGCAGCGCGAGGCCGGCAAGGACTGGGTCCGCCGCATGGCGGAGGCCCGAACGACACCATGAGCTATCGCGAATACGTCATCGCCGCCTATGCGGTGTTCGCCCTGATGCTGGCCTGGGACTGGATCGCCCCAAGGCTGGCCGTCGCGCGCCAGCTGCGGGCCGCCCGCCGGCTGGCCGCGCGTCGCGCGGCACGTTCCGCCCGCAACGAAGGTCCCACGGAGCTCGGTCGATGAATCCAACCCGCCGCAGGCGTCTCTGGTTCGTAGTCGCCGTGGTCGCGGCCGCCACCCTGGTGGCGGTGCTGGTGGCCATGGCCCTGCAGCGCAACGTCGCCTACCTGTTCACGCCCGCCGAGATCCTCGACGGCCGCGCCGGCGCCGACGTGGCCTCGGGCGCCACGCGCTTCCGCCTCGGCGGCATGGTCGCCAAGGGGTCGTTCGAACGCACGCCCGGGTCGATGGAGGCGCGCTTCCAGGTCAGCGACGGCGACGCGCTGATGCCGGTGGTCTATTCCGGCATCCTTCCCGACCTGTTCCGCGAGGACCAGTCGGTGGTCGCCACCGGCCGCATGCGCGCCGACGGCACGTTCGTCGCCGACGAGGTGCTGGCCAAGCACGACGAGACCTACGTGCCCAAGGAAGTGGCCGACAAGATGGGCCTGGCGCACGAGAAGCACAAGGTCGACATGCCCGCGCCGGCCGCCGGGGACAAGCGCTAGTGCTGCCGGAGATCGGCCAGGCCGCGCTGGCCCTGGCGCTGGTGTTCGCCGTGCTGCAGGGCATCGCCGGCCTCGCCGGCGCCGCCCGCGGCCGCGAGGACCTGGCGGCGGTGACGGGCCCGGCGGCGGTCGCGCAACTGGTACTGGTGCTGGCCGCCTACGTGCTGCTGACGGCGGCGTTCGTGGTCGGCGACTTCTCGGTCAAGTACGTGGCCGACAACTCCAACTCGCTGCTGCCCCTGATCTACCGCTATACCGCGGTCTGGGGCGCGCACGAAGGCTCATTGCTGCTGTGGGCGCTGATGCTGGCGGTGTGGAACGCCGCGGTGGCGCTGCTGTCGCGGGGCATTCCCTGGCGCTTCCGCGGCCGCGCCCTCGGCGTGATCGGCCTGGTGGCGGTCGGCTTCCTGGCGTTCATGGTGTTCACCTCGAATCCTTTCGAGCGCCTGCTTCCGGCCGCGTCCGAGGGCCACGACCTGAATCCTCTGCTGCAGGACCCGGGGATGATCATCCATCCCCCGCTGCTGTACATCGGCTACATCGGCTTCGTGGTGCCGTTCGCCTTCGCCATCGCGGCCCTGCTGGAAGGGGCGATCGACGCACGCTGGCTGCGCTGGTCGCGGCCATGGACCAACATCGCCTGGGGCTTCCTCACCCTGGGCATCGCCATGGGCAGTTGGTGGGCGTACTACGAGCTCGGCTGGGGCGGCTGGTGGTTCTGGGATCCGGTCGAGAACGCGAGCTTCATGCCCTGGCTCGCAGGCGCCGCGCTGATCCATTCGCAGGCGGTCACCGAGAAGCGCGGCAGCTTCAGCAGCTGGACCATGCTGTTGGCCATCGCCGCCTTCTCGCTGTCGCTGCTGGGTGCCTTCCTGGTGCGCTCGGGCGTGCTGACCAGCGTGCATTCGTTCGCGGCCGACCCGTCGCGCGGGCTGTTCATCCTCGCCTTCCTGGGCGCGGTGATCGGCGGCGCACTGGCGGTGTACGTGACGCGCGCTCCGCGACTGGCCGACGGCAAGCCGTTCGCGGCGGGTTCGCGCGAAACGCTGCTGCTGGTCAACAACCTGCTGCTCGCCTCGGCCTGCGCGATGGTGCTGGTGGGCACGCTGTATCCGCTGCTGGCCGATGCCCTGGACCTGGGCAAGGTTTCGGTCGGTCCGCCCTACTTCGGCACCCTCTTCCTGGTGCTGATGGCACCGCTCGTCCTGCTGGTGCCGTTCGGTCCGCTGACGCGCTGGCAGCAGGAGCAGGTGTCGAAGCCGGTGGCGCTCCTCGCGCCCTGGTTCGGCCTGGCGCTGCTGCTGGGCGTCATCGCCTGGTACCAGGCACCGCAGAGCGCGCTTAAGACCGGCTTCGGCGTCGCCGGCGCGGCCTGGGTGGGACTGGGCACGCTGCGCTTCGCGTGGACGCGCATCCGCGCCAAGGGCCGCAGCTTCACTCCCGAGATGTTCGGCATGGTGCTGGGCCACCTGGGAATCGCGGTGTTCCTGGTCGGTGCAATGCTGGTGGAGGCGCAGAACGTGCTGCGCGAGGTGCCCATGGCGCCGGGCGAGACCCAGAGCATCGGCCGCTACGATTTCCGCTTCGACGGCGTGGACCGCGTGCAGGGCCCGAACTACATGGCCGACCGCGGCCATGTGCAGGTGTTCAGGGACGACGGGCCGCTGGTGCTGCTGCATCCGGAGAAGCGCGCCTACGCCAGCGGTGGCCAGGTGATGACAGACGCCGGCATCCACGCCGGCGTGCGCGCCGACATCTTCGTCGCCCTCGGCGAGCCGCTGGGCAACGACGTCTGGGCGGTCCGTCTGCACGTCAAGCCCTTCGTGCGCTGGATCTGGGGTGGTGCGCTGCTGATGGCGCTCGGCGCGTTCGTTGTCGCGGCCGACCGCCGCTTCCGCCTTCCGCTGAAGGAGAAACGATGAGCACGCCGGCGTCCTCTCCGGGAACCGGCGGCGGCCGCCGGCTGCTGGCCGTGCTGCTGCTGGGCGGCTTCGTCGCCCTGGTGGCGCTGCTCGGCTGGGGAGTGTCCCGCTCCGACCGTCCCGATCGGGAATCCCTGCCCTCGCCGCTGATCGGCCGGCCGGCACCGGAGTTCTCGCTGCCGGTGCTGCACGACCCCGACTACCGCGTCGGCACCGCCGACCTCGCCGGCCGGCCCTACCTGCTCAACGTCTGGGGCAGCTGGTGCCCCGGCTGCCGGGACGAGCACCCGGTCCTCGAGCGCTATGCCGAGACCCGCAAGATCCGCGTGGTCGGCTACAACTGGAAGGACGAGCCCGAGGACGCGCTGCGCTGGCTGGAGCAGTTCGGCAACCCCTACTGGGTGGTGGTCGCCGACCATGAAGGCCAGACCGCGATCGAATGGGGCGTGTACGGCGCCCCGGAAACCTTCCTCGTCGACGCCGAGGGCATCGTGCGCTGGAAGCACGTGGGCCCGCTGACCCACGAGATCGTGGACGAGGTGCTGGCGCCCATGGTCGAACGGCTGGAGGATGGCGGATGAGCGCACGCACGGCCATCCGCGACCGCGGCGCGGCTGCCGCCCGCGCCTGCCTGCTGGCGCTGCTGTCCGCATTCGCCTTCTCGGCGGCGCTCGTCGCGCCGCCGCCCGCCGCCGCGCAGGCGGTGCGCAACGTCCAGCCGCTGGAGTTCAGGGACCGCGCCGAGGAGCAGCGCTTCCCGCGCACTCACCACCGAGTTGCGCTGCGTGATGTGCCAGAACCAGTCGCTGGCGGATTCCGACGCCCCGATCGCCCACGACCTGCGCCGCGAGGTCTACAACCTCATGCGCGAAGGCCGCAGCGACGCCGAGATCAAGCGCTTCCTGGTCGACCGCTACGGCGAGTTCGTGCTCTACCGCCCGCAGTTCGGCGGCGGCACGCTGCTGCTGTGGCTCGCGCCGGCGCTGGTGCTGCTGGCCGGCGCCGCCGTCCTGGTGGTGGTGGTACGTCGGCGCGCAGCCGCCAACCGCGCGGCGCTGGACCCCGTGGACGAAGGACAGGAGTGGTGATGGCAACGGTGTTCCTCCTGGCCCTGCTCTTCGGCTCGCTGGCGATCACGGCCGTGGTCGTGGCGCCGCTGCGCCGCAACTCCCCCCGCACCTGGCTGGCGACGCTGGCCGCGGTGCCGGTGCTGACGCTCGGTGCCTACCTGCTGCTCGGCACGCCCGCGGCCCTCGAACCCGCGGCGCGCGCACCGCTGGCGACCGGTGCCGACACCGCGGTCGATCCCGCCGAGTTCGCCGCGGCAGTGGCCGAGCTCCGCGCCGAGCTCGAGCGCAATCCGCAGCAGCCCGAGGGCTGGGTGCTGCTGGCCCGCTCGCTGTCGGTCCAGGGCGACGCCGCCGGCGCCCGCGACGCCTATGCCAAGGCGCTGGAACTCGTGCCCGACGAGCCGGCGCTGATGGTCGAACTGGCCCAGGCGCGGGCGCAGGCCGACCCTCGGCACCTGTTCGACGACGAAGGGCTCGCCCTGCTCGAACAGGCCCTGGTGATGCAGCCCGCCAACCAGCGCGCGCGCTGGTTCCTGGGCGTGGCCCAGCGCCAGCGCGGCCTGAACGCCGAGGCGGTCGCGACGTGGGAGGCCCTGCTCCCGGCCGTCGACGCCGCCACCGCGGGCAGCTTGCGCACCCAGATCGCCGAAGCGCGTGTCGCGGCCGGGCTGCCCCCGGCACCAGCGGAGCCCGACGCCGGGTCCGCTGGAGCGCCGCCGTCGGCCGCCGCCACCCCTGCCACGTCGCCTCTCGCCTCCTCCGGGACCCGCGACGCAGCCGCGCCGGGCCTGCGCGTGCGCATCCGCCTGGCCCCCGGCCTCGCCGAACGCCTCGACGGCCAGGGCACCGTCTTCGTCATGGCGCGCGCGCCGGACGGGCCGCCGATGCCGGTGGCCGCCGAGCGCCATCCGGTCTCCGCGCTCCCGCTGGACATCGTCCTCGACGACAGCGACAGCCCGATGCCGACCCAGCCGCTGTCGCGGCTCGACGTCGCGGTGGTCTCGGCGCGGATCTCGGCCCGCGGCACGGTCGAGCGCAGCGCGGACGACATCGAGTCCGCAGCCGTCCGGGTTTCCTTGCCGACCGATGCCACCGTGGAACTGGTGCTAGGCGCGGAATGAGGCGTTCCTGACGGGCATCGACGCGGCGTCGCGGCGTGACCGGCCCCGTTAAACTGCCGGCCATGACCGAATTCATCCCGCCCGGCACGCGCTGGATCGACCTGCCCCCCGGCTTCCCGATGAAGCGCGGGGGCACACTGCCGCGGGCCCGCATCGCCTACGAGACCTGGGGCCGGCGCAACGCCGCCGACGACAACTCCATCCTCATCCTCACCGGACTCTCGCCCGACGCTCACGCGGCGGCCAGCGAAGCCGACCCGGCGCCGGGCTGGTGGGAGACCATGGTCGGTCCCGGCAAGGCCATCGACACCGACCGGTGGCACGTGGTCTGCGTGAACTCGCTCGGCAGCTGCAAGGGCTCCAGCGGTCCGGCCTCGCTGGATCCCGCGACCGGCCGGCCATACCGCCTGGCCTTCCCCGACGTGTCCATCGAAGACGTGGCCGACACCGCCGCGCACGTGGTGCGGGCGCTGGGCATCGGGCGCCTCGCCTGCGTGGTCGGCAACTCCATGGGCGGCATGGTCGCGCTGGCCCTGCTGGCGCGGCATCCGGGCATCGCGCGCAGCCACATCAATGTCTCCGGCGCGGCGAAGGCGCTGCCGTTCTCGATCGCGATCCGCTCGCTGCAGCGCGAAGCGATCCGGCTGGACCCGAACTGGAACGGCGGCGACTACGACGAGGAACACTACCCCGAGAGCGGCATGCGCATGGCGCGCAAGCTCGGCGTCATCACCTACCGCTCGGCGCTGGAATGGGACGGCCGTTTCGGCCGCGTGCGCCTGGACTCCGACCGCCGCGACGACGAGGACCCCTTCGGGCTGGAGTTCGAGGTGGAAAGCTACCTCGAGGCCCACGCGCGCCGCTTCGTGCGCAACTTCGATCCGAACTGCTACCTGTACCTGAGCCGCTGCATGGACTGGTTCGACATCGGCGAGTCCTGCGGGGGCACCACGGCCGAGGGCCTGGCGCGCATCCGCGTCGAGCGCGCACTGGCCATCGGCGTGCACACCGACATCCTGTTCCCGCTGCAGCAGCAGGAGGAGATCGCGGACGGCCTGCGCGCGGGCGGCAGCGCGGCCACGTTCCTGCCGCTGGAGTCGCCGCAGGGCCATGACGCCTTCCTGGTCGACTTCGCCCGCTTCTCGCCGGCGATCGGCGGATTCCTCGCCGGGCTCTGAGTCCACCAGCCGCAACTCCGTCAGCGACAGCTCCGACAAGATGTCCCGATGCCCGACGCCGCGGATGCGCGGATGCCGCGGACAGGCCCGATGCGCCCGAACCGCCGGGATGCTGCAGCGCGGCGGCCCGTGAGCACGGGGCGTCGTACACTCCGGAACATGACCCAGACCACCCCTGGCGCCGCCGGCGCCCTGCCTGACGTCGCCTTTCCCGGCCGCGAACGCCTGGTCGCAGGCATCGACGCCGCCCTCGCCGCCGGCGACTGCCACGCGGTCACCGCGGCCCTCCGCAGTGCGATGTGCAGCCTGATCCGCGACCCGGAAGTCCGCCTGCCCGACTGCGTGCACGCGCCCATCGCCGAGCATTACGCCCGACGCGAGCTGTACCGGAGTCCCCGGCACGGCTACAGCGTGGTCGCCATGACCTGGGGACCGGGCCAGGGCACGCCGATCCACGACCACGCCGGATGCTGGTGCGTGGAAGGCGTCTGGGCCGGCGCGTTGGAGATCACCCAGTTCGAGCTGCTCGAACGCGACGGCGAGCGCTTCCGCTTCCGCTCGGCGGGCGGCATGCAGGCCGGCCCCGGCAGCGCCGGCAGCCTGATCCCGCCGCACGAATACCACACCATCCGCAACGCCGACGCCGGCGCGATCGCGATCTCGCTGCACGTCTACGAAGCGCCGCTGGAGCAGTGCTCGCGCTTCGAGCCGCTGTCCGGGGAATGGCACCTTCGCGCCGACAACGCCCTGCGCACCGACGCGGCGGCCTGAGCGGCCCGCCCCGACCCGCAGCCGCCCCCACTGTCGCGATGAAGACGCGACGGCAGCGCCGTGGTCGGGCAAGCCAGCCGCTATACTTGCCGCCCGCGCCGGAGTGGCGGAATCGGTAGACGCAGCGGACTCAAAATCCGCCGAGCTAACACTCGTGAGGGTTCGAGTCCCTCCTCCGGCACCAGTAAAAACAAGGGCTTAGCCGAAAGGCTAGGCCCTGGTTCTTTTTGCGGAACTTAACCCGTGTACGAGTTGTGTACGAGAAGCCCGCCGCGGCCGAATGGCGGCCGAGTACGGTGAGTATTCCATCGAGTGCTTTCTGGCGTACTCACCGCACCCCAGCAATGTAGACTCAAGCCACAAATGCACAGGGGGCTACCGTGTCTACCATCACCAAACTGCGAATTGATATCTCTGAAGGAACTATTGAGGCAGAAGGTTCTGAGTCGTTCGTGTTGGCGGTATATGAGGATTTCAAACAACAACTAGCCGATAAGGCGCCAAGCGCAACGCGACAAGAGCGCAGCGCTGAAGAAAAACCCGCCGCACCAGCTCAGAAGACCGCACGCAAATCGAAAAAGGCTGCATCGAACGGTAGCTCGCCGAAACCGAAGGCCAAGTCCAAGGGCGGCGGCCCGACCATGCTCAAGGATCTTGACCTTAGTAGCGGGAAGCAAGGTCGTCTGAAGGACTTTCACGCACAGTTCGATGCTAAAAGCGCGCCAGATCATAATTTGATCTTCGTTTACTTTCTCCAATACAAGCTCGGCATTACGGGAATCACTGAAAACCACGTTTACACGTGCTACCGCGATGTCGGAGTCAAGGTTCCTGGGGCTTTTAGGCAAAGCCTCTTCAACACAGCCAATCGCAATGGATGGCTTGATACATCGGACATGGAAAACATCGTCGTGAGCACGCGAGGCATGAACCATTTGGAACATGACTTCCCGAAGAAGGCCAAGGCGTGAAGGAGTCTTTAGAGGCGTTTGCGTTGCAGATTCCAGATGGAGGCAGCAAGGCGCCTGCGGAGCTCATTAGCTACTTTGTCTATTCTTGACGATTGTGGAGCAGGAGGAAGCGGCGTCTCCTGCTGGCGTTGCCAGATGTTTTGAGCTGCTTCGTATTCCCCCCTTTCGAACATTCGGGCGTACTTGTCGAAGAATTCGAAGCGAGGGGCAAAACAACAATTCATCAAGGCAAAGGTGGGCGTTCCGCCAAGATCATCTCCAATGACGTAAGGAGAATCTTGGAGGACAAGCTCGGAGTGCGGAATAGCGCTGCACATCCTTCAACGGTGGTCATCACGGAAGTGAAGGCCACCGACTTCATCCTTCTCGTCGAGAACGTTGTAGTCAAATACTAAAAATGGGGCTGGCCACGCGCCCTTAGAACGTGGCAGCCCCGCCGCCCCGTCTCAGGCGACACCGTACGAACTGCGCTTCGCACTTCGTCCACGACCCGTACAAGGCCCGTAGCGAGGTGCGCCTAATTCCTCTGGACCGCAAATACGATCAGTTGCCACCTAATAGGCCCGACCCCGGGCGCGTGTTGGTGATGGTTTTGGGGCGGAAGCGGGTTGTTCTTGTTCGCAGCGATTTCGTCACCACAGGCGCCACACCGGTAGATGCCTGAGTTGTGAGCGATTGTTCCTGGCGCCAGCAAGGCGTCGAACGCCGTGCTGTCGTTGTGCTGCAGGAACCCCGCATATTTGAAACTGGCCACGAGCGTTCCTCGAAATTAGGCAGCCGTTGCCTTCTTCGCATCCAGTCCAGCCAGATGGATTAGTTCCTCGGCCACGAGTCGAATACCTGCGCGCAACGGATCGATGTCAGTAACGCGGGCGTTGTAACGACGATTATGGGCCGAGAGATCACCGAGACGCTTGAAGTCTTTGAGCGCCCGCATTCCAAGCTTGCTCACAAAAATGGACTTGTCGCTTTCCAATCGGTCCACCAAATCGCTGAGGGGGGAGGAATTGTCCGTCCTTTCGAATGTCGCCCGCGCGACCCACATGTTCATAGACCTCGATGATGAGTGTCTCCAGCAGGCGTCGGCACATCACAGCGCAGCAATCATAGAGGCCGCCGTCAAAGCTCTTGTTGATCTGATCGACGACACGCTCAATGTATCCGCGCGTACCGCTGACGAGCGCCATCGGAACGATGCTGTCGCTGACCGGCAACTCCTTCGGTCCAAGATAGTCACTGTAAGAAACATCTAGCGCACGCCTGGCGGCTGGGCGGAGCGCCCACCCGCCCTTGCATGCCGCCGTTCGGCGATCCAACCGCAGCGCATTGTCGAGGCGCGACACGTTCTGCTGAGGATGCCCTCCCGAATGGAGGACGCTAGCAATCTCCCTGGCAGTCATGCCCACGGTCTGGTCACCACTACCGGCGAACCACAAGAGCGCAATGGCGCGATCCAGCTGCGTCTTGCATACCGGGTCTACCCGCAAGAGAAAATCAACAGGAGTCACTTCCTACCTCGCTCTACCTTTACAGCGCCTTCCATGCGCTCCAGTCCTGCTCGCAGAAGCCCTTGGCGATGGTGATTGCCCGAGAAATCTGCGACGGGTTTAGGACGATCTGACCACCGGGACGTGCCTGCAGCCAGCTCGCACCTGCGATTCCGCGCGTCGGGTTGTTATCGCGAGAGTTGATTGCGGCAAGAACGCTCTGCGCTTGAGCCTGGGTCACCGAACCCAGCGCTGCATGGCGCGACCACAGGCAAAGAATGGTCGCCGCTACGACGATTGGCGGGAGCGCCTTCACCCCGCGAGCGGGAAGTTCCTTCCTCATCTTTTCCCAGTGGTGCGGATCGAGGCGCAAGTACGGATCGTTCGGCGTCGGATCGCAAGCACCAATAAGAACATCCAAATCGACGCTCAGTTCCTTGGCGAATTTGTTGATCGGCTCCGCGACCGGGGTATTCCGCGCCATTGTTTCGACGACCGATCCGCCGGCCGCTGGCCCAGCAAGCACCGGGGACACAGGTGCGGCTTGCAGCAGCGAAGACGATCCGGAGTTGATTGCGGCGAAGACCGCGTTCCAGAGGGCGGCGTCTTCGACCTCAGCCACCACAACCTCGTTCGCTCTCAGCACGACGGACATGCGCGCCTTGAGCACCTTTTCCTTCGCCGAATCGAATTCCTCGGCCTTGCCTTGCATGAGCGGTCTCCAAGATAGCGTGGAGGCACCATGAGGGACACGAGGTGCTTTTGTCAACATTACGACTTTTGAAATGTCTTATTATGCGACGCCGCATTAGTCATGCTCTATATCTCACTGTTTTTCCGAAGCTTTTTCTAACCGCCATCGAAACGCAACCGGCGACATTTCATACCGCCCGCCCAACGCGCGGATCGGAACGCGATTGGCAAGGCTGGGTTCGAGTCCCACCTTCGGTGAGGGGACGCTCTGTTGAGGTGCGGAAAGGGCAACAGCAGCCGCGACGTCGACGCCAAGGTCGAGGTCGAAGTCGGGGACGGTCTGGTCGTCATGGGCAGCAGCGGCTCGACGAGCGCGCGACCGCTCTTGATCTTGTTCTTGATCTTCGTCCCGAAGCCGGAGGACACCGGAGCCCGTCCCGCGCGCAGGGGGTGTGCGGACAGCCGGCCATGGATGGCCGGCGGCCGGCAGTGGCAGCAGGACGCGGAGACTGCCGGGGGAGCACACCCCCTGCGCGCGGGACGGGCAGCGCGGCTCACAACGGAGCGACCCCCACCCGCCTCGTTCCCACGCGACCCGCGTCGGTTATGTAGGAATTCTCTGACCCGGTTTACAGGGCAGCGCCGATATTCCATGGCGGCCCACCAGACGATCCTGTGCCGACCGGCAGCACAGCGCCCCACGGATGGAGCGCCGCCTCGATGGACCTTCGGCCGCGGCAACCGCCGCGGTGCTGGGCCGGCACCCCTCCCCCCTGCTTCGTACCCGGCAGCGCTCCGCACGCCACGCACGCCGCACGCCATACGCCACACGCGGGCTACCATCGCCACACGCGGGCTACCATCGCCGCATGTGCCTGATCGCGCTCGCCTGGCAGCACCATCCCCGCTGGCCCCTGGCCATCGCCGCCAACCGCGACGAGGCGCATGCGCGCCCGACCGCGGCCGCCGGCCTCGATCCGGACGCGCCGTCCGTGTATGGCGGCCGCGACCTCGTGCAGGGCGGAAGCTGGCTCCAGGTCTCGACCTCCGGACGACTGGCCGCAGTGACCAACGTCCGCAACGGCCTACGCGCCGCGGCCGCCCCGCGTTCGCGCGGCTGGCTGGTCCGCGACTTCGTCCGGGGCACCGGGCCGGCCTCCGTCTTCGCGGAGGCCATCGGCGCGGACGCCGACGCGTACGGCCCGTTCAATCTCCTGGCCTTCGACGGAGCCACGCTGGCGTTCGCCAGCAACCAGCCGCGGCCTACGCACGCCAAGGTATCGCCGGGCCTCCACGCGATGTCCAACGGTGCCTTCGACGCGGCCTGGCCCAAGAGCACGCTGGCCACGCGCGCACTGGAGACCTGGCTCGCATCGCCCCTGGCGCTGGAGGATCCGCGGGCGGCACCCGACGCGCTGGAACCGATGTTCCGCGCGCTCGCCGACACCTCGGTGGCGCCCGACGAGGCTCTGCCTGACACGGGCGTCGGCCTCGAACTGGAGCGGGCGCTGTCACCGCCCTTCGTCCGCGGCGAGGCCTACGGCACACGCTCCAGCACGATCGTGCTGGCCGGAGACGACGGCTTCGTGTTCGCCGAGCGGCGCTTCGGCCCGGGCGCGGATCTGCTCGGTACCAGCCACGCCTTCGTGCCGCGCCCGGTCGTCTGATCGGCGCGGCGGCTACATATGTGAAAGGCCCAGTCGGCCAGGATGCCCCGGTCGGCTGAGCCTCTCGTTGCCGAAGCGATTGCGTAGGGCTTGTCGGCCTTTCCGCTTTTTCTTCGACGATGCGACATTAGCGCAGGCGGTGTTACGCGGACGTCAATCCACCCGACCGTCCGTCGGCGGCGCGGGCCAGGGCCACCACCCGCGCCCGGTCAGTGCGTAGCGATCGGCGGCGCGCTCGAAGCGGTTGCGCACACCGATGCCCCCGCAGAGGAAGTACAGCGGAAGGAACAGCGGCCCCAGCGCCATGTACTGCAGCACGTGGGCGCGCTCATGGTCGGCGAGCCGCACCGCGGGCTGCACGCAAAGCCCGGCACGATGCGCGTAGGTCAGGCAGTCGCAGTCGATGCTCTCGCCCGTGTGCAGCACCACGTTGCCGAGCGTGAGCGCGCCGCCCGGCCCCCAGGGCACGCCATCGAACACCAGTGCGAGGTCCCGGCGGCGCAGCGCCGCGCGCGCTCCGAAGGGCAGCGCGGCCAGGCCCACGACCAGGCCGGGCAGCGTATTGGGCAGCGCCCAGAGCATGCCGAGCGAGGCCGCGGCCAGCCGCAGCGCGCGCATCCCGGCGCTCAGCCGTCCTCGGGCATCAGCAGCCACAGCACCAGATAGACGAGGATGCCGGGGAACGCGGCCGACAGCACCGAGAACACCACGTACAGCACGCGCAGCAGCGTCGAGCTCCAGCCGAAGCGGCGCGCGATACCGCCGACCACGCCCGCGAGCACGCGGTCGTCGATCGGCCTGCTCAACCCGCGCCGCGCTTCGCTCATCGCTGTGCCAGCCAGTCGTGGATCGCCTCGGGCACCTGCTTCTGCGCCCGGCTGGACACATAGATGCCGATGTGGCCGCCGCGGAATGCGAGCTCCGAGTAGTCGCGGCTGCCGACCAGGTCGCGCAGCGGCTTCGACGCCGACGGCGGCACGAGGTGGTCCTGCTCGGCGTAGATGTTGAGCACCGGCATCTCGACCAGGCCCAGGTGCACCTCGCGCCCGCCGATCTCGATGCCGCCGTTCACGAAGCCATTGCCGTGGTAGTACATCGTGATGAACTGGCGGAAGGCCTCGCCGGCCTGGTCGGGCGAATCGAAGATCCACTTTTCCATGCGCAGGAAATCCTCCAGCGCTTCCTTGTCGTCGAGGATGTCGGTCATGCCCACGTACTTCTGCACGAACAGCCGCCAGGGCTTGAGCGTGAGGTAGCAGAAGTTCATCAGGTCCGCGGGCACGTTGCCCAGGGTGTCGACGAACAGGTCCACGTCCATCGAGCGGGTCCAGCTGGACAGCATGTTGTCCGGCGTGTGGAAGTCCACCGGCGTGACCATGGTGATCAGGTTGCGCACCTTGCCGGGATTGAGCGCGGCGTAGGTGAGCGAGAAGGCGCCGCCCTGGCAGATACCGAGCAGATTGATCGCATCCAGCCCATGCGCCTCGCGCAGGTGGTCCACGGCGCCGCCGAGGAAGCGCTCGATGTAGTCCTCCAGGGTGAGGAAGCGGTCGGAGCGGTCGGGATAGCCCCAGTCGATGATGTAGACATCTTCGCCGCGCGCCAGCAGCTGCCGCACCAGCGATTTGTTGTCCTGCAGGTCGACCATGTAAGGGCGGTTGACCAGAGCGTAGGCGATGAGCAGCGGCACGCGCGCAGTGGGAGCGCGATCGCCGACGTAGCGGTAGAGGACGACCTTGCCGTCCCGCCAGACCTCTTCCCTGGCGGTGGCGCCGAAGTCGACGTCCTCGACGTCGCGCAGGACCTGCAAACCGGAGGCGAGCTTCTGCTGCAGGCGGATCGCCTCTTCGGCTAGCCCGGCCGGGGTGATGTTGAGTGGACCGTACATGTCAACGCTTCCCCTTCTTCGCGGCCTTCGCGGCCTTCGCGGCCTTCGGGGCCTTCGGGGCCTTCGGGGCCTTCGCGACCTTCGCAGTCTTCTGGGCCTTGGCTGCCTTGGCTGCCTTGGCGACCTTCTTCGCGACCTTCTTCGCGGCCTGCTTCTTCCGCGGCTTCGGCGCCAGCGGCTCGGGCGCGCGCGGCACGGTGCCGGCGATGGCGCCGCCGAAGCTCCGGGCGGTCGACGCACCGTCCTTCTTCTTCTTCGCCGCCGGCCTTGCCGCGGCGGGTTCCGTCCGGGTGGGGGGCGCCGCCGCGGCCCGGGCCGCGCCCGCATCGGCGCGCCGTCCGGTCGACGCCGGTGCGGCGGCAGCGGACGGGCGGTGCGTTCCGCCGTTCCCGCCCTGCGCCACCGCGTCGCGGAGCGCGCGCACCTCGCGCTCGAGCCGGGCGAGCTTGCGGTGCGCGCCGTCGAGCTCGCTGCGCGTGGGCATGCCCAGCTGCGCGCAGGCATCTTCGACCATGCGCTGGACGCCGCCGCGGACCCGCATCTGCGCATTCACCAGCCGGCCATAGACCTCGCCGAACTCCGGCGACAGCGCGATCCCGGCATACGCCTCCTCCGCCGCGTCGATCCACAGGTCGAACAGCGCACGCGCGGTCTGCAGCTGACGGCCGGGCTCCTCGTGATCGGCGAGCTTGGATTCGAAGATCGTGAACGCTTCCTGCTGGGCCTTGAGCAGCAGCGCGTTGTAGGCGCTGGAGGCCTGATGGTATTCGGCCAGGTGGACCGCCATCGCCTGCATCCGCTCCTGCTGTTCGCGGCCGGGGCCGAAGGCCGGCAGCCTGAGCCAGGACAGGCCCTCGTCGCGGAGCGACTCGAGCCAGGGCGAAGCATCCTCGACCCATTGCTCCAGGCCCTGCAGGCCGTGGCCGCGCAGCGTGCGCAGCATTTCCGGGAACGGATTCTCGCCGGTGGCGCCCAGCGCCTCCTTCCAGGCGCGGGCGACATCGGCGGCGGAGGATTCCTGGCCGGCGAAACGCGCCGCGACCTCCTGCATGCGCCCGAACCAGTGCCTGGCCTGGCTGTTGAAGTGCGCCAGCGCGTCGTTGGCCTCCGTGCGGCCGCCGTGGGCCAGCCGCGACCACCAGTCCAGGGAGTCGCGCCAGGCCTCGGCGCCAAAGGGCGGCTGCTGCGGCCCGCCCATTCCCGGGATCGTTCCGGTGCCCGGCACCGCGCTGCGCAGCGCATCGCCCCAGGCGGCCCAGTAGCGCCGCGCCAGCGACTCGAAATCGTCCCCAGGATTGCCCGACATCGTGCGCCTCCGTCCGTTCGCTCCGATCATAGCAACCGTGTGCGACGACGCGAACGCCGCTCAGGGCTTGGGAATGCGCAGCGTCTTGCTGATCATCAGCGAGCCCGACAGCGCGTACACCAGCACCAGCGGATGCAGCTGCCAGGGACCGAGCTGCCACTCGCCGAACCAGATGTCGGCCCCGATCGCACCCTGCCAGGCGGCCACTGCCAGCAGCAGGACGATCAGGACGCTGGTCGGGATCGGCGTGCCTTCGAAGTACTTCACCTTGTCGCCGCCGTCGGCCAGGGTCTCGGCGGTGACGTTGTAGCGTGCCAGGCGGCTGACGCCGCAGACCACGAACCCGCTCAGCACGACCCAGTCCCAGCCGCCCTGGAGGCCACAGGCATAGCCGAGCGCCGCCGGCGCGACCCCGAAGGAGATGACGTCGGCCAGCGAGTCGAGCTCGCGACCGAGGGTGGAGGCGACCTTGCGCCAGCGCGCGATGCGTCCATCGAGGGCGTCGAACACGAGGGCCAGCGGCACCAGCGCCATGCCCAGCATCAGGTCGCGGATGCCGGTGGCGCCCGCGCCTTCCTGCAGGTAACGCATGGCGGCGAAGATCGCGCCGGTGCCGCAGAAGGCGTTGGCGAGGGTGAACCAGTCCGCGAGCTGGAAGTCGCGGAGCATCGAGAAATGGCGCTCGCGGGTCATCGGCGGCCCCGTCGCAGGAGGAGACGCCAGCATGCCAAACCCGCCGTCATGACGGGAGCAGTCCCGGTCCGCGGCGGCGTCCGCCTCAGCGCGGCATGGCCAGATGCGACGCGTCCATCGCTGCCGCCCCGCGCGGCGTCGCGTCGATCACCGCGTCCGCCGGCAGCGGGGCGCCGTCCAGATGCGCATCGATGCGGTCCAGCGCCTCGTACACATAGGGAAGCAGCGGCAGGTAGCGGGCACCGTAGTCGGGCAGCGCCAGGAAGCCGTCGAAGTGCTGGACGTTGCGCACCTGCCAGAAGCGCACGTCGCGGCCCGCGGCGCGCGCATGCGCGACCCAGGGCGCGCTGCTGAAGGCGACCGGGATCAGGCCGTCGTCGAGTCCGTGCACCACGACCACCGGCAGCCCGGCGCGCGGCGGCGCGGCGCGGGTGGCCGCGATGCCGGCGCGCACGCGGTCGGCACCGGCACCCTCGCCCGTCCACAGCCCGCGCAGGCACTGCAGGCCCTTCAGCGCCAGGTCGGGCGGTGCCAGGCCGGCATCGATCAGGCCCACGCCCGAGCCCGGAGGGATGCCGCTGGCGTCCGACCACCAGGCCGCGCGCTCGGCGGCCGTGGCGCGCCGCGGCAGGAAGTCCGTGCCCTGCGCGGCGAACGAGAAGCCGCAGGGGCCCTCGCCCACGCCATGCCGGCCATAAGCGTTGGCATAGGTCGCGGCCACCGAGCGCCAGAGGTCGAAGCCGGCGGAGAGCGCGCCGGCGCGGAGCGCGCCTTCGGTCCAGCCGGCGGCCAGCAGCATGTCGCGGGCCCGGACCGCCCGGGTCGCGGTGTCGGCGCCCGGCAGGACCCCGTCGGCCGCCAGCGAGTCGCAGCGCGCCGCATAGAGGGGCCGCACCTGGTCGAGCAGCGGCGGCTGCGGCAGGCCGTCCATCGCCAGCAGCGCGCAGGGCATCAGCAGCGCGGCCTCGGTGGTGTAGTCGTAGAGCGCGCGCGCGCCCGGGGCGTCGACGTGCACATTGGGCTCGCCCGCGACCACGGCGTCGAGCCAGTCGCCCTCGAGCTCGGCCGCGCGCAGCACCGCGCCACCGCCGTTGGAGATCCCGACCGCGATCACGCGGGTGTTGTCGAAGGTGAAGGGCGCCTGCGCCGGCAGGGCCTCGTCCAGCGCGTGCAGGGCGAACTCCGCGGCCTGCTTCACGTGCCGCCCCCAGTCGGCCTCCGGGTTGTCTTTCGAATGAGCATGTTTGAAGGCGACGCCGCCCGCCCCTTCGGGCGCCTCGGGCGCGAAGGCGATGCCGGCGGCGTCGCCGGCCACCGCGCGGCCATCGGGCCCGAAGCCGATGCCGGCGTCGAGATCGAAGTAATCGCTGCCGGCACCCTTGTCGGTATAGGCCACCGCGCAGCCGCGCGGCAGGCCCCAGGCGCCGGCGACCGCGATCGCTCCGTAGATGCCACGCGAACCCGAGGATGCCGTCACCACGACACAGCGCCTGGCCGCATCGAAGGCGTCGGGGAGTTGCAGCAGGACGCGGTGCGGGTGGATGGCACCGGGCACCGTGGCATAGGCGGAGAACTCGCGGCCGGGGACGTCGGCGACGCTGCCGTAGAGCGCGCCGTAACCGCCCGCGGGGCCGAGGTCGGCGATGCCGCGCCAGTTGCTCCACAGCGCGCGGCGCCGCAGTTCGGCGGGGGTCGGCGCTTCGGCGTCGGCGAAGTCCGGCGGCGCCATCCGGCGCAGGCCGTCGATGCCGAGTCCGGCGGTGAGCAGGTCGTCGCCGTCGCGATGGATCGTGCTGCGCGGGTGTTCGAACACGATGGCCTCCCTCGTCGCCCCGTCGGCCGTGGTCGAAGCGCAACCTGCGCCCGCGGCGATGGCCAGCGCGGCGGCGACCGCGAGGAAACGCGCGCGCGGCGCGGTCAGGCGATGGTGCTGTCGATGGCGCACGTGCGCCTCCTCTGGATGCCGGGAACGACCGCACCGTAGCAGCCGGGTCCGGCGCCGGCATCGTACTTTGGTACGCAGGGACGCGCCGCATGGATTTGCTACCGTGGCTTTCCACCCCATGCCCCTGCCCGCCATGACCGACACCTTCCTTTCCGGCCGCACCGCGCTGGTGACCGGCAGCACGTCCGGCATCGGCCTCGCCATCGCCTGTTCGCTCGCGGCGGCCGGCGCGCGGGTGGCGATCAACGGGCTGGGGGACGAGGCGCAGATCCAGGCCGCGCTCGATGCGGTCCGCGAGGCCGGCGGCGGCGAGGTCCGCCATTTCGACGCCAACCTTCTCGACCCCGAGGCGATCGCGAAGATGATGGCCGACATCGACGGCTGGTCTCCGGTCGACGTGCTGGTCAACAACGCCGGCATCCAGCACGCCGTGCCGCTGGCGGAGATGCCGGTCGGAAAGTGGGACGCGATCATCGCCATCAACCTCAGCGCCGCCTTCCACACCATGCGCCTGGCGATGCCGGGCATGGCCGTGCGAGGCTTCGGCCGCGTGGTCAACATCGCATCGGTGCACGGACTGGTGGCATCGAAGGACAAGGCGCCCTACGTCGCCAGCAAGCACGGCATCGTCGGCCTGTCCAAGGTCGCGGCGCTGGAATACGCCACCGCCGGCAGCCGCGACTCGGGCGGCGTCACGGTCAACTGCATCTGCCCGGGCTGGGTGGAGACGCCGCTGATCGAGCCGCAGATCGAGGCCCGCCGCGACGGCGGCGGCCGCGAGGACGGCGTGCGCGCGCTGCTGGCCGAGAAGCAGCCGAGCCTGCGCATGACCCTCCCCGGGGAGATCGGCGCGATCGCCGCGTGGCTGTGCCGGCGGGAAGCACACAACGTCACCGGCGCGTCGTTCCCGGTCGACGGCGGCTGGACCGCGCAGTAGGTCCATCCGGCGCGCGACGCATGACCACCCTGCTCATCGCCGACGACCATCCGCTGTTCCGCGCGGCCCTGCGCGGCGCCGCGGTCGAGGCCGAGGCCGGCACGCGGATCATCGAGGCCGGCACCCTGGACGACACCCTGGCCGCGCTCGAATCGCAGTCCGACATCGACCTGGTGCTGCTCGACCTGCACATGCCCGGCAACCACGGCCTGGCCGGCCTGGCGGCGCTGCGCGCCCGGTTCCCGGCGGTCGCGGTGGTGCTGGTCTCGGCCAACGAGGATCCCCTGGTGGTGCGGCGTGCGCTCGACCATGGCGCCGCCGGCTACATCCCCAAGAGCGCCGGCCTGGACGAGATGCGCGACGCCATCCGCACCGTGCTGGCCTGCGAGGAATGGCTGCCGCCGGCGCTGCGCGGCGCGGTGGCGCGCGCCGAGTCCGCGCCGGGCGACACCGACCTCGCCGCGCGCCTGGCCAGCCTGACGCCGCAGCAGTTCCGGGTGCTGGGGTTCGTGGCCGAAGGCCTGCTCAACAAGCAGATCGCCGACCGGCTGGACGTGCAGGAGCGCACGGTGAAGGCGCACCTGTCGGCGATCTTCGAGAAGCTCGGCGTGCGCAATCGCACCCAGGCCGGCGTGATCCTGCGCGGGCTGGAGCTCAGCGATCCGGCGCGACAGGTGGACGGCGCCGGCTGAGGCCCCTCAGGCGCGCGAGAATTTCCAGGACTGCATGCGCCCGTCGCGGTACGGCATCACGCCGTGGAAGGCGCGCGGGTCGTCGTCGAACACCAGCGGCACGAAGTGGCGGTCACCCTCCCAGAGCGGCAGGTCGAGCACGCGGTCGACGTCGACCCACTCCAGCGTGCCCTCGGGGTTCGACGCCGGCGGCGTGCCGGTGAAGCGCGTCACGAGGAAGACGAAGGCGAACCAGTCTTCCCCCTGCTTGCCGAAGCCGGGCCAGCTGATGGTGCCGCGCAACCGCATGTCCTCGCAGTCGATCGCGGCTTCCTCGCGGATCTCGCGGCGCATGCCGGCGAGCGCATCCTCGTGGGGCTCGAGCTTGCCGCCCAGGCCGTTGTACTTGCCGAGGTGCTGGTCGCCGGGGCGTGCGTTGCGGTGGATCATCAGCACGCGACGGCGGTCGGGCGACAGCACATAGCCGAGCGTGGCCAGGATCGGGGTATAGGGCATGGGCAAGGAGATGCGACGGAGCCGGCCATTGTAGGACGCCCGGCGCCGGGGCTCAGTCCGAAGGCCTGATCCGCATGCGCCCGAGCACGGACTTCAGGGCCAGCGGACGCACCGGCTTCTGCAGCAGGCCGAGGCCATGCTCCGCGACTTCACGGCGGACGGCATCGGTGGCGTCGGCGCTGAGCACAAGCGCGGGCACGGCACCATGGCGTGCCGACAGCCGCTTCCAGGCGTCGATTCCGGTGTCGCCGTCGTCGAGGTGATAGTCCAGCAGCCACAGGTCGGCCGGCCGCGCGGCCTGGGCGGCGAGCGCGGCATCCCCGTCGGCAAGCGTATCGACGCTGCAGCCCCAGCCCTGCAGGAGGCCTGCGAGCGAGGCCAGCGCCATCCGGTCGTTGTCCAGCACCAGCACGTGCGCACCGGCCAGCCCTGCGCGCGCCGCGGGAACGCTCCCGGTGCCCGCGGGCGCCGCCACCGAAGGCAGCGCGATGGCGAAGGCCGTGCCCACCTCCGGCCGGCTGCGCAGCTCCACCCGCGAGCCCAGCAGCCGCGCGATGCGCTCGGCGATCGACAGACCAAGCCCCAGCCCCTGCCCGGCCACGCCCTCGCCGCGGCGGAACTCCTCGAAGATCAGCGTCTGCTGCGCCGGCTCGATGCCCGGCCCGGTGTCGTGTACCTCGATGCTCACGCGGCCCTCGAGGCGGCGCACGCCCAGCAGCACGCGGCCGCTGGCGGTGTAGCGCACGGCGTTGGCGAGGAAGTTCTGCAGCACCCGGCGCAGCAGCTGGGGATCGCTGTGGATCCATGCGCTGCTGGCAACGTGGCCGAAGTCCAGGCCACGGTCGGCCGCGAGGGCGCGGAATTCCGAGGCCAGGGGTTCGAGCACCTCGGCGAGCGGAAAGTCGCGCGGCTGCGGCACCAGCCCGCCGGCTTCAAGCCGTGCCATGTCGAAGAGTCCGGTCAGCAGGTCGGTGGTGGAGTCCAGCGCGCCGCGGATCTGCGCCAGTGAATCCCGGTAGCGATCGTCCGTCCGCTCCGCCAGCGCATCGGTGAACAGCTGCGCGGCGTGCAGCGGCTGCAGCAGGTCATGCCCCACCGCGGTCAGGAAGCGGCTCTTGGCCTCGTTGGCCCGTTCGGCCTCGCGTCGCGCCTGATCGAGGCTGGCGGTGCGCTCCCCGACCCGCTGCTCCAGGGTTTCGTTGCTGCGCTTGAGCTCGGCCTCGGTGCGACGGAAGGCGGTGACGTCGGTGAACGTGGCGACGAAACCACCCCCCGGCATGGGGTTTCCGCGGATCTCGACGATGCCGCCGTGGGGAAAGACGCGCTCGCTGACGTAGGGCGTGCCCGCGCGCATGTGCCGCAGGCGCTTGTCCGACTCCGGGTTGGCGCGCCCTTCGGCGCCTTCCACCAGCCCGCGGCCCAGGTTGTGTCGCACCAGCTCCGCCACCGGCACACCGATGCGCAGCAGGCCCGGCGGATAGTCGAACAGTTCCGCGTAGCGGCGGTTCCAGGCCACCAGGCGCAGTTCGTGGTCCACCACGCTGATGCCCTGGCTCATGTTCTCCAGCGCCGCCTCCAGCACGCGCTGATTGAAGCGCAGGTCCTGCGAGGCTTCACCGACGATCTCGGCCACGGTGTCGAGATCGGGTCCGGCCTCGCGGCGGGCGGCGTCGAGCAGCAGTCGCGCCGAGGCACTGCCCAGCACCGCCGCCAGCTCGCGCTCGAAGCGCGCCTCGATCGCCGACGGCACGGGTCCGCTGGCCGGCGCGCCGCGCAGCAGCTCATCGACGGTGCGCGCGGGCAGGAAGCGCCGCCCGGCCTGGCGCAGCGTGCGCAGGTCGGAGCCGCGGGCCACGTCGCGATCGGGCGCGGAAAGCCAGGCCGAGAGCACCAGCGTGGCGGCGATGCCCACGAACAGGCTGGCGCCCACCGCGCGCCCGAGGCGGCTCCATCCGGTCAGCCCGAACAGCGTGTCGGGGGCCAGCCAGGCGATGCCGCGGGGCCCGGCGGCCAGCCACTCGGGGTCGCTGCCGGCCAGTTCCACCAGCATCGGCGACAGGGTCACCCAGCCCCAGGCCAGGAAGGCCGCCACCACGCCCCAGGTGGCCGCCGTCGCCGGCGTGCGGGTCCGCCAGACCGCGCAGAACAGCGCCGGCGCGAGGGTGGCCAGGGCCGAGAACGACACCGCGCCGACATCGGCCAGGGCTTCGCTGCCGGCGATGACCCGACTGTAGGCCCAGGCCAGCAGCATCACCGCCAGGATGCCGGCGCGGCGCAGCGCCAGCAGCGCGCCGCGATGATCCCCGCCTTCGCGGCCCACCGCCCAGGCGCCGCGCAGCAGGCCGGGCGCGAACCAGTGGTTGCCGATCATCAGGCTCAGCGCCAGGGTGCTGACCACGACCATGCCGGTGGCGGCGCTGAGTCCTCCGAGGAAGGCGAACAGCGCCAGGCTCTCGTGGCCAAGCGCCGCCGGCAGCGCCAGTGCGTACATGTCCGAGGGCACGCCGTCGCCGAGGATGGCCATGCCCGCCCGCGCCAGCGGCAGCGTGGGCAGGGCGATCAGCACCAGGTACAGCGGGAACTGCCAGCGCGCCGTGCGCACATCGTCCTCGTCCCGGCACTCGACCACGGCGACATGGAACTGGTGCGGCAGGATGAACATCGCCAGCGCGCCCAGCAGCACCAGCGGGACGAAGCCGCCCACGGGCTCGGGCGGCGAAGGCCGCGCCGCCACGTCGAACTCCCCCAGGCCGAACCAGACCAGCGCCCCGAGCGCGAGCATGGCCAGCAGCTTGAACAGCGACTCGAAGGCCATCGCCAGCACGAGGCCGCGATTGTGCTCGGCGGCGCTGGCCCGACGGGTGCCGAAGGCCGCCGCGAACACCGCCATCGCCAGCGCCACGTACAGCGCGCCGTCGCGCCACGGAGCGACCGCGGCCGCGACATCGCCGCCATCGGTCGTGAGCGTGGCGAAGCTCATCGTCACCGCCTTCAGCTGCAGCGCGATGTAGGGAACCATGCCCAGCAGCGCCACCAGGGTGACCACCGCCGCCAGCCACGGGTCCTTGCCCAGGCGGGTGGCGATGAGGTCGGCGATCGAGGTGGCGTTGCTCTCGCGCGCCAGCCGCACCAGGCGCAGCATGAACGCGAAGGCGACGATGTAGAAGACGATCGCGCCGAGGAAGGTCGGCGGCAGCGGCCAGCCGTAGCGCGCGGCCTGGGTAACGGTGCCGTAGAAGGTCCAGGACGTGCAGTGCACCGCCAGCGACAGCGCGTACACGTGGCGCCAGTGGCGTGCGAGCGCGCCCGGCCGGCGCTCGGCGTAGACCGCCACGCCGAACAGCAGGGCCAGCCACAGCGCCGCCGCCGCGACCACCACGCCGACGCTCAGCATTGCCCCATGATCCCCATCCGCGCGTCTTCAGGCGTACGGGACGAGCTTAGCGCAGCGGCGGGCCGAAGCCCGCCGCTGCCTGTTCAACGGATGCCCGCGACGGCTCAGAAGCTGTAGCGCGCGGTCAGGCTGTACTGGCGCGGCGGGCCGTAGAAGCCGGTCAGGATGCCCAGCGCCGCGATGTTGTAGCCGGTGGTGCGGTATTCCTTGTCGGCGAGGTTGGTGCCCTGGAGCGAAAAGCTCCAGGCGTCGTTGGCGCGCCAGATCACACCGGCGTTGACCAGGCCGTAACCCCCCTGCCTGATGTCCTCGGACAGGTCGGTGGTCGGGTAGACCTCGCTCTGATAGGCGTAGCTGACGCGGGCCGACAGGTTGCCGCCGTTGGCCAGGTCGGTGCGCCATTCGACGTTCAGCGCGCCGGAGAACTCCGGGGCGTTGGTGAACACCTGGGAGTCGGCGACGTTGGCGCCGGCGCTGATGAACTCGTCGTACTCGGTGTCCAGCCACGCCAGGTTGCCGCTCACCACCCAGTTGTCGTTCGGCAGCCACTGGTACTCGGCCTCGACGCCGTTGACCGTGCCCTTGCCGGCGTTGGTGAAGTCGCCCAGGAAGGCGTCGTCCACGCCGTCGCCGTTCGAGTCGTAGCCGGTGAACACCGACAGCTGGATGTCCTCGTACTTGTTGTGGAACGCGGAGAGGTTCAGGAACAGGCGCTGGTCCAGCAGCCCCATCTTCGCGCCCACTTCGAAGCTGTCCACCGACTCGTCGTCGAAGGGCAGCAGCGTGTGCGGCACCGCGCTGTTGGCGCGGATGTTGTAGCCGCCGGACTTGAAGCCGCGCGAGGCCAGGCCGTAGACCAGCACGTCGGGGTTGACCTGGTAGCCCAGCGAGACCTTCGGCGAGACGTTGCTGAAGTCGACGGTCTTGTCGAAGTCGGCCGGAGTGGCGATCACGGTGTCGAAGTTCGCGCTCGAGTACGCGCGGTTCAGCACGACCGCATGCTTCTCCTCATCGGTGTAGCGGGCGCCGAGGTCGAGGCTCCACTTCTCGGTGAGGTCGATGCTCCAGTCGGCGTACAGCGCGATGCTCTCGGTGAACACCGTGCCGCGGGTGTCGCCGAACGACATGTTCAGGAAGTTGTTCAGCACCTGGCCGCCGGCTTCGCCGTCGAAGTGGTAGAAGCCGACCACGCCGCGCATCCTGCCGCCGGCGTCGTAGTTGACCTGCAGCTCGTTGCTGACCTGTTCGTCGCTGTAGAATGCGAGCACGTCGACGATGCGGTTGGGCAGCATGTCGAAGTCGATGTTGGTCTCGGTGTCGGACTCGCGCTTGGCCAGGACGTACTTCAGCGAGTAGTCGTCGTTCACGCGCCAGTTGAAGGTCGCCGAAGCACCCTTCATCGAGGTGTCATTGACGTTGGGCATGCCGCTGCGGATGTCGTAGCGGTCGCCCAGCGGCTGCTGGCCGGAGCCGCGGCCCGGATCGATGACGAAGTCGAGCGGGTTCGGGGCGAGCATCTTGCCGCCGCGCACGCCGGACTGGTCGTCCATCCAGTCGAACGCGAACTGGATGTCGATGTCGTCGCTGACGTACGCGCCAAGCTGGACGCGCGCCGCGAGGATCTCCTTGTCGCTGACCTGCTGCCCGGTGAGCCTGTTCTCGCCATAGCCGTCGCGGTTCAGGCTGGCCACCGCCACGCGCGCGCGCAGGGCGTCGCTGCTGCCGAGCGATCCGCCGTAAGCGGCCTTCACGTCGAGCTGGTTGTGGTTTCCGACCGTCATCGAGGCGAAGCCGTCGGCCTGCGCCGGCAGCCCGCGCGAGATGTACTTGATCGCGCCGCCGATGGTGTTCTTTCCGTACAGCGTGCCCTGCGGGCCGCGCAGCACTTCGACCCGCTCGACGTCGAACACGTCCAGCAGCGCGCCCTGCGGGCGGGCGATGTAGACGTCGTCGAGATAGATGCCGACGCCGGGGTCCACGCCCCAGAGCGGGTCCGCCTGGCCGATGCCGCGGATGTAGGCGGTCACCGTGCTGCTCGAGCCGCGCGCCGCGTAGATGGTGGTGTTGGGCACCTGCGAGGCGACGTCGCCGATGTCCTGGATGTTCAGCTTCTCGATGGCCTCCGGGGTGAAGGCCGTGACCGCCACCGGGACTTCCTGCAGCGTCTCCTCCCGCTTGCGCGCGGTGACGGTGATCCCGCCGAGGGTGGTGGCCCCGCGGGACTGGGCCGCTTCCGCGGTGGCGCCGGAGTCGTCGGTGGCGCCGGTGGCGTCCTGGGCGAAGGCCACGGACGACGACAGCCCGAGGGCGATCGCCAGGCTCAGTGCGGTGTGCGGGATCTTGGCTCGCTTCATCGTGTTCCCCTCGGAATATGCATGCACGCGCGGCGGATGCCGCCTCGATCGCAAGCCTAGGGGCCGCACCGGCAGGTGGGCATCGTACCTTCGGACAATGTGCCGGGACGGAAGCCGGCGGGAACACTGTCAGCCGTGGAGTCGTGCGCCGCACGATGGCTGGGGTCCGTTGATGTCGTTCCTGATCGTGCTCGCCGCGCTGGTCTTCCTGATGTATGTCGCCTACCGCGGCCACAGCGTGATCCTGTTCGCCCCGATCGCCGCACTGGGCGCCGTGCTGCTCACCGACCCGTCGCTGGTGGCACCGATGTTCACCGGGCTTTTCATGGACAAGATGGTCGGGTTCCTGAAGCTGTACTTCCCGGTCTTCCTGCTCGGCGCGGTGTTCGGCAAGCTGGTCGAGATTTCCGGCTTCTCCAAGTCGATCGTCGCCGCGACCATCCGCGTGGTCGGCGCCCAGCGGGCGATGCTCTCGATCGTGATCGTCTGCGCCCTGCTCACGTACGGCGGCGTGTCTCTGTTCGTGGTCGTGTTCGCGGTGTATCCGTTCGCGGCCGAACTGTTCCGCCAGGGCGACATCCCCAAGCGGCTGATCCCCGGCACCATCGCGCTGGGCGCCTTCACCTTCACCATGGACGCACTGCCCGGCACGCCGCAGATCCAGAACATCATCCCGACCGCGTTCTTCGGCACGGACACCTGGGCGGCGCCGGTACTCGGCACGCTGGGCGGCGTCTTCATCATCCTCTTCGGCCTCGCCTACCTGGAGTGGCGCCGGCGGACGGCGCTGCGGGCCGGCGAGGGCTACGGAGACCCCGGCACCCTTCTCAACGAGCCGGCGCCCTTCGCCGGCGACCGGCTCGCGCACCCCCTGGTCGCGCTCCTGCCGCTGGTGATGGTGGGCGTGTCCAACCTGGTGCTGACGCGGCTGATCCCGGGCTGGTACGGCGAAGCGCACAGCTTCATTCCCGCAGTGGTCGGCAACCCGGCGCCGGTGGTCCAGGAAGTCGCGAAGATCGCCGCCATCTGGGCGGTCATGGGCGCCTTGCTGATCGGCATCGCGACAGTACTGGCGTTCGCCTGGCGCAGCGTGTTCCGGCATTTCGCCGAAGGCACGAAGACGGCGATCGGCGGCGCGCTGCTGGCCTCGATGAACACCGCCTCGGAGTACGGCTTCGGCGCCGTGATCGCGGCCCTGCCCGGCTTCCTGGTGGTGGCCAACGCGCTGGGCGCCATCCCGAACCCGCTGGTCAACCAGGCGGTCACGGTCACCGCGCTGGCCGGCATCACCGGCTCGGCCTCGGGCGGCATGTCGATCGCGCTGGCGGCCATGGCCGAGACTTTCATGGCCAACGCCCAGGCGGCGGGCATTCCGATGGACGTGCTGCACCGCGTGGCCTCGATGGCCTCGGGCGGTATGGACACGCTGCCACACAACGGCGCCGTGATCACCCTGTTGGCGGTGACCGGCCTGACGCATCGCCAGGCCTACAAGGACATCTTCGCGATCACGATCATCAAGACCCTGGCGGTGTTCTTCATCATCGGCCTGTTCTACGCGACCGGCTGGGTCTGACGGGACGACGCGCTTCCGCGGCACGGAGAACGAGAGAGCCCCGTCGGCTCCGCGCTGCTCCCAGGTGCGCGCTGCCCACCGCGGCTGCAGGGGGGATGCCCGGCCGGATGAGTGCGCTTCCTGCTCCCAATCCGGCCGCCGGCCATCCTTGGCCGGCTCCGGGCATCCCCCCTGCAACCACGGCGGGCCCTACCTCCGGTCGCGGTCGGGGGAGAAGATCAAGAGCAACGAATGGACACTCCGCCGGCAGGCAACAAGATCGTCGACGTCGAAGCGGTCGGATCCTTATGGTTAGGAGCGGCCTTGGCCGCGACCGCTCCTGTCCCTGCCTTCTTCTCGCTCTTCCCTCTCGAAGCCGAAGAACGACGGAGCCCGTCCCGCGTACAGGGGGTGTGCGGACAGCCGGCCATGGATGGCCGGCGGCCGGCAGTGGCAGCAGGACGCGGAGACTGCCGGGGGAGCACACCCCCTGTGCGCGGGACGGGCTGCGCGCAGCCCCAACGAAGCGGCTCCTGGAAACGAAAAAGAGCGGGCCGAAGCCCGCTCTTTCGTCTCGGCGGTGCGCCCTTCGGCGCACCCGGAGCGCGCGGCTTACTCGGCCGGCGTGCCCTCGCCTTCCTCGACGGCCTTCATCGACAGGCGGATGCGGCCCTGCTTGTCGACTTCCAGCACCTTGACCTTGACCACGTCACCTTCCTTGAGCTTGTCGGAGACCTTCTCGACGCGCTCGTTGGAGATCTGCGAGACGTGCACCAGGCCGTCCTTGCCGGGGGAGATGGTGACGAACGCGCCGAAGTCCATCAGCTTGACGACCTTGCCCTCGTAGATGCGGCCCGGCTCGACGTCGGACGTGATCTGCTCGATGCGATCCTTGGCGGCCTTGCCGGCGGCGGCGTCGACCGAGGCGATCGTGATGGTGCCGTCGTCCTGGATGTCGATCTGGGTGCCGGTCTCCTTGGTGATCGCCTGGATGACCGAACCGCCCTTGCCGATGACCTCGCGGATCTTGTCGGGATGGATCTTGATGGTGATCAGGCGCGGCGCGAAGTCGGACAGCTCCGAACGCGCGGTGGTCAGCGCCTTCGACATCTCGCCGAGGATGTGCAGGCGGCCCTGCTTCGCCTGGGCCAGCGCCACCTTCATGATCTCTTCGGTGATGCCCTGGATCTTGATGTCCATCTGCAGTGCGGTGATGCCGCTTTCGGTGCCGGCCACCTTGAAGTCCATGTCGCCGAGGTGGTCCTCGTCGCCGAGGATGTCGGACAGGACGACGTACTCGTCTCCTTCCTTCACCAGGCCCATGGCGATGCCCGCCACCGGCGCCTTCACCGGCACGCCGGCGTCCATCAGCGCGAGCGAGGAGCCGCAGACCGAGGCCATCGACGAGGAGCCGTTCGACTCGGTGATCTCCGATACCACGCGGATGGTGTACGGGAAAGCTTCCATGCCGGGCATCATCGCCAGCACGCCGCGCTTGGCGAGGCGGCCGTGGCCGATCTCGCGGCGCTTCGGACCCATCATGCGGCCGGCTTCACCGACCGAGTACGGCGGGAAGTTGTAGTGGAACAGGAAGTGTTCCTTGTACTCGCCCCCGACGGCGTCGATGATCTGGCCGTCGCGCGCGGTACCGAGGGTCACGGCGACGATCGCCTGGGTCTCGCCGCGGGTGAACAGCGCCGAGCCGTGCACGCGCGGCAGGATGCCGACCTTGCACTCGATCGGGCGCACGGTATCCAGGGCGCGGCCGTCGATGCGGACCTTCGACTTCAGCACCGACTGGCGCATCGTCTGGTATTCCTGCTCGCTGAACTCCTTGGCCAGGTCGCCCGGGCTCCAGGCGTTCTCTTCGGCCTCGGCGGCAAGTGCTTCCAGGGCGTGCTTCTTCACCCCGGAAATCGTGTCGCGGCGCTCGAGCTTGTTGCGGATCTGGAAGGCGTCGGACAGGCGCTCGCCGATGGCGTTGCGCAGCGAGGCGACCAGACCTTCGTTGCGGGCCGGCGACTGCCAGTCCCACTTCGGCTTGCCGGCTTCGGCGACCAGTGCGTTGATGGCCTCGATGGCGACCTGCATCTGCTGGTGGCCGAACACCACGGCGCCGAGCATCACGTCCTCGGACAGCTCCTTCGCTTCCGACTCCACCATCAGCACCGCGTCGGCGGTGCCGGCGACGACCAGTTCGAGCTCGGAATCGACCAGTTCGCTGACCGTCGGGTTGAGCAGGTACTGCCCGCCCTTGTAGCCGACCTTGGCCGCGCCGATCGGGCCCTGGAACGGGGCGCCGGTGAGCGAGGTGGCGGCGGAGGCGCCGATCAGGGCGAGGATGTCGCCGTCGACCTCGGGATTGAGGCTCATCACCGTGGCGATGATCTGGACCTCGTTCCTGAAGTCGTCGGGGAACAGCGGGCGGATCGGGCGGTCGATCAGGCGCGAGGTCAGCGTCTCCTTCTCGGTCGCGCGGCCTTCGCGCTTGAAGAAGCCACCGGGGATGCGGCCGCCCGCGTAGAACTTCTCCTGGTAGTCGACGGTCAGCGGGAAGAAATCCTGCCCTTCACGGGCGGTCTTCGCCGCGACCGCGGTGACCAGCAGCACGGTGCCGTCGCAGGAAACCATGACCGCGCCGCCGGCCTGGCGGGCGATCTCGCCGGTTTCGAGGGTGACGGTGCGATCACCGTACTGGAAGCTCTTGGTAACTTTTGCCACGTTGTGAATTCCTCGGTGCGTCTAGCGATGAACCGGCCGGGACCCATGCCCCGGGACGGGTGGCGCGCGCGGCGCGCCGAAAAAGAACCGCGGCGCATCTCTGCGCCGCGGCGGGTCTGGATCAGCGACGCAGGCCGAGCTTCTCGATCAGCGCCTTGTAGCGGGTGGCGTCCTTGCGGTGCAGGTAGTCGAGCAGGCTGCGGCGGCGGTTGACCATCTTCAGCAGGCCGCGGCGGCTGTGGTGGTCCTGCTTGTGGACCTTGAAGTGCTCGGTCAGCTGGACGATGCGCGCGGTGAGGAGCGCGACCTGGACTTCGGGCGAGCCGGTGTCGTTTTCGCCGCGCTTGTTGTCTTCGATGATCTTGCCGGTTTCGATGGACATCTGGGTTGTACCTTCTGGTGATGCGTGGACCGCAGGAACGCACCCATGCCGGACCGGCAGGCGCGCACCACGAGAACCGCCGCTTGCGATTGAAAACGCCTGGCGCCCGTGTCGGGCGCCAGAAGTGCCTGGAAAAGCTGCGGAATTGTAACGTGGCGCAGGCGCAGCGGACAAGGCGCGGGCCTCAGGCCTGCGTCGGGGGCCGCGGTGCCGGCGGCTGGGCGCAGGCCCAGCTGAACAGGCGCCGCGGACGCAGGCGACCCTCGTCGCCGACCAGGCCGAGGCCCAGGGCACGACCTCCGGGCCCGAACACCGCGACCTCCCGGCCGACGGGGGCGAGCACCCCGTCCACCCCTTGGCCATGGGCCAGGCGCGCGGCGCCAGCGGCGTCGACTTCGGCCCGCGGCCAGGCGTCCATGCCCGCCTCCAGCGGCAACAGGCAGGCCTCGAGGGCGCGCTCGCCCCGCGCGGCCAGGGCCTCCAGCTCGGCGAAGGTCCACATCCGCGGGTTCCTGAACGGGTCCACCCAGAGCCGGCGCAGCTCCGCCACGTGGGCACCGCAGCCCAGCGCCTCGCCCAGGTCGCGCACCAGGCTCCGGACATAGGTGCCCGAACCGCATTCCACCCGCAGCCGCAGGATGTTCCCCGGCGCAACGCCGTCCGTCGCGTCGAGCAGGTCCGCCGCGGACAGCAGGCTGAACGCATGCACGTCGACCTCGCGGGGTTCCACCTCGACCTGCTCGCCACGACGCGCCCGGGCGTACAGCGGTTCGCCGCCGCGCTTGAGCGCGGAGTAGATCGGCGGGCGCTGCCGGATGCGGCCGGTGAGCGCGCCCAGCGCAGCATCGATGGTGGCGATATCGAGCACAGGCACCGGACGCTCGCGCAGCAGCTGCCCGTCGGCGTCGTCAGTGTCGGTCACCTGTCCCAGGCGCGCGACAGTGTCGTACGCCTTGCGCGCTCCGAGCAGGCCGCCGGCGATCTTCGTCGCCTCGCCGAAGCACAGCGGCAGCAGGCCGGTGGCCAAGGGGTCGAGGCTGCCGGTGTGGCCACCCTTCTCCGCGCGGAACAGATGGCGCGCACGCTGCAGCGCCTGGTTGGAACTGGGCCCCCGCGGCTTGTCGAGCAGCAGGATGCCGTCGAGCTTGCGGAATTTCGTTCGCGGTCGGGCGGTCATCGGTTCATTGTAGGCGGAGGCGCGCCCGCCCCATCATGGCCGCCGGCTGCAGGAGCCGGTGCCCGGCGGGCCGACGGACTCAGTCCTCGCCGGCGTCGGGCAGGTCCCGCAACAGGCTTTCGATGCGCTCGCCGCGGTCGACGGAGTCGTCGTAGTGGGAAGTGGAGCTCGGGCACATGGCGCAGCTTGACCGCGCGTGCCAGCCGGTAGCGCACTTCCGGCGCCACCGCCTTCAGCCCCTTGATCGCCTCCGCGGCGCGCTCGGACTGCAGCGCGGTGACGTAGACCTTGGCGTGCGCCATGTCGCGCGTGACCTCGACGTCGGACACGCTCACCGACGGCAGGCCGTGCTCGGCGACGGCCTCGCGTACCAGGGTGCCCAGCTCCCTGCGGAGCTGGGCGGCGACCCGGTCGGTGCGATGGAAGGACTTCTGCGGCATCAGAGCGTGCGCTGCACTTCGACGCGTTCGAAGCACTCGATCTTGTCGCCCGGCTTGATGTCGTTGTAGGCCTTCACGCCGATGCCGCACTCGGTGTTGACGCGCACCTCGTCGACGTTTTCCTTGAAGCGGCGCAGCGACTCCAGCTCGCCCTCGAAGATGACGGTGTCGTCCCGCAGCACGCGGATCGGCTTGTTGCGCCTGACCACGCCCTCGATGACCATGCAGCCGGCCACCGCGCCGAACTTGGAGCTGCGGAAGACCTCGCGGACCTCGGCGGTACCGATGATCTCCTCGCGGATCTCCACGCCCAGGATGCCCGAGGCCACCTGCTTCACCTGGTCGATCACGTCATAGATGATCGAGAAGTAGCGCAGGTCCAGGCCGTGGGTGTCGACCACCTTGCGGGCCGATGCGTCCGCACGGACGTTGAAGCCGATGATCGTCGCCTTCGCCGCCGCCGCCGAGTTGGCGTCGGACTCGGTGATGCCGCCCACGCCCGAACGGATGATGTTCACCCGGATCTCGTCGTTGGACAGCGCGACCAGCGCCTGGCGGAGCGCCTCCACCGAACCCTGCACGTCGGCCTTGATGACCAGTGGCAGCTCGAGCTGCTGGCCGCCGCCCATCTGGGCCATGATGTCTTCCATGCGGTTGCCCGCCGCCTGCACGAGGCGCTGCTCGCGGCGCTTGGCCTCGCGCTGCTCCGCGACCTCCCTGGCCAGCCGCTCGTCGTCGACGACGACGAAGTCGTCGCCGGCGTCGGGCACGCCGGACAGGCCCAGCACCTGGACCGGGATCGAAGGCCCGGCCGACGGCACCTGGCTGCCGGTCTCGTCGAACAGTGCGCGCACGCGGCCGTACTCGACGCCGCAGACCAGGAAGTCGCCCTTGTGGAGCTGGCCCTGCTGCACCAGCACCGTGGCCACCGGGCCGCGGCCCTTGTCCAGCGAGGACTCGATGACGGTGCCGCTGGCGCGACCCTCGGCCACCGCCCTGAGCTCGAGCACCTCGGCCTGGAGGCCGATCGCCTCGAGCAGGTCGTCGACGCCGTCGCCGGTCTTCGCCGACAGCTCGACCATCTGCGTGTCGCCGCCGAACTCCTCGGCGACGATGTCGTGCGCGAGAAGCTCGTTCTTGATCCGCGAAGGATCGGCCTCGGACTTGTCGATCTTGTTGATCGCCACGATCAGCGGCACCTTCGCCGACTTCGCGTGCTGGATCGCCTCGACCGTCTGCGGCATGACCCCGTCGTCGGCCGCGACCACCAGCACCACGATGTCGGTGAGCTTCGCGCCGCGCGCACGCATGGACGTGAACGCCGCGTGGCCGGGAGTGTCGAGGAAGCTGATGACGCCCTTCGGCGTCTCGACGTGGTAGGCGCCGATGTGCTGGGTGATGCCGCCCGCTTCGCCGGTGGCGATGCGGGTGCGGCGGATGTAGTCGAGCAGCGAGGTCTTGCCGTGGTCGACGTGGCCCATGATCGTGACCACCGGCGGACGCTGGGCCTGTTCGCCCTGCACATCCTCGACGTGCGCGAGCAGCTCGCTCTCGGCGTCGTCGGCGTCGGCGCGCACCGCGGTATGGCCGAGTTCCTCGGTCACCAGCGCCGCGGTGTCGTGGTCGATGGTCTGGGTGATGGTGGCCATCACGCCCATCTTGAACAGCGCCTTGACCACGTCCCCGCCCTTCAGCGCCAGCTTCTGGGCGAGGTCGGCCACGGTGATCGCATCGCCGATCGCGACCTCGCGCACCACCGGCGCGGTCGGCCGGGTGAAGCCGGTGCCGGTGCGCGACTGGTCGCGCTGCTGGCCGCGCTGCGGACGCTTCGGACGCGCGGTGCTGCGGCGCGCGCGGTCCGCGGGCGAGAGGTGCAGCTGGCCGGCGAAGCGCGCGGCGCCCTCGTCGTCCTCGACTCCGGCGACCATGACGTGCGAGCCGCGATGCTTGGCCTTGCCCGCGCCGCGGTCGTCGCGCGCGGGTGCCGGCTTGGGATGGCCATGGCCGTGGGCCTTGCGCGGTGCGGCGTCCTCGGCGACCACGGCGGCGGCCGCGACCTCGGCCTCGGCGCGCAGCCGCTCGGCTTCTTCGGCTTCGCGGCGTTTCGCCTCTTCGGCCTCCTCCAGGCGGCGGCGGTCGGCCTCGGCCAGGCGCTGCTGCTCGTCGAGATTGCGCTGGCGCGACTCCTCGAGCTTGCGCAGGATCTCGGCGCGCTCGTCGTCGACCTCGCCCGCGGCCGTCGGTGCACGGACGCCTTCCTCGGGCTTCACCAGGGTGACCTTCTTGCGCACGACCACGTCGACCGGGGCCTTGTTGCGGCCGCCGCCCACGGTGAGCGTGCTCTTGCGCTGCAGGGTGATCTTCCTGGGCGCGACGGGATCGGCGGCGGCGCCCTGTTCGGCGCGGCCATGGGTGCGGCGCAGGAAGCCCAGGAGCTTCACCTTCTCGGTACTGGTCACGACCTGGTCGGGGTCGCTGAACTGCATGCCCGCTTCGGACAGCTGTTCCAGCAACTTGTCGACCGGTGTGTTCACCAGTGCGGCCAGCTTGCGGATGGTGGTTTGCTGCGACATTCGGATTCCGGTTCCTTTGGCGACGGCGCGTGCCGCGCTGTGGATGGATCAATACTGGACTGGGTGCTTGCCGGGTTCGGGGGCCGATGGCCCCGGCCTGTCAGCCCTCGTTCTCCAGGCGCGCGATCTCGCCCGCGCGGGCGGCCAGCACCAGCGCGGCGGCGCGCTCATGATCGAGGCCCTCGATGCCGAACTCCAGCACCTCGTCGACGGCCAGGTCGGACAGGTCCTCGGCGGTGCGGACACCGTTCGCGGCCAGCGCGAACGCGGTCCCGTCGTCCATGCCCTCGAGCGCCAGCAGGTCATCGGCAGGCACGTTCTCGCCGATCTCCTCCTCCACCGCGAGCGCATCGTTGAGCAGAGCGTCGCGGGCGCGGGCGCGCAGTTCCTCGACGATGTCCTCGTCGAAGCCCTCGACGGCCAGCAGTTCGCCGACCGGAACGTAGGCGATCTCCTCGACCGTGCTGAAGCCTTCGGCCACCAGGATGCCGGCGATCTCCTCGTCGACCTCGAGCTTCTCCTGGAACAGGGCACGCGCCGTGGCCTGCTCGGCCTCGGACTTCGCGGTGACCTGGTCCTGGGTCATGACGTTGAGCTGCCAGCCCGAGAGGCGGCTGGCGAGGCGCACGTTCTGGCCACCCTTGCCGATGGCCTGGGCCAGGCGATCCTCGGCGACCGCCAGGTCCATCGAGTGCTTGTCCTCGTCGACCACGATCGACTGTACTTCGGCCGGCGCCATGGCGTTGATCACGAACTGGGCCGGATTGTCGGACCACAGCACGATGTCGACGCGCTCGCCGTTGAGCTCGTTGCTCACGGCCTGCACGCGCGAGCCGCGCATGCCGATGCAGGCGCCGATCGGGTCGGTGCGGTTGTCGTAGGCGAGCACCGCGATCTTGGCGCGATCGCCCGGATCGCGGGCGCAGGCCTTGATCTCGACCAGGCCCTGGCCGACTTCCGGCACCTCGAGCTTGAACAGCTCCATCATGAATTCCGGCGCGGCGCGGCTGATGAACAGCTGGGGGCCGCGGGGCTCGCTGCGCACGTCGTACAGATAGCCGCGGATGCGGTCGCCGGCGCGCACGACGTCGCGCGGGATCGCCTTGTCCTTGGGAATGAAGGCTTCGGCGTTGCCGCCGAGGTCGACGTAGACGTTGCCGCGCTCGACGCGCTTGACCACGCCGGTCACCAGCTCGCCGACGCGGTCCTTCCACGCGTCCACGACCTGCTGGCGCTCGGCCTCGCGCACGCGCTGCACGATCACCTGCTTGGCGGCCTGGGCGGCGATGCGGCCGAAGTCGACGTTCTCGATCTGCTCTTCGATGTAGTCGCCGACCTCGACGCCTTCGGCCTCTTCGATCGCGTCCATCAGGCGGATCTGGCGGTCGGGCGACTCCATCACCACGTCGTCGGCCACGACCTCCCAGCGGCGGAAGGTCTCGTAGCTGCCGTCCTTCGGGTCGATGGCCACGCGGGTCAGCACGTCCTGGTCGAGGTAGCGCTTCTTGGCCGCGGTGGCCAGCGCCGCCTCGAGGGCTTCGAGGATCACCGACTCGGGCACGCCCTTCTCGTTGGCGACCGCATCGACGACCAGCAACAGTTCCTTGCTCATCTTCTGGTTCACTCCGCACTGGACGGCTTCGACGCCGCCGGCTTGTTGTTGGTGTTCGGTTTCCCGCCAGGCCTGCCCTTGCCCGGCCGCGCGTCGCGCCCGGAGGCGTCCTTCGCGGGGCCGTAGCCGAGCGCGACCCAGTCGGGCACGAGGCGCGCCCTGTCGATGTTGCCGGCGGCGACCGCGAACGGCTGGCCATCGACCTCGAAGGTGACCATGTCGCCCTCGACCGCGGCGATCCGGCCCTGCAGGCGGCGGCGGCCGTCCTGCGGCAGCTTCAGGCCGACCTTCGCCTGTTCGCCGAGGAAGCGCCCGAAGTGCGCCGGCGTGAACAGCGGCCGGTCGACGCCGGGCGACGAAACCTCGAGGGTGTAGTTGCCGCTGATCGGGTCCTCGACGTCGAGCTGCGCGGACACCTCGCGGCTCACCGCCTCGCAGTCCTCGATGCCCACGCCCTGCCCTTCGGCCGATGGATCGGCTCCCGGACGGTCGATGTACAGGCGCAGCAGGGCGCCGCCGGGCGACGGCAGGTATTCGACGCCGAGCAGTTCCAGGCCCATCGCGGAAACGGTCGGCGACAGGAGTTCCGCGATGTCGGTCGACTTGTCGGCCACTGGCTTCCTCCTGTCTGGTCAAGTACCGGCCGCGCCGGGGAACGAAAAACGAAAAAGGGCCCGACGGGCCCCTTGTCCGATGCTGCTGGATCCGGTGCCGGCGCGCCTCGTTGCGCACCGCGCGAGCCCGACTCCCGCAATCGAAAAAGCCTCCTTGGAGGCTCTCCGGCGACTGCGAAAAGCTTGCGGCGGATGCCGGCCCCTGCGCCGCTGGCGCCGCGCCGGCCCTGCGGATCCCGCCGAGCCGCTGGATTATAGGCGTGGCGCCGTCTTCCCGCAAGATAGACAACGCCCCCTTCCGCCCTCCCGCAGGCGCCATCGGTTAATCTTGGCGTCCAGCCATGCGCCGGTGCAATGCTTCGATGAAACGCTCCCGCAAGACCGCTCTCGTCCTCATGGGCTCGGCCCCGCTGCTGCTGGTGGCCTGCGCGAAGCAGCCCGAAGTGCAGACATCGGAGGGCCTGTTCACCTCGGTCGAGGCTTGCGCGACCGAAACCATGAATCCATCGATGTGCCGCCAGGCCTTCGACCAGGCGCAGGCCCAGGCAGACGCCGTCGCGCCGCGCTACGCGTCGGTGGCCGAATGCGAGGCGGAGTTCGGCGAGGGCCGGTGCGAGACCCGGCAGAGCGCAGGTGGCAGCTTCGTCGGACCGATGATGGCCGGCTTCGTGCTCTCGCAGATGCTCGGCGGCCGCGGCGGCGCGATGGCTCCCGGCCCCGCGCCTTCGGGCGCGCCGGCGGCGGCGGCGGGCAATACGCGCGCGGCGCCCGCCTTCCTCTCCAACCAGTCGGGCTGGCTGCGTCCCCAGGCGGGCCCCGGTGGCGCCATCGCCCTCGCCCGCACCGACCTACAGCCCGATCGTGCGCCCACCGTGCGCCGCGGCGGCTTCGGCCGTTCCGGCGCCGGCCGCAGCGCCGGCGGCTGATGCGCCGGATCGCGATCGAGCCACGCCCGGACTGGCGCCGGCGCGCCGCGGACTGCGGCTTCGCCTTCCACACCATCGACGGCGCCCCGTACTGGGATGAAAGCGCGTACTACGCCTTCGACCTGCGCCAGATCGAGGACGACATCGAGGACCCCAGCGCCGAGCTGCACTCCATGGCGATGGAACTCGCGGCCGAGGCTGCCGGCAGCCAGGAGCTGATGGAACGGCTGGCGATCCCGATGGCTGCCCGCGACCAGGTCGCCGACAGCTGGCGGCGCCGCGATCCCCACCTCTACGGGCGCATCGACCTGGCCTACGACGGCCGCGGCCCGGCGAAGCTGTACGAGCTCAACTACGACACCCCGACTTCGCTGTTCGAGGCGGCCTTCTTCCAGTGGGACTGGCTGGAGCGGCAACGCGAATCCGGCGCCCTGCCGCCGGACGCCGACCAGTTCAACGCCATCCACGAGGCCCTGGTGGAGCGCTTCGCCGAGATCGGCGGCAGGCTGCCGCGGCCCCTGTTCTTCGCCGCCTCCCAGGGCAGCGCCGAGGACCAGGGCACCGTCGACTACCTGCGCGACTGCGCCGCGCAGGCCGGCATCGAGTCGGGCACGGTGGCGATCGAGGACATCGGACTGGCGGCCGATGGCCGCTTCACCGCGGGCGACGACGTGGTGATCGCCAGCCTGTTCAAGCTCTACCCGCTCGAGGACCTGTTCGCCGACGAGTTCGCGCAGGCCCTGCCCGGCTCGGGCATGCGGCTGCTCGAGCCGGCCTGGAAGCTGCTGCTCAGCAACAAGGGCGTGCTGCCGCTGCTGTGGGAGCGCCATCGCGGCCATCCGAATCTCCTGCCGGCCGAGTTCGACGACGGCGCCGCCCCGCTGCCCGGCGGCTGGGTGCGCAAACCCCTGTTCTCGCGCGAAGGCGCGAACATCGAGATGCGCTTTTCCGACGGCCGCACGCTGCACCAGCCCGGTCCCTATGGCGGCCCCGCCATCCGCCAGGCGCTGCACGCGCTCCCCGAGCATGGCGGCGCGTATCCGCTGATCGGCAGCTGGGTCGTGGGCGACCGCGCCTGCGGCATGGGCATTCGCGAAGACGATTCGCCGATCACCCGCGACACCGCGCGCTTCGTGCCGCATGTGATCGTTGGCGAGGGGCGTGACCGTCGCGGAAGCCGCGGGCGGATGGTCCTGGAGGCCTGAGGGCACGTTATCGGGGAGACGTTCCCCTGGAGTCCGCCGCGGACGCAGGCGGATCGGATGTGAGTGCGCGCCGCCCTGCTCGCGACCGCTCTTGATCTTCCGTCCCGAAGCCGCAGAACGTTGGAGCCCGTCCCGCGTACAGGGGGTGTGCGGACAGCCGGCCATGGATGGCCGGCGGCCGGCCGATGGGAGCAGGACGCGGAGACGGCCGGGGGAGCACACCCCCTGTGCGCGGGACGGGCTGCGCGGACCAGAAGGGAGCCGCTCCTGAGCGCGGGACTGGCGCCAGACCACAACGGAGCCGCTCCCGGGTGCAACAACGCGGCGACTGCACGCCCGCGTCCCGGAGCCTGACGAGGAACCAAAAAGAACGGCGCGCCTGGTATCAGGCGCGCCGTTCGGACTGCTGCAAAACTGGTAGCGGGGGCAGGATTTGAACCTGCGACCTTCGGGTTATGAGCCCGACGAGCTGCCAGACTGCTCCACCCCGCAGCAGGCCGACAATTATGACGGAATGCCGGATGTCTTGCAAGCCCGCGATCGCGTCGCGCGCCTGCGGACGCTCAGCGCGCGATCAGGCGAACGCCGCCTGGCACAGGGCCATGATCGGATTCCATGCGATGCCCAGCACCAGCAGGGCCAGCGCGTTGGCGGAGAACAGCACCTTCAACGGGCCGTTGTCGCGGACCTCGATGGCCTCGCCGGCAGGCTCGTCGAAGTACATCACCTTGATCACGCGCAGGTAGTAGAACGCGCCCACCACCGCGAACACGATGCCCACGATCGCCAGCCACAGCATGTCGCCGCCGATCGCCGCGCGCAGCACCACGAGCTTGGCCCAGAAGCCGAGGAAGGGCGGCACGCCGGCGAGCGAGGCCATGATCACCAGGACCATCGCCGCCATCCACGGGCTTCGGGCGTTGAGGCCCTTGAAATCATCGATGCGGTCGGCCTCGAAGCCGCGCCGCGACAGCAGCACGATGGCACCGAAGCCCGCGGCGGCCATGACCGCGTAGCTGATCGCGTAGAACATCGCCGCGGCGTAGCCTTCGGCGCCGCCGCCGGCAAGGCCGAGCAGCAGGAAGCCGACGTGCGAGACGGTCGAGTACGCCAGCATGCGCTTGAGGTTGGTCTGGGCGATCGCGAACACGTTGCCGACCACCAGCGACAGCGCGGCGATCAGGGCCAGCATCAGCTGCCACTGGTCCTGCAGCGGGCCGACACCCGACTCGAGCAGCCTGTAGGCCATGCCGAACACCGCGAGCTTGGGCGCCGAACCGATGAACAGGGTCATTGGGGTCGGTGCGCCGTGGTAGGCGTCGGGCAGCCACATGTGGAAAGGCGCAGCGCCGAACTTGAAGCAGATGCCGACCACGAGGAACACCGTCCCGGTCAGCAGCAGGGTGCGGGTCCCGCCTTCGACGGTGGCCGCGGCGCTGCTGATCGCGGACAGGTCCAGGCTGCCGGTGGCGCCGTAGACCAGCGACATGCCGAACAGCAGCAGGCCGGATGCCAGCGAGCCGAGCACGAAATACTTCATCGCCGCTTCGGAAGCGACCGGATTGTCGCGGTCGATCGCGACCAGTGCGTACTGGCACAGCGCAAGCAGTTCCAGGCCGACGTAGACCGTGGTCAGGTTGGGCGCCGAGACCAGCAGCATCATGCCCAGCGTCGCGAACAGCACCAGGACCGGCAGCTCGCCCTTGTACAGGCCGCGCTCCTGCATGAACGGCCAGGCATAGCCCAGCGAGGCCGCGGTGATCACCAGGATGATCACCTTCAGCACATCGGCGACGGTGTCGCGCACGAACATGTCGGCCAGCACCATGCCGTGCCCGCCCACGCCGGCGACGATCATGGCGGCGGCGGCCAGCAGCACGGCCACGGCCAGGCCGTGGGTCACGACCCGGCGGCGCTCGCCGATGAACAGGTCCAGCATCAGCAGCGCGAACGCGCCGATCACGACCACGAGCTCGGGCGCCAGCGGCGCGATGTCGGCCAGCGTCCGGACGGGAGGGGTCATCGCTCCAGGCATCATCGCGTCACATTCCTCAAAGCTTGCTGTTGGCGAGCATGCCCGCCAGCTGCGCGATGGACGGTTCCATCAGGTCGGTCAGGGGCCTGGGGTAGAAGCCGATGAGCAGAACGCCCGCGGCGAACACGCCAAGCACGAGGGCCTCGCGGCCGTTGATGTCCTTCATCTCCGCGACGTGCGCGTTGCCGACCTCGCCGTACATCACGCGCTTGACCAGCCACAGCGTGTAGCCGGCGCCCAGGATCAGGGTGATGGCGGCCACGAAGGCGATCAGCGGATGATGCTGGAACGAGGCCACGATGACCATGAACTCACCCACGAAGCCGGAGGTGCCCGGCAGGCCGGAGTTGGCGAACGCGAACAGCACGTAGAACGCCGCGAACACCGGCATCACGTTCGCCACGCCGCCGTAGTCCCGGATCATGCGCGTGTGCATGCGGTCGTACAGCACTCCGACGCAGGAGAACATGGCGCCCGATACGAAGCCGTGGGAAACCATCTGCACCATCGCGCCCTGCATGCCCAGGCGCGCGGCCTCGGGGTTGCCGGTGTCACGCACCAGCGCGAAGGCGATGAAGATGCCCAGGGTCACGAAGCCCATGTGCGAGACCGAGGAGTACGCGATCAGCTTCTTCATGTCCTGCTGGACCAGCGCCACCAGGCCGACGTAGACCACCGCCACCAGCGACAGCGCGATCAGCAGCCAGGCCCACTCGTGGCCGGCGTCGGGCGTGATCGGCAGGCTGAAGCGCAGGAAGCCGTAGCCGCCGATCTTCAGCATGATCGCCGCCAGGATCACCGAACCGCCGGTGGGCGCCTCGACGTGCGCGTCCGGGAGCCAGGTGTGCACCGGGAACATCGGCACCTTGACCGCGAACGCGATCAGGAAGGCGAAGAACAGCCACATCTGCTCGGTCGCGGTCAGCGGCAGCGCGTACAGGTCGGGCAGCTGCCAGCTGCCCGACTTCAGGTAGAGGTACACCAGGCCGACCAGCATGAAGACCGAGCCGAGGAAGGTGTACAGGAAGAACTTCACCGACGCGTACACGCGACGCGGCCCGCCCCAGACGCCGATGATGATGAACATCGGGATCAGCATGCCCTCGAAGAACACGTAGAACAGCATCGCGTCCACGGCCGAGAACACGCCGATCATCAGGCCCTCGAGGATCAGCATCGAGGCGTAGTACTGGCTGACGCGCTTGTCGATCGAGGTCCAGGCCCCGATCAGCACCAGCACCGTGACCAGGGTGGTCAGCACGATCAGCGCGACCGAGATGCCGTCCGCGCCCAGGTGGTACTGGATGTCATAGGCCGGGATCCACTCCCGGGCCTCGACGAACTGCATCGTGGCCGCGGCCGCCGAGGCGTCGTAGCCGGTGAACAGGGGGATGCTGATGGCGAGCACCACGAGGGCGATCGCCAGCGACAGCCAGCGGGCGGCGCCGGCGCGGTTGCCGAGCGCGAGCACCCCCGCACCGCCGATGATCGGCAGCCAGATGAGGAGGCTGAGGAGAGGCCAGTTCGACACGTATCGTCTTCCGTCAGGTCCAGTGGTGGATGAGCACGGCCAGGAGCACGATCAGGCCGACGATCATCGTGAATGCATAGTCGTACAGGCGCCCCGACTGCAGGCGGCGCAGGACGCGCGACGCGAGACCGATGAAACCGGCGGTGCCGTTCACCGCCACGCCGTCGATCGCACGGCGGTCGACGAGGTCGGAGGCCTTGCCCAGCTGCAGGCTGCCGCCGGCCAGGCCACCGATCCAGAAGTCGTCCGCCCAGTACTTGTTCTCGAGCACCTTGACCGGCAGCGCGAATGCACGCCGGGCCTTCGCCGCCAGCTCCGGACGCCACCAGTACATGACCGTCGCGAGCACGAAGCCGGCGAGCGTCAGCCAGAACGCGGGCGTGAGGAAGCCATGCAGCGCGAACGCCACCGGACCGTGCCAGAGTTCGGACGCGATGCGCGCCAGGGTGTCGTGCTGCGGGAGCACCTCGATGGCGCCGAGGAAGAACGGCAGCACCTGCTCCCTGCCGCTCCAGTCGGTGCCGAACAGCATCGGGCCGGCGGTGAAGAAGCCGATCGCGATCGAGGGGATCGCCAGCAGCACCAGGGGCAGGGTCACCACCCAGGGCGACTCGCGCGGCTCGTGCACGCCATGGTCGTCATGGCCGTAGGCGTCGAGGCTCGAGGGCTCGTGATGGGTTTCGTGATCGTGCTTGCCGTGCGCATCCTCGTGCGCGGGTGCCGCGTCGCGGAAGCGTTCCCGGCCGAAGAAGGTCAGGTACAGCAGGCGGAAGCTGTAGAACGAGGTCACGAACGCACCCAGCAGGACCGCCCAGTAGCCGTACGTGCCGACCCAGCCCATCCCCTCGGCGCCGTACTTCGCCGCCTCGATGATGGTGTCCTTGGAATAGAAGCCGCTGAAGAACGGCGTCGCCACCAGGGCCAGGGTGCCGATCACCATGGTCCAGAAGGTGATCGGCATGTACCTGCGCAGGCCGCCCATGCGGCGCATGTCCTGCTCGTGGTGCATGGCGATGATCACCGAGCCCGCGCCCAGGAACAGCAGGGCCTTGAAGAACGCGTGGGTCATCAGGTGGAACACGGCCGCCGAGTACGCGGACACGCCCAGCGCCACGGTCATGTAGCCGAGCTGCGACAGCGTGGAGTACGCCACCACGCGCTTGATGTCGTTCTGGACGATGCCGATCAGGCCGGTGAAGAAGGCCGTGGTGGCGCCGATGAAGAGGATGAACTGCAGCGCCACTTCGCTGAGCTCGAACAGCGGCGACATGCGCGCCACCATGAAGATGCCGGCGGTGACCATGGTCGCGGCGTGGATCAGCGCCGAGATCGGGGTCGGGCCCTCCATCGAGTCCGGGAGCCACACGTGCAGCGGCACCTGCGCCGACTTGCCCATGGCACCGATGAACAGCAGGATGCAGATCAGGGTCGCGACCGACCAGGCATGGCCCTCGAAGATCTCGATGACCTGCCCGCCGCCGAGGACCGGGCCGGCATTGGCGAACACCGTGGCGTAGTCCAGGGTCCCGAACCAGTACGCCACGCCGGCGATTCCCAGCAACATGCCGAAGTCGCCGACGCGGTTGACCAGGAAAGCCTTCAGGTTGGCGAACACCGCGGTCGGGCGCTTGAACCAGAAACCGATCAGCAGGTACGACACCAGGCCCACCGCTTCCCAACCGAAGAACAGCTGCAGGAAGTTGTTGGCCATCACCAGCGCCAGCATGGAGAAGGTGAACAGGCTGATGTAGCTGAAGAAGCGCTGGTAGCCCGGATCGTCCGCCATGTAGCCGATCGTGTAGACGTGGACCAGCAGCGAGACGAAGGTCACCACCACCATCATCATCGCGGTCAGCCTGTCGACCATGAAGCCGGCGTGCGCCTCGAAGCCCGCCACCGAGAACCAGGTGTAGACGTTCTCGTTGAAGGGCGCCGCGCCCTGGATCAGCTGCCACAGCACGTAGCACGACAGCGCGCAGCTCGCCGCGACGCCGAGGATGGTCACCGATTGCGCGCCCACGCGGCCGACCTGGCGGCCGAACAGGCCGGCGACGATGGCGCCGAACAGCGGCGCCAGCACGATCGCCAGCAGTACGGTCTTGGAAATCACGATATCCATGCCAGGCATTCCGTCAGCCCTTCAGCGTGTCGAGTTCGGCGACGTTGATGGTGCGCCGGTTGCGGAACAGCGTGACCAGGATCGCCAGGCCGATCGCGGCCTCGGCCGCGGCCACGGTGAGGATGAAGAACACGAAGACCTGCCCCGCCGCGTCGCCGAACTCGCGCGAGAAGGCGACGAAGTTGATGTTCACCGAGAGCAGCATCAGCTCGATGCACATCAGCAGGATGATGACGTTCTTCCGGTTCAGGAAGATGCCGGCCACGCTGATGCAGAACAGCACGGTGGCAAGCGTCAGGTAGTGGCCGAGCGCAAGGCCCTGTCCGAGGAACTCCATTACTTCTCCTCCCCGTCGACGGGGGCGGCGGGCGCCGGCGGGTCGTCGGCGACGTGGACCGATACCGGCATGTCGAGCATGCGCAGGCGGTCGCCGGGGCGCGTGCGCACCTGCTCGCCCACGATCTGGTGCTTGGTGCCCGGGCGGCGGCGCAGCGTCAGCGTGACCGCGGCCACCACCGCCACCGTCAGGATCACCGCGGCGACCTCGAACGGCAGCAGGAAGTCCGTGAACAGGCGGCGCGCGATCCAGGCGGTATTCGATACCTCGGCCTCGGGCACGATGGGCGACAGTGGTGTCTGGACGAAGGCCATGACTCCGATCAGCGCCAGCAGCTCGAGCAGCATCACCACCGCCACCACGAGTCCGATCGGCAGGTGGCTCACGAAGCCTTCGTTGATCGACACCAGGTCGATGTCGAGCATCATCACCACGAACAGGAACAGCACCATCACCGCGCCCACGTAGACGATCACCAGGGCGACGCCCAGGAATTCGGCGCCGGCGATGATCCAGGTGCAGGCGACGCTGAAGAACGTCAGCACAAGGAACAGCGCCGAGTGGACCGGGCTGCGCGCGCTGATCACGGCGCCGGCGGAGCCGACCGCGAGCGCGGCGAATGCGAAGAATGCGAACTGTACGAAGTCCATGGCTTACCTGTATGCGGCGTCGGCGGCGCGGCGCTCGGCGATCTCCGCCTCCAGGCGGTCGCCGATCGCAAGCAACTGCGGCTTGGTGACGATGTTCTCGCCGCGGTTCTCGAAGTGGTACTCGTGGATGTGGGTCTCGACGATCGAGTCCACCGGGCACGACTCCTCGCAGAAGCCGCAGAAGATGCACTTGAACAGGTCGATCTCATAGCGCGTCGTGCGGCGCGTGTTGTCCTCGCGCTGCTCGGAGTCGATCGTGATCGCCAGCGCCGGGCACACGGCCTCGCACAGCTTGCAGGCGATGCAGCGCTCCTCGCCGTTCGGGTAGCGGCGCAGCGCGTGCAGCCCGCGGAACCGCGGAGACTGCGGGATCTTCTCCATCGGGTACATCATCGTGTACTTGGGGCGCCACAGGTATTTGAAGGTCAGCGCCATGCCCTGGATCATCTCGACCAGCAGCAGGCTCCGGGCCCGGGATACGAACTTGTCCATCACGCACCTGCCTCGAACACGCCGAAGTACGCCATCAGCGCCGTCACCGCGATCCAGGCGATGGACAGCGGAATGAACACCTTCCAGCCCAGGCGCATGATCTGGTCGTAGCGGTAGCGCGGGAAGGTCGCGCGGAACCAGATGAAGCAGCTGGCGAAGAAGAACACCTTGGCGAACAGCCACCACCAGCCGTCACCGAGCACGACCGAAAGCACCGGGACATCCGGGATCCACGCCGCCGGGACCGGCGACAGCCAGCCGCCGAGGAAGAAGATCGCGGTGAGGAAGCTCACCAGGATCATGTTCGCGTACTCGGCCAGGAAGAACAGCGCGAACACGGAGCCCGAGTACTCGACCATGTGGCCGGCCACGATCTCGCTCTCGCCCTCGACCACGTCGAACGGCGCCCGGTTGACCTCGGCCACGCCGGATACGAAGTAGACGACGAACAGCGGCAGCAACGGCACCCAGAACCATTCCAGGAAGCCTCCGTTGCCGGACTGCGCCATCACGATCTCGGTCAGGTTGAGGCTGCCCGCGGCGACCATGACCCCGACCAGGGCGAAGCCCATCGCGATCTCGTAGCTGACGACCTGCGCCGCCGAGCGCATGGCGCCGAGGAAGGCGTACTTCGAGTTCGAGGCCCAGCCGGCGATGATCACGCCGTACACGCCCATCGAGGTCATCGCCAGCAGGTACAGCAGGCCGACGTTGGCGTTGGACAGCACCATCCCTGTGTCGAAGGGCACAACGGCCCAGGCGGCCAGCGCCGGCACCATGGTGATCATCGGGGCCAGGATGTAGAGCACCTTGTGCGCACTGCTGGGCCGGATGACTTCCTTGAACAGCAGCTTGAAGACGTCGGCGAAGGCCTGCAGCACGCCGAAACCGACGTACATCGGCCCGTGGCGGATGTGCATCCAGCCGATCAGCTTGCGCTCCCAGACCACGTAGAACGCCACGGTGGTGATCACCGGCATCATGATCGCCAGGATCAGCAGCACCAGCCAGACGACGGTGCCCATCGGTCCGAGCGACTCGAGCCACGAGCGGACCGGCTCGAGCCAGCCGAGCAGCACGGTGGAAGTGTTGGTCGTGGTCGTGCTCATGCGGCCTCCACCCGCACCGTGCCAGCGCCGAGCGCGGCAGTGGCGCCATAGCCGGATTCGATCAGGGCCGTGCCGCGGGCGACGCCCGCGCTGATGGCGACCTGCAGGGTGCCGGTGCCGGCACCGTTGGACACCCGCGCCATCGCACCGTCAGCCACGCCGGCGGCCGATGCGTCATCGGGGTTGAGGGTGATTCGCGGCCCGACCGTCAGCGGGTGCGCCTGCAGCGCCGCGGCGCGACGGGTGACGCCGTCGACGCGGTAGATCGCCTGGGCCACCGCGAGTTCGAGGCCTCCGCCGGCCGCAGCGGGAGCCGCGCCGCGCGCGACCTGGACCTGGCGCGGCTGCACCAGCGCCCGTGCGCCGGCGAAGTCGACGAAGTCGAAGCCTTCGACGCCGAGCACGCCGCCGAGCGCGCGCAGGGCCTTCCAGCCGGGTCGCGCCTCGCCCGGCAGCTTGCCTCCGGCGACGGTGCGCTGTTCGCGGCCGTCGAGGTTGGTCAGGCTGGCGTCGAGTTCCGGAAGCAGGCCGATGGGCAGGATCACGTCGGCCACACGGCGGGTGGACTGGCAGGCGAAATGACTGAAGGCCACGACCTGCGCGCCAGCCAGGGCCTGCATCGCCACCGCCGGGTCGGCGAAGTCGAGGCCCGGCTCGATGCCGTAGATCACGTAGCCCGCCCGCGGCTGCGCCAGCATGGCGTTGGCGTCGCGCGAGGCCGGCAGCACGCCCAGGCGCGCCAGGCCGACCGCGTTCGCGCCCTGCGGGACGCGGCACAGTGCGGCGTTCGCACGGCCGGCGAGATCCGCGGCGGCCCGACGGATGGCGGCGGCATGGATGCCGCACTCCGCGAGCGCGCCGACGATCACCACCGGACGCGCCGCGTCCTTCAGCGCCCCGGCCAGCTCACCGGAGCCCAGGGCGTCGGCGATCCTCGACGGCGCGACGATCGCCTTGTGGCTGATGTCGAAGGTGAACTCGAAGTCCACCGGATTGACCACGTGCACCTTCGCGCCGGCGCGCCACGCCTTGCGCACGCGCTGGTTGACCAGCGGCAGTTCGTGGCGCAGGTTGCTGCCGACGATGACGATGGCGTCGGCCTTCTCGATGTCCTCGACCGGCATGCCGAAGGCCTCGGCCACGGCGCCGTCGGACAGGTCATGCTGGGCGATACGGTGGTCCAGGTTGCCGGTGCCCAGGCCCTCGGCCAGGCGCGCGATCAGCGCGCCCTCCTCGTTCGGGGTCGCGGGGTGGACCAGGATGCCGAGGTCGTCCGCGGCGTTGTCGCGCAGGATCTGCGCCGCCTTCGCCAGTGCCTCGTCCCAGCTGGCCTCGCGCCAGTCGCCTTCGTCACCGTTCGAGGCCACGCGGACCAGCGGCCGCACGGCGCGGTCATCGGCGTACATGCCCTGGTGCGAATAGCGGTCACGGTCGGACAGCCAGCACTCGTTGACCGCCTCGTTGTCGCGCGGGACAGTGCGCATCACCTCGCCCCGGCGGGCGTGCAGGAACAGGTTGCTGCCAAGCGCGTCGTGGTAGCCCAGCGATTCCTTCGCGATCAGCTCCCAGGGGCGGGCGCGGAAGCGGAACACCTTGTTGGTCAACGCGCCCACCGGGCAGACGTCGATCACGTTGCCCGACAGTTCGGTGGTCAGCGGCTTGCCGTCGTAGGTGCCGATCTGCAGGCTCTCGCCGCGCTGCATGCCGCCCAGCTCGTAGGTGCCCGCGATCTCGGCGGTGACGCGGATGCAGCGCGTGCAGTGGATGCAGCGCGTCATCTCGGAGGCCACCAACGGGCCGAGGTCCTCGTCGGCGACCACGCGCTTGCGCTCGGCGAAGCGGCTGACCGAACGGCCGTAGCCCAGCGACAGGTCCTGCAGTTCGCACTCGCCGCCCTGGTCGCAGACCGGACAGTCGAGAGGATGGTTGATCAGGAGGAACTCCATGACGTTGCGCTGCGACTTCAGCGCCTTGTCGCTGCGCGTCTGCACGCGCATGCCGTCCATGACCGGGGTCGCGCAGGCCGGTGCCGGCTTGCCCATCTTCTCCACCTCGACCAGGCACATGCGGCAGTTGGCCGCGATGGCGAGCTTGTCGTGGTAGCAGAAGCGCGGGATCGGGATGCCGGCCTTGTCGGCGGCCTGGATGATCATCGAGCCCTTGGGTGCCGCCAGCTCCACGCCGTCGATGAAGACGGTGACGTGGTCGGGCGGCAGGCTCGGGTTCACGGGCTGCGCGCTCATGCCGCGACCTCCCGGTTGCCGTCGACGATCGAGCGGCCGTGCTCGATGAAGTACTCGAACTCGTGCCAGAAGTGGCGCAGGAAGCCCTGCACCGGCCAGGCCGCGGCCTCGCCGAAGGCGCAGATGGTATGACCCTCGATCTGGCCGGCGGACGCGCGCAGCATCTCGACGTCCTCCATCGTCGCCTTGCCTTCCACCATTCGGCTCACCATGCGGTACATCCAGCCCGTGCCTTCGCGGCAGGGCGTGCACTGGCCGCAGGATTCCTGCCAGTAGAAGCGCGAGATGCGCTGGCAGGCGCGCACCATGCAGGTGCTGTCGTCCATCACGATCACCGCGCCCGAACCCAGGCCCGAGCCCGCTTTCTGCAGGGCGTCGTAATCCATCGTCAGGCCCATCATCGTCTCGCCCGGCAGCACCGGCATCGACGAACCACCGGGGATCACGCCCTTGAGCGTGCGGCCCGGACGCAGGCCGCCGGCCATCTCCAGCAGCTCTGCGAACGGCGTGCCGAGGCGGACCTCGTAGTTGCCCGGCTTCATCACGTGGCCCGAGACCGAGAAGATCTTGCAGCCGCCGTTGTTGGGCTTGCCCAGGCCCGCGAACCACTCGGGACCGTTGCGGATGATCGCCGGCACCGAGGCATAGGTCTCGGTGTTGTTGATCGTCGTCGGCTTGCCGAACAGGCCGAAGTTGGCCGGGAACGGCGGCTTGTAGCGCGGCTGGCCCTTCTTGCCTTCCAGCGACTCCATCAGCGCGGTTTCCTCGCCGCAGATGTAGGCGCCGGCGCCCAGCGCGTTGTGGATGTCGATGTCCACGCCGCTGCCGAGGATGTCCTTGCCCAGCCAGCCGTGCGCATACGCCTCCGCCAGCGCCTCTTCGAGATGCTCGAAGGGCTCGTGGTGGAACTCGCCGCGCAGGTAGTTGTAGGCGACCGTGGACCCGGTGGCGTAGCAGGCGATCGCCATGCCCTCGATCACCGAGTGCGGGTTGTAGCGCAGGATGTCGCGGTCCTTGCAGGTGCCGGGCTCGGATTCGTCGGAGTTGCAGAGGATGTACTTCTGCATGTCGCCCTTGGGCATGAAGCTCCACTTCAGGCCGGTCGGGAAGCCCGCGCCGCCGCGGCCGCGCAGGCCCGACTGCTTGACCATCTCGATGATCTCGGCCGGCGGGATCTTCTCCGTCAGCACCTTGCGCAGCGCCTGGTAGCCGCCGGTCTTGAGGTAGTTCTCGTACGACCACGGCTTGTCGAAATGCAGCGTGGTGTAGACGGCCTGGTGCTCCTTCGGCGCGGGGCCGACGGGGCCGTAGCCTTCTGAGACGTGGGGAGTGTGATGCGCCATGCCTGCGTCCAGCCTCACTTCAGTCCGTCGAGCAGCTCGTCGACCTTCGCCGCGTCGAGCTTCTCGTGGTAATGGCCGTTGATCACGACCACCGGGGCGCCGCAGCACGCGGCCACGCACTCTTCCTCGCGCTTGAGGTAGACGCGGCCGTCGGCGGTGGTCTCGCCCAGCTTGCAGCCGAGCTTCTTCTCGGCGTGCGCGACCAGTTCCTCGGCGCCGTTGAGCCAGCAGCTGATGTTGGTGCAGAAGGCGACGTTGTTGCGGCCGACCTCCCGCGTCTCGAACATCGAGTAGAAGGTCGCGACCTCGTAGGCCCAGACCGGCGGAATGCCGAGGTACTTCGCCACCGCCGCGATCAGCTCGTCGGTCAGGTAGCCGCCGTTCTGCTGCTGGGTCGCGAACAGGCCCTGGATGACGGCCGAGCGCTTGCGGTCGGGCGGGAACTTGGCCACCCAGTGGTCGATGTGCGCGCGGGTGTCGTCGCTGAGCACTTCCAGCGGGTCGACGTTGCGCGCGTTCTCGAAGTTGCCGGTCGCTTTCATCGGTCCACTTCTCCGAAGACGAGGTCATAGGTGCCGACCATCGCCACGACGTCGGACAGCATGTGCCCCTTCACCACCGAGTCCATCGAGGACAGGTGCGCGAACCCGGGGGCGCGCAGGTGCACGCGGAACGGCTTGTTGGCGCCGTCGCTGACCAGGTAGCAGCCGAACTCGCCCTTCGGCGCCTCGACGGCCTGGTAGGTCTCGCCGGCGGGCACGCAATAGCCCTCGGAGAACAGCTTGAAGTGGTGGATCAGGGCTTCCATGTCGTCCTTCATCTCCTCGCGGGAAGGAGGGGCGACCTTGAAGTTGTCGACCATCACCGGGCCGGGGTTGGCGCGCAGCCAGTCGACGCACTGGGCGATGATCCGGTTGGATTCGCGCATCTCGGCCACGCGGACCAGGTAGCGGTCGTAGCAGTCGCCGTTGGTGCCCACCGGCACCTTGAAGTCGACCGCGTCGTACTTGGCGTAGGGCTGCTTCTTGCGCAGGTCCCACTCGATGCCCGAACCGCGCAGCATCACCCCCGACATGCCCCAGGCCTTGGCCTGCTCGGGGCTGATCACGCCGATGCCGACGGTGCGCTGCTTCCAGATCCGGTTCTCGGTGAGCAGTACTTCGTACTCGTCGATGCGCGTCGGGAAGTCCCTGGTGAAGGCTTCCAGGAAGTCGAGCATCGAGCCGCCACGCCACTCGTTGAAGCGCTTGAGCTTCTCGCCCTTGCGCCACGGCGACTCGCGGTACTGCGGCATGCGGTCCGGGAGGTCGCGATAGACGCCGCCGGGGCGGTAGTAGGTCGCGTGCATGCGCGCGCCGCTGACCGCCTCGTAGACGTCCATCAGCTCCTCGCGCTCGCGGAACGCGTACAGCATCACCGCCATCGCGCCGAGGTCGAGGCCGTTGGAGCCGAGCCACATGAGGTGGTTCAGGATCCGCGTGATCTCGTCGAACATCGTGCGGATCCACTGCGCGCGCTCGGGCGCCTCGATGCCCAGCAGGGCCTCGATCGCGCGCACGTAGGCGTGCTCGTTGCACATCATCGACACGTAGTCGAGGCGATCCATGTAGCCGATGGACTGGTTGAACGGCTTGGACTCGGCCAACTTCTCGGTGCCGCGGTGGAGCAGGCCCACGTGCGGGTCGGCGCGCTGCACGACTTCGCCGTCCATCTCCAGGATCAGGCGCAGCACGCCGTGCGCCGCCGGGTGCTGCGGGCCGAAGTTCAGCGTGTAGTTGCGGATCTCCTGGCGGGCCTCGGAAGGGTTGCTCGCCAGCAGCTCGCTCGGGGGCTGCATGCTCACTTGCTCTCTCCTGCGACGCCATGGCCGCGCACCGTGCCGACCCTGAGGTCGCGGGCCTCGCCTGCCGTGGTCTGGTAGCGGGCGTCGTCGCGGATCACGCGGGGCACCAGCACCCGCGGCTCGACCGACGTCACCGGCTCGTACACCACGCGCCCCTTCTCCTGGTCGTAGCGCACTTCTACGTTGCCGATCAGCGGGAAATCCTTGCGGAACGGATGGCCGATGAAGCCGTAGTCGGTGAGCAGCCGGCGCAGGTCCGGATGGCCCGGGAACACGATGCCGAACAGATCGAAGGCCTCGCGTTCGAACCAGTTCACGCCCGGCCAGACGTCGCACAGCGAGTCGACCACGGGCAGGACGTCGTCGGGCGCGAAGCAGGTCACGCGCAGGCGGCGGTTGTTGCCGATCGAGAGCAGTTGCACCACCACCGAGAAGCGGTTCTCGGGCAGCGGGATCGCGCCCTCTCCGTCCGGCTGCTCGAGCTGCCGGGTGAAGGACTCGCCGTAGCGGAAGCGGCCCGGCCCCCTGCCCTCGACGCCGCGGCTGAAGCCTTCCGAGGAGACGTCGGTGTCCCACTCGTCGGTGCCGTAGCCCAGGTGGTCGACGCCGCAGAGGTCGGCGAGGACCTCGAAACCGAACTCGTCGCGCAGCGCGCGGCAGGACTCGCGCCATTCCGATGCCGCCAGCACGATGCCGACCTCGCCACGCGGCAGCGTGACGTCGACGAAGGCCTGCGGGAAACGCGCGCGCAGGCGCGCGGCGAACGCGGTCGCGGACTCAGACATTGCGCTGTCCCGTCTTCTCGTCGCCGAAGTTGGTCGAACGGCGGATCTTGCGCTGCAACTGCAGGATGCCGTGCACCAGGGCCTCGGCCGTCGGCGGGCAGCCCGGCACATAGATGTCGACCGGCACCACGCGGTCGCAGCCGCGCACCACCGAGTACGAGTAGTGGTAGTAGCCGCCGCCGTTGGCGCAGCTGCCCATCGAGATCACCCACTTGGGGTTGGGCATCTGGTCGTAGACCCTGCGCAGCGCCGGCGCCATCTTGTTGCACAGCGTGCCGGCGACGATCATCACGTCGGACTGGCGCGGCGACGGGCGGAAGATCACGCCGAAGCGGTCCATGTCGATGCGTGCGGCGCCCGCATGCATCATCTCCACCGCGCAGCAGGCCAGGCCGAAGGTCACCGGCCACATCGAACCCGTCCGCGCCCAGTTCAGCAAAATGTCCGAACTCGTGGTGACGAAGCCCTGCTCCAGCACCGGGTTCTCGCCCTCGGGGCGCAGGATGTCGTCGACGCGACCTTCGGACAGCGGATTGCTCGCTGCATCCGCAAGGCTGCGCGCAGCCTGGATCACTCCCATTCGAGCGCTCCCTTCTTCCACACGTAGATGAAACCGATCAGCAGCATGCCGACGAAGATGCCCATCTCGATCAGGCCGAGCACGCCCAGTTCACGGAACACTGTGGCCCAGGGCACGATGAAGATGATTTCCAGGTCGAAGACGATGAACTGGATGGCGATCAGGTAGTAGCGGATGTCGAACTGCATCCGCGAATCCTCGAACGCGGGGAAGCCGCACTCGAAGGCAGTGTACTTCTCGTCGAAGTGGAACTTCGGCCCGAGGGTATTGCCTATCAGGATCAGGGCGACACCGATTCCGGTGGCGACGAACAGGAACAACAGGGACGGCAGGTACTCGGCCAGCACGATGTTCTCTCGACTGCGGGCCGCATTCGCGACCCTGTGCTTGCTTTTGCCGGGCGGGACCGTGACCGGTCCGCCCGACGCTGTGTTTGGTGCCCAAGGGGGGACTCGAACCCCCACGACCGAAGCCGCTACCACCTCAAGGTAGTGCGTCTACCAATTCCGCCACCTGGGCAATTTTTTCGTTCTTGATCCCCGCGCTGCGATCGCTGCGCGGAGCCGCGACATTGTAATCGCTATCAGCCGCCCTGAGGGACTTCCTGTCCCGCTTCCCCCTGCACAGGGGGCGATGCGGCGGGCGGCTGGCCCTCGGGCACGGCCGGGACCGTGGATTCCGGCGCGGGCGTGGCGGCGGGCGCCGCGGGGACCGCGCCGTTCGCGGCCGGTGCAGCGGGGGCCGCCGGCACCTCGGACATCACGCCCAGGTCCGTGGCGACGGGACCGGCGTCTCGCGCCGTGCGCGTCGCCTGCCAGGCCATGAACAGGGTCAGCGCGAAGAAGGTGATGGCCAGCCACTTGGTGGACTTGGTCAGGAAGCTGGACGCGCCACGCGCGCCGAACACCGTGGCCGAAGCCCCGCCACCGAAGCCTGAGCCGGCCTGCGCGCCGGCGCCGCGCTGCATGAGGATCAGCGCGATCATCGCGATGGCGATGAGCACGAAGGCGATGTTGAGGATGAGCTGCAGCATGTTCTCGGGTTCTCTTGCGCCGGGCGGTCAGCGGGCCGCCGCGGCCACGATGGCCATGAAGTCCGCGGCCACCAGCGATGCACCGCCAATGAGGCCTCCGTCGACGTCGGGCCTGGCGAACAGCTCGGCGGCGTTGGCGGGCTTCACGCTGCCGCCGTAGAGGATCGGCAGGGAATTCGCGATCTTAGCATCCCGCGAAGCAACCACGCTACGGATGAAGGCATGGACGTCCTGCGCCTGCTGCGGGCTGGCGGTCAGGCCGGTGCCGATCGCCCAGACCGGCTCGTAGGCCACCACGGCATCGGCGAAGCCGTCCGCGCCTGCCAGGTCAAGCACCGGCCGGAGTTGGCGGGCGATGGCCGCCTCGGTCGCGCCGCCCTCGCGCTCGGCCCGCGACTCGCCCACGCACAGGATCGGCCGGAGGCCGGCCTGCAGGGCGGCGGCGAACTTGCGCGCGACCAGGGCGCTGTCCTCGGCGTGGTACTGGCGGCGCTCGGAGTGGCCGACCAGGGCGAAGCGCGCGCCGACGTCGGCCAGCATCGCGGCCGAGACCTCGCCGGTGTACGCGCCCTCCGCGTGCTCGCTGACGTCCTGGCCGCCGAAGCCGATGCCACGGCCGCCATACGCATCCACCAGCGCGGCAAGGTGCGTGGCCGGCGGCAGCACCACCACCTCCACGCCCGCGACCGGCAGCCCCGCCGCCACGTCCGACAGCAGGCCATCGGCAAAGCCGCGGCTGCCGTTGAGCTTCCAGTTGCCGGCGACGATGCGTGCGCGCATGTTCAGACCTCGGGGTGTGTGGCGGGGCCGGAGATTCTAGGCGTTCGCGCGGGTTCCTGCATGCGCGCGCCGCTTCCACGGAGCACGCGCGGTGCCTGGCCCGGTCCGCGACTCAGGCCAGCTTGATCTCGCGCAGCCGCTCCTCGAGGTAAGCCTGCGCCGTGATCGGCTCGGGATAGCGGCTCGGGTTGTCCGCGGTCACGCACGACGGCAGCACGTCGATCAGGAAGTCGGGGTTCGGATGCAGGAAGAACGGCACCGAATAGCGCGGCTGGCGCGCCAGCTCGCCCGGGGGATTGACCACGCGGTGGATGGTCGACGGGTACACGTGGTTGGTCAGGCGCTGCAGCATGTCGCCGATGTTGACCACGATGGTGTCCTCGTCGGAGGTGAAGGGCACCCATTCACCGTCGTGCGACAGCACTTCCAGGCCCGCGGCGCTGGCGCCGACCAGCAGCGTGATCAGGTTGATGTCGCCATGGGCGCCGGCGCGCACGTTGGGGATGTCGTCGGCGGTGATCGGCGGATAGTGGATCGGACGCAGGATCGAGTTGCCGGAGTCGGTCTTGTCGGCGAAGTAGTCCTCGGGCAGGCCGATGTGCAGCGCGAGCGCGCGCAGCACCTGCGAACCGAGGTGGTCCAGCGCCTGGTACAGGGCATAGCCCTTCGCGCGGAACTCCGGCACCTCGTCGGGCCACAGGTTGGGCGGCATCACGTCGCGGTAGCCCGAATCGTCCGGGATCTCGCGGCCGACGTGCCAGAACTCCTTGAGGTCGAAGTGCTTCGAGTCCTTGGCGGTCTCGATGCCGAACGGCGTGTAGCCCCGGGCACCGCCGCCACCGGGGACGTGGTACTTCTTCTTGGTCTCCTCCGGCAGCGCGAAGAAGGCCTTGAAGGCCGCGTAGGCCTCGTCGATCAGCGTCTGCGGGATGCCGTGGTTGCGGATGCCCGCGAAGCCCCACTCCCGGTACGCGGCGCCGAGCTCATCGACGAAGGCCTGGCGCTCCGCAGGGCCGGCGGGATGGGTGAAGCGGCGGATGTCGAGGGTCGGGATGCGCGGGGCCATGGCGTGCTCGGGGACGTGCGGTTTCGGCGGGAAACGGGCCGCACATGATACCCCGCACGGCGGCGGCAGCCCTGCGGATCCCGCCGGTCAAACGGCTGCCCGCACCGCCTCCGCCAGCCGCTCCAGGGTGGCGGAGACCAGCGCCTCGTCGTCGGCTTCGACGGTCACCCGGACCACCGGCTCGGTGCCGGAAGGCCTCAGGAACGCCCTGCCCCGCCCGGAGACGGCGCGCTCGGCCTCGGCCAGGGCCGACATCACGCCCGCATCCTCGGTCGGCCGCGCGCCTTTGGTGACGCGCACGTTGACCGTGCGCTGCGGCACCTTGCGCAGCTCGCGCAGGGCCTCGGCCAGCGGCACGCCGCGCCGGCGCAGCACCTCCAGCACCTGCAGGGCGCTGACGATGCCGTCGCCGGTGGTGGCGCGGTCCAGGCACAGCAGGTGGCCCGACGCCTCGCCGCCGAGGATGCCACCGTGCTCCACCAGCGCCTGGTGCACGTAGCGGTCGCCGACCCGGGTGCGCATGAAGCCGATGCCGCGCTTCGCCAGCGCCTGTTCCAGGGAGAAGTTGGTCATCAGCGTGCCGGCCACCGGGCCGCGCAGGCGGCCGCTGTCCTGCCAGTCGCAGGCCAGCAGATAGACCAGGTCGTCGCCGTCGCGCACCACGCCGTCCCCGTCGACGAACATGACCCGGTCGCCGTCCCCGTCGAAGGCGATGCCGAGTTCCGCGCCGGTCTCGCGCACGCGCGCGGCCAGGCCCTCCGGGTGCGTCGAGCCGACGCCGTCGTTGATGTTGGTGCCGTCAGGGTCCACGCCGATCGCGTCCACCCGCGCCCCCAGCTCGCGCAGCACCATAGGCGCGATCTGGTACGTCGCGCCGTGCGCGCAGTCGACCACGATCCGCATGCCGCCGAGGTCGAAGCTGCGCGGCACCGAGCCCTTGCAGGCTTCGACGTAGCGGCCGACGGCGTCGCGGGTGCGCACCGCCTTGCCCAGCGCACCGGAAGCCACGGTCCGGAAAGGCTGTTCCAGCGCCGCTTCGATCGCCAGCTCGGTGGCGTCGTCGAGCTTCTCGCCCTCGGCGGAGAAGAACTTGATGCCGTTGTCGTGGTGCGGGTTGTGCGACGCCGAGATGACGATGCCGCCGTCGGCGCGCATCGAGTGCGTCAGGTGCGCGACCGCCGGCGTCGGCATCGGCCCCATCAGCTGCACGTCCACGCCGGCCGCGACCAGGCCCGCCTCGAGCGCGGCCTCGAACATGTAGTTCGAGATGCGCGTGTCCTTGCCGATGATGACCATCGGCTTGCGCCACTCGCCGCCGTTCTTGACCGCCGCGGTCAGCGCATGGCCGTAGGCGTTGCCAAGCCGCAGCATGAAGTCCGCCGAGATCGGGCCCTCGCCGACGCGACCGCGGATGCCGTCGGTACCGAACCAGCGGCGCCTGCCGGTCCCGTCCCCGGCCGCGCTCACGTCGCCGCCGCCTCGTCGGGCTCCGGAGCCGGCTGGCGCATCAGCATCGCCAGCAGCGTGGCGATGCGCTCGCGCAGTTCGCGCCGGTCGCAGATCTGGTCGATGGCGCCATGCTCGAGCAGGAACTCCGAGCGCTGGAAGCCCTCGGGCAGAGTCTCGCGCACGGTCTGCTCGATCACGCGCGGGCCGGCGAAGCCGATCAGCGCCTTCGGCTCGCCGATGTTGATGTCGCCCAGCATCGCGAACGAGGCCGAGACGCCGCCGGTGGTCGGGTGCGTCATCACCGAGATGTAGGGCAGGCCCGCCGCGCGCAGGCGGCCGAGCGCGGCCGAGGTCTTGGCCATCTGCATCAGCGAGAACAGGCTCTCCTGCATGCGCGCACCGCCGCTGGCGGAGAAGTTGACGAAGGGCGAGCCGATCTCGAGTGCGCGCTCGGCCCCGAGGGTGAAGCGCTCGCCGACCACCGACCCCATCGAACCGCCCATGTAGGCGAAGTCGAACGAGCTGGCGACGATGGGCCTGCCCTTGAGCCGGCCCTCCATCGCGACCAGCGCATCGCGCTCGCCGGTGGCCTTCTGCGCCGCCTTGATGCGGTCGCCGTACTTCTTCTGGTCGCGGAAGCGGAGCACGTCGACCGGCCCCAGGGCGGCGCCGATCTCGCGGCCGCTGCCGGCGTCGAGGAAGGCCGCCAGCCGCGCGCGGGCGCGGATGGGCCGGTGGTGGGCGCACTTCGGGCAGACCTCGAGGTTCTCCTCGAGCTCCGGGCGGTAAAGCACCGCGCCGCAGCCGTCGCACTTCTCCCACAGCCCCTCGGGCACGCTGCGCTTGCGTGAGGGGCCGCCTTCGGTGCGGATGCGGGCGGGCATGAGTTTCTTCAGCCAGGACATGCGTTGCTCTGATCCTTTGCGGGCCGGGCCGCGAACCCGGGGAGTTTAGCCCACCGACCCGGGTGCGCCGGCATCCAGCGCCCGGCGCAGCGGGGCGAGGAAGTCGGCGGCCGCGGCGGCGGCCAGGCCGCTTCCGGCCGCGTCCATGGCCTTGACCAGGGCGCTGCCGACCACGACGCCGTCGGCGTCGACGGCCATGGCGGCGGCGCTGGCGGCGTCCTGGATGCCGAAGCCGACGACCACCGGCACCGGGCTGCGGGCCCGGATGGCGCGCAGGTGGGCGGCGGCGGCGGCGGTGTCCAGACGGGCCGGATCGCCGGTCACCCCGGCCATGCTCACGTAGTAGAGGTAGCCCTGGGCCAGGCCGCAGAGCATCTCCAGGCGCGCCGGGTCCGTCGTCGGCGAAGCCAGCAGCACCAGGGCCACGCCGTGGGCGGAGAAGGCGTCGCGGAACTCCGCGGCCTCCTCGGGCGGCAAATCGACCAGCAGCACGCCGTCCACGCCGGCATCGGCGGCCGCGGCGGCGAAGGTCTCCGCGCCCCGGATCTCGATCGGATTCAGGTAGCCCATCAGGGTCACCGGCGTGTCGTCGTCGCGCCGGCGGAACTCGCGCACCCGCTCCAGCACCCAGGCCATGCCCGCGCCGCGCGCCAGCGCGCGCTCGGAGCTGCGCTGGATCGTGGGACCGTCGGCCATCGGATCGGAGAACGGCACGCCCAGCTCGATTGCGTCGGCCCCGGCCCCGACCATCGCATGCATCACCGGCACGGTGTCGTCCAGGCCCGGATCGCCGGCGGTGATGAAGGGCACCAGGGCCTTGCGCCCGGCGGCGCGCAGCGCGGCGAAGCGGCGCGCGATGCGCGGTGCGACCTCGGCCGCGGCGCTCATACCTCCACCCCCTCGCGCGCGGCGATGGTGTGCACGTCCTTGTCGCCGCGCCCGGACAGGTTGCAGAGCACGATCGCGTCCTTCGGCATTTCGCGCGCCAGCCTGATCGCCTGTGCGACGGCATGGCTCGATTCCAGCGCGGCGAGAATGCCCTCGGTGCGCGCCAGCAGGTGGAAGGCCTCCAGGGCCTCGTCATCGGTCACGCCCACGTACTGCGCGCGACCGGTGTCGGCGAGGAAGGCGTGTTCTGGGCCGACGCCGGGATAGTCCAGGCCGGCCGACACCGAGTGCGTCTCGATCACCTGGCCGTCATCGTCGCAGAGCACATAGGTGCGGTTGCCGTGCAGCACGCCCACGCGCCCGGCCGAGATCGAAGCGGCGTGGTGTCCGCTGGCGATGCCCTCGCCCGCCGCCTCGGCGCCGACCAGGCGCACGTCGCGGTCGTTGAGGAAGGCGTGGAAGATGCCGATGGCGTTGCTGCCGCCGCCGACGCAGGCCGTGACCACGTCCGGCAGCCGGCCGTGTCGCGCCAGCATCTGCGCCCGCGCCTCCTTTCCGACCACGGCATTGAAGTCGCGCACCATGCGCGGATACGGATCCGGACCCGCCACCGTGCCGATGATGTAGAAGGTGTCGCGCACGTTCGTGACCCAGTCGCGCATGGCCTCGTTGAGCGCGTCCTTGAGCGTGGCCGAGCCGCTGGTCACCGGCACCACCGTCGCGCCCAGCAGCTTCATGCGGTAGACGTTGATCTTCTGCCGCTCGATGTCGGTCGCGCCCATGTAGACGACGCACTCCAGGCCCAGGCGGGCCGCGACCGTGGCGCTGGCCACGCCGTGCTGGCCGGCCCCGGTCTCGGCGATGATCCGGGTCTTGCCCATGCGGCTTGCCAGCAGGGCCTGGCCGATGGTGTTGTTGATCTTGTGCGCGCCGGTGTGGTTCAGGTCCTCGCGCTTGAGCAGGATGCGCGCACCGCCGACGTGGCGGGACAGGCCCACGGCCTCGTAGATCGGGCTCGGACGACCGACGTAGTCGGCGAGGTCGGCTTCGAAGGCGGCGACGAAGGCCGGGTCGGCGCGCGCGGCGTCGTAGGCCGCGGCCAGTTCCTGCAGGGGGCCGGCCAGGGTCTCGGCCACGAAGCGGCCGCCATGGCGGCCGAAGTGGCCGCGGGCATCGGGGAAGGCGTGGAAGTCGGTGGGCATGTCGGTCATCGCAGGGCTCCGTGGGCAGCCGCCGGGGCGTGGTCGGGTCGGCAGTCCGCGCGGCGCACTTCGCTCACGAAGGCGCGCATCAGGTCGCCGTCCTTCCGCCCCGGCGAGGATTCGATGCCGCTGCTCACGTCCACGCCCCAGGGCTGGATCGCGGCCACCGCATCATGGATGTTGTCCGGCGCCAGGCCGCCCGAAAGCAGGAATGGACGCTCGAGGTCCGTCGGGAGCGCGGACCAGTCGAAGCGGCGGCCACTGCCGCCGTCGTGGCCCCCGCCGTGGCTGTCGAAGAGGAAGGCCGAGGCGCCTGGATGCGCGGCCGCCAGCTCCGCTCCGCCGACCCGCGCACCCGCGCCCATCGCCACCGCCTTCACGTACGGCAGGTCGAAGCGGCTGCAGAAGGCATCGTCCTCGTCGCCATGGAACTGCAGCAGGCTCGGCTTCACCTCCCTCACCACCTCGCGCACCTCGTCCGCGGTGTTGTCGCGGAACACTGCGACCGCGTCCACCAGCGGCGCCAGGGCCTCGCGCAGGGCGCGCGCCTCGCGGGCGTGCACGCGGCGCGGGCTGCCGTGGGCGAACACGAATCCGACGGCGTCGACGCCGAGCTCGCCGGCGAGGCGGACGTCGCCGGCGCGGGTCAGGCCGCAGAACTTGATGCGGGTGCGGAACAGGGTGCGTGGCATGTCAGGGGGTTGGAAACGGCAGGAAAGCGGCCGACGCGCCGGCGCCTTCGGCGCCCAGCGTGACCTCCGCGGGAAGGTCGCATCCGGCCGGGTACAGCGGCCCGAGGAACACCAGGCCACCCGCGGGTGCGGTGGGCCCGGCGCGCCTGCGGTCGCGCGCGGCCAGCACGTCGGCGATCCAGTGCCCAGGACGGGATCCGTCACCGACCTCGAGCAGGGAGCCGACGATGTTGCGGACCATATGATGCAGGAAAGCGTTGGCCTGCACTTCGACCACGACCACGTCGCCCTCGCGCCTGACGCTGATTTCCTGCAGGTCGCGGCGCGCGTGCGGGGCCTGGCAGTGCACGGTGCGGAACGAGGAGAAGTCCAGCTCGCCGACCAGGGCCTGGGCCGCGCGGTGCATGGCCCCGGCGTCGAGCGGCCTGCGCGTCCAGGCCAGATACTGCCGGCCGAGCGCTGGCCGGACCGGGCGGTTCAGGATGCTGTAGCGATAGCGCCGCGCGCGCGCGGAAAAGCGTGCGTTGAAGTCCGGGGCGACCTCGCGGCACCAGCGCACCGACATCGACGGCGGCAGCAGCGAGGTCGTGCCCAGCATCCAGTTGCGCGGGCTGCGCCCGGCATCGCTGTCGAAGTGCACCACGTTGCAGCGGGCATGCACGCCGGCATCGGTGCGTCCGGCGCAGGTGGTCGCCACCGGCGCATCGGCCACCCTGGACAGGGCGGTTTCCAGCGCCGCCTGCAGGGTCTGCGTGCTTTCCACGCCGGGCTGGGTCAGGCGTTGCCAGCCCAGGAAACCGCCGCCGTCGTACTCGATGCCCAGGGCGTAGCGCATGGCGTCCACGGAACCGGCCGCACCGCGGACCGCCGCGGCGCGGAACCGGCCTCAGGCGATCCCGTCCAGCAGGCGCGAAGCCTCGGCACGGTCGACCGGGTCGCCGGCGTGGGCGACCTCGCGCAGCAGGTCGCGCGCGGTATCGATGTCGCCGAGATCGAGGTAGGCACGCGCCAGCTCGATGCGCTCGCTGCCTCCCTGGAGGGTTCCCGGCGAAGCGGAGCGGCTGCCGGCAACGTCTTCGCCAGCCGCTGCGGTTGAAGCGTGCAGCGCTTCGCCCGCCGGGGGCGGGACGGAGACGCCAGTGGGTACCGCGACCCGTGAATGCCATGCCGGCCCCGGCTCCGCGACTTCCGCAGGCTGCGGAGAAGGCGTGGTGCCCGGCTCGATCGCGCTGTCGGCGACCGCCGCCTCGCCTGCACCGGACAGCCCGGCCGCACCCCAGGGGGCCTGTGCCGCCGCGTCCAGGGTCGCGGAATCGAAGCGCGGCCGCGGCGTCGGCTTCGGCGCGCGGCGCGCGAGCAGCCAGGCCACTACCGCCACCAGCACCAGGCCCAGGCCGATCCAGGACCAGGGCAGCGCGCCGCCGCCCGGGGCCCCCGTCTCCGGTGCGGCGGCCGCGGCTTCGCCGGTCTCCGCCAACCGTTCCTGGGCCGCGGCCAGTTCGCTGTCCTTGAGTTCGATGAGCCGGGCCTGCTGCGCCTGCAGTCGCTCGAGGTCGGCGACCCGGGCCTTGAGCTCCTCCACCTCGGCGTTGCTCGCCGCCAGCGTCTCGCGGCTCTGTTGCAGTTCCTGTTGCAGTTCCTGTTGCAGTTCCTGTCGCAGCATTTCGCCCTCGCCACCGGCCTGGATGCCGGATCGTATGCCTGCCTGCCGCGCGCCGGCGGCCGATGGCGGCACGATCTCCAGGCGCGCGTCCGCGACCGGCGACGCGGCCGCCCGGCTCCTCGGATCCGCATCTGCGGACTGTCCGGAAGCGCCTTCGTCAGCCAGCGCAGCCGCCTCGGGCTGCGGCGCCGGCCCCGCCATGGCGCGCCATGCCGCGATCTGCTCGCGCATCAGCGCGCGCGACTCGCCCAGGTCCAGCCCCGCGATCTCGCTGCGGTCCGGAATGCGCAGCACGGCGCCCTCGCGCACCAGATTGAGGTTGTTGGCGATGAAGGCTTCGGGGTTGGCGCGGAACAGGGCCACGATGGCCTGCTCGCGGCGGATGCCGTCGTCGACCAACTGCCGGGCGATCTCGCCGAGCGTCTCGCCGGCAGCGACCCGCCGGTCTCCGGGGGCCGGCGCCGGGGCGGCGGCCGTGGGCGGTGCCGGCACGGTCCGGGGCGCGGCGGGCGCTGGCACGGGCGCCGCAGCAGCCCTGTCCTTGCCGGCGGAGCCCTGCCGGGCGTCGCCGACCGCGACCGGTCCCTGGGCCGGCCCCGGCCCGGCTTCTTCGGGTGCGGCGGGCGCGGGCGCCGGAGCGGGACCGCGCACGATGGTGTTCGAAGGCGCCGCGACCGGGGCGTCGATGGCGGGCTGCGAGGGCGCGGCCACCGTCTGCGGCGTGTCGATCAGCGCCGAGTATTCGCGCACCAGACGGCCCTGTCCCCAGTCCACTTCCACCAGGAAGGTCAGGGCGGGCCGGGTGACCGGTTCGCGCGTGGTGACGCGGATCACCGGGTTGCCACGGACGTCCATCGCCACTGCGAACTCGAGCTCCGAGAGCATCGCGTCAGGCGCGGGCAGGCCGATGCGGCGGAAGGTGTCCGGCGATGCCAGGCGAGCGCGCAGCGCGTCGAGCTCCGCGGGATCTCCGGAGATCACCTGGATCTCGGCCAACAGCGGCTCGCCGGCGCGCGACCTGACCTCGATCCGGCCCAGCCCCAGCGCCAGCGCCTGGCCGGCGAACAGCACCAGCAGCAGGCCGCACAGGCCCGCCCAGCGGATCGCTCGCTTCATGCGCGGATTGGCCACTCGTTCCCCCGGTTGCATCGCGTGGACTCTAGCGGTCCCGGGCCATGCATGGCAACGCGAGGCCGCGCATCAGCCTTCGCCTGCGACCAGTTCCGCGATCTGCACCGCGTTCAGGGCCGCACCCTTGCGGATGTTGTCGGCCACGACCCACAGGTCCAGGCCGCGCGGATGGGAGAGATCTTCGCGGATGCGACCGACGAAGACCGCGTCCCTGCCCGAGGCATGGGTCACCGGCGTCGGATAACCGCCCGGCGCGCGCTCGTCCACCACTTCCACCCCCGGCGCGGCCTCGAGCAGCGCGCGCGCTTCCCCGGCGGTGAGCTTCTCGCGCGTTTCGATGTGCAACGCCTCGGCGTGGCCGTAGAACACGGGCACCCGCACCGCCGTCGGGTTCACCTGGATGCGCTCGTCGCCGAGGATCCTGCGGGTTTCCCACACCAGCTTCATCTCCTCGCGGGTGTAGCCGTTGTCCATGAATTCGTCGATGTGCGGGATCAGGTTGAAGGCGATCTGGACCGGGAACCGCTCCGGCTCCGCGCCCTGGAAGCTCAGCAGGCTGGCGGTCTGCCGTCCGAGCTCCTCCAGCGCCAAGCGCCCCGCGCCCGACACCGACTGGTAGGTCGCCACGTTGATGCGCTCGATGCCGGCCCGGCGGTGGATCGGCGCCAGCGCCACCACCATCTGCATGGTCGAGCAGTTGGGATTGGCGATGATGCCGCGCGGGCGCTGCTTCACCATCTCCGGATTGACCTCCGCGACCACCAGCGGCACGTCCGGGTCCAGGCGGAAGGCCGAGGAGTTGTCGATCACCACCGCGCCGGCGGCGGCGAACTTCGGCGCGTATTCCTTCGAGATCGCGCCGCCCGCGGAGAACAGCGCGATGTCGACGCCGGCGGGGTCGAAGCCCGCGAGGTCGCGCACCATCACCTCGTCGTCGCCGAAGGCGACCATGCCGCCGGCGGAACGCTCGCTGGCCAGGGCCACGAGCTCGCCGACCGGGAAGCCGCGCTCGGCCAGGATCGAAAGCATGGTCTCGCCTACCGCGCCGGTCGCGCCGACCACGGCCACCTTGTACTTCCTGTCCATCGGAACTCCGTTGACTGGTCGCGCGACGGTGCCGCGCAGCACGCCATTATCGCGCGTCGAGGTCGGCCGCGGCGCGCAGGTCCGGATCCAGGGCCACCCGCTCGTCGAAGACGAAGCAGCGCCCCTCATAGCCGAAACCGCCCACGGCTTCGAAATAGCCCAAGATCCCGCCTTCGAGCTGCACTGCGCCGGCATAGCCTTCCGCGCGCATCCAGGTCACCGCCTTCTCGCAGCGGATGCCGCCGGTGCAGAAGCCAACCACGGTGGCGTCGGCCAGGGCGTCCCGGTGCGGCTCCAGCGCCGCCGGCAGGTCGGTGAAGTTATCGATCGGCAGGGTCAGCGCGCCGGCGAAGCTGCCGTGGCCGATCTCCTCGCGGTTGCGGGTATCGAGCAGGACCAGGCGCCGTCCGTCATCGTCATGGCCCTTCGCGATCCAGCGCGCGAGGTCCTCCGGGGGCACCGCGGGCGCCCGCCCGCCCAGGGGCGACGTGCCTTCGCGCCGGAAGCTGATGATCTCCGGCTTGACCTTGACCTTCAGGCGCGCGAACGGCCGGGTGCGGCTGTGGCTGACCTTCGCATGCAGGGTCGCGAAGCGCGCGTCCCCCGCAGGCGGGCGAGGAAGGCATCGATATCGCCACCATCGCCCGCGAGGAACAGGTTGATGCCCTCGCCCGCGACCAGGACGGTGCCGAGCAGCGCGCGCTCCTCCGCGAGGACACGCAGGCGTGCCGCGAGCGCGGCCGGGTCGTCGATGGCAACGAAGTGGTAGGCGGCGATGCTGGTGTACATCGCCGCATTCTACGGAATGCGCGTCACCGGGCTCGGCGGATGTCCGGCATCGGGGCCGAATCCCATCGCCGCGACCAGGTTGTCCACCGCCAGCGCCACCATCGCGCGGCGCGTGGGCAGGCTGGCGCTCGCGACGTGTGGCGTCAGCACCACGTTGCGGCACGCGAGCAGCCGCGGATCCACCGCCGGCTCGCCCTCGAACACGTCGAGCCCGGCGGCGGCCAGGCGGCCGGACTGCAAGGCCTCGGCCAGCGCGCCCTCGTCGACCAGGCCGCCGCGGGCGATATTGGTCAGCGTGGCCGTCGGCTTCATCGCGGCCAGCGCCCCGGCGTCGATGATGTGGTGGTTGTCCGCGGTGTACGGCAGCACCAGCACGAGGTGGTCGGAGTCTGCCAGCAGCGCCGCGCGCGTGGTCCACGTCGCGGCGCAGGCCTCCTCCACGGCCTCGGGCAGCCGGTGGCGGTTGTGGTACAGCACGCGCATGCCGAAGCCGCGCGCGCGCCGGGCGATGCCCTGGCCGATCCGGCCCATGCCGAGGATGCCCAGCGTGCTGCCGTGGATCTCGGCGCCGAGCAGCTCATGGAAGCCCCAGCCCTGCCAGCGCCCGTCGCGCAGCCAGTGTTCGGCCTCGGTGATGCGGCGCGCCGCGGCCATCATCAGCGCGAAGCCGAAGTCGGCGGTGGTTTCGGTGAGCACGCCGGGCGTGTTGGTGGCGACGATGCCGCGCGCCGCCAGCGCCGCGACATCGAGGTTGTCGTAGCCGACGCCGACGTTGGCCACCGCGCGCAGCCGCGACGCGCCGGCCACCTCGGTTTCGCCGATCCGGTCGTTGAGCGTGACCAGGGCACCATCGGCATCGGCGAGCGCTGCGGCGATCGCCCCGGGCGCGTGGTCGGTGACCCGCGGCGTGCGCGCGACCTCGAACCATTCGTCCAGCCGCGCCTCGAGGTCCGCGTACAGCGGCTGCGACACCCAGACCCGGGGACGCGGCTCAGCCATCATCCCGGCCGCCGGCCGACGCCGGGATGCGCGGCGCGACCTCGCCGACGTCGCCGCACTGGGCGCGGTGGCGAAGCGCCTGGTCCATCAGCTCCAGCGCCAGCATGGCCTCGCAGATCGGCGTCGCGCGGATGCCGACGCAGGGGTCGTGGCGGCCGGTGGTGACGATGTCCACGACCTGCCCGTCGACGTCCAGGCCTGCCACCGGCAGGCGCAGGCTCGAGGTCGGCTTGAACGCCACCGAACAGACGACCTGCTGGCCGCTGCTGATGCCGCCGAGCACACCGCCTGCATGGTTGGACAGGAAGCCCGCGGGCGTCATCGGATCGCGGTGGGCGCTGCCCCTCTGCGCGACGCTGGCGAAACCGTCCCCGATCTCCACGCCCTTGACCGCGTTGATCGACATCATCGCCGCGGCGATGCCGGCGTCGAGCTTGCCGTAGACCGGCTCGCCCCATCCGGGCGGCACGCCGTCGGCGACCACGGCGACGCGTGCGCCCACCGAATCACCGGACTTGCGCAGTGCGTCCATGTACGCCTCCAGCTCCGGCACCTGGGCCGCGTCGGGCCAGAAGAACGGATTGCCTTCGACCGCATCCCAGTCGTGGCTTCGCGGCATGATGTCGCCGATCTGCGCCAGGTGGCCGCGCACCCGCACGCCGTGACGGTCGGCCAGCCACTTCTTCGCGATCACCCCCGCGGCGACCCGCATGGTGGTCTCGCGCGCGGAACTGCGGCCGCCGCCGCGCGGGTCGCGGATGCCGTATTTCTGCCAGTAGGCGTAGTCGGCGTGGCCCGGACGGAACTGCCCGGCGATCGCGGCGTAGTCGCGGCTGCGCGCGTCGGTGTTGCGGACGAGCAGCGCGATCGGGGTGCCGGTGGTGAGGCCCTCATACACGCCGGAGAGGATCTCGATCGCGTCCTCCTCGCGCCGCGCCGAGGTGTGGCGCGTGCGCCCGGTGGCGCGGCGCTCGAGGTCGCGCGCGAAGTCCTCCGGAGCCAGGGGGATGCCCGGGGGGCAGCCGTCGACCACGCAGCCGATGGCCGGTCCGTGCGACTCGCCGAAGGTCGTGACCCGCAGCAGCTGCCCGAAGGTGTTCATGGCCGCGCCCCGTGGCGCCGCGACCGGCCCGCGGGCGCGCCCATCAGAACAGGCCGTCCGGCCCGCTGGCCGGGGCGGGAGCCGGAGCCGCGGCGCCGGCGGCCACGCCGCCCTGGCGCTCCGCCGCCAGCGCGGCGATGCGCCGGTTGTGCGTCACCAGGTCGTGGCGTTCGGCCACGAACACGCCCATCTGCCCGACCTTGAACTCCACCCACATCAGCGGCAGTTCCGGCAGCAGGGCCGACAGCGCGCGCTCGGCCTCGCCGACCTCGCAGACCAGCAGGCCGTCCTCGGACAGATGCAGCGGAGCGTCGCGCAGGATCCTCAGCACCAGGTCCAGGCCGTCGTTGCCGGCGCGCAGGCCCATCTCGGGCTCGTACGAATACTCCCGCGGGAGCGCGTCGGTCTCGGCATTGGTGACGTAGGGCGGGTTGCTGACGATCAGGTCGTAGTGTTCGCCCTGCAGCGAGGAGAACAGGTCGGACTCGAGGAAGCGGACGTTGCGTACCCCCAGCCTGCGCTCGTTCTCCTTCGCCAGCGACAGCGCCTCGGGGCTCAGGTCGACGCCATCGACGTGCCAGTCCGGGTTGTAGTGCGCCATGGCGATGGCGATGCAGCCCGAGCCGGTGCAGAGGTCGAGCGCCCGGCGCACCTCGCGCCCGGCCAGCCAGGGTTCAGAAGCCGGACTCGATCAGTTCGGCGATCGGCGAGCGCGGCACCAGGGCTCGGCGGTCGCTCTTGAAGCTCAGCCCCGCGAACCAGGCCTCGCCGCAGAGATAGGCGGCCGGGATCCGCTCCTCGATGCGGCGGATGAACAGGCCCAGCACCTCTTCCTTTTCGGCCTCGGTCACCCGGGCCTGGCCGTAGACCGGACTCAGGTCGTGCGGCAGGTGCAGGGCGTGGAGGGTGAGCTGGGTCGCCTCGTCCAGGGCGTTGTCGTAGCTGTGGCCGAAGGTCAGGCCCGCCGCGTTGAACCGGCTGGCGCCATAGCGGATCAGGTCGATGATGGTCAGGAGCTGGTGCGTGGTCATGGCGCGCGTTCGCGGCCCTTTTCGCCGGGTTCCGCAGTATAGGCGAGCCGCTGCCGGGCCTGCGCGCAGCCGCTATCATGGCCGGCCTTGCCGTTCCGCCGAGGCCACATGTTCAACCGTAGCGTCCTGATCGTGCTCGTGGTCGCCCTCGCCGCAGGCCTCGGCCTGGTGGCGTCGCAGCAGTGGTTCGGCCGCGAGAGCGCGCCCGCCCCGGAACTCGCCGCGGTGCGCCTGTTCCCGCAGCCGCGCGAGCTGCCGCCCTTCGCCCTGCAACAGTCCGACGGCACCCAGCTGGTGCCGGGCGAGCTGCACGGCCACTGGACCCTGGTCTTCCTGGGCTTCACCCACTGCCCCGATGTCTGCCCGACCACGCTGGCCGACCTCTCCCGCGCGCAGAAGGAATGGGAACCGCTGCCCGAGGCGCAGCGGCCGCGGGTGCTGTTCGTCTCGGTGGACCCCGAGCGCGACAGCCCGGACCGCATCGGCGAGTACGCCGCCTTCTTCCACCGTGACACCCTGGCGGCCACCGCCGACATCCCGGCGCTGGAGGACTTCGCGCGCTCGCTGTCGCTGGTGTTCATGAAGGCGCCGGGGCCAGAGGGTGCGCCGGCGGATGCCTACACCATCGACCACTCCGCCGCGCTCGCCGTACTGGATCCCGAAGGACGCATGGCCGGCGTGGTGCAGGGCCCCCTGGATCCGGCCGCGATCGCCGCCGATCTCATCGCGCTCACCGGGGCGCCCGCGAGATGAGCCTGGTCACCGCGCTGACCCATGTGCTGCCGCACAGGCTGCTCTCATCGATGGCACGCCGCCTGGCCTGGTCCGACCATCCCCGCGTCAGCCGCTGGCTGATCGACACCGTGGTCCGGCGCTTCGGGGTGGACCTGGAGGAAGCGGCGGACGCCGACCCTGCCGCCTACCCGACGTTCAACGCCTTCTTCACCCGCGCCCTGCGTCCCGGCGCGCGCGTGCCCGATCCCGATCCGGCCGCGATCCTGATGCCGGCCGACGGCCGCATCAGCCAGTGCGGACCGATCGAGGACGGGCGGATCTTCCAGGCCAAGGGACGCTGGTTCACCGCCGCGGAACTGCTGGGCGAAGGTGCCGCCGCCGCGCCCTACGACGGGGGCCTGTTCGCCACGGTCTATCTCTCGCCGCGCGACTACCACCGGGTGCACATGCCCTGGAGCGGGCGGCTGTTGCGCACGGTGCACGTGCCCGGCCGCCTGTTCAGCGTGGGACCACGCGCGGTGGCCAAGGTGCCGCGGCTGTTCGCGCGCAACGAGCGCCTGGTCTGCCATTTCGAAACCGACTTCGGCCCGATGGCGGTGGTGATGGTGGGCGCGCTTCTCGTGTCGGGCGTGGAGACGGTCTGGAGCGGAGAGGAGATCCCGGCTTACGGCGATCGCGTGACCGGCAAGGACTACGCGGACTCGACGGTCGAACTGGCGCGCTTCGACGAGATGGCCCGCTTCAACTACGGCTCGACCGTGATCGTGCTGCTGCCGCCGGGCGTGGCCGCGCTCGCGCCGGGGCTGGGCGCGGAAACACCCGTGAAGCTCGGCCAGCGACTGGCCACGCGCACCTCCTGACGGCGCACGCGCGCCGTCGCGCGTAGAATCCCCACCCCGCCAGGCCATCCGGCCCGCAAGAGGCCGCCGATGAGTTCCGACACCCCCACTCCGCTGTTCACCGACCTTGGCCTGCCGCAGCCGCTGCTGCAGGCGCTGGCCGCGGTCGGCTATGAATCCCCCCTCGCCGATCCAGGCCGCCACCATCCCGCCGCTCATGGAAGGGCGCGACGTGCTCGGCCAGGCGCAGACCGGCACCGGCAAGACCGCCGCCTTCGCCCTGCCGGCGATGGCGCGCCTCGACCCGGCCGCGCGCAAGCCCCAGGTGCTGGTGCTCGCGCCCACCCGCGAACTGGCGATCCAGGTCGCCGAGGCCTTCCAGAAGTACGCCGCCTTCATGCCCGGCTTCCAGGTGCTTCCGATCTACGGCGGCCAGGGCTACGGCCCACAGCTGCAGGCGCTGCGCCGCGGGGTGCAGGTGATCGTGGGCACCCCGGGGCGTGTGATCGACCACATCGAGAAGGGCTCGCTGGACCTCTCCGAGCTGCGCATGCTGGTGCTCGACGAGGCCGACGAAATGCTGCGCATGGGCTTCATCGACGACGTCGAGGCGGTGCTCGCGCGCACCCCGGAGACCCGCCAGGTCGCGCTGTTTTCGGCCACCATGCCGCCGCCGATCCGGCGCATCGCCCAGACCTACCTGAAGGATCCGGTGGAGGTCTCGATCAAGGCCGCCACCACGACCGCACGCAACATCCGCCAGCGCTACTGGATGGTCAGCGGCACCAACAAGCTTGACGCGGTGACGCGGATCCTGGAGGCCGAACCCTTCGATGGCATGATCGTGTTCACGCGCACCAAGATCGCGACCGAGGAACTGGCCGAGAAGCTGCAGGCGCGCGGCTTCGCCGCCGCCGCGATCAACGGCGACATCGCGCAGGTCCAGCGCGAGCGCACGATCGCCCAGCTCAAGGACGGCAAGATCGACATCCTGGTCGCGACCGACGTCGCCGCGCGCGGCCTGGACGTCGACCGCATCAGCCACGTGCTGAACTACGACGTGCCCTACGACACCGAGAGCTACGTCCACCGCATCGGCCGCACCGGCCGCGCCGGGCGCAGCGGCGAGGCGATCCTGTTCATCGCTCCGCGCGAACGCAACCTGCTGCGCGCGATCGAGCGCGCGACCCGGCAGCCGATCGAGCAGATGGACCTGCCGACCGTGGAGAACGTCAACGACGCCCGCATCGGAAAGTTCAAGCAGGCGATCACCGACACCCTGGCGGCCGGCGAACTGGCGCTGTTCCAGTCCCTGGTCGAGGACTACGAGCAGGAATTCAACGTGCCGGCGGTGGAGATCGCCGCGGCGCTGGCGAAGATGGCCCGCGGCGACGTGCCGCTGCTGATGGAGGCGCCGAAGCGCGAGCCACGCCCCGCCGCGCCCTTCGGCGACGAGCGCGGCTTCCGCGAGCGTCCGGGCCGCCACGAACGCGGCGAGTACGCCGACCGCGGCGACCGCCCCGCCTTCCCGAAGAAGGAGCGCGTGCCGCGTCCGCCGCAGCCGGGCATGCAGACCTTCCGGGTCGAGGTCGGCTACGACCATGGCGTCAAGCCGGGCAACATCGTCGGCGCGATCGCGAACGAGGCCAACATCGATTCCCGGCACATCGGTCGCATCGAGATCTTCGAGGACCACAGCCTGATCGACCTGCCCGAGGGCATGCCGCCGCAGACCATGGCCCATCTCAAGGGCGTGCGGTGCGCGGGGCAGCAGCTGCGCATCACCCCGGATGGCGAAGCGCCCGACACCGCCGGCAAGGCGCCGGCGCGCAAACCGTTCGCGAAGAAGGGATTCGGCAAGAAGCCCTTCCCGCCACGCAAGCCGCACCGCAAGGGTCCCCGCCCGGAATAAGCGCTGTTCCGCGATCCTGCAGCCGCCCTGGCGGGGTGGGAGCCGCCATCGCGGCGATCCCGCTCAGGGACCGAGGACGTGGATGACTTCCTCCAGCGCCGGCCAGCCGAAGAGCGGCGCGAGCCACCAGTAGGCGGCGACCACGATCAGCAGCCACAGCGCGAGCTTCAGCACCATGCCGGCGACCTTGAACGCCAGGTAGAGGCCGATGATGATCGCGACCAGGCCGAGCCAGCTCATGCGTGCGCTCCGCAGGGAGTCGCGGCTGCAGGGGGCTCCAGGGAATGTCGGGCTGCGTTTCGCATCCGCGCATTCTACGGGGGGACGCTCCGTTCGAGTCCTGGCCGGCCGCCACTGACGCTCCGTTCGAGTCCTGGCCGCCCGCCACGGACGCAGGGGGGGATGCCCAGCGGATTCTCCGCGTCCTGCTCCCAGATCCGGCCGCCGGCCATCCATGGCCGGCTCTGGGCATCCCCCCTGCATCCGCGGCGGGCACGACCTTTCGTGCGGTCGGGAAGAGGGCCACGTCGACGTCGACGTTGAAACGGGGCGTCATGACCGGGAGCTGCCCGGCTCCGCCGCTTTTGATCTTCCGTCCCGAAGCCGCAGAACGTTGGAGCCCGTCCCGCGCACAGGGGGTGTGCGGACAGCCGGCCATGGATGGCCGGCGGCCGGCCGATGGGAGCAGGACGCGGAGACGGCCGGGGGAGCACACCCCCTGTGCGCGGGACGGGCAGCGCGGACCACAACGGAGCCGCTCCTGTGCGGGGGACGGGCTGCGCGGGCCACAACGGAGCCGCTCCTGTGCGGGGGACGGGCTGCGCGGGCCACAACGGAGCCGCTCCTGAGCGCGGGACCGGCTGCGCGGACCCCGACGAAGCGATTTCAAGGCGCGACGGTGCGCCAGAAGTGCGACAACGCGCCAACTGCACGCCACCACCCCGAGTCGGGAGAGGAATCTTCACGAAGCCGCGGACGATCGGGCGGGAGGTGGCTGGCGGCGGAGTGCGGAGAGTGGGCCATGGATGGCCCATTTCCCCGACTCCCTGGAAGAGGACGTCCGTGCCCCGGAGACCGGACGCCACGACACAGAACATCGGCGCAGCCGCGCAACCGCAAGGCGCAGCGGGCGCACGCTGCCGCTATCCTGTCGCGATGACGATTTCCTGCGACGTGCTGGTCATCGGGGCCGGCGCCGCCGGACTGATGTGCGCGATGACCGCCGGCCGCCGCGGCCGCAGCGTGCGCGTGATCGAGCGCGCGAACCGCCCCGGCAAGAAGATCCTGATGTCCGGCGGCGGCCGCTGCAATTTCACCAACACCGGTACCACGCCCGCGAACTTCATCTCGGCCAACCCGCACTTCTGCAAATCGGCCCTGGCGCGCTACACCCCCGCGGACTTCATCGACATGGTCGACCGTCACGGCATCGCCTGGCACGAGAAGGAGCTGGGCCAGCTGTTCTGCGACGACTCCTCGAAGCAGATCGTGCGCATGCTGCTCGACGAGTGCGCCGACGCCGGCGTCGCGGTCGATGTCGACTGCGACGTGTCCGCCGTGGCACGCGAAGGCGAAGGCTTCCAGGTCGACACCGCGCACGGCCGCGTCGTGGCGCACTCGCTGGTGGTCGCCAGTGGCGGGCTGTCGATCCCCAGCCTTGGCGGCAGCGGCCTCGGCTACGCGCTGGCGCGGCAGTTCGGCCACACCGTGCTGCCCACGCGCGCCGGCCTGGTGCCGCTGGTGCTCACCGGCAGCCACGCCGAACGGCTCGAGGGGCTGAGCGGCGTCTCGCTCGAGGTCGAGGCCTGCAGCCGCGGCCAGTCCTTCCGCAATGCCATGCTGGTCACGCATCGCGGCCTCAGCGGCCCCGCGATCCTGCAGGTCTCGTCGTACTGGGACGCCGGCGAGCCCCTGGCCATCGACCTGCTGCCGGGTATCGACGCCCTCGCCTTCCTGCGCGAACAGCGCGCGGCGCGTCCGGCCAGCGAGCTGCGCACCGTACTCGCGGAATGCATGCCGCGGCGCTTCGCCCAGCGCCTGTGCGAGCACTGGCTCGGCGACCGTCCGCTGCGACAGTTCGATGAACCCGCGCTGGCGCACGCGGCCGCGGCACTCCACGCCTGGCCGGTGGTCGCCAGCGGCACCGAGGGCTACCGCACCGCCGAGGTCACGCTCGGTGGCGTCGACACCGGGGGGCTGTCCTCATCGACGATGATGTCGCGCCTGGTACCCGGCCTGTACTTCATCGGCGAAGTGGTGGACGTCACCGGCTGGCTCGGCGGCTACAACTTCCAGTGGGCCTGGGCCTCCGGCCACGCGGCCGGCGGAGTCGCCTGAGCCGGCGGCTCAGTCCTCGCTCACGTAGGTCACCGCTGCGCACAGGGCCGTGTCCTCGGCGGTGGCCGCGGGAATGCCGTCGCCCTGCAGCGCGACCAGTTTGACCACCCGCCCGTCCTGCTCGACCTGGCTGGACAGCGCCAGGAAGCCGGTCTTCATGCTCCCGCAGAGGCCCCGACCGTCGTCGGCCCGGGTCTCGTCGAGCACCCGGCGCAGCTCGACCGGCTGCAGGGCGTCGACCATCATCACGTCGGCGTAGCGCTGGCCGGCACTGAACTCGTCGCCACCACGGACGATGGCCACGCGCTCCGTGACGAAGACGATGCCGCTGTCGCAGGCGATCCGCGAGTCCCCGATCTCGAGCGCACCCGTCATCGCCCCGGCCACCGGATCGACGGGTTCGAAGCGGCCCAGGGCCACGGCCTGCAGCGTCGGCGGTGCGGCGCGCTCGATCGGTGCATTGGCGGGATCGGGTTCGAGCGACGCGCGGGGCGTCGGCGGCGGCGCGCTGGTGGCCGGCGGCTGGTCCGCACCGGGAGCGACCGCCCGGTCGTCGCGCACGCAGCTCCCGAGTGCGAGGCAGGCGATCGCGAGACAGGCCGGAGCGAAGCGGCGGATCGGCAGGTCCAAGTCGGCATCCGTGGGTTCGTGCAACGGCCGATGATAAACACCGGGCATTCACTGCGCGTCAGCGGGGCCGTCCGCGGCTGCCAGCCCCCGTGTCGGGCTCAGCCGCCGCCCGCACGCCACAGCAGCAGCACCGGCAGCGCCACCAGGGCCAGCCCCAGCGCGATGCCCAGCAGCAGGCCCACGACGCGCACCGGCTCGCGGCGCAGCATGTCGGCGAAGGTCTCGGCGCTTCCGTCGCGCAGCGCCGCGGCGCGCTCGGCGCGGGCGCGCGCCTGCCGGCCGGCCTGATAGTCGTCCATCAGGGCCCTCGCGCGGGGGTAGTCACCGTCCTCGGAGATCCAGATGCCGCCGTGGGAGATGCCCCAGCGGCTCGGCCGGGTCTCGTGCCAGCCGATGCCGTTCGCGTCCAGGAAGCCGCGGACGTCGTCGGCCTCGTCGTCGGGGACCATGCGCATGTTGAGGAGCAGCTTCGCCATGCGCACAGGATACCGGGCGCCGCGTGCATCGGTCGGCGCGGCTCTCCGTGCCGGGGTGATGGCGGTCAGGCCGCGGCGGTGGGCGGGTCGCCCAGGACGCGGCGGAGGTTGGCGCGGGCGGGAGCGTCGAGGCGTTCGTGGAAGAAGGCGCTCAGGTAGATGCGCTCGCTGTGCAGCAGCCCGCGCAGGAAGCGGCGGCGCCGGATGCGGAACAGCCACGCCGGCACCACGCTCCGGTATTCCTCGGCGATCGCCCGGTCGTAGGCATCGAAGGTCGCGGCATCGGCACCGAGGATGGCCATGTCGCAGTCGAGGAAGTGGCGGCGGTCGTCGCCTTCCGCGCCGGGGCCGAGATCTCCGGGCGCGAGCGCGCCGTGGCGCGCGGTCAGTTCGATCAGCTCGACCACGAATCCCGTGTCCAGGCCCGCGCCGGACAGCCAGCGCGCGATGTCCGCCGCGGCCAGCGCCGCGGAGCGCGCCTCGTTGTCGCGGCGCCCTGCCTTGTACACCGCATCGTGGTAAAGCACCGCCAGCCAGACCTCGCGCGGCCGTGCCCAGCCCGGCCCGGCGGCCACCGCCCCGTAATGCGCGAGGACCGCCTGGACATGGCCGAAGTGGTGGTAGGCGCGCGGCGGCGTCGCATGGGCCTCGCGCAGGCCCGCGAGCATGTCCGGAGGCAGCGGGATCAGTTCGCGCATTCCGCCTTCCGGCGCTGGCGCAGCGCGCCCGCCACCCGTTCCAGGGCCGGGGCGAGTTCCCGCCGCCCCTGTTCGCCGAGCGCGGCGCGCGCGGCCTCGACCGTGGCGGCATCGCCGGCCGGGGTGGCCCCGATCCAGGCAAAGGCGACGCGGTTGCTCATCTTCGGCTCGGCCAGCACCAGCACCCGGTCCCGTCCGAAGGTCGCGCGCAGCCGTTCGACATGGTGGGATGGATCGTCGCCATGGAGGTTGGTCGCCATCACGCCGCCGGGCGCCAGCGCCTCGCGGCAGGCGGTATGGAAGGCCGGCGTCGACAGCGCCTCCGGAATACCCCCGGCGTCATAGCCATCGATCAGCAGCAGGTCGTAGCGGCCCGGACGCGCGGCGACGAAGCGGGCGCCGTCGTCGAATACCACCTGCAGCCGGCCGTCGTCGTCGGGAATGCCGAATTCGCGGCGCAGCTCGATCACGCCGGGATGGTTTTCCACTACCTCCAGCCGGGTTCCGGGAACGTGCCGGTGGAGGAACTTCACCTGCGAGCCGCCCCCCAGTCCGACGATGCCGATGTGCGCCGGGCGCGGCTGCCACAGCAGCGCCGCCAGCATGGTCCGCGTGTAGTCGATCAGCAGGCGCTCGGGAGCGTCGCCGCGCATCCGGCTCTGGGTCTGTCCGCGGCGGAACTGCAGCGAGACATACTCGCCATGCCGGTGCAGACGGGCCGGTGGCAGCCGCTTGCCGTCCGGATCCAACGGTCCCGTGCCGCGCATCCGCGCGAACCGCTCCGCCAACCTCCGGAACCAGCCTGTGCTTTCTGTCACCTGCACCTCCGCCGCGATCCCCGGAAGCCTAGCGCAGCTGGCTGTCCTTGCTGCCGCGCCGGTTGTAGCCGGAAGCGGCCGCCTCCTCCGCGTCGCGCGCGGACTGGCAGGCCAGGCACAGGCGGACGCCCGGCACGGCCTTGCGCCGGCCCTCGGGAATGGGCTCGCCGCACTCCTCGCAGTCCTCGCGCCCGGGCCCGCTGCCCAGGCGGCTGCGCGCGCGCTGGATGGCGTCCTTCACGGTGGCGTCGATCTGGTCCTGTACCGCGCCGTCGCCGGCCCAACCGGTGGCCATGATGTCTGCTCCACTGCTGTCCTGGTGGATACTTGATCGGGGCGCATGGGCCGCTTCGCAAGGCCGGCTTCCGGACCGCGTGGCATGTTCCTTGCTGGAGTGGATATCCAATGATCTGCACCCAGACCAATGAAGCCACTGTCCGCCGGCCATCGGCCGTCGCGCTCGCGCTGCTGGCGCTGGCCGCGTGCTCCGGTGCGCAGGCGGCCGACCCCGGACTGTTGCGCCTGGAGTCCCACGGCCCCGACGAAGGACTGCCGCAATCCACGGTCCGGGCCCTGGCCAATGACGACCAGGGATTCCTCTGGGTCGCGACCCAGGACGGACTGGCGCGCTTCGACGGTCACCGGTTCCAGGTCTGGCGCGCCGGCGACGACGCGCAGGACCTCGCCAGCGGAAGCATCGACTCGATGGCCTTCGACCCGGCGACGCGCCGCCTGTGGCTGGGAACCAACGACAGCGGCCTCGAGGTGGTGCACCTGCCCACCTGGGACCAGGTCCGGCTCGACGCGCGCTCCGGGCTGGCGCACAACCAGATCGAAGGCATCGCACTCGACGGCGACGACGGCGCCTGGATCGGCACCCGGGGCGGGCTCGACCATGTCGTTGCGGAGACGGGCGCAGTGACGTCGCTCGGAGGCGGCGAGATCGCGGGCCTCGCCGCACTGCCTGGCTCCGGCGTCGCGCTCGCGCTGGGCCGCGACTGCCGACTCTGGCGCGCGACCCGCACCAGCCTGGACCTGCTCGCCACCCTGCCATCGCCCGCGGACGACTGCGTCGCGCTGCAGGCCGGTCCCGAGGGCGCCTGGGCGGCGAGCGCGCACGCCGGCGTGTTCCTGTTCGCCGTGGCCGACGGGAAGATGCGCCGGTCGCTGCCGCTGCAGCAGGCCGCGCCGGTCACCACCCTGCTGCGCCGCGGCGACGGCAGCCTGCTCATCGGCTTCCGCGACGGGCGGGTGGCCCGGCTGGACAGCGCCACGGCCGACGCACCCTTCCCTCTGTCGCTCGACCGCCGGCTGGACAGCTCGGTCACGACGCTGCACGAGGACGCTGCCGGCTCGCTGTGGATCGGCACCTACACCTCGGGACTGCACTACGCCCGCCCGCTGTCCGCGACCGTCCGCGTCGGCCGCTCGGAGGCGGGCGCCCCCGGCGGCTGGCCGAAGGCGAGCATGCGGGCGATCTGGCGCGCCGGCGACCACATCCTGCTGGGCACCGACGGCGGCCTCCTCGAGCGCCGCGGCACCGCCGTGGACTGGCGGGAGGTGCCCGGATTCGACGGCCATTCGGTGCGCGCCATCGCCCGCGAAGGCGAAGGCCGCGGCGGCTGGTGGATCGGCACCCATGACGGCCTGTTCCATTGGTCGGGCCGGGGTCCGGCGCGGGCGATGGACGGGCTGCCTGACAATCGGGTCGAAACCCTGCTGCTGGAGCCTGGCGGCGACGGCTGGATCGGCACCCACGGCGGCCTGGTCCGGATGCAGGCCGGGAAGATCGTCGACGATCCGGCGCTGGCGCCGCTGCGCGACAGCCAAGTGACGGCGCTGCTGCGCATGGGCCCGCGGCTCTGGATCGCGACCAATGCCAACGGCCTCTGGCGACTGGATCCGGGCCAGGCCCCGGCGCGCGTGTTCCCCGAGGCCCTGCACAACTCGCTGTGGTCGCTGCTGGCGGACGACGGGGCGCTCTGGGCGGGCAGCTACGCGCGCGGCATCTACCGCATCGACCTCGCCACATCGGCCGTGACCAACATCCGCCACAGCGACGGCCTGGGCAACGACGTGATCTATTCGATGCTGACCGACGACCTGGGCCGGCTGTGGGCCAGCACCAACAACGGTCTGTCGGTGATCGATCCCGGCAACGGCTCGATCCAGGTGCTCGGGCCGCGGGACGGTCTCGCGAACCGCGAGTACAACAGCGGTTCAGCGTACCGCGATGCCCGCGGCCTGCTCTACTTCGGCGGCACCCGTGGAGTCGACGTCCTCGATCCGTCCGGCCTGCCCCGGCACAGCGCTCCGGCACGCCCGGTCCTGACCACGCTGCGCACGTCGCCGCTGGACGCCGATGGCGGCGGCCCGCGGGAGATCGGCATCGTCTACGACAGCGCCGCGCAGCTCGCGCATCGCGACCGCATGATCACGGTGCGCATGACCGCGATCGATTTCGCCGCGCCGGACGCGGCCCGGCTCCGCTACCGCGTGCTCGGCCTGCACGACGACTGGGTGTATCCGCACGCGCCGACGGCGGAGTTCTCGGTGACCGGCCTGCCACCCGGCGGCTACGTGCTGGAAGTCGAGGCCGCCGGTCGCGACGGCCGGTTCGGCCAGCCGCGCAGGTTCGGGCTGGAGATGGCGCCGCCGTGGTGGCGCCATCCCGTCGCCTATGTCGCCTACGCCCTGGCCCTGCTGCTGCTGTTGGGCCTGGTGGTGCGCCGCGTCGACGCCGCGGTGCGCCGGGAACGCAGGCAGGTCGAGCTGCTCGAGCGCACCGTGGCCGAGCGCACCGCACAGTTGCAGCTGGCCAACCAGCGCCTGAGCCGGGCCAACGCCCGCCTGAGCATCGATACCCGCCGCGATCCGCTGACCCGCATCTCCAATCGCCGCGATCTGCAGGAATGGCTGGGCCGCGAGGCGGCTGCGCTGCGCAGCCGGCTGGAGGACACCAACGGCGGCGGCGACCGCCTGGTGTTCCTGATGATCGACATCGACGACTTCAAGCAGGTCAACGACGTCTATGGCCACCAGGCGGGGGACGAAGTCCTGGTGCATCTCGCCGACCGCCTGCGCCTGCTCAGCCGCGACGACGACCTGCTGGTGCGCTGGGGTGGCGAGGAGTTCCTGCTGATCTCGCGCTTCGCCCACCTCGAGGACGCCCCCCAGCTGGCCGAGCGCATCCGCGCCGCCATCGCCGGGCAGCCGGTCCGCATCGGGCGGGGGGTATCGCTGGAGCTGACCTGCTCGATCGGCTTCGCGCCCTGGCCGTTCTCGATCGAATGGCCCGACATCGGCGACTGGAGCGCCTGCGTGGGCCTGGCCGACCGCTGCCTGTATACGGTCAAGCGCGGCAGCAAGAACGGCTGGGTCGGCGTGGTGCCCGGGGACGCCCCGAAGGCCGAGGCGATCCAGGCACTGCTGGCCGGGGCACATCCCGACGACGTCGGCGAGCACACGGTGCGCATGCTGTACTCGGGCGAGAAGCCGCCCCGGCTCGGGTGCTGAGCCGCCGCGCTCATCCGCCTCGCGCATCCATGCGACCATTCCGGGCATGCGACCGTACCTGCGACACGTCCGTCCCGCGCTGCTGATCCTGCTCCTGGCGCTGGCGTCCGCCGCGGGGGTGCACGTACTGGCCCGCGATGCCGGCGCCGGTCCGGCGCCGGAGGCCTCCACGGACGCCGACCTCGCCGGAAGCCGGGATCTGGCGCGCCGGCTGCGGGAGACCGACGGGCTGCGCGATGTCACCGTCACCGTGCGCGATGGCGTGGCCGAGCTCGAGGGCGTGGTCCTGGACGCCGGGGATCGCGAACGAGCCGAACAGGTGGCCAGCCAGCAGCCCGGGATCTCCCGGGTCGAGAACCGCGTGATCCTGAGCACGCGGCTGTCCGAACGCCTCGCCCTGGCGACCACGCTCGCCATGGACAAGCTGACGCGCCTGATCGCCGCGCTGCCGCTGCTGCTGGTGGCCCTGCTGGTGGTGGCGCTTGCCTGGTGGGCCGGCAGGTGGCTGGGCCGCCGCGCCGGCCAGCGCATCGCGCGGCGCAACTGGCAGTCCGAGAATCCCTATTTCGCCAGCCTCATGCAGCAGCTGGTGCAGTGGCTCGCGCTGCTCGGCGGCGTGCTGGTGGCGCTCGACCTGCTCGGGGCGACGGCCCTGGTCGGCGCGGTGATGGGCTCGGCCGGCGTGATCGGCCTCGCCCTGGGCTTCGCGTTCAAGGACATCGCCGAGAACTATGTCGCCGGCGTGCTGCTGAGCATCCGGCGCCCGTTCGCACCCGGCGAACTGCTGCGCATCGACAACACCCACGAGGGCCGCGTGGCCGCGCTCACCCCGCGGGCCACGGTCCTGGTCACCCACGACGGCAACCGCCTGACCCTGCCCAACGCGCTGGTGTTCAAATCCGTGGTGCTCAATTTCTCGAGCAATGCCAGGAGACGGCTCGAATTCGCGGTCCCGGTGGACGTGTCCGAATCCATACGCTGCGTGCACGAGCTGGCCATGGAGGCGATCCGCGGCACGGACGGCGTGCTCGCCGACCCGGGGCCGTCGTGGACCGTGGACGGCTACGACGCGACGGCCATCACCCTGCGCTTCTTCGCCTGGGTGGACCAGCGCGAGAGCGACCTCGGCAAGGTGCGCAGCGAGGCGATCCACGCAGTGCGCACCCGCCTGCAGCAGGCCGGGATCAGCCCGCCGCGAAACATCCAGTTCACTGCCAGCCTCCCGGCAGCCGAGGTGGCCGCACCGCCGGTCGCCGGTATGACGCAGGCACCCGCGGACGGGACCAGCCGCGGCGACACCTCGGTCAACCGCGACCTCGATGCCCACCTGGCCGCCGAGCAGCGTGCCCACGCCGGCGAGGACCTGCTCCCGGGAGAGGCCGGGCCGGGCCGAGACCGCTAGTCAGGCACATTTTCGGAATTTTCCTACCCTTCTATCGCCCGCTCACCGACGGGCCTTTCTTCGCCGTCGGCGCATGCTTTGCCCGCCCCGGCAGCACGGCCCTGCATCGGTCACGGATGCCGCTCAGCAACGGAACTGGCCGCGACCTTGAGCAAGTCGTGAAGCTGGGCCGGGGCACCCCCTCAACAGCGGGACAGATCCATGGTCGAGATCAAGGAAGTCGCAGCGGGGTTCCAGGTGTCGGGTCCGGGCTTCGACGAGATCTTCCAGAGCCGCTTCAAGGCCACCATGGCCGCGCACGCCGTGGCGCTCGGGGACGCCACGGCATGCGGCCATCCGGTCGCCATCGTGGTGCCCCGGGGCTGGGGCGGGATGGTGCTGGTCGGGCCCGGGCCGGCGGCCGCCGACGGCCGCGCGACCCGACGCCTCGACTAGCTGCCCGCCCGGGCGCCGGACTCTCCTCCCGGGGCAGGCCGGGCGGACACGCGAAGCCAGCGCAGCGCGCCTTCGGCCGCAACCCGGCCAGCGGCGAAACAGGCGGTGAGCAGATATCCGCCCGTGGGCGCTTCCCAGTCGAGCATCTCGCCCGCGGCGAACACGCCAGGGCGCGCGCGCAGCATGAGGTCATCGTCCAGGGCCTCCAGGCGCAGGCCCCCGGCGCTGCTGATGGCCTCGGCCAGCGGTCGCGGCGCCGACAGGCGCAAGGGCAGGCGCTTGGTCGCCCTGGCGACGGCGTCGGCATCGTGCATGGCGCCGGCATCGAGCACTTCGCGCAGCAGCCCGGCCTTGGCGCCATCGAGCCCCGCGGCGCGACGCAGGTGTTCGGACACGCTGCGCTTGCCGCGTGGCCGCGACAGCTCGCGCCGCAACCGGTCAAGCTCGCGGCCCGGTGCGAGATCGAGTTCAAGCAGGGCATGGCCGTCGCGGGCGATGGCCTCGCGCAGTTCCGCCGAGATCGCATAGACCAGGCTGCCTTCGATCCCGTGCGCGGACACCACGCATTCGCCCTGCAGGGCGTGGCAGCGCCCCGCGGCGTCGCGCCAGTGCGCGACCACCGGCTTGAGCGGCGCGCCTGCATGGCGCTGTGCGAAATACGCCGACCAGGCGACGTCGAAGCCGCAGTTCGCCGGCCGCAGCGGCGCGACTTCGATCCCCTCCCTGCGCAGGATCTCCTGCCAGGTCCCGTCGGATCCCAGCTGCGGCCAACTGCCTCCACCCAGCGCGAGCACCGTGGCCTCGGGCACGAACCTGCGTTCATCGGCGTCCGTGGCGAAGCGCAGCGCACCGTCGCCGTCCCAGCCGAGCCAGCGATGGTGGACATGGATCTCAACGCCCTGCGCGCGCAGCCGGCGCACCCAGCCGCGCAGCAGCGGCACCGCCTTCAGGTCCTCGGGAAACACGCGCCCGGAGCTGCCGACGAAGGTCGGCACGCCCAGCCCCAGCGCCCATTCCCGCAGGGCGCCGGCGTCGAATGCCGCCAGCCAGCGCGCGACCGCATCGGCGCGCTCGCGGTAGCGGCTGGCGAACAGCGCCGGCGGGTCGGAGTGGGTGAGATTCAGCCCGCCCTTGCCGGCGACCAGGAACTTGCGCCCCACCGAACCCTTGGCCTCGAAGAGGTGGACCTCGCAGCCGGCCGCGCGCAGGGTCTCGGCCGCGAACAGGCCGGCCGGTCCGCCACCGACGACGGCCACCCGCCTGCCCGCCGCGGACGCGCCCTGTACCGGGGGCGCCTGCTCCATGGCCGCCTCAGGCCTTGCGCAGGAAGCAGGTCTTCAGGACGAGGTCGCGGATCCGGTCGGAATGGCCCTCGATGTGCTCGGCGTCGTCCTCGACCAGGCGGATGTTGCGGATCATCGTCCCCTGCTTGAGGGGGATCGACGAACCCTTGACCTTGAGATCCTTGATCACCACCACGCTGTCGCCGGCCTCGAGCACATTGCCGTTGACGTCACGCACCACCGTGCCACCACCGCTCCCTGCCGCGGCATCTCCGGCGGCCCATTCGTGACCACAGTCCGCGCAGACGGTCAGTGCGCCGTCGGGATAGGTGTTCTCGAGGCCGCATTGCGGGCAGGCGGGAATGGCGGACATGGCGGCTCCAGCGGACGCGTGGGGCCGTTCATTGTAACGGCCGGAGGCCCGTGACCGGGATCAGGCCGCGGAACGGCTCCGGGCCGCAGCGTGCACCGCCGGTTCGGCCAGGAAGCGGCCGACCTGGTACCAGACCAGCAGCGCGCCGGCACCGATCAGCAGCGCATACACGCCGTTGCCCGGCTGGGCCAGATGCAGCACCAGCGCCAGCCCCAGGGTCGTCCCCAGCCATGCCCATGCCTGCCAGCGGCGCAGCAGCGCGCGCCGCGTTTCCCGCCAGATGATCTCCCGCGCCTGCGCTGCGGGAATCCCGTACTCCTCGCTGATCACTTCCGGCTCCATTGCGTGCCTGGCTCCCGTGGCTGTTCGGACTGCGTACCTCGGATGGATGGACGACGTGGGTGTCCCGATTACGCCATGAAACGGGCGCGCAGGGAAAGGGGGCAGCCGGCGGCAACGGAATCTGTACGTTTCCAATGCATCCGCCGTACACGGCCGGGGCGACGATGCGGTTTCCCCAACGACGGAGCATGACATGGCGACATATCGAGACCATCCGCGTCGAGACCATCCGCGCGACCACGGACGCGAAGAGCGCATGCGCGCATCCTGGCTGGACGAGGATCCGTACACCGACCGCGAGCAGGGCCGCTCGCACAGGATGCGCGGCCGGGATCAGGACGACGACTACGGCCGCGAGGACGAAGGGCTCGCCACCAGGGGCCGGGGCTGGCGCGGCGCGTTCGGCGATCGCGGCTACGGCGAGGGCCGCGGCTTCGGTGCCTCGCAGGGCGAGGACCGCTTCAGGACCGGCGTGTTCATGGGCGGCGCCGAACAGGACTACCGCTCCGGCGGCCGGTACCAGCGGGAAAGCGTTCTTGGTGCGCGCTCCGACTACGGCAGCGATTACGCCGGCGGCGGCTATCTGGGCCGCGGCAGCGAGCACATGCGGCCGCAGTGGGAGGCGCGCGGCGGCGGTTACCGCGGCCAGGGCCCGAAGAACTACATGCGCACCGACCAGCGCATCACCGAAGACCTCAACGAGCGCTTGACCGACGACGACGCGGTCGACGCCGGCGACATCGAGGTGCAGGTCAAGGACGGCGTGGTCACGCTGACCGGCACCGTCACCAATCGCTGGATGAAGCACCGCGCCGAGGACATGGCCGAGGCCTGTGCCGGCGTGCGCGACGTGGAGAACAGGATCCGCGTCACCCGCAGTGGCGAATCCCGCGGTGCCGGCGCCGCCATGTCGTCGGACGCCAGGACCATGGAGCGCGGCAGCGGCAGCGCCACGACGCCCGGCGCCGGGCGCGCGGGCTCCAGCGTCAGGCCGGGCGCGTCCACCTAGCCCGGAGCCTCCACCCGGGCCGCCGCAAAGGCAACGGGAGGCAGGCGCTCGCGCCTGCCTCCCGTCTTCAGCAGTCCATGGAACCGGACCTGCCCGGCGCCGTGGGACCGGTCACCAGATGCGGACGCGGTCCTCCGGTGCGATCCACAGCGGATCGGCCTCGCTCACGCCGAAGGCCTCGTACCAGGCGTCGATGTTGCGCAGCGGCGCGAACGCACGGATGTGGCCCGGCGAGTGCGTGCCGTTGACCAGCTGCTGGCGCAGCGCATCGTCGCGCCAGAGCGTGCGCCACACCTGCGCCCAGCCCATGAAGAAGCGCTGCTCTCCGGTGAAGCCGTCGATCACCGGCGCGTCCTTGCCGCCGAGCGAACGACGGTAGGCCTCGAGCGCGATGGTCAGGCCGCCGAGGTCGCCGATATTCTCGCCCATCGCCACCTTCCCGTTGATGTGCATGCCGGGCAGCTGCGGGAACTCGTAGGCCTCGTACTGTGCGCCGAGCTTCGCGGCCTGGGCCTCGAACTTGGCGGCGTCGTCGGCGGTCCACCAGTCGCGCAGCAGGCCGGCGCCGTCGGACTTGCGGCCCTGGTCGTCGAAGCCGTGGATGATCTCGTGGCCGATCACGCCGCCGATGCCGCCGTAGTTCACCGCCGGGTCGGCCTCGGGGTCGAAGAACGGCGGCTGCAGGATGGCCGCCGGGAACACGATCTCGTTCTTGACCGAGTTGTAGTAGGCGTTGACGGTCTGCGGGGTCATGCCCCACTCCGCCTTGTCCACCTCCTGGCCGATGCGCGCGCGGCGATAGTCCCACTCGAACTGCGCCGAGCGCAGCGCGTTGCCGACCACGTCGCCGGCCACGACCTCGAGCGCACCGTAGTCGCGCCAGGTGTCGGGGTGGCCGATCTTCAGGCCGAACCCGGCCAGCTTGGCGCGAGCCTCGGCCTTGGTGTCCTCGCCCATCCATTCCAGCTGGTCCAGACGTGCGCCCATGGCCGCCTTCACGTTGGCGACCAGTGCGTCCATCTTGGCCTTGGCGTCCGGCGGGAAGTACTGGGCCACGTAGTCGCGGCCGATGGCCTCGCCCATGGCGCCCTCGGCGTGGGCCACCGCGCGCTTCCAGCGCTCGCGCTGTTCCGGCTGGCCGGAGAGGAACTTCGAGCGGAAGTCGAAGTGGGCGTCGACGAAGTCCTTCGACAGCAGCGACGCGGCCTGGTCGGTGACGTGGAAGGCCTGCCAGGCCTGGAGCGTGCCGAGGTCGGCGTCGGCGAAGATCTGCGCCAGCTTCGGGATCGCGCTGTCCTGGCGGACAACGGCACGCGTGGCCTGGCCCACGCCCGAGGCGACGAAGTAGCGCTCCCACGGGAAGCCCGGCGCGGTGGTCGCGAACGCGGCACGCTCGACCGGGTTGTAGGTGCGGCTGCGGTCGCGGCTCTCGGCGCGGGTCCAGTGCGCTCCGGCCACGGCCTTCTCGAAGTCGAAGACGCGCTGCGCGTTGCCCTTCGGGTCGACCCAGCCGGCCAGCTCGAGCATCTGCGCGATGTAGGCGACGTAGCGCTCGCGCTGCGGCGCGAACTTGTCGTCCAGGTACATCTGGCGGTCGCCCAGGCCCAGGCCGGATTGGCTCATGTAGAGCGTGTAGCGGTCGGGGTCGAGCTGGTCGTCGGACACACCCAGGCGGAACAGGGTGGCGCCGGCGCCGCCGGCGGCCTTGCCCATCAGGTCCGCCAGCGCGTCCTTGTCGGCGGCGGCACGGATGGCATCGAGGTGAGGGACCAGCGGTGCGGCACCCTTCGCCTCGATCCCGGCCTCGTCCATGTAGCTGCGGTAGAGGGTCGCGACCTTGGCGGCGTCGCCGCTGGCCGCATCGCCCTGGGCCACGTAGCCCTCGACCAGGCCGCGCACGCGCGCTTCGGACAGGTCGCGCAGGATCAGGAAGGAGCCGTACATGGACTTGTCGGCCGGGATTCCGGTGTTTTCCGCCCAGGTGCCGCTGACGTAGGCGAAGAAGTCGGCGCCCGGCTTCGTCCCGGTATCCATGCCGGCGGTGTCGATGCCCCAGCTGCCATAGCGGGTGGCGGCGACCGTGGCGGCGCCCGCGGCACCCGCGGCGCCGTCTTCGGTGGCGGCGAACAGCAGGCTCATGCTGCAGGCGTCGTCAAGGCAGGACCCATTCCGGTCATGCGCGGCCGCTGGGGCGCCGATGCTGAGCGCGAGGACGGTGGCGAGGCTGAGGATCGACTTCTTCAAGGCGGGAATCTCCGGCGCAAGGGATGCGGGTGGGATGCCCCGCGGAGGCGGGGCCGCCGGCCAGTCTACCGCCCGCGCCTGAACCGCCGGACGTGCCCGTGGTCATGCCCCGGCGCCATGCTCCCGGACTCCCGCGGGCCGGCGCCGCGCGCCACGCCCGCGGACCGATCTGCGAGAATCAGCCGCCGCGTCGCCGCATGGAGCCGGCATGAAGGAACATCTTCCCGTCTGGATCCAGGAATGGCTGGGCGTGATCGTGCCGTTCGTGCACGTGGTCCTGATCATCCTGCTGGCCTGGCTGCTGCGGCTGGCCGCCCGCCGGTTGGGCGACCGCCTCTGGAAGCGCTACGACGCCCCACGGGAACTTGTCGTGGGCTCGCGGCGCGTGGTCACCTTCCTGATCTCGGCCGCGGCCCTGCTGCTCATCCTGCAACGCCTGGGCGTGTCCGGCACCGTGCTGTGGACTGCCTTCACAGGGTTCGCCGCGGTGGCCGCGGTGGCGTTCTTCGCCGCATGGAGCGTGCTGTCGAACATCTTCTGCACGATGCTCATCCTCGCCACGCGACCGTTCCGGCTGCACGACCACGTGGAGCTGCTCGAAGGCGGCGACAAGCCGGGGCTCGGCGGCCGGGTCACCGACATCAACCTTGTCTACACCACCCTGCAGGAGGTCGACGACGCCGGCGAGCCGGCGGGCAGCGTGTTGCGCGTGCCCAACAGCCTGTTCTTCCAGCGCAGCGTGCGCCGCTGGAGCAGCGCCGAGCACCGGCGCCAGGCCCTCGCACGCAGGCGACCGGCACCGGAGCCCGGCGTCTGATCCGGGCGCTCCGTCCGGCGGGACCGACCTCGGGCGAAGCCCGGTGATCCGGGCACCGTCGTCGCGCGGTCAGGCGCGCACGGCCAGCAGGTAGGCCATGTAGGCGAGGTAGGCCGCGAGCAGGGCGAGGCCCTCCAGGCGCCCCACCCTGCGCCCGGTCACGAACACCGGGATGCAGACGATCGTCGCGAGCACCATCACCGGGATGTCGACCCGCACCAGCAGCGGATCGACGCCGATGCCGCCGGGCACCGAGACCACGGTAGCGCCGAGGATCACCAGGGTGTTGAGCACGCAGCTGCCGAGCAGGTTGCCGATAGCGATGTCGCGCTCCTGGCGCAGCGTCGACACCACCGTGGTCGCGAGCTCCGGCGACGAGGTACCGAGGGCGACGATGGTCAGCCCGATCACCGCCTCCGTCACGCCCAGCGCACGGGCGATGCCCGATGCGCCCTCCACCAGCCATTCCGCGCCCACCACCACGATCGCCATCCCGCCCATCAGCCACGCCAGGTCGTTGAGCAGCGTGACACGGCCGCGCGGCGCAGGCCGCACGTCGGCCATCGCCCGCGGGCCGTACTCGCGCTCGAACTCGGCCTTCACCGCCCGGCTTTCGTTGCGCGAGATCTGCACCAGCACCGCGATGTAGACCGCGCCCATCACCAGCATCACCAGCCCCTCGGTACGGGTGACGTGGAGATCCCAGGCCACGATCAGCAGCACCAGGGCCGCGCCGGTCATCATCGGCAGGTCGAAGCGGAGGCTGTGCATCTCGATCGACAGCGGCAACAGCAGCGCGCTCAGGCCCAGGATCAGCAGCATGTTCATGATGTTGGCACCGACGATGTTGCCGACCGCCAACGAACCCTCTCCGTCGGCCGAAGACCAGAGCCCGACCGCGAGCTCCGGCATGCTGGTGCCCAGCGCGACCACGGTCAGGCCGATCAGCACGGGACGGATGCCGAGGCGCCAGGCCAGGCGGGTGCCGCCGCGGGTCAGCAGCTCGGCACCGGCGATCAGCGCCGCCAACCCGGTCGACAGCCACAGGACGTTCGCGATCACGCACCCGCCCCCGCGCTCCCCCGTCGACCGGCATCGCCGCCGCGTCCTGCGGCCACTGAGCGCAGTACCAGCTTGCGCAGCTCGCCGTACCACAGCACCGAGCTCGCCATCGCGATGCATCCCGCCCACTGCCCTGCGTCGAGCGGCACGGTGTTGAAGGCGGTGTTGAGGACGCCCAGGTGGACGACGGCCACCTGCAGCAGCGCCGACAGCGCCACCGCGCCCCACAGCCAGGCGTTGGTGAACAGGGCGTGGACCGCGCTGGCCGAGCCGGAACGCGCGTTGAAACAGTTGAAGAGCTGGGCGAACACCAGCGTGGTGAAGGCCGCGGTGCGGGCGTTGTCCAAGTCGCGCGAGCCCTCCATCAGGCCGCCCGGCAGATGGATGTCCAGCGTCAGCAGGGTCGCCGCCGCCATCACCAGGCCGACCTGCAGCACCCCCGACCACATGCGGCCGTCGATCACGCGCTCGTCCAGCCTTCGAGGCGGACGCGCCATCACGTCGTCGTCCGCCGGGTCGAGGCCCATCGCCAACGCCGGGCCGGCATCGGTGACCAGGTTGATCCACAGGATCTGGGTCGCCAGAAGCGGCAGCACCAGTGCACCGTCGGCGCCGGTCAGCCCGATATGTCCCGCCAGCACCACGCCCAGGAACACGGTCAGCACCTCGCCCATGTTCGACGACAGCAGATAGCGCAGGAACTTGCGGATGTTGTCGAAGATGCCGCGGCCCTCGCGCACGGCGTCGACGATGGTCGCGAAATTGTCGTCGGCAAGGATCATGTCGGCCGCCTCCTTGCTGACCTCGGTGCCGGTGAGGCCCATGGCCACGCCGATGTCGGCCGACTTCAGCGCCGGCGCGTCGTTGACGCCGTCCCCGGTCATCGCCACGACGTTGCCCTGGGCCTGCAGCGCGTCGACGATGCGCAGCTTGTGCGCCGGCGCCACGCGCGCGAACACCGAAACCCGCCGCACTGCCTCGTCGAAACCGGCGTCGTCGAGCGCATCCAGGTCGCGGCCGGTGAGCGCACACTCCTCGCTTCCGGCGGTGATGCCGAGGTCGGCGGCGATGCGCGCGGCGGTGTCGGGATGGTCGCCGGTGATCATCACCACACGGATGCCGGCGCGGCGCGCTTCGGCGATCGCCACCGCCGCCTCCTCGCGCGGCGGGTCGATGATGCCGACGGTGCCGACGTAGGCCAGGCCCTGCTCCAGCTCCGCGTCACCGGCCTCCTCCTCGCCCGGGGCCAGTGCCCGGTAAGCGACGCCGAGCGTGCGCAGCGCATCGCGACCCATGGCCGCCACCTCGCCCAGGATCCGCGCCCGCGCGGCCTCGTCCAGCGGCACCAGCGCCATGCCCACGCGCTCGTGGCTGCAGCGGCGCAGCAGCACGTCGGGCGCGCCCTTTGCGATCAGGACCCGCTCGCCGCCGTGCTCATGGTCGACCTCGATGGTCGACATCATCTTCCGCTCGGACGAGAACGGGATCTCGCGGAGCCTCTCGAAGCGCCGGCCGCGGCGCTCGTGCACGCCAAGCTTGCGTTCGGCGACCAGGAAGGCGGCCTCGGTGGGGTCGCCCTGGATCTCCCAGCCGCCTTCGTCGTCCTCGCTCAGCTGAGCGTTGCCGGCCAGGCTGCCGCCGCTGAGGACCACGATGCCCTCCGCGCGCTGCGCGGGCGGAAGCTCGCCATCGGCAGCCAGCACCTCGCCCTCAGGGACGTAGCCGACGCCGGTGACGCGACTGGTGCCGGACGCCGTCGCCACCCGCTGGATGGTCATTTCCGAGCGCGTCAGGGTGCCGGTCTTGTCCGAGCAGATCACCGAGGCCGATCCCAGGGTCTCGACCGAGGCCAGCCGCTTCACGATCGCCCGGCGCCGCGCCATGCGCTGCACGCCCAGCGCCAGCACCACCGACAGGATCGCCGGCAGGCCTTCGGGCACCGCCGCCACCGCCAGCGAGACGCCCAGCAGCAGCACGGTGACCGCATCGCCGAGGCTGCCGATGTCCGCGAACAGGAACAGTGTCGCCATCACGACGACCGCTACCGCGACCACGGCGACACCCAGCACCTTGCCCAGGCGGCCGACCTCGCGCTGCAGCGGCGTGGGCTCGTCTCCGGTCGCCTCGAGCATGCCGGCGATGGCGCCCATTTCCGTGCCCATGCCCGTGGCGGTGACCAGCGCGCGGCCGGTGCCCTGCGCGACCGCAGTGCCCTTGAACACCATGGACCGCCGTTCGGCCAGCGCGGTATCGGCCGGCAGCGCGGCGGCGTCTTTCGTCACCGGGGCGCTTTCGCCGGTCAGCGAGGCCTCCTGCAGACGCAGCGCCGTGGCCACCGCCAGCCGCGCGTCCGCGCCGACGGCATCGCCTTCGGCCAGCAGCAGCACGTCGCCGGGCACCAGCTCGCGGCTGGGAACGCGATGGACGACGCCGTCGCGCAGCACCGACGAGGTCACCGCGGACATCTTCGCCAGTTCGGCGACCGCACTCGAGGCCTTCGCCTCCTGCACGAAGCCGAGCCCCGCGTTGAGCAGCACGATCATCGCGATCACCAGGGCGTCGACCGGCCAGCCGGGCGCCCCTTCGGCCAGCCAGGCCCCGGCCGAGATCGCGATCGCGGCCAGCAGCAGATAGACCAGCGGGTCGCGGAACCGGGCCAGGAACCGGCGCCACGCAGGCACGGGCGGCTCGGCGGCGAGTTCGTTCGGGCCGTGCGCGGCGAGGCGTCGTTCCGCCTCCGCCTCGGAGAGGCCGGCGTCGAGCCGGGTACCGAGGCGGGCGGCCAGTCCGTCCGGAGCCTCGGACCATGGGTGCGCAACGGTCCCGATGGGGTCCATGACCGGACGATAACCGCTCACGGTGGCATCCTGCGCATCCCTGCGCATCCCGGCCGGATGCGATGCGCGCGCCCCGGTCCATAATCGATCCGCCACCCCCTGAGGAGCCCACCATGAACCGCTTCAAGCGCAGCCTCGTCATCGCCTCGCTGGCCCTGGCATCGGCCTGTTCGTTCCAGGCGCGCGCCACGCTGCAGCCGGGCGATGCCGCGCCCGACTTCACCGCGCCGGCCTGGCTGGCGGGCGAACCCTTCGAATACTCGCTGTCCAGGGCACTGCGCGACGGCCCGGTGGTGCTGTACTTCTTTCCCGCCGCGAACACCCCCGGTTGCAACGTGGAGGCCGCACTGTTCTCCCAGGCCATCGACGACTTCAAGGCCCGCGGCGTGTCCGTGATCGGAGTGACCGCAGGCAACATCGACCAGTTGCGCGCGTTCTCCGCCGACACGGCCACCTGCGCAGGCCGGTTCCCGGTCGCCGCCGACGAAGGCGCGAAGATCTCCGCCCGGTATTCCGCCGTGATGGAACGCAATCCGGAGAGGTCCAGCCGCACCTCCTACCTGATCGACCGGAACGGGCGGGTACTCGCGGTGCATTCGGACATGAACCCGGCGCAGCACGTGAAGCGTATGCTCGAGAGCATTCCGGGCGATCCGGACTGACGCTTCAGAACAGCCGCACCACCGCCGCCGCCACCGCACCTGTCACGACCACCAGCAGGAACGGCGCGCGCAGCGCCAGCGCGACCCCGGCCGCCAGCAGCGCCGCGATGCGCGCGTCGAAGGCCAGCGCCTGCCCGCTGGCGAAGGTGTTGACCGCGGTCAGCGAGGCCAGCAGGCCGATGGTCAGCGCGATCGCCGCGGCGCGCGCGCGCGGTGCGTCAAGCCAGCGCGGCGGCACCAGGAAGCCGGCGAACTTGGTCGCGTATGCCGCCGCGCTGGCCAGCAGGATCCAGCCCCATGGCGACATCAGGCGGTCTCCCCGCCACGCCAGCCCCATGCGGCCGCGACCGACGCCGCGATCAGGATCGGCACTCCGGGCGGAACGAAGGGCACGGCCAGCACGGTGGCCAGCGCGCACACCACGGCGATCGCGATCGGTTCGCGCGCCGACAGTCGTGGCCAGAGCAGGCCGAGGAACGCCGCCACCGCCGCACCATCCAGGCCCCAGCGCCGCGGATCGCCCAGTGCGTCGCCCAGCAGCGCGCCGGCGGCCGTGCAGAGGTTCCAGAGCAGGTAGATGCCGAGCCCGGCGGTCCAGAATCCCCGCCGCTGCTCGTCCTGATCGCGCTGGCCGACCGCGGTCGCCACGGATTCGTCGATGCAGACCTGGGCCGCGAGCAGCCGGCGCCAGCCGCGCGGACGCAGCATGCGGTTGACCTGCATTCCGTACACCGCGTTGCGCACTCCCAGCAGCGTGGCCGCGCCGAAGGCCGCGGCTCCGCTGCCGCCGCCCGCGACCACGCCGATGTAGGCGAACTGCGAACCGCCGGTGAACATCAGGGCGCTCAGCGCCACCACCTGCACCACGTCCAGCCCCGCGGCCACGCCGAGCGCACCGAAGGACACGCCGTACAAGCCGGTGGCGGCGGATACCGACAGGCCGATCCGCACCGCAGGTGTGGGCTGGAAGTTCATGCGGCCATCTTAATCGGCACCCCCTGGATCAAAACGCGGACAAACCGTGCTAATAGTCCGGATGCGGTCCATCCATGGGGGACAGATGGAAGGCAAGTGCACCGGACAAAGGCACCGCCAGGCGCGGTCCGCGTTGAACGCGCTGCTCGGACTGGCCCTGCTGCTGTCCGCCGCGGCTGGCGCGAAGACGGAAGGGAGCGTGACGGCGGTCACGAGTACGACTGCAGCGGCGGCGGCTGGAAGCGAGGTGACACCGGGCCGCCTGCGCGTGGGTGGCGACGCCGATTACCCGCCCTATCATTTCCTCGACGCGCTCGGCCGCGCCGACGGCTTCGATGTCGAGCTGGTCCGCGCGGTCGCCGCCGACTTGGGCATGGAGGCGGTGTTCGAACTCGGGGACTGGAGTACCACCCTCGAACGCCTCGCCCGCGGCGAACTCGACGCGGTACCGATGTTCTGGTCGGAGGCACGCGAACAGCGCTACCTCTTCACCGAGCCCATCCTGCTCCGCCACCACGCCCTCTTCGGCCACTACGAGACCCCGACCGTCGAGTCGCTGGACGGGCTCGCCAACGTGCGCGTGGCCGTGCAGCGCTCGGGCCTGGCCTGGGAGGCCCTGCGCGAGCTCGACCGCACCGGGGTCACCGTGGTCGCGCTCGACAACGAAGCCGCGACCCTGGACCTCGTTGCGCGTGGCGAAGCCGACTACGCACTGGTGCCGACCGGGATCGGCCACTACATGCTCCGGCATCAGCGCCTGTCCGACGTGGTGGCGCTGAGTCCGCCCCTGCTGGAGCGCCGGTACGTGTTCGCGGTCCGGCCCGGACAGACCGCACTCGTGGCCCGCATCAACCGCTCGCTCCAGCGCCTGCGGCGGGACGGGGTGCAGAACCGGCTGTACGAGGAGTGGATCGGACACCCGGCCCCGCGACGCGCGCCCGGTTTCGCCGGCGAGGCCGTCCGCCCGAGCGGAGCGATCGCACTGCTGGCGGCGGCGGTCGCCGGTGTCGTGCTGCTGACCCGGCGCCGTGGCGTCGCCGACGCCATCCCGGCCTCGTCCTCCCGCCTCACCGCCGGGGCCATGCGCAACGCCGCCGCCGGGGACACGATGCTGATGGCCGAGCTGCGCGACGCGATCACCCGCGGCGAACTCGGATACTGCCTGCAGCCGAAGATCGACCTCCGCAGCGGGCGCCTGCTCGGCGCCGAGCTGCTGGTGCGCTGGGAGCACCCGCGTTTCGGGCCGCTGGAGCCCGACGCCTTCGTCCCGATCGCCGAGCAGACGGACACCATCGGTGAAATGACGCTCTACCTGGCACGCTGCGGCCTTGAGCAGTGCCGCCGATGGGCCGCTGCCGGCGAGCGGCTGCACGTCTCGGTCAACGTCTCCGCCAACGACCTCGCCGACCCGCGGCTGGTGGATGCCATCATCGAGGCCACCGGCAGCCAGGGCCACTGCCTGATGCTGGAGATCACCGAGACCGCAGTGATGCGCGAGCCCGAGCGGGTCGCCGTGGCGCTGCCCCGCCTGCGCGCGCACGGCATCCGGATCTCGGTCGACGATTTCGGGGTCGGCCATTCCTCGCTGGTGAACCTGCGGCGTCTGGCACCCGACGAACTCAAGATCGACCGCTCCTTCGTGGCGGCGGTGCTGGACTCCGCCTCCGATCGCGCGATCGTGCGGGCGACCATCCAGCTCGGCCACGAACTGGGCGCCAGCGTGGTGGCCGAAGGCATCGAGGACGAGGCCACGCGCGCCTGGCTCGCCACGGCCGGCTGCGACAGCGGCCAGGGATTCGGCATCGCAAAGCCGATGCCGGCGGCCCGATTCATGGAACTGCTGGGCTGAACGCGCGCGCTGGCAGCCCCGGAGGGTCGTGTCAAGCCCTCGGCAACGCTTTGTTAATGCGCGATTTGTAAAATGTACGTCAAGCACGCGCCCGCTGCGGGTCGCGTCCAGGTCTGGCAGTACACCTTCCAGGGTGCCTTTCGCACCGTTTCCCAGGGGCTCCGCGCCCCCGACTGCCCATGGCCGCCCTTCGCAGGCCCGCCGGCCGCCGCCGTACGGGATCCCCAACCACAGGAGTCGAGATGTCCAGCAACACCCGGAAGAAGACCGCCACCGCCACCACCACGCCCGCGCCCACGCGCGCGCGCGCCACCGCACCGCTCCGCCGCAAGTCCAGCGGCGCCGCAGCCACCTCCGCCGCCCAGCTCACGAGCCAGCGCATCGCGTCCGATCTCGCGGCCTTCAAGAAGGCCGGCGGACGGATCGAGGTGCTGGGCAACACGCCGCTGCGGCCCTACAGCTCGCGCACCGCCAGCCGCAAGACGGCCGCCACCCCGGCCGCGAAGGCCGCGAAGAAGTCCTGACCCGGCGTCCTCCGCCCCCCGCCTCGCCGCGCGGGCCGCCGCGGATGGCCTACGCCTCCGCGGCCGCCCCGTCGGTCCCGGCCATGGTCGCGTCGCGCCCCGAGGTCGCACCGCAGGCGGCGGCGATGAACACCACGTCGGTCGACGAATTCAGCGCCGTTTCGGCCGAATCCTGCACGACGCCCACGATGAAGCCGATCGCCACCACCTGCATGGCGATGTCGTCGCCGATCCCGAACAGACCGCAGGCCAGCGGGATCAGCAGCAGCGAGCCGCCGGGCACGCCGGAGGCGCCGCAGGCCCCGATCGCCGCGACCACGCTGAGCAGCATCGCCGTGGGCAGGTCCACGGCGATGCCGAGGGTGTTCACCGCGGCCAGGGTCAGCACCGAGATGGTGATGGCCGCGCCGGCCATGTTGATGGTCGCCCCGAGCGGCACCGCCACCGAACACGTCTCCTGGTGCACGCCGAGCCTGCGGCACAGCTCCAGATTGACCGGGATGTTCGCTGCCGAGGACCGGGTGAAGAACGCCGTGATCCCGCTCTCGCGCAGGCAGCGCAGCACCAGCGGGTAGGGATTGCGCCGCGTCACCACGGCCACGATCGCCGGATTGGCCACCAGGGCCACGAACAGCATCGCCCCGAGCAGCACGGTCAGCAGGTGGGCGTAGTCGAGCAGCGCCGCCAGGCCGCTTTCGGCCAGGATCGAGGCCACGATGCCGAACACGCCCAGCGGCGCCAGCCGGATCACCATGCGCACCACGCGCGTGATCGCATCGGACACGTCGAGCAGCACCCGGCGCGTGCCTTCGCCCGCCTGGCGCAGCGCCAGGCCGAGGGCGACGCCCCAGGCCAGCAGGCCGATGTAGTTGGCGTCGACCAGCGCCGCCAGCGGATTGTCGAAGACCTTCAGCACCAGGCTGCGCAGCACCTCGCCGATGCCGCCGGGCGCGCTGAGCGCGGTGTCGGCGGGCACGGCAAGCGTGAGCGCAGTCGGGAACAGGAAGCTCGCCGCCACCCCCACCAGTGCCGCCGCCACCGTGCCCAGAAGGTAGAGCGCAAGGATCGGGCGCATGCGGGTGTCCCGGCCCTGGCGATGGTTGGCGATCGAGGCCGTCACCAGCACCAGCACCAGGACCGGCGCCACCGCCTTGAGCGCGGAAATGAAGACCGTGCCGAGCAGGCCGACGGCCGCGCCGGCGCGGGGCGAAGCCAGGGCCAGGAGGATGCCGGCGGCGAGGCCGATCACGATCTGCGTGACCAGGCTGGGCCGCCGCAGGACACCGGGGAGGAGCATGTTCGACCTGCCAGACGGTAAGCAATCCGCCATGATATGGCTTCGGCGCCCGCGGAGTTTCCCTTGCCTGACCGTATCCGGCCCTGCGTCGGCCTTGCACTGGGCGGTGGCTCGGCGCGCGGCTGGGCGCACATCGGCGTCATCCGCGAGCTGGAAGCACTCGGGATCGAGGTCCACCTCGTGGCCGGGACCTCCATCGGCGCCCTGGTCGGCGCGATCCACGCCGGCGGCCAGCTGGGCGAGTTCGAGGCCTGGGTCACCGGGCTCACGCGCAAGACCGTGTTCTCGCTGATGGACTTCCAGTTCGGCGGCGGCGTGCTCAAGGGCTCGCGGCTGATGGACTTCTTCCGCACACGCTTCCACGACCGCGACATCCAGGACCTGGGACTGCCCTTCGCGGCCACCGCCACCGCACTGCACACCGGGGCCGAGGTCTGGCTGCGCAGCGGCTCGACGCTCGACGCCGTGCGCGCGTCGATCGCCCTGCCGGGGCTGTTCACGCCGGTCCTGTACGGCGGCCGCCTGCTGGTCGACGGCGGCCTGGTCAACCCGGTGCCGGTGTCGCTGGCGCGGGCGATGGAGGCCGACGTCGTGATCGCGGTGGACCTGGCCAGCGAGCTGCCCGCCCGCGGCGCCCCCCAGGGTGCGACGGATGCGGCGACCGACGCCGCGGGCTGGCCATCGATGATGGCCGTGATCGCGTCCAGCATCGACATCATGCAGATCCGCATCAGCCGCAGCCGCATGGCCGGCGACCCGCCGGACGCGATCATCCGCCCGCGCGTGGCGCACATCGGCATCCTCGACTTCCACCGCGCCCCCGAGGCGATCGAGGCCGGCCGGCAGGCGGTGCGCGAAGCGCTGCCGGCGCTGCGCCCGCGTCTGGGCCTGGATGCCCCCGACGCCTGAAGGACGGGCGCCAGCGACGGGAGCGGCTGACCCAGGTCAATGCGCCGCGGCGCCGCCGCGGCGAGTCTGGATGGAATCCGCAGGGAGGCATCATCGTGCGCAATCCCATTCCGATCGAGCTTGCCGGACAACCGTCCATCGAGGTCGACGGCGCCCTGGTGGCACGCGGCCTCGGACTTGACGTGGCCGAGTTCCGCCGGCTGATGGAAATCCGGAAGATCAGCGTGCTGTGCGAGCGCGGCACCGGCGAGGATGACGGGCTGTACCGCGCGAGCTTCTACCACCAGGGCCGGCGCATGCGCCTGGTCGTGGACGCCGACGGACGCCCGGTCGAGCCGATGACGGTCTCGGACTCGCCGCCGCTCAGGCCCGGGCCCCAGGACGAGTAGACGTCGGCGGTGTCGATGGCGTTGGAAGCCGCGCTCGACGAAACGGTCGAGCAGCGTGAACGACGTGGCCTCGTCGGCGGTCCAGCCGAAGACATTGCCGCCGAAAACGAGCGGTGCGATCAGCCGAAGCGGAATGCGGAAAGCGTGGTCTTCATGACTTCCTCGGAGTAGACCTTGCGGCCTTCGGAGGCGGCGCCGGCGCCGGCGGCGACCAGCAGCGGCAGCAGATGCTCCTCGCCACCGGGCGGATGGCTGTCGCGCGCATGCGGGGCGGACGCCCACTGGAGCAGCAAGGCCTCGCGCTGTTGCGTGTCGCTTTCGACCGCTGCGGTCAGCCACTCGTCGAACTTTGCCGAGACCGGCGTGTATCGCGGGTCGCCGTAGCCACGCATGTTGTGGAAGCTCATGCCGCTGCCAACGATCAGCACGCCTTCGTCGCGCAGCCCGGCCAGGGCCCGACCGGCTTCGATGTGCGCGGCCGGGTCCATGTCGCGGCGCAACGAGAGCTGCACCACCGGCACATCCGCCTTCGGGAACATCAGCTTGAGCGGGATGAAGACGCCGTGGTCGTAACCGCGCTGCGGATCGACGCGGGTCTCGGTCCCGGCATCGCCGAGCAGCCCGGCGATACGTTCGGCCAGGGCCGGTTCGCCCGGCGCGGGATAGGTCAGTTCGTAGGTATGCGCCGGGAAACCGCTGTAGTCGTAGATCAGCGGCGGCCGGGCATGGCCGGTGACGCTGAAACCCGGCTCCAGCCAGTGACCGGACACCAGCACGATCGCGCGCGGCGTCGCCGGCAGCGTACCGGCGACGCCCTTGAGGAAGGCGGCCATGCGATCCCAGGTGTCGGCGGGATTCCAGTCCATGAAGAAGCAGGGACCGGCGCCATGGGGGACGAAGAGGACAGGCATGCGCGTGCCGCCGCCCGGGGCCGGGGTGCTGCCAGGGATCTGCGGCGAAAGAATGTTCGTGTTCATGACGGACAGTATCTGCTCCGCCCCAGGGCAAGAGAACCCGGCAGCAGGCAGCAACACCTCACACTCTGAGTGTTAGATTGCCGCATGGACCGGATCACCAGCATGCGCGTCTTCGTCCGCGCCGCCACCGATGGCAGCCTTTCCGCGGCCGCGCGCCACCTCGGCATGTCGCCGGCGATGGCGACCAAGCATGTCAACGCGCTCGAGGCCCGGCTGGGCGTGAAGCTGTTCCACCGCACGACCCGCCGCCTGGCCCTGACCGAGGCCGGCAGCGACTATCTGGACGCCTGCCTGCGCATCCTTCCGGAGATCGACGAGGCCGAGGCCGCCGCGGCCTCGCAGCGCACCAAGGCGACCGGACTGCTGCGCATGAACGTGCCGCTCTCCTTCGGCCGCTGCTTCGTGGCGCCGCTGATCCCCGGGTTCTGCCGGCGCCACCCCGAGGTGACGGTGGAACTGGGCCTGAGCGACGCCGAACTGGATCTGATCGCGGGCAGCTGGGACCTGGCGGTCCGGATCGGGCGCCTCGCCGACAGTCCGCTGCAGGCGCGGAAGCTGGGCGACAGTCCGATGCTGGTCTGCGCCTCCCCGGCCTACCTGGACCGGCGCGGCGTGCCGCGCCGCGTGGCCGAACTGGTCCAGCACAACTGCCTGGGCTACACCCTGTCCGGCACCCAAAGCCGGGATCACTGGGCCTTCGGCAGCAAGGGCGAAGTCCGCGTGCCGGTCCGCGGCAACCTGCTTGCGAACAACGGCGACGCCCTGCTGGCCGCGGCCGTCCGCGGCCAGGGAATCGTCTACCAGCCGGAATTCATCGTCGGCGCGGCGCTGGCGCGCGGCGAACTGGTGAGGCTCGACCTGGACCGGCCGGCGATGGATCTCGGCGGCATCCACGTGCTCTACCCGCCCGACCGGCGGCCGCCGGCCAAGGTGCGGGTCATGATCGATTACCTCGCCGAAGCCTTCGCCAACGGCAGGCCCGTGATTCCCGCACCGGGCTGAGCACCTCCGTGCCCGGGCACGGGGCCGGCCTCCGCCGTCAGAGCGTGCCGGTCACCTCGCCGCCGCGCTGCACCAGGAAGGACCGGGCCCGCTGCTGCTCGTCGTGCGACAGCGCATGCACGACCACGGTGGTGCGGCGCGCATCCATCGCGTCGTGCGTGGCCTGGACATAGCGGTCGTGGTCGGGCCGTATCGAGACCAGGCCGCCAAGCATCAGCCCGCCGACGGTCGCGAAGAAGATCGTCACCAGCGCCGCGGCCACCGGGGAACGCGTCACGAACGGCAGCCCGGCCCACATCATGATCCCGAAGGCGATGGCGCCGGCCACCGCGCCGGCGATGCCCAGCCTCAGGTGCGCGATCAGGATGGTGCGCCAGATGCCGCGGCCCTCCGGCTCGAGCTTGATGTTGGCGTCGGGCTCGTCGGGTTCGATCACCTTGACCTGCATCTGCTGCAGGCCGATATCGGCGACGAGGGCCGCGGCCGCATCCCGCGCCGCCGCGGCGCTGTCGAAGACCGCCGCGAGCTTGCTGTTCGAGACCTCTCCGGTCAGGGGGTTGTCGGACACGGCCCGGGTTCCTGATGGCCCGGACCGATCATTGCAGGACGCCCGTCCCTCCGGCGTGAGCGGGCGCGCGCATCGCACGCGCCCTCCCCCTGAGGTCCCTCAGCCGCAGCCGCCGCAGCAGGTGCTGCCGCCGCTGATGTGGACGTCGTGCTCCAGCGGCGTGGCCGTGTAGCCGACCTGGCGCAGCGCCGCCACCACCTGCTCGCTGCTCGCGTTCGCAAGCACTTCCAGGCGGCCGCTCTCCGCGTCGAGGGCGAGCTTCGCACCGGGGTCGAGCGGGCGCAGGGCGGTCGCGAGCATGGCGGGGTCCGGCTTGCCGGTGAGTTCGAACTGCATCGGGATCTCCTGGGGATGTCGCCGGCATGCCCGGCCGCCGCGATGATCGGCGTCGGGCGCTCGCCAGGTCATTGACCGGGATCAAGCGCGGGGCGGTCCGGTCCGGCGCTGCCCGACCGCGAGACCGCGCCGGTGACGATTCCGTGCCCGCCGGCGCGGTATAAGGGGCCGCCCGGCATCGCCAGACCCGGAGGAGCACGCGCATGACCCGTCTGACGGCGAAGGACTTCTCCCCCGAACTGCTCGAGCTCTACGACGGCTACGTGCACGGCCGCATCAGCCGGCGCCAGTTCCTCGACCGCGCCGCTGCGCTTGCCCTGGGCGGCATGTCCGCCGTCGCCGTGCTGGCCGCGCTCAGCCCCGACTACGCGCTGGCGGCCCAGGTGTCGTTCACCGATCCCGCGATCGTGGCCCGGTACATCACCTACCCCTCGCCCAACGGCCACGGCGACGTGCGCGGCTACCTGGTCATGCCCGCCGGCGCGAAAGCTCCCGTGCCCGGCGTTGTCGTGGTGCACGAGAACCGCGGCCTGAATCCGTATATCGAGGACGTCGCGCGACGCGTGGCCAAGGCCGGCTACGCGGCGCTCGCGCCCGACGGCCTCAGCTCCGTGGGCGGCTATCCGGGCAACGACGACCGCGGCCGCGAACTGCAGCGCCAGGTCGATCCGGAAAAGCTGATGAACGACTTCTTCGCCGCGATCGAATTCCTGCTGCGCGAACCGCGGACCACGGCAAGGGTCGGCATCACCGGCTTCTGCTACGGCGGCGGCGTCTGCCACGCGGCTGCCGTCGCCTATCCGGAACTGGCCGCGGCCGTGCCCTTCTACGGCCGCCAGGCCGATCCCGCCGACGTGCCGAAGATCAAGTCACCCCTGCTGATGCACTTCGCCGAGGAGGATCCCCAGATCAATGCCACCTGGCCGGCGTACGAGGCCGCGCTGAAGGCGGCGGGCACCCCGTACGAGGCGCACTTCTATCCCGGCACCGTCCACGGCTTCCACAACGACTCCACCCCGCGCTACGACGAGGCCGCGGCGAACCTCGCCTGGGAGCGTACGCTCGCCTGGTTCCGGCGCCACCTGGCCTGAAGCCGGCGCGGCATGGCCGCGTCAGCCGGCGCCACGCTCGAACGCCCCCAGCACGCCCGCCACGTTGGTGCCGATCTCCCTCACCGCGTAGCCCCCTTCCTGCACCAGCACCGTGGGCAGGCCGGCCGCCGCCAGCCGGGCGCCGATCATGGGGAAGTGCTCCTCGCGCAGGCCGAAGGCGCTGATCGGGTCGCCTTCGTAGGTGTCCACGCCCAGCGGCACCACCAGTGCCTCGGCGCGGAACGCAGCGACCGCCTCCAGCGCCGTGTCCAGGGCCGCCGACCATGCCTCCCAGCCGGTCCCACGCGGCAACGGCAGATTGAGGTTGCAGCCCTCGCCCTCCCCGCTGCCACGCTCGTCGGCGAAGCCCAGGAAGTACGGGTACTCGGTTTCGGGCGTGCCGTGGATGGACACGGTCAACACGTCGCCGCGCTCCTGGAAGATGTCCTGGGTGCCGTTGCCGTGGTGATAGTCGACGTCGAGCACCGCGACCCTGCCGAAGCCGCGGTCCCGCAGCTCCTGCGCAGCCAGCGCCGAATTGTTGAGGAAGCAGTAGCCGCCGTAGGCACCCCGCGCGGCGTGGTGGCCGGGCGGCCGGCACAGCGCATAGGCGGCCGGCATGCCTTCGGCGACCAGCGCGGCCGCGGTCATCGCGCACTGCGCGGAGGCGAAGGCCGCGTCCCAGGTGCCTTCGACGATCGGCGTGCCGGCGTCGAAGGCGTAATAGCCCATCGCGCCGTTGATGCCCTCGGGCACGCGGTCGCGGCGCAGGCTGCGAGCGGGGAACCCGCTGGGCAGCATGGACCCGTCGCGCCCCTCTTCGCGCCAGCGCGCGTGGGCGGTGCTCAGGAAGGCGACGAAGGCTGGGTCGTGGACACGATGCAGCGTCTCGACGGCGAAGTTGCGCGGCTCGACGAAGGCATGCCCGGCGTCGACAAGGGCTTCGCGGATATATTCGGCGCGCTCGGGCTTCTCGTAGCACGGCACGAGCTCGCCGCGATGGAGTTCCACTCCGTCGGAGTGGCGGACGTGCAAGGGCGAATGGACAATCTGCATCGGGTTTCCGGAGCGCACGGGGACCCGCGATTCTAGCCGCTGGCGGAGTCGCTCCAATACGCGTCCAGGCGGCCGGACGGGGCGCCGCCTATGGCGTCCGGCGACCTCATATATGCGACCGATTGGACGCGCCGACCGCGGTTTACCTTGTCTCGAACGAGGACTATGCTGCCTTTTGGAATTCCACTCTTCGCGCCCCGGCGCCGAACGCGGAATCCCAGCAAGACGGGCCCGGAATCGTCCGGGCCGTCCAGCCACCACGACTCGAGGATCGCTTCATGGTCAGCATGAATCGACGGCAGTTCCTCAAGGTCTCGGGCACCAGCCTCGCCGGCTCCAGCCTGGCGCTGCTCGGTGCAAGTCCTGCACCGGCCATGGCCGAAGTCCGCCAGTTCAAGCTGGCGCGCATGACCGAGACCCGGAACACCTGTCCCTACTGTTCGGTTGCCTGCGGCCTGTTGATGTACGGCCTCGGCGACGGCGCCAAGAACGCCGCCTCAAGCATCGTCCACATCGAGGGCGATCCCGACCATCCGGTCAACCGCGGCACACTGTGTCCCAAGGGTGCCGGCCTGGTCGACTTCATCCACAGCCCGAACCGGCTCAAGCAGCCGGAATACCGGGCGCCCGGCTCCGACACATGGGAGCCGATCAGCTGGGACGACGCGCTCGAGCGCATCGCACGCCTGATGAAGGACGACCGCGACGCCAACTTCGTGTCGCAGACGCCCGAGGGCAGGACGGTCAACCGCTGGCTCACCACCGGCATGCTCGCGGCCTCGGCCACCAGCAACGAGACCGCCTACATCACCCACAAGGTCGCGCGCGCGCTCGGCCTGCTCGCATTCGACAACCAGGCCCGCGTTTGACACGGCCCGACGGTGGCAGGTCTTGCCCCGACGTTTGGCCGTGGAGCGATGACGAACCATTGGGTCGACATCAAGAACGCGGACGTTGTGCTGATCATGGGCGGCAACGCGGCCGAGGCCCATCCCTGCGGGTTCAAGTGGGTCACCGAAGCCAAGGCGAATAATGGCGCCAAGCTGATCGTGGTCGACCCGCGGTTCAACCGCTCGGCGTCGGTCGCGGACTACTACGCCCCGATCCGCACGGGCACGGACATCGTGTTCCTGGGCGCGGCGATCAGCAACCTGCTCGAGACCGACCGCATCCACCACGAGTACGTCCGCAACTACACGGACATGAGCTTCGTGGTGCGCGAGGACTTCGCCTTCGAGGGCGGCATCTACTCCGGCTACGACGCCGAGCGCCGCCGCTACGACAAGGCGACCTGGGAGTACGAGCGCGGCGCCGACGGCTACGTCGTCACCGACCCGACGCTGCAGCACCCGCGCTGCGTCTACCAGTTGCTCAAGAAGCACTACGCCCGCTACACGCCGGAGATGGTGGAGCGCGTCTGCGGCACCACGCAGGAGCAGTTCCACACCGTGGTCGACATGCTGGCGTCCACCGCCCGCGCCGACCGTGCCGCGACCATCCTCTACGCCCTGGGCTGGACGCAGCACTCGATCGGTTCGCAGATCATCCGCACCGGCGCGATGCTGCAGCTGCTGCTGGGCAACATCGGCATCGCCGGCGGCGGCATGAACGCGCTGCGCGGGCATTCCAACATCCAGGGCCTGACCGACCTGGGGCTGATGTCCAACCTGCTGCCGGGCTACCTCACCCTGCCCGGCGAGCACGAGCAGGAGTACGGCACGTACATCGCTTCGCGCACGCAGAAGCCGCTGCGGGAAAACCAGCTCAGCTACTGGCAGCACTACCCGAAGTTCCACGTCAGCCTGATGAAGGCCTGGTACGGCGACGCCGCCACCGCGGAGAACGACTGGGCCTTCGACTACCTGCCCAAGCTCGACAAGCCCTACGACATGCTCCAGACCTACGAGCTGATGGACCAGGGCAAGGTCAACGGCTACATCTGCCAGGGCTTCAACCCGCTGGCGGCGGCGCCGAACAAGGCCAAGATGATCTCGGCGCTGTCGAAGCTGAAGTTCATGGTCGTGATCGACCCGCTGGCCACCGACACCTCCGAGTTCTGGAGGAACTTCGGCGACGCCAACGACGTCGACCCTTCGGCCATCCAGACCGAGGTCTTCCGCCTGCCAAGCAGCTGCTTCGCCGAGGAGGAAGGCGCGCTGGTGAACTCCGGCCGCTGGCTGCAGTGGCACTGGAAGGGCGCGGAGCCGCCCGGCCAGGCGAAGACCGACATCGAGATCATGGCCCGGCTGTTCATGCGGATGCGGGAGATGTACCGCACCGAAGGCGGCGCCTTCCCCGATCCGGTCCTGAACCTGACCTGGAACCATGCCCAGCCCCTGCACCCCTCCGCCGCCGAGCTGGCGATGGAGTACAACGGCCGGGCGCTGACCGACCTCGCGGACCCGCGCGACCCGACCCGCATCGCCCGCCGCCGCGGCGAGCAGGTGTCGGGCTTCGGCGAGCTGCGCGACGACGGCAGCACGTCCAGCGGCTGCTGGATCTATGCCGGTGCCTGGACCCAGGACGGCAACATGATGGCGCGGCGCGACAACAGCGACCCGACCGGCATCGGCCAGACCCTGAAGTGGGCCTGGGCGTGGCCGGCCAACCGCCGCATCCTCTACAACCGCGCCTCCGCGGACCCGTCCGGCAAGCCCTTCGACCCGAAGCGGCCGCTGGTGTGGTGGAACGGAACCTCCTGGACCGGCTCCGACGTCCCCGACTTCAAGGGCGACGAGGATCCCGCCGGTGGCATGGGGCCCTTCATCATGAACCCCGAGGGCGTGGCACGGTTCTTCGCCCGCGGCGGCATGGCCGAGGGTCCGTTCCCGGAGCACTACGAGCCGTTCGAGACTCCGCTGGGCTACAACCCGCTGAACCCGGACACGCCCGCCGCCACCAGCAACCCGGCCGCGCGCGTGTTCGACTCCGACATGGCGACCATGGGCACGGTGGACGAGTTCCCGTACGTGGGCACCACCTACCGCCTGACCGAACACTTCCACTACTGGACCAAGCACGTCCGCCTCAACGCCATCCTCCAGCCCGAGCAGTTCGTCGAGATCGGCGAAGGCCTGGCGAACGAGATCGGCGTGTCCCACGGCGACCGCGTCCGCGTCTCGTCCAAGCGCGGCCACATCGTGGCGGTGGCGGTGGTGACCAAGCGCATCCGCGCGCTCAAGGTCGACGGGAAGACCGTGCACCACGTCGGAATCCCGCTGCACTGGGGGCTCACCGGCATCACCAAGCCGGGCTACCTGACCAACACCCTCACGCCATCGGTGGGCGACGGCAACTCGCAGACACCCGAGTTCAAGTCGTTCCTGGTGAACGTGGAAAAGGCATAGGAGCCCCGCCATGGCACTGCAATCCCTCGACATCAAGCGGCGCTCCGCGACCACGTATGAACCGCCCGGCGTGCGCGAGCCGCACGCCGGCGGCTCGGTGGCCAAGCTGATCGACACCACCAAGTGCATCGGCTGCAAGGCCTGCCAGGTGGCGTGCATGGAGTGGAACGACCTGCGCGACGACATCGGCGACAACGTCGGCGTCTACGACAACCCGGCCGACCTCACCGCGCAGTCGTGGACGCTGATGCGCTTCGCCGAGCACGAGACCGACGACGGCAACCTGGAGTGGCTGATCCGCAAGGACGGCTGCATGCACTGCGAGGACCCCGGCTGCCTGAAGGCCTGCCCCTCGCCGGGCGCGATCGTCCAGTACACCAACGGCATCGTGGACTTCCACCAGGAAAACTGCATCGGCTGCGGCTACTGCATCACCGGCTGCCCCTTCGACATCCCGCGGATCTCGAAGAAGGACAACAAGGCCTACAAGTGCACCCTGTGCTCGGACCGCGTGGCCGTCGGCCAGTCGCCGGCCTGCGCCAAGGTGTGCCCGACCGGCGCGATCATGTTCGGCACCAAGGAGGCGATGACCGACCACGCCGCGGAACGCATCGTCGATCTCAATTCGCGCGGCTTCGAGAACGCAGGCCTGTACGACCCGGCGGGTGTCGGCGGCACGCACGTGATGTACGTGCTGCACCACGCCGACAAGCCGGGGCTGTACAGCGACCTGCCGGAGAATCCCACGATCAGCCCCATGGTCGCGCTGTGGAAGGGCGCGGCCAAGCCGCTGGGCCTGGCGGCGATGGCGTTCACCGCGGTCATCGGCTTCTTCCACTTCATCCGCACTGGTCGCAACACGGTGAGCGAGGTGGACGAGCGCGAGGCCGAGGCGTCCCTGGCCGATGGCCCGCCGGCGGGCGAATACCCGCCCGGCACCCTGGAACGCGCGCGCGAAGAGGAGCATCGCCATGGCTGAGCCCATCCGCACGGAACGCGGGCATCCGCGCGAGATCGTCCGCTACAGCGCCAACGAGCGCACCAACCACTGGCTGATCGCGATCAGCTTCGTGCTGGCGGCGCTGTCCGGCCTGGCCCTGTACCACCCCGCCATGAGCTGGCTCTACGCCCTGTTCGGCGGCGGGCCATGGACGCGCGTGCTGCATCCCTTCATCGGCGTCTTCATGTTCCTGGTGTTCTTCCTGTTCGCGTTCCGCATGCTGGGCTCGAACCGGATCGACGCGCGCGACCGCCAGTGGCTGCGCCAGATCGACGACGTCGCCGCCGGCCGCGAGGAGAAGCTGCCGGAGGTGGGCCGCTACAACGCGGGCCAGAAGGTGCTGTTCTGGGGCCTGGTGCTGTGCATGCTCGGGCTGCTCGCCACCGGCATCGTGATGTGGCAGCCGTGGTTCGCCCCGGCGTTCACGGTCACGGTCATCCGCTTCGCCTCGGTGGTCCATGCGATCCTGGCCACGGTGATCATCTGCATGATCATCTTCCACGCCTACTCCGCGTTCTGGGTCAAGGGTTCGATGGGCGCCATGGTGCGCGGCCGGGTCAGCCGCGGCTGGGCCTGGAAGCACCACCGCGGGTGGCTGCGCGACATCGACCGCGAAGCCGGCCGGAAGTGAGTCCCGGGCCGGCCGCGGCTTTGCCGTGGCCGGCTCCGATGCCCTAACCTGCCCCTTCGGGGGCCAACCGGCGCGCCCTGCGGCGCGCCGTCTTATTTCCACGCTCCTGATGGAGGCACCGTGCCACGCATCCTGCCGCGAGGCGAAATCGAGAATCTCGACCACACCCGCATCCCCCGCCTGCGCATGCCCGAGCGCGCCGGCGTGTTCTCGGACCGCGCCGCGCGCCTGCGCAGCCTGGCGGAAACGAGCGCGATCGCCGACTACCTCCGGCTGATGGCCTGCCTGGCCGACGCCCAGCAGCGCGCGCTCAGGGAGTTCACGCCGCCGGCGATCGGGCCGGACACGCTCGCGCAGGCGAAGAAGCACGACATGCCCCCCTGCCGGCCACCGGCCTGGCGCGCGATCCGGCCTGGCGTGGACTGCTGGACAGGCTGCTGGCCGAAGTCGCCGGCCACGCCGACACGCCGGCGCAGGCGGTCGAGGCCTGCACCGCACTGCGCCGCACCCTCGAAGAATCCCCGGGGCGCATCGAGGGCATGGCCGACGCCCTTCTCGCCGGCCGCGTCGAAGGCGCCGATGTCGCGCCGGCGCCCTTCGTGATGGCCGCGCTGCAGGTGTACTGGACGGCGATGGCCGCGGGCCTCGAGGAATCGCAGCTTCCGGTCGGAGCCTTCGGCCTCTGCCCCACCTGCGGCACGCCGCCGGTGGCCAGCATGGTGCGCATCGGCGGCGCGCACGACGGCTTCCGCTACCTGTGCTGCCCGCTGTGCAGCTGCGAATGGCACCTGGAGCGGGTCAAGTGCTCGCACTGCGCCAGCACCAAGGGCATCGCCTACCACTTCATCGAAGGCGGTCGCGAAGGCGTCAAGGCCGAATCCTGCAAGGGCTGCAAGAGCTATCGCAAGATCTTCTACCAGGAGAAGGATCCGTTCATGGAGCCGGTGGCCGACGATCTCGGCAGCCTGGCCCTGGACGTGCTGATGGGCGACGAGGGCTTCGAGCGCCGCAGCGGCAATCCCCTGCTCTGGCAGGACACCGGAGACTGAGCGGTGGCAGCGGCGGGTGAAGGCGGTGCAGGAGCCGCGGCGAGCGACATTCCCTCGCTCGACCGCCTGCTGAAGGATCCGTCCTTCGGCGGACTGGCGGCACGCCATGGCACGTCCCGGGTGACCGACGCCCTGCGCGCGCGCCTGGATGAACTGCGCGGCGCAGCGCGCGCGGGAACGCTGCGGCGCGACGCGCTCGAGCCGGCGGCGCTCGCGGCCGGGCTCGGGCGGACGCTGGACGAGGCCTCGCGGCCGCGCCTGCGCACCGTCTTCAACCTCACCGGGACCGTGCTGCACACGAACCTCGGCCGCGCACTGCTGCCGGACGAAGCGGTGCAGTCGGTGCTGCGCGCGATGACCGCACCGGTGGCGCTGGAGTTCGACCTCGAGCGCGGCGGCCGCGGTGATCGCGACGAGCTCGTCGAGGGCCTGCTGTGCGAGCTCACCGGCGCCGAGGCCGCGACCGTCGTCAACAACAACGCCGCCGCGGTGCTGCTGATGCTCAACGCCCTGGCCAACCGCCGCGAAGTGATCGTGTCGCGCGGCGAGCTGGTGGAGATCGGCGGCGCGTTCCGCATCCCCGACATCATGTCCCGCGCCGGCGCGAAGCTGGTCGAGGTCGGCACCACCAACCGCACGCATCCGGCGGACTACGCCAATGCCATCGGCCCGCGCACCGCGATGCTGATGAAGGTCCATTGCAGCAATTACGCGATCACGGGCTTCACCCGCAGCGTCGATTCCGTGCAGGTCGCCGGGATCGCCCATGCGCACGGCCTGCCGCTGGCCGTGGACCTCGGCAGCGGCAGCCTGGTCGACCCGGCGCGCTGGGGGCTCCCGCACGAGCCCACGGTGCGCGAAACCCTGGCGGCCGGCGCCGACCTGGTCGCCTTCAGCGGCGACAAGCTGCTGGGCGGCCCGCAGGCCGGGCTGCTGGTCGGCCGCGCCGACCTGATCGCGAAGATCCGCAAGAACCCGCTCAAGCGCGCGCTGCGCGTGGGCAAGCTCACCCTGGCGGCGCTGGAGCCGGTGCTGGCCCTGTACCGCACACCCGAGTTCCTGCCGGAGCGGCTGGTCACGCTGCGGCTGATGTTGCGGCCGCAGGCGGCGATCCACGGGCAGGCGCAGCGGCTGCTCGCCCCCGTGCAGCGTGCACTGGGCGACGCGTGGGCCGTGGCGATCGCGCCGATGTCCAGCCAGATCGGCAGCGGCGCAATGCCGGTCGAGGCGCTGCCCAGCGCCGGCCTGGCGCTGCGCTTCGCCGGCAGGGGCAGCCGCGGCCGCGCGCTCGAGGGCCTGGCGAAGGCGCTTCGCGACCTGCCGCGACCGGTGATCGGACGTATCGCCGACGACGCGCTGTGGCTCGACCTGCGCTGCCTCGAGGAGGCCGACGAAGCGGTTTTCGCCTCGCAGCTGGAGGAACTCCGGGCGTGATCGTCGGCACCGCCGGCCACATCGACCATGGCAAGACCACCCTGGTGCGCGCGCTCACCGGCGTCGAGACCGACCGCCTGAAGGAGGAACAGGCGCGCGGCATCTCGATCGAACTCGGCTATGCCTACGCGCCCCTGGCCGACGGCGACGTGCTCGGCTTCATCGACGTGCCCGGCCACGAGAAGCTGGTGCACACCATGGCCGCCGGGGCCTCGGGCATCGACTTCGGGCTGCTGGTGGTGGCCGCCGATGACGGCGTGATGCCGCAGACCCGCGAGCACCTGGCGATCCTCGGCCTGCTCGGCGTCAGCCGGGGCGCCGTGGCCCTGACCAAGGCCGACCGCGCCGACGCCGCGCGCCTGGGGGAGGTGCGGGTGCAGCTGCAGGCCCTGCTGCAGGGCGGGCCGCTGGCCGATGCGCCGGTCTTCGCCGTCAGCGCCACCGCCGCCCGTGATCCCGGCATCGACGCCCTGCGCGCACACCTGCACGCGCAGGCCGCAGCCTGGCGCGCGCGCGACGCCGACGGCCTGTTCCGGCTCGCCGTGGACCGCGCCTTCACCCTGGCCGGCCACGGCACGGTGGTGACCGGCACCGTCCACGGCGGCCGCGTGGCCGTCGGCGACGAGGATGCGCGGCTGGTGCTGGCGCCCGCGGGCCGGCCGGTGCGCGTACGTTCGATCCACGCCCAGAACCGGCCCAGCGCCGAGGGCCACGCCGGCCAGCGCTGTGCGCTCAACCTCGCAGGCGTCGACAAGGACGCCATCGGACGCGGCGACTGGATCGCCGACGCGCGCGCCTTCCTGCCCACGCGCAACATCGACGTCGAGCTGCGCCTGCTCTCCGACGCCGGCGCCGCGGTGGGCAACTGGGCGCCGCTGCACGTGCACCTCGGCACCGCGCGCCGGCTCGCTCACGCGGTGCCGCTGTCCGACGGCGAACTCGTGCCCGGGGACGAAGGCCGGGTGCAGCTGGTGTTCGACGAGGCCCTGTGCGCTGCGCCCGGCGACCGCTTCATCGTCCGCGACGCCCGGGCCAGCCGCACCATCGGCGGGGGCCGCGTCCTCGACCCGAACGCCCCTGCGCGCCGGCGGCGCTCGCCGCAGCGGATCGCCTGGCTGGACGGCATCACGGCGATGCTCGACGGCGAAGGCCTCGAACCGCTGCTGCGGCACGCGGAGCACGGCGTCGACGAGGCCGCGTTGCTGCGCCTCGCCGGCCAGCCGCCGGAGCGGCTTCGGCTGCCCGAGGGCGCGCACTGGCTGGCACCGCGCAACGGTCCCCGGATCGCCATCGCCGGCGCACATCTCGAGGCGCTGCGGTCGCGCGTCGAAGAGGCGCTGGCCGGCTTCCACATCGACTCCCCCGACGAACCCGGACCCGAGGCCGCGCGCCTGCGCCGCATCGCCCTGCCCATCGCGCCGGCGGCGCTGTGGCAGGTGCTGCTCGACGGTCTGGTCGCCGAAGGCCGGCTGCGCCGCAACGGCCACTGGCTGCACCTGCCCGGCCACAGCATCACCCTGGACGAGGCCGACGCCGAGCTCGCCCGGCGCCTGCTCGTTCGCCTGGCCGAGGCCGGCTACAGCCCGCCCTGGGTGCGAGACCTGGCCGGCACCGAGGCCGTGACCGAGGAGCGCGTGCGCCGGCTGCTGCGCACGCTCGCGCTGCAGGGCCTGGCTGTGCAGGTGGTGCGCGACCTCTTCTACCACCCCGACCGCGTGCGCGAGCTGGCCACGCTGGCCCGCGACATCGCCGAGCGCGACGGGGCCGTGGAAGCCGCGCGCTTCCGGGACGCCACGGGACTGGGCCGCAAGCGCGCCATCCAGATCCTCGAGTACCTCGACCGCGCCGGCCTCACCCGCCGCGTGCGCGACAGCCACGTGCTGCGCGAGGACAGCGCCTGGCTGCAGTCCCTGCGCGACGGCGTGTGATAGCTTGGCCCTCATCGCTTCCGGCGCCACGCCGCGCCGTCGAAGCATTCCTGGAAGGCAAGCGCGCCCGGTGGCGCGGCCGGGCTTCAAACCCGGTTGGGGGCGTCAGCCGCTCCCAGGCAGGTTCGACTCCTGTTGTCTTCCGCCATCTCCCCGCGATCCCGCGGACGTCCGCCGATCTGCCCTCCACTTGACCCAGGTCAAGGAAAGCCGGCGCGTTGGGGATCAGCTTCAGCCCAGGGATTGACAAGCGCTCGCGAAGACCGCGTCGGCAATCGACGAAGGGGCCGCCGGGCAGGGGGGGCTCATGCGCGTCCGCATCATCGACCTGGTCGTATCCATCCTTGCCAGCGCGGGAGCACTCCTGCTGTCCTGGCCCTACTGGCGGGATCACCAGTACTGGCCCGAATCACGCCTGGCCTGGCTGGCCTACTTCGCCATCGGCCTCCTGCTGGCGGCCTACGTGTCCTACGTCTTCATCGGTGCCTTGCGCACGCTGTTCGAGCACGACGCGATCGAGCACGCCGAGGCCGCAGCGGCCGCCGCAGCCGCAGCCGGCGCCGCCACCACCGGGGAGGACGGGCCATGACCTGCGCCCCGGGCAAGCCCTGCGAGGAAGGACTCAAGCGCCGCAGGGCGCTGTGGGTCCTGCTCCTGATGGCGCTGATCTTCGGCGCGCTGTCCGTGTTCTCCTTCCTCGATTCGCGGGGACAGCTGGTTCCCGCCAACGTCAGCTATGGCGCCCACGACGCGGTGGAAGGAAAACGCGTGTTCCAGGCCTACAACTGCATGGGATGCCACACCATCGTGGGCAATGGCGCGTACTTCGGCCCGGACCTGACCAACACCTGGCAGGCCGCCGGCCCTGCCTGGCTGGAGGCGTTCCTGCCCTCGCCCGCCGGCTGGCCCACCGGTCCGGCCGTGCAGGTGCAGCTGCAGCGGCCTGAAGTGGCGGCGGCCAGCGGAACCAGCTCGCTGGACGAGTACTTCAGGCGCTATCCCGCCGCGGCCGAGCGCGTGCGGCGCCGCGGCGGAAGCGCCAGCCACATGCCCAACCTGCCCTTCCGCGAGGGCGAGGTTGGTCGCCTGATCGCCTTCCTGAAGTACACCTCGGAGATGAACACCGAAGGCTGGCCACCGAAGCCCAGGGTGGACGGACTCCGGTTCGCGCTGGCCACGCCGATGCCGGGCGTCGCCGATGCCTCCGCGGGCACGGTCGCCATGGTCGCAGCGTCCGCCGCGCCGGACGATCCCGCCGCCCTCGGCAAGCGGATCGCAAGCGAGTTCGGCTGCGTCGCCTGCCACGCCAGCGACTCGAGCAGCATGGTCGGACCCGGCTGGGGCGGCCTGCATGGCTCAACGATCACGCTCGGCGACGGCAGCACCATCGAAGTCGACGACGCCTACGTGGCGACCTCGATCCGCAACCCCAACGAGCACATCGCGGCCGGCTATGCGGCGGGCACGATGCCGAGCTACGACACCATGCTCGACGACGACCAGGTCGCGGCGATCGTCGCCTACATCCGCACGCTGTCGGGAGAAGGACAATGATCCAGATCCAGTACGACACCCAGCGCCTGAGCATGCGCTTCTTCATGTTGATGCTGGTGCTGTTCATCGTCCAGGTCGGATTCGGGATGTTGCTCGCGCTGCAGCACATCGACCCTGCGCTGCTGGCCGGCAGGCTCGCCTTCAACATCGCACGCGCCGAGCACCTCAACCTCGGCATCATCTGGATCCTGTCGGGCTTCATCGGCACGATCCTGTTCATCGGGCCGCTGCTGTCGAAGCGGGAACTGGCCGCGCCGTGGCTGATCAGATTCCTGTTCGTCGCCCTGGTCGCGGTCACCCTGTGGAACATCTTCGCCCAGGGCTTCGCGCGCACGGGCACGTCCGGCTGGTGGATGGGGCAACCGTGGCTGCACGAGGGCCTGGAATACATCGAGGCCGGGCGCGTCGCCGACGTCGTGATCCTGATCGGCTTCTCGATCCTGGCCTACGTGGTGCTGCGGACCTTCCCGCCGCGCAAGGAGTGGAACGAGATCCACTGGGCGCTGGGGCTGGGCGTGGTCGCGCTCACGGTCGTCTGGGTCTTCGGCATGTTCTTCATCGAACGCCTGGACATGAGCGAGTACTTCCGCTGGTACGTGGTCCACTACTGGGTTGAAGGCGTGTGGGAAGTGCTGCACATCGCGATGGTCGCCTTCCTGCTGGTGCTGCTGTTCGACGCCAAGGTCAAGACCGTCGGTTACGCGGTGTTCTGGGGCGTGTCGCTGGTGTGGCTGTCGGGACTGATCGGCAACGCCCACCACTACTTCTGGATCGGCACGCCCGAGTTCTGGCAGTTCTGGGGCTCGCTGTTCAGCGCGCTCGAGCCGCTGCCGCTGATCTTCTGCTTCTGGCACATCTACCTCGACGCGCACCACGACCGCAAGCCGCTGAAGAACGCGCCCGCGTTCTACTTCATCCTCGGCTCGGTGGTGCTGGAGCAGGTCGGCGCCGGCATCCTCGGTTTCACCATGACCTTCGCCCTGACCAATGTCTGGTCGCACGGCACCTGGGTCACGCCCGCGCACGGCCACCTGGCGCTGTTCGGCACCTTCGGCATGGTCGTGATCGCGGCGGCGTACTACGCGATCCCGCTGATGCGTGGCGCGCCCGGCTTCGACGAGCGCCTGGGCAAGATCGCGTTCTGGCTGGTGTTCACCGGCATGCTCGGCATGGGCTTCGCCTTCGCCCTCGGCGGCACCGTGCAGGTGTTCGCCTACCGCACCCTCGGGCTGGACTGGTTCGGCGGCGACATCTTCCCGGCGATGAACTTCTTCAAGGTGCTGGTCCCGCTGTTCGGCACCGTCTTCGCCGTGGGCACGGTCCTGATCGTCTTCGACCTGGCCACCGTGGGATACCGCTCGCCGGCGGCTTCGGCGGCGGGCGCCCCGCGGCGCCCGGCCATCGCGCCCCATGCCGATCCGCATGCGGGATCCGTCGGCGTGCCGGCCGCGGCCGGCTGGGCGCGCTACCTCACCGGCTATGAAACGTCCCTGTGGTTGCTGGCGATGTGGTTCTTCGGCGCGGTGATCACCTTCGGCCTGCTCAGCTTCAACCTGGCCAGCGTCCAGGCCGGCAATCCGACCCTGCCCTACGTGATGGCCTCGGTGGGCTATCCGGGCCTGTTGCTGGTCACTCTGCTGTTCGTATGGCGCTTCCTGGCGTCGATGGAATCACGTGCGAGCGAACCCGTGGCCGGTGGCGATACCGAGGCGGTTCCCGCGTTCGCCGCCGCACGGACCTAGGGCGGAAGAGCAGTCGCGCCCCGCGGGCCGGCGGGGCAGCCCTTGCCGGGACACGCCGTGAATCCATCCATGGAGGCTTGTCGGCGCCATCCTTGGCGCCGACAGTCCCGCCAAGGGCTGCCCCACCGGCCTTTGGAGGCCCTGGCGAGTTGTCGCACCGCTGTAGCGCGCAGGGCGTTTCCACTTCGGGGGCTGCGATACTGGGGGTTCCCCCGATACGCAGCGGACGACATGACCGACCATGCCGAAGCCACTCCACCCCGCCTCACCTCGCTGTCCCATGGTGGCGGCTGCGGCTGCAAGATCGCGCCGGGCGTGCTGGCGGACCTGCTGAAGCGCGCCGCACCGGCGCCGGTCTGGCCGCAACTGCTGGTCGGCACCGACACCTCGGACGATGCCGCGGTCTACCGCCTCAACGACGAGCAGGCGCTGATCGCCACCACCGATTTCTTCATGCCGATCGTCGACGATCCCTACGACTTCGGCCGCATTGCCGCCACCAACGCCCTGTCCGACGTCTACGCCATGGGCGGCACGCCGGTCATGGCGCTGGCGATCGTCGGCATGCCCGTCAACGTGCTGCCGCATGACGTGATCGCGGACATCCTGCGCGGCGGCGAGGACGCCTGCGCGAAGGCCGGGATCCCGGTCGCCGGCGGCCACAGCATCGACTCGGTCGAACCGATCTACGGCCTGGCCGCGATGGGCATCGCCCACCCCGACCGCATCCGCCGCAACGCCGACGCCAGGCCCGGCGACCTGCTGGTGCTGGGCAAGCCGCTGGGCGTGGGCATCCAGTCCGCGGCGCTCAAGCGCGGCCTGCTCGACGCCGCGGGCTACGAAGCGATGATCGCCACCACCACCCGGCTCAACACCCCGGGCCCGACGCTGGCGGCGATGCGCGGCGTGCACGCGATCACCGACGTCACCGGCTTCGGCCTGCTCGGCCACGCGCTGGAGCTCGCCCGCGGCGCCGGCGTGACCGTGCGCATCCGCTTCGATGACCTGCCCTGGCTGCCGGGCGTGCGCGACCTCGCCGCGGAAGGCGTCATCACCGGCGCCTCCGGCCGCAACTGGGCCGCCTATGGCGACGGCGTGCGCCTGGGCGACGGTATCGACAAGACACGGCGCGACCTGCTCACGGATCCGCAGACGTCCGGCGGCCTGCTGGTGTCCTGCGCGCCGCAGTCGCTGGGCGGAGTCCTCGAGGTCTTCCATCGCGAAGGCTTCATCGACGCGACGGTCGTCGGCGAGGTGCGCCCGGGCGCAGCGGGCGTCGAGGTGGGCTGAGCGGCCGCGACCGCCAGGCCCACGGCCGGATCCTCGCGTCAGAGGACGCCCGTGCCGCCGCGCCGCAGCCGCGTGCCGGCGACGATCGCCAGCCACGCCATCGGCAAGTAGGCCAGCAGGAGATCGACCGCGATGAACCAGGCCGGCGCGGGGATCATGAAGGCCACGGCCATGCCCCCGGCGAGGAAGACCGCCCCGATCGTCCAGGCGAATACCGCCTTGCTGCTCCCCGCGACCAGCCAGGCCGCGAAGGCACCGGCCAGCGTCCCCAGTGCATGGGCAAGGAAGGGCGCGACGAAATGCCGTGGTTCGAACAGATGGATGCCCGCGGCCAGTCCTTCGGCGGTCGTCGTGTCCACGCCGGCGGGCGGCGGCACGAGGGACGGGCCCAGCGCGATGATCGCCATGTTGACGACGCTGCCGACGGCCAGGCCGAGGACCACTGCGGAAACGTTGCGCAGCACGTTGACCATGACTTCCCCCTCTCCCCGCCGCCCCGGCGCCTAGCCGCGGAGCATACGCTCCATGTCCGCGTCCTTCTGCTCCCAGAGGCGGTTGAGCCACTGCTGGAAGCGGGCACGCGCGGCGCGGTCCTCCTGGTAACGACCGCCGGCGACATCGGTCGGGATCGGCCGCTGGCGCAGGTGCACGCGCACTTCGGGGATGCGCCCGGCCATCAGGTCGAACATCGTCGGCCGCCCGCCGGGGTACGCGATGGTGACATCCAGCAGCGCGTGCAGCCCTTCACCCATCGCATCGACCACGAAGGCCACGCCCCCGGCGCGCGGCTTCAGCAGGTGGCGGAAGGGCGAGGCCTGCGCCGCATGTTTCTCCGGCGTGAAGCGCGTGCCCTCGACGAAGTTCATCATCGATACCGGCATGTCCCTGAACTTCGCGCAGGCGCGGCGCGTGGCCTCCATGTCGCGCCTGCCCAGCTCCGGGTTCTTCGCCACCTGGCGGTGCGTGTAGCGGCCCATGAACGGGAAATCGAGCGCCCACCACGCCAGTCCAAGCACCGGCACCCAGAACAGCTGCCGCTTGAGGAAGAAGCGCAGCAGCGGAATACGGCGGTTGAACACCTTCTGCAGCACCAGGATGTCGACCCAGCTCTGGTGGTTGGCGAGCACCAGGTAGTGGCCGTCCGGCAGCAGCCCTTCGTCGCCGCCGACATGGAAGCGCGTGGAGGTCAGGCCGTCGATCATCGCGTTGTTGACGCCGATCCAGCTCTCGGCGATGCGCGCCAGCACCGCGTTGCAGGCGCGCCGCACCGGCGCCAGCGGCAGCAGCGCCTTGAAGACGGCCACCGCGAGCAGGGGCAGCGCATGCACGAGGATGCTGGCCACGGTGAACAGAAGCACCAGGGCCGCGCGCAGCCGGCTCATCGACGGCCCCGCATGACGGGCCGTGACGGGCGTGACGTGTCCATCCAGCTCCCTTCCGGAGGGTTCAAGGGCCGGAAAGGATAACGTGTCCGGCGGCGCTGGCAGGCGCACGGCACAGTTCGCCCAGCGGCGGGATCACCAGGGTGGTGTATTCCTCGTAGCGGGCCGTCGGCAGCTCGCCCAGCGGCAGGCGATCGGAACGCGGCTCCTCGATCGGCAGCCGCGCCGCCTCGTAGAGGATCACCTCGTGGTCGGGCGGGTACCAGCGCAGCAGCCGATCGACCAGCGCCTGCAGGCCCGCGCGCTCGGCATGGACACGGGTGCACGACAGGTCGCCCGAGAGTGCCACCTGCCACAACAGCACCAGACCGGCGGCGTCGAGCTGGCGCTCGTACACCAGGAAGTGCGTGGCCTCCATCGACTGCACGCCGCGCTGGCCCGGGTCGATGCCGAGGTCGGCATAGAGGCAGGCCTCGGCGGAGATCCCCGGCTCCATGCGCGCCGGGATGCCTTCCGCCCGCGCCTTTCGGAGGACCGCGTGCGGGACGTCGGCGAATACGCCCGGATGGCCGTAGAACACCGCGCATACGCGTTTTCCGGCCCGGACCTCGGCCATGATCGCGGCATCGATCTCGCGGTAGGTGGCGCGCCGGTCCTTGCCCTCGGCGTAATGCTCGCCCAGGTTGACCGCGTCGGGCCGGAACGCGCGGATCATGCCCAGCGCGACCGGGTCCACCAGGCAGAAGACCACCTCGGCCTCGCGGATTTCCGACATGCAGCGCTCGCTGGCGTGGCGTCCGAACTGGATGCCGCTGCCGACCACCACCAGCCCTCCCCGCGACCCGCCGGCGGCCCCGGTGCGGACAATGCGGCCGCGACCCTCGTGCTTGGCGCGGTACAGGGCCAGGTCGGCCTCGTGGATCAGGTGTTCCAGCGTGGCGGCGCGTCCGTCGTGCTGGCAGACGCCGGTACTGAGGTCGATGCGGAAGGTCCGCCCGAACACGGTGATCGGCCCGATCCGGTCGCGCAGCCGCTGCAGCAGCGCTTCGGCCTCGGCGGCGTCCGCCTCGAGCAGGATGGTGAACTCGTCGCCGCCGCTGCGCCCCGCGATGCCCCGCTCGCCGACCACCGCTCCGATCCAGGCGCCCAGCGCACGCAGCGCCTCGTCGCCCGCCGCGTGGCCGTAGCGGTCGTTGACCTGCTTGAAGCGATCGATGTCGGCGACGATGGCCGTGAACGGGCGACCCCGGTCGCGCGCGGCCGCGAACGCCGCCTCGCCGCGCCTGCGCACCTGCTGATAGTTGTAGAGACCGGTCAGGCTGTCGTGCTCGGACTGCCAGCGGTAACGCCGGCGTTCGCGCCGCGTGTGGCGCAGCAGCAGCGCCAGCAGGATCGCGGTCAACAGCAGCGCGGACATGCCGGCCCAGAGCAGCAGCTGTCGGCGCCCGGCCGCCTCGGCGTGCAGTGCCGCCAGTTCCCGCTCGGCTTCGAGCAGGGCGATCTGCTGCTCCTTCAGCCGGGTATCGAACTCGACCTGCAGATAGGCGAGCCGGCGTTCGTGGGCCTCGCGCTCGGCATCGCCGGTGGCCGAAACCGCCAGCTTGAGGTGCGCGAGCGCCGCATCGGGATCGCCGCGACGCTCGGCGAGCCGCGCGAACAGATGCCGGGTCTCGGCGATCGCGCGGTGCGACTCCTGCGCGCGGTAATAGCCGAGGGTGTCGGCCAGGAGCGCTTCGGCCTCGTCGAGCCCCTGGTCCAACGCGATCAGGCTGTCCGCCAGGACCAGCCGCGCGCTCCAGACGCCTGCCATGAAGCCGGCGGCCTCGAACTCGGACAGTGCCTGTCGTGCCCAGCCCAGCGCCTCGGCATGGCGCCCCTGCGCGGCCAGCATCTTGCCGACGCCGTACTTGCCGTTGGCGATGAAGATCAGGTCGCCGGCCCGCGTACAGGCGCCGATCTGGCGATTCCGCCAGGCCAGCGCCTCGCCGAAGTTGCCGGCATGGTCCTCGGCCAGCGCCACGTCGGCGAACGCATGGCACAGGGCCCTGGCGTCGTCGCCGGCTTCGATCACGGCCAGCGCCTGCAGCGCCAGTTCGCGCGCCTTGCCGGTCTCGCCGACCAACGTGTGCAGATAGCTGGCGGCACCGAGCAGCCTCGGCGACTCCGCGGGCGCCTCCGACAGGCTCGACAGGCCTTCGCTCAGCCATCCGAATGCCAGCGGCCAGTCCTCGACGTTGGCGGCGATGCTGATGCCCGTGGTGTAGACGCGCAGCCGCAGCGCCGGCGCCAGGTCCTCGCGCAGCAGCGCACCGATCCCTTCGAGGGCGGCCTCCTGGCTGCCGGCGCGGGCAAGGTTGCGCAGATGGACGTACTCGATGCGATGGCGCTGTCCCGGGCCGAGCGCGTCGGACTGCGCGGAGAGTTCACGGATCTTCGCCTCCGACACCTCCCAGTGTTCGGTGACCGCCATCCGCTCGATCTCGGCGACCTCCGGCTCCAGCGCTTCATTCGCGGACGCGGACCCGCAGACGAGCGCCAGCCACAGGACGGCGAAGGCTGCCGGTCGGCACAGGGACAGGCGGAGCGCCACGGCGACCGGCGTCTGCCGCCGCTACTCGTAGGCCTTGATGATGTGGTTGGTGGCGAACGCCCCGTCCGCCAGCCCGCTGAGCCGCTGGACGGCCCCATAGTCGCGGTCGAGCATCGCGCGACGCTCCTCGCCGGTCAGCCCGGCGCGGCGGATCACCGCCTCGGGATCCTGCGCATATTCGGCCGCAAGGGCGGCATCGCTGCCGAGGTTCCTCATCAATTCGAGCAGTTTCGACACGTCCTACCCCCATGACCGGGCCTGCCTGTCGCCGCCGTGGGGTGCACGACGGAGCCTTCCCCGTGCCCCCTGGCCGCATGCAATCCCCTGCGCGGCCGCCGGAATCGCGACATTAGCACACGATCGACGACACGCCGGACCAGCCCCGCGCCCCTGGTTTCAGGCCATCGTGGCCGTCGCGTGGGGGTGTCGCCGGCAGCCCGGCCGGCATCCGCCGCAGCGCGGGCACCGCCGGACTCCCTCAGTGCACCGATCCTGCGGGCATGGCCGCGCAGCGTCGGCAGCGCCTGCGCGGCGAGCGACGCGCCGGCGCCGGCCTGGTCGACCTCGCGCTGGAACATGCGGATCGCCCGGGCGTGTCCGCGCGCCATGTGCCGCAGCCATGCCCGGTCGTAGGCCTCCCCCTGGCAGGCATCGATCCGCGCCAATCCGGCCTGCTGGCGCGCGTCCGGTTCCGGAACCTGCAGCCCGCCCGCCTCCGCCAGGCGTGCGTTGAGCGCGGCGTGGTCGTGCTCGAGCTGCTGGGCGAACCTGCGCAGCTCCGCCGACGCGCCGCGCAGCTGGGCCGAGCGCGCGGCCTGCACTTCAGCCGCACCGTCGCGCAGGGCGCGTTCGAAGAACGGACCGGACCGCCGTGGCTGCATCGCCTTCCAGGCGGCCATGCCGGCGCCCGCGAGCAGGGCGAGTTTCAGGACTCTGGCGATCATGGCGGCTCCCTCGTGCCCGGGATGGGGATGTCCCGGGACGGGCAGGACAGCAGCAGCGCGGTTCGCCGGACGTGAAAAAACCCTTTGTGTCCGCTTCACGGCCGCTGCGCAGAGAGCGGGTCAGGAGGATCGTGCTCAGGCACCGCCGCGTCGCAGCAGGCGTCCCGCGCGCGCGATCGCCGCGCCGTCCTCCAGCGCCGGCTGCCCGTTCACCAGCACCAGGTCGAAGCCTTCGGCCAGCGCAGTCGGGTTCACGTAGTCGGCCTTCGCGCGGATGCGTGCGGGATCGAACAGCAGCAGGTCGGCCCGCGCACCGGGGCGCACGATGCCGCGATCGGACAGGCCGAGGATCGAGGCCGGCAGCGCCGTCGCCTTGCGCACAGCCTCCTCGAGCGGGACCCGCGGCGCACGCACCGCGAACTCCTCGATCCATTTGGCGAAGGTGCCCGCCCCGCGCGGATGACTGCCGCCCGGCGAGCCGTCGCTGGCCACGGCCACCCGAGGGTCCAGCAACAGGCGATCCTGCAGCGCGCGGTCCATGACGAAGTGCGCGGCCTGTCCGCCACCCGGGCCGATGTCGAGCAGCACGTCGGCGAAGGGCATTCCGCGCGCTTCCGCCACCTGCGCCAGCGTCCTGCCCGCGTGTGGCCCGGTTCCGAACAGCAGGGCCTCCGGGCCGCCACGCAGGATCATGCGCTGCTGCAGATGCGCGCGCAGCTCGTCCACGCGCGCCGCGCGCACCGTCGCGTAGTCGGTCGGCGGCAGGGCCCATTCGGGAAACAGGATCGCGACGCCGGTGTAGCTGGCCTCGTAGGGATAGGCGTCCGCGGTCAGCGGCTGGCCCGGACTGCGCAGCGACTGCAGGAAATCGAGCAGGTCGCCGGCCGCGTCCTCGCCCCTGCCGTAGACCATTTTCAGGTGCGAGACATGCGCCCGCGCCGGGCCGGCGGCGGCGACCAGTTCGCGGATGGACTCGCGCACGTCGCCGGCATCCTCCGAGCGCATATGGCTCATCACCACGGCATCGACGCCGGCAAGCACCGGCCCCAGGGCCGCGAGCTCACGCGGCTCGGCGTAGCGGCCGGGCACGTATTCCAGGCCGGTGGACATGCCGAAGGCGCCGGCGCGCAGGTCGGCCTCGAGGATCGCGCACAGGCGCGCGAGCGCTTCGTCGGACGGCTGGCGAATGCCGTCGTCGATGCCCGCGCGTCGGCGCAGGGCTCCGTGGCCGGAGAGCGTGGCGACGTTGATGTCCGGCGCCGCGTGGGCCACCGCATCCATCCAGTCCGGCAGGCTGCCGGCCGCCGCATGCGCCCCGGACAGCGCCGGACTGCCGCCATCCTGGCCCAGCACCACGGTGGTCACACCCATCGCGAGGAAGGGCGTGAAGGCCCGCTCCAGCGGATCGCCATGGGTATGCAGGTCGATGAAACCCGGCGCCAGCACGCGGCCGCCGCCCTCGATCACCCGCAGGCCGCGCGCATCGGCCGCGGACAGCCGGCCGATGCGCTCGACGCGATCGCCGCGCACCAGCACGTCGGTGATCCGGGCCGGACTGCCGCTGCCGTCCACCAGCAGCACGTCGCGCAGCAGCCAGCCCGACAGCCGCCCGTCCGGCGCGGCCCGGCCCGGCAAGGACGGCAGCGCCGCGCAGGCGGTCCCCGCCACCATCGCTCCCATGAACCTGCGCCTTCCCCACCCCGATGCATGCATGGCCTGTGTCCTCCGGATGCCGGCAGTTCGAACGCCCGGAGAATAGCCCAGCGCCTTCCGCGGATCTCGCGCAAGGCGTCAATTCCGGCCAAGACCCGGGACAGCGCCGCACGGAAAATGGCCGCACACCTGGAGGAATCCGATGAAGATCGAAGATGTCTTCGCCCATCCGTGCGTGCTGCGCCCTGGTGCCGCCGTGCCAAGGGGACATCCCGGAACGATGAGGTGAGATGCCCGCCGTCCATGGCGCTGCTGGCCATGGCATTCGCCCTGGACGCGTCGGCGCATCTGCTGCCCGGATCCATGGCGGTCCGCTGGAACGAAGGTGCACCCGACTGTGCGGCGACGCCCCAGCCGCCTCTGCAGGCGCACGCCTATGAGCGCCGGACCTGGATCCTGCGCCAGAACCCGTGCGTGGACTTCCAGGCCAGGTTCATGTACCTGCTCGTCGGCTCCGAACGGGCGCTGCTGATCGGCGCCGGCGACGCCGCGGACCCCGTCGCGATGACGCTGGCGGCCACCGTGCTCGGGCTGCTGGCGGAGCAGGATGCGCCGGACCTGTCGCTGGTGGTCGCCCCGACCCACAGCCATCGCGACCGGTCCGCGGGCGACTCCAGGTCCATCGCGGGCACAGGCACCCGGACCATGCTGCCGCTGGACGGCATGAAGGCGTCCTTCGACCTGGACGAATGGTCGGCCGGCGTCCAGCGCCTCGTCGCTCCTTCACGCGGCTACCGGGACCAGCCCGCCGAGGACGCCGTGTTCCCCGGCTTCCCGTTGCCGGTCGAGATCGTTCCCCCATCGCTTGGAGGCGTGCAGGCCTACTTCGGCCTGGATGAGTGGCCCCGCGGTGCGGCCGAGCTGGACCTGGGCGGACGGACGGTGGATGTGCTCCCGGCACCCGGACACCATCCCGCCGGCCTCGTCTTCCATGACCGCCTGACCGGGATCCTGTTCACCGGTGGTTTCCTGCTGCCCGGCCGCCTGCGGGTCGAGGGATCTGCGCGCATACCGCGACAGCGCCGCGCGCATCGTGGAATTCCTGCAGGACAGGCCGATCGCGCACGTTCTCGGCGGGCGGATCGACCTGGATGCGAACGGCAGGCTCTATCCGGCCCGCGCCAGCCACCGCCCCGACGAGCGGCGTCTCGAGCTCGCGGGGGAAGACCTGATGGCACTCGCGGAGGCGCTCCGCGAGTTCAACGGTTTCCATGCGCGGCATGCGAACTTCACCCTCTCCAGCCCGCGCCGCGTCCACGCCGCGATCGCCACCTCGCTGGCCGGAGCGCTGACGGCGACGCTGGCCGCGGCCTGGTACGTGGGCGCCCGGCTCCGCGTGACGTCGCGCCGCGGCTAGCCGCGCCAGTTGGCGTGCGTGCGCCAGAACTCCACGCTGCGGCGGTAAGCGTCGCGATCCAGCGGCACGCCCGAACCGCCCTCCTCCACGCCCAGCGCGTTCCGCATCATGGTGACCGGCGCCATCGGCGTCTCCACCGGTTCCGCGGTGTACATGCAGCCGACCACGCCCCAGTCGGCATCGATGGCCGTGCCTTCCTTCGCCAGCTGCCCGCGGTCGTAGAGGATCACCACCAGGTAATCGGCCACCGGCGGCTCCAGGCCTTCGAACCAGCGCACCAGCACCGGCAGCTCGTCGTCGGTGCGGGCCTCGTAGTCGGAGCGCAGTAGGTGGCGGTTGGCGTCCGTGACCGGCACCGCAAGGCAGCGCGTCGAGGTCCAGTTGCGGTGCACGTGGAGCTTGCAGAACGGCGCGTAGCCGTCGAGCACCTTCAACGGTGCAACGGCGTTGAGGTGCCGCTCGAACTCCTCGGGGGTGATGTCCTGGATGGTGTTGCGGCGCGCCTCGCGGAACAGCCGCCGGCGTGCGAACTCGGTGAGGACGATGGTGGGCATGTCTTCGTGCGGTGCAGTCGGTCGAGGACAGTGTAGCCGGGCAAGCCCGGGGCGGCCGGCGCGCCCGCGCGGAACGCTGGCGCGCCGGCGGCGCTCGCCGTATCGTGTGCGCCCGCCTGCATCGGGACGCACGGTGAACGGACAGACGACCACCACGGAAGCCCACCCGGAGCCGGCCGCGTGCGAGAACTGCGCGGCCCCCCCTTCACGGCGTCTACTGCCACGACTGCGGGCAGTCGGTGCACAACCCGATCCGGCACATCCGCCACGCGGTCGAGGAGTTCTTCGAGGCCTTCTGGCACCTCGACGGCCGCGTGTTCCGCACCCTGCGGGACCTGTGGGTGCCGGGGCGGGTGGCGCGCAACTACCTCGCCGGCCACCGTGCGCGCTACATCGCGCCCTTGCGCCTGTTCGTGGTCCTCAGCCTGCTGACGTTCTTCATCGGCTCGGCGGCGGTGCACGTGGAAGGCGGTGTGGTCGACGTCTCCGGCATCCGCGACATCGAAGCCGCCGGCACCGTCGAAGAGGTCCAGCGCATCCGCGACCGCCTGGTCGCCGACATCGAACGGGCGCGCGCCGAAGCAGGCAACACGCCGGGCGTCGACCCGGCCCTGGTGGCGGCGGAGATCCGCGTCCGCGGGGCCGCGGCCAACCGCATCATCGAGCTGAGCGGCGGCGCCGGAAAAGCCGCGGAAGGCACCGCCCCGGCACCGCCCGGGGCCACCGGGCTGCGGATCAACCTGTTCGGCCACACGGGCGTCTGGGACGCCGAGGACAACCCGCTGGTGATCGGCTGGTGGCCGCGGTTCGCCAACGACTGGCTCAACCGGAAGATCGGCAACCTCGAAAAGAACATGCAGTCCCTGGACGAGACCTCCCCGGACACCTGGGTGCAGGCGGTGATGTCCGCGGCGCCCTCGGCGCTGTTCCTGCTGGTGCCGGTGTTCACCGGGCTGCTCAAACTGGCCTACCTGTTCACCCGGCGGATGTACCTCGAGCACCTTGTGGTGGCGCTCTACAGCCATGCATTCCTGCTGATCATGCTGACGCTGGCCTTCGCCCTGTCGGCGCTGGACAACTGGACCACATCGGTCGCGGTTGGCGTGCTGTCCAAGCTCGGCCTGGCGGCGGTGCTGTTGTGGATGCCGATCTACCTGCTGGTGATGCAGAAGCGGGTGTACGGCCAGGCCTGGTGGCTGACGGTGACCAAGTACCTGGTGGTCGGCTACATCTATTTCTGGATGCTCGGGTTCGCCACCCTGCTGATTTTCCTGGCCCGGCTGACCGAGGCCTGATCGCGCCCATCTCTCCCCACCCGGAGGCCGACGATGATCCCGAAGAACACGATCTGCCTGTGGTACGACGGCGCGGCGCTCGAAGCCGCCACCTTCTACGCCGCAACCTTCCCCGACAGCGCGGTGAAGGCCGTGCACCGCGCACCCGCGGACTATCCCTCCGGCAAGGCCGGCGACGTACTGACGGTGGAGTTCACGGTGCTCGGCATCCCCTGCCTTGGCCTCAACGGCGGCCCGGCGTTCCGGCACAGCGAAGCGTTCTCCTTCCAGGTCGCGACCGACGACCAGGCCGAGACCGACCGCCTGTGGGACGCGATCGTCGGCAACGGCGGCGAGGAAAGCGCGTGCGGCTGGTGCAAGGACCGATGGGGCCTGTCGTGGCAGATCACCCCGCGCGCCCTGACCGAGGCCATCGCCGACCCCGACCCGGCGGCGGCGAAGCGCGCCTTCGAAGCGATGATGGGAATGCGCCGGATCGACATCGCCACCATTGAAGCGGCGCGGCGCGGCTGAGGGAGTGAGAAGCTGGACAGGTGGATCGCGGGCAGGCGGCCCTGACCCCGCTGCCAGCCGCGCTCAGCGCTCGAACACGGTCTCGAAACCGCCCCAGATCATCCGCTTGCCGTCGAAGGGCATGTCGAAGTCCTTCATGGCCGGATCGTCCTGCATCTTTTCCCAGGCCGCGTCGGCAGTCGCGCGGTCGGGCCAGACCAGCCAGGAGAAGACGACCTGCTCGCCGTCCTCCAGCTTGACCGCGCGCTTGAAGTCGGTGGTCTTGCCGTCCTCGATGCGTTCGCCCCAGGCCTCGACCTGTTTCAGGGCGCCATATTTCTGGAACAGCGGCCAGGCCTCCTCGGCGGACTTGATGTAGCGGTCCTTGTTGGCGGTCGGGACGGGGGTCAGGAAGCCGGTCACGTAGGTCATGGGTGTGCTCCAGTGATGGGGGAGTGCGCAGGGCCTTCCGGTCCCCACGCTTCCACTGACGGATGACGCGGTCCGGCTTCGACACCGGCCGCACTCGGGATCCGTCCTCCCTCGCGCAGCCTGGTCAGCCGGTCGAACCCGCGCGACCTGCCTGCGGGTCCTGTTGCGCGGCCCGTCGGAACAGCAGGGCCGACGCCAGCCAGGGCAGCGCGAAGCACGCGGTGAGCACAGTCTCGCGGACCAGCATCGGCCCGGGTGGCGCGTACGCGTCCGCCGCGAGTCCCACTGCGAGCCCGACCGCGGCCGCCGCCAGCTGGGCCGCGGCCGCCGCGACCATGGCCCAGGCCATGCCACGGGCCCGGAAGCGGGCCAGCAGCGCACCCAGCGCGGCCACCAGCAGCACGCCGCCGAACATCAGGTTCAAGCGGTTGTCTTCGCTGCCGAACATGCCCACGGCCAGGTTGACCCAGACCGTCAGGAAGCCGGTCGCCACCGCCAGTCCGAAGCCTGCGCGCCAGGACGTGCGGTCGCTGAGCCTCGTGGCCAGCTCGTACAGGCCACAGGCGATGGCGAGCATCGCACCCATCACGATGAAGTCGCCGGCGCCCCAGTCCACGCCGGTGTCGAAGCGCATGGCGACGGCGGGAAGCAGCAGCAGGCAGGCGGCGCCGCCCCAGAGCCACGGACGCAGGCGATTGCGGGGCCGGCGCGGCCGGGTGCTTGCACGGACCGTGGACATGAGCGCCTCCGCTTGGGGGGTTAAGAAGTCTGACATCGGATCGGGGAAATCCCGGACAACCCGATCCGCCAGCCACTTGTACCATCCAGCACCAGGGATGTTCTATGCAACCAGGAGGCCCGCGATGAATGCGAGCCACTCCAAGAGCGCCTTCCTGTACAGGCAGGTTCGCCGGGCACTGCAGTCCGGAGACTACGCGCCCGGACAGCGGCTCGATCCCACCACGCTCGCGGGCGAGTTCCGCACCAGCCCGACGCCGGTCCGTTTCGCACTCTATCGCCTGGTCGGCGAAGGACTGGTCACGGACCACGCCCGCGCCGGGATGCACGTGCCCCTGCCGACCGAGATCGTCCTGCGCGACCGGTACGACTGGATGCAGCGTCTGCTCCTGCTGGCATGCGACATCGGCTTCGACGAAACGGAATTCCCCGGCGCGCGGCCGCAGCGCGCCGCTGCCGAAGGCAACGGCGATCAGACCAGGCTGACCTGGCAGCTGTTCGATGCGATCGCCCGCGCCACGGACCACCGCTCCCTGCACCGTGCGGTGCAGCAGACCAACGACCGCCTCGCGCCGGTGCGACGGGCCAAGCAGGGCCTGATCGACGGCGCTCCCGACGAGCTCGCCGTTCTGCAGCGGCACTGGCAGCGGCGCGACATCCCCGCGCTGAGGTCCGGGGTGGTCGCGTACCACGAGCGGCGCAAGCGCCTGGTCCCGGGGATCGTGGCGATGCTGATCGACCGGCTGCACTGAACGCCGCCGCGGATAATCATCCGGTTACAACGCAATAATCATTTGATAATCAAAAACCCAGGCTCCTACGCTGCCTGCGTCATGGATCCCCATGACGTATCCCAAGGAGACCGAGATGAACGCGAACGAAGACATCCGCAGCAGCGGCCCGGAAGATATCGTCGAGCTGGGCGTGGCCAGCGTCGAGACCAAGGGCGGCGTTTTCGAAACCGGTGAACACATGGGCCTGAACATCGGCGTCGGAATTTCCGAAGAGTGAACGCCGGAGGCGCGCCGCATCGCGGCGCGCCTTCTTCATGGAGCAAAGGCCATGTCCTATCGTCTGCGTGAAGGCCTGTCGTACTGCGAGGTGGATGGCGGCCTCGTCTTTCTTGATCTGGAAGCAGACCGCTACTTTCGATTGGCGGATCGGTTCAGCCGAGCGCTTGCGGCCGCACTGGGCGGCGAGCGGCAATCGGGCACGGATGTCGAAGCGCTGGTCGCGAAAAGGATCCTTGTTCAATCGCCCGCGGCATTCCCCTACCCCCCGGATGCTCCGATCACGGTACCGACGCGCAGTGCCCTCGAGCAACGGAACAGTACCCCCGGGCTCCATGTCCTCACGGTTCTTGAGGCCACCGCCCTCGTCTTCTCGACGCAGATGCAGCTGCGGAATCGCAGACTTGCCCGCATCCTGGGCTCGCTGGTCGCCTATCGGGACCGCATGACAGCAGGACGGCTGTCGACTGTTGCAACCCCGACCGCGCAACTGCTGGCGACGACTGCCCGGTTCCGCCAATCACGCGCTTATGTACCCATCGAACCCTGCTGCCTTCTGGACTCGATCGCCATGGTGAGGTTCCTCGCGCGACGTCGGATCCCGGCGGCGATCACCTTCGGCGTGACGCTGGACCCGTTCGCAGCCCACTGCTGGGTGCAGAGCGGTGACTGGGTGCTCAATGACACCGTGGGCAATGTCGTCGCCCATACGCCGATCCGGAGGGTCTGATGGGCTACCACTACATTGCGCTGGTCGGGAGTGATACTTCCGGAAGCCCGCCCTGGCCGGATGAAGAGCAGGTCCGCTCCCTGCGCGGCCAAGGAATGCAGTCTGTGTTCTCGGCCGGCCCGGCTGTCCTCTTCGCCTCACCGGAGACGCCTGTGCTGCCGGTCCCTGGCGGAGTGGTGATCGGCCACCTGTTCGCGCGGGACGGCTCGCCGGCCAAGCCGGATGGATTGCCGGGGTTGGCCAGCCAGGAACGATTCGCCACGCATCTTCTGACCGAGTACTGGGGCGAGTACCTCCTGCTACAAGTCGCGACGGGTCTTGCGACGGGGCTTCGCATCCTTCGCGAACCCTCCGGCGGTGTTCCCTGCCTGTACTCCTTCGAGAAAGCCGTCGGCTTCGTCACGTCGGACATCTCCCTGGCCACCGGGCTCGGTCTCGCACGCCGGCGGGTCGATTGGAGCTTCATCGCGCAGGCAGTGGCCTATCCGCACTTGCAGACCGCGCGCACCGGTCTGTCGGGCCTGCAGGAGCTGCTGCCCGGCTGCTCGCTGACGTGGAGCAGCGGCCGCGCTGAGGTCCGGGACGCCTGGTTGCCCTGGGCATTCGTACGCGAGCCGCACCGGCACCACGATCCGCGCGAGGCGGCTGCCGAGATCCGGACCACGATCGCTTCCGTTGTCAGGGCCTGGGCGGAAACGGACAGGAACATCATGGTGGAGCTCTCCGGTGGCCTGGACTCCTCGATCGTCGCCATGAGCCTGAGGGGCACCAGCGCCGAAGTGACCTGCTGCACGATGGTGACGCCGGTGCCCGGCGCCGACGAACGTCCGTACGCGCGAGAGGTTGCAGATGCGCTCGGCGTCGAACTGCACGTCGAGACCCTCGGCTTCGGGAACGCTCGCTTCGACTTCACTCCCCCCGTGCTGACCGCCAGGCCCCGGATGTCCGTGCTGCAATTCGTCGCCCATGAGGCTGTTCACGTCGCCGCGTGCAAACACGGCTCCACCAGCTTCTTCTCGGGTGGTGGAGGCGACACCGTCTTCTCCTATCTGCAAGGTCCGGTGCCAGCGGCGGATGCCTTCCGCGAACGGGGAGTGCGAGCAGCGGTCACCGCAATCCAGCACCTGTCCATGCTGCATCAGTGCACCTACTGGAAGGCAGGATGGCTGACGCTCAGGAAGCTGCTTCGGGGATCGAAGATCCCCTGCAAGGCCGACACTTCGCTTCTGGCTCCGTCTTTCGCGGTCCCGGACGTACACCATCCGTGGTTCGCCGTTCCTCCGGAAGAAATCCTGCCCGGCGATCAGGAACGGATCGCCGACCTGGCAGGTACGCAGGTGTTTCGCGAAAGCGCCCCGCGCGGATCCACGCACTGGCTCCGATTGCCCCTGCTATCACAACCGGTGGTGGAGGCCTGCCTCAAGGCACCGACGTGGATGTGGATCGCCGGCGGCGAGAACCGCGCACTCGCCCGCTCGGCGTTCGCGGACCTGCTGCCCCGCAATGTCCTCGAACGCCGCAGCAAAGGCACCTTCATGAACTACTACGGCGCCATCTACCAGCGCAACAAACGACAGATGCGGGACTACCTGCTGACCGGGCATCTGCGGGAACGCGGATTGCTGCAGCCGATCGCCCTGGAAACGTTCGTGGACACCTCGCTGCCGCCCCGCGACACGTCTTTCATGCGGGTGTTCGACCTGTGCATGATCGAGAACTGGATCCGCCACCAGGGCTAGGGGCCGCCCAGCCCCTCCACCTTCGCGCGCTCGTCGCCCGCCGTCCTCATCGCATGCCAACGTGCATATTGCTCCGCCTTTGCCGGGTGGGAATCCTCATCGCCTCGCAGCCAGAAGCGGAACCAGTCAAGGTTCCGCTCGTAGACGGCGAGCTTGTGCCTGGGCTGGAACTTCTGATGGGGCTCATTGGGGAAGACATAGAGTTCGGCCTGTGACCTCCGGACCAGAGGCAGTGACAGGCCGAGCGAGAAGAGATACTCCTGCTCCGCCAGCTGGAAGAGCATCGGCGCACGGATCCGATCGAGATGGTATATCGGCGAAAGGGTGCGCCAGCGATCGGGCGTCTCTTCCGGGGTGCCGAGTCCCCACAGGCTTCTCAGCGACCCGAAGAAGGCATCGTCGCGCAGCGTGCTGAAGAGAACGTAGTTGGGCTCGATCGACGTGGAAGCGACCGACGCTGCGGCGAGCAGGTCGGACCGCATGAGCGTCTGGTACGTGACTTCGCTGCCGAAGCTGAAGCCGCCCATGCCGACCTTCGAACGATCGACCTTCCCCTCCGAAGCCAGCAGATCGACCGCAGCACGGACCGCGGAGACACCGCGACCGTATCGCTCGACCGGATCGAGGATGTAGCCCGGAGGATCGGTGATGCACAGCGCGGAAATGCCGTTCGCGGCCAGGGATGCCAGGGGCCACTCATCACCGGTGCCGCCCCGCAGGAAGCCGGTGCAGCTGTAGTAGGTCACGAACAAGGGCGCCGGTCCACCCACGCCCTGTGCCTCGAAGAGCTGTCCCGTGAACGCGTTGCCTTCCGCATCCGTCCAGCGGAGCAAGCGTGCCGGCGCGGCGGAGGCCATGTCCGAGGCCAGCGACTCATTCGGCTCGAACAGGACCTGGCGGGCCCCGGTGGCGAGATCCACGCGCTCCAGTCGCGGCGGCCGGTCCGCTTCCGCGGCCACGCAGGCCAGCGCCACTGCCGACACGCCGCAGGCGCTGAAGCGGTCCCTGCCACCGCTAAGCAAGCCACCCGCCGCCACCACGGGATGCGCCTCGCCGGTCCGCACATTCCAGCGGAAAATCGACTGCGCGAAGCCTGCCTCCGGATCGGTCACCGTGAAGAGCACCTCGTCACTGCCCGGCCGCCACTGGATCCCGCTGACCGCCCTGCCCGTGCACAGCGCCGAACCGCAGATCACGGGCTGCGTGCTGGTCCTGTCCGACAGCACCGCAAGCTGTACATGGGGTGGCTCGCGCATGCCCTCTGCCTCGCCGACGCGCGTCAGCAGGGCGATACGGCTTCCCTCGGGTTCGACGGCCAGCTTCCAGGGCCGTGGCAGCACGCCGGCGAGGCCGGACGGCTCCAGCGGCGGCGCTGGCCGGGCGGACGCGGTGAGATCCTTCGCCTCGCCTCCCGGCAGGTCGATGATCTTCCATTGGTCCGGCAAGTCGGCCAGAAGCGGCGCGAGCCCGAACCACATTCCCTCGTAGCGCTGTGTCGCGCGTCGCCCCTGGATGTCGAGTGATCGGAACAGGTTGTGGCCGACGGGCACTTTCCTGTCGATGCGTATGCCGCGGTCGTACTCGTCCTGCTCCGCGGCCACGACCTGCGCGCGCGTGGCACCCACGCGATAGATCATGCTTCGTCCGTCCCGGCTCAAGGAGAAGCCGCGGACGTCGGCGGCGTCGCGCGTGACCGGTTCGGCCCCCCAGCCATCCGCGGCGGCCCGCCAGACGTCGATCTTCCCGTCCATCACCGCGATGTAGTGGATCCATCGCCCGTCGGGCGACCAGACCACGGACGTTGCCAGCGGTCCGCCGGCCGCGTCGCGCAGCGGAATGCCCCCATCCGCCACGCGGCGCGGCGGCGCGTTGCCGTCCATGTCCTGCACATACCAGACCGTGTCCCAGGCATTGCGCTCGATCGAGGCCTGCTCGGTGCGGAACGCGACACGCTTTCCATCCGGTGACACCACCGGCGGGCCGAAATCGACCACTTCCAGAAGTCGGCGCGGCGGGACCTCCACGGCCCGGGACGCGTTGCCGAGGACCGGCATCACGGCGATTCCAAGGACTGCGGCCGCCTGCAGAATCCGCTTGACTGGAGCCCGCCTGACGCCGTCACTGCCCTTGCATGCGCCTGTACGTCCGCCCAGGCGATGGGAAACTTCCATCTGCCCCACCTCAGAAGTGCCTGGAGACAGAAAGGCTCAGGAACCGGCCGATCGCGGAATAATTGGTCGAGTCGAAGGGCGCCGAATAGATCGCGGTGCCCGTCGTGGTGTACAGGGGAGGCGCCCGATCAAGAAGGTTCTGCGCCGAAAGCGCGAGCACCACTCCCGACCAGGCGCCAACACTCCGGTCGCTGGCATAGCGGAGCGTGGCGTCGAGCGTGGTGAACGATGCACTCTTCTTCCCGTCGACGGGATTGGTCACGCCGCCGATGTGATTCGCGAAGGCCGAGCTCGTGAGATTGCCCCGTTCCCAGACCATTCCGAGGCGGCCGCTCAGCTTCGCCGGATGGAACAGGGTTCCCGACAGGTCCAGGAACTCATGCGCGGTCGTGGCCTGCTGCACGCTGTCGATCCAGGCGACCGAGCCACGAGCCGTGAGTCTGCCCGAATCCAGTTCGAATCGTTGCGACGCCGAAAGGTCGACGCCCTTGATCTTCTGCCGTGCAACGTTCACGTACTCGCCGTGGATGACGGCGACCACGTTGTCCGGATCGTAAGAGCGGCCCGTGGCGTTGAAGAACCGCGTGGTAGAGATGATCCTCTCGAGTTCCGCCGCCGAGGGCTGGCGGTCCACCAGCCGGGCCGCGGTCGGATCGTTCAGCACCTGCGAATAGTTGATGATCGGCTGCACCACGCGATCGACGTAGTCGACGTGGAATGCGGCGAGCTCCATCTCCAGGCCGGGCACCGATTCCGGATGGAAGCCGAAGGAGGCTGTCCAGGTCTCGGCCCGCTCGGGCTTCAGGTCGGGATTGCCACCGCCGATCCGGATCACCATGTCGTCGCCGGAGTCCGCCGGTCCACCGAAGGCCCTCGGGAAGGCCAGCTGCGAAACCTGGCCCTGGTGGACCTGGAGCAGGGTCGGCGCCTTGAACGACCGGCCCCAGGACGCCTTCGCCGTGAAGCTCCCGACGGGGCTGAAGATCATTCCCACCTTGGGTGTGGTCACGCCACCGAAGCGACTGTAGTCCTCGCGGCGCAGCGCCGCGGTCAGCGACAGGCGCCGCGTCCCGGACGCAGCGGAGTCCGCGCCGATGAGCGGCACGTCCACCTCGGCGTACGCGAACCTGGCGCTTTCGTCGCCCTGGACGGACAGCAGAGGGTTCGTGCCGTTGCGCCGCCAGAACTCGTTACGCCTGTAGCCCGCGCCCAGCGCAAGCCGCACATCGCCGGCAGCCAGCGGAATCAGCGGGCCTTCGCCTCCGAGCTCCCAGGTGCGGCTTTCATTGCAGAAGCACTCGTCGGCCACAAGGACCGACCCGCCGGTGGCGGGTACCGTTCTGGTCTGATACTCGTCGTGGTCGCTCTTCGCCCAGGTCCCGCCCAATGAAAGCGTCCAGTCCTGCGGCAGGAGAAACTCCACGCCCGGTGAAACCAGTGAGGTCGTCGTCTCCGGCGCCAGGCGATTGATGCCCATGAAGTCGAAGAAGTAGAGCTGGTCGCGCCGGCTCCCAAGCGCATCCACCCGCAGCTCCACGGCCTCACCCAGCCGCTGGTAGCCACTGAACAGCCCGCTGCGCAGGTCGCTGCCGGGATAGATCGTGGTCGGCGGGCCGAGGTGGTCGCTGTAGTGGCGCTTCGAGGCGTGGATGGGATCGACCGAGACGTCCTTGTAGCTGGCGATCAGCCCGCCGCTGTTCCAGTACGTGCCGGCGGTCGCGGAGTATTCGCGGGTGGCAAGCCCGCCGTCGGTCGCGGCACCGTAGCGCGCGCCCAGCGCGACGCCGTCGAAGTCGCGCTTGAGGATCACGTTGCCCACGCCGCCCACCGCGTCCGAACCGTAGATGGCGGAAGCGCCGTCGGCCGCGATCTCGACCCGGTCCACGGCCTCCACCGGGATGGCGCCGATGTCGACGGCCTGGACGAAGCCGCTGTAGGCCATGCGCCGACCGTTGAGCAGGGTCAGCGTCGCGTCCGGTCCCAGGCCGCGGAGGTTCAGCGACGATCCACCGGTCACGTTCGCGTTCGCGAAACCGGCTCCGGAGAGTCCGCCGCTGCTGACTCCCGGATTCTGTCCGCCGTTGAAGTTCTGCGGCACGCTGCGGATCACCTCGCCCAGGTCGGCGAGGCCCTCCTCCCGGATCCGCTCCGAGCCGATCGTGATCACCGGCGATGGCGCCTCGCCGCCGCGGATGCGGGTCCCGGTGACGGTGATGGAGGCCAGCTCCGTCGCTTCCGGGGCCTCCTCCGGATCGTCGACGACGGCTTCGTCGACCGGCGGCGCTTCCGCGGGCGCGGGCGCCTGGGCCAGCGCCGCGCCGGAGGCTCCGGCGATGACGGCGAGCAGAGCGATGGAAAGTGCGGTGCGGCGGTTCCTGGTCTTCATGCGGCCTCCCGTGGCTGACGTTCGCTCGCCGTCGCGCCCGATCACCCGATCGTTGCGCTCGCGGCAAGGCTTCCCCTTTGCCGCCGGGGATCCCCCCGGGCGGCGTCGCTGAGTGATGATTCGTGTCCTGCTGCCGCCCCATCCGGCCCGGACCCTGCCCCCGGGGTCCGCGCAAGCGGCGCATGGCTACGTTTCCCGTAGCCGACCTCAAAGCTACGTTTGACGTAGCGAGAGGGTCAAGATTCCCGCAATGACCGCGCAATTCGCGCACACACTACGTACGTCGTAGTATCGAAACCGCGCACCGTTTCCGAAGCTTCCCCGCAAGGGATGCCCGGAACGTGAGCACGCGTGGCTGACAAGAAGAAATCGATCCCCGTTTTCAGCAGGAGGCTGCGCGAAGCGCGGGAGGCCTACGGCATCTCGCAGCGCAGCCTCGGCATCGAGGCCGGCCTGGATGATTTCGTCGCCAGCACCCGCATCAACCGCTACGAGACCGGCGTCCACCAGCCCGACCTGCAGACCCTGACGCGCCTGGCCAAGGTGCTCGGCCTGCCCGTGGCCTACTTCTACGCCGAGGACGACGAGCTGGCGCAGCTGATCGCGGACTACGCGAAGAAGGGCAAGCGCAAGCGTTGACCTGCCTGCGCCGCGCCGCCGCTTCCGACGGAACGCGCGCCCTGACCGCCTGTCGATAATCAAGCATTAATCATTTGATAATCAGGAATCCTCCTTCCTACGCTGCCTGTGTCATGGGACGTCCATGACGCCAGACCAAAGGAGACAGAAATGCAAACGGTCAACGACAACATGCGTATCGACAACCGCGACGACCAGGTCGTCATCCTTGGCGCCGTCAGCGTCGAAACCAAGGGCCTCGCCGGCGACGGTGAACCCTACGGCGCGATCGTCCTGCCAGGCATCGCCGAGGACTGAGCGGGATGGGGGGCGCGCCGACAGGCGCGCCCCTTTCCGTTGACCTGTCAGAATTGCCTGGACACCGACAGGCTCAGGTAGCGCCCGACAGGGGAATAGTTGGTGGAATCGTAAGGCGGCGCATAGTCCCGCAGGGGCGTGAACAGCGGCGGCGCCCGGTTGAACAGGTTCTGCGCCGTGAGCTCGAACTGCATCCCGGCCCCTGCCTCGTTCCGCCGTCCGATGGCGTAGCGAAGCGTCATGTCCAGCGTCGTGAACGAGCCACCCTTCCTGTCCGCGGCCGTGTCGGTCACGCCGTCGCTGTAGTTGGCGAAGGTCGATGCGGTGAATCCGCCCAGATCCCAGACCGCCCCGGCCCGGGCGCGCAGCTTCGGAGGATTGAACAGGGTGCCCGCCAGGTCGCGGTGGCTTTCCCCTGCCCTCATCTGCTCTGTACTTTCCATCCAGCTGGCAGCACCGCGCAGGGTCAGCTCACCGGCACCAGCGGTGAAGCGCCAGGACCCGGACAGGTCCACGCCCCTGGCGGTCTGGCGGCTTGCGTTGAGATTGCGTCCGTCGATCAGGGCCACCACCTTGGCCGGGTCGTACGGCAGGCCGGTGCGGTTGTAGAAGCCATCGGCGAGTTCGATGGCGCGCTGCTGCATTTCGGCCGACGGCGCATCGGTGATGAACTGTCGATAGACCGGGTCGCGGAGCGCCTGCGACGCGACGGTGATCGGCTGCTTGACCCGGTTGGTGAAGTCGATATGGAACCAGCTCAGCTCCGCCTCGAATCCGGGAAGGGCGCGCGGGTGGAACGCCATCGACGCGCTCCAGGTACGGGCACGCTCGGCTTCGAGGTCCGGGTTGCCGCCACCGAAGTACATCGCGGAGGCGTCGGCGGGAAACCCGGTGCCACCGAAATACGGAGGAGCTTCGAGCTGCACGAAGGACATGTAGTTCCGTTCGAACAGCGTCGGGGCCTTGAACGAGCGCCCAGTGGACGCCCTGAAGGTGACATCCCCGGTCGGGCCGTAGATCAGTCCGAGTTTCGGCGTCGTGACGCTGCCGAACGTGTCGTAGTCCTCGCCGCGCACGGCGGCGGTCATCGCCAGGCGCTCGATTCCGGCGCGGGCGTTGGCGGTGGACACCAGGGGGACGTCCAGTTCGGCATAGGCAAAGCGGCTGCCGTCGCTGCCATGGGTGGCCGGTCGCGCGGTGATGTGGTTGAACTGGGTGAACTCGTTGTTCCTGTATCCGACGCCCACGGCGATCCGTGCCTCGCCGGCTGCCAGTGACGCCACGGGCCCCTCGGCGCTCATCTCGTAGACCCGGCTCTCGTTGCAATAGCACTCGTCCAACTGGAGGACGGAAGCTCCGTTGCCCAGGTTCTGCCGCACCTGGTACTGCCGGTGGCGGTCCCTGCCCAACGCCGCGCCGGCGGAGAGCGACCAGTCGTTGGCCAGGAAGACCTCGATGGCGGGCGCCACGAAGGACGTCGTGGTCCTGGGCGTGGCATGGGTGTTCATGCCGAGCAGGAAGAAGTCGTAGCTCTGCTCTCGCCGGGTCCTCAACGCGTCCAGCGTGAATTCCACCCTCGAACCGATCGACTGGTGGAGACTCAGCAGCGCGCTGCCCAGCTCGCTTCCGGGGTAGATGCTGGTCGGCGGGACCAGGCGCGCGGTGTAGTCGCGGTCGGCGGCGCGGATGGGATCGACGGACGCGCTCTTGTATGTGGCGATCAGGCCGCCGCTGCCCCAGGTCGTGCCCGCGGTGGCGGTGTATTCCCGCGTTCCCAGCCCTCCTTCAGTGGCTGCGCCGTAGCGCGCCCCCAGAGTCACGCCCTCGTATTCGCGCTTCAGCACGACGTTGCCGACGCCGGCCACCGCATCCGATCCGTAGATGGCGGAGGCCCCGTCGGCCACGATCTCGACCCGGGATACGGCTTCGACCGGGATCGCGCTGATGTCTACGGCCTGGACCGCGGTGCCGTAGGCCATCCGGCGGCCGTTGAGCAGGGTCAGGGTGGCGTCGGGGCCGAGCCCCCGCAGATTCAGGCTCGAGCCGCCAGTAATGTTCTGGTTCGCGAGACCGGCTCCGGCGAGGTTGCCGCTGGTCACCCCCGGGTTCTGCCCTCCCGTGAAGTTCTGCGGAATGCTGCGGACCACCTCGCCGAGATCGTGGAAGCCCTCCTCCCGGATCCGCTCCGCGTCGAGCACCACCACCGGCGACGGCACGGTGCCGCCTTTCACGCGGGTGCCGGTGACCTGCACCGTCTCGAGCTCGACCGGCGGCGCGCCGGCGTCGACGTCGGTCTCGGCCGGCGGATCTTCGGCGACCTCGCGGTCCACCGCTGCGGTCTGCGCCGCGGCGCCGTGCACCGGCAGCAGCGATGCGAGCGCGGCGGCAAGCATGCTGCGCACCAGCGGCGGTCCGGGACGGCGGCGTCGCCGCGGTCGCCTCCGCCGTCCCGCGGGCTCTTCCATGATCTCTCCGCGGGCCGACGGGCCCACGACGAGTTCCCGTTCATTCGACATGCGATCTCTCCGGTTGTCGGCGGCGGTTCCGCGCCGGCCTGCGGCGGGGCATTCGCTCGCGAACCCGGGATCCGCGCAGGCGAAGGCCGGCGGGCCGCCTGTGACCGGATCGTCAGTTCACGAAGGCACCGGTGACGCCACCGGTATCCGAAGTCCCCTTGCCGTTCGCACCCGTCCCGCTGCGGGGCATGTCGGGAGAACGGCATCATCGCTACGTTCGCCGTAGCTTCGGACACGCTACGTTTGCCGTAGCAATGCGGTCAAGCGTTCGACGCCGAGCACGCAACTCAGGCACACGACTACGTACGTCGTAGTATCGAAACCGCGCACCGTTTCCGAAGCTTCCTTGCAAGGGATGCCCGGACGTGAGCGCGCGTGGCCGACAAGAAGAAATCGATCCCCGTTTTCAGCAGGAGGCTGCGCGAGGCGCGGGAGGCCTACGGCATCTCGCAGCGCAGTCTCGGCATCGAGGCCGGCCTGGATGATTTCGTCGCCAGCACCCGCATCAACCGCTACGAGACCGGCGTCCACCAGCCCGACCTGCAGACCCTGGCGCGCCTGGCCAAGGTGCTCGGCCTGCCCGTGGCCTACTTCTACGCCGAGGACGACGAGCTGGCGCAGCTGATCGCGGACTACGCGAAGAAGGGCAAGCGCAAGCGCTGAAGCGCCTGTGCGGTGCCAGCACCGGAATCACGGACTTTCCTGCGGGACGGAACCGGCACGCTCTGCCAGCGCCGCCCTCATGCCGCGCCAGTGCGCGTACTGCTCCGCCTTGGCCGGGTGGCTGTCCTCCTCGCCCAGCAGCCAGAACCGGAACCAGTCGAGGTTCCGCTCGTAGGCGGCGAGCTTGTGCCTGGGCTGGAATTTCTGGTGCGCCTCGTGGGGAAACACATAGAGATCACCCTGCGAGCGGCGGACCAGCGGCAGGGTCACGCCCAGTGAACCCAGGTACTCCTGCTCCGGCATCTGGAAAAGCATCGGTGTCCGGATCCGATCGACGTGGTGGATCGGTGAGATGTCCCGCCAGCGCTCCGGCGTCTCGTCGGGCGCCCCCAGCCCCCAGAGTGCTCGCAGGTTCTCGAAGAATGCATCGTCCCGCAACGCGTTGAAGAGGTGGTAATTGGGCTCGATCGAGGGCGAAGTGATCGACGCAGCGGCGAGGAGATCCGAACGCATGGCGGTCCAGAACGTCACTTCGCTGCCGAAACTCAGGCCGCCCATGCCGACCTTCGAGCGATCGATCTTTCTTTCCGCGGCCAACAGCTCGACGACCGTCCGGACCGCGGACAGTCCCCGGTCGTAGCGCTCCATCGCATCGAGCGGATAGCCGGGAGGCGCGGTGATGCACAGGGCGGAAATGCCATGGCCGGCGAGGGATGCGAGCGGCCATTCGTCTCCCACACCGCCGCGCAGGAAGCCGGAACAGCTGTAATAGGTCACGAACAACGGTGCCGGCGCTCCGTCCATTCCCTGCGCCTCGAAGAACTGCCCCGTGAACGCGTTTCCGTTCGCATCGGTCCACCGGAGCAGGCGCGCCGTCGCCCCGCGGGCCATGTCCGACGCCAGTGAGGCATTCGGATCGAACAGCACCTGCCGGGCTCCGGTCTCCAGATCGACCCGCTCCAGTCGGGGTGGCCGATCGGCGTCCGCAGCCACGCAGGCCAAGGCAGCGCCCGAGACCCCGCACGCACTGGAGCGGTCACGGCCGCCGCCAAGCAGCCCGTCCGCCTCAACCACGGGGAGCACTTCGTGCGTGCGCACGTTCCAGCGGAAGATCGACTGCGCCAGGCCTTTGGCGGGATCGGTCACCGTAAACAGGACTTCGTCGGTGCCGGGACGCCACAGGATTCCGCTGATCGCCTTGCCGGTACACCGCTCTGCCGCGCACACCATGGGCCGGCGGTCTGTCCTGTCCGCCAGCATCGCCAGCTGCACATCCGGCGCCTCCAGCAGACCGGCGGCATTGCCGACTCTCGTCAGCAGGGCGATCCGGCCACCTCCGGGCTCCTCCGCCAGCTTCCATGGCCGCCGCAGTCCATCGGCAAGGTCCACATCCAGTGAGCGGGAAGGAAGACGGGACGCCGCGAGATCCCGCGTCGCCCCGCTGCTCGGGTCGAGAACTTTCCAGCGCTGAGGTGCATCCGCCAGAAGCGGTTCGAAATCGAACCAGATGTGGTGATAGCGCTGCGTGGCCCACCGGCCTTCGAGGTTGAGCGACCGGAACAGGTTCGGGCCAATGGGCACCTGCCGCTCGATGCGGATTCCGCGGTCGTATTCGTCCTCCTCGGCGTCGATGACCTGGGCACGGGTGGCACCGGTCCGATAGATCACGCTTCGCCCATCGTCGCCCAGAAGGAACTCGCGGACATCGGCCGCTTCGCGCGTGAGGGGTTCGGCACCGGAGCCATCGGCGGCGGCGCGCCAGACATCGATCCTCCCATCCACCTGGGCGAGGTAATGGATCCATTGCCCGTCGGACGACCAGACCGCAGCCGCCGGCAGGGAACCGCCAGCGGAATCCCGCAGCGCCGCGCCGCCGTCGGCGACGCGGCGTGGTGCGCCTGGACTGTCCATCTCCTGCACGTACCACACCGTGTCGTAAGTATTGCGTTCCACCGAAGCCTGCTCCGTGCGGAACGCGACGCGACTGCCATCCGGCGAAAGCACAGGAAGACCGAAGTCGACCACCTCCAGCAGGCGCCGCGGCGGCACGTCCGCGGCCCGGGCCGGAGTGCCGAAGGCCAGGAAAGCAGACAAGACTCCCAGCAGGGCGATCGGCATCGCTCCCCGCGCCTGCGCCTCACCACAACGATGGGTATTCATGCAGAGCTCCCTGTCGTGCCTTCGACCGCCCGTCGGCAATTACTCATTAATCATTTGAAAATCAAAAATCCTGCTTCCTACGCTGCATGCGTCATGGGATCGCCATGACGCCAGAGAAGGAGAAAGACATGGAAAAGAACACCGACCGCGTGCACATCGACGATCGTGGCGGGGACGTCATCGTCCTCGGTGCCGTCAGCGTGGAGACCAAGGGCGGCGGCGGCGCCACCAATGAGCCGTACGGCAGGCTCATCGTTCCTGGAATCGTCGAAGAGTGAGTACAAGGGGGGGCGCACCGGCAGGTGCGCCCCTTTGTGCCGGGCACTCCTCAGAAGCGCCTGGAAACGGAGATGCCCAGGTACCGGCCGATTGCGGAATAGTTGGTGGAGTCGTAAGGAGGCGCATAGTCCGTCACCGGCATGAACAGCGGCGGAGAACGATTGAAGAGGTTCTGCGCCGTGAGTTCGAACTGCGTCCCCGATCTCGCATCGTCCCGCCTTCCCGTGGTGTAGCGAAGCGTCAGGTCCACAGTCGTGAAGGAGCTCCCCTTGTCGCCCGCCACCGTGTCGGTCACTCCACCGATGTGGTTGGCGAAACCGGATGCAGTGAAGCCGCCCCGGTCCCAGACGGCGCCGAGGCGCGCACGCAACTCGGGCGGATTGAACAGGGTGCCCGCCAGATCGCGGCGATCCTGCCCCGCCCTCGTCTGCTCCGTGCTCTCCATCCAGCTGGCGGCCCCGCGCAGGGTCAGCTCGCCCGCGCCCGCGACGAAGCGCCAGGATCCGGACAGGTCCAGTCCCCTGACCGTCTGGCGGTTGGCGTTGATATTGCGCGAGTCGATCAGGAGCACCACGTTGCCCGGGTCGTAAGGCAGGTCGGTGAAGTTGTAGAAGCGATCGGCGAAATCGATGAGCCTCTGCTGCTCCTCGGCCGTCGGCGAATCGGTGATGAACTGCCGATAGGCTGGATTGCGCAGCGCGTCCGCCAGATTGTCGATCGGCTGCTTGACCCGGTTGGTGAAGTCGATGTGGAACAAGGTCAGCTCCGCCTCCAGACCGGGCAGGGCACGGGGATGAAACGCGGCCGATGCGCTCCAGGTCCTCGCGCGCTCGGCTTCGAGGTCCCGATTGCCGCCTGCGAAGTACATCACCGCGGCTTCGGGAGGGTATCCGGTCCCGCCGTAGTACTCCGGTGGATCGAGCACGACCACGGTCATGAAGTTCCGTTCGTAAAGCGTCGGAGCCTTGAACGAGCGGCCCCAGGATGCCCTGAACGTGGCATCCGCGGACGGGCCGTAGATCAGCCCCAGCTTCGGCGTGGCCACGCGGCCGAAGGTGTCGTAGTCCTCGCCACGCACCGCGGCGGTCAGCGCCAGCCGCTCGACGCCCGCACGGGCGTTGGCGGCGGAGACCAGGGGAATGTCCAGTTCGGCGTAGGCGAAGCGGCTGCTCTCGCTGCCCTGAGTGCTCGGCAACGCCGTCATGTGGTTGAACTCGGTGAACTCGTTGCTCCGGTATCCCGCGCCTGCCGCGATCCTCGCCTCTCCGGCAGCCAGGGAAGCGACCGGGCCTTCGACGCCCACCTCGTAGACCCGGCTGTCGTTGCAGTAGCACACGTCCAGCGCGGGAACATGGTCCGGCGTGATCATGTTTCCGCGCGTCTGGTACTGCCGATGGCGGTCCCTGCCCCATGCCGCACCGGCGGAGAGCGACCAGGAGTCGCCCAGGAACACCTCGATGGCAGGGGCCACGAACGAGACGGTCGTCGTGGGCGCCGCATGCATGTGCAGGCCCGGGAAGGCGACGTCGTACACCTGCCGGCGTCGGGTCCTCAGCGCGTCCAGCGTGAACCCGGTCCTGGACCCGATCGACTGGTGCAGGCTCACCAGCCCGCTGCCCAGGTCGCTCCCCGGATAGAGGGTGGCCGGGGGAGTCATCCGCGGCGTGTAGTCGCGATCGTCCGCACGGATCGGATCGACGGAGGCGTCCTTGTACGTGGCGATCAGGCCGCCGCTGCCCCAGGTCGTGCCCGCCGTGGCGGTGTATTCCCGCGTTCCCAGGCCTCCTTCGGTGGCGGCGCCGTAGCGCGCCCCCAGAGTCACGCCCTCGTATTCGCGCTTGAGCACGACGTTGCCGACACCGGCCACGGCATCCGACCCATAGATGGCGGAGGCCCCGTCGGCCACGATCTCGACCCGGGACACGGCCTCGACCGGAATGGCGCTGATGTCGACGGTCTGGAAGGTCGTCGAATACGCCATCCGTCGCCCATTGAGCAGGGTCAGCGTCGCATCCGGCCCGAGGCCACGCAGGTTCAGGCTCGAGCCGCCAGTGACGTTCTGGTTGCGGGCGCCCGCGCCCGCGATGTTGAGACTGGCAGCCCCCGGGTTCTGCCCTCCCGTGAAGTTCTGCGGAATACTGCGGACCACCTCGCCGAGGTCGTGGAAGCCCTCCTCCCGGATCCGCTCCGCGTCGAGCACCACCACCGGCGACGGCACGGTGCCGCCTTTCACGCGGGTGCCGGTGACCTGCACCGTCTCGAGCTCGACCGGCGGCGCGCCCGGATCGGCGGCGTCGGCCGGCGGCTCGTCCGGGACCTCGCGTTCCACCGCTGCGGTCTGCGCCGCGGCCCCGTGCACCGGCAGCAGGGATGCGAGAGCGGCGGCAAGCATGCTGCCCACCAGCGGCGGTCCGGGACGTCGGCGGCGTCGCGGCCGCCGCCGACGTCCCGCGGGCTCTTCCGTGACCTCTTCGCGGACCGACGGGCCCACGACGAGCTCCCTTTCATTCGACATGCGATTCCTCCGGTTGTCGGCGGCGGTTCCGCGCCGGCCTGCGGCGGGGAAGCGACAGGCAATCCGAAGCCCGGACAGCCGCATGCCGGCGTGTCCGCCCGTGACTGGTCCGGTGTCCCCGAAGGCAGCGGTGGTGCCACCGGTGCCTGCTGCTCCCCTTGTCGTTTCCCGCCCGCCGCTCGCGTTCGTCCGGCAGGCCTGGGTCACGCCATGTCTACGTTTCCCGTAGCCACGCAGACACTACGTTTGGCGTAGCCGGAGGGTCAACGGTCCGGCGCCGACAGCGCAATCCGGGCATACGCCACACACGCGCGGGACCGGCGCGGCTAGCGGCTAGCGCCCCGAGCGCTCCACGATGATGCGCTCGGCGAGCCACAGGCCATCGCCGACCTGGCGCGCGCGGATGCGCACGACGTCCCCACGCTGAAGATCCTCGGGGCGATAGCGCCGGCCGTCGTACTCGACCGTGGTGCGATCGTCGTAGGCCAGCTGCATGTCGTCGCCATAGGCGCGACCGACGCCTTCCAGCCGGATCAGACGGGCCCGCGCGTCGACGCGGACCACCGAGCCGCGCAGGTCGCCCCCGTAGCCGTAATCGCCGCCGTAATCACCGTCATAGCCGCCGGCGCCGCCGTCGCGGACGTTGCGAACGACCTCGATCGAGCGCGCCAGCAGATCGCGCCCGGACTCCACGACGTCGACCCGGATCAGGTCTCCGCGCTCCAGGCCTTCCACCGCGTACTCGCGCCCCTGGTAGTACAGCCGGGTGCCCTGGTCGTAGCGCACGTCCATGCGCTGCGCGCGACCGGTGCGCGGATCGTCCACGAGCAGGAGGATGCGCCCGTAGCCGGGGTCCAGCTCATCCACGGTGCCCAGCAGCGGACTGCCGTACGGCGAGCCGTAGCCCGGATCGGGATAGCCGTAGCCGCCGCCCGGATAGTCCCGGCCGCCCGGGCTTGCGCAGCCGGCAAGCATGAGCAGGGCCGTGGCCAGCAGCAGGGCGATACCGCGGATCGCAGCGTTCATGGGAGTCTCCCGGCGTGTCCAGGACTGCCATATGCACCCGGCGCTCGTGAACGCCGGATCATCGCCCACCGCCCGTCCCGGGCCGCGCCGCCTCCGACCCGCCTAGGGCAGCAGCGCGGTCCACTCCGGCGTGGAGAACCGCTCCCGGGCCAGCGCCTGCGCGCGCCCGAGCTCGTCGGGATGCAGGATGTCTCCGACCAGTCCGCCGTGGCGCCGGCCGAAGGTCTCCACCATGTGCGCGATCACCTCGGCCCGCGGCAGTCCGGTCTGGCTGCGCAGCGGGTCCACGCGCTTGCCGGCGCTGGTGGTGCCCTTGTCGGACAGCTTCTCGCGGCCGATGCGCAGGACCTCCATCATCTTCCCGGCGTCGATGTCGTAGGCCATGGTGACGTGGTGCAGCACCGCGCCGCGGCGCCGGGTCTGGGCCGCGCCGGCGATCTTGCCGGCCTCGGAGGCGATGTCGTTCAACGGCTGGTACCAGGCCCGGATGCCGAGTCCGGCCAGGGCCTCGATCACCCATGCATCCATGTGCGCGTAGGCCTCCTCGAAGGACATCCCGTGCACCAGCGACAGCGGTGCCAGGACCGAATAGGTGATGGTGTTGCCGGGCTCGATGAACATCGCGCCACCGCCGCTGATCCGCCGCACCACGTCGATGCCGTGGCGGGCCGCGGCCTCCACGTCGACCTCGTTGCGCAGCGACTGGAAGCGGCCCATCACCACCGCCGGGCCGGCCCACTCCCAGACCCGCAGCGTCGGCGGCCGCCGCCCGGCGGCGACCTCGTCGAGCATCACGTCGTCCAGGGCCATGTGCAGCGCGGGCGCCTGCGGTTCCGCGTGGACCAGGTGCCAGGCGTGGTCCTGCCAGTCGCTGCGGCTCACGGGCGCGCCTCCGGGGCGTCGCCGATGGCCGGCGCAGGCAGCGCATCCACCGCGCGGCGCACCGCCACCGCCACGCCCTCGGCGGTGATGCCGTACATGTGCGTGTCCGGGTCCAGCGCCGCGGTGACCGCGGCCGCCAGCCCGTCCCCGCTCGTCGCGGCCGGCAGGCCCTCGAGCGCGGCGTTGATCGCGTCCAGCGCGCTCGCGGGTTCGAGGAAGAAGTCGCCGCTGACCTGCACGGCCGCGAGCCGGCCGCCGGCGACCACCAGGTCGACCACCACCAGCTTGCCGCCGGGGATCTTGTACTCGCCGTGGGCGGCGCGGCCTGTCGTCTCCATCCGCGCAGTCTAGCGCGCGCGCTCCCGCTTCCCGAGGATGCAGACGGACTGCCCCAGCGTGCCGGACCCGGTCATCGTCCGCCCGTCGTCCCAGACCACTTCGTCGACCTCGATGTGGTTCTTGTCGCCATCGAAGATCCCGAGCACGTCCAGCTCGAGGTACTGCGCCCACGCGAGGATCGCGTCCCGGCTGATGAACTGGTTCAGCACGCGCTCCGGCCTGTCGTCGGCGAGCACGCCTTCGAAAATGGCCCAGTGCGACGGAATGTGGAATTCCAGGAAGGAGAAGACGATCCTGCCGCCGGGCTTGAGCACCCTGCCCGCCTCCTTCAGGTACTTGTACGACTCGTCGTGCAGGAGGTGGGTCACGACGGAGAAGAAGCAGACGAAGTCCGCGCAGTCGTCCGGTTCGGGGATGGTCAGCCCCGGTGCTTCGTAGAACCGCCAGTCCGGGCGGCCGCACTTTTCCCTGGCGAAGTCGAGGAGCTCCGGCACCACGTCGATGCCGATGTATTCCCCTGCGTGCTGGCCGGCCAGCCGGGACGCCAGCCTGCCGCTGCCGCAGCCGACGTCGATGACGCGATGCTCCGGCTTCAGCCCGTGCTGGACGAGCAGCGCGTGCTCCAGCTTCCCGACGGCAAGGTAGTCGCCTCCCACCGCGGCGCTCATCGCCGCGTCGAGGTGCTTGCTGGATGCGATGAGTTCGGACGTCTGCTTGCGATAGCTCTTCAGGAAATCCGGCAGTGCCATGCTTCATCCTTGTCCAGGTCGTCGCCGGATCATAAGGCAGGAAACCCGCCCTGAAGCCAGCCCGGGGGCTCCCGGCGCGGTCAGCCCGGCGGCGGCGCCGATCCGCGATCCGCCATCACCACCTCGCCGCGACGGACCTCGAACACCCGCAGCGGCTTGCCGTCGTCCAGTCGCAGTTCCATCGCGTCCTGCAGGCGCTGCACCGCTTCCAGCTTTCCGCACAGCGCCATGGCGTGGCCCTCCAGCACCGCTTCGCGCGCGGCGACCGAGCGCTCGAGCTCCTTCTCCATCTTCTCCATGCGCCGCTCCAGCCGGCCGACGCCGCCGCTCACGACCATCCAGATCGCGCGGACCGGCGTGAAGCTGGCGACCATCGCCTCGGCCGCCTCCTCGATCCCGGCCTCGAAATCGTCGCCGAACGCGTCCGACGACCACTCTCCGCGCTCCAGCATCCCGTCCACGCGCAGCAGCGCACGCTCGCGCATGCGCTCGAAATCGCGCGCCTCCCGGCGGTTCCCGTTCAGCGCCAGGTTCACCCCGCCCAGGGCGTCGAAGGCGATCGCGATGGCCTCCCGGCTGATGGCCGCGATGTCCGGCAGCAAGCCCCGCACCCCCGACTCGATGCCGCGCAGCCGTGCGGCGTCGGCCGCCGATACCGCGCGCGGCTCGCCGTCGATGCGGAGGGCGCCGTCGCTGACTTCGATCCGACGCAACCGCGCGTCATCGGCATCGGCATCGGCATGGAGGCGCAGACCGCGTGCGTCGATCTGCAGGCCGTAGCTGCTGTCGATGCTGCAGCTGGACCCGATCCTGTCGGCATCCATGCGGATCCCCGCCGATGCCGGTGCCGCCAGCAACAGCAGCGGGAACAGGCAGACGGCGGCGAAGGAAGAGAGCCTGCGCATGAGGGAGCTCCTGGTGGGGACCGTATATCCCAGACTTCCCGAACCGCCCCGGCCACGCACCGGTCGGAAGTCATCCGGTGCCGTTGGTCATGTCGCAAGCGGTGGGGACGTCCGTGATCTCGAGGACCATCATTGCGGCGGCGGCCTCCGTGCGGCTGATGCGCAGCGAGCGGCCGAGGCTGCCCGGGCTTTCCCCGTCGGTGCCGTCGGCCAGCTCCTCCAGCGCATGCCGCAGCCGCTCCGACACTCCCCAGTCGACCGAGATGGCGCGGGCGCAGGGGACCGACCAGGTGTCCAGCAGAGACACCAGCGTGCCCGGGTCCGGGTCGCCTTCGCCGCTCTTTTTCCAGCTGTCGCGCAGCACCTGCAGCACCACCACCGAGCCCAGCCCATGGAGCAGGGCCAGCAGCTGCGCGGCATGCAGGTCGTCGCGCCCCGCGCCGTCCACCGGTCGCGCGGCGATGTCCGCCGACAGCAGCGTGTGGTCCCAGATCAGGGTCGCGCAGCGCGCGAACACGCTGCCGTCGTCGGGGATCACCGGCTGCAGCAGGGCCGCCATCACCGTCCGGCGCAGACCCTCGGTGCCGAGCAGCGCCACCGCCCGCTCGAGGTGCTCCACAGGCGCCGCCTGCCGCCGGTAGGCCACGCTGTTGGCGATGCGCAACAGGTTGCCGGCCAGCGCCGGATCCTGGCGCACGATCGCGGAGATGGAGTGGGCGCTGGCGTCGGGATCGTTGATGGCCCGCGTCAGCTGCGGCAGCAGCTGCGGGCGGCGCGGCGTGTAGCGCGGATGGGCGTGGATGCGCTCGAGCGTTTCGACGGCCGCGGTCGCCGCGGCCGACTGCGCCGCCGTGGACGCGGCAGCGGGCGCTGCCGGCGGGCCCGCGAAGGCCCGGGCGCACAGGCCTTGCAGGATCAACCGCTCGGGTTCGAGCGAGGGGACGTCCGTGCCTTCGACGCGAACCGCGTGTGTCGGACTCGCCCCGGGCGCGGACTCCGGCGGTACGGTGCCACGGCCACGACGCCCGCGGTGTCGCATCCAGACGGCGGTTCCCACCACCAGCAGGGCAGCGAAGATCGGAATCCAGAGGGTCGGCATGTCCGTCGTCAGCCTGGATGCCGGGAGCGGCCCGGCGTCGAGGCATATTCAATCACGCCTCCCCGCGCCACCGCGCGCCGCCGCGCGATCCTCCATGGCCGCCGCGCCGACCTTTCGCCGTTGGCTGCGGGAACGGGGGCCGCATTGTTCGACCGCAACCCGAACTCGAACGATCCCGCCTATACCGGCCTGGTGATTTCCGGCCAGATGGTCGAGGGCCGCAATGATCCCGCCCGACGAAGAACCGGGGATGTGGGCGGGCACCATCGCGCCAGGAGTGTCCGACGGGATCAGCGGTCGCGCCCGAGCAGATCCTTCAGGCCGGCGAACGGACTGGAGGTCGCGGCCGCCGGCGCATCCTCGGCATCCAGCGCACCCACTCCGGTGTGGTCGAGCTGCCGCGAATGCTCGTTGTCGTGGCAGTACAGGCACAGCAACTCCCAGTTGCTGCCGTCGGGCGGATTGTCGTCGTGGTTGTGGTTGCGATGGTGCACGGTGAGTTCGTGCAGGTTGGCGCGGGTGAACTCACGCGCGCAGCGGCCGCAGATCCAGGGGTACAGCTTCAGCGCGCGCTCTCGATAACCCTTTTCGCGCTCTGCGGCGCTGCGCCGGGCGTCGGCGACGATGCGGTCGAGGCGGGCGTTGTCCGGGCCGGGCATGGGGTTGAGCATACCCCGGGCTGCCGCTGCATGAACCAGTTGGGCACGCCGAGGACCGGCTCCTCGGCGACCACTTCGAAGCCGCCGCGCCGATACAAGCGGACGTTCGCGGGCGTGTCGGTTTCGAGATAGCCGACGCCCTGGCTCACATCCAGCCGGTCGCAGACCGCCTCCATCAACCGGCTCCCGATGCCCTGCCCCTGGCGCGCGCGATCGACCGCGGCCGGGCCCAGGTGCCAGTGCGCGCATTCCGGATCGTGCCGCGCCCAGGCCCGCAGCCAGCGCGCGATCCGGGGCAGGTGCCGCAGCGCCCGCCCCCGGGCGAGGATCGACAGCATCGCCAGCTTTTCGCGCAGGTCCGGCTGGCACTGCCCGGGCGGGACCATGGCCGCCACCCCGACCAGAACGTCGCCCTCGCAGGCAGCCAGCACGTGGCCGGTCCGCATCTGCCGGCGCAGCAGGCGGATGAAGGCGTCCGCCAACAGCGGTTCAAGGCGGGTGCCTTCCCCGGCGAAGACCCGCTGGTGCAGCGGGTTGTCGCGCATGCTGGCGGCCAGCAGTCTTGCAGCGGCGGGGATGGAAGCCGGCTCGAGCGGCCGGATGGCGAGCGGAGGGGAGGTGGGCATGGCCTGCACCATAGGCCGTTGGAGGGTCGCGCGCCCGACCCGCCCGGCCAATGGCGCTAGACTCCCGGACACCCCATCCGACGAGGCTGGCATGCGCATCCTGATGACGGGCGGCACCGGACTGGTGGGCCAGGGCGTGCTGGTGGAGGCGCTGGCCGATGCCCGCGTGTCGAAGGTGGCTGTCCTGGGCCGCCGCGCGCTGGCCCACGCCGATCCGCGGGTGGAGGACATCGTCGTCGGCGGCTTCGACCACCTGGCGCCGGTGGCCGACCGGCTCGCGCCATTCGATGCCTGCTTCTACTGCGCCGGCGCGCCGCCGGTGGGCACACCGGAAGCGCACTACCGGCACGTCACGCTCGATCTCACCCTGCAGGTGGCACGCGTGTTCGCGGCGCGCAATCCGCAGGGGCGCTTCCTCTACATTTCCGGCGCGAAGTCCGACCCCACCAGCGTGCTCATGCCGCTGCGGATCAAGGGCGAGACCGAAGCCGCCCTGCAGGCGCTGCCCATCACCACCGTGATGCTGCGCCCCGGCGGCATCCAGCCCGCCCACGGCGAGCGCAGCCCTCACGCCTGGATGCGCCCCTTCTACGCCCTGGCGGCCCCGGTCATGGGCCTGGGCGTGCGCGCGATGCCGGCCCTGCTGACCAGCACCGCCCACCTCGGGCGCGCGATGCTGGCGCTGGCGGCCATGCCGCAGCCGCCCGCGGTCGTGGAGAACGATGCGATCAACCGGCTGGGCGGCGGCGGCGGGGACGCCACGGCGGGTTGAAGCGACGCGTCACGCCGGCGGCCGCGCCACGGCGTGCAGACAGATCGGCCGCTCACTTCAGCCGTCCAGCAGGCCGTGCCGACGGTGCCAGTCCTCCAGCGACTCGTCGGGGAAGCCGTCGAGTCGCGTCTCGTCCGGACCGTCGGGCACCACCACCCAGTCCGGCTTCGAGTCCAACAGCATGTGCACCCGCTCCGGCGCAGGGGGCAGCGGCGTGTCGATGGCCGAGGCGTGCGGATGCACCAGCCCGGGCCACTCCGGATCGAACAGCCACAGCGCACTGCCGCAGCCGGTGCAGAAGTGCCGGTGGCCCGAGCTGACGCGGCACCCGCCGCCGTCGTCGCGGATCCGCGCCTGGTACACGCCGAGGTGCCCGCGCCCCTCCACCTCCAGCGTGTCGGCGCGCGCGCCGAGGTTGATCGCGCTGCCGCTTCCCCCGGCGGTCTTGCGGCAGATCGAGCAATAGCAGTACTGGAACGGGACCGGCGCATACGCTTCGCATCGGAAGCGGACCTTGCCGCAGTGGCAGGAGCCTTCGAGGTGCATGGCGGTGGTCCGGAGGCGCGGCGGACGACCGGGCCGCGGCAGGACAGGATGCGTCGGACTTGATCGAGGAGAGGTGAGGCGCGGCCACCGGTATGTGCAACCGGTCGGCAGCATCGGCAGCGTCAGCCGCCGCGGCCTTCGAACTCCTCCGGCACGCCGCTCGCCTTCAGGAATGCATCGAAATCATCGATCCGCAGCATCTCGCGGATCGCGGCCGTCTTGTCGGCGGCGCGCGCGTAGTAGCCGCTGGCGATGCGATAGCCCATCCAGTATCCGAGGTCCGCCGGCCGCCCGTCGGTGCCGCCCTCGCCGGCGTCGTAGAGCCAGCCGGCGTAGTCCGTACCGTTCATGCGACCCCGGAACTCCGTCCACAACGTGGCCGCCCGCGGCTCGGCCCAGGCGTGCACGTGGTCGTTGAGGTGCCGGCCGGCGCCGAGCTCCGCGATGAAGTCCGCGACGCCCTCGCCGATCGCCGCCTGCAGCAGCGTGGGCTGGGATCCCGTGTCCGAGAGCTGCTGGAAGTGCACCCATTCGTGCGCCACGATCACCGGCAGGTTGCCGGACTCGCCCACCACCGCGCGGTGCCAGTCGCCCAGTTCCTCCAGTGGCGCCCCGGGACCACCGCCGAACATGTCCACGCCGATCAGCAGGCCGGTGCGGTCGAGCGTGCCGCCGGAGTTCATGCGGCCCATCAGGAAGTAGACGTCGGGAAACACGGCCTCGGGATACAGCACCTTCATGCGTCCCAGCGTCTCGCGGATGTCCGGCAGCTCCGCGGCGAGTGCGGCCGTGCGTGCGCGCAGCGATGCGTAGTAACGCGGGTGCTTGTCGATGGCCTTCAGCAGCTTGGCGCCGTCGCCGATGCGCAGCCGGGCGAAAGCCTCCAGCCCCGGCGAACCCGCGTCCAGGTACTGCGCCTGGAAGACCGCGCTGCGCGCTTCGGTGCCGTCGACGGCCGCGGCCGCGTCCCAGGCCGCCCAGAAACGATCGAGGTCCTCGGTGACCAGGCGGGCCGCGTCCGGATCCGGCGTGAACCGGGCGTCCTGCGCGCAGGCGGAGAGTGGAATCAGACAGCACAGCAGCAGCGTCAGGACGCGCATGGCCCGGCCCGGGAGATGGATGGGCGTGAGCGTAGACAGGTGACCGGTGCCAGGCACGGGCGGTTCGTCACCGTGACTGCCGTCATGCCAGTCCCTGACCTGTCCGACCGCCGCCACCGCCCGCGTTCGTCCCGGTACGAAGCGGCCAGCCCCGTGGCGGACCCGGAGGCACCATGCAGTCCCCTGCGATCGCGACGTTCGCGCTGCTGCTCGGCGGCGCCCTTCTGGCCGCTTGCGGTCAATCCGGCGACCCGGCATCGCCCCAGCACGCCATGGCGCAGTCGCCGGCACCGGCATCCGGACCGCCGACTGACCCCACCGATCCACCCACAGACCCCATCGACCCCGCGGACATCACCGACGTCACCGACTGGACCGACTCGGCTGAAGCGGCGGCGCAATGGAATGACGAGACCGAAAAGGGGGACGTGCGTGCCGACGCGCTCGCCCGCAACGAGGCCGAGATCGCCGCCGGCGAGCAACGATTGGCCGAGATCGACGAACGACTGCGGCAGCTGGACGCCGCCGAGCGCGCCAGCAACGCGGTCGCCGTGAAGCTCCGGGGGCCGGAGCCCTCGGAGGCGGACATGCGCGCGGCGCTGGAGTACGCCATGTACGCCAGCAACGGAGAGACCCGAATCGACAACGGCGTGGCCCGCAGTGTGCTTTCCATCAAACAGTTCCAGAAACAGGGCTGCATGCCGGCAGAGGCCGCGGATGGCTACTACTGCGAATACCTGATCGAGGCTGCCATGGAATTGCAGGCCAACGACGGCGGCGGCGTCGACTGGAACGACTTCCTGGACGCGATGCTCGTCCCGGAGAACGCCTCCGGGCGATTCGTCTACGACACCTCACTCCAGCGCTGGGTGAGGTTCGATCCATAGCCGCCGCTGACACGCCCGCGTCACGACCCGCGGAGTACCTGTGGGCGCCCGCCCGTTGCCAGCGAAGACACCCATGAAAATCGTCACCAGCCTCAGCTTCCAGGGCCAGTGCCGCGAAGCCTTCGAGTTCTACGCCCGCGTGCTCGGCGGCAGGATCACCGCCGCCTACCCCTACGGCGACGCCCCGCCCGACATGCCCATCACCGACGAGAAGTACAGGTCGTGGCTGATGCACTGCTGGCTCGAAGTCGGCGACCAGGCCCTGATGGGCGCCGACATGGATGTCGGCTGGGCACCCGGCATCGACAAGCCCAAGAACGGCTTCGACGTCACCCTGCACACCGGGGACATCGAAGAGGCGCGGCGCTGGTACGGACAGCTGGCCGAGGGCGGCCGCGAGGTGATGCCGTTCGCCGAGACCTTCTGGTCGCCCGGCTATGGTGCGCTGGTGGACCGGTTCGGGGTGCCGTGGATGGTGAACACCGTTCCGGAAGAGAGCTGGAAGCCCGCACAGGGCTGAGCCGGCGCAGGCAGGAAAAAGCGCATACTCCGCGCAACCACTGCAACCGCAGTCGGCGCCAACGCGCGTGGAGGATCCAATGGCCAAGGGCCTGAACCAGAAGAAAGAACAGAAGAAGAAACCCGTAAAGACCTTGAAAGAGAAGCGGGCCGAAAAGCGCGACAAGAACGCGCCCAAGGTGTTTGCGCCGACCTGAGGGCGGACGGGCCCCCGTCAACCCGGCGGTGGAGCGGACGCTCCCGGGCGGACCGCACGTGCGACCGGAGCCATCGCCTCGAACACGCCGTCCCGCAGCACCCAGGCGTGGCGGAGGGCGGCCGACAGGTGCAGGAGCACGGTCGCGAACAGCAGATACCCCAGCGCTCCATGGGCCCAGCGCAGCGCGGCATAGAGCACAGTGTCCCTGGGCGCGATCGGTGGCAGCACCCAGTCACCGGCCATCCGCACCGGGTCCCCCGCAGCCGACAGCATGGCCCAGCCCAGCAGCGGCATCGCCAGCATCAGGCCGTACAGCAGCCAGTGCGAGGCGCGCGCGGCCCGCTGCTGCCAGCGAGGCACCGAAGCCGGCAGCGGGGGCGGCCGGTGGCGCAGGCGATGCGCCAGCCGCACCAGCGCCAGCACGAGGATCGCGATGCCCAGTGGCCGGTGCAGGTCCAGCAGCCACGGCCGCCCCGACAGCGACGCGACCATCCCTGCGCCCACGAACAGCATGGCCAGGATCATCAGCGCCATGGCCCAGTGCAACGCGCGCGCCAGCGGATCGAAGCGCCCCGCGGCGCGCGCGACAGTGGTGTCGGACGTGGTCATGGGCGCGGCTCCGGATGCGTGGCCTGGTCGGCATCGCCCAGCGCGATCTCCCGCTGGCGACGGTTGAACGAACGCGCGTACACCGACGAGCGCGCCGACAGGATCGGATCGCCCGAAGGCGCCACGCCGGCCGGCAGCACCAGAGGGTCGAAGTTGATGTCGCGGCAGGCACCCGTGGCCTGCGGCGTGGCGGCATCGAGTTCCAGCACGCCCACCACCACCTCCTCGCGATCCTCCGGCCATGGCCGCGAGGGATCGTCGACGGCATCCCCCGGTCCGGCGAGCGTGGCCACCATGTCCCAGCGCAGGGGTCCGCTGGCGAGGCGGCGCTCGAGATCGGTGACCAGGAAGTCGGGCCCGGCCGCCGCCCGCGCCCCGGCATCCAGCGCGGCGAACGGCGCCTGCGGCCGCATCGACCAGCGCACCGCGCGCCGCTGGCCGTCGGCGTCGATGAAGTAGAAGGCATTGACGCTGTTGTACTGCGTGTTGGCCCAGCTGTCGGACCACGGCGCCGACTTCGCCCAGGCCTGGAACGCCTGCGCGCGCGGATGGGCGGCCAGGAAGGCCGCCACCGCCGCCGGATCGGGCTTGCCGGTGGCCGGGTCGGGCGCGTTGGCGACCACCTGGCGATGGAACTCGCGCGGCGTGGCCACGGCCAGGAAGGGAAAGCTGTTCATCGCCATCCGCCACTGCGTCTCGCCCCTGCCCCCGAGCTGCAGGGCCAGGCTGCGCACGCGCGCAGCGGCATCGTCACCGAGGGGATCGCCGCCGCCGATCGACAGCCGCCCGGTCACCGCCACCGGCGGGCCCGCGAACGCCCCGGCGCGCGACAGCGCGCGCCCCGCCGCCGTGCCGAAGAAGCGTCCGCTGACGCACACCCCCTTCGGGTGCGCGCGCCGGAAGCCGGGGTGGCCCGGTCCGCCGGCTTCCATGGTGTCGAGGAAGCGCTGCGACGTCAGCCGCTCGGGGCCGATCCAGCCCGCGGTCCAGGCGAAGGCCGCCGCCCCCGCCAGGGCGATCGCGCCGATGCCGGCCAAGGCCGCGATCCGCCGCCCCGGCACGCCGCCCGCCTCCCCCGCCCCGGCGCGCGCGGGCCGCTCCGGGCCCGGTGGCTGTGCTTGCTGCGGATCGATCATGTCGGGGCTCCAGGATGCGCGCGCAGGGAGAGTATGCGCCCCCAGCCGAATAGCTCACCCCTTCCGCTCCAGGTAGCGGGCCGCCTCCTCCTCGTACGGTTCCAGCCCCGGCGCCAGGTGCGGCAGCAGCAGGCGCAGCCAGGCCCGGGTCACCCGCCGCATCTCGCGCGCGCAGCCCCGTGCGCGTGCCGGCGTGAGGTCGCCCGCATCGACCATGCCGGCGAACGCGGCCGGGTCGGTGCCGTAGATCAGGCACTGCAGATTGAAGTAGCGCTGCTCGCCCAGCGCATGCTCGTCGGCATAGGCGTCGAGGTTGTAGGCGCCGGTGCTGCGTGACAGCAGCCAGTCCGCCGCCATGCGCAGGTTGCCGATCACCTGCTCCGAAGTCTCGTCCAGGCCGGCGAAGCGCAGCATCAGGATCGCCGCCAGCTGGTCCACGGCATCCTCCTGGCGGCCGGTCACCGGCAGGTCCAGCAGGTCCACCAGCGCGTGCCCGGTTTCGTGCAGCACGATGAAGCGGATGTTGGCGCGCACATAGCGGAATGCATGCCCGTCATCCAGTCCGCCCTGGTCCTGCTGGGCCCGACCGCGTTCGTAGAGCGTGTGCAGGGTCTCGTAGCACAGCACCACCTCGGTGTCGTCCGGGCGGTAGAAGGAACCGAACTCACCGCACTCGGCGGTGACATAGCGCAGGCGTCGCGGGAGTACGAACATGCCGTCGATCGCCTGCACTTCCGGCAGGCGGCGCAGGAGGTCGGCGTCGCGGACGCGGACGTAGGTCTGCTCAAGGCCGGGCGATTGTGGCGGCGCGTAGGCGTACTCGAACTTCGGGACGACTGGCGCCGGAGCAGCGCCGGCCGGCTGTACCTTCGTGCGCACCACGGTGCGCGGCGACCCACCGGCGAGCCGGTGTTGCACGGTCTCGCGCATGCTGCGGTCGTTGACCAAGGGACCAGGAACCCCGGCACAGCCCGCGGCAACCGCCAGGGCCGTCAGCAGCGTGATCATTCTCATCTGTCCGACCAGCGTCCCCTGCACCGTCCACCAGCGAGTATGCGCCCACCCCAGTCCATCAGGCGGCGCCTGGTTGGCGTGAAGACGACACATGCGCACGGGTGACGCCGACGTGTCCGAACCCGCGGACCGCTAGCGTTCCCCCCTTGCGCGGGGTCCCGGAGCCTGTTCCGCCCCGCCCTGCCAACGGAGCGCCGCGCATGTCCACTGCCCACCCCCGCCTTGCCGCTGCCGCCCTGACGCTGTGCCTGCCCGCGACCCTCGTGGCCACCCTCCACGACGCCGAACCGTCCGCCACCGCTCCCGCCGCGAAATCGGTCCCCGCCACCGACCACTACCCCGGCTTCGACCTCACGGATCCGTACCGCAACCTCGAGGATCTCAAGGACCCGGACACGCAGGCCTGGATGAAGGCCCGGGCCGCCCACGCCCGCCGCGTGCTGGGGCGACAGCGGCACCGGGCGCCTGCTGTTCGACCAGCGCAGCACCGCGGACCGCACGTTCCGAGCGCGGCCCGGAGTGCGGCGCGTTCGGGGATCGCATCCGGATGTCCGAGACCTCCCAGGCGCGCATGGCGTCGGCCGCGTCGCGCCCTCCCCGAGCGGCCGGCGCGTCGCCGTGGGCATTGCGCCCAATGGCTCCGAACCGACGAGCGCATGCTGGTGCACCGCTTCAACGAAGCGGCTCCCGATACGCCAGCTGCCGAAGCCTGGCTGGACTCGCAGGCCTGGCTGCACCGCGTCGGCACGCCGATCGAACAGGACGTGCACGCTGCAAGCGGGCAGCCGGTGATCTACCGGCTGGACTACGCCAGCGGACATGGCGTCGGCTCGACGGCCGACGCGCAGAAGGACGAGTTCGCCGATGTCGGGGCGTTCGTGCTCGACGTGACGCGCACGCATGCAGCGGTCGCGCCCACCATGTGAACTGGATGATGCGAAGTCCACCGTCGCTCATGAGCTGGACTCCGCGCGCCGCTGCACGCCGTGGCCGCTGCGTCCGCAGGGTGGCGTTTGCCCCGTTGCGCGGCATCCCCCGCCGCGCGTCCCCCTGGAGGTTCCGCCATGCGTACCCTGTTCCTTGCGGCAAGCCTGCTCCTGCCCGCCCCCGTCCTGGCCGCGACGTCGGTCGACGTGGTCATGTCCGGGCTCGACAACCCCCGTGGCCTCGCCTTCGCCGCCAACGGCGACCTGTATGTCGCCGAGGCCGGCCGCGGTGGCACCCATCCCTGCCTCGAGGTGCGCGGCGTGGCGTTCTGCTACGGCCCCACCGGTGCCATCAGCCGTCTGCGCCACGGACGCCAGCAGCGCGTGGCGACCGGCCTGCCCTCGCTGTCGGATCCGGCCGGCGCCGAGGTCGGCGGCCCCAACGACATTTCCTTCCAGGGCGGGGTGGGCTACGTCACCGTGGGCCTCGCCGGCGTGGCGCCGGAACGGCGCGCCGAGCTGGGCACGGCTGGGCGCGCGCTGGGCCATCTGCTGCAGGTCACGCCCGCCGGCCAATGGCATGTCATCGCCGACATCTCGGCGCACGAGGCGGCCGAGAACCCGGCCGGCGGCGCCATCGAGACCAACCCCTTCGCGGTGCTCGCCGAGCCCGGCGCGCGGCTGGTGACCGATGCCGCCGGCAACTCGCTGCTGCGCGTGGCCGCCAGTGGCCGCATCCGCACCGTGGCCACGTTCGACTCGCGCCCGGCGGCCCCCACCGATGCCGTACCCACCGGCTTCGTGCGCGGTCCCGACGGCGCGCTGTACGTCGGCCAGCTCACGGGCGCGCCCTTCATCGAAGGCACCGCCAGCGTGTTCCGCGTCGTCGAAGGCGCCGCGCCCACGGTCTGGGCCACCGGCTTCAAGACCATCATCGACATCGGCTTCGGCGAGGACGGCAGCCTTTACGTGCTGCAGCACGCGACCGGCCCGATGTTCTTCGCCGGCCCCGGCCAGCTCATCCGGGTCGCGCCCGACGGCAGCCGCAGCCTGGTGCTCGGCGGCCTCGACCGGCCGACCGGCCTGGCCGTGGGCCCCGACGGCGCGCTGTATGTCAGCAACCGCGGCGTCACTGCGATGGCGGGCGAAGTGCTGCGCATCGTGCCCTGAGGCCGGTCCAGGGCAGCACGCGCAGGCCTCGCCGGCGCCAGCGCGTGCGGCCTTGACCGGTCCTGGCAGCCGACCGCAGAATGCCCGCCGAAGGGGAGTAGCTCCCGACGTGCAGGCCGTCATTTCGAGCAGCAATGCTCCGGTCCCACGGCAGCCCACCGGGCTGTGAGCAAGACCTTCGCCGCGATGGCGAAGGTGCGTCCCCGGATCTCCGAGCAAGGGTTCCGTGCCGCCCGAGTCCGCGGCAGTCCCCTCCCCTTGCCCGGAAACCCCGATGGAAACGATAGGCAATCCCTGGTTGTGGTCCGGCTTCGCCGGCCTGGTGCTGGTCGCGCTGATGGTGGACCTGGTGCTGATGCGCCACGGCGGCGCGCACAGGGTCACGTTCAAGGAAGCCGCGTGGTGGAGCCTGGGCTGGGTCGCCCTGGCCATGGCCTTCAACCTCGCCCTGTGGTGGTACCTCGGCCAGACCGCCGGCCCCGACGAGGCCCGGCGCGTGGGCCTAGAGTTCCTCACCGGCTACCTGGTGGAGAAGGCGCTGGCGGTCGACAACATCTTCGTCTTCCTGATGCTGATGACCTACTTCGCCGTGCCCGAGGAGCAGCGCCAGCGCGTGCTGGTGATCGGCATCCTCGGCGCGATCGTGCTGCGCGCGATCCTGATCTTCGCCGGCGCCGCGCTGCTGGCCCACTTCCACTGGATGCTCTACGTGTTCGGCGCTTTCCTGCTGCTGACCGGCGTCAAGATGTGGTTCGCCGCGGGCAAGGAGCCAAACCTCGAAAAAAATCCGGTGCTGCGCTGGATGACCTCGCACGTCCCCTTCGTGCGCCGCTACCACGGCGGCGCGCTGTGGCTGGGCCGCGGCAGCCGCCGCAAGTTCACCCCGCTGTTCATCGTGCTGGTGATGATCGGCATCACCGACGTGATCTTCGCGGTGGACTCGATCCCGGCGATCTTCGCCATCACCACCGACCCCTTCATCGTGCTGACCTCGAACGTGTTCGCGGTGCTGGGCCTGCGCGCGATGTTCTTCCTGCTGGCCGGCATGGCCGAGCGCTTCCACCTGCTGCCCTACGGCCTGGCGGTGGTGCTGGTGTTCATCGGCGCGAAGATGCTGCTGATCGACCTGTACAAGATCCCCGTGCTGTGGTCGCTGGGCGTGGTGGCGGTGATCCTGGCCGGCACGGTGGCGCTGAGCCTGGCGCGCCCGCGGAAGCCGCGTGCGTCCTGACCGGGCGCGCTCCATCGATGCCCGCCGGGGGTGCACCGGCCAGCGGGTACACTGCCGGCCCCCCGTCCGACGCCCCTGCCCATGTCCGATCCGGTCCGACTGGCGAAACGCCTCATCGCCCTCACCGGCTGCTCGCGCACCGAGGCCGAGCAGTACATCAAGGGTGGCTGGGTGTCGGTCGACGGACGCGTGGTCGAGAACCCGGCGCACCCGGTCACCGGCGAAACCATCGTGCTGGATCCGGCCGCCCGGCAGGAGGCGATCGAACCGGCCACCATCCTGCTGCACAAGCCCGTCGGCCATGACGCGATCAGCGGTCCCCGGCCCGCGGCCGACCTGGTGGCACGCGACAGCCGCTGGGCCGACGATCCCTCGGGCGTGCGCCTGCTGCAGCGCCATTTCCATCGCCTGACGCCGCTGATGCCGCTCGACGCCGAGGCCAGCGGCCTGATGGTGCTGACCCAGGACGGCCGGGTGTGGCGGCGGCTGACCGAGGACCGCGACGACATCGAACAGGAGTTCGTGGTCGAGGTCGCCGGCGAGATCGCTCCCTACGGACTGGCCCGCCTGCAGCACGGCCTCTCCTACGGCGGCCGCGCCCTGCCCCCGTGCAAGGTCAGCTGGCAGAACGAGGTCCGCCTGCGCTTCGCGATCAAGGGCGTCCAGGGCGGCCAGCTGCGCCACATGTGCGCGCAGGTGGGCCTGGACGTGGTGGCGATCCGGCGCATCCGCATCGGCAAGGTGGCGCTGGCGAAGATGCCGGTGGGCGAGTGGCGTTATCTGCCCGTAGGCGAGCGTTTCTGAGGACCGCTGTGCCGGGGCGTAGTTGGCCCCAATGCAGCGCGCCATCACTGGCGTCGGTCACCTCGCCTGCGAGAGCCGCAGGGCGCGAGGGTCCAGCGCATCGCCGGCAACGATCAGCAGGAACCGGCTGCCGATTGGCCACGCCGAAACACGGGTCGCCTTCCCGTTTCGACTGCGGGTGACATTCCTTGTCAGTGGGCACCCGGCTCAGGACCCTCGTTTCCAGCCGCTGCTCGCTCACTGGCCCCGACTTCGTCGCATGCTTCCGATCGCCTATAGTTTTTGCTCCACAGGGGGAGACACCATGAAACTTCTCGTTCGCGGCGCCGCCATCGCGGCCGCCCTGTTCCTGTCCGCCTGCGCCACCCACCAGGATGTAATGCTGGCGAAATCCGTGCCGCCGTCCATCGTGTCCATTGCCCAGGTTCCGGACGATGGCAACTCCGAGGCAATGGACGGCGCGCTGCGGAATGCGCTGGTCCAGAACGGCTTTACCGTCCGCGCACCGCTGCCCGCGGGCACTCGCCAGTCCGGCGAAGTCGACGGCATCGTGAATTACGTGGATGTCTGGCGCTGGGACATCGTGATGTACCTGCACTCTGTGGCGATCAAGATCTTCGACGCGCGAAACGGCGACCTGCTCGTCACCGGTGACTGGAAGAACTCCGCCTTTCATGGTTTCCAGGACGAAAAGAAGGTGGTCAGCGAACTTGTCGCGGAAATGACCTCCAGGCTGCGGGCCGCGACGCCGCGCGAGATATCCCGTGACACAGCGGCGGACACGCGGGCTGATGAGATGCTTGCAGCGGAGCCGAACGACGCGCCCTGACGTGCGAGCCACGCGTCCTCACAAGGAGGATCGTATGCGACGTCGAAAGAAAAGCGGTCTGGATGAAGTTGCATCATGGCCATGGCCGCTGGGGATCCTGGCTGGCATCGTCGCTTTCGTGGTCATCCGCTACGGGATAGGCGCCTATCTGTCGGCGGGCGGGCCGCTGCTTCGCCCCGTGGGACAACAGATCGGAGCCGTGCTGGCGCCCTTGGCGTGGATCGTGATGCTGGCCTGCTGGGCCGCCGCCGGCGGGTCCTGGGCGAACGCACAACGGCGACGCAACCTGCACGACACCCGCACCGGCCTCGACAGTCTGGCCGACATCTCGTGGCGTGAGTTCGAGATGCTGGTCGGCGAGTCGTATCGTCGCCAGGGTTACCAGGTCGTCGAGAACGGACTGGGCGGAAAGGACGGCGGCATCGACCTCATCCTGTCCAGGGACGGTCGTCGCGAACTCGTGCAGTGCAAGCAATGGAAGCGACGCCAGGTGAACGCCTCCACCGTACGTGAGATGTGGGGCCTGGTCGACCACCACCGCGCGGATGCGGTGCACATCGTCAGCGCCGGTGGTTTCACCGCTGATGCGGCGCGCTTTGCCCGTGGAAAGCCCATCTATCTGGTGACCGGAAGCGAGTTGATCGAGCGGATCCGGATGGCGCAGGAAATCGCTCGTATGGGCGAGCCAGCGATCTCGCCTGCGACCAGCCAGACGCTGGCCTGTCCTCTCTGCTCAGGCGCGATGGTCGAGCGGCGCAACCGCCGGACCGGTGAACGGTTCTTGGGCTGCGCGCGATTCCCGCAGTGCAAGGGAACGGCTCCGGCCTGATTCCGGTCGTGATGCCGACCTCGATCCGCAGTTGATCATCAAAGAACACAGCATTAATTACTTGATAATCAAATTTTCGTGCGTGCAGCCTTGTCACTGCCATGAATATCCATGGCGAACAAGGAGACAGCAATGAACGCGAACGTCATTCCGTGCACCGATACGCACGAAGAAGCTACCCCGCTCGGTGTCGCGAGCCTCGACACCAAGGGTGGCGCCCTCGTTGGCGAGGACGTCGGCAATCCCTACATCCCCGGGATCTCCGAGGATTGATGAGGAAAGCTTCTGCACTTTCGAAGCATTCCTGCACAGGAGACAGTCACCATGGAAACCACGTGGAACGAGAGCCTCCCAGTGGAGGCCACGGAAGAAGCCCGCTGCATCCTGGCCGTTGCCAGCGTCGAAACCAGAGGAGGGACTCTGATCGGCGAGGACATGGGCGGTTTCTGGTCCTTCGGAATCGCTCAGGACTGAGCGTGGAGGGGCGCACCGGTGCGCCCCTTCTTCTCTCTGGAGATTGACATGACCAGCTACCAGCTGCGGCCCAGCCTTTCGTTCTGCCATGCGGGCGGCAGGCTGATCTTCCTCGACGTCGAAGCTGATCGCTACCTCACGCTTCCACCCGCACAGGAACGGGCACTGATCGCGTACCTCGATGCCGGCCCTGCAGTCGGCATCGACGTGAGCGCACTCGTCGCAGGCAACGTACTGGTAAAGCGGCCCGATCGAGTCGTGGACGATTCACCCGAAGCCGCCGTGCCCGCTCGCAGCGCCATGGAGATCCCGATCCCGGATTCCCCGCCCCGTCTTCGGGACGCAGCGGATGTAATGACCCAGTGATTTCCTGCTCAGGTGCTACCTTTTCACGGAGAGCACGATGAGCCAAGTGATGGAAGAAGAGATCAAGCGTTGGACGGCACGGCGGAAGTCGGCGCTGGTTCTGGAGATCATCCAGGGCAAGACGACAGTGGCCGAGGCCAGCCGGCAGTTCGACCTGACGCCGTCCGAGATCGAGAGCTGGGTCGAGGACGGCAAGCGGGGGATGGAGAACGCCCTGCGGGCGAAGCCCGAGGACGTACGCGAACAGTACGAGCGTCAGCTCAAGGACCTCCAGGAAGCCTACGGCGAAGCCATGCTGGAGCTGCGCGCCCGAAAAAATTGGCGTCCCTGTTGGGCAAGGACGAGACCTGATGGTCTCGATCCAGCAGGGACTGCGGGACGATGGGTTCGAGGTCTCGATGGTGAAGCTGTGCCGGTGGTTCGGCGTGGCGCGGCGGACCGTGTACTACCAGCCGACCAAGGCGCCGCCCAAGGTCCGGCCGGAGCTGGCGGAGCCGATCAAGGCACTGATCGAGGCCGAGCCGTCGTTCGGCTACCGGACAGTGGCGGGGCTCCTGGACATGAACAAGAACACGGTACAGCGGATCTTCCAGCTGATGGGCTGGCAGGTCCGCAAACGGTCTGTTGGCTGTCGCCCCCGGATCCAGGCGTTGCCGTCGGTGGCGCAAGCGCCCGACGAACGTTGGGCGACCGACCTGTGCCGGATCTGGGGTGGCAGCGACAACTGGTTGACCTTGGCCCTGGTGATCGACTGCTATACCCGGCAGCTGCTCGGCTGGCATCTCTCGCGCAGCGGCAAGGCCAGCACCGCGGCCGCGGCACTGGAGCAGGCGCTGATCACCCGCTTCGGGACCCTCGGGCGGGTGCAGAGTCCCTTCCTGCTGCGCTCGGACAACGGCCTGGTGTTCACCAGCCGCGACTACACGCGGCTCGTGCGCAGCTACGGCCTGCGGCAGGAGTTCATCACCCCGCACTGCCCGCAGCAGAACGGCATGGTGGAGCGCGTCATCCGGACGCTGAAGGAGCAGTGCGCGCACCGCCACCGTTTCGAGAGCCAGCAGCACGCCAGCCGCGTCATTGGCGACTGGATCCAGTTCTACAACCACCGGCGCCCGCACCAGGCGCTGGGCATGAAGACCCCCGCCGAGGCTTATGCTTTAGCGGCCTGACCTGTGCAGAAACCGCTGGGTCATTACACGGAAGTCGTTGCGATCGTTCTCGCAGCGAAGCTCAGATTGGAGCTGCTTCCGTTCGCGCAGGTTCTCGACAGGGTGGCCCGGGGCCGACGCAGCGCTGGCGTCTGGAACGCTTCATCTCCCGCCCCCGAAGAGGATCGCCTCATTCGTGCAGCAGCGGTGTTCCGGCAAGTCCGGCTGTTCGTGCCAGTGGGAATGCGCTGCCTGATCGACTCCCTGGCGCTTGTGAAGTTTCTGCAGAAACGAAAACTGCACGCCAACATCGTCTTCGGTGTCGCCATCGACCCGTTTTCCGCCCACTGCTGGGTACAGGCAGGAGACCTTGTCCTGAACGACACCTTGGGGAATGTCGCCTCCCACATTCCGATCCGGGTCGTCTGATGTATCGCTACATTGCCCTGCCCCACACAGACGGCGCGAACGGCGGCGATGTCGCCGTCATCGACCGGCTGCGTCAGGCGGGGCTGGACAATGCACAGGCACTCGCGTCGCACACGGTGATCGTTGCTCCAGGCACGCCGCTCCTTCACATCCGACCCAACGCCGTGCTTGTCGGCCATGTTTTCTGGCGCAGCAGCGGAACGCCTGTTGGCGATTCCGGATGCTTCGAGAACGTGGAGTTCGAACGCCTCGTCAATCGGTTGATCGAGGAATGCTGGGGAGAGTACATCCTGCTGCACGACGGGGACGGGGGCGCTCTTTCCGCGTTGCGCGACCCTTCGGGTGGCGCTGGCTGCTACTACTCCTGCGAGGGCGGCTTCGTGACCTCGGACATTTCATTGGCCATCCGCGCCGGAATCCATGGCGGGAGCATCGACTGGGACTTCATCTCCGAGACATTGGCCTATCCCCATCTCAAGACGGGACGGACCGGCCTTTCCGGGGTACAGGAACTACTTCCAGGCCGCGTGCTGAATATCCTGGACCGGCGCGCTGCCACGGCGGAATCCTGGACACCCTGGGACTTTGTTGCCGCCCACCAGCGCTATCGACATCCCCGGGACGCCCAGGAAGACGTTCGCCAAGTGGTGAGTTCAGCGGTCCGTACCTGGGCCGAGACCGATCGCACACTGCTGCTGGAGCTGTCCGGAGGACTGGATTCCTCCATCGTTGCCGCCTGCCTGCTCGAGGCGGACTCCGAGGTGAACTGCTGCAATCTCGTCACGCCCGTGCCCGGTGCTGATGAGCGGCGATATGCAGGACTGATGTCCGATCTGCTTGGCTTCGAGATCCACGTCCGATCGCTGCGCATCGAAGACGCGGAGTTCGAGTTCCCGCCACCCTCCCATGCAGCGGTGCCGAGCACCTGGTTCCTCCAGCATGCATCCAACCGGCTCAAGGAGACTATCGGCCGCCAGCTCGACGTCAACAGCTACTTTTCAGGTGGCGGTGGGGACACGGTTTTCGGTTACACCAAGACAGCCGCCCCGGCGGCCGATGCGTTCCGTGAGCGCGGCTTCCGTGCCGGAATCCGGACCATCCGCGACCTGGCCGAACTGCATCAATGTACCGTCTGGAAGGTCGCACGGCTGGCGGCAAGAAAGCTCAGGGGGCCACCGAAGCCTCCGCGGAAACCCGACCACTCGTTCCTGCGTCATGCCATCGATCTGGACGCATCGACGCTGCACCCGTGGTTCGATGCCCCGGCCGGCGCACTTTCCGGAGACCGTGAGCGCATCTTCGATCTCGCCGGCAACCAGGGCTTCCGGGACGGCGCCGCCCGGGGCGGACGAAGGCACCTGCGCATGCCCCTGCTCTCCCAGCCGGTGATGGAGGCCTGCCTGAAGGTGCCCAGCTGGATGTGGTTCACGGGCGGCCGCAACAGGGCCATCGCCCGCGACGCGTTCGTGGACCTCCTGCCACCGGACATCCTGTACCGCCGCAGCAAGGGCACTTTCATGAACTACTCCGGCGCGGTGTACCGCCACAACAGGCGCCGGCTCCGTGACTATCTCCTCGCGGGTGAACTTTCCGGTCGCGGATTCCTGGACACGGATGCCTTGCACGCCTTCTTCAACCAGAACCCCGACACCCAGGGCGACGCCTTCATGCGGATCTTCGACCTGTGCGAGGTCGAGAACTGGGTCCGCCACCAGGCCAGGACCCAGCACTGAAGCCGGTCGCGAAGTCAGGGTTTATCCGCCGCACTCTTCCCCGACTCCGCCCGCATCTCCCTCCACCTCGCGTACTGGGCCTGCTTCGACGCCGCCCCGTCCTCATACCCCTGCAGCCAGAACCTGAACCAGTCGACGTTCCTCTCGTACGCGGCCAGCTTGTGTCTCGGCTGGAACTTCTGGTGGGGCTCGTGGGAAAACACGTAGACATCGGCTCGGTGCGTCCGCATCAGCGGGATCACGTAATCCAGGGCGTACATGTATTCCTGCTCCGGCAGCTGGAAGAGGATCGGCGCACGCACACGGTCCAGCTTTAACGCGGGTGAGATTTCCCGCCACCGCTCCGGAGTTTCTTCGGGATCCCCCAGACCCCACATATCCCGCAGGCTGCCGAAGAACATCTCGCCCTTCATTGTCACCGCCGACGTAAAACTGACCCACCCGCGCCGATGTAAATCTGACCCACCCGGGCGAGGATGGCGGTCTTTTGGAGGCCGCCTGGATGTTAGCCCAGGAGGAAGCAGTGGAAGTCAGAGTGATGGCCCGTCAGGGCAAGGGGATCCGGGAGATCGCACGCGATCTAGGGGTGTCTCGGAACACGGTTCGGCGGTACCTGCGAGGCGCCCAGGCGCAGTACACGCCACGGCCCAAGCGGCCGACCAAGTTGGCGCCGTATGAGGACTACGTCCGGGCACGATTGGCCGCGGCCCAGCCGGATGTGATCCCGGCGACGGTGCTGATGCGCGAGTTGGCCGAGCAGGGCTACACCGGCGGCATCAGCCAGCTCAAGGCGTTCATGGCGCCGCTGCGTCGTGCAGCAGCCGACCCGGTGGTGCGCTTTGAGACGGCGCCGGGCGAGCAGATGCAGGCGGACTTCACCACCGTGCGGCGCGGTCGTGACCGACTGGTGGCCTTCGTGGCCACGCTCGGCTACAGCCGCACGACCTACGTGCGCTTTGGCGAAGAAGAGAGTTTCCCGGCGTGGGAGGCCGGGCTGGTCGGCGCGTTCGACTACTTTGGCGGCGTGCCACAGCACGTCCTGTTCGACAACGCCAAGCCGGTGCTGCTGGATCGCGACGTGTACGGCCCTGGCCAGCATCGCTGGAACCCGCAGATGCTGGATCTGGCCGAGCAATGCGCCTTCACCCCTCGCGCGTGCCGGCCCTACCGTGCCCGCACCAAGGGCAAGGTGGAGCGCTTCAACGGCTACCTGAAGGGCAGCTTCGTGGTCCCGCTAACGGCCACTCTGCGCAGCGGCGGACTGGTGCTGGACGTGCACACAGCCAACCGGGAGGTGCGCCGCTGGCTGGATGACGTAGCCAACCGTCGGACCCACGGCACCACCCAGGCCCGTCCCTGCGACCTGCTGGTGCACGAGCACCAACACTTGCAGCCGCTGCCAGAGGCTGTGATGTCGAGGGTGCTGCCCCCACCGCCGACCGCCCGGGTGCTCCCGTTCCCGTCGATCCAGCACCCGCTGTCGGTCTACGGCGAGCTGATGGAGGCGATGGCATGAACCTGCAGCACGACACGGTGCAGGCGCTGTGCGAGCAACTGCGCTTGCCGGCGATCGCCGCCCAGTGGCCAGCCCTGGCCCAACATGCGGTCGCCAACGAGGCCAGTTATGGGGACTTCCTGGAGCAGGCGCTGCAGGCCGAGATGGCGGCCCGCACCGAGCGCACCCGCCAGACCCTGCAGAAGCTGGCCACTCTGCCCTCGGTCAAGACGCTGGAGGCGTTCGACTTCGGCTTCGCAGCCGGCGTCTCCAAGCCCCAGGTCATGGAGTTGGCCAGTCTGGCCTTCATCGAGCGGGCCGAAAACGTGGTGCTGCTGGGCCCGTCTGGCGTGGGCAAAACGCACTTGGCGATCGCGCTGGCCATGCGCGCCGTCCACGCCGGCATCAAGACCCGGTTCCTGTCAGCCGCCGACCTGATGCTGCAGCTGGCATCGGCCAACGGCCAAGGGCGGCTGCGCGAGTACTTCAACCGCGCCGTGCTGGGGCCACGGTTGCTGATCGTCGACGAGCTCGGCTACCTGCCGTTCGGCCGCGAGGAAGCCAGCCTGTTCTTCAACGTCGTCGCCAAGCGCTATGAGCGCGGCAGCATGATCCTGACCAGCAACCTGCCGTTCCCGCAGTGGGCCGGCGCTTTGGCCGACGACGCCACGCTGACCGCGGCCCTGCTGGACCGGCTGCTGCACCACGCCCACATCGTGCAGATCACCGGCGACAGCTACAGGCTGAAGGACAAGAGAAAGGCCGGAACCATCCGGCCGCAAAGCACCACTTGAGCGCCCGAGGTGGGTCAGATTTCAATCGGCGATAACGGGCCAAAGTGGGTCAGATTTCAGTCGGCGTTGACATTCATGCTTCCGATCAGGTAATACAGCGGCGACACGACGGGATTTGCGACCGACGCGGCAGCCAGCACGTCCGAGCCCGTGACAGTCCACAGCGTCACGGCGCCGCCGAAGCTCAGGCCGCCCATGCCCACTCGCGCCTGGTCGATTTCGCCCTCAGCGGCCAGCATGTCGACGGCACTCTCGACGGCCGCCATGCCTTCCCCGTGCCGCTCCACCGCGTCCATCGTGTATCCCGGCAGGCGGTTGATGCACAGGGCCGAAATTCCGGCCTGCGCCAGCGAGGCCAGGGGCCACTCGTCCCCGACCCCGCCGCGCACGAAACCCGGACAGCTGTAATAGGTGACGAACAATGGTGGCGGAGTGCCGCCAACGTGGCGCGCGGCGTAGAACTGCCCGGTGAACCGCCGGCCTTGCGCATCCGCCCACCGCAGCAGCCGCGCCGGCGCCTCCAGGGCCAGGTCCTTTGCCAGCGCCTCGTTCGGCTCGAAGAGGACGTGGCGCGTTCCGTTTTCAAGATCGATCCGTTCCAGCCTGGGCAGACGATCGGCCTCGGCCGCCACGCACACCAGATGCGCGGGCGAAATGCCGCAGCGGGACGAAGGATCACGCCCGCCGCCCAGCAGCCCCTGCGCACGAACAACCTCGAAGACCCCACCGTCGCGCACGTTCCACCGGTACATCGACTGAGCCAGTCCTTCCGCAGGATCAGTGACGGTGAACACGACCTCGTCGTGCATAGGCCGCCACTGGATACCGCTGATGGCCCTGGCCGTGCACAGCTCCGCACGGCAGTGAACAGCACCCGCGGCATCCCCGGCAGGCAGCACCGACAGCAGCACGTCGGGCCGCTCCAGCTGCCCGGTGCCATCACCGACGCGCGTCAGGATGGCGACCCATTGGCCTCCCGCATTCCGGGCGTGCTGCCAGGGATCCCCTTCCATTTCCGGCAAGCCCAGCGCCGTCGGCGGCGGACCCTTCACTTCCGCGGCGGCCAGCGCCCGCTTCGCACCCGTCGCAAGGTCGATCTCGTACCAGCGGTCCGGGGTTTCTCCGAGCAGCGGCATGCGTGAGAACCAGATGCTGCCGAAGCGCTGCGTTGCCAGGCGCCCTTCCACGTTGCCCGAGCGGAACAACCCCTGCCCGATCGGCACGGTGCCATCGATGTGGGTGCCGCGCTCGTAGTCCTCCTGCTCGGCCGCCAGCACCTCCTCGCGCGTCGCGCCTACGCTGTAGCGGATCGAACCGCCATCGCCAGACAACGAGAAGTCCCGCACGTCGGCCGAGTCCCGAGTGACCCGCCCGGCCTGCGATCCGTCCGCCGCCGCCCGCCAAACGTCGACCCTCCCGTCCAGCAATGCCCGGTAGTAGATCCATCGGCCGTCGGGCGACCAGAGCGCCGCCACCGGCAGGGATACTCCCGCCGAATCCCGCAGCGGCACCCCGCCCTCTGCCACGCGCCGCGGCGCGGCCTCGTCCAGACCCTGCACGTACCAGACCGAACCCCAGGTGTTGCGCTCGACCGAGGCGCGCTCGACGCGGAACGCCACGCTGCGCCCATCCGGAGAGATCACCGGGCTGCCGATCTCCGCCACTTCCAGCAGTTGCCGTGGCGAAACCGCTTCGGCCCACGAACCACAGGCACAGACGCACACCATGGCGCCCGCCAGCAGGCGCCTCCACATCAGTTCCAGCATGAGCTTCTCCTCCGCTGCCGCCCGCGGAGCGGGCAGCGCGATCAACCCGAAGGGCTTACCACCGCTTCGACACGGACAGGCTCAGGAAGCGGCCGATCGGCGAATAGTTCGTCGAGTCGTAAGGCGCCACGTACAGCGGCGCCGAAACCGTGTAGAACGGCGGGTCCCGGTCGAACGCGTTATCGACGGACAGGGCGAACTCCATGCCCGACCACGCATTCCCGCGCGGCCCGGTGGCATAGCGCAGCGCCAGATCCAGGCTGGTGAAGGACGTCGACTCCACTCCATCCAGGCGATTGGTCACTGCGCCGTGGTGGTTGCCGAACGCCGATGCCGTCAGCCCGCCCCGCTTCCACACCCCACCCAGCCGCGCACGGACCTTCGGCGGGTTGAACAGCGTCCCCGCGAGGTCGAACGGCTCCAGGGCCGGCAGGGTCTGCTGCGTGCTTTCCAGCCAGCTCACCGAACCACGCAAGGTCAGCGTTCCCTCCGCCAGCCCGGCCCGGTAGGAACCCGACAGATCCACGCCCCGGATTTCCTGGCGGGCCACGTTGACGTACTGCAGGTAGATGATCGCCGCCACCTTGTCCGGGGCGTACGGAACGCCGATCACGCTCTGGAAGTTCCGGGCCCGCGCAATGGCCGCCGCCAGTTCTTCGGCCGTGGGCGTCAGGTCGATGAAGGGCGCATAGATCGGGTTGCTCAGTGCCTGCGTCGGATTGGCGACCGGCTGGATCACCCGGTTGCGATAGTCGACGCTGAACCAGGTCAGTTCCGCCTCCAGGCCTTCCAGCGACTCCGGGTGCCAGGCCAACGACACCGAGCGGGTGTTCGCGCGTTCCGGCTCCAGGTCCTGATTGCCGCCAGCCAGCGCCAGCACCGTCGCATCGGCCGGGTAGCCGGCCCCGCCGAAGCTGCTCGGGAAATACAGCCAGGCGTCGGTCGAGTAGTGGCGCTCGAACAGCGTCGGCGCCTTGAACGACCTGCCCCAGGACCCCTTCAGCGTGAAGTCGGCATTCGGGCCGTAGATCAGGCCAAGCTTCGGCGTGTTGACGCCGCCGAAGCTGCTGTAGTCCTCCCTGCGCAACGCCGCGGTGAACGACAGGCGCTCCACCCCGCGGATGCCCTGTCCCGCTCCGACCAGCGGCACGTCGACCTCGGCGTAGCCAAAGCGGGCGCTCTCGCGGCCGTCGATGGTGTCGACTCCGGTCGCATGGTTCGTGTTGATGAATTCGTTGCGCCGGTAGCCGATGCCGGCAGCAAGGCGTGCGTCCCCCGCTGGCAGGGCGAACAGCGGTCCCTCGACACCCAGTTCCCAGGTCAGGCTCTCGTTGCAGTAGCAGACGTCGCTGACGATCTGCATCCCGGTCGCGGTGATGGTCTCCAGGCGGTACTGGTTATGCCGGTCGCGGCCGATGGCTCCGCCGAGCGACAGCGCCCAGCCGTTCGGCAGCCAGACCTCCACTTCCGGCGAGACGAAGGTCATCGTGGTGTCCGGCGTCAGCAGGCTGTTGCGCCCGGCCCAGTTGTACAGGTGCCGCTGGTCGCGCTCGGTGCGAAACGCATCCAGGCGCAGCTCCACGGCACTACCCAGCGCCTGGTGGACGCTCAGCAGTCCACTGCGCACGTCGCTGCCCGGATAGAGCGTGGACGGATCCACAAGCTGCTCGGTATAGGACCTCTGGTCGCTGAAGATCGGGTCGACAGAAACATCCTTGAAGGTGGCGATCAACCCGCCGCTGCTCCAGGTCGTGCCCGCGGTGAGGTGGTACTCGCGACTGGCCAGCCCGCCCTGCGTGGCCTTGCCGAAGCGCGCGCCGGCGCCCACGCCCTGGTACTCCCGCTTGAGCACCACGTTGCCCACACCGCCCACCGCATCGGAGCCGTAAATGGCCGACGCGCCGTCGGCCACGATCTCGATGCGCTCAACCGCCTCCACCGGGATGGCGCTGATGTCCACCGACTGGGTGAAGCCGCCGTAGGCCATGCGGCGCCCGTTGAGCAGGGTCAGCGTGGCATCCGCACCGAGCCCGCGCAGGTTCAGGCCCGAACCGCCGGTGATGTTCTGGTTGGCGTTGCCCGCGCCCGCCAGGTTGCCGCTGATCACGCCGGGGTTCTGGCCGCCGGAGAAGTTCTGCGGAATGCTGCGGATGACGTCGCCGAGGTCGCTGAAATCTTCTTCGCGGATCTGTTCGGAATCGATCGCGAGGACCGGCGACGGAACCGAGCCGCCCCGGATGCGGGTGCCGGTGACCTGGATGGTTTCGAGTTCGACCGCCGGCGCGCCGGACTCGGCCGTGTCCGCAGGCGGGCTCTCCGGGACCTCGCCTTCCGACGGTGCGGTCTGCGCCGCTGCGCCGTGCATCGGCAGCAGGGATGCGAGCGCGGCGGCAAGGACACTGCGCACCAGGGGCGGTCCGGGGCGGCTCCGCCGCCGTCCCGCGGGCTCTTCCATGATCTCTCCGCGGGCCGACGGGCCCACGACGAGTTCCCTTTCATTCGACATGCGATTTCTCCGGTTGTCGGCGGCGGTTCCGCGCCGGCCTGCGGCGGGGCACTCGTTCGCGAACCGGGAATCCGCGCAGGCACGGGCCCGCGGCCAGCTGTGGCCGGATCGTCAGTTCACGAGGGCACCGGTGACGCCACCGGCATCCGAGCTCCCCTTGCCGTTCGCACCCGTTCCACTGCGGGAAAGGGCGGATAACGGCCGGTCAATCGCTACGTTCACCGTAGCTCCGGACACGCTACGTTTGCCGTAGCAGGGTGGTCAAGCGTCCGGCGTCGAGCACGCAAGTCGGGCACACCGCCAGGCCGATCGTCGGACTGACACTGCCCGCGTGGTGCTCCGCTTCGACATCGTCCCGCAGCATCAGCTGACGACCTTCCCCGTGAGCAGGCGGAAAATCCCGACCAAGTCCCAAGGGCGCCTTGGCCGCTTCGGCGATCGCATCGACCTTGGGCTGTTGAAGTTTCTTGCTACTCGAGCACGCTACGCGTCCGCGGATCGACCGGCAGCTCCGGCGTCGAGTCCCGCAGGATCTCCATCGCTTCCGCGTTGCGCCGCTGCCGCTCCTCGATTTCCTGCTGCGTCGGCACGTGGATCACGGAGCGCGGGGGCGACTGGATGGGGATTTCGTGCGTCGGCTCAACGGCGATCGTTGCCGGGGGTTGGGCCACACGGGTCTGGACAGCCGGCGGTCGCGGCGACCCGATGTTCCGGATGGCGCGCTGGAGCGCCGAGCCCATGAAGTAGAGCAGCGCGAGCGCCAGAGCGAACTTGATCAGGATCGCGACGAGTCCGGACCACACGCCGGCGGCAACAATCGACCTGGCGCGTCGCCTTCCGCCGCCACGGATCCGGTCCTCGGCCGCCGACACCAGCCGCTCCGCTGCCCAGGAACCGAAGGAGCCGGCCGCTCCTTCCCAGCGGTTACCCCACCGGCCCTTCCCTTTGCTATCGCCGCCGAGCTGGCTGAACCGCGCTCCCAGCATCCTGCGCAGATCATCACCATCCACCAGCTGCACATGGCCGTGCCTCGTGGCCGCCTCGATGGCCGCGCGCGTGAACTCGCCGCTTGTCACCAGGATCGCGCCGGTCGCCTGCTCGTTCACCATGATGCCGAGCAGCTGGTGCACGTCATTGTGCGGGACCTGGTAGGCATTCCAGTGCTTGCACTGGACGAGGATGGTCTCGCCGTCACGCCGGAGCCGGAGATCGACTCCGCCGTCGAACCGGGCAGCCCGGCCGCCGGTGCCGCAGTGCTCCACGGCATAGCCTTCGCCGCGGTAGTGATCCGCCAGCAGCTGTTCGACCCGTGCCCAGCCCTCCCCGGCCAGTGCATCGTCCCGCCGTTCCTTGACGCGTTTCAGTCGCATTGCCGGCATCCCCGCTTTCTTGCCCCCTTAGCAGATGGTGTGCCACCGGCGGCCTTCGGCGCAGGCCCCGCCGGCAGACCGTAGCGCCCTTGTAGTAAATAAATGTCGATTAGTGCGGATGTTTTGCAAATTTTTGCAGTTTAATGACCGTCTCGTGCTGTCTGAGATACCGGTGACCGTGGCGTGCGTGCGCGGAGCTCGCGACGCGATGGCCGATCAGAGCTGCGCGAACCCTCAGAACCGGGCTTCCGCTCCGAGCATCAGCGTATCGGCGCGGCCGGCGTCGTAGTACAGGTCGCCCTCGTACCAGTACAGCTCGTTGAAGTACACGTAATTGGTGTACACCAGGCTCATGTTGAAATTGCGGCTGAAGTCCATCCCCAGGCCAACGCCGACATATCCGCCATCGGCGCTGCCGGCATATTCCTCGTCGGCACTGAAGTAGCCCGTACGGACCAGCGCGTACACCGGACTCGTGGCGCCAAAGTTGAAGCGACCGTTGAAGCCGATGCTGGCGTACTCGACCTTCGAGTATTCCCATCCGTCGTCCGTGGTGGCGTCGAGCCGGCCCGCAGCCACTTCGATGCCGAGCAGGCTCACCGCGCCCGCCTGCCAGCGGTAGCCAGCGCTGATGGCCAGCGCGGTCTGGTCCACGTCGTCGTATACCCAGCCGCGGCCACCCTGGATACCCAGGAAGAGCCCGCCCCGCTCCGTGTCCTGCCAGGAGGGAACGGCGGTGTATTGCGCATGGGAAGCGGATGACGGCTGCCCGTGCTGCGGTGCGACGGGAGCCTGTGCGCCAGGCGTGGCCTGGCCGGCAACTGGTGCGTCCGGCGCGTCCGGCGCGGGCGGCGGCGGGATGCGCTTCGCCGGATCCATCTCGCGGGCCGGCGGAGGCGGCGCCTGGATCGGCTTGGTCTGTGCGTGGACGGCGCCCGAGGCGAGCACGCCGGCAGAGATCACGACCGCGGCAGCAGTCACGGCAAGGATGTTCTTCATGATGTCCCCTGTGGTCTTGCGCTGGCGGCGCTTGGGGCGCCTCCCCCGCTCCATGGCGGTGGCGCGAGACTACGTGACCCCAGTCTCAAAATCCAAGACTCCGGGCCGCCGGTTAGCCGACCAACGCCGCGTCGGGGCAAGCGGCGCCGCGAATGGCGAGGTTGCCCCCTGCCGGACCGGCACCTCCCGGGCTCAGTGGAACGCCGCCATGCGGAGCGGGGTCACGGCGTAGATCGCGAGCCGTTCCTCCACCCCGTCCTGCTTGTCGGGAGCCTCTCGCAACCGCTGCGTCTCCACCTGATCGAGGATGTCCCGCATGGCGAGCGCGTGCATGTGGAGCGCCTCGCCGATCGCAGGGAGCGTTCCTTCGGCCAGATCGGTCGCCTGCGTCGTGGCCAACAGGTCGCCGTGGGCCGCGAGCATCCGGAGCAGCTGGTCCAGCGCATCCATCTGCCTGACAGCGATCCCGTAGGCATACGCATCTTCCGCGCCGCCGCCGGGCTGATGGTTCATCCCTTCTTCCGCCGGACCCGCATGGCTGCTGTCAAGATCGCCCTTGTTCCGCCGAGTCGTCATCGCCTGTTCCTCCATGAAGCGGCCGCCCGCCGGGATGGCGGACGGGAAGTCGGGAGGTTCGAAACCGCACAGAGCCGGCGGGCGTATTCCCCTTGCGGGTGTTGTATTAGCCGCCCTCCCGACGCAGGTCGCGTCGGCTGCGCCTGCAAGTCACGCAGGCACGAAAAACCCACCAGGTTGTCGGAAGTGGGTACCGCTCTGTGAGGAGTTTCGACGCTCCTTGTATCGGAGTCTGTAACGGCAAGATGTTCGGGGTCAACGCGATTCCCAGCTAAAAGGCGCAATTGGGCGACATCTGCACATCCCATTTGCCTGCAGCTGCGCGCATTCGCGCCAGAAGCTCATCGAGGGAGCCCCAGACCTTCAGGCCGTCGTCCCCTTCAACGAGGGGACGCAGGCCTGATCCGCATCTTCGAGCAGCTCAAACGCGACCACGGCCTGCCGCAGGTCCTGCGCACCGACAACGGCCCGGAGTTCCTGGGTGAGGCCTTCGTGCAGTGGGCCAAGCTCAACGGCATGGCAATCCGATACATCCAGCCGGGCAAGCCAGGCCGCGTACTGGTGGATGCTCGAGTACAACGAGGAGCGTCCCCATGACTCGCTCGGCGACATGACGCCGGCGAGTACCGTCAAACCGCCGGAAATTCAACTTTTGAAATGTCTGCTTGACGGGGAAGCTTACGCAGCCCCCGCACCATGCCACCCTCATTACGAAGGGTGAACCAGCCCGCAGCGGCAAGCAGTTGCTGCGGCTAAGCTTGCCCTGGTCAAGGGGATCTTGGATATGAAACGTCAACCGAGCCGCGCCAGGACCAGCGCCCAGGCTGTTAGAGGGGAGGCCTCAGCATGAAGTGGCACATGTTCATCAGTCATGCCGTGTTTCTGAGCTCACTCTTTGTGACCGCTCTCATCATCCTTCTGTTCAAGGTCCTCCGCGCTGTCCGCCAGCGGCGTTCGCCGCTCCACGGGAAGCAGATCGGACACGTTCCTGGCCAGCAGCTCCTCGACAGAATTGACCACGCGGATCGCGAAGCCACATTCGGCTACGACGTCATGATAATGGCGCTGCCGATGCTCTTTCTGGTCTGGGCATCGATGCGCATTGAATGGCAGGCAGTCACGTTCGGCGCGGCCGAGGCCGCCTTCTTCGCCGGATGGCTCCTGATATTCGCCTACGGATTCTGGCAGTACAGACGCCACGCCTTACGCAAGGAGAAGGCCCGGGACGGCCTGCTTGCCGAGCGCGTGACTGGGATGCAGCTCAACCGCCTCGTCGCCAATGGCTGCCTCGTGCTGCACGACCTCCCGTGCGGGGACTTCAATATCGACCACGTGGTAATCGCGCCGCGTGGCGTCTACGCGATTGAAACCAAGTCGTTCCGGAAACCGAAATCTGGTTCGGCGGCCGATCCCCACAAGGTCCAGTTCGACGGCGCGACGCTGAAGTTCAGTGATTTCACGACGAAGGCGCCGATCGAGCAAGCACGGCGGCAGGCAAAATTCCTGGCTTCGCTCATCAGGGAAAGTCTTGGGGATTCGATTCCCGTCACACCAGCGGTGTCGCTCCCGGGCTGGTTTATCGAGAAGACCGCTGACGCAAAATCCGCAGACGTTTTTGTTTTCACGCCAATGGGCCGGGCGTACGAATGGTTCTCCTACGGGGAGGAGGTACTGCAACCTGGGGTTCGCACGCTCATCGCCAAGGCACTTGCCTTGCGATATCCCACAGTGGACTAGCGACGACGCTTACGGATCGCAGTTCGGAGACAGCGTGACGTCCCACTTGCGCGCCGCTGTCTGCATTCGTTTCACCATCGACTCCAGTGAGCCCCACACGTCGAGGGTCAAGTCCTCTTCCTTGGCCCGCCGCAGCCCTCGGAAATCGTGAAAGGCGTGGTCGAGGTCTGAGGGGCCTTCGCCCACTGACTCCCAGTGTCCCTCGCACAAAGTCGGGACGCCGATCTGCTCGGCCACGAATTGGTCTGACCATTCCAGGCAGGCCCTGATCGCGGCTTCGGCATTAGCGTCGCGCCCCGAGAGCAACAACCGCCCCACGGTTTTGAAGTTGCCCGCGTCGCGATACATGTACTCAAACACGGTGAACTGCCCTTCCATGAAGACCTCCTCCCAGGTTCTGCCGGCGGAAGGAGGTTAAGAACCGTGGGTCTCACAACCTGCGAGGGGACTCGAAGATTCTCGTTCCGAACCTGCTAGCCTGGCGACCCTATGTCGGGACTGAATCGCGGACTCTACGAACAACTGGTCACCGAAGGGCTCGAAGAGGCCCTGTCGGCGCTGGACCCGAAGCATCGAGCCCAGCGTGCCGGTCTCCATCCAGAGGAGGCCGCCGATCGCATCGCCTTCCACCTGGCCGCCCTCGTCCGCCGCAGCGTAGCCGCGCTCGATGCCCGCCAGCGCACGGAAGTCGGCGCCCGGCTCGCGCGTGAGGTGACTCGGCTGCTGGCGGCCGAGAGCAAGGGCGTCGATGCCACCGATGCCCTCTCCACCGCCGGGGACGTCCTCCGCGCCATCGCCGCCCTCCGCCCCGACGGCCAGCCCGAGGACGTTCCGCTTCCGGCCACGCCGCTCCTCGACACCACCCTGCTGACGAATGCACCGGGCGAGCCGCGTATCGGTTTCCAGCTCAACTCGGAAGTCGCGTCGGCCGACCGCATCGACGTCCTGATGGCCTTCGTGCGCCAGACGGGCATCCGGCCGATGCTCGACCTGCTGCGCCGGCACGTCGACGGCGGCCGGCCGCTGCGTCTCCTGACCACCACGTACACCAACTCCACCGAGCTCGCCGCGCTCGAAGCGCTGCGCGACCTTGGCGCCCAGATCCGGGTGTCTTACGACACCTCCAGCACCCGGCTCCATGCCAAGGCCTGGCTGTTCCACCGCCACACCGGGTTTTCCACCGCGTACATCGGCTCGTCCAACCTGACCTACTCGGCCCAGGTCACCGGCCTGGAGTGGAACGTCCGGGTGTCAGGCGCCCGCAACCCGGACGTCATCGACAAGTTCTCTGCGGTCTTCGAGAGCTATTGGCAAAACGACGATTTCCGCGACTTTGATTCGGAGGAATTCCGCGATCTCACCCAGACGCGAGCAGAAGGCCCCCGGGTCTACCTGAGCCCCGTCGAGATCCGCCCCGAGCCGTTCCAGTCGCGCCTGCTGGAGCTGATTGAGCTCTCCCGACTGCAGGGCCACCACCGCAACCTGCTGGTCTCGGCCACCGGAACCGGCAAGACGGTCATGGCCGCCCTGGACTACCAGCGGCTGCGCAAACGCCTGCCGCGCTCACGGCTGCTGTTCGTTGCCCACCGCAAGGAGATCCTCGACCAGAGCCTGGCCACCTTCAGGCATGCGCTCCGGGATGCGGCCTTTGGCGAGTTATGGGTGGGCGGCGACCGCCCTGCCCGCTTCGAACATGTCTTTGCGTCGATCCAGAGCCTCAGCGCCCGCGGACTCGACAACCTGCCGGCCGATCACTTCGATGTCGTGATCATCGACGAGTTCCACCACGCGGCGGCGCCCACCTACAAGGCACTCCTGGACCACCTGCTGCCGCGAGAGCTCCTCGGCCTGACCGCAACGCCCGAGCGCGGCGACGACGAACCTATCCTGCAATGGTTTGGCGGCCGGATTGCCGCGGAGCTGCGGCTCTGGGATGCGATCGACCAGCACCGCCTGGTGCCGTTTGCCTATTACGGGATCGCCGATGGCGCCGACTATCGAAACGTCAGCTGGCGCCGAGGGCGCGGCTACGATCCACAGGAGCTCAGCGAGCTCGTCACCGGCGACCACGTGCTGGCGCGGCGGATCATCGCCAACGCGCTGCAGACGGTCCCCAATCCGGAGACCATGCGCGCCCTCGGCTTTTGCGTCTCCGTGGCGCATGCCAGGTTCATGGCGGAGCAGTTCAATGCCGCCAACCTCCCCGCCGTGGCCGTTTGGGCCGACTCCCCGCGCGAAGAGCGGCGGCAGGCGCTGCAGGCACTGGCCGCCGGGGAGATCCGTATCGTCTTCTCGGTGGACCTCTTCAACGAGGGCGTCGACGTTCCTTCGGTCGACACCTTGCTACTACTGAGGCCGACCGACAGTCCCACCGTATTCCTGCAGCAGCTGGGGCGCGGGCTGCGGCGCGAGCCCGGCAAGAACGTCTGCACCGTGCTGGACTTTGTCGGCCAGCACCGCAAAGAGTTCCGGATGCACCGCCGTTACGCCGCCCTGCTTGGCGGGAGCCGGAAACAGATCGAGCGCACCATTGAGGACGGCTTCCCGTACTTGCCGAGCGGCTGCCATATGCAGCTCGACGCCGTGGCCTCGCAGCACGTGCTGGAGAACATCCGCCAGAGCCTCCCGAACACCTGGCCGGGCCGGGCGCAGGAACTGCGGCGCGTCGCCGAGGCTGACCCGACGGTCACGCTGAAGAACTTCCTCAACCAGACCGGCATCGAGCTGGAGGACGTTTACGCCAACAACAGGAGCTGGTCCGATCTTCTCGAAGCCGGTGGCGTGGCCACGCTTCCTGCCGGACCACATGAAGCACTGCTGCGCCGGGCGCTCGGGCGCCTGCTTCATGTCGACGACGCTCTGCGCATCGAACACTACCGGACCTTCTCCGAAGCCCCGGCGGCCCTTGACGTTTCCGCACTGGACATTCGGACGCGTCGACTGTTCCACATGCTCGCAACCGTCCTCACCGAGACCGTGCTGAAAGGTGACGAGACGCTACAGGAAGCCGCCGACCTCATCTGGGCACATCCGCAAGTCCTGGCCGAGCTGTGCCAGCTGCTGGATGTGTTGGCTGACCGGGTCGACCATGTGCAGCTACCTCTTTCGACGCACCCTGACGTTCCCCTCTGCGTCCACGCCAGGTACACCCGCCGAGAAACGCTGGCCGCATTCGCGAGCGGAGATGACCTCAAGGTGCCCGAGTGGCGGGAAGGCGTGCGCTGGCTTCCCGAGGCGCGCGTCGATTTATTGGCGTTTACTTTGGACAAGACCAGCGGCCGCTTTTCGCCTACGACTCGCTATCGCGACTATGCGATCAGCCCCACGCTCCTTCATTGGGAAAGCCAGTCTGGAGCTCGTGAAACGAGCGAGACAGGACAGCGCTATCAGACCCACGAGGCCAATGGCAGCGTGGTGCTGCCTTTTGCCCGACTGACGACCGACGATCGGGCTTTCTGGCTGCTGGGGACGGCCACCTACGTGAGCCACGAGGGCGAGCGACCAATGGCCATCACCTGGCGTCTTTCGAACGAGCTTCCCGGTGATCTATTTGCCAGCTTCGGCGCAGCGATCCCTTGAATTGCGGCGGGAATCGACGCGACATACAACGCATTGCACCCCAGCTGCTCGGTGAACGGTCGCTTTGGGCCATTGGTGCCTAATAGAAAGCCCCTGCAATCACGCCCCACCATCGTCATCAGCGACCTCGCGCCCCTCATGCCCGCGACCTCACGCCGGCCGAGTCTCGTCAAGCCGCCGAAGGCTCTATCGTTAAGATGCCTGTTTGACCGGGCAGCTTACGCTAAAGCAGAACTAGCGCTCTAGACGAAGCGTGAAGAGCCGCAAGTTCGTCCGACCACATACCGCTGCTCTGCATCCTGCCCACTAGGTCCTCGTAGTCGTCGTCGTCATGCAGAACCGTTGCGGCTGTCGCCGCGTACTCTGACGGTGGCTGACATTCAAGCAAAAGAGCCTCTAGGCAACCGACTAGAATATTCTTGCTGCGCGTACTTCCCGACGTTCGCCATTGTTCATACCGATCGCTGGCGACGGCAATCGCAGCGATCACTGCCTCGCCAACTTCAAATCTTCTCAAGACAATTCTTGCAGAGTTGTTTAGATCTACAACGCCAATAGTGCTGCGACCTAGAGGAGACCGTGGTCGAAAACGAAACGCCTTCAAATAAAGGTGCGCACTGGGATCCTCTACATAAGGGTTGACGATCGGCTCGGCGCGCACGTCATGAGTACCTTTCGCACCGTTACATCGCTTGCAGGACGGCAAGAGGTTCTCCCACCTCACCACGTTCTCCGGATACGTGTCCTTATCCTCGAAGTGCTCGACCTCCATATACTTACTTTCTTCGTCTAACCGCGACTCACAGTACGCACATTTCGAGTTAGAGGAATCGAGTAGCTGTTTCTTAATGGCGTCATGATTCCATACCCTCGAACTCTTGGATTTGAACTCTTCGGTTAGCTCATCTACTCGCGCGGCTGTCAGGTAGGCCGGCGGAGGTAGGCGTCTTAGCTTGATCACGGCACACCGGCGACGGCGGAGAGCTGGAGCAAGAACATCTTTCTTAGGTGACTTTCGGGATGAAGCATCTCGTCTAGAACTTTGAAGGATTCTTCCGCGGCAACTCGATCTTCCGAGTCAATTGCTCTCTCAAAAGCCCGAGTGGCGGCTCGGTATTCCGATGTCCTCAGATCGCTCATTCCCATAACATCAACGAGCACCTCTTCAATAGTCCAACCCCTGAAGCCGAACGGCGAGTTCGGCAATGGTCGTTGCCGGACAACGCCCTGCTCCCCTTCGATGGCAATAATTTGGTGACGCTGAGCGGCTTGAATAACGTGTGGGCTGTGTGTACTGCAGATAAACTGCGCCTTTGGAAACTTGTGCGACAACACCGGCAAAACAGTGGCTTGCCACTCCGGATGAAGGTGTAACTCCACCTCATCAATTAGCACAACACCGTCGAACTCGCCGGCCACTATGCCCGGGCTTGGAAAGCGAAACTCAAGCTCCTTGATGATCCCAAATATTATCGACAAGCAGGATTTGAATCCCGATGACAGATACTCGTAGTAGATCTCGCCGCTGGGTGAGTTGACCAGTATTTCCAATGTTGAAGGGTCGACACGGCTGAACGTAAAATCCTTGCTTAGCGCGGAAAAGCTAGACCTCGCAAGCTCATAGTTGGCGAACTGGCTGTCACTTAGATTTGCGTGCTTCGAGAACAGGTAACGGTTGACAAACCAGTTCTTCACATCAGCCAGCGACACCCCCTGCCGCGCTTCCGCATATGTCTGCGGCAATTCCTTCTTGGTATCTTTCTCGATAGAGTTGAGCGGACGATAGTCGAGAGTTCTATTAACCTTCAGAGAGATTAATTTTGCGGAGAGCTGGTGCAATGCGTGTATCTGTGCATGCTGACTGGGCACGAACTCCTTGAACACAATGACAACAGTGTGATCTTGACTATCTACGCACACGGTAGCGTCAATTTTGCTCGACTCGCTCTTCGCATGGCGTTTGAGGATGGTTGTTTGTCCAGCGGAGAATGCGTGCGCGACCGACTCAAGGATTGTGGTCTTTCCGATCCCGTTGGGTCCACACAGAATGTTTATGTGGTCGTCGAATTCAAGCAGCAGTTCTTGAATTCCGCCTACACCACTTATTTCAATGCGCTTGACCCACATGGGCACACCCCCGATAAAGCGATTGAATCCCGTTAAAAAGGCGCAACTTCAGAGCTTTTTGCCAATCGTCGGCTGCGAAACTTCCTGACAGGCCATTAACGTCACCGATCTCAATACGCGGCTGGCAGTAAAGGGGCTGCTCACCAAACTATTACGCCTACCCTTCTTGAAATTTGAACTAGAGGGCCATCCCGGCACGTGCTGTAGTCCAGGTTCGGACCGCTACATATTCCGCCGATACTCCCCACCCACATCATAAAGCGCATGGCTGATCTGCCCCAGGCTATGCGTCTTCACCGCTTCCACCAGCGCCTCGAACACGTTCCTGCGCTCCCGCGCCGTCTTCTGCAGGTAGCCCAGCCCATGCCCGTCATGCGGCTCCGTCGCCGCCGCGGCCTGGTCCTCTACCACGTGCCCATGCTCGGTCTCCCCGACCGGCGCCAGCACGTTGCGTGACTGCTGCCACAGCCGCACGTTCTCGATCTGCTGCCCCTTCTCTTCTTCCGTGGAACGGATCAGTTCGATCTCGGTCGCGATCTCGCCGGCGTGCTCCTTCGGCAGGAACATGTTCACGCCCACCAGCGGCAGCGAGCCGTCGTGCTTCTTGTGTTCGTAGTACAGGCTCTCTTCCTGGATCTTTCCGCGCTGGTACATGGTGTCCATGGCGCCCAGCACGCCGCCGCGCTCGCTGATGGCCTCGAACTCCCTGTAGACGGCCTCTTCCACCAGGTCGGTCAGCTGGTCGACGATGAAGCTGCCCTGCCAGGGGTTCTCGCAGAAGTTCAGCCCCAGCTCCTTGTTGATGATCATCTGGATGGCCACGGCGCGGCGCACGCTCTCTTCGGTCGGCGTGGTGATGGCTTCGTCGTAGGCGTTGGTGTGCAGCGAGTTGCAGTTGTCGAACAGGGCGTACAGGGCCTGCAGCGTGGTGCGGATGTCGTTGAACTGGATCTCCTGCGCGTGCAGGCTCCGGCCGCTGGTCTGGATGTGGTACTTCATCATCTGGCTGCGTTCGTTGGCGCCGTAGCGCTCGCGCATGGCGCGCGCCCAGATGCGGCGGGCCACGCGGCCGATGACGGTGTACTCGGGGTCCATGCCGTTGGAGAAGAAGAACGACAGGTTGGGCGCGAAGTCGTCGATCTTCATGCCGCGCGCCAGGTAGTACTCGACGATGGTGAAGCCGTTGCTGAGGGTGAAGGCCAGCTGGCTGATCGGGTTCGCGCCGGCCTCGGCGATGTGGTAGCCGGAGATCGACACCGAATAGAAGTTGCGGACCTTGTTGTCCACGAAGTACTGCTGGATGTCGCCCATCATGCGCAGGGCGAACTCGGTGCTGAAGATGCAGGTGTTCTGCGCCTGGTCTTCCTTGAGGATGTCGGCCTGCACGGTGCCGCGCACGGTGGCCAGGGTCTCGGCCTTGATGCGGGCGTAGGTGTCGGCGTCCACCAGCTGGTCGCCGGTCATGCCCAGCAGGGCCAGGCCGAGGCCGTCGTTGGTGGGCGGCAGTTCGCCGTGGTACTTCGGCCGCTCGCGGCCTTCGAAGAAGGCATCGATGGTCTTCTGCGCGGCGGCCCAGCGGCCTTCGTCGGCCTTCAGGTACTTCTCCACCTGCTGGTCGATGGCGGTGTTCATGAACAGCGCGAGGATGATCGGCGCGGGGCCGTTGATCGTCATCGAGACGCTGGTGGTGGGTGCGCACAGGTCGAAGCCGGAGTACAGCTTCTTCATGTCGTCCAGCGTCGGGATGTTGACGCCGGAGTTGCCGATCTTGCCGTAGATGTCCGGGCGCGGCGCGGGGTCCTCGCCGTACAGGGTGACGCTGTCGAAGGCGGTGGACAGGCGCGCGGCGGGCTGGCCGACCGAGAGGTAATGGAAGCGGCGGTTGGTGCGCTCGGGCGTGCCTTCGCCGGCGAACATGCGGATCGGGTCCTCGCCGGTGCGGCGGTAGGGGTACACGCCGCCGGTGTAGGGGTAATGGCCCGGCAGGTTCTCCTTGCCGAGGAAGGTCAGCAGCTCGCCCCAGCTCCTGTAGGCGGGCGCGGCGATCTTCGGGATCTTCTGGTGGCTGAGCGACTCGCGGTAGTTCTCGACGCGGATGGACTTGCCGCGCACCTGGTACTCAGTCACCTCGTCGGTGATCGACTTCAGGCGCGCCGGCCATTCGCGCAGGTTGCGCAGGTTCTCGCTGGTCAGGGCCTGCACGGCGTCGTTGTAGCGCTGGCGCAGGGTCAGCAGGGTGCGGTCGGGGGTATTCGCGGCTGTAGGAGCGGCTATAGCCGCGAAGCCTTCGCCAGGTCCCTTCGCGGCTGTAGCCGCTCCTACAGGGGGGCGGGGGCTGGGGGGAAGGAGGTCTTCGGCGCCGTAGAGGTCGAGGGCCTTCGGCAGCTTCGGGTCCTGCAGCTCCTGCAGCGACTGCCAGAACGACTGCGCGCGGTCGGCGGCCTCGGCCTGCTTGTCGATGCCGGCGTTGATCGCGCGGCCCTGCTCGGCGATCTCGGCCAGGTAGCGCACGCGGGCGCCGGGGATCAGCACGGTGGCGCGGGGCTCGCGGAGGCTGGTGTCGATGTCCGGCTTGAAGTCGCAACGGACGCCGGCCCCTGTAGGAGCGGCTATAGCCGCGATGTTCTGGCCAGATTGGTTCGCGGCTGTAGCCGCTCCTACAGGTGCCCCGGCAGTTGTATCGCCCAGCACCTTCTCGCGCAGCAGGCGGCACAGGTTGGCGAACATCCAGCTGATGCCGGGGTCGTTGAACTGGCTGGCGATGGTCGGGTAGACCGGGACGTCCTCGTCGGCGACCTTGAAGGCGACGCGGTTGCGCTTCCACTGTTTGCGGATGTCGCGCAGGGCGTCCTCGGCGCCGCGCTTGTCGTACTTGTTGAGCACGATCAGCTCGGCGTAGTCGATCATGTCGATCTTCTCGAGCTGGCTGGCGGCGCCGTAGTCGCTGGTCATGACGTACATCGGGAAGTCGACCAGGTCGACGATCTCCGAATCCGACTGGCCGATGCCGGCGGTCTCCACGATCACCAGGTCGTAGCCCAGGCCCTTGAGGAAACCGATGCAGTCCTTCAGCACGGCGTTGGTCGCCACGTTCTGGCGGCGGGTGGCCATCGAACGCATGTAGACGCGGTGCGAGCGCAGCGAGTTCATGCGGATGCGGTCGCCCAGCAGCGCGCCGCCGGTGCGGCGGCGGGTCGGGTCGACCGAGATCACGGCGATGCGCATCTGCGGGAAGTTGGCGAGGAAGCGGTTGAGCAGTTCGTCGGTCACCGAGCTCTTGCCGGCACCGCCGGTGCCGGTGATGCCGATGACCGGGGTCGGGCCGTCGTGGCCCGCGGCGCCGGCGGCCCACTGCTTGCGCAGCATGGCCAGCTCGGACTCGCCGTAGGTGCCGTCCTCGATCGCCGAAAGCACGCGGCCGATGGCGATCTCGTCCTCGAGCGCCGGGCGGGTGCTGGCCGGCTGGCGGGCCTCGGCGGCGCGGGCATCGCGCGCCTTCGCCACGCGCGCCACCACGTCCTCGATCATCTCCACCAGGCCCAGCTTCATGCCGTCGTTGGGGTGGTAGATGCGCTCGACGCCGTAGGCCTCCAGCTCGCGGATCTCCTCCGGCGTGATCGTGCCGCCGCCGCCGCCGACCACGCGGATGTGGCCGGCGCCGCGCTCGCGCAGCATGTCGACCATGTACTTCATGTATTCGACGTGGCCGCCCTGGTAGCTGGACAGCGCGATGCCGTCGGCGTCCTCCTGCAGCGCGGCGCGCACCACGTCCTCCACCGAGCGGTTGTGGCCGAGGTGGATGACCTCCGCGCCCTGGGCCTGGATCAGGCGCCGCATGATGTTGATCGCGGCGTCGTGGCCGTCGAACAGGCTGGCGGCGGTGACGAAGCGCAGCGGCGTGGCGGCGTCGCGGGCGGGGGCGATCGGGTGGCTTGCGGGGACGCTCATGGGGCGGTTCCAGGGCAAAAAACGGACTCCTCGCGATTGTACCCCGCCCCTCCGCCCGGCCCGCCCGGCCCGCCCGGCCCGCCTGCAGGAGCAGCTACAGCTGCGACCCGCCATGTAGCCGGGCCGCGATTCACGACGTCCTGTTGCCGCAGGCGCGTGGTCGCAGCTGTAGCTGCTTGTGTCTTCGCTTTGGCCTAGCGTGCAGGTGAGAGCGGAGTGCGGGACGCCGACAAGCTGGGGTGCCCTGAAGCACGTGTAGGAGCCAGGGCGCCCGCACTCCACGCTCTTGCCAGAGCCCGAACAGTTGAACGAGTCAGCAGCTCGCACTGCACAAGCATGGGCCGGCAAGAGTGCTCTCCCGTCCAGTCTAGGAGAGAAGCAGATGTCTGTGTTCGTGGGGATCGACGTGGCCAAGGCCACGCTGGCGGTGGCGCTGCGGCCCAACGGAGAGGTGTTCGAGGTGGCCAACAGCTCGGCCGGGCACCGGTCGCTGGCGCAGCGGCTGCGGAAGCTGCCGGTGGAACGGGTGCTGCTGGAGGCGACCGGCGGCTACGAGCGGGCGGTGATGGCTGCCCTGCAGGATGAATGGCCGGTGGTGCGCGTGCCACCGCACCGGGCGCGCTCGTTTGCCACTGCGATGGGCCGGACCGCCAAGACCGACCCGATCGACGCGGCCATGCTGGCCCATATGGCGGAGGTGACCGAAATGCCGCCGGCCGCTGCGGAAACGCCGCAACAGCAGCGGCTGCAGGCGTTGGTGCAACGCCGTGCGCAGGTGGTGCAGCAACGCGACGACGATCGGCGTCGGCTGCAGCAGGTACAGGGCCAGCCGCTGGTGGTGGCCAGCCTGAAGCGCCTGCTGCGCGCGCAGCAGGCGGAGATCGCGCTGCTGGACAAGGCCATCACCCAAGCCGTGGCTGACGCCGACAGCGAGCGTTCCGCCCAACTGCGGGCCGTACCCGGGATCGGCCCGGTGACCGCCGCCACCCTGATCGCCTTCCTGCCCGAGCTGGGGCAGATCGAACGCCGGCAGATCGCCGCCCTGGTCGGCGTTGCTCCCTACAACGCCGACAGCGGCGGCAAGCGCGGCTTGCGGCGCATCCAGGGCGGCCGTGCCGGAATCCGGCGCGTGCTGTACATGGCCACATGGAGCGCCATCCGCGCCCAGCCCGCCCTGAAGCGACGCTATGAGGCTCTAAGGAGCCGCGGCAAATGCGCCAAGGTGGCCCTGGTTGCCTGCATGCGCGCCTTCCTCGGGCAGATCAACGCCATGCTCAGGGATGGCAAACCCTGGCAGCCAGCCTCGGTCTGAAAAAAGACAGTTGCTCCTACAATGCTGGGGGGCGGGGGGAGCGGGGGCGGGAACGACATGCAGGGAGGGAGGACGTGATCGGCCGCGCACGACGCATCGTCCTTTGGGGGGGCTTCGCCGTGGTGGCGCTGGTCGCCAGCGGCCTGCTGCTGGCCGACCGCCTGACGCCGCCCAATACCGGCACGCCTTCGTACGCGCTGCCGGTCGCGCACGACCACACGCCGCTCGACCGCGAACTCGCCCCGCTGCTCGCGCGCAATCCCGGCATGACCGGCGCCATCACCCTGGTCGACGGCATCGACGCCTTCGCCGCGCGCGCGATGTCGGCGCGCCAGGCCGGGCGCAGCCTGGACCTGCAGTACTACATCTGGCACGACGACCTCACCGGCCGCCTGCTGGCGCGCGAGGCCTGGCTGGCGGCCGAGCGCGGCGTGCGCGTGCGGCTGCTGCTGGACGACATCAACGCCGGCGGCAAGGACCGGCCGCTGCTGGTGCTCGACGGCCATCCCAACATCGAGGTCCGGCTGTACAACCCCTTCCGCAACCGCGAGGGCATCGCGCGGCTGCTGGAAATGCTGCAGCGCGGCTTCAGCCTCAACCACCGCATGCACAACAAGGCCTGGATCGCCGACGGCCGGGTGGCGATCGTGGGCGGGCGCAACGTCGGGCTGGAATACTTCAGCGCCTCGGAGAGCAGCAACTTCCACGACCTCGACCTGCTGCTGTTCGGGCCGGAAGTGGCGCAGGCCGGCGCGATCTTCGACGCCTTCTGGAACAGCGGGGCGGTGGTGCCGCTGTCGGACCTGCGGCGGCTGGACATGGACGACATCCGCGCGATCGTGGGGCGCATCGGCGACGAGGCCGGCTCCGCGGATGCGCGGCGCTATCTGGAGCGCGTGGAGTCCTCGACCAGCGTGCAGGCCTACCTGCGGCAGTCGCTGTCGCCGCGCTGGAGCGACCGGATCCGCATCGTCTCCGACCCGCCGCTGAAGCGCCCCGGTGACGACACCACGGGCTGGCTGGTCGAACGGATCGAAGGTGCCCTGCGCGGCGCGCGCACATCGGCGCTGCTGGTGTCGCCCTACTTCGTGCCCGGCGACGACACCAGCGCGCTGCTGACCGGGCTGGCCGGTCGCGGTGCCCTCGTCGGCGTGGTGACCAATTCGCTGGCGGCCAACGACGTGGTCGCGGTGCACGGCGGCTACGCCGGCTACCGCAAGCGCCTGCTGGCCGGCGGCGTGCACCTGTACGAGCTGCGGCCGGAAGCCGCCGACGGCGCCACCGGCGGCGCCCGCCACGCCCGCGAGATGCGCACGCGCGCCGGCCCGACCGGCAGCAGCGGCGCCAGCCTGCATACCAAGGCCTTCCTGGTGGACGGCGCGCGCGGCTTCATCGGCTCCTACAACCTGGATCCGCGCTCGGCGTACCTGAATACCGAAATGGGCGTGTTCTTCGACGACCCCGGCCTCGCCGCCGACCTGCGCGCGGAATACCTGCACCTGGCCGGCCCGGCGATGAGCTGGAAGGTGGGGCTGGACGCCGGGGGCGACCTCTACTGGCTGGACGCGGCCGGCCCCGAGCCCCAGCTGCTGCGCAGGGAGCCCGCGGCGAGCCTCTGGCGCCGCATCCAGGCCACCGTGTTCCGCTGGCTGCCGGTCGAATCCCAGCTGTAGGAGCGGTCCGGGGAGGCCGGCGGATGCTGCGTTGCGGCATGGCCTGCCCTGCATTCGCCACCGCGGCGGCGTAGAATGCCGCGCCTGCCGCCGTGCTCCCGCCGGCGGCCCCTGCGGCACCCCACAACCAGCCACCCAACCCATACCACCGGCCGCCGGCCGCGCCCCGCGCGACCCTGGCCGCCGGCTGCGGAGTCCCGAATGATCTTCGAGCACCTCGACACCTACGGCCACGAGCAGGTCGTGTTCTGCCACAACAAGGACGCCGGCCTGAAGGCCATCATCGCGATCCACAACACCGTGCTCGGGCCGGCGCTGGGCGGCACCCGCATGTGGCCGTACAAGACCGAGCAGGAGGCGCTGAACGACGTGCTGCGCCTGTCGCGCGGCATGACCTACAAGAACGCCGTGGCCGGCCTCGACATCGGCGGCGGCAAGGCCGTGATCATCGGCAACCCGGCCACCGACAAGTCCGAAGCGCTGTTCCGCGCCTTCGGCCACTTCGTTCAGTCGCTGGGCGGCCGCTACATCACCGCCGAGGACGTCGGCATCGACGTCAACGACATGGAATACGTGTACCGCGAGACCGAGTTCGTGACCGGCGTGCACCAGGTGCACGGCGGCTCCGGCGACCCCTCGCCGTTCACCGCCTACGGCACCCTGCAGGGCCTGATGGCGGCGCTGAACGCGAAGTTCGGCGACGAGGAAGTGGGCAAGTACAGCCACGCCGTGCAGGGCCTGGGCCACGTCGGCATGGAATACGTGAAGCTGCTCAAGGAGCGCGGCGCCAAGATCTTCGTCACCGACATCAACCAGGCGCTGGTCGACAAGGCGGTGAGCGAGTACGGCTGCGAGGCCGTGGGCCTGGACGAGATCTACGACGTCGACGCCGACGTCTACTCGCCCTGCGCGCTGGGCGGCACCGTCAACGAGGAGACCCTGCCGCGGCTGAAGGCCAAGGTCATCTGCGGTTCGGCCAACAACCAGCTGTCGACCAACGCGGTCGGCGACGAGGTCGAGAAGCGCGGCATCCTCTACGCGCCGGACTACGCGGTCAACGCCGGCGGCGTGATGAACGTGGCGCTGGAGATGACCGGCTACAACCGCGAGCGCGCGATGCGCCAGATGCGCACGATCTACCACAACCTGACGCGCATCTTCGAGATCGCCAAGCGCGACGGCATCCCGACGTACAAGGCCGCGGACCGCATGGCCGAGGAGCGGATCGAGGTCATGGGCAAGCTCAAGCTGCCGATGGGCCGCACCGTGCCGCGCTTCCAGGGCCGCATCCGCGGCGGCGCGTAAGCGCTGGCCGATGCACACCGACGACGGGGCCTGTGGCCCCGTCGTTGTTTGAAGATTCCGCGCAGGGCGCAGGGCGCCGGCGCAACGACCGGAGGTTCCGACATGCGCACCTTCCCGCTGGGAGAAGAACTCGACGCCCTGCGTGACGCGGTCCGTCGCTTCGCCGACGCCGAGATCGCGCCGCGCGCCGAGTCCATCGACCACGACAACGCCTTCCCGCAGGACCTGTGGCCGAAGCTCGGCGAGATGGGCCTGCTGGGCATGACCGTGCCCGCCGAGTACGGCGGCAGCGACATGGGCTACCTGGCCCACCTGGTGGCGATGGAGGAGATCTCGCGCGCTTCGGGCTCGGTGGGCCTGAGCTATGGCGCGCATTCGAACCTCTGCGTCAACAACCTCCATCACAACGGCACGCAGGCGCAGCGGGAGAAATACCTGCCGAAGCTGTGCAGCGGCGAATGGAAGGGCGCGCTGGCGATGAGCGAGCCGGGCGCGGGTTCGGACGTGGTCGGCTCGATGGCCTGCCGCGCCGAGCTGCGCGACGGCACCTGGGTGGCCAACGGCAGCAAGATGTGGATCACCAATGGCCCCGAGGCCGACGTGCTGGTGGTCTACATGCGCACGGCGGGCAGGGAGGCCGGCAGCCGTTCCATCACCGCCTTCATCGTCGAGAAGAGCATGAAGGGCTTCCGCACCGCGCAGAAGCTGGACAAGCTCGGCATGCGCGGCAGCAACACCTGCGAGCTGGTGTTCGAGGACTGCGAGATCCCGGCGGAGAACGTGCTCGGCGAGGTCGACCAGGGCGTCAAGGTGCTGATGAGCGGCCTCGATACCGAGCGCCTGGTGCTGAGCGGCGGGCCGATCGGCCTGATGCAGGCCGCGCTCGACGCCGCCCTGCCCTATGTGCGCGAGCGGAAGCAGTTCGATGCCGCCATCGGCACCTTCGGCCTGATGCAGGGCAAGATCGCCGACATGTACACCGCGCTGCAGTCCTCGCGCGCCTACGCCTACCAGGTCGCGCGCGACTACGACGCCGGCCACCGCTCGCGCATCGACCCCGCCAGCTGCCTGCTGCATGCGTCCGACGCGGCGGTGCAGGTGGCGCTGGAAGGCATCCAGGCGCTGGGCGGCAACGGCTACATCAACGAGTACCCGACCGGGCGGATCCTGCGCGACGCCAAGCTCTACGCCATCGGCGCCGGCACCAACGAGATCCGCCGCATGCTGATCGGCCGCGAGCTGTTCGAAGGCCGGGACTGAGCGCGCTGGCCCCGACACGGACCGACCGCCGGGGCGCGAGCGCCCGCCCCGGCCGGTCCGCCCCTCAGAACTCCTGCAGGAAGCGCAGCGACAGCATGCGGTCGCTGCCGCGCGGCCCGAAGCGCTGGTCGAAGCCCAGGCCCAGCGCCGCGCCGCGGCCCAGCCAGGCCTGCGTGCCCAGGCCGAACACACCGCCCGAGCGCGCCGCATGCCCGCCCGGCAGCGGCGACCAGGCTTCGACGCCGGTGAAGCTCGCCTGCAGGTCGAAGCCGCTGGCCGACAGCGTCTGCTGCCACTCGCCGTAGCCGTACAGCGCCAGCCCCTTCCAGCCACCCTGCATGCGCAGGCCGGCGATGGCCTGGCTGCGGCGTGCGTCCCAGGCCGCGGCCTGCAGGCCGAAGCCGTCGGCCCCGCCCTCGCGGAAGCCTTCGCTGCGCAGGCGCACGTGTTCCGCACCCAGATAGGGCGTGACCGCCATGCCGCCGGCGCGGACGCGCCAGCCCGCCTCCACGCTCGCGCTCGCGTAGTCGCCGGAATAGCGGCTGGCCACGCTGGACAGATCGTCGCCTGCCTGCAGGCGCCGCTCGACGTCGCGATCGAAGCGGCCCGTGCCGGCCTGGCCGAACACATGGGCATTGCCGCGCGTCCATCCCGCATACGCGGCGGCCGAGGTCTGGCGGTCCTGCGAGCGATCACCCAGGCCATCGACCCGGCCGTGCGCGCGCGTCTCGCCGAAGGCGAAGCCGGCCATGCGGCCGCCGCCGAGATCCCCGTCGCGGCCGATCATCCAGCCGTCCAGCGCGAACCCGTTGCCGGCGAAGCCGCCGCTGCCGCCGCGTCCCAGCGCGCGCTTCCAGACGCCGGCGTCGTGCACGCCGCCCTCGAAGGCGTCGATGCGCGCCGACAGCGCGCGACGGCCCATGTCGATGCTGTCGAGCGTCATCGCCACCGCGTTCGCGTGCAGCTCGCCCGAGAGGCTCGCCAGTGCGCGCGCGGCCTCGGCCTCGCTGCCCACCTGCTGCAGCTCGCCGGCGCGGCGCAGGAAGCCGTCGCCCGCGGCGCCGCCCGCGCCGTCCTGGTGCGCATCGAGCCGCTGGAAGGCGCGCTCCACGCGCTCGGCCGAAGACAGCGCCATCGGGGTGATGCCCGCGAACGAGGCGGCCACGGCGGCGACGTCCAGGCGCGCGATGTCCAGCCACACGTTCTGCGCCCCATAGCCCAGCGTGCCTGCGAGCAGGATGTTGCCGGCCGTGGTCAGCCCGTTGAAGGTGCCGGTGAGGCCACCCATGGCCACGATGACCTCTTCCCGGCGCTGGTGCGTGTAGCCGGTCTTGACGCCGCGCAGGTGCAGGTCGCCGCCCTCGATGGTGACCGTACCGGCGACCTGCAGGCGCTGGCCGACGTCGAACGCGAACGTCGCACCCTGGCGGTGCACGTAGTCGCCGCCCACCGTGGTCGTGCCGACCGTATCGCCGCTCTCCAGCGCGCGCACGTCGACGCGGCCTGCGTTGACCACGCTGCCGCCCACGGCCGTGCCGAACAGGAACCTGCCTCCGGCGTCCACCCGCACCTCGCCGGAAACCGCACCGTTCACCTGCAGGCTGCCCCCGGTCACGCGCACGCCGCCGGCGTTGCCCGCATCCGCATCCAGCACCAGGGTGCCGGCGCCGCGCTTCACGAGGCGACCGGCGCCCGAGAGGTCGTTGCCCCAGGCCGAACTCCCGCTCTCGAAGCTGGCGGTGAAGTCGCCCCAGTCCAGGCGCGCCGGGCCGCGCACCGCCTTGCCCACGTCCAGCGCACCGTGACCGAACACCGCGTCCACGCCGGGCGCACCGAGGTCGGTGGCGGTGCCGAGCAGCGTCTGCCGCACGGCGTCGTTGTCGAAGTACGGGAAGGCCTCCCACACCAGCGCCGCCGCGCCGGACACCAGCGGCGCCGCCAGCGAGGTTCCCGACCAGCGCCAGTACTTCGGCGCATCGGGTGCATCGTCGGTGCCGGTCACCACCACCGTGCCCGGCGCGACCATGCAATAGGCCATGGCGATGCCGCAGGCGTTCGAGTACTCGGCGAGCCGCGTCGGGTCATCCCCATCGAGCGCCCCCACCGCGATCCAGCCGCGCTCGAGGTCGGCGGCCGGGCGGCTGCCCTCGGGACCGGGCTGGCTGGGCAGCGCCGCCATGTCGGACGGGTCGGCGAAGCCCGAGTTGCCGGTGGAGAACACCACCAGGCCGTCGTTGTCGCGGATGAAGGGGCGGTACTCCGAGGCGATGCCGACCGTGGCGTTCGGGTTGGTCCAGTACAGACCGCCCCAGGAGTTGTTCATGATCCGGACGCCGTGGCTGATCAGGTCGCGATGGATGCCCGCCAGGCCCAGCGGCCCGCTGACCTCGTTGCCCTGGCCCGAGCCGTCGTCCTTGGGCGGCTTGTCGCTGATGATGCGCGCCGAGACGATCTCCGCCCCCGGCGCGATGCCGCCGGGCCAGGTGCCGAAGGGCCGGCCCGCGGCGGCCTGCGCCACCGCCGTGCCGTGGCCGACGACGTCGTCCACCGCCAGGTTGTTCCCGCTCGCGCTGATGTAGGTGAGGTTGGCGACGACCCGGTTGGCGAGGGCGGGATGCTTGCGGTTGACGCCGCTGTCGACGATGCCGATGCGGATCCCGGCGCCGGTCAGGCCGGCCGCGTGGGCCGGTGCGGTATTGGTGTTGGCCAGGTGCGCGCTGTGCGCGGGGTCGGGAGTACCGACCACGGGCGGGGGCGGCGGAGGTGCGGCCGGCGGCGGATCCGGACGGAGGTTGCCGCTTCCCCCGCCCCCGCCGCCGCAGGACGCGAGAAGGGCGCTGGACAGCGCGATGGCCAGGATGGACGCGGCGGGCGCGCGGACCGCTCCGCGGACGATGGTGTGCGGCATGACAGCCTTCCCCGGACTGTGGACCCCCTATTGATTACGCGAAACCGATGGCAAGGCCAAGGGGCGGATGCGCGCAACGCGGACGGGGACACAGTCCGGCCCCGGACCAACGTCCGATGGCGGAGGCGCGCCGCAGTGGGATAATGGCCGCACATACCCAACCGGAGGTCCCCCATGACCGACGTCGTCATCGTCGGTGCCAAGCGCACCGCCATCGGCTCCATGCTCGGCCAGTTCACCGGCGTCCCCACCCCCACCCTCGGCGCGGCCGCGATCGGTGGCGCGCTGGAACACGGCGGCATCGCGGCCGACCAGGTCGACGAGGTGATCATGGGCTGCGTGCTGCCGGCAGGCCTCGGCCAGGCCCCGGCGCGCCAGGCCTCGCGCGCGGCGGGCATCCCCGACGCCGCGGGCGCCACCACCGTCAACAAGGTCTGCGGCTCGGGCATGAAGGCGATCATGTTCGCCACCGACATCATCAAGGCCGGTTCGGCGAAGGTGGTCGTGGCCGGCGGCATGGAGTCGATGACCAACGCCCCGCACCTGCTCAACGGCTCGCGCACCGGCATCCGCTACGGCACCGCGGAATTCCTGGACCACATGGCCTGGGACGGCCTGACCAATCCCTATGACGGCCAGGCCATGGGCGTGTTCGGCGACGCCGCCTGCGCGAAGTACGACATGACCCGCGAGGCGCTGGACGCGTTCTCGGCCGAGAGCGCGCGCCGCGCGCAGCAGGCGATCGCCGACGGCGCGTTCAAGGCCGAGATCGTCCCGGTGACCGTCAGGACCCGCAAGGGCGAGGTCGTGGCCGACACCGACGAGGAGCCCGGGAAGATCGCGCTCGACCGCATCCCCACCCTGCGCCCGGCCTTCGGCAAGGACGGCCTGCTGACCGCGGCGTCGTCCTCGAAGATCTCCGACGGCGCCGCCGCCGCGGTGCTGATGTCGGCCGACGAGGCCCGGGCCCGCGGCCTGGAGCCGCTGGCCCGCGTGGTCGCCCATGCCACCCATTCGCAGGCGCCCGAGTGGTTCACGACCGCGCCGGTGCAGGCCATCTCCAACGTGCTGGAGAAGGCCGGCTGGAAGGTGGAGGACGTGGACCTGTTCGAGGTCAACGAGGCCTTCGCCTGCGTGGCGATGGCGCCGATGCGGGACCTGGGCATCCCGCACGACCGCCTGAACGTCAACGGCGGCGCCTGCGCGCTCGGCCACCCGATCGGCGCCAGCGGCGCCCGGCTGGTGGTGACCCTGCTGCACGCCCTCCAGGCGCGCGGCGGGAAGCGGGGGGTTGCCGCGCTGTGCATCGGCGGCGGCGAGGCCACCGCGCTCGCCGTGGAGCTGGCCTGAGCCGTTTACACTCCTTTTACACCGGCCCATTCAAATTACCGCTTGACAGTCGTTCGGGGCTTGTCATCATCTACGCGGCGCACGTGTGTGCGTTGCTTTTATCCACGACGAGGAAACGTATCAATGAGCATGAACAAGCTGCTGATCGCGCTGGTGCTGGGCCTGGGCCTGGCTGCCTGCTCGAACCAGGACCAGGCTGCCGACGCCGCCGCCGACGCCGCCGAAGCCGCTGACCAGGCCGCCGCCGACGCCGCGGTCGCCGGCACCGACGCCGCCGACGCCGCTGCCGCCAGCGCCGAGGCTGCCGCCGACGCCGCCGCCGACGCCGCTGCCGATGCCGCCGCTGCCGTTGACGGCGACGCCGCCGACGCCGCCGCCGACGTGGCCGGCGAAGCCGCCGACGCCGCCGAGGCTGCTGCCGAGGCTGCCGACGAGGCCGTGGACCAGTAATCTCCGGTCCGCAACCTGGCTTCACAACGCGTTACGGGGAAAGCCGCTGGAATTCCAGCGGCTTTTCCTTTTTCCGCGATGAGGACAGATCGATGAAGACGAAGACCGCCCTCCTGTTTGGCGCCTGCAGCCTGGCCCTGGCCCTGGCCGGATGCCGGAACGACACGGCCACCGCGGAGCAGAAGGCCGCCGAGGCCGACGCCGCGATGGAACAGGCCGGGCAGGAGGCCCGCGACGCCGCTGCTGCGGCAGGACAAGCGGCCGAATCGGGCTGGGAAGCCGCATCCGCCGCCACCGCCGAGGCCGCCGCCGAAGCCGATGCCGCGGCACAGGCCGCCGCTGCCGACGCCGAAGCCGCCGCGCGCAGGGCCGCGGACGAGACCCGCGCCGCCGCCGACGAGGCCGAAGCCCGCACCCGCGAGGCCACGTCCGACGCGCTGGAGAAGACTTCCGAAGCCGCCGATCGCGCTGCCGAAGACGTCCGCGACTGAGGCGCCAGACCGTCGCGAGGCCCGACACCATGGACATCCGTCCGCTTTCGCTCCTGCTGCCGCTGGGCCTCGCCCTGGCCGCATGCAACAACCCCGAGCCGGTCGCCGACGGCGATGTCGGTGACGACGCGCCGACGGTGCCCGCCGATGCCACTGGCGGCCAGGACCGCGACGCCACGGGCAGTACCGCCGGTGTTCCTGCCGCGGGCACCGCCGGTAGCGGCCCCCATGCCACCGAAGCCGAGAGCGTCGCCATCGACGCCACCGGCCAGGGCGCCCGGGATGCCGCCGCCTCCGACGTGGCCGGTGCCGAGGCCGCCACCCGCGACGACAGCGTGAATCCGTACGACCGGGCTCCCCAGGCCGCCGACGCGCTCGAGGGCGATTACAACGACGAAGACAAGGACAAGGGCGACTGAGCGGTATGCTGGGCGGCTTCCAGACTGCCGCCGCCCCGCATGCCCGTACTCGCTTCCAGCCTCGATCCGCGCTCGGCGGAATTCCAGGACAACGTCGCCTTCCACCGTGCGCTGGTCGACGAACTCGATGCGCGCCTGGCGCGTGCCGCGGACGGAGGCGGTGAGCAGGCGCGCGAGAAGCACACGTCGCGCGGCAAACTGCCGGCGCGCGAACGCATTGCCGCCCTGCTCGATCCGGGCTCGCCCTTCCTCGAGATCGCGCCGCTGGCCGCCGAGGAGATGTACGACGGCGCCGCCCCCGCGGCGGGCATGGTCTGCGGCATCGGCCGGGTGATGGGCCAGGAAGTGGTGGTGGTCGCGAACGACGCCACGGTCAAGGGCGGCACCTACTTCCCGATGACGGTGAAGAAGCATCTGCGCGCGCAGGAAGTGGCGCGCGAGAACAACCTGCCCTGCGTCTACCTGGTCGACTCCGGGGGCGCCTTCCTGCCGCTGCAGGACGAGGTGTTCCCGGACCGCGACCACTTCGGCCGCATCTTCTACAACCAGGCGCGGATGAGCGCGGAGAACATCCCGCAGGTCGCGGTGGTGATGGGCAGTTGCACCGCGGGCGGCGCCTACGTGCCGGCGATGTGCGACGAGAGCGTGATCGTGAAGGACCAGGGCACGATCTTCCTCGGCGGCCCGCCGCTGGTGAAGGCGGCCACGGGCGAAGTGGTGGACGCCGAATCGCTGGGCGGCGCCGACGTGCATACGTCCGTGTCGGGCGTGGCCGACCATTTCGCCGAGGACGACCGCCACGCGCTGCAGATCGCGCGCGACATCGTCGGCGGCTTCAACCGCCGCAAGGTGCTGCCGGTGGCGACCAGGCCGGTGGTCGAGCCGCGGTTCGCGGCCGAGGAGCTGTACGGCATCGTGCCCCGCGACACGCGCCGCCCCTTCGACATCCGCGAGGTGATCGCGCGCATCGTCGACGGCAGCGAGTTCCAGGAGTTCAAGGCGCGCTACGGCAGGACGCTCGTCACCGGCTTCGCGCATCTCCACGGCTACCCGGTGGGCATCGTCGCCAACAACGGCATCCTGTTCTCGGAGTCGGCGCTCAAGGGCGCGCACTTCATCGAGCTGTGCAACCAGCGCGGCATCCCGCTGGTGTTCCTGCAGAACATCACCGGCTTCATGGTGGGGCGGAAGTACGAGAACGCCGGCATCGCCAAGGACGGGGCGAAGATGGTCACCGCGGTGGCCTGCTCCAGCGTGCCGAAGTTCACCGTGGTCATCGGCGGCAGCTTCGGCGCCGGCAACTACGCCATGTGCGGCCGCGCCTACGGCGCCCGCTTCCTGTGGATGTGGCCCAACGCGCGCATCAGCGTGATGGGCGGCGAGCAGGCGGCCAGCGTGCTGGCGACCGTGCGCCGCGACGGCATCGAGGCCAGGGGCGGCGAGTGGAGCGCGGACGAGGAGGAGGCGTTCAAGGCGCCGATCCGGGAGCAGTACGAGCACCAGGGCAGCCCGTGGTACGCCACCGCGCGACTGTGGGACGACGGCATCATCGACCCGGCCGACACCCGCCGGGTGCTCGGGCTGGCGGTATCGGCCTCGCTCAACGCGCCCATCGAAGCGGCCCGCTTCGGCGTCTTCCGGATGTAGGCCCCGCGCGACGTAGCGCCGCCGGGTTGCAGCCGTAAGTCATTGTCGCGGTTCGGATTCGGTGAGCCGCGTCACAGGCGTGTGGACGTATCCGCGTGCTAAGGTCGGCCTTCCCCCGCCCCCCTGTCCGCACCGAGGAACGCAGCGCGCCATGTCCATCTTCCCGCAGAGCTCCGCCAGGAAAGAAGCCACCCCCTCCTTCGCCAGGGAGGACGGCCCCGCGGGGCGCGAGCCGACCCCGGCCATCGCCGATTTCCAGCCCGCCGATGTCCCGTTCCAGCCGGCCCGCACCCCGGCCCAGGTGCCGCAGCCCAAGGAATCGGTGATCGCCTCCGACCTCACCATCGAGGGCAAGATCTCCGGCAGCGGCCACATCCGCATCGCCGGCAGGTTCAAGGGCGATGTCAACGTCGAGGGCGACCTGACCATCGACGGCGGCGCCCGCCTCAACGGCGGCGTCCGCGCCAAGCGCGTCAACGTGGCCGGCGAGCTCGAGGGCAACATCGACTCCGCCGAGCGCGTCGAACTGCAGCCCTCCGCGGTGCTGATCGGCGACGTCAAGGCCGGCACCCTGATCGTGTCCTCCGGCTCCCGTATCCGCGGCCACGTCGAGTGCGGCTGGGACGAAGCCTCCACGCCGGCCGCCCAGGGCAAGGGCGACCGGGCGAAGGACAGCAAGGACAAGACCGGCCTCGACGTCGTTCCGTGAGCGCCCGTCCCGGTGCGGCAGGTGCCACGCGCACCTGCCCGCACTGCAAGGCCACGATCCTCGACAGCGCGACGGTCTGCCCGTCGTGCCGCCACTACCTGCGCTTCGACGACGCGGCCGCCCCCGCCGAGGTCACCCGCGCGCTGCAGGTGGAGGGCGAGATCCGCCACCCGCTCGAGGGCGGCGCCTGGGAGTATTCGGTGGTCCTGACCATCCGCGACGACGAAGGCACGGAGATCTCGCACCAGGTGGTGGGCGTCGGCGCCATCCATCCGGGCGACGCGCGCACCTTCACCCTCGCCGTCGAAGTCATGCCGACCAGCGACATGCGGCGCATGCCCAAACGCCCGAACTCGCGCTCCCGCCACTGAGGCCGGCGCTATCATTCGGCCTCCATCGCTCCGGGGCCCTCCATGTCGGCAAACCTCACGCTGTCCCGCACGGGCGCGGTCGCGCGCCTGCGCCTCGACCGCCCCGCCCTGCACAACGCCTTCGACGACGCCCTGATCGCCGGCCTGACCGATGCGCTGCAGGCGCTTGGCCGCGACCCGGCGGTGCGCGTCGTCGTGCTGGAAGGCGCAGGCGCCTCGTTCTCGGCCGGCGCGGACCTCAACTGGATGCGCGGCATGGCCGCGGCCAGCGAGGAGGCCAACCGCGAGGACTCGCTGCGCCTGGCCAGGCTGATGCGCACCCTGGACGAGCTGCCGAAGCCGACCATCGCCCGGGTGCATGGCGCGGCCTTCGGGGGCGGCGTCGGCCTGGTGGCCTGCTGCGACATCGCCATCGGCGTTCCGGAGGCGAAGTTCGGCCTGACCGAGAGCCGCCTGGGCCTGCTGCCGGCGGTGATCTCGCCCTATGTCGTGGCCGCGATCGGTGCGCGCAACGCGCGGCGCTACTTCGCGTCCGCGGAGATCTTCGATGCCGGCGAGGCGCTGCGCATCGGGCTGCTGCACGAGGTGGTGGCCGCGGAGGGACTCGATGCCGCGGTCGATCGCCAGGTCGGCTTTCTCCTCCGGGCCGCGCCCTTCGCCTCGGCCGACGCCAAGCGCCTGGTCCGTGACGTCGCCGCGGCCACCGACCGCGACCGCCTGGACGCCGACAACGCCGCCCTCATCGCCGCCCTGCGCGTCTCCCCCGAAGGCCAGGAAGGCCTGGCCGCGTTCCTCGACAAGCGCCCGGCTTCGTGGGTTGAATAAAGGTTCTTCTCCCGATCGAGGGGACGCTCCGTTCAAGTCCTGGCCGCCCGCCACGGACGCAGGGGGGGATGCCCAGCCGGATTCTCCGCGTCCTGCTCCCAGATCCGGCCGCCGGCCATCCATGGCCGGCTCTGGGCATCCCCCCTGCATCCGCGGCGGGCACGACCTCTGGTCGCGGTCGGGAAGATTTTCAAGAGCGATGTCGACGTCCAAACGGAGAGCGTCATGACCGGGAGCAGCCCGGCTCCGCCGCTCTTGATCTTCCCTCCCGAAGCCGGAGAACGCCGGAGCCCGTCCCGCGCACAGGGGGTGTGCGGACAGCCGGCCATGGATGGCCGGCGGCCGGCAGTGGCAGCAGGACGCGGAGACTGCCGGGGGAGCACACCCCCTGTGCGCGGGACGGGCAGCGCGGACCCCAACGAGGCGACTCCCGGGCGCGACGCTGCGCCAGAAGCGCGCCAACTGCACGCCGTCACCCCCGGAGTCTGGAGAAGAACCTGAATAAAAGGTCCTCTTCCCGACCACGACCAAAGGTCGTGCCCGCCGCGGGCGGCCCGCACTCCGGGGAACTTCCGCGGAACGTACCCGCGTCCCCGCCCTGAATTCCGCCGCCGCGTTTTCTCTTAGACTTCCCCTGCTTATCCGTGCAGATCCGCGCTCATCCGCGCAAATCCGTGGCCAGAGAATGTTCTCGAAGATCCTGATCGCCAACCGCGGCGAAATCGCCTGCCGCGTCATCCGCACCGCCCGCCGCCTGGGCATCGCCACGGTGGCGGTGTATTCGGAGGCCGACGCGGATGCGCAGCATGTGCGGCTGGCCGACGAGGCCTGGCCGATCGGCGGGCCCCGGCCGCAGGACAGCTACCTGCGCGGCGACGCCATCATCGAGGCCGCGCTGGCCAGCGGCGCGCAGGCGGTGCATCCCGGCTACGGCTTCCTGAGCGAGAACGCCGACTTCGCCGACGCGGTCGAGGCCGCCGGCCTGGTCTTCATCGGCCCGAAGGCGGACTCCATGCGTCGCATGGGCAGCAAGGCCGGCGCCAAGGAACTGATGGCCGCCGCGGGCGTGCCGGTGGTGCCCGGCTATACCGGCGAGGACCAGTCGCCGGAGCTGCTGCAGCGCGAAGCCGACCGCATCGGTTATCCGCTGATGATCAAGGCCGCGCATGGCGGCGGCGGCAAGGGCATGCGCATCGCGCGCTCCGCGGACGATTTCCTGCCGGCGTTGGAAAGCTGCCAGCGCGAAGCGCGCAACGCCTTCGGCCGCGACCGCGTGCTGCTGGAACGCTATATCGGGTCGCCGCGGCATATCGAGATCCAGGTGTTCGCGGACTCGCATGGCAACACCATCCACCTCGACGAGCGCGAATGTTCCGCGCAGCGTCGCTACCAGAAGGTGCTGGAGGAAGCCCCCTCGCCCTTCCTGACCCCGGAACTGCGCGGGCGCATGGGCGAGGCCGCGGTGCTGGCCGCACGCGCCATCGGCTACCAGAACGCGGGCACCGTGGAGTTCATCGTCGCGCCCGACGGCGGCTTCTTCTTCATGGAGATCAATACCCGGCTGCAGGTCGAGCACCCGGTGACCGAGATGGTGACCGGCCTCGACCTGGTGGAGTGGCAGCTGCGCGTGGCCGCCGGCGAGCCGCTGCCGCTGGACCAAGGGGACATCCTGCAGCGGGGCCATGCGATCGAGGTCCGGCTGTACGCCGAGGATCCCGATGCCGGCTTCCTTCCCGGCTCCGGTCGCCTGCAGCGGCTGCGCCTGCCGGCGGCGTCGGAGGGCGTGCGCGTGGACTCCGGCGTGGTCGAGGGCGACACCGTCAGCATCTTCTACGATCCGATGATCGCCAAGCTCATCGTCCACGCCGGCAACCGGCCCGCCGCCCTCGCCCGCCTGCGCACGGCGCTGGCGGAATGCGTGGTCGAAGGGCCGAAGTCGAACATCGCCTTCCTCGAACGCCTGGCGCGGCATCCGGCGGTGGTCGCGGGCACGATCGATACCGGCTACCTCGACCGCCACCTCGACGAATTCGTCGGCGACGGCGATGGCGGCGATGGCGTCCACGCCGACGGCCATGCCGAAGCCCGGGCCGCGGCCGCGGTGGCGATGCTGCTCCGGGCCGAGGCCGAGGCGCGCGCCGCCGCCGCGACCAGCGCCGACCCGGGTTCGCCGTGGGCGATCGCGGACGGCTGGCGCCTGGGCCACGCCGGCCTGCGCCGGGTCGTGCTCGGCGAGGGCGCCGCACGCCACATCGCCGTTGCGCACGGCGCAGGCGGCGACTACCGGATCGGATTCGAGGACGCCGCGCCGCTGGACGTGGCCGGCGCCACGATGGCCGGCGGCGTCCTGCAAGCGCGTTTCAATTCCCGGGGTCTGCGTTTCGGGATCGATGCCGAGGGTTCCGCCGTGCTCGTCCACGATGGCCGGCGGCGCTGGAACTTCGAGCGGATCGCCGCCTACGAACCGGCGGCCACGGCCAGCACCGGGGGTGGCCACCGGGTCGCGGCGCCGATGCCGGGCCGGATCGTGGTCACCCGGGTGCGTCCCGGCGACCGGGTCGGCGAGGGACAGGAGCTGCTGGTGATGGAGGCGATGAAGATGGAGCTCGCGCTCAAGGCTCCGCGTGACGGGGTGGTGGCCGAACTCCTGGCGAAGGAGGGCGATTTCGTCGATGCCGACGCCGTGCTCGTGACCCTGGAGGAATGAGGTGGCGATCCCACACCGGGTCCGCATCGTCGAGGTCGGGCCGCGCGACGGCCTCCAGAACGAGGCCGCGACGGTTCCCACCGCGGCCAAGATCGAGCTGATCGACCGGCTCTCCGCCACCGGGCTGGAGACGATCGAGGCCACCAGCTTCGTCAGCCCGAAGTGGGTGCCGCAGCTGGCCGACGCCGCCGAGGTGTATGCCGGCATCCACCGTCGCCCGGGCGTCCGTTACCCGGTGCTGGTGCCCAACCTGCAGGGCTACGAGCGCGCGCGCGCCGCCGGCGCGGACGAGGTCGCGGTGTTCACCGCGGCCTCGGAGGCCTTCAACCGCCGCAACACCAACGCCGGCATCGACGAGTCGCTGGAGCGTTTCGCGCCGGTGCTCGAGCGCGCCGCCGCCGACGGCGTGCGCGTGCGCGGCTACGTGTCGACCGTGCTCGGCTGCCCGTACCAGGGCGAGGTCCCGCTCGCCGACGTCGTGCGCGTCGCGCGCGCGCTGCACGCGATGGGCTGCTACGAAATTTCGCTCGGCGACACCATCGGCGTCGGCACGCCCGGCAAGGCGCGGACGATGCTGCTGGCCGTGGCCGCGGACGTGCCGATGCCGGCGCTGGCCGTGCACTTCCACGATACGTACGGCCAGGCGCTGGCCAACGTGCTGGCCTGCCTCGAGGAAGGCGTGGCCGTGGTCGACGCCGCCGTCGCCGGCACCGGTGGCTGTCCCTACGCCAGGGGCGCCAGCGGCAACCTGGCCACCGAGGACCTGGTCTACATGCTGCACGGCCTGGGGGTGGAGACGGGGGTCGACCTCGGGATGCTGGCCGACACCGGCACCTGGCTCTCGGGCATTCTCGGCCGCGGGAGCGGCAGCAGGGTCGGAAGGGCGCTGGCCTCGCGGTGACCGGATCGCCGCCGCCGGATCCGCTGCTGCAGCCGCCCGACGGCGGCGAGGCTGCGCGGATCCTGGCGGGGCCCGGCGTCGCAGCGTTCGACCCTTCGCTTCCCGAAACCGCACGCGCCCTGCTGCACCGGGCCGCCGCCGCCGAGGCCCGCTGCCACGACCTGATGGAAGCGATCGACCGGGGCGTCGTCATCCAGTCCGCCGACGGCAGCCTGCTGCATGCCAACGGCGCGGCCCTGCGCATGTTCGACCCGTCCCACGGCGACCGCTTCCCGCGCGACGGCGACCTGACCAGCGACTGGGCCCTGCTGCGCGCCGACGGCACCGCCATGCCGCGGTCCGAATTCCCGGCCCTGCGTGCGCTTCGCGAGCAACGGCCGGTGGGCAGCACCCTGGTCGGCCTCTACCATCGCGCGCGCAGGCGCTTGCGCTGGCTGACGGTCACCGCCGTCCCGCACTTCGCCCCCGACGGCGACCATCCCGACCAGGTGCTGTCGATCTTCTCGGACGTCACCGAGCTCAAGCGCGACAGCGCGCTGTTCGACCGCGTGCAGTCCCTGGCCAGCATCGGCGGCTGGGAGTGGGACCGCGCGAGCGGCCATCTCCATCTCACCGACGAAGCGGCGCGCATCCTGGCCCAGGCGCGGCGGCCGGTCTCGATGGACGCCCTGCTCGCCTGCCTGCAGCCCGGGGACGGCCGACGCCTGCGGACGGCGCTCGACGCGGCCGGCGGCGGCACCGGCTTCGAACTCGATCTCCAGGGCGCGCGCGGCGACGGCGGTGCCTTCTGGGTGCGCGTGATCGGCGGCAGCGGGATCGGAGAGGCCCGCGACGCCCGCATCACCGGCACCCTGCAGGACATCACCGCCGCCAAGCGCGGCGAACAGAGCCAGCGCGTGCGGGCACGCAGCGATCCGCTCACGGGACTGCTCAATCGCGATGCGATGCTCGCGCACCTCGACGAGTGCCTGGCCCCGCCGCGGCGGCGGCAGGTCGCCGTGCTCTACATCGACCTCGACCGCTTCAAGCTGGTCAACGACGTGCTCGGCCATGCCGCGGGCGACAGCCTGCTCGCCGCGGCCGCCGGGCGGCTGTGCGCGGCGGTCGGCGACGAAGGCCTGATCGCGCGCTTCGGCGGCGACGAGTTCCTGGTGGCCTGCGACTGCGGCGACGACGCCGGGCGGCCGGAGCGGCTCGCGGACGCGATCCTGGAGGCGTTCGCGGTCGGCTTCGGCTTCGACCGGGACGAGTTCGCGGTCACCGCCAGCATCGGCATCGCGCGCGCGCCGCAGGACGGCGCCGAAACCCGCCTGCTGATCCAGCACGCCGACGCGGCGATGGACGAAAGCAAGCGGCGCACGCGCAACGGCCGGCTCGCCTACACGCCCGCGCTGGAGCAGTCGCAGAGCGACCGCCTGCAGTTCGAGACCCAGCTGCGCCATGCCGCCGACAACGGCGAGTTCACCCTCGTCTACCAGCCGCAGGTGGACCTGGCCACCGGCCGCACCGTGGGCGCCGAGGCGCTGATCCGCTGGCGCAACCAGCGCCTGGGGGAGATGCGCCCCGACCATTTCATCGCCCAGGCCGAGGGCACCGGCGACATCGTGCGCATCGGCGACTGGGTGCTGGGCGAGGCCTGCCGGCAGGCCGCGGCCTGGCGCGACGCGGGCCTGGGCGTGGTGCGCATGGCGGTGAACGTCTCCTACCGCCAGCTGCTGGCCAGCGACCTGACCGCCGCCGTGCGCCGGCTGCTGCATGCCTTCGACCTGCCCGGCGAAGCGCTGGAGCTGGAATTCACCGAGCGCGTGCTGATCGAGGACGCGCCGGAGACGCTGCGCAACTTCGAGACGCTGCGCGGGCTCGGGGTCAGCCTCGCGATCGACGACTTCGGCGAGGGCTACAGCGCGCTCAACTACCTGCGGCGGCTTCCGATCCAGGGCCTGAAGCTGAGCCAGATGTTCGTCGACGGCGTGCCCGGCAACCCGTCCGACGTCGCGGTCTGCCGGGCCGTGGCCGGCATCGCGCACAGCCTTGGGCTGGGGCTGGTGGCCGAAGGCATCGAGACCGAGGCGCACCGGCGCTTCCTGCTGGAGCTGGGAGTGCGGGTGGGCCAGGGCTTCCTGTTCGCCCCCGGCCTGGCGCCGGCGGACTTCGCCCATCGCCTGCGAGGCGCGGGACAGGGAAACCGGTAAAATACCGGGCTTTCCGCACTCCCTCGGGAACGCCATGCAAGCAGATTCGATCCGCGCCGTCGTCACCGGCGGCGTCTCCGGCCTCGGCTTCGCCGTCGCCAGCCGCATCGTCGCCGACGGCGGCCGCGTCGCGCTGTTCGACGTCAACGACGACAAGGGCGCGGCGGCGGTCGCGGCGCTCGGCGACGCGAACGCGCGCTACTTCGCCACCGACGTCACCAGCGAGGACGCCGTGGTGGCCAACGTCGCGGCGGCGAAGGACTTCCTCGGCGGCCTCAACATGGTGGTCAACTGCGCCGGGATCCTCGGTGCCGGCCGCGTGCTCGGCCGCGAGGCGCCGATGCCGCTGAAGACGTTCTCCACCACGGTGATGGTGAACCTGGTGGGCAGCTTCAACGTCGCCAAGGCCGGCGCCGCGCTGATGCAGCACAACGAGGCGGGCGAGGACGGCGAGCGCGGCGTGATCGTCAACACCGCATCGGTCGCGGCCTACGAGGGCCAGATCGGACAGGCGGCGTATTCCGCCTCCAAGGGCGGCGTGGTCGGCATGACCCTGCCGATGGCGCGCGAGCTCGCGCGCTTCGGAATCCGCGTCAACACCATCGCCCCGGGGATCTTCTGGACGCCGATGGTCGACGGCATGCCGGAGGACGTGCAGCAGTCGCTGTCGGCCTCGATCCCCTTCCCGTCGCGCCTGGGCCGGCCGGAGGAATTCGCCGACCTGGTCACGTACATCGCCGGCAACCGCTACATCAACGGCGAGACCATCCGCCTGGACGGCGCCGTGCGCCTGGCCCCCCGCTGAGGAACACCCGATGAAGGCTTACGACGTCAAGAAGGGCAACGTGGTCGAGCACAACGGCACCGTCTACCAGGTGCGCGACATCGAGCGCAGCTCGCCGCAGGGCCGCGGCGGCAACGTGCGCTTCCGCTTCACCATGTACAGCGTGCCCGGCGGCAACAAGACCGACGCCTCGTTCGACGCCGACGACGAGCTGAAGGAGGTCGAGCTGCTGCGCCGCCAGGCCAGCTTCTCCTACAGGGACGGCGATGCCTTCGTGTTCATGGACGACGAGGACTACACGCCGTACACCCTGGACGCCGACGTGGTGGGCGAGGCCGCCGGCTACATCACCGACGGCCTGGCCGGCTGCTTCGTCCAGATCATCGACGACGCGCCGGTGGCTGTGCAGCTGCCGCAGACCGTCGTGCTGGAAGTGGTCGAGACCCCGCCGGAGCTGAAGGGCGGCACCGCGACCAAGCGTCCGAAGCCTGCGCGCCTGTCGACCGGCATCGAGATCCAGGTGCCCGAGTACATCGCCAACGGCGAGCGGGTGCTGGTCAACACCACCAGCGGCGAGTTCTCGGGCCGGGCCGACTGACGGCGCGCCGGCCGCTCACCGCGGAGCGGCGGCGGAACGCGTCTGGAAGATGATGCGGTCGCGATAGGGCGTCCCCAGCGGGGTGGCCACGAAACCCAGCGCCTCGATCCGCCCGCGTATCTCCGGCCATCGCGACTGCTTGCAGATCCAGATCGCCCCCGCCTGGTCGGCGGCCTCCGCCAGCTCGGTGGCGAGGTCCTCATCGTTGACCGGATTGAAGCGCGCACCGACCCCGTCCGGAGCCGGATCCAGGCCGATCTTCTCGATCTCGGCATCGAGGTGCAGGCGCAGTCCGTAGCGCGTCATGTCCTCGACGAAGATCACTTCGCGCACCGGCACCGCGGTGCGCTCCCGGATCGCGACCGCCCACTGCGACGCGTCCTTGTGCGTGGGCCAGGCACTCGCGGCCAGCTTGAGCGCCAGCAGCACGACGACCCAGGCGGCCCGCCACGGCCACCGCGGCAACGGCCGTCGTTCCCTGCGGCGTTGTACCGCGACCAGCAGCGCCAGGGGCACGAACAGCGGAAGCAGGTACGACGGCAGCCGCGACCTGGCCAGGCAGAACACCAGCAGCGGCAGCAGCACCCAGAGCGCCAGGAACAGCGCGGCCGCGTCCGCCTGCCGGCCTTCGGCGCTGCGCCAGCGTCGCAGATCGCGCGGCAGTGCGCGCAGCCAGCGCCACAGCGCGGGCGACCACGGCATCGTCCCCAGCACCAGGGTGGGCAGATAGACCGCCAGCCATCCGTACCACTGCCCGTTGTGGCCGAACTTGTCCGTGGCCACGCGGTGCACCACCTCGTCGCCGATGAAATATTCCAGCAGGCCCGGGTTGTCCGCGACGACCGCGACATACCAGGGCAACGCCAGCAGGCAGAACAGCAGCAGTCCCGGCACCACGAACCGGGCGCGCCGACGCCACACCAGCCAGTCGGCCGCCAGCAGCACGGGCAAGGGCAACAGCCCCGGTGGCCCCTTGGTCAGGAATGCCAGGGCGAACCCCACCCACATCAGGGCGTCCCAGACCCCCGCATGCCGGCCCGACAGCCGCGCCTCGAGGCAGGCCCAGACCGCCAGCGTCTCGAAGGCCGCCAGCAGGAAGTCGGTCGTGACCAGCTGCGACATCCCGAACGGGAACAGCATGGTGGCGTAGGCGAGCGCAGCCGTGCGCTCGCCGCCCGGCACCAGCCGCCGGGCGATGCGCCAGGCCAGCCAGATGCACGCCAGGTAGGACAGCGTCGCCGGGAGCCGCACCGCGGCGGCGGTCTTGCCGAACAGGCCGACGCTCGCGGCGATCACCCAGTAGGTCAGCGGCGGCTTCGTCCAGTGGCCGACGTCGCTGCTGCGCTTCGGATTGAGCCAGTCCCCGCTGTCGAGCATGTTGAGCGCGACATTGCTGTAACGCCCCTCGTCGGGATCCCACAGGCCGCGGCTGCCGAGGAACGCGAACGCCAGCACGAGGCAGAGCAGCGCCAGCCCCCATGCGCTGCGATCGCGAATGTCTCGGCTGGAAGGGCTCATGCGGCCGCCTGCGCGCGTTGAGCCCGGCATCATCGCCGCGGCGACATCAGAGAACTGTCGCGGCCCCCGCGCTCCTGGAACGCAGCCCTCCCCGCGCCTCGTGGAGCTCACGCAGGTGGGCGCCCAGGGCGGCCACGTTGGCTTCCGCCTGCTCCAGCGAATCACGTGTCGCCCGCGGCAGCCGGTCGCGGGCCGCGGCCTGCAGGCGCCGGTGGAGCGCGCGCGTGCGCGCCGCGTGCTCGCCGGCACCGGCGCGGGCCTGGCCGCGCTCGTCAGCCAGCGGCAGGCCATAACCGGGCAGCGGCAGCAGGGACGAGGGGCTTGCGAAAGCCGCGCCATCGCGCCGGGCTTCGGCGAACATCGGCAGCAGCGGATCGCCGGGGCGGAACAGCAGGCGTTTGAGCATGTCGCGAGCGCGCTGTTCCTCGCGCCGCAGGGCCGCCTCCTCGAGCAGGAGCAGGGCCGCGGATGCGCGCAGGTCGCCGCGCCGGAGCCAGGGCGCGCGCTGCGCGGGTGGCAGTCGCAGCCAGTCCTCGACATCGCCATAGGCCAGACCGAGGTCCGCACGCGCGGTCTCGTACAGCGCCTGGTAGTGCGCGCTCCAGGGTTCGAAGCGGAAGCCCAGCCGGAGCGCCTCGCCGGGATCGGCGGGCAGGGCGGCGGCGTCCACGAGACCGGCGCGGCGCAGGCGGCGCAAAAGACCCCGGGGCGTGATGCTGTCGAGCCTGGCCGCCGCGGCGCGCGGAAGGCCGTCATGCAGCAGCTTCCAGGTTTCCACCGCGCAGTTGTTGTCGATGAAGCGATAGCGGCCGTCGTAGCTCCAGTGCACGCGCGCCGCGCGCTCCAGCAGCGCGCCGATCTCATCGGGCGAAAGCCGCAGCGGGATCGACTCCAGCGGACGCATCTCCACGCGCGTGTACTCGTCGACCACCTGCTGCAGCGGCAGCACGAACAGCCGCGAGGGGTAGCCACCGGCAAGCCCGCGCCAGTTCGAGAGCTGCAGGTCGTCGACGAAGGCCCGGAACGAGAGTACGCGGTGGTGGTCGAGGTCGAGCCGGCAGTCGGGTCCGGGGCTGCGGCCCGGGGCGCAGACCACCAGGCGCAGCATGCCGTGGCCCCAGCGGCTCATCACCGCGTCGCCCTCGCCCGCCAGCAGATAGTCCACGCCGGCGACGCGTGCGGGATCGAGCTCCAGCAGTGGCGCCGCGGCGGCGTCCGACAGCGCACCCGCGTCCACGAACGGCAGCGCACTCCCGCATGCCGGCGCCCCGGGCGCTTGGCCGAAGTGCTCCGCGAACCATGCGTGCAGCGCAGGCCTGCGGCAGGCGTAGTCGGGATCGAGCAGGTAATGCTCCAGGTTCACGGCCACGAACTCCGCGGGCGAATGCAGCTCGTAGACGTCCGGACTGCGCGAGGCGAAGGCATTGCGGCCCGAGCGCCCGGGCCACAGCGGTCGCACCTGCCATCCCGCCAGGTCGAGCAGCCGCGGATCCCGCGAAAGCCCATGCGTCCGGTCCCGGGCATGGGCCAGTTCATGCACCAGCGCGGCCACCGCCTCGTCCGAGGGCCACGCGGCAGCACGGTCCAGCAAGGTCCGCGACAGCCCGATCCGCCCGCCCCGGATCCGCCCATGCACCCCGGACGGCAGATCGTCCCGCCAGCCCAGCCGCAGCACGGTCTCCTCCTCTCGCCAGCGCGGTGGCAACCGCCACAGCACCGCATCCACGAGTTCCCGCGCGGCCCTCTCGTCTCCGGCGGACAGGCCCTGCTCCAGTTCGATCCGCAGCCCCGCCTGTGCGGCGGGCAGGAATCCCGCCAGCAGCAGCCACGAAACCGCCCAGGCAAAGAGCCGCCGCCTCACCACGCAGCGTACCGGGAGCGCCGCCCCCGCCATGCCCAGGCAGTTGTTCAACGCGCGAGGATCGCCCGCGCCAGCTCCATGTCGCTCGCCGAGCGCGCCTGTGCCGAATCCTCCCGCAGCGCCCGCAGCGCCGCCTCCAGCCGGGCACCGCGGATCCGTCCGTCGCTGGCCACGAAGCCCGCGGCATCCTCACGCGCCTGCAGCACCACCTTGTCGTTGCCCGAGGTCGAGCCCGATGTCGCCCCGCTGGAGGCCGATCCCGCCCCGGCGCTGGTGCCGGCGAAACTCGAGGCATGGACGGCAACCGCCGGGGCCATGGCGAGCACGAACGCGAAGACGACTGCGAGACGGATCATGCGCGGTTACCGTTCCGGGGGATCGAAGAGCTTGCCCGGGTTGAGGATACCCGCCGGATCGAGCGCCGCGCGCAGCGCGCGCATGATCCCGATCTCCGCTGCGCTGCGCGTACAGCCAAGGTATGGCTTCTTGACCAGGCCGATCCCGTGCTCCGCGGAGATCGTGCCGCCGTGGCGCTCGACCAGTCCGGCCAGGTGCGCCGTCACCTCGGCGCAGCGCGCCACGAACGCCTCCTGCCCCAGCTCCGTCGGCTTCAGCACGTTGATGTGCAGGTTGCCGTCGCCGATGTGGCCGAACCAGGCCACCTCGAACTCCGGGTACTCCGCCGCCAGCAGCGCCTGTGCCTCGGCGAGGAAGGCCGGCATCGCCGACACCCGCACCGCGACGTCGTTCTTGTACGGCAGGTGCGGCGCCAGCGCCTCGGTGATGCCTTCGCGCAGGCGCCACAGCTGCGCCGCCTGCGCCTGCGACTGCGCGACCACGCCGTCCTCGACCCAGCCCTGCTCCGCGCAGTGGCCGAAGGCCTCCAGCAGGCGCTCGTCGTCCGGACCCTCGGCGGCGGCATCCAGCACCACGTAGTAGGGGTATTCGCGTTCGAACGGCGCCTGCGCGCCGTGCGCGACGACGTGGCGCAGGCAGGTGCCGGTGAAGAACTCGAAGGCCTCCAGCGCCAGCCGCCCGCGCAGCGCCTGGAACACCTGCATCAGCACCTCGAACGAGGGCAGCGCCAGCAGCAGGGTCGCCACCGGCGGCGGCGGAGGCGCGAGCTTCAGCGTGGCCTCGACCACGACGCCCAGCGTGCCTTCCGAGGCGATCGCCAGGTGGCGCAGGTCGTAGCCGCTGGAGTTCTTGACCAGGCCGCGGTTGAGGTCGAGCAGCTCGCCGGACGCGGTGACCAGCTTCAGTCCGGCCACCCACTCGCGGGTGTTGCCGTAGCGCAGCACGCGGATGCCGCCGGCGTTGGTGGCGATGTTGCCGCCGATGGTGCAGGACCCGCGCGAGGCGAAGTCGACCGGATACTGCAGGCCGTGCTGGCGCGCCGCCTCCTGCACCGTCTCCAGGGGGGCGCCGGCCTCGACGGTCAGCGTGCGGTCGACCGGATCGAAGGCCAGCACCCGGCGCATGCGCTCGAGGCTCAGCACCAGCTCGCCGTTCGCGGCCACCGCGCCGCCCGAGAGGCCCGTGCGTCCGCCGGAGGGCACCACCGCCACGCCTTCGGCGCTGGCCCAGCGCAGCACCGCCTGGACCTCGTCCACGGTCGCGGGCAGGGCGACGGCCAGCGGCGCCGGCGTCCAGCGCCGGGTCCAGTCGCGGCCGTAGTGCAGCAGCTCGTCGGGCGCCGTGGCCAGGCGCAGGCCGGGCGCGGCCGCGCGCAGGGACTCGAGTCTGGGATCGCTCATCTCGGCCTCGCCGTGGGGGTGCCTGCAGCCTGCCAGCGCGGCGCGCGAGCGTCCAGCGCTGCGGTGCAACATCGCGGCGTCGCTGGCACACTGGCGGCGACCCCTGCCCCGTGCCGACGCCATGAAGCCGACCTCCTACCCCCGCAAGGACATCCGCGTGCTGCTGCTGGAGGGCCTCAGCCCGAGCGCGGTGGCCGTCTTCCGGGAAGCCGGCTACACCGACATCGAGACCCACGCCGGCTCCCTGTCCGAAGACCGGCTGCGCGAACGCATCCGCGAGGCGCACATCGTCGGCATCCGCTCGCGGACCCAGCTGACCGCGGAGGTGCTGGCGGAGGCCCGACGGCTGATGGCCATCGGCTGCTTCTGCATCGGCACCAACCAGGTCGACCTCGAGGCCGCCGCGCGCGCCGGCGTGCCGGTGTTCAACGCGCCCTACTCCAACACCCGCAGCGTGGCCGAGCTGGTGCTGGCCGAGATCATCCTGCTGATGCGCGGCGTGCCCGCGCGCCACGCCGCCTGCCTGCGCGGCGGCTGGCTGAAGTCCGCCACCGGCAGCCATGAGGTACGCGGCAAGACGCTCGGCATCGTCGGCTACGGCCACATCGGCACCCAGGTCGGACTGCTGGCCGAGGGACTGGGCATGCGCGTGCTGTTCCACGACATCGAGAGCAAGCTGTCGCTGGGCAACGCCCGCGCCGCCGCCGGCCTCGACGACCTGCTCGCGCGCGCCGACGTGGTCACCCTGCACGTGCCCGAGACCCCGGCCACGCGGATGATGATCGGCGCCACCGAGCTGGGGGCGATGAAGCCCGGCGCGAAGCTCATCAATGCCTCGCGCGGCACGGTGGTCGACATCGACGCACTGGCCGCGGCGCTGGAGAGCGGCCACGTCGGCGGTGCCGCCATCGACGTGTTCCCGGTCGAGCCCAAGGGCAACGACGAGGCCTTCGAGTCGCCGCTGACCCGCTTCGACAACGTGATCCTGACCCCGCACGTGGGCGGCAGCACGCTCGAGGCCCAGGACAACATCGGCCTCGAGGTCGCGGCCAAGCTGGTGCGCTACAGCGACAACGGCAGCACGCTGTCCGCGGTCAACTTCCCCGAGGTCACGCTGCCGGGCCACGAGGGCAGCCAGCGCATCCTGCACATCCACCGCAACGTGCCGGGCGTGCTGTCGCGCATCAACGAGGTGTTCTCGCAGGCCGGACTCAACATCGACGGCCAGTACCTGCGCACCGACGCCAACGTCGGCTACGTGGTCATCGACGTCGGCGCCACGCCCGGACAGGCGCAGGCGCTGCGCGCCGAACTGGCCGAGGTGCCGGGCACCCTGCGCACGCGCATCCTCTACTAGCGGGCGAGCCATTTGCGGGCCATGCGCCGCAGCGAGGGATCCATGGCCTCGTCGGCGGCGATGGCTTCGACGTCCAGCCAGGCGAGATCGTGCGACTCCTCGCCGACCACGAAGGCTTCGCTCGCGCCGGCGCGCACCACGTAGCGGACGTCGTGGTGCCAGTGACCGGGCACGCCCTTGCGCTCCGGGATCCAGTGGCGGTCGAGGTCGAAGATCCCGCCCTCCACGCGCAGGTCCGGCAGGCCGCTTTCTTCGGTCGCTTCGGTCAGCGCCACGCGCGCCAGGTCGTTGTCGCCGTCGGCATGGCCGCCGGGCTGCAGCCAGCGATCGAGCTTGCGATGGTGGGTCAGCAGCGCGCGCCGCCCGTCGGCGCTGACCAGCCAGGACGAGGCGGTGAAGTGCCCCTCCAGGCGGTCACGCACGAAGCCGTGCGCACCCTCGCGCAGGAGTTCGACGAACAGCTCCGCCTCCGCGCGCTCGCCGGGACAGGCTTCGGCATGGGCGAGGAATGCGGCCCGGAGGGCTGCGAACTGTTCGTGCGTCATGCTGCGTGGCCGATGGCGAAGTGGAAGTCGGAGCATTATCGCGCTCTCCACGCTGCACTGCGGCTTGTGTCCATGGCCCTGCCTTTGGCAAGGTACGGCGGCCGTGGCGCCAAGCGCCATCCATCGCGGCACGGCCAGGGGAGGCAGTGCCGCGGAAACCACCAGTTCGGGGAGAAGTCGCGGATGCTGCAAACGCTGATGAGGGTCAAGCCGGTCGAGCCGGCGCCACACGTCGATGCCGGTGAGCCGGTCGAAGGCAGCCTGCAGGGCGAAGCCACCCTCAAGCGCACGCTGACCGCACGCCATCTCGTGCTGCTGGGCGTGGGCGCGGTGATCGGCGCGGGCATCTTCGTGCTCACCGGCCAGGCGGCGGCCAACCATGCCGGCCCCGCGATCATGCTCAGCTTCGTGCTCGCCGGCCTGGCCTGCGCCTTCGCCGGCCTGTGCTACGCCGAGTTCGCGGCGATGATGCCGGTGTCCGGCAGTGCCTATTCGTACTCGTACGCGACCCTGGGCGAGTATGTCGCCTGGTTCATCGGCTGGTGCCTGGTGCTCGAGTACCTGTTCGCATCGAGCACCGTGGCGGTGGGCTGGTCGGGCTACCTGGTCAGCTTCCTCACGACGACGCTGGGGCTGCCATTCCCCGCGGAGCTGGCATCGGCGCCCATCACCTGGGACGGCGCCGCATTCGTCAGGACCGAAGGCATCATCAACCTGCCGGCGATCCTGATCGTGGCCGCGGTCAGCGGCCTGTGCTACGTCGGCATCACCCAGTCGGCCTTCGTCAACGGCATCATCGTGGCGATCAAGGTGGTGGTGATCGCCGCCTTCCTCGGCTTCGCCGCGCAGTACATCGATCCGGCCAACTTCACCCCGTTCATCCCGGAGAACGAGGGTCCCGGCCGCTTCGGCATGGAGGGCGTGTTCCGCGCCGCGACCATCGTGTTCTTCGCCTACATCGGCTTCGACGCGGTCTCGACCGCGGCCGGCGAGGCCAAGAACCCGCAGCGCGACATGCCCATCGGCATCCTCGGTTCCCTGGTGGTGTGCACCGTGGTGTACATCGCGGTCTGCGCGGTGCTGGTCGGCATCGCGCCCTACACCGAACTCGGCACCGCCAAACCGGTGGCCACGGCACTCGAGCTGCTCATGCGCGACAACCCGGCCGCCAACCTCGGCTGGCTCAAGACCGCGGTCGAGATCGGCGCCATCGCCGGCCTGTCCTCGGTCATCCTGGTGATGCTGATGGCGCAGCCGCGCATCTTCTATTCGATGTCGCGCGACGGCCTGCTGCCGAAGCTGTTCGGCCGCGTGCACCCGAAGCACCAGACCCCGCACGTGGGCACGATCATCGTCGGCGTGGTGGCCTGCCTGCTGGCCGGCTTCATGCCGCTGAACGTGCTGGGCGAGCTGGTGTCGATGGGCACGCTGATCGCGTTCGCCACCGTATGCCTGGGCGTCTTCGTGCTGCGCTACACCCGGCCCGACCTCCAGCGCCCGTTCCGGGTGCCGGCGTTCTGGCTGGTCTGCCCGCTGGGCCTGGTCGCCTGCCTGTTCCTGTTCCTGCAGTCGTTCATGGAGCACTGGCTGATCTTCGTGCTGTGGACGCTGGTCGGACAGGTGATCTACTTCGGCTACGGCTACCGCAACAGCAAGCTCAACAAGGCGCGCTGACGCCGATCCGGGGGCCACACGATGTCCACGACCACCGCCGTCAAGAAGATCGGCCCGGTGCTGGCGACCTTCATGGTCGCCAACAACATGATCGGCTCGGGCTTCTTCCTGCTGCCCGCCACGCTGGCCAGGTCCGGCACGGTGACCGCGCTGTCCTGGCTGATCGGCACCCTGCTGGCGGTCGCGCTGGGCGCGGCGTTCGCGCGCATCGCCCGCCAGCACCCCGACCTGACCTCGCCCGACGACTACGTGCGACCGGCGCTGGGCCGCGACATGGGCTTCCTGGCGTCGACGCTGTACTGGCTGTCCTCGTGGATCGGCAACAACGCCATCGCGGTCGCGGCCTTCGGCTACCTGATCATCCTGCTGCCGATCGAGGACACGCTGGGCGTGCGCCTGGCGGGGCAGGTGTTGCTGATCTGGGCGATGTTCGGGCTCAACCTGCTCGGCCCGCGGAGCATCGCTCGCTTCCAGTCGTTCTGCGTGGTCTTCGGCCTGCTGCCGGTGGCGGCGATCCTCATCGCCGGCTGGGCGCACTTCAACCCGGAACTGTTCGGCGCCGGCTGGAACGTCAGCGGACAGTCCGACCCGGCGGTCGCGTTCGGCTCGCTGGCGGTGGTGTTCTGGGCCTTCATCGGCCTGGAGACCGGGGCCATGGTGGCCGGCGTGGTGCGCGACCCGGACCGCAACGTGCCGATCGCGACGATCGGCGGGATCGTGCTGGCCGGCGTGGTCTACCTGACTTCGTCGGTGCTGATGATGGGCATCGTCCCGGTGCAGGAGCTGGCGGGGTCGAGCGCGCCCTTCGCCCTGGTCGCGGGGCGGATGTTCGGCGAGTGGGCGATCCCGGTGATCGCCGCGGCCGCGGCACTGAAGGCCACCGGCACCCTGGGCGGCTGGATGCTGGTCACCGGCGAGTCGGGCGCGCGCGCCGCGCAGCGCGGGTTCCTGCCGGCGGTGTTCGGGCGCGTGCGCCGCAACGGCGCCGCGTCGACCGGCCTGCTCCTGGTGGTCGTGGCCATGACCCTGATCGCGCTGACCACGCTTTCGGACTCGGTGTCCTCGCAGTTCGAGGTCATCATCAACATGGCCGTGACCCTGGTGGTGATGGCCTACGTGGCCGCGGGGCTGAGCCTGCTGCTGGGCACCGCCGCGCGCCCGGCGACCACCTCCGACCGCCTGCTGGGAATGGGCGCCCTGGTGGCCTGCGGCCTGCTGGTCTGGTCCACACCGATCGACACCCTGATCGGCGCCGTCGTCATCGCGCTCCTCGCGCTGGCCGCCTACCGCGGCTTCGGTCGCCGCAAGCCGGTGGCGGCGTGACCGGGGACCGGGAAGAGCGTTGCCACGGATCGACGCGGATTCACGCGGATCTGCACGGATAAAGCGGAGAGGGTTCGGCTGCGCTTTTTTCCATGGCGTCGCTCCATCCGTGGCGGCCCGTCGTGCAGGGCTTTGGCGGTAGAATCCGGGCATGAGCGAGACAGTGCCTTATGACGTGCACCGCCTGCGGGAGCTGAGCGGGGAGATCATCGTCAACGTGCGCGAGCTGGCGGCGCGCGGGTGGACCCCGGCGACCAGCAGCAATTTCTCGCACCGGCTGGACGACCGCCACGCCGCGATCACCGTTTCCGGCCGCGACAAGGGCAAGCTGCGCGAGGCCGATATCATGGTCGTGGACTTCGACGGCCACGCCGTCGGCAGCGACCATCGGCCCTCGGCGGAGACGCTGCTGCACACGCAGCTGTACCGGCGCTTCGCCGACGTGGGCTGCGTGCTGCACACGCATTCGCGGGCACAGACGCTGGCCTCGCGCCTGTTCGCCGGCAGCGGCCACGTGCGCCTGGAGGGCTACGAGCTGCTCAAGGCCTTCCGCGGCAACGACACCCACGAGGCGGCGATCGAGGTCCCTGTGCTGCCGAACTCCCAGGACATGCCGACCCTGGCCGCGCAGGTCGACGCCCTGCTCGACGCCGGTCCGATGTGGGGCTACCTGATCGACGGTCACGGCCTCTACGCCTGGGGGCGCGACATGGCCGAGGCCCGCCGGCACCTGGAGGCCTTCGAGTTCCTGCTCGACTGCGAGCTGGAGCTGCGGCGCCTGACCCGGGGCCACTGACACCGATGTACCTGGAGATCCGCCCATGAGCCGCCTGCGCATCTTCGCCGACGACGCGCCCGACACCGTCCTCCTCGACACCCGCGACGGCGACGCCATCGCGGCCGAGCTGGGGAAGATCGGCGTCACCTTCGAGCGCTGGCAGGCCGGCCGTCCGGTCGCCGCCGGCGCGTCGCAGGACGAGGTGCTGGCCGCCTATGCCGACGATATCGCGCGCATCAGCGCCGAGCGTGGCTTCACCACCGTCGACGTGGTCAGCATCGCGCCGGATCATCCGAAGCGCGAGGAGATGCGCAGGACCTTCCTCGACGAGCACTTCCACAAGGAGGACGAGGTCCGCTTCTTCGTCGCGGGCTCCGGCCTGTTCACCCTGCACGTGGATGATCGCGTCTACGAGGTCGAGTGCGTCAGGGACGACCTGATCGCCGTACCCGACGGCACCACGCACTGGTTCGACATGGGCCCGGAGCCGGAGTTCGTCGCGATCCGCTTCTTCCAGCAGCCCGACGGATGGGTCGGCCATTTCACCGGCACCGACATCGCCCGGCGCTTCCCGCGTTACGAAAAGCCGGCGCGCTGAAGCATAGGAAAATCCATATGCAGACGACCATCCTCACCGACATCGAAGGCACCGCCGGGAGCATTTCGTTCGTGCGCGACGTGCTCTTCCCGTACGCCCGCCGCGAGCTGCCGCGCTTCGTGCGGGAGCACGGCAGCGAGCCGGACGTGCGGCGCTGGCTGGACCAGGTCGCCACCGGGCACGGCGCGATGTGCGACGACGCGATGATCGTCGAGACCCTCCAGGGCTGGATCGACGAGGACCGCAAGGACACCGCGCTCAAGGCCCTGCAGGGAATGATGTGGACCGAGGGCTACGCGCGCGCGGATTTCACCGCGCACGTGTATCCCGACGCGGTCGACGGGCTGCGCCGCTGGCATGCGGCCGGGCATCCGCTGGCGGTGTACTCCTCCGGGTCGGTGCCGGCGCAGAAGATGTTCTTTGGCCACTCGGACGCGGGCGACCTGCTGCCGCTGTTCGATGCCTTCTTCGACACCGAGGTCGGCGGCAAGCGCGAGGCGGCGAGCTACGCGCGCATCGCCGTCGAGCTGGGCCGCGCCCCGGATTCGATCCTGTTCCTGTCCGACGTGGTCGCCGAGCTGGACGCCGCGCGCGAGGCCGGCCTGCGCACGGTGCTGGTCGACCGGCTGGAGGACTATCCGCAGCCGCGGACCGGCGACGCTTGCAACGGCCATCCACGGGTGGAGAGCTTCGACGCGATCTCGCCCTGAGGGGCCCCGTCCAGCCCGTCACCCAGCGGCTGCAGCCGCGACCGGACGGACTGCCGTTGACGCATCACGGCCGATCCTGCGGGGCGTCCTGGAGGCGGTAGCGGGTGGAGCCACGCTGCTCGCCGTGCCAGCGGTCGAAGGCCCGCACGTCCACGAGGTGTTCGCCCGGCTCGAGATCGGTGGGCAGTACGCCGCGCCACAGGTGCGCCGAGGGCTCGGCCTCCGGCGAGCGGTCGTAGCCGCGAAGCGCGGCGGCTTCGTCGTCGCGCGCGTTCTCCGCCGTGAGCCAGGGGTCCGCGCGCTCGATGCGCGCCATCGGCCGCCAATCGCCGCCGCCGACGCGGTATTCCACCCGGGTGTCGGCCTCGCCCATGTAGACGTTGGCGTAGACCGCCCAGGCGGGATAGGCGCCGCGGCGCAGCACGCGGGGGGCATGCAGGTGCATGGCGCGGGTGCGCGCGGGATCGTCCGGCGGCAGGCGCGCCGGGTGCCAGGACAGGCGATAGCCGCCGTCGGCGTCGATCTCCAGCAGGGCGTGGCCGTTGGGCGTGCCATCGGCCATGGTGGCGTCGGGGATGCCTTCGGCGTCGGGCGCGCCGGACCAGAACGCGCCGCTGGCGGCGCCGACGTTGAACTCGTGCAGGGGCGCCGCACCGTGCCAGCCTTCGGCGGCGCCGTGGCGATGGTGGCGCTGGGTGTGGCGGTGGCCGCTGAGCACGAGCGCCTTCGGGAAATCGCGCAGCAGGGCGAACAGGCGCTCGCGGTCCGCGGCGCGGAAGGTCGGGGCGCGCCCGGGCGCCGCGGTGTCGAACAGCGGGATGTGCACGCCGACCACCAGCAGGCGGTCCTTCGGCACGGTGGGCAGCCAGGCTTCGAGGAAGGCGAACTGGTCCTCGCGCAGCCCACCGACATAGGCCGGGCGCTGGCCGGGGAGCAGCACGACGTCGTCCAGCAGCAGGAAGGTGGCGGCGCCCTCCTCCCAGGCGAAGGTGTCGGGGCCATAGCTGGCGCGGAAGGCGGACAGCGAGGCCCCGTCGGCCGCGGCGCCGGGGTCGACGTCGTGGTTGCCGGGCACATGCAGCCACGGCAGGCCCAGGCGCGTGGTGACGGCGTTGATCTCCGGATACAGCCCGACCACGTCGTCGACGATGTCGCCGAGGCTGATGCCGAGATCCGCGCCCATGCCTCCGGCCGCATGGAGCGGCGCGACGATGTCGCGTGCGTAGTAGTCGACGTCCAGCGGCGACTTGACCTGCGGATCGGCGAACACCAGCACGGATCGCGCCGCGTCGCGATCCGGGTCGTCCCGGCGCAGCGCGAAGTCGCCGACCCGGGGTTCGGGTCCCGTCCGCTGTGCATGCCAGGCGGCGGGCAGGCCGTCCGCGCGCGTCGGCAGTCGCCAGCCGGCGGGCTTGACCACGAACACCGGCGCGTCGGGTCGCGCCTGGAGGCGGTAGCGTCCCTCCCCATCCGTCAGCGCCAGCGTCCGTCCATCGGAGACGCGGACGCCAGGAACGCCGGGCTCCCCTGGCGCCTGGACGCCGTCGCCATCGCGGTCGTCGAACACCCGCCCCTGCCATTCGGCGGCAGGGGCCGCGGCGGACGCGGCCAGCAGGAGCAGCAGGGCCAAGGGGCGGACACGCGTCATCTGGGGTCCCGGGGTCGCGGAGTGGGTGCATTATGCCGGCGCCCGCTGCGAGCCATGGGATGCGCGCACGGCCCTGCGACAGGCATATGATGGCTCCGCGAAGGCCGTGGATGACCGCCATGGACGCGTCGGAGAGGACGTCCTGATGATCCTCGCAAAGCCCTGGACGGCCTGGATGCTGGCCGTGTTCGCGCTCGCCTCTGCGCTGTCGGCGGCGGCGCCGGTGCGCGCGGCCGCAGGCGCGATCGAGCTGCGGGCGGACGCCGGCGAACTCCAGCTCTCGCCGCACGTCAGCTACCGCCACGACACCGCGGGCACCGACTCCCTCGAGGACGCCTGGCGCCGGCTCCGGACCGGGGCCTTCGCGCCGCTTCCCGACGGCAATCCGGCCTTCGGCTTCCAGGACGGAGCCTTCTGGGTCCATGCCCGCGTGATCAACCGCGATCCCGCCGAGCAGCGCTGGCTGCTGGTGCAGACCTATCCGCTCAGCGACAGGCTCGACCTCCACCTCCGCTATGCCGACGGTCGCGTCGTTCATCAGGCCGGGGGCGACACCCTGCCCTTCGGCGAGCGCGCGATCCGCTACCGCCACCCCAACTTCATGCTCGACCTGCCGGCGGGCGAGCCCGTGGACATCCTGCTGCGCGTGCAGAGCCAGAGCTCGATGCAGGTGCCGCTTGTGCTGTACACGCCAGCCGCGTTCACCGAAGTCTCGCGCGACGCGCAGCTGGCCATCGGCCTGTACTACGGCATCCTGCTGGCGCTGTTCTTCTACAACCTGGTGCTCTGGCTGGTGCTGCGCGACGGCAGCTACTTCTGGTACCTGTTCCACATCAGCGCGTTCGGCCTGGTGCTGTTCTGCCTCAACGGCCTGGGCTTCGAATACCTGTGGCCGGACAACATCTGGCTGGCGGACAAGTCGGTTCCGCTCTCGATCAGCCTGGCGCTGATCGGCATGCACCAGTTCGCGCGCGTGTTCCTGGGGCTCGGCGAACGCTGGCCCGCCGGCAACCGGGTGAGCATGCTCGCCATCGCCGCGTTCGCCGGCTTCGGCGTCGCCGCGGTCCTCCTGCCCTACCGGCTGATCACACCGGCGGTCTCGCTGGCGGTGCTGGCCAGCATCCTCTGGATCACCGTGGTCAGCGTGGTCGCGCTGCGCAAGGGCTATGCGCCGGCGCGGCTGTTCCTGCTGTCCTGGGCGATGTTCCTCGGCGGCACCGCGGTCTTCACCCTGGTCGCCTTCGGCGTGCTCCCGAAAACCTTCCTCACCGAGTACGGGGTGCAGATCGGCTCCGCGCTGGAAATGCTGTTCCTGTCGATCGCGCTGAGCTACCGCTATGCCTCGCTGCGCAACGACAACGAGCGCATCGTCAGCGAGGCCAACGTGCAGCTGGAACGCAAGGTCGCCCAGCGCACGCGCGCGCTGCGCAGCGCCCTGGACAAGCTCGAGGAGGCGCATGAACGCCTGCACGACTCCAGCCGGAGGGACGGTCTGACCGGGCTGTACAACCGCTCGCACTTCCACGATGCCTTCGAGCGGATGCTGATCGCCTGCAACCGGGAGCGGCGGCCCCTTTCGCTGCTGATGGTGGACCTGGACCACTTCAAGTCGATCAACGACGAGCACGGCCACCTGGTCGGCGACGAGGTGCTGCGCACGGCGGCACGCCGCATCGGCCAGGCCCTGCGGCCCCACGACGCGCTGCTGGCGCGGTTCGGCGGCGAGGAATTCGTGATCGTGCTGCCGGGCACCGATCTGCACGATGCCGTTGCCATCGCCGAGGAGGTGCGCCGCGCCATCTCGGCCGAAGCCTGCGCGTCGCCGCAGGGGCCGAGCGTGCGCATCTCAGGCAGCGTCGGCGTGCATACCGTGGTGCCGGGCACCGTGGACGACATCGACGATGCGCTGCAGGTCGCGGACCAGGCGCTGTACGCGGCCAAGGCCCACGGGCGCGACTGCGTGCGCACCTCGATCTCCGCGGCCTGAGGTTCCCCGCTTCCGCAGGAGGGGCGGAGCGTGGGCCTGGCGGCTCAGCCCCGCCTGCGCTCCGTCAGCATCCAGCCCGCGGCCACACCGGCCAGCGCCCCGATGACTTCCATCAGCACCCGGATGCCGAGGCTGTCGGGATCGTGGATCTTCGCCAGGGCGATGCGCGCATACAGCGGCGACTCGAGCTTGACCACGCCGATGTAGAACAGGTTCCAGGCGTCGATGCCGGCGGCGATCGCCACCGCGGACAGGCAGGCCCAGCCGACGGCATGCCCGTGGGGCCATTGCGCGCGCCGGCCGATGGCATGGAACAGCGCATAGGCCAGCAGCCCGAGCGCCATCGCGATCAGCCCGGCTTCCAGCGCACCCGCCCAGCCCAGGTGCAGGGGCAGGTTCAAGCGCCCCGCCCCGCCTCGCGCACCGCGGCCAGCAGCACGCCATCGCCGACCAGGCGCACGGCCTCGGCGACGTCGGCGTCCATCGCGCGGTCGCGGTCCATGCCGCCGATGCGGCTGCGGATCACGCCGTGCGCGACGCCCACCGCGCGGCCGGGATGGAAGGGCTCGCTGCCGGCAAGCTCCGCGCGCAGCGCTTCGACCTCGGCCATGAAGCGCGCGTGCTCCGGGGTCCCCGCCGGCGGCGCGCCCGACACCTTCGCGGCAAACGCCGCCGCGCCGTCGCGCCGCGCGAGGTCGCGCGCGGCGTTGATCATGTCGCGGCGCAGGTCCAGCGCCTGGGCGGCGGTGTAGAGCTCGAGGCCCAGCACCTTGCCGAGGTCGTCGGCCATGGCCAGCACGTGGCGGGCCTCGTTGGCACCCATCGAGACGTGGTCTTCCGCGTTCGCGCTGGTCGGGATCGAGTACACACTGGCCGGGTGCGCGCGGCTGGCGAGGTCGTTGACGATCGCCGCGGCGGTGTACTGCACGATCATGAAGCCCGATTCGGTGCCGTCCTCGTTCCCGATCAGGAAGGCCGGCAGGCCGTCGCTGGTGGCCGGGTCGACCAGCTTGTTGAGCCGGCGCTCGCTGATCGAGGCCAGCACCGGGATCGCGGCCTTCAGGTAGCTCATCGCCAGCGCCAGCGGCATGCCGTGGAAGTGGCCGGCGGAAATGACCTGCTCCTCGACGTGCTCCGCCGCCTTGTCGGGGAAGACCAGCGGGTTGTCGGTGACCGCATTGAGCTCGACCTCGAGCACGCGCGCGGCCTGGGCCGCGGCGTCGCGCACGGCGCCGTGCACCTGCGGCACGCAGCGCAGGGAATAGCTGTCCTGCGGCTGGTGCTTCTTGCCCCCACGGAAGGGCTTGAAGCGCTGGTAGAACTTCTCGCGGCCGTGGCGCTGGCTCGACGGCACCCAGTCCCAGCCGATGTCGAAGGGCAGCGCCTGCGCGCCGGGCTCGTCCCAGCTGCCGGGCAGCCACTGCCGGAAACGCGGCACCAGGTGGTAGGCGATGTCGGCCAGCGTCGAGCCGTCCAGCAGCGCGCGGAGCTGCGCCGCGGCCGCGACCTGGCCCGGGTGCGGACGCAGCGCATGCACGTCTTCGGCATAGGCGCCCAGGCGGCCGGCGAAGGCATCGAGCGTCATCGCGGCGGCGAGGTCGGCGGTGTCGAGCAGGTCTTCCAGCTTCGCCAGCGCGAGCACGCCCATGGCCAGCATCTGCGCGGTGCCGTTGTTGAGCGCGAGGCCTTCCTTGTACGAGAGCTCGACCGGCGCCAGGCCGGCGCGCTGAAGCGCTTCCGCACCCGGCATGCGCTCGCCGTCGACGAAGGCCTCGCCACCGCCGAGCAGCACGATCGCCAGGTGCGACAGCGGCGCAAGATCGCCCGACGCGCCCACCGAGCCCAGCTGCGGCACCACCGGCACCACGCCGGCGTTGAGCAGCGTGGCCATCGCCTGCAGCGTGTCCACGCGGATGCCCGAGTGGCCGCGCAGCAGGGTGTTGAGGCGGATGCACATCATCGCGCGCACCACCGGCGCGGACATCGGCTCGCCCACGCACACGGCGTGGGTGATCACGAGGTTGCGCTGCAGCTCGGCGTGGAGGGAGCGGCCCGAGGGCGCGGCGCCCGGCAGTCCGTCGCGCAGCGGATGCGCACCAAGCAGCTTGTCGGCGTTGGAGCCGAAGCCGGTGGAGACGCCGTAGATCGGCTCTTCGCGACGGACCTGCTCGGCCAGGAACTCCGCGGCGCGGGCGACGGCCTGCAACGCGCCCTCGTCCAGCGACACCTGGGCGCCGTGCGCGACAGCGACCAGCTGCGGGCGGGTCAGCGAACGACCGTCAAGCAGGACCGGCTTCATCGGGGGTCTCCTTCGGTCGAAGCGGGCATGGCATCGCCCCCGACCGCTGCCGGCCCGCGCCGTGCCAGCAGCGCATCCGCCAGGGCGTCGATGGCCACCTCGAACTGTTCGCCGCTGCGCAGGTCCTTCACCGTGGCCGCGCCGCGCGCGATCTCGTCCCCGCCGCGCACGACCACGTGGCGGATGCCGGCGCGGTCGGCGTACTGGAACTGCTTGCCGAGCTTGCGCGCCTCGAGCTGGGTCTCGACCTTGAGGCCGGCGGCGCGCAGCCGCTGCGAGACCGCCAGCGCGTCGTCCAGGCCGGCGTCGTCGAACAGCGCCACCAGCACGTCGACCGGGCTGTCCGCGACCTGCACCAGCCCCGCCTCGCGCAGCTGCCAGAACAGCCGCGTCAGGCCGATGGAAATCCCGACGCCCGGCAGCTTCGACTTCGTATAGTGGCCCGCAAGGTCGTCGTAGCGGCCGCCGGAGCAGATCGAACCGATGTCCGGGTTCGCGTCCAGCGTGGTCTCGTAGACCATGCCGGTGTAGTAGTCGAGGCCGCGCGCGATCGACAGGTTGATCGCATAGCGCGACCCGGGTACGCCAAGGGCCTTCAGCGCCGCCAGCAGCGCGCGCAGTTCGCTGCGCCCCTCCTCGAACAGCGGCGTGCCGGGGTCGAGCGCGTCGAGTTTTGCCAGCGCGTCGTCATGGCCGCTGGAGCGGATGCGCGAGAACGCCAGCAGCCGCTCGGCCACCTCCGGCGACAGGCCGAAGCCCTCGCCCTCCAATGTCGCGCGCACCGCCTCCTCGCCACGCTTGTCGAGCTTGTCGATCTCGCGCAGCACCAGCGGCTGCGCCGCCTCGTCGATGCCCTGCCCGGCAAAGAAGCCGCGCAGCAGCTTGCGGTGGTTGAGCTGGATGGTGAACTCGCCGATGCCCAGCGCCTCGAACACCGCATTGATCACCGCCGGCACCTCGGCCTCGTAGCGCGGCGACAGCGTGTCCTTGCCGATCACGTCGATGTCGCACTGGTAGAACTCGCGAAAACGCCCGCGCTGGGCGCGCTCGCCGCGGTACACGCGCTGCATCTGGTAGCGGCGGAACGGGAAGGCCAGCTCGTGCTCGTGCTCGGCCACATAGCGCGCCAGCGGCACGGTCAGGTCGAAGCGCAGCGCGAGCTCCGGCGGCCCGGCGTCGGCCCCGCCCGCGGCCGCCTTTTCCAGCGCGCCGGTGGACTGGACGAAGTACACCTGGCGCTCGGTCTCGCCTCCGGTCTTGGTCAGCAGCACCTCGGACAGCTCGAACACCGGCGTTTCCACCGGCAGGAAGCCCCAGGCCTCGAAGGTGCGGCGGATGGTGTCGAGCATGCGCTGGAAAGCGACCTGCTCGCGCGGCAGCAGCTCCAGGACGCCAGGGGGCGTGCGCGGCTTGATCAAGGCGGATCTCCGGTGCGGACGGTGGCCGGTGGGCCCGCCATTCTAGCGGCTGCGGCCGGTTCGCCCGCCCGGGCCTGCGGTGGGGAATTCTCTCGAGTGCGCGCCGGCGCTTGCCCTACGGGCCCCGGACTCACTAAAATGCGCAGCTCACCTGTCGGGGTGTAGCTCAGCCTGGTAGAGCGCTACGTTCGGGACGTAGAAGTCGCAGGTTCAAATCCTGTCTCCCCGACCAAACGGTGTCACTGGAAGCCCGGAGAACGCTACGTTTTTCGGGCTTTCCCGTTCAGGGGACCCGCATTCCCGGACGAGCGCACATGACCGGATCCCTGATCGACATCCTCCGCGGGGCCATCGGCCCGGACCACGTGCTGGCCGGCGGCGACCTCGAGGCCTGGGAGCGCGACCGGCGCAGCCGCGCGCGCGGGCGCGCGCTGGCGGTGGTCCGCCCCGGCAGCACCGCGGACGTCGCGGCCGTGGTCCGCGCCTGCGCCGCCACCGGGACCGCGATCGTGCCGCAGGGCGGCAACACCGGCCTGGTCCTGGGCTCGATCCCCGACGACAGCGGCACCCGGGTGGTGCTCAGCCTGTCGCGGATGCGCGCGGTGCGCGAGATCGATCCCGCCAACCTCACCATGACCGTGGAAGCCGGCTGCGTGCTGCACGACGTGCGGGAGGCCGCGGCCGGCGCCGGCCTGCTGTTCCCGCTCAGCCTCGCCTCCGAAGGCAGCTGCACCATCGGCGGCAACCTCGCCACCAACGCCGGCGGCACCCAGGTCCTCCGCTATGGCAATGCGCGCGAGCTCTGCCTGGGGCTCGAGGTCGTCACCGCGGCCGGCGACGTGTGGGACGGACTTTCCGGGCTGCGCAAGGACAACACCGGCTATGACCTGCGCGATCTGTTCGTGGGGAGCGAGGGCACGCTGGGCGTCATCACCGCGGCCACGCTGAAGCTGTTCCCGCGGCCCGCGGCCACGCACACCGCGTGGCTGGCGGTGCCGTCCATGGAGCAGGCGGTCGCGCTGCTGGCGCTGGCCCAGCGCCGCCTTGCGGGCGAACTCAGCGGCTTCGAGGTGATCGGCCGGCACGCGCTGTCCGTGGTCGCGAGCCAGTTCCCGCAGCTGCGCATCCCGATCCCGGCCGGCGACGGCGACGCCTGCTGCGTGCTGCTCGAGGCCGGCATGAACGCATCCGGCGAGCACGCCGAGGGCCGCTTCCAGGCGCTGCTGGCGGCGGCGCTCGAAGCCGGCTGCGCCACCGACGCGGTGATGGCGGCGAACATCGCCCAGGCCCGCGCCCTCTGGCAGGTGCGCGACAGCATCTCCCCGGCCCAGGCGGCCGAGGGCCTGAACATCAAGCACGACATCGCCCTGCCCGTCTCGCGCATCCCGGACTTCGTGGCCGCCTGCGGTGCGCGGCTCGAACAGGCGATTCCCGGCGTGCGGCTGGTCATCTTCGGCCACCTCGGCGACGGTAACCTGCACTACAACGTGCAGGCTCCGGACGGGAGCGATGCCGCCGCCTTCCTGCATGGACAGGAGGCGGGGGTCAACGCGATCGTGCATGACGCCGTGGCCGCCCGCGGCGGCAGCATCGCCGCCGAGCATGGCATCGGCTCCCTCAAGGTGGACATCCTGCCCCGCTACAAGCCGGCCGTGGCCCTGGGCCTGATGCGCGCGATCAAGCGCGCCCTCGACCCCTTGGACATCATGAATCCCGGTCGGGTGCTGCGGCCTTGAGGCGCCGCGGCTGGCTCCTGGCGCTGGCGGGCATCACGCTCGCCGCTTTCAACCTGCGCACCGCGGTCACCTCGATCACGCCGCTGCTGGACGTGGTCGGCCGCGAATTCGGCTTCGGCGCCACGATGGCGGGCGTCATCGGCATGCTGCCCGCGGCGGCCTTCGCGGCCTTCGGCGCGGCCACCCCGGCCCTCGCCCGACGGCTCGGGCTCGAGCGCACCGTGCTGTTGGCGATGCTGCTGGCCGCGGCCGGCCTGGTGCTGCGTTCGCTGGCCGGTGGCCTGGGCGTGCTGGTGGCGGGTTCGCTGGTGTCGCTGGCCGGCATGGGCATCGGCAACGTGGTGCTGCCGCCATTGGTGAAGCGCTGGTTCCCGCACCGCGTCGGAACGCTCAGCGTCATCTACATCACCGCGCTGCAGGCCGGCACCATCATGGCCGCCCTGCTCGCGGTGCCGCTTGCCGACGCCTTCGGCTGGCGGCTGTCGATGGCCTCGTGGACGCTGGTGGCGGTGGCCGCGATGCTGCCGTGGCTGGTGCTGCTGAAGCGCGGGCTGGCGGGTGATCCCGCGGAGGCCGCGGCGGCAGGGGCGGGCGCGGTCGACTCCCCGGACGACGAAGAAGACGAGGACATCCCCGCCGCCGGCGCCACCGACCTCGATTCCACGCCCGTGATCCGCAACCGCGTCTGGCACACCGGCCTGGGCTGGGGCATGGCGCTGATGTTCGGCATGACCTCGCTCGCGACCTACGCCATGTTCACCTGGATGCCGCGGATCTTCGTCGATGCCGGCGCGTCGCCGGCCTTCGGCGGTGCGATGGTGGCGCTGTACACCGGCTTCAGCCTGCTCGGGGGCCTGGTCGTTCCGGGACTTGCGGTGCGCCTGCGCAACAGCTTCCCGATGGCGCTGGTCTGTGCGCTGGCGCAGTTCACCGGCTTTTACGGCCTGTGGCAGGCGCCGATGGCGGCGCCGTGGCTCTGGGCGACGCTGGTCGGCATCGGCGGCTGCACCTTCCCGCTCGGCCTCACCCTGATCAACCTGCGCACGCGCACGCCCGACGGCTCGGCGGCGCTTTCGGGCTTCACCCAGGGCGTGGGCTACACGCTGGCCTGCCTCGGGCCGCTGCTGTTCGGCCTCCTCAAGGACGCCACCGGCGGACTGGCCTGGCCGTTCGCGATGCTGGCGGTGAGCGTGGTGGTGATGTTGCTGGGGGCGTGGCAGGCCTGCCGGCCGCGCTTCCTCGAGGACGGGCCGGCGAACGGAATCCGCTGAGGGCGCGGCTCCAGGAACGGCAGGCCGGTGACCCTACGGCGTGCACAGGGCCGACAGGCGCCGGCGCAACTCGTCGAACCTGGGGTCGCCCGCCGCGCCCGGCGACACCCGCGCCGCCAGGCTCGCGGCCGGATCGCCTTCCGCCCAGCGTGCGGGGTCGGCGGCCTGGCGGTAGGCGTCACGGAACGGCAAGCCTTCGCGCGCCATGTCCACGGCGAGGTCGGTGGCGTACATCGACGGCTCCAGCGCCGCGCGCATCCGCTCCGCGTCCCAGTCGAGATTGCGCAGCAGGTCGGGCAGCAGCGCCAGCGCCTGCAGGCCCTTGCCGAAGCCGTGGAACAGAGCGCCCTTCGAGATCTGCAGGTCGCGGTGGTAGCCCGAGGGCAGCGACAGCAGCTGCTCGATCTCGCAGCGCGCCGCGGCCACGCTGGCATAGGTCGCGCGCATCAGTTCGATCACGTCCGGGTTGCGCTTGTTGGGCATGATCGAGCTGCCGGTGGTGTACTGCGCCGGCAGCGTCACGAAGCCGTACTCGCCCGAGGTGAACAGGCTCAGGTCCCAGGCCAGGCGGCGCAGGTCGAGCATCGCGCTCGACAGCGCTTCGATCGCCGCCATCTCGAACTTGCCGCGCGACAGCTGCGCGTAGGTCGCCGCCACCTGCATGCGGCCGAAGCCGAGGGCGGCGGTGGTGTGGTCGCGGTCGAGCGGCAGGTTGACGCCGTAGCCCGCGGCGCTGCCGAGCGGATTGGCGTCGATCCAGGCCAGGGTGTCGGCGGCGCGCGTGGCGTCGTCGATGAAGGCCTCGGCCCAGGCCGCCCACCACATGCCCAGCGAGCTGACCACGGCGCGCTGCAGGTGCGTGTAGCCGGGAAGCGGCACGTCGGCTTCGGCCCGTGCGCGGTCGAGGGCGATGCCGGCGGCCTCGACGCAGAGCGCGCGCGTGCGGGCCAGCTTGTCCTTCAGCCACAGGCGCGTGGCGACCAGCACCTGGTCGTTGCGGCTGCGGCCGGTATGGATGCGGCGGCCGGCGTCGCCCAGGCGGTCGGTCAGGCGCGCCTCGATGGCGGAATGGCCGTCCTCGTAGCGCTCGTCGAGGATGAAGCGGCCGGCGCGGAAATCGTCCGCCAGCACGTCCAGCTCGCGCCCGATGGCGGCGAGCTCGTCCGCCGACAGGATGTCGATGCGTTGCAGCCCTTCGGCGTGGGCGCGGCTGGCCTGGATGTCGTGGAGGAAGAAATCGCGGTCCAGCACCACGTCGTCGCCGGCCAGGAAGGCCTGGATGCCGGCATCGACGCTGACGCCGGGCTTCTGCCAGAGGAGGTCGCTCATTTCATTCTCCATGTGCTTGCCGCTGCTTCTGTAGGAGCGGCGATAGCCGCGATTGTCGGCGTCCCGTCGCGGCTATAGCCGCTCCTACAGGAAAAAAGGATCAGTCGAGGGGAATGCCCCGGGTTTCGGGATAGCCGAAGGCGAGGTTGAGGTTCTGCAGAGCCTGGGTGGCGGCGCCCTTGAGCAGGTTGTCGAGCGTGGCGACGACGACGAGCCGGTGCCCGTCCTCCGAGACGGTGAACCCGCCGATCTCGACGCCGTGCCTGCCGGCGATCCGGCTCACCCACGGCGCCTCCGTGGTCACGCTCACCAGCGGCTCGTCCTCGTAGCGGGCGCGATAGGCCGCTTCCACGGCCTCGGCCACGACCGGTTCGCGCAGGTGCATGTTCGCCGTGAGGGTGATGCCGCGGAAATGCGGCGCCACGTGCGGCATGAACTCCACCGGGGCGCCGAGATGGCGGGTGACCTCGCGCTCGTGCAGGTGGTCGACCAGCGCGTAGGGCATCAGGTTGTCGCGCAGCTTGTCGACGTCGTTGCGGTCCGAAGGCGTGGTGCCGGCGCCGGAATAGCCGGAGACGCCGAAGCACTGCACCGGGCCGTCGAGCAGGTCGAGCATCGGCGCGACCGCCAGCTGCATGGCGCTGGCGTAGCAGCCGGGGTTGGCGATGCGGCGCCGGCCTTCGTGGGCGTCGCGGGTGAGCTCCGGGAGGCCGTAGTGCCAGGCGTCGTCGAAGCGGTGGTCGGCCGACAGATCGACGATCACCGGATCGGCGCCGGCCCCGGCGAGGGCCTCCACGAAGACGCCGGACTTGCCGTTCGGCATCGCCAGCACCCAGGCGTCCAGTCCCAGCGCGGCCAGCGCCCCGGGAGCGAGGTTGGCGTAGCGCAGGTCACCGCCATATTCCGGCACATGGTCGGCGACGCGCTGGCCATCGAGTTCGCGCGAGGACACCGCCGCCAGTTCGAAGCCCGGGTGCGCCGCCAGCAGGCGGATGAGCTCGGCGCCGGTGTGGCCGCGCGCGCCGATGATGCCGACGGTCTTCTTCATGCCGCTGCCTCCTTGTCCGCCAGGGTCGCGGGCCGGCCGGCGCAGTGGACGACGGCGCGTTCGATCTCCGGGAAGCCGTCCATGCCGTACCAGAACACCTTCCACGGATCCTGCCGGATGGACCCGTCGCTTTCGGCGGAGTAGAAGGCGTTGGCCGGATTGCCCTGGCGCGAGCGCCAGAACAGCGTCGGGGTTTCCTCGCGCATCACCTGCCATACCGCGCGCCCCAGGCCCTCGCCCTGGGCATCGTCGAGCACGGCGAACTTGTCGAGGTAGGGCACGCCGTCGACCGCGGTCAGGATCACCGCGGTGCGGTAGTTCTCGCTGACGTAGGCGCGCAGCAGCGGCGTGCGCTCGAAGTAGTCCGGCAGCAGGCTCCGCCCGAACGCCGACTCGATCAGCAGGCGCAGCCGCGGCAGGTCGAGCCCGTCCCAGGAATCCGCGCGCAGCACGCGCTCGCCGCGGCGCACCAGGGTTCCCGAGCCCCTGTGCGTGAACAGCTCGCGCGCCAGCTGGTCAGGCCGCGTGATCGACACCGAGGACGACGGCGGCAGCGCCATCAGCAGGTTGTGCACCTGCTCGATCTTCAACCGCATGCCCGAGTGCAGCCAGGGCTGCGCCAGCAGCTCCTCGTACTCGGTGCTGAGGTTGATGGAATCGATCACCTTGCCGTCGGGGCCGAGCAGGCCGCCGGTCCCGGTCAGGAACACGATCTTGTACGGCTGCAGGGTCTTGATCAGCTCGTTGGCCGCCCAGTCGGCGTTGACGTTGACGATCTGGCCGTCGGCGGTCTCGCCCAGCGAAGTGATGACGGGAATCGAGCCGGCCTTGATCGCCGCGCCGATGCCGTCGGTGTCCACGCGCATCACCTGCCCGACCAGCCCGTAGCGCTCGCGGTCGAGGAAGGCGCACTCGAACACGCCCGACTGGATCGAGGTGGCGCGCACACCCTCCACCTGCAGCGCCTCGACCAGGCGCAGGTTCTGCTGCCGCATCACCCGGCGGACGATCGCCAGGCCCGCCGCGTCGGTATGGCGCAGGTTGTCGACGGTGCGCTTCTCGATGCCCGCGGCCTGCATCGCCTCGTCGAGCTGCGGGCCGGCGCCGTGGACCACGATCGGCGTCAGCCCCACCTGCTGCAGGAAGGCCAGCGACGAGGTCAGGGCCTCCAGGTCGTCGCGCAGTACCGCGCCGCCGACCTTGACCACGGCGAAGCGCCGCGCGTCGACCTGCGAGAAGCGCTTCAGGTACTGGCTGATCTCCTTGGCGCTGCCCATGCTCGAGAGCAGGCGGATGATGGTCTGGCGGGTCTGGGCGTGTGCTTGCATGGATCGTGCTTCGCAGGTTGGATGGCGGTTTCTTGCCACGGATTGACGCGGATCGGCCGCGGATTTGCACGGACAGAGCAGAAGCTTTTTGACCACGGATGACGCGGCCGGGAACGCTTTTCCTTTCGCCCGTCTTTGCCCTGTTCGTGCAAATCCGCGTTCATTCGCGTAAATCCGTGGCCAATGCTTCTCCCCCGATCACCCGCGCCACCGCCCCGGCATAGGTGCGCAGCTGGTCGATGGAGACGAATTCGTCGGCCGTGTGGGCCTGGGCGATGTGGCCGGGGCCGTAGACCACGGCGTCGAGGCCCGCGGCGGAGAACAGCGAGGCCTCGGTCCAGAAGTCGACCGCATTGCCGATCGGCAGGCCGAGCCCTTCGGCGAACTCCCGCGCGGCCAGCCGGCGCTCTTCCGCGGCGGAGGCCTCACCGGCGGGCAGCGAGGGACCGTGGAAGGTGACGGCGTAGTCGCTGCCCTCCGGCGCCAGCGCGGCGAAGCGCGCATGCAGCTGCTCCACGTCATGCGAGGGCAGCGGACGGAAGCCGAAGCGCACTTCCGCGGCCGGGGCGATCACGTTGGCCTTGATGCCGCCCTCGACGCGGCCGATGTTGAAGCGCAGACCGGTCAGGCCACCGAAGCGCTGCTGCGCCTCGCCCTCGGCCAGCGCCAGCGCCTCCACGCCCCAGCGCATCGCCTTGTGCACGGCGCTGGCCGTCAGCGCCTGTGCGCCCGATGCGTGCCCGGCCTCACCGTGGAAGCGCAGCTGCACGGCGGCGATGCCGCGGTGCGCGAGCACCGCCTCGCAGCCGGTCGGCTCGGCCACCAGCACACGGCGGAAGCCATGGGCGGTGGCCAGGAAGGCGGCGATGCAGCGCGGGTCGTTGGCCTCCTCGTCGCTGCTGAAAAGGAAGGCGGCATCGCCCGGCACCGCCCGTGCGGCGGCGATCAGCGCCGCGGCCGCGCCCTTGATGTCGCAGGCGCCCAGCCCGATGGCGCGGTCGCCCTGGACGCGCAGCACGTGCGGGTCGCCGCTCCACGCCGGCGAGTCCGGCACCGTGTCCAGGTGCACGTTGAACAGCAGCGCCGGATCGCCGCGGCGCGCGAACAGCGACACCGCGCCGGCACCGTGGTCGGTGACCGTGACCAAGAAGTCCGGCAGCTGCGCGCGAATGTAGTCGAAGATGCCGCCGGTGCCGATCGCACGCGGCGGGTTGCGGGTATCGAACGACACCAGCGCCGCGAGGTGGCGGAGGACCTCGTCGAGCGGGGGGGTCACGGCGCGTTGACCTCGGCCCACAGCGTGCTGCTCATGCCGAACAGCTTGATGAAGCCCTCGGCCTCCTCCACGCCCCAGTCCGCGGACTGCGCATAGGTGGCGCCGCTGGCGTTGAGGATGTGCGGCGAACGCACGGCCACCGCGTCGACGCGGCCGCCGCGGGTCTCCAGCATCACCTCGCCGTTGACCATGCGCTGCGACGAGGCCAGGAAGGCCTCGAGGTCGGCCTTCAGGGGGTCGTGGTAGAAGCCCTCGTACACCAGCTCCACCCACTTGCGGCCGATGTCAGGCTTGAAGCGGTTCTGCTGCTTGGTCAGCACCGCCTCTTCCAGCGCGCGGTGCGCCGCGAGCAGGGCGGTGAGTCCCGGCGCCTCGTACACGATGCGTCCCTTGAGGCCGATGGTGGTGTCGCCCGTATAGATGCCGCGACCCACGCCGTAGGGCGCGAACATCGTGTTGAGGCGCGCCAGCAGCCTCGCGCCCTCCACGTCCTCGCCGTCCAGTCCCACCGCTTCGCCGTTGACGAAGCGCAGCGCGACCTGCAGCGGTTCGTCCGGCCAGGCCGAGCGCGGCGCGCACCATCCGCGCGCGCCCTCGCCCGGCGCCTCCCAGCGGTCGATCTCGCCGCCGGACATGGTGATGCCGAGCAGGTTCTCGTTGATGGTGTAGGCCTTCTGCCTGGACTGCACGCCGAAGCCGCGCTCTTCGAGATAGGCCTGCTCGTAGGCGCGGGTCTGCGTGTGTTCCTTCTGGATCTCGCGGATCGGGGCCACGATGCGGAAGTCTCCCGATGCCTTCACCGCGAGGTCGAAGCGCACCTGGTCGTTGCCCATGCCGGTGCAGCCGTGGGCGATCGCATTGGTGCCGAGGTCGCGCGCGCGCGCCAGCGCGGCATCCACGATCAGGTAGCGGTCGGACACCAGCAGCGGGTACTGGCCCTGGTAGGCCTCTCCCGCCCAGACGAAGGGTTTGACGAAGCCCTCCCAGATCGCTGGGCCCCCGTCGACGGTGACATGGCTGGCCACGCCGAGCTCCGCCGCGCGGGCTTCGATCGTCGCCCGCTCGGCGGCGTCCACGCCGCCGGTATCGGCGAACACCGTGTGCACGGTCCAGCCGCGCTCTTTCAGCCAGGGCACGCAGAAGCTGGTGTCGAGCCCCCCGGAGAAGGCCAGGACGATGTCTTTGGATTCGGATGCAGCGGTCATGTCGGGGGTCTCGATAATGGATCACGGGGACGGATCAGACCGGCTTCAGCGCGCGGCCAGCGCCTTCATCACCGCTTTCTGCACGTGCAGGCGGTTGCCCGCCTCCTGCACGGCGATGCAGCGCGGCGAATCCATCACCGCGTCGGTGGCCTTCACGTTGCGGCGCAGCGGCAGGCAGTGGCTGAAGACGCCGTCGTTGGTCAGCGCCATCTTCGTCTCGTCGACCATGAAGTGGCGGTACCGGTCGCGGATCGGCTTCTCCGGGCCCCAGTTGCCGAAGTACGGCAGCGCGCCCCAGCTCTTGGCGTAGACCACGTCGGCGCCGGCGTAGGCGCTCTCGATGTCGTGGCTGACGGTCAGCGAGCCGCCGCTCTCGGACACGTTCTGTCCGGCCCAGCCCATGTAGCGTTCGTCGAGCACGTACTCCGGCGTCGGGCACAGCAGGGTCACGTCCATGCCCATGCGGGTGGCGATGGTCAGCGCCGAGTTGGCGACCGCGGTGTTGAGCGGCTTCGGGTGGTACGTCCAGGTCAGCACGTACTTCTTCCCGCGCAGGTCGCTGGTGCCGAAGTGCTCCTGCAGCGCCAGCGCGTGCGCCAGCTCCTGGCAGGGATGGGTGATGGTCTCCATGTTGATCACCGGCACCGTCGCGTACTTCGCGAACCCCTCGAGCACCCGGTCCTCGCGGTCCACTGCCCAGTCGACGAACTTCGGGAAGGCGCGCACGCCGATCATGTCGACGTACTGGCTGAGCACGCGCGCGACCTCGGCGATGTGTTCTTCGGCGTCGCCGTCCATCACCGTGCCCAGGTCGAACTCGATCGGCCAGGCGTCCTTGCCCGGCTGCAGCACCACGGCGTGGGCGCCGAGCTGGAACGCTCCCAGCTCGAAGCTGGTGCGGGTGCGCATCGAGGGATTGAAGAACACCAGGGCGATGGACCTGCCCTTCAGCGCGTCGCCGATCGGTTCGCGCTTCATGCGGGCGGCGTCCGCGAGCACCGCGTCGATCTGCGCGCGGCTCCAGTCCTGGGTGTTGAGGAAATGCCTGGGTGACGAAGTCATGAGGATGTCCAAGGGATCGGAAAACGAAAAAACCCGGCTCGGGCCGGGCTTCGAACGACGGATGACGGGCGCAGTCCGGTCCTAACCCAGGGGAACGTGGGCTTCCGGTCGACGCGCGCGCGAGGTCATGCCCGCCGCCATCCGGGCGGAGGTCAGGAGGTCATGGACAAGGGCGTCGGCGTGCTGCATCGCGGCAATCTTCCCATGGCGGCAGGCGGCGGGCAAGCGCCCGGCGGCCTCAGTCGATATTGCCTTCCGGCACGACCGGGGTCACCGCCACCTTCACCCGCAGCCGGTTGCCCGGGTCGCGCGGCAGCCGCGAGCGGTACTTGACCCCGCGGACCACGTAGTCGACGTCGTAGGCGATGGGCCGCCGGAACTCCCGCTCGACGGGCACCATGCGGCAGTCGCCCCCGGCTGCGTCCGCGGTGTCGGCGTCGACCGACGGATCGCGGCGGCCGGGCGTCAGCACGTCGCGCACGGCGCCGACCACGCGCGACAGACCGCGCCGCCCCTCCTCCCCTCCGGGCTGCACCAGGCTCGACTGCTCGCAGCGCTCGACCATGCCGGTGGCACGCAGCGTCTGGTACACGGGCTCGGCGCGCAGGACCTGAGCGTACTCGTAGCGCACGTTCTCCGCCTGGATCACCGTATGTTGCGCCCACGCGGGCGCCGCCGCGAACGCGGCCGCCAGAAGCAGCGGCAGCCACCGCTTTGCGGGCAGGAATGAAGGCATGGCGAGGCGCCAGTGTAGGCGTTTCCCCGGGAACGGACTGAATCGTGGCTGTCGCGGTCCCCCGCCGGTAGAATCGACGGCCTGCCGAACGGCCCGCGAAATGACCCTGCGACTCTTCAACAGCCTCACCCGCCGGGTCGAGGTCTTCCAGCCCCTGGACCCCGCGCGCATCACGATGTACGTCTGCGGGCCCACCGTCTACAACTACGTCCACATCGGCAACGCGCGCGGGCCGGTGGTGTTCGACGTCCTGGCCGGGGTCCTGCGCCGCCGCTTCGGCGGGCTGGCCTACGCCCGCAACATCACCGACGTCGACGACAAGATCAACGCCGCCGCCGCCGGCCAGGGCGTGCCGATCTCGACGATCACCGGGCGCTTCGCCGCCGCCTATCGCGAGGACATGGCCGCACTGGGCGTGGCGCCGCCCGACATCGAGCCCGAGGCGACCGGCCACATCGGCGAGATCATCGCCATGATCGAGCGGCTGATCGAGGGCGGGCATGCCTACGCCGCCGAGGGCCACGTGCTGTTCTCGGTGGCCAGCTTCGACGGCTACGGCAAGCTCTCGCGCCGCGATCCCGAGGACATGCTGGCCGGCGCGCGCGTGGACATCGCACCGTACAAGCGCGACCCCGGGGACTTCGTGCTCTGGAAGCCCTCCACCGCCGAGCTTCCGGGCTGGGATTCGCCCTGGGGCCGCGGCCGCCCCGGCTGGCACATCGAATGCTCGGCCATGGCCGCCACCCACCTGGGCGAGACCATCGACATCCACGCCGGCGGCGTCGACCTGCAGTTCCCGCACCACGAGAACGAGATCGCGCAGAGCGAGTGCGCGCATGGCGGCAAGGTGTTCGCGCGCTTCTGGCTGCACAACGGCATGCTCAACTTCGGCGGCGCCAAGATGTCGAAGTCGGTGGGCAACATCGAGAAGGTGCGCGACCTGGTCCGTCGCCACCCGCCCGAGGCCCTGCGCCACGCGCTGCTCTCGGCGCACTACCGGCAACCGCTGGAATGGTCGGACGCACTGGTCGAGCAGAGCGTGCGCACGCTGGACCGGCTGTACGGCACCCTGCGCGACGCCGATGCATTGCTCGCGCCCCGCGACGCCGGGGCGCTTCGCGAGCCTTCAAGGGTCGCGCCGGACGCTGCGGCCGCGGCGACGACCCCGATTCCCGGGGCCATCAGAGCCGCGCTCGACGACGACCTCAATACGCCGCAGGCCCTGGCCGAACTGGCGGCGATCGCCGCCGAGGCGCGCGCGCTGCGCAACGACATCGCCCACGGCGCCGCCACCGGCGATGACGCCCTGCAGACCCTGTCCGGACTGCGTGCCGCCCTGCGCGCCGGCGGCCGCGCCCTGGGCCTGCTCCAGCAGGCACCGGCGGCCTGGTTCGCACGCGGCGCCTCCGGCGACGACGATGCCCGGATCCAGGCCCTGGTCGATGAACGCGCCGCGGCCAAGCAGGCCCGCGACTTCGGCCGCGCCGACGCGATCCGCGACCAGCTTGCCGCCGAGGGCGTTCTGCTTGAAGACACACCGCAGGGCGTACGCTGGAAGCGAGGCTGAACCATGGATATCGCCACCCCCTTCCCGCTCGAAACCACCGCCGCCGAGGCCCAGGCCGCGATCCGCGACGAGTTCGCCTTCTTCAGCGACTGGTCCGAGCGCTACCAGTACCTGATCGACCTCGGCCGCAAACTGCCGGAGTTCCCCGACGAACTCCGCACCGAGGCCCATCGCCTGCATGGCTGCCAGTCGATGGTCTGGATCGTGCCCTCGGGCGACGCCACGCGCCTGGACTTCGTCGCGGCCAGCGACTCGGCCATCGTCTCCGGCCTGGTCTACCTGGCCCTGCGCGTGTATTCGGGCCGCGGCGCGCGGGACATCCTCGACACCGACCCGTCCTACATCGCCGACATCGGCCTGGCGAAGCACCTCTCGCCCACCCGCAGCAACGGCCTCGCGGCCCTGCTCGCCTTCATCCGCGACACCGCGCAGCGCGCGCTGGCGTGAGCGTCGCGGGCCCCGGCGGCGAGTCGCCGGCCGCCGGGAACACGTCCGGCCCGGTGCCAGGCGCGGCGCCCGACGACGGTCGCATGGCGCCGCTGCGCAACCCCTCGTTCCGCGGGCTGATGGCCTACCGGATCTGCACGATCATGAGCTATCAGATCGTGGCGGTGACGGTGGGCTGGCACGTCTACGAGCTGACCCGCGACCCGTGGATGCTGGGCCTGATCGGACTGGCCGAGCTCGTCCCCTATTTCTGCGTCGCGCCCTTCGCCGGCCATCTGGTCGACCACCTGCCCCGACGCAGGCTGGGCATGGTCGCCTGCATCGGCCTGGCGCTGACGCCGGTCGCGCTGGCCCTGATCGCCTCGGGCGTCGCCGGCGAGGTGCGCGTGGGCTGGATCTACGCGGCGCTGGTGCTGACCGGCGCCGTGCGCGCCTTCCTTGGTCCGGTCTACAACGCCCTGTTCGCGCGCGTGCTGCCGCGGCCGCAGTTCGCCCGCGGCGCCAGCCTGGGCAGCATCGTGTTCCAGTCGGCGATGGTGCTCGGGCCCGCCATCGGCGGCGTGATCGTGGGCGCGGCGGGCATGGGCGCGTCCTACGCGCTGGCCGCGGCCTTCGCGCTGGTGGCGGCGGTCGCCATCCGCCGGCTGAAGGTGACCGAGCCGGCGATCACCCTCCAGGGCGCGCCGATCTTCTCCAGCATCGCCGAGGGCGCGCGCTTCGTGTTCTCCAACCAGATCCTGCTCGGCGCGTTGGCCCTGGACATGTTCGCGGTGCTGTTCGGCGGCGCGATCTCGCTGGCGCCCGCCTTCATCCGGGAGATCCTCCACTACGGCCCCGAGGGCCTGGGCATCCTGCGCAGCGCCCCGGCGCTGGGCGCGGTGGCCATGGGCGTGGTTTTGGCGCGCAGTCCCCCGACGCGGCATGCGGGGCGCATCCTGCTGCTGGCCGTGGTCGGCTTCGGGCTGTGCATCATCGGCTTCGGCCTGTCGCGCTCGTTCTGGCTCTCGGCCTTCTTCCTGCTGTTGTCGGGCATGTGCGACGGCGTTTCGGTGGTGCTTCGTTCGACCATCCTCCAGCTGTCCACGCCCGACGCCATGCGCGGGCGGGTGTCGTCGATCAACGGTCTGTTCGTGGGCTCGTCGAACGAGCTCGGCGCCTTCTATGCCGGCTCCATGGCACGGTTGCTCGGGCTGGTTCCGGCCGTGGTGCTCGGCGGTTGCGTGACCATGGCGGTGGCGGCGGTGACCGCGTGGCGGGCGCCGAAGCTGCGACGGCTGGACCTGCGCGAACTGCACTGATCCGGGGGGCGCCGGGTGCTGCAACACAGCGTCCGTCCATCCGCCCAAGGTCGCGTACGCACCGCCGGCGCCGACGCCCTATTCTCGGGATTCCCCCCTCCGGGCCGCGCCGCGCCATGACCGTCACCTCCCTGCCTGCCCCCAGCCACGTCCGTGGAGACACCTCGCAGCCGCTGCTGCGGGAAACCGTCGGCGCGATGCTTGCCCGCATCGCCGACGCCTGGCCGGAACGCGAGGCGCTGGTGGTGCCGCCACAGGGCGTGCGCTGGACCTGGCGCGAGTTCGACGGACGCGTGACCCGCCTGGCCGCCGGCCTGCTGGCCCTGGGACTGGAGCGGGGCGACCGCATCGGCATCTGGTCGCTCAACCGCAGCGAATGGACCCTCATGCAGTTCGCCAGCGCCCGCGCCGGCCTGGTGCTGGTCAACATCAACCCGGCGTACCGCACGCACGAACTCGAGTACGCGCTGAAGCTGGTGGACTGCAAGGCGCTGGTGCTGGCGCGCAGGTTCAAGACGTCGGATTACGTCGCCCTGCTGCGCGAGATCGCGCCTGAACTCGACTCGACCCCGCCCGGCCATCTGCGTTCCAGCCGGCTGCCGACGCTGCGCCACGCGATCCTGCTGGGCGACGACGCCGAGGGCGACGGCTCGCCCGGCGCCTGGCGCTTCGACGACATCGCGGATTGCCGGGATCCCGACGCGCATGCCCGCCTGGCCGCGATGCAGCCGCTGCTCGACCCGCACGACGCGATCAACATCCAGTTCACGTCCGGCACCATGGGTTCACCCAAGGGCGCGACCCTGACCCATCACAACGTGGTCAACAACGGCTTCTTCATCGGCGAGCGCCTGCGCTTCACCGAGCGCGACCGCCTGTGCATCCCGGTGCCCTTCTACCACACGTTCGGGATGGTCCTGGCCAACCTGGCCGCGGTCACCCACGGCACCTGCATGGTGCTGCCCGGCGAGGGCTTCGACGCCGACGCCACGCTGCGCACGGTGCAGGAGGAGCGCTGCACCGCCCTGCACGGCGTGCCGACCATGTTCATCGCGATGCTCTCGCACCCGCGCTTCGCGGACTTCGACCTGTCGACGCTGCGCACCGGGATCATGGCCGGCTCGAACTGCCCGATCGAGGTCATGCGCCAGGTGACGGAGCGCATGCACATGTCCGACGTCACCATCTGCTACGGCATGACCGAGACCAGTCCGGTGAGCTTCCAGACCACCGCCGACGATCCCGTCGACCGGCGGGTGGATTCGGTCGGTCGCATCCACCCGCACGTCGAGGTGCGGATCGCGGACCGGCACGGCAACACCGTCCCGCGCGGCGTGGTCGGCGAGCTGCACACGCGCGGCTATTCGGTGATGCGCGGCTACTGGAACGACCCGGTGCGCACCGCCGAGGCCATCGATGCCGACGGCTGGATGCACACCGGCGACCTCGCCACCATCGATGACGATGGCTACTGCCGCATCGTCGGCCGGCTCAAGGACATGCTGATCCGCGGCGGCGAGAACATCTATCCGCGGGAGATCGAGGAGTTCCTGTACGAACACCCGGACATCCTGGACGTCCAGGTGTTCGGCGTGCCCGACCCCGTCTATGGCGAGGAGGTCTGCGCCTGGATCCGGCTGGCCGATGGCGCGTCGCTCGACGCCGACGACGTCCGGGACTACTGCCGCGGACGCATCGCCCACTACAAGATCCCGCGCTACGTGGAGTTCGTCGACGCGTATCCTCTGACGGTCTCCGGCAAGGTGCAGAAGCACCTCATGCGCGACGAGATGGCGCGCCGGCTTTCCGGACGCGCATAGCACGGCGCCCGCGGCCGGTCGCTCAGTAGGTGACCGTCACCAGCAGCGTGTCCGAGTAGCTTCCGGGGATCGCCATCGGTTGCGCGGGCACGCGGCCGTAGAGACTGCGGGTGACGCCCGCGGGCCCCGCCGCGCCCGAGATGACGCTGGTGCCCGCGCTGCCGTCGCCCCACACGAGGCTCCTGCTCGCCTCGGTGTAGAGCTGGTAGTCGAGAGTGCCTCCCGCGCTCGTCATCCGGCGATCCGCGTAGCTGCCGGCGCCCGCGGTCACCGTCGCGGAGTAGGCGGTGTCGACCGGACAGGTCACCGTGAACGTGGTGACGCTGTCGCTGGCGGCATTGGCGAGCGGATCGATGCTGCCGAACGAGAGCGCGGCGATGTCGATGGTGCAGGCCGCAGCCGGGCCGGCGCCCAGGAGGGCCAGGAGCAGCAGCGGCCGGCATCCGGACGGGGAGCGGCGCCGCGGGTCGGGAGCAGTCATTGGCAGGTCGCCTCGTAGATCAGGGAAGGGTCCGGTGCTGTGGGGAGCGCGGCCGCGGGAATCGTGCACCGCTGTCCCGACCATGTGATCTCGATCGGATGCGCGCCATCTTCCAGCTCCACGTACATCAGCCCGTCGTAGCCGACCTGGGTGGATGCGCGGTCCGACCAGCGTGCGAGCGCGCCGGCGGCGACCGGCGTGCCGTCACGGGTCGTCACGCGCAGGGTGACCGGCACCATGCGGCTGGCGCCGAAATCGGCGAGGACGACCTGGCGCCGGCCCGGAACCAGCTCGAGGCGGGTATCGCGGATACGGGTGGAGAGCGCCAGGCTGGTGCTGTCGAGGTCGAGCCGGTTGGACTCGAAGGGTCGCAGGCCGGAGACCAGCGCCTTGCCGTTGGCCCGGGTGGAGGCGGCGAACTGGTGCTCGCGCAGGACGCGGCCATCCGCCTGCGGCAGATCGACCAGCGCGAAGCTTCCACCGTCGTCGGTGGTCGGAAACACGCCCTGGCGGGTCGCCACCAGCGCGCCCGTCGCGCCGATCCGGACGTCGGTCCCGGTGCCGGTCCGCAACGCGGCCGCGCTCCACTGCGCCGCGTCGGTGCGCAGCCGGCCCTCCATGGTGGTGCGCGCCCCGAGCGCGGAGTCCTCGTGCGATACCCGGTAGCCGTAGCCGGGCCCCACCGGCAGGCTGCGCTGCAGCGTGACGCCAGGGTCGATGCCCTCGCTGTCGGCGCTCAGCCAGGCGGATGCGGAACGGTGGTGGGACAGGGGCAGGGTGAAGATCGCGCCGTACAGCGTTCCGCTCGCGTCCTGCAGCGGACGGAACGCGGTCAGGTTGAGGAAGCCTCTGCCGAGCGGCACGTTGAGGGCAGCGCGCGCGAGCCGTTGTTCACCGGCCGCGCGACTGTCGCGCACGACCGCGCCGATGGACAGCGATGCCCGGCCGAGCCTCAGACCTGCGTTCGCCCGGGCGTCGCGCGCCGGGGCGGCGCCTTCCACCGGATAGGCGAGATCGCGGTATTCCCGGTCATAGCCCGCGTAGCGGAGACCCAGGGCCCAGCGCTGCCCCTGGAAGGTGTACCCCAGCGCCCACGCGTCGCCGCGCACGCTCCCGCCCTCGGAGCGGGCGGCGGAGATCTCGGCGACGCCGGAATGGCCGAGTCGCAGGTGGTTGGCGACACCGTACAGATGGTGCGAAGCCTGCCATTCGACGCGTGTTTCCAGGGTCCAGTACGGAGCCAGACCGCGCCGCCACGAGAACAGTGCGAAGCGGTCGCCGTAGCGGTCGTCGGGGGACAGGAACCCTTCCCGCAAGCGGCCGGATTCGAGCGACCAGTCGGTCAGCCCGGGCCGCAGCAGGTCGGGATCGGAGTAGAACGGCGTGCTCACCAGCACCTGGCGGCCGAGCGCGTCGATGACGACCGCTTCCAGCAGTCCGCGGCCCGTCTGCGAGGGAATGCCGTCCACCATGAACGGGCCGGGCGGCAGCTCGCCGCGGAAGGCGAGCTGCTGGCGTGACCAGATCTCCAGGACCGAAGGCAGGCGCGCGGTTCCCTGGACGCCGAGCAGGGGCTGGGTGCGCAGATGCGGCTGCAGGTCGAAATCGGTGCCGACGCGCACGCCGCCGTAGCGCACCGCCGGCGAGAGGCTGGAGTCGCGGCTGATGCCGTCGCCCGCCGCGAGCGACAGGCGCCGCTCCGGCCAGTCCACGAAGCAGGTGCTGTCGAGCCGCGACCAGGAGAAGCCCGTGCGCCAGACGGCGCGGTTGCGGCAGCCGAGGCGTCCTCCCGACAGGGCGCCGTCGAGCAGCAGCGAGCCGCGCCGCTCGCCCTCTGGGCCCTGCCCCACGCCGATGTCGTAGCCGACGATCGCGGACAGGGGGCGCGCGCGTGCGCCAGCGGTGCGACGTCGGGACCCCCAAGCCGCAGCCGGGTCGATGCGAAGTGCCCGGGAGCCGCGGTGATCTCCAGGCGCATGCGGCGCTCATCGAGCACGTAGTGGTCGCCGGCGAAGCTGCGCACCGGGACCCAGTCCGCGTCGCCGGCCGCGGGCGCCAGGTGGGCCAACGCGAGCGTCTGCGGCGACAACAGCAGGTCCCGGCCCTGCCGCCGGATGATCTGCGGTTCGGGCAGGGCGAGGCCGTTGACGGTGATGTCCACGACCAGGTCCTCGGTGGTCGCGACGGCGAGCGTGTGCGGATCGAACAGATGCAGGCGGCCGCCGATCGCGTCGATGTCGGCCGCGAGCGCCAGGCTCGAGAGCGGCACGTAGGTTTCGCCGGCATGCAGGCGCGTGGGCGCGGCGGGCACGGGAAGCTCCAGCAAGCGGAGATCGCTCACCCGGATCCACCGGTTGCCGTCGTCGACCGTCAGCAGCAGGACGCCGAGACCGCTGTCCATGTGGTCGAGTGCGGCCAGGTACCAGTCTTCACGCTCCTCGGCGGAGACCGTGCCGGCGAACATCAGGGCAAGCGTCATGGACAGCAGCCGCCTGCCAAGGGCGGGAGAAGGTCCCGTCCGATCACTCCACCTGGAGCGGAATGGAACGCGCTTCGCCATGGCTGAGGAACTCGAGCCGGACTGCATCGCCCCGCGCCGGGCGCGCATGCGTGTCCAGCGGCCATTGCGTCGACTGCCCGGCGAGTACGTAGCCGGGGCCCCCGCGTTCGGCGAGCACGGCGCCGCGCGGATCCACCAGACGGAGGCCGCTGAGCCGAAGATGGCGCCCGCCGGCATTGCGCGCGGCGAGCAGCAGCTCGCCCGCCGCCCCCGGAAGTACACGCCACTCGACCGCGTCGGCGGTGGCGGCGGTCTGGAAGAACACGGGCACGAGCTGTTCCACCAGGGTGCGCACGCCCATGAAGCCCGGCGGCGGCGGCGGCGGAACCTCGCGCAGGCGCAGGCGATAGGCGCGTTCCCGCGCGACCTCTCCCTGCACCGCGATGCGCACCAGCTGCGAGCCGCGCGGCGGCAGGGTGGCGAGACGCGGCACGATCACCACGTCGCGTGCGGGCGCGAGCGCGTCGCCGCCCTCGGCGCTCTGGGTCCAGTCCAGCGCATCCACCTGGATGGTGAGCGTCTCCTCGCCCGGGTTCCGCAGCTCGAAGCTGGCCACGCGGACGCCGGGTGCGACTTCCGCGATGGTGGGAGAGACCTGGAAGCCGGCCGCCAGCGCGACCGGCGCGAGCAGCGCCAGGCCAACGCCGAGAAGGCCCCGCACGAACGTGCGGGGCCGGACCAGCGCATGGCGCATCAGTAGGTGACCGTGACCGTGATGGTGTCCGTGTACGCACCGACCTTGGCGGTCTCCTGGCCGGAGGCGATCTGGCCATACACGGTGAGGCTCTGGGCGACGCCGGTGCCGGTGCCGGGGACGGTATCGGTGGAGACCGTGTGGCCCCAGTCGGTGGTCCGCCCCGCATCACTGAACAGCGCGTAATCCAGCGTGCTGGTGGTGTCGGTGTGGGTCATCTTGCGCGCCGCGACCGTGGCGCCGGCGCCCGAGCCGACGCTCAGGCCGACGTTGTACGGCGTGGTGTTGGAGCAGGTCACCGAGATGGTCGTGTCGCCGTCGGTAGCGGTGGTCGCATTGGCAAGCGGATCGACGTCCGTGAAGACGAGATCGGTGGCGCTCACCTCGCACGACGCCGTGACATTGGTCGAGACGGTGAAGGTTCCGGTGGTGTCGGCGGCCTGCACGCCGGTGGCGGTGATCGCCAGAGCGGCGGCGATGGCGAGCTTGTTCAGGTTCATGCGGGTAGCCCCTTCAAGGTTGGTGTGGACTCGCCCGCAGACGCAGGCAAGGCACGGCAACCGGGCTGTCCCGGGCATGTCGACCGGACCAGGGTCCGGGACGCGGGGTTGCATTCGGTAGCCCCGCTACCCTGGGCTCGCGCCTGTAGGCCGGTGGCTTTACGTCTCCACCTTTCGATGGATTTGCCGTTGTCGTGCCGAACGATTGTCGCGAAGCCGTAACCTTCGCGACAAGGTGCCAAACCCTGTCAGGGAGTCCCCGACAACCCTGGTCGCCGGGGCACTCCATTCCGGCCCGTACGACGGGCTTCTTCCGCCCTGCGGACGGAGGGCGGACTCAGTCGCCGATCTGCTTCTGCAGGTGCTCCCAGCGCTCCTGCTCGTCGATGGTGCGCTCGGCGGTCAGGCGCGCCTCGAGTCGGTCGAGGCCGATCTCCTCGCCCGAATCCACGCTGAAACCGTACTCGCCCGAGTCCACGCGCTTGAGCGTGCTGTCGATCTTGCCGATCAGTTTGCGGTAGCGGTCGCGGGTGCGAAGTTCCAGCGAGTTCTCGGTCTCGCGGGTCGCGCGCTCGGCGTCGTCGCCCACGTCGCGCACTTCGTCCTTGAGGTTCTCGATGGTCTGCTTGGACTCGTCCACCAGATCGGCGCGCCAGTCCAGCAGGCGCTGGCGGAAATACTCGAGCTGCAGCGGGCTCATGTACTCCTCCTCCGGACCGGGCCGGTAGCCCGCGGGGAGGATCGGGCGGCCGGTGGCCTCGTCGGTCTTGTAGGCGATGACCTTGTAACGGGTCTTCGGGGCCGGCGGAGGGGCCTGGCGGTTGGTCAACGCCACCGCGACCTTGCCAACGGGGCGGGCCGGCGCCTTCCGCGCCTCGGGCTGCGCCTGGCCGACCTTGGTCGAGGGCTTGGCGGTGGCCTTGCGCGCCGTCGCCGGCGCGGTCCTGGCGGCGGGCGCCATCACCGCGGGCGCGACCTTCTTCGCCGGCGCGGCCTTGGCCACGGGCTTCGCAGCCTTGGCTGGAGCCTTGGCCGGAGCCGCCTTGCCGACGGCCGCCTTCTTCGCCGGCGCAACCTTCTTCGCGGCAACCTTCTTCGCGGGCGCGGCGGGGGTGACGGCCTTCTTCGCAACCGCCTTCTTCGCAACGGCCTTCTTCGCGACCACCTTCTTCTCCGCGGCCTTCCGGACCGGAGCCTTCACCGCCTTCTTCGCGGCCGGCTTTGCGGCCTTCTTCGGCGCCGCCTTCGCGGGAGCCTTCTTCGCGGCGGCCTTGGCCGGTGCCTTGGCGGCCTTCTTCGGGGCGGCCTTCCCGGCCGCGGGCTTGGCGGCCTTGGCGGCCTTCTTGACGGTCTTCTTCACTGCCACGATCGGCGATCCTTCTGGGACAAGTGGGCGCCGGTCCGCTCGCGCGGCCGGCCGTCGGCCAGGCAGCGGGAGAGAGGCGTCACCGATCCGTGGCCGCACGCGGCAACGACAGTCGAGTCCGGCCACCGGGAAGCGTTCGGGGGAACGCGCTTGTGGCCGGCGCCACACTCCCGACGCTTGGACGGGAAAGCGGGCTGTTATACCCTGCCCCGACTGCAGCGGCAACCGCGCGCGCCGCCGCGCACCCCAATCCGCCGACGCCTCCTTGATCGATCGCACGCTCATCGCGCTCCTGCGCGGCTACAAACGCTGGCTCAGCCCCCTGCTCGGCCCGCGCTGCCGGTTCGTGCCCAGCTGTTCGGAATACGCCATGGAGGCCATCGCGGTGCACGGCGCCCTGCGCGGAAGCTGGCTGGCAGCCAGGCGCATCGGCCGCTGCCATCCCCTCCACCCCGGCGGCCTGGACCCGGTCCCGCCGCGCGACCACGGACCTCCGCCATGACCGATACCCTGATCCTGAATGCGCGCCTGGTGAACGAGGGCCGCGAGTCCGAGGCCGACCTGCGCATCCGTGCCGGCCGCATCGACGCGATCGGCAGCCTGTCGCCGCGCGCCGGCGAGACCGTGTTCGACGCCGCCGGCCACCGTCTGCTGCCGGGCATGATCGACGACCAGGTGCACTTCCGCGAGCCGGGCCTCGAATACAAGGCCGACATCGCCACCGAGTCGGCGGCGGCGGTCGCCGGCGGCCTGACCAGCTTCATGGACATGCCCAATACCAGCCCACCGACGCTCGACGCCGCGGCGCTGGAGGACAAGTACGCCCGCGCCGCCGGCCGGGCCTGGGGCAACCACGGCTTCTACATGGGCGCCAGCAACGACAACCTGGAGGCGGTGCGCGGCATCGATCCGGCCGCGACCCCGGGCCTCAAGGTCTTCATGGGCGCCTCCACCGGCAACATGCTCGTCGACGACCCGGCGACCCTCGACGCGATCTTCCGCGAGAGTCCGGTGCCGATCATCACCCACTGCGAGGACACGCCGATGATCGACGCGGCGCTGTCGGCCGCGCGCGCGCAGTACGGCGACGACATCCCCGCGGAGCTGCATCCCGACATCCGCTCGCGCGAGGCCTGCATCAGGTCGACGCGCCTGGCGCTGGAGCTGGCCCGTCGCCACGACACCCGCCTGCACGTGCTGCACATCTCCACCGCCGACGAACTGGCGCTGTTCGAGGCCGGCCCGCTGGTCGACGCCGACGGCCGGCTGCGCAAGCGGATCACCGCCGAGACCTGCATCCACTTCCTGCGCTTCGACCGCGCCGACTACGCGCGCCTGGGCCACCAGATCAAGTGCAATCCGGCGATCAAGGACGCCAGCGACCGCGAGGCCCTGCTGCGCGCGCTCGCCGACGACGTCATCGACGTGCTGGCCACCGACCACGCCCCGCACACCCGGGAAGAGAAGCAGGCGCCCTACACCCGTGCGCCCAGCGGCCTGCCGCTGGTGCAGTACGCGCTGGTGGCGGCGCTGGAGTGCGTGCACGAAGGCCGCTTCGACATCGCGCGCGTGGTGCAGAAGTTCGCGCACGCCCCGGCGCAGCTGTTCGACGTCAAGGAGCGCGGCTTCCTGCGCGAGGGCTACTGGGCCGACCTGGTGATGGTCGAGGACACACCGTTCACGGTGAGGCGCGAAGACGTGCTGTCGAAGTGCGGCTGGTCGCCGTTCGAAGGCACCACCTTCCGCTCACGCATCGCTTCGACCTGGGTCAACGGTGTCCTGTCCTGGAACGGGTCGAAGCTGCTCGGCGCGCCCGCCGGCCGCCGCCTGGAATTCGCAAGGTGACACCGGCTTCCAGCGCGCCGGGAGCCACACCATGAACGCGGCCGGCGCCGTCCTGGTCGGCCTGCTCTCCGCCCTCCCCTGGGCGCTTGCACTCGCGCAGGCCGCCCCCGCGGTCGCCGCCGCGGATTCCGCCGCCACCGCGGACCTGCGCGTGGTGTTCCCGGAACGCGTGCGGCAGGGCGCGCTCGTGCTCGGCAAGGTGCCTGCCGGCAGCCGCGTCGAATACGGCGGCCGCGTCCTGCGCAGCACCGGCTACGGCACGGTGGCCTTCGGCGTCGGGCGCAACGAGACCGGCCCGCTGCTGGTCGCCGTCACCCGCCCCGACGGCAGCCGCACCGACGCCCGCATCGCCGTGGACCCGCGCGACTGGCCCGAGCAGCGCATCGACGGCGTGCCTCCCGCCACGGTCGACCCGCCGCCTGCGATCGCCGAGCGCATCCGCCGCGAGCAGGCCCGGGTGGCCGAAGCGCGGAACCGGGACGACGCCCGGGCCGATTTCGCACGGCCCTTCATCCAGCCGCTCGAAGGCCGCGTCAGCGGGCGCTTCGGCCGCGCCCGCGTCTACAACGGGAAGCCCGGCAGCCCGCACTCGGGCATGGACATCGCCGCCCCCACCGGCACGCCGGTCAAGGCGCCTGCGGCCGGCATCGTCACTTTCGCCGACCCGGACCTCTACCTCACCGGCGGCACGCTGCTGATCGACCACGGCCACGGCATCAGTTCGAACTTCCTCCACCTCTCGCGCATCGACGTCCGGCCCGGCGACCGCGTCGAGCAGGGTCAGACCGTCGCCGCCGTGGGCTCCACCGGCCGCTCGACCGGCCCGCACCTGCACTGGGGCATGAGCTGGTTCGATGTCCGCATCGACCCGCAGCTGGTGCTGGAACGGCGTTGAGACGGGGCGCCGCGGTCAGCCGCTGACCCGGTCCCGCCCCGCGTCCTTGCTCGCGTACAGCGCCGCGTCCGCACGCTCGACCAGCGAATCCATCGACTCGCCGGGAACCAGTTCGGCCACGCCGATGCTCAGCGTCCCCTCCACATCGACTCCGGCCGTCGCCAGCGGCCGGCTCGCGATCGCTGCGCGCATGTGGCCGGCCACGTCCAGCGCATCGGCCAAGGGCGTGTCCGGCATCACCACCAGGAACTCGTCGCCGCCGTAGCGGCCGATGATGTCGCGGCCGCGCAGTTGGTTGAGGATGCGCTGCGACGCGATCCGCAGGCACTCGTCGCCGACCCCGTGCCCGTGCTCGTCGTTGATCTGCTTGAAACGGTCCAGGTCGACGAAGGCGATGCTCACCGGCATCGACCGCGCCTGCGCGGCCTGCATCACCCGTCGCAGCTCTCCTTCGATTCCGCTGCGGTTGAACATCCCGGTCAGCTCGTCGGCGCTCGCCCGCGCGCTGGCGCGGTCCAGGTCGCGGCGCAGCTGGACCAGCTTGTCCGCCAGTCCGATGGTCAGCAGCAGGCCGGCCAGTGCGAAGCTGCCGGCCAGCCCCTGCGCCAGCCACGCGGCCCCCGCCCAGAGACCCGCCATCTGCAGCGCCACCAGTGTGATGAGCACCATCAGCGGCAGCCACGACACCATCACCACCCGGCCCGCGCGATCGCCGACGGCCGCCAGCCGCGTGCTGGCCAGGAACAGCACGATGGCGGACAGCACCAGCCCGATGTTGCCGACGCGCCCCAGCCACCCGGCATCCACGAACACGCTGCCGACCACCGTGACCATGGCCAGTCCGCTGCCGAACCACAGCGCGCGCTCGGCCCAGCGCAGTTTCCGCGGCAGACCGAGATAGGCGCGCTGGAACAGGTTGCTGCAGACCACGCCCAGCCCGCCGACGATGCGGCTGGACTGCGGCGTGGTGCCGAAGACCGCCTCGGCCCAGGGCACCAGGCGCAGGTCGCCCCCAGGGACATGGTGTACAGCACCGCGAAGCACAGCATCGCGCCGAACCAGCCGAAGCTGGCCTCGCCGGTCCCGATGCCGAAGGCGAACGCCAGCAACGCCAGTACCGAGAGCACGGACAGGACGAAGACGCGCCAGGCGACGTAGGCCAGATCGTCGCGGCGCACCTGGTCGAGCGGCTCGATCGACACCTGCATCGCGACCCGCGAGCCCGGGTCGATCCGCAGCCAAAGCGCGCTGCCGGCGGGGATGCCCTGCGGAAGGTCGACGAACAGCGCGCGGTGGGAATGGCGCGGATCGGCATCGTCCCCGTACAGCGCGTACCGCGCCGGAGCCGCTTTTCCCGGCGCCCAGGCCTGCACCCGGGCCAGGAAGGGCGAGCGCAGGACCAGCTTGGGGGAATCCTCCGCAGTCCGCGGCTCCGGCGTGATGACCCGCCACCAGCGGGTCTCGCCGCGGCGACCGCGGATCAGCGGCTCCGCAAGCGGCGGGCCGAGTTCGTGGTCGTGATGTCCGGCCAGCACGTCGGCGGGACTGGCGTCACCGGGCAGCGACTGCAGCACGAAGGAGGATGCGCCAGCCTGGGCCGGGACCGCGCACAGCAGCAGCAGGCACAGCCACAGGCCGCACCACCAGTCCAGCTCCGGATCCCCCCTCCGCATCGCGCCATGCTATCGCGGAGACGACCCCGGAAACCGGAAACCCGGAAACCCGGAGCGCATTCAGCGAAGCTGCACGACCCCGGCCACGCGCGCCACGGCGTCGTGCGCGTGCAGGCTTTCGAAGTGCGAGACCGTGACATCGAAGCGGGCCACCCGCGGACTGCCGGATACCACCGCGGCCACCCTGCGCGCGGCGTCCTCGCAGAACATCAGATTGTCGGCGTTGGCGCGGGCGAAGGCCTGCTCGTCCTCGCGCTTGACCGCGGTCTGCACCGGCGTGCCGAGCGCCGCCTCGATGGCGTCCACCAGCTCGAGCAGCGGCAGCGCGTCGACGTCGTTGCGCAGGACCACGCGCACGTCGGCGCGGCTGCGCTGGGCGTGGGGGTGGCGGCCATGCCGCGCTCGGCCAGCCAGTCGAGCACCTCGACCCTGGACGGCGATTCGTCACCGGCGAAGTCGGCCTCGAAGCGGTCGGCGTTGGCCCGGCGCGACAGCGCCGCGGACGCCGGGCAGGTGCTGGAGTAGTCGATGCCGAAGGCCAGCGTGATCTCCGCGCCCGACGGCGACAGCACGGCGTCGACCTCGACCGGATACGACTTCCAGCCCGCATTGTCGCTGGCCAACGCGCGCCGGCGCAGCAGTTGGTTCCAGCGCAGGGTCAGGCGCGCGCGGGTCGCCAGGCCCGACTGCGAGTCGATGCACGCGCGCAGCAGCGCGCGCAGCGACGAGGCCGAGAGCGGCTCGGCCGGAAGCCCGTCCTGCAGCAGCAGGTACAGCCGCGACATGTGGATGCCGCGGGTCTCGGCGCTGGCCAGGTCCACGCCGATGTCCGCCGACGCCGGCACCAGCTGCGACCCGTCACCCCCGTCCGGCACGCGCAGCGGCAGCGCGATGCGCCGCATGCCCACCCAGTCGAGGGGCCGAGCGGCCGCCGCGCGGTCGTAGGCGACATCGGGCAACACCGGGGGTGGGTTGGAAGAGGTCACGCGGAAGCCTGCAATCGAGAACGGCTTGCAATTGTACCCGCGGCCCGGCGCGAGCCCGCGCAACGGTGCATGTCGCGCACGCGCGCTGGAGCGCCTGGCCTCAACCCGCGCGCCGGGCACCCCGCCATGCGGCGAACAGCGCCCTCAGCGGCGGCAGCGGCCGGTCGGGCCGGGCCTGGCGGGCGGCGACCAGGGCGGCGAGGACGCCGCGTGGGCGGCTGCCGGCACGCACCGACGAGCGCGCCCGGTCCGCGCCTGCGCCTGTTCCCGCGTAAGGCGCCGGAATCGGGGTTGACGGCATTCCGGCCGCGACCCGCATCAGTGCCCGCTCGCCCAGCAGGCAACCCAGCACGGCCGCGCGGCCCGCGGGATCCGGCGCGCGGCCACCGAACAGCGCAGCCTCGCAGTCCGCGACCGCGGCGGCGAAGGCTTCGCCCGCGGCGACGGCGTCCGCCGGTGATTCAGCGTCCCCACCCTCCCCGCGCAGCGAGCGCAGGTCCGCCAGGGCGCGACCCAACTCCAGCCAGGGCGCCGCCCTCTGCTGCAACGGCTGTCCCAGAGGGTGCCGGCGCGCTCCCTTCGCCCAACCGCCCAGCTCTTCCTGCCACCAGGCCAGCTTGGCCAGCCCCGGCGTCGGGTCGGCACCGCCCCAGGCGGCATCGCCGAGCTCCTGCAGCAGCGCGAACCAGGCCTCGGCGAGCGACCGCTGCGGTTCCGGCACGAACACCGCGGCGATCTCCCACTCCGGCCAGCGCGCGCGCCACTTGTCGATGAAGGTCGCGGCCTCGCCGCGGACGCCTTCGATGCTCACGGCCAGGCGTCCGGTTCGAGCAGGTCGGCGGGCGTCGCGACCATCGCATCGGCCTGCCAGGCGAGCGGGTCGTCATGCCGGAGGCGGTAGCCCCAGAGCGCGACCAGGGAGCGCATGCCGGCGGCGCGCGCGGCCACGATGTCGCGTTCGTCGTCGCCGACATAGACGCAGTCGGCGACCGCGAAGCCCATGGCCTCCGCGGCATGCAGCAGCGGCAGCGGATGCGGCTTGCGCTCGGCCAGGGTGTCGCCGCCGACCAGCACCCCGCTGCGCGTGTCCCAGCCCAGTGCGGGCATCAGGCCGCGCGCCAGGTACTCGGGCTTGTTGGTGACGATGCCCCAGCGCGCGCCGTCGGCCTCGAGCGCGGCCAGCATCGCCTCGACGCCGTCGAAGGCGGCGCCATGGCGGCCGAGCTCTTCGGCGTACACGGCCAGGAATTCCCTGACGACCTCGGGCGGCACTTCGCCGGCGAGCTCGGGGAACGCGGCGGCGCTCATCGCGCGCGCGCCCTTGGAGACGTGGGGGCGCAGGTCGGCCAGCGGCATCGGCGGTGCGCCGCGCGCCGCGCGCATGCGATTGACGGTCGCGGCCATGTCCGGCGCGCTGTCGAGCAGGGTGCCGTCGAGGTCGAACAGCACGCAGCGCGGGAAGCGTCCGCGCGCCCCCGGATCCTTCCCGCTCACGATGCGTCCGGCTTCGTGGCCGAGGCGAGGTAGTTGACGTCGGTGCGCGAGGACAGCCGCGCACGGTTGGCCCAGGGCTCGTACACCAGGCCGGAGACGTCGTCGAGCTCGAGGCGCGCCTCGCGAAGCCAGGCGGCCAGCTCGGAGGGACGGATGAAGTCGCGGTACTGGTGGGTGCCGCGCGGCAGCAGGCGGGCCAGGTACTCGGCGCCCACGATCGCCAGCGCGAAGGCCGCGGGGGTGCGGTTGAGAGTGGAGACGAACAGCTTGCCCCCCGGCTTCAGGAGGGTCGCGCAGGCGGCGATGATCGCGCCGGGGTCGGGCACGTGCTCCAGCATCTCCATGCAGGTGACGAGGTCGAAGCCGCCGGGGGCCTCCTCGGCCAGGGCTTCCACCGGCTGCACGCGGTAGTCGACCTTCACGCCCGACTCCAGCGCGTGCAGGCGCGCCACCCTGACCAGGTCGGGGGCGAGGTCGATGGCGGTGACTTCGGCACCGGCGCGGGCCATGGCCTCGCTCAGCAGGCCGCCGCCGCAGCCGACGTCCAGCACCTTCGCGCCCGCCAGGGGCGCCGCGCGGCGACGTAGTCCAGCCGCACCGGGTTCAGCGCGTGCAGAGGCTTCTGCGGCCCTTCGGGATCCCACCAGCGATTGGCGAGTTCGGCGAACTTGTCGAGCTCGGACTGGCGGAAATTGGTGCCCGGGGATGGGGTGGTCATGGCGGCTGCTCGGGGAGTGTGGGAAGGCGCCGGCGTGTCAGGCGCCGGTGCGGATGCCGGCCATGCGCGTGCGCCACTGGCGGGCGTTCGCGACCAGGGCGGCCGGATCCATGTCGACCAGCTCGCGGCCGCGCAGCTTCGCCGCGCCGGCGATCCAGACGTCGGACACCTGGTGGCGGCCGGCGGCATAGACGAGCTGCGAGACCACGTGGTGCAGCGGCTGGGTCTCGAGTTCGCGGAGGTCGATGCAGGCCATGTCGGCCTGCTTGCCCGGCTCCAGCGAACCGACCAGGTGATCGAAACCGATCGCCTTCGCCCCGCCCAGGGTCGCGGCGCGCAGCGCGGTGAAGGCGTCGAAACCGGCTGCATCCTGCGCCACCGCCTTGGCCAGCAGCGCCGCGGTGCGGGTCTCGCCGACCATGTCGAGGTCGTTGTTGCTGGCGCAGCCGTCGGTGCCGATGGCGAGGTTCACCCCCGCCCGTTCCAGCGCGCAGGCCGGGCAGAAGCCCGAGGCCAGCTTGAGGTTGGATTCCGGGCAGTGGACGACGCTCACGCCGCGCTCGGCGCAGAGGTGGATCTCGGCCTCGGTCAGCTGGGTCATGTGCACCGCGATCAGGCGGTCGTTGACCAGGCCGAGGCGGTCCAGGCGCGCGATCGGCCGCTGGCCGTGCTCCTTCAGCGACTGCTCGACCTCCTGCGCGGTCTCGTGCAGGTGCAGGTGGACCGGCACGTCGAGCTGGTCGGCCAGCATGCGCACGCGCTCGAAGTTGGCGTCGTTGACCGTGTACGGCGCGTGCGGCGCGAAGGCCGTCGCGACCAGCGGATCGCCCCGCCACTGGTCGTGCACGGCGCCGGCCTTGTCGAAGTACTCGTCGTCGCCGCTGGCCCAGGCGGTCGGGAAGTCGATCACCGGCAGGCCGACGCGGGCGCGGAAGCCGTGCCGCCTGTAGACGGCGGCCTGCACGTCCGGGAAGAAGTAGTTCTCGTTGCAGCTCGTGGTGCCGCCGCGCAGCATCTCGGCGATCGCCAGGGTGACGCCGTCGGCGACGAAGTCCGGCGCCATCACCGCGGCCTCGATCGGCCAGATGTGCTGCTGCAGCCAGACCTTGAGCGGCAGGTCGTCGGCGATGCCGCGCATCAGCGTCATCGGGTTGTGGGTGTGCGCGTTGACGAAGCCCGGCAGCAGCACGCCGCCGGGCCGCGACACCACCTCGGCCGGGGCGAAGCGCGCGCGCGCCTCCGCCCGCGGCAGCAGCGCGACGATGGCGCCGTCGCGCACCGCCACGGCATGGTCGTCGAGGACCACGCCGTGCGGCTCCACCGGGACGACGTGTCCGGCCTCGACCAGCAGATCGCAGGCCTCGGGCGCGGCCCCCTCGACCGTCATCACTTCACCCGGCTGACGTACTCGCCGGAGCGGGTGTCGACCTTGATCACTTCGTCCTGGTTCACGAACAGCGGCACGCGGACCACGGCGCCGGTCTCGAGCGTGGCCGGCTTGCCGCCGCCGCCCGATGTGTCGCCGCGGACGCCGGGGTCGGTCTCGGTGATCTTGAGCTCGACGAAGTTCGGCGGCGTGACCTGGATCGGCGTGCCATTCCAGAGCGTGACCACGCAGTCCTCCTCGCCCTTGAGCCACTTCTCGGCGCCGCCCATGCCGGCCTTGTCGGCCTGGACCTGCTCGAAGCTCTCCGGATTCATGAAGTGCCAGTACTCGCCGTCGGCGTAGAGGTACTGCATGTCGGTGTCGATGACGTCGGCGGCCTCGACCGAGTCGGTCGACTTCATGGTGACTTCCTGCACGCGGCCCGACTTGATCAGGCGGTACTTCACGCGGGTGAACGCCTGCCCCTTGCCCGGCTTGACGTACTCGGTGTCGGTGATGATCGCGGGTTCCGCGTTGACGAGGATCTTCATCCCGTTCTTGACGTCGTTCATGCCATAGCTGGCCATGCGTGCTCCTGCAGGGGTTGGGCCGCCGGAGCGGCTAGAATGTCGGGGAAATGATACCCGCAGCCCCCCTTCCCATGCAGCCGCGCGGCTGGCAGCAGGCGTGGCGCGCCTCGGTGCGCGACCCCCGCGAGCTGCTGGGCCTGCTCGGGCTGGAACACGAAGCGGCCGCGGTGCCGGAGGCGGCCGTGGCCGCCTTCGCCCTGCGCGTGCCCCGAAGCTTCATCGCCCGGATGCGCCACGGCGACCGCCACGATCCCCTGCTGCGGCAGGTGCTGCCGCTCGACGAGGAACTGCGCAGCGTCCCCGGCTTCGGCCTGGACGCGGTCGGCGACGCCGCCGCGAAGGCCGGTCGCGGCGTGATCCACAAGTACGAAGGCCGCGCCCTGCTGGTGGCCACCGGCAGCTGCGCGGTGAACTGCCGCTACTGCTTCCGTCGCCACTTCCCCTATGCCGAGGAGACCGCGGCGGCGGGTGGCTGGACCGGCGCCGTGGCCGCGATCGCCGCGGATCCCACGATCACCGAGGTGATCCTGTCCGGCGGCGATCCGCTGTCGCTGGCCACCCGCAAGCTGGCCGAACTCACCGGCCTGCTGCGCGACGTGCCCCATGTGCGTCGCCTGCGCATCCACAGCCGGCTGCCGGTGGTGCTGCCCGAGCGCGTCGACGACGAGCTGCTGGCCTGGCTGGGCGACCTGCCCTGGCCGGTGGCGGTGGTCGTCCATGCCAACCACGCCAATGAATTCGACGCCGCCGTCGACGCCGCGATGGCCGCGCTGCGCGGCACCGGCGCCAGCCTGCTCAACCAGGCGGTGCTGCTTGCCGGGGTCAACGACTCGGTCGATGCGCTGGCGGACCTCTGCGAGCGCGGCTTCGCGGCCGGCGTGCTGCCCTACTACCTGCACCAGCTCGACCGCGTCGCCGGCACGGCGCATTTCGAGGTCGGGGACGATCGCGCCCGCGCCCTGCACGCCGCGCTGGTAGCGCGCCTGCCCGGCTACCTGGTGCCGCGGCTGGTGCGCGAGGTCCCCGGCGACGCGTCCAAGCGCGCGCTGTGATGGCCGTCGCGGCCGCAGCCCCGCATCCTGCCGAAAGGGCCTGCGTCGTGGACTCCATGCGCCGGGGCATGGCATAACGCCGCTTCCACGGAGAGACCCATGTCGAAAAGCCAGGAAGCCGCCCTGCGGCTGATGATCGTCGACGACAGCGCCGAAGCGGCCGAAGTCATCGTCAGCACGCTGCGCAATGCCGGCATCGCCGTGCGGCCCTTGCGTCCGGCCTCGGCCGAGGAGTTCGCGGGCATGGTCGGGGCCCAGCCGGTGGACGTGGTCGTGGCCCAGCAGGATTCGGCGACCGTCCCTCTGGCGACCGTGATGCAGCAGGTGGCGGCCACCGGCAAGGACATCCCTGTGGTGGCCGTCGCCGACGCCATCGACCAGGACGTCCATATCCGCGCCATGACCGCCGGCGCGCGCGCGCTGGCGCTCCGGGAGCCGGCGTCGCTGCTGCTGACCGCGATCCGCGACGCCTGGGCCGACCTCGAGGCCCGGCGTGCCCGGCGGCGCCTGGAGGCGCGCCTGCGCGAGACCGAGCGCCGCTGCGACGCCCTGATCGACTCCTCGCGCGACCCCATCGCCTACGTCCACGAAGGCATGCACATCCGTGCCAACCAGGCCTACCTCGAGATGTTCGGCTACGACGACTTCGAGGACATCGAAGGCATGTCGCTGCTGGACATGGTGGCGCCACAGCACGTGGAGGAGTTCCGGCAGCTGCTGAAGTCGCTGGCCCAGGGCGAAGCGCCGCCACCGCGCCACGAGCTGCAGGCACGCGACGTCGAGGGCAACGTGTTCCCGGCCGCGATGGAATTCATCCAGGCCCAGTACGAGGGCGAGCCCTGCGTGCAGGTGGTGATCCGCCGCCAGGAGCTCGACCCCGAGCTCGCGCACGAGATCGAGGAGCTGCGCCAGCGCGACCAGGTCACCGGCCTCTACAACCGCCCGACCTTCCTGCGCGCGCTCGAGGACGCGGTGGACGAAGCGGCGCACCGCAGCGCCCAGCACGGTCTGCTGCTGCTCGAGCCCGACCACTACCAGCACCTGCTGGCCGACATCGGCCTGGATTCCGCCGACGACCTCCTGGCCGCGACCGCGGCGCGCCTGCAAGCCGCGGCCGGCGGCGGGGACGCGGTCGCCGCCCGCTTCGGAGAACACACCCTGGCCCTGATGGTGCGCAACAGCGACCACGCCGGCACCGAGGCCGTGGCCGACCGCGTGCTCAAGGCGTTCTCGGAGGAGCTCTTCGAGATCGGCTCGCGCTCCAGCGTGATCACCGCCAGCATCGGCGCGGTGCAGATCGGCGAGAAGATCGCCAGCGTCAGCCAGGTCCTGGCCAAGGCCGCCGAGGCCATGGCCTCGGCCAGCGCCACCGGCGGCAACCGATTCGAGCTGTTCGACCCCAGCGCCGTCGACCGCGCCGAAGAGGAGCACATCCAGGCCTGGGTCTCGCGCCTGCGCGACGCGCTCGACCACGAGGGCTTCGTGCTCCACTACCAGCCGGTGATCAGCCTGCAGGGGGACACCGGCGCCGTGTACGAGACCTTCCTGCGCCTCAAGGGCGCCGACGGCGAACTGATCAAACCGCTGAGCTTCCTGCAGATCGCCGAAGAGCACGGCCTGCTGTGGGAGATCGACCGCTACGTCGTGGGCCGCGCGATCGCCGTGATCGGCGAGCGCATCCGCGCCGGCCGGCCCACCACGCTGCTGGTCAAGGTCAGCCAGGCCTCGCTGGCCGACGACAGCCTGCCGCGCTACATCGGCGACCAGCTGCTCGAGCACGGTGTGCCCGGCGAGTACCTGGTGCTGGAGCTGGCCGAGGCCAAGGTGTTCACCCACCTCAAGGCGGCGCAGGCGTTCACGGCCGCGACCGCACGCGTGGACTGCCGCATCGCGCTGGAGAATTTCGGCGCCGGCCTGGATTCCTTCCAGCTGCTGGCGCACCTGAAGCCGAACATGCTCAAGATCGACCCCGGCTTCATCGAGGACCTGCCGGCCAACGGCGAAAGCCAGCAGCGCGTGCGCGAGATCGCCGGCAAGGCGAGGGAACTGGGCATCCAGACCATGGCCGACTTCGTGTCCGACGCCGCCACCATGTCGGTGCTGTTCGGCACCGGCGTGGACTACGTGTCCGGGCACTTCCTGGCCCCCTCGGGCCCGGACATGAGCTACGACTTCGAGTGAGCGCCGGCCCGGCGTCGCGCTAGCGGCGCCAGGGCCGGACGACGGCTCAGGCCAGCAGACCCTGGCGCAGCGCCGCCTCGCCGTCCACGCTGCCCGCCTCCAGGGCCTGGATGCGCTCCTCCAGCGGCGGATGGCTCAGCAGCAGGCGGCGCAGGCCGTGGCCGATCGCGCCGCTGATGCCGAAGGCCGCGACCTGCTTGGGCAGCGTGTTCTGGCCCTGGTTCAGCGACAGACGCCTGAGCGCGGCGACCATCTTCTGCCGGCCCGCCAGCGCGGCGCCGCCGGCGTCCGCGCGGAACTCGCGATGGCGCGAGAACCACATCGCGATCATGCTCGCGAACAGCCCGAAGACCATCTCCAGCACGAACACGATCGCGTAGTAGGCCAGCCCGCCGCCGCCCTCGCGGTCACCGCTGAGGAAGCCGTCCACCACCCGCCCGACCAGGCGCGCGAGCACGATCACGAAGGTGTTGAGTACGCCCTGCAGCAGGGCCATGGTGACCATGTCGCCGTTGGCCACGTGGCTGACCTCGTGCGCGAGCACCGCTTCGGCCTCGTCGTGGTCCATGGAGCGCAGCAGCCCGGTGGACACCGCCACCAGGGCGTTGTTGCGGTTGGCGCCGGTGGCGAAGGCGTTGATCTCGGGCGCGTCGTAGATGGCGACCTCGGGCATGCCGATGCCGGCCGCCTGCGCCTGTCGCGCCACGGTGTCGACCAGCCAGCGCTCGACGTCGCTGCGGGGCTGCTCGATCACATGCAGGCCGGCGGCGCGCTTGGCGACCCACTTCGAGGACAGCAGCGAGATCATCGAGCCGCCGAAGCCGAACAGCGCGGCCATCACCAGCAGTCCCGACATCGACTGGGCGTTGATGCCGAACAGCGACATGACGATGCTGAGCAGGGCCAGCACCGCCATGTTGGTGGCGAGGAAGAGGACGACGCGCTTGAGCATTGGGAAGGTTCCTGGAAGTTCGTTGTGCAATGCGTGGGACACGCTGCAAAGTGTGTCCGGCGGACATTGAATTCAAGGTGACGACAGCATGTCCATGACCAGCGTCCGCGGCCGCTTCGCGCCCTCGCCGACCGGTCCCCTGCACTTCGGTTCGCTGCTGGCCGCCTTCGGCAGCTGGCTGGCCGCACGCAGCGCCGGCGGCGAATGGCTGGTCCGGATCGAGGACGTCGACCGCGGTCGCGAGGTCCCCGGCGCGGCGGAGTCCCAGCTGCGCACCCTGGCGGCCTTCGGCCTGGACCACGACGGACCGGTCGAATACCAGTCGCACCGCGGCCACCTGTACGCAGCGGCGCTCGGGCGGCTGCTCGACGCCGGGCTCGCCTTCGAATGCCACTGCAGCCGCGCCGACGTGGCCGGAGCGGGCGGCATCCACCGCAGCTGCCGGAGGGGCGCCCATCGGCGCGACCCCGCGATGCGCCTGCGCGTGGCCGACGGCAGCCGCGTGGCCTTCGACGACGCCGTGCATGGTCGAGTGATCCAGGACGTCGACCGGGCGGCAGGCGACTTCGTGCTGCTCCGCACCGATGGCTGTTGGGCCTACCAGCTCGCCGTGGTGGTGGACGACGCCGACCAGGGCATCACCGACGTGGTGCGCGGCGCCGACCTGCTCGACTCCACTCCGCGACAGATCCTGCTGCAGCGCGCGCTCGGCCTGCCCCGGCCGCGCTACCTGCACCTGCCGCTGGTGCTCGACGACGACGGCCGCAAACTGTCGAAGTCGCGCGCCTCGCTGCCGGTCGACGACGCGGATCCGCTGCCGGCGCTGCGCGCCGCGTGGCACGCGCTCGGCCAGGACCCGCGGCGGCTTCCCGCAAAGGTCTCGCTTCCGGCCACGCTCGAGGCCGCGGTGCGTGCCTTCGATGCCTCGCGCATCCCGCGCGGTCCGATAGCGGCCACCGCAGTGCACAATGCCGCCGCAATACGGCATGCATAGAATCGAACCCGGGCGGACGCAAGCCGCGTCCGGGCAGCGGGAGCGATGACATGACGTCGAGGGTTGCGTTGGTGACGGGCGGGACCGGCGGCATCGGAACCGCGATCTGCAAGCGCCTGGCCAGGGCCGGCCACAGGGTGGCGACCAATTACCGCAACGAGGAAAAGGCCCGCGCCTGGGAGCAGGCCGCGCGCGCCGAAGGCTTCGACTTCACCATCGTCCCGGGCGACGTGTCCAAGCCGGAAGAGGCCGCGGCCATGGTGCGCCGGGTCGAGGAAGCGCTCGGACCGGTCGAGATCCTGGTCAACAACGCCGGCATCACCCGCGACTCCACCTTCCACAAGATGACGCCGGAGCAGTGGAACGACGTCATCGCCACCAACCTCAACTCCTGCTTCAACGTCACCCGCCCGGTGATCGAAGGCATGCGCGAGCGCAAGTGGGGGCGCATCGTCCAGATCAGCTCCATCAACGGCCAGAAGGGCCAGTACGGCCAGGCCAACTACGCCGCCGCCAAGGCCGGCATGCACGGCTTCACCATCTCGCTGGCCCAGGAGAACGCGAAGCTCGGCATCACCGTCAACACCGTCTCTCCCGGCTACATCGGGACCGACATGGTGATGGCGGTCCCGGAGGCGGTGCGCGAGAAGATCGTGGCCCAGATCCCGACCGGACGCCTGGGCGAACCCGACGAGATCGCCTACGCCGTGTCCTTCTTCGTGGCCGAGGAAGCGGCCTGGATCACCGGTGCCAACCTGGCGGCGAACGGCGGACAGTACATGGGCTGGTAGCCCTGCGCGGGGCGCCGCGGTCCGGTTGCAAGCACTGTTGCGCTGCGTCATGCTGCCGTGGGTCACGTAGACACGGGCACCGCAGCATGGCCACGCGCGTCATCAAGAAGTATCCGAACCGCCGCCTGTACGACACCGAGATCTCGAGCTACATCACCATCGAGGACGTACGCCAGCTGATCGTGGACGGCGAGGACTTCGAGGTCCGCGACGCCAAGAGCGGCGAGGACCTCACCCGCCAGGTGCTGCTGCAGATCATCGCGGAGCAGGAGCAGGACGGCCAGCCGATCCTCTCGACCGAACTCCTGAGCCAGATCATCCGCTTTTACGGCGATTCTCTGCAGGGCTTCATGGGCAGCTACCTCGAGCGCTCGATGCGGAGCTTCCTCGACCAGCAGCAGCAGTTCCGGCAGCAGATGGGCAGCATGCTCGGCCAGACGCCGTGGTCGATGATGAACCAGATCACCGAGCGCAACATGGCGATGTGGGAGGAGTTCCAGCGCAACATGGCCTCGGCCGCCGCCCCCCAGAAGCCCCGCGAGCCCGCCGGCACCCGGCGCAAGCCCGCGTAGGAGCAGCTACAGCTGCGACCCGGCGCCGCGTGGTCGCAGCTGTAGCTGCTTGTGTCTTCGCTTTGGCCTAGCGTGCAGGTGAGAGCGGAGTGCGGGACGCCGACAAGCTGGGGTGCCCTGAAGCACGTGTAGGAGCCAGGGCGCCCGCACTCCACGCTCTTGCCAGAGCCCGAACAGTTGAACGAGTCAGCAGCTCGCACTGCACAAGCATGGGCCGGCAAGAGTGCTCTCCCGTCCAGTCTAGGAGAGAAGCAGATGTCTGTGTTCGTGGGGATCGACGTGGCCAAGGCCACGCTGGCGGTGGCGCTGCGGCCCAACGGAGAGGTGTTCGAGGTGGCCAACAGCTCGGCCGGGCACCGGTCGCTGGCGCAGCGGCTGCGGAAGCTGCCGGTGGAACGGGTGCTGCTGGAGGCGACCGGCGGCTACGAGCGGGCGGTGATGGCTGCCCTGCAGGATGAATGGCCGGTGGTGCGCGTGCCACCGCACCGGGCGCGCTCGTTTGCCACTGCGATGGGCCGGACCGCCAAGACCGACCCGATCGACGCGGCCATGCTGGCCCATATGGCGGAGGTGACCGAAATGCCGCCGGCCGCTGCGGAAACGCCGCAACAGCAGCGGCTGCAGGCGTTGGTGCAACGCCGTGCGCAGGTGGTGCAGCAACGCGACGACGATCGGCGTCGGCTGCAGCAGGTACAGGGCCAGCCGCTGGTGGTGGCCAGCCTGAAGCGCCTGCTGCGCGCGCAGCAGGCGGAGATCGCGCTGCTGGACAAGGCCATCACCCAAGCCGTGGCTGACGCCGACAGCGAGCGTTCCGCCCAACTGCGGGCCGTACCCGGGATCGGCCCGGTGACCGCCGCCACCCTGATCGCCTTCCTGCCCGAGCTGGGGCAGATCGAACGCCGGCAGATCGCCGCCCTGGTCGGCGTTGCTCCCTACAACGCCGACAGCGGCGGCAAGCGCGGCTTGCGGCGCATCCAGGGCGGCCGTGCCGGAATCCGGCGCGTGCTGTACATGGCCACATGGAGCGCCATCCGCGCCCAGCCCGCCCTGAAGCGACGCTATGAGGCTCTAAGGAGCCGCGGCAAATGCGCCAAGGTGGCCCTGGTTGCCTGCATGCGCGCCTTCCTCGGGCAGATCAACGCCATGCTCAGGGATGGCAAACCCTGGCAGCCAGCCTCGGTCTGAAAAAAGACAGTTGCTCCTACAGGGGCGTGGCGGGGGCGTCGGCGCAGAACTTCCGCCGGTACTCCATCGCCTTGGGCATCAGGGACTGCAGGTTCTGGATGCGCGTCCCCGGATTCGGATGCGTCGAAGCGAACTCCGGCTGCGGCTGCCCCCCGCCCGCCTCGCTCATGCGCTGCCAGAGCGGTACCGACTCCCGCGGGTCGTAGCACGCCGCGGCAGCCAGCATCAGGCCGACGTGATCGGCCTCGGTCTCATGCTTGCGCGCATACGGGAGCAGATAGCCGTAGCCCAGCGCCGCCATCACCATCTGCTGCTGCTGCGGATCCATGCCGCTCATCGCGCCCGCCATCTGCCCCACCTGCGACAGCTTCTGCTGGGCCATGCGCTGGGCGCCATGGCGCAGCAGCGCATGCGCGATCTCGTGGCCCATCACCACCGCCATCGCATCCACGTTCTGCGCCACCGGCACCAGGCCGGTATAGACCGCCATCTTGCCGCCGGGCAGGCAGAAGGCGTTGGCCTGGTCGGACTGGATCACCTGGACGTCCCACTCGAAGGTCGACGAGAACCCGGTCGGCTGCTGCCCGTTCTCCGCCGCGAGCGCGGCCTCGACCTCGGGCACCTTCGCGATCAGCCTGGACGCGATGTCGCGCACTTCGCGCGCGATGGGCAGGTCGGGATCGACCGGCCGCTCCTGCGACAGGATCTCCTCGTAGGCCTGCAGGCCCAGCGCCTTCTCGTCCTCGACCGACAGCGAACGGTCGATCAGCACCTTCTCGCCGGTCACCGGATCCAGCGTCCGGTTGGAGAACCAGTAGTACGCGCCGTAGCCGAGGAAGGCGAGGAGGATCAGGATCCTGGGGTTGAAGCCGCGGCGCGGCGCCGCCCCCTGTCGCTGCCGCTGCCGCCCGAAGGGATCCCGTCGCATGGCACGCTCCTGCCCGTTCAGATGTCGCGCGCGACCCTGAAGCCGACGCGCGCGTTGGTGTTGTCCACCGGCGACGGCGCCCGCCATGAGCTGCGCGTCTGCGCCGGCGAGCTGGCCCAGGCACCGCCGCGCACCACCTGCATGCGGCAGCCCGGGTTGACCCAGGCTGCGCCCGACGCCGGTGCGCGCCGGTAGCTGTCATGCCAGCAGTCGGCGACCCATTCGCTGACGTTGCCTTCAAGGTCGTGCAGTCCGAATGCATTCGGCGTGAAGCTGCCGACCGGGGCCGGACCCCAGTGGCCGTCGTCGTAGTCCTCGAAGGCGTTGCTCCAGCCACGGCCGCCCGGTGACCTGTCCTTGTCCCCGGTCAGGTTGCCCACGCCCTCGGGCGGCGGCCCGTCGCCCCAGGGATAGCGACCGGTGCCGCCGGCGCGCAGCGCGTATTCGAACTCGGCCTCGCTCGGCAGCCGGTAGCGCTCTCCGCTCACCTCGGCCAGCCAGTCGACATAGGCCTGGGCGTCGCGCGCGCTGACGTGGAGCACGGGCAGGTCGTCAGCCGCCCGCGCGCCCGCGAAGTCCATGCGCCAGTCCACGCGGCTGCGGCGCACGAAGTTGCCGCTGCGCTCGTCGTAGGCCATGGAGAAGCCGCGGCGCTCGGCACGGGTGCGGTAGCCGGTGGCATCCACGAAACGGCGGAACTCGCCCACGGTGATCTCGGTGAGCGACAGGGCGAAGCCACGGTCGAAGCGCAGGTTGCGCCGCGGGCGCTCGCTGTCCTCGGCGTCGCGGTCGGCGTCGGCCGCGCCCATGCTGAAGCCGCCGTGCGGCACCACCACCATCTGCGGCCCGCGGCCGCCGCCGGCGCGGTCGGTGAAACGCTGCCCCGGGCGGAAGTTGCCGTAGTGCACCGCCAGATCGATGCGTTCCCGCAGTTCGGCGACGGCGGCGTTTCCCGGCTCTGCCAGCACCAGCATCCGTGCAAGCAGCGCGCGCGCGTCCTCGATGCCGCCGGCCCGCGGCAGCGCGGCGATGCCCTCGTCGCGCAGGCGCAGGATCCAGGCCCGGCGGCGGGTGTCGAGGCGGGTCCGGGCGTCGGCCACGGCGCCAGCGCCGCCGCGTACGGCTTCGGCATGGTCGAGCCATTCGGCGGCGCCATCGAAATCGCCCGCGGAGGCGGCGTCCTCGGCACGGCGGATCATCGCGCTCTCCACCGCGGCGCGCAGCTGCAGCGCGCGCGGCTGGTCCTCGTCGAGCGCCAGCGCCTCGCGCACCCGCGCCAGCGCGCCATCGCCGGATTCGCCCAGCCTGCCCGCGCGGAGTTCGCGTTCGGCGGCCTGGTTGATCTCGGCGAGGTGCTCGGCGCGGTCGACGTCGGCGAGGTAGTCGCGCACCCGCTGCTCCGCGGGGCGCAGGCTGCGCGCCACCGCGGCCACCATCCGGGCACGGTGCAGGGCATCGTCGTCGTCGCCGGCGCGGCCCAGCGCGGCGGCGCCCTGCGCCAGCAGGGCCGACAGCGAGCGCTCGAGCCCTTCGGCGGCCGGCTTGCTGCCCGGATCGCGCTCCAGCACGGCCAGGTACAGCGGGATCGCCGAATCCGCGCTGGCCTCGAGATCGCCGGCCTCGAGCGCCTCGCCGGCGCGATCCAGCGCGGCGACCAGCGCTTCGTCGCCTTCCGCCAGTGCGACCCGCGGTGCCCGCCAGGTGAGGCTGCCGGCCAGGCGGTCGTCGCCGCTGATGGTCACGCTGCCGTCGACCTGGCGCGCTGCGTCGGCAGCCGGCTCCACCGCCGGGGCCTCCGCCTGCTCGCGGCCGCAGCCGGCGGCCACCAGGAGCGCGAAGGCGACAGTCATGCCCGTGCGGAATGGCCTGGCGGCGGGTCCTGGGGTTGTCCTGAGGGCGATCACGGGCGCCAGATTACGGCAAGCGGCCGCGGCCGGGCAGCGGTGCCGGGACATCGCCGCGATTGCCGCCGCCGCGTCGCGGCCGGTACGCTGGCGCCGATGGAACACGATTTCACCTGGGTCGCCGACCCCGCCGCGCTCCTTTCGCGCTTCGAGAACCGCCCCGCGCGCATCGGCCTGGACACCGAATTCATTCGCGAACGCACCTGGTGGCCGCATCTGGCACTGGCGCAGATGGCCGTGCACGACGAGATCCTGCTGGTCGACACCCAGGCGCCGGGCATGACCGGCGCCCTGCGCGGCGTGCTGCTCGATCCCGGCATCACCAAGGTGATGCACAGCGCCGGCGAGGACCTGATCGCCCTGCTCCACGCCTGCGATGCGGTGCCCGCGCCGCTGTTCGACACCCAGGTGGCGGCGGCGATCGCCGGGCTCGCCTCCGGTGCCGGCTACCAGCGCCTGGTGGCCGACATCGCCGACGTCAGCCTGGGCAAGGGCGAGACCCGTTCGGACTGGTCGCGCCGCCCGCTGTCGCAGGCCCAGCTGGCCTACGCCGCCGACGACGTGCGCCACCTGTTCGAGCTCCACGACCACCTGGAGTCGAGGCTCGAGGCCCTGGGCCGCCTGGACTGGCTGCGCGAGGACTGCGCGCGCATGGTCGCCGCCGCCCGCGACACCAGCCTGGAGCGCTGGCCGCACCTGCCCATCCGCGCCGCCCAGTACTTCGACCGGGCGGGCCAGCTGCGCCTGCTGCGCCTGCTGCGCTGGCGCGACGCCTGGGCCCGCGACCACGATCGCCCGCGCAGCTGGATCCTGGACAACGATCTGGCCGCCACCATCGCCCGCACCCCGCCCGCCGACCCGGCGGCGCTGAAGGTCCTGCTCGAGCGCCACCCCAAGGCGCCGCGCAAGCTCGCGGGCGAACTCTGGCAGGCGCTGTCCACGCCCCTGCCCGACGAGGACGACGCGCCGCCCGTGCGCACCGATGAACGCGACAAGCGCGCCCTGCGCCGCCTGCAGGATGCCGTGGCCGGCGTCAGCGCCGGGCTCGGCCTGCCCGACGGCGTGCTGGCCTCGCGCAGGAAGCTCGAGGCGCTGCTGGACGACCGCGACTGGTCCGCGTTCGGCGGCTGGCGTCGCCGGCAGCTGGAACCCGTGCTCGCGCCGCTGCTCGCGGAGGCCCCGGAGGAATTGCCGAGCGGCGAAGAGGGCGTATAGAATTGCCGTCCCTGTGGGGCCATAGCTCAGCTGGGAGAGCGCGTCGTTCGCAATGACGAGGTCGGGAGTTCGATCCTCCCTGGCTCCACCACAGACAGAGACACGCGAAGGGCTGGACGGCGCACCGCTCCAGCCCTTCGTCGTTTTTCCCGCCGCCGGGCCGGCTCCGCGCGGGCTTGAAGCCGCTTCGTTGTGGTCCGCGCAGCCCGTCCCGCGCTCAGGAGCGGCTCCGTTGGGGTCCGCGCAGCCCGTCCCGCGCACAGGGGGTGTGCTCCCCCGGCAGTCTCCGCGTCCTGCTCCCATTGCCGGCCGCCGGCCATCCATGGATGGCTGGCGGCGGGATGTGGGAGCAGGACGCGCAGACATCCGGCTGGGCATCCGCCTGCGTCCGCGGCGGACGGCGCGTACCCACACCCGACTCGGCACCCCCCTCTGCGTCCGCGGCGGGCGGCCGGACTCCACTCCCCGCTTTTGCCCGCTTCCGGCGCGCGTGCCAGAATTGCGCCCCGCTGCCCCCGTAGCTCAGCTGGATAGAGCGTCCCCCTCCTAAGGGGAAGGTCGTGCGTTCGAATCGCGCCGGGGGCGCCACATCCGCCTGCAGGAGCGGCCCATGGCCGCGACCGGACGCCGGGACGGGCCGGGTTGCGGCCAAGGGCCGCTCCTGCACGAACTTCACGACCTGCGCGCCCGCCGCGCATCGCCGCCACCAGGAGTCACACCCATGCCCCACCCCGTCCTCACCGCCCTCGGCCTGTCCGGCACGGAATCCGGCACCTATCTCGGCAACGGCGAGTGGTCGAAGACCCGCGACGCCGGCGTGCTCGAACCCGTGAACCCGACCGACGGCGACGTGCTGGCGCAGGTGCATGCGGCCTCCGAAGCCGATTACGAACGCATCGTCGAGCGCGCCCGGGCCGCGTTCAGGACCTGGCGCACGACGCCGGCGCCGCTGCGCGGCGAGGCCATCCGCCTCTGCGCCAATGCGCTGCGCGCCAACAAGGACGCGCTCGGCTCGCTGGTCGCGCTGGAGATGGGCAAGTCCAAGCCGGAAGGCGACGGCGAGGTCCAGGAGATGATCGACATCGGCGACTTCGCCGTCGGCCTCTCGCGCCAGCTCTACGGCCTGACCATGCATTCCGAGCGCCCGGGCCACCGCATGTACGAGCAGTGGCACCCGCTGGGCATCGTGGGGATCATCTCGGCGTTCAACTTCCCGGTCGCGGTCTGGGCCTGGAATTCGTTCATCGCCGCCGTCTGCGGCGACATCTCGATCTGGAAGCCCTCGGGCAAGACCCCGCTGTCGGCGATCGCTTCGATGCGCATCTGCAACGAGGCCCTGCGCGATGGCGGCTACCCCGACCTCTTCTTCGTGTTCAACGACACCGACAATTCGCTGGCCGAGCGCATGGTCGACGACAAGCGGGTCGCGATGATCAGCTTCACCGGTTCGACGAAGGTCGGCCGCCAGGTCGGCGAGCGCGTCGCCCGCCGCATGGGCCGCTCGCTGCTCGAGCTTGGCGGCAACAACGCCATGATCGTCGACGAGACCGCGGACCTGAAGCTCGCGATCCCGGCGATCGTGTTCGGCGCCGTCGGCACCGCCGGCCAGCGCTGCACCACCACCCGCCGCGTCTTCATCCACGAGTCGATCTACGAAGACGTGCTCGCCAAGCTGAAGACCGCCTACGGCCAGGTGGAGAAGAAGATCGGCGACCCGACCGACCCGGGCAACCTGATGGGTCCGCTCAACAGCCAGTCGGCGGTGGACGCCTACCTGGCGGCGATCGAGAAGGCCAAGGCATCCGGTGGCACCGTCGAGACCGGCGGCCGTGCGCTGACCGACCGCAAGGGCTTCTTCGTGCTGCCGACCATCATCACCGGCCTGTCCAACGACGCCGAGGTGGTGCAGACCGAGACCTTCGCGCCGATCCTCTACGTGATGAAGTACTCGGAGCTCGAGGACGCGATCGCGATGCAGAACGACGTGCCGCAGGGCCTGTCGTCGGCGATCTTCACCAACAGCGTCAAGGCCTCGGAGAAGTTCCTGTCCGCGGCCGGCTCCGACTGCGGGATCGCCAACGTCAACATCGGCACCTCGGGCGCCGAGATCGGCGGCGCCTTCGGCGGCGAGAAGGAGACCGGCGGCGGCCGGGAATCCGGCTCGGACGCGTGGAGGGCCTATATGCGCCGCCAGACCAACACCATCAACTGGTCCGATGCGCTGCCGCTGGCCCAGGGCATCAAGTTCGACCTCTGAGGCCTCCATGTACGGGTTGGCGCGCCCCTTCCTCTTCGCTTTCGATGCGGAACGCGCGCACGGCCTCGCCCTGTCCTCGCTCGGGGCGCTGCACCGCCTGCGGCTGCTGCGCCTGCTTGCGGAGCCGCGCCGGTTCCCGACGAAGCTGCTCGGCCTGACCTTCCCCAACCCGGTCGGTCTGGCCGCCGGGCTGGACAAGAACGGCGAATACGTGGACGCGCTGCTGGCGCTGGGCTTCGGTTTCGTCGAGATCGGCACGGTCACGCCGCGGCCGCAGCCCGGCAACCAGAAGCCCCGCATGTTCCGGCTGCCCGAGCACCAGGCGATCATCAACCGCCTGGGCTTCAACAACGACGGCGTCGAGGCGCTGGTGCGCAACGTGGATCGCGCGAAGCGCCGCGGCGACGGCCTGCTGGGCATCAACATCGGGAGGAACAAGGACACTCCCAACGAATCGGCGCACCTCGACTACCTGCTCTGCCTGGAGCGCGTCTACCCGCTGGCCGACTACGTCACGGTCAACATCTCCTCGCCCAACACCGCGGGCCTGCGCGAGCTGCAGGAGGAACAGGCGCTGCGCCGCCTGGTGTCCGAACTGCGCGACGGCCAGGAGCGGCTGGCCGTCCTCCACGGGCGCCGCGTGCCGCTGCTGGTGAAGGTGGCGCCGGACCTCAGCGACGAAGACATCGACGCCGCCGCCCGCGTACTCGGCGACCTGCGCGTGGACGGGGTGATCGCCACCAACACCACGGTCTCGCGCATCGCCGTGCAGGGCCATGAACACGCCCACCAGGCCGGCGGCCTGTCGGGCGAACCGCTGATGAACAAGTCGACCGCGGTGCTGCGGATGCTGCGCACGCGCCTGCCGGCCGACATCCCGCTGATCGGCGTGGGCGGCATCCTTTCGGGCGCCGACGCCGCCAAGAAGATGGCCGCCGGCGCCTCGCTGGTGCAGCTCTACACCGGCCTGGTCTACCGCGGGCCCGGACTGGTGGGCGAATGCGTCGAGGCCATCCGCCGGCGCAAGGAAGCTCCCAGCCGCGGCAACGTTCCCAACCTGTGAGCGCCGCCGCCATCGATGCCGGTTCCGCCGTGCGCTGGACGCCCGCCGCCGACCTCACCGATCGCACCAGCCTGCGCGTGCCCGCGCGCGCGGACTGGCTGGTCGAGGTCGCCGACGCGGACGCGCTGCCCGCGGTGCTCGCCGACCCGCGCATCGAGGGGGACCGACTGCTCGTGCTGGGCGGCGGCAGCAACCTGCTGTTCGCCGCGGATCTCGAGGGCGTGGCGCTGGCCATGACCGGCGACTCGGTCAGCGTGCAGGGGCAAGCGGCCGGTCGCAGCGGAGGCGGCGGCGATGATGGCGATGGCGACATCCTCCTCGTTCGCGCCGAGGCCGGCTGCAGCTGGCACGACTTCGTGCTCCACACGCTGGCGCTGGGCCTGTCCGGGCTGGAGAACCTGTCGCTGATCCCCGGCACGGTCGGCGCCTCTCCCATCCAGAACATCGGCGCCTACGGCGTCGAGCTGGACCGCCGCGTGCATGCGGTCGAGGCCTGGGACCGGCAGGCGGGTGCCCGGGTGCGCCTGGCGGCGGCCGACTGCGGCTTCGCCTACCGCGACAGCCGCTTCAAGCGCGAGCCCGGCCGCTGGATCGTGACCGCGGTGGAGTTCGCGCTGTCGCGCGTGCCGCGACCGGAGCTGGGCTATGCCGGCCTGTCCGACGAACTCGCGGCCATGGGCATCGACGCACCCACGCCGCTGCAGGTGTCCGAAGCAGTCTGTCGCATCCGCCGACGCAAGCTGCCCGACCCCGCCGTCCTCGGCAACGCCGGGAGCTTCTTCAAGAATCCGATCGTGCCGAAGGCTCAGGCCGATGCGCTGCTGGCCGCGGACCCGGGCCTGCCCTGCTTCGATGCCGGCGCGCCCGGCCTGCGCAAGCTGTCCGCGGCCTGGCTGATCGACGCCGCCGGCTGGAGGGGGATACCGCGACGGCGACGCCGGGGTCGCTCCCGGCCATGCGCTGGTCCTGGTCAACCATGGCGGTGCCAGCGGCGAGCAGTTGCTGGCGCTGGCGCGGCGCATCGCCGCCTCGGTGCAGGCGCGCTTCGGCGTCGCGCTGGAGCCGGAGCCGCGCATCGTCGGGGCCGACTGGTGAGCCCGGCCGCGAGCCCGCACGCGCGCGCCGCGCTGCTGATGCTCGGCAGCACCACCTTCTTCGCGGCGATGGCGGTGACCATCCGCCTGGCCTCGGCGGATCTTTCAACTTACGAGATCGCCTTCTTCCGCAATCTCTTCGGCCTGCTGTTCCTGCTGCCCTTCCTGTTCCGGCGCACCTGGCGCCTGCCGCGCACCACCCAGCTGCCGCGCTACCTGCTGCGCTGCGCGATCGGCGTCGCCTCGATGCTCTGCGGCTTCTGGGCGCTGGGGCACCTGCCGATGGCGCAGGCGGTGGCGCTGTCCTACGCGACGCCGCTGTTCGCGACCGTGGCCGCCGTGTTCATCCTCGGCGAGACGGTGCGCCTGCGGCGCTGGTCGGCGGTCGCCGTGGGCCTGGTGGGCGTGCTGGTGATCGTGCGCCCGGGGAGCGCGGAGTTCAGCCTCGGCACGCTGGTGGCGCTGTCCGGCGCCCTGCTCTCGGCCCTGGTCGCGATCCAGATCAAGCAGCTGTCGCGGATCGACGCCGCCGACACCATCGTCTTCTACACCTATGTGTTCTGGGTCCCGATGTCGCTGGTGCCGGCGCTGTTCGCCTGGCAGTGGCCCCAGGGCATCCAGTGGCTGTGGCTGCTGCTGCTCGGCGCCTTCGGCACCGGCGGCCAGCTGCTGTGGACGCGGGCGCTGGAGATCGGCGAGGTCTCGGCGCTGCAGCCCATCAGCTTCATGCAGCTGCCGCTGGTGGCGCTGGCGGCCTGGCTGCTGTTCGGCGAAGCGCCCACGCAATGGACGCTGCTGGGTGCCGGCATCATCCTCGCCGCGAACGCCTACATCGCGCACCGCGAGGTGCAGCTGGCGCGCCGGGCGGCGACGACCGCGCCGGTGGAAGCGGCGAAGCCCGCGGAGTAGCGCGTCCGCGCGCTCAGGCGGCCTGTTCCCTGCGGATGGCGTCGGCCAGGCGCCGGTGGCCGGGCGACAGGGATTCCACGGGCGCGTCCAGCAGCGGCTGCACGTGGGTCTCCCACAGCGCATCGGCCTCCGCGGCCGCCTGGCCCGCTTCGCGCAGGGCGCCCGCGAGCAGCCATGCGGTCTCGGCGGTCTTCAGGTCGCCCTGGCCCGGCGCCGCCAGGCGCCAGGCGAGCAGCTCCCTCAGGGTCCGGATCTCCAGCGCCAGGTCGCCGCTTTCGCGCGCGATCATGGCGCGGATGTCCATGGCCATCTGGGTCGTGGGATGGGCATCGCCCAGGGTCTCGCGCACCGTCGGCAGAACGGTGGCCATCGACGCCAGCGCCTCGTCCGTGCGACCGGCCTGGTGCAGCGTCGCGGGCAGGTTGATGCGCATGAAGAGGGTGTCGGGATGGATCGGACCGAACACCCGTGTCCGCGCCTCGATCACTTCGTCCTGCATGGCCAGTGCCTCGTCGTAGCGCTGCAGCCGGGCCATGATCGTCGCCGCGTTGACCCTGCTGCGCAGCGTCTGCGGGTGGTCGGGCCCGAGCACGCGGACGTTGCCGTCCAGCACGGCCAGCGCCAGTGCCACGGCCTCCCCGGCGCGCCCGGCGTCGGTCAGCATGGCGGCCAGCGTGCCGCGCGACGCCAGGGTGGACGGGTGCTCCAGGCCGCGCTGCTGCACGTCGCCGGCCACCAGTTCCCCCTGCATCGCGACCGCACCGTCGAAATCGCCCGCCTGGACCCGGGCGACCGCCACATTCCTCCTGACGCTGTAGGTCAACGGATGGAGCTCGCCGAACTCCTCGACGTGCACCGGCAGCAGCTGCTCGAACAGGGCTTTCGCCTCCGTGCGCTCGCCCACCCGCGACAGCGCGATCGCGTAGTAGTTGGCGATTTCCAGCGCCACCGGGTGCCGTTCTCCCAGCAGACGGCGGGCCTGCTGCAGCAATGCGTGCAGGCCGTCGCGACGCGCATGCTGGTCGTCCGCCGTCGAGGACACCACCCGATGCATCTCGAAGCCGATGCGCAGCGGATCGTCCTCTGCCAGCGCCGCGAACTCCTGGCCGGCGCCTTCGATCACCGCTCGCGCCTCCCGGAGCTGGTCGCGACCGCCGTTCAGGAGCTGGCTGATCTGCTCGCGGCGCGCGCGCAGCGTCGGCTCCGCACGGGGGCCCAGCAGGCGCGCGCGGAGGTCGGCGACCTCGCCGAAGCCGGCGGCGGCGCTCGTGTAGAGGCCCAGCGACTTGCGCACCTCGGCCACCGATTCGCGGAGGTCCGCGGCAAGCAGCGGCTGGTCGGCGAAGTCCTGGCCGATGGCGTCCTCGGCCCGCCCCAGGATGCTTCCGCCGACCAGTTCGCGCGCCACGTCCACGGTCCCCACCTGGGCGAGCACGCGTTCCAGCGCGTCCTTCTCGCCTGGCGCCGCGCGTTCGACCTGTGCGCGCAGCGAGGTCGCAAGCCGCAGGCCCATGCTTTCGATGTCGATCTCCCCGAGCATGGCGCGCTGGAAACGCGACACCGTCTCGAGCTGCCTGGCGCGCTCCTCGGCCAGCGCCTGCTGGCTGCGCGCCTGGCCCAGGCCGTACAGCGACACGGCCAGGCCGCCCAGCAGCGCCAGCAGCACCACCGCGGCCACGGCCAGGCCACCGCGGTTGCGGCGCACGAACTTGCCCCAGCGGTAGCGCCTGCTGTCCGGGACCGCGCCCAGCGGGCGACCGTCCAGGAACCGCCCGATGTCGTCGACCAGCTCCATTGCCGAGCCGTAGCGCTGCGCGCGATCCGGCGCGGTCGCGCGGGCCACCACCCAGTCGAGATCGCGCTCCAGGACCCTGCGCAGGTCGGCCACGCCCATGCCCATCGCGTCGGCGATCCGCGCCTGGCCGGCGCGCGGCAGCTCCGCCAGCCTGGCGGACGGCCGGAAGGCATGCGCTCCGCCGGCGGCCGGCCGGTGGCCGCACAGCAGCTCGTGCAGCAGCACGCCGAGCGAATAGATGTCGCTGCGGGTATCGATGTCATCGGCGCTGGCGGCCTGCTCGGGGCTCATGTAGACCGGCGTGCCCAGGGCATCGCCGCTGCCGCCGTCCGAGCTTCCCCCCGAGGTGATGGAAGCGATTCCGAAGTCGATGATCTTCGGCAGCGCGCGGCCGTCGATCTTGGCCACCAGGATGTTGCCGGGCTTCAGGTCACGGTGCACCACGCCCTTCTGGTGCGCGTGCTGCACGCCCTCGCAGATGCGCATGAACAGCTTGAGGCGCTCGCGCAGCGGCAGCCGCTCTCCGGCGCAGTAGGCGGTCACCGGAAGGCCGTCGATGAGCTCCATCGCCGAATAGGGGCGGCCGTCGGCGGTGGTGCCGGCGTCGAAGATCTGCGCGATCGCCGGGTGGCGCATCTGCGCCAGCAGCTGGCGTTCGATCTCGAAGTGCACCAGGCGCCGCGTGTCCAGATGGCGTGCACGCAGCAGCTTCAGCGCCACCGTGCGACGCACCGGCTCGTCCTGGCGGGCGACATGGACCTCGCCCATTCCGCCGCGCCCGAGCAGGGACAGCAGCCGGTACGGGCCGATGCGCGCGCCCGCCATCACAGCGGCGTCACCGGCGGTGGTGGCTCCCGCGGCCAGGCCTATCGTCGCCTGTGCGTCTTCTCCGTCATCGACGGGAGTGATCATGCGAACTGGATCGCTTTCATTTCCCCGGCGGCCATGGTAGCGCACGGAACGCACGCCGGCGTTGTCTGTCGAGGGCGTTTCGCGTAGTTTCCCGCCCCTGGGGCGACACACCTATGACCAAACCACCCACCCCGGGGCATCCGGCGATGCCGCGGCTGCACCTTCTGGGTGTCGCCCGTCTGCCGGAACCGGGCACCGGAACGGACCTGCAACTGCAATACCGCAAGGGCTGGGCGTTGCTCGGATACCTGGCGGTGGAGCGTGGGCGACGCCATCCGCGCGAACAGCTGGCCGGGATGCTCTGGCCCAGGCTGGACGCCACGGCCGCGCGCACCAACCTCAGGCAGGTGCTGAGCAACCTGCAGCAGCTGTTCCGCGGGCTCGGCTTTCCGGATCTGATCCGCGCCGACAAGACCACCATCGGCGTGATCCCGGAGGATCCTTCGGCGCTGCTCTTCGACATCGACCTCCTCGACCCCTTGCTCGTGGACGAGGCCGACGTGGTGGAAAGACTGCTCGGGAGCGGAGGCTGGCAGCACCGCGGCCTGTTCCTCGAAGGCGTCTGCGTTCCCGACAGCACCGACTTCGAGGACTGGCTCGGCTTCACCCGCGAACACTTCCTGCGCCGCGAGATCCGGCTGATGTGCGCTCTGCGCGACCGCTTCCGCGACCTCGGAAAGCGCATGGAGGCGATCGAGATCGGCTGGCGCATCGTCAGGATCGACGCCTGGAACGAAAGCCACCATCGGGCGCTGATGCTGCTGCTCTCCGAAGACGGTGCCCCCCATGCCGTCCAGCGCGTCTACACCGATCTGGAGCGCACGCTCCGCATGCACCTGCACTGCGCGCCGAGCCCCGAGACCAGCGAGCTCTACGCCCGGCTGCTGCCCGCGCTCTCCCCCTGACGCGGCGGGCGGCGCCCGGTGCGCGCCGCCCGCGACACAGGGGCCGGCAACTCTCTTACGGTGCCCTTACGCACCTCTTACCCCTCCGCCCCAGGATGCGCACGCGTCGCCCCGCCACGCCGGGGCCCTGCCACCACCCAGGGGAAAATCCAATGCACGCTCGTCGCACCCGCCGCCAGCAGGGCGGTTTCACGCTGGTCGAAATGGCCGTGGTCCTGGTCATCATCGGCGTCATCCTCGGCGCGGTCATGATCGGCCGCGATGTCCAGCGCAACGCCGAATACAACCGCATCAAGCAGAAGTTCGTCGACCAGTGGGTCGTCGCCTACAACAGCTACCACCAGCGCTACGGCGCACCGGTCGGCGACAACCAGGCGGCGCCGCAGCTGATGGTCAACGGCGCGCGCTTCACCACCGGCTTCTCCGGCGGGAACATGGCGGGCGCCACCGAACCCGCGCTGATCTGCTCGGGCACCGATCCGCTGCCAACCGCCACCGGCTTCGCCCGCCAGCGGGAGGGCGCCCAGGGTGCGGACCTGCGCGACATGATGCGCCGCGCCGGCATCACCCTGCCGCCGGGCCGCGGCGAGGGCAAGGAAGACCGCTACGCCTACCTCGACACCAACGGCAACCCGCAGGAAATCCGCGTCTGCTTCGGCTGGAACAAGCCGGGCTCGTTCCATGGCTCGGGCAACTCGATGATCATCACCGGCCTGACGCCCGACCTCGCGCGCGCGCTCGACCAGATGATCGACGGCCAGGCCGACGCCGCCAACGGCGCCTTCAGGCAGTACGGCATCGCCACCCGTCCGACGACCGCCGCTGGCGGCGCGACCTCGGCCCAGGCGATCGGTGCCGAGTGGGGCGGCAACAACACCGGCTCGTTCACCGCGGGCGTGACCGACGACGAGACCTTCGGCACCGCCACCGACGATGACCAGGTGATGACGCTGGTCGCCAACTACAAGATGAACCAGTAGGCCGTCGCCGATGAAACCCTCCGCCGTGCTCAGGCGCCTGCGGGACTCGCGCCGCACATCGCTGCTGTTGTTCGCCACCACCCTGGGTGCGCTCGTGCTGTCGGCGGCCTGGTTCGTCAACGCGCGATCGGGACTGGCGGAGGCCTACGAGCGGCTCGGCACCGCCAACCAGGTGCTGTCCGAGGCGCGGATCCGCGAGCAGGAAGCGCGGCTCCGCGTCGACTACGCGAAATCGTCGCAGGAACTCCTGGCGTCGGCCCGTTCCCACGGGCTGGCGCCGGGTGCCTGGGGCGAGCGCCTGATCAACCTCCGCCAGAGCCAGATGAGCCGCGAGGAGGCGCTGCCGCTGCTGGCCACGATGCAGCGCACGCACGAGCGGATGTTCGGCGCCGAGTCCTTCGAGGTCTCGGTCACGCATCCCGACGAGGGCCTGTTCGATCCGCCCGACGCCCCCGACCGGCGGCCCGCGCCGCTGACCCTGACCCTGCGCGGCAGCCTCCTCTTCCAGACCGCCGGATACGCCGGCGGCCCCCTCCAGTCCGAACAGGCGGGTGCGCCATGAGCCTGCTCCACGTCATCCAGCAGCACGGGCGCTGGCTGGTCTTCGACGGCCAGAACCTCTCCCGCAGCGACTCCCGCCCGCGCCTGCAGCGCGCCGCGGTCGTGGTCAGCGACTTCGAGGGTGCGGTCAGCAACGTCATCTCGCTCGAGGGCAGTCCCGCGCACGCGGTCGCCCTGATCGAGAAGCGCCTGCGCTCCGACGGCCTGATCGACAGCGAAAGCAAGATCCTGATCCACAGGACCCGCAACATGGCCGGCGGCTACCAGACGCTGTTCACCGCCGTGCCGCTGGACCTGTGGCAGCAGACCTACGCCTGGGCGGAGGCGCAGCCCGACCACTGCCTGCTGGTCCCCTTCACCTCGCTGCTGCTGAAGTCGCTCACGCCGGGCCAGGGCCTGGTGCTGCAATCCGGCCGCCAGATCAGCGTGCTGGCGATGCTCAAGCACGAGATGGTCTACCGCACCTCGCTCGCCTACAGCGACCACCCGGAGGACCTGGCGATGACGGTCGGCGCGCTCGCCGAGCAGTTCGCCGAGGACCTGGGCAGCGGCGAGGACAATCTCGATCCCCTGTCGATGCAATGGTGCCCGGTGCTGGTCGCACGCCCCGAGGAGGGCGCGGCGTGGGGGGACGATGCCCTGCGCGAGATCTTCTCCGCACGCAGCGGACTGGCGGTCACGACCGTGCCGCTGCGCCGCGTGGTCGACGAGGAGGGCCGCGAGTACCGCAGCGGCATCGCCTGGATCGACGCGAACGCCGGTCCGGCGGTCGCCGTCAACCCTGCGATCAGCCGCCTGGCCTGGTTCGCCGAATGGGCCTTGCCGGTCGCCAGCGCGGCATCGCTGGTGTTCGCGATCGCGCTCGCCACGCTTGGCGCACGCTGGACCATCAGTGGCAGCGAGGCCAACGCACGCGCGACCCAGCTTCGCGGCGACATCGCCGCGACCGAGGAACGGATCGAGTCGCTGCGCGCCGACGAGGCGATCCCCGACGGCTTCCAGGCCACCATCGACTTCCTCGAACGCGCAGCGCGGCTGCAGTCCGGCGTCGACCCGACCGCCAGCCTCGCGCAGGTGCGCGATGCCTCGGGCGGCGAGGTGAGGATCCTGCGGGTGCGCCTCGAGGAGCCGGTCCAGGCGGACCCGCGGGGCGCTCCCGTCGCACCGCAGCCGCAACAGCCGGAGGACGGATACGTCCTGCGCGTCGACGGCGTGGTCGATCCGTACCGCGGCACGCCGGGAATGCAGGTGGCCAACTTCGTCGAGCGCCTGCGCCGGGCGGGCTTCGACCCGCAGCCGGTCGATCCGCAGGGCGGCGGCGGCAACCGCTCGGGCGGCGACTTCTTCTCCTATCTGCTCAAGAGCCCGGTCGCCACGCAGGGGGGCAGCCATGAAGATGAAGTTCCTCGCGATGATCGCACTCGCGGTCTGGCTCGCGGTCACCGGCTGGCTGGCGACGATGGTGATCGCCAAACCGGCGATCCTGCACCTGGGCCACGACGCCGAGGAGACCGCGTCCATGGCCGAGCTGCGGGCCGCGATCGAGCGCAACCGGCAGGCGCAGGAACGCACCGCGTCGCTGCGGCGCGCCAGCTTCGTCGACGGCGGGCGGCCCCTGCTCGCCCTGCCCTCCGCGGCTCCCACCGCCGACACCGGCGCATGGCAGGCGGCACGGGCCCAGGGCACCGGTTACACGGGCGAACCCGCCCCGCTCGAGGTCTCGATGGTGCTGGTCGCGGACGGCCGTCGCCTGGCCATCATCGACGGTCAGCGCGTCCGTGCGGGATCGCGCCTGGCGGACGGCTCGCGGGTGCGCGCCATCGGCGCCGGCCGGGTGCGCATCGAGCGCCCGGACGGCGAGCTCGTCGAGCGGCAGGTGCAGTCCCCTTACCTGTCGCAGAGCACGGGAGCGCGGCCGTGAACCCGGGCTACCGGCCCTTCGCCTGGACTGCGGCCGCGATCGCGGTTGGCGTCGCGGCGGTGCTGGTGCTCCGCAGCCTGGGCGGGGCCGAGGTGCCACCCCCGCCTCCGGAGGCTTTGGCCGCTGCGCCCGCGATCGCGGACGAGCCGGCCGTGGCCCCGCCGCCGCCCGCGATGGCGCCCGCGCCCTGGGAGCAGGGGCAGGCCCCGATGTCCCCGGGGTCCGCCATCAGTGCATTCGCAGCGCCCGGGAACGGGGCTGCGACCGTCACGAACCCCGCCGAAGCGGCCGCGTCCATCGCGACCATCCGCGAGCAGTCGCAGCGCAACGTCGCGATGGTCGACAACCTGTTGCGCGAACTCGACGCGCTCGAGAAATCCGGCCAGGCCTCGCCGGACATGCGGCTCGATGCCCTGCGCGACAACCTGAAGATCGCGCGCCGCGCGCAGGCCCTCGCGCTCGAGCTGGCCGAGTCCACCCAGCAGCCCGACAGCCCGGCACGCCAGAAGCGGACCAGCGAGATCGTGGCCGAACTGCAGGCGCTGCAGGGGAAACTGCGCTACGACCTGGTCCCGGCCGGCCTGCCCGTGGCGGAACGGACGCCGTGACATGGGCGGCCTGTCACACCGTCCTCCATCCACTCCACGCCGCGACGCAGGCTTCACCCTGGTCGAACTCGCGGTGGTGGTCGGCGTGCTCGGACTGCTGGCCATGACCATGACCTCCGCGTTCGAGGGCATGGGACAGGCCCGGCAGCACAACGCCGCCCGCGCGCATGCGGAGTCCGCGCGCCAGGCGCTGCGCGCCTTCGCCATCCGCAACAAGCGGCTGCCCTGCCCCGACACCTCGCCCTTCGGCGACCTTGGCCGCGAGGCCGGCGGCACCTCGACCTGCTCCGGCACCGCGAACACCGGCTGGCTGCCCTATGAATCGCTCGGCCTGGACACGCCGGTGCGTGCATCGCGCCTGCGCTACGGCGTCTACCGCGGCAGCGCGGCGTCGGACCTGGTCGCGCCGCAGCCGACCTCGGTCGATGCGCCGGACCTGGAGGGCAGCGGCGGGCTCGTCGCCGCGCTGGCACAGGGCGCGAAGGCCGCACCGTCCACCCTCCAGCCCCACTACGCCACCGCGGGAGTCGAATCCCACTGCGGCCTCATCGGCTCGACCTTCGCCAATCCTGCCTTCGTCCTGGTCGCGCCCGTGGCGGACCGCGACGGCCAGGGCGGCAACCACCCGCAGTTCGATGGCGTCCACCGCGAGTTCGCGGACGGCTCCGACCGTTGCGTCGCCCACCCCGGCTACCCCGGCGACGCCGCGTTCGACGACATCGTCGTGGCCGAAAGCCATACCACCCTGCTCGGCTGGGTGATGACGGTCGTCCGATGACCGCCGTCGCTCCGCTCCGATCCTGCATCCACTCAAGGCATTGAACCCATGACCACCAACGCCACCCCTGTCCGCCCGCGCCACTGGCCGACCGCCGCGCGCGTACTCGTCGGCGCGATGGGCGCCCTGTCGCTGGCCGCCTGCGCCGGCATGCCGCCGCGCAGCGTCAAGGACGTCCCGCCCACCGAGCACGCCGCACTGGAACGCACCGGCACCTCGATCATCGAGGAGTCGGCGAAGCTTGCCGCGCAGCAGGACCGCCTGCGCCAGGAGATCGAGCGCTCCCTGCGCGCCACGCCCGTCGTCGAGCCGCTGGCACCGGCCCACGACCCGCTGGAGGACAGCGTGGTCAGCATCAGCATGTTCAACGCCGATGTCGGCCAGCTGCTGTGGGCGCTGGCCGACGAGCTGGACATGAACCTCATCGTCGACCCGCGCGTGCTGGAGCAGCGGCAGCGCACCAGCCTGCACCTGCGCAACGTCAGCGCGCGCGAGGTCTACAACCACATCCTCGATGCCTTCGACCTGCACGGCGAGACCCGCGGCGGCGCGCTGGTGGTCGGGCAGATGAGCGAGCGCATCTTCAACATCGACCTGCTGAACTCCAGCACTTCGATCGACCTGTCGACCGGCGGCGACGTGTTCGGCGCCGGCATGCAGAGCGGCGGTGGTGGCGGCGGGCAGTCGCTGCGCGGCACCCTGACCATGTCCGGCGCGGTCGGCAAGGACAACGACCCCTACAAGCAGCTGGACGCGGCGCTGCAGGTGATCCTGGGCACCGACCAGGCCGTGCCCGTGGCACGGGGCCCGGACGACCCGCCGCCGCCCGAGCAGGGCCGCTACAGCCTCGACGCCGGCTCGGGCACGCTGTTCGTGCGCGCCCGGCCGTCGCAGGTCCGCGCGGTGGAGGAGCTGGTCTCGCACACCACGCAGAAGATGCGCCGCCAGGTGCTTGTGGAGGCGCAGATCCTGGACGTCTCGCTCAACGACGGCTCGAGCTATGGCGTCGACTGGAACGTGCTGCGCAACCGCGTGGCGGGCATCTACGGCAGCAACCCGGCCACCATCGTTCCGGACGCGGAGACACCGCTGGGTTACCGCCACCACGACGCGGACAACCCGCCGAAGTACGATTTCTTCCCGCGACTGGGCGACCAGCCCCGCTCGATCGTGTTCCCGAACCAGACCCTGGGTTCCGCCGCCGGGCGCGCGCTTGGCCTGAGCTACGTCACCGACAGCTTCTCGGCCGCGCTCAACGCGCTGCGCACCTTCGGCAACGTCAAGGTGCTGTCCAACCCGAGCGTGCGCGTGCGCAACGGCAGCCCGGCCTACCTGAGCGTGGGTTCGAACATCCGCTACGTCACCAAGTCCACCACCAACTTCTCCAACTCCGGCGGCGGCGGCTTCAACACCTCGTCGGACATCCAGACCGACTCGCTGTTCTCCGGCGTGGTGATCGGCGTCGCGCCGATGATCCACGACAACGGTTCGGTGGAGCTGCTGGTGCATCCGATGCAGACCGAGGTCGAGCCGGGCAGCCTGGCGCTGCAGGAGTTCCCCAACGGCAACGCGGTCACCCTGCCGGTGATCAACGTCAAGGGCATCACCACCACGCTCAACCTGCGCGACGGCGACACCGTGATGCTGGGCGGCCTGATCGACCAGAAGGGATCGACCAGCGACAGCGGCATCCCCGGCCTGTCCGACGTTCCCGGCCTGGGGCGGCTGTTCGGTTCGCGCGGCAAGTCGCACGAGACCCGCGAGCTGGTGCTGGTGCTGCGGGTGCGGGTGATATGAGCCTGGTCTACGACGCGCTGAAGCAGCAGGGCGACCCGGCACTGCCGGGCCGGCCGGCGCCGCGCGCGTCGTGGTGGGCGCGGCAGTCGCCGCGCCGGCGCGAAGGGCTGCTGCTGGCCGCCGGCGCGGTGCTCGCCGCACCGCTGGCGTTCCTTGCGGCGTCCGCGCTGAGCCGGCCGGAGTCGACGCCGGCGTCCACAGCCATCGGATCGACACCGCCGGCATCCACCGGCATCGAACCGGCGCCGCCGGCTGTCGCGGCAGCAGCGGCCCCTGCCGTCACCGGCGGCGCCCCCGAAGCCGGTGCCACCGCCCCGGCGTACGACCACGATGCCGGTGCCATGGCTCCCCCTGCGGACGTGCCGACGGCAACGGCCGCCGGACAGCAGGTGGCGGAGGCCGGGGAGCCCACTCCGCAGGACACCGTGCCTGAGGCGGCTCCGGACGCACCCGGATCGCAGCTGGTGCCGGCCGCCGCGCCCCATGCCGCGACCGGGCCGGCCCTCCCGGCGCAGTCTGCGCCGTCCGCACCGTCCGCGGCACCGATCAACATCAAGGTCGAACAGCGCGCCAGCGCACGTGCGCAGGGTACGGGAGGCAACGAGGTGGACGTCCGGCATTCGGTGCGGGCGATCGAAGCGGCCGTCGCCGCCGGCGACTTCGACGCCGCGCGCCAGGCACTGGCCTCCCTGGAGTCGATGCTCCACGCCGACAGCCTGACCCTGCTGCGCATGCGCGCCTGGGTGGCTCACGGCAGCGAGGACATGGCCGCGGCCGAACAGCTCTACCGCCGGATCGCCGAACGGGTGCCCGACGACATCAACGCCGGCGTCAACATCGCTCTGCTGGACGCACGCCGCGGCGACGTCGCCGATGCCCGCAGCCGGCTGCGGCGGCTTTCGAACCGCCATTCGCGCTCGCCGCAGGTCGCGCGGGCACTCGCGGAACTGGACGCACTGCCGCAATGAACCCGACGCTCGCCAGCCACCTGCGGACCCTCGGCCTTGCGCGCGCGCCGTTCCCGCCGACGCCGGATGCGGCCGCGTGGTTCCAGACCACGCAGCTCGAGGGGGCCCTGTTCGAGGCCGCGCACTGCCTGCGCACGCGCGCGGGCTTCGTCCTGCTGACCGGCGAGGTCGGCACCGGCAAGAGCACCTTCCTGCGCCGCCTGCTGCATGCGCTCGAAGGCGACGGCGTGGCCACGTCCATGGTCTTCAACACCTTCCTGCAGGGCGCCGACCTGCTGGCGGCGGTGCTGCGCGACTTCGGACTGGAGACCGGTCACAGCCCGGCCGCCGACATCGAGACGCTCAACCGCTTCCTGGTCGAGCGCTGGCAGGAACAGACCACCTGCGTGCTGGTGATCGACGACGCCCAGAACCTGACGCTCGAGAGCCTGGAACTGCTGCGGCTCCTGACCAACCTCGAGAGCGGACAGGAGAAGCTGCTGCAGATCGTGCTCTCGGGCCAGCCCGAGTTGCGCGAGAACCTGGATCAGCCCCGGATCCGCCAGCTGACCAGCCGTATCTGCAAGCACGTCCATCTCGAAGCCCTGGACGCGCATGAGGTCGGTCGCTACGTCGAATTCCGCCTGGCCGCCGCCGGCAATCCGGAGCCGGGCATCGTGCTCGCCCCCGAGGCCGCGTCGGCCCTGCACCGTGCCAGCGGAGGCAACGCCCGCCGCATCCACCTGATCATGGACCGCTGCCTGTACGGCCTTTACGGGCGCGAACCCGGGCAGCGGACCATCGACGCGACCCTGGTCCGGACCGCCGCGACCGAGGCCGGCGCCAGGCCCTTGCGCCGCCATCCGCGCCTGCCGCTGGCGCTGGCGGCCTCGCTGTGCGGCGTGCTGCTCGCATCCTCGTTCGCAGTCGCGCTCGCCCTGCGCAGCGCGGACTCGCATGCGGGAGGCGGTGCCGCCGCCCTGCCTCCGAGCGCCCACGCGGCCGCGACCGCATCGACCGCCAGGGCCATCGGTCCGGCAGCGCCCGCGATCCCGGCCGCACCCGGCGACGTCCAGTGGGACGACTGCCTGCGGCGCCTGCAGGACGCGCCGGCCCGGCTCCAGCGCGTCTCCGACGCCTGGCTCGAGCACGTGCCCTCGCGGGACGGCCTGTGCCTGCGCCGCCAGGACGACCACTGGCTGGCCGGGTGGCGCACCGGTCTTGTACCGGAAGACTTCCTCGCCGACGGCGGCGACCGCCAACGCATCCTCGACGTGCAGACGCTGCTGGCCGCGCAGGGCCTGTACGACGGCGCTCTCGACGGCCTGTACGGACCGCGGATGCGCGCCGCGATCAGCCGCTTCCAGAGCCGGCGCGGACTCGCCGCGGGCGGCGCACCCGACGCCGCGACCCTGTACCTGTTCGACACCCTCCTCGCCGCCGGCCCCGTCGCCGGCGGGCCCGAAGTTCCGGAACCCTCTCGCCATGTCCACGACTGAAGCCGCCCTTCCCCGCACGCCGCCGCACGCCGCCCCGGAGGGAGGCGGCGCGCGCCTGGGCGAGCGGATGCTCGACCGCGGCATGATCGACGCCACCCAGCTGCAGTACGCGCTGCAGAAGAACGAGGTCGAGAAGCAGCGCCTGGGCCGCATCCTGATCCGGCACGGCCTGGCCAACGAATCGGACATCGTGCAGACGCTGGCCGAGATGAACGGCATCGACTTCGTGCAGGTCGACACCCTGCCGCAGGCCGATCCGCAGGTGCTGGCGATGTTCAACCGCGAGCTCTGCCAGCTGCGCCAGTTCCTGCCGCTGCGCCGCACGGGCGATGCGCTCGAGGTGCTGCTGGGCGACGCCGACACCGCCGCGGTGCAGCAACTGGTGCTGCAGCGCTGCGGCCTGCGCTGCCGCTTCGTGCAGGGCGAGTACGGCAAGGTCGCGCGCCTGATCCGCCACACCTACTACTTCGCCCAGAACCCGGTCGAAAGCCTGCTCGAGCGCGAGATCAAGCGCCTCTCGGTCGACAACGACCACGCCTACAGCCCGGAGAAGCTGCTCGACTACCTGCTGCACTACGCCGTGCGCGAGCGCACCACGGACATCCACATCGCGCCGTCCGACGACAGCCTGCACGTCCTGTTCCGCGTCGACGGCGTGCTGCGGCCGATGTTCGCGATGCCCAACAGCCTCCATCGCCTGCTCGGCTACATCAAGCTGGAGGCTGAGATGGACATCTCCGAGCAGCGCCGGCCGCAGGACGGCAGCTTCCGCGCCACGGTGCTGGACTCGGCGCTGACCGTGCGCGTGTCCACGATCATCACCGACGCCGGCGAGCGCACCGTGCTGCGACTGCTGCCCGAGCACAGCGACCTGGCCGGCCTGAAGGAGCTGGGCTTCTTCCCCGAGGACGTGGTGGTGCTCGAGCGCCTGTTCGCGAAGCCCGCGGGCCTGGTGCTGATCACCGGCCCCACCGGCTCGGGCAAGAGCTCGTCGCTGCATGCGGCGCTGCGCATGCAGTCGCTGATCGAGCGCAACGTGCTGACGGTGGAGGATCCGATCGAGTACCGCGTTCCCGGCGCCGGCCAGACCGAGGTCAACCGCCGCGCCGGCTACGAGTTCGGCTCCGCCCTGCGCCACTTCCTGCGCCACGACCCCGACGTGATCCTGCTCGGCGAGATGCGCGACGCGGAAACCGCGCAGGCGGCGCTGGAGGCCGCGGCCACCGGCCACCTCGTGCTCTCCACCCTGCACGTGACCACGGTGTTCGGCGTGGTGCCGCGCCTGCGGCCGCTGGGCATCGAGGCCCAGGTGATCGCCGACAACCTGCTGGCCGTCGTCAACCAGCGCCTGGTGCGCCAGAACTGTCCCTTCTGTTCGGTGGAGGTGCCTTTCACCGACAAGGAGATCGCCTGGCTGGGCGTTGCACCGGGCGCCCGGGGCAAGCGCGGCGCCGGGTGCGAGCGCTGCCGCGGCAGCAGCTTCTACGGCCGTCTGCCGGTGTACGACATCATGCTGGTGGACGAGGCCCTGGCCAACGGCATCGCCGACGACGCGGGCCGCGAGGCGCTGCGCAACCTGGCCATGGGCGCCGGCTTCCGCGGCATCGAGGACGTGGCGAAGGCGCGCGTGATCGCGGGCCAGACCACCAGCGAGGAAATCATGCGCGTCGCCGGCGTGGGGCCCGCGCCGTGAACGTCTACTACTACCGGCTGCTGCTCTCCAGCGGCCGCGTGCGCAGCGGCGTCGCCCAGCTCTCGGTGGAGCGCGACTCCTCGGCGCGCATGTGGCTGGAGAAGAACTTCGACGCCGTGGTGCTGTCGCTGTACCGGCTTCCGGGCTGGCTGGCAGAGACCCAGCGCTCGATCTCGCACCTGGTCAAGCCCAGCATCCGCCCGCTGGAGCTGGCCGGCATGCTGCGCGACCTCGGAGTGATGACCAGCAGCGGCATCCCGGTGATGGAGGCCCTGCGCGCGGTCGCCAACGAGATCGGCGAGGGGCGCACTACCAACGCCGCCAAGCTCGCGCGGCGCCTGATCGAGGAACTCGACGCCGGCGCCTCGCTGAGCGACGCGTTCTCGCGCTATCCCGACTCGTTCCCGGAAACGGTGCGCAACCTCGTCATGATCGGCGACGAGACCGGCACCATGGACAAGATGCTGATGGAGTCCGCGGACCACATCGAGCGCATCGCCAAGATGACCGCAGACACCCGCCAGGCGCTGATCTACCCGGCCTTCGTGTTCTCGGCGATCTTCGCCGCCGGAGGCTTCTGGATCTACTACGTGATCCCGAACCTGGCGGACCTTTTCAAACAGATGAACGCCAAGCTGCCGCCGCTGACCATCGCGGTGATGACCAGCTCGGAGTGGCTGATCGCGCACATCGGCCTGATCCTCGGTGGCCTGGTCCTCGCGGCCTTCGCGACCTGGGTGACCTGGCGCTACAGCCGCGCGTTCCGGCGCACGGTGCACTACACCCTGCACCGCCTGCCGATCGCGAAGACGATCATGTTCTCGTCCGGACTGGCCTTCTTCACCGAATACATGTCGCTGCTGGTCAAGGCCGGCGTGGACATGGTCAGCAGCCTGCAGGTGATGGAGCGGGCGATGCAGGACGAGTACTACCGCGACCGCATCATCGCCATCCGCCAGGTGCTCGAGCGCGGCGACCGCGTGTCCTCGGCCATGCGCCAGGTCGGCGGGTTCCCCTCGATGATGGTGCGCATGATCGGCGTCGGCGAGGAGACCGGCACGCTCGACTCGCAGTTCGCCCGCCTCTCGGCCGAGTACAGCGTGCGCCTGCAGCGGCTGATCACCAACCTCTCGGAAATCATCAAGCCGGTGGTCGTGCTCCTGGCCGGCGGCATGTTCGTGTTCCTGATCGTCGCCCTGCTGCTTCCGGTCTACGACCTGGTCCAGCAGGCGATCACGTCGCCGCAGTTCTGAGGATCCATCGATGCAACGCTCGCTCCGCCATCCCCCAAGGCCCGCGCACGGATTCACCATCCTCGAGATGTCCGTGGTGCTGGTGGTCATCGCACTGATCCTCGGTGCGGTCTCGGTCGGCCGCGACGTCTACCGCAGCGCCGTGGCCGAGCGCATCGGCAGCGAGTTCGTGCAGGGGTGGATGATCGCGTATGACCGGTACGTGCAGCAGACCGGCGCAGTGCCGCTGGACGACATGGCCAATCCCAGCGGTCGCGTCCGCGGCGAGCTCGGACGTGAACTGTGCAGGGACGACTTGCGCGACGAGATGCTCCGACGCGGTGTTTCCCTGCCCCAGGGCCGCGCCGAGGGCCTGGAGACGCGCTACGTCTACCAGGACAGCCGGGGCAACCCGCAGGAACTCGAGATCTGCTTCATCAACCTCGGCGACTGGGCGGAACCTGCTCCGGGCACCGCCTATGTGGGGCGTGCCAGGAACGTGATGCGGCTGACCGGCATGACCCCGGAGCTGGCCAACCAGCTCGACGTCCGCATCGACGGCCGCATCGACGCGCGCTTCGGCCGCATGCGCGAGCTGAACCGCCACAGCGACCTCGGCGCGATCAGCAGTCCACCCGCCCCGAACCCGTGGAGCCTCACCGACGTCGACAACTACGCCGGCGGCACGAACCAGGATGCCCAGGTCGCGGTGATGACCGGCTACATCCGGATGAACCAGTGAGCCCCATCCGTCCCACCTCCCCGCCTGCACAGGACTTTCCGTCATGAGCATGCAGAACCCGTCTCCGGACATCCCTGTCTTCGCTGCCATCCGCCCTGCCGGCCGGCGCCAGCGCGGCTTCGGCCTCGTCCAGGTGATGCTGATCCTCGTGCTCGTCGGCGGCGCACTCGCCGCGGGCGCGATGCTGCTGCAGTCCAAGCGCCCCGTGCAGCAGGCGGTCACCCAGGAGCAGACCCTGCGCTGGGCCGACGAGGCCGTCGCCGCGTTCGCCGCGAGCAACGCGCGGCTGCCCTGTCCGTCCCCGACCGTGCACGGCGAAGAGGACTGCACCGGCGTCAACGCCCAGGGCTGGCTGCCGCTCCGCACGCTGCTGGGCGCGTCGGGCACGGGCCCGCAGATCGGACCGGTCGCCTACATGGTCTACCGGGGCGGCGCGTCCGCGCACCTGGACCTGACGCGCCCCGGGAACGCCTACCAGCCGCCGCTGATCGACGGCAGCCCGCGCGAGATCATCACCAAGGACAAGGACGGCAAAGAGACCGGCCGCCGCCGGTTCGCGGCGGTCAACGGGCTGGACCTGTGCCGTTCGCTGGAGCTGGCCGAGGCCGCGGGTCTCGACTCCGCCCTGGCGAGGATCACGAACCAGGCCCACGTCCCCCGCAACGTGGCCTACGGCATCGCGGCGGCCGGCTCCCACGCCGGCTCCACGCGGCTGGACGATGCCAACGCAGGTGCCGGACAGACCATGGAAGCGCCGTGGCGCCAGTGGGATTCGGGATACGACGACCGCGTCCGCGTGCGGACGTTCGACAGGCTCGGCCAGGCGCTGGGATGCCGGCTGCTGGCGGGGGGCAGCGGCCCGTCCTCTGGCTCTCCGTACAACGTTTCGCTGGCGGGCATGGACGTTCTGGCCGCCGCCGTGACCCTGCATGATGCGCTGGCACTGCTGCAGGCCAGCAACGTCGACGCGACCGAAGCGGCGGTACAGGGTGCGGTCAAGGCGCAGATCTCGCTGATCTTCAAACTGGTCACCACTGCGGCCAGCCTCTCCGACCAGATCACTACGCTCGTCACGTCAGCCACCAACCTCACCCGCTCTATCGCCACCTGTATCGCCTCTTTGGGCGCCATGTGCTGGGAGGTGCCGCTGAAGGCCGCCGCCGTGGTCACGTCCATCGTCGGACTGGGCACCAAAGGCGTGACCCTGGCGGCCAAGGCGGCATCGCTGCCATTCGTCGCGTTGGCGCTGGACGCGTCGGTCAAGGCACGCGACCTGGCGCGCCGGGCCGATACGGGCAAGGTGCCCCAGGATCTGGATGAAGCCCGCTCGCAGCTGAAATGCACGCTCTATGCGGAGGAGTGCGACGAGGACACGCAGAAGGACGTTGTTTACAAGCGTGACGACAGCGGCAATCCGGTGCCGAAGAAGGATGAGTACGGGAACCCGCTGTATGACGCCCACGGAAACCCGCTGTACGAGATCGAATCCGAAATCGTGATCCCGCGCATTGGCCTGGACAAGCAGACCCAGATCGCCAAGGCCGAGTGGGACAAAATGCAGTACCAGGTCGACAAGCTCGAGTACTACCGCCTGGCACCATGGGGTGTGGCCTCGCGGGCAGCCATGGACTCCAACGGCGAACCGGTGCGGGATGACAACGGCTTGCCCACCTACGAACTCGTCGAAATCGAGAGCCTGGGCAAGGACGGCAGTTTGCGCTCGCAGATCCAGGAGCGCATCCATCCCCAGCGAACCTGCGGCATCGGCGACAACAGCACCAACTGGGAAGACTGTGACAAGCCCCGCTATCGCAAGCGGGTCGAGGAATGGGTGTGCGAACCGGCAGGATCCGGCGGCGGCCTGTACGACGACGACTGTGTGGAAGTCGGCACCCGCACCGAGACGGTCGAAGGCAAGGAGGTGGTCCTGAACAACGGAACACAGGACCGCGTACTGAAGGTCAGCTACGCATTCGATTGGGACGTGGCCACCGCCGACGCCGTCGCGCGCCGCAAGAAGGTGGAGGAATGGGTCGACTCCAACCGGCGCGAGCAGGAACTGGCCAAGGAGATCAAACAGTTCGAGGACAACATCGACACCTGGTTCAAGGGCGACGACTCCATCCTCGCCAAGATGCTGACCCAGCTCGACGACAAGGACCACTGCCAAGGCAGGGGGCGGGGGAATCCCGATGATCCGCTAGCCAACCTGCCCGCGGGCGACAAGGGAGCGGCAGCAGTGTATCAATGCCCGCAACGCCGTCAGATACATCGAAACCTGTGAGAAGCCGGTGGTGGTGACCGAATGCACCTTCGTGGGCCGCGATGGCGGCCGTTACTCGGACAGCGCATGCACCGACCGGAACGGAACACCGAAGGACTACGTCTGGCGGGAGACCAGCAGCGGCCATTACGAAACCGATCGCAACGAACGGGCTACCTGCAAGCCAAACATGGAGGGCCGCCTCGCGGAGCTGAAACGACGGAAAGCCGGGATTGCGGACAGCCGGGCTGCGGCCAAGGCCGCCTACGACGCACTGCCCTCGCCCTGGGTCGCCTACCCCTCTCCGGCACAGCCCTACTCGGGCGAGCACGATTACGACTGGTTCCAGTGGGCCATCGAGACCACCGAGGACGCGGACGGTAACCCCGTCAAGTACGAGTGGGTGCGTAGCACTTTCAAGGACAACTACACCTACGCCTGCAAGGAGCTGGTCAACCGGCCGATCCTGGTACCGGGCGACCCCAAGGCCACGCCGCCCACCGAGGACACATGGAAGGACAACTGGGTGGAAGAGGACAGCACCTGCCAAGGGACACGCAGCCTGCCGTGGTATGCCCGCGAACCCTACGGCGCGTCCGCACGCGATTCGTCGCCGCTGCTGGTCACTGACAGAACCCGCTTCCTCGGCGAAACCCTGCAACTCAACGAACTCATTTCCCAGCGCTTCTGCAAATACTTCAGCGGGCGGCACTGGAACGGAAGCGGCTGGTGGTGGCCTGACCGCAACAGTCTGGACTGGTGGGGCAACGACGCCTACCCGATGGGTCTCTACTGCCAGCGCTATCCGTACAGCCGCGCTTTCGAGGACTGGCAGCGCGCCAAGGCGGGCGCCGAGAACGCGAGGAAGAACTACGTCGATACCAAGGCGCAGTTCGACAAGCTGGAGGAAGAGCTGAGGAACATGGATGCCGGTGGCGCCTCCGGTGGCGGCCCCACCACCCAGATGAGCTTCGGCGCCGAAGCCACGCTGGAACACGCCGACAGCCGCGGCTCCACCGGTCCACAGTCGCCGGTGCAGCCATGAACCTGAGGCGTGATCGCCAGCGCGGATTCTCTCTGGTGGAGCTGGCCGTGGCGCTGTCCATCGCCGCGCTGCTCGGCGTACTTGCCTTCAGCCTGCTTCCACTGGGCAACCAAGTGCTGGACGCCGACCGGCAGCAGCAGGAACTGGCGCGGGCCGAGCAGGCGCTGCTGGGCCACATGCGCAGCCATGGCCACCTGCCCAGCGCAGATGTCAATGGCGATGGCCGTGCCGATGGCGCCACTGTCGGCTGGCTCCCGGTGTCCGATCTGGGCCTGCCGTCACGCATGCGGCTGCATTACCAGGTCGAACCGGGCCTGATCAGCGGCCTGCCGGACGACCTGTTCGACCCTGTGCTGCCACCGTCCGACCAGCCTTCCGCCGTCGGCAACGGGCTGGACCTGTGCATGCGCCTGCTGCTCAACCAGCGCGTCGGAATCACCACGGCGGGACTGGGCCTCCCCGTGGCCTACTATCTCGGTCATTCGGGGGTGGCCGGGCACCGCCTCATCGAAGCGGGTGCGCAATGGCAGCCGACGGCACAGTCGCTGCCGGGTTCGGCCGATGCTCCCACGGCCCTGGCCACCGTCGCCGCCGGCCCGGGCGAACTGGCCGCGCGGCTGTCCTGCCCGGACCGGCTGGCCCGCGCGCAGGGCAGCGCACAGGCCACCTATGCCGCGCACAGCGCCCTGCGCATGACCGAGTTCAACCGCAGGTTCCGCGAGTTCGACATCCTCATTGCCCAGACCATCCGCGACCAGGCCAAGGCCGGCCGCGACCTGGCTGCCTACGCCCTGGCGGAGTCCATCACCAACCAGGCCATCGCCATCACCATGCTTGCCTCGGGCTGGCCGCCCGATGGCGCCACGATGACAGCCGGCGCCAAGCAGTTGGCCAAGTCGGTGCTGTCCATTGCACAGGCCATCAAGGGCCTGGTCGACGCGCAGGCCACTTACGACGATGCCCTTTCGGGAGTGGCCGACGCCGAGCACCGGCACAAATTGGTCACCACGTTTCGCGACCGGGTGCGGGCGCTCCACGAAAATGCCCGCGACACCACCATCGCCCTGGACCGGGCCGGACTGGCTCCATGACCATGTTTTCCGCTTCCCGACACAACCCGCATCCGGACTCACGCGGCTTTTCGCTGATCGAACTGACCGTCTCCCTGGTCATCCTCGGCATCATCGGCATCCTGCTCATCCGCTGGCTCGGAGTCATGTCCGAAGAGCGCGTCCAGGTTGTCCAGCGCGACATGCTGCAGCGCGCCGATGACGCGGTGATGGGCTTCGCCACCAGCCACTCGCGCCTGCCCTGCCCGGACACCGACGACGATGGCCGCGAGGACTGCGGTGGTGGCGAGGTCGGCAAGCTGCCCTACCTGACCGTGGGCCTGCCTGATGCCCGCGCCGGCCGCATGCGCTATGGCGTGCTGCGTCGGAACGGGGATAGCGCCGTGATCGAACGATGGGACATGGCCAGCCAGCGCGTAACCCCCCAGCCCACGGTGCTGGATGCCGATCTGGCCGCTCTCCCCGACCAGGCCATGCCGATGCAGGTCACCGCCAACGGCGCGGAGAGCTTCGTCATCAGCAGGGTGGAAGCGTGGGACCACTGCAGCCACCTGGACTGCGCCGCCCTGCCGCGGCTCAACCACAACAGCATGGATTTCTGCGATGCCATCCGCAACGCGAATCTGCTGCCGACTAGCGATGACCATGTGCACACCCGCCGTCAGGACGACGTCCTGCGCAACGCGGGCAACGTCGCCTATGCGCTGGCGATCACCGACCAGCTCTCGCCTACGCACGACGCCGGTTCGCCGGCGTTCCAGTCGCCGCGCCGCCCCGGTTCCGGCGACTACCGGGACAAGGTTCTCGCCGTCGGCATCGACCAGCTCTGGACCCGCCTGCGCTGCGGCGAACACTATGCGCCTGCGCTCTACGCCCACGCCAACGTGGCCATGGCCGCCCGCTTGACGACGCCGACCATGCACAACCACAAGACCCAGCTGGACATCATGGTGGAACTGGGCCGGGCCGAAAGCATGAACGCGACCGTGGCGATCATCGACGCCAGCGCCGAACTCATCAACACCACCGCCAACACCCTGGACACCATCGCCGAGATCTTCGATACCTACGGCGGCTGGAACTGGCGCGCTGCCATCGCCGCCGGCAGCATCGGTACCGCCGTAGGCAGCACCATCGCCGCCGGCATCGCCAAAGGCTCGGCGGACACCTATTGGCACACCGCACAGGGTCATCGCGACAGCTTCGCCGCGCAGTTCCCTTCGGAGGCGGAGAGGCTGGAGAAGGAGCTTGTCACCAACGCTCGTCGCGCCGATATGCTGGGAGGGTTTCCTGATCCGGAGGTCCGCAGCGCCGCCATGGGGTTCCACTATTCCGGCCCCGCGAGCGCGCCGGCCACACCATGATTCCCGGCCGCTGGAACCCGCTCCGTCACCGGGCCAGCGGTCACAGCCGGCACGCGGGAGAGCCTGCTATCTTTCCGCGCATGGAAAACAACGATCAGCAGACCCTCGCCTGCATCGGACCGCCGGACGTCCCGGCGGCGCCGGCCTGCGTGGTCGTGATCCACGGCGAGGGCTTCGGGCTGCGGGCGGACATCCGCGACGAGCCGGTGGTCATCGGGCGCTCCAGCGACGCCACCCTCTGCATCCGCAGCCCCAGCGTCTCGCGCCAGCACTGCGAGATCCGCCGCGCGGGCGACAGCTACATCGTCCGCGACCTGGGCTCGACCAATGCCACCCGCGTCGGCGACCGCGCGGTGCAGGAGGCCACGCTGGCCGACGGCGACCAGATCACCGTCGGCGAGACCATCCTCAAGTTCATCAGCCACAGCAACGTCGAAGCGCTCTACCACGAGCGCGTTTCGCGGCTGCTGTTCCGCGACCGGGTGACCGGGCTGCTGGGCCGGCAGGACTTCATCGGCGCCGCCGAGGAGCGCATCGCCGGTTCGAAGGCTTCGGCCTCGGCGCTGAGCCTCGCCCTGGTCGACATCGCCGACCTCACCGGCATCCAGCTCGAGCACGGCGACGCGGCCGGCGACGCGGTGCTGACCCATGTGGCCGGGCTGGTGAGCGCGCAGCTCGACCCCGGCGATCTGGCCGCGCGCATCGGCGAATCCCGCTTCGCGATCCTGCTCCACGGGCGCGACCTGGAGGCGACGCGCGGGCTCATCGCGCTGCTGGAGCAGCAGCTTGCCGCGCCGCTCGAGTTCGCGGGACACGCGCCGCTGGCAGTCTCCATCCACTCCGGCGCGGCGCAGCTGCCGCCGGGGGCCGGCAGTCTGGGCCAGCTGATCAAGCAGATCCGCGTCGCACCGCGGGCGCCCGAACTGGCCGAAGGCTGAGCGCGCGCCTCAGCCGGGCGGCGCGGCGCGACCGTAACGCCGGTCCACGTAGGCGTCGACCAGGCCGATGAACTCCCGCGCGATGTTGTCGCCGCGCAGGGTGACCGACTTCTCGCCGTCGATGAACACCGGCGCCGCCGGCGCCTCCCCGGTACCGGGCAGCGAAATGCCGATGTCGGCGTGGCGCGATTCGCCGGGGCCGTTGACCACGCAGCCCATCACCGCCAGCGTCATGTGCTCGGCGCCCGGGTGGGTGATCTTCCATTCCGGCATCTTTGCGCGCACATGCTCCTGAACCACCTGCGCCAGCTCCTGGAAGAACTCGCTGGTGGTGCGGCCGCAGCCCGGGCAGGCGGTGACCAGGGGCGTGAACGCGCGCAGGCCCATGGTCTGCAGCAGCTCCTGCGCCACCACCACTTCCTGCGTCCGCGGCGCGCCCGGCTCCGGCGTGAGCGAAATGCGGATGGTGTCGCCGATGCCCTCCTGCATCAGCACCGCGAGCGCCGCGCTGGAGGCCACGATCCCCTTGCTGCCGATGCCGGCCTCGGTGAGGCCCAGGTGCAGGGCGAAGTCGCTGCGCGCGGCCAGGTCTCGGTACACCGCGATCAGCTCCTGCACGCCGCTGACCTTGGCGGAGAGGACGATCCGGTCGCGCCCGAGCCCAAGCTCGACCGCACGTTCGGCGGAATCGATGGCGGAGCGGATCAGCGCCTCGCGCAGCACCCGGCCGGCGTCCCAGGGTTCGGCGCGCGCGGCGTTCTCGTCCATCAGCGCCGCGGCCAGCGACTGGTCGAGCGAGCCCCAGTTCACGCCGATGCGCACGGCCTTGCCGTGCTTCATCGCCAGCTCGATCAGCTGGCCGAACTGCAGGTCCTTCTTCCGGCCGAAACCGACGTTGCCCGGATTGATGCGGTACTTCGCCAGCGCTTCGGCGCAGGCCGGCTCGCCGGCCAGCAGCTGGTGCCCGTTGTAGTGGAAGTCGCCGACGATCGGCACGTCGATGCCCATCATCGCCAGCTTCTCGACGATGCGCGGAACCGCCGCCGCCGACTCCGGATTGTTCACCGTCACCCGCACCAGTTCGGAGCCGGCGCGCCAGAGTTCGGCCACCTGCTTCACCGTCCCGGCCACGTCGGCGGTGTCGGTATTGGTCATCGACTGCACCACCACGGGCGCGTCGCCGCCGATGGCCACGCCGCCCACGCGCACCTGCCGCGTGCCACGGCGCGGCGCCGGGCCGAAGGTCCATTCATCGAGACTGCGGGCGGCGCCGGCGTGCGCGGTGCTGGGCTTGGCGTTCATCGCGCCATTCTAGTCCTGCGTGGTTGTCATGGCGAAGGCGGAGGATGGGCGCGCGGTATGCTGGCCTCATGTCCGTCACGCTCTCCGACAACGTCCTCAGCCCCAGCCAGCTCAATGCGCTCGCCCGCAGTCTGCTGGAGGACGCCTTCCCCGTCGTCCTGGTGGAAGGCGAGCTCTGCAACCTCTCCCGCCCCGCCTCCGGCCACCTGTACTTCGGGTTGAAGGATGGCCGGGCCCAGGTGCGCTGCGCCCTGTTCCGGCCCAAGAGCCAGTGGCTGCGATTCCAGCCGCGTGACGGCCTGCATGTGCTCGCCCGCGGCCGGCTCACCCTGTACGAGGCCCGCGGCGACTATCAGCTGATCCTCGACTCGCTGGAGGAGGCCGGCGAAGGCGCGCTGCGCCGCGCCTTCGACGCGCTGAAGGCGCGGCTGCAGGCCGAGGGGCTGTTCGATGAAGCCCGCAAGCGCCCGCTTCCGGCCTGGCCGCGCCGCCTCGGACTGATCACCTCGCCTTCCGGCGCCGCCGTGCGCGACGTGCTGAGCGTGCTCGCGCGGCGCTTCCCGCTGGTCGAGGTCGATGTGCTGCCTGTACCCGTCCAGGGCGACGCGGCGGCAGCGCAGATCCGGAGCATGCTGGAGCGCGCCGGCGCCGGGGGGCGCTACGACGCCCTGGTCCTGGCGCGCGGCGGCGGCTCGCTGGAAGACCTCTGGGCGTTCAACGACGAGGCGCTGGTGCGCGCGATCGCCTCCGCACCGGTGCCGGTAGTGTCGGCGGTGGGCCACGAGACCGATTTCACCCTCGCCGATTTCGCCGCCGACCTGCGCGCGCCCACCCCCTCGGTGGCGGCCGAGCTGCTGGTGCCCAATGCGGTGGACGTCGCGACCCGCGTGCGCGGCCTGCACCAGCGGCTGGGCGTGCTGCACCTGCAGCAGCTGCGAGAACGCATGCAGCGCGCCGACCGCGCCTCGCTGCGCCTGCAGGCGCTGCGTCCGCAGGCGCGGCTGCAGGCGCTGCGGGAACGCAAGCGCCAGGCGATGCGCCGGCTGCACGCGGCCTGGCAGGCGCGCGATGCCGGGCTGCGCGCGCGGCTGCGGCACGCCGATGCGGTGCTGCGCGCGACCCGGCCTGAACGCCGCCTCGCGGTGCTGGGCCAACGCCTGGCCGCGCTCGGCGCCCGGCCGCAGGCGGCGATCGCGCGCCGCCTGCAGCGCGACGCCCTGCGCCTGGGCGGCATCGCGCGCTCGCTGCAGGCGGTGAGCCCGCTGGCCACGGTAGCCCGGGGCTACGCCATCCTCCGCCACCCGGACGGCCGCGTGGTGCGCGGCATCGGCGACGCCGCGCCCGGCGATCCTCTGTCCGCGCTCGTGGGCGACGGCGAGCTGCGGGTGCGGGTCGAGGGCGCGGACGGCTGAGCGGGCCGGACCGAGCTCGCCCGGCGCTGACGCGGCGGCTTGCATACTGCCCGGCGCAGGGAGCCAAAGGAGCAGCCGACCATGCCGGAGCAACAGAAGAAGAGGGGGCGCGTGCCGCCGGCGGCGCGCGGCGCGACGGCCTCGACCGCAGCTATCCCTACTACCTCGCCAACCGTCCGGTCGCGGCCAATACCGACCTCGAGGTGCGGGACAAGTACAGCGGCAGGATCGCCACCCGCGTGGCCCTTGCCGACGGTGCCACCGTGCGCAAGGCGCTGGTGGCGGCGCACAGGGCGCGCCCGGCGATGGCCGCGTTCCCTCCGGACGCCCGCCGCGACGTGCTCGAGCACTGCGTGCGCCGCTTCGGCGAGCGCGCCGAGGAACTGGCGCTGGCGCTGTGCATCGAGGCGGGCAAGCCGATCCGCGACGCTCGCGGCGAAGTGACCCGCCTGATCGACACCTTCCGCATCGCCGCCGGCGAGGCCACTCGCATCCAGGGCGAGGTGCTGGAACTGCAGGTCTCCGAGCGCGCCCGCGGCTACCGCGGCATGGTCAAGCGCGTGCCGATCGGCGCCTGCAGCTTCATCACCCCGTTCAACTTTCCGCTCAACCTGGTGGCGCACAAGGTCGCGCCCGCGATCGCCGCCGGCTGTCCGTTCGTGCTCAAGCCCGCCGCGAAGACCCCGGTCGGCGCGCTGATCATCGCCGGGGTGCTGGCCGAAACCGACCTGCCCAAGGGCGCGTTCTCGGTCCTGCCCTGCAGCAACGAGGATGCCGCGCAGCTGGTCGAGGACGAGCGTATCGCCCTCCTGAGCTTCACCGGCGGCCTGGTCGGCTGGGAGCTCAAGACGCGCGCGGGCAAGAAGAAGGTGACGCTGGAACTGGGCGGCAACGCCGCCTGTATCGTCGATGCCGATCCCGGCGCCGACCTCGACCACGTGGTCGAGCGCCTGGTGTCCGGCGCCTACTACCAGTCCGGGCAGAGCTGCATCAGCGTGCAGCGGATCATCGCCCATGCCGACGTCTATCCCGCCCTGCGCCGCAAGCTCAAGGCCGCGGTGGCGAAGCTGCGCATGGGCGACCCGCGCGACGAGCGCACCTTCATCGGCCCGATGATCGACGAGGCGGCCGCGAAGCGCGTGGAGAAGTGGATCCGTGACGCGCGCAAGGGCGGCGCGAAGCTGCTCGTCGGCGGCGACCGCGAAGGCAACATGCTGCCGGCGGCGCTGCTGGAGAACGTGCCGCGCGACGCCGACCTGTACCGCAGGGAAGTCTTCGGCCCGGTGGCCTGCCTGGAAGCCTTCGACGATTTCGACGACGCCCTGGCGCGCGCCAACGACAGCGATTTCGGACTGCAGGCGGGCGTGTTCACCGCAAGCCTGGCCCATGCCATGCGTGCCTGGGACCGGCTCGAGGTCGGCGGCGTGGTGATCGGCGACGTGCCCAGCTTCCGCGTCGACAGCATGCCCTACGGCGGCGTGCGCGACTCCGGCCTGGGCCGCGAGGGCGTGAAGAGCGCGATCGGCGACATGACCGAGCCGCGGCTCATGGTGATCCGCGACCCGTCCTGATCAGCGCGGATCGCCGGCCCGACGGTCGCGCTCGGCCGCCTCACCGGTGAACGGCACGAAGCGCACCGGGATCGCGCGCACGGTGTGCAGCGAGCCGTCCGCCCGCTTTTCGACCACGCGCAGTTCCTGCGTCGCGCCCGCCGGCCCGACCGGCGCCACCAGCCGGCCGCCGCGCTTCAGCTGGTCCAGCAGCGGCTGCGGGATGCGCTCGGGCGCCGCGGTCACGACGATCACGTCGAAGGGGGCTTCGTCCGGCCAGCCGCCGTAACCATCGCCGGCACGCACGGTGACGTTGTCGTAATCCAGTTCGTGCAGCACCCGCGCCGCCTCCTGGGCCAGGGGCGCCACGATCTCGATCGTGTACACCTCGCCCGCGAGCCGCGACAGCACCGCCGCCTGGTATCCGGACCCGGTCCCGATCTCGAGTACGCGGTCGTCCGGCGCCGGCAGCGCCAGCTGCGTCATCAGCGCGACGATGTAGGGCTGCGAAATGGTCTGCCCGTGGCCGATCGGCAGCGGCCGGTCCTGGTAGGCCGCAGGGGCTTCGGACAGCGGCACGAACCGGTGCCGCGGCACCGTGCGCATGGCTTCCAGCACGCGGCGGTCGTCGATGCCGCGCGCGGCCAGCTGGCGCTCCACCATCGCCCGGCGCGCATCCGCGGTGGGATCGTCCGGCGGCCGCGCCGGCTCCGTGCACGCGACGCCGGGCAGGCAGGCCAGGCAGAGCAGCCAGCCGCGCAGTGTGCGCCGACGCCTGGACGCATTCTTGTCCATGCCGCCACCTCGAGGCTTTCGGATGCCCCGAGCCTGATCCTGCCGGGGTGGGCTCCGCGTCGACGGCCGTCGACCATCAGTCCCCGGGCGCCGGCATCGGCCGGCCGAACAGGAAACCCTGGCCCATGGTGCAGCCCAGCTGGCGCAACACGTCGGCCTGCGCCTCGGTCTCCACGCCCTCGCCGATGGTGGCGATGCCCAGCGTGCCGGCCAGGGCGAGGATCGCGCGCACCAGTGCCAGGCTTTCCGGATGCATTGCGTCGTCGAGCCCGGCGACGAAGCTCTGGTCGATCTTCAGCGCGTGGATCGGGAAGCGGTGCAGGTAGGACAGCGCCGAAAAACCGGTGCCGAAGTCGTCCAGCAGCGCGAACACGCCGCGCCCGCGCAGCGTACGCAGCATGCGCAGCGCGCGCGGTGCATCGTCGAGCAGCGCCACCTCGGTGATCTCGATGCGCAGCCGCGATGGCTCCGCTCCGGTCTCCTCGAGCAGCTGCAGCAGGCGCTCGGCGAAGTTGTCGGAATGGAAGTGCCGCGGGGAGACGTTGATCGAGACATAGCCCTCGCGGTGCCGCGTCATCCATTGGAACGCACGCCGGTAGACCAGCCAGTCGACCTGCTCGATCAGGCCGGTGTCCTCGCCCACGCCGATGAATGCGTCCGGCGGCAGCGGTCCCCGGGTATCGTGGTTCCAGCGCAGCAGCGCCTCGTGGCCCACCACCTCGCCGCTGGCCAGGTCGACGATGGGCTGGAACCAGGGCTCGAAGGCGTCGGCCAGGATCGCTCGGCGCAGGTCGGCCTCGAGATCGAGCAGGCGCGTGGCCTCGGCGCGCATGCGCTCGTCGAACAGCTCGCTGCGGTCCCGGCCCAGCGCCTTGGCGCGGTACATCGCCGCGTCGGCGTCGCGCAGCAGGTCCTCGCCCTGCTCGTAGCGTGGCTGCCACATGGCGATGCCGACCGAAGCCGAAGGGAACAGCTCGCGCCCGGCGATCCACATCGGCTTGCCGAGTTCGTTGAGGATGCGCGCGGCCACCGCGCGCGCCGCCGCCGCGTCGCCGGCCTCACCCAGCAGCACCGCGAATTCGTCGCCGCCCAGTCGGGCGACCACGTCGCCCTCGCGCAGCATGCGCGCGATCCGGCGACCGGCCTCGACCAGCATCTCGTCGCCGGCGGCGTGGCCGACGCTGTCGTTGACCAGCTTGAACCGGTCGAGGTCGAGGAACAGGACCGCGAACGGCCCCCGCTCCTGCGCGCGCGTCTGGACGATGGCGGTGTCGAGGCTTTCGAGCAGGCGGGTCCGGTTCGGCAGTCCGGTGAGATGGTCGTGCCGCGCCTGGTGGATCAGGCGCTGCTCGGCGCGGATGCGTTCGGACACCTGTGCCCGGAGTTCGCGGTTCGTCTCTTCCAGTTCGCGCGTGCGCGCATCCACGCGGTCCTCGAGCTCGGCGTGCGCGGCCTTCAGGTGGTCCTGCGAGCGCTTGCGCGCCAGCGCGCCGCCGATGTGGTGGGCGACGAAGGTCAGCAGTCGCTGGTCCTGGGCGCTGAACATGATGTCCGGCGAATAGCTCTGCACCGCGATCACGCCCACCACCACGCCGTCGCGCAGCAGCGGCACGCCCAGCCAGCAGTGCGCCAGCGTCCCGTGGTGGCGCAGCTCGCCCGCGGCCTCCAGGCGCTCGATCACCTCGTGGTCGGCGAGCAGGGCCCGGCCGTTGTTGATCACGTACTCGCTCAGGCCGCGCATCATCCGCCGCGGCTGGCGCACGATGTCGCGCTCGTCGACCGAGTACGGGAACTCGATGTGGTCGCCGTCTCCGGAGACCAGGGCGATGTAGAAATTGCGCGCGTAGAGCAGTTCGCCGACCACCGCGTGCAGGTCGCTGTAGAAGCGTTCGACGCTGCCGGCGGTGAACGACAGTTCGCTGATGCGGAACAGCGCGCGCTGCAGGCGTTCGGCGCGCTGGCGTTCGATGATCTCGGCCTGCAACACCTCGTTGGCCTGCTGCAGTTCGCGGGTGCGGGCATCCACGCGGCGCTCGAGCTCGGCCTGGGCGTGCTTGCGGTCGAGCGCGGTGAGGATGTGCTGGGCCACGAACTCGAGCAGCGCGCGGTCCTCGTCGGTGTAGCAGGCAGGCTGGTCGTAGCTCTGGACCACGATCGCGCCGCTCACCCGGGCGTCGCGACGCATGGGCACGCCCAGCCAGTCCGCGGCGTCGGGACCGTGGGCGACCCCGTCGTCCACCGCCAGCCGCTTGCGGATCGTCTCCGAGGGCCCGCGCAGGGGCTGGCCATGGAGCAGCAGGGCCACGGTCAGGCTGTTGGGCATCTCGGCCAGCGGGATCTCGACGTCGGGGTCGGCGATCCAGGGGTCCAGGCGGTCCGCGAAGTACAGGAAACGCGTCGTGCCGCGAACATCGTCGAACAGCACGATGTAGAAATTCTCCGCCGACATCAGACGGCCGACGACGCCGTGGATGCACTTCAGCACCTCCTGCATCTCGAGTCCGGCGCCGGCGAGGTTGGCGATCTCGTACAGCGCCTGCTGCAGCCGCTCGGACTTGCGCAGGGATTCGACCTGCACCTCGGCCCTGGCCGACGCCAGGGTGGCCGAGACCACGCGCCGGGCCAGCGCGCGCCAGGCGTCGAGCGATGCCGGCGTCAGCGCGTCCGACAGCCGCGCCACGATCGCCACCCGCGTCCTCCCGTCGCGCCAGGCCTCGTCGACCATCGCCCCATCGGAGGATTCCGTCCCGTCCCGGTCGCCCATCATCAGTCGCCCTGCGCGCAGGCGGAGGGTGTCCGATACACCGTCGACGCCGGAACAGCCGGCGCCCAGGCGCGCGTCGTCCCAGCACACGACGACGCCAGAACCGGTGGGCAACGATTCCGCGAGCATGCCGGCCAGCCCCGCGAGATCCGTTTCGCGCGGCGACAAGGGCACAGGGATGTCCACCAGAGCCTGCACTCGCGAGGTTCCCTCATCCAGTTGGCGGACGCTCCCCGCGACCGTTGGCGCAATGATGCCCGGCATCCCGGCCGAACGCACGGGCTTCCCGCCCCCCCCGCGCAGCGCTTACCCTCACGCGGATGGATGCTTTCCCGCTGCCCGGCGACCCGGGCATGATGGCCGAGGAATGAGCACCACCACCCTGGCCGCACCCGCGACCCACGAACTCATCGTCAAGCACAGCCGCTTCCTGGCCGGGGCCGCGCCGATCGGGGATGCCGACGCCGCCGCGGCCTTCATCGCGGAGGCCTCGGTCGCCGACGCCACGCACAACTGCTGGGCCTGGCGCATCGGCAGCGCCTACCGCTCCAGCGACGACGGCGAGCCCGCCGGCACCGCCGGCCGGCCGATCCTCGCGGCCATCGACGGCCAGGGCCTCGACGGTGTGGTCGTGGTGGTGACGCGCTGGTACGGCGGCATCAAGCTCGGCGCCGGCGGCCTGGTGCGGGCGTATGGGGGGGCCGCCGCCGAGTGCCTGCGCACCGCGGCGCGGCGCGAAGTCGTGGAGATGGCGGAAGTCGACGTGGAGTGCCCCTTCGCCGACATCGCCGCCGTACACGCCGCCCTGCCGGCCTTCGACGCCGAGAAACTGGACGAGGAGTTCAGCGCCGAGGGCGTGCGCTTCCGCCTGCGCCTGCCGGCCGCGCTGCTCGACGCCCTGGCCGCGCGCCTGCGCGATGCCACCCGCGACCGCGCGCGCATGGGCGACAATGGCTGATGGTCAAGTTCGCACGCACCTCCACGCCGCCGCCGGACGACACCGGCGACGCGCCCGCCAGGACCAGGGCCCCGCTGTCCTCGCTGCGCCCCCTGTGGCCCTTCCTGGCCCGCCACAGGGGGCTGTTGCTGGCCTGGCTGGTGGCGCTGGTGGCTTCGAGCACGGCCACGCTGAGCCTGCCCATCGCGGTACGGCGGATGATCGACGACGGCTTCGCCAGCGGCGCCGGCATCGATGCCGCCTTCGTGCTGCTGTTCCTGGTGACGCTGGCGCTGGCGATCGCGACCGCTGCGCGCTTCTTCTTCGTCTCGTTGCTGGGTGAGCGCGTGGTCGCCGACCTGCGCACCCGGCTCTTCGGCCACCTGGTGACGCTGGACCAGGCCTTCTTCGAGCGCAGCCGCAGCGGCGAGCTGGTCTCGCGCCTGACCGCCGACACCGAACTGCTGCGCGGCGTGGTCGCCACCAGCATGTCGGTGGCCCTGCGCAGTGTCGTGATGGTACTGGGCAGCGTGGCGATGCTGGTGGTGACCAGCCCGCGGCTTGCGGCCTGGACCCTGGTCGGCATCCCGCTGGCGGTGCTGCCGCTGGTGCTCGGCGGGCGCCGGCTGCAGAAGATCTCGCGCCAGAGCCAGGACCGCGTAGCCGACGCCAACGCGCTGGCCACCGAAACCCTGGGCGCGATCGACACCGTGCAGTCGCACGCGCGCGAAGGCCACGAACGCGCCCGGTTCGGTGCCGCGGTGGCGACGGCCGTCGCGGTCGCACGCAAGCGGATCGGCGTCCAGGCACTGGTGACCGCGGTGGCGATCTCGGTGGTGTTCGGCGCCATCACCCTGGTGCTGTGGCTGGGCGCGCACGACGTCGCCGACGGCCGCATGAGCGCCGGCACCCTGGGCCAGTTCGTGCTGTACGCGATGTTCGGCGCCGGCTCGGTGGGCGCGCTGGCCGAGGTCTGGAACGAACTGCAGAAGGCGGCCGGCGGCATGGGCCGGATCGGCGAGCTGCTCGACGAGCAGGCGTCGATCGTGGCACCCGCCGCGCCGCGCGCCCTGCCGCGGCCGGTGCGCGGGGCCGTGGCCATGCGCGACGTCGTCTTCCACTACCCCACCCGGCCCACGACCGCGGCACTGGACGGCTTCAGCCTGGAGGTGGCACCCGGCGAGACCGTGGCCCTGGTCGGCCCCTCGGGCGCCGGCAAGAGCACGGTGTTCGCGCTCCTGCAGCGCTTCCACGACCCGCAGTCGGGCAGCGTGTCGCTGGACGGCATCGACCTGCGCGCGCTGGATCCGGTCGAACTGCGCGGCGCCATGGCCCTGGTCGCGCAACGCCCGACCATCTTCGCCGCCAGCGCCGCAGACAACATCCGCTACGGCCGGCTGGACGCCAGCGACGCCGAGGTCGAGGCCGCCGCGCGCGCGGCCGAGGCGCACGACTTCATCAGCGCCCTGCCCGGCGGCTATGCCTCCGAGCTGGGCGAACGCGGCGCACGGCTGTCGGGCGGCCAGCAGCAGCGCGTCGCCATCGCCCGTGCCCTGCTGCGCGACGCGCCGGTGCTGCTGCTCGACGAGGCGACGTCGGCCCTCGACGCGCAGAGCGAGCGTGCCGTGCAGCACGCCCTCGAACGGCTGATGGAAGGCCGGACCACGATCGTGGTGGCGCACCGCCTGGCCACCGTGCTCCGCGCCGACCGCATCGTGGTCATGGACCACGGCCGCATCGTCGCCGAGGGCACGCATGCGGAGCTGCTTGCGCAGGGCGGCCTCTACGCGGAACTCGCGCGGCTGCAGTTCCTGGATGCCGCACCTCCCGCCGAGCTGTAGGAGCTGCAGCGGCGACCCGGCGCGGCTCCAGGTCGCGGCTGTAGCCGCTCCTACAGTGGAAGGGCCCTGGTGACCAGGGCGTCGCAGTCCACGCCCGCAGGCAATGTACCCAGCGCCAGACCGTGATCACCCGCCAGGCGGGTCCTGCAGAAGGCCTCCGCCACCGGGCTTCCCGAGCGCAGCAGGACCGAGGCCTGCAGCGCCAGCGCCAGGTGTCCGGCCAGCCGCCGCGACCCGGCTTCGTCCGCGCCCGCCAGCAGGTCGCCCAGATTCGCCGCCACGGCGTCGAGTGCCGGGTGCAGCCCGCGCGCGCCTTCGATCTCCGCACGCAGTGCTTCTCCGGCCTCCGGCTCCCGCGCCAGCGCGCGCAGCACGTCCAGGCACTGGATGTTGCCGCTGCCCTCCCAGATCGAGTTCAGCGGTGCCTGCCGGTACAGCCGTGGCAGCAGCGAGTCCTCGACGTAGCCGGCACCGCCCAGGCATTCCTGCGCCTCGTTGACGACGGTCGGTGCGCGCCGGCAGATCCAGTACTTGCCGATGGCGGTGGCGATGCGTGCAAACGCGGACTCGCCCGGGTCGCGCCCGGCGGCATCGACCGCGCGTGCGACCCGCATCGACAGCGCCAGGGCGGCCTCGGCCTCGATCGCGATGTCGGCCAGCACGTTGCGCATCAGAGGCTGCTCCGACAGCAGCCGGCCGAAGGCGCTGCGGTGGCGCGCATGGTGCACCGCCCGGGCCAGCGCCATGCGCATCAGTCCCGCCGAGCCGAGCATGCAGTCCAGGCGGGTGAGCATGACCATCCGCAGGATGGTGGCGACCCCGCGACCCTCCTCGCCGATCCGCCAGGCTAGCGCATCCTGGAACTCGACTTCGCTGGAGGCGTTGGACCAGTCGCCGAGCTTGTCCTTCAGCCGCATCAGCGCCAAGGCGTTGCGCGATCCATCCGGAAGGCGGCGCGGCATCAGCAGGCAGGTCAGGCCGCCGGGCGCCTGCGCCAGCACCAGGAAACCGTCGGACATCGGCGCCGACATGAACCACTTGTGGCCGACGAGGGTGTAGGCGCCGTCACCGTCCGCAGCTGGCGTGGCGGTGGTCGCGTTGGAGCGCAGGTCGCTGCCGCCCTGCTTCTCGGTCATGCCCATGCCGAGCGTCACGCCGGGCTTGTCGCCGACGGCGACGTCGCGCGCGTCGTAGCGGCAGGCCGCGACCTTGTCCGCCCATTCGCGCAGCGCCGGCGCCTGGCGCAGTACCGGCACCGCGGCATGGGTCATCGTGAGCGGGCAGCTGCTGCCGGGCTCGGCCTGGTAGTGCAGATACGCGAGGGCCGCGCGCGCGACCTGCGCGCCGGGCTCGGGACGCGCCCAGGACAGGCCGGCCACGCCATGGGTGACCGCGATGTCCATCACCCGGTGATAAGCGGCGTTGAAGCGCACTTCGTCGATGCGCCGGCCCGCCGCATCGTGCGTCCGCAGCCGGGGACGGTCGCGGTGCGCTTCGTCCGCCAGCGGCAGCAGCTCGCCTCCGGCCAGCGCGCCGTAGGCGGCGACTTCGCCGCCGAACGCTTCGCCGCCCTCGTGCGCCACCGCCTCGCGCAGCGCGGCATCCTCGCTCCAGAGATCGCGTGCACCGAAGGCAGGCGGCTGGTTGCGGACCTCGTGCGTCTGGAATGGCTGCATGGCGCGGCTCCGGGACGGTCCGCTCCGGACGTTAGCACCCCCTGGCGTCACGCTCCGTGGTTCATCTCCCAACTCCGGGGAACGCTGCCCGGATCTTGAGTAGGCGTTGTCGCGCTTCTGGCGCACCGCCGCGCCTTGAAGTCACCTCGTTGGGGTCCGCGCAGCCCGCCCCGCGCTCAGGAGCGGCTCAGTTGGGGTCCGCGCCGCCCGTCCCGCGCTCAGGAGCGGCTCCGTTGGGGCCCGCGCTGCCCGTCCCGCGCACAGGGGGTGTGCTCCCCCGGCCGTCTCCGCGTCCTGCTCCCATCGGCCGGCCGCCGGCCATCCATGGCCGGCTGTCCGCACACCCCCTGTGCGCGGGACGGGCTCCAACGTTCTGCGGCTTCGGGAGGGAAGGTCAGGAGCGGCTGAGCCGGGCTGCTCCCGGTCATGACGCTCTCCGTTTCGGCGTAGCGTCGCTCTTGAACTTCCAGACCGCACCAAAGGTCGTGCCCGCCGCGGATGCAGGGGGGATGCCCAGAGCCGGCCATGGATGGCCGGCGGCCGGATCTGGGAGCAGGACGCGGAGAATCCGGCTGGGCATCCCCCCTGCGTCCGTGGCGGGCGGCCAGAACTGGAACGGAGCGCCCGTGGCGGCTGACCCGGACTCGAACGGAGCGTCTCCTCGATCGGGAGAAGAACCAAGAAAAAGGGCCCCGGAACATCCAGGGCCCTGGAACAGGTGCTGCTGTTGCGTTGACCCCTTATGCGACCGGCGACACCCCTGCCGCCTGTGCGCCCTTCGGGCCCTGCGTGACCTCGTAGCTGACCCGCTGGCCCTCCTGGAGGCTGCGGAAGCCCTTGGAATCGATCGCCGAGTAGTGCACGAACACGTCCGCGCTGCCGTCTTCCGGAGCGATGAAGCCGAAACCCTTGGCGTCGTTGAACCACTTCACTGTGCCGTATTGCATGACTCTTCCTACCTCGTCTGGATGCGATTGCGCGCGCATGCCTGCAAGGGACACCGCACGCGCCGCCCGAGTATGCAAATCCAGCCCGGACCGTGCAATCACCTCAGGCGAGCAGCGCCTCGAGCAGGACCGGCAGCCCCGACGACGCCGCGGCGACGTTGGCGAGCACGTCGTCGAGCGTGATCAGCTCGTCCACCTGCGGTCCCGCGCCCGCCGCCCAGTTCGCGACGATGGCCAGGCAGGCGTAGTCCAGGCCCAGCTCGCGGGCCAGCCCGGCTTCCGGCATGCCGGTCATCCCGACCAGGTCGCAGCCGTCGCGGCGCATGCGCGCGATCTCGGCGCGCGTCTCCAGGCGCGGGCCCTGGGTGGCGCCATAGCAGCCGCCATCGACGAGGGCGACGCCGGCGGCCAAGGCGGCGGCCAGCACCTCGCGCCGCAGCGCCGGCGAGTACGGATCGCCCATGTCCACGTGCAGCACCTCGCTGCCCGGCTCCTCGCAGAACGTCGAGATGCGGCCCCAGGTGTAGTCGATGAGCTGGTCCGGGCAGGCCAGCACGCGCGGCCCGTAGTTTCCGGTGATTCCACCCACGGTATTGAGCGCGAGCACTCGGCGGGCGCCGAGCGCGTGCAGGGCCGACAGGTTGGCGCGGTAGTTCACGAGGTGCGGCGGCACCGAATGCCCCTCGCCGTGGCGGGCCAGGAAGGCGACCCGACGGCCGGCCAGGCGCCCGATGCGGACCGGTCCCGAGAGCGCGCCGTAGCGCGTGGGCGGCTGGTGCGCCTCGACGTCCTCGAGCCCGGCCAGCCGGTACAGGCCGGTGCCGCCGATCACCGCCAGGGCGATCGGGTCCACGGCGTCGGAAGGCACGGTCTGGATCGTCATGGCGCTCCTGGCTCCGGATGCGCGCGGCTACTCGCCCAGCGCATAGATGGCGGGCAGGTTGCGGCCCTGCTCGTTGTAGTCCATGCCATAGCCGAAGACGTAGCGGTCCGGCACGTCCACGCCGGACCAGTCGGCGCAGACGCCGTCGACGCAGCGATCGTGGACCTTGGTCGCGAGCACCGCGATGCGAACGTCGGCGGCACCCTCGTCCTCGCACCAGCGCCCCACGGCCTTCAGCGTGTGGCCTTCGTCGAGGATGTCGTCGACCAGGATCACGCGGCGGCCGCGCATCGGCGTCGCCGGGCGGTGCAGCCAGGCCAGGCGGGAGCCGCTGGTGCCGCCGCGATAGCGGGTGGCGTGCAGATAGTCGAACTCGACGTCCAGGCCGCGTTCGCCAAGCGCGAACGCCAGCTGCGCGGCGAAGGGCATGCCGCCATGCATGATCGTCACGAAGAGCGGCGGGCGTTCGTCGCCCGCGTACTCGTCACGCATGGCGTCGGCCATGGTTTCGATCGCGTCCTCCAGCGCCTCGCGGTCGTGGATGAGGTCGGCGTCCGCCATCACCTCGGCGAGAGCGGGCGCGTTCATGCCACCACCCCGCCGCCCTGGCGCAGGGAGGCCGCACCGTGGCGCGCATCGGCGAGCAGGCCGTCCCAGCCCAGTGCGCCGCGGCCCATCAGCCCCGCCAGCGCCATGGTGTTGAGAGCCCGGCCCTCGACCGCGGCCAGCGATTCCTCGACCAGCTCCGGATGGCAGACCAGGACCACGTCGCAGCCGGCGTCGAGGTGCGCGTCCACGCGCGCCTTGATGCCGCCCACGCCGTGCGCGGCGGCCATGCCGATGTCGTCCGAGAAGACCACGCCGCGGGAAGCCCAGCTCCGTGCGCAGGATGTCGTTGATCCAGCGCGGCGAGTACCCGGCGGGCTCCGGCGCGACCTGCGGATAGACCACGTGGGCCAGCATCACCGCGTCGGCGCCAGCCTCGATGCCGGCGGCGAAAGGCACCAGGTCCTCGGCGCGGATCACCTCCAGTGGGCGGTTGTCGATGGCGTCATCGAAGTGCGTGTCCTCGCGCACCGAGCCGTGGCCGGGGAAGTGCTTGAGGGTCGCGGCCATGCCGGCCTCGTGCATCCCTTCGACGTAGGCGCGGGTGAAGGCGGCCACCACCTGCGGGTCGTCCGAGAAGGCGCGATCGCCGATGGCGAGGTTGCCGCGCCCCAGGTCGACCACCGGCGCGAAGCTGAGGTCGACGCCCGAGGCGCGCACCTCGCTGGCCATCAGCCAGGCGTGCTCGCGGGCGCGGGCCAGCGCGGCCTCCGGATCGCGTGCGTAGTCGCGGCCGAAGGTCTCCAGCGGCGGCAGCGCGCTGTAGCCCTCGCGGAAGCGCTGCACGCGGCCACCCTCCTGGTCGACGCAGACGAGCTGCGGACGCGGCGCGGCTTCGCGGATCGCCTGGGCCAGCTCGGCCACCTGCGCGCGCGAGGCGAAGTTGCGGGTGAACAGGATCACGCCGGCGCAGGCGTCGTGCTGCAGCCAGTCGCGCTCCTGCGCGGTGAGTCCGGTACCGGCGACGCCGATGACGAGCATGGGATTCTCTCCTCAGGTTTCCGGTCCCGCGCGCTCCGCGTCGCTCCACAGCGCGTACGGACGGGCGGCCAGGGCCAGATTGTAGTAGCGGAGGCAGTCGGTGGCCTCCACTCCGAGCCAGCCGGGACGTTCGAAGGCCTCGTCGGCGCTCGCCAGCTCGATCTCGGCGACCACCAGGCCGGCGTTGTCGCCGAGGAACTCGTCGACCTCCCACAGGTGCGCGCCGTGCCGCACCAGGTGCCGCCGCTTCTCGACCAGGCCGCCGACGCAGAGCTCCAGCAGCGCGCGCGCCTCGTCCACCGGCAGCGGGTATTCGAACTCCTGCCGGGTATGGCCGGGCTCGCGCGACTTGATGTTGAGGAAGGCGGCATCGCCCTCCAGGCGCACGCGCACGGAAGCGCGCTGCCGGCCCTCGTCCATCGACAGCTGGTCGTTGAGGTAGCCCTGGGCCATCGGCACCACCGCGTGCGCGGCCTCGCGCCAGCCGTCGCCGGCCACGAGGAACTTCCTTTCGATCTCGATCGCCATCACCACTCCGCAACCCTGTAGGAGCGGCCATGGCCGCGATCCGGCCCGCCAGCATATCGCGGCCGCGCCCACGCGATGTCCCCGTCAGGCCGGCTCGAAGACCGCGATCGACTCCACGTGCGTGGTATGCGGGAACATGTCCATGACGCCGGCCGCGCGCATGCGCCAGCCCCGTTCGTTGACCAGGTACGCGGCATCGCGCGCCAGCGTTTCGGGATTGCAGCTCACGTAGACGATGCGCTTCAGGCCGTCCAGCGGCAGCTGCTGGAGCAGTTCCAGCGCGCCCGCGCGCGCCGGATCGAGCAGCAGCCGGTCGAAGCCTGCGCCCATCCACGGCTCCGCCGAGAGATCGGTGGCGAGGTCGGCGACGTGGAAGTGGACGTTCTCCATGCCATTGCGGGCCGCGTTCGCGCGCGCGCGCGCCACCAGCCCGGCGTCGCCCTCCACGCCCACGACTTCCGCCGCGTGCCGGCCCAGCGGCAGGCTGAAGTTGCCCAGTCCGCAGAACAGGTCGAGCACCCGCTCGCCCGGCTGCACGTCGAGCAGAGCCAGCGCGTGCGCGATCATCTTTTCATTGAGGTCGCCGTTGACCTGGATGAAGTCCAGCGGCTCGAAGACCAGCTCGACGTCCCAGGGCGCGAAGCGGAACGACAGCCGGGGCTCCGTCGGCCACAGGGGCGCGACGGTATCGAGGCCTCCCGGCTGCAGATGGATGGCGAAGCCGTGTTCCTGCGCGAATTCCACCAGCGCCGCACGGTCGCCCTCCCCCAGCGGTTCCAGGTGGCGGACCACCAGCGCCGTGACCTCATCGCCGGCGCTGAACTCGATCTGCGGAATGGCGCTGCGCGCGTCCAGGCCATCGACCAGCTTCGAAAGCGCTTCCAGGCGCATGCCGACCCCGGGCACGATCGAATGGCACTCGCGGAGTTCGGCGACGAAGCGCGCATCGCGCTCGCGGAACCCCACCAGCGTCCTGTCCTTCTTCTCCACCCGCCGAACCGACAGCCGGCCCTTGCGTCGATAGCCCCAGGAGGCGCCGGTCAGGGGCGGCAGCGCGGCCTCCGCCGCCACCCCTGCGTGACCGAAGCAGTCGGCCAGCATCCGCGCCTTGCCTTCCACCTGCCGCTCCGGCGCCAGGTGCTGCAGGCTGCATGCACCGCAGGTGCCGAAGTGCGGGCAGCGCGGTTCGACGCGGTCCGGCGAAGGATCCAGCACCGCGACCACCTCGGCCTCGTCGAAACGGCGGCAGCGCCGGGTCTGGCGCGCGAGCACGCGCTCGCCGGGCAAGGCGCCTGCGATGAACACGGCCTTGCCGGCGTGCGGGTGCTCCTCGGGCCGTCGTGTGATGCCCCGGCCGTCATGGGCCGCCCCGAGGATCACGGCCTCGAAGGGTGTCTGGTCGATGCGAGCCAATGCGCTGCTTTCGGTCCGTGGGGATGCCGGGTTACTTCTGCTTCCAGCTGCCGCCCTGCTGGTACCACCAGCCTGCCCGCGCGCTGGCCACCCACTGCTTCGCGAACACCTCGCGGATCTGGGACTCCCACTCGGGGTGGCCGTTGGCCACGGCGATCTCGCGATACACGGCGTTGCGGTCGCGGTTGTCGTCGGCCACCGCGGCGTTCACCGCCACGCGGTCCTTCAGCGGCAGCTGCGAGGCATCCCGGACCACGACCAGGCCGTCGCCCGCGAACCCCAGGGCGCCGGTGTCGAAGTGCGGGCGCAGCGTGGAGTTGAAGCGCGACTCCATGCGCTGCTGGATCGCCTGGATGGCCGGCGTGCGGATGGTGATGTCCGGCGTCTGCGCCTGCGCCGCGCCGATGCCGAACAGGATCCAGGGATCGAACGCGGGCGACTCCCGCAGGGGCATGCCCGCCGGCAGCGGGGCGAGCGCCATGCCGCCGGACATCCCCTGGCCGTCGCCGTCCTTCTCGCGCCCGGCGGGCGGCGGCGCGGCCTGCTCCTCTCCGATCACGTTCTCGACGAACTCGCGCGCGGCCTCGCGCGCCTCGGCCGCCGGGAAATACACGTTGATGGTGACGCAGGCGGTGAGCGCCAGCGCGGCGACGAATGGCAGACCGGTCAAACGCATGCAATCCTCCGGGTTGGAATCAGTCGAACACCGGCGAAACATCGCCGGACCCTGCCGCCAGCACGCGCTCGACCAGGGTTTCCCAGTCGACGCGCCGGTTGTAGCCGACGATGTCCAGGCGGGGCAGCCCGGCACCCTCGACGATAACAAAGCCGCCGCCGCGAGGCTGAAGGCCGGCCATGGTACAGACCCCGTTCGCCAGCCGGCAGGAGATGCCGATGCGCCGGTAGCCGAAGTCGTCGAACAGCGCGAGCAGCCGGCCCTGCAGGCTGGCGGTGAACGAGGCGTCGCCGACGCTGGAAATGTCCTGCACCGCGCGCTGGCTGATGCGCTGGCGGACGCCGCGGCGCCGCTCCGTGTGCAGCTCCGCGTCGAAGGCCACGGGCTCCCAGTCGACCAGGCGCAGGCCGTCAATGCGGCCGTGCAGGCGGCCGCTGATGCTGCCGACGTCGAAGACCCCGGTCAGCGCCTGCAGGTCCAGGCCGTCCAGCGCGATGTCGGCCAGCAGCGTGGGCGCGACGCCGAAGGGTCGCTCCATCGCCAGCGACGACACCCGCACCTCGCCGTCGAAGGCATGCACCGACAGGCCACCGTCGAAATCCAGGCGGTCGCCGATGTAGCGGAGGCCCGGGATGGCGCCCGACAGCGTGCCGGGGAAGGCCGGCAGCCCCAGCGCGGTCGCCAGACGCGCCATGTCCAGGCCATCGACGGCGATCGCGCCCTCCACCAGCAGTGGACCGGCCTCCCCGCGCGGGCGCAGGCGCAGTCCGGACACGTCCAGCCGGCCGTCCAGCATGGGGATCGTCACTTCTTCGCGCAAATGCAGCTCGCCGCCGCTGCTGCGCCAGGGAAAGCGCGCCGCGCCGAAGCCGATGGCGCCGATCGCTCCGCCGCGCCCGCGCAGCTCGCTGTCGGCCACGCCCTCGGCGACCAGGCGCACACGGCCGTCGAGGCCCTCGAAGCGGAAGCGGTCGTCCGGCGCGACGACGTCAAGCGCGCGCGGCCGCAGGTCGAATGCCGCCAGCGCGCCGTCCTCCACCTCCAGCTCCAGCTCGAACGCGCCCGACAGCGACAGCCCGCCGAGCCCGGCCAGGCCCAGCCAGCCGGAGAGATAGCGCTCGGGCAGCGGCGCGACGTCTTCGCTGCGCAGCGACAGCGACAGCCCGCGCAGCCCGCCGTCCTCCAGCACCGCATTGCCGCGCGCGTCCAGCACGCCGGGATCGCGGATCGAGAATGCCGACAGGACCCATGCCCCGTCTTCGCCCTGCGCGCGCAGCTCCAGGGGCAGCGGATGGGCCGGCAGCACGAAGTAGCCGTCGCCCAGCAGCAGTTCGCCCCCACGCAGTTCGCCGCCCAACGCGAGCCGTGGCGCGCCGGGCGACGCCAGCCAGTCGAGTTCCAGCGCAGCGCCCAGACCGGCGCCGGCGAAGCGGCCGTCTGCGCTGTCGAACGCACCGCCGGCCAGGACCAGCCCGCCCTCGACGCGCACCGGGTCGGCATCGGGCAGATGCACGCGCATCCGGCCGTCCACCCGGCCCTCGCCCAGCCGCACCTCGCTCCAGGCCTGCGCCGCCAGCGCCTGCGCCCAGACCACCGGCACCCGCGCAAGGTCGATGGCGAGCAGATCCGGCGCCGCTGCCGCGTACCGCAGGCCCAGGCGCGCGCCGTCCGGGCCGGACAGCGCGGCCTGGACTCCATCCCGCGGCAGCGCCAGCGCCAGCCGCAGGGGGGCGCCACGCCCCTGCCGCAGCTCGCCCTCGCAGACCCAGCCGCCATCGCCGTCGCGCCGCAGCGGGCACCGCCAGGACAGATCCTCGAACCGGTAGCCCAGGTCCGGAGCATGCGCACGCGCGGCGCGGATCCGCAGGTCGCCCTCGGCGGCACCGTCCGGCCACGCCAGTCGCAGCTCGACGTCCTGCAGGATCGCCACCGGCGTGGACACGCTGGCCACGCGCGCCACCAGGGTGCGCGCGCCGGCCGCGTTCGCGGGCCACAGCGCAAGCAGCACGAGCAGGGTTAAGATCCGGGCTGGCATGGCCGCCAGATTAACGACAGGAGTGCTTGCGTCTATGAAGCCACGCATCCTGCTGGTCGAGGACGACCACACCACGGCCCTGTTCATGGCCACCGCGGCCGAGGCCCTGCCGGCCAGCGTCGATATCGTCGGCACGCGCGCGGCCGCGCACGCCCAGGTCACCAATATCGCCTACTCGCTGTGGCTGGTGGATGCCCACCTGCCGGACGGCGACGGTGCCGGTCTGCTGGCCGAACTGCGCGGACGCGGACTGGCCACGCCGGCGATCGCGCACACCGCCGCCCGCGACGACGCGCTGCACCGCGCACTGTACGAGGCCGGCTTCGAGGCGGTGCTGGTCAAACCGCTGCAGGCAGACACGTTGCGGTCGGCCCTGTCCGGGCTCCTGGCCGCACAGCGTGCGCCGCGCGTTGCCGAAGCCTGGCCGGCAGCGCTGGCAGGGACGCCGGGCGCTGCGCTTCCCGTCTGGGACGATGCGGCGGCGCTGCGCGCGCTCAACGGCGAGCGCGCGCACGTGGACGCGTTGCGGCGGCTGTTCCTCGACGAACTGCCCGCCACGCATGCGCGCGTGCTGGCCTGTGCTCGGGATGGCGACCACGCCGGCCTGCTCGAGGTCCTGCACCGGCTGCGAGCGAGCTGCGGCTTCGTGGGCGCCGCCCGTCTCGGGCAGGCGGTGGCGGCGCTGCAGGACGCCCCGGCGTCGGAGCAGGCGCTGACGTCGCTCGACGCCGCGGCTCAGGAGCTGTCCCTGCCCTGAGGCGTCGCGGCCACCCGGCCGAGCTCGCCCAGCAGTTGCCAGGACGCCAGCGGCCTGCCGCCCAGATGCGCCTCGAGCACCTCGCGCAGGACGCGGCGCAGGCCGCCCAGGTCTTCCACCGGCGGCGGAGTGTCGGCGGCCAGCGCCAACAGGGCGCGCCCGGTCGCGCTGCGTCCGCGCTCGCCCGCCCGCTCCCCGTGCATCCGCACCGGGCCCTGACCAGGGTCCAGGCGATAGCGGGCCGCCGGATCCAGGGGCCCGCCGTCGCCCTCGTGCGCATAGTCGAGGCCGACGCCGATGGCGTCGAGCAGGTCGCGCTCGAAGCGGCGCAGCGTCCAGGCCAGGGGCTCGCCCGCGCCCAGCCGCGCGCGCAGCTCGCCGTAGGTTGCGTAGAGTTCGGGCTGCGGATCCTGCCGGGGCGCGAGCCTCAGCACCAGTTCGTTGGCGTACAGCGCCGACAGCATGGCCTCGCCCTGCAGGCGCGGCGCCGCGTCCAGGGCCTCGGCGGCGTTGAGATGGGCCAGTTCGCCGCGCAGCACGGCATCGAAGCGGACGTGCTGCATCGGTTGCAGCGCCGCGCGCAGCGCCTGGCGCTTCGGTCCGCGCACGCCTCGGGCGACCAGGCCGAGGCGGCCCTGCTCCGCCGCAAGCACCTCCACCAGCAGACTGGTCTCGCGCCAGGGCCGGGCGTGGAGGACGTAGGCGTGCTCGCCGAGGATGCGCATGGCGCCATTGTCCCCCGCCGGCGCGGGACGGATCAGTCGTCGTAGCCGAAGCTGCGCAGCGCGGCTTCGTCGTCCGACCAGCCGGCGCGGACGCGGACGAAGGTCTCGAGGAACACCTTGCAGCCGAACAGGCGCTCCATCGACATGCGGGCCCGGGTGCCGATCTCCCTCAGGCGCGCGCCGCCCTTGCCGATCACGATCGCCTTCTGGCCCTCGCGTTCCACCCAGATGACGGCGCCGATGCGCGCCATCGGTCCCGATTTCGTCTGTTCCTCGCTGAAGGACTCGATCTCGACCGTGGTCGAGTACGGCAGTTCCGCACCGAGCTGCCGCATCAGCTGTTCGCGCAGCAGTTCGCCGGCGAGGAAGCGCTGGCTCTTGTCGGTGATCGCATCCTCGTCGAAGGCCGGCGGGCCTTCGGGCACCAGCGCCAGCAGCTCGGCCACCAGCGCATCCAGGCCGGTGCGCTTGAGCGCGGACACCGGATGCACTCCGGCGAAGTCGCGGCCTTCGGTCGCCTTCTGCAGATAGGGCAGCAGGCTGGTCTTGTCCTGGATGCGGTCGACCTGGTTCACCACCAGGACCACCGGCACCTTCGCGTCGCGCAGGGCATCGTAGGCGAGCGTGTCCTCCTCGTCCCAGCGCCCGGCCTCGACCACCAGCACCGCGGCGTCCACGCCCTCGAGCGCGCCGCGCGCGGCGCGGTTCATCATCCGGTGCATCGCGGTGGCCGACTGGCTGCGCTCGCCGCGGTGGATGCCGGGTGTATCGACCAGCTGCAGCTGTCCGCCGGGGAAGGTGGCGATGCCCAGCAGCCGGTGGCGCGTGGTCTGCGGGCGGTTGGAGACGATGCTGACCTTGGCGCCGACCAGCGCGTTGACCAGGGTGGACTTGCCGACGTTCGGTCGGCCGACGACGGCGACCGCGCCGCTGCGGGGGGCGGCTTGAGTATTCATGGCTTCATGGTTTCCAGTTTCAGCAGGACCGCGGCCGCGGCCTCCTGTTCGGCGGCGCGGCGGGAGCTGCCGCTGCCTTCGGCCTCGAGCGCCGGCTCGGACAGCAGACAGCGGACGTGGAAGGTACGGGCATGCTCTTCCCCGCTTTCCGACAGCAGCTCGTAGCCCGGCAGCGGGCGCTGGCGCGCCTGCAGCCATTCCTGCAGCCGTGTCTTGGGATCCTTGCCGAAGCCGCCGGCGGGCAGGGCCGCGATGGCGGTTTCGAACAGGGGCAGTGCGGCGGCGCGGCAGGCCTCGAAGCCGGCGTCGAGGTAGATCGCACCGATCACGGCCTCGAGGGCGTCGGACAGGATGGAGTCGCGGCGGTGCCCGCCGGACTTCATCTCGCCGGGGCCCAGCGTGATGCGCGCCCCCAGCTCCAGGCTGCGCGCGATCCGGGCCAGCGAGGACTCCCGCACCAGTTCGGCGCGTGCCCGGGTCATGGCGCCCTCGTCGGCCTTCGGCCAGCGCAGGTACAGTGCCTCGGCGACGATCAGCCCGACCAGGGCATCGCCGAGGAATTCAAGGCGCTCGTTGTGCGGCGCGCCGGCGCTGCGGTGGGTCAGCGCCTGCGCAAGCAGCGCGGGATCGCGGAACAGGTGCCCCGCGATGCGCGCCCCGGCATCAGTCGACCGCACCGGTCCTGGTCAGCATCTGGGTGGACTCGAACTTGCCCACCACGTCGAGGTTCGCGATCAGCGGCTTGCGGACCTCGTACTTGACGTCCATCTGCCAGCCGGCGCCGACGCGCTTGATCTTGACGTGTTCCGGCTTCACGTTTTCCGAGTAGCTGATGTACAGCCGGCGGAAGAACAGGTCCTGGATCTTGCGCGGGTCGGTGTTGGCGATGCCCGGCTCGCTGGCCAGGCCCTTCATCGCCGAGCGCACGCTGTAGTACTCCGAGTACATCGGGAACAGCTTCATGCCGACGTAGGCGAACAGGCCCACCACGGCCAGCACGATGATGAACCCGAGCAGGGTGATGCCACGTTGTGAATTTCTCATTGCCCTTTTCCCCTCGATCCCGATGCAGTGGTCATTTGGCGCCGGGCCGGCTCCACCGACGTTACAGGCGGGTGCCGATGCGGCCGAAATCGACGCCGCCGGCGGCACCGTCGAAGTTCATCCACACCAGGAACGCCTTGCCGCGGAGCTGCGACTCCGGCAGCGTTCCCCAGAAGCGGCTGTCGTCGCTTCTATCACGATTGTCGCCCATCACGAAATACTCGCCTTCCGGCACGGTCCACTCGCCCGCGCCGTGGCTGGCGAAGAGCGGGCTCTCGATCTCGAGCACTTCGTGACGGCCATCGCCCCCGAGGTTTTCCGACAGCAGGGTTGCACCGGTCATCTCCTCACCCCGGCCCTTGCCGACGTACTGGCCGATGGTCTGGTAGGCCGAGGCCTCGCCGTTCACGTACAGCACGTTGTCGCGGTAGGCGATATGGTCGCCGGGCAGGCCGACCACGCGCTTGATCCAGTCCTGGTCCGGGTATGCGGGCGGACGGAACACCACCACGTCGCCGCGCTCCGGCAGTCCGATCCCGACCACCTTCCTGTTGTTGATCGGCAGGCGAAGGCCGTAGGCGAACTTGTTGACCAGGATGAAGTCACCGACCAGCAGGGTCGGCATCATCGAGCTCGAAGGGATGCGGAACGGCTCGGCCACGAAGCTGCGCAGGACCAGCACCACCGCCAGGATCGGGAAGAAGGCCTTGGCGTAGTCGACCACGACCGGATCGCGGCCGTCGTCCAGCAGCCCGGCACGCTCCCTGCGCGCCTTGGCGAAGAACAGCCGGTCGAGCAGCCAGATGATGCCGGAGGCGAAGGTCAGGACGACCAGCCCGATCTCGAACCACTTCATGCGCGCACCCTGTCCTTGGCGCGCCCGCGGCCCGCCGTCACTTGTTGTCCACCTGGAGCACCGCGAGGAAGGCTTCCTGCGGGATCTCGACGCGCCCGACCTGCTTCATGCGCTTCTTGCCTTCCTTCTGCTTTTCCAGGAGCTTCTTCTTGCGGCTGATGTCGCCACCGTAGCATTTGGCCAGCACGTTCTTGCGCAGCGCCTTGACCGTGGTCCGGGCGATGATCTGGGAGCCGATCGCGGCCTGGATGGCGACGTCGAACTGCTGGCGCGGGATCAGCTCCTTCATCTTCTCGGTCAGGTCGCGCCCGCGACGGTCGGCGTGGCTGCGGTGGACGATGATCGACAGCGCGTCGACCTTGTCGCCGTTGATCAGCGTGTCCACGCGCACGAACGGACCGGCGTCGAAGCGCACGAAATGGTAGTCCAGCGAGGCATAGCCGCGACTGACCGATTTCAGGCGGTCGAAGAAGTCCAGCACGACTTCCGCCATCGGCAGTTCATAGCTGACCTGCACCTGGCTGCCCAGGTACTGGATGCCGACCTGGCTGCCGCGCTTCTCCTCGCACAGCGTGATGACGTTGCCGACGTAGTCGGGCGGGGTGAGGATGTTCGCGCGGATGATCGGCTCGCGGATCTCGTCGATCAGGTTGGCCGGCGGAAGCTTGGCCGGGTTGTCCAGCGGCATCACCTCGCCGTCCGTCATCAGCACCTCGTAGATCACGGTCGGTGCGGTGGTGATCAGGTTGAGGTTGTATTCGCGCTCCAGGCGCTCCTGCACGATCTCCATGTGCAGCATGCCGAGGAAGCCGCAGCGGAAGCCGAAGCCCATGGCCTCCGAGCTCTCGGGCTCGAAGCGCAGCGCGGCGTCGTTCAGGCGCAGCTTGTCCAGCGCCTCGCGCAGGTCGGGATAGTCCTCGGCGTCGACCGGGAACAGGCCGGAGAACACGCGCGGCTGCATTTCCTGGAAGCCGGGCAGCGGCTTCGCCGCCGGGTCGTTGGCCAGCGTGAGGGTGTCGCCCACCGGCGCGCCGTGGACGTCCTTGATGCTGGCGGTGATCCAGCCCACCTCGCCCGCACGCAGGTGCGGCGTGACCTTGCGCTTGGGGGTGAAGACGCCGACGCTGTCGACCTGGTGGCTGCGGCCGGTGGACATCACCAGCAGCTTGTCGCCCGGCTTGATCTCGCCCTGCATGACGCGCACCAGGCTGACCACGCCGAGGTAGTTGTCGAACCAGGAATCGATGATCAGCGCCTGCAGCTTGTCGGTGTCCAGCGGCTCGGGCGGCGGGATGCGGTGGACAATGGCCTCGAGCACCTCCTCCACGTTCAGGCCGGTCTTGGCGCTGACCGCGACCGCGTCGCTGGCGTCGATGCCGATGACCGCCTCGATCTCGGCCTTGGCGCGCTCGATGTCGGCCGTGGGCAGGTCGATCTTGTTGAGCACCGGCACCACTTCCAGCCCCTGCTCGACCGCGGTGTAGCAGTTGGCGACCGACTGCGCTTCCACGCCCTGGGCGGCGTCGACCACCAGCAGCGCGCCTTCGCAGGCGGCCAGCGAACGGCTGACCTCGTAGCTGAAGTCGACGTGGCCGGGGGTGTCGATGAAGTTGAGGTGGTAGGTCTGGCCGTTGCGGGCCGTGTACGGCACCGAGACCGAATGCGACTTGATGGTGATGCCGCGCTCGCGCTCGATCGGATTGTTGTCGAGCACCTGCGCTTCCATCTCGCGCGCAGTCAGGCCCCCGCACAGCTGGATGATGCGGTCGGCGAGCGTCGACTTGCCGTGGTCGACGTGGGCGATGATGGAAAAATTGCGGATGTTCCGCATCGATTCGGGGGGCATGGGCAGCAGTCGGCGGCCGGAATCCGGCTGGGATGGAGTCGAACGCGACATTGTTGCACAGCGAGGGGGCGTGCCGCCGCCGCGCCGCGGGCGCGGCCCCGCCCCCACCCGCCGGCACCTTCCCCCGGCAGGTGGGGAAGGTGCCCGAAGGCGGACGGGACGCGCGGGAAGCCGCGCTACTTCGCCTCTTCCCGCGGTGTCACGGCGATGAACTGCGTGCCGCCGCTGCGGTTCCGCACCAGCAGCATCACGGTCTGTCCGGCCTTGGCCTTGCCCAGCTCGCGGTCGAGCGCGGCCGGGGTGGCCACGGTCACGCGCCCGACCTGGAGGATCACGTCGCCGGGCTGCAGGCCGGCGCTGCGCGCCGCCAGTCCCTCGACGCGGGCCACGGCCACGCCCTCGTCGGGCTTGAGGTCCAGCCGCCGACGCTGTTCGGCGCTCAGCTCACTTCCGACGATGCCAAGCGGATTGTTCTGCTGCGCCCCCGGGGTCCGCGCCGCCGGCCGGGCGCCGGCCAGACCCTCGTCGAGTTCGCCCAGGGTCACCCGGACATCGCGGAGGCGGCCCTCGCGCCAGACCTTGAGGTTCACCCGGCTGCCGGGCGCCCTGGCGCCGATCATGGGCGGCAGATCGCTGGACTGGCCGATGGCGACGCCGTCGACTTCGCGGATCACGTCGCCGCGCTCGATGCCGGCCTTCTCCGCGGGGCCGCCCTGGATCACGTCGGCCACCAGCGCGCCCCGGGTATCCGGCAGGCCCAACCCCCGGGCGTCGTCGGCCCGGATCTCCTGCACCTGCACGCCGATCTGGCCGCGCTTCACTTCGCCGGTGGCCTTGAGCTGATCGGCGACGTTCATCACCACGTCGATCGGAATCGCGAAGCTGACGCCCATGTAGCCGCCGGAGTTGGAGAAGATCTGCGAATTGATGCCGATCACCTCGCCGCTGGTATTGAGAAGCGGGCCGCCGGAGTTGCCGCGGTTGATCGCGACGTCGGTCTGGATGAAGGGCACGTAGCGCTGGTTGGCGTAGCGGTTCGCGCGGCCGACGGCGCTGACGATGCCGGCGGTGACCGACTGGTCGAAGCCGAAGGGCGAGCCGATGGCCACCGCCCACTGGCCCGGCCTGACGCTGTTGGCATCGCCGGCGCGGAGGAACGGCAGGCCGCTGGCGTCGATCTTGAGCAGCGCGACGTCGGAATGCTCGTCGCTGCCCACCACCTCGGCGGTGAACCCGCGCCGGTCGGGAAGGGTCACCTGCACCTCGGTGGCACCGGCGATCACATGGTGGTTGGTGATCACGTAGCCGTCGCCGGAGATCAGGAAGCCGCTGCCCATCGACATGCGGGCGGGACCAGCCCCTCCGGGGCCCTGCGGCCCCGGGAGCGGCATCCCCGGCCCGAAGAAGCGGCGGAAGAACTCCGGCATGTCGTCCGGCAGCGCCTGCGCCTGGGAATTGCCGCGCGCGCCAAGGGTGACCTCGACGTTGACCACCGCCGGCGCGACGCGATCGACCAGCCGGGTGAAGTCCGGCAGTCCGGTGACCAGGGGCGCGCCTTTCGGCGCCGACACGGCGGTGGCCGCGTCCTGCGGCTGCGACTGTGCGGTGGCGACCGGAATCGCGATGGCGGCGGTACCGGCCGCGGTCAGGGCCACGAGGGCCAGGGTCTGGACAGGACGTTTCATCGGGGAACGCACCTCGATCGGGCAAAAAGGTTCTGGATGGAGCGGAGTCCCGGCGCGTGGCCGGGATCCGGGGTCACGGAGAGAGGCCGGGCCCGGTTCCGCGGTCCGCGCCGGGCTCCGGCGCGCTTGCGCCGCCCGGCGGCACCGGCGCCATGCCAGCCCTGCGCGCCGCGCGCTCGGCCGCCGCTTCCACCCGGGGCTGGAAAGGAGCGAAGGCCTCGGCCTGCGGCATGCCGTAGCCGGCCGCGAACGGCTGCCGGACCGACAGGCCGGGCAGCACCGCGCGCGGCCAGGGGCGCGCGGTCGCGGCGGGAATCCCGCCGAACAGCGCGTCGCTGTCGACCGCAATGGCGGCCGACCCTGCCAGCAACGCGTCGCCGGCTTCCGCCGGGATCACGGGCGCCAGGCGGAGATCGGCTGCCGGGGCCACCGTTGCGGACGCCGCAAGTACCCGGACCGGAGCGTCGGCAGCCGTCTGCGACCGCCGGAGCGCGGCCCGCTGGGACTGGCTTCGAGTGCTGCCGCCGCGCTCGGCGGTGCGGCGCGGGAGTTCCGACACCGTCATGGCGGCAGGTGCCGCGGCGGCCAGCAGGGCCGTCGCCGCCTCCGGCATGGTCGGGCGGCCAGCGGCGACGCCCGCGCCCGCAGTCATCGGCGCCGCGGCGGAAGGACCACCTCCGGCCGACGCCGGCGCCGGCTCGCCCATGCCGGCGACCGGCGCCGGCGCGCCGGCATCCGGCAGGGGCCGGACCATGAACAGGGCCATCAGCGCCATCGAGGCCGCGAGCGCGCCGCCCCCCCCCAGCGGGCCAGACGGTGCGGGCGCGGCCCGCCCACGCCCGCGACCGCGGCGCGGGACACCGTCGCGCCCGCGGGCGCGGCGATCGCCGCCGCCACCCGCTGCGAGAACTCCGCCGGCAGCAGCGCATGGCCGCGGCCGCGCAGCACCTCGCCGCAGACCTGCCAGCGCTCCCAGCACGCGGCCAGCTCGCGGTCGTGCTGCAACCGGCGCAGCATGAAGCGCGTCTGGTCGGGCGACAGCTCGCCGTCGAGCATCGCCGACAGCTGCCGGCGGTGGTAGGCGTCCAGCCGGTCCGGCGGCGCCAGTTCGTGGTCGATGTCGATGCGGTGGTTGTGGTGGCTCATGGGATGCTCATCTCGCCGCGCGTTCGGGGGCGGAACCGGTGCCCATCAGGGGCCGGAGCTCGACGTCGATCGCCTCGCGGGCGCGGAAGATCCGCGAGCGGACGGTGCCGATGGGGCAATCCATGCGGGCCGCGATCTCCTCGTAGCTCAGGCCCTCGACCTCGCGCAGGGTGATCGCCGTGCGCAATTCCTCGGGCAGGGCTTGGACCGCGCGCAGCACCGTTTGTTCCATCTGCTGGCGCATCAGTTCGCGCTCGGGCGTGTCGTGGTCGCGCAGGCCGCTGGCGGAGTCGAAGTATTCGGCGTCCTCGATCCCGATGTCGTCGGTGGGCGGGCGGCGGCTGTGCGCCACCAGATGGTTCTTGGCGGTATTGACCGCGATCCGGTGCAGCCAGGTGTAGAACTGCGCCTCGCCCCGGAAGCTGCCGATCGCCCGGTAGGCGCGGATGAAGGTGTCCTGGGCGACGTCCTGGCACTCGCTCCAGTCCCGCACATAGCGCCCGACCACCGCCGCCACGCGGTGCTGGTACTTGCGGACCAGCAGGTCGAACGCAGCCATGTCGCCGCGCTGGACGCGGCGGACGAGTTCCTGGTCGAGCTGCGCGCTCTCGATGTGGGTGCTGTCGGTATCGGCCATCGGCCGGTGCTCTCCTCGGGACCGGCCCTGGGACCGGAGGTATGACTTTCACACGGGGGGAAAGTTCCCTACCGCAGGATCATCTGGGGCCGCGTCCAGTCCCGTGCAAGGCGCATCCGCAAGCCGGCGCATTTGACGCCGGCGAAACGGACTCGGGATCATAGGCCCCCATACCCGAACGGATGGTTCCGCATGATTGCTGGCCTCGATGGTCTGCGCTTCAGCCACTGGCACGCCGGGCAGCGTCCTGACGGCGTGGTGGTGCTCACGTTCGACCGCGAGGGCGAATCGGTCAACACCTTCGCCCAGGACGTGCTGTTCGAGCTCGACGCCCTGCTCGAACGCCTGGCGCTCGATCCGCCCAAGGCGCTGGTGCTGCATTCAGGCAAGGCCAAGGGGTTCATCGCTGGCGCCGACATCCGGGAGTTCGCCGAGTTCGACCGCAAGGGCACGATCGGCGATTCGATCCGGCGCGGCCAGCAGGTGTTCCAGCGCCTGGCCGAACTGCCCTGCCCCACCGTTGCCGCGATCCACGGCTTCTGCATGGGCGGAGGCACCGAGATCTCGCTGGCTTGCCGTTACCGCATCGCCAGCAACGATCCGTCCACGCGCATCGGCCTGCCCGAGGTGAAGCTCGGGATCTTTCCCGGCTGGGGCGGCAGCGTGCGCCTGCCACGCCTGGTCGGCACGCCGGCGGCGATGGACATGATGCTCACCGGGCGGACGCTGTCGGCGTCGGCCGCGAAGGCCATCGGCCTGGTGGACACGGTGGTCGAGCCGGCACAGCTGCTGGACGCCGCGGCCGCCCTTGCGCTCGGCGGCGTCGAGCGGCCCTTCAGACAGCGCTTCCTGGGCTGGATCACGAACCTCTGGCCGGTGCGCCAGCTGATGGCTCCGATGCTGGTCAGGCAGGTCGCGCGCAAGGCCCGCCGGGAACACTACCCGGCGCCGTACGCGCTGATCGAAACCTGGCGGAGCACGGGCGGCGGCATCCAGAATCGCCTGGCCGCCGAGCGCAAGGCGGTGGTCAGGCTGGCCGGCACGCCCACCGCGCGCAACCTGACGCGCGTCTTCTTCCTGCAGGAGCGCCTGAAGGGGATCGGCGGCAAGGACAGTGGCATCCGGCGCGTGCACGTGGTCGGCGCCGGGGTGATGGGCGGCGACATCGCGGCGTGGTCCGCGCTGAAGGGCTTCGAGGTCACGCTGCAGGATCGCGAACAGGCCTACATCGACAAGGCCATGGCGCGCGCGCAGGAACTGTTCGCGAAGAAGGTGAAGGTGGAGGCGAAGCGGCCGGAGGTGGCGGCAAGGCTGAAGTCCGACCTGGCCGGCGACGGCGTGGCGGACGCCGATCTGGTGATCGAGGCGATCATCGAGCAGCCCGAGGCCAAGCGCTCGCTCTACGCGGGCATCGAACCGGAGCTCAAGCCCGGCGCCCTGCTCGCCACCAACACCTCGTCGATCCCGCTGGACGAGCTGCGCACCGGCCTCGCCCACCCTGCGCGGTTCGCCGGCCTGCACTACTTCAACCCGGTGGCGCTGATGCCCCTGGTCGAGATCGTGCGCCACGACGCGATGGATCCGGAGACGGAGCGCCGGCTGGCCGCCTTCTGCAGGGCGATCGACAAGCTGCCGGTGCCGGTGGCGGGCACGCCGGGTTTCCTGGTCAACCGCCTGCTGTTCCCGTACATGCTCGAGGCGGCCACCGCGTACTCCGAGGGGATCCCGGGCGCGGTGATCGACCGCGCGGCGGTGCGGTTCGGCATGCCGATGGGCCCCATCGAGCTGATCGACACCGTGGGCCTGGACGTGGCCGCCGGAGTGGGGGCGGAACTGGCCCCCTTCCTCGACCTGCCGATCCCGGCCGCGCTGTCGGCGCCGCCCGGGCCCGGCAAGCGCGGCAAGAAGGACGGCCAGGGCCTGTATGCCTGGGAGGACGGCAAGCCGAAGAAGCCCGAGGTCCCGAAGGACTACAAGGCGCCGGCCGACCTAGAGGACCGCCTGATCCTCCCCCTGCTCAACGAAGCCGTGGCCGCCCTGCACGAGGGCGTGGTCGCCGACGCCGACCTGCTCGACGCCGGCGTGATCTTCGGCACCGGATTCGCGCCCTTCCGCGGCGGCCCGATCCAGTACCTGCGGGAGACCGGCGTGGACACGGTGCTCGCGCGCCTGAAAGCGCTGCAGGCGACGCATGGCGACCGCTTCGCCCCCCGGCCGGGCTGGGACTCCCCCGCGCTGAGGGCCTGAGGGACCGGCTGCCTAGAAGCGGGAGGCCGTCAGCCGGGTGTCGGCGTGCTCCCATGCCTCGGCCAGGCGGCGTTCGATCTCCGTGGCCTCGTCCGCCTTCCGCTGCGCCCTGAGACTTTCCGCCAGGCCGAACAGCGACCAGCCGTTGTCGGGATTGCGGCGCAGCTCCTCGCGATAGACCGCCTCGGCCTCCGCGGCACGCCCCGCGGCCAGCAGCACCGCGCCCAGCGAGTGGCGGACCGGTGCGTGCCAGCCCGGCGGTTCGTCATAGGGGATGCCGTCCTCGATCGCGGTGGCCTCGCGCAACGCGGCGACGGCCGCATCGTGGTCGCCGCGCGCCGATGCGAGCTCGGCGGTGAGCGTGCGCTCGGCGATCTTCACGGCGTGGGTCAGCGGATAGCGGTCCCAGATCGTGAGCGCGTCCATCCCCGGATCGGCGGCGAGCGGGCGCAGGATCGCCAGGTGCCTGTCGGCATCGTCGAACCGGGACTGCCGCACCGCCGCCATGCCCTGGGCGTAGCTCCAGATCGCGGTGACATAGGGCAGGTCCGGGGCCGGATTGGGCGCGGCGGCGATCTCGTCCCAGCGACCGAAGCGTACCCGCTCGAACCAGGGCGTCATCCAGTAGTGCTGGAGGCCTGCGAAGCCGGGCTGGCGCATCAGGTCAGGAAGTCCGGTGCGCTCGGCGGTGTGCAGCGCGGCCTCCCTGGCCAGCGCGGCGTTGCCTTCCATGCTTGCCGCGAACCAGAGGAAGTGGTGGTTGTGCGGCACGTAGCCCAGAGGATAGACGCCCTGGACGTTTGCGCGGCAGATCGCGAGGTAGGCGTCATCGGCCTCGATCGCGCGCTGGTTCGCGAGCACCGCGTCATGCCAGCGCCCGACCCGCGCATAGATGTGCGCGGGCATGTGCACCAGATGGCCCGCCCCGGGGACCAGGTCGCGCAGGCGGTCGGCGGCGACGACGCCGCGTTCGGGATGGGCCGATGCTTCGACCGCGTGCACGTAGAGGTGCAGCGCACCCGCGTGCTCGGGATCGCGCGCCATGACCGACTCCAGCACCTCCACGATCTCGGCGGTATGGCCTTTCGGCCGCAGTGCCTCGTCGTAGTAGTCCCAGGGCTGCAGGTCCATCAGCGCCTCGGCGTGCAGCACGGCGGCGTCGAGGTCGTCGGGGCGCTGGGCCACCAGCGCCCGCGTGGCGGCGGCATAGGCTTCGTCCAGCGGACGCCGGTCTTCGGGCGGCTGCCCGGCGTAGCGCGCCGTCAGCGCGGTGATGAACGCCTGCTCGCGGGCGCTGGCGGCCGGTGCCAGCTCGACGGCGCGCTGCAGCCGGGTCCAGGCATCGGCGCTGTCGGCCGGATCCATCGCCGCATTGACGTGCGGGCCGAGCACCAGCGAGGCACCCCACCAGCACATCGCGCAAGCGGGATCGAGTTCGGTGGCCTTGAGGAAGGCGCGTTCGGCGGCGTCGTGGTTGAAGCCGTAGGTCAAGGCCAGGCCCTGGTCGAACCAGCGCTGCACCTCGGGATGGCTGCTGGTGACGGGGAAGCTGTAGTCGCCGAGCCCGTCCAGCAGGACGGCGCCCACGAGGGCCATTTCGGGAGGTGAAACCACCGGCTCTGCGGCGGCGAGGGGCTGCTGCCGGCAGCCGGCGCAGGCAAGCGCAAGCAGCGCGGCGGCACCGGACAGGGCGAGGGTGCGTCGGACGGCCATGGAGGTCTCCCGTAGCGGGGACTTCCGTTTGAACGCGCGCGCCGGCGGAGAACGGACAACCGTCCGTCGCACGCTTTCCGCCCCCTCGCTACATCGTGTGCGTGGCCTTGTCCGCGTTCAGCATGCCGGCGAGCAGGGTCTCGATCCTGCCTTTCACGTTCTCGCCTTCGCCGGTGTCGGCGAATTGCACGCCGATGCCGGCGGTCCGGTTGCCCTGGGCACCGGGCGGCGTCACCCAGACCACCTTGCCGGCGGCGGGCAGCCGCTCACTGGACTCCGGCAGGGTCAGGAGCACGAACACCTCGTCGCCGATGAAGTAGCGACGCGTGGTCGGCACGAAGATGCCGCCGTGCTTGAGGTAGGGCATGTAGGCCGCATACAGCTGGGCCTTGTCCTTCACCGCCAGCGACAGGATGCCCTGCCGCGCGCCGCCCCCCGTTGCACTCATCGCCTCGCTCCCTTTGCCTGTTCCCCCGCCACGTCGCGCCATGCGAGCAGCAGGTCCGCCACCGCCAGATCCGCGCGGACCGTGCTGCGCAGCAGTTCGCGCGTGCGGTTGGCGGCGTCGAACCAGGCGGCCAGCTTCCGGATTCGCCGAGGGTCGGTCAAGCCGGCAGCATCGTCGCGGGCGATGTCCGCCGCGTGCAGCAGGCGCTGCGTCGCGGACTCGTCGGCGGTCCAGGCCTTCGCCACCTCCAGCGGCGAGGCCGCGTTCGATGCGAGCTTCGCGAGATCGGCGGCGACCTCGCGACGCAGCGCCATGCCACCGTCGCGCAGCCAGGCATCGGCCAGGCCGGGATGGCCGCGCGCGGCAGCGAGCGCTTCGGCCGCGGTCCCGTCCGCATGTCCCTGCGAACGCAGCCAGGCCACGGCCTCGCCGGCGGGAGGCAGGCGGAACTCCAGGCGCTGGCAGCGGCTGCGTATGGTCGCCGGCAACCGCGCCGGGTTGGCGCTGAGCAGCCACAGGTAGCGGCCCGGCACCGGCTCCTCCAGGGTCTTGAGCAGGGCGTTGGCCGCAGCGTCGTTCATGTCCTCGGCCGGATCGATGATCGCGACCTTGGCGTCGCCGTACTGCGGCGTGGTGGCCAGGCGCGCGGACAGTTCGCGGATCTGGTCCACCGTGATCACCGTCTGCTGCCGCGGCGGCGAGGGCGTCATGCGCCAGGCGTGGCCGACGAGGATCGCGTCGGGATGGCCGGGATGGCCCCAGGGATGCGCCAGCGAACCGTCGGGCCGCTGCTCGATGGGATCCTTCTGCGAGCGCGAGCGATACAGGGCGCAGGCGCGGCACAGGCCGCAGGGACGCACGGCCGGGTCGGGCGACTGGCAGAGCACGCGCTGCGCGAGATGTTCGGCCACCAGGCGCTTGCCCAGCTTCGCCGGGCCGCAGAGCAGCAACGCATGGCCCATGCGCCCGGCATCGAGCGCGCCGGCGGCATGCTCGTACATGCGCTGCTGCCAGGGCGCGAACGCATCGTCCAGGCTCATGCCGCCTCCGCGTCCGCGAACGCACGCAGCGCGCCGAGCGCGGCGGCCACGACCTCGTCCACTCCGCGCGAGGCGTCGATCACGCGGAAGCGCGCCGGCTCCGCCGCGGCGCGCGAGAGGAAGGTCGCGCGCACGCGTTCGAAGAAGGCGTCGCGTTCGCGCTCGATGCGGTCGGGCTGAGGGTCGCGGCTCCGGATGCGCGCGCGGCCCGCGGCGACGTCGATGTCGAGCAGGAGCGTCAGGCCAGGGCGGATGCCCACCACGCTCCGCTCGAGGACGGCGATGAGCGCGGCATGGAGGCCGCGGCCGCCGCCCTGGTAGGCGAAGCTGGAATCGGTGAAGCGGTCGCACAGCACCCAGGCGCCCCGCTCCAGCGCCGGCAGCACGGTTTCGCGCACGTGCTGCGCGCGCGCGGCGAACATCAGCAGCAGTTCGGTCTCCGCCGCCACCGGTTCGTCGCCGGGCCGCAGCAGCAGATCGCGGATCTTCTCGGCCAGTGGCGTCCCCCCCGGGTTCACGCGTGACCACCACTTCACGGCCGGAACGCTCGAGCTCCGCGCGCAGCGCGGCCAGCACCGTGGTCTTGCCGGCGCCCTCGCCGCCTTCCAGCGAGACGAAGCGCCGATGCGTGATGAGGGCGCTCATCGCGGTCCGTTCCGTTCGCGGTAGCGGCGCACGTACTCGCGCACCGCGGCGTTGTGGCCGGACAGCGTCGACGAGAACACGTGCCGGCCGCTGCCATCGCCGACGGCGACGAAGTACAGGGCGTCGGTTTCCTCCGGCCGCGTGGCCGCGTCGAGGGCGGCCGCACCGGCCATCGCGATCGGCGTCGGCGGCAGGCCGTCGCGCGTATAGGTGTTGTATGGCGTGTCCGTGAGCAGGTCGCGGCGGCGGATGTTGCCGTCGAAGTCCGCACCCATGCCGTAGATCACCGTCGGGTCGGTCTGCAGGCGCATGCCGGCGCGCAGGCGGCGGGTGAACACGCCGGCGATCATCGGTCGCTCTTCCTCGATGCCGGTCTCCTTCTCCACGATCGAGGCGAGCACCAGCGCCTCTTCGGGCGTGCCGATGGGCAGGTCTTCGGCGCGCGCCTGCCAGGCCGCCTCGAGCGCCCTGTCGAGGGCCTCGGCGGCCCGGCGAAGGAGGTCGAGGTCGCTGTCGCCACGGTCGTAGACGTAGGTCTCCGGCAGGAAGCGTCCTTCCGGGTGCACGCCCTCGCGGCCGAGCGCGGCCATGAGTGCGGCATCATCGATGTCGTGCAGGGTCTGCACCAGCGGCGTGGCGCCGCCGAGCGCCGCACGCAGTTCGCGGATGTTCCAGCCTTCGACGATGGTGAAACGGTGGCGCACCACCCTGCCGTCGCGCATGTTCCGCAGCAGCTGCGCAGGGGTGATGCCCGGCTCGAGGGCGTACTCGCCCACCTGGATATGCCCGCCCGTACCCAGCTGGCGGGCAAGGAGGCGCCACTCGAGGTCGCGCCCGGCGTCGATGCCCTGGGCGCGCAGGCGGCCCACCACGCTGCGCAGCGTGTCGCCCCGCTCCACCATCAGGTTGTCGCCCGGTTCGACCCCGGCCAGCGGCGTGGCGACAAAGCGCTGGTAGCCGCTCCATGCCCACCAGCCGGCCACGCCGGCGGCCAGCGCTGAGAGCACGAACAGGACCAGGACGATGCGCTTGAGCGCCTTCATGGCTCGCGTCCGCCGTGGCTGCGGTGGAGAGTCGGATGCATGCGCCGAAGGATACCGTGCCGGCCGCGGCGCCGGTCAGGCATCGATCGCCTGCAGCATCCCGCGCGCCTTGGCGCGGGTCTCGTCGAGTTCGTGCGCCGGATCGGAGTCGGCGACGATGCCGGCGCCGGTGCGGAAGCGCAGCGCGTCGCCGCAGAGTTCGGCGCTGCGGATCAGGATGTTGAGGTCGAGGTCGCCGCTGCGGTCGAGCCAGCCCATGGCACCGGTGTAGGCACCGCGGCCGACGCCCTCCAGACCGGCGATGATCTCCATGCAGCGCACCTTGGGCGCGCCGGTGATCGTGCCGCCGGGGAACACCGCCCGCAGCACCGCCCCGGGAGTGACATCGGCGCGCAGGCGCCCACGCACGTTGCTGACGATGTGGTGCACATGGGCATAGCTCTCCACCACCATCAGTTCGTCGACCTCGACGCTGCCGCCCTCGCAGACCCGGCCGAGGTCGTTGCGCTCGAGGTCGACCAGCATCACGTGCTCGGCGCGCTCCTTGGCATGGCCGACCAGTTCGCGGATGCGGCCGCTGTCGTCCTCGCCCGGCAGGCGCGGGCGGGTACCGGCGATGGGACGGGTCTCGACCAGGTCGCCGCGCACCGAGACCAGGCGCTCGGGCGAGGCGCTGACCACGGCGCCGGCGCTGCCGAGGTCGAACAGGCCGGCGAAGGGCGCGGGGTTGGCACGGCGCAGACGTGCGTACAGGGCGGCAGGAACGGGCGGCGCGTCGAATCGCGCCTCCCAGCCGCGGGAAAGGTTGACCTGGAAGACGTCGCCGGCGCGGATGTAGTCGAGCGCGCGCACGACGGCGGCGATGTAGTCGTCCGCCGGCGCTTCCCGGCACTCGAGCAGCGCGGGCCAGGGCGGCATGGCGCTCGCGCAGGCGTCCGCGGACGCGGCGGCGGCAAGGCCCCCGATGTCGTCGAGCATCGTCTCGAGCAGGGCCTCCGCGCCCTGCTCGGCCACCGCCACCGTCGCTCCGCTCACGCGGTCGCGCAGCACCGCCGCCGGGCAGCGGCAGGCGATCGCCACCGGCAGCGCGCCGGGCGCTGGCGGCAGCCGCAGCACGGGCTCGACCTGCGCGGCCAGTTCGTAGCCCAGCAGCAGCGCCCAGCCGCCCCGGAAGGGCCAGCGCGAGGCTTCGGCGGGGCGGCGCAGCGCCTGCCAGTCCACGTCCAGCGCGCGCAGGAAATCACCTTCGAGCGGTGGACGGTCGTCCGCCGCGGACAAGCCGCCGCCGGCGACAGGGCCGGCACCCTCCCGCCGCGTCACGCCATCCCGGCCCAGCACCAGCCGCCCCCCGTCGGCGGCGAGCAGCATGTCCCAGCGCCCCTGGGCGGTCCCCGAGGCCACGGATTCGAGCAGCAGCGGATAGCGCGCCGGCGCCGTCCGCTGCAGCGCGAGCAGATCGAGGCCGGGCGCCAGCGCGCGGACGTGGGTCATGTACGGGCCTCGCCGCCCCATCGGGGGCGGCGCCGTGGATCAGATACGCCGGAAGACCAGGCTGCCGTTGGTGCCGCCGAAGCCGAAGGAGTTCGACATCGCGACGTCGACCCGCGCCTCGCGCGCCGTGTGCGGCACGTAGTCCAGGTCGCAGCCCTCGGACGGGTTGTCGAGGTTGATGGTCGGAGGGATCACGCCGGTATGCAGCGCCATCGCCGAGAACACCGCCTCGACGCCGCCGGCGGCACCCAGCAGGTGGCCGGTCATGGACTTGGTGGAGCTGACCATGACCTTGCGCGCATGCTCGCCGAGAACGCTCTTGATGCCCATGGTCTCGGCGAGATCGCCGGCCGGCGTCGAGGTGCCGTGGGCGTTGATGTAGCCGATCGCGGACGGATCGATGCCGGCGTCCCGGATCGCGGCCACCATGCAGCGCGCGGCGCCCTCGCCGTTCTCGCTCGGCGCGGTCATGTGGTACGCGTCGCCGCTCATGCCGAATCCGGCGAGTTCGGCGTAGATGCGCGCGCCGCGCGCCTTCGCACGCTCGTACTCCTCGATCACCAGCACGCCCGCGCCGTCGCCCATGACGAAGCCGTCGCGATCCTCGTCCCAGGGGCGCGATGCGCGCTGCGGATCGTCGTTCCGGGTCGACAGCGCCTTCATCGCGCAGAAGCCGCCGAGCGAGGTCGGCGTGGTCGCGAACTCGGCGCCGCCGGCGATCATCGCGTCGGCGTCGCCGTACTGGATCATGCGCATCGCCAGACCGATGTTGTGCGTGGCCGTGGTGCAGGCGGTGACCACGGCGATGTTCGGGCCCTTGGCGCCGGTCATCATCGACACCTGGCCGGCGATCATGTTGATGATGGTGCTGGGCACGTAGAACGGCGAGATCCTGCGCGGGCCGGCCTCGTGCCACTTGATCGCGGTTTCCTCGATGCCCTTGAGGCCGCCGATGCCGGCGCCGATGGCCACGCCGATGCGCTCGGGATCGGCCGCCACGTCGAGCCCGGCGTCGGCGATCGCCATCAGCGAGGCGGCCACGCCGTAGTGCACGAAGGGATCCATCTTCTTGACGTCCTTCGCGGGCACCCATTGCGTGGGATCGAAGCCCTTGACCTCGCCGGCGATGCGGGTGGCGAAGGCCGACGCGTCGAAATTGGTGATCGGGCCGATGCCCGACCGGCCGTCCACGATGCCCTGCCAGGACGAGGCCAGGTCATTGCCGAGCGGCGACAGGATGCCGAGGCCGGAGATGACGACGCGACGCTTGGACATGGGTGCTCCTGGACGGGTTGCGCACACCGCCGCGCGGCGTGCCGGAAACGCCCGAGGCCGCATCAGCGGCCCCGGGTTGTGTGCTCGGTCGCGGCGCGCGCGCCGCGTGGCGACTCAGGCCTTGACGTGGGCCTTGATGTAGTCGATCGCCTGCTGCACCGAAGTGATCTTCTCGGCTTCCTCGTCGGGGATCTCGCACTCGAACTCTTCTTCGAGGGCCATCACCAGCTCGACGGTGTCGAGGGAATCCGCACCCAGGTCGTCGACGAAGGAGGCGCTGGCGCTGACCTCGTCTTCCTTGACGCCCAGTTGTTCGACGACGATCTTCTTGACGCGCTCTTCGATGCTGCTCATTGGTATTTGGCTCCGGTGGAGGCTGTTGCGGTGGGTAGTGTAAGGGATTCGTGGGGGGGTGGTACCGGCCGGGCCGTCCCTTTTCCATTCAGGGAGCCGGCGGCCGCTGGCATCACGGCATGTACATGCCGCCGTTGACGTGCAGGGTCTCGCCGGTGATGTAGCCGGCATCCGGCCCGGCCAGGAAGGCGACGGCGCGGGCGATGTCCGCGGGCTCGCCGAGGCGGCCGAGTGCGATCTGCTCCTGCAGCGCGGCCTTCGCGTCCTCTGGCAGGTCGCGGGTCATGTCGGTGGCGATGAAGCCCGGCGCGACCACGTTGACGGTCACGCCGCGGCTGCCGATCTCCTTCGCCAGCGACTTCGAGAAGGCGATGATGCCGGCCTTGGCCGCGGCATAGTTGGCCTGGCCGGCATTGCCCGTCACGCCGATCACGGATGCGATGTTGACGATGCGGCCCTTGCGCGCCTTCATCATGCCGCGCATCACCGCCTTCGAGCCGCGAAAGACGCTGCTCAGGTTGGTGTCGATGACCGCCTGCCAGTCCTCGTCCTTCATCCGCATCAGCAGGTTGTCGCGGGTGATGCCGGCGTTGTTGACCAGGATCGAGATCGCGCCGACGTCCTTGCCGATGGCGTCGACCAGTTCCTCGATCGCGCCCGGCACGGAGACGTCGAGCACGCGCCCATGGCCGCCCTGCGCGGCAAGGCGCTCGCCGATGGCCTTCGCACCGCCTTCGCTGGTGGCGGTGCCGACGACCGTCGCGCCGCGCGCGGCGAGCTCGTCGGCGATCGCGGCGCCGATGCCGCGGCTGGCGCCGGTGACGAGCGCGATCTCGCCTTTCAGTTCCTGGGTCATATCGTCTCCGTCTGTATCAGTGAAAGCTTCTGCCGCGGATCGACTCGGATGAACGCGGGTTCACACGGATAGAGCGAATGGGGAGGGAAAGCACAGCCCGGATTGCCGCGGCCCACCCTGCTCCTGCCATATCCGTGCGGATCCGCGTTCATTCGCGTTCATCCGTGGCCAGAATCAGCTGTTCCATTCCGCCAGGGCCGCGTCGAAATCGGCGGTGGCGCCGAGGGCGCGGGCGTCGAGGGACCTGTCGATGCGCTTCGCCAGGCCGGTCAGGACCTTGCCGGGGCCGCATTCGCCGATCCGGGTGATGCCGCGCGCGGCGAGGGCCTGCACACAGCCGGTCCACTGCACCGGCAGATAGAGCTGGCGCACGAGCGCATCACGGATGGCGTGCACGCCGTCGTGCACCTCGGCATCGACGTTCTGCACCACCGGCAGCGAAGGCTCGCTCCAGGCCAGGTCCGACATCGCTGCGGACAGGCGGTTGGCGGCCTCGCGCATCAGCGGCGTATGCGAGGGCACGCTGACCGCGAGCTTCACCACCTTGCGCACGCCTTTCGCGGCGAGCAGCTCGAGCGCGCGGTCGACCGCGGCGGCATGGCCGCCGATCACGACCTGGCCGGGCGAGTTGAAGTTGGCGGGGACCACCACGTCGTCGCCCGAGGCTTCATCGCAGGTCTCGCGCACCAGCGCGTCCTCGGCGCCGATCACGGCGGCCATGGCGCCGGTGCCGGCAGGCGCGGCGTCCTGCATCAGCTGGCCGCGCAGACGCACCAGCCGCGCCGCGTCCGCCAGCGGCAGCGCGCCGGCCGCGACCAGCGCGGAGTATTCGCCGAGGCTGTGGCCGGCAAGCACCGAGGGCGCGGGACCGCCGGCCGTCCGCCAGGCGCGCCATACCGCGACCCCGGCCGCCAGCAGCGCGGGCTGTGTGAACTCGGTGCGGTCGAGCCGCGCATCGCCCGCATCCTGCGACAGCGCCCAGAGGTCGATGCCGGCGCCGTCCGATGCTTCGGCGAACGCCGCACGGACGCATGCCTCGCGCGCGGCGAGGTCGGCGAGCATGCCCGGCGACTGGGAACCCTGTCCGGGGAACACGAAGGCGAGCTGGGAAGCGGTCAAGCGGGAATCCGATCGAAAAAAGCCGGGGGATGATAAGCGTGAACCCCCTGCTCCGTCTGTACCCGCCCGTATTGAGCAGGCTGTCGCAGCGGCTCAGTAGCGCAGAAGCGCCGAACCCCAGGTGAAGCCGCCACCGAACGCTTCCAGCAGCAGCAGCTGGCCGCGCTCGACCTTGCCGGAGCGCACCGCCTCGTCCAGTGCCAGCGGCACCGAACCCGAGGACGTGTTGCCGTGCCGGTCGACGGTGACGATGACGCGCTCCATCGGCATGTCCAGGCGCTTGGCCGTGGCCTCGATGATGCGCAGGTTGGCCTGGTGCGGAATCAGCCAGTCGATCTCGTGGCGATCGATGCCGTTGGCCTCGAGCGTCTCCTCGACGATGCCGTCCAGCGCCTTCACCGCGTACTTGAAGACGTCGCTGCCGGCCATGTTGATGCGCACGCCGGCGTTCTTCTCGTTCTCCTTGAAGCCGACCGAGACGCCGACGGGGTTCCACAGCAGCTCCTTCTTCGCGCCGTCGGCGTGCAGATGGGTGCTGAGGATGCCGGTCTCCGTGTCGGCCTTCAGCACCACCGCGCCGGCGCCATCGCCGAACAGCACGCAGGTGGTGCGCTCGCTCCAGTCGACCATGCGCGTGAGCGTTTCCGAACCGATCACCAGCGCCGTCTTCACCGAGCCCGAAGCGATGAACTTCTCCGCCACGCTGAGCGCGAAGATGAAGCCCGAGCAGGCGGCATTGACATCGAACGCGGGACATCCGGCCACGCCCAGGCGCGCCTGCACCAGGCAGGCGGTGGACGGGAACACGAGGTCCGGCGTGGTGGTGCCGACCACGATCAGGTCGATCTCGGAAGCGTCGGTGCCCGCGGCTTCGAGCGCCCGTACCGCCGCATGGAACGCGAGGTCGCCGGTGGTCTCGCCCTCGGCGGCCACGTGGCGCTGACGGATGCCGGTGCGCGCCGCGATCCATTCGTCGGAGGTGTCGACGATCTTGGCCAGATCGTCGTTGGTCAGGACCTTGGACGGCAGGTAGCTGCCGGTCCCTGCGATGCGCGCGTAGACGCGCGGTGCTGCGGGCTCACTCATCTCGGCGACGGACCTCGCGGGGTGCTGGGCGCCGTGGACGGCGCCAACGGACGCGTGGCGCACGGGGGCGCCACGGCCTGGGCATCGCCCGCCCGAAAGGCGGACGCGTGGAGGATCAGTCTTCCTCGACCACGCGGGTCTTGGGCACGATCACCTGGCGGCCGCGGTAGAAGCCGTCGGCGGTCATGTGGTGGCGGATGTGGGTCTCGCCCGAGGTCGGGTCGGTCGACAGCTGCTTGGCGCTCAGCGCGTCGTGGGCGCGGCGCATGCCGCGGCGGGAGGGGGAGACTCGGGACTTCTGTACAGCCATGGGATTGCTCCAGCAACGGAATGGGTTGATCGGATCCGCGATCGATCACGTGTTCTTCTTCAGCGCCGCCAACGCCGCGAACGGGTTCGACTTCGCCTCCTCGTCGGCGGCGACCGGCCAGTCGCGTTCGACGCTTTCCGACCCCGGCGCCATCGGTACCACCGGCACCGCCAGGATCAGCTCGTCCTCCACCAGGTCCGCGGGGCGGATGGCACCGTCGTCCGCCACCACCAGGGCTTCGTAGCCTGGCGGCAGCGCGGCCTCGGCAGCCTCGCCCTCGTCGTCCCCGGCCCGCAGCAGCCCCAGGCGCTGCACCAGCGACACCGGGTACTCGAAGCGCCGCAGCGTGCGCTGGCACTCCAGCGGCAGCCGCGCCTCGATCCCCAGCTCGACGTAGGGCACCTGCAGCGCATCGCGGTCGAAAGACAGCGTGTACGCCACTTCACCCTCCGCGTCGACCAGCGTGTCGCGAAGGCGTGGCAGCGCCGAGAGCGGCAGGCGCCCGGCGAACTCCCGCCGGGCCGCGACCATGCGCCAAGCGTCCAGTACCTCGGGCACGTCTGCGGACATAAGCCGCGGAATATTAGGCGTCGAAGCGACCACTGTCAAACCGCGCCGCCGAAGCAAACCCTTGTCCTCGCGGGACAATTTGCCACTTCCGGCGGTTTCCCCCAGACTGCGGGGCCCGCAAGCGAGGCCCCGCCCTTGGCGCCCACCCTGCTGTCCATCGCGCTGTTGGTTCTGGCGGGCTGGCTCTGGCTCCGGGGCTGGCGCGCCGCTCGCGGCCGCCATCAGCGGGCGATGGCGGGCGTCCTCGACGCCGCGGACGCCCTGGAGGCCCGGCTGCGCACCGCGCGCAGCGAGATCGAGTCGGTCGCGGGCGACGGCAGGGACGACCCGGTGCGCAAGGCCCTGCAGGAGATGCTGCGCCAGCGGCTGTGGCTGCAGCAGCACGGCCCGGCCGCCTCGACATCCCAGCTCGACGCGGTGCGGGAATCGATCGACGCCGCGCGCGCGCGCATCGAGCAGCAGCTGCGCCGCATCGAGCGCGCAAGGGCGCCGCTGCCGTGAGCGCTCCCGCGCGGCTCGTGCTGGCCTCGACCTCCCCCTACCGGCGCGAGCTGCTCGCACGGCTGGGAGTGCGGTTCGAGACCGCCCGCCCCGAGGTGGACGAAACGCCGCGAGAAGGCGAGGCGCCGGACGCCCTCGCCCTCCGCCTGGCCGCGGCCAAGGCGCTGGCCGTGGCCGCGCTGCGCCCCGGCGCGTGCGTGATCGGCTCCGACCAGGTCGCCGATTTCGATGGCGCCCCGCTGGGCAAACCGGGGGACCGCGCCACGGCGATCGCCCAGCTCGAGGCCATGTCCGACCGCGCGGTGGCCTTCCGCACGGCGGTTGCGGTGGCCGCGGACGGCGCCGTGGCGACGGCGCTGGACACCACGCTGGTGCGGTTCCGCCGTCTGGATCGCGACGTGATCGAGCGCTATCTCGACGCCGAGCGGCCCTTCGACTGCGCCGGCAGCTTCAAGTCCGAGGGCCTGGGCATCGCCCTGTTCGATGCCGTCGAAAGCCGCGACCCGACCGCCCTCGTCGGCCTGCCGCTGATCGCCACGGCCAGGCTGCTCCGCGAGGCCGGCCTCGCCGTGCCCTGACCTAGGGGGACGTGCTCCCGCCTCCGGAAGCCGCGTCCGGGCGCGCCGGACCGACCCGCACGGGCCGCTCCGCCCAGCGCTCCACCGAACCGTCGCGCCCGGTGATCTCCAGGCCCAGCCAGTGGCGTCCGGGCGACAGCCCGGTGGCGTCGACGGTCGCCGTGAACGCCACGTCCGGATGCGACGGATCCCGCGACCCGCCCTGCAGGAACTCGCCCACCCAGGCGTTGGCGAGGCCGTAGCGCGCGCGAGCCACCGGCCTGCCGTCCAGGGTGACGACCACCGATTCGATGCCGGCGACGTCCTTGACCGCCCAGCCGACCACCTCGAAGCGCCCCGCCACCTCCGCGTCCGGGGCCGGTGCGTCGATGTGCGCGAGCGTGGGCGTGACGCAGCCCCCGGATGCCGGCGCCGCCGCAGGAATCCGCGCAAGCACGAAGCGCTGCGCGCCGCGATCGGCGTTGACCACGCGGCTGGCCGGCAGGCTGCCCATGCGCTCGCAGACCCACTGGTAACGCCCGAGCAGGGCCCTGAACTTGACGTCGGTGGCGCCGACGACCAGCAGCGCGGGCCTGCCCGCGAGCTCCGCCCGGCCGTCGAGCTGCAGGCCCCAGAGCTGCAGCTGTGGCGCCCGGCCGTGGTTGCGGTTGAGCGGATGGTCGAGGACGGGGATCCGCGGGTCGTCGAGCGCGAAGCCGAGTTCGGCGCCGATCTTGAAGTTGTCCGCCACGAGGACGGTGTCGGCGGGCATCGCCGCCAGTTCCTCGCGCACGGCATCGGCGAGCACGTCCCAGCCCGCGAAGTTCGACGGATACCACTTGAGTGCCGCGGTGCGCGCGCGCAGCTCCGGCATCGAGACCAGGGCGTAGTAGCCGAGCACCGCGGCCAGGCCGATGGCCGCACCCGCCCAGGTGAACGCGCGCAGCCAGCGCGGCCATCGCCGCAGCGCCGCCGGCAGCAGAGGCAGCAGCGCGATCAGCCCCGGCAACGGCCAATGGAAGCTCACGCGCTCGGTGTCGGCGAAAAAGCCGAGCAGGAAAAAGCCGAGCACCACCAGGCCACCGGACAGCGCGATGAAACGCAGCGGCGCGCGAGGGTCGCGCATTCCGCGCCAGCCCGCCCACAGCAGCGCCGCGAACAGCAGCGGCGTGGCCAGCAGCGCCTGGATCGCGATGAACCAGGCGCCGTCCGGATGCCAGGCCCAGGGATGTCGATCGACCAGCTGGAAGCGCAGGCCGGCCTCGGCGTTTTCGAAGTTCCAGGCCAGCAGCGGCGTCCAGGCCGCGGCGCCGAACGCGATCGCGATCCACAGCCGGGGATCGCGAAGCGCCTGGCGACCCTGCGGCAGGACCAGCAGCGCCACCACGCCCACCGCGATCACCGCGGCGAAGCGGTAGTGGCTGAGCGCACCGATGGCCAGGCCGGCGGCCAGCTGCAGCGCCACACCGTAGTCCACCCCGCGCAGCAGCCGGGTGCCCGCATCCAGGCACATCAGCGCGGCCAGCACCATGGCCGTGTCCGGAAGCGCCATCAGGCCGAGCGTGCCCGACAGCGGCAGCAGCAGCGCCGCGATGCCGGCGACCCATCCCTCGCGCTCGCCGACCTCGCGCGCGGTGATCCGCACCACCAGCCAAGGCACCAGCGAGGCCAGCAGCAGGAAGGGCATGCGCAGCGCCAGCGTGCCTTCGCCGAAGGCCCAGGTCCCGATACGGATCAGCCATGCGGTCAGACCGGGCAGGTCGGAATAGGCCCAGGCCAAGTGCCGGCTTTCCTGCCAGTAGAACGCCTCGTCGACGAACAGCGGCAAGCGCACGGCGACCGCGGCCTTGAGCAGCAGCAGCGCGCACCAGAGCGCGACGAAGATCGCACGCGCATCGAACTTGTCCCGCATCCGGCAACGACCTCGCTACACTTCGATGGACCCCTACGGAGCACGGCATGAGCGCCCAGTCCGCGAACCCGGACATGCTACCCGACGTCCTGCGCAGCGCCCTGCATGGCGCCGAGGCGCAGGTGAACTCGCTGGTGCTGGGCAAGGCACGGGAGGTGCGCCTCGCCTTCACCGCCCTGCTTTCCGATGGCCACCTGCTGATCGAGGACCTGCCCGGCCTCGGCAAGACCACGCTGGCGCACGCGCTGGCGGCCACCCTCGGGCTCGGCTTCCAGCGCGTTCAGTTCACCTCGGACCTGCTGCCCTCGGACATCGTCGGCGTTTCGGTGTACGACGCGCAGTCGGGGAGCTTCGGCTTCCATCCGGGGCCGGTGTTCGCGCACGTGCTGCTGGCCGACGAGATCAACCGCGCCCCGCCGCGCACCCAGAGTGCGCTGCTGGAGGCCATGGCCGAGCACCAGGTGACGGTGGACGGCATCACGCATGCGCTGCCGCGGCCGTTCTTCGTGATCGCCACCCAGAACCCGGTCGACCTGGCCGGCACCTATCCGCTGCCCGATTCGCAGCTCGACCGCTTCCTGCTGCGCCTGCACCTGGGCTATCCCGACGCCGAGGCCGAACGTGCCCTGCTCGCGGGTGCCGACCGCCGCGACCTGATCGCGCGCGTGCCGCCGGTGCTGGGCGCGGACGAGGTGCTGCGCCTGCGCGAATCGGTGCTGTCGGTACACGCCAGCGATGCCCTGGTGCGCTACGTGCAGGCGCTGCTGGAGCACAGCCGGCACCATGCGGGGGTCCGGGTCGGGCTGTCGCCGCGCGCCGGCATCGCGCTGCTGCGCGCGGCGCGTGCGCACGCGCTGCTGCTGGGCCGCGGCCACGTGCTGCCTGACGACATCCAGGCCCTGTTCGGTGCGGTCGCCGCGCACCGTCTGGTGGTCGATGCCGACGCCGGCGACGGCGCGACGCGGGCGGGGGCGATCCTGCACGCCGTCGCGGTCGACTGAGCATGGCGCGCGGGCGGCTGTCCGGCCTGCGCTCGCGCCTGGATGCGTTGGCGCGTCCGAGGGGTCCGGAGCCGCTTCCGGTCGTGTTCGACCGTCGCCGCATCTACATCCTGCCGACCGCCTTCGGGATCTTCTTCCTCGCGCTGCTGACGGTGATGCTGGTCGGCGCGCTGAACTACAACAACAACCCGGCACTGCTGCTGGGGCTGCTGCTGGCGGGCGCGGGCAATGCCAGCCTGTTCGCCGCGCATCTGCAGCTTTCCGGCCTGCGCGTGGTCGCGATCGACGCCGAGCCGGTGCCCGCCGGTGCTCCGATAGAGATACGCGTGCACCTGCGGACCGATCCAGGCCGTCCGCGACGCGGCCTGCGACTGGCGCTGGACGAGGCGGCGACCACGGTTCCGCTGCTCGACGGTGCCGGGGATGCGCGCCTGGTCCTGCCCACCCATCGCCGCGGCTGGCTTCAGCCCGGCCGGATCACGCTGTCCACCATCCGCCCGCTGGGCATCGCACGCGCCTGGGCCTACGCCTGGCCGGCGGACCCGCTGCTGGTCTATCCGCACCCGGAGGCCGGGGGGCCGCCGCTGCCGCAGGGCGCCGGCGATGCGCCGCAGGCGCGGCTGCATCCCGCCGGCGACGACGTGCACCACCTGCGCGCCTGGCGTCGCGGCGATTCGCGGCGGATGATCGCCTGGAAACCGTCGGCGCGGCGCGGTGCCCTCCTCGTCCGCGAATACGAGCAGCCGCAGGGCGGGGACGTGGTGCTGGACTGGTCGGCGCTCGCGCTCGGCCACGAGCACCGCATCCGCAGGCTCGCACGCTGGGTCGACGAGGCCGAGCGCGAGGGCCGTCGCTACCGGCTCCGCCTGCCGCAGCAGGACGTCGGCCCCGGCCGCGGAGCGGCGCATCGCCACGCCTGCCTGCGTGCGCTGGCCTTGCTGCCCGCGGCCCCGGCCGTGGACGCGGGGACCGGCGATGGTTGACGCGCGTCGGCGCAGTCCCGCGTTGGATCCGCAGGCGCGCGCCGGGACCCTGGTGGCGGCGGCCGCTTGCTTGCTGCCACTGCTGCTGCAGCTGCCCGGCCCGCTGGCCGTCGGACTGGCCGCGGTGGCGGCCGTGGTCAGCGCGCTGTCCTGGCGACGCAGGCTGCCCTCGGTGCTGCGGCTGCTGCTGGTGCTTGTGCTCGTTGGACTGGTGCTGACCGGCGCGCGCGGTGGCTTCGGGCGCGACACCGCCTGTGCGCTGCTCGCCGCCATGCTCGCGGCCAAGCCGGTGGAACTGGTGACGCTGCGCGACGCGCGCAGCCTGCTCGGCTTCGCCCTGTTCGCGCCGTTCGCAACCTTCCTGCTCGACCAGGGTCCGCTGAGCCTGCTGCTGGGCCTGGCGGCCGCGCTGTTGGCGCTGGCGGCGATGTCGCGCCTGGCCGAGCTGGAGGACGGCTCGAACGACGGCCTGCGCCCGGCGGAGCGGCTGCGCCGCGTCGGGACGATGGTGGCCATCGGCCTGCCGCTGGCCCTGGCCGCGTTCTGGCTGTTCCCGCGCATGACCACGCCGCTGTGGGGCGTGCCGGAGAACGCCGTCGCCCGCACCGGCCTGTCCGACAGCATGGCGCCTGGCGAATGGGTCGACATGCTGGTCGACGACAGACCGGCGCTGCGCGTCACCTTCGACGGCGCAGCGCCGCCGACCTCGGAGATGTACTGGCGCGGCCCCGTGTTGTGGAACTACGACGGGCGCGAGTGGACCGCGTCGCGCTGGCACGCCGCGCTCCCCGCCGCCGCGGTCGAACACGGCGCCACGCACTATGCCTATGAGCTCGTGGTCGAACCCACCGAGCGCAGGATGCTCGTCGCGCTGGAGCTGCCGGTGACCGTGCCCGAAGGCGCGCACCGTGCGTACGAGCACACGCTGGGCACGCGACGGCCGCTGTCCTGGATCACCCGCTGGCGGATCACTTCCGCCGCGCCGGTGTCGTTCGAACCCGAGCTGCGCCCGCTCCTGCGCGAGGCCGCACTGCGCCTGCCCGAAGGCTTCAATCCACGCACTCTGGCCCTCGCGGACCAATGGCGGGCCGCGGCCGGCGAAGGCGCGGCCGCCGATGCCGCCATCGTCGAGCGCGCCCTCTCCTGGATCCGCACCGAGTTCGGCTACACCCTGGCCACGCCGCTGCCCGGCCGCCACGCGGTGGACGAGTTCCTGTTCGACCGGAAGCAGGGCTTCTGCGAACACTTCAGCTCCGCGTTCGTCGTACTGATGCGCGCCTCGGGCATCCCTGCGCGCGTGGTCACCGGCTACGTGGGCGGCTATCGCAACCCCGTGGGCGACTACTGGATCGTGCGCAATTCCGACGCCCATGCCTGGGCGGAGGTCTGGCTCCCGGCGCGCGGCTGGGTGCGCGTGGACCCGACCGCGGCGGTGGCTCCCGAGCGCATCTACGACACCATCGAGGACCGCGCCGGCCGGGGACTTGGCGGCCTGCAGGCGCTCGCGCCGGTGCTGGATCTCGGGGACTGGATGCGGCGCGGCTGGAACGACCTGGTGCTGGGCTTCGATGCCGGCCGGCAGGCGCGCCTGCTGCACGCCTTCGGCGGAAGCGACCCGGGCGGCGGCCAGTTGGCGCTGCTCTTCGCGCTGGTGGCCGGCCTGGCCCTGGCCGCGATGCTCTGGCTGGTGGCGCGGGGCGAGCGCGAACATGACCCGATGCTGCGCGCCTGGCACCGCCTGGGCGCACGCTATGCCCGCTTGGGCCTGGCCCGTCACCGGCACGAGACCGCGGGCGCCTGGGCGGCCCGGGTGGCGGCGCTGCGCCCACGGTCGGCGGGACTGGTCGCCCTCAGCGCACGTTTCAGCGATTGGCGCTACGCTCCGGGGAGCGACGACCGGGCCCGCGGGCTGCTGCGGGACCTGCGCGCGCACCGCCCCTGAGCACGGCCCCGGCCGGGGCCCCGGAGACCCGACATGCGCCACCGCACCCTCACCGCACTGGCCGCCACCACCCTGCTGGCCGCCTGTGCCACCCAGCCGGTTCCCCTGCAGGGTGACTACTCCCCGCTCACGCCCCACCAGGCCGCGGAGACCGACGCCACCGGGCGCCAGGTCCGCTGGGGAGGACGCATCGTCCAGGTCGAACCGCGCCCGGACAGCACCTGCTTCGAGATGGTCTCCAGCCGCCTTGACGCCTACGGGCGGCCGCAGTGGCGCGACAACGACGCCGGCGGCCGCTTCATCGCCTGCCGTACCGGCTTCTACGACCCGGCGGTCTTCGAAGTGAACCGCGAGGTCACCTTCACCGGGCGCCTGTCGGGGCACGAGAGCCGCCGCATCGGGGGCTACAGCTACCGCTTCCCGCTGCTCGACGCCGACGTCGTCTACCTCTGGCCGGAGCGGGAGCGGGTGCGCGTGGTGACCCGGCCCGCCCCCTGGCCGTGGTGGGGCTCCTGGTAACTCAGCCCTTGGTGCCGAAGCGGCCGAGCGGCGCTCCCGCCAGAAGGTGCAGGTGGATCTGGAACACGGTCTGGCCGGCGTCTTCGTTGCAGTTCATGACGATGCGGTAGCCGTCCTCGTCGAAGCCTTCCTTCTTCGCATAGGCGGCGGCGGCAAGCGCCAGGCGGCCGACGATCTCGGCCTGATCCGCCCGCAGGTCGTTGAGCGTGGCCACGTCCACCTTGGGCACGAACAGCACGTGCACGGGCGCCTGCGGCGCGATGTCGCGGAAGGCGATGAGGTGTTCGTCCTCGTAGACGATGTCGGCGGGGAGCTCTCGCTTGATGATGCGGTGGAAGATGGTCGTCATCGTGGTCTCCTAGGGCATCTCGCCGCGGCTTCCGAAGGCGTGCGACAGCGTGCCGCGGTCGACGTATTCCAGCTCGCCGCCCAGCGGCAGGCCGTGCGCCGGGCGGCTGGGGCGCACGCCGTGCTGGCGCGCGAGCTGTGCGAGGTAGTGCGCGGTGGCCTCGCCCTCGACGGTGGGGTTGGTGGCGATGATCAGCTCCTGCACTTCGCCCTCGGCCAGGCGTTCGCCGAGCGTGTGCAGGCCGAGTTCGCGCGGGCCGATGCCGTCGAGCGGACTCAACCGCCCCTGCAGTACGAAGTAGAGACCACGGTAGCCGGTAGCCTGCTCGATCGCGAGCCGGTCGGCGGGGGATTCCACCGCGCAGAGGAGGTGTGCGTCGCGCGAAGCGCTGGCGCAGGTCGGACACAGCGGAGTCTCGCTGAAGTCGCGGCAGCGCTCGCAGTGGCCGATCTTCTCCACCGCTTCGCCCAGCACCTCGGCCAGGCGCCGGCCGCCGTCGCGCCCGCGTTCGAGCACGTGGTAGGCCATGCGCTGCGCGGTCTTCTGGCCCACGCCGGGCAGCACCCGGAAGGCTTCGACCAGCTGTTCGAGCAGGGGAACGCTCACGGAGCTGCGGTGCGGCGGCGCGGCCCGCTCAGAAGGGCATCTTCATGCCGGGCGGCAGGGGCATGCCCGCGGTCGCGGCGCCCATCTTCGCCTGCGATTCGGCGTCGACCTTGTTGCTCGCGTCGTTGAACGCGGCGGCGACCAGGTCCTCCGCCATCTCCGGGTCGGACAGCACGCTGGGATCGATGCGGACCTTGCGGCACTCCTTGCGGCCGGTCAGGGTGACCGTGACCATGCCGCCGCCAGCGCTGCCGGTGACTTCGATGTTGGCCAGTTCGGCCTGCGCCTTCTGCAGGTTTTCCTGCATCTTCTGCGCCTGCTGCATCAGCTGGGCGATGTTCCCGCGCATGTCAGTGCTCCTGTTGCTGTATCGGTCGGATCGAATCCGGCACCACGCGCGCGCCCTGCTCCATCAGGCGCTGCACGTGCGGATCGTTGTGGAAGACGGCTTCGGCGGCGCCCTGGCGCGCGTCCCGCTCGCGCTCGTTGCGCGCATGCAGGGTCTCGCCGGCGGCCGTCGCAGCGGCCTCGAAACGGACCTGGGGTGCGGTTCCCCAGCGCGCGCCCAGCGCTTCGGCCAGCTGCTGCACCAGGAACGGCGCGCGCAGGTGGTCGTCGGACTCGGGGAGCGACAGGCGCAGCACGCCGTCGTCGCAGGCGACGAAGGCCGAGCTGGCGGCGAGTTCCCGCACCGGGCCCCGCAGGTCGAGGCCGGCGACGAGGTCGGGCCATGAGGCGGCATCGAGATCCACCGGCCTCGCGGTGCCCTGGCCGCCCGCCGGCGCCGCGGCAACCACTGGTCGCGTCGGGCCGGAGGAGCTTGCCTGCGGCGGTGGCCCTGCCGCTGCCGGGGCGGGCCGCCCTGGCGCGGCGTGCGACGCCGGCTCCGGCCACGGCGGTGCCTCCGTTTCCGCCGGTACCCGCGGACGGGCCGCGTGTTGCAGGGACGCCGGGGCTTCCGCCACCCGCGATGGCACCGTGGCGGACTCCGGGGCGACCGTCCGCACCGGGCCGGCGCCCTCCAGCGCGGCGCGTGCCGCGGCAGCCGCGGAGCGCCCGCCGCCGGCGCCGATACCGCCGGCCACCGTCCCGCCCGCTGCAGGCGAGGCCTCCGCCCCGCCATCGGCCGGCCGGAACGCCAGCATCCGCAGCAGGCTCATCTCGAAGCCCACGCGCGCGCTCGGCGCCAGGCTGATGTCGCGGCGGCCGGAGACCGCCATCTGGTACCAGAGCTGCACCAGCTCCGGGCGGAGCGCGGCCGCCAGGGCGTCGAGGTCGATGCCGTCGGCCTCGAACTCGCTGCCGGGCACCAGCTGCTTCACCTGGATGCGGTGCAAGGCCTCGGCCAACGCGTCGAGCACGCCGCTCCAGTCGGGCGAGAAGCCCGCCAGCACCTCGATCGTCGCCATCAGCGAGGCCCCGTCGCCATCCGCCAGCGCCGCAAGCAGTCCCGCCACCCGGGTCCGGTCGACGGACCCGAGCATGGACGCCACCGCCGCGTCGCCTAGCGCCGCGCTTCCACCTGCGCCGCTGTAGGCGATCGCCTGGTCGAGCAGCGACAGGCCGTCGCGCAGGCTGCCGTCGGCGGCCTTCGCCAACTGGCGCACCGCACCCGGCTCGGCCTCGATGCCCTCGGCAGCGAGGATCTTCGCCAGCTGGCCGCCGATCTGCTCCTCCTCCAGCCGCTTGAGGTTGAACTGCAGGCAGCGCGACAGCACCGTCACCAGCAGCTTCTGCGGGTCGGTGGTCGCGAACAGGAACTTGACGTGCTCCGGCGGCTCCTCGAGCGTCTTCAGCAGCGCGTTGAACGCCGCCTTGGTGAGCATGTGCACCTCGTCGATCAGGTACACCTTGTAGCGTCCGCGCGAGGGCATGTACTGCGCGTTCTCGATCAGGTCGCGGACGTTGTCGACGCCGGTGTTCGAGGCGGCGTCGATCTCCAGCAGGTCGATGTAGCGGCCGGCGTCGATGGCCTGGCAGGTCTCGCACTCGCCGCAGGGATCGCTGGACGCCCCGCGCTCGCAGTTCAGGCTCTTGGCGAAGATGCGCGCGATCGTGGTCTTGCCCACGCCGCGGGTGCCGGTGAACAGGAAGGCGTGATGGACGCGGCCTGAGTCGAGCGCGTTGACCAGGGCGCGGACCACGTGTTCCTGGCCCACCAGTTCGGCGAACCGCTTCGGGCGCCACTTGCGGGCGAGGACGAGGTAGGACATGCCGCCATTCTGCCATGTACGCGCGTGACGCCCGTTCCTTCTTGTCGGACTCTTCTCCCGACCGAAGGGACGCTCCGATGGAGTCCGGGCCGCCCGCCACGAACGCAGGGGGGATGCCCAGAGCCGGCCATGGATGGCCGGCGGCCGGCCGTGGCAGCAGGACGCGGAGACGGCCGGGGGAGCACACCCCCTGTGCGCGGGACGGGCTGCGCGGACCACAACGAAGCGGCTCCAAGGCGCGACGGGCGCAGGAGCGCGACAACGCCAACCGCACGCCGTCACCCCGGAGTCTGGAAGAACCTTTTCCTTGTCGGTTCAGCGGCCGGAAGGCTAGAATTGCGGCCCCCGTGCGGCCGCGCCAAGGCAGGCGTGACGTCCGGGCCAGGTGCGGAGAGGTGTCCGAGTGGTTGAAGGAGCACGCCTGGAAAGTGTGTAAGCGTCTAAACCGCGCTTCGGGGGTTCGAATCCCCCTCTCTCCGCCAGCTTCAAACGCGCGCCGCGCAACGGGCGCGCCCGCAGGTTTCCATGGTGGCCCCGTCGGCCCCTCGCGACGCTAGGTCGAAAACCCCGCCAGGGCCGGAAGGCAGCAACGGTATCGATCGACGCGGGCGCCGAGGCAAGTCGGCGGGGTCGCCTCCATTCCGGACCGCGGAAACCCTCGCGCTCAGGGCGCGACGATCCCCAGCGCGTCGGGCTCGCGGCCCGTCTCCCAGTACTCCGCCACCGTCCACGTCGCCGTGTCGATGACCGCGACGCGGTCGGCGCCGCTGACCGCGACGAAGACGCGGCTGCCGTCGGGGTCGGCGATGGCGCCGATGGGCAGCGCCGCGCGGCCGAGCATGGTGTCGTGCAGCTCCACGCCCTCGGGCTCCAGCGCGACCGTGGCCACCGGCTTGCGGATGGCGGCGTCAAACACCGTCAGCGTCGCCGCGCGGGCGTTGGTCACGAGGGCGTGCCGGCCGTCGGGAGTGAAGACGAGACGGATCGGGAAGCCCGGGCTCGACAGCGTGTCGAGGACCGCCAGTGAGTCGGGATCGTGCACGGTCACGGTGCCGGCCTCGCGATTGCTGACCCAGACGGTGCCGTCGGGCGCGACGTCGATGCCTTCGGCACCCGCGCCGGCATGGATCTCGCGGACTGCGGCGAATCCGTCGCTGGATCCGTCCGCGGCGCGCGCGTCGTCGTTGCCATCGCGGCCCGCCGCGGCCAGGTCCACGCGGACCAGGCCGCCGTTGCCGACCTTGGTGACATAGGCAATGCCCCCGTCGGCCGACAGCGCCACCATGTGTCCCGTCCCTGGGCCGATGTCGATCACGCCTTCGACACTGCCGGCGGCGACGTCCACCACCACCAGCGCGTCGCTGCCCTCGGCGGTCGCGACCAGGCGCGTGCCACCGGGCAGGAAGCGCAGACCGTGAGGCCTGGTGTTGTCGCCCAGATCGATCGAGCGCGCTGCGCCGCCGCCCAGGTCCAGCACCGTGAGCGTATTGCCTGGTACGTCGCCCACGCCATAGTCGGCGACCACGGCGATGCGCCCGCCCGGCGCCACGGCGATCTCGTGCGGCCCCTGCCCGGTCGCGGCCTCGCCGAGCTTCGCGCCGTCGGCCAGGTCCAGGCGCCAGACGCTGGCGGCGGACTTGTTGCCCACGAGCAGCGCGGCCTTGCGCGCGGGACCCGCGGCGGCGTCCAGCGACTGGGCCAGGGCGGGGATGGCGGCCGACGTGCCGCACAGCGCGACCAGCAGCGGGGCGAAGATGCGTCGATGGCTCACGGATATCCTCCGTTCGTGAGGGACATGCGCCGATGTCGGCGCACTCCCGATCAGGATGCCAGCGCGGGATGCATCACGGGTGGGGCCAGCGTGAATGCCTCGCCGGCCCGCGCCACGCGATGCCCTCGCGCGCGCAGGGCCTCGCCGTCGGCCTCGCTGGCGTAGTGGTACAGCACGCAGCGGCGCAACAGGTCCGGCGCGTATTCGCGCTCGAGGTCGTCGATGCCGCTGTGGGACGGATTGCCATGAAGGCCGCAGTCGTGCGCGATCAGCTCGCCCTGGTCCGCCATCGCGGCCAGCACCTCCGGGATCGGACGCGTGTCGCCGGTCCAGGCGAGGCTGCCGCGCAGGCGCAGGCCGAAGGCGGTCCGCGGCCAGTGGTGTCGGGCCTCGAAGACTTCCAGGCGCAGGCCGTCATGCCAGAAGGCGTCGTCCACCGGCACCACGCGGAACGCGTCCCAGAAGTTCGCGCCGCCCTCGGCCAGCGCATTGGGGTAGGACGCGACCCGCCTGTGCAGCAGCGGCAGCACGTCCACCGGCACGTACAGCGGCATGCGGCCACGGCGCGTCGGGTCGAACCAGTTCGCCACGAACAGGCGCTCGAAGCCGGCGACGTGGTCGAAATGCACGTGGGTGACGAACAGCGCCGGCGGCGGCGCGCCGTAGTGGGCGAGGTACGCGGTCAGCCCCTCGGCGCCGCAGTCGATCGCGAGCCACGGCGCGCCGTCGCGCTCGATGGTCGCCATCGTCGCGCCCAGCGCCGGTGCCGACGCGCTGCCCACGCCCTGGAACCTGAGCGTCCAGGTCATGCTCAGATGCCCCGTTCCCACTGCCGGTCGTAGCCGCTACGCAGGCGTGCGAAATCCTCGCGCACCTGGTCTTCGCTGCGTCCCCCGCGGAGCTTCAGCAGCGAACGCTCGAGACGCGCCAGGTTGCGCATGCGCCAGGCGGTCTCCGGGATGTGCATCCGGCTGCGGTCGAAGTCGATCAGCCAACCCTTGCCCGTGGCGTCGTAGAGGATGTTGTGGGCATTGAGGTCGGCGTGGTCGAGCCCCTCGCGATGGAAGCGCGCGATCAGGCGGCCGGTCTCCTCCCAGGGGACGCCGGCCGGATCCGCGGCCGCGCGGTCCGCGAGCGAACGCACATCGACCAGCCGCTCCATCAGGATCGCGGCACGGTAGGTGGCGCCAGTGCGGAGATAGGAGGCGGCGATCGGCTGTGGCACCGGCAGCCCGCGCTTGCCCAGCTCGCGCAGCAGGCGGAACTCGGCGAAGCTGCGTACCCGGTCCACGCCCCGCCAGAGATGGCGGTCGCGGCTGAGCGCGGCAACCAGGCCGCCGCGCAGATAGTGGCGCAGCACGCAGGGACCGTGGCTGGTGTCGTCGATGTACCAGGCCCCGCCGCGACCGCTGCCCGATACCGGCGTGGCGCGCGCGCCCCAGGCCTCGGGCTCGAACCAGCGCGGGTCGGCTTGCCGCAGCTGCGTCAGGTCGAACAGAATCGAGCCGAACCCGCCCCCGCCGGGTCCGGCGCGGAACGGCGTCAGGCTCTCGGTGGCATCGAAAATGGCCATTCAACCGAGTCTAGCAAGCTTGTCGCAGCCTGATACCGCTCCCCCGCGTTCGATCTGCCTGCTGCGCCTGTCCGCGCTGGGCGACGTCACCCATGTCCTGCCCCTGGTGCACACGCTGCGGCGGGCATGGCCGGACGTGGCACTCACCTGGATCATCGGCAAGGGCGAGCAGCGCCTGCTCGAGGGCCTGCCGGGCGTGGAGTTCGTGGTCTACGACAAGAAGACCGGCCGCGAAGGAATGCGCGCCCTCCGACGGGAACTCGCCGGGCGCGACTTCGACGCCCTGCTGCTGATGCAGCTGGCGCTGCGCGCCAACCTGCTCTCGCGCGCGGTCCGCGCCCGGCGGCGCATCGGCTACGACCGTGCGCGCTCGAAGGAGCTGCACGGCCTGTTCGTCAACGAACGGATCCCGGCCGCTGCCGGCGCCCATGTGCTCGATGTGCTCGGCGCCTTCGCGCGCCCCCTCGGCCTGCACCAGGACCGGGTCGAATGGAATCTGCCGGTGCCCGGCGACGCCCGCGAATGGGCGCGCGCGCAGTGGCCGGACGACGGCCGGCCGACGCTCGTGGTATCGCCCTGCTCCAGCCATCCGTTGCGGAACTGGGCCGCCGACCGCAACGCCGCCGTGGCCGCACATGCAGTGGCGCAGGGCTGGCGGGTGGTGCTGTGCGGCGGCCGCAGCCGGCTGGAGCGCGACACCGCCGACGCCATCCTCGCCGCCGCCGGCGTGCCCTTGCTGGACCTGGTGGGCAAGGACACCCTGAAGCAGCTGCCGGCCCTGCTCGAACGCGCGGACCTGGTGATGACCCCCGACTCGGGCCCCACCCACATCGCCAACGCCATGGGCACGAAGGTGCTGGGCCTGCACGCCGCGACCGATCCGGCGCGCAGCGGGCCCTACTCCGACCGCCGCTATTGCGTGGACCGCTACGACGCCGCGGCCCGCCGCTTCCTCGGCAGGCCCGGGGCGGAGCTGCGCTGGGGCACGAAGATCGAACGCGAGGGCGTGATGGATCTGATCACCGTGGACGACGCCATCGGCGCCTTCGAGCGCTACCGCGCCGACCATCCGCGCTGACCCGCCCCCGTCCGTAGGAGCAGCTACAGCTGCGACCTCCGTGCGGGGTCCTCGCCCATCGGGGTCGCAGCTGAGCTGCTCCCTGCAGGTGGCGGAAGGCTGGCGGGGGCTCAGGCCGGCCCGGCGCCGTAGTCCTGGTAGGACTTCTCCTCGACGTAGCCCGAGCCCAGGGCCAGGTTGATCTCCTTCTTCAGCCGGGCACGCTCGTCGTTCTGCACATAGACGCTGCGCGCGAGCCGGACGAACTTCGCGTCGAAGGCCTGCGCCTTCTCCTTCAGCCGGACCTCGTCCTCGATCACCCACAGCCGCTCGTTGACCGCCTTGAGTTCGGCGCGCAGACGGGCGATGTCCTTCCCGGCCGCGGGATGGGCCATCCAGGCCTTCTCCAGCGCCGACAGCTCGTTGCGGACGTTGGCCAGCTTCGCCGGATCGGTCATGCGCTCGGACTTGATCTGGAGGATGGCGATCTTGTCGAGCAGCTCGCCGAAGGACACGGGGACGGAAATCTCGGACATGGTCACGGGCGGCGTGAAGGGACCTACAGTCTACGCCCTCGCCTTGTCGGGCCTGCCGCCGCCCCGTATCATTGCGCCCCCCGGCCCCAGCGGCCGGGACCACCGGAGAGGTGGCAGAGTGGTTGAATGTACCTGACTCGAAATCAGGCAGGCGTTTATAGCGCCTCGAGGGTTCGAATCCCTCCCTCTCCGCCAGATACGCAAAGCGCCCCGAACGGGGCGTTTCGCGTATCCGGCGGGCTGTATGCGATCATCCGGCCACGCCACCCGCGCCCGCACCGCCCGCACCGCATGCCCGCTGACCCTTCCCGCCCGCCGGCACCGTTCATCCGTACAGCCCTCCCGGGAACCGCCGCGGCCCGCGCATGATCGAATTCGGCCACCTCACTCATGTCGGCCTGCGTCGCGAGCTGAACGAAGACACGTACTACGGCGACAGCGAGCTCGGTCTCTGGCTGGTGGCCGACGGCATGGGCGGACACGAGTACGGCGAGGTCGCCAGCGCGCTGGCGCGCGAGGCGATCGTGCGCGAGACCCGCCAGGGCACCCCGCTCGCCCAGGCCATCCGCATCGCGGACGAAGAGATCATCAGCGCCTCGCACAGGCGCCAGGACGCCCTGCCCATGGGCACCACGGTGGTCGCCGCGCGCATCAGCGGCAACCGTTTCGAAGTGGCCTGGGTCGGCGACAGCCGGGTCTATCTCTGGCGCGACGGGAAGCTGGCGCAGCTGACGCAGGACCACAGCTACGTACAGGAGCTGATCACCCAGGGCGTGATCAGCGTGGACCAGGCGCGCAGCCACCCGCAGCGCAACGTGGTCACCCAGGCCCTGGGCGTGACCGATCCGCAGGCGCTCAACGTCGAGACCATGTCCGGCGAACTGGCGCCGGGCACGCAGCTGCTGCTGTGCAGCGATGGCCTGACCGAAGAGGTCGACGATGGCACGATCGCGCGCGTGCTCGCCCATGCCGAGTGCAGCGCGCAGGAGTGCGTGGACGGCCTGGTCGCCGCCGCGCTGGACGGCGGCGGCTCGGACAACGTCACCGTGGTCCTGGTGCGCCGCCACTGAGCGGAGGTCGCCGCTGCAGCGACGAGCCCGGTCTCAAGCTCCGCCGGCGACCAGCTCGACTTCCGGCTCTCCTTCCGCCTCGTCCCACAGCGCCTTGCCTGCGCGGCCCCGGATCGCGTCCACGCGGGCCTGGTGCGCAGCGAGCTCCGCGGCGGGCACGGACACCCGCGGCCGCGGCGCGAACGCGTCCGCCCGCGGCCGGTCGATGCGCACCATGGCCGGTTCCGGCGCGGACGGACCCGCCAGGCCGAGCTCGGTCTGCCCCGCGGTCAGCGCCAGGTAGACCTCGGCCAGCAGCTGCGCGTCGAGCAGTGCGCCATGCAGCTGGCGGTGCGCGTTGTCCACGCCCAGGCGGCGGCACAGCGCATCAAGCGAATTGCGCTGGCCGGGGAAGCGCTGGCGGGCGAGCTCGAGCGAATCCAGGACCCGTGCGTGGTCGCCGATCCGGCCGTGAGCGCCGTCGAGCAGCGACAGCTCGTTGTCGAGGAAGCCGACGTCGAAGGCCGCGTTGTGGATCACCAGCTCGGCGCCGGCAATGAACGCGAGGAACTCGTCGGCGATCGCCGCGAACTTCGGCTTGTCGGCCAGGAACTCCAGGGTCAGGCCGGTGACTTCCTGTGCCCCGGGTTCGAACTCGCGTTCGGGGTGGATGTAGCGGTGCCAGGTCCGCCCGGTCGGCCGGCGCTCGAACAGCTCCACGCAGCCGATCTCGACGACGCGGTTGCCCTTGCGCCATTCCAGGCCGGTGGTTTCGGTGTCGAGGACGATCTGGCGCATGGTCGTGGTCGTGGTTGGAGGGGGTCTGGTCGGGTCGGAGAGGATCTGCGAGGATCGCGTCCTCCGTGTGCGGCCGGCGGCTCAGCGGGGCATCGTGGCCTTGAACCTCAGGGCTTCGGCGCGCGCCAGGCTGTCGACCCGCTCGTTGTCGGGATCCCCCGAATGCCCCCTGACCCAACGCCACTCGATCACGTGGCGGCCGGCGGCGGCGTGCAGGCGCTCCCACAGGTCGCGGTTCTTCACCGGGGCCCCGGCGGCGGTCTTCCAGCCGCGACGGACCCAGTTGCGCATCCATTCGGTGATGCCCTGGCGCACGTACTGCGAGTCGGTGTGCAGCGTGACCTCGCAGGCCTCGCTCAGCGTTTCCAGGGCGACGATGGCCGCCGTCAGCTCCATGCGGTTGTTGGTGGTCAGGACCTCGCCGCCCACCAGTTCGCGCTCGCGCGCGCCGTAGCGCAGCAGCGCGGCCCAACCGCCGGGGCCGGGGTTGCCGAGGCAGGCCCCGTCGGTATGCACCTCGACCGCCTTCATGCGGTCGCGGCCCCGGGAGACACGGGCAGCAAGCGCCGCCGGCGGACGGGAGTGAGCGGCAGGCTGCGCTTGTCGGCGCGGAGCAGATAGGCGGCGCGCAGGCCGGCGCCACTCTGGCGCCGCCGGTCGACCATCGGCTCCCAGCGCGGCCCGATGCCCTCGGAGACGGCGCCCGGATCCAGTCCCACCCGGCGCAGCAGGCGGCGCCACGACAGCGGCTCGGCGGCGCTGAGCCCGTGTCCGCGCCAGCGCCAGCGGTAGGGCGACAGCGGATTCAGTGCGAAGAGCAGCACCCTCCCTCCGGGCAGAAGCACGCGCTCGACCTCCTCCAGCAGCCCGGTGCCGCGAGGGTCCGCGGTGCCCACATGCTGCAGCACCACCGTGCCGAAGGTTTCGCTGGGCAGCGGCAGCGGCAGGCCGCAGACCACTTCGCCGTCGAACCGGCCCCCGCGTGGATGGAGCACCAGCCCGCGCCCCGGAGCCGCGGAACGCCGTGCGGGCGGGAGTGGCGCCAGCCACAGCCATGGCTGGGCCGGGCGCTCCTCGAGGGCGCTCGCAACCACGTCCTGCTCGCTGTCCAGCACCATCGCACCCTCGCTGGACGCGAACCAGGCCTGGGCTGCGTCGGGTTGACCGGGGTGGGAAGGGAGCGGCATGGTCGCCATTCTAGACGGCCCGGCCGCCGGCACGCTCCCAGCGCATGACTCCCGCCCCGATTCCGGCGTTCGCCGACAACTACATCTGGATGCTGCCCGCCGGCGGGGGACGCGGCACGGTGATCGTCGATCCGGGCGATGCGGCGCCGGTGCTGGCGGCCGCCGACGCCGGCGGCTGGCGACCCGATGCGGTACTGCTGACCCATCACCACAACGACCACATCGGCGGCGTGGCGACACTTCGCGAGCGCTGGCCCGGACTCCGGGTGGTCGCACCGGAGGACGAGCGCATCGCGGTGGCCACCGAGCGCGTCGCCGAGGGCGCGCGGATCGAGGCCGCCGGACGCGACTTCCAGGTGATCGCCGTGCCCGGCCATACCGCGAGCCACATCGCCTTCTACGGCAATGGCCTCCTGTTCTGCGGCGATGCGTTGTTCAGTCTCGGCTGCGGCCGCCTGTTCGAAGGCACGCCGGCCCAGATGCTGGCCTCGCTCGACCGGCTGGCGGCCCTGCCCGACGACACCCTGGTGTGCTGCGGGCACGAGTACACGCAGTCGAATGCCGCCTTCGCACGGGCGGTCGACCCCGACAATCCGGCGCTCGCGCGCCGCAGCGAAGAGGTGAGGACCATGCGCGAACACGCCCTGCCCACGCTTCCCGTGGCGCTCGCCGACGAGCGCGCCTGCAACCCCTTCCTGCGCGTGGACGCGCCCGCCGTCCGCGCGTCGATCGCCGCCTGGGCCGGCAACCAGGCGCTGTCCCGGGTCGACGCCTTCGCCGCGCTGCGGCGCTGGAAAGACGGATTCCGCGCATGAGCGCGCGCCCCGCCGTGGCGGCGCTGGCGCTGATGCTGGCGCTCGCCGCAGGCCCGGTGGGGGCGATCGGAACCCCGCCCTCGCCGGACGCCGGCGAAGGCGCCGCTCCCCCGCCGGATGTCGGGAGCGTGATGCCCGGCGCCTCGCCGCCTGCCGGACAAGCGGCCGCCATTCCGGCGCCGCCGCAGGCCACCAGCGGCGCCGCCATCTATGACCGCTTCGTCGAAGGCCTGGCCCAGCCCGGCTGCGAAGACGCCAGCCCGCGCTGGCGCGCCCACTACGCCCACGTGCCCCGGCAGCTCGCCTCCGGCGAGGGCGAGGTGCTGCCCTTGTTCGGCTACGTGGTCGAGGCGCTGCGCAGCGCGCACCTGCCCACCGAATATGCGCTGATCCCGTTCGTGGAGAGCGGCTATCGCCCCGGCGCGCGCAGTGCAAGCGGGCCCGCCGGGCTGTGGCAGTTCATCGCCGCCACCGCGCGCAACCACGACGTTCCGATCCGCGGCGGGTACGACGGCCGTCTTTCGCCGGTGGACGCCACCCGTGCGGCAGTGCGCTACCTCAAGACCCTGCACGGCATGTTCGCCGGCGACTGGCGCCTGGCGGTGATGGCGTTCAACGCCGGCGAGTACCGGGTGCTCGGTGCGTTGCGGCGCCACGGCCAACGGCCCGCCGACGCGCAGCCCCAGGCGCTGGAGAGCCTCTCGCGCTCCACCCGGGCCTACGTGCGCAAGCTGCATGCGCTCTCGTGCCTGATGATGGAGGCAGGCGGCGACGCCGAATGGACGCGGGCGCTCGACCGCCCGGTGTCCCGCCTGGTCGCGGTCGAGCTCACCGGCGAGTCGGCCGGCCTGGAGAGCTACGCGCGGCGCAACGGGCTGGATCCGGCGCGCCTGAAGAGGCTCAACCCTGCGCACCGCGGGGGCACGGCCCGCCAGTCGATCCTGGTGCCGGCCGGCGCCACCGCGGTCCCGGCCGCGGCGACCATGGCAAACTAGCCCGCTCCTTCCATCGAGTCGAACACCACCATGGGATTCCTGCAGGGCAAGCGCGCACTGATCACCGGCATCGCCAGCCAGCGCTCGATCGCCAACGGCATCGCCGAGGCGATGCACCGCGAAGGCGCGGAACTGGCCTTCACCTATCAGAACGAAAAGCTCAGGTCGCGCGTCGAGGACGTCGCCGCACGCCTGGGCGGCGGCCCCGCGTTTCCGCTCGACGTCACCGATGATGCCCAGATCGACGCGCTGTTCGCCGATCTCGGCAAGCACTGGCCCGAGGGTTTCGACATCCTGGTCCACGCCATCGCCTTCGCCCCGCGCGAGGCCATCGCCGGCCAGTTCCTGGACGGCCTGTCGCGCGAGTCGTTCGCGATCGCGCAGGACATCTCGGCCTACTCGCTGGCGGCGCTGGCCAAGGGCGCACGCCCGCTGATGCGGGGTCGCAAGGGCTCCATCCTCACCCTCACCTACCTGGGCGCGGTGCGCACCCTCCCCAGCTACAACGTGATGGGCGTGGCCAAGGCCAGCCTGGAAGCCACGATGCGCTACCTGGCCTACAACCTCGGGCCCGAGGGCATCCGCGTCAATGCGATCTCGGCCGGCCCGATCAAGACCCTGGCGGCCTCGGGCATCGGCGGCTTCCGGAAGATCCTCGGCCACGTCGAGTCGCATGCGCCGCTGCGCCGCACGGTGAGCATCGAGGACGTCGGCAACGTCGCCGCCTTCCTGGGCTCGGACCTGGCATCGGGCATCACCGGCGAGGTCACCTATGTCGATGCCGGCTACAACATCGTCAGCATGACGGGGCTGGAAGAACCGGCGGGCGAAGCCGCCGAGTAGGCGACCGGCATGCCGCCCGGCGGCGGAAGCCGACGGATCCATGCGAAGAAGCCCGGCAACGCCGGGCTTCTTCGTATTCCGGAGGCCGCCCGGGTGGCGACCGGTGGCGCCGTTACAGGCGCGCTTCGACCGTGGTCACCCGCATCCCCTGGCGCAGGCCGCGCAGCAGGGCCAGTGCGTCCTCGTCGCCGGCCATGCGCATGAGCTGGGTCGCGATCATCTCCCGCTCCTGGGCACTGGCTTCGTTGGTGTCGCCCGGCACCACGCCGGCGATCGCGTACACCACGATGCTGCCGTCGTCCTGCTGCACGCGGCCCACCGAGACCTTGCCTTCCTCCGGCTGGGGCGCCGCGAAGATCGCTTCATTGGCCTGGACGGACGGCAACGGCATGCCGCGGCGCATGTCCGGGATCGCCATGTGCTGCCACCCCCGCGCCTCGGCGACTTCCGCCAGCGCCTTGCCGCCGGCCACGTCTGCCACCGCGGCGTCGGCCTCGGCCAGCGCGGCCTTGCCGGCGCGGTCGGCGCGGATGGCGGCCACGACCTGCCCGCGGACTTCGGCCAGCGGACGCTCCCTCTCGGGCTGGTGCGCGGTGACCCGGATCAGCACGGTGTGGTTGGGGCCCAGCTCGATCGGGTCGCTGACGGTGCCGTCCTGCACGAGTGCGTCGGAGAAGGCCGCGCGCTGCACTGCGGGGTTGGCGGCGATGCCTTCACCGCCAGCACGCGGGAACGGGCCGGTCTTCTGCACCGGCAGCCCGGCTTCGCGCGCGGCCGCGGCCAGCGAGCTGGGGTTGCGGTAGACCTGGTCCACGAGGCGGCCGATCAGGTCGTTGAAGGCACGTTCGCGGCTGATCGCGGCCTCGGCCTGGGCGAGTTCGGCCCGGGCCTCCTCGAAAGGCACCTCCTTGCCCTCGCGCACCTGGCGGACCAGCAGCACATGCCAGCCGAAGTCGGTCAACACCGGCCGGGTGGCCACGCCGGGAACGGCCGCCTGCACGGCGGCATCGAAGGCCTCACCCATGATCCCTGGCTCGAGCCAGCCAAGGTCGCCGCCCACGGCCCTGGAGCCGGCATCATCGGACGTTTCGGCGGCGATCGCCGTGAAGTCGGCGCCCTCGGCGCGTGCGCGGGCGGCGATCCCGTCGGCGCGCTCCTTCGCGGCCTCTCGCGTGGCGGCGTCCGCACCCTCAGGCACCTCGACCAGGATGTGCGAGACCAGGCGCTGCTCGGGCTCGACGAAGCGCGCCTTCTCCTGTTCGTAGCGCGCGCGCAGCGTGGCCTCGTCGGGCGGCGCCGGCGCCGGCATCGCATCACCCAGGATCTCGACGTATTCGATCGAGACTTCTTCGGGCGCGCGATATTCGCTGCGGTGGGCGTCGTACCAGGCCTGGATGTCCGCGGCGGCGATCGCGCCGGTATCAGGCGCCGGCGCCGGGACCAGCGCCATCGCCACGTCGCGCTGCTGTCCCAGCAGCCGCATCGTGCGCTCGACCTGGCCATCGGTCACGAACGCCGAACCGGCGACCCGGCTGGGCAGCATCACCATCTGCAGACGTTCGCGGATCTCCTCCTGGTGCTGGCGCGGCGTCTGGGCCGGGACCCGCGCCTGCAGCAGCATCTGGTAGCGCTGCTGGTCGAAGCGACCGTCCACCTGGAAGTCGGGCATCGATGCCACGACCTCGCGCACCTGGCTGTTGCCCACGGCGATGCCGGCATTGCGCGCGGCCAGGGCCAGCACCGTACGGTCGATCAGCCCGTCGAGCACCTGCAGCTTGTTCTCCGTCGACTCGAAGGCACGCGCGTCGAAGGCCTCGCCCTGCGTGGCGCGCGCCTGCTGCCGCGCAGCCTCGAACTCGTTGCGGAAATCGTTCGTGGAGATCTCCTGCGTGACCCAGAACGCCTTGCGCACCGGCCAGAGGTCGGGCGCCGAACGCCACCACGACGGTGGCGCCTCGACCTTCGCCGCGTAGTCCGCGGAGTTCTGGAACAGGTACTGCTCCATCCCGAAGAACGCGAACGGGATCGCCAGGACGGCGACGATGGCAACGGCGATCCAGCCGGAGGTCTTTTCTCGGAGTGCTTGCAGCATGTCGGCACACGGCGTTGGACGTAGCCGCGCAGTTTAGCGCATGGCCACCCGCAGCGGCCCCGGAGGCCCGGAAAGAAGAAAGGCGCCCTTGCGGGCGCCTTCCTGGTGTGACTGGCGGAGTGGACGGGACTCGAACCCGCGACCTCCGGCGTGACAGGCCAGCATTCTAACCAACTGAACTACCACTCCGCGTTGTCGAACCTGTTGCGAACGTCAGACCCTTGTGGTGGGTGCTGAGGGGATCGAACCCCCGACCCTCTCCTTGTAAGGGAGACGCTCTACCGCTGAGCTAAGCACCCATGCGGGCCGCTTAGTTTACGGCATCTTTCAGCGCCTTGCCAGCCTTGAAGACCGGATTCTTCGACGCGGCGATCGCGATCTCTTCCCCGGTGCGCGGATTGCGGCCGGTACGCGCGGCGCGCTCCTTGACCTGGAAGGTGCCGAAGCCGACCAGGGCAACGCTGTCGCCCTGCTTCAGGGCCTTGCCGACCGAGGACAACACGGCGTCGACGGCGCGCGCGGCATCGGCCTTGGACAGGTTGGCCTCATCGGCAACGGCCTGGACCAGATCATTCTTGTTCATCTATTCGGTGCTCCTGCGCAGCCCTGCGGCCGCTCGAATTGGTGGCGGGCCTGCTGGCGACCTTGCCGCCGCGGCTCCTGGATCGCCCGCGGCCCCCGGCCGCTGCGAGCGCGAATTTATACCAGCGCACCCGCAGGGGCGCAAGAAAAAGCGCCGGCCGTCAGTGTTTGACGTCCTGGCGCGGCGGCGCCTTGCGCGGCGCGCGCACCACCGCCTCGGCCGTCCCGCCGGCCGGCAGCGGCGGCAGCGGGCGTTCCAGCGCGAGGTCGAGCACCTCATCGATCCACTTCACCGGGACGATCTTCAAGCCCTGGGTGACGTTCTTCGGAATGTCGGAGAGATCCTTGCGGTTCTCCTCGGGGATGATCACGGTGGTGATGCCGCCGCGCAGAGCGGCCAGCAGCTTCTCCTTGAGCCCGCCGATGGCGGTGACCTTGCCGCGCAGGGTGATCTCGCCGGTCATCGCGACGTCGGCGCGGACCGGGATCCGCGTCAGCGTCGACACCAGCGAGGTCGCCATCGCGATACCGGCGCTGGGACCGTCCTTGGGCGTCGCGCCGTCCGGCACGTGCACGTGCACGTCACGCTTCTGCAGGAAGTCGAGTTCCAGGCCCAGCCGCTCCGCGCGCGCGCGCACGACCGACAATGCCGCGGACGCCGATTCCTTCATCACCTCGCCCAGCTGGCCGGTGAGCGTGAGCTGTCCCTTGCCAGGCACCAGGGTGGACTCGATCTGCAGCAGGTCGCCACCGACCTCGGTCCAGGCCAGGCCCGTCACCAGGCCGATCTCGTTGTCCTGTTCGGCGCGGCCGAAGTCGTAGCGCCGCACGCCCAGGTACTTTTCCAGGTTCTTCGGGGCGACGTTGACAGCGCGCGGCTTCCGCTTCTGCGGGCCGGCCAGCGCGAGCTCCTTCACCACCTTGCGGCAGATCCGGGCGATCTCGCGTTCGAGGTTGCGCACGCCGGATTCGCGCGTGTAGTAGCGCACGATGTCCTGGATCGCGGATTCGGCAACCTTCAGCTCGCCCTCGCGCAGGCCGTTGGCCTTGATCTGCTTGGGGAGCAGGTAGCGCAAGGCGATGTTGATCTTCTCCTCCTCGGTATAGCCGGGGATGCGGATCACTTCCATGCGGTCGAGCAGCGGGCCAGGGATGTTGAGCGAGTTGGAGGTCGCCACGAACATCACTTCGCTGAGGTCGAGGTCGACTTCCAGGTAATGGTCGTTGAAGGCGTGGTTCTGCTCCGGATCGAGCACCTCCAGCAGCGCCGAGGACGGATCGCCGCGGAAGTCCATCGACATCTTGTCGATCTCGTCGAGCACGAACAGCGGGTTCCTGGTGCCGGCCTTGTTGAGGTTCTGCACGATCCGGCCCGGCATCGAGCCGACGTAGGTGCGGCGGTGGCCGCGGATTTCGGCCTCGTCGCGCACGCCGCCCAGCGACATGCGCACGAACTTGCGGTTGGTGGCCTTGGCGATCGACTGGCCGAGCGAGGTCTTGCCCACGCCGGGCGGACCGACGAGGCACAGGATCGGGGCCTTCATCTTCGAAACGCGCGACTGCACCGCGAGATACTCAAGGATGCGCTCCTTCACCTTCTCCAGACCGTAGTGGTCGGCGTCCAGCACCTCCTGCGCGACCTTCAGATCCTTGCGCACCTTGCTGCGCTTCTTCCACGGCACGCCCAGCAGCCAGTCGAGGTAGTTGCGCACCACCGCCGCCTCGGCCGCCATCGGCGACATCTGCTTGAGCTTGTTGAGCTCGTTCTTCGCCTTGGTTTCCACCGCCTTGGGCATGCCGGCGGCGGCGATCTTCCGCGCCAGCTCCTCGAGGTCGTTCGGCGCGTCGTCCATGTCGCCCAGTTCCTTCTGGATCGCCTTCATCTGCTCGTTGAGGTAGTACTCGCGCTGGCTCTTCTCCATCTGCGACTTCACGCGGCCGCGGATGCGCTTCTCCATCTGCTGCACGTCGATCTCGCCGTCGACCAGGCCCACCAGCATCTCCAGCCGCTCCGCGGTGGAGAAGGTCTCGAGCAGGCGCTGCTTCTCGCCCAGGCGCACGCCCAGGTGCGCCGCCACGGTATCGGCCAGGCGGGAAGGTTCGTCGATGCCGGCCAGGGTCTGCAGCAGCTCCGGCGGCAGCTTGCGGTTGGTCTTCACGTACTGCTCGAACAGGCCCATCAGCGAGCGCGCGATGGCCTCGACCTCGCGCGGCTCGCGGTCCTCGACGGCCTCCACCAGCGTGCCGGTGGCGACGAGGGCTCCGTCCACGTCGCGCACGCCATCGATGGTGGCGCGGTCCACGCCTTCGACCAGCACCTTGATGGTGCCGTCGGGCAGTTTCAGCAACTGCAGCACCTGCGCAAGCGTGCCCACCGGGTGCAGGTCCTCCGCGCCCGGGTCGTCGGTTTCCGCCGACTTCTGCGCGACCAGCAGGACCTGCTTGTCGCCTTCCATCGCCAGGTCGAGTGCCTTGATGGACTTGTCACGGCCGACGAACAGCGGGATGACCATGTGCGGAAACACCACCACGTCGCGCAGTGGCAGCACCGGAAGGTCGAAGGTGGCGGCGGTCTGGGAGGGGCTCATCGGGACTCCTGGGGGGGAATGCATGCGGCCCGGGGCCGCCTGGTTCCGGTTATGGGGCCCGGCGGCGGCCGATGCAAGCGCCATCGCAGGCCGGCATCGCAGACTGTGCGTTCAGCCTGAACATCCAGGCCCCAGTGATCGAAAAGCCACGCAGCGAACGCCGCGGGAGCCGCCGGGGCGGCTCCCGCGGGCCGTGGGACGATGCCGGGCGACTCAGTCGCCGGAGGCGGCCTTGGCCGGAGCCGGAGCGGCCGACTCGTAGATCAGGTAGGGCTCGGACTTGTGCTCGATCACCGACTCGTCGACCACCACCTTGCTCACGTTTTCCTTCGAGGGCAGGTCGTACATCGTGTCCAGCAGGACCGATTCGACGATCGTGCGCAGGCCGCGCGCACCGGTCTTGCGCTTCAGCGCCTTGCGGGCGATGGCCGCAAGCGCGTCGGGGCGGAACTCCAGCTCCACGCCCTCCATCTCGAACAGCTTCCGGAACTGCTTGGTGATGGCGTTCCTGGGCTCGGACAGGATCTTGACCAGGGCCGCCTCGTCCAGTTCCTCGAGGGTGGCGACCACCGGCAGGCGGCCGACGAACTCGGGGATCAGGCCGAACTTGATCAGGTCCTCGGGCTCGACGTCGGCGAGCACCTTGCCGACCTCGGCCTTGCGCTCGGAGCTCTTGAGCTTGGCGCCGAAGCCGATGCCGCCGGCCTCCGTGCTGCGCTGCTGGATGATCTTGTCCAGGCCGGCGAAGGCACCGCCGACGATGAACAGGATGTTGCGGGTGTCGACCTGCAGGAATTCCTGCTGCGGGTGCTTGCGCCCGCCCTGCGGCGGCACGCTGGCGATGGTGCCCTCGATGAGCTTCAGCAGCGCCTGCTGCACCCCCTCGCCGGAGACGTCGCGGGTGATCGACGGGTTCTCGCTCTTGCGCGAGATCTTGTCGATCTCGTCGATGTAGACGATGCCCTGCTGCGCCTTGTCGACATCGTAGTCGCACTTCTGCAGCAGCTTCTGGATGATGTTCTCGACGTCCTCGCCGACGTAGCCGGCCTCGGTGAGGGTCGTGGCGTCGGCCATGGTGAACGGGACGTTGAGCATGCGCGCCAGGGTCTCGGCCAGCAGGGTCTTGCCCGAACCCGTGGGACCGACCAGCAGGATGTTGGACTTGGCGAGCTCGACCTCGTCGTTCTTCTGCCGGCTCTCGATGCGCTTGTAGTGGTTGTACACCGCCACCGCGAGCGTCTTCTTCGCCCGCTGCTGCCCGATCACGTACTGGTCGAGGACCTCGAGGATCTCCTTGGGCTTGGGCAGCGAACTGCGCGCACTCTGCGCCTTCTCCTCGAGTTCCTCGCGGATGATGTCGTTGCACAGCTCCACGCATTCATCGCAGATGAACACGCTCGGGCCCGCGATCAGCTTGCGGACCTCATGCTGGCTCTTCCCGCAGAACGAGCAGTAGAGGATCTTGCTGCTGTCGCCGGAACGGCCCTGTCGGTCTTCGGTCATGCGTTCGCCAATCGGTGTTTCGGGGGGAATACGGGTGGTCCGGGTCGAGAATAGCACCCGGGCCCCGGGCCGCAAGCGCGGGGGGCGCGGGATGCTGCGTCCGGGGCAGGCACGGCCGCGGCGGCCGGGCGCCGCCCGTTCAGGCGGGCTGGATCGAGTCTTCCGGACGGCGCTCGAGCACCTGGTCGACCAGGCCGTACTCGCGCGCGGCCTCGGCGCTCTTGAAATTGTCGCGCTCGGTATCGTGGGCGACGGTCTCGAGCGCCTGGCCGGTATGGCGCGCCAGGATCTCGTTCAGGCGCTGCTTCATCGACAGGATCTCGCGGGCGTGGATCTCGATGTCCGTGGCCTGGCCCTGGAAGCCGCCCAGGGGCTGGTGGATCATCACCCGCGAGTTCGGCAGCGCATAGCGCTTGCCGGCCGCGCCCGCGGCCAGCAGCAGGGCGCCCATGCTGGCCGCCTGGCCGACGCAGATCGTGCTGACGTCGGGCTTGATGAACTGCATGGTGTCGTAGATCGCCATGCCGGCGGTGACGATGCCGCCGGGCGAGTTGATGTACAGGTTGATGTCCTTCTCGGGGTTCTCGGCCTCGAGGAACAGCATCTGCGCCACGATCACGTTGGCCACGTGGTCGTCGATGCCGCCGACCAGGAAGATCACCCGCTCCTTCAGCAGGCGCGAATAGATGTCGTACGCGCGCTCGCCGCGGCTGGTCTGTTCGACCACCATCGGCACGAGGTTGAGGGCCTTGGTCTCGATGCTCATTGGAATCCCGGGTCAGGGGGAGGCGGTCACGCCTGCGGCGCGATCGCCTCCTGGAAGGTCAGCTGCGTGTCGGTGTGGCGGGCGCGCTGGGCGATCCAGTCGATCACCTGCTCCTCCATCACGCGGTTCTGCAGTCCCGCCATAAGCTGGGGATCGTTCCGGTACAAGTCAATGACCTGCTGCGGCTCCTCGTAGGTCGAGGCGATCAGGCGCAGGCTCTCGTCCAGGCGCTTGCGGTCCAGCATCAGCTGGTGCCTGCGGGCGACCTCGCCCACCAGCAGGCCGACCAGGACGCGCTTGCGCGCCGGCTCCATGAAGTTCTCGTGGGCGTTGGCAGGCGGTTCCGACGGGCGACCCTGGCGGCGGGCCTGCTCGGCGACCTGGGCGACCAGGGCGCGGGCTTCCTGTTCGACCAGGTTCGGCGGCAGCTCGACGTGGGCGTAGGCGGCGACCAGCTGCTCGCCGACGGCGCGGCGCAAGCGGTTCATCAGTGCGTGCTTCAGCTCGCGTTCCAGGTTGGTGCGGATGTCGGCGCGGAACTGCTCCATCTCGCCGCTCTTCACACCGAAGCTCCTGATGAAGGCCGCGTCGGCTTCCGGGAGCACGGCCTCGGAGACCTGCTCGGCCTTGAGGTGGACCTTCGCGGTCCTGCCGGCCAGCTGCGGCACCCGCCAGTCGGCCGGGAAGCTGACTTCGACGTCCTTCTCCCCGCCCTTGGCCATGCCCACCAGCGCGGCCTCGAGATCGGCGTGCATGGCGCCCGAGCCGACAACCGTGACGCCGCGTTCGACACCCTCGGCGGGCAGGCGCTCGCCGTCGACCTCGGACCAGGTCTCGATGTCGACCGCGTCGCCCTCCTTCGCGCCACGGGTCACCTCCGACCAGCTGCGACGCTGCTGGCGCAGGTTCTCGATCATGCGGTCGATGTCCTCCTCGGTGACCTCGGCCACCGGGCGCTCGACCTCGAGGCCGGCGACGTCGACGTCGCCGAAGTCGGGGACGATCTCGAAGGTGGCCACGTAGCACAGCTCGTCGCCCTCGCCGCGCTCGATGCGCGGCTGGCCCGCGATGCGCAGAGCGTTCTCGCGCACGGCGCTGTCGAAGCCCTCGCGCAGCATGCCGTCGAGGATCTCGTTGCGGACCTGCTCGCCAGAAGCGCTGCTCGATCACCTTCGCCGGCACCTTGCCGGGCCGGAAGCCCTTGATGCGCGCCGTGCGCGCCATCTCGCGCAGGCGGCCCCCGACCTGGTCCTGGAAGCGGTCGGCCGGCAGGTTGAAGGTCATCCTGCGTCCGAGGTTGCCGACGGTCTCGACTGAAACTTGCATACCCACTCCTGCCACCGCGGCAAGGGCCACGGGCGTTGGTTGTCTGGTTGGCCGGGGAGCCGGCGGGTCTGGCCCGCACCTCCGGCGACGGAACGCGACATTTTGGCGGAATCCCGCGCCCACCGCCAGCTCCGCGCGTTGACACCATCCCGGGGCCTCCCGACAATGCCGCAGGGCATGCCGGGCGGAACCGGCGGTCCACGACCTTCGGGGTATAGCGCAGTCTGGTAGCGCGCCTGCTTTGGGAGCAGGATGTCGGGGGTTCGAATCCCTCTACCCCGACCACCCGGCGCCCGTAGCTCAACCGGATAGAGCACCGGCCTTCTAAGCCGGTGGTTGCAGGTTCGAGTCCTGCCGGGCGCGCCAGCTCCTCACGCGCACGTCGCACATTCCCTTCCGACCGCGTACAATGCCCGGCCCTGCCGGCTCCCGCAGGCCCTTAGCGGGCCGTGTCGCGGCCGCGACAGGACTCCATGGTGGATGTAGCTCAGTTGGTTAGAGCACCGGATTGTGATTCCGGGGGTCGCGGGTTCAAATCCCGTCTTCCACCCCAGCTTCCCGCATGGCCGGTGCTGTTGATCCGCCGGCCGCTGTTTTGGTAGGATTTCCCGCTCGGGGCCGTTAGCTCAGTTGGTAGAGCAGTTGACTCTTAATCAATAGGTCCAAGGTTCGAATCCTTGACGGCCCACCAAACCCGAAGCGCCCGGCCCCGCCGGGCGTTTTCTGTTTGCCGGATCGGATGCCCGGACACAGGCGAAAGTGGCGGAACTGGTAGACGCCCTGGATTTAGGTTCCAGTGCCGCAAGGCGTGGGGGTTCGAGTCCCCCCTTTCGCACCAACCCGGAGCCCGCGGAGCGCGGGCCGGGGCCCGCCGGCCCACGCGGCTGCAACGCCCGGCCGTGTATCCTCCCGACTGGCACACGCACTCGACCTCCTGGGGGAATCCATGCGTAGCGGCAATCCGGTCCTGTCCGAATCCACTTTCCTCGACCTCGGCAGCGGCAGCGTCGTCACCCGCGACGCCAGCGCGATGACGATCAATGGCACGGTCAACAGGACCGCGTTCCTGCTGTTCCTGACCGTGCTCACGGCGGCGTTCGCCTGGAGCCAGGCCTTCACCGCCACCGGCGAGATCGCGCCCGGCTTTCCCGTCTACATGTGGGGCGGCCTGATCGGCGGCTTCGTCCTCGCCCTGGTGACGGTGTTCAAGAAGGAATGGGCGCCGGTCACCGCGCCGCTGTACGCGCTGGTGGAGGGCTTCTTCCTGGGCGCGATCTCGGCGCTGTACAGCCACCTGTACGAGGGCATCGTGATCCAGGCGGTGATGCTGACCTTCGCCACGCTGTTCGCGATGCTTGTCGCCTTCCGCGCCGGCTGGGTGCAGGCCACCGAGAAGTTCAAGCTCGGCGTGGTCGCGGCCACCGGCGGCATCTTCCTGGTCTACCTGGCGACCATCGTGCTCGGCTTCTTCGGGGTCGATATCCCGATGATCCACGGCAACGGCATCGTCGGCATCGGCTTCAGCCTGTTCGTGATCGTGATCGCGGCGCTGAACCTGGTGCTGGACTTCGACTTCATCCGGACCGGCGCCGAACGGGGCGCGCCGAAGTACATGGAGTGGTACGGTGCTTTCGGGCTGATGGTCACGCTGGTGTGGCTGTACATCGAGTTCCTTCGCCTGCTGGCCAAGCTGCAGTCGCGCGACTGAGGCAGCCGGACACGCCACGCGGCAATCCCGGAGAGGCGCCATCGGCGCCTCTTTTTGGTTCTTCTCCCGATCGAGGGGACGCTCCGCCGCAACGGGCGCTCCGGTGAAGTCCGGGCCGCCCGCCACGGACGCTCCGTTCGAGTCCGGGCCGCCCGCCACGGACGCAGGGGGGCACGACCTTTGGTCGCGGTCGGGACGAGGGCTACGCCGACGTTCGCGTCGAAACGGAGGGCGTCATGACCGGGAGCTGCCCGGCTCCGCCGCTTTGGATCTTCCCTCCCGAAGCCGAAGAACGCCGAAGCCCGTCCCGCGCACAGGGGGTGTGCGGACAGCCGGCCATGGATGGCCGGCGGCCGGCCGTGGGAGCAGGACGCGGAGACTGCCGGGGAAGCACACCCCCTGTGCGCGGGACGGGCCGCACGGACCACAACGAAACGGCTCCTGGCTCTTCCAGGCGCGACAACGCGGCCCCGCGCCGGACGGCGGTGGCCATGCTTTCATCCGGCCGACCGGGCGCCAGCGGTGCAGGCGTCTCCGTCGTCAGCCCCCACGGGGCGCGATGATGGCCAGGCGATGAAGGCGGCCGCGAAGAGGGCCAGGATCCAGCAGTAGAAGACCGTGCCCGAAAGCGACAGCGGCGACATCGAGGCCAGCCCCGCCGCGAGCAGGATCTGTGCCCCGTACGGAATCACACCCTGGGGTACGCACGCGAAAACGTCGAGCAGGCTGGCCGCGCGCCGCGGGCTGATCCGGTGCCGCTCCGCGATGTCGCGGGCGACATCGCCGCTGACGAGGATGGCGACGGTGTTGTTGGCTGTAAAGACATCGGCGGTGGCCGAAAGCACGGCGATGCTGAACTCGCCCGTGCGTCGCCCGGTGTGACCGCGCGCGAAACGCGCGATCGTCTGGGCCAGCCACCCCAGCCCACCGGCGGCCTTCATCAGCGCACCCACGCCGCCGATCAGCAACGACAGCAGCAGGATTTCGGTCATGCCCTCGAAGCCGGTCCAGATGTCGCCCGCGTAGTGCACCAGGTCGTACTCCGGCGCCAGGGCCAGGCCGAATGCACCGGCCAGCGCCACGCCGATCCCCAGCACCAGGATGACGTCCAGGCCGGCGAGCGCCAGCACCAGCACCAGCACGTAGGGCAGGACCAGCCAGGCCGAGGCGGGCTCGTCGGTGGTGACCGGCGCCGGGTCGCCGAGGAAGACCAGCAGCGCGATCGTGGCCAGCGCCGCGGGCAACGCGATCTTGAAGTTCTCGCGGAACTTGTCGCGCATCTCGGCGCCCTGGCTGCGCGTGGCGGCGATCGTGGTATCCGAGATGACCGAGAGGTTGTCGCCGAACATCGCGCCGCCGATCACCGCGCCCAGTACCAGCGCGCGGTCCAGGCCGGAGGCATCGGCCACACCCAGGGCGATCGGAACCACGGCCGCGATCGTGCCCATCGATGTACCGATGGCCAGCGAGATCAGCGAGGCGACCACGAACAGCCCTGGCAACAGCAGCCCCGCCGGCACCGCGCCGATTCCCAGGGACACCACGGCATCCACGGCGCCGATGGCCTGCGAGACATAGGCGAATGCCCCCGCCAGCAGGAAGATCAGGCACATCGTCATGATGTTCGGGTTGCCCATGCCGAGCAGCAGGACCTCGACGGCCTTCACCCCGCGGCGGCGGGCGATCCACGCCGCCAGCGCGAGCGCCGGAAGGATCGCCACCGGCGCGCGCAGCTGGTAGAAGCCCATCTCCTCGCCGTGCAGGGTGAAATACAGCCCCGAGCCGAAGAACAGCGCCAGGAACAGCAGCAGCGGGGTCAGCGCGAGCGCGCTGGGACGTGCATCCATCGCTTTATCCGCATGAAAGGATCGGCGATTGTGGGGCCGCTGCCGGGCGCTGTCGAGACGACATCCGGAATGGCGGCGTTCCAGAAACGAAACGGCGCCAAAGGAAACGGGCGCCGAAGCGCCCGTCTCCATACAGCCCGGCGGCCTGCCCGGGGGCAGGCGGCCGGTTCAGGCCGCGACCCGGCTGGCGATCGCGCGCGCGAAATCCATCGTGCTGCCGTTGCCGCCGAGGTCCGGCGTCAGCGAATCCTGGGCCGTCAGCGTGTCCACGATCGCGGCGCGCAGCTGCGTGGCCCTGTCGACCATGCCGATGTGCTCGAGCATCTGCGCCGCGCCCAGCAGCAGGGCGCAGGGGTTGGCCACGCCCTTGCCCGCGATGTCCGGCGCCGAGCCGTGCACGGCCTCGAAGATCGCGACGTCCTTTCCGATGTTGGCGCCGGGAATCAGCCCCAGACCGCCGATCAGGCCGGCGCAGAGGTCGGAGATGATGTCGCCGAACAGGTTGGTGGTCACGATCACGTCGAACTGCTCGGGACGCATCACCAGCTGCATGCAGGCATTGTCCACGATCATTTCGTTGCACTCGATGTCCGGATATTCCTTCGCCACGTCGCGCGCGGCGTTGAGGAACAGGCCGGAGGTCGATTTCAGGATGTTGGCCTTGTGCACCACGGTCACCTTCTTCCGCCCGGCCTTGCGGGCCAGGTCGAAGGCGTAGCGCACGATGCGCTCGGAGCCCTTGCGGGTGTTGCGGGTCACCGACACCGCCCAGCTTCCGTCGGGCGCCGTTTCCTGGCCTTCGGCACTGTAGGCGCCCTCGGTGTTCTCGCGCACGGTGACGATGTCCACCCCTTCGCTGAAGCGCGACCGGGTGTTGGGGAACGAGGTCGCCGGACGGACGTTCGCATACAGATCGAAGTGGCGGCGCAGCTGCACGTTGACCGAGGAGAAGCCGCCGCCGACCGGCGTGGTCAGCGGGCTCTTCAGCGCCACCTTGTTGCGGCTGATGGAATCGAGCGTGGCCTGCGGCAGCAGCTCGCCGTGCTTCTCGAGCGCCATCAGCCCGGCATCGGCCTCTTCGTAGGCGAGCCCGAGCTTCATGGCATCGAGCACATGCAGGGTGGCGTCCATGATCTCCGGGCCGATGCCATCGCCGCGGATGACCGTGATTGTCTGGGTCATTGTGTGGGGTCCAGGGTGGGGGGACGCCATTGCGCGAGCGGGCGTCTGGGGGCGGAAAGCAGCACGCAATTATGCCAAATGCGGCCCCCTGCTGTCCGGCGCCCCCGGGAACGCAGCGGTGCGGCCCTGCCCTTCCCTGCCCCGGGGGCGCCGCCAGGGGCGCTCGCGGGGCTCAGTCGTGGTGGTGTCCGTCCGGGGGAGCGTCGGCGCCGGACTCGAGCCGGTCGAGGAAGTCCACGGCGCGACGCAGGTGCGGGATCACGATGCTCCCGCCCACCACCAGCCCGATCGAGAACGCCTCGAACATGGCGTCGCGGCCAACCCCCGCATCGCGGCAGCGCGCGACGTGGTAGCTGATGCAGTCGTCGCAGCGCAGCACCAGCGATGCCACCAGTCCGAGCAGCTCCTTGGTCGCCACGTCGAGCGCGCCGGCCTGGTAGGCCTGGGTGTCGAGTGCGAAGAAGCGGCGGACGACCTGGTTGGGCTCGGCGAGGATGCGTTCATTCATGCGTTCGCGGAATTCCGTGAAGGCCCGGACGCGATCGCCGTCGTCACCGGCGCTCATGCGCCCTTCCCCACCAGCAGCGGCTCGAAGCCGCCGGCGCGGTGCAGGGCCATCATGTCGTCGTAGCCGCCGACGTGGACCTTGCCGACGAAGATCTGCGGCACCGAGGTGCGCCCGGCGCGTGCCACCATGCGCGCGCGCTCCTCGGGATCGGTGTCGATCCTCACTTCGGTCCATTCCAGACCCTTGCTGCGCAGGAAGTTCTTGGCGGCCACGCAGTAGGCGCAGACGGCGCTGGTGTACAGGGTGATCTCGGGTGAAGCTTGCTCGTTCAAGGCGGTCTCCGGAAACTTGCGTGGCCTGGCGGGGTCGATTGTGGGGGCCGCGCGCGCCGATTTCAGCAGGCGCCGGTGGTCCGCACCGTTCGCCGGGACGGATTAACCGGCTGTTCACGCCTGCCCTCCGCCCCGGCTCCATCCTGTCATCCATGCTTCGAGGACGCCCCGTAGACCGCATGCGCCTGCTTCCCGCCACCGCCGCCCTGGTCCTTGCGCTGGCCGCGGCCGCCGCTCCCGCGCAGACCCGGCTGCCCGACATCGGCTCCTCCGCCGGCACCCTGCTCGGCCCGGCGCAGCAGCGCGAATACGGCCAGATGCTGCTGGCGCAGCTGCGCCATTACGACTACGTGCTCGACGATCCCCTGATCGATGCCTGGCTGCACGCGCTGGGCAGCCGCCTGGCCGCCGCGAGCGACCAGCCGGAGCAGTCGTTCACCTTCTTCATGATGAAGGACCGGTCGCTCAACGCCTTCGCCACCCTCGGAGGTTACATCGGGACCAACGCCGGCCTGGTGCTTGCCGCCGCCAGCGAAGACGAAGTCGCCGGCGTGCTCGCCCACGAGGTGGCCCACGTCACCCAGGCCCATGTGCTGCGCGGCGTCGAGCGCGCCCAGCGCGACAGCGTGCCGATCCTGCTGGCGATGCTGGGCGCGGTGGCGGTGGCGTCGCAGGCTGGCGGAAGTTCCTCCGGCGAAGCCACGATGGCCGCGCTCGCCAGTGCGCAGGGGCTGCTGGTCCAGCGGCAGATCGACTACACCCGGTCCAACGAGTCCGAGGCCGACCGAATCGGCATGCGCACGCTTGCGCGCAGCGGCTACGACACCGCGGCGATGGCGCGGATGTTCGAGCGCATGCAGGCGCTGTCGCGCACCAACCAGGGTGGTGAGCGCGAGCGGATGCCGGACTACCTGCGCACCCACCCGGTCACCACCACCCGCATCAGCGAGGCGCGGCAGCTCGCCGGGCAGCACGGCGGGCGGGCGGAGGCGACCTTCGCGACCTCCGGGCTTGCGGGGAACAATCCCCTGCTGCCTGCCTCGCTGCGCCCGGACGGCCTTTCCGGGGACGCCCACGGCAGTCAGTACGGCTGGGTGCGCGAGCGCCTGCGCGTGCTCAGCGCCGACACTCCGGCCCAGGCCATGGGCGAGTACGCACGCTTCGCGCGCGCCGGCGCCCTCGACGACGCCCAGCGTTACGGCCTGGCCCTGGCCCGTCTGCTGGCCGGCGACGGCGCGGAGGCGGCACGTGGATTCGGCGAACTATTGGCCTCCCACCCCGGCGACACCTGGCTGCTGATCGGGCTGGCCCAGGCCGAAGCCCGCCAGGGGCGGCACGCGGCCGCCGACGCCCGCTTCGAAGACCTGGTCCGCCGCATGCCCCGCAACCGCGCGGTGGTGCTGGCGTACGCAGAGGTGCTGACCGAGCGCGACACTCCCGAGGCAGGACGCCGGGCCAGCGACATCCTGCGGCCGTTGACGGCCGGTTCCGGCGATGACCCCGTCTTCCAGCGCATCTTCGCCCGCGCCAGCGAGATCGCCGGCGATCCGGTCCGCGCCGGCGAGGCCTGGGCCGAAGCCGCCCTGCTGAATGGCCGCGCCGAGCAGGCCCTGCTGCAGCTCAACACCCTGCGTCGCCGCGACGACCTCGACTACTATGCGCGGGTGCGGATCGACGCGCGCATCGCCGCGGTCACGCCGATGGTGCTGGAGCTGCGCCGCCAGGGCATCCACGACCCCGTGCTGCGCAAGTGAGGCCGCCCGGCCGCACGTGACACTGTCACCAAACAGTCACCAAACCGTCGTCTAATGGCCGCCATCTCCATTGAACGAGCGGTAGCAGCGTGCAGAAGCGCATCCTGATCGTCGACGATGAGCCAGCCATCCGGGACATGGTGGCCTTCGCCGTGCGCAAGGGCGACTACGAGCCGGTCCATGCCGCGGATGCCCGCCAGGCCCAGGAAGCGATCGCCGACCGGGTGCCCGACCTGATCCTGCTCGACTGGATGCTCCCCGGGACCAGCGGCATCGAGCTGGCCCGCCGCTGGCGTCGGGAGTCCCTCACCCGCGAAGTTCCGATCATCATGCTGACCGCCCGCGGCGAGGAGAACGACCGCGTGGGCGGGCTCGAGGCCGGAGTCGACGATTACGTCGTCAAGCCCTTCTCTTCGCGCGAACTGCTGGCCCGGATCCGCGCCGTCATGCGCCGCTCGCGGGAGGACGACGAGGACGGCAGCGTCGCCGTCGGCAGCCTGCGCATCGACGGCGCCGCGCACCGGGTGTTCGCCGGCGACGAGCCGGTGGCGATCGGGCCGACGGAGTACCGCCTGCTGCATTTCTTCATGACCCATCCCGATCGCGTCTATTCCCGCTCGCAGCTGCTCGACCATGTCTGGGGCGGCAGCGTCTATGTCGAAGAGCGCACGGTGGACGTGCACATCCGCCGCCTGCGCAAGACGCTCGAACCGTTCGCGCTCGATGGCATGGTGCAGACGGTCCGCGGCGCCGGGTATCGATTCTCCGCCTCGGTCTAGACTGGCGGCATGCCGCCGACCCTCCAGACCTCCTGGCAACGGACCCTGGCCACGCTGGCCGCGGTCCTGGGCTGCGCCATGCTCGCGGGGCTGGCCGTGGGCCAGCCCTGGCCGGCCCTCGCGCTGGCCGCGCTCGGGATGCTGGCCGCGCACCTGCTGCGACTGCGCAGGATCATGGGTCAGCTCGACGCGCGCGTGCGGCTGCCGCCGCCGCATTCCGGCGGCGGGGTCTGGGCCGGCGTCGAGCGCCTGCTCCACCGCGCGCGCAACGAGGTCCGAGGCCGCGAACGCCGACTGGTCGAAATGATGCGCGCCTACCGCGCCGTCGCCGCGGCGCTGCCCGACGCAGTGGTGGTGGCCGATCGCAACACCCAGCGGGTGATCTGGTGCAACGTCGCCGCGGAGCGGCTGCTGGGCCTGAGCTATCCGCGCGACAAGGGCGCCAGCCTCGGCGAACGGCTGCAGCCGCTGCCGGTCTCGCACTGGCTGAGCAGCGGGCGGCACGCCGAGCCGATCAATGACGCCGCCTCGCCGGCCGATCCGTCGATCCGCATCAGCCTGCGGCTGATCCCCTATTCCGACGCCCTGTGGCTGCTGGTCGCGCGCGACGTCGGCAAGCTGATGCGGCTGGAGAAGATGCGCCGCGACTTCGTCGCGAACGTCTCACACGAGCTGCGGACGCCGCTGACCGTGGTCCACGGCTACCTGGACATGCTCGATCCGTCGGACAACCCCGAATGGGAGCCGATCGTCGGCGAAATGCGGCGCCAGTCCCAGCGCATGACCCAGCTGGTCGAGGATCTCCTGACCCTGTCCCGGCTCGAGGCCCAGGACACCCTGGTCGAAGAGGAGGTCGCGATGGCTCCCATGCTCTCCACCCTGCGCCGCGAGGCGGAGGCCATCGGCCAGGGCCGCCACACCGTCGCCGTCGAGGACGCCGCCGGCGTCGACCTGCGCGGCTCCAGCCGCGAGCTGCACAGCGCCTTCTCCAACCTGGTCGCCAACGCCGTGCGCTACACGCCCAGCGGCGGGCACATCCGCGTGCGCTTCGCCCCGGACGCGGGGGGCGGCGTCGCGCTGTCGGTCGAAGACACCGGCTACGGCATCCCCGAAGCCCACCTGGCGCGCCTGACCGAACGTTTCTACCGGGTTTCCAGCAGCCGCACCCGCGAGACCGGGGGCACCGGCCTGGGCCTGGCGATCGTCAAGCATGTGCTCCAATTGCACCAGGCGCGCCTGGAGATCGCCAGCGAGGTCGGGCGCGGCAGCATCTTCACCTGCCGCTTCGGCGCCGAACGGGTCATGGCGCGCACCGAGGATATCCATGAAGAGCCGCATGACTAGCGGGCGGACACCCGCCACCACCCGGGGCCGGACGTCGGTGCCGGCCGCGCCCGCGCCGGACCCCGCGGCGGATTCGCTCCGCGACCCCGCGCTGTACCTCAACCGCGAACTGTCGCAGCTCGACTTCAATTTCCGCGTCCTGGCGCAGGCGCAGGACGCCACGATCCCGCTGCTGGAGCGGCTGCGCTTCCTGTGCATCTCGTGCACCAACCTCGACGAGTTCTTCGAGATCCGCGCCGCCACCGTGCGCCATGCCCAGGACTTCGAGGTGCCGCTGCCGGCGGACGGCCTGTCGCCGGGCACCGTGCTGCGGCGGATCCACGAACGCACCGCCGAGCTGGTCGACGCCCAGTACGCCTGCTGGAACGAGGTCCTGCGCCCGGCGCTCGCCGACGCCGGCGTGCGCGTGCTCGCGCGGGAGACCTGGAACGCGCGCCAGCGCCGCTGGCTGCGCGCCTGCTTCCGCGAGGAGATCCTGCCGGTGCTGTCGCCGCTGGGCCTCGATCCATCGCATCCGTTCCCGAAGATCCTCAACAAGTCGCTCAACCTGGTGGTCGTGCTCAAGGGCAAGGACGCATTCGGCCGCAGCGGCCACCTCGCCATCGTGCGTGCGCCGCGCTCGCTGGCCCGGATCATCCGCCTGCCGCAGCGCGTCTCCGGCGGTGAGCACGACTTCGTGTTCCTGTCGGCGATGCTGTCCGAGTTCGTCGAGGACCTGTTCCCGGGGATGAAGGTCCAGGGCGCCTACCAGTTCCGCGTCACCCGCAACTCGGAGCTGATCCTGGACGAGGACGAGGTCGAGAACCTGGCCCTGGCGCTGCGCGACGAGCTGGTCGGGCGCGGCTACCTGCGCGCGATGCGGCTGGAGATCGCCGCCGACTGCCCGGAACCGATCGTCACGGAGCTTCTGCGCAACTTCGACCTGCCGGCGAACGCCGTCTACCGCATCAACGGACCGGTCAACCTCAACCGCGTGATCCACGTCTACAACGACGTCGACCGTCCGGAGCTCAAGTTCCCACCGTTCCAGCCGCGGCAGCTGCCAGGCAGCGACGCGATGTTCGACCGCATCGCCGAGCGCGACATCCTGCTCCACCACCCCTTCGACGCCTTCACCCCGGTGCTGGAACTGCTCAAGCAGGCCGCCGCCGATCCGGACGTGCTGGCGATCAAGCAGACCCTGTACCGCACCGGCCGCGATTCGCCGATCGTCGAGCACCTCGTGCAGGCCGCGCGCAACGGCAAGGACGTGACCGTGGTGGTCGAACTGCGGGCGCGCTTCGACGAGGAGGCCAACCTCGGCCTCGCGGACCGCCTGCAGGATGCCGGAGTGCAGGTGGTCTATGGCGTGGTCGGATACAAGACCCACGCCAAGATGCTGCTGGTGGTGCGCCGCGAGGGCCGTCGCCTGCGCCGCTACGTGCACATGGGCACCGGCAACTACCACAGCGGCACCGCGCGCGCCTACACCGACCTCGGCCTGCTGACCGCCGACACCGACATCAGCAGCGACGTGCACCAGATCTTCCAGCAGATCTCGGGGCTTGCGCCGGCGACCCGCCTGAAGCGCGTGCTGCAGTCGCCGTTCACCATGCACGACGGCGTGCTGTCGCGCATCCGGCGCGAGGCCCAGTTCGCCACCGCGGGCCGCCCGGCGCGGATCATCGCCAGGATGAACGCCCTCAACGAGCCGCAGGTGGTGCGCGCGCTGTACGCCGCCTCCCAGGCCGGCGTGCGCATCGATCTCATCGTCCGCGGAGCGTGCACGCTGAGACCGGGGGTGCCGGGGGTGTCCGACAACATCCGCGTGCGCTCGATCGTCGGCCGCTTCCTCGAGCACAGCCGCGTGTACTGGTTCGCGAACGATGGCGCGCCCGAGACCTGGTGTTCCAGCGCCGACTGGCTGGAGCGCAACCTGCTGCGGCGCGTCGAGACCTGTTTCCCGATCCTCGACCCGGCGGTCGCCGCGCGCGTGCGCGCGGAGGCGCTCGAGACCTACCTCGCCGACAACACCGGCGCCTGGGAGCTGCATTCCGACGGCAGCTACCGCGCGCTCGCTCCGGCCGAGGGCGAGGCACCACACTCGGCCCAGGCCTCGCTGCTCGCGTCGATCTGCGGATGAGGACCTTGTCCGCGCCTGCCGCGTCGCAGAGCCAGCCGCTGGTCGACGGCGACATGCTGGCCGCGATCGACCTCGGCTCGAACAGCTACCACATGGTCGTGGCCCGCTACACCCTGGGCCAGCTGCGCGTCGTCGACCGCCTGCGCGAGACCGTGCGCATGGCCGAAGGCCTGGACGGGCGCGGCGGACTGCTGCCGGACGTCCGCCAGCGGGCGCTGGCCTGCCTGTCCCGCTTCGGCCAGCGCATCCGCGACATCCCGCCGCACCGCGTCCGCGCGGTGGCCACCAACACCGTGCGCCGGCTGCATGCGCCGCAGGCCTTCCTGATGCCGGCCGAAACGGCGCTCGGCCATGCCATCGAGGTGGTGTCGGGACGCGAGGAGGCGCGCCTGGTCTACCTCGGCGTGGCCCACGCGCAGCCGCCCAGGCCCGGCCATCGCCGCCTGGTGATCGACATCGGCGGCGGATCGACCGAATGCATCATCGGCCGCGGCTTCGAGACCCTCGAGCGCGAGAGCATGCAGCTCGGCGCGGTGGCGACCACCCTGCGTTTCTTCGGCAACGGCCGGCTGTCGCGAAAGCGATGGCGCGACGCGCTCATCGAAGCCTCGGTGGAGTTCCAGCAGTTCGCCGCCACCTACCGCAGCCTGGGCTGGCAGGAGGCCATCGGGGCCTCCGGCACCAACAAGGCGATCGGCGAGATCTGCGCGGCCATGAAGCTGACCAAGGGCGCGGTCACCGCCGAAGCGCTGCCGTTCGTGCGCGACGAACTGTTGCGCGCCGGCCACATCGACGACATCCGCCTGCCGGGGCTGTCCGACGAGCGCCGGCCGATCATCGCCGGCGGACTGCTGGTGCTGGAAGCCGCCTTCACCAGCCTGGAGCTGCAGCGGATGGTGGTCAGCAAGGCCGCGCTGCGGGAGGGAGTGCTGTACGACATGGTCGGTCGTGCCGGCGACCAGGACCCGCGCGAGGCTTCGGTGGACGCGCTGGTCCAGCGCTACGGCATCGATCGCGCCCAGGCCCTGCGCGTGGAGTCCAGCGCGTTGGCGCTGTTCGACCAGGTGGCGGCGGCCTGGCAGCTGACGCCGGACGACCGGATGATGCTGTCCTGGGCCGCGCGCCTGCACGAACTCGGACTGACCATCGCCCACAGCCAGTACCAGCTGCACGGCGCCTACGTCCTCGCCCACTCCGACATCGCCGGCTTCTCCCGCCAGGAACAGCAGTTCCTCGCTGCCCTGGTGCGCGCGCACCGGCGCAAGGTGCCGCGGAACGTGTTCGAGGCCCTGCCCGACCGCCTGCTGCCGGCGGCGCGGAGGCTGTCGGGCCTGCTGCGGCTCGCGGTGCTCCTGCATCGCGGCCACGACGACCCCGCCATCCCCGGCCTCGGGATCCGCGCCAGCGACGACACGCTGCTGCTGTCCCTGCCTGCCCGTTGGCTGGACGAACGCCCGCTGCTGCAGGCCGACCTCGCCGGCGAGCCGGCGGAAACCGCGGCGCTGGGGGTCAGGCTGCAGCTCGACCCCTGACCATCCGCCACCGTATCGAGCCGGTGGTATGCTCGGCGCAACCCAACCCGGAGCCATCCATGGGTCGTCGAATCCTCTTCCTCGCGCTTCCGCTCGCAGCCCTTCTAGCAGCCTGCTCCGGCGGCCCGGTGCGCAGGATCTCGCAGCCTGCGGCAAGCATCCAGCAGCTCACCGTGCAGGCCGACGGCAGCTGGTCGGTCGACCTGCGCCTGCAGAACTACAGCAGCATTCCGATGCGCTTCGACGCGGTGACCCTCGAGCTCACCGTCGGCGGACAGCCTGCGGGCACGCTGCAGCATCGCCCGGACCTGGAGATCGGACCCGAAACGGCCGACGTGATCGCGGTCGCGATGGAGCCGGCCGCGAACGCGCGGATGTTGCTTGCCGACGCGCTCGCCGCCGGCCGCCGCGTCGACTACGGGTTCGAGGGCAGCATCGAGGCGGCCCCGGCCGACAAGGGCGCGGCGCGCACCTGGAAGGTGAAGCGCAGCAGCGCCCTCAGCCCCGCTCCCGGCCTTCCCGGCGTGCTGCGCTGACGCGCGCCCGACGCCCCCATACAGGACCCGCCCGCACATGAGCCAGTACACCGCACCGCTCGACGACATCCGCTTCGTCCTCGACGACGTGCTCGACGCGCCGTCGCAGTTCGCACGCCTCGGGTTCGGCGACGCCAGCCCCGAGGTGGTCGACGCCGTGCTGGAGGAGGCCGCACGCTTCACTTCCGGCGTACTCGCGCCGCTGAACTCCGTGGGCGACCAGCAGGGCTGCCGCCACGACCCCACCACGGGCGACGTCTCCACGCCCACGGGGTTCAAGGCGGCCTATGCGCAGTACGTCGAGGCCGGATGGCCCGGCCTCACCGCGGCGCCCGAATACGGCGGGCAGGGCCTGCCGCACGCCGTCGGCACTGCGGTGAGCGAGATGATCAACGGCGCCAACCTCGCCTGGGGCAACTTCCCCCTGCTCTCGCACGGCGCGGTCGAGGCCCTGCGCCAGCACGGCGAGGACTGGCAGCGCGAAGTCTTCCTCCGGCCCCTGCTCGAGGGCCGCTGGACCGGGACCATGTGCCTGACCGAACCGCACTGCGGCACCGACCTCGGCCTGCTGCGCACGCGCGCAGAACCGCGCGGCGAGGGCGACTACGCGATCACCGGCACCAAGATCTTCATCACCGCCGGCGAGCACGACTTCACCGACAACATCATCCACCTGGTGCTGGCCAGGCTGCCCGACGCGCCGCCGGGCGCGAAGGGGATCTCGCTGTTCGTCGTGCCGAAGTTCAAGGTCGCACGCGACGGTACCGTGGGCGAGCGCAACGCGGTGCGCTGCGGCTCGATCGAGCACAAGATGGGCATCAAGGGATCGGCCACCTGCGTGATGAACTTCGACGGCGCCGAAGGCTGGCTGGTCGGCAAGGCGCACGGCGGACTGCGGGCGATGTTCACCATGATGAACTCCGCGCGTCTGGGCGTCGGCCTGCAGGGCATCGGCCTGTCCGAGCGTGCGTACCAGAACGCGCTGCGCTACGCGCGCGAGCGCCTGCAGTCGCGGTCGCTGACCGGCCCGAAGTTTCCGGAGAAACCGGCCGACCCGATCATCGTCCACCCCGACGTGCGGCGCATGCTGCTGTCGATCAAGGCGCTGACCGAGGGCAGCCGCATGCTGGCCCTGCACGCCGGCAGCCTGCTCGACGTCGTCGTGCATGCGCATGACCCTGACGAACGCGAGCGCGCCGAGACCCTGGTCAGCTTCCTGACGCCGATTTCCAAGGCCTGCCAGACCGAGTGGGGCATCGAGAACACGTACAACGCGCTGCAATGCTTCGGCGGCCACGGCTACATCGTCGAACACGGCATGGAGCAGCTGGCTCGCGACGCCCGCATCACCACGCTGTACGAGGGTACGACCGGCATCCAGGCGATGGACCTGATGGGGCGCAAGACCGCGACCTCCCAGGCGGCCGGCCTGAAGCTGTTCCTCGCCGAGGTGGAGGCGTTCTGCGCCGCGAACGAAAGCGATTCCCACATCGCCGCCGACGTCGCCACGCTGCGCGCGAAGTGCACGGAATGGTCGGAGCTGACGAGGGGCGTCCTCGGCAGCGCGGCCTCGAACCCTGACGAGCTCGGTGCGGCTGCGTTCGACTACCTCTTCTATTCCGGCTATGTGGTGCTCGCCTACTGGTGGCTCCGAGCCAGCGTGGCCGCACGCGCGTCCGGGCGGTCCGCCGCCTTCAGGGAGGCCAAGCGCGAGACCGCCCGCTTCTACTTCGCGAGGATCCTGCCGCGCACACTCGCCCACGCCGCGGCGATCCGCGCCGGCGCCACGCCGCTGATGGCGCTCGAGGCCGGGCACTTCGACGGCTGAGCCGACGGGCTACCCACGCTGTCGCCTGGAGCGTATAAACTGCTGTTCCCATGGAACCCGACAGAGCGCGGCTTCGCCTCGTCAGCGGCATGGAACCCCAGGCACGACCGGCACCCCGGCAGGTGGCCGGGACGGGGGTTCCGGCGCTGGGTCGAGTGCGCCTGCTGGCACTCGACGCCCATGGTCGCGCGCTCGACTGGATGAGCTGGCAGGAAGCCACCTGCCTCTACGTGCGCGACGCGGTGGCATGGACCCTCGGCGAACCCTGCCTGGCCGTTCGCGGCGGCACCAGCCGCGCTACCGGCGCGCGCAGCCTGGTCGAACTGCATCCGATCGTGGCCGCGCGCGGCCATGCGCGCTCGCGCGCCGTCGACCCCACGCCGGCGCTGACCAACAGCGCCCTGTTCGCGCGCGACCAGCACCTGTGCATGTACTGCGGAGAATCGTTTCCGCGCCAGCATCTGACCCGCGATCACGTGCATCCGGTGTCGCGCGGCGGAGTCGACACCTGGGAAAACGTGGTCGCCGCCTGCTTCGCCTGCAACTCGCGCAAGGGCGGCCGGACACCGGCACAGGCGTCCATGCCGCTGCTCGCGGTGCCCTACCGCCCGAGCTGGATCGAGCACCTGATCCTCTCCAACCGGAACATCCTGGCCGACCAGATGGCCTTCCTGTCCAGCCAGCTGCCGAAGCGGCGCCGGCACTGACGCCGGGGGCCGCCGACGGCGGAGCGCGTTGACGGCCGTGGCCCACTCCCTGACACTCGACGGGTTCACACCGTCGGGGAATACCGCAGATGTCGTTGACCCTCGGCCTGACCGGCATGGATCCCGCTACCGAAGCCGCCTTCAAGGCCACGTTCGCCGATGCCAACGCGCGTCTCGGCGGGCGCTGGTCGCTGGTGCCCGATGCCGATGCCGTCCATGTCGTGGTCGACATGGACAGCATGTACGGCCCGATGAGCTGGCTGCGGCTGCACGCGGCCGGGCGCCAGGTCATCGGCCTGACTTCCGCATCGCGCGCCCAGACCGACTACAGGCTGGGGCGCCCGTTCGATACCGGACAGTTGGTCGAGCTGCTGACCGGCATCGCGCGCGATGCCGGCGTCACACTGCAGGCGGACGACACGCCGCAGCAGGAAACCGCGACGGTCGAGGATGCCGGCATCGACGCGCCCGCCGAGCCCCTGCCCGAACCCGAGCCGGCGCCGCCCGCGGTCACCGAGCGCACGCTCGCCGCGTGGCTGGAACCCGGCGTGCTGCACGGCCAGGTCCGCTACGCCCGTGGCGGCGCTCCGACCCTGCTCATCGACACCGGCGCCGAGAGCTGGCACGGTCCGGCCACGCTGAAGTCGCTCGCGGCCTGTTTCGAAGGCGCCGTCGAGGCGTCCGACTTCGAGCCCCTGGACGCCACGGCCTGGGCCCGCGAGGCGGCGGAGGCCGGACCCGCACAGCCGCTCTCGCGCCTGCGCTGGTTCGGCGGCCTGCTGGCCGGGGGCGGCGAACTGCTGCCCGGCTTCGAACCCGATGACCGCTTCCAGCTCCACAAGTGGCCGCAGACCGAACGCGAATATCCGCGCCACTTCCGCATTGCCACCCAGATGATGAAGGGCCCGGCCACGGTCGGCGAAATCGCCGCCGCCAGCGGCGTACCGGAGGCCGACGTCGCCGACTTCATCAATGCCAACCTCGCCACCGGGTTCGCCGAACCCGTTCCCGAGACGCCGTCCACGCCGGAGGAACCCGCGAAGGCGCGGGGCCTGCTGGGGCGCCTGCGAAATCGCTGAACGGGGCGCGCTCCCGCCCGCCGGCGTGCTTACATGCGCCGCAGTACGCCGGGGCGGCCTACAATGCGCGCATGATCGACTCCACGCGCCATCCGCGCCTTGCGCGCATCGACAATCCGGCCCGCCTGCGCGAGTTCGACGAGGCGGAACTGCCCGCCATCGCCGACGAACTGCGCGCCTACCTGATCGAATCCGTGGGCCGCAGCGGCGGCCACTTCGGCGCCGGCCTCGGGGTGGTCGAACTGACCACCGCCCTGCACTACCTGTACGACACCCCGCGCGACCGCATCGTCTGGGACGTCGGCCACCAGGCCTATCCGCACAAGATCCTCACCGGCCGCCGCGACACCATCCACACGGTCAAGCAGAAGGACGGCGTGGCGCCATTCCCCAAGCGCGAGGAGAGCGAGTACGACACCTTCGGCGTCGGCCACTCCTCGACCAGCATCTCCGCCGCGCTGGGCATGGCCATCGCCAACGCCCGCGGCGGCAACGATCGCCAGGTGGTGGCGGTGATCGGCGACGGTGCCATGACCGCGGGCATGGCCTACGAGGCGCTCAACCACGCCGGCGGCATGGAGCCCGAGCCCAACCTGCTGGTGATCCTCAACGACAACCGGATGTCGATCAGCGAGAACGTCGGCGGACTCACCCGGATGCTCGGCCGCGCCACCGGCAGCCATACGCTCAATGCCCTGCGCGAAGGCGGCAAGAAGCTCCTGGGCGACAGGAACAAGCCCCCGGCGCGCTTCGTGCGCCGCTGGGAGGAGCATTGGAAGGGCATGCTGCTGCCGTCCACGCTGTTCGAGGAAATGGGCTTCCACTACACCGGCCCGATCGACGGCCACGACATGAAGGCCCTGGTCTCGGCGCTGAAACTGCTGCGCGGGATGAAGGGGCCGCAGCTGCTGCACCTCATCACCACCAAGGGCAAGGGTTACGAGCGCGCCGAGGGCGACCAGATCGGCTACCACGCCGTCTCGCCCTTCGACCCCGACCAGGGCGTGGTGGCAAAGCCGGGCGCGGCGAAGAAACCGACCTACACCGACATCTTCGGCGACTGGCTGTGCGACATGGCCGCGTCCGAGCCGAAGCTGATGGGCATCACCCCGGCCATGCGCGAGGGCTCCGGCCTGGTCCGTTTCAGCCAGGAGTATCCGGAGCGCTACTTCGACGTGGCCATCGCCGAGCAGCACGCGGTGACGCTGGCCGCCGGCATGGCCTGCGAGGGCGCGAAGCCGGTGGTGGCGATCTATTCCACTTTCCTCCAGCGCGGCTATGACCAGCTGGTGCATGACGTGGCGATCCAGAACCTGGACGTGCTCTTCGCGATCGACCGAGGCGGCGTGGTCGGCCCCGACGGCGCCACCCATGCCGGCAACCTCGACCTCAGCTACCTGCGCTGCGTACCGAACATGGTGGTCATGGCGCCAGCCGACGAGAACGAGTGCCGGCAGATGCTGTCCACCGGCTTCAGGTTCCAGGGTCCGGCCGCGGTGCGCTACCCGCGCGGCAGCGGACCCGGCGTCGCGATCGATCCGGGCCTGGAAACGCTGCCGATCGGCAAGGCTCAACTCCGGCGCGAAGGCGCGCGCATCGCGCTGCTGGCCTTCGGCGCCACCGTGCCGGCCGCCGCGGCCGTGGCCGAGGAACTCGGCCTGACCCTGGTCAACATGCGCTTCGTGAAGCCGCTCGACCGCGACCTGGTGCTGGAGCTGGCGCGCACGCACGAGGGCTTCGTGACCATCGAGGACAACGTGGTCATGGGCGGCGCCGGCTCGGGCGTGTCGGAACTGCTGGCCGCCGAGGGGGTGCTGCTGCCGGTGCTCCATCTGGGCCTGCCCGACGCCTTCCAGCACCACGCCAGCCGCGAGGACCTGCTGGCCGAGGCCGGCATCGACGCTGCGGGGATCCGCGCCTCGGTGCTGGCGCGCTGGCCGGCACTGGCGCAGCCGCTTGCGGCCGCCCCACGCAACGCCGCCGCCGGCTGAACCGGACATCCGGACCGCGGGGGAACGCATGCAGCAGCCCGGGGGAGGGGCGGACGGAATGGCCCCGACGGCACCGGGGAAGGGTGCATTCGCTTCAGCGCATACCCGCGACGCACTTCCCCGGGTCATCTGGCGCTACCGCACGGCCGGCATGGCCTTCGGCGCGCTGGCGATCGCCGCAGTGCTGGTCGAACAGGGTGCCGGCCCGCTGCGCTGGGCGTTCTGCCTGGCCACGGGATTCGCGTGGCCCCACATCGCCTGGTGGCTTGCCCGGCGCAGCGGCTCACCCTTCGAGGCCGAGCAGCGCAACCTGGTCTTCGATTCGGTGCTGGCCGCCGCGTGGGTCCCGTTGCTGCACTTCAACCTGTTGCCCAGCGTGCTGCTGCTGGCGCTGCCCGCCGCCGACAAGATCAACAGCGACGTGCCGGGGCTGCTCCGGCGCAGCGTGCTCCCGGCGCTGGCCGCACTGCTTGTCGCAGGCCTCGCCGCCGGCTTCGTCTTCGAACCCGCCAGCAGCATCCCGGTGATCCTGGCCAGCCTGCCGATGCTCCTGGTGCACACGATGATGGTCAGCCTCCAGCGCGTGCAGCTGCTGCGCAAGCTGATCCTGAAGAACGAGGCGCTCGGCCGGCTCGCGCAGACCGACGTGGTCACCGGACTCGCGCTGCGCGGACACTGGGAGCGGGAGGCGGCCCGGTTGCTGGAACGCGCCCGTGCGGACGCCGCTCCCGCCGTACTGGCCCTGGTGGACGTGGACGGGTTCAAACAGGTCAACGACGGCCACGGACACCTGGCCGGGGATGCCCTGCTGCGTGCAGCGGGCGCGCTGCTCCTGCGGACGCTGCGTCCGGGCGACGCCGCCGGCCGCTACGGTGGCGACGAATTCGCCGTGGTGTTTCCCGATACCACGATGGCCGAAGCTGCGCGGCTGGCCGAAGCCTACCGTGCCGCGGTCCAGGCCATCGAGCTGCAGCAGGCACCCGGCCTCTCCCTTTCGGTGAGCATCGGCCTGGCGGAAGCCCGCCCCGACCACGGTCGGATCGAGGACTGGATCCAGGCGGCCGATGACGCGCTGTACGAAGCCAAGCGGCGTGGCCGCAACCGCCTCGTGGTCGCTGCCGCTGCCGACGCGCCTCAGGGCGACTCGATCGCGTAGCCGCTCGCACGCGGCGCTTCGAGCGGCCCGTCGTCCGCCAGCAGGGCGGCGGAAAAGCACGAAGCCCGCATCGAGCGGGCTTCGAAAGAGTGGTCGGGGTAGCCGGATTCGAACCGACGACCACTTGTCCCCCAGACAAGTGCGCTACCAGGCTGCGCTATACCCCGGTCGGAGAATTATATCCCAGGCCGCATGCTACCGGCGCAGCAACTGCAGGACTTCCTCCAGTTCCATCCGCACCTGGCGGATGATCTGGGTGCTGAGCGCCGATTCCTGCTTCGCGTCCTCGCCCTCCAGGCGGAGGCGGGCGCCGCCGATGGTGTAACCCTGCTCGTACAGCAGGCCGCGGATCTGGCGGATCATCAGCACGTCGTGGCGCTGGTAGTAGCGGCGGTTGCCGCGGCGCTTGACCGGGCTGAGGCTGGGGAATTCCGTCTCCCAGTAGCGCAGCACGTGCGGCTTGACGTCGCACAGCTCGCTGACCTCGCCGATGGTGAAGTAGCGCTTGGCCGGGATCGGCGGCAGTTCGCGGTTGCTTCCGGGATCAAGCATGGCTTCCTCCCGCATACGCCTCGACGCGCTCCTTCAGCTTCTGGCCGGGACGGAAGGTGACCACGGTGCGCGCGGAGATCGGAATCTCCTCGCCCGTCTTGGGGTTGCGGCCCGGGCGCTCGTTCTTGCGCCGCAGGTCGAAGTTGCCGAAGCCGGAAAGCTTGACCTGGCGACCGCCCTGCAGGCCTTCGCGCAGCACGTCGAAGAAGGCGTCGACGAACTCCTTCGCTTCGCGCTTGTTCAGGCCGACCTCTTCGTAGAGCCGCTCCGCCATTTCCGCCTTCGTCAACGCCATGCCAGCCCCCTAGCTCCTGATCCCCGCGCCGTGCGTCGCCGCCATCGCAGCGGTGACCGAGGCCACCGCCGCATCCACGTCGCGATCGGTCAGCGTGCGCGAATCGTCTTGCAGAATCAAGCCCATGGCGACACTCTTGAATCCCGTTTCCACGCCCTTCCCGGCGTAGACGTCGAACAGGCGCAGGCTGCGCAGCGCGGGGCCCGCAGCCGCCACGGCCGTGGCCTCGAGATCGGCCCAGGCCACGCTCTCGGCGACGATGAAGGCGAGGTCGCGGCGCACCGACGGGAACTTCGACATGGGCCGTGCCCGCGGCAGTTCGCGCCGGCGCAGGGGCGCGAGGTCGACTTCGAACGCGATCACTGGATGGTCCAGGTCCAGCGCCTGCTGCAGGCGCGGATGCAGCTCGGCGATCGCACCGATCACCTCGCCATCCCTCAGCACCTCCGCCCCCCGCCCCGGATGGGCCCAGGACGGTGCCGCGGGCCGGTAGTCCAGGCGCGCGCCGGAAAGCTGCGCCAAGGCTTCGAGATCGCCCTTGAGGTCGTGGAAGTCGACCCGGCGCGCGGGCATGCCCCACTGCTCCGCGAAGGCATCGCCGCTGGCGACCGCGGCGATGCGCGGAGTCTCGAGCGGCGCGCGGCCGTCTCCGGCCGCGGCGAAGACCTTGCCGAGCTCGAACAGCCGCACGCGACCCTGCTGGCGCGCGGCGTTGCGCGCCAGCGCATCGACCAGGCCGGGCAGCAGCCGCGGGCGCATGACGCCCAGCTCGGCGCTCAGCGGGTTGGCCAGCGGCACCACCTTGTCGTCGGCCTGCCAGCGTTCCAGCAGGGCGGCATCCACGAAGGCGTAGTTGATGGCCTCGAGATAGCCGCGGCCGGCCAGCGCGCGGCGCAGGTGGTGTTCGGGCACCTCCCCTTCGGCGGGCGCGACCAGGCGAGTGGCACCGCCGGGCAGCGTGGTCGGCACGGCGTCGTAGCCGTGGATGCGGGCGACCTCCTCGATCAGGTCCTCCTCGATGGCGAGATCGAAGCGGCGCGTCGGCGCGGTGACCGTCCATCCGTCCGCCGCCGCCTCCACGCCCAGCCCCAGCGCGCGCAGGATGCGCTCGACTTCGGCCTCCGGGACGTCCACGCCCAGGACGCGGGCAAGCCGCGCACGGCGCAGGAGGATGGTCGCCGGCCGCGGCAGCGCGTCCGCCAGCGCGGATTCGACCACGGGACCGGGCGTGCCGCCGGCGAGGTCCAGGATCAGTCGCGTGGCGTACTCGATGGCCGTGCGCGGCAGCTCCGGGTCCACGCCGCGCTCGAAGCGATGGCCGGCATCGGTGTGCAGGCCCAGCCGGCGGCCACGGCCGATGATCGCGGCCGGAGCGAAGTGCGCGGCCTCCAGGAACACGCTGCGGGTCGTTCCGGTCACGCGGGTGTCGAGGCCGCCCATCAGGCCGGCCAGGCCCACCGGGCGGTCGGCATCGGTGATGACCAGGAAGTCGTCGTCGAGCGCCGCCTGGCGTCCGTCGAGGAGTTCCAGGGATTCACCGGCGCGCGCGCGACGCACGCCCACCGGCCCCTTGAGCAGATCGCGGTCGTAGGCGTGCATCGGCTGGCCGAGCTCGAGCATCACGTACTGGGTGACATCGACCAGCAGCGACACGGGGCGGATGCCGCTGCGGCGCAGGCGCTCGGCCATCCACGCCGGCGTGGCGCGGGTCGCATCGACGTCCTGGATCACGCGGCCGAGGTAGCGCGGCGCGGCGGCGCCGGCATCCAGGCGGACCTCCAGCGCGGCGTCGCCCGCGGCCGCCACCGGGGCGGCCTCCAGCACCGCCACCGTGGCGCCGCAGGCCGCGGCGACGTCGTGGGCGATGCCGCGCACGCTGAAGCAGTCGGCGCGATTCGGGGTGAGCTTCAGCTCGAAGGTGGCGTCCGGAAGGCCCAGGCAGCCGGCAAGCGGCGCACCCACCGGCGCGTCGGCGGGCAGTTCGAGCAGGCCGGAGGCGTCGGCGTCGATGCCGAGCTCCTTCGCCGAGCACAGCATGCCGTTGGACGCGACGCCGCGCAGCTTCGTCGCGTTGATCGTCAGTCCGCCGACCTTCGTGCCGATGGTCGCCAGCGGCGCGACGAGCCCGGGCCGCGCATTGGGCGCGCCGCACACGATCTGCAGCATGCCCACGGCCCCGGCATCGACCTGGCAGACCTGCAGGCGGTCCGCCTCCGGATGCTTCTCCGCCGACACGATGCGCGCCACCACCACGCCATCGAGCGCCTCGCCCAGCGGCGTGACCTCCTCGACCTCCAGGCCGATGGCGGTCAGCGTGGCCGCCAGCTGGTCGCGCGTGGCGTCGGTGGAAACATGCTGGCGCAGCCAGTTTTCGCTGAATTTCATGGAAATTCCTGGATTCTGGATTCGGGGCCCGGGTTGGCCCTCAGACGAACTGCCTGAGGAAGCGCAGGTCGTTGTCGAAGAAGCTGCGCAGGTCGTCCACGCCGTAGCGAAGCATCGCGAAACGCTCCACGCCCATGCCGAAGGCGAAGCCGGTGTAGCGCTCGGGATCGATGCCGACGTTGGCGAGCACCTTCGGATGCACCATGCCGCAGCCGAGCACCTCCAGCCAGCGGGTGCTGCCATCGGCCTGGGTCCAGGCGATGTCGACTTCGGCCGAGGGCTCGGTGAAGGGGAAGTAGCTGGGGCGGAAGCGCATCTCGAAGTCGCGCCCGAAGAAGGCGCGCACGAACTCCGCCAGCGTGCCCTTGAGGTCGGCGAAGCTGGCGCGCTCGTCGACCAGCAGGCCCTCGCACTGGTGGAACATCGGCGTGTGGGTCTGGTCGGAGTCGGAGCGGTAGACCTTGCCGAGCGCGATCATCCGCAGCGGCGGCTGGCCGCCGGAAGCGAGCAGCTCCTGCATGTAGCGCACCTGCACGCCCGAGGTGTGGGTGCGCAGCAGGCGGCGCGCGCCGCCCTCGCCCGGCGGGTCGACGTAGAAGGTGTCGTGCATGGCCCGCGCCGGGTGGTGCGGCGGGAAGTTGAGCGCCTCGAAGTTGTGCCAGTCGTCCTCGATCTCCGGACCGTCGGCGAGTTCGTAGCCCAGGCGGCCGAAGATGTCGGCGATGCGCTCGATGGTGCGGCTGACCGGGTGCACGCCGCCGGCGTCTCCGTTGCGGCCCGGCAGCGTGACGTCGACGGTCTCGGACGCCAGGCGGGCGTCGAGGGCGGCGGCGTCGAGTTCGGCCTTGCGCGCGGCCAGCGCGCCGCCGATCGCGTCGCGGGCGCGGTTGATCGCCTCCCCGGCGACCTTGCGCTGATCGGCCGGCAGCGCGCCCAGCGACTTGAGCTGCGCGGTGACGCTGCCGCTCTTGCCGAGGAGGGACACGCGCAGCGCCTCGACCGCGTCGGGCGTCGCCGCGGCGGCGATGTCGGCGAGCGCCTGCTCGCGGATGTGTTCGATCTGGGTCATCAGGGCATCGTCCGGGGCCAAAACGAAACATGGGGAAGGACTTGCGCCCTTCCCCACGTGGGAGCCGCTATCGCGGCGATGTCGTCCTGCTTGGGTAATCGCCGCTATAGCGGCTCCTACAGCCAGGCGGGGACGACGCCGGGCGGACTCAGGCTGCGAGCGCGCCCTTCGCCTTTTCGGCCAGCGCGGCAAAACCCGCCGCGTCGTGCACGGCGATGTCCGCCAGCACCTTGCGGTCGAGGGTGATGCCGGCCTTCATCAGGCCGTTCATGAAGCGGCTGTAGCTCAGGCCGTTGATGCGGGCCGCGGCGTTGATGCGGGTGATCCACAGCGAGCGGAAGTTGCGCTTCTTCTGCTTGCGGCCGATGTAGGCGTACTGCAGGGCCTTGGTGACGGCCTGCTTGGCGACGCGGAAAACCTTCCGGCGCGCGTTGTAGTAGCCCTTGGCCTGCTTGAGGACCTTCTTGTGACGACGGCGCGCCTGAACGCCACGCTTGACTCGTGCCATGGTTCAGTCCTCCTCAGAGATACGGCAGCATGCGGTCGAGACGACCGGAGTCGCACGCCGGGATGTGGTTCGTCTGGCGGAGGTTGCGCTTACGCTTCGTCGCCTTCTTGGTCAGGATGTGGCTGCGGTTGGCGTGGCCAGCCTTGTACTTGCCGGAAGCGGTCTTCCGGAAGCGCTTGGCCGCGCCCCGATGCGTCTTGATCTTGGGCATTGCTGTGTCCTTGTCGGTACGTCTTCTACTGGCCCGGGCGGTGGCTGCGCCACACTTTCCGTCCTGCCCTTGCCGGTCTGATGGCCCGGGCTCCTGGGGAGCCGGGGCGGGTCCAACCGGCCCGCGCAATGGGAACGCGGACCGAGCCGCGCATTATGCACGGAGCAGGGGGCGGGCGGCAAATCCGTGGCCAGGCCGCCCCCTGCCGCCCTTCGGGCACCTTCCCGCCGCGGGAAGGGGGCGTTGCGTCAGGCGCCGGAGGCGCGCGACCTCACTTCTTCCTGGGTGCGATCATCATGACCATCTGGCGGCCTTCCAGTCGCGGCCGGGACTCGATCACGATGTCCTCGCCGAGGTCGGCCTCGATGCGCGCGGCCATGCCGCGGCCGAGCTCCTGGTGGCTCATCTCGCGGCCGCGGAAGCGGATATTGACCTTGATCTTGTCCCCGTCCTCGAGGAACTCGCGCATCTTGCGCAGCTTGATCTGGTAGTCGCCCTCGTCGGTCACCGGACGGAACTTGACTTCCTTGATCTCGACCTGCTTGGACTTCTTCTTGGCCTCGTTCGCGCGCTTCTGCGCCTCGAAGCGGAACTTGCCGAAGTCCATGATCTTGCAGACCGGCGGATCGGCGTTTGGCTGGATCTCGACGAGATCCAGTCCTTCCTCCTGGGCCATGGCGAGGGCTTCGTCGCGCGAAAGCACGCCGACCATTTCGCCGTCCGAGCCGATCACGCGCACGCGCGGCACGCGGATTTCGAGGTTCCTGCGGTTCTGCTTGTCCGGGGTACTGATATTGCGATCTCCGTGGGTGGCACTTCCTGGCGGGTCCCGTTCCCCGGGACCCACGGCGCCTGCCGCATGGCAGGCACCGGGCTACATGATACTCAGGGACCCCGTTCCGAGTGCATCCGCGCCGTGAAATCGGCCAGCGGCATCGAACCCAGATCCTCTCCCCCACGCGTGCGGACGGCGACCGTAGCCTGTTCCTTCTCGCGGTCCCCCACCACGAGCAGGTACGGCACGCGCTGCAGCGTGTGCTCGCGGATCTTATAGCCGATCTTCTCGTTCCGCAAATCGGTTTCGACCCTGAACCCTTGATCCACAAGGGTTTTTCCTACAGCGGCGACCCAGTCCGCCTGGGCGTCGGTGATGTTCATCACCACCGCCTGGACCGGGGCCAGCCAGGCCGGGAAGGCGCCGGCGTGGTGCTCGATCAGGATGCCGATGAAGCGCTCCATGGAACCCACGATCGCGCGGTGCAACATCACCGGTGTGCGCTTCTGGCTGTGCTCGTCGACGTATTCAGCGCCCAGTCGGCCCGGCATCATGAAGTCGACCTGCATCGTGCCCAGCTGCCAGGTGCGGCCGATGGCGTCCCGCAGGTGGTACTCGATCTTCGGACCGTAGAAGGCACCTTCGCCGGGCAGCTCCTGCCATTCCACGCCGGCTGCGGACAGCGCACTGCGCAACGCCGCCTCGGCCTTGTCCCAGGTGGCGTCGTCGCCCAGGCGCGACTCCGGGCGCAGCGCCAGCTTGACCTGCACCTCGCCGAAGCCGAAGTCGGCGTAGACCTTCATCGCCTGGGCGTGGAAGGCGGTGACCTCGGACTCGATCTGGCCCTCGGTGCAGAACACGTGGCCGTCGTCCTGGGTGAAGCCGCGCACGCGCAGGATGCCGTGCAGCGCGCCGGAGGGCTCGTTGCGGTGGCAGCTGCCGAACTCGCCGTAACGGATCGGCAGGTCCCGGTAGCTGTGCAGGCCCTGGTTGAACACCTGCACGTGGCCCGGGCAGTTCATGGGCTTCACCGCGTAGGTCCGCTTCTCGGACTCGGTGAAGAACATGTTCTCCTTGTAGTTGTCCCAGTGCCCGGACTTCTGCCACAGGCTCACGTCGAGGATCTGGGGGCAGCGCACCTCGCCGTAGCCGCTGCCGCGGTAGACGCCGCGCATGTACTGCTCCACCACCTGCCACAGCGCCCAGCCCTTGGGGTGCCAGAACACCAGGCCCGGCGCTTCTTCCTGCAGGTGGAACAGCTCCTGCTGCCGGCCGATGCGGCGGTGGTCGCGCTTCTCGGCCTCCTCGATGCGCTGGACGTAGGCCTTGAGCTGCTTCGAGTCCGCCCACGCCGTGCCGTAGATGCGCTGCAGCTGTTCGTTCTTCGCGTCGCCGCGCCAGTAGGCGCCGGAGGTGCGCAGCAGCTTGAAGGCCTTCAGGAAGCGGGTGTTGGGCACGTGCGGGCCGCGGCACATGTCCACGTATTCCTGATGGTGGTACAGGCCCATGGCCGTGACCTCCGGCCCCATGTCCTCGATCAGGCGCAGCTTGTAGTCCTCGCCGCGGGCCCTGAAGGTCTCGATGACCTCGTCGCGCGGGGTCATGCGCTTGATGACGTCGTACTCGGTGTCGATCAGCTCGCGCATGCGGGCCTCGATCGCGGCCATGTCGTCGGGCGTGAACGGCTGCTCGCGCCAGATGTCGTAGTAGAAACCGTCCTCGATCACCGGGCCGATCACCATCTTGGCGTCGGGGTAGAGCTGCTTGACTGCGTGGCCGACGAGGTGGGCGCAGGAATGGCGGATGATCTCCACGCCCTCCGCGTCCTTCGGGGTCAGGATCTGCAGGCTGGCGTCATGGTCGATGAGGTCGGAGGCATCGACCTGGCGGCCATCGACCTTGCCGGCCACGGTGGCCTTGGCCAGGCCGGGGCCGATGGATTCGGCGACCTGCATGACGGTGACGGGGGCTTCGAATTCGCGGCGGCTGCCGTCGGGGAGCGTGATCGTGATCATGGCGATGGGTGTCTGGATCGTGCGGGGCGGCGGCCCGGCTGGGCATGAAAAAAGGCGCCGCGCGGGCGCCTTCCGGATCGGCCGCGGGCGGGTCTCAGCAATGGGTGAAGGTAGTGTCCATGTCGCACGCTCGGCCGGCGCGTTGGCGCGGGCCACCTGGTCCGGGAAGGATGCCCGGATTCTAGCCCAAACCGCTGCCCGGACGGGGCGGCCGGCGTGGCCGGCGCGGGCCGGGGTCAGCCGTCCCGCCCCACCGTTCCGGGAGGCAGTCCGGAGCCGGGCGGCGGCGCATGATCGCGCCCGGTCGCCGCACCCACCGCGTTGTAGGGCGAGAACTGGCCCAGGACGCCGTTGAAGAACATCGCCGCCATCGGTGGCGCACTGACCACCAGCATGGTCAGGATCAGGCCCAGCCCTCCCTGCTGCATCGCCATCGAGGAGAGGCTCTCCTGCGGGGCTCCGGTCAACCAGTCGGCCACCCAGAAGGCCATGCCGACCGCGATCACCATGTCCATGGCCAGGGTCACCATCACCGTCAGCACCGCGAGCGAGAACAGTGTGCCCAGGCCGTAGTGCAGCCACCGGCTGAACAGCGGGCGCGTGGCCCGGAACAGCAGGCAGAGGATGAAGAGCGGCCCCAGGCCCACGATCAGTGCGACCGCGATCCTGTTCAGCAGCAGCATGCCCGCGGCGATGATGGCCGGTCCACCGAGGCCGGCGCCGGCGAACCACATCGCACGCGCCTTGCGCTGTTCGGTGAGCAGGTCGCCGTCGCCGTCGATCGAATCGATCACTTCCAGCGCCACCTGCATCAGCGCCAGCGCGCGGTCGATGTCGCGGTACGGACCGCCGTCGTCGCGGCCGGTCACGACTCCGGTCACTGCCTCGCCGAGACCGTCGGTCAGGACGCGGTAGGTCGAGCCGGAACCCGCGGCGGCGCCGGTGGCGATGCCGATCACCAGCACGGCCTTCAGCGCGTCGCCCACCAGGGCCATCATCGGCTCGCGCGAGAGCCCCGTGGCGATGCGCCAGCCCTGCACGAGGATCCACAGGGTGAGCAGGCTCAGCGCGGCGCTGCCCGCGACAGTCACCACTCGCCCGAGCAGGTTCCCTGCGAACTCGGTGATCTCGTCGTCCAGGAAGCTGTTGATCTCATGGAAGAACACCATGTCGGGCAGGGACTGGGCCCGGACCCGGTCCAGGATCGCCACCCCCAGGCCAGCCGCAGCTTCGATCGCCACGACCCCGCGCCTACCGTTCGCGCTCGCGTGCGGCCCCGAGCGCGACCTTCAGCGCCACGCCCCGGGCGATCGCCGCGCCGGGCGACCCGTCCAGGGCCTCGTTGGCCAGACGTACGTGGTTTTCGCGCAGCGCGCGCAGGGTGGCGTCGTACGCGGCCATCAGTCGTTCGCCGCTCTGCACGTCGTTCTGGAGCTGGCCCTGGATGGACAGGATGCGATTGGTGTTGGAGGCCAGTCTGCCCTCTTCCTCCGGCCGGATGCCGGCGCGCTCGGCATAGGCCGCGCGCAGCTCCCCGTCGCGCGCGTCGACGCTCTCGAGCATCGCCACCAGCGCATTGAAGCGGCGGTTCCCCGTGCGCACGATCGAGGCGCAGCTCGCGCGCAGCTCCGCGGCCCCGGGATTCCTGGCCGGCCCGGTGCCGCAGCGTTCGGCCAGGCCGGCGTCTTCGTCGCGCCTCTGGAAGCGTTCGCGATGCCCGCTGGCGCCGGAATAGGCTTCGCCGGTCACCAGCGCCTGCTCGTACTGCCTGTCCAGAGTGTCGAGCTGCTCCACCTGTCGCTGGTAGGTCTCGGCCATCTGCTGGTACTGGGCAACCCAGCCCAGGGCGGTCTTCATCGTGTGCGGCAGATCCACCACCGCCCATTGCGCGGACGCCGGGCCCGCCGCAACGCCCCCGCACAGCGCCAGTGCCAGTCCCGCCATCCGCCCTCGGCGCGTCCATGCGCCTCCGATGTTCCTGTGGTCCATGGTCCTCTCCCTGGATCGAATGCCTGTCGCGCAGTCCTTCCCTCAATCGCCGCCCCGGGCGGTCGCTGGTCCGTCGCCCTCCGCGGGGGCGTTCGTGCCGGCCGCGCCCCTGGCCGACCGCCGCCCCTTCCGGCGGGCCTGGAACCGCTCGAGCCAGTCCTCCGGACGGAGCGCGTCCGGGGCCACGCCCAGGACAGCCGCGCGCTCGGCCATCACCTGGTGCATGACCCCGATGTTGTCGGTCGACGCGGAAATCACCGCCAGCATGTCGTCCAGCCCCTCCAGGTCCAGCCGGCAGACGGCCGAGGCATGGCCCTGTTTGACCAGGAAGCAGCGCGATCGCTCGTCGAGTGACACCACCACGCGGTACTCGGCCTCGGTCAGCCGGAGGCCGTCGACGTAGTCCCCGCGGCTGGCGTTCGGATTCGGCAGCAGCACGAGGGTCGCGGTCTGCTCCACCAGCGCCGCGGCGATGTCGCTCGCCAACGCATCTTCCGGGCTCTGGGTCGCGAAGATGCCGAGTCCGTTCTGCTTGCGGATGGTCTTCTGCTTGTTGCGCGCGAAGTCCTTGAGCGCGCCGCCACCCTCGAGGATCTTCCAGAACTCGTCCATCACGTACACGAGGCGCCGGCCGTCGATGATGCCCTCGAGCCGGTGCAGCAGGTAGCGCACCACCGGCACCCGGACTTCGGCGTTGTCGAGGAGGTCGGTGTAGTCGAAGCCGATGATGTTCGCCCGCGACAGGTCGACGGCATCCTCCGGATTGTCGAAGACCCATCCGAGGCTGTTGCCGGCGGTCCACTTGCGCAGGCGGGCATGGAGTCCGTCGTCGCCCAGGTTGGGCAGGCTGTTGCGAAGGTTCGCCATGCTGCGCAGGTGCATCGGCGTGTCGAGGATGCCCTCCACCGCACGGAAAACGTCTTCGTCCTCGCGCGCGGTGCAGACCTCCTTGCCGGCGAGGAGCTTCACCAGTTCGGCGAGGAACTGGACATTGGCCGGTGTGCGCTCGCACTGCAGTGGATTGAACCCGGTGGGTCGACCATTTTCCAGCGCCAGATAGTTTCCGCCGCAGGCACGCACGAAGATCTCGGCGCCACGGTCCTTGTCGAAGAAGAACACGGTGGGTGCCGGATCCAGCTTCTGCGACTGGCTGATCAGGAAATTGACCAGGGCGGTCTTGCCGGTGCCGGACTTGCCGATCACCAGCGTGTTGCCGAGCGCCTTCTCCCCCGAAGAATCCTCGGCCGGGTGTGTGGCATGGAAGTTGAAGTGGTAGGGCTGGCCATTGCCCGCCTGCAGCGTGGTCACGCATTCGCCCCAGGGATTGCGCCTGCGCTTGCCCGCGGCGAAGTTGTGCAGCGGCGACAGGCCGAGGAAGTTCAGCGAGCTGAGGTTCGCCAGCCGGGTGCGATACCGCCAGTTGCCGGGCAGCTGCGCGTAGAACGCAGAAGCCACCGCCAGGTCCTCCTTCGCCGACACGAAGCCCGCGTTGGACAGCTCGGCGCGCGCCTCGGCGACGTATCGCGCGAGCGCCTCCTGTCCCGGCGCATGGACCGCCAGCGAGAAGTGGTACTCGCCGAGGACGAAGTTGCCCGAGGCGAGCTGGTCCATGGCCTCGTCGAGTTCGGCGATCTGGCTGACGGCCCGGTCGCCCGACGAAACCATCATGCCCTTGGTGCGGTCGAGCGCGCGCAGTGCGTCCTGCCGTCCGATCGGACTGAAGGACTGGGTCAGCACGTATTCGAAGCCAAGGTATTTCAGACCATTGAGGATCCCCGGCCAGGTGTTGTCGGTGTACTCCTTGATGCTGAGGATGGCGCCGTAGTGGTGTTCGCCGGACGGCGTCTCGATCACGAAATCACCGGTCCGGGCGGAGAACGTGTGGCGGCTGACCGGGAGATAGCCGGCGATGGGGGCCGCCAGCACGGGCACCGGCTCGTCGATGCGGTTGAGGATCCGGGCATAGAGCTCGAGCGGTTCCGAGAACGCGACGCCGTTGTCGCGTTCGTACATGCCGAGCCTCCGGGGCGAGTAGTCGCCGAGCACCGCTTCGACGCTGCCCGCCAGCTCGTGGAGCCGCCCGATGGCCTGCCGTTCGGCGACCGCCAGCCGCGCGAGGTCGACGGGCCTCTCGCCGAGGCGCCGACCCGTCGCCGCCGGTCGATGGATCATGGTCAGGTAGAGCTCGTTCTGGAGACACTCCTTCCCCGCCAGCGATGCGAAGTAGGCGTCCGACAGTGACTGGTTGAAGCTGCCGGCGAAGCGTCGCCCGCCGCCGCGGATGTGTCTCCGTTCCCGGATGTCGTGGGTCCAGAAGGCGACGTTGGTGAAATCCGGCGCCCGCAGGGTCTGCAGCATGCGGTTGAAGGTCGCGTGCCGATGCTCGAGATCCCACTCCTCGCGACCGACGAAGGGAAGGCCGCCCAGGCTCCAGACGACCAGGTAATCGCCGCCGGTGGTTTTCACCACGTCGCTGGCGACATGACTGGACAGAGGCACGAAACCCGCCACCGTCGCATCCGCCATCGCAGCCATCGCGGGCATCATCGGGCACCTCGCGCGCCACGTCCGGCCAGCGGGGCGAACGACCAGTCGCCGTCGCGCAGGACGCGGTTGCGCACGCGGACGCGGACCTGCCAGCGCAGGCCGAGCAGCCGGAAGACCATCTCGTCGCGCCGTGCCATCTGGCGCATGGCCAGGACGACCGGCGGCATCATCGCCAGCAGCAGCAGATTGACGTAGACGGCCAGCAGCAGGCAGGCGCCGGCGCCGATGAAGAACGGCATGTACGGCACGCCGAGGAACATGGCCGGCCGCGTGCAGCCGCGGAAGAGCGCGTCCTTATGCATGGGACACCGTCGAGAGTGCGCCAAGCATGGCCGTGCATTCGCCCGCTTCCGGACCGAGCAGCATGCGGGCGATCTGCGCGGCGGCGCCGATCAACAGACCGCCGACCAGGATCGGCGCGACGTCGGAGATGCGCTTGTGGGCGAACGCGATCTGATAGCCGGCGAAGATGATCGCGATCGTCACCACGGCGATCGACGCCATGTTGAGCAGGCCGTTGACGTTGTCGAAGAAGCCGCAGACCTTGGCATCGGCTCCGCCGAAGGCCTGGGCCAGCAGTGCGGGCGGGGTGATGGCGAGCGGCGCGGCGGCCACCCCCGCGGCACGGCGGGGGAGGCATCGTGGCGGGGCCTGCTTGGTGTGGCGGTGTCCATGGGTGTGCGTCCTTGCGTCGGGTGGATCGGTTCGCGGCGTCCTGCCGCGGGCTAGAAGACCAGGGCCGGGTCGCCGTCGGCGCCGGCGGAGGGAGACGGCGGTGCCCGCGGTCCCGAGACCCGGGGGATGAAGGGCGCGTCGGGGTCGCTGCCGCCGGTACGCGTCGCCGGCGGGGGCCCCGCCTCCGCGCCGGCGTCCATCGACCGGCGCACCTTCTGCACATAGCCATCCCGGAAGCCGCGGGTGAAGTCGCCTGAGTAGTAGCAGCTGAGCGCCCGGTCGAGATCGCCGCCCGCACGCACCAGGCAGTCGGCGAGGATGCGTGCGCCCGCCGCGACGTTGGGGCAGACGGCGAAAGCGTCCTCGTAGGTCGAGAGCCCCTGGGCGGCGAGGTTGTGGCGGTTCACCTGGGCCAGCCCCAGCGAGAAGTTGTAGCCCTCGCGCTCGAGCTTCGCCGCCGTGGCCACGGCCTCGTCCAGGCTCCGCGGCTGCCTCGACAGGCGGGCACCGGTGATGCCGATCGCGTACGGATTGAGCGACGACTCCACCCGCACCACGTGCTCCATCACTTCGATGGGCACGGCCAGGTCCTGGCAGGCCATCAGTTCCAGCCCGGGGATCATGGCGCCGTCTCCCGACGGGCCGCTTCGACGAGGCTGCCGCCGAAGTCGACGCCGCTGACATGCCGGTGTCCGCCCCCGGCACCGAGGTGGACGACCACGTCGATGGTCGTTGCCAGCAGGCGGCGGATGGTCGCGAACTCCAGCCCCGAGCCCTCGACGGACGCCTTCGCCATCAGCGCCAGCTGGTCCCAGGCCTGCGAGGTGCTGCCGGCGTGACAGCTCGTGATCGACCCGGGATGGCCGGATGCGCAGTTGCGGATGAAGTAGAAGGCCTCGTCGCCGCGCAGCTCGGCCAGGATGATCCGGTCGGGCTTCATCCGCAGGCAGGCTTCCATGCACGATTTCGCGCTCACTTTCGCGGTGCCCTGGCCACCCTTGGAGTACAGCAGATGGACGACATTGGGCTGGCTGATGAACAGCTCGCGCGCGTCCTCGATCGTCACCAGCCGCTCGCCCGCGGGTACGTGTTCGACCAGTGCCTTCATGAACGTGGTCTTGCCGCTCCCGGTCGCCCCGGCGACCACGATGTTCTTGCGCAGCAGGACCGCCCGGCGGAAGAACTCCGCGTGGCGCCCGGCGGCATGCAGGGCCAGCAGCTCGCGGTCCGCGGCGCCGCCACCGTCGGCATCGACGCCCGCAGGTCGGATGGAGGAGAAAAAGCCCTGCTCCTCGTAGTCGTCCAGCCGGCGTACCCCGCGCGAGGGCAGCCGGATCGTGATCGAGACGGTGCCCGCCTCGCATGCGGGAGGAATCACGAATTGCGCCCTCTGCCCCGTCGGGAACGTCAGCGAGACCACGGGCTCGGCGTCGGTGATCCGCTGTCCCGTGTCGCTCCCGTTGACCACGGCATTGCAGAAGCGGCGCGCGCGCTCCAGGCTCAGTCCCGGGACCTCTTCCCTGCGCCATCCTTCGCGCGTCTCGAGCCAGATCTCGCCGGGGCGGTTGATGCAGATCTCGGTGACATCAGGCGATGCCATGTGCCCGAGGATTCCCAGCGCTTCGTACTGGTAGTCGAGAAAGCCCTGGCCGACCGGGACCGGACCGCCATGGACCGCCGCGGGACCGCCGGCGGCCATCACAGCTGCATCACCACGGCGGAGAAGTCGACGTCGCGCGAGACGTAGACGTTGAGCAGGCTGCCCTGGTGGATGGTGACCGTCGGCGCGCGGCGCGTCGCCAACGCCTGGCCGGCCAGCCGCTCCAGCGTCCGTGCGGTCGCACTTTCGTAGGGGGAATGGACGACCACGCCGCCCTCGCCGACCACCGTGCCCTGTGGCCCGGCTTCCGCAGCCGCGTATTTGAAGGCGTCGCCGATCAGGCTGACCAGCAGGGCGGAGCCGATGCGTGACCCCCAGTGGGCGCTGTAGCGCCCCGGGTGGCCGGCACCACCCAGCCCGTCGACGCCGGGACTGTCCATGCCGATATCGATGCCCGTCGGCGTCGTGATCCGGTCCCAGACCACGGCCACCCGTGGGCCCCGCGGTTCGCCGTCGTAGCGGCCCAACAGCCTGGAGCCCGCCGGCAGAAGCAGCCGGCGGCCGTTGATCGAGTACACCGGCTCGGTGACGATGCACGACGTGTATCCGGGCACATCGGTGACGATCCGCGTTTCCAGCACGCAGCGGATATAGGTGCCACGGACCAGCAGGGTTTCCGGCCGCATCACGGGCCGGGCGGCTGTCGCAGCCTGTGCGGGCGCGGACGATGGAGGCGCTTCGGCGCCGGGCAGGCCGGCCAGCATCGCCTGCATGTAGGCATCGCGGGGCTGCGCGGACTCGCCGCCACTGCTGCGCCGCTCCACCAGGCCGGGTCCGGGCGCGGCCATCGGCAGCGGGCGCTCCGGGGCTGCGCGCGGCATCGGCGGCGCGGGCAGGCTCACCACCGGTATCGGCTCCACCACCGCTGGAGCCGACGGCCCACGCACGGGCGGAGCAGCGACCCTGGGCGCCTCGGGAATCACGACAGCCTCCTCGCGACCCGCGGCCGCGGCCTCGTCGTCCTTGCCCATCGTGCGCACCAGTACCGCGAGCGCGGCCAGCAGGAGCAGAACGATCCCCACCAGGAAGCCCAGGGCCTTTCGGTCCAGCCGCTGCGCGTCCTCGGCGCGCAGCGAGGGTGCGCCGGCGTCGAGGTCCGGTGGCGACTGACGGGCCGCGTAGTGGCCGCGGCCAGTGCCTGCCATGCCTTCGTCGTGCCCGGGCATGTTCATGGCGCGTTCCTCCTCAGACCGAGCACGTCCCGGCCGTGGCGCAGGACCAGGTACGGATAGGTGCCGTGCACCACCAGCACCCCCTCCTCGACCGTGGTGTTGACGACGAACTCCTCGCCGTCGCGACGCCTGCGCGCGAACACCGACGGGAACGTCCCGGTCGGCAGCGCGGCGTGGGTACCCATGCGCAGGTAGGTGAAGCGGCCGTCGTCATACACGTTCATCGGCACGAGCCAGGGCGGCGCGCGCCGCGCCGCGATGTCATAGCCGAAGTGGTAGCTGCGCCCCCTCTGCAAGGTCACGCGCTGACCGCGGTCCAGCGGCTCGTCCACCGGGCGCGTGAAGGCGGCATCGCCCGGATAGCGGAACGCGATCCTGTACTGCACGCCCGCGCGCCCGGCCTGCTCCAGGGTGGTCCAGTCGCTGGCCACCACCCGCAGTTCGAAGATGTAGGAATGCGTGCGGGTGCGCACCAGCAGGTTCGTGTCGACGTCCGCGGCGCGCGGCCGCAGGTAGAAGACGTTGTCGCGACGGATCAGGTCCCAGCCGCTGCTGAATCCGGCGCTGAAGTCGAGGACCTCCTCCGCTGGATCGAGTTCGAGCTGGGTGGTGATGCCGAGCGCGGTGCGCACCGGATAGATGCCGTCCTCGACGTAGTCGTAGACATCGATCCGGCTGGCCGCGGGCGCAGGCGCGGCAGCGGCCGGGCCCGCTGCCAGGACCATGGCCAGGATGATCACCGCCATCCGTACCGTCCTGCTCATGGTCATCGCTCCGCCTCCGCCTCGGCGTCCACGACGCCGGAATCCGGCGGCGCGGACATGCCGGGCTTCAGGTCCGCCACCAGCGCCGCCTCGAAGTGCGCGGGCTCCGCCCCCGCCGGCGGCAGCGGCGCGTAGTCGTTGTCGACCCGGTAGCTGGTGACCTGGAAGCCCAGTGGATTCTGGAGCCGGTCGGGTTCGTCCATGCGCAGCGCGAGGTTGTAGGTGAAGCCGAGCGTCGCGATGCGGCCGTCGAGCGGCCGGGTAGCCCCGCTGGCCTTGTCGTAGAGGCTGCGCTGGAACCGGACGGTGGCGCCACCCGGCATGCCGTCGGGACCGTCGATGAGCTGGATGCTCAGGATCCGCACGCGGATGGCCCGGCTGTGGCCATGGGTGTTGTACGGGCTGCGGGGGTTTCCTGCGGCATGCAGGGACGCGTACTCCCGCCCGACCTCCGGCGCCGACATGCCATGCACGGCGCGCCAGTCGCGCAGGTTCATCATGGCCACGTCGTAGGATTCGCGCAGGCTGACGAAGGTGGCGACGTTGGCGCGCGCGATGGCCTCGCTGGCGGTCAGGCTGCGATGGCGGAAGTCGGGATCGAGCCGGGCGACGGTGGCGTTGCCGCTGTAGGCATCGGCCATCACCAGGAACGGCACGCGCTCCTTGAGCGGCATGATGCCGGCATAGCCCGCGCCAAGCAGCACCGCGGTGACCGTGGCCGTGGCCGCCACCCACCACGCACGGCGCTCGCTGCGGCGCGCCAGGTCGGCGATGCTGGTCTCGTAGTCCACCGCGGCGGCGACCGCATCCCTGGTCGCATCGCCCGGCTGCTTCTTCTCGAACATGCTGCAATCCATGCAAGGTGGTGGTGGATATCGCCGGCCGTCTAGCCTTCCCCGCCATCCGCGGCGGCGACGACCAGCCGGCTGCCCTCCATCCGCATCACCACCCCCTGGGGCGCGAACGCGGCACCGAGCTGGGCCACGGCATCGGCCAGCACGCGTGCATGCACCTCCGCCACCGGCGCGTGCAGGGTGAAATCGAAGGGATGGCGATAGTCGAGTTCGCTGCCGCTGTCGCCGGCCCAGCGCGCGAGCAGGTTGCGGAGCGTTCCGTCCATGGGCGTGGCCTGGAAGACGTGGCCTTCGTGAAGCGGAACCGCCCGGGTGGTGGCGGCATAGGCATTGGCCGGCAGCCATCGCCCGCCGAAATCGCGTACGCCCGGTCCGGCGCAGGCAGCAAGCGGAATCACCACCAGCGCCGCGATGCAGGCCCTCCTGCCATGTCCTGTGTCCATGTCGCCCTCCTTGGCAGATCCGGACGTCCCGCTTCCCTGCGGGCCGGCGCGACGTCCCCATCGCGCTCACGGTCGACGCTAGCGCCGCAGGCCCTGCCCTTCAAGGGCCGTACCAGCCGGGATCCGCGGTTTCACACAGTGAACGGGAGAGTCCGACGGCGCTTTCAGAATCCCGTCCGCGAATACAGGCGTCATCCTTGCCGCCTATCATTCACGCATGCCATCGCACACCCGATCCGCGGCATCGCTCGCCGCACTGCTCGCCAGCATCCTCGTCCTCGCCGCCTGCGCCAGCCGCGGCACGCCGGCACCCGTGGAGTTCCCGACCAGCCACGCAGCGCACCACCCGCTGCTGCTGATCTCCGTGGACGGACTCCACCCGGACCGCATCAACCCCCACGACTCGCCGAACATCGCCCGCCTCGCGGCCAAGGGCGTGCGCGCGCGCTGGATGACGCCGTCCTACCCCAGCCTCACCTTTCCCAACCACTACACCATCGTCACCGGCCTGCGCCCGGACCGCCACGGCATCGTCCACAACTCCATGCGCGACGCCGACCTGGGTACCTTCCGCCTCTCCGACCGCGAAGCCGTGGGCAACGGCGCGTGGTGGGGCGGCGAGCCGGTCTGGGTGGCGGCGGAAAAGGCCGGCATGCCCACGGCCACCATGTTCTGGCCTGGCTCGGAAGCCGAGATCGAAGGCGTCCGGCCCACCCGCTGGCATCTGTACGAGGAATCCGTCCCGGCCGCCGATCGCGCCGCCACCGTGGCCGGCTGGCTCCTGGAGCCCGAAGCCACGCGTCCGCGCCTGTCCACGCTGTACTTCCACGCCGTGGATACCGCCGCCCACACCCACGGGCCCGATTCGGACGAGGCACGCGCGGCGCTGGCCGACATCGACGCGGCCATCGGCCAACTGCTCGCCACCCTCCAGGACGGCGACCGTCTGGCGCGGACCAACATCATCCTGGTCTCGGACCACGGGATGGCGCCGGTGCCGCCGGGGAACCAGGTGTCGGTCGGCGACATGGTGACGACCACGCAGGCCCGGCTGTCGAGCATCGGCCAGGTGGTCCAGGTGCAACCCGATCCCGGCTTCGAGGCCGAGGTGGAAGCGCGCCTGCTGGGCCGCCACGAGCACTACGAATGCTGGCACCGGGAGAAGCTGCCGGCACGCTGGCATTACGGCACCCACCCGCGCATTCCCGCCATCGTCTGCCAGATGGACGAAGGCTGGGATGCGGTGCTGCCGCACATGCTCGATGCGCGCGCGAACGGCGGCACCCGCGGCTCGCACGGCTACGACCCGGCATTGCCGTCGATGCGCGCGGTGTTCATCGCCAGCGGCCCCGCGTTCCGCAACGGCGCGGTGATCGACCCGATCGACAACGTGGACGTCTATCCGCTGCTGGCGCAGCTTCTGGGCATCCCGGCGGCGGATCACGATGGGGACCCGGCGGCGCTGCTGCCGGCGCTGGAGCCCGCCGCGCTGCCCTGACGGCCCGGGCGGCCACCGCCCGGAAACCGCCCGGAAACTGCCTTAGCGTGGCCGCGGGTCCGGATGTCCGAAAACGGCGAGTCATGGCCCTGCGCCGGTGCTAGCCTGCGTCCATGCCGGTCGAATCCGCCACCGCCGTCCTCCCCGCCACCGCCACCTGCGACCAGGCGCGCCGCAGCCGCGACCCGCGCTTCGACGGCCTGTTCTTCACCGGCGTGCACAGCACGCGGATCTACTGCCGCCCGGTCTGCCCGGCGCCCTACGCGAAGCGGGTCACCTACTACGCCAGCGCCGCGGCGGCAGAGGCCGCGGGCTACCGGCCCTGCCTGCGCTGCCGGCCCGAGCTGTCGCCCGGCGACGGCGCCTGGCGGCGCGGCGATGCGGCGCTGGCGCGGGCGCTGACGCTGATCGACCAGGGCGCTCTGGCGGATGCGCCGCTGTCGGTCCTTGCCGGGCGCGTTGGCCTGGGCGAGCGCCAGCTGAGGCGGCTGTTCGTGGAGCGCCTCGGCGCGCCGCCCGTGGGCGTGCACGGGACGCGGCGTCTGCTGTTCGCCAAGCAGTTGCTGACCGAGACCGCGCTGCCGGTGACCGAGGTCGCGATGGCGGCGGGCTTCGGCAGTCTTCGGCGCTTCAACACCAGCTTCAAGGACGCCTACCGGATGACGCCGCGCGAACTGCGCAGGCAGCCCGGCGCGGCGGCGAAGACCGACGGCGACACGCTGGTGCTGCGCCTGGGCTACCGCCCGCCGTACGACTTCCCGGCGATGCTGGATTTCCTGCGTGGTCGCGCGCTGCCGGGGGTGGAATCGGTGGGCGACGCGCACTATGCGCGCGTCATCGCCGGCACCGGCGACGCGCCGCACGGGTGGCTGCGCATCTCGGCGTGGCCCGGCGGCGAACATGCACTGAAGCTGGAGCTTCACGCGCCGCAGGCCGGGCGCCTGCTCGACATCGTGCAGCGGCTGCGGCGCATGCTCGACCTCGACGCCGATCCGCAGGCGATCGCGGACGCGCTCTCGAACGACGAGCGCCTGCGCCCGCTGCTGCAGGCACGCCCCGGCCTGCGCCTGCCCGGCGGCTGGGACGGCTTCGAGATCGCCGTGCGCGCGGTGCTCGGGCAGCAGGTCAGCGTGGCCGCCGCCCGCACCCTGGCCGCGCGCCTGGCAGGACGCTACGGCGAGCCGCTTCCTGCGGCGTTCGGCGATGGACTGGAGCACCTGTTCCCGACGCCGGATGCGCTGGCCGATGCGGACCTCTCGGCGATCGGCCTCACCCGTGCGCGCGCCGACACCCTGCGTGGCATGGCCCGGGCGCTGCTCGAGGGTCGCGTCGATTTCCGCGCCGAACGCACGCTCGATGATTTCACGGCGCACTGGGTCGCGCTGCCCGGCATCGGACCGTGGACGGCGCAGTACATCGCGATGCGCGCGCTCGGCCACCCGGACGCGTTCCCCTCGGAGGACCTGGTGCTGCAGAAAGCACTGCCCGCCGATGGTTCGCGGCTCACCGCAAAGGCGCTGTCCGTCCGCGCCGGGGCCTGGCGGCCGTGGCGCGCCTACGCGGTGATCCACCTCTGGAAGGACGCGATGGCGTCCACGTCCCACACCACAGCGGCGCAGTCCCGCGCCACCGCGCGCAAGCGCGCGCGGACACCGACGCATGAGGCAGACAGCCCATGACCATCCCGTTCCTCCGCATGGACACCCCGATCGGCACGCTCACACTTGCCGCCGACGACCACGGCCTGCTCCGGATCGACTTCCCGCCGCCCTGCCAGGCACACGTCGGCGACGACTGGCAGGAGGGCGGCAATGCCGTCCTCGCCGAAGCGCAGCGGCAACTGCAGGAATACTTCGCCGGGAAGCGCCAGCGCTTCGACCTCCCGCTGTCGCCGCGCGGCACCGAGTTCCAGCGCACGGTCTGGACCACGCTCGCCGCGATTCCCTACGGCGACACCTGGAGCTATCGCGACCTTGCGCGGCAGATCGGCCGGCCGACCGCCACCCGCGCGGTCGGCGCCGCCAACGGCCGCAACCCGCTGCCGATCGTGCTGCCCTGCCACCGCGTCATCGGCGCGGACGGCTCGCTGACCGGGTTCGGCGGCGGGCTGCCGACCAAACGGTTCCTGCTGGAGCTGGAGGGGGCCTTGCCGACGGGTTCCGGCCTGTTCGGCTGAACGCCGGCCCCCTCAGCCGGTCATCGTCGCTCGGCGTGCGTCACCCGGCCACCCTGATGGAGGTCCAGTGACGCGACGCTGCCGTCGGCACCGCGCTTGAACTCTATCCCGATCCCGTAAGCGGCCGCCTCGAAACGGTCCGGGCCGGCCGGATCCAGCGCGAACTCGCCCTGGCCCGTGGCCTGTGCATGCAGGCGCCCATCGCGCTCGCGGACGGTGAGGGCGAAGCCCGGGGCCAGCGGATACTCGCCGGCATAGTCCGCAAGCACCGCCGTGGACAGGGCCGGCGCGGAGGCGGCGCCTGCGTCCAGACGGGTGGCGGGGATCATGCCGCCGCCCTGCACCCAGAGGAAGGCGTAGCTGCCATCGGCCTGTCGACGGGGCTTGAGCAGCGCATCGGCGACGGTCGGGAAGAAGTCGCCGGCGCTGTCGTAGCCCAGCTCGTACTCGCCCTGCCCTTCGGCCTGGAAGTACAGCTTCCCCTCGCGATGGCGGAGGCTCATCTTCATCAGGCCCTGCAGCTGGTATTCGCCGGCCAGGCCCTGGAGCAGCTCCGCCGGCGGCGTCGCCATCCTGCGCGGCCCGCCCAACGGCAGCGACGCATCGACCAGGTGCAGCCCCAGGCTGCCGAGTCCGCCCATGGAGTGCCACGCGGTATCGGAAAGGATCACCACGCCGCGCCGCTTCCCCTCGTCCACCGACACGAAGGACGAGAAGCCGCCGGTGCCGCCCTCGTGCACCAGTACGGTGCGGCCCGCGACCGGCATGAGCATCCAGTTCATCGCCATCGGCGGCTGCCGGCTGACCGGCGCGTGCGCCAGCTCGATGGCGGCATGCAACGGGGTGGCGGCGGGATCCAGATTCGCCCGGACGTAGCGGACCATGTCTTCGAGCGTGGCGCGCACGCCGCCGACACCGGCGGCGTCCACCGGGATGGTCCATGCGGGCGCGGGCAGGCCGTTGGGGGTGTGGCCGCCCGCGGCGCGCACGCCTTCGGGGCGCCGCGACACGTAGGCCCGATCCATGCCGAGCGGCGTGAACAGGCGTTCGTCGATCAGCGTCTCGAAGTCGGTGCCGGCGCGCCTGGCGAGCGCGTGTGAGAGCACCATCGAAGCGAAGTTCGAGTACTCGAACCGCGTTCCCGGGGCGTGCGCCAGGGTCACGTCGCCAAGCGAAGCCAGCAGGTCGTCGATGGTCAGCGTGGCATAGGGATCGCCGGGATCGGTCACCGCCATCCGCGCCGGCAGCGCCGGCAGGCCGCTGGTGTGGGTGACCACGTGCCGCAGCAGGATCGGGCTTCCTTCGAAGGCGGGGACGTTCGTCCCCTCGGGCAGGTAGGCGGACAGCGGATCGTCCAGCGAGACCTTGCCTTCGGCCACGAGCTCCGCGAGCAGGGTCGAGGTCATGGTCTTGCTGACCGAGCCGATCTCGAATGCACTGTCGGGACCGATGCGTGCGGCGGCGGCAGGGTCCGCGCAGCGGAACGTGCGGGAAACGCGGTCGCCGTCGATGACCGCCACCGCCATGCAGGCGCCCGTGCGGTCGCCGGCCAGGCGCTGGTCGACGATCGAGGCGAGCGCCGCGTCATCGCCGGCACGAGCGTTGGCGGAGGCCGCGAGCGCAAGCGCCGCGCACAGCGGGAGGATGGAAGCGAGGGGAAGCTGCATGGGTCTCTCCTTGTCGATGATCGATGACGTGGGCGCGGCTCCCGCGCCGTGTGTGGCCGCAATCAGCTGTCCCCGGCCAGAGCGTCGAGCTGGCGCTCCAGCGCATCGGCATGGGCGCGGAACTGCGTTCGCGCCGCGTAGCGATTCGCCCAGACCAGGACCACGCACAGCACCAGCATCACGCCGATGAAGCGCAGCGCACCGGCGGTCAGGCCGTCGCGTGCCAGCGTCAGGCCCGCCAGGCCGATGGCGGGCGGGGCCAGGTACCAGAGCCAGACCCGCTCGAGCAGCCGGGCCTGGACCAGCGCTGCATCGCGCTGCCGCTCCAGGAACGCGCGCAGGTCGAGTCCGTGCCCCGGCTCGAGCGCGAGCCGCCGGTGGCGGTGCATGCGGAACGGCAGCTCCGCCCCCCACCCGGCCACCAGCAGCGCGAATCCGCCCTGGAGCCATTCCCCTCTGGACAACGCGACGATCGTCATCGCTCCGAAGAAGATCGCCACGAATACGCCAGCGATGGTTTCGAGGAGATCGCGCCGCCGCACGGTCTTCCAGAGCGCACCGTCGCGCCTGCGGAGCTCGTGGAGCGACAGCAGGTTCGCGGAGGGCGTCGCCTCGCGCCATTGGGTCCTGATCCTGTCCCAGTCCATCGTCAGTCCTCCAGGAAACGCTGTTCGAACAGCCGGCGCAGGCGGGTCATGCGTACGGCCACGGCGTTGACGCTCAGGCCAAGCACGTCGGCGACCTGCTCCCGCGGCAGCCCTTCCAGATCGAGCATCAGGACGCTGCGCTGCACGGGATCGAGCATGGCGAGGAACCGGTCGAGCACGCCGATCGCGTCCTCCGTATCGCCGCTGTCGCCCTGCTCCGGCACCTCGTCCAGCGGACTGTGGAGACGGCGCGGCTTGCGTACGTGGCCCAGCGCGGTATTGAGCGCGACGCGGTACAGCCAGGTCGAACGCTGCGCGCGTCCATCGAAGCTGTCGAAGCTGCGCCACAGCTGCAGCTGCATCTCCTGCAGCAGGTCCTGCCAGTCGTCCGGTCCGGCGTAGCGCCGTGCCAGGCGCACCAGCGCCCCCCTGTTCTCCTGGACCATGGCGGTGAACGCCGCTCCGTTTTCCATGTCGCGCTTCTGTCCTCCTGATGCGTCCCAGGAGGTTGGTTGCAGCGGGCAGCGGAAATTTTCAGCCGGCCGCGTCGCGCGGCCGGCATCGATCATCCTTCGATGGCCCCGAGGATGGTCGCCATCGCTGCCCGGTAGCGGGCGAGGATCGGCCCGCGTCCGGCATGCACGCCATCGGCGACGACCTTGCGGCCAGCGACATGCACTTCGCGGATGCAGGATCGGTTTCCGCTGAAGATCCAGCGGTCGGCGACGTCGTCCGCGGTGGCGCCGGCCAGCTGCGGCGCGTCCGCATCGAGCACGACAGCATCTCCCCCGGCGCCGTCGAACCCGGTGGAGCCGGCGACGCTCGACCATGCGCCGCGCAGCAGGGTCGCGCCCACGCTTGGCGAGTCCCCATGCACGGCGATGTTGCGGCGCCGGGTCAGCACCCGCTGCCCGTATTCCAGCCAGCGCAGCTCCTCCACCGGCGACACCGAGATATGCGAATCCGAGCCGATGCCCCAGGCGCCGCCGGCGTCCAGATAGTCGCGGAGGCGGAACAGGCCGTCGCCGAGGTTGGCCTCGGTGCTCGGGCAGATGGCGACGGTGGCGCCGCTCTTCGCGATGCCGGCGACCTCCCAGTCGTTGAGGTGCGTGGCGTGCACCAGGGTCCAGCGCGCGTCCACCGTGGCGTTCTGCAGCAACCATTCCACGGGCCGCAGGTCACGCAGCGCGAGGCAGTCCTGCACCTCGCCGACCTGCTCGGCGATGTGGATGTGGATGCGGGCGTCGTCCGGAAGCGCCGCCAGCACGGCGCGCATGGCCTCGGGCGGTACCGCGCGCAGGCTGTGCAGCGCGCAGCCGACGCGGAGCGTTTCGCCCTCCTCCGCGCGCAGCCCTTCGAACAGGCGCATGTAACCGTCGATGTCATGGCCGAAGCGGGCCTGCCGCGCGTTCAGAGGCCGGCCGTCGAAACCTCCGGTCATGTACAGCACCGGCAGCAGGGTCAGGCGGATGCCGGTGTCCCGCGCAGCGGCGATCAGCGCCTGCGACATCGCCGCGGGATCGTCGTAGGGCCGGCCGTCGGGCGCATGGTGCAGGTAGTGGAACTCGCAGACCGTGGTGTAACCGGCCTCCAGCATCTCGACGTAGAGCTGGCTGGCGACGGCGTGCAGGGAATCGGGATCGAAGCGCGCGGCCATGCGGTACATGGTTTCGCGCCACGTCCAGAAGGAGTCCTCGGGATGGGTCTGGCGCTCCGCGAGCCCGGCCATGGCACGCTGGAACGCGTGCGAATGCAGGTTGGCGACCCCGGGCAACCGCCAGCCTTCCTCCACCCGGCGGGCGATGGGCTCTGCGGCGTCGGAGCGTGCGGACATGGTGGACGATCCTGTGGCGGGGGGCGACAGGCTACCGTTTCCGGTGGCGGTGCGTCTGCCACCGGCCGGCATCGTTGCGCTAGGCTAGCGGGTCGTCGCCACAGCACCGGGGCCATCCATGTCGCGCCGCACCGTCGTCCTCCCGCCGGCTCCGCGCCGATGAACACCGCGCCTGGCCGCTGGGACGGCCTGCTGCTCGGTGCGCGCCTGGCCACGCTCGACGACGATGCCGGCGGTTACGGCCTGGTGGACGACGGCGCGCTGGGCTGGCGCGATGGCCGCATCGTCTTCGCAGGCCCTGCGGCGGCGCTGCCCGGGGCAGCGGCGGACCTCGCCGATGAGGTGACCGATGCGGGCGGGGACCTGGTGACGCCGGGCCTGGTCGACTGCCATACCCACGCCGTCTTCGCCGGCGACCGCGCCGCGGAGTTCGAACAGCGGCTGTCGGGCGTGAGCTACGAGGAGATCGCGCGTGCCGGCGGCGGCATCCTCTCCACCGTGCGCGCCACACGCGCCGCCGACGCGGGGACGCTGCTGGCCGAGTCCCTGCCGCGCGCGCGCGCGCTGGTGGCGGACGGCGTGACCACGCTTGAAGTGAAGTCGGGCTACGGCCTCGACTTCGACAACGAGCGCAAGATGCTGTGCACCGCGCGCCGGCTCGGCGACGCGCTCGGCATCCCGGTCCGCACCACCTTCCTCGGCGCGCATGCGCTGCCGCCGGAGTTCATGGGCGATGCCGACGGCTACATCGACGCCGTCCGCGCATGGCTGCCGCGCCTGCATGCGGAAGGACTGGTGGACGCGGTGGATGCATTCTGCGAGCGCATCGGCTTCAGCGCGGCGCAGACCCGGCGGGTGTTCGACGCCGCGCGCGCCCTGGGGCTGCCGGTGAAGCTGCACGCCGACCAGCTCAGCGATGGCGACGGCGCGGCGCTGGTGGCGGAATTCGGCGGACTGTCCGCCGACCACGTCGAACACACGTCCGACGCCGGCGTGCGCGCGATGGCGGCGGCCGGCACGGTCGCGGTGCTCCTGCCCGGCGCCTTCCACGTGCTGCGCGAGACCACGCTGCCGCCGATCGACGCCTTCCGCGCGCACGGCGTGCCGATGGCGGTGGCCACCGACTGCAACCCGGGCACCTCGCCGCTGCTTTCGCTGCGCCAGGCGATGCAGCTGGCCTGCACCCATTTCCGCCTGACCCCGGTCGAAGCGCTGCGCGGCGCCACCCTGCATGCGGCGCGCGCGCTGGGCCTCGACGATCGCGGAAGGCTGCGCCCCGGCCTGCGCGCCGATTTCGTGCGCTGGCGCGTGCGTGAGCCCGCGGCGCTGTGCTACTGGCTGGGCGGCGACCTGGCCGTCTCGGTCCATTCCGCCGGCCGCAGGGTGGCTGGCGCCACCCCGACCGCCTGAGATCCCGCCGTTCCACAAGGAGCCACACCATGTCCCGAAGCCGTCTCCGCGCCCTCGCAATCGCCCTGTCCCTGGCCTTGGCCGTCCCCGCCGCCGCGCTCGCCCAGGCTACCGACGCCGCGCGCGCGCTGGCCGCCGACGCACTCATCGTCGACACCCACGTCGACGCCCCGGGCGTGCTGGTGTCGAGTTGGGCCGACCTCGGCGAAGCCGCCCCGGACCGCGAGTTCGACTACCCGCGTGCGCGCGAAGGCGGCCTGGACGTGGCCTTCATGTCGATCTACACCTCGGCGCGGCAGGACGAATCCGGCAGCGCCTGGCAGGCGGCCAATGCCCAGATCGACGCGATGGAGGCCCTTGTCGCGCGCCATCCCGACCGCTTCGCCATCCTCATCTCGCCCGGCGACGTCGAGCGCCTGCGCGAAGGCGGCCGCGTGCTGTTGCCCCTGGGCATGGAGAACGGCGGACCGATCGGGGACGACCTGTCGCAGCTGGCGTTCTTCCACAAGCGCGGTATCCGCTACATCACGCTCGCACACAGCGGCAACAACCGCATCGCCGATTCCTCGTACACGGTGGAAAAGCGCTGGAACGGCCTCAGCCCCTTCGGCCGCGAGGTGATCGGCGAGATGAACCGACTCGGGATCATGGTCGACGTCTCGCACATCTCCGACGACGCCGTGCGCCAGGCGGTGGAGCTCAGCTCGGTGCCGGTGATCGCCAGCCACTCGGCGCTGCGCCACTTCACGCCCGGCTTCGAGCGCAATCTCAGCGACGAACTGGCGAAGCTGATCGCGGCCAGGGGCGGCGTGGTGCAGATCCCGTTCGGCACCGCCTTCGTGAACCCGCAGGCCGCGGCCAACACCCGCGACTGGTTCCGCGAATCGCTGGCCTTCGACCGCCGCAACGCCGAGCGCGTGGCCGCGGGCGAGCCGGCACTGGACCGCAAGGCCTTTGCCGATCAGTGGGCCAAGGACCACCCGAAGGTGGAGGCACCCATCAGCGACGTGCTCGACCAGATCGACTACGCGGTCAAGCTGATCGGCGTCGACCACGTCGGCATCGGCTCGGACTTCGACGGGGTAGACGGCGCGCTGCCGGAGGGCCTGCGTACGGTGGCGGATTTCCCCAACCTCATCGCCGGCCTGCAGGCGCGCGGGCACTCGGACGATGCCATCCGGAAAATCCTGGGCGGCAACCTGATGCGCGTCTGGGCGGAGATCGAGGCGGGAGCAGCGGCCCGCTGATCCGCGGCCCCTCCACTCCCCGGAAACGACGAAGCCCCGCTTTCCGCGGGGCTTCGTGCGTTACCGCCGGTGGCGCAAGGTCACTCCTTGGCGACGGTCTTCTTCGCCACGACCTTCTTCGCCGGGGCCTTGGCCACGCTCTTGGCGGCCTTCTTCGCGACCGGCGCCGCGGACGTGCCGGTCGCCTTCGAGGTGGCCTGGCTGCGGGCGTTGCCGTAGCTGGAGTTGTAGCGCTTGCCCTTGGCCGTCTTGCGGTCGCCCTTGCCCATTCTCTGATGCTCCTGGATGTCTCGTGTCAGGCGCGCCCTTGCACGCCACAGGGCGCGCATCCTAGCACGGGCGCGGGTTTCACGGCGTCGCGCGAGCGGCGGCGGCGTGGGTCAGGCGCAGGTTCAACAGATGCGCGCCGGCGATCATCAGGCCGCCCACGGCCATCACCACGGCGTGCCCCAGGCCATGGTCGTGGAGCGGGCTGAACGCGCCCAGCCAGACCAGCGCCAGGCCGGGAAGCAGCAGCGCCCAAGCCCGGAAGGCGCGGTGCCGGCGGAAGCCGATCGCGAGTGTGGCGACCCCGAGCAGGGTCGCGAACACGGTCACACCCTGGTCGATGTCCACCCAGCCGCCCACGGACAGGCCCAGCGTCGGCAGCACCGCCAACACCAGCGGCAGCAGCGCGCAGTGCAGCGCGCACAGGAAGGAAGCGGCGAAACCGACGCGATCCGCTCGATTGAGATTGCAGGAAGTGGCCATGACTTTCGTTGGGCTGGGCGTTCGATTTGAAACAATATAACATTTCAATCCTTGCCCATGCTAACACCGCCGATGCCCGTGAAGACCTCGACACTGTTCCGCCGCGCCCTATCCACCCCTGCCACGCTGGCCCTCGCCGTCCTGGCGACAATATCCGCCATGCCCGCCGCCGCGCAGGAGGCACCCGAGCCGGACGGGACCCGCCACGGACATGGCATCACCGACCTCGATTCCGTCCGGGTCCGCGCCAACCCCATCGCCCGCACCGCCGAAGACCTGGCGCGGCCCGTCGCCGTCCTGGCCGGCGAACAGCTGGACGAGGCCAAGGCCGGCTCGATCGGCGAAACGGTGTCGCGCCTGCCCGGCGTGCAGTCCTCGTTCTTTGGCGCGGGCGTCGGCCGTCCGATCATCCGCGGCCTCGAAGGCGCGCGGGTCCAGGTGCTCAGCGACGGCCTGTCCGCCGGCGACGTTTCGACCGTCAGCGTCGACCACGCGGTGAGCATCGAACCGTTCCTCGCCAACCAGATCGAGGTGCTGAAGGGTCCGGCCACCCTGCTCTACGGCAATGGCGCCATCGGCGGTGCGGTCAACGTGGTCGACGGACGCATTCCCGAGACCGCGACGTCGCGGCCGCTGGAGGGCCGCGCGGAGCTGCGCGCCGGCAGCGTCAACGACGAGCGCACCGGCATGCTCCGCCTTGATGGCACGTCGGCGTCGGGCCGCTTCGTGTTCCATGTCGACGCGCTGCATCGCGAAACCGGGGACATCGACATCCCCGGATACGCGGAGAGCGCCGTCCTGCGCGAGGCGCACGGCCACGATGGGCCCGGCCATGACGACGGCGGCGACGATGCCCGCGGCATCCTCCCGAACAGCTTCGTGCGCACCGACAGCGGCGCACTGGGCCTGTCGTGGGTCGGCGACCGCGGCTTCATCGGCATCGGCCAGAGCCTCTACAACACACGCTACGGCGTGCCCGGCCACGTGCACGTCGAGGACGACCACGGCGATGACGACGGTCACGACGGCGACGGCCATGAAGACAGCGGCCATGGCGGCGTGCACGTGGTGATGGACCAGCGCCGCACGGAGCTCCGGGGCGGCCTGGACGACTTCGGCGCGTTCCGGAGCCTGCGCACCAAGCTCGCGCACACCGACTACACCCATACCGAATACGAGGGCGACGACGTCGGCACGGTGTTCGACAACCGCACCATCGAAGGCCGGCTGGAGCTGGCGCACCATCCGCTCGGCGGCTGGGAGGGCGCCTTCGGCATGCAGTGGACGCAGCGCGACTTCGGCGCCCTGGGCGCGGAAGCCTTCGTGCCCGACTCCGAATCCCGCGACGCCGGTGTCTTCTGGATCGGCGAGCGCGATTTCGGCGCCATCCGCATGGAGCTTGGCCTGCGCCATGACCGCAACAGCATCGACGTCGTCGCCGAGGCCGGGCCCTCGCGCGACTTCGACACCACCAACCTGTCATTCGCGACCCGCTGGGACCTGACCCCCGACATGCACCTGTCGCTCGGCCTCGACCGCGCGCAGCGTTCCCCGACCGCCGAAGAGCTGTACTCCAGCGGCGTGCATGTGGCGACGCAGAGCCACGAGTTCGGCGACGCCGGTCTCGACGTCGAGACCGCGAACCGCGCCGAGATCGGCCTGCACTGGCACCGCGGTCCGCTGCAGCTGGGCGCTTCGCTGTACCACGTGCGCTACGACGACTTCATCTACCTTGCCGACACCGGCATCATCGACGGCGGCCTGCCGGTGCGCGCCTGGAACCAGGCTGACGCCCGTTTCAGCGGTGCCGAGGTGGAGGCGGAGTGGACCTTCATCGACAACGGCAGCGGCGCCTGGACGGCGCGTGCTTTCGGCGACGTCGTGCGCGGGAAGCTCGACGGCCAGGGCATGCGCGAGATCGACATATCGGTACCCCACGGCCAGCAGGGCCATGACTACGTGGCGCAGCTGGCGCTCGACGGCAACCTGCCGCGGATGGCGCCCTCGCGCGTCGGCGGCGAGCTGCGCTGGACCAGCGACGATTGGCGCGCCGGCCTCGGCGCGGTGCGGTACGCGAGCCAGGACGACGTGGCCGAAGGCGAACTCGCGACGCCGGGGTACACGCTGGTGCACGCGAATGTCGCCTGGCACATGGATACCGCCGGCGGCAGCGCGGTGGAACTGTTCCTCAACGGCAGCAACCTGCTCGACGAGGAAGCGCGCGTGCACACCTCGTTCCTGAACGACATCGCACCGCTGCCGGGCCGCGGCGTCACCGCCGGGGTGCGCGTGCTGTTCTAGGCGTCCGGGCCCGCGCCGCCTTCGCCGGATGCGCAGGCGGCGCAGGTGCCATGCACCTCCAGCGTCTGCGCGCGCGGCCGGAAGCCGAGTTCGCGCGCGCGCTCGTCCAGCGCGGCGACGATCTTGCGGTCCTCCAGCTCGATCGCGGTGTGGCAGGAATCGCAGATGAGGAACGGCACCGAGTGCTGTGCGGTACTCGGGTGGTGGCAGGCGACGAAGGCGTTGACCGACTGCAGCTTGTGGATGAAGCCGTTGGCGAGCAGGAAGTCGAGCGCGCGGTAGACCGTCGGCGGCGCGGCGGCGCCCGGCCCCTGGCCTTCGCGCACGCGGTCCAGCAGATCGTAGGCCTTGATGGGCTGCTCGGCCTCGGCGATGAGCCCGAGCACGCCGGCACGGATCGGCGTCAGCCGCAGGCCGCGCTCGTGGCAGGCGCGCTCCACCGCGGCCACGAAGGCGGCGCTGTCATGGACGTGGTGCTTGGGATCGGTGCAGGCATGTACGGACATGCCAAGGATGATGGTGGCCAACGCCCAAGGACTCAAGCCGCGCGCCCCCGCAGGACGAGCGGCCGGGCCGCTCCCACCGTCAGGCGTCAGGCGGGGATCAGCGCGATCGCCGCGTCGATGCGCTTCAGCGCTTCCGCGCGGCCAGCAAGGTAGACCGTATGCGCGATGTCCGGGCTCACCTGGGTGCCGGTGATCGCCACGCGCAGCGGCTGCGCCACCTTGCCCATGCCCAGGCCCAGCGTTCCGGCAGTGGCCTGCAGGGCGTCGGCGATCGCGTCCACGCTCCATCCCGACAGTTCATCCAGGCGATGGCGAGCCTCGGCCAGCGGCGCCTTCGCCTCGGGCCCGAGGTGCTTGGCCACGGCCTTGTCGTCGTACTCGGTGAGCGGCCGGAACCAGACCGCTGCGCGTTCGGCCATGTCCTTGAGCGTCTGCACGCGGTCGCGCAGGGCGAGCACGACATCGGCCGGCGCGGGGCCGGCGTCGAGGTCGTACCCGGCTTCGCGAAGGTGCCATTCGAGGTGCTTCGCGACGTCCGCGGGCGGGTCCTCCTTCAGGTACTGCTGGTTCAGCCAGCCCAGTTTGGCCATGTCCAGGCGCGCGGCCTTGGCGTTGACGTCCTTGAGGTCGAACAGCCGCTGCATCTCGGCGATCGAGAAGATCTCCTGGTCACCATGCGACCAGCCCAGGCGCACCAGGTAGTTGAGCAGCGCGTGCGGCAGGTAGCCGGCATCGCGGTACTGCATGACGTCGGCGGCGCCGGTGCGCTTGCTGAGCTTGGCCCCGTGTTCGTCGAGGATCATCGGCAGGTGCGAGAACGCCGGCACTTCGGCACCCAGCGCGCGGTAGATGTTGATCTGGCGCGGCGTATTGTTGACGTGGTCGTCGCCGCGGACGACGTCGGTGATGCCCATGTCGAGGTCGTCCACCACCACGGCGAAGTTGTACGTCGGGTAGCCATCCGGGCGGAAGATGACGAGGTCGTCGAGCTCCGCGTTCGCGATCTCGATGCGGCCCTTGACCTTGTCGTCCCAGGCAACCACGCCGTCGAGCGGATTCTTCAGGCGGATCACGCGGTTGGGATCATCGCGCCAGGGCGCACCGCGGTCGCGGTAGGCGCCGTTGTAGCGCGGCTTGCCGCCGGCGGCCATCGCCGCCTCGCGCATGGCGTCGAGCTCCTCCTTCGACTCGTAGGCGTAATAGGCGTGGCCCGAAGCGACGAGCTGCTCGGCGACTTCGCGGTACCGCTCGATGCGTGCGGTCTGGTAGACCGGGCCTTCGTCATAGTCGAGGCCGAGCCACTCCATCGCCTCGAGGATGGCGTTGATGGCGGCCTGGGTACTGCGCTCGCGATCCGTGTCTTCGATGCGCAGGATGAACTGCCCGCCGCGGCGGCGCGCCTCGAGCCAGCAGTACAGCGCGGTTCGGGCGCCGCCGATGTGCAGGTAGCCGGTGGGACTGGGGGCGAAGCGGGTGCGGACGGTCATGGCGCTCGATGCAGGCGGATGATGCGGTGGAATGGCCGCATTTTAGCCGGTGCCGCCCGGCGTATGGCGCGCGGCGTACGGCCGTTGCGCGAACCCGCCGTGGACCGGAGCAGCCCGTTCTACAATCGCCGGATGGCGACCCTCTTCGTTTCAGACCTCCACCTCGACCCGGACCGGCCGGAGATCACCCGGCTGTTCGGAGACTTCATCGAGGGAGAGGCGCGCCGCGCCGAGGCGCTCTACATCCTCGGCGACCTGTTCGAGGCCTGGGTGGGCGACGACGATCCGTCGGAAGCCGGAACCTTCGTGGCGGAGCGGCTCAAGGCGATTGCCGACAGCGGCGTGCCGGTGTACTTCATGCACGGCAACCGGGACTTCCTGCTGGGCGGGGAGTTCGCGCGGCGCGCGGGAATGACGCTGCTCGCCGATCCGGCGCGGATCGACCTGTACGGGCAGCCGGCGCTGCTGATGCACGGCGACACACTGTGCACCGATGATGTCGCCTACCAGCAGTTCCGCGCGCAGACCCGCGATCCGCGCTGGCAGCGGCAATTCCTGGCGCAGCCGCTGGAGGCGCGGCTGGCGTTCGCCCGGCAGGCGCGGGCCGCCAGCCGGGCGCGGCAGGGGGAACTGCGCGACGCCGGGCAGATGGAGACGATCACCGACGTCGCGCCGACGGCGGTGGAGGCGGTCTTCCGTGACCACGACGTCGACCTGCTGATCCATGGACACACGCATCGACCGGCGGTGCATGCGCTGGACGTCGACGGACGCGCCCGCACGCGGGTGGTGCTCGGCGACTGGTACGAGCAGGGCTCGGTGCTGCGCGTGGATGCGGGCGGGATGGTGCTGGACGCGCTGGCGTCGCGCTGAGCAGTGCGCATCCCCGCGGGCGTCAGCCCGAGAGCTGCCGCAGCGCCGCGAGCTCCCCATCGCTGAAGCCCGCGGCACTGCGGGCATCGACGTTGAACGGACCGTGCAGCACGGCGCGCGCATACTCCACCAGCAGTTCGCGGGAAGCGTGGCTCGGGGTCGATGCCGGCGCGTTCGCAGCACCAGCGGAACCAGCGGCTGCCGGCGGCCACATGGGCCACTTCCTCGCGCAGGATCACTTCCAGGATGTCGGCGGTCGCATCATCCTGCCCGCGCAGCCGCGCGATCATGCCCGGCGTCACGTCCAGGCCGCGCGCCTCGAGCACGCGCGGGACCAGGGCCATGCGTGCAAGCGCGTCATGCGCGGTCTTCTCCGCCATCTCCCACAGGCCGTTGTGGGCATCGAAATCGCCGTAGTCGTAGCCGGCCGCCTGCAGGCGGCCACGCAGCATCGTGAAATGACGGGCTTCGTCATCGGCCACTGCCACCCAGTCGGCGTAGTAGTCCCCCGGCATCCCGCGGAAGCGGTAGACCGCATCCCAGCCCAGGTCGATGGCGTTGAACTCGATGTGGGCGATGGCGTGGATGAAGGCGGCGCGACCCTCGCCGGTGCCGAAGCCGCGGCGCGGAAGTGCGCGTGGATGCACCAGGCGCGGGCGCGGCGGGCGGCCGGGCATGCGGATGGGCCCGGGTGCCGGGGCGCGAGGGTCGATCGCGAGGTCGCCCGCGCGGAACGCCGCCGCCGCCGCATGCGTGGCCGCCACCTTGTCCTCGGGCGAGGCCGCCGCCAGGCACGCGCGCGCGGCGTCGAACAACGACCCCCGCACCGTGGCCTCAGGCGCCCACGCGGCGCTTCTTCTTCGCCTCGTCGGAGCGCAGCTGGCGCAGGCGCTCGAAGTAGCCCGGCTCGATACCGGTCACGTACTCGCCGCTGAAGCACGAGCTGTCGAACTTCTTCCCCGGGAACTTGTGCCCGGCCACCGCGGCTTCGAGGTCGGGGAGGTCCTGGTAGATCAGCCAGTCGCAGCCGAGCAGCGCCTCGATCTCCTTTTCGCTGCGGCCGTTGGCCACCAGCTCTTCGGTCGAGGGCATGTCGATGCCGTAGACGTTGGGATGGCGCACGGGCGGAGCCGCCGAGGCCAGGTACACCTTGCGCGCACCGGCGTCGCGGGCCATCTGCACGATCTGCTTCGAGGTCGTGCCGCGCACGATCGAGTCGTCGACCAGCAGCACCACGCGGTTGCGGAACTCCAGCGGGATCGGATTGAGCTTGCGTTTGACCGATTTCGCACGCTCGCCCTGTCCCGGCATGATGAAGGTGCGGCCGACGTAACGGTTCTTGATGAAGCCCTCGCGGTACTTCACGCCGAGCACGTTGGCGATCTCCAGCGCGGCGTCGCGCGAGGTGTCAGGGATCGGGATCACGACGTCGATGTCGTGGTCCGGCCGCTGGCGCAGGATCTTCTCGCCCAGGGTCACGCCCATGCGCATGCGCGCCTTGTGCACCGAAATGTTCTCGATCATCGAGTCCGGACGCGCGAAGTAGACGTACTCGAAGATGCAGGGTGCGTGCTCGGCAGGCTCCGCGCACTGGCGCGCATGCAGTTCGCCGCGCGCGGTGATCACGATGCCCTCGCCGGGCTCGACGTCGCGCAACCGCTCGAAGCCGAGGATGTCCAGGGCCACCGATTCCGAGGCCACCGCGTATTCGGTGCCCGCCTCGGACACGCGCCTGCCGAGCACCAGCGGCCGGATGCCGTTCGGGTCGCGGAACGCCACCAGTCCCAGACCAAGCACGATCGCGACCGCCGCGTAGCCGCCGCGCGCGCGCCGGTGCACGCCCTCGACCGCATTGAGCGCGGCTTCCGGCGTCAGTGCGCGCGCTCCGTCGAGCTCGTGCGCGAAGACGTTGAGCAGCACCTCGGAGTCGGACTCGGTGTTGATGTTGCGGCGGTCGGTCTCGAACACCTCTCGGCGCAGTTCGTCGGTGTTGATGAGGTTGCCGTTGTGCGCGAGCGCGATGCCATACGGCGAATTGACGTAGAACGGCTGCGCCTCGTCGTAACCCTCGCTGCCCGCGGTCGGGTAGCGGCAGTGACCGATGCCGACGCGGCCTTCGAGCAGTGCCATCGCCGCGGCATCGAACACGTCGCGTACCAGTCCGTTGCCCTTGTGCACGCGCAGGCGGGTGCCGTTGCCGGTGGCGATGCCGGCGGCGTCCTGGCCGCGGTGCTGCAGCACCGTCAGGCCGTCGTACAGCGCGGCCGCGACCTCAGTGTTTCCGACGATGCCGACGATGCCGCACATGGGACTGGATCCTGCGAAGTTGGGAAGCGGTGTTCAGGGATGCGAGCGCACGAGGCCGTCGATGCCGAAGCCCGACTTCACCCGCGCCTTCAGCTGCTCGGCCTCGGCGCGCGTGGCCACGGGTCCGGCCTTGACGCGGGTCAGCGTGCCCCTGTCAGTCTGCACGGTCTCGGTGAAGGCACCGATCCCGGCGCCGCGCAGCCGGTCGCGCAGTGCGGTGGCGTCGCGGGCGCTGCCGAAGGCGCCCAGCTGGACGGCGAAGCCGGTTCCGGCCGCCGGTGCGGGCGCAGTCGCCGCGGCCGGTGCCGTGGTCGACGCGCCGGGGGTGCCGCCGGATGCCGGCGCGGCGGCGTCCAGGGCGACCACGACCGCAGTGGCGCGCGAGCCGATGGCGCCGGCGCGCACGCGTGCGGTCTCGGCATCGGCGCGGCTCGCATAGGGGCCGATGCGCACGCGCCAGGCGTCGCGACCGCCGACGCGGGTTTCCTCGACGTAGGCCGGCAGGTCCTCGCCACGCAGTCGCTGGACCACGGTGCCGGCGTCGGCCCGGGTGGCGTAGGCGCCGAAGTTCACGGCGTAGTCGCCGCCGGCGGTCGCCGCTGGCAGGCGCGGCGCGGGGGCGGGCGTCTGGGTTGCCACGGGGTCGGGTTTCGCGGGCGCAGGAGCCACCGGGCGGGGCGCGGTATCGGTGGCCGCAGCGATTGGACGCGGCGGCGCCGCTGGTTCCGGCGGGAGCGCGGCCACTTCCGCGGCCTCCGCGGCATCGGGCACGGCGACGTCGGCGGCACCGATGGGCTCCGCCGCGGGATCCGCGGCAAGGTCGGCCGCATCGGCATGCCGCGCATCGCCTTCCGGCGTCGCGGTGGCGGTGTCCACGGTCGCCAGGCGTCCGTCGCTGGCAAGCAGCCCGGTAGAGCCGGCGGCCTCGGGCGCAACCAGCGGCAGGTCGCGGGTGACGTACTCGCCGTCCGGAGCATCCGGGACATGCAGCGACAGGTCGGATACGCCGCTGTCGGGAGCCGGCCCCTGCACCAGCATGGGCAGGAAGATCACGGCCAGCGCGATCAGTACCGCGGCGCCGATCAGGCGCTGTTTCAGTCCGGGGTCCATGGGCGCTCGGGCAGCGGAAGGCGCAGGAATTATACGGCCCCGCCGGCTCCGGCTTCTGAATCGCCGGCCGCCAGCCAGGCAAGCGCCGCGGCGGCGACGTGGAAGGAGCCGAAGGCGAGCACGCGGCCGCCAGGCCGGGCCGCGACCGCGGCCGCGGCAAGCGCCGTGGCGACATCGCCATGCCGCGCGGCGCCGGCCGCCGCGGTACCGGCCAGGGCCTGAGCCAGCGCGTCGGCGTCACGCCCGCGACTGCCGGCGGCCTCTGTGCCGGCCAGGTGCCAGGCATCCACGTACGACGCGATCGCCTCGACCACGCCCACGGCGTCCTTGTCGACGAGCGCGCCGTAGACCGCCACCGTGCGCGCGGCGGGCGCGGTCAGGAGCCACTCCGCAAGCGCACGCGCGGCCTGCGGGTTGTGGCCCACGTCGACGAGTATTTCGACGCCGCCGCGCTCGAAGCGCTGCAGGCGCCCTGGCACCCGCGCCGCGGCAACGCCACGCGCCCATGCGCCGTCGTCGATCTCCAGGTCCAGCGCGCGCAGCGCGGCGATGGCAGCCGCGGCATTGCGCAACTGCGCCGGCGCGGCCAGTCCCGGCAGCGGCAGCGACAGCTCGAAGCCGGGCTCGCGCCACCACCAGCCCTCGCACCCATCGTCGCGGCCGAAGCGGTAGTCGCTGCCGGCGCGGATCGCGGAGGCGCCGATCGCGTAGGCGTGGCCGAGCACGCTCGAGGGCGGATCGTCCTCGCCCAGCACCAGCGGCTTCCAGGCCCGGGCGATGCCGGCCTTCTCGGCACCGATCGCCTCGCGGTCCCCGCCCAGCCAGTCCTGGTGGTCGAGGTCGACAGTGGTGATCACGGCCACGTCCGGGTCGACGAGGTTCACGGCGTCCAGGCGCCCGCCCAGCCCCACCTCGAGTACGGCGAGGTCCAGGCCGGCACGCTCGAACAGCCACAGCGCGGCCAGGGTGCCGTACTCGAAGTACGTCAGCATGGTCGTGCCGCGCGCGACCTCCACGGCTTCGAAGGCCGCCACGAGACTGGCGTCGTCGGCATCGACGCCGTCGATGCGCACGCGCTCGTTGTAGGCCAGCAGGTGCGGCGAGGTGTAGGCGCCCACGCGCAACCCGGAGGCCGCGGCAATGGCCTCGATGAAGGCCACCGTCGAGCCCTTGCCGTTGCTGCCGGCCACGGTCGCCACGAAGCGCGCGGGTCGGCCCATGCCCATGCGTTCCGCGACGTCGCGCAGCCGCTCCAGGCCCATGTCGATCGACTTCGGGTGTTGGTGCTCGATGCGCTCGAGCCACTGTTGCAGGTCCATGGGGCAAGTCTGGCGGATCGCCCCCGGGATGGCGACGGGGTGGCGCGTGGGCTCCAGCTCTCGCGTGCTGGAGCCCGGGAGAAGTCATCCGGTCAGAACGATTGCAGGAAGCTGGCGCCTGCGCCCCAGTCCGGGCTGCCGTCGGACAGGCCCTTGCTGACGTAGAGCTGGAACCTGCCGCCGCTTCTGGCGGGAGCCGAGAAGAAACCCGTCAGGTCGCTGCGGTCGTCGAAGTTGCTGGACGCGGCCTCCCGGTAGTCGTACATCAGGCCGAGCCGGCCACGGCTGCCGGCGCGCCAGCCAACGCCGAAATTGCCGCTGAGGACGCTGTCGACCTCGATGTAGTCCGAGTCGCCGAGCTGTGTGTAGCCAGCGCCACCGAACAGCATGGTGCCGTCGAAATCACGATACAGGTCGACGGCAACGCCGTAGTCGTTCGCCCCGGTGCCCAGGCTCTTGTCCTCGTCGGCAGTGGCGATCTTGGCATTGAAGGCCAGGTCCACGCCGAGCGCGCCGCCGGTCGGGATGGAATAGATCGCGGCAAGCGACAGATCGCCGATACCGGAGGTGCTGCCGCGTTCGGCGGGCTGGTCCGCGCCGCCGCCCGGGATGCCGACCAGCCCGCCACGGCCCCGGCCGATCGGATTGAGATTGTTGACCCGGCCCGTCGTCGGCAGCACGTTCGGATCACCGCTCACATGCAACCAGGGCAGGCTCGCACGAAGGCTCAGGTTGCCGCTGTCGATGCGGGCGCTGAGCGGGATGGAAAGGATGTCCGTGGTCGTATCGCCGCCGTAGTCGCCACTGCTGTAATCGACGCCGACGCCGAGGCTGAAGCCATCGATGGCATGGGCCTGGCCGGCGAGCGCCAGCAGGGAGAGGCTGAGAAAGCTGGAACGGATCATGTGGTCTACCTTTGTGGATGGCTGTCCAGAAGAACGGATCGCGCACGCAGGGTCGCGTGCGCGATTCGAATACGAAGACCGATGGGCGCCCGTGGCGCCTATCGGGACGGGTTATCCGCACGTGGACCGGATCAACGGCCACCCCGAAGCGGGCGCTCGGGGCGCTCGGGGCGCTGCGGGCGCTCCGGCAGCAGCGGGCGCTCCGGCAGCAGTGCCCGGGTGGGCAGCACCGGCTTGACGGCCCCTTCCGGACGGCCGGAGATGCCGCCGCGCGCACCGGCGTCGATCCTGGCATTGGCGCGCGCCTCGGAGGAGACATCCGCACCGATGCCGGCGCGCATGCGGGCGTCGGCAGCGGTGGCGGCACCGGCACGGGCGCTGCCGGCGTTGGCGGCGCCCTCGCCGGAGGTCGCCAGACCGGCCTCGGCGTTGCCGCCGCCGGGAACCGCGGCCTGGGCACGACTCGGGGCGCTGACCAGCTCGCCGAGGTTGAACCCCATCTCCCGGGCGATCTCGCCCCAGCCCATGCCGTCGACACGCAGGTCCAGCACGCTGGCCAGGGCGGTGTCGAGGTCGGCCGCGGAACCCTGGTCAAGCAATGACTCGGCCATCGCGAGGGTGATGTTGATTTCGCCATAGCCCATCGCCGCAGCGGTTTCGCCGCCCTCGCGCAGGGAGTGGACCAGGTCCGCCGCGGCCTCGGTCGAGCCGGCCAGTCCGGCGTAGCGGTCGGCGAGCTGCTCGGCCGGCACGGTCGCGCGGGCGATCGCCTCGGCATCGGCCGCGGCGTCGGCACCCGCCCCGGCATCCTGGGCATGGGCCGCGGCCGTGGACAGGGCAAGCAGGGCGGCAAGTACTGCAGACGTCAGCAGGGTCTTCTGGTTCATGTCGGGGACTCCATGACGCCGCGGACCACCCGCGGCCTTCGAGTCCAACTACGATCGGGGTTGCCGGTTTCTTCCCGGCCCGGTCAGGTCGCGTTCATTGCGGCGCATCGGCCTGCGCGACGCCTGGAACCGTTCCCAGCAGGCCATGGCCGAAGGTGTTGTCGCGGCCTGGGCTCCCGAGGTTGCGTGCCTGCTCGGCCAGCGCACTCCGGACGGCGTCGTTGCGCCCGCCGCTGGCCGCGGGCATGAGCTGTGCGGCCAGGCGGGCGACGATGGGGGCGGCGAAGGAGGTACCGCGCGCCGCGGTCCAGCCGCCGCCCGGCATCGCCACGCGCAGGTCCGCACCCGGAGCCGCGAAGTCGACCTGCGGCCCACGCCCGGCCTCGGGCAGAACGTTCAGGCGCGCATCGACCGCGGTCACCCCGATCACCTCGGGGTATGCGGCCGGGTACAGCGGCGGTGCTGCCGGACCGTCATTGCCGACCGCGGCGACCAGCACATGGCCGCGCCCGTGCATGGCCCGCACCACCCGCTCGAGCAGGCGGTTGTGCGGGCCGACAAGACTCAGGTTGATCACTCCGACCCGTTCGCCTGCCAGCCAGGCCATGGCCTCGGCCAGGCCGGTGGCGGTACCACCGGCCGGTTGGCCACAGTAGATGTCCGCTGCGAACAGCATTGCCTGGGCGGGGATGGTTCCGGTGCCGGTGTCGCCGGCCAGCAGCGAGGCGACCGCGGTGCCGTGGTGATCCGGCCTGCGGCGACCCCCACAGCCCCAGGTGTGCAGCTGGACACCGGCCAGCGCTGGATGGCTGCCATCGACGCCGCTGTCGACCAGGCCGATGCGCCCGGGCGTTCCGGCGGCGCGAGCGACGGTGGACGAAACCGGCGCCTGCCCTCCCCCGCCGCTCGACGCGGAGCCGAGATAGAGATGGTTGTACTCGTACTGGCCGTCGGGATCGAGGCGCTGTATCCGCCGCAGCGCGGCGCGAGTGCCCACGCCATCCCTTGCGCGCAGGACGACGACGCGCACGCCCAGCTCGTCCAGCACCGACTCGCGGGCAATCGTGAAGCCGGCCGACTGCGCGCGTTGCAGCGACCCGGCGCTGGGATCGATGGCGACGATCTCGCTGCGCACCACCGGCGCGCCGGTCCGATCCGTGTCGATGACATTGCGGTGGGCGCGCACCAGGCGCCTGAACTCCAGCCTGGTCGGGGCCGACCGCACCACGCCATTGGCGGCGTTGTCGACAGCGGCTTGCGGGAGCGGCAGCACGTCCGGCCGCCTGGAGGGCAGCTCGTGAACCCGTGCCGGCACCGGCAACGCCTGCCGTACGCGCTCGACAGGCGGAGCCCGCTGCGCGGATGCCATCGATGCCGCGGCCAGCGCCAGCGCGGCGAGCGCCAGTCCCAGGGATCGCCGGAATGGATGCTTCCCATTGCGCATGAGGCTGGATCGCGACTGGCCAGGGCCGCGCGGAAAACGGTCGTGGCAGCGGATGCTAGCATCCGCGCCGATGCCGTCCCCATCGACGGGCAAGCGCACAGGCACCATTCAGGATGACGCTCACAATGCATGGAAGAAAACCCGTGCGTGGGACGTATACCCCATGACCGACGGCGATTCCGACCACCCCATGCGGGAGCTCCTGTGCGAACTGCTGCCACGCCTGCGCCGCTTCGCACGCTCGCTGACCGGCGATCCGCACGATGCCGACGACGTCGTGCAGCTCGCTCTCGAACGCGCGCTGGCGCGGGCGCCGCAATGGCGTGCGGGAGAACCGCTGGAGGCCTGGGTGTTCGGCATCGTCCGCAACGCCTGGATCGACGAACTCCGCGCGCGTGGCCGCAGACAGCAGGTGTTCGCACCCGAGGAAGCGGGCGAACACGTCGGAAGTTCGCCGATGGAGGGCCAGGCGGCGGCGATGACGGTGCAGGCGGCGATGGCGAAGCTGCCGCCGGAGCAGCGCGAGGTGGTCGCACTGGTGCTGGTGGAAGGACTCGCCTACCGCGAGGCGGCGGAGGCGCTGGGCATTCCGATCGGTACCGTGACCAGTCGCCTCGCGCGCGGGCGCGAAGCGTTGCAGCAGATGCTCGACGGGCTTCGCTAGGCAAATGCAGGCAGGACAGGCGATGAAGATCGACGACGAAATTCTGATGGCCTACGTCGACGGCGAACTCGATCCGGCCGAGGCCGCGCGCGTCGAGGCGGTGATCGCGGCCGATCCCGGGCTGGCGGAGAAGCTGGCACGGTACCTTGCGCTGCGCCGGCGACTGTCGGCGGCGTTCGACGACGTGCTCGACGAACCGGTGCCCGCGCATCTGCTCGCCGTCGCGCGTGGCGGCGGCCCCACGGCCGGCGGCGTCACCGGCATGCGCGCAGCCACGGCACGGCGCGGGACGCGCGCGCAACGGCGCTGGTCATGGCCCGAGTGGGGCGCGATGGCGGCCTCGTTGCTGTTCGGCGTGCTGGTCGTGCAATGGCTCGATGTGCGCGACGACCGGACCCTTCCGCTGGTGGCCGATGCGGGCGGGCGACTGCAGGCGCAGGGCCACCTCGCCGAGGCGCTGGAGACCCGGCTGGCCAGCGCGCCGGAGGCGGCGACCGCCGTCTCGATCGGCATCAGCTTCCGCGATGCAGGCGGCCGCTACTGCCGCAGCTTCGTTCTGCCGGGGAATCCTGCGCAGGCAGGACTTGCGTGCCGGGACGAGGCGGGCTGGCAGGTGCCGGTAACCAGCGAGGCCGTGACCCCGCCGGGCGGCGAGCTGCGCCTGGCATCCACCCCGCTGCCGGCTGCCGTGCTGGCCGAACTTGATGCGCGCATCGAAGGCGAGCCTCTCGACGCCGAGGCCGAGCGCGCCGCGCGCGACGCCGGCTGGCGTTGATGCGCGGGGCCGGCGCTTCGCCGCCGGCCGGAAGCGGGCGTGCGTTGCCTACAGCGCCCGGTGCACGGCCTCACCGAACAGCAGCGTGTGGTGTGCACAGTCGTTGAGTCGCACCACCTCGAGGCGGCCGGCCTCCGGCCCCTCGAGCAGGTTCAGCGTCGCCGGCGCCTGGCGGAAGGTCCACAGCCGATCCAGCGGCAGTCCCAGCACCCGGCACAGGAGCACGCGGTTGACCGCGTCGTGGGAGACCACCAGCAGGGTGTCCTCAGGACCCAGTCCCTCGCAGGCGTTCGCGAACGCGGGCCACGACCGCCCCAGGACCTGGGCGAGCGACTCGCCGCCGGGCATCTGCACCCTGTCCGGGGCGTCGCGCCAGGCCGCGAGGCGTTCGGGGTCGGACTCGCGGATCTCGCTGGCGAGCTTGCCCTCCCAGGTGCCGTGGGCGATTTCCATCAGCCCTTCGTCGAGGTCGAGCATGTCGGCCCGCGCCTCGCCCAAGGCCAGCCGCGCCGTGTCGCGGGCGCGCGACAGCGGCGAGGCCACGGCGCGGTCGATGCGCAGATCCCGCAGTCGCTCGCCGAGCCGCAGCGCCTGCTCGACCCCGGTGTCCGAGAGCGGGATGTCCTCCTGGCCCTGGTAGCGGCCGGCGCGATTCCACTCGGTCTCGCCGTGGCGGGCCAGCAGGATCCTCACTGCTTCGGCTCCAGCCCCAGTTCGGCAAGCACGCGCGGCGCCGGATAGACCTCCTGCATGATCCAGCGCATGTATCGCTGGTCCACCGAGATCATCCGCGTCATCACCGGATCGAAGACCCAGTTCGAGGCCACCGACTCCCAATTGCCGTCGAAGGCCAGGCCGACCAGCTTTCCGTGCGCGTCGAGTACCGGCGAACCGGAGTTGCCGCCTGTGATGTCCAGGTCGGCGAGGAAGTTCACGGGCACCGACCCCAGGCGTCGGTCTTCGAGTCCGCCGTAACGCTTGGCCGCCACCGCGTCGAGCAGGGCCTTCGGCGCGTCGAACGGCTCCTCGCCGGTGTCCTTGGCCGGGATCTCCTCGAGCATCGTGAACGGCTTCTGAGGCGTTCCGTCGAGCTTGGTGTAGGGCTTGACGTTGCCGAAGGTGATGCGCAGCGAGGAGTTGGCGTCCGGGTACACGAACTCGCCCCTGCTCGCCTTGTAGTCGGCCACCGCCTGCAGATAGACCGGGCGCACCAGCAGGTCGTCGCCGGCGCGCGCCTTGCGCTCCTGTTCCAGCGCCAGCAGCGTCGGCATGACCGCCACCGCGTAGCGGATCGCGGGGTCATTGCTGGACTCGAAGGTCTTGCGGTCGGCCTGCAGCCACTTGAGGCGCGCATCCCTGCCGCCGGCCAGTTCGCTGCCGGCGAGCCGCTCGAGCGCATCCTCGATCGCCCTGTCGTCACTGCCGCCCAGCCAGGCGTCCAGGGCCTCGATGCGCTGGTCCTCGGGCAGCTTCACGTACTCGTCCAGCCAATAGCGCTGCAGGCCGCGATCCATCTCCGGAACGTAGCGGCGCTCCATCTGGCGCACCGCGCCCTGGAGGGTCGGCAGGTCGCGCTCCTGGTAGCCCTGCTCGCGCTCGGCGTCGGGCTTCTCGCGCTCGATCGCCAGGCGGTAGCCGCGGATCGCGGTCGACAGCAGGCCGGTACCGTTGAACTGGCCGAACACGAGATCGCGGTCGCGGGTGGCGCGGCTGGCCTGGTTGATCTCGAGGATGCGCGCGTGCGCGTCGAGCACGGGCCGGCCGGCCTCGCCCTGCTCACGGGCCCAGGCCAGCACCGAGGCTTCCTGCTGCTGCTTGGTCGCCATCGCGTTGGTGCGCTCGAAGCCGGCCAACTGGCTGTCGTAGTTCTTGTAGACGTTCTCCCAGCCGCGCATGGTGCTGGCGTACTTGACCTCGATGTCCGGATTGGCCTTGCCGGCCTCGGCCACCATCTTCTGCAGCGCCTTGTAGTGGCGGACGATGGTCGGGTACTGCCAGTCCTGCGTGTCCTGGAACTCGCTGGCCAGCGCATAGCGCGCGGTGCGGCCGGGGTAGCCGGCGACCATCACGAAGTCGCCCTGGCGCAGCGGCCTGTCGGCGAACTCCAGCCAGCGCTTCGGCTGGTAGGGCACGTTGTCCTCGGCGAAGGGCGCCGGTTTGCCATCCTTGCCGACGTAGGCACGGTAGAAGGAGAAGTCGCCCGTGTGGCGCGGCCACATCCAGTTGTCGACCTCGCCGCCATAGGCACCGACGCTGCCCTGCGGCGCGTAGACCAGGCGCACGTCCTGGATCTCGAGGTTCCTGAACAGGCGGTAGGTGTTGCCACCGGCAAAGCTGTACAGGCGGCAGCGGTAGCCCTCCTCCGCCTCGCACGCGGCGACGAGCGACTTCTCGATCGCGTCCAGCGCATTGGTCCGGCCGAGCGCGTCAGGCGCCGCGGCGACGGCAGCCTGCACCTTGCCGGTCACGTCCTCGATCGACTCCAGCGCGAAAATGCGCGAGGTGGGGCCGGCGCTGATCTCGTCCCCGATCTGCGCGGCGTAGAAGCCGTCGCGCATCAGATTGTTCTCGGGCGTCGAGTTGAGCTGGATCGCGCCATAGGCGCAGTGGTGGTTGGTCGCCACCAGGCCCTGTGGCGAGACGAAGCTCGCGGTGCAGCCGCCCAGCGAGACCACCGCGCCGAGCGGGTCGCCGGTCAGGTCGGTGAGCTGGTCGGGGTCGAGCTTCAGCCCGGCCTTCTTCAGCGGTCGGGCGATCTCGGGAAGCTGCTGCGGCACCCACATGCCCTCGCCGGAGTGGGCGGGACTGGCGGCGGCGGCAGCGGCGATCGCGGCGGTGGCGGCGACAAGGAAGGTCTTGCCCATGGGTCTGCGTCCTGGAGCGGTCGTGGTGGGTAGGGGATGGCTGGAAGTCTAACGGCCGTCGGCCTCGGCCGGCGCGCGATCGGCGCCGTCCAGTGGCAGGCCCATCTCGTGCAGCAGCTGCGGCGCGGGATAGACGCGGGCCATGATCCAGCGCATGTAGCGGGCATCGACATGGATCGCGCGCTTGTAGCGCGGATCGAACTTCCAGCTGGCGCTGACCGCCTCCCAGTTGCTGTCGAAGTTCAGGCCGATCAGGCGGCCGCGCGCGTCCATCACCGGGGAGCCGGAGTTGCCGCCGGTGGTGTCGAGATTGGTGAGGAAATTGACGGTCTGGGTGCCCAGGCCTGGATCGACGGTGGCGCCGAAGTCACGGCGGGCGATGGCGTCGAGCAGGGGCGCCGGCGCGTCGAAGGGCGCGACGCCGGTGTGTTTCTCGACGATGCCTTCGACGGTGGTCAGCGGTGCGTAGCTGACCGCGTCGCGCGGCTGCAGGCTTTCGATGCGACCGTGGCTCACGCGCAGGGTGGAGTTCGCATCGGGATAGACCGCCCTCCCCTCGCTGCGCGCGTGGCCGATCATGCCGCGCATGTAGGCCGGGCGCAGGCGCAGCAGTTCGCCGGCGCGGGCCTTGTCCTCGTCCTCCAAGCGCAGGGCGGCCTGCTGAAGGGTGGCGGCGGCGCGCATCAGCGGGTCGGTGGACGCCCGCACCTCGGGCGGAGCGGCGGCCAGCAGGCGCAGACGCTCCGCTTCATCGGCCAGTGCCGTGGTCGAGTACAGGGCCTCCAGTGCTGCCGCGGCGGACGCGGCGTCGGCACCGAAGACGGCCTCGATCTCGGGCACGCGCTGGTCCGCCGGCAGTGCGCGATGGCGCGCCAGCAGTTCGGCCAGGATCGCGCGCTCCACGGCCGGGGCATAGCGACGCTGGGCCTGGCGCAGCGCGGCCTCGATGCGTGCCTCGTCGCGCAGCTGGTAGCCGGCCTCGCGCTCGGCATCGGGCTTGCCGCGCTCCAGCGCCAGCCGCTGCAGCTGCATGGCACCGCGCAGCAGCTGCGTCTGGGCCTGCATCAGGCCGAACAGCTGGTCGCGCTCGCGCGTGCCGCGGGCGGAGGCGATCACCTCCGCGGCGGCATCGATGTCGGCGCGGATCGCGGCTGCGTCCGGCTGCGAAGGGAGCCAGGCGAGCATGGCCGCCTCCTGCGTACGGCGCTCGGCGACCGCATGGCTGCGGCGCAGGCCGTCGAGTTCGCCCTGGGCGCGCTTGAGCGTGTTCTTCAGGCTGGCCACCTGGGCGGCATAGCGCACTCCAGCGTCGGCATCGCCGGCGGTGGCGCGCTCCACGGCGGCCAGCAGCGCGCTCATCAGTTCGACCCGCGAGGGCAGCTGCCATTCCACCTGGTCGGCAAACTCGGCGGCGGTGCGATGGCGGAAGGTGCGGCCCGGGTAGCCGGCGAGCATGGCGAAATCGCCCTCGGCCAGCGGCTCCGTCGACACCGTCAGCCAGGCCGCCGGCCGGAAGGGCACGTTGTCCGGCGAATACGCGGCCGGCCTGCCGTCCGGCCCGACGTAGGCGCGGTAGAAGGTGAAGTCGCCGCTGTGCCGCGGCCACATGAAGTTGTCGATCTCGTCGCCGTAGCTGCCGATCGCGTCCGGCGGCGCGTAGACCAGGCGCACGTCGCGGATCTCCAACTGCCGGATGAGGTGGAAGTCGGTGCCGTAGTACATGTCGACCACGCTGCAGCGGTAGCCGGGCTCGGCTTCGCACTCGGCCACGGCGGCCTTGGAGGCGGCCTCCACGGCGTCGTGGTAGGCGCGACCGGTCTTCCCACGGGCGCGGGCCAGGATGCGCTCGGTGATGCGTTCGAAGCGGTCGGTCACCAGCACCCGCGCCCCGGGGCCGGCGGAGACTTCGTCGGCCATGGTGGCGGCATTGAAGCCGTTGACGATGAGGTTGTTCTCCGGCGTCGAGTTCAGCTGGATCGCGCCATGCGCGCAGTGGTGGTTGGTCACCACCAGGCCCTGCGGGGAGACGAAGCTCGCGGTGCAGCCGCCCAGCGAGACCACGGCGCTCATCGGTGGCCGCGACAGGTCCGACAGGTCCTTCGGGTCGCCCTGGAAGCCCGAGCCGCGCATCGCCTCCTCGATCCCGGGCAACTGCGAGGGCAGCCACATCCCCTCGTCGGCGGCGGCAGCGGCGGGCAGCAGGAGGGCGGCGGCGAGGATCGCGACGGGAAGGCTCGGGCGCATGGGTTCACGCATCATCTGGACAGCCGGCGACGATAGGCCGTGCCGGCGGTCCGGCGCAAATGCCGACGCTCACGCACGAGGGCGTGACCGGCGCCGGCGGTACAATGGCCGCCTCGCCCTTCCGACAGCCATTCCATGTCCCAGCCGCAGCAGTCCGCCATTCCCACCACCATGAAGGCGCTGGTCAAGCGCGAACTGGCCAAGGGCATCTGGATGGAAGAGGTGCCGGTGCCGCAGCCCGGCCCCAACGAGGTCCTGATCCGCCTCGAGAAGACCGCGATCTGCGGCACGGACCTGCACATCTACCTCTGGGACGAATGGGCCCAGCGCACCATTCCGCAGGGCCTGGTGATCGGCCACGAATTCGTCGGCCGAATCGTCGGCATGGGTCCCGGGGTCACGGGCTACTCCATCGGCCAGCGGGTTTCGGCCGAGGGCCACATCGTCTGCGGCCACTGCCGCAACTGCCGCGCCGGACGCCAGCACCTGTGCCCGAACACCGTGGGCATCGGCGTCAACCGCAACGGCGCATTCGCCGAATACATCGCGATGCCAGCCAGCAACCTGTGGCCGATCCCCGACCAGATCCCGAGCGAGCTGGCCGCGTTCTTCGATCCCTACGGCAATGCCGCGCACTGCGCGCTCGAGTTCGATGTGGTCGGCGAGGACGTGCTGATCACCGGCGCCGGCCCCATCGGCGTCATGGCCGCGGGCATCTGCAAGCACATCGGCGCGCGCAACGTGGTGGTCACCGACGTCAACGATTTCCGCCTGAAGCTGGCCGCCGACATGGGCGCCACCCGCGTGGTCAACGTCAGCAAGACCTCGGTCAAGGACGTGATGGCCGAACTGCACATGGACGGTTTCGACGTCGGCCTGGAGATGAGCGGCAACCCGGCGGCCTTCAACGACATGCTCGACTGCATGTACCACGGCGGCAAGGTCGCCCTGCTCGGCCTGCTGCCCAAGGGTGCGGGCATCGACTGGGACCGGGTGATCTTCAAGGGCCTCACCCTGCACGGCATCTACGGCCGCCGCATGTACGAGACCTGGTACAAGATGACGCAGCTGGTGCTCTCGGGCTTCCCGCTGCACAAGGTGCTGAGCCACCAGCTGCCGGCCGACGAATTCCAGAAGGGCTTCGACCTGATGGAGTCGGGGAAGTCGGGCAAGGTCGTGCTCAGCTGGACCTGAGGTCCGCGCGGGCTCAGTCGAGGCTGGCGTCCTCGACCACGCCCGCGGTCTCCGGCGCCAGCAGATGCAGGCCCAGGGCCCGCAGCAGCGACTGCGCGGACAGGTACAGCGCGCGGTTGACGTTGAGCAGGGTCGACAGCACCTCCTCGCCGATGCTGTCGCGGCTGGCCTCCCGGTAGAGCCGGCCCAGCGCACCCTCGCGCGCCTCGCGCACCTGGTTGCGCAGGGCCGACACCGTCTGCACCAGCACCGGCTCGGGCTGTCCGGGCGCGAGCCGGTCGATGGCCGCGTACAGAGTTGTCGCCGCGCCCCCGAACTCTTCCAGCCGCACGTCCACCGGCGCCCGCAGCGCCAGGCGCAGCTCGACCAGGTTGCCGCGGATGTCCTTGAGCGCCTTGGCCGAGCTGACCGCCATGCGCATGGCCTCGAGCTGGGCGGACAGTCCGCTGCCGACCTCCGGGGTGAGCTCCTGCAGTTGCAGGCGCGCCACGTACTCGACGATCTCGCCCTCCAGCCGCTTGAGCCTGCGATAGCGTTCGTCGAAGTCGCGGCGACCGTTGCGGCCCTGCCCCGCATCCGGATCCGGCCACTCGCCGACAGGCGGTGCCGGAATCTGCAGCGCTTCTCGATTCAGCGAGACGGTCATGCCCAGGGCGCGCCGGACCTCCCTGCGCACGGCCTCCAGGCCGGCCTCGGGCACCTCGTGCCCGGCCGCATGGAGGTAGTGGTTGATCTGGTCGCTGCCATCGCGGAAGCGCCGTCCCAGCCACTCCGCCAGCCGCCCGGCGAACGGAAGCACCACGGCGATGCCGGCCAGGTTGATGGTGGTGTGGAAGGCCGCCAGGCGCAAAAGGGGGTCCGCCAGCCCCGGAACGCGCCCCAGCGCCGCCAGCATCGGGTGCAGGATCAGCAGCGCCAGCGCCGCCTTGAACAGATTGAAGCCGAAATGGGCGGCGGCGACGCGCTTCTTGTCCGCGCTGCCCCCCAGCGCGCCCAGCACCGCGGTGAAGGTCGTGCCCACGCTGGTGCCGGCGGCGAAGGCCGCCGCCGACGGCAGGTCGACGATGCCGCCATGCAGCGCGCCCAGCGCAATCATCATCGCCGCGGTGCTCGACTGGATGGCTCCCGTGACCGCCACGCCCAGCAGCGCCATCAGCACCAGCGGCCAGTCCGCGAAAGGCGCGACATCGAAGGCCGAAGCCCAGGCCTCCACGCCCGACTTCATCAGGTCCAGACCGTAGAGCAGCAGGCCGACGCCCAGGAGCAGGCCGGCGGTCTCGCGCGCCCTGCTGCCCCGGCGCAGCAGGGAAAAGCCCACGCCACCGACGCCGATGAAGGCCATTGCCGAGGTCGCAAGGTCCAGTTTGAAGCCCAGCGAGGCCACCAGCCAGGTGGTCAGCGTGGTCCCGAGGTTGGCGCCCATGATCACGCCCACGGCACCGGCGAGCTGCATGATCCCGGCACCGACGAAGGCCAGCACCAACAGCGACACCAGGGTGCTGCTCTGCAGGATCGCGGTGGCCGCCGTGCCGATCAGGATGCCCCGCGCCGGCCTGTCGGCATGCTCGCGAAGGAAGCGGCGCAGGGGCAGACCGGCCAGGGCGGCCAGCGCGTCCTCGAGGAGTTTCATGCCGAGCATGAAGAGGCCGAGGCCGGCGATCAGAGGCAATACGTCAGGGAACATCGTCCACCCGCTGTCAGGAACGGGCAGCATAGCCACGGCCCCCGGTCGCGACCATGCGCCGCATCAGGCCGCGGGCCCCGTGCATGGGCAACGGCTAACATACGCAGCCTGTCCCGCAGTCCAGGATCCGCCATGTCCAGCACCCCAGGTCCCACCAGGCGCTACGCCGAAGAACTCGACTCCATCCGCGCCCAGGGGCTGTTCAAGGCGGAGCGCGTCATCACCACGCCGCAGTCGGCCGAGATCGAGCTGACCGGCGGTCGCCGGGTGCTGAACTTCTGCGCCAACAACTACCTCGGCCTCGCCGACCATCCCGAGATCATCGCCGCGGCGCGCGAGGCGCTGGATACCCACGGCTTCGGCATGGCCTCGGTGCGCTTCATCTGCGGCACCCAGGACCTGCACAAGGAGCTGGAGCGTACGATCTCGGACTTCTTCGGCAAGGAGGACACCATCCTCTACGCCGCCTGCTTCGACGCCAACGGCGGCCTGTTCGAACCGCTGCTGGGCGAGGAGGACGCGGTCATCAGCGACTCGCTCAACCACGCCTCGATCATCGATGGCGTGCGTCTGTGCAAGGCGAAGCGCTACCGCTACGCCAACTGCGACATGGCCGACCTGGAGAAGCAGCTCCAGCAGGCCAGGACCGACGGCGCCCGCACCATCATGATCACCACCGACGGGGTGTTCTCGATGGACGGCTTCATCGCGCCGCTGGACGAGATCACGGCGCTGGCGGAGAAATACGGCGCGCTGGTCCACATCGACGAGTGCCACGCCACCGGCTTCATCGGCGCCACCGGCCGGGGCTCGGCCGAGGTCAAGGGCGTGCTGGAGAAGATCGACATCATCACCGGCACCCTGGGCAAGGCGATGGGCGGCGCGCTGGGCGGCTTCACGACGGCGAAGGCCGAAGTGATCGAACTGCTGCGCCAGCGCTCGCGGCCCTATCTGTTCTCGAACTCCTTGCCTCCACACGTGGTGGCAGCGGGCACGAAGGCCTTCCAGATGCTGGATGCCGCCGGCGAGCTGCGCGAGCGGCTGGCGGAGAACACGGCATATTTCCGCGAGCGCATGACCGACGCCGGTTTCGACATCAAACCCGGTACGCATCCGATCTGCCCGGTGATGCTGTACGACGCGCCGCTGGCGCAGCGCTTCGCCGAGCGGCTCCTGGAGGAAGGCATCTACGCGATCGGCTTCTTCTTCCCCGTGGTACCGAAGGGACAGGCGCGCATCCGCACCCAGCTCTCGGCCGCGCACACGCGCGAGCACCTGGACCGCGCGATCGACGCCTTCACCCGCATCGGGCGCGAACTGGGCGTCATCGCGGGCTGAACCCCAGGCGGCTGCGACGCTTCGGCGTCGCGGCTCCAGGCCAGGTCACACCGGAGTCAGCGCGGATCGGAATCCTTGTCCGTCGGGACCGCGGGCCGAGCCTCGGCGGGCGCGACCGCCTCGCCGGCGGAGTCCGCCGCGGTGCCGTCGGCGACGGCCGGGACCGGCGCCCTTCCGCGCGCGACGCGCACGCCGCGGGCCTTCATCCAGGCGTCGAACTCGTCGGCGGTCATCCGCCGGCCGCCCTGGTTCATGTCGAATCGCCAGGGGGTGTTGTCGAATTCGGTCTTGGGCTTGTAGGCACCCGGATCATTCGGGTCGGCCAGGCTCGCCGGGGTCGCGATGGCGACGTTGCGGCAGCCTTCGATGCGCCGGCGCAGCAGCACTTCGTCGACCGTCTGGGATTCGTCGTAAGCATGGCCGAGCACGCCGCTGTTGGCGCCGAGCATGTACGACGGTGCCGCGAGCTCGGCGGACAGCGGCGTCAGCACCGTGACCCGCGGGGTGGACGCACTGCCCCGTGGAAGGCTGCCGCAATCGACCGCCGCGGCGGCGAACCCTGGCGCAGCCAGCCCCGCCATCACCACCACCCACCTTGCTGCACGTTTCATCGCCTGTCGCCCGGGTCCTGCACTGCGGGCAGTGTAGCAGCCCCCGGAATGCACGAAGCCCGGCGCAGGGCCGGGCTTCGTGGTGTTGCCGTGTGCCGCCGTCCTCAGTTCTGGACGTTCAGCTCCGTGCGACGGTTGCGGGCGCGGCCGTCCGGGTTGTCCGAACCATCGTCGTTGGTGTTCGGCGCGATCGGGCGGCTCTCGCCGTAGCCGTTCGGGCCCACCAGGCGCGAGGAGTCGATGCCGTTCGAGGTCAGGTAGTCGTACACCGCCGTCGCGCGGCGCTCCGACAGGGCCTGGTTGTAGGCGTCGGTGCCCTTCGAGTCGGTGTGGCCGGCCACTTCGACCTTCAGCTCCGGATAGCGCTTCAGGATCTCGATCGCCTCGTTCAGGATCGACACCGCGTCGGGACGCAGCGTCGACTTGTCGAAGTCGAAGTTCACGCCCTTCAGGTCGATCGACACCGGCACCGGGCAGCCGTCCGGACCGATCGTCTGGCCGGGCTGCGAATCCGGGCAGCGGTCGTCGCAGTCGTTCACGCCGTCACCGTCGCTGTCCAGGTCGGCGCAGCTCGGCGCCGCCGGCGGCGGGGCCGGCGCCACCGGCGCGGTCGGCTCCGGACCCAGCGGAATCACCACGCCCACCGAGGCCAGCACGTCGCCGAACGAGCTCTCTTCCTGACTGTGCGGGTAGCCGGCCCAGTCAGGTCCGCCATTGGCGGCGTAGCTGTCGTCGTTGAAATCGGCGCGGTAGGCGATTTCGGCGCGGACCGCGGCGCGACCGCCGACGGCGGTCTGCAGGCCGACGCCCAGCTTGGCGGCCATGTTGCCGTCCTCGTACTGGCCGGGCGAGACCGGGCTCGGGAAGGCGTCGTACTCTTCCTCGTTGCGCTGGTAGCCGATGCCGACCAGCAGATAGGGGTTCCAGCCGCGGCCGTCAGCGATGAAGTGGCGGCGAAGGTCCAGCGAGATGCCGTACTGGCTCCAGTTCAGATTGCGGTTGGCACCGCTGACGCTGCTTTCGATGCTGGGGTTCTGGTAGTTCAGTTCGGCATCGACCGACCACACAGGGCTGATGAACTTGCCCAGGCCCAGGGTGACGAAGGGCACGTCTTCGGTGCGGCGGTCGTTGTCCTGGAGATTGAATCCGGCCGAACCCGTCAGATACCAACGGTCGTCGAACTCCTGGGCGGAGGCGGCCGGCGAGAAGGCGAGGCCTGCCAGCAGGGCAGTGCTCAACACGCGAATCTTCATTACATTAACTCCTGAGGTCAGTGAATGAATCGGGGGAGCGGCAGGAACGTCAGGAACCGGCATCGGGGGCCGGTCCGGCCCTGCTGTCGCGGGGCCATGATACACATTCAGCAAAATGTTAACCATCCATTAAAACGGGTGGAAACGCGCCACCGGAGCAAGGTCCCATCGCGGGGGAAGGCAACCGTTCAGCGGGGTCATCGCGCCGCAGGTTAGGAGGCCCGGTGTGAAAGCGGCGTTACACGAGCCTAACAATTTCGCTGCACCACCTTGGCATCGTGACGCCTCCATACGGGTACGAATGCCATGGCCGACGCGCCCTTCCCTCACCTGCTCTCGCCGCTGGACCTGGGGTTCGTCCGGCTGCGCAACCGCGTACTCATGGGATCGATGCACACCGGCCTCGAGGACCGTCGCGGAGACTTTCCCAAGCTTGCGGCCTACTTCGCCGAACGTGCCGCCGGTGGCGTCGGGCTGATAGTCACCGGCGGCTTCGCGCCGAGCGTGTCCGGTTGGCTCAAACCGTTCGCTGGCAAGCTCACGCGCCGCGGCGAAGTGTCCCGGCACCGCCAGGTCACCGCCGCGGCCCATGCCCACGATGCGCGGATCTGCCTGCAGCTGCTGCACGCGGGGCGCTATGCCTACCATCCTCTGTCGGTGTCGGCCTCGGCGCTGAAGGCACCGATCAGCCCTTTTCGCCCCCGGGCCCTGTCCGCCCGCGGCATCGGGCGCCAGATCGAGGCCTTCGCCCGGTCCGCGCAGCTCGCGCGCGAGGCGGGCTACGACGGCGTCGAACTCATGGGTTCGGAAGGCTACCTGCTGAACCAGTTCACCGTGGCCCGCACCAACCGGCGCGACGACCGCTGGGGCGGGAGCGTCGACAACCGGATGCGCTTCGCGGTGGAGATCGTGCGGAGGGTCCGCGAAGCCTGTGGACCCGACTTCATCGTGATTTACAGGCTGTCCCTGCTCGACCTGGTGGAGGACGGCAATGACTGGCCAGCGATCGTGGCCCAGGCGCGCGCGGTCGAGGCCGCGGGCGCGACCATCATCAACACCGGCATCGGCTGGCATGAGGCGCGGGTGCCGACCATCGCGACCCAGGTGCCGCGCGCCGCCTTTGCCGGCATCACCGCCCGGCTGAAGCCGGAGGTGTCGGTGCCGCTGGTGGCCACAAACCGGATCAACATGCCCGCCGTCGCCGAGTCGATCCTGGCATCCGGCCAGGCGGACATGGTGTCGATGGCGCGTCCGCTGCTCGCCGATCCGGAATGGGTGGCGAAGGCGGCCTCCGGGCGCGCGCATGCGATCAACACCTGCATCGCATGCAACCAGGCCTGCCTGGACCACGTTTTCCAGAACAGGCGCGCAAGCTGCCTGGTCAACCCGCGCGCCTGCCACGAGACCGAGCTCGCCTACGTTCGCACGGCCACACCGCGACGCATCGCCGTCGTCGGTGCGGGACCGGCCGGGCTGGCCTGCGCGACGGTGGCCGCGGGACGCGGCCATGCGGTCACCCTGTTCGAAGCCGCAGCGGACATCGGTGGTCAATTCAATCTGGCCCGGAAGATCCCCGGCAAGGAGGAGTTCGACGAGACCCTCCGCTACTTCCGGAATCGCCTCGACGAAACCGGAGTCGAGTTGCGACTCGGGACGCACGCGACGCCCGGACTGCTGGCCGACCATGACGCCGTGGTCCTCGCCACCGGCGTGGTGCCGCGCCCGCTCATCCTCGAGGGCGCCGATCATCCGAGCGTGGTCGCCTACGACGAACTGCTGCGCGGCAGCGTGGTCGCGGGCCCGAGAGTGGCGATCATCGGCGCCGGAGGCATCGGCTTCGACGTCGCCGCGTTCCTGGTCCAGCAGGGACCTTCGCCCAGCCTCGACCCGGCGCGCTGGATGGTCGAGTGGGGCGTGGATCCGGACTCGTCGACGCCGGGCGGGCTGAGGCCGGCGGTGCCCGGGCCGCCGGCGCGCGAAGTCTGGCTGCTGCAGCGCAGTCCCGGCCGCCCCGGTGCGCGCCTGGGCCGGACGACCGGCTGGATCCACCGCGCCACGCTCAGGGCCAAGGGCGTCCACATGCTCGGCGGCGTGGAGTACCGGCGCATCGACGACGCCGGCCTGCACGTCGTGGTGGATGGGGTGCAGCGTGTGCTCGAAGTGGACCATGTGGTGGTCTGCGCGGGCCAGGAATCCCGCAGGGAATTGGCCACCCTGCTTCGCGGACGCTGTCCCGAAGTGCATGTGATCGGCGGCGCCGGACTGGCGGCCGAGCTCGATGCCAAGCGCGCCATCGACGAGGGAAGCCGGCTGGCCGCCAGGCTGTGAGCGGCCAGGAGGCGGCACCCCCTGTTCAGCTGGCATTTTGAAAACCGGCAGTAAGGTGCGCGCACTTTCTCCGCCGCCCCTTCGGCGGAACCGGCACGACCCGCCAGTCCGCGGGCTTCGCGCCCGGGCAGCAAAGCGCCAGAGAGTGCTGCCGCCCTCCCCAACACGCCAGGCCGTGCCGCGACGCGTTGGCCCGGATCCCGATCGGGGTCCGGCCAAGGCTGCGCGGGCGCGGCGCAACGGAGCAAGGAGCCGTCATGAAACTCGCCTGGATCCTGTGGCTGGCATCGGTCCTGCCCCCGCAGGCCGCAGATTCCCTGTGCCTGAGCACCACGCTGTACCTCGAGGCCCGCGACCAGTCCGTCCTCGGCCAGCGCGCCGTGGCCGAGGTCGCCCTGCGCCGTACCGACAGCGGCCTGTGGGGTGATTCGGTGTGTGATGTGGTGACCGCGCGAAAACAGTTCGCGCCCACCATCGTCTCCCCGCGCACGCGCCTGACCAATACCGAAGCCTGGTCGCAGGCAGTGACCATCGCGCTGGACTCCCAGCGCAACTGGGCGCTGCCGGACGGCGAGCGCAGGGAGGTCGTGCCGGGGGCCAGCCACTTCCTGGCGCACGCCATCGCCAGCCCGAGCTGGCGCAACGCCTACCAGGTGGCCACGATCGGCGATCACACCTTCCTGCGCGTGCAGACACTGAAGCCGAAGTCGTGACGTAGCGTTGCCGCCGGCGCATTGAGTGCGCGCCAGGCAGCGCGGATGATGGCGGCTCCTTTCCTGCGGAGTCGCACGATGAAGCTGTACACCAAGCCGGGCGCCTGTTCGACCGGCGTCCACATCGCACTGCAGTGGACAGCCGAGCCGTTCGAGGTCGAGGTCCTCGACGGCGCTTCGATGAAGGCGCCGGACTTCCTGGCCATCAACCCCGCCGGCGCTGTGCCGGCCCTCGTCGATGGCGATTTCGTGCTCACCCAGAATGCCGCGATCATGGGCTACCTGGCCGATACCCGCCCACAGGCCCGCCTGGCCGGTGACGGCTCGCCGCGCCAGCGCGCGGAAGCCACGCGCTGGCTCGCCTTCGTCAATTCCGACCTGCATCCGGCGTTCAAGCCGATGTTCGCGCCTGCGCGCTACAGCGGCGAGGAGTCGCACCATGCCGCGCTGAAGGCGGCGGCCCTCACCGCGGTGCGCGGACTGATGGAAACCGCCGACCGGCGCCTGGCGGACCGAGACTGGCTGGCCTGTTTCCGCAGCTACGCCGACCCGTACTTCTACATGACACTGCGCTGGGCCGACCGGACCGGCGTCGACCTGTCCGGCCTCGACAACATCGCCGCCTTCGGGGCGCGGATGGAGGCGGACCCGGGCGTCCAGGCGGCGCTGAAGGCCGAAAGTCTGGACTGACCACCCGCCTGCCGCCCTCCCCGCAAGGAAAAACGGCGACCCTGGGCGCCGTTGCCCTGCCTGCGGTCGCGACGCTCAGCCGCGCTCGTCGAGCGGCTGCCACGGCCGGTTTTCCGGACCAGTGTAGTTCGCGCTCGGACGGATGATCTTGCCGTCGATGCGTTGTTCGATCACGTGCGCGCTCCAGCCGCTGGTGCGCGCGATCACGAACAGCGGCGTGAACATCGCCGTCGGCACACCCATCATGTGGTAGCTCACCGCGCTGAACCAGTCGAGGTTCGGGAACATCTTCTTGATGTCCCACATCACCGATTCCAGGCGCTCGGCGATGTCGTACATCTTGCGGTCGCCACGCTCGTCCGAGAGCTCCTTCGCCACCTGCTTGATGATGCCGTTGCGCGGATCGCCCACCGTATACACCGGGTGGCCGAATCCGATCACGACCTCCCTGCGGCCGACGCGCTCGCGGATGTCGGCCTCGGCCTCGTCGGGCGTGTCGTATCGCTTCTGCACCTCGAACGCGACCTCGTTGGCGCCGCCATGCTTCGGTCCGCGCAGCGCGCCGATGGCGCCTGCGACGCAGGAATGCATGTCGCTGCCGGTGCCAGCGATCACGCGCGCGGCGAAGGTCGAGGCATTGAACTCGTGCTCGGCGTAGAGGATCAGCGAGGTGTGCATCGCCCGCACCCAGCTCTCCGGCGGCGGCTCCCCGTGCAGCAGGTGCAGGAAGTGGCCGCCGATCGAGTCATCGTCGGTCTCGACGTCGATGACCCGGCCGTTGTGGCTGTAGTGGTACCAGTACATCAGCATCGAGCCGAGCGAGGCCATCAGCTTGTCGGCGATGTCACGAGCACCGGGATGGTTGTGGTCGTCCTTCTCCGGCGCCACGCAGCCAAGCACTGAAACACCGGTGCGCATCACGTCCATCGGGTGCGCGGACGGAGGCAGTTCCTCGAGCGCGGCCTTGACGCTGGCCGGGATGCCGCGCAGCGACTTCAGCTTCGCCTTGTAGCCGGCCAGCTCCGCCTTCGACGGCAGCTTGCCATGGACCAGCAGGTAGGCGACCTCCTCGAACTCGGCCGTGGTCGCGAACTGCGTGATGTCGTAGCCGCGGTAGTGCAGGTCGTTGCCGCTGCGGCCGACGCTGCACAGGGCCGTGTTGCCGGCGGCGGTGCCGGACAGGGCCACCGACTTCTTCGGCTTCGGCAGGGTGGAGGTGGTCTCGCTCATCGAATGCTCCGTTGACGCATGTGTGGTGGCGCGCAGCGCACTGCGCGGCAATGTGGCGCGGCGTGCGCCGCCGCTCAGTCCTTCGAGAACAGTTCGTCGAGCTTGTCCTCGTAGGCGTGGTAGCCCAGGAAGTCATAGAGCTCGGCGCGAGTCTGCAGGGTGTCGATGATGTTCTTCTGCGTGCCCTCGCGGCGGACGGTCTCGTAGAAGTTCAGCGCCGCCTTGTTCATGGCGCGGTAGGCGCCGCAGCAATAGAGAGCGATGTCGACGCCGGCACCGCGCAGCTCGTCGGTGGTGAAGAACGGGGTCGAGCCGAACTCGGTCAGGTTGGCCAGGATCGGCACCTTCACCGCGTCCTTGAACCTGCGGTAGTCCTCGAGCGTCTTCATCGCTTCGGGGAAGATCATGTCGGCGCCGGCCTCGACATAGGCCACCGCGCGCTCGATGGCGGAGTCGATGCCCTCGGCCGCGGCGGCGTCGGTGCGCGCCATGATCACGAAACCGGCGTCGGTGCGGCCATCGACGGCGGCCTTGACGCGGTCGACCATCTCGCCCTGGGGCACGACTTCCTTGTTGGGACGATGGCCGCAGCGCTTCTGCCCGACCTGGTCCTCCATGTGCACGGCGGCGACGCCGGCGCGCTCGAAGCTGCGGATGGTGCGCGCGATGTTGAACGCTCCGCCCCAGCCGGTGTCGATGTCGACCAGCAGCGGCAGGCCCGTGGCTTCGACGATGCGCCGGGCGTCGACAAGCACGTCCTCCATCGTCGAGATGCCCAGGTCGGGCATGCCCAGGGAATTCGCGGCCACGCCGCCACCGGACAGGTACAGCGCCCTGTAGCCCGTGCGCTTCGCCATCAGGCCGGCATAGGCGGTGATGGCGCCCATCACCTGGAGCGGGGATTCTTCTGCGAGGGCGGCGCGGAAGCGCTCGCCCGCCGAGGTCATGTCGGACATGTCGGGCCTGGATCGTGCGGGACGCCCATTCTAACCGGCCGTGTCAGCCGGCCGCCCCGCCCCCCCCAAGGCGACCGGTCCCGCGGGGGGCGCGGCATGGCGCTCAGCCCAGCAGGTGGGCGACGCCCGCGCGCTCCTCTTCCAGCTCCGCCAGCGTCCTGTCCATCGCCGCGCGGCTGAACCCGTCGATCTCCAGGCCCTGGACGCGGGTGTACTCACCGTTTCCGGTGGTCACGGCGACGCCGTAGATCAGGCCCTCGGGGATGTCGTAGCTGCCGTCCGACGGCACGCCCATGGTCACCCACCTGCCGTTCGAACCCAGCACCCAGTCGCGGATGTGGTCGATGGCGGCGTTGGCGGCCGAGGCGGCCGAGGACAGGCCGCGGGCCTCGATGATCGCCGCGCCGCGCTTGCCCACCTGCGGGATGAACTCGTTCGCGTTCCAGTCGGCATCATCGATGCGGTCCTTCAGCGACTCGCCCTTGACGGTGGCGAAGCGGTAGTCCGGATACATGGTCGGGCTGTGGTTGCCCCAGACCACCAGCCTGTCGATGTCGCCCACGGCCACGCCGGCCTTGCCGGCCAGCTGGCTGAGCGCGCGGTTGTGGTCCAGGCGCAGCATGGCGGTGAAGTTCTTCGACGGCAGGTCCGGCGCCGACTTCATCGCGATGTACGCGTTTGTATTGGCCGGATTGCCGACGACGAGCACCTTGACGTCGCGCGAGGCCACCTTGTTCAGGGCCGCGCCCTGGGCGGTGAAGATCTTCGCGTTCTCCAGCAGCAGGTCCTTGCGCTCCATGCCCGGGCCGCGCGGGCGCGCACCGACCAGCAGCGCGATGTCGGCGTCCTTGAACGCAACCTCCGGATCGTCGGTGCCGACCATGCCCGCCAGCAGCGGGAATGCGCAGTCCTCGAGCTCCATCATCACGCCCTTGAGCGCGGCCTGGGCCTTGTCCAGCGGCAGCTCGAGCAGCTGCAGGATGACGGGCTGGTCCTTGCCCAGCATCTCGCCGGAGGCGATGCGGAACAGGAGGGCATAGCCGATCTGGCCGGCGGCGCCGGTGACGGCAACACGGACGGGGGTCTTCATGTGGGGTGGCTCCGGATTCGTGGGACTGGAGGAAAGCAGGCGCGCCGCCCATAGCCGCGGCGAGCGTCCGGACCGGGCGAGGGTCCGGACGCCGGGCCGACTCACGCGAGTTCGGCGAAGAACTCCTGGATGCGCGCCAGCCCCGGCGCCAGCTGCGGCGTCGGGCAGGTGTAGCTGATGCGCAGGCCCCGCGGCTCGCCGAAGGCCGAGCCCGGCACGCAGGCGACTCCCTTGGCTTCCAGCAGCGCATTGCAGAGATCGACGTCGTTCGCGATCACCTTCCCCTCGTGCGACTTGCCGAACGCGACGCTGACGTCGGGGAAGGCATAGAAAGCACCCTGCGGCACCGGGCAGACCACGCCGGGAATGGCGTTGAGCGCGGCCACGACCTGGTCGCGCTTGGCCTGGAACTCGGCGCAGCGCTGGGCCGGCACGTCCTGCGGACCCGACAGCGCGGCCGTGGCGGCCGCGGACACGACCTCCGGCAGGCTGGTGATGTGGTTGGAGTTCATGACCGTCACCGCCCTCGCAACGGACTCCGGGCCGGCCATCAGGCCGACGCGCCATCCGGGCATGCCGTAGGTCTTGGACAGCGAGTCGACGAAGATCACGCGCTCGCGCAGCTCGGGACGGGCCTGCACGAAGTTGTGGTAGCCGACGCCGTCGAACACCATCGTGTTGTAGATGTCGTCGGTGATCACCCAGGTGTCGGGATGGCGCGCGATGACGTCGGCCAGGGCGGCGATCTCGTCTTTCGTGTACACCATGCCCGTCGGATTGGACGGGTTGTTGAACAGGAACAGCTTCGGCTTCTTCGCCAGGGCGGCGTCGAGCTGGGCGGGTGTGAGCTTGTAGTCCTGCTCGGGCGGGCACGGCAGCAGCTGGATATCGGCGCCGACGATCTCGGCGATGTCCATGTAGCTGGTCCAGTACGGTGTCGCGAAGGCGAAGCCGTCGCCCTCGTCCAACAGCGCCTCGGCCAGGTTGTACAGGATGTGCTTGGCGCCGACGCCCGTGGCGCAGTGGTTGCGGGTGTAACCCTCCAGCCCCAGGCGACCCAGGTGGCCGATGAACGCATCCAGCAGCGCGTTGGCGCCGCGGTTGCTGCCGTACTGCCCGGAATCGGCCTCCAGCGCCTTGCGTGCCGCGGCGTAGACATGCTCCCCGGGGAGGAAATTGGGGACGCCGATCGAGAAACTGATGATATCGCGGCCTTCGGCCTTCAGGCGCTGGGCCGTCTCGGCCACGACCATGATCGCGCTGGGCTTGGCACGACCCATGCGCTTGGCAAGCTGGGGCATTCGGGAGACCTCGGAAGTGGGTGGCGGGGGGCGCGCGGACGGCCGTCCGCAGCGCGCGTGGCAGCCACGCATTCTAGCATCGCGCCCCCCGCCGGGGCCGGGCTTCAGGCCGACATCGCCCTGTTCCATTCCGCCACGCGGTCGGCCCTGGCGGCCAGCGCCGCCTCGGCGTCGCCCTCGATCTTCACCGACTTGATGGCGTCGCCCTGCTTCACCGCGTCCACCACCTCGAGACCCTCGGTGACCTTGCCGAACACGGTGTGCTTGCCGTCCAGCCAGTCGGTCTTCACATGGGTGATGAAGAACTGGCTGCCGTTGGTGCCCGGGCCGGCGTTGGCCATGGACAGCACGCCGCGTTCGTGCTTCACGCCGTTATCCGTCTCGTCCTCGAACCGGTAGCCCGGGCCGCCGGTGCCGGTGCCCTTCGGGCAGCCGCCCTGGATCATGAAGTCGGGGATCACGCGGTGGAAGTTCAGGCCGTCGTAGAAGCCCTTGCGGGCGAGGTTCACGAAGCTGGCCACGGTCAGCGGCGCCTTGTCGGGATAGAGTTCGATCTTGATCAGGCCACGGTCGGTGTCGAAAACGGCGTTCAGGGACATGTCGGTTTTCCTGGTGGGGTCGGCTGGAAGGCCCGCGGCGCGGGCCACGGACCTGAAGTGGAGCCGCGGCCCTGTTTTGCAACACTTCTGGCGCGGGCCGCCTGCAAGTATAATGTCGGGCTCCCCTCAACAAGGCCCAGCGCGCCCTGCCCCAAGAAGGCACGAGGTGCGGTTTTCCCGATGTCCATCGAACGCCTCCGCAACATCGCCATCGTCGCCCATGTCGACCATGGCAAGACCACCCTCGTCGACCAACTGCTCAAGTCGTCCGGCACCCTGGACGAACGCGCGGCCGTCCCCGACCGGGTGATGGACAGCGGCGACATCGAGAAGGAGCGCGGCATCACCATCCTCTCGAAGAACACGGCGATCCGCTGGACCCATCCGGAGACCGGGGAGGTCTGGCGCATCAACATCGTCGACACTCCCGGCCACGCCGACTTCGGCGGCGAGGTCGAGCGCGTGCTGTCGATGGTCGATTCGGTGCTGGTCCTGGTCGACGCGATGGACGGACCGATGCCCCAGACGCGCTTCGTGACCCAGAAGGCGTTCGCGATGGGCTTCCGGCCGATCGTGGTGGTGAACAAGGTCGACCGCCCGGGCGCGCGCCCGAGCTGGGTCCTGGACCAGACGTTCGATCTTTTCGACCGCCTCGGCGCGACCGACGAGCAGCTGGATTTCCCCGTGGTCTACGCGTCGGGCCTCAACGGCTACGCCGGCCTCGAGGACAGCGTGCGCGGCGGCGACATGACGCCGCTGTTCGAGGCCATCTGCGAGCACGTGCCGGCGCCGCCGGTCGATCCGGACGGCCCCTTCCAGATGCGCGTGACCTCGCTCGATTACAACAACTACGTCGGCGTGATCGGCGTCGGCCGCATCCAGCGCGGCAAGGTGAAGACCAACCAGTCGGTGACCGTGGTCGCCGCCGACGGCAGCCGCCGCAACGCCAAGGTGCTGCAGGTGCTGGGCTTCATGGGCCTGGAACGCGTCGAGGTGGCCGAGGCGCAGGCGGGCGACATCATCGCGTTCTCGGGCATCGAAGGCCTGGGCATCTCGGACACGCTGTGCGATCCGTCCGCGGTCGAGCAGCTCCCGGTGCTGACCGTCGACGAGCCGACCATCTCGATGACGTTCCAGGTCAACGATTCGCCCTTTGCCGGGGTCAAGGACCGCTCCGGCGGCAAGTTCCTCACCAGCCGCCAGCTGCGCGACCGCCTCACCCGCGAGACCGCGCACAACGTGGCGCTGCGGGTCGAGGACACCGGGGATGCCGACAAGTTCAAGGTGTCCGGCCGCGGCGAGCTGCATCTCTCGATCCTGATCGAGAACATGCGGCGCGAGGGCTACGAGCTGGCCGTGTCGCGCCCGGAAGTGATCGTGCGCGAGGTCGACGGCGTGCTCGAGGAGCCCTACGAAGCGCTGGTCGTCGACATGGACGAGCAGTACCAGGGCGGCGTGATGGGCCGCCTCGGCGAGCGCAAGGCGCAGCTGCAGAACATGGAGCCCGATGGCAAGGGCCGGGTGAGGCTCGACTACATCATCCCGGCGCGCGGCCTGATCGGCTTCCAGACCGAGTTCAAGACGCTCACCGCCGGCACCGGCCTGCTCTTCCATGTCTTCGACCACTACGGCCCGAAGACCGAGGGCGACATCGGCCAGCGCAACAACGGCGTGCTGATCTCCAACGGCACCGGCCCGTCGCCGGCCTACGCCCAGATGGCGATGCAGGAGCGCGGCCGCCTCTTCATCGAGCCGGGCGAGGAGATCTACGAAGGCCAGATCGTCGGCATCAACTCCAAGGACAACGACCTGACCGTCAACGCGCTGCGCGGCAAGCAGCTCACCAACTTCCGCGCCTCCGGCAAGGACGACGACGAAGGGCTGATCCCGCCGATCAGGTTCTCGCTGGAACAGGCGCTGGAGTTCATCGACGACGACGAACTGGTCGAGGTCACGCCGAAGCAGATCCGCCTGCGCAAGAAGCTGCGCACCGAGGTCGAGCGCAAGCGGGCCAGCCGCGCGGCGTGAGCGGGGCACTGTTCCCGGGCTGGCGGCCCGATGCCGGCGGCCGGGAGCAGGTGGCCACGCTGGCGGACCGGCTGCGGGAAGCCCGGCCGGACGGCGCGCCGCGGCTCCAGCCGCGCCGGCCGGACCAGTGGCACGCGACCCTGTGCTTCATCGGCTACGACGCGATCTCGCTGGTCACGCCGGCCCTGGCGGACGCCCTTGCCGACGCGGCGCGGCACATCCCGCCGCACGGATTCACCATCGAGCGCGTCGCGTACTGGCCGGGCTCGGGCGCGGTGGTCGCGCTACCGCATGACTGCCCGACCCTCCAGGCCCTCTGCGATGCCACGCGCGACGCCATCCGCCGCTGCGGCATCAGGCCGCTGCAGGTGACGACGCAGCCGCATGTGACCCTGGCCTATCTCGGCCGCCACCTGCCGGCGCAGCCATGGCTGGACGGGATCGACTGCGCGGTCGGCACGCTGCGAGTCGAACGGTTCGAGCTGCTGTTCAACCCGGGCGGACGCTACGAAGCGCTGGGAGAGTGGGCCTTGACCGGGACCGGGATTCCAGAGGAACCGGAGCAGGCGCGGCTGTTCTGAGGACCGGGCGTGCGCGCTGCCGCGCCGCCCGGGCGTGGATCAGACGCTGACCGGGGGGCCTCAACTGCGCCTGCTTGTGCACGATCGCCATCGCGATCTCCAGCGACTGTTCGTAGTTGAGCCGGGGGTCCACGGTGGAGCGATAGGCCCGCTCGAGGTCGACCTCCCCCAGGTCGCGGGCGCCGCCCGTGCACTCGGTGACATCCTCGCCGGTGAGTTCCAGATGCACGCCGCCCAGGCGCGATCCGGCCGCGGCATGCAGGTCGAAGCTCTGCTCGATCTCGCTGCGGATGTTGTCGAAGCGCCGGGTCTTGTAGCCGTTGCTGGTCGACTCGGTGTTGCCGTGCATCGGATCGCAGATCCAGAGCACGCGTCGCCCCTCGCGCTTCACCGCGTCGAGCAGCGGCGGCAGCCTGGTGGCCACATTCTCGGCGCCCATGCGGCAGATCAGCCCCAGGTGACCGGGCTCCTCGTCGGGGTTGAGCAGGTCGATCAGGCGGAGCAGTTCGTCCGGTCCGACCGAGGGGCCGATCTTGACGGCCACCGGGTTGCGGATGCCGCGGAAGTACTCGGCGTGGGCACCGTCGAGCGCCGCCGTGCGCATGCCGATCCACGGGAAGTGCGTGCTGAGGTTGAACCAGCCCCACTGCCGGGGCACCTGGCGCGTCTGCGACTCTTCGTAGGGCAGCAGCAGTGCCTCGTGCGAGGTGAAGAAATCGACCCGGTTGAGGTTGTGCACCTCGTTGCCCGACAGCGTCTCCATGAAGCGCACCGCTTCGCCGATGTTGGCGACCATGCGCTGGTAGTCGTGCGCCAGTGGCGAGTGGGTCACCCAGCCGAGATCCCAGTATTCGGGGTGGTGCAGATCGGCGAAACCACCGTCGACCAGCGCCCGCACGAAGTTCATCGTCATCGCCGACCGGGCATGCGCCTTGACCATGCGCCGGGGGTCGGGGGTGCGCTCCTCGGCGCTGAACCCCGGGCCATTGACGATGTCGCCGCGGTAGCTCGGCAAGGTCACGCCGCCGCGGGTTTCGGTGGCGGCAGAGCGCGGCTTGGCATACTGGCCGGCGAAGCGGCCCACCCGCACCACCGGCTGGCGCAGGCCATGCACCAGCACCAGGCTCATCTGCAGCAGCACCTTGAGCCGATTCGAGATCACCTCCGAGTTGCAGTCGAGGAAGTTCTCGGCGCAGTCGCCGCCCTGGAGCAGGAAACGCTTGCCTTCCTGGGCCTCGGCCAGCTGCTGCTTCAGCGCGATGATCTCCCAGGACGTGACCAGCGGCGGCAACGCCCGCAGTTCCTCCTGGACGCGCGCGAGTTCCCCGGCGTCCGGCCAGGTCGGCATCTGCAGCGCCGGGCGCTCGCGCCAGCTGCCGGGACTCCAGTTCTCGGGCAGGTTCACGGGGCGGAGAATGCGTTCGTTGGCGGCCATCGGGACTCGTCTTGTTGCAATGCAGCGACGGTCATCATCCGCCGCCCGCGCCGCTATCGCAATGCCCGTCAGCGCGCGTTCCCGGTGCGCACGCTGGATCCGACGGCCAGGAAGAACAGGCCGAGCAGCACGAACCAGATCAGGCTCCACGCCGGCATCGACAGCCCGAGGAAGGTCCAGTCGATCGTACCGCAGTCACCGTTTCCGGTGAGGACTTTCCGGATCACGTTGCCCGTGGACATGGTCTCGCGCATGAAGGACAGCGGCGGGCCGCATCCGGGTATCTCCGGAGGGTTGTACTGGATCCACACGTGCCGCCCGGCGATGGCCATGCCCACCGCGGCGGCAAGGAAACCGAGCGCCCCGTACGCCACCCTGCCCGCCGCGGCGCGCGGCGCATGCAGGCCGGCGACCAGGAACACGATGCCCACCGCCGCAAAGGCGATGCGCTGGAAGATGCACAGCGGGCATGGCTCCAGCCCCCAGACGAACTGGGAGAAGATCGCGAAGCCGATCAGGGCCGCACAGACGGCGAAGCCTGCGAGGCACTGGCTGCGGAACGACCAGCGGAGGGGGTTCAGGGTCATCGACCGGCTCGCGCGAAACGGAGGCCAAGATAGCAAAAACCCCGGCGCGGCGGCCGGGGTTCCTGCATGCGGACAGCCCGCAGGCCTTACTGGGCGGCCGCCTCGGGGCGATCGACCAGCTCGACGTACGCCATCGGTGCGTTGTCTCCGTCCCGGAAACCGCACTTGATGATGCGGAGGTACCCGCCCGGGCGCTCGCGGTAGCGCGGGCCCAGTTCGACGAACAGCTTGCCCACCGCTTCCTTGTCGCGCAGGCGCGAGAAGGCCAGGCGGCGATTGGCGACGCCGTCGGTCTTGCCCATGGTGATCAGCGGCTCGGCGACGCGGCGGAGCTCCTTGGCCTTGGGAAGTGTGGTCTTGATCAGCTCATGCTTGAGCAGCGACGCGGCCATGTTGGTGAACATGGCATCGCGGTGTGCGCTGGTGCGGCTGAACTTGCGGCCGGATTTCTGGTGGCGCATGGTCTTGGTTCCTGTCTGTCTTGTCTTAGCCGAGCATGCCGTGCGCCGAGACGCCGGCCGGCGGCCAGTTCTCGAGCTTCATGCCGAGCGAAAGGCCACGCTGGGCCAGCACTTCCTTGATCTCGGTGAGCGACTTCTTGCCGAGGTTCGGGGTCTTGAGCAGCTCGACTTCCGTCTTCTGGATCAGGTCGCCGATGTAGTAGATGCTCTCGGCCTTGAGGCAGTTGGCCGAACGAACCGTCAGCTCGAGGTCGTCGATCGGGCGCAGCAGCACCGGATCCACGCCCGGGGCCTGCTGCTTCTGGCCGGCGCCCTCGCGACGGGTGAAGTCGCCGAACACGCTGAGCTGGTCGGTGAGGATGTCGGCGGCGGTGCGCACGGCTTCCTCGGCGTCGATCGTGCCGTTCGTCTCGATGTCGAGCACCAGCTTGTCCAGGTCGGTGCGCTGCTCGACGCGGGCGGCCTCGACCTCGTAAGCCACGCGGCGGACCGGCGAGAAGGATGCATCGAGCATCAGGCGACCGATGGCGCGGGTCTCCTCGTCGGGGCGGCGGCGGGCGGCGGCCGGCTGGTAGCCGAAGCCGCGCTCGATCTTCAGGCGCATGTTGATCGACGCATCCTTGGTGAGATGGCAGATCACGTGCCCGCCGTTGAGCACCTCGACGTTATGGTCGGTCTTGATGTCGGCGGCGGTCACGATGCCCGGGCCGGACTTGGCCAGGGTGAGCGTGGCACTGTCGCCGGTGCCCATGCGGATGGCGACGTCCTTGAGGTTCAGCAGGACCTCGAGCACGTCCTCCTGCAGGCCTTCGATCGTGCTGTACTCGTGCAGCACGCCGTCGATCTCGACCTCGGTGATGGCGAAGCCCGGGATCGACGACAGCAGCACCCGGCGCAGCGCGTTGCCGAGGGTATGACCGTAGCCGCGCTCGAGCGGCTCGATCACGACCTTGGCGCGGTTGCCGGTAATGCGCTCGATCTGGGGGCCACGCGGACGCAGGACCTGGTTGGCGGTAACCGTCATGTTTGGTGTCTCCTGGGGCCTGCCGGAGGGGGCCGGCGGGCCGGGTGAATTACTTCGAGTACAGCTCGACGATCAGCGCTTCGTTGATGTCGGCGGGCAGGTCTCCGCGGTCGGGGACCGCCTTGAACACGCCTGCGAACTTCTTCGAGTCGACCTCGATCCAGGAGGGCGACAGATCCATCGTGGAGGACACGGTCAGGGCTTCCTGGACGCGGAGCTGCTTCTGGGCCTTCTCGGACAGTGCGATCGCGTCGCCGGCCTTGACCTGGTACGAAGGCAGGTTCACGGGCTTGCCGTTGACCGTCACGCCGCGGTGCGAGACCAGCTGGCGGGCGGCCGGGCGGGTGACCGCGAAGCCCATGCGGTAGACGACGTTGTCCAGACGGGTCTCGAGGAGCTGCAGCAGGTTCTCGCCTGTGTTGCCCTTCTTCGTCGAGGCCTTCTTGTAGTAGTTGCGGAACTGGCGCTCCAGCAGGCCGTAGATGCGCTTGACCTTCTGCTTCTCGCGAAGCTGCAGGGCGTAGTCGGACAGCTTGCTGCGACGCGCGCCGGTGCCGGCGCCGTGCTGGCCTGGCTTCTGCTCCAGCTTGCACTTGGAGTCGAGCGCGCGGGCCGGCGACTTCAGACCGAGGTCGGTGCCTTCGCGGCGGGCGAGCTTGCAGGTGGGACCGATATAACGAGCCATTTCTTATCGCCCCCTTTAGACGCGACGCTTCTTCGGCGGACGGCACCCGTTGTGCGGGATCGGCGTCACGTCGATGATGTTGGTGATCTTGTAGCCCACGTTGTTGAGCGAACGGACGGCCGACTCGCGGCCGGGGCCCGGGCCCTTGATGCGGACTTCAAGCGACTTCACGCCGTAGTCGAGCGCGGCCTTGCCGGCCTTCTCGGCGGCGACCTGGGCGGCGAACGGGGTGGACTTGCGCGAGCCGCGGAAGCCCGCGCCCCCCGAAGTCGCCCACGAGAGCGCGTTGCCCTGACGGTCGGTGATGGTCACGATGGTGTTGTTGAACGAAGCGTGGACGTGGGCGATGCCGTCGGTGACGACGCGCTTGATCTTCTTCTTCGGCTTTGCTGCCGGCTTGGCCATGATCTTGTTTCCTTATTTCCTGATGGCCTTGCGCGGACCCTTGCGGGTGCGGGCATTGGTCCGGGTGCGCTGGCCGCGCAGCGGGAGGCCGCGACGATGGCGAAGGCCGCGATAGCAGGCCAGGTCCATCAGGCGCTTGATGGCCATACCGATCTCGCGGCGCAGGTCGCCCTCCACCACGTACTTGCCGACCTCGGCGCGCAGGCGCTCGACTTCCGGCTCCGACAGGTCGCGGATCTTCGTGCTCGAGGGCACGCCGGCGGCGTCGCAGACGAGCTTCGAACGGGTACGGCCGATGCCGTAGATGCTTTGCAGCCCGACCCAGACGTGCTTCTGGGCAGGCAGGTTGACACCAGCAATACGCGCCATGCGCGGATCTCCAACTGATTGGCGGCCGGACGGGTTCATCCGACGCAGTGAACAAGAAATTGTATCAGGATCCCGGATTCCAAGGAAGCCCGCGGCCGCCAAAGGCGTCCGACCGGCCCGGCATGGGGAGTGTGCCCATGCTCCGGCGACGGCTCCCGGCTGGATCGGACCCCTTTCGGGGGCCGCTCCGCCCGGCGCTACTCTGGCGCCGGGACCGACCTGGGAACCACCTGCGCGCGGGACCGCCGCACAGGTCGCCCATCAAGGCCCGGCCGTGGGACGGCCAGGCCGGGATCCCGGGAGGCCGAAACCGGCCTGCGGAACCCGTCTTGAATCTTCAGCCGCGCGGCAGGCCGCGCGCGCCACCCTTGAGGTTGGCCTTCTTGAGAAGGCTCTCGTACTGGTGCGACATCAGGTGGGCCTGGATCTGGGAGATGAAGTCCATCACCACGACCACCACGATCAGCAGCGAGGTGCCGCCGAAATAGAACGACGCGTTCAGCTCGGTGCGCATGAACTCCGGCAGCAGGCAGACCAGCACCAGATAGGCGGCGCCCGCGGCGGTGAGCCGGGTCAGCACCCCGTCGATGTAGTCGGCCGTCGCCTTGCCCGGACGGATGCCCGGGATCAGGGCGCCGGACTTCTTCAGGTTGTCGGCCGTCTCCTGGGAATTGAAGACCAGCGCCGTGTAGAAGAAGGTGAAGCCGGCGATCAGCCCCGCGTAGAGGATGATGTAGAGCGGCTCGCCCGGCGACAGCGCCTGGCTCACACGCTGCAGCCAGGTGGCGGAGCCGGCCTGGCTGAACCAGGTCGAGGCGGTGGCCGGGAACATGATGATCGACGACGCGAAGATCGCCGGGATCACGCCCGACATGTTGAGCTTGAGCGGCAGGAACGAGCTCTGGTTCATGTACGCGTTGCGGCCGCCCTGGCGGCGTGCGTAGTTCACCGTGATCCGGCGCTGGCCACGCTCGACGAACACCACGAAGTAGGTGAAGGCGACCACGATCACCGCGATCAGGATCACCGAGATCGGGCTCATGTCGCCGTTGCGGGCGGCCTCGAACGTGGTGATGATCGCGCTCGGCAGCCCGGCCACGATGCCCGCGAAGATGATCAGCGACACGCCGTTGCCCACGCCGCGCTCGGTCACCTGCTCACCGAGCCAGACCAGGAACATGGTGCCGGCAGTCAGCGCGACGATCGCGGTCAGGATGAAGCCGATGCCCGAGGTGTAGGCGACACCCTGGCTCTGCAGCATTGTCGCGATGCCGGCGGACTGGAAAATCGCCAGCGGGATCGAGCCGATGCGCGACCATTGGGTGATCCTGCGCCGGCCGGACTCGCCTTCCTTCTGGATGGCCTTCAGGCTCGGCACGATCTGCACCAGCATCTGGATGACGATCGAGGCCGAGATGTACGGGATCACGTTCAGCGCGAACAGGCTGAAGCGCTCGAGGGCACCACCGGAGAACATGTTGAACATGTCCACGATGGTGCCTTCCTGCTGCTCCATCAGCCGCAGCATGGCGTCGGGGTTCACGCCCGGCACCGGGATGTAGCAGCCGATGCGGTAGACGATCAGCGCCCCGAGGACGAACAGCAGGCGCTGGCGCAGCTCGGTGAACTTGCCGAGCCCCGCCATGCCGCCCATTGCGCCGCCGCTGCGTGCCATGCGCCGCTTACTCCTCGACCTTGCCGCCGGCGGCTTCGATCGCCGCGCGCGCGCCGGCCGTGGCCAGGACGCCCTTGAGCACGATGGCCTTGGCCACGTCGCCCTTCTTCACGATCTTGGCGCGCTTCGCCGTGGCCGGCACCAGCTTCGCGGCGCGCAGCGCGGCGAAGTCGATGTCGCCCTCCAGGCGGTCCAGCTGGTACAGCATGACCTCGGCGGTGTCGCCTGCGATGCGCGACCGGAAGCCGACCTTCGGCAGGCGCTTGCGCAGCGGCATCTGGCCGCCCTCGAAGCCGGCCTTGATCTTGCCCTTGCCCGAGCGGGCGAAGGAACCCTTGTGGCCGCGGCCGGCGGTCTTGCCGAGGCCGGAGCCGATGCCGCGACCGACGCGGACGCGCTCGGTGCGGGCGCCCGGTGCGGGCTGCAGAGTATTGAGCTTCATATGCTTATTCCTCGACCCTGACCAGGTAATGGACCTTGTTGATCAGTCCACGGACCTGCGGGCTGTCCTTGAGTTCACGGACGGAGTTGAGCTTGCCCAGGCCCAGGGCCTTGACGGACAGGCGGTGCTTGGCCTGCGAGCCGCGCAGGCCCTTGACCAGGCGCACCTTGACGGTGCCGGTGCCGGCTTCGTTCTTAGCCATTGAGGATCTCCTCCACCTTCTTGCCGCGCTTGGCGGCGATGGCGCCAGGCGAGTGCATGCCGGCCAGGCCCTTGACCGTGGCGCGGACGAGGTTGATCGGGTTGCGCGAACCGACGGCCTTGGCCAGCACGTCCTTCACGCCCACGGCCTCGAGGACGGCGCGCATGGCGCCACCGGCGATCACGCCGGTACCCTCGGAAGCGGGCTGCATGAACACGCGGGCGGCGCCGTGGCCGGCCTTCACGGTGTGGTACAGGGTGCCGCCGTTGAGCTCGACGGTGGACATGTTGCGGCGGGCCTGCTCCATCGACTTCTGGATGGCGACCGGGACCTCGCGGGCCTTGCCGTAGCCGAAGCCGACCTTGCCGGCGCCGTCGCCGACGACGGTCAGCGCGGTGAAGGTGAACTGGCGGCCACCCTTGACCGTCTTGCTGACGCGGTTGACCGCGATCAGCTTCTCGATCATGCCGTCGTCGATTTCCTCGCGGTTGCGGTCGCGGTCACGACCGCGCGGGGCGCGTTCTTCTGCCATCTCGATGCTGCCTGTGCTGTTGAGGGATGTACGGCGTGTCGCCGCTTATGGTTGTTGGATGGTCCGGTGGACCGCGGTCCCGGGCAGAAGCCGGTCGGCGTCCGATGCAGCCCGCATCGGCAGGTGGCAATGGGTGGGGCCGTGGCCCCGCCCTTTCAACGTGTCGCGGTGATGCTCAGAACTGCAGGCCGCCTTCGCGCGCGGCGTCGGCCAGGGCCTTGATGCGGCCATGATACCTGTAACCGGAGCGGTCGAAGGCAACCGCGTCGATCCCGGCGGCCCTGGCCTTCTCGGCGATCGCTCGACCGACCTTGGCGGCGGCCTCGATGTTGTTGCGGTTCTTCAGGCCCTCGCCGACCTCGGCCTGGGTCGTGCTGGCGGCGGCCAGCACCTTCGAGCCGTCGGCGGTGAACACCTGGGCGTACAGGTGCTGGCCGGTGCGCAGCACCGACAGGCGCGGCACGCCCAGTTCGCGGATGTGCGCACGCGTGGACTTCGCGCGGCGCAGGCGGGCAATCTTCTTCTGCATGGTCTCGTTCTCCGGAAGCTGAACGGCCTGATCAGGCCTTCTTGGCTTCCTTGCGGATGATGTTCTCGCCGGCGTACTTGACGCCCTTGCCCTTGTACGGCTCCGGCGGGCGGTAGCCGCGGATCTTCGCGGCGACCTCGCCGACCACCTGCTTGTCGGCGCCCGCGACCAGAATCTCGGTCTGGGTCGGCGTGCTGATGGTGATTCCCGCCGGCGCCTTGAACAGCACCGGATGGGAGAAGCCCAGCGACAGGTTCAGGTCCTGGCCCTGCATGGCGGCGCGATAGCCGACGCCGACCAGCTCGAGCTTGCGCTCGAAGCCCTGGGCGACGCCCTGGACCATGTTGGCGATGACCGAGCGCATGGTGCCGGTGATCGCCATGTCGGCCGGGGTCGCGGGCGACAGCACGGCCTGGCCGTCCTCGATGCGGGACTCGACGCCGGCCGGCATCGCCATGGTCAGGCTGCCCTTCGGGCCCTTGGCGGCGATGGTGCCGTCCTGGATCTTCAGCTCGACGCCCTTTGGCAGGGCGATCGGCTTCTTGGCAATTCGGGACATTGCGTTTACTCCCTTAGGCCACGAAGCACAGGACCTCGCCGCCGACGCCCTGCTGGCGCGCCTGCGCATCGGTCATGATGCCCTTCGAGGTGGAGATGATGGCGATACCGAGGCCGTTGAGGACCTTCGGCAGTTCGGACTTGCCACGGTACTGGCGCAGGCCCGAGCGCGAGACGCGCTGCATGCGCTCGATGACCGGGCGGCCCTCGTAGTACTTCAGCTCGATCTCGAGCTCGGCCTTGGCGCCGTTCTCGGTCACGCGCGAACCGGCGATGTAGCCTTCGTCCTGCAGCACCTTGGCGATCGCCACCTTGGTCCTGGAGGACGGCATCTTCACCGTCGGCTTGCCGACCGCCGCCGCATTGCGCATGCGGGTCAGCATATCGGCGATGGGATCAGTCATGCTCATTGATTGTTACCTTTGAGTGCACCGATATCCGCGGGATTGCGAATTCGTTGAAGCCGGCCCGGGGCCGGCGTGTCGCTGTTACCAGCTGGCCTTGCGCAGGCCGGGCACGTCGCCACGCATGGTGGCTTCGCGCAGCTTGTTGCGGCCCAGGCCGAACTTGCTGTACACGGCGCGCGGGCGGCCGGTCAGGGCGCAACGCGTGGTCTGGCGCGAGGGCGACGAGTCACGCGGAAGCTTCTGCAGCTTCACCGCCGCGTCCATCTTCTCCTCGTAGCTCGCCGACTCGCTGCTGACGATCTTCTTCAGTGCCTCGCGCCTGGCGGCATACTTCTTCGCCAGCTTCGCGCGCTTCACTTCGCGGTTGATCATTGAGGTCTTGGCCATAATCTTTTTCCGGTCAGTTGCGGAACGGGAAGCGGAACGCCTCGAGCAGGGCGCGGGCTTCCTCGTTGGTCTTGGCGGTGGTGGTGATGGCGATGTCCATGCCACGCAGCGCGTCGACCTGGTCGAAGTCGATCTCCGGGAAGATGATCTGCTCCTTGACGCCCATGTTGTAGTTGCCGCGGCCGTCGAACGAGCGGCCGGACACGCCGCGGAAGTCGCGGACGCGCGGCAGCGCGATGTTGACCAGGCGGTCGAAGAACTCGTACATGTGCGCACGGCGCAGCGTGACCTTGCAGCCGATCGGCCAGCCGTCGCGGATCTTGAACGAGGCCACCGACACGCGCGACTTCGTGACCAGAGGCTTCTGGCCGGAGATCTTCGCCATGTCGGCGGTGGCGTTCTCGAGGATCTTCTTGTTGGCCGCGGCCTCGCCCACGCCCATGTTGAGCGTGATCTTCACCAGACGCGGCACCTGCATCGGATTGGTGTAGCCGAACTGCTCGGTGAGCTTCGGCACCACTTCTTCCTTGTAGAACTTTTCCAGACGGGTGGTCATTTCACATTCCTCAGGCGTCGATCGCCTCACCGCTCGAGCGGAACACGCGTACGCGGCGTCCATCCTCGAGGACCTTGGTTCCGATGCGCTCGCCCTTGCCGCTGGCAGGGTTGAAGTGCATCACGTTCGAAGCATCGATCGGCGCCTCGCGCTCGATCACGCCGCCCGGCTGGTTGGCCTGGGGATTCGGCTTGGTGTGGCGCTTGACGATGTTGACGTTGGACACGACGACCTTCTCGCCGAGCACCCGGACAATTTCGCCCTGCTTGCCCTTGTCCTTGCCGGCGGTGACGATCACGCGGTCACCTTTCTTGATGCGGTTCATGTGTTTTCCTCTTCGTCGGGCTCAGAGCACTTCGGGTGCGAGCGAGACGATCTTCATGAACTTCTCGGAGCGCAGCTCGCGGGTCACGGGCCCGAAGATGCGGGTGCCGATCGGCTCCTGCTTGTTGTTGAGCAGCACGGCGGCGTTGCCGTCGAAGCGGATCAGCGAGCCGTCGGCGCGACGCACGCCCTTGCGGGTGCGCACCACGACGGCGTCGTAGATCTCGCCCTTCTTGACCTTGCCGCGCGGAATGGCGTCCTTCACGGACACCTTGATGATGTCGCCGATGCCGGCGTAACGGCGCTTCGAGCCGCCCAGCACCTTGATGCACATCACTTCCTTGGCGCCGGAGTTGTCGGCCACGCCCAGGTGGCTCTGCATCTGGATCATTTCGGAGCCTCCTTATTCAGCCGCGCGCGCGACGATCTCGACGACGCGCCAGTTCTTGGTCTTGGACATCGGCGCGATCTCCACCACGCGGACGGTGTCGCCCTCGTTGCAGGAGTTGTCGGCGTCGTGCGCGTGCAGCTTGGTCGAGCGGCGGATGTACTTGCCGTACAGCGCGTGCTTGACCTGGCGCTCGACGAGCACCGTCACGGTCTTGTCCATCTTGTTGCTGACGACGCGGCCTTCGACCGTGCGCAGCTTCTTCTCGGTGTTTTCGGTCATGTCTGCCCGGTCCTTACTGCTTCGCGCCGAGGAGGGTGTTGACGCGAGCGATCTCGCGGCGCACCCGACGGGCGTCGTGGGTCTTGGCGAGCTGGCCGGTCGCCTTCTGCATGCGCAGCGAGAACTGCTCCTTCTGCAGCTCGAGCAGGTGCGCCTTCAGTTCGTCCGAAGACTTCTGGCGGAGTTCCTTGATGTCCATCAGCGCACCGTCCGGGTCACGAAAGTGGTGGTGACCGAAAGCTTGGCAGCGGCCAGGCGGAACGCCTCGCGCGCAGTCGCCTCGTCGACGCCCTCGATCTCGTAGATCATGCGGCCGGGCTGGATCTGGGCCACCCAGTACTCCACGTTGCCCTTGCCCGAGCCCATGCGGACCTCGATCGGCTTCTTGCTGATCGGCTTGTCCGGGAAGACACGGATCCACATCTTGCCACCGCGCTTCACATGGCGGCTGATGGCACGGCGGGCGGCTTCGATCTGGCGGGCAGTCAGCTGGCCGGTGGCCGTGGCCTTCAGGCCGTACTCGCCGAAGCTGACGGCGTTCGCGCTCCACGACAGGCCTTCGTTGCGGCCCTTGTGCATCTTGCGGTATTTGGTTCGCTTGGGTTGCAGCATGACTTAGTCCCTCGCCTCGCGATCACGGCGCGGGCCACGCGGGCGCTCGCGGTCACCGCGGTCGCCACGCTCGCCACGCGGCGAATCGTCCTGCTTCTCCTGGCCGACCTGGGCGAAGTCGAAGATCTCGCCCTTGTAGATCCAGGTCTTGATTCCGATGATGCCGTAGGTCGTGCGGGCCTCGGCGAAGCCGTAGTCGACGTCGGCGCGCAGCGTGTGCAGCGGCACGCGACCCTCGCGATACCACTCCGAGCGCGCGATCTCGGCGCCGTTAAGGCGGCCGGCCACGTTGACCTTGATGCCCAGCGCGCCCAGGCGCATCGCGTTGCCGACGGCGCGCTTCATCGCGCGGCGGAACATGATGCGGCGCTCGAGCTGCTGCGCGATCGACTCGGCGACCAGCTGCGCGTCGAGCTCGGGCTTGCGGACCTCGGTGACGTTGATGTGCGCCGGGACGCCCATCATCTGGCTCACTTCCTTGCGCAGCTTCTCGATGTCCTCGCCGCGCTTGCCGATCACCACGCCCGGGCGGGCGGTGTGGATGGTGACGCGGGCCGACTTCGACGGACGCTCGATCATGATCCGGCTGATACCGGCCGCGGCCAGCTTCTTGCGGAGCATGTCGCGGACCTTCAGGTCCGAGGCCAGGTACTCGGCGTATTCCTTCTTGCCGGCGTACCACTTCGAGTTCCAGTCCTTGGCGATGCCGAGGCGGATGCCGGTGGGGTGAACTTTGTGACCCATATGCTTACTTCCCCTCGCCGACAACGACGGTGATGTGGCTGGTGCGCTTGAGGATGCGCGTGCCGCGGCCCTTGGCGCGCGCCATGAAGCGCTTCAGCGTCGGGCCTTCGTCGACCATGATCGCCTTGACCCTGAGCTCGTCGACGTCGGCACCGAGATTGTTCTCGGCGTTCGACGTGGCCGAGTACACGACCTTGTAGATCATGTGCGCGGCCTTCTTGTCGCTGAACTTCAGCAGGTCGAGGGCGCGAGCGGCCGACAGGCCACGGACCTGGTCGGCGACCAGGCGCGCCTTCTGCGGGGAGATGCGCGCGGTGCGCAGGATTGCCTTCGCTTCCATCGTCATCTCCTCAACGCGACTTCTTGTCGCCGCCATGACCCTTGAAGGTCCTGGTCATGGCGAACTCGCCGAGCTTGTGGCCGACCATGTTCTCGTTGACGAGCACCGGAACGTGGTTGCGGCCGTTGTGCACGGCGATGGTGAAACCGACCATCTCGGGCAGCACCATCGAACGGCGCGACCAGGTCTTGATCGGGCGCTTGGTGTTGCCCGCCGCTTCCACCTTCTTGACGAGGTGGTGGTCGACGAACGGACCCTTCTTGAGTGAACGTGCCATGGTCGGTTAGCTCCTGCGGTCGCGCACGATGAACTGCTGCGTCCGCTTGTTGTGGCGGGTCTTGTAGCCCTTGGTCGGGACGCCCCACGGGGTGACCGGATGCGGGTTGCCCTGGCCGGCCTTGGCCTCGCCGCCGCCGTGCGGGTGGTCGACCGGGTTCATGGCGGCGCCGCGCACGGTCGGCTTGATGCCGCGCCAGCGCTTCGCGCCCGCCTTGCCCAGCTTCTGCAGGTTGTGTTCGACGTTGCCGACCTCGCCGATGGTCGCGCGGCATTCGGCCGGCACGCGGCGCATCTCGCCCGAACGCAGGCGGAGCGTGGCGTAGACGCCCTCGCGGGCCACCAGCTGCACGCCTGCGCCGGCGGCGCGGGCGAGCTGGGCGCCCTTGCCCGGCTTCATCTCGATGCAGTGCACGGTGGAACCCACCGGGATGTTGCGCAGCGGCAGGGTGTTGCCGGCACGGATCGGGGCGTCGTTGCCCGCGATCACCTGGTCGCCGGCCTTCAGGCCCTTCGGCGCGATGATGTAGCGGCGCTCGCCGTCGACGTAGACCAGCAGCGCGATGTGCGCGGTGCGGTTGGGGTCGTACTCGATCCGCTCCACGCGCGCCGGGATGCCTTCCTTGTCGCGCTTGAAGTCGATGATCCGGTAGTGCTGCTTGTGGCCACCGCCGATGTGGCGGGTGGTGATCCGGCCGTGGTGGTTGCGGCCGCCGCTCCTGCTCTGCTTCTCGACCAGCGGCGCGTACGGCGCACCCTTGTGCAGCTCCGGAGCGACCACGCGGACCGCGCTGCGGCGACCGGCGGAGGTGGGCTTGAATTTCATCAGTGGCATGGGGTCTTCCTCAGGCCTTGGCGTTCATGACGTCGATCGACTGGCCGTCGGCCAGCTTCACGTAGGCCTTGCGCCAGTCGCCGCGGCGACCCGCACGGTTGCGGAAGGACTTGTTCTTGCCCTTCACGTTGACCACGTTGACGGCCTCGACCTTGACGTCGAACAGCTTCTCGACCGCGAACTTGATGTCGGCCTTGGTGGCATCGGTCGACACTTCGAACGCGTACTGGTTGGACACTTCCTGCAGGCGCGCCGTCTTCTCGGACACGCGCGGCGCACGGATCAGTGCATAGAGCTTGGCGTCGTTCATGCCAGCCACTCCTCGATCTTCTTCACGGCGTCGGCGGTGACCAGCACGCTGTCGGCACCGACCAGCGAGACCGGGTCCAGGCCCTGCACGTCGCGGATCTCGACGTAGGGCAGGTTGCGCGCGGACAGGTACAGGTGCTCGGAAGCATCCTCGGTGACGATCAGCGGACGCCTTCCGAGGTCGAAGCCCTTGAGCTTCGCCACCAGGCCGCTGGTCTTCGTCTCTGCGACGTCGAAGGACTCGACGACCTGCAGCCGGCCCTGGCGGTTGAGCTCGGACAGGATCGCCGCCATCGCCGCGCGGTACATCTTGCGGTTGACCTTCTGGTCGAAGCTGCGCGGCTTGGCTGCGAACGTCACGCCGCCACCGACGAAGATCGGGGCCGTCAGTGCGCCATGACGCGCGCCGCCGCCCTTCTGCTTCTTCGACTTCTTGGTCGTGCCGTTCACTTCCGCGCGCGTCTTCTGCGCCTTGGTGCCGGCACGACCGGCGTTGCGGTACGCGACCACGACCTGGTGGACCAGGTCCTGGTTGAACTCGCGACCGAACACCACGTCCGAGACCGACATCTTGTTGCTGCTACCGGTGATAGAGAGTTCCATCGCCATCTCTCCTTATGCCTTGCTCGCGGGACGCACGATCACGTCTCCGCCCGGCGCGCCCGGAACCGCACCCTTGACGGCGATCAGGCCGCGCTCAGCGTCGACCCGGACCACCTCGAGGTTCTGCGTGCTCTGGCGGACGGCACCCATGTGACCGGCCATCTTCTTGCCCGGGAACACGCGGCCCGGCGTCTGGCGCTGGCCGATCGAGCCCGGCGTGCGGTGCGACAGCGAGTTGCCGTGCGTCGCGTCGCCCATGCTGAAGTTCCAGCGCTTGACCGTGCCCTGGAAGCCCTTGCCCTTGGTCACGCCCTGGACGTCGACCATCTGGCCCACTTCGAAGATGTCGGCCTTCACTTCACCGCCAACCTCGAAGCCGCCGATCTGGTCGTCGGCAACGCGGAATTCCCAAAGGCCACGACCCGCCTCGACCTTGGCCTTGGCCAGATGGCCGGCCTCGGGCTTGTTCACCAGCACGGCGCGCTTGCTGCCGACGGCGACCTGCACGGCGCTGTAGCCGTCGGTCTCGCTGGTCTTCACCTGGGTGATGCGGTTTGGGGTGGCTTCGATCAGGGTCACCGGGATGGACTGGCCGTCCTCGGTGAACACCCGGCTCATGCCGGCCTTGCGACCGACGATACCCAGCGAATGCTTCTTCGCAGTCATGTCAGCGGCCTCAGGTCAGCTTGATCTGGACGTCGACGCCGGCCGCGAGCTCGAGCTTCATCAGCGCGTCCACGGTCTTGTCGTTGGGGTCGACGATGTCGAGCACGCGCTTGTGCGTGCGGGTTTCGTACTGGTCACGCGCATCCTTGTCGACGTGCGGCGACGTCAGGATGGTGTAACGCTCGATCTTGGTCGGCAGGGGGATCGGGCCGCGCACCTGGGCGCCCGTCCGCTTGGCCGTTTCGACGATCTCGCTGGCCGAACGGTCGATCAGTCGATGATCGAACGCCTTCAGCCGGATCCGGATCTTTTGGTCCGCCATGACGGAATTCCTTCGTTTAAAGAGCGACAGGCCCGCGGCTGGGTGCGCGGAACCCCATTGGATTCAATGACTTCCCGGGACATCGACCCTGCGTCCCAGGAAACCTTCCCTGCAAAAAACGCGGCAGGCCGGTCACCCGGCCCGCCCAGACGGAGAAGCGAACGCGACGATTCCCCTGGTCCGCTGGGTTCCCGAAAATCTTCGGGAGGGACCGGGGTACTGCCGCGCGACGTGTTCCCTGTCTGGCGAAGACGAGGCGCATCCTGCACCTCATTTCGCAGTTCCGGCGAAAGCCCTGAAGGGTTCCGCCGAAGTGGTCAGCGATTATAGCGGCTTCCCAGGACGAAGCACAACCCCGGAAAAGCAAAAAAACCGTCGGCCGCAGGCCGATGGTCCCGTCGGCGTTATCCGGCCCGCCCTGGGCGGACCGGATCAACGGCGACCCGTATCACGACGGCCAGGGGCCGTCGGGGATACGCGACCTTACTTGATGATCTTGGCGACGACGCCCGCGCCGACCGTACGGCCGCCCTCGCGGATCGCGAAGCGCAGACCCTCGTCCATCGCGATCGGGTTGATCAGCTGGACCACCATCTTCACGTTGTCGCCCGGCATCACCATCTCCACGCCTTCCGGCAGGGTCACGGCACCGGTGATGTCGGTGGTACGGAAGTAGAACTGCGGGCGGTAGCCCTTGAAGAACGGCGTGTGGCGGCCGCCCTCGTCCTTCGACAGCACGTACACCTCGGCCTCGAACTCGGTGTGCGGGGTGATCGAACCCGGCTTCGCCAGCACCTGGCCGCGCTCGACGTCGTCACGCTTGGTGCCGCGCAGCAGCAGACCCGCGTTGTCGCCCGCCTGGCCCTGGTCCAGCAGCTTGCGGAACATCTCCACGCCGGTGACCGTGGTCTTCTGGGTCGGGCGGATACCGACGATCTCGATTTCCTCGCCCACCTTGATCACGCCGCGCTCGATGCGGCCGGTCACCACCGTGCCGCGACCCGAGATCGAGAACACGTCTTCCACCGGCATCAGGAACGCCTTGTCCACGTCGCGCTGCGGCTCCGGGATCCAGGTGTCCAGCGCGTCCACCAGCTGGATGATCGCCGGAACGCCGATCTCCGACTGGTCGCCTTCCAGCGCCTTCAGCGCCGAACCCTTGATGATCGGGGTGTCGTCGCCCGGGAAGTCGTACTTCGACAGCAGCTCGCGCACTTCCATCTCGACGAGCTCCATCAGCTCGGCGTCGTCGACCATGTCGGCCTTGTTCAGGAACACCACGATGTACGGCACGCCGACCTGACGGGCCAGCAGGATGTGCTCGCGCGTCTGCGGCATCGGGCCGTCCGCGGCCGAGCACACCAGGATCGCGCCGTCCATCTGCGCCGCACCGGTGATCATGTTCTTGACGTAGTCGGCGTGGCCCGGGCAGTCGACGTGCGCGTAGTGGCGCGTCGGGCTCTCGTACTCCACGTGCGAGGTCGAGATCGTGATGCCGCGGGCCTTCTCTTCCGGCGCCTTGTCGATCGCGTCGTAGGCGTGGAACTCGCCACCGAAACGCTCCGCACCGATCTTCGTCAGCGCCGCCGTCAGCGTCGTCTTGCCGTGGTCCACGTGACCGATCGTGCCCACGTTCACGTGGGGCTTGGTGCGCTCGAACTTACCCTTGGCCATGATTGCAGTCTCTCGAAAGTTGGTTGGTCTGGTTGCCGTCGCCGGCGCCGGTTACTTCTTCTTCACCACTTCGTCGGCGATGTTCGCCGGCGCTTCCGCGTAATGGTCGAACTCCATGGTGAAGGTCGCGCGGCCCTGCGACATCGAGCGCAGGCTGGTGGCGTAGCCGAACATCTCGCCCAGCGGGATCATCGCGTTGATGATCTTGCCCGAGGGGCTGTCGTCCTGGCCCTGGAGGATGCCGCGGCGGCGGCTCACGTCGCCCATCACGTCGCCCAGGTAGTCCTCGGGGCTGACGATCTCGACCTTCATGATCGGCTCGAGCAGCACCGGACTGGCCCTGCTGAAGCCCTCCTTGAAACCCATCGAGCCGGCGATCTTGAACGCCATTTCCGACGAGTCGACCTCATGGTACGAACCGTCGTACAGCTTCACCTTGACGTCCACGATCGGATAGCCGGCGAGGATGCCGTTGGCGACCGCCTCCTGGATGCCCTTGTCGACGGCCGGGATGTACTCCTTCGGCACCACGCCGCCGACGATCGCGTTCTCGAACTCGTAGCCGGCACCCGGCTCCTGCGGCGAGATCTCGAGCCAGACGTGGCCGAACTGGCCCTTGCCGCCCGACTGGCGGACGAACTTGCCTTCGGACTTGACCGTCTTGCGGATGGTCTCCCGGTACGCGACCTGCGGCTTGCCGACGTTGGCCTCGACGTTGAACTCGCGCTTCATGCGGTCGACGATGATGTCCAGGTGCAGCTCGCCCATGCCGGCGATGATGGTCTGCCCGGACTCCTCGTCGGTGCGGACGCGGAACGAGGGATCTTCCTGCGCCAGGCGGCCGAGGGCGACGCCCATCTTCTCCTGGTCGGACTTGGTCTTCGGCTCGACGGCCATCGAGATGACCGGCTCCGGGAAGACCATGCGCTCGAGCACGATCGGATGCTCCTGCGAGCACAGCGTGTCACCGGTGGTGACGTCCTTCAGGCCGACGGCCGAGGCGATGTCGCCGGCCAGCACTTCCTTGATTTCTTCGCGGTTGTTGGAGTGCATCTGCAGCAGGCGGCCGATACGCTCCTTCTTGCCCTTGACCGAGTTCAGCACCTGGTCGCCGGCGTTGAGCTTGCCGGAGTAGACGCGGAAGAAGGTCAGCGAGCCGACAAAGGGGTCGGTGATGATCTTGAACGCCAGCGCCGAGAACGGAGCGTCATCGCTGGACTCGCGGGTGAGCTCCTTCGACTCGTCGTCGACGTCGGTGCCGCGCACGGACGGCACGTCCACCGGCGAGGGCAGCAGCTTCACGACGCCGTCGAGCATCGCCTGGACGCCCTTGTTCTTGAACGCCGAGCCGCAGAACATCGGCACGATCTCGGTGGCCAGGGTGCGCGTGCGCAGGCCGTCGATGATCTCCTCCTCGGTCAGCTCGCCCGACTCGAGGTACTTGTCCATCAGCGCCTCGTTGGCCTCGGCGGCGGACTCGACCATGAACGCGCGCGCCTCGTTGGCCTGGTCGACCAGGTCGGCGGGGATGTCCCGGTACTCGAAGCTCAGGCCGTGGTTCGAGCTGTCCCAGTGGATCGCCTTCATCTTCAGCAGGTCGACCACGCCCTCGAAGTTGTCCTCGGCCCCGACCGGGATCTGCATCGGCACGGCCACCGCGCCCAGGCGGGTCTTCAGCTGGTCGCGGACCTTGAAGAAGTTGGCGCCGGTGCGGTCCATCTTGTTGACGAACGCGATGCGCGGCACGTGGTACTTGTTGGCCTGGCGCCACACCGTCTCCGACTGCGGCTGGACGCCGCCGACCGCGCAGAGCACGAACACGGCGCCGTCGAGCACGCGCAGCGAGCGCTCCACCTCGATGGTGAAGTCGACGTGGCCGGGGGTGTCGATGATGTTGGAAGCGGTGCTCGGGCAGATCCTTGTTCATGCCCTTCCAGAACGCGGTCGTGGCCGCGGACTGGATCGTGATGCCGCGCTCCTGCTCCTGCTCCATCCAGTCCATGGTGGCCGAACCGTCGTGGGTCTCTCCCAGCTTGTGGCTCTTGCCGGTGTAGAACAGGATGCGCTCGGACGTGGTGGTCTTGCCGGCATCGATGTGGGCCATGATGCCGAAGTTGCGGTAGCGGTCGATGGGAGTGGTGCGGGCCACGGCGGTCTCTCTGTATTTTTTGTCCACTGACGCGGACTTGCGGAATGGTTCCGGATGGCCGAATGCCGCCCTGCGGCGGCACCCGGCTACGCGATCATCTGGCCGGCGGCAGGCGCCGGCCGGGCGCCGTTACCAGCGGTAGTGGGCGAAGGCCTTGTTGGCCTCGGCCATGCGATGGGTCTCTTCGCGCTTCTTGATCGCGCCGCCGCGGTTCTCGGAGGCGTCGATCAGCTCGGCGGCGAGCTTGCGCGGCATGCTGTTCTCGCCGCGCTTGCGGGCGGAGTCGATCAGCCAGCGCATCGCCAGCGCCATGCGGCGGGACGCGCGCACCTCGACCGGCACCTGGTAGGTGGCGCCACCGACGCGGCGGGACTTCACCTCGACCGACGGCGAGATGTTGCCGAGCGCCTTCTCGACGACCTCGAGCGGATTCGGATTCCTCTCGCCGATGACGTCCATGGCGCCGTACACGATCTTCTCGGCGACCGACTTCTTGCCGCTGTACATCACCATGTTGATGAAGCGGGCGATGGTCTCGCTGCCGTGCTTCGGGTCGGGCAGCACGGAGCGCTGCGGGGTGTTTCCTTTACGCGACATTGTTCTTGTGCCTTTTCAGTATCTGTTCGAAGGGCGGGAAAGGACCGGAATCAGCCCTTCGGACGCTTTGCGCCGTACTTGGAACGGGCCTGCTTGCGCTTGGCGACGCCGGCGGCGTCGAGCGAGCCGCGGACGGTGTGGTAACGCACGCCCGGCAGGTCCTTGACGCGGCCTCCACGGATCAGCACAACCGAGTGCTCCTGCAGGTTGTGGCCCTCGCCACCGATGTAGGAGATGACCTCGTAGCCGTTGGTCAGGCGCACCTTGGCGACCTTGCGCAGGGCCGAGTTCGGCTTCTTCGGCGTGGTCGTGTACACGCGGGTGCAGACGCCGCGGCGCTGCGGGCAGTTCTGCAGCGCGGGCGAGTTGCTCTTGTAGGTTTCCGGGCTGCGCGGCTTGCGCACAAGCTGGTTGATCGTTGCCATCGGTGTCGGTCTTCTGCTCCGGGCACGCGGCCCGCTGTTGGGTTGTAACGGGCCTGGGCCCGGCTCGGTGGCGGGCCCGGGAGGACCTGCCGGCCGCACGTCCAGGTTCCGTGCGCGAAAACTAAAGGCAGGCGGAATCAACCCGGCCTGCCGAGACGGAAAAGTATAGCCGGCGCCGACGACAAGCGTCAACGCCGCCCAGGACCCGGCAGGCGGCACCCCGGCGTCCGGGGCGCGGCCTGGGCCGCAGTCATCTTTCCCGCCCTTCCTGGGCCGAACACGAAGCGCCTCCCTGGCACCTCATTTCGGGATCTGGGACGGTCCCCGGAGGGACCGTCACTGACTTGGATCAGCCTTCCGCGCCCCCGTCCAGGGAAGCATCGCTCCCCTCGACCGGCGCGGCTTCCGCGACCCGGGACTCGCCCGCGGTCACCGCGGACAGGGTCTCCATCTCGGACTCTGTCAGCCCCGAGGCGTTCTTGCGGCGCTGCGTATGGTACGCCAGGCCGGTGCCTGCCGGGATCAGGCGGCCGACGATGACGTTCTCCTTGAGGCCGCGCAGGCTGTCGCGGGTGCCGCGAACGGCGGCCTCGGTCAGCACGCGGGTGGTCTCCTGGAAGGAGGCAGCGGAGATGAACGACTCGGTCGCCAGCGACGCCTTGGTGATGCCCAGCAACACCGGATTGAAGTGCACCGGCAGCTCGCTCCTGGCGTTGAGCTTCGCATTCTCCTCGATCACGCGCTGGCGCTCGGCCTGTTCGCCGTTGAGGAACCTGCTGTCGCCGGCGTCGGTGATCTCCACCTTGCGCAGCATCTGGCGAATGATCACCTCGATGTGCTTGTCGTTGATCTTCACGCCCTGCAGGCGATAGACGTCCTGGATTTCCTTGGTCAGGTACGACGCCAGCTCCTCGACACCCTTCAGGCGCAGGATGTCCTGCGGGCTCGGCTCGCCGTCCACCACGGTCTCGCCCTTCTCCACGTGCTCGCCCTCGAACACGATGATCTGGCGGTACTTCGGGATCAGCTCCTCGTGGTCGTCGCCATCCACGCCCTTGATGATCAGGCGCTGCTTGCCCTTGGTGTCCTTGCCGAAGCTGACGACGCCCGACTTCTCGGCCAGGATCGCCGGGTCCTTGGGCTTGCGGGCCTCGAACAGGTCGGCCACGCGCGGCAGGCCGCCGGTGATGTCGCGGGTCTTGGAGGCTTCCTGCGGGATCTTGGCGACCACGTCGCCCACGCCAACCGGATCGCCGTCCTGCATGTTCACCACCGAGCGCGGCGGCAGCAGGTACTGCGCGGGAAGGTCGGTGCCGGGGATGTTGAGGTCCTCGCCGGACTTGGCGTCGACGATGCGGATCAGCGGGCGCAGGTCCTTGCCCTGCGAGCCGCGACGCTTGGGATCGGTGATCTCGCGCGAGGCCAGGCCGGTCAGCTCGTCGGTCTTCTCGATCACGGTGATGCCGTCGACGAAGTCGACGAAGCGCACCACGCCCTTCACTTCCGACACGATCGGGTGGTTGTGCGGATCCCAGGTGGCGACCGTCTGGCCGGCCTTGACCGACATTCCGTCCTTGGCGTTGATCGTCGCACCGTAGGGCAGCTTGTAGCGCTCGCGCTCGCGGCCGTGCTGGTCGAGCACCGAGATCTCGCCGGAACGCGACACGCCCACCAGATGACCGTCGGAGTGCGCGACCGACTTGACGTTGTTGAACTTGACCGAACCGGTGGTCTTCACCGTCACGTTGTCGATCGCAGCCGCTCGCGAAGCCGCGCCACCGATGTGGAACGTACGCATGGTCAGCTGGGTGCCGGGCTCGCCGATCGACTGCGCGGCAACCACGCCCACGGCTTCGCCGAGGTTGACCAGGTGGCCGCGGCCAAGGTCGCGACCGTAGCAGTGCGCGCAGACGCCGAAGGACGACTCGCAGGTGATGGTCGAGCGGACCTGGATGGCCTGCACGCCGGCATCCTCGAGCTTCTGCACCCAGGCTTCGTCGAGCAGTGTGTTGCGGGTCACCACCGGCTCCTCGTCGTCGCCGGGCAGGAACACGTCCTCGGCCACGATGCGGCCCAGCACGCGATCCTTCAGCGGCTCGACCACGTCACCGCCTTCCACGATCGGGGTCATGGTCAGACCGTCGTGGGTGCCGCAGTCGGTCTCGGTGATCACCACGTCCTGGGCGACGTCGACCAGGCGGCGGGTCAGGTAGCCGGAGTTCGCGGTCTTCAGCGCGGTGTCCGCGAGGCCCTTTCGGGCGCCGTGGGTCGAGATGAAGTATTGCTGGACGTTCAGGCCCTCGCGGAAGTTCGAGGTGATCGGGGTCTCGATGATCGAGCCGTCGGGCTTGGCCATCAGGCCGCGCATGCCGGCCAGCTGGCGGATCTGCGCCTGCGAACCACGGGCGCCCGAGTCGGCCATGATGTAGACCGAGTTCATCGACTTCTGCTCGACCTGCTCGCCCTTGGCGTTGGTGACCACCTCTGTGCCGATGGTCTTCATCATCGCCTGCGCGACGCGCTCGTTGGTGCGCGACCAGATGTCGACCACCTTGTTGTAGCGCTCGCCCGCGGTCACCAGACCCGACTGGTACTGCTGCTGGATCTCCAGCACCTCGGTCTCGGCCTCGGCGAGGATGCCCTTCTTCTCCTCGGGGATGATCATGTCGTCGATGCCGATCGACACGCCGGCGCGCGTGGCGTACGCGAAACCGGTGTACATCAGCTTGTCGGCGAACACGACCGTGTCCTTCAGCCCCAGCATGCGGTAGCAGGAGTTGATCAGGCGGCTGATGTTCTTCTTGTTGAGTTCGGTGTTGGCCAGCGCGAAGGGCAGGCCCTCCGGCAGGATCTCGGCCAGCAGCGCGCGCCCGACCGTGGTGTCCACGATCGAGGTCTTCCCCGTGCGGTTCCCGGCCTCGTCGATCAGCGTCTCGCTGATGCGCACCTTGACCTTGGCGTGCAGGCCCACGGCCTTGTTGTCATAGGCGCGCTTGACCTCGGCCACGTTGGCGAAGGCCATGCCTTCGCCCGTGCTGTTCTCCAGCGCGCGGGTCATGTAGTACAGGCCCAGCACCACGTCCTGCGAGGGCACGATGATCGGCTCGCCGTTGGCGGGCGAAAGGATGTTGTTCGACGACATCATCAGCGCGCGCGCCTCCAGCTGGGCCTCGAGGCTCAGCGGGACGTGCACGGCCATCTGGTCGCCGTCGAAGTCGGCGTTGAACGCGGTGCAGACCAGCGGGTGCAGCTGGATCGCCTTGCCCTCGATCAGCACCGGCTCGAACGCCTGGATGCCCAGGCGGTGCAGGGTCGGTGCGCGGTTGAGCAGCACCGGATGCTCGCGGATCACCTCTTCGAGGATGTCCCAGACCTCCGCCTCTTCGCGCTCGACGAGCTTCTTGGCCGCCTTGATGGTGGTGGCCAGGCCGCGGCGCTGCAGCTTGGCGAAGATGAAGGGCTTGAACAGCTCCAGGGCCATCTTCTTCGGCAGGCCGCACTCGTGCAGGCGCAGGGTCGGGCCGACCACGATGACCGAACGGCCCGAATAGTCGACGCGCTTGCCGAGCAGGTTCTGGCGGAACCGGCCCTGCTTGCCCTTGATCATGTCGGCCAGCGACTTGAGCGGGCGCTTGTTGGTGCCGGTGATGGCGCGGCCGCGACGGCCGTTGTCCATCAGCGCATCCACCGACTCCTGCAGCATGCGCTTCTCGTTGCGCACGATGATGTCGGGCGCGTTGAGTTCGAGCAGGCGGCGCAGGCGGTTGTTGCGGTTGATGACGCGGCGGTACAGGTCGTTCAGGTCCGAAGTCGCGAAGCGGCCGCCGTCCAGCGGCACCAGCGGGCGCAGGTCCGGCGGCAGCACCGGCAGCACGGTCATGACCATCCACTCGGGACGGTTGCCCGACTCGATGAACGCTTCCACGAGCTTGATGCGCTTGGTGAGGCGCTTGAGCTTGGTCTCGGAGCCGGTGGCGGCGATCTCCTCCTTGAGCTTCACCATCTCGGCCTGCAGGTCGATCGTACGCAGCAGATCGAACACGGCCTCGGCGCCCATCGCGGCGTCGAAGTCGTCCTGGTGCTCCTGGCGCATCTGCATGTACTGCTCTTCGTTGAGCAGCTGGCCGCGCTCCAGCGGGGTCAGGCCCGGCTCGGTGACCACGAAGGCCTCGAAGTACAGGATGCGCTCGATGTCGCGCAGGGTCATGTCGAGCATCAGGCCGATGCGCGAGGGCAGCGACTTGAGGAACCAGATGTGCGCGGTGGGGCTGGCCAGGTCGATGTGACCCATGCGCTCGCGGCGCACCTTGGCCAGGGTGACCTCGGTGCCGCACTTCTCGCAGACCACGCCGCGGTGCTTCATGCGCTTGTACTTGCCGCACAGGCACTCGTAGTCCTTCACCGGCCCGAAGATGGCGGCGCAGAACAGGCCGTCGCGCTCGGGCTTGAAGGTCCGGTAGTTGATGGTCTCGGGCTTCTTCACTTCGCCGAACGACCACGAACGGATCAGGTCGGGCGAGGCCAGCGCGATCTTGATCGCGTCGAAGTCGAGCGTCGGGCGCTGCTGGTTGAACAGGTTCAGAAGGTCTTTCATGAGTTTCTCCGGGATCGGGAATCGAGGACGGGGCTGCGGTGCTCACCGGTGGCGGGCGCGACTCGCGCGGCCCGCCCCGGGCTGCGTCCTCAGTTCTCTTCCAGCTCCATGTTGATCGCGAGCGAGCGGATTTCCTTGACCAGCACGTTGAAGGACTCGGGCATGCCCGCGACCATCTCGTGTTCGCCGTCGACGATGTTCTTGTACATCTGGTTGCGGCCCTGCACGTCGTCGGACTTCACCGTCAGCATCTCCTGCAGGGTGTAGGCCGCGCCGTAGGCTTCCAGCGCCCAGACTTCCATCTCGCCGAAGCGCTGGCCGCCGAACTGCGCCTTTCCGCCCAGCGGCTGCTGGGTGACGAGCGAGTACGGACCGGTCGAGCGCGCGTGCATCTTGTCGTCGACCAGGTGGTTGAGCTTCAGCATGTGCATGTAGCCCACGGTCACCTTGCGCTCGAAGGCATCTCCGGTGCGGCCGTCGTACAGCTGCGCCTGGCCGCTGGTCGGCAGGTCGGCGAGCTCGAGCATGTGCTTGATCTCGGCCTCCGCCGCGCCGTCGAACACCGGGGTGGCCATCGGCACGCCGCTGGTCAGGTTCCGCGCCAGCTCCAACAGCTCCCCGTCGGAGAACTGCTTGAGGTCGACGCGCTGGCCGTGCAGCTTGTTGTCGTGGTTGTAGATCTGGTCGAGGAACTTGCGCAGGTCGGCCACCTTGGCCTGGGCCTGCAGCATGCGGTCGATCTTCTCGCCCAGGCCCTTGGCCGCCCAGCCCAGGTGAACCTCGAGGATCTGGCCGATGTTCATCCGGCTCGGCACGCCCAGCGGGTTCAGGACGATGTCGACCGTCTGGCCGTCGGCCATGTAGGGCATGTCCTCCACCGGGACGATGGTCGACACCACACCCTTGTTGCCGTGGCGGCCGGCCATCTTGTCGCCCGGCTGGATGCGGCGCTTCACCGCCAGGTAGACCTTGACCATCTTCAGCACGCCCGGCGCGAGGTCGTCGCCCTGGGTGATCTTGCCGCGCTTGTCCTGGAACCGGCGCTCGAACTCCTCCTCGTGCACCTGGATCTGCTTGGCGGCGCGCTCGATCGCGTCGGCGGCGTCGTCGTCCTTCATGCGCAGCTGCAGCCAGTCGGACTTCTTCAGGCCGTCGAGCACCAGCGAGGACACGGTGTCGCCCTTCTTCACGCCCGGGCCACCGTTGGCGACCTTGCCCAGCAGCTGCTCGCGCAGGCGGGCGTAGATCGCCGACTCGAGGATCCGGAACTGGTCGTCGAAGTCCTTCTTGACGCGCTTGATCTCGGACTCTTCGATCTGCTTGGCGCGCTTGTCCTTCTCGATGCCGTCGCGGGTGAAGACCTGCACGTCGATGACAGTGCCGTCCATGCCCGGCGGCACGCGCAGCGAGCTGTCCTTCACGTCGGACGCCTTCTCGCCGAAGATCGCGCGCAGCAGCTTCTCCTCGGGGGTCAGCTGGCTCTCGCCCTTGGGCGTGACCTTGCCGACCAGGATGTCGCCGGCACGGACCTCGGCGCCGATGTACACCACGCCGGACTCGTCGAGGCGGTTGAGCGCGCTCTCGGAGACGTTCGGGATGTCGGCCGAGATTTCCTCAGGGCCGAGCTTGGTGTCGCGGGCGACCGCGGTCAGCTCCTCGATGTGGATCGTGGTGTAGCGGTCCTCCTTGACGACGCGCTCCGACAGCAGGATCGAGTCCTCGAAGTTGTAGCCGTTCCAGGGCATGAACGCGACCAGCATGTTCTGGCCCAGGGCCAGCTCGCCGATGTCGGTCGAGGGCCCGTCGGCCAGCACGTCGCCGCGCGCCACCACGTCGCCCACCTTCACCAGCGGGGTCTGGTTGATGCAGGTGTTCTGGTTGGAGCGGGTGTACTTGATCAGGTTGTAGATGTCGACGCCGGCGTCGGTCTCGCCCGAGATCTCGTCGTCGAAGACCTTGACCACCACGCGGCCGGCGTCGATCTGCTCGACCACGCCGCCGCGGCGCGCATTCACCGTCACGCCCGAGTCGCGCGCCACGGCGCGCTCGATGCCGGTGCCGACCAGCGGCTTCTCGCTCTTCAGCGTCGGCACGGCCTGGCGCTGCATGTTGGCGCCCATCAGGGCGCGGTTGGCGTCGTCGTGCTCGAGGAAGGGCACCAGCGCGGCCGCCACCGACACGGTCTGCATCGGCGAGACGTCCATGTAGTCGATCTCGCTCGGCGGCTTCAGCAGGTTTTCGCCCTGGAAGCGGCAGGCGACGAACGGAGCGTCCAGCCTGCCCTTCTCGTCCTGCGGCGCGTTCACCTGCGCGATGACGTACTCGTTCTCCTCGATCGCGGAGAGGAACTCGACTTCGTCGGTGACCTTGCCATCCACGACCTTGCGGTACGGCGTCTCGAGGAAGCCGTAGTCGTTGGTGCGCGCGAACACGGCCAGGGAGTTGATCAGGCCGATGTTCGGGCCTTCCGGCGTCTCGATCGTGCAGACGCGTCCGTAGTGGGTCGGATGGACGTCGCGCACCTCGAAGCCCGCGCGCTCGCGGGTCAGGCCGCCCGGGCCGAGCGCAGAGACGCGGCGCTTGTGGGTGACCTCGGACAGCGGATTGTTCTGGTCCATGAACTGCGACAGCTGCGACGAACCGAAGAACTCCTTCACCGCCGCCGCGACCGGCTTGGCGTTGATCAGCTCCTGCGGGGTCAGGCCATCGGCTTCGGCCATGGTCAGGCGCTCGCGCACGGCGCGCTCGACGCGCACCAGGCCGACGCGGAACACGTTCTCGGCCATCTCGCCCACCGAACGCACGCGACGGTTGCCGAGGTGGTCGATGTCGTCCACCACCCCGCGGCCGTTGCGGATCTCGGTCAGCACCTTGAGCACGTCGAGGATGTCGGAGCTGTCTCCGCACTGCTCGCGCAGGCGCGCCGAATCGTCGTCCTTGCGCTCGGAGAAGTACTTGGCGTCATAGAGCACCGGCGCGCCCGTGGTCTCCTTGCGGCCGATGCGGCGGTTGAACTTCATCCGGCCCACGGCGGACAGGTCGTAGCGCTCGAAGGTGAAGAACAGGTTGTGGAACAGGTTCTGCGCGGCGTCCTTGGTCGGCGGCTCGCCGGGGCGCATCATGCGGTAGATCTCGACCAGGGCCTCGAGCTGGGTCCGGGTCGGGTCGATGCGCAGGGTGTTGGACAGGTAGGGGCCGCGATCGAGGTCGTTGATCCAGATCGTGCCCACGTGGTCGACGCCGGCCTTGCGCAGCGCCTCCAGCATCTCGTCGGTGATCTCGTCGTTGGCCGAGGCGATGAGCTCGCCCGTCGCGGCGTCGACCACGTCATGCGACAGGATGCGGCCGACGAGGTACGCATCGGGCACGGCCAGCGCCTCGATGCCGGAATCGACCAGCTGCTTGACGTGGCGCGCCGTGATGCGGCGCCCGGCCTCGACGATCACGCGGTCGCCGTCGGCCAGGTCGAAGTCCAGGGTTTCGCCGCGCAGGCGCTCGGGCACCAGCGCCAGCTGCACGCCTTCCTCGGGATCGATGTGGAAGTGGTTGATCTCGAAGAATTCGTGGAGCATCTCCTCGTTGGAGTAGCCCAGCGCACGCAGCAGCACGCTGACCGGCAGCTTGCGGCGGCGGTCGATGCGGGTGAACAGCGCGTCCTTGGGGTCGAACTCGAAGTCGAGCCAGGAACCGCGGTAAGGGATGATGCGGGCGCTGTACAGCAGCTTGCCCGAGCTGTGGGTCTTGCCGCGGTCGTGGTCGAAGAACACGCCCGGCGAGCGGTGCAGCTGGGAGACGATGACGCGCTCGGTGCCGTTGACGATGAAGGTGCCGTTCTCGGTCATGAGCGGGATCTCGCCCATGTAGACCTCCTGCTCCTTCACGTACTTGATGGCCTTCGACGACGACTCGCGGTCGTAGATCACCAGACGCACGGTCACGCGCAGCGGGGCGCCGTAGCTGAGGCCGCGATTGCGGCACTCGCGCTCGTCGAACACCGGGTCGCCGAGCTTGTAGCCGACGTACTCCAGCGCCGCGTAGCCGTTGTAGCTGGTGATCGGGAACACGGACTTGAGGGCGGCGTGCAGGCCCCGGTCCTCGCGGCGCGCCGGATCCCTGTCGGCCTGCAGGAACTCGCGGTACGAGTCGACCTGGATGGCGAGCAGGAACGGCACTTCGAGGATCGAACGGCGCTTGCCGAAGTCCTTGCGGATGCGCTTCTTCTCGGTGAACGAATACATCGTCGTCATGGGGAGCTACCGCCTTTGGCATCTGCGGGCCGCGCGTGGCGCGACCCAGGGGGAACGATGAACCGCCAGTTGGAAGTTGCTGGTATTGCCGGCACCAGCACGCCTTCTCCCGCCACTTCCAACTGCCGACTCGGTGTCGGTTCTACATCAGGCCGCTACAACGGCCGAAGGCCGGGGGCTTTCGCCCCCAGCCCCGGTGGTCGCCGGTCACACTGGCGACGCGACAACGCTTACTTGACTTCGACCGTGGCGCCGGCCGCTTCCAGGTCCTTCTTGATCTTCTCGGCGTCTTCCTTCGAAGCGCCTTCCTTCACGAGGCCACCGGCCTCGGTCAGGTCCTTGGCTTCCTTCAGGCCCAGGCCGGTGATCGCGCGGACCACCTTGATGACCTCGACCTTCTTCTCGCCGGCCGACTTCAGGGTGACGTTGAACTCGGTCTGCTCTTCGACGGGAGCGGCGGCGGCGGCCGGGCCAGCGGCCACGGCGACCGGGGCGGCGGCGGACACGCCGAACTTCTCTTCCATCGCCTTGACCAGCTCCATCACCTCGACGAGGGTCTTGCTGCTGATCGCTTCGATGATCTGCTCGTTGGAAAGGGACATCTCGATACCTCTGGTTATCTAATGTTGGAAAACGTCTGTGGTCGGCTGTCGACCGAACTGTTGCCTCAGGCGGCCTTCTGCTGGCCGACCGCGTTGGTGACGCGGGCGACCTGCGAGGCCGGCTCGGCCAGCACGCGCACCAGCATGGTGGCGGGCTGGACCATGACGCTGAGCAGCATCGACAGCGCCTGGTCGCGGGTCGGGAGCGAAGCCAGGACATCCACGTGGGTGCCCGGGTACTTCTGCCCGCCGATCGCCACGAGGCGCGGCTTCAGCTTGTCGTTCGCCTTGGCGAACTCCTTGATCAGGCGTCCGGCGGCGCCGGGGTCTTCCTTCGAGAAGGCGTACAGCAGGGGACCGGTCAGCTCGTCCTGGACGATGGCGTAATCGGTGTTCTCAACTGCACGCGAGACCAGCGTGTTCTTCGCGACCTTCAGGTACACGCCTTCGGCGCGCGCCTGCTTGCGCATGCTGGTCAGCTGCTCGACGGTCAGGCCCGCGTACTCCGCGGCAACCAGCGAGTGCGCCGATGCGGCGACCTCGGCCAGTTCGGCAACGACTTCCTTCTTCTGGTTCAGATTCAGAGCCATTGCATTCCTCCGTACTTCGCAATCCGGTCAGGCGCATCCGCACCGGACCGGTCCTGGGCGACACCGGTCCTTCGGTGCCGGGGACGCCGCGAGCGGCATCCCGTTGGTGGCCGTTTTCCGTCTGGATCGATGAAGCCTTGATCTTTGGGAGGGTCGGCAACCATCTGCGCAGGCCCGTCCCCGCTCGCGCGGTTCGAGGATTAAGCGACCTGCCCGGGCAACGACGGCGATTCCATGCCAGTTCGAGCATCCCTGCCCGTCGTCGTTGCCGCGCAGGCCGCGCCTGCGGTCTTTGACGGCTTCGCGTCCGGCCCGGAGGCCCTCGGCGACGCCCTCAAAACCTTGATTACTTGAGCGACAGCGTCGACTGGTCGACGGTGACGCCGGGGCCCATCGTCGAGCTGACCGAGATCTTCTGCAGGTACTGGCCCTTGGCGGTGGCCGGCTTGGCCTTCACCAGGTCCGCCAGAAGCGCCTGCAGGTTCTCCTTCAGGCGCTCGGCCTCGAAGTCGGCCTTGCCGATGGTGCAGTGGATGATGCCGGCCTTGTCGGTGCGGTAGCGGACCTGGCCGCCCTTGGCGTTCTTGACCGCCTCGCCCGGGTTCGGCGACACGGTGCCGACCTTCGGGTTGGGCATCAGGCCGCGCGGGCCGAGCAGGGTGCCGAGCTTGCCGACGACGCGCATGGCGTCCGGGGTGGCGATCACGACGTCGTAGCTGAGGTCGCCGGCCTGCATCTTCTCGGCCAGGTCGTCCATGCCCACGGCGTCGGCGCCGGCGGCCAGGGCCTCGTCGGCCTTGGCGCCCGCGGGGGCGAACACGGCCACGCGCACGCTCTTGCCGGTGCCCTGGGGCAGCACGGTCGAGCCGCGGACCTGCTGGTCCGACTTGCGGGCGTCGACACCCAGGCGCACGGCCACGTCGACGGCCTCGACGAACTTGGCCTTGCTGTTGTCCTTGACGATCTTCAGCGCTTCGTCAATGGCATAGGCCTTGCCCGGAACGGTCGCGGCCCTGATGTTCTTCTGTCGCTTGGTCTGTGCCATGGTCTCAGCCCTCCACCGCCAGGCCCATCGAGCGGGCGGAGCCCTCGATGGTACGTACCGCCGCGTCCAGGTCGGCCGCCGTGAGGTCGGCCTCCTTCATCTTCGCGATCTCCTCCAGCTGGGCGCGGGTGACCTTGCCCACCTTCTCGGTGTTCGGGCGCTTGGAGCCGGACTGCACGCCGGCAGCCTTCTTCAGCAGCACCGCGGCCGGGGTCGACTTGGTGATGAAGGTGAAGGTGCGGTCGGAGTACGCGGTGATGATGACCGGCGTCGGCAGGCCCGGCTCGAGCTTCTGCGTGGCGGCGTTGAACGCCTTGCAGAACTCCATGATGTTCAGGCCGCGCTGGCCGAGGGCAGGACCCACCGGCGGCGACGGGTTCGCCTGCCCGGCCTTGACCTGCAGCTTGATGTAACCGACTACTTTCTTTGCCATTGTCCTCTCCGGGTGCGAACGCCTGTCAGGCTCCCCATCGGGCCGGGAATGAACACGCGTCCCGGTATCGCGTCGTCACGCGCAAAGGCCGCCAGGGCGGCGGCCAGTGCGTTCTGCCCGGAATCCGGGCGGGAAGCCGCGTACTGTAGCAGCTTCCGGGGTTCCCCGCCAAGGGGCGCGGCGTCAGGCCTTCTCGACCTGCCCGAACTCCAGCTCGACCGGCGTGGAGCGACCGAAGATGAGCACGGCCACGCGCAGGCGGCTCTTCTCGTAGTTGACTTCCTCGACCACGCCGTTGAAGTCGTTGAAGGGGCCGTCGATGACCCTGACCATCTGGCCGGCCTCGAACAGGACCTTCGGACGCGGCTTCTCGACACCTTCCTGGACGCGGGCGAGGATGGCATCGGCCTCGTCGTCGCGGATCGGCAGCGGCTGGGCGGCGGTGCCGCCGATGAAGCCCATGACCTTCGGGGTTTCCTTGACCAGGTGCCAGCTCTCGCTGTCCATCCGCGGGATCCCGCCTTCGTCGCGGGTCGCGATCTGGACGAGGACGTAGCCGGGGAAGAACTTGCGCTCGGAACGGCGCTTCTGGCCGGAGCGCATTTCGATCACTTCCTCGGTCGGCACCATCACGTCGCCGAACTTCTCCTCCATACCCATGCGCGCGATGCGGTCACGCAGCGCCTGGGCCACCGACTTCTCGAAGCCGGAATAGGCGTGTACCACGTACCAGCGCTTGGTGATTTCGCTTTCCATCGACTTGAAGAGCCTCCGTCAGTTGCCGAGCAGCAGGCGGATGGCCCACTGGATGACCAGGTCCATGCCCGCCAGCAGCAGGCTGATGATCACCACGACCAGCATGACGACCCAGCTCATGCGCATGGCTTCCTGGCGGGTGGGCCAGACCACCTTGCGCAGTTCGAAGCGCGCTTCGGACAGGAATTCGCGCGTCTGCAGGCCCCTGGCACTGGTCAGGAAGACCACCAGCGCGGCGGCCGCGCCTCCGATCACGGCCAGCACGCGCAGCGGCATCGGCCACTGCCCCTCGAACCAGTAGAACGCGACCAGCCCGCCGACCAGCAGCAGGGCAGCGACCACGTACTTGGCGATGTCGCCCGCCGAAGCCTGGTTCCTCGTGTGTTCGACCCTGCTGTTCAAGTGGCTATCGCCCTCGTTGCTGCATGGCACGCCAGGAGGGACTCGAACCCCCAACCTGCGGTTTTGGAGACCGCTGCTCTGCCAATTGAGCTACTGGCGTGTACAGATTTTCCGAACCTCATAGACGCCAACGGCGAGCCGCTAACGACTCGCCCGGCGTCACCACAAGCCGTCGGCGTACCGCCGATGGCCCTTGTCGGCGTTATCCGGTCCGCCGTGGGCGGACCGGATCAACGGCGACCCGTATCACGACGGCCAAAGGCCGCCGGGATACGCGACCTTACTTGATGATCTTGGCGACGACGCCCGCGCCGACCGTACGGCCACCCTCGCGGATCGCGAAGCGCAGACCCTCGTCCATCGCGATCGGGTTGATCAGCTGGACCACCATCTTCACGTTGTCGCCCGGCATCACCATCTCCACGCCTTCCGGCAGGGTCACGGCACCGGTGATGTCGGTGGTGCGGAAGTAGAACTGCGGGCGGTAGCCCTTGAAGAACGGCGTGTGGCGGCCGCCCTCGTCCTTCGACAGCACGTACACCTCGGCCTCGAACTCGGTGTGCGGGGTGATCGAACCCGGCTTCGCCAGCACCTGGCCGCGCTCGACGTCGTCACGCTTGGTGCCGCGCAGCAGCAGACCCGCGTTGTCGCCCGCCTGGCCCTGGTCCAGCAGCTTGCGGAACATCTCCACGCCGGTGACCGTGGTCTTCTGGGTCGGGCGGATACCGACGATCTCGATTTCCTCGCCCACCTTGATCACGCCGCGCTCGATGCGGCCGGTCACCACCGTGCCGCGTCCCGAGATCGAGAACACGTCTTCCACCGGCATCAGGAACGCCTTGTCCACGTCGCGCTGCGGCTCCGGGATCCAGGTGTCCAGCGCGTCCACCAGCTGGATGATCGCCGGAACGCCGATCTCCGACTGGTCGCCTTCCAGCGCCTTCAGCGCCGAACCCTTGATGATCGGGGTGTCGTCGCCCGGGAAGTCGTACTTCGACAGCAGCTCGCGCACTTCCATCTCGACGAGCTCCATCAGCTCGGCGTCGTCGACCATGTCGGCCTTGTTCAGGAACACCACGATGTACGGCACGCCGACCTGACGGGCCAGCAGGATGTGCTCGCGCGTCTGCGGCATCGGGCCGTCCGCGGCCGAGCACACCAGGATCGCGCCGTCCATCTGCGCCGCACCGGTGATCATGTTCTTGACGTAGTCGGCGTGGCCCGGGCAGTCGACGTGCGCGTAGTGGCGCGTCGGGCTCTCGTACTCCACGTGCGAGGTCGAGATCGTGATGCCGCGGGCCTTCTCTTCCGGCGCCTTGTCGATCGCGTCGTAGGCGTGGAACTCGCCACCGAAACGCTCCGCACCGATCTTCGTCAGCGCCGCCGTCAGCGTCGTCTTGCCGTGGTCCACGTGACCGATCGTGCCCACGTTCACGTGGGGCTTGGTGCGCTCGAACTTACCCTTGGCCATGATTGCGTATCTCGTTGAACTGTTGGATGGAGGGCCCGCGCCTGGCGGCCCGAAGGTGGTGCTCACGAATGGAATCGAACCATCGACCTCCTCCTTACCAAGGAGGTGCTCTACCGACTGAGCTACGTGAGCGTGAGTTGTGCCCTGCGCGGCGGGTGCCAATGATACCCCCGCGGTGGAGCGGGAGACGGGAATCGAACCCGCACCATCAGCTTGGAAGGCTGAGGTTCTACCATTGAACTACTCCCGCGCCGGGGATTGCTGGTGGAGGGAGGTGGATTCGAACCACCGAAGGCGTAAGCCAGCAGATTTACAGTCTGCCCCCGTTGGCCGCTTGGGTATCCCTCCAGCACTTCGAACCGGTGAAAACAGCCCACGATTTTGACGGTCCGGATCGTGGCTGTCAACGCCTGCAGGCCTCAGGGCATCGGAAACCAGCGTCCGCCCCGGGGCCGGCGGGCCGTGGCCTCAGACGTTGAAGCGGAAATGCAGGATGTCGCCCTCCTGCACGCGGTACTCCTTGCCCTCCAGGCGCAGCCGCCCGGCCTCGCGGGCACCGGCCTCGCCCCTGAAGCGGATGAAGTCGTCGTAGCCGATGGTCTCGGCGCGGATGAAGCCCTTCTCGAAGTCGGTGTGGATCACGCCCGCGGCCTGCGGGGCGGTGGAGCCGGCCTTGACCGTCCAGGCGCGGACTTCCTTGACGCCAGCCGTGAAGTAGGTCTGCAGGCCGAGCAGGCTGTAGGCCGCGCGGATGACGCGGTTCAGGCCCGGTTCCTCCAGGCCGAGGTCGGCCAGAAAGACGTCGCGATCGGCCTCGTCGAGCTCGCTCAGCTCCTCCTCGATCGCGGCCGAGACCGGCACCACCTCGGCACCCTCGCCCGCCGCCCGGGCCCGCACCGCATCCAGGTGGGGATTGCCCTCGAAGCCGTCCTCGAGCACGTTGGCCACGTACATCACGGGCTTCATCGTGAGCAGGAAGAGGTCGCGGACCATCGCCCGGTCGTCCTCGGACAGACCCAGGGCGCGGGCGGCGGTACCGGCGTCGAGACCGGCGCGCAGTCGCTGCAGCACCTCGACCCGCGCCTTCGCGTCCTTGTCGCCGGTCCTGGCCGAACGCTCGGCGCGCTGCAGCGCCTTGTCCACCGACTCCAGGTCGGCCAGGGCCAGCTCGGTGTCGATGGTTTCGATGTCGGCGATCGGATCCACCCGGCCGGCGACGTGCACCACGTCAGGATTCTCGAAACAGCGGACCACGTGGCAGATCGCATCCACCTCGCGGATGTGGGCCAGGAACTTGTTGCCCAGGCCCTCGCCGCTGGCGGCGCCGGCCACCAGGCCGGCGATGTCGACGAACTCCACCGCGGTCGGGATCACCTTCTGCGGATTGATGATCTCCGCCAGCGCATTCAGCCGGAGGTCCGGCACCGGCACGACGCCGACGTTGGGTTCGATGGTGCAGAAGGGGAAATTGGCCGCGGCGATGCCCGCCCGGGTCAGCGCGTTGAAAAGTGTCGACTTGCCGACGTTCGGCAGGCCGACGATGCCGCAGGTGATGCCCATAGATGTGTCAGGTCCTGTTGGTGTGCAGCCGCGTCATGGCGTCCATGTAGTCGCCCTGCATGACCAGCGGCAGCACGTCGAGCGCGTCGTCGATGGCGCGACCGATGAGGATGTCGTCCTCGGGCGACGGGCGCCCCAGCACCCAGCCGGTCACCCGATCCTTGTGGCCGGGATGGCCGATGCCGATGCGCAGGCGGTGGAAGCGGCCGTGGCCGAGCAGGCGCATGGTGTCGCGCAGCCCGTTCTGGCCGCCGTGGCCGCCGTCGAACTTGAGCCGGGCCACGCCCGGGGGAAGGTCGAGTTCGTCGTGGACCAGCAGCGCCTGCTCCGGCTCGATCTTCCAGAAGCGCAGCGCGGCGAGCACCGACTTGCCGCTGAGGTTCATGAAGGTGGCCGGCTTCAGCAGCCAGGCCTCGTGACCGGCGATCCGCACCTTCGCGACCTCGCCGAACAGCTTGCCGTCGACCCGGAAGCGCTCGCCTTCGCGCGCCACCAGGGCGTCGACAAAACGGAACCCGGCGTTGTGCCGGGTCCGTGCGTGCTCCGGACCGGGATTGCCCAGTCCGACAATGAGGCGGATGCCGTCCATCGCTTCGGCGCGGGCCGGCGCCTCTCGGGGAAGCGCCGGCGCCGTGCGCCTTACTTCTCCTCGGCGCCTTCCTGCTTCGCGGCAGGCACGCCGCCAGCCGCTTCCTCACCAGCCTCGGGCTCGGCCTCGACGCGGGCGTGGCGGGCCACGGCCACGGCGGGGTTGTGCTCGTCGTCCAGCTTGACGGCCAGTTCGACGCCCTTGGGCAGCGCGACTTCGGACAGGTGCACGGTGCCGCCGATCTCCATCTTCGACAGGTCGACCTCGATCGCCTCGGGCAGGTCGCCCGGCAGGCAGATGACCTCGACGTCGTTCAGCTCCTGGGTCAGGACCACGCCAGCGGTCTTGCCGGCCGGCGAACCCTCGGCGTTCACCAGGCGCAGCGGCACGTGGACGCGGATGGCCTCCTTCAGGTTCACGCGCTGGAAGTCCAGGTGCATGATCAGCTGGCGATACGGATGGCGCTGCATGTCGCGCAGCAGCACGGGCTGCACCTTGCCATCGACCTCGAGGTCCATGATCGAGGAATAGAACCACTCGTGCTGGCTGGCGACCCAGACCTTCTCGTGGTTGAGCTGGATGCTCTGCGGGGCGGCGTCGCCGCCGTAGACGATGGCCGGGATCTCGCCGGCATGACGCAGGCGGCGGCTCGCACCCTTCCCCTCGTCCTTGCGGCTGGCGGCCGTGATCTTCTGGTTGCTCATTGGTTTGCTCACTTGCTGTGGATTGACCGCCTCGCGGCGGCGTGGTGGCTCCCCCGCGACCAGGGAAGCCGGTGTTGACGCGGGTCGGGACCGCCGGCCGGAGGCCGTCAGTCCACGTAGAGGGAACTGACCGATTCGCCGAAGGCGATGCGGCGGATCGTCTCCGCCAGGAGCTCCGCGACGCTGAGCTGGCGGATGCGGCCGCAGGCGCGGGCGGCTTCGGACAGAGGGATGGTGTCGGTGACCACCAGTTCGTCGAGCTGGGAGCGGGTCACGTTGTCGATGGCCGCGCCCGACAGCACCGGGTGGGTGCAGTAGGCCACGACCTTGGTGGCGCCCTGCGCCTTGAGCGCCGCGGCAGCCGCGCACAGCGTGCCGGCGGTATCGACGATGTCGTCCACCAGCACGCAGGTCTTGCCGGCCACGTCGCCGATGATGTTCATCACCGTGGCGACGTTCGCCTTCGGGCGGCGCTTGTCGATGATCGCGAGGTCGGCATCGTCCAGGCGCTTGGCGATGGCGCGGGCACGGACCACGCCGCCGACGTCGGGGCTGACCACGACCATGTTGTCGGTGCCATGCGCGCGCCAGATGTCGGCCAGCAGCAGCGGCGAGGCGTAGACGTTGTCCAGCGGGATGTCGAAGAAGCCCTGGATCTGGTCGGCGTGCAGGTCGACGGTCAGCAGGCCGTCGGCGCCCGCGGCGGTGAACATGCGCGCGGCCAGCTTGGCCGTGATCGGCACCCGCGAGGAACGCATGCGGCGGTCCTGGCGGGCATAGCCGAAGTACGGCACCACCGCGGTCACGCTGCTGGCCGAGGCGCGCTTGAGCGCGTCGATCAGGGCCAGCACCTCCATCAGGTGCTCGGCGGTCGGGGCACAGGTGGACTGCACCACGAACACGTCCTGGCGGCGCACGTTCTCCTCGATCTCGACCTGCACCTCGCCGTCGGAGAACGTGGACACCAGCGCCTTGCCGGGACGCACGCCGAGTTCACGGCACACGTCCAGGGCGAGAGGGCGATTGGCATTGCCGGAGAAGATCAGCAGGTTGCCATCTTCCTTTTTCACGGGACTACTCCGCTGGACGCAATTGCGACGACGATTGTCTGGCAGGGGCGGCAGGATTCGAACCTGCGAATGCCGGGATCAAAACCCGGTGCCTTGGACCTCTTGGCGACGCCCCTGCGGTGGCCAGGCCGCAAGTGCATCGAGCAGCGGCGAACGCGGCGCGCCGGCGACCACCCGGGCGCGAAGCCCGTGAGGCAGCCCGGCGAGCGCGGCCTCGGCGAGACCGCGCGTGGCGAACTCGACGAAGCAACCGCTGCCCGTCCCGGTCAGACGTGGCGTGCCGACGCGCGAAAGCGCCTGGAAGGCGGCTTCGACGGCCGGTTCCAGGCGACGCAGCACCGGCTCGAACACATTGCCGAGCGGAGCACCCGAAGCGAAGTCGGCTATTGTCGCGGGCGCGGCATCTCTCGTCAATTCAGGGGCTTGGAACAGGGCCGCGGTGGCGACATGGACGCCGGGATCGGCGACCACATACCAGGCCGGTGGCAGCTCCACCGGCTCCAGGCGCTCGCCCACACCCTCGGCCCAGGCGTTGTGGCCCCGGACGAAGACCGGCACGTCGGCGCCCAGCCCGGCGCCGAGCACGGCCAGCGCCTCGACACCGGCCTCCAGCCCCCAGACCGCATCCAGTGCCCGCAGCACGGTGGCGGCATCCGAGGATCCGCCACCGAAGCCGCCCCCGGCAGGAACGCGCTTTTCGACGCGGATATCCGCACCTTGAGCGACGTTGAACTCCGTTCGCAGAAGGCTGGCGGCGCGCAAAGTGAGGTCGACGGCCTCCGGGACCGCCGCCAGATCGTCGCCGTGGCGGACGATGCGGCCGTCGGAGCGCGGCCGGAGATGGATGGTGTCGCCCCAGTCGAGGATCCGGAAGACGGTCTGCAGGCTGTGGTAACCGTCGGCCCGGCGTCCCGTGATGCGCAGGAACAGGTTCAGTTTGGCCGGCGCCGGCCACGCCGACCAGGCCGGCGCGCTCACGGCCCCGCCCCGCCCCAGTCGTCGACCACGAGACGGACCCCGGCATCGCCGCGGCGGGCGTCGATGCGCAGCGGCAGGGCCCGGCCGCTGTCGCCCGCCTCCAGCCAGCCGCGGAAATCGATGTTCCAGCCCGCCTGCCGCAATCGCGCCGGCAGCAGGTCGGCGCCGAAATCCAGGTGCGCGGGGCCGTAGATGGCCTCGTCGGCGGGCAGGCCGCGCAGCCACGCGCCCAGCGCGCCGACCGGCACCTCGAGCCCGGTGGCTTCATACAGCAGTTGCTGGCCATCCGGGCCGGTGCGGGGCCCTCCTTCGAGGCCCTCCACGCGCGCACCGCCGGCATCGACCGACAGCCGCCAGCCCTGCCGCGTCACCGGTGCCGCCAGGGCCACCTCGAAGCTCCCGCCCCGCTGCCGCCACTCGATGCGTCCGCTGCCGCCCCTGTCGCCGCTGGTGATGGACGCCCGTCCGGTGAAGCCCCAGACCGTCACCGCGGCCAGCGCCCGGGCGCGATCGGCCTGCATCGCCTCGGCACGCGCCAGCTCGGCCGCCCCCAGTGCCGGCAGCGCGGGCGCAGACGGCGGACGGGTGGCGCAGGCCGCGAGCAGCGCGACGCAGGCCAGCGCGGAAAGCACCCGCGCAACGACCGCGACCGTCCTCATCCGCCGATGTCCTCCAGCGCCCGCCGCAACGACCGGTTGTCCGGGTCGATGCTCCGGGCCTGCTCGAACCACTCCCTGGCTTCTTCCCGGCGGCCCAGCTCCCAGAGCACAGTGCCGATGTGGGAAGCGATCTCGGCGTCCTTTTCCAGCACGAAGGCACGACGCAGCTCGACCAGCGCCTCTTCGTGGCGGCCGAGCCGGTACAGCACCCAGCCGTAGCTGTCGATGATGGCGGCATTCGCGGGCTCGGCCAGGCGCGCGCGCTCGATCAGCTCCAGCGCCTCTTCGTAGCGCTCGGTGCGATCGGCGAGGGTGTAGCCCAGGGCGTTGAGCGCTGCGGTGCTGTCGGGCTCGGCCACCAGGATCCGGCGCAGGTCCGCCTCCGCGCGCGGGATGTCGTCGCGCCGCTCCCACAGCAGCGCGCGCGAGTACAGCAGCGCCGATTCGTCGGGGAAGGCGGCCAGGCCGCGAGCCAGGGCATCGAGCTCGCCCTCGGCATCGTCATCCTTGCGACGGAGCTCCGACTCCATCAGGTAGGCGTCGCGGCGCAGGTTCCCCTCGGCCTCCGCGTCCTGCTGCAGGTCGTGCAGGGCCTGCCAGGCATCCTCGCGCCGGCCCAGGTCGTGAAGGACCTTGGTTTCGCGCAGCCTGGCGGTGGCACGCTGCTCGCCGCCGGGCACGCTCCGGTACCACTCCAGCGCCTGCTCCGGCAGCTCGAGGAATTCCGCGACCTGGCCCAGCAGCAGCCGCCGCGCCGGGTCCGGCACTTCGGCGCCCTTGGCCAGCTGTTCGTAGAGTCCGGACAGCGCCTCCTTGTCCCCGGCCTCCGCCAGCAACGAGGCGCGCAGCGCGAGCTGGCCGAGGTCGCCGGCGGCAGGCGCCGCGGCCAGCAGGGCCGCGCCCGCGTCCGCGGCACCCAGCTCGCCGTAGGCCAGGGCCATCCGCTCGCGGATGCCCGGCCCTTGGAGCGCGGCGCCCGTCGCCAGGGCATCGAGCACCGTACGCGCCTCGTCGCTGCGGCCGGTCCGGTGTAGATGGCGCACGCGCAGCAGGCCCAGGGCCGGATCGCCGGGATGGAGCTCCCGCGCCACCGCGTCGATGCGGCCGAACAGCGCGTCGTCGCCCAGTCCCAGAGCCAGCTGCCCCGCCGCGGCCAGGGCCATGGGCCGGGTCGGCAGCGCGCCCCGGTCGAACAGCTGGCCGAGCACGCGTGCGGACAGTTCGGGATCACGGCTACCGGTGCCCAGCACGGCGAATGCGGCGAGCCAGCCACGCGCGCCGCCGTCGCGGAGCATGGCCTCGAGCTGGCGCCGCGCTGCGCGCGCCTTGCCCGTTCGCAAGGCCAGGGTGGCGCTCGCACCCTGCATGCCCAGCGATTCGGGGGCCCGCTCGCGCCACAGGGCCAACGCCTCCCGCAGCGCGTCATCGTCGCGGCCCAGCAGGGCGTAGCGGGTGGCCCGCGACGCCAGCGCGGCGTCACCGGGCGCGGCGCGGGCGGCCGCCAGGTACCATCGCACCGCCTCGTCCAGGCGTCCGGCGGAGACCGCGAACTCGGCGGCCATCACCTCGCGCAGCGGCCCGCCTGCGCCGGCATCGCGCGCTGGCGCCGGGCCGGTCGCCAGCACGCCGAGCACGACCGCCAGCAGTCCCGCCAGGCCGTGAACGGCCGCGAAGCCGCCCTGCCGGGCTCCCGGCGACGCGCGGCGCCCGGGCACCGTAAAATGAGGCCGTGTCATGTCAGCACTTTATCGCAAGCTCCTGAACACATGAGCCTCGTCGCCATCGGCCTCAACCACCAGACCGCGCCGGTCGAACTGCGCGAACGGGTGGCTTTTGCCGATGAAAGGCTCAAGGCCGCGCTCGCCCAGCTGCGCGCCCTGCCCGGCGTGCGGGAAGTCGCGCTGCTGTCCACCTGCAACCGCACCGAGCTCTACGCGGTGGCGGACGACGAGGGCCGGGCGCTGGTGAACTGGCTGGCCACGCATCCGGAGGATCCGGCCGGCGACGCCGCGTCGCTGCAGGCCTATCTGTACCGGCACGCCGGTGACGAGGCCGCGCGGCACCTGTTCCGGGTCGCGACCGGCCTGGATTCGCTCGTGCTCGGCGAGCCGCAGATCCTGGGCCAGGTGAAGGAGGCCTGGGCCACGGCGCGCGGCGCGGGCACGCTCGGCAGCCACCTCGATCGCCTGTTCCAGCACGCCTTCGTCACCGCCAAGCGGGCGCGCACCGAGACCCGCATCGGCAACAGTCCGGTGTCGATGGCCTCGATGGCGGTGCGCCTGGCCGAGGACAGCTTCGCGCGGATCGAGGACTCGGCCGTACTGCTGGTCGGCGCGGGCGAGACGATCGAGCTGGCTGCCCGCCACCTCGCCGCGGCACGGGTCAAGCGGCTGATGGTCGCCAACCGGACCTACCGCCACGCCGAGGCGCTGGCCCACCGTCATGGCGGCATTGCCCTGCCCCTGGACGAGCTCGGCCACCACCTGCACCTCGCCGACATCGTGTTCTCGGCCACCGCCAGCCGTGAGCCCGTGATCCGCCGCGCCGAGATCGAAGCCGCGATGGCCGCGCGCCGGCACCGGCCGATGCTGCTGCTCGACCTGGCGGTGCCGCGCGACATCGAACCCTCGGTCAGCGGGCTCCGCGACACCTACCTCTATACCGTCGACGACCTGGAGCGCGCCGTGGAGGACAACCGCCGCAACCGGCGCGAAGCCGCCGACGCCGCGGAATCGATCATCGACCTGCAGGTGGCGAGCTTCGCGCGGCTGCGGGCCACCGGCGCCCGCAGCGGTCCGATCAAGCGCCTGCGCGCCCACGGCGAAGCGGTCAGGTCCGACGTCCTGGAGCGTGCGCGCCAGCAGCTCGCCGCGGGCTCTTCGCCCGAGGCCGTGCTGGAGTTCCTTGCCCATACCCTCACCAACAGACTGCTGCACGCGCCGACCGCCGCGCTGCGCGAAGCCGCGGCCACCGGCGACACCGCCATGCTGGAGGCCGTCGAACGCATGCTGCCGGCCGAAGCCGCCGCACCTCGGACGCACGCGCCTGCCGCGGCGGCCACCGGCGACAACCGCACCCCTGATGCCACCCGCGACGACAGCGATGCTGCCGACCCTGCGCCGTAAGCTCGAGGCACTGGCCGAGCGTCGCGACGAACTCGAGCGCCTGCTGGCCGAGCCCTCGGTCGCCGGCGACCAGGCGAAGTTCCGCGCCCTCTCGCGCGAGTTCGCCGGCCTCGAGCCGCTGGCCGCCGCGCTCGCCGCCGAGTCCCGCGCCCGCGCCGACCTCGAGGCCGCCGAAGCCATGCGCGCCGACCCCGAGCTGCGCGAACTGGCCGAGGACGAAGTCGCCGCCGCCAACGCACGCCTGGCCGAGCTCGACGACACCCTGATGACGCTGCTGGTCCCGCGCGACGCGCGCGACGACGGCGGCATCTATCTCGAGGTCCGTGCCGGCACCGGTGGCGACGAGGCGGCGATCTTCGCGGGCGACCTGCTGCGCATGTACACCCGCTACGCCGAACGCCAGGGCTGGCGGGTGGACATCGAATCCGCGAACCCGGGCGAGCATGGCGGCTTCCGCGAAGCCGTGGCCCGCATCGAGGGCACCGGTGTCTACGCACGGCTGAAGTTCGAATCCGGCACGCATCGCGTGCAGCGCGTGCCGGAGACGGAATCCCAGGGCCGTATCCATACCTCGGCGGCGACGGTCGCGATCATCCCGGTGGAGGAAGAAGGCGAACCGGTCGAGATCAATCCCGCCGACCTGCGCGTCGATACCTTCCGCTCCTCGGGCGCCGGCGGCCAGCACGTCAACAAGACCGACTCCGCGATCCGCATCACCCACCTGCCCTCGGGAGTGGTAGTGGAATCGCAGACCGAGCGCTCGCAGCACGCCAACCGAGACAAGGCCATGAAGCGCCTGCGCGCCACGCTTGCCGAGGCCGAGGCCGAGCGCCGCGCTGCTGCCACCGCCGCCAGCCGCAAGCTGCAGGTCGGCAGCGGCGACCGCAGCCAGCGCATCCGCACCTACAACTACCCGCAGGGCCGGATCACCGACCATCGCGTCGAAGGCCTGACCCTGTACGACCTGCCCGGCGTCATGGACGGCGCACTCGACCCCTGGTCGACCGCCTCGCGCGCGAACACCAGGCGGACGAACTGGCCCGGCTGTCCGGGCAGGCGGCATGACCCGCAGGGCCTGAACCACGAACGGGAGGCAGGGACGGTGGAGAAGATCAAGGGCAAGACCTACGAGCGCGAGATCGAGTCCCTGCAGCTGGAGCTGGTGGCGATGGCGCGCTGGGCCCGGCACAGGGGCGAGCGCATCGCGATCGTGCTCGAGGGCCGCGACACGGCCGGCAAGGGCGGCACCGCCAAGGCCATCACCGAACACCTCGATACCCGCCAGTACCGCGTCGTCGCGCTGCCGAAGCCGAGCGAGCGCGAGCAGGGCGAGTGGTACTTCCAGCGCTACGTCCGCCACCTGCCTTCCGCCGGCGAGATCGTGCTGTTCGACCGCAGCTGGTACAACCGCGCCGGCGTGGAACAGGTGATGGGCTTCGCCACCGAGGAGCAGGTCCAGGCGTTCCTGCTGCAGGTGCCGGCGTTCGAGAAGCTCCTCGTCGACGGCGGCATCCGGCTGTTCAAGTACTGGTTGTGCTGCGACCAGGAACAGCAGGAGGAGCGGTTCGCCGAACGCAGGGAAGACCCGCTCAAGGCCTGGAAGCTGTCGCCGATCGATTTCGAGGCCCGGATGCGCTACGACGACTACACGCGGGCCCGCGAAGCGATGCTCGCCGCCACGCATACCCCGCATGCGCCCTGGACCCTGGTCGACTACAACCATCAGAAGTCCGGCCGCCTGGCCCTGATCCGCAACCTGCTCGACCGCCTGCCCGACGTTTCGGTGCCCGAATGCCACCCGGAGCTCGCGCCGCTGCAGGGCAAGCCGTCCAGGGAGCGCTACGGCGTGCTGCAGCCGATCCCGCACTACCAGATCGACGACGACGCCTGACGCCTGATGCCGGGCGCCAGGCCGGGACGCCCGGGGAGGCGGGTTTCCCGACGGCCTCCAGCCGGAGCGGTCAGCCCGGCCGCCCGGGGGCGGGCCCGCCGGCGGCCGCGATCGCATCCTCCAGCTCCGCCGCGGTCACCGGCCCGAGGAAGGTCTTCACCAGGCGGCCGTCCGGCGCCACCAGGCAGGTGAGCGGCAGCCCGCGCGGCGTGGGGAAGTCGCGCGGCGGGTCGTAGGTGTCGACGATCGCCACCGGGTAGGCCACCGGATGCTTGTCGAGGAAGGCGCGCAGGGTGTCGGCGTCGGTGTCCTCGTAGGCCAGCCCGATCACTTCGACGTGTTCGCGCATGGCGTCCAGCGCCGACAGCTCCGGCATCTCCTTCAGGCAGGGCGCGCACCAGGTCGCCCAGAAGTTCACCACGACCCACCGGCCGCGGCGGTCGGCGAGCTCGTAGCGGTCGCCGTCGAGCGTGGTCACGACCAGGGTCGGATACTCGGCGTTGCCTGCCCCGGCGTCGGACTGCCGGTCTGGCGCGGGCGCTTCGCCTGCGGCGCCGGCCGCGGGTGCCGCCGCTTCCGGCGATTCCGGCCGGGGGCCTTCCTGCTGGCAGGAGGTGAGGAGCAGGGCCGCAAGGCAGGCGGCCAGTACGTAGCGCAGTGGCATGGCATTCATTCCGTATCGGGGTCGAGGCAGTCACCGACGCGTCGGCGCAGAAGGTCCCGCAGCGGCAGGCGCAGCCGGTCGATGGTCGCCACCACCGCGGCGCCGCGGGCGTCGTCGGCGCCGGGCAGGTGCGCCTCGGCGATCGGGATGCGCAGCTGGCCGGCTTCGTAGAGCTCGGCCAGGGTCAGGTCGTCGAGATCGCGGGCCAGCAGCCACTCGCCGGTCTCGGCGCGGCGCACCACGCGGATCGACTCCAGCTGGCCCAGCGTCTCCTGCACCAGGGCGTCGGTCAGCACCGGCTCGCACTCGAGGATCCCGTCGCTGTGCAGCCCTTTCCCCTCGGCGCGCGCTTCGCGGAAGCGCGCCAGCAGGCGCAGCATCGCGTAGATCTCGTAGCCCTGCGGCAGCCGCAGGTGCGCCGGCTGGTAGCGGAACGCCGATACCGAGGCCGCGAACGAGGCGCCGAGCAGGATGCTCACCCAGCCGAAGTACAGCCACAGCAGGAAGATCGGCACGAAGGCCACCGCGCCGTAGATGTTCTGGTAGGCGTTGAAGCTGCCGAGGTAGAAGCCGATCAGCCGCCGGCCGATCTCGAGCAGCACCACCGCTACTGTGGCACCGGCGAAGGCATGCCGCCACTGCACCGTGCGGTGCGGGACCACGCGGTAGATCAGCGCGAAGGACAGCAGCTCGATCACCACGGGCGCGGCGTCGAGCAGCGCCGCCTGCAGCCACTGACCGGCCCCGGTCCGGAACACGTCGAGCGCGAACACGCGGCCGACCACCGACAGGCTGGCGGCGGCCACCAGGGCGCCAAGCGTCAGCACCGTCCAGTACACCAGGAAGCGCGAGAGTCGTGGCCGAGCGGTGTGCACGCGCCAGATGCGGTTGAACGCGGCCTCGATCCCGACCAGTGTCACCAGCACCGACACCACCAGCGCGATCACGCCCACGGCGGTGAGCTTGCCCGTGTTCCCGGAGAACGCCAGCAGCCAGTCGCTGATGCCCCGGGCCGAGTCGGGCACGAAGTTGGCGAACACGAACTCGATGAGCAGGCCGCGCCACTCCTCGAACACCGGGAACGCCGACAGCACCCCGAACACCACCATCGACAGTGGCACCAGGGCGAAGGTGGTGGTGAACGACAGCGCGCCCGCGGCCTCGAACAGGCGATCGTCGAGGAAGCGCCGCCACAGGAAGCGTGCGAAGGTCCCGGCGCGGGCGCGGTCCCGCAGGCGCTCGCTCCAGCGGTTGAGCGAATCCAGTGGCTCCATCGCCGTGAGGTTACCCGATCGGGCGGCGCGCGACGCCGGGTGGCGGCATCGTGCCGGAGCCGCTGCCGCTATGCTTGCCGGTCCCGGAGGAGAACCCATGGCCGAAATCCTGGTCCTGTATTACAGCCGCGGCGGCTCGGTGGCAGCGCTCGCGCGCCAGGTCGCACGCGGCGTCGGCGAGGTCGAAGGCATGTCGGCGCGGCTGCGCACGGTGCCGCCGGTGGCGCCGGTGACCATGGCCGCCGCACCGCCCGTGCCCGAGGAAGGCGCGCCCTACGTCGAGCCCCGCGACCTGGTCGAATGCAGCGGCCTGCTGCTTGGCAGCCCCACCCGCTTCGGCAACATGGCCGCGCCGCTCAAGCACTTCCTCGACGGGCTCGGCGGCGAATGGGCCAGCGGAACCCTCGTCGGCAAGCCGGCGGGTGTGTTCACCTCGACGGCCACCCTGCACGGCGGCCAGGAATCCACCCTGCTGACCATGCTCGTGCCCCTGCTGCACCACGGCTGCGTGGTGGCCGGCATCCCGTTCACCGAGCCCGGGCTGTCGTCCACGCGCAGCGGCGGCACGCCGTACGGCGCCAGCCACGTCGCCGGCGGGGACAACGATCCGACGCCCAGCGACGAGGAGGCGAAGCTGGCGCGCGCGCTCGGCCGGCGCATCGCCGCACTCGCCGCGAGGCTGGGTTGATGGCGCTGGCGGGGCCGCGACGTCTACTGGCGCTCCTGCTGCTGGCGTTGGCGGCGCTGTTCTCGGCCTGGTTCGCCGGCGACGCGCACTATCTGCAGGCCCTGGTCGTGTTCGCGCTGCCGCCGCTGCTGCTGGCCGCGGGCGTGCTCGCCGGAAGGCGCACCGCTGCGTTCTGGGCGGCGGTGCTGGCGCTGGGATGGTTCTCCCACGGCGTGATGCTGGCCTGGGAGCGCGCGGGCGACCGCACCTGGGCGCTGACCGAGGTGGCGCTGGCGCTGGGCATCGTGTTCGCGGCGAGCTGGCCGGCCTTGCGGGCGCGCTTCGGACGCGATCGCGCGAAGGGCGACGGCGCGAAGGATTAGAATGCACGGACGCGGGCGCACGCTCCGGACGCTTTCGAGGATTTCGCGATGGATGAACTGCTGGTCGTCACCACCGGCGGCACGATCGACAAGGTCTATTTCGACGACAAGTCGGACTTCCAGGTGGGGGAGCCGCAGATCGGCCGCATCCTTGACGAACTCGGCGTGGCCTTCCGCTTCCGGGTGATCCCGATCCTGCGCAAGGACTCGCTGCACATCGACGACGCCGACCGCGAGCTGCTGCGCGCGACCATCGCCGCACAGCAGACACGGCACGTGCTGGTCACCCACGGCACCGACACCATGGTCGAGACCGCGCGCGCGCTGGCATCGCTCGAGGACCGCACCATCGTGCTCACCGGCGCGCTGAACCCTGCGCGCTTCCGGGGCTCGGACGCGGAGTTCAACATCGGGACCGCGGTCGGCGCGGTGCAGTCGCTGCCGCCGGGCGTGTACATCGCCATGAACGGCCGCATCTGGGATCCGCTCAAGGTCCGCAAGAACGTCAGCGCGAACCGCTTCGAGGCGGCCTGAAGCGCCCCGGTCGGGGCCCACGGCCCGCCGGCGCTTCAGAACATCCCGGTTTCCAGGCGCGCGGCCTCGGACATCATGTGACGGGTCCACGGCGGGTCGAACACCAGTTCGACATCGGCCTCGACCACGGTCGGGATCATTTCCAGCTTGCTGCGCACGTCGTCCACCAGGACCTCGCCCATGCCGCAACCGGGTGCTGTCAGCGTCATCGTGACGTCGACCTTGCGTGTGCCGCCTTCGGCGGGATGAACCACCGCCTCGTAGACCAGGCCGAGGTCGACGATGTTGATCGGAATTTCCGGGTCGAAGCAGGTCCGCAGCTGCCGCCAGACCAGTTGTTCGACGGCCGCGTCGTCCGCACCGTCGGGCAGCTCGAGCGGCTCCGGCGGCTCCTTGCCGATGGCGTCGGCATCGCTCCCGGCGATCCGGAACAGATTGCCTTCGACGAACACGGTGAAGCTGCCGCCCAGCGCCTGGGTGATGTAGCCGACGCTGCCGGCCGGCAGCGTGACCTCGTCACCCTGGGGTACGAGGACGGCAGCGCAATCGCGCTCGAAACGGACGGGTTCGCTGTTGCGGGAGTACATGGGGACCAGATGGGGGCGGCAGGGCCGCGTGCAAGCACCGCATTCTACGCGATCCCGGTATGCTGGCCCGCCCCCGTCCGTCCGCCCCGATGACCGCAGCACACCGTAACGCGATCCGTCGGGCGTTCCACGTCGCCGTGCTGGCGATCGGATGCGCGGGATTCGCGGCGATCTGGACGCTGCTGGCAGCGGGCACCGGCGGCACGCTGAGCGCCCTGGCGGTGGTTGCCGCCGTCGACGCCGCCCTGCTGCTGCGCCTGATCCGCGCCCGCCCGGGCTGGGCGCGCGCCGCGGCCGGCGGCTCCGTGACCGCCGTGATCATCGTCCTCGCGCAATGGGGGGTGATCGCCGCCCACGTGGGCTCGATGCTGGGGCTGCCGCCCTGGGAGTCGGCCCTGCGGATGGGGCCATCGCTGGCGTGGGCCATGGCCGGCGTGGCCATGACGGGGGTCGACCTCGCCTGGTTCGCCGCCTCGCTGGTGGTTGCCGCCGCGCTTTCGCGCTGAGGCATCGCGCATCCGGAGGCCACCGGAAGGCCGGCGCGCAGCGGCTCCGGGCGCCCGGGCAGGCCGCCACCGGCGGTTCATCGAACGAAGCGGCCACGCTCGTCACGTTCAATATTCATTTCGTCCCAGCAACGATTCGATTCGTCCCACCCCACCGGCACTCGTCCCTGCCCGCGGCGACGCTCCGCAGGCACGCCCGAAAACCGGAGACGACGTGGCCATCGATCATCATCTGCAACGACGTGAATACGCACGGGAGCCGGAACGGTCGGGCTCCACCCTCCTCAAGATGATCCATGTCCATGGGCGACACGGTGGAGCACGGCTGCCGGCCGGAACGATCGCGCTGCTGGTGAACCTGTCGGGCCGGCTCGACCTGGAGTCCCCGGACAGCCGCTGGGCGCTGCCGCGCCGCAGCGCCCTCCTGTGGCGCGAAGGCCCGCTCCGCATCACCTCCCATGCGTCCTCCCGCTGCCTGGCGCTCTACGGCGACGCGGACGCATGGAGACCACACCTCCCGGCCAGCGCCGGCCAGCCGCAGCTGACGCTGTTCCCCTGGGAAGGGCCCTGCCCGCGCACCCTCGCCCGCGCCATGCTGCAGGTCGCCCGCGCGATGAATCCCGGCCGGTCGCCGCGGCCGGGAGAGGCCGTTCGTGGCGCGGTCACCGCCCTGTGCGTCGCGCTCGACGAACCGCAGGCCTGGCTGCTCGCTCCGCTGCAACGCTGCAGCGGCCGCACCCTGCAGCATCGCCAGCGGACGCTGTTGCGCCTGCTTCGCGTGCGCAACATGATCCGTCGCACGGGGGACAGCCGCATCGACCTGGGGCGCCTTGCGGCGTTCGCCAGCTATTCGCCCTGCCACCTTCTGCGCATCTACCGCGACGCGTTCGGCGAAACACCGAGCGAGTATGCGAGCAGCCTGCGCCAACAGCGTGCCTGGACCCTGGTGCACGAGACCCGGATGCAGGTCCACGAGATCACCGAGCTGTTGGGATTCGAGAGCCAGAGCTCGTTCTGCCGCGCCTTCAAGAGCGCATTCGGCACAACGACCAGCGAAGCGCGCCGACGCCATGCCGCCCGCCTGACCGAGAGCCGGAAGGCGCGTGCCTGCGTTGCCCAGGCGCGCACCTCGAATGCCATCGCCGCGGCCGAGCGCATCAGCGGGCCATGTCGGCCCTCCTCCGGCTACCTCAGCAGTCCGAGGGCGGCCCGCACCGGGTCCCGATAGCTCCGGCCGGAACTCATCCCCTGCCCGTTGCGCAGGCGAAGCCAGTACTGCGCCGGCCCATACGGCTCCACGTGCTCGACCATATCGATGCGGACGAGCCGCGAACGATGGATCCGGACGAAAATGGCCGGGTCCAGGCGGGCGGCGAAGCCGGTCATCGTGTCGCGGATCAGATAGCTGGTGTCTTCGAGCGCGATCTCCACATAGTTGCCGCGCGCGGACGCATGGATGATCTCGGTGACCTGGATCAGACGCATCCGTCCGCGCTCCGGCACCGCGATGCGCTTCGGGTAGCGGCCGACCGACGGATCGGCCGCGTGGGCCGTGCGCAGGGCGTGCAGCTCGCGCGCGCGCGACAGGGCCTGCACGAGACGCCGCTCCGACAGCGGCTTGAGGAGATAGTCGATCGCCTGGACCTCGAAGGCATCCAGCGCGTGGACGGGATAGGCGGTCACGAAGACGACCATCGGCCGACGCCCCGGCGCAAGGCGCTCCAGCAACGCGAAGCCACCAAGCTCCGGCATCCGGATGTCGAGGAACACCACGTCCACGGCCTCCTTGGACAGCGCGGCCAGCGCGCTGCCACCGTCGGCATGCTGGCCGACGACCTCCACGCCCGGCTGGGCATCGAGCAGGCGGGCCAGCCTGGCGCGCGCCAGCGGCTCGTCATCGACGATCGCGACCTTCATCGCGTTCATGCCGCATCCGCCATGGCAACGTGCGGACACGGAATGGACACCGGCAGCCGCAGGTGGGCCGTCATCCCTCCGCGCGCATTGGGAGCCAGGCGCAGCAGATCGGCGCGACCATAGGCGTACTTCAGGCGTTCGCGCAGGTTGCCGAGCCCCCGCCCGTGACGGGGCGCCGAAGGCCGCTGACCGCCGTCGTCGGAAATGCCCACGCTCAGTTCTTCCCCGTCCAGCCTGACGTCGATCGCAAGCACGCCGCGGACGGTGCGCAGCGACAGTGCATGCAGGATCGCGTTCTCCGCCAGGGGCTGCAGCAGCAGCGGCGGCACCGGCACAACCTCTGCGCGGGGATCGACGTTCCATTCGACCTGCAGGCGGTCGCCCAGCCGGTAACGCTCGATATCCAGATAATCACGCAGCAGGCCGAGTTCCTCGCGCACCGTCACCCACTGCGTGTCCCGGTGTTCGAGGCTCGCGCGCAGCAGTTCACCCAGGGCCACGAGCATCCTGTCGGCGGACTCCGCATCGCGGTGCACCATCTCGGCGATCGAGTTGAGCGCATTGAACAGGAAGTGGGGATTGAGCTGTGCGCTCAGGGCATCGAGGCGGGCCTGGACGACCATCACCTGGAGCTTGCGCGACTGCCGTTCACGCTGGGCGGCACGACGCGCGTACAGCCAGGCATGGGCGGCTCCGATCAGCAGCCATGACACCAGGAAGTTCTTGTTGGCCAGGCTGACGCGCAGCAGCGAGCCCAGCGAAGGTGTCTCCGCGTACCAGCCCACCCAGGGATTGAGCCACAGCACACCCAGCCCACGAAGCACGATCACCGCGACCACCGCCGCCGTCAGCACCGCCAGCGATCGGAGCACGCGGTCACGCTCGATCGGAAAGCGCTCCACCACCCAGAGCAGGACCAGCGTCAGCGGGATCCACATCGCCGCCGACACCATCGCCATGCCGAATGCGCTCTGCGAGCCGCCGCCAAACCCCTGCCTCGCCTGGATGATCAGGAACTCCGCCCACAACATCAGGCCGTACGCGAGCCAGAGCAGAGTGACCGCCGACGCGACCCGGGAGGTCCGCTTGTCCATGGCACCACGCTAGATGGCGACGCCCCCGGCCGCAAGCGTTCAACTGACGGTCCATCACGTCACACGTGCTGTTCGTCCCTGCCCGATCACGCAGGCCGCTGTGTGCCCGGACTAATGTCCGCCGTCCAGCGCCTTCAGTTCGCTCACCAGCGCATTGGCCATTTCGGCGCCATCGCCATAGAGCATCCGCGTGTTGTCGGCATAGAACAGCGCGTTCTCGATGCCGGCGAAGCCGCGTCCCTTGCCGCGCTTGATCACGATGGTGTTCTTCGACTCCACCACGTCGAGGATCGGCATGCCGTAGATCGGACTGGCCGGGTCGGTCTTCGCCACCGGATTGACCACGTCGTTGGCGCCGATCACCAGACTGACGTCGGTGTTGCGGAACTCCGGATTGATGTCGTCCATGTCCGCGATCAGGTCGTAGGGCACGCCGGCCTCGGCCAGCAGCACGTTCATGTGGCCGGGCATGCGCCCCGCGACCGGGTGGATCGCGAATTTCACCTTCACCCCTCGGTCCATCAGCCGCTGGCTGAGCTCCCAGATCTTGTGCTGCGCCTGGGCCACGGCCATGCCGTAGCCGGGCACGATCACCACGCGCTCGGCGTAGGCCATCATCGCGGCGACGTCGGCCGCCTCGATCGGCTTCTGGCTGCCGGCGATCTCCGCAGCCTCGCCGCCGCCGCCGAAGTTCGAGAACAGCACGCTCCTGATCGAGCGGTTCATGGCCTTGGCCATCAGCCGCGTCAGCAGCATGCCGGCAGCGCCGACCATGGTGCCGGCGATGATCAGCGCCTCGTTGCCGAGCACGTAGCCTTCGAAGGCCACCGCCAGGCCGGTCAGGGCGTTGTACAGCGAGATCACCACCGGCATGTCGGCGCCGCCGATGGGCAGGGTCATCAGCACGCCCAGGGCCAGCGCGGCGATGAAGAAGGCCACCACCAGCGGCACGCCCAGCGAATGCACCACCATGCCGCCCAGCACAACCGCGGCCAGGAACACCGCGGCGTTGAAGAGCTGCATCCCCGGGAAGCCGTAGCGCTTGTCCATGCGCCCGTCGAGCTTGGCCCAGGCGATGATCGAGCCCGACAGCGCCACCGAACCGATCAGCGCGCCGAGCACCGCCAGCACCGGCACCACCATGCCCGGAGCCGCGCCCGCCGCCGACCAGCGCAGCAGCTCGACCGCGCCGATCGCGGCCGCCGAGCCGCCGCCCAGGCCGTTGTACAGCGCGACCATCTGCGGCATGTCGGTGATCGCCACCTTCCTGCCCGAGACCCAGGCCAGCACCGTGCCCAGTGCCACCGCGACCACCATCAGGGCGATGTTCTGCAGCCCCGGGATGAAGAACGTGACCAGGGTGGCCAGCACCATGCCCACCCCCGCCCACTGGATGCCGCTGCGCGCGGTGCGAGGCGAGGCCATGCGCTGCAGGCCGAGCAGGAACAGGGTCGCGGCGACCAGGTAGCTGGACTTGATCACCAGCCCGAGGATCTCGGCGCCGCTCATGCGCCGCCCTCCCTGGCCCTGGCCTTGTCGCTGGGCTTGAACATCTCCAGCATGCGCTCGGTGACCACATAACCGCCGGCAGCGTTGCCCGCGCCCATCAGCACGGCGATGAAGCCGATCGCCTTCTCCAGGGTGGTATCGGCGTGCCCCAGCACCACCATCGCGCCGATCAGCACGATGCCGTGGATGAAGTTGGAACCCGACATCAGCGGCGTGTGCAGGATCACCGGCACACGCGAAATGATCACATGGCCGGCGATCGCCGCCAGCATGAAGATGTAAAGCGCCACGAATCCATCGGCCACGCGCGTTCTCCCCGGCTGTCCGACCCGATGATAACCGTCCCCGACCGGGGTGCCACCGTGCCTGTCAACCCGAGGCCCCCGCGCGCGTTGACCTCCCCGTTACCACGGGACTCAGGCGGATGGACGGCAGCGCGCGGCGACATCGCGGCGGGATCGGGCTGGCTATGCTGGACGGCATGCCCGTAGACGCCGCCCGCCAGGTCATTGCCCCCCCCCGTCTCTCGCGCCGATGCCGGGGCGACCCTGGAGGGCTTCCTCGACGGAATCTCGGCCCGAGCCTTCCGCTTCGCCGAGGCCGGCCTGCGCCACCGCGAGGATGCGATGGACGCGGTGCAGGACGCGATGATGAAGATGCTGGGCTACCGCGACCGGCCGGCGGAGGAATGGACGCCGTTGTTCTGGACGATCCTGCGCAGCCGGATCGTGGATGCGCAGCGGCGGCGGACCCTGCGGCTCGGCTGGATGAGCTCCGCCGACGAGCGTCGCGAGGAAGGCGTGGACTGGGCCGGCCACGAACCGGACCCCTCCCGGGCCCATGAGGGCCGGGAAGCCTACGGGGAGCTGGTCGGGGCCCTGCGCGACCTTCCCCGGCGCCAGCGCGAGGCCTTCACGCTGCGCGTGCTGGAAGAGCTCGACGTCGCGACGACCGCGCGCGTCATGGGCTGCGGCGAAGGCTCGGTCAAGACACACCTGTCGCGCGCACGCGACGCGCTGCAGAAGCGACTGGAGGATTTCCGATGAACGACCCTCGCCACCACGATTTCGACCTGAGGATGCGGGCGCTGCATGCACGTGCCGTCGAGCAGCTCCCGTCACGCACGACGTACCAGCTGCGCATGCGCCGCGAAGCCGCCGCGCGGGCGTCGGCATCCGGCGCTCCGCGCAGCGGCGGCTGGTGGCTGGCCGCGGCCGCAACGGCGGTTTTCGCCCTCGCGATCGGCCTGCGCCAGCCGGGGCCCGGGTCGGCGCCGGACCCTGCCGGCGACGCGCTTCCGCCGCTGGCCGTCGCGACCGATGCGGCGGAAACGGCGGCCTTCGAGGACAGCGTCGCCGCGCTCGACGAAGACCCCGACCTCTACCTCTGGATTGCCTCCCAGGACGGCCAGTTCCTGGCCATGGAGTGATGACCATGACGACCTTCCCGACCCGATCCTTTGCCGTGCCCCTGCTGACGCTGGCCCTCTCCATGGCGGCTCCTGCGGCCGCGCAGTCCGCGGATGCGACGCCTCCGGCGTCCCCGCGGGCGACACATGACGCTGCGCCCCTCCCCGCCTGGGACCAGCTCACCGACGCGCAGCGCGAGGCGCTGGTGGCGCACGTGCGCGATCGCTGGAATGCGCAGCCCGGCAAGCGCGCGCGGATGCTGGCCCATGCCGAACGCTGGCAGGAAATGGGTCCGCAGGAACGCGAGCGCGCCCGCCGCGGTGCCAGCCGGTGGCGGGACATGGAGCCGGAGGAGCGCGACGCCATGCGCGCGCTCTATGCGCGCATGAAGACCCTGTCTGAAAGCGAACGCGCCGCCCTGCGCGCCCGCTGGAAGGACATGTCTCCCGAGGAGCGGCGCGCCTGGGTCAAGGCCAATCCTGCGCCCGCCGAGCGGCCGCAGGATCCTTGAACGGCGCCTTCAGCCTTCGCGCGGCGGCCAGACCGTCTTCGCCACCAGCTCGTCGTCCCAGTCGCAGCGGAGTCCGTCCTCGCCCAGCAGCAGGCTGGCGAAGTTGAACACGTTGCGCGCGAACATTTCGCTGGCGTGCAGGGCGCCGCTGCTGGCCAGATCGAGCGGGCCGGCCACGGTCACGCCGCTTGCGTCCAGCGTCTCGCCGGGCCGCGTCAGTTCGCAGTTGCCGCCGGTCCCGGCCGCGAGGTCGACGATCACGCTGCCCGGCGCCATGCCGGCCACCATCTCCGCGGTGATGATGCGCGGCGCAGGACGCCCCGGCACCGCGGCCGTGCAGACGATGACGTCGATGCCGCGCAGGTGCTCGCCGAGGCGGCGCTGCTGCTCGGCGCGCTCCTCGTCGTCGAGCGCGCGCGCGTAGCCACCTTCGCCCGCCGCACTGACGCCCAGGTCGAGGAAGCGCCCGCCGAGCGATTCGATCTGCTCGCGTGTTTCCGGCCGCACGTCGAAGCATTCCACCTGCGCGCCCAGACGGCGCGCGGTGGCCACCGCCTGCAGGCCGGCCACGCCGGCACCGACCACCAGCACCTTCGAGGGACGGATGGTGCCGGCCGCGGTGGTGAGCATCGGGAAGAAGCGCGGTGCCAGCTGGGCCGCGATCAGCACGGCCTTGTAGCCGGCCATGCCCGCCTGCGAACTGAGCACGTCCATGGCCTGCGCGCGCGTTGTCCGCGGCAGGCGCTCGAGCGGAAAGGCGGCCAGGCGGCGGGTCCGGATCGCCTCCGCGCGGGCCGGATCGGCCTCGGGCTGCAGCTGGCCGACGATGGCCGCGCCCTCGCGCAGCGTCGCCAGCACCGCCGGCGGCGGAGCCTGTACGCAGAGCACGAGATCGGCATCGGACAGCGCCGACGCCGCGTCGTCCACCAGGTTGGCGCCGGCGGCGGCATAGGCCTCGTCGGCGAAGTGGGCGCGTACGCCGAGGCCGCGTTCGACCGTGACCCGGGCGCCCGCGGCGACCAGCTTCCTGCAGGTTTCGGGAGTCAGCGCCACGCGACGCTCGCCCGGCGCGGTCTCGCGCGCGATGCCGATCCTCACTGCCATTCCCCGCTCCCGCAGATGCCCTGGAGCCATCCTAGCGAATGCCCAGGGCCCGCGCGATGCCCGGGGGAAGGCGGGCGGAGCGCGCTCAGCCGTTGGCGGCCCTCTCCGGGTCGCGCATGGAACCGAGGTGCTTCCAGACCTGGCGCATGGCCTCGTCGAAGGGCGCATCGGTGGAGCGCACGACGACCCGGCCCGCGGCCACCAGCACCGACAGCTCTTCCGGCGAGACCACCATCTTGCGCATGCCGCGCCGGTTGACCACCAGGAAGCGGCCGGTCAGAGGGCTGATCCAGGCGATCCGCGCCGCGCTCTCCTGCCCGTCCTCCACCAGACGCAGGCCCTGTCCGACCCGCAGCCGGCGCATGCGAGCAGCGACTTCCGGGTCGAAGTCGAAGGTGTCCGTTCCACCGGCGAGGCGCAAACCGGCCAGTGGCGACTCGTCCACCGCGGGCTCGACATCGTCGACACCGCCCTCCGGGTGGTGGACCCTGCGCGCCGCGTCGGGCAGGCCGAGGTCGGAGATGATCCTGGCCATCGCGTCCCGGGCCGCGGCCGCATCCATGCCGCAGCTGGAATAGCACTCGCCCAGCGGGACCTGGAGCGCCAGCAGCTGCTCGGCGACCACGCGGCCCCGGGCCTGCGCGGCGTCGGCGTCGACCTGGACCATGGCGTCGCCCAGGGCGATGGCCTGGCGATGGCGCGGACTGCCCGGCCCGTCGCGCAGCCAGGCCTGGGTGAGGTGGTGCCGCCAGTCGTGGTCGAGGAACCTGGCCACCGACGCGGTCAGCATGCGCCCGGACAGGCGCGACGCGACCAGATCGGCGGCGTGCGTGCGCGCCTGCTGCAGCCGCTCGCGGCCGTGGATGGCCTCGCCGGCACGCTTCTCGGCGAGTTCGGTCCGCCGACGCTGCTGCTCGAGCTGGTCCCTGAGCTCGCTGGCGGCGAGCTCGAAGATGGCCTGGTCCTCGTCGTACTCCTCGACCACGCGATCGACGGCGCGCTCGGCCCGGTCGAGGGTCTCCCGATCCTGGGGGGTCTCGCCGGCATTGCCGTCGCAGGCCTCGGTGAGCACATCAAGCAGGCGCCGCGCGGGATGGCTGCGGCGGTTGAACATCGAGTCGTCGGTCAACGCCACCTTCAGGTAGGGAACGATCAGGCGACCGAAGAAGTCGCGGGCCCGGCCTTCGAGGTCGTTGGCACCGTTGATCGAACTGAAGAGCATGCCCACGAGGTCGATCGCATCTTCCTCGTCGACGCTGAAATGCGCGGCGTCCGCATCCAGGCCGAGCTGGCGCAGGCCGCCGCGGATCGCCTCGCGGATCACCCGGCCCAACTCGCGGGCGTCGCTGACGGCGAGCGCCCTGGTGTAGGGCGCGGCGTCGTCTCCCTGCAGTATCTGGGCGACATTCAGCAGGTCCTCGGTGCGCAGCACCTGGGCGCCAGGAGGCACCGTCGAGGGGCCCTCTCCAGCCGTCAGGCCCGCGGCCCGCCAGTCGGCCAGATGTTCGCGTACCACGTCGCGATAGCGCAGCGGCCGGCCCTCGGCGGCCGCGGCGTGCGCCGCGGCCTGGACCAGGCCGCCGGGGCCGCCCCCCGCGGGCGCGCCGCCGGCAGAATCCCCGTCCCCTCCGGCCTGGCCGCGGACGCTGTATTCCACCGTGCCGCCATCCGGGACCCAGACGCCGCCTGCGTCGCCGGCCTGGTCGCCAGCATATGCCCGGCCATCGCCGGCACCCGGGCCGGGCGCCGGAGCCGGACGACGCACCACCCGGTCCGGGCTGTCGGAGCCGGATCCGAATCCGGCCTCCTCGAGCAGCGCGTTGAGCTTTTCGTAGAGCTCGCCGAGGACTTCGGGCAGGCGCTTGTCGAACTGGTTGAACACCAGCGGGCGCAGGCCACGAGTGAGGTCCTCGGTGCCGAACAGACCGATGAAGGCCGCGACCGTGGCCACCGGGCGCACCGGGTTGGCACGCTTGCCCTCCACGCCCAGCGCCTCGGCAAGCGCCTCCAGACGCTCGCCGAGCTGCTCCAGCGGATGCAGGAACTGGTGGTCGAGCAGCTCCGTGATGTGCTGTCCGGCGAGGTGGATCTCCAGCTCGCCCTCGGACATCAGGCTCAGCGACGTGTCCGCGTCCTGCTCCACGGCAGGCCTGCGCCAGGCATCGAATTCGCGCTCCAGGGATTCGCGATAGCGGGTGGCGAGTTCAAGCGCACGGTGCCCGAGGGCCATCACCGCCATGCGGTCGTCCTGCGCCCCGCTGTAGTCGTGGCCGGCCAGCGCCTCCAGCCGCACCTGTTCCTCGATGGTGCCCCAGAACCCGGAGAGCACGCCGCCCAGCGCGGTCACCGATTCGCGCCGGAGCGCGTCGAAAACGCGCACGGGATCCCGCATCGCGTCATGGCGCGACAGACGGGTGGGGTAGCGGAGGGGGTCTTCTGCGATCATCGGAATCCGACAAACGTGGCGCTTGGGGGGATGCACCCTCGCCCATCATTCCTGAACGGAGACACCGACGCTGTGACTGCAATCGCAAATAGCCCGCAATTCCCGCTCCTGCAGGCCCTGGACGCGCGCCGCTCGGTTCCGGCCCGGCAGCTGGGCGAGCCCGGGCCGAGCGCGGACGAGCTGCAGCGCATGCTGGCCTCGGCCGTACGCGTGCCGGACCATGGCAAGCGGGTCCCGTTCCGCTTCCTGTCCATCGCCGGCCACGCCCGCGACGCGCTCGGCGAGGCGGTCGCCGCGCGCGGCCTGGAACTGCATCCCGACGCCGGCGACGCCGCGGTCGCCAAGGACCGCGCGCGCTTCTCGCATGCGCCGCTGGTGGTGGTCGTGGTGGCGGTGCTCGACCCGGCCGACGCGGCGATCCCCGAACAGGAACGCCTGCTCAGCGCCGGTTGCGCCTGCTTCGCCCTCCTGCAGGCGGCGCAGGGACTCGGCTTCGGCGCCACCTGGCTGACCGGCTGGCCGGCCTACGATTCCGCGATCCTCGCGCTGCTCGGGCTCGGCGCCGACGAGCGCATCGTCGGCTTCGTCCACATCGGCACTCCGCGGATCGAGGCGCCCGAGCGCGACCGGCCCGATCCCGCCGGCCTGCTGCGCGAGTGGACGCCGTCGGCGTGAGCCTGCCCGCTCCAGCGACGTCGCTGTACCTGGTCGATGCCAGCCTGTATGTCTTCCGGGCGTGGCATTCGATGCCCGCCGACGGCTTCCGCGATGCCGAGGGCTGGCCGACCAACGCGGTGCACGGCTTCGCCCGCTTCCTGCTGGACCTGCTGGAGCGCGAACGCCCCCGGCACATCGCCGTCGCCTTCGACGAGGCGCTGGACTCCTGCTTCCGCAACGCCCTGTATCCGGCCTACAAGGCCAACCGCGATCCGGCGCCGCCGGAACTGAAGCGCCAGTTCGCCTACTGCAAGGCCCTGTGCGCCGCACTCGGCCTGCCTGTGCTGGCACATCCCGAGTACGAGGCCGACGACCTGATCGGCACCGCTCTGGCCGTGGTCCGTGGCGACGGCTACCGCGGCGTGATCGTCTCGGCGGACAAGGACCTGTCGCAGCTGCTGCTTGCCGGCGACGAGCAGTGGGACTATGCCCGCGATCACCGCTGGGGCAAGGACGGGGTCAAGGCGCGGCATGGTGTTCACGCGCACCAGCTCGCCGACTACCTGGCGCTGTGCGGCGACGCGGTGGACAACATCCCGGGCGTGCCCGGTGTCGGTGCGAGGACGGCGGCGGTGCTGCTGTCGCACTTCGGCACCCTGGACGCGCTGCTGGAGCGCATCGACGAGGTCGCCTTCCTCCGCCTGCGCGGCGCTGCGACGGTCGCGGCCCGGCTGCGCGAACATCGCGAACAGGCGCTGCTGTACCGCCGGCTTTCGACCATCGCCTGCGATGCGCCGCTGCGGGACGCTACGCCGCCGTTCGCACGCGCCACGCCCGAGGGCGGCACCCTGCAGGCGTTCGCCGATGCCGTCGGCTTCGGGCCGATGACCCGGCGCCGGCTGGATGCGGTCTGCTCCGGCCCGGCGCCCACGGCGGCCGACCCTGCGACGACATCGGTGGCAGGCTAGGATCGGCCCATGGACGACGACAGCATTCCTTTCGGCGATGCCGCTCCCGAGGTCCTCTACGAAGGCGAGTGGCTGCGCATGGTCCGGCGCGGGCACTGGGAGTCCTGCGAACGCACCCACGGCAAGGACGGGCTCGCGGTGCTGGTGATCGCGGTGACGCCGGACGACGACGTGCTGTTCGTCGAGCAGTACCGGATTCCCCTGGGCGCACGCACCATCGAGATGCCGGCGGGACTGGTGGGCGACGATTTCGACGCCGACACCCTGGAGTCGGCCGCGCGACGCGAACTGATCGAGGAGACCGGCTGGGAGGCGGGACGCATCGACGTGCTGCTCATGGGCCCGACCTCGTCGGGCATGAGCAACGAGCGGATCGCGTTCGCACGCGCCCGCGACCTGCGCAGGGTGGGCGACGGCGGCGGCGTGGCCGACGAGAACATCACCGTGCACGCCGTTCCGCGGGCCACCGCGCCCGCATGGCTGATGCGGAAGTACGCCGAGGGCTACGAGCTCGATCTCAAGCTCTGGGCCGGGCTGTGGATGATCGAGTACAACCCGGACGGTTCGAAGGCCTGAGCGCCCCCGCGCGCGCCGGCCTTCAGGCGAAGCGGTCGGTCGCCCGCACCAGCGCGTCGACGTTCTCCGCCTCGAATGCCGAATGGCCCGAGGTCGGGGTGACGACGAGCTCCGCCTTCGGCCACACCTGGTGCAGGTCCCAGGCGTTCTGGATCGGGCAGACCACGTCGTAGCGGCCGTGCACGATGACGCCCGGGATGTCGACGATGCGGTAGGCGTCGCGCAGCAACTGGTCGTCGCACTCGAAGAAGCCGGCGTTGGTGAAGTAGTGGTTCTCGATCCGTGCGAAGGCCAGCGCGAACTGCGGGTCCTCGTGGTCGGCCATGAAGTCCGGGTCGATGTGCAGGAAGCTGGTGGCCGCTTCCCAGACGCTCCAGGCCCGCGCCGCGGCCAGGCGGGTGGCCTCGTCGTCCGAGGTCAGGCGGCGGTGGAACGCGGCGATCAGGTCGCCGCGCTCGCCTTCGGGAATCGCCCCGATGTAGTGCTGCCAGGCTTCGGGGAACAGGCGCGAGGCCCCTTCCTGGTAGAACCACTCCAGCTCCCAGCGGCGCAGCATGAAGATGCCGCGCAGCACCAGCTCGGTGACCCGCTTCGGATGCGCCTGCGCGTAGGCCAGCGCCAGGGTGGATCCCCAGGAGCCACCGAACACCTGCCAGCGCTCGATGCCCAGGTATCCGCGCAGGCGCTCGATGTCGTCCACCAGGTGCCAGGTGGTGTTGTCGACGAGGTCGGCATGCGGCTTGGACCGGCCGGAGCCGCGCTGGTCGAACAGCACGATGCGGTACTTCGCCGGGTCGTGGAAGCGTCGCATCTTTTCCGTGCAGCCGCCGCCCGGCCCGCCATGCAGCAGCACCACCGGCTTGCCGGCAGGGTTCCCGCACTGCTCGTAGTAGAGGACATGGCGGTCGTCGACACGGAGGGTGCCGGTGTCGAACGGTTCGATCTCTGGGTACAGCGTGCGCATGCCGAAGCCGCTCCTGCCTGGAAACCCCTGGAGTCTACCAGCCGCCCTTTGGCACACCCTCCGTCCCGCCCCCCGGTCGGCGACCCGCACCCACCCGGTCGCGCCCCTCCAGATCGACCACGGTGACGACGTCGACAAAGCCCGCGGCCGCCAGCAGGGCACGCACCGGGGGACCCTGGTCGTGGCCGTGCTCGAGCAGCAGCCAGCCCCCGGGAACGAGGTGTGCGGGCGCGGCCTCGACGATGCTCCGGATCGCGTCGAGGCCATCGCGCCCGGAAGCCAGCGCGGCGGGCGGCTCGTGCCTCAGGTCGCCCTGCTCCAGGTGCGGGTCGCCCTCGGCGATGTAGGGCGGATTGCTGGCGACGAGGTCGAAGCGCTCGCCGTCCAGCGGGGCGAACCAGTCGCCGGCACGGAACTCCACGCGCTCGCCCAGACCGAGACCGGCCGCGTTCGCGCGCGCAACCGCGAGCGCGGCTTCGCTGCGGTCGGTGGCGACCAGCCGCGCCTCCGGCCGCTCGCTGGCGATCGCCAGCGCGATCGCGCCGCTGCCCGTGCCCAGGTCCGCCACCCGCAGCGCCAGCGCGGGGTCGAGGCGCGCCAGGGCCTGTTCGACCAGGAGCTCGGTTTCCGGCCGCGGGATCAGGGTGTCGGGCGTCACCGCGAGGTCGAGACTCCAGAAACCGCGCCGGCCCAGCAGGTAGGCGACCGGTTCGCCGGCTTCGCGGCGCGCGACGAGGGCTTCGAACCGGGCTTCCGCCTCCGGCGCCAGCGCAACGTCGCCGTGGGCGTACAGCCACGCTGGGCCGCGGCCGAGGACGTGCTGCATCAGCAGCGCGGCGTCGGCGACATCGATGCGCTGTCGGGCCCGGGCGAGGCCGGATGCAACGCTGCGTCCGGCATTCATAGATAGAACCTATCCATTGAATCGTTATAATTCATTTTACTGATCGATAGATCGCACCTAACATCCCTGCGTCCGGCTGCGGCCGGTGTCTTCCCTACCACCGAGAGGATTCCCATGTCCGTCATCAATACCGAAATCAAGCCGTTCAAGGCCACCGCCTACCAGAATGGCGAGTTCATCGAGATCAGCGACGCCGATCTCAAGGGCAAGTGGTCCGTGTTCGTGTTCTACCCGGCCGACTTCACCTTCGTCTGCCCGACCGAACTCGAGGACCTGGCCCTCAACTACGAAGAGTTCAAGAAGCTCGGCGTCGAGATCTACAGCGTCTCGACCGACACCCACTTCTCGCACAAGGCCTGGCACGACACCTCGGATGCGATCGGCAAGATCCAGTATCCGATGATCGGCGACCCGACCCACGAGATCTCGAAGAATTTTGAAATCCTGCGCCCGAGCGGCCTGGCCGACCGCGGCACCTTCATCATCGACCCCGAGGGCGTGATCCAGTCGATCGAGATCACCGCCGAGGGCATCGGCCGCGACGCGCTGGAGCTCCTGCGCAAGGTCAAGGCCGCCCAGTACGTGGCCGCCCACCCGGGCGAGGTCTGCCCGGCCAAGTGGAAGGAAGGCGAGAAGACCCTGAAGCCGTCGCTGGACCTGGTCGGCAAGATCTGACCCAGGCTTCGACCACCACCCTGCAGGAGCCGCTATAGCGGCGATCACAGCTGTAGCTGCTCCTGCAGATCTCCACCCCCTGTGGGAGCCGCCATGACGGCGATCGCGGCTGTAGCCGCTCCCACAGTGGGGCTGGACCGGAGTCCGTGCCACGGCGCGGCCTGCGGTCCATCCCCACGCCGGTGGCGACCCGTCCCGCGACGGGTCGCAGGCCCCCGCCTTGCCTCTCGAAGGAGTTCCCCATGCTCGAAGACGATCTCAAGACCCAGCTCAAGGCCTACCTGGAGCGCCTGCAGCGCCCGGTGGTGCTCGTGGCCAGCGTCGATGACGGCGCGAAGTCGGCCGAGATGCTCGAGCTCCTGGAGGACATCCGCGCGCTGTCCGACAAGGTGAGCGTCGAGGTGTCGCGCGACGACGCCCACCGCAAGCCCTCCTTCGCCATCACCTCGCCGGGCCAGGACATCGACCTGCGTTTCGCGGGCCTCCCGATGGGGCACGAGTTCACCTCGCTGGTGCTGGCGCTCCTGCAGGTCGGCGGCCACCCGTCCAAGGCCGCGCCGGAGCTGCTGGAGCAGGTCCGCAACCTCGAGGGCGAATACCGTTTCGAGACCTATTTCTCGCTGTCCTGCCAGAACTGCCCGGACGTGGTCCAGGCCCTGAACCTGGCGGCGGTGCTGAACCCCGGCATCCACCATGTGGCGATCGACGGCGCCCTGTTCCAGGACGAGGTCGAGGCGCGCGAGGTGATGTCGGTGCCGACCGTGTTCCTCAACGGCGAGGTCTTCGACCAGGGCCGCATGAACCTCGAGCAGATCGTCGCCAGGCTCGACACCGGCGCCGCGAAGCGTGAGGCCGCGGCGATCGCGAAGAAGGACGTGTTCGACGTACTGGTGGTCGGAGGCGGTCCGGCGGGCGCGGCGGCCGCGGTCTATGCCGCGCGCAAGGGCATCCGCACCGGCGTCGCCTCCGAACGCTTCGGGGGCCAGGTGCTGGACACCATGTCGATCGAGAACTTCATTTCCGTACCGCACACCGAGGGCCCGCGCCTCGCGGCGCAGCTCGAGGCGCATGTGCGCGAGTACGAGGTCGACATCATGAACCTGCAGCGCGCCACCGCGCTGACCCAGGACGCCGACGGCGTGACCACGATCCAGCTGGAGAGCGGCGCCAGCGTGCGCGGCCGCACCGTGGTGCTCGCCACCGGCGCGCGCTGGCGGCAGATGGGCGTGCCCGGCGAGGACGAGTACCGCAACAAGGGCGTGGCCTACTGCCCGCACTGCGACGGCCCGCTGTTCAAGGGCAAGCGCGTGGCCGTGATCGGCGGCGGCAACTCGGGCGTCGAAGCCGCGATCGACCTGGCCGGCATCGTCAGCCACGTCACCCTGATCGAATTCGACGGGAAGCTGCGCGCCGACGAAGTCCTGCAGCGCAAACTGCGCAGCCTGTCCAACGTGCGCATCATCACCTCGGCCCAGACCACCGAGGTGCTCGGCGACGGCAAGCGCGTCAACGGGCTTGTCTATCGCGACCGCGTCGGCGGCGACAGCCACCGCGTCGAGCTGGAGGGCGTGTTCGTGCAGATCGGCCTGCTGCCCAACACCGAATGGCTGAAGGGCTCGATCGAGCTCAGCCCCCGCGGCGAGATCGTCGTCGACGCTGCCGGCCGCACCTCGCTGCCGGGCGTGTTCGCCGCCGGCGACGCCACCACCGTGCCCTACAAGCAGATCGTGATCGCCATGGGCGAAGGCGCGAAGGCCTCGTTGAGCGCCTTCGACCACCTGATCCGCAGCAGCAGCCCGGCCGCCGTCGCCGTCGCCGGCGCCGAGGCGGCCACGGCGTAAGCCGGCCACGGCCACAGCGAGGCACCGCCATGAACCTGCGCGACCTGGGCTACTTCATCGCTCTCGCCGACCACCTGCACTTCGGGCGAGCGGCGGCGGCGAGCTTCGTCAGCCAGCCCACGCTCTCGACCCAGATCCGCAAGCTGGAGGAAGAGCTCGGCGTAGCCCTGGTGGAACGCGCGCCGCGCAACGTCATGCTCACCGCCGCCGGGCGCGACGTCGCCGCCCGCGCGCGGCGGGTGATGGCCGAGATCGAACAGATGCGCGAGGCCGCGCGCCGCAGCCAGGACCCTGAGGCGGGCAAGGTGGCGCTGGGGCTGTTCCCCACGCTGGGCCCGTACCTGTTGCCGCACGTGGTGCCGGCGATCCGCGCGCGCTTCCCGGAGCTCGAACTGCTGCTGGTGGAGGAAAAGAGCGACGTGCTGCTCGAGCGCCTGCAGCAGGGCCGCCTGGATGCCGCCCTGCTGGCGCTGCCGGTCGGCGACGACCAGCTGCACGTGGAGTTCCTGTTCGAGGAGCCGTTCGTGCTCGCCGTACCGGAGACGCATCCGCTGGCCGGCCGCGGCCCGATCGCGCTCGACGACCTGGCCGACGAACGCCTGCTGCTGCTCGCCGACGGCCACTGCCTGCGTGACCAGGCGCTCGACGTCTGCCATCTTTCCGGCGCCGGCGAGAAGGGCGGGTTCCAGGCCACCAGCCTCGAGACGCTGCGCCAGATGGTCGCGGCCAACGTCGGCGTGACCCTGTTGCCGACGCTGGCGGTGAAGCCGCCGGTGGCGCGCTCGGAGAGCATCGAACTCGTCGATTTCCGCGCCCCGGCGCCGAGCCGCCGCATCGCCATGGTCTGGCGCCGGAGCACGGCGATGGGCGACTTCCTGGGCGAACTCGCCCAGGTGATGCGCCGCCTGCCGCCGGACCTGCTGCAGCCGCCGGCATCCGGCGCTGTCGTCGCACCGGTCCGCCTCGACAACGCACCCGCCGTCTAGCCACGCCTTCAGGGCGGCCGGTGCTCCCCGCCGGATCCGGCCTGTCCTGCCCCGTCCGGATCCGGTCCCGCATCGCTCCAGCTCAGCGCGTCCCCCGGCGCAGGATCAGGGGGCCGTGCCCGTCTGGCAGAGGACGCCGGTGCCGCCCAGTCCGCAATAGCCGTGCGGATTCTTCGACAGGTACTGCTGGTGCTCCTCCTCCGCGTAGTGGAAGGGGGGGGGGCCGGGTACACGATTTCCGTGGTGATCGGACCATGACGGGCGGCCGAGAGGCGCTGCTGGTAGGCCTCGCGACTGGCGATGGCCGCCCGATACTGTCCTTCGGTGTGGCAGTGGATCACCGAGCGGTACTGGCTGCCGACGTCGTTGCCCTGGCGCATGCCCTGGGTCGGATCGTGGCCTTCCCAGAAGCGGGTCAGCAGGGCCTCGAAGGAGATTCCCGCCGGGTCGTACACCACCAGGACCACCTCCGCGTGCCCGGTGCGCCCGCTGCATACCTCGCGGTAGGTCGGGGCGGGTGCATCCCCGCCGGCATAGCCCACGGCCGTGGTCACCACGCCCGGCAACGTCCAGAACAGGCGCTCGGCGCCCCAGAAGCAGCCCATCCCGAACACCACGCGGGACATCCCGGGGAAGTCTCCCTGCAGGGGGCGTCCGTGGACGTGGTGGACGTTCGAAAGGCGCATGGCGGCGCTCCGGTTCCGGCTGGCCCCCGATGATGGTCGCGCGGCCGTCGCGCCTGCAAGCCGCGCCCGTGCCGCTCCGCTACACTGCCCGGCCCATGGCGCAGGCCGCGCCCGCATCCCCGACGACACGCATGACCGGACCCCACGACACCACGGCCGGCGCCGACCCGGCGCCCGTGAAGCAGGACTTCATCCGCCAGATCGTCCGCGACGATCTGGCCAGCGGCAAGCACACCGCGATCCGGACCCGCTTCCCGCCCGAGCCCAACGGCTACCTGCACATCGGCCACGCGAAGGCGATCTGCCTGGACTTCGGCATCGCCGAGGAGTTCGGCGGCCGCTGCAACCTGCGCTTCGACGACACCAACCCGGTGAAGGAAGACCCGGAGTTCGTGCGGGCGATCCAGGATGACGTGCGCTGGCTGGGCTTCGACTGGCACAGCCTGCGCCACGCTTCGGACTATTTCGAAGTGTTCTACCTCGCCGCCGAGAAACTGATCCGCCAGGGCGACGCCTTCGTCTGCGACCTGAGCGCGGACGAGGTGCGCGAGTACCGCGGCAGCCTGACCGAGCCTGGCAGAGAGTCGCCGTACCGCAACCGCGGCGTCGAGGAGAACCTCGACCTGTTCCGGCGCATGCGCGCGGGCGAGTTCGACGACGGCGCGCGCACCCTGCGCGCGAAGATCGACATGACCAGCGGCAACATCAACCTGCGCGACCCGGCGATCTACCGGATCAAGAAGGTCCCGCACCAGAACACCGGCGACGCCTGGCCGATCTACCCGATGTACGACTACGCGCATGCGCTGGGCGATGCCGTGGAAGGCATCACCCATTCTCTGTGCACGCTGGAGTTCGAGGACCACCGCCCGCTGTACGACTGGTGCGTGGACCGGGTGGACCTGGCCGGAAACCCGGAGCTGCTGGCGCCGCTGGCCGCGAAGGGCCTGCCGATCGAGGCCGCGAAGCCGCGCCAGATCGAGTTCTCGCGCCTGAACATCAACTACGCGGTGATGAGCAAGCGCAAGCTGACCCAGCTCGTGGCCGAAGGCCTGGTCGACGGCTGGGACGATCCGCGCATGTACACCCTGCAGGGCCTGCGCCGGCGCGGCTACACTCCGGGCGCACTGCGCCTGTTCGTGGACCGCATCGGCATCAGCAAGCAGAACTCGATGATCGACTTCTCGGTGCTCGAGGGCGCGCTGCGCGAGGATCTCGACGCCCGCGCGCCGCGGCGCATGGCGGTGGTGGATCCGCTGCGGATGGTGCTCGTCAACCTGCCTGAAGGCCACGCCGAGACGCTGCGCTTCCCGAACCATCCGAAGGACGAGGGCTTCGGCGAGCGCGAGGTGCCGTTCTCGCGCGAGCTGTGGATCGAGCGCGACGACTTCGCGGGAAGTTCCGCCCAAGGGCTGGAAGCGCCTGGTGCCCGGCGGCGAAGTGCGCCTGCGCGGCGCCGGAATCGTACGCTGCGACGAGGTGGTGAAGGACGCCGACGGTTCCATCGTCGAGCTGCGCTGCACGCTCGATCCGGAGTCGCGTCCGGGCATGGAAGGTGCCAACCGCAAGGTCAAGGGCACCATCCACTGGCTCGACGCGACGCGCGCGGTCGAGGCCGAGATCAGGTTGTACGACCGCCTGTTCCTGGTGCCCGATCCGGACGACGAGAGCGACGGCCGGACCTACCGCGATCACATCAACCCGGAATCACGGGTCTCGACGCGCGGTTACATGGAGCCGGCGGCGGCGGATGCGGAGCCGGAGACCTCGTTCCAGTTCGAACGCTTGGGCTATTTCGTCGCCGACCGCTGCGATCACCGCCCGGGCGCACCGGTATTCAACCGCAGCGTCACGCTGCGCGACACCTGGGCGGCGAATGCCTGAGCGGCGACAGGCCGCCCCACGCGACGGCCCCTGCCACGGCCTTCGCGCAGGGCGGCGCTACCATGCCGGCGTCGCCCGAGACACGGAGCTTCCCTATGCGCGGCCTCCTCCCGTCCGCTTTCACGCTGCTGCTCGCGCTGACGATGGCGGCATGCGCGGCACCGCAGCCCGCCGACGGCGTGAAGCCGCCCCCCATGAGCGACCCGCTGCCCGCGACGGTCCTGCCCGCACCGGCGACGCCGCCGCGCCATGGCGCCGTCGCCGGGCTGCCGGACCTCGACCGCAGCTGCCGGATCGACGCCGACTGCGCGGTGAAGAACGTCGGCAACTGCTGTGGCTACTACCCGGCCTGCGTGAACAGGAGCGCCGAACCCGATCCGAAGGCGGTGCAGGCGGCCTGTGCACGGTCCGGGGTGGCTGGCGTCTGCGGCTTCCGCGAGATCCAGGCCTGCGCCTGCGTCGCCAGCCGCTGCGAGCCGGCGCCGTCCGATGCCCTCCCCCTCCGGGCCGCCGCTGTCCGGAGGAGTGACCCGATGAGCCTGCCCGCACGCGTCGACCTGCGGCTGCCCGACTGGGTCCCGGACGCCATCGACCGCGAACGTACGTATCCGGCCGACGCCGACAAGGTGGCGCTGGCGATCACCCTCGCCGCGCGCAATATCGACGAGGGGACAGGCGGCCCCTTCGGCGCGGTGCTGTTCGGTCCCGACCAGCGCGTGGTGGCCGCGGGCGTCAACGTGGTGCTGCCGCAGTCGACCTCGCTGGCCCACGCCGAGAACATGGCCTACATGCTGGCCCAGCAGGCCCTCGGCCGCGCACGCATCAATCTCGACGAGGCCGGCAATCCCTGCGGCCCGTACACGCTGGCCACCTCCGCCCAGCCCTGCTGCCAGTGTTACGGCGCGACGGTATGGGCGGGGGTCGACCGGCTGCTGATCGGCGCGCGCGCGGACGACGTGCAGGCGCTCACCGAGTTCGACGAAGGCCCGCTGCCTGAAGACTGGACCGGCGAACTTGCACGGCGCGGCATCGAAGTGGTGCGCGATGTCGAGCGCGAGCGCGCCCGCGCCGTGCTCGCCGCCTATGGCCGCGGCGGCGGCCGGTCTTACTGATGTGCCTGATGCCCCTGACGGGCCCTCGGAACCCCGTGCACCCGCCCCGCCCCGCATGAGCGGCCTGCTGTGCTACTGCCGCGCCGGCTTCGAGCCGGAGCTCGCCGCCGAGCTGGGCGAGCGCGCCGCCGAAGCCGGCCACCACGGCTATGCCGCCGCCGGGCGCGGCAGCGGCTTCGTGCGCTTTCTCGTGCCCGATGGCGACGCGGCTGCGCTTTCGCGGGCCCTGCCCTGGCGCCAGCTGGTCTTCGCCCGGCAGAAACTGGTGCTGCTGGCCGAACTGCAGGGCATCGACACCGGCGACCGGATCGCGCCGCTGCTCGCGGCGCTGCGCGCGCACCGCGCCGAGGACCGCCCCGCCGGCCCGGCATTCGGCGCCCTGATGGTCGAGCATCCCGACAGCGATGAGGCCCGTCCGCTGGCCGGACTGGCACGCGCGCTCGGCAACGCGGCGCGACCGGCGTTGCGCAAGGCCGGGCTGCTGTCCGCGACCGATGATGCACGCCGCCCGCGCCTGCATGTCTGCCTGCTCGCCGGCGACCACATGCTGCTGGCGGTCGCGGACACCCGTGATGCGTCACCGTGGTCGATGGGCGTGCCGCGGCTGCGCCTGCACCGTGACGCGCCCTCGCGTTCGGCGCTGAAGCTCGAGGAGGCCTTCCTCACCCTGCTCGACGACGAAGAGCGCACACGCCTGCTGCGCCCGGGCATGGCCGCCGCCGACCTGGGCGCGGCGCCCGGCGGCTGGACCTGGGTCCTGCAGCGCGCCGGCCTGCACGTGACCGCGGTCGACAACGGGCCTCTGCGCGAGCACGTCCTGCTCGCGGGCGGCGTCGAACATCTGCGCGCCGACGGCTTCCACTGGCAACCGGCGCGCCCCCTGGAGTGGATGGTCTGCGACATGGTCGAGCAGCCGCGGCGTGTCGCCTCCCGCATGGCCACGTGGTTCCGCGAAGGCTGGTGCCGACAGGCGGTGTTCAACCTCAAGCTGCCGATGAAGAAGCGCTGGATGGAAACGGCCCTGTGCCTCGACGTCTTCCGGCGCGAGGCGCAGCGGCCGCTGGAACTGCGCGCGCGCCAGCTGTACCACGACCGGGAGGAGATCACCGTCCTGGCGATGCCCGCCGGCGGTTGAATCCCGGCCCGGCGTTCAGCGACCGGCAGATCAACGCAGACCGGGGCTTAATGATCGTGCCGTTAGCGTCCGACGTGGTCCCGCAACGGAAGACATGTCATGACACTCCACCCATTTCGCCCCGCAGCCGCGCACCCCCTCGTCTTCGCCCTTGCCGCCTGCACGCTGGTCGGCAGTGGCAGCCTGGCCGCACAAACCGTCGGCACCGCCGACGCCAGGAGCCGGACCACGGTTGATTCGAAGGCCGCCCACCAGGACGCCCGCGCCGCCGACCAGGACGCCCGCGACGCGCGGAACGCCGCACGCGAGGCCGCCGCGGAAAAGCGTGGCGGATCGATGACCGCGCATGGCCAGGCCCAGGCCGACTACAGCGCCTGGCAGGCGGACCAGGCCTCGCGCACCGCGGAGCGCGCAGCGCAGGAGGCCAGGCGTTCCGCCAACCAGGCCGGCGGCGCGAACGCCGCGACGCACGGCGGCACGGCGATGCCGGTCGAAGCGGCCGTCCGTTCCCGCCAGGCCGCCGGCAGCGCCAACGCCGCCGGCAGCGTTGCACGACAGGCGGCGCTCGAAGCCGAGGCCGCGGCCGAGACCGCCCGCGTGGCCACGGACACGCCGCCCACACCGCAGGTTCCGCAGCGGAAGCCGCCGACCGGGACCTACCCCAGCGAACCGCAGGTCACGATCACCTCCAGCACCCCGGACTCCGTGATCGGCGAATACCGGATCGACATGGCTGCGATGGACCGCAATGGCGACGGCGTCCTCTCGCGCGCCGAAGCCCGCGGCAACGCCACGCTGACCGCCGAGTTCAACGCCGTGGACAACAACAACGACGGCGCCCTCGACGCCCACGAGCTCAAGGGCTGGATGCGCTGATCCGCGCCGTGCGGCCGGGGCTCAGACTCCGGCCGCGCGGCGCCAGAGCGCGGCCGTCACCGGCGGCAAGCGCCCGGCGAGTCCCAGCGCATGTCCGCGCATCAGCACCGCGGCGGGTGAGTCGCTGGTGTAGACGCGGTTGATCGCGTCGAAGGCGTGGGCCGCCACGGTCGCCTCGCTGCGGCGCGCGCGGGCCCAGCGTGCGATGCGCTGGGGGGTGTCCCAGGCCTGCCGCCGTGCCAGCGCCGTGGCGACAGAGTCGCGCAGCGCCGTCACGTCGCGCAGGCCGAGGTTGACCCCCTGCCCCGCCAGCGGATGGACCACGTGCGCCGCATCGCCGATCAGCAGCACGCGACCCTCGGCATGGTTGTGTGCGAGCTGCAGGCGGAGCGGGAAGGCCGCGCGCGGCGAGCAGGGCTCGACCCGACCCAGCCGGCGGTCGAAGGCGCGCCCGAGCGCCGCACCGAACTCGGCATCGTCCATGGCCAGCGCGGCATCGGCCTCCGCGGTGGGCAGCGACCAGACGATCGAACAGCTGCCGTCCGCGAACGGCAGGAAGGCCAAGGGGCCACCCGGCAGGAAGCGCTGCCAGGCCGTGGCCTCATGGTCCCGCTCCGTGCGCACATAGCCGACGACACCGGACTGACCGTAGGCACGGCCGTGGACCTCGATGCCCGCGAGCCTGCGCAGCGTTGAACCGGCGCCGTCGGCCGCCAGGGCGATCCGCGCCGCCACCCTGCGACCATCGTCCAGGCGCAGGCGCACGCCGCGCTCGTCCTGTTCCAGTTCCTCCACCCGCGCCGGACAGCGCACCTCCACGCCGGCGCCCGGCAGGCAGGCCCAGAGGCGATCGACCAGCAGCACGTTCTCGACGATCCAGCCCAGCTCCCGGCGCCCCAGGCGATCGGCATCGAAGGCCAGCTCGCCACCTCCCGCCGCGTCCCAGACCCGCATCCGGCGGTAGGGCTGCAGACGGGTGGGGGCGCCGTCGCGGCCGCTGATGCCGGCCCAGGCGCCGATGTCGTCCAGCAGCGCGGCATTGTCGTGGGCGAAGGCGAACACGCGCAGGTCGGGCCGGGACTCCGACCACGCCGGCGGCGCGCGGCCTTCGACCAGCACCACCGACAGACCGAGCCGCGCCAGGGCCAGGGCCGCCGCGGCGCCGACCACGCCGCCACCGGCGACGGCGACATCGACCATGCCCCGGCTCATCGCGCCGCTCCGCTGCGGCAGGCATCCGGCACGTCGCCGCGGTAGCCCATGGCGCCACCGACCAGGCCCGCACGCAGGGAGGGCAGCGCCGCCAGCGCGACCAGTCCGGCGCTGCGCAGCAACGAGGCAGCGTGCCCCGGATTGGCGGTGATGCGCGCCAACCCATCGGAGAATTCGAGCGTGCGCCTGCGGTCCTCTTCGCGGCGCGCGACGTAGGCGGACAGCAACGAGGCCTCGCCCGGATCGCCTCCCCTGCGCGCGCAGGCGACCAGCAGTCCGGCCAGTGTCAGCGCATCGCGCAGGCCGAGGTTGAAACCCTGCGCGCCCACCGGGTGGATGCTCTGCGCGGCGTTGCCGACCAGCACGGCGCGCGTGGCCGCCAGCGCGGCGGCGCGCACCGCCACTGCCGGATACGCGCTGCGCGGTCCCACCGACAGAAGGCGACCAACCCGCCAGCCGAAGGCGTCCTGGACGCGCGCGAGGAAGCCGGTTTCATCCAGCGCCTTCACGGCCTCGGCGTCGGCCGCCGCGACGCCGTGCACCAGGCCCCAGGCACGATCGCCGCGCGGCAGCAGGGCGGTCGGGCCGTCGTCTCCCAGGCGCTCGTAGGCGGTCCCGTCGGGCGCGCGCGCCGCCCGCAGCCGCGCCACCATCAGGACCTGGCCGTAATCGTGGCGGCTGGCGCCGATGCCCAGCGCGTCGCGCACGCCGCTGGTCGCGCCGTCGGCCGCCACCACCAGCCGCGCGCGCATCCGCGGTGGCCCTTCGCCCGCGAGCTCCAGGACACGGCATCCGTCCCCGACAGCCCCGAATCCGGTGAAGCGGGTCCCGCGGTGCCGGACCAGGCCGGCCACGCCGGACAGCCGCGCCTCCAGCGCCTCGCCGAAATCCCGCGCCACCACCACCTGGCCGAAGGCCTCGCGGCCGTGTTCGGCGGCCTCCAGCAGGACGCGGCCGAAGTCGCCGCGGCGGCTCGCGTGGATGCGGACGATGGCGCCGGTGGGCGCGCGCAGGCGCTGCATCACGCCGAGCGCGGCGAGTGCGTTGACCGTGGCCTCGGCGAAGCTCAGGTTGCGCTCGTCGAAGACCGCCGGCATGGCCCCGGCCGGCGCCGCCTCGACCATGGCCACGTCCAGCCCGCTGCCTTCCAGCGCGATCGCCAGGCTGGCCCCGACCAGGCCGCCGCCGATGATCGCCACGTCGTGTATCGCCGTCATGCCGCCATGATACGGCCGCGACCGCCGCCATTCGCTAGAATGCCCGGACCATGCGATTCCCGCCGGAGCCTCCCGCGACATGAACACCACCCTGCAACGCGCCATCGTCCTGTCGCTGCTCGTGCTGCTGATGGCGGCCACGCGGAGCCACGTCTTCACCCACTTCACTCCGGTGCCGGACGCGTCCTGGGCGGTGTTCCTGATCGGCGGCTTCCATCTGCGCGCCTGGGCGCGCTGGGCGTTCCCGGCGCTGATGGCGCTGGCGGTGCTGATCGACTACGTGGTGATCAGCCGCCAGGGCATCGACTTCTTCTCGCACTACTGTGTCTCGCCGGGCTACTGGATGCTGGTCCCCGCGCACGCCGCGATGTGGGCCGGCGGCCACTGGCTGCGCAGCCGCTACGAAGGCGCGAGCGCGGCCGCCCTGGCGCGCGCCGCCATGGCCGTGGTCCTGGCCACCGCGGTCTGCCACCTGTTCGCGCAGGGCGGCTTCTACTGGCTGTCGCCCGCCGTCGCCGAACCGACCGTGGCCGGCTGGGCGGCCAACTACGGCCACTGGTTCCTGCCCTACCTCGGCGCCACCGCGATGTTCGTGGCCGTTGCCGCCATCGCCCAGGCGGTCTCCGAGGCGGTGGCGCGCCACGCCGCCCCCGCGCGGCGGCACGGACGCCGCTGAGCGCCGTGGGCAACCGCCTCTCGAAGATCTACACCCGCACCGGCGACGACGGCAGCACCGGGCTGGGCGACGGCAGCCGCATCGGCAAGGACTCGCTGCGGGTCGAAGCCTACGGAACCGTCGACGAGGCCAATTCCACCATCGGCGTGGTCCTCGCGGCGGAAGTTCCGGACCCGGTGCGCGACCTGTTGACCTCGATCCAGCACCAGTTGTTCGACCTCGGCGGCGAGCTCTGCATTCCGGGCCACGCCGCGATCGACGACGACGACATCACCCGCCTCGAGCAGCACCTGGACCACTACAACGCCGACCTGCCGCCGCTGAAGGAATTCATCCTTCCCGGGGGCGGCGAAGCCGCAGCGCGCTGCCACGTCGCGCGCACCGTCGTCCGCCGCGCGGAGCGCTGCGCTGTGGCGCTGGCGCGCGAGGAAGCCGTGCGGCCGCAGACCGTGCGCTATCTCAACCGCCTCTCGGACCTGCTGTTCGTGCTCTGCCGCGTGCTCGCGCGTTCGGGCGGCCATGACGAGGTCATCTGGCAACACGAGCGCCGCAAGGCCTGAGCCATGGGTGCGCCGCGGCTGTCGGTCTATACCCACGCCGCATGCTTCGCGCATGACCCCGGTCCCGGACACATCGAGTCTCCCGCCCGGCTCGGCGCCGTGGTGACCGCCCTGCGCGACCACGTTCCCGGCCTCGACTGGCGCGAGGCTCCGCGCGCCACCCGCGGCCAGCTGCTGCGCGTGCACGACCCATTGCTGCTGCACACCGTGCTGGAATCCGCGCACGAGGGCCCGGTACGGCTCGACCCCGACACCGTGCTCTCGCCCGGCACGCCCGAGGCGGCGCTGCGCGCGGCCGGCGCCGTGGTCGCGGCGGTGGACCTGGTCATGGCCGGCGAGGCGGAGACCGCCTTCTGTGCGGTCCGGCCGCCCGGCCATCACGCGATGCCGGCGCATGCGATGGGCTTCTGCCTGTTCAACAACGTGGCGGTGGGCGCTGCGCACGCGCTCGACCGGCATGGCCTGGCGCGGGTGGCGGTGGTCGACTTCGACATCCACCATGGCAACGGCACCCAGGCCATCTTCGCCGACGAGCCGCGCGTGCTCTATGCCAGCGCCCACGAGATGCCGCTGTTCCCGGATACCGGGCATCCGCGCGACCGCGGCATCGGCAACATGTACAACGCCGCGCTGCAGCCGGGCACCGGCAGCCATCGCTTCCGCGAAGCCTGGCGCGAACAGTTGCTCCCGGCGGTCGAGGGCTTCGAGCCGCAGCTGGTTCTGGTCTCGGCCGGCTTCGACGGCCACCGCGCCGACCCGGTGGCGCACATCGCGCTGGAAACAGACGACTTCGCCTGGCTCACGAGCGAGCTGGTGGACATCGCGCACCGCCACTCGGGCGGCCGCGTGGTCTCGGTGCTCGAGGGCGGCTACGACCTGCCCGCGCTGGCCGAATGCAGCATCGTCCACGCCCGCGCGCTGGCCGCCTGCATGCCGCGCTGAGGTGCCCGCCGTTCACCCGTCATGGATTGCCGCTGCACGGGCGATGCGGCAAGCTAGCCGCCGCCTTTCGCCCCCCGGGATCCTGCGTGCGCCAAGCCCTCCGCCTGCTCCCGCTGCCGCTGTGCATCGCCTGCGCACTGGCGGCGCACCATCCGGCCGCGGCGGCCGACGATGACATCGAGCCGGACTGGAGCCTGTGTCCGATCGTGGAGTCGGTGCCCGAGTTCCCGGATGCGCATCCGGCCACCGGCAGCCCGGCCGACCGCGCTTCGCTGCCCACCGACATCGCCGGCGACAGGCTCGCGGGCGTCGACGGCGAGAGCCTCGAATACTCCGGCAACGTGACCCTGCGCCGCGGCGACCAGTTCCTCGGCGCCGACAACCTCGAGTACCGCAGCGAGAGCTCGACCTACGTCGCGAGCGGCCGCGTCCGCTACCAGGACTCGGGCATGCGCCTGGTCGCCGAGCGCCTGGAGGGCGACCAGGAGGCCGACACCCACCGCGTCGACAACGTCACCTACCAGCTCACGGAGCGCCGCGGCAACGGTGGCGCCGAGCGCATCGAAATGAAGGGTGCGCAGGGAGCGCTCTACGGCTCCACCTATTCGACCTGCCCGCCCGACGACCGCTGGTGGGAGCTGCGCGCCGAGCGCATCGACATCGACAACGACGAGGGCCAGGGCATCGCCCGCAACGCCACCCTGCGCCTGGGCAAGGTGCCGGTGCTGTACGTTCCGCTCTTCGCCTTCCCCACCGACAACCGGCGCAGGACCGGCCTGCTGTATCCCAGCATCTCGTACTCCAGCCGCAACGGCTTCGACTGGCGCCAGCCGATCTACCTCAACCTGGCACCGCACTACGACATGACTCTGGAGCCGCGGTTGATGACCAGGCGCGGCCTGATGCTGGGCACGGAATTCCGCTACCGCACCCAGGGCGGCAGCGGCGTGTTCGACGTCGAACTGTTTCCCTCCGACCGGCTGGCGCGCGACGGCCGGCAGGACGAGATCGACCAGGGCATCCTGCCGGAGAATCGCCGCAAGGACGACCGCGGCATGTTCCGCTTCAGCGGCCAGCAGGCCGTCAACCGCCACTGGCAGGCGCGCACCAACCTGTCCTGGGCCAGCGATCCACGCTACCTCGAGGACTCCAGCAGCAACCTCCAGGGCCGCACCGACTTTTCGGTCAGGAGCGATCTCGGCGTCTATGGCCGCGGGCGCAGCTGGGACGCGGGGATCATGGCCGACTACTGGCAGCTGGGCGACTACACCCAGCCCGAGCGCGTCCTTCCCTACCATCGCCTGCCGCGCCTCTACGCCAACTGGGAGGACAGCTTCGGACGCTTCCTGGTGGCCGGCGCCTCGGCCGACCTCACCCGCTTCCAGCATGCCGACAGCCGCGCGCGGCCGGGCGGCAGCCGTCTGGACTTCAAACCCTGGGTGTCGATGCCGCTGGAGGGCGCAGCCTGGTACATCACCCCGACCCTGGCCTGGCGTTACACCGGCTACGAGCTCGAGGACGACCTGGCCCGACTGGTCGCCCAGGCCCAGGGCATCGCGCCCGACGCCTCACCCTCGCGCAGCCTGCCGATCACCACGGTCGATGCCGGGGTGTACTTCGATCGCACCCTGCTGTTCCGCGGCGAACAGCACCTGCAGACGCTGGAGCCGCGGCTCTTCTACCTCAACACGCCCTGGCGCGACCAGTCCGCGCTGCCGCTGCTCGACACCCAGGCCATGTCCTACAGCTGGGGCCAGCTGTTCCGGGACAACCGTTTCACCGGCGCCGACCGCCAGGCCGATGCCAACCAGCTCACCCTCGCCCTGACCACCCGCCTGGTCAACGCCGAGACCGGCCGCGAGAAGCTGGCTGCCAGCCTCGGCCAGATCCACTACTTCGAGGATTCACGCGTCGGTCTCGGCCCCGGCTCACCGGTCATCCGTGAAGGCCGGTCGGCCTGGATCGCCGACGCCAGCTACGAGATCAACGACCGCTGGAGCATCGGCGGAACCTATCACTGGAACCCGGCCTCCAGCCAGGAGGACCTGGCCAGCGTCCGCACCCGCTACCTGGTCGGCGACGACGGCGTGGTCAACCTGTCCTACCGCTACCGGCGCAACGCCGATACCCGGGCGGACCTCCTGGAGCAGGTGGATTTCTCGTTCCTCTACCCGCTGGATCCCTCGTGGAGCCTGGTCGGGCGCTACTATTATTCGCTGCTCGACAACCAGCTCCTCGAAGGCATCGCCGGAGTCCAGTGGGACAGCTGCTGCGTGGCCGCGCGCCTGGTGGCGCGTCGCTACGTGCGCAACTACCTTGGCGAGATGAACGACGCGATCCAGCTCGAGATCGAATTCAAGGGCCTCGGCTCGGCCGGCCCCAAAACGACCGACCGTTTGCGCCGTGCTATTCTCGGCTACCACCGCGAGGACCTCTACCTGGTGCCTCCGCCCGAAGTCCGCAACGACGACGGCATCCCGCCCCCGGCCGACGTGTCCCCATGAAGAAGCCACTCCTTTCCCTCGCCTTCGCCCTGGCCCTCGTCGTCCTTGCAGTCCCCGCGATCGCGCAGGACGTGCAGCCGATCGACGGCATCGCCGCGATCGTCGACGAGGACGTGATCCTGCAGAGCGAGCTGGAACGTGCGGTGCGGAACATCGTCACCCAGTACGCCGGCCGCGCCGACCAGTTGCCGCCAGGACCCGTGCTTCGCCGCCAGGTGCTCGAGCGCCTGATCCTGGTGCAGCTGCAGACCGCGCGCGCCAAGGCCACCGGCGTGCGGGTCTCGGAAGAGGAGCTCGACGCCGCGATCGCCGCGATCGCCCGCCAGAACAACCTGACGCCCGACCAGCTGCGCCAGCAGCTGGCGATGGAAGGCGTGTCCTTCGGCGAGTTCCGCGCCTCGCTCGGCGACGAACTCGCCATCCAGCGGCTGCGCCAGCGCTTCGCCCAGAGCACGATCGTGGTCACCGAGGGCGAGGTCGATGCGGCGATGGCCAACCAGGCGGTTGGCAGCCAGTACCGGCTCGCGAACATCCTGGTGGCCCTGCCCAGCGGCGCCACGCCCGAGCAGATCGCGGTGGGCCAGGAGAAGATCGACGGCATCAAGGATCTGCTGGACCGCGGCGAGATGGACTTCGCGGCTGCGGCCGTGCGCTATTCCGACAGCCCCAACGCCCTGGAAGGCGGCGACCTCGGCTGGCGCAGCGCCGACGAGATCCCCTCGGCGTTCAGCGGCATCGTGGGCAGCATGCAGCCCGGGCAGGTGCTCGGCCCGGTTCGGGGCCCGAGCGGCTTCCAGCTGCTGCAGCTCGTCGATATCCGCGATGCGGGCGCCGCCGGTGCGCAGATGGTCACCCAGTACAACGCGCGCCACATCCTCGTCCGGGGCGACGACCAGGCGGCCAAGGCCCGGATCGACGCCATCCGCGCGCGGATCGACGGCGGCGAGGAGTTCACGGCCGTCGCCCGCGACACCTCGGAGGACTCGATCTCCCGCGACAGCGGCGGCGACCTCGGCTGGTTCGCGCATGAGACCTTCGGCCCGCAGTTCGGCGACCAGGTGGTGGCGCTGCGCGACGGCGAGGTCTCCGAACCCTTCCGCACCCAGGCCGGCTGGCACATCATGCAGCGCGTGGCCACGCGCCAGACGGACGTCGGCACCGAAAGTCGCCGCAACCAGGTCCGGGAGACGATCGGCCAGCGCAAGCTGGAGGACGAATGGAACCGCTTCCTGCGCGAGATGCGCAGCGAGGCCTTCATCGACATCCGTCCCGCCTCCGGAGCCGCCGGCACCTGAGATGCAAGGTCCGCGGCTCGCGCTGGTCCCGGGAGAGCCGGCCGGCGTCGGGCCGGAGCTGTGCGCACGCGCGCTGCAGCAGCGCTGGGACGCCCGGCTGGACATCTTCGGCGACGGTGCCGTGCTGGTGGACGCCGCGCGCCGCATCGGCCTGCCCCTGGAACGCAGTGCGCCGGACCTCCTGAGGGCACCGGGCGGCGAGTTCGTCCTGCACCACCTGCCCACGGCCACCGCCGCCGCGCCCGGCCGGCCGGAACCCGTGAATGCGGCCTCCACCGTGGGCGCGCTGCTCGCGGCCGCGGATGCCTGCAGCGCCGGCCATTGCCTGGGCATGGTCACCGGGCCTGTGCACAAGGCCGCGATCAATGACGGCGGCATCGCCTACACCGGCACCACCGGCCTGCTCGCCCGGCACACCGGTTGCGATACCGTGATGATGCTCGCCAACCCGACCATGCGCGTGGCGCTGGTCACGGAACACCTGCCCCTGCGCGAGGTCGCCGACGCGCTGACGCCGGCCCGGCTGGAACGCACGCTGCGGATCCTGCACGCCGCCCTGCGCGAGGGCTTCGACATCCCCGATCCGGTGATCGCGATCCTGGGCCTGAACCCGCACGCGGGCGAGGACGGCCACCTCGGCCGCGAGGAGATCGAGGTCATCCAGCCCGTGCTCGCCCGGCTGCGCAACGAAGGCATGCATCTCGAAGGGCCGCTGCCGGCCGACACCGCGTTCCTTCCTGCGAAGCTGGCGGACTTCGACGCCGTCCTTGCCATGTACCACGACCAGGGCCTGCCGGTACTCAAGCACAGCGGCTTCGAGCAGGCGGTCAACATCAGCCTGGGCCTGCCGTGGCCGCGGGTCGCGGTGGACCATGGCACCGCACTCGACCTGGCCGGCAGCGGCAAGGCCGACCCGTCGAGCCTGTTCGCGGCCATCGAAACCTGCACCCGCCTGGCCCGGGCGCGCACCGCCAGGGAGCGGACCGCATGAATCCGCACGAAACCCACGACGGCCGCTTCCGCGAACCGGCCAAGAAGGCCCTGGGCCAGCACTTCCTGCACGAGCGCGGCGTGGTCGACCGGATCATCCTCGCCGTCGATCCGAAGCCGGGCGACCGCATCGTGGAGATCGGTCCCGGCCAGGGCGCGATGACCTTCCCCCTGCTCGAGCGCCACGGCCACCTGACCGCGATCGAGTTCGACCGGGACCTGCTGGCGCCGCTCGCCGTGCGCGCCCGAGAGCACGGCGAGCTCGAGCTGATCCACGCCGACGTGCTCGACGTGGACTTCACCGCCCTTGCCGGCGGCACGCCGCTGCGCCTGGTCGGCAACCTGCCCTACAACCTGTCCTCGCCGATCCTCTTCCATGCCCTCGACCACGCCGCCGCCGTGCGCGACATGCATTTCATGCTGCAGAAGGAAGTGGTCGACCGCATGGCGGCCGCGCCTGGCAGCAAGGTCTACGGCCGGCTGAGCGTGATGCTGCAGGCGTGGTGCCGGGTCACCGCGCTGTTCGACGTCGGTCCGGGCGCATTCAGGCCTCCGCCCAAGGTCGACTCGGCGGTGGTGCGACTGGTGCCGCGCGATCCGGCCGAAGTCGGCATCGACGACCCGGCGCGCTTCGCGGCGATCGTCCGCGCGGCCTTCGGTCAGCGCCGCAAGACCCTGCGCAACGCGCTGCAGGCACTGTGCTCGGGCGAGGAGATCGCCGCCGCCGGAGTCGACCCGTCGCTGCGCGCCGAGCAGCTTTCGGTCCCGGACTTCGTGCGCCTGGCCAATGCGCTGCCCGCGGCGTAGTCCAAGTATTCACGCCCAGCGCTTACACTCGCACGATGGACGAGACTGCCGACTACACCCTTGAAATCCAGATCGCCACGCGCTTCCTGCCCGAGGAATCCGCGCCCGAGGACGATCGCTATGTCTTCGCCTACACCATCCGCATCCGCAACCTCGGCCGCTACGCGGCACAGCTGCTCGACCGCCACTGGGTGATCACCGACGGCAACGGTCATGTGGAAGAGGTCCGCGGCGACGGCGTCGTCGGCGAACAGCCGCGGATCGAGCCGGGCGACCAGTTCACCTATACCTCGGGCGCGGTGCTCGAGACCGCGGTCGGCACCATGGAAGGCAGCTACGGCATGGTGGGCGACGACGGCACCCGCTTCGACGCGCCGATCCCGCCGTTCACCCTCGCCGTCCCGCGCACGCTGCACTGATGGCGGTCTGGGCGATCGGCGACCTCCAGGGCTGCCTGGGGCCCACCGAGCGGTTGCTCGGGCGCATCGGTTTCGATCCCGCGCGCGACCGCCTGTGGTTCTGCGGCGACCTGGTCAACCGCGGCGGCGAATCGCTGGAAACACTGCGCCTGGTGCATTCGCTGCGCGACAGCGTGGAAGTCGTGCTCGGCAACCACGACCTGTCCCTGCTGGCCATCGCCGAGCGACGCGAGGCCGACCAGCGCAAGGTCAATCCCGACCTCCAGCGCGTGCTGTTCGCGCCGGACCGCGACCAGCTCCTGGACTGGCTGCGCGCTCGCCCCCTGGTGCACGCCGACCGCGAACTCGGCTGGATGATGGTGCACGCCGGCCTGGCGCCGAAGTGGACGGCCGACGATGCCCTGGCCATGGCCGCCGAGGTCGAGCGCGTGCTCCGGGGGAACAACCGCCAGGGCCTGCTGCGCAACATGTACGGTGACCGCCCGGCGTGGTCGAGTGGCCTCCGCGGCATCGACCGCCAGCGCGCGATCATCAACGTCTTCACCCGGATGCGCTATTGCAGTCCGCGCGGCCGCATCGCGTTCGAGGAGAAGGGCGCGCCGGGCACGCAGCAGCCGGGACTCTATCCCTGGTACTCCGTGCCGGGGCGCGTCGAGCGCGGCATGAAGCTGGTCTGCGGCCACTGGTCGACGCTGGGGCTGTTCATCGGCCACGGCGTGCATGCCATCGACACGGGCGCGGTCTGGGGCGGCAAGCTGACGGCGCTGAGGCTCGACTCCGAGGAGCTGTGCGTGGTGCAGGTCCCGGGCAAGCCGCAGGGCTGAGGATCCTGCGCGGACGGATGCAGCGTCAGGCGCGACGGTATTCGACGAATTCGAAGGCGAAGGCGTGGCGGCCGTCGGCCGCGTGCGGCACGCGTGAAGCGACGGTCCATCCATCGCGATCGAACGTGGGGAAGAAGGCATCGGCATCGCGCACCACGGTATCGACGTGGGTCAGCTGCATCACCGAGGCATGCGGCAGCGCAAGCGCATAGACCCCGGCGCCGCCGATCACGCACAGCTCGCCCATGCCGTCGTCGGCCGCGATCGCCAGTGCCCGGTCCAGCGAATCCACGGCCTCCATGCCCTCGAACGGGACGCGCCCGCTGCGCGTCAGCACCAGGTTGCGCCGCTTCGGCAGCGCGCGGCCCAGCGATTCGGCGGTCTTGCGGCCCATCAGGATCGGCTTCCCGAGCGTCAGTGCCTTGAAGTGCGCGAAGTCGTCGGGGAGGTGCCACGGCAGTGCGTTGCCGCGGCCGATGGCCAGTCGCCGGTCGACTGCGGCCACCAGCACGATCACGGGGGGCTCCGCACGGGTCGGCATGCTCAGACCGCCACCGGCGCCCTGATGGCGGGCGCGGGGTCGTAGCCCTCGATCGCGATGTCGTCGAAGGTGAAGGCGAAGATGTCGTCCACCGCCGGGTTCAGCACCAGTCTGGGCAGCGGCCGCGGCTCGCGCGCGAGCTGCTCGCGCGCCTGGTCGTAGTGATTGGAGTACAGGTGCGCATCGCCCAGCGTATGCACGAAGTCGCCCACGCCCAGGCCGGCCACCTGCGCCACCATGTGCGTCAGCAGCGCATAGCTTGCGATGTTGAAGGGCACGCCGAGGAAGATGTCGCCGCTGCGCTGGTAGAGCTGGCAGCTGAGTTTCCCGTCGACGACATAGAACTGGAACAGCGCGTGGCAGGGCTGCAGCGCCATCGCCGGCAGGTCGGCGACGTTCCAGGCGCTGACGACCAGCCGGCGGGAGTCCGGATTGCGGCGGATCTCGTCGATCACCCACCGGATCTGGTCGATCTCGCCGCCGCGACCGTCCGCCCAGCGTCGCCACTGCTTGCCGTAGACCGGGCCGAGCTCGCCGTCGGCGTCGGCCCATTCGTCCCAGATCGTGACCCCGTTCTCGCGCAGGTAAGCGGTATTGGTCTCGCCCTTCAGGAACCACAGCAGCTCGTGCACGATCGAGCGCAGGTGCAGCTTCTTGGTGGTGACCAGAGGAAAGCCTTCACCGAGATCGAAGCGCATCTGCCAGCCGAATACGCTGCGCGTGCCGGTGCCCGTGCGATCGGCCTTCTCGGCACCGTGTTCGAGGACGTGGCGCAGGAGGTCGAGGTACTGGCGCATGCGTTGGGCTCCGGGAGGCTCGGGCGGTTCGTCGGGCGGGTCGGGCGAGTTCGTCGCCGCTGTGGCGGCTCCTACAGCGGTCCGGGCGGGGGCGGGGAACCGGCGGCACGCGGCGGCACCGGCTGCAGCGTCGGCGCACGCCGTGAGCGCCACAGCCAGTACAGGCCGAACAGGATCAGCGGCGTACTCAGCACCTGGCCCATGGTCAGCCAGCCGAAGGCCAGGTAGCCGATGTGGGCATCGGGTTCGCGCACGAACTCGACCAGGAAGCGGAACGCTCCGTAGAGCAGCGCGAACAGGCCGGAGACGGCATAGCGCGGCCGCGGCCGGCTGGAGAACCACCACAGCACCGCGAACATCACCACGCCCTCGAGGAAGGCCTGGTAGAGCTGCGAGGGATGGCGTGCGTACTGCTCCAGTTGGCCGGCCTGATGCAGCGCGCGCAACGCCGCGTCGTCCAGGAAGGCCAGGTCCTGCGGCAGCGCACCGCGGAACACGGTCGCCCAGGGCAGGTCGCTCGGCTTGCCCCAGAGCTCGCCGCCGATCCAGTTGCCGATGCGGCCGAAGCCCAGGCCCAGCGGCACCAGCGGCGCCACGAAATCCATGGTGTCGAAGAAGTGCAGCCCGCGCGCGCGCGACCAGAGCCAGGACGCCAGCAGCACGCCCAGCAGGCCGCCGTGGAAGCTCATGCCGCCCTCCCAGATGCGGAACAGCATCGTGGGATCGTCCAGGAAGTCGCCGAAGGAATAGAACAGCACCGAACCCATGCGCCCGCCGAGGACCACGCCGAGCATCCCGTAGAACATCAGGTCGCCGAACCCCGCCTCGTCCACGCCCGGCAGGCGCCCGGCGCGGATGCGCGCCCGTCCCAGCAGCCAGGCACCGAGGAAGGCCAGCGCGTACATCAGCCCGTACCAGTGCACGGCAGGCGCGAAACTCCGGCCGAACAGCGGGAAGGCCGGGGCCTGGATCGCGACGGGGTCGATCAGGTGCAGGATGCTCATGCCGGCCTCATTCGCTGGCGACGCCCTTCAGGGCACGGCGCTTGGCCCACAGGTTGAGGCCTTCGACGAAGGCGGAGAACGCCATCGAGCCGTAGATATAGCCGCGCGGGATGTGCAGGTCGAAGCCTTCGGTGAGGAGATAGGCGCCGATCAGCACGATGAACGCCAGCGCCAGCATCTTCACCGTCGGATTGTTGTCGATGAAGCGGCCCAGGGGCTGCGCGGCCAGCAGCATCACCCCCACCGCCACCAGGATCGCGATCACCATCACCGGCACGTACTCGGCCGCCATGCCGACCGCCGCGATCACCGAGTCCAGCGAGAACACGATGTCGATCACGGCGATCTGGGCGATCACCATGCCGAACGAGGTCGCCGCCTTGCCGACCCCGTCGACGTCCTCATGCTCGCCGACCACCAGCGAGCGGATTTCCATCACGCCCTTCACGATCAGGAACAGGCCGCCGAGGATCAGCACCAGGTCGCGGATCGAGATGCCCTGGCCGAACAGCGTGAACAGGTCGCTGGTCAGCCCGGCCAGCCAGGCCAGCGTCAACAGCAGGCCGATGCGGGTGATGCAGGCCACGGCGATGCCGAACTTGCGCGCGAACTCGCGCTTCTCGATCGGCAGCCGGCTGACCGCGATCGAGATGAACACCAGATTGTCGATGCCGAGCACGATCTCGATCGTGGACAGCGTGACCAGCAGGATCCACACCTGCGGGTCGGAAAGGAATTCGATCACTGCCTGCATTGCCTGCCTGTCCTTCGGGAGTCTCTTGCCGTGCCCTGCACGGGGGTCATGTCAGCCGGGGCCAGAGCAGAGCGCCCCAGACCAGAAGCACGTTGATCATCAGCACGAACACCGCCGCCGAACCCATGTCCTTGGCCCGGCCCGCAAGTTCGTGGTGTTCGTCGCCATAGCGGCCGATCACGGCCTCGATGGCGGAATTCAGCAGTTCCACCGCCAGCACCGGAACCAGGCAGCCGACCAGCAGCGCGCGCTCGACGCCGTCCTGCCCCAGCCACCACCCCAGCGGCGCCAGGACCGCGAACAGGCAGACCTCGAGCCGGAACGACGACTCGTGCAGCCAGGCGGCGCGCAGGCCCTGCAGCGACCACCGGGTCGCCTTGAGCATGCGCGCCGGGCCGCGGGGAAGGTGTCCGGTCTGGTCGGCCATCGCGTCGCAACCGCTCAGCGCGGACCGCTGCGATTCAGGGAGGCGACCGGCCGTGCGTGCGCACGGCCTGCGTCGGGAGCGCGGACGCCGCAGGGGCGCCGCCGGGATGGGAACTGCATGCGAATCAGCCGCCGCGTCCGATCGGAAGCGGGCAATTTTGCCACATCCCGGCAACTGCCGGGGCGCGCGCCGGGTCGCGCTACTGCTGACGCAGCGCCTCGATCGGATCGAGCATCGAGGCCTTGCGCGCCGGGTAGTAGCCGAAGAACAGGCCGGTGGCCACCGAGAATCCGGCCGCAAGCGCCACCACCTGGCCGTTCAGCACCACCGGCAGGTCCCCGAAGCGGCCGACCAGCAGCGCGCCCACGACGCCGATCACGATGCCCAGGGCGCCTCCGACCAGCGACAGCAGCATGGCCTCGGCCAGGAACTGCCGGCGCACGTCCGAGGGCCCGGCGCCGACCGCCATGCGCAGCCCGATCTCGCGGATCCGCTCGGTCACCGACACCAGCATGATGTTCATGATCCCGATGCCGCCGACGATCAGCGAAATGCTCGCCACCGCACCCAGCAGCAGCGACATCAGCCGCGTGGTGGCAGTACGGGTGGCCACGATCTCGGAAATGTTGCGCACGCTGAAGTCATCCTCCTGCCCGGGGCCGATACGGTGGCGCTGGCGCAGCAGCGATTCGACCTCGCCCTGCACGTAGCCGAGGTCGTCGGCGTCGGCGACGGTCAGCGCGACCTGCATCACCGCGCCCGGCGGCAGGCCCATCGAGCCAAGCAGCCGGCGCCGCGCGGTCTGCATCGGCACCATCATCACGTCGTCCTGGTCCTGGCCCCAACCGCCCTGCCCCTTCGGCTCCAGGGTGCCCACGACCACGAAGGGCACGCGCCCCAGGCGCACGGTCTGCCCGATCGCCGGCTCGTCGCCGAACAGTTCGCGGCGCACGGTCTCGCCCAGGATCACTTCCTTGGCCGCACCGCTGTAGGCCTGCGCCTCGAAGCCCGCGCCCTCGGCGATCACCCAGCCGTTGATGTCGAAGTAGTCGGGCTGCACGCCCTGCCAGCTGCTGGACCAGTTGCTTTCGGCGAACACCACCTGGGTGTTGCCACGCAGCGAGCCGGCGACGTACTGCACCTCCGGGATGTCCTCGCGGATCGCATCGACGTCACCCTCGGTGAGCGTGTAGAAGCTCGATGAACTGAGACGCACGCCGCCCGGCCCGCGGCGCGAGCCCGGAGAGATGTCCAGGCGCTGCGAGCCCAGGCCCGAAACCATCTTGTCGATCTCCGACTGCGTGCCCTGCCCCACCGAGACCATCACGATCACCGCGGCGATGCCGATGATCACGCCCAGCGAGGTGAGCACGCTGCGCATCCAGTTGCCGCGCAGTGCATGGATGGCGGTGCGCAGGACGTCGCTGAACCTCATGCCGCGACCTCCGCGCGCTCGGGATGAAGCTCACCGTCGCGGATGATGTAGGTGCGGTCGGCGTGCGCGGCCACCTCGGCGTCGTGGGTGATCAGCACCACGGTGTGGCCCTCGTCGCGGAGGCGCTTGAACAGCGCCAGGATCTCCTCGCCGGTCTTCGAATCCAGGGCGCCGGTGGGTTCGTCCGCCAGCAGCAGCGGCGGCCGGTTGACCAGCGCGCGCGCGATCGCCACGCGCTGCTGCTGGCCGCCCGAAAGCTCGCTCGGACGATGGCCGCTGCGTTCGCCGAGACCCACGGCCTCCAGCACGTCCTTCGCCATGCGCTGGCGCTCGGCCGGCGGCACGCGAGCGTAGGCCAGCGGCATCGCCACGTTGTCGAGCGCGGTCATGCGCGGCAGCAGGTGGAAGCCCTGGAACACGAATCCGATCCTGTCGCGGCGCAAAGCCGCCAGCCCTTCCGCATCGAGCGTGGACACGTCCACGCCGTCGCAGAGGTAGCTGCCGCTTCCGGGCGTGTCCAGGCAACCGATGAGGTTCATCAGCGTCGACTTGCCCGAGCCCGACGGCCCCATGATGGCGACGAAGGCGCCACGCTCGATGCGCAGGTCGACGTCGCGCAGGGCCACCACCTCGGCCTCGGTGCCCGCGGAATAGACCTTGCCCAGGCCCCGGGTCTCGATGATCGGCACCCCGGCGTTCATCGTGCTGCGCGCTCCCCGGTGATCAGGAGATCGCCGGCCTGCAGACCGCCCGAGACTTCGGTCGCGGTGCCGTCGGTGGCACCGATGCGGACCAGTACCGGCTCCGGACGGCCGTCGGCCAGGCGGTAGACCACGGCGCGCGTGGCGCCGACCAGGCCGGCGATGGCGGCGTCCCAGCGCTGCGCCTGGGTCTCGTCCAGGCTCGCGCGGAAGGTGGCGAAGTCCTCACGGTAGCGCTGCAGCATGCGCTGCCGCAGTTGCGAAGCCATCGCACCCGACGGCCCTCCGCCGCGGACGACGGTGACGCCCGGACCCGGGCCGCCATTGGCGCCGGCGGGCGGTGCCGCACGGCGGGCCTGCTGGCGGGCTTCGACGGCGGCGACGGCCTCGTCGAAGGCGGCCTGCTGCGCCGGCGAAAGTTCCAGTACCGCGGCCTCGCGGCGGAGGTCTCCGGTGACGCCGCCACGCGCGCCGCCCGCGGGCATCGCCGGCGACGCGCCCTCGGCCGCCGTGGGCTTGTAGCGTAGCGCCGCATTCGACACCTTGAGCACGCCGTCCCGGCGACTGACCTCGATTTCCGCGTTCACGGTCAGCCCCGGCAGCAGCGTGCCTTCGCTGTTGTCCACCGTGACCACCACCGGATAGGTCACCACGTTGCTGGTATTGGTGGCGCTCAACCGCACCTGGTCGACCACGCCTCGGAACTGCTGGTCGGGGAAGGCGTCGGCGGTGAAGCTCACGCCCTGGCCGGACTGGACCTGGCCGATGTCGGCCTCGTCCACGGCCAGCTCGATCTTCATCTTCGACAGGTCCTCGGCGATGGTGAACAGCTCCGGCGCCTGCAGGCTGGCGGCGACCGTCTGGCCGGGCTCGATGGTGCGGGTGAGCACCACTCCCTCCACCGGCGAGCGGATCACGGTGCGCTCGAGGTTGATGCGCGCGGTCCGGGTGGAGGCGGACTGCTGGTTGATCTGTGCCTCCGCCGACGCGACCTGGGCGCGTGCCTGGTCGAGCGCGGCGCGCGCGAGATCGACGTCGCTGCGCGCCACCAGCCGGCGTTCGCCGAGCTCGGCCTTGCGCGCGTGGTCCAGCTCGGCGTTGCGCAGGTTCGCCTGCGCCTGGTCGAGGCCCGCACGGGCGCTGGCGATCTGCGCGGAGCCCTGCTCGATCTGTGCCTGGTAGGTGCTGGGATCGATACGCGCGATCACCTGGCCCTGCTCGACCCTGTCGTTGAAATCAGCCAGGACCTCGGTCACCTGTCCGGAGATCTGGCTGCCCACGACCACCGTCGAGATCGCGCTGAGGGTGCCGGTGGCCGAGATGGCGACGCGGATGTCCCCCTCCTCCACCTCCACCGTGCGCCAGGTGCCGGTCTCCGCGGCGGCGTTGCGCTGGGCGTAGTACCAGCCGCCGGCGGCAAGGACCAGGACGGTGACGACGATGGCGGCGATGCCCTTGCGGGGGCGGGTTGCTGCACGGGGGCGGTGGCTCATTCTCTGCGGGATCCTGACGGAACTGCAGAGGCTAACGCGCCAGCGTCACCGCGGTTGACCGCCCCGGAGCGCGGCCCGCTCCCCGAAGCCGACGGTGACCGTGGTGCCCTGGCCCGGCACGCTGTCGATCTGCACCGCCCACCCGTAGCGGGCGGCCAGCCGCCGCACGACGGCGAGACCCAGGCCGCGGCCGCCCACGTACTGGTCGGCGCGGTAGAACGGCTCGAAGGCACGCTCGAGCACGTCGCGCTCCATGCCCACGCCGGTGTCACGGACCTCGACACGGTGCTGCTCCACCCGCACCTCGATGCGTCCTTCCCGGGTGAAGGTGCAGGCGTTGCGTACCAGCTGCTCCAGGATCAGCGCCAGCGCGCGCACCGAGCCGGCCGGTTCCGGCCGGCCACGTTCGACCAGTTCGAGGGTGACCGCCGCGGCCGTGCCCATCTCGTCCAGCAGCGCCTGTCCCACCATGACGGCCTCGGCCGCCACCGCCCGCACGTCGATCGTGCCCGCATCGGCCTTCACGTCCTCCCGGGCGAGGATCAGCAGGGCGTCGACCACCGCCTCCATGTCGCGCGCGGCCACCTGCACCCGGTCCAGGGAGCGTTGCAGGCGGGGCGGCAGCTCCGGGTCGCGCCGCAGCATGTCGGTGGCCACGCGGATCACGGTCAGCGGCGTGCGCAGCTCGTGGCTGGCCTCGCGGGTAAAATCGCGCTCCCGGCGGACGAACGCCTGGCTGCGCTCCGCGAGGCCACGCAGCGCCCCCTCCAGCTGATGGACCTCGCTGCCGACCTCGCCGGGAAGCCGCACCAGGTCGATGGCTTCCAGATCGACGCGCTGGGGATCCCATTTCGCGACCTCCCCCGCCATCGCGTGGACCGGCAACACCATCCCCCGTGCGGTGCGGTAGCTGAGCCAGCTCACGACCCCGATCGCCAACGTGGCCAGCACCGATGCGATCAGCAGGGACCAGAGGGCCACCCTGTCCAGCAGACGGAACGGCATCTGCAGGTACAGCCGCCCTCCGGGTCCGTCCTGCACGAGCAGCCGCTGCGAGGTGCCAGGCGGGCCCAGCCGGTGCAGGCCCGGCCCGGCCTCCGCATAGTCGGCCGGAACGCCGGCCGCCTCGGGGTCGATGCCGTCGGGGACGAAGTATCCCTGCACCGACGGGGTCCACGGCGGCGCATGGCCCGGCTCCTCCGCGGCCCGGGTCCAGAAGCGTGCGGCTTCGGCGTGCACCCACTGCGTGGCCAGCACGCCGCGGGCGAACACCGTCGACACATACAGCGACGCCAGTACCGCCACGATCGCCAGAACCGTCTGCAGCATGAAGACCCGACGCAACCTGCCCGGCAGCCCCTGTGCCATGCGTCCGTCCCGCGACCGTCAGGCCGGCGGCTGTTCGATGTCCGCGATGCGGTACCCCGCGCTCTGCACGGTGTGCAGCAGGGGCTTGTCGAAGGGCTTGTCGATGGTCTTGCGCAGGTTGTAGAGGTGGCTGCGCAGGGTATCGGAATCCGGCAGGCTGTTGCCCCAGATCTCGCGCTCGATCTCCTGCCGGTTGACCACGCGCGGCGACTCGCGCATCAGGATCGTCAGCAGCTTCAGGCCGATCGGCGAGAGCTGCAGTTCTGTGCCCGAGCGCGTGGCGCGCAGGCTGGCGGGATCGAGCACCAGGTCGGCCACCTTCAGCACCTCCGAGCCCACCTGGCGGCGCTCGCGGCGGATCAGCGCGCGCAGCCGCGCCTCCAGCTCCTGCACGGCGAATGGCTTGACCAGGTAGTCGTCGGCGCCGGCGCCCAGGCCGGTGAGCTTCTCGTCCAGCGTGTCGCGCGCGGTCAGCATCAGCACCGGCGTCGATTTGCGCGCCTCCTCGCGCAGGCGCTTGCAGACCTCCACGCCGTCCAGGCGGGGCAGCATGAGGTCGAGCACGATCACGTCGTAGTTGTTCTCGCTGGCCAGGCGATATCCGTCGAGGCCGTCGGCGGCATAGTCGACCTCGAAGCCACGGCCTTCGAGATATTCCCCCACCATCTCCGAGATATTGCGGTTGTCCTCGACGATCAGGACCAGGCCACCGGGCTCCTGCGTTCCACGCATCGCGTCCTCCCTTGGCGTCTTCAGCTTTGTGAAAGGCTGCCGGGGCCGGGGTCTACGGTGTGTGAAGACGGCTCAGAACGGGATCCTGCCGGTCAGGATGTCCCTGAACATCACCCAGTCGCCGGCCAGGGAATAGAAGGGGTGGCGGAAGGTGGCAGGCCGGTTCTTCTCGAAGAAGAAGTGGCCGGTCCAGGCAAAACCGTAGCCGCAGGCCAGAGCCGCCAGCACCCACCAGGGGTTCGCGCTGACGATCGCCACGGCCAGGAACGCCAGCGCCCCGCAGCTGCCGACGAAATGCAGTCTGCGCGAAGTGCGGTTGCTGTGTTCCCCGAGATAGAAGGGATAGAACTCCCGGAAGCTGGCGAAACGGGCCATGGTCGGCTCCTGGTGAGGCCGTTGCCGCCATCATGCCTCAGCCCGACGCACCGCGCTCGCCGGCCTTGGCCCGCTCCCAGTACGCATCCTGGGTGTCCAGGGACAGTCCCGCCAGGCAGGTGCCATCGGCTGCGGCCAGCGCTTCCATGCCGCGGAAGCGACGCTCGAACTTGTGGTTGGCGCGGCGCAGCGCGGCACCGACGTCGACCCCGGCGTGGCGCGCCAGGTTGGCGGCGACGAACAGCAGGTCGCCGAGTTCGGCCTCGAGGCGGTCGCGCGCGGCGGCGTCCTCCGGCGCGGCGGCCACAGCGGCGAATTCGGCGCCGACCTCCGCCAGTTCCTCCTCGAGCTTGGCCATCACCGGTCCCGGGCCCGGCCAGTCGAAGCCCACGCGGGCGGCCCGGTCCTGCAGTTTCACCGCGCGCTGCCATTCCGGCAGCCCGCGCGAGATCCCGGCCAGCGCCGAGGTGTCCGTGTCGCCGGCGGCGGCACGCTCGGCACGCTTGATCTCTTCCCAGCTGGCGCGCACGGCGTCCGCATCCTCGCGGTCGGCATCACCGAACACGTGCGGATGCCGGCGCTCCATCTTGTCGGCGATCGCGCGCGCCAGGTCCTCGAAGCCGAAGTGCCCGGCCTCGCGGGCCATCTGCGCATGGAAGACCACCTGCAGCAGCAGGTCCCCCAGCTCGTCGCGCAGCCCTTCCATGTCGCCCCGATCGATCGCGTCCGCGACCTCGTAGGCCTCCTCGATCGTGTACGGGGCGATCGTCGCGAAATCCTGCGCCAGGTCCCACGGGCACCCGGACGCCGGATCGCGCAGCCTGGCCATGATTCCCAGCAATCGCTGCAGTTGTCCGGACACTTCGGTACTCCTCGTCAGGGACCTTGGATCCACTCCCTCCACGGCAACTCCGGATCGCCCAGTGCGATGAAGTCGCCGTTGAGCAGGGTGTCACGCTGGTTGTAGCGGAAGGGCCGGCCGCGCAGGTCCAGCACGCAGCCGCCCGCGGCCTCCAGGATGGCCTGGCCGGCGGCGGTGTCCCATTCGCTGGTCGGACCCAGGCGCGGGTAGGCGTCCATGCCGCCCTCGGCCAGCAGGCAGAACTTGAGCGAAGAACCGAGGCCGACGGTCTCATGGTCGCCGATGCGGCCGAGCAGGGCCGCGGTGCGTTCGTCCAGGTGCGAACGGCTGGCGGCCACGCGCAGCGGCGCGGTGGCCGGGCGGCGGCTGGCGATGGCGCGCTCGGTCCCATCCTCGCGGCGGAACGCGCCCCGCCCTGGCGCGCCATGCCAGACCACGCCCGTCACCGGGGCCTGGATCACGCCGAACACCGCCACGCCGTGGTCGACCAGGGCGATGTTGACCGTGAATTCGCCGTTGCGCTTCAGGAATTCACGGGTGCCGTCGAGCGGATCCACAAGCCAGAAACGCGTCCAGCCGCACCGCTCCTGCAGGGACACCGTATGCGCGGACTCTTCCGACAGCACCGGGATGTCGGGCGTCAGCCGCGCCAGCGCGTCCACGATGCAGCGGTGTGCAGCCAGGTCCGCTGCGGTCACCGGGCTGGCGTCGGCCTTGGCGCGCACGGCCAGGTCGTCGTCGTGCACGGCCATGATCGCCGCTCCGGCCTCGCGGGCGATGGCGATCACGCCTTCGCGCACGCCCTCGTCAACGGCCCGCATGATGCTGCAGCCAGTCACGGGCGACGAACAGCGCCGCGATCGAGCGGCCTTCGGAGAAATCCTCGCGCAGCACCAGTTCGTGCAGGGCGTCGAGCTTCCAGGGCACGACCTCGAGCTCTTCCGGCTCGTCGCCGGGCAGACGCTCGGGGTAGAGGTCGCGCGCCACGACCAGGTGGGTGGAATGGCTCATGTAGGTCGGCGCCAGGGTCAGGCTGCGCAGCACGTCCAGGCGGCGCGCGCCGTAGCCGGCCTCTTCCTTCAGCTCGCGGTCGGCGGCCTGGGCCGGACTCTCGCCGGCATCGATGCGGCCCTTCACCAGGCCCAGCTCGTAACGGTGCACGCCGGCCGCGTACTCGCGCACCAGGAGCACGGTGTCGTCGTCGATCAGGGGCACCACCACCACTGCGCCGTGTCCGCGACCGTGCAGGCGTTCATAGCGGCGGCGCTCGCCGTTGGCGAACTCGAGGTCCAGCCGCTCAAGGCGGTAGGGGCCGGCGTCGGACTCGGTGATGCGGTGGATCGTCGGCAGCGGACGGCTCACCGGCACCCCCGCGGTGCCCGAAGGGCGATAATGCCGCGATGTCCGACAGGTCTTTCCACGATGCCGCCATTCTAGCCGAGGGCGGCGACTGGCGATCCCGCGATCTCGCCGTGCTCTGGCACCCGTGCACGCAGATGCGCGAGCACCCCGACACCCTGCCGCTGCTGACGGTGTCGCACGGCGAGGGTGCCTGGCTGGTCGGCCACGACGGCCGCCGCACCCTCGACGCCGTCAGCAGCTGGTGGACCAACATCCATGGGCACGCCGAACCGCGCATCGCGGAGGCGATCGCCCGCCAGGCGCGCCGGCTGGAGCACGTGATCCTCGCCGGTGCCACCCATGAAGGGGCGGTCGAGCTGGCGGAGCGCCTGCTTCGCATCGCGCCCCGCCAGCCAGGGCGTGCGCCTCTGGCGAAGGTGTTCTACGCGGACAACGGCTCGGCCGGAGTCGAGGTCGCCCTGAAGATGGCCTTCCACTGGTACCGCAACCGCGGCGACGAGCCGCGGCGCACGAAGTTCGTCGCACTCGCCAACGGTTACCACGGCGAGACCATCGGCGCGCTCTCGGTCGGCGACATCCCGCTGTACCGGCGCATCTATGCACCGCTGCTGATGGAAGCGATGTTCGCGCCCTCGCCCGATGCGTGGAATGCGCGCCCGGGACAGTCCGCCGAGGACTGCGCCGAGGAGGCGGCCGACGCGCTCGCGCGCCTGCTCGACGAGCACCCCGGCGAAGTCTGCGCGCTGATCCTGGAGCCGCGCCTGCAGTGCGCCGGTGGCATGCGCATGCACCACCCGGTGTACCTCCGGCGCGCGCGCGAACTCTGCGACGTGCACGGCGTGTTCCTCATCGCCGACGAGATCGCGACCGGCTTCGGCCGCACGGGCACGATGTTCGCGTTCGAACAGGCCGGCGTGATGCCCGACCTCATGTGCATGTCGAAGGGCCTGACCGGCGGCTTCCTGCCGCTGGCCGCGGTGCTGGCGACGCAGTCCATCTACGACGGCTTCCTGGACGACTCGCGGGAGCGCGCCTTCCTGCATTCGCACAGCTATACCGGCAATCCGCTGGCCTGCGCCGCGGCGCTGGCGTCACTGGACATCTTCGAGTCCGACGACGTGCTCGCCCGCAACCGCGTGACCGCATCCAGGATGGCCGAGGCGGCCACGCCGCTGGCCTCGCTGCCGCATGTGGCGGAGGTGCGGCAGGCCGGCATGGTGGTTGCCTTCGAGCTCACCCGCGACGGCGATCGCGCCTCGCCCTTCGACCCCGCCGAGCGCGTCGGCCTGCGTGCCTACCGTGCCGCTCTCGACCACGGAGTGATGCTGCGTCCGCTGGGCGACATCCTCTACTGGATGCCGCCCTACTGCATCGACGACGCCCAGCTGGCGCTCCTCGCCGAAGCCACCGAGGCGGCGATCGTGGCTGCGACCGGGGCCGTCTGACCACGCCCGGTCCGCAGCGAAAGGAGAGGGATTCCCCATGCGCCAGAATCGCGAGTACATCGACGCCCCGCTCGCCATTGGAGCGAGGCTCGAGCTTCCGGAACCGGCCGCCGCGCATCTTCTGCGGGTGCTCCGGCTCGGTGTTGGCGATGGCTGCGTTCTGTTCAACGGCGACGGTTTCGACTACGACTGCCGGATCACCGCGGCCGGCAAGCGCGGCGGCGAAGTGGACGTGCTGTCCGCGCGCAAGGTCGACAACGAGTCGCGGCTGCGGATCGTGCTGCTCCAGGGCGTGGCCCGCGGCGAGAAGATGGACTGGATCCTGCAGAAGGCGACCGAACTCGGCGTCGCCGGCTTTGTGCCGGTCTCGAGCGAGCGCAGCGAAGTACGGCTGGACGCCACGCGCCTGGAGAAGCGCCTGGCACACTGGCGCGGCGTGGTCGCTTCCGCCTGCGGACAGAGCGGCCGCGCAATGCTGCCTCCGGTCGCAGCGCCGCTGGGACTGGCCGAAGCGGTCGCGGACCTGCCCGCCGATGCGCTGAAGCTGGTCCTGGATCCCGCCGCCACGGCCTGCGTGCGCGGACTGGCCGGGCCCGGGAACCGGACCGTCGTGGTCGGCATCGGTCCCGAAGGCGGCTGGTCGCCGCGCGATCGCTCGGTGCTGGCGGACGCCGGCTTCGAAGGCCTGCGCCTGGGGCCGCGGATCCTGCGCACCGAGACCGCGGGCATCGCCGCGATCAGCGCACTGCAGGCGGCATTCGGGGATCTCGCCTGACGGGCGCCGCCGGGCTCAGGCCGCCAGCGCCTCGCGGATCGCGGCTTCGATGGCGTCCACGTCGGGCAGCAGCGCCCGCTCGTCGTTGAGCAGTACGCGCATCAGCACGCACCGTGGCAGCCCGGCCGCATCGCCGCCGGCATCGCCCTCGCCCGCATCGGCGACCAGCGCGTCGCGCGAGACCGTGACCAGGCGGGGGAACCCCCTGGTCAGCAACGCCACATAGGGCAGGCGGGCATCGCCGCCCAGCGCCTTGAGCACCACGATCTTGCTGCCCGGTCCGCCGGCCTCGTCGCCGATGCCGGCCAGGCGCGGGAACGAGGTCAGCGGCAGTTGCCAGCCTCGCCAGCGGATGCGTCCGAGCATCCAGTCGGGCGCGCCGGGCACCGGCTCCGGATCGGCGAACGACAGCACCTCGGCGATGGTCGCGTTCGGCAGCAGCAGGCGCGCGCCTTCGACCTGGATCAGGACGCCGCGGATTTCCTGGAGAGCGGGTGCGTTCATCGCCGGGACCTCATGAAGACCAATGGTCGAGCAGGGCCTGTGCCAGGCTGCCGGGCTCGGCCGACACGGCGCCGCGTGCGACCAGGGCATCGACCGCCGTGGCGTCGTAGCAGGTGTCCGGCGCCTGGGCGAGTACCAGTACGCCGGCTGCGGCCACCTCCATCGCGCGGTCGACCCGGGCGGCGTCGGCACCGCTCAGGAAGACCAGGGCGCTGTCGCCGGCAGGCAGCGACCCGTAGCCGTCTCCGCCGTCGGCGTCCACGAAGACCAGTCGCGCCCCGCCCTCGGCGGCCACGATCCCGGGCGGCAGGAAGTACACCGTGCCCGGGTCGGCGGACGCTCCGGCCTCGGCCAGTACGACCGGGGCGGAAGTGGCACGCTGCATCTGTTGCACCAGGCGGTCATAGCGGCCGCCGTCGAGCTGCAGCCGGACCAGCACCGCGCGCGGCAGTTCATCGTCCAGGCCGCCCAGCAGCTGGCGCACTGCGTCGGGGCCACCGAGTCCGGCCTCGATCATCACCGCACCGCGCAACCTGCCGTCACCGGGGCTGTCGGGATCGACCAGCGACAGGCCCCCAAGACGGGCTGCAAGGGCGTCGAAATCGACCGTCGGAGTCTGCGCGACGCGCGCGATGATCGGAGAATCGTCCTCGACCAGGGAGAGTCCGCTGCCGAGCGACAGAGGGTCGGCCGTGGCGCTCGCCGCGGCGGTGGCGTCGCTGTCATCGCCGCTGTCGTCGCCACTGTCGGTGCCGCCCGCGTCCCCGTTCGCGTTCGCGTTCGCGTCCTCGTCCTCGTCCTCGATCTCGATCTCGATCTCGTCCTCGACCAGCGAAATGGTCCAGTCCGGTGCGGGTGCCCGCGAACCCGAGTCGCTGTCCGCGGGGTCCTCGTCCTGCGCAGCTTCGGCGGCCGCCAGCAGGGCCGCCAGCTCCGGATCGGCCTCCGCCGTGACCCCGTAGTCTCCCGACGACGACCAGTCCATGTCTTCGGCGGCGAGCAGGCCGTCGAAGCCGGCCACGCTGCCGCCGGAAGAAGCGTCAAGGCTGGAAAGGCCGGCGTCGGGCCCGTGCGGCGCGTCCGCCGCGGGGCGTGCGAGGTCCTCGGCCCCGGCGCCCGGCGGAAGGACATCCTGGTGGCCGTGGAGCTTGGCGGCAAGGTGGCGGACCCAGCGCGCGGCGTCCCAGCCATCCCGGTTCGCGGCGACTTCCGCCTCCTCGAACATGACCAGCACCCCGGGGTCCGACAGCAGCGCGTCGTAGCGCTCCAGCGCATCCTCGATCGCGGCCTCCAGCGCCACCAGCACGGCGCCGGGGCGCAGGGCGACGGCTTCAGCCGGATCGCCTTCGTTCGGGTCCACGGTGCGCAGCAGCTCCGCGCCGGCCTCTTCCAGCGCACTCTCCAGCCGCTGCCGGGCTACGCCGGCACGCGCCAGGAGCAGGACCCGTGCGGCGCCCGCCTCCTGCTCAGCCATCATGCTGCTCGAGCAGGTCGTGGACGTTGCGCAGGAGTTCGTTCTCCTGGTACGGCTTGCCGAGATAGCGTTCGACGCCGATCTCGAACGCGCGCTGGCGGTGCTTCTCGCCGGTCCGGGAGGTGATCATGATGATCGGCACCTCGCGCAGGCGGGCGTCGGCCTTCATCTCGGTCGCGAGCTCGTAGCCGTCCATGCGCGGCATCTCGATGTCCAGCAGCATCAGGTCGGGGACGCGTTCGGCCAGGCGCTCGAGCGCGTCGACGCCGTCCTTCGCGGTCACGACCTCGTAGTTGTGCCGCTCGAGCACGCGGGCGGTGACCTTGCGCATGGTGATCGAGTCGTCGACCACCATGACCAGCGGCACGCGGCGCTGGAGGGCGGCCTCGGCCGCCGGGTCGCGCGGCCGCGCCACCTGCCGGCGACGCACCAGCGGTGCGACGTCGAGGATCACCACCACGCTGCCGTCGCCCATGATGGTGGCGCCGAAGATGCCCGGCACCGAAGCCACCTGCGGGCCCACCGGCTTCACCACGATCTCGCGGCTGCCGAGGATCTGGTCCACGGCCACCGCCACGCGCAGCTCGCCCGAACGGACCAGCAGCAGGGGCATCTGCAGGTGGCCGTCGGCGCGCGCCGGCGCATGGCCGACCAGACCGCCGAGGTCGTGCACGGCGTAGTCCTCGCCGCCGTAGGCATAGGCGGCATCGGGCCGTCCGAACTCGTCGCGCGAGATGCGGCCCACGCCGCGGACCGATGCGATCGGCACCGCGAAGCTGGTCTCGCCGATCTTCACGAACACGGCCTGGGTGACCGCCAGCGTCTGCGGAAGGCGCATGGTGAAGGTGGTGCCGCGCCCGCGCACGGTGGCGATGTCGAGTGCGCCGCCGAGCTGGCGGACCTCGCTCGCAACAACGTCCATGCCCACGCCGCGGCCCGACAGACGACTGACTTCGTCGGCGGTGGAGAAACCCGGCTGGAAGATCAGGCTGTCGAGGTCGCCCTCGGCGAGCACCGCGTCGTCGCGGATCAGGCCGCGCTCGACTCCGCGGCGACGGATCGCCTCGCGGTCGAGGCCGGCACCGTCGTCGGCGACCTCGAGCACGACCTCCGAACCTTCGCGGCGCACCGAGATCCGCACCGCGCCCTCGTCGGCCTTGCCGGCCTCGCGGCGCTTGCCCGGCGTCTCGAGACCATGGGCCACCGCGTTGCGCAGCATGTGCTCCAGCGGCGCGGTCATGCGCTCGAGCACGTTGCGGTCGAGTTCGCCCTGGGCGCCCTCGAGCCTGAGCTGGGCATGCTTGCCGGTCTCGGTGGCCGCCTGGCGGACCACGCGGCGCAGACGCGGCACCAGCGAATCGAACGGCACCATGCGCGTGCGCATGAGGCCTTCCTGCAGGTCGGAGCTGACGCGCGACTGCTGCAGCAGCAGGGTCTCGTACTGGCGGGTCAGGTCGTCCAGCGTGCCCTGCAGGCTGGTCAGGTCGGCCACGGACTCCGCGAGCGCGCGCGACAGCTGCTGCAGGGTGGAGAAGCGGTCGAGTTCCAGCGGATCGAAGGTGGCATCGGCCGAGTCGTGCTCGCGCTGGTAGCGGGCGATGATCTGCGCCTCGGTCTCGATGTCCAGGCGGCGGAGCTGATCGCGCAGGCGCGTGTTGGTCTGCTCCATCTCGCCCATCGCCCCGCGGAACGCACCAAGCTGCTGCTCCAGGCGCGCGCGGTAGATGGCGACCTCGCCGGCATAGTTGACCAGACGGTCGAGCAGGTCGGCGCGGATCCGCACCTGCTCCTGCGGGGCCCGGGGCGTGATGTCGTCGTCCTCGGCGGCCTCGGCCGCGCCGATCGGCGCAGTGAGCGGCGGCATGACGACCTTCGGCGCCGGCATGCGCTCGGCAGGCGCCACGACGCTGCCGGCCAGGAGTTCCTCGCCGCGCGCGCGGGCGTCCAGCGCGTCGATCAGGCCCTGCGAGGGACTGATCGCACGCCCCTCGCCGACCCGGGTGACCATCGCATGCAGGCGGTCGAAGCCGCGCTCGAGCAGTGGGACGTCCCCGCGGCCGAGATCGAAGCGCTGCTCGGACACGGCCTCGAGCAGCGATTCCATCGAGTGCCCGAGTTCGCCGATCGCGAAGATCCCGGCCATGCGCGCGCCGCCCTTGAGCGTGTGCAGGTCGCGCTGCAGGCCGACCAGGGCCTCACGGTCGCTCGCCGATTCGCGCAGCTTGGCGAGCAGCCCGTCCGAATGATCCAGCAGGTCGCGACTCTCCTCGACGAAGATCCCGACAAGCTCGGTATCCAGGCCTGTGAAGTCGAATGCGGCGTCGGGATCCTCATCGGTCGGGATCGCGGCCAGCATCTCGGCGTTTGCCGCAGCCACGACGCGGTCCACCTCGAGGCGGTCGGCGGCCAGACGCTCGGACTCCAGGCGTTCGGCTTCGAGGCGCGCTGCCTCGAGTCGCGCTGCCTCGAACCGCGCTGCCTCGAGTCGCGCTGCCTCGAGCCGCTCTGCCTCGAGCCGCTCTGCCTCGAGTCGCGCTGCCTCGAGTCGCGCTGCCTCGAGCCGCTCTGCCTCGAGCCGCTCTGCCTCGAGCCGCGCTGCCTCGAGCCGCTCTGCCTCGAGCCGCTCTGCCTCGAGAGTTTCGGCTTCGAGGGACTCGGCATCGGGCTGCCCGAGCTCGCCATCCCCGGAGACCACGCGTTCGGCGTCGAAGCCTTCGGCTTCCGCACCCACGGCTTCGAGACGCTCCGCTTCGAGGCGTTCCGCTTCGATCCGCTCCTGCTCCAGGAGCTGCGCCTCGCGCTCGACGTGGTCGCGGTCTTCGGCTTCGATACGTTCGGCTTCGATACGTTCGGCTTCGAGGCGTTCGGCTTCGAGGCGTTCGGCTTCGATACGTCCGACTTCGATACGTTCGGCTTCGATACGTTCCGCTTGGCGACGCTCCGCTTCGAGACGCTCCGCTTCGAGACGCTCCGCTTCGAGACGCTCCGCTTCGAGACGCTCCGCTTCGAGACGCTCCGCTTCGAGCCATTCGACTTCAAGCCGCTCCGTTTCGCGACGCGCCGCCTCGAGCCAGTCCAGCTCGGCGGCCTCCGCTCCCGGCTCCGCCGTTTCCTGCTCCGGGATCCCGGGCTCGTCCGCCCCGGCGGCGTGATCCACGGCGATCACCTCGGGCTCCCGGTCGAAGCCCGCGTACGGACTCATGTCGATGTCGACCAGCCTCGGTACGTGCGTCTCGGCGGTGACCACATCGTCGCCGTGCGCGAAGCCGGCATCCTCCTCCGCCAGGATCTCGAAGCCCAGCGGCGCAGGCGCGGGCAGGTCATCGCGCAGCGCCGCGAGCCTGGCGGCCAGCGCCGTCGCCACGGGGACCTGCGGGTGCGTCGACTGCAGGCCGGCGATCGCGGCGCGCGCCACGGTCGCCAGTTCGGCGATCGCGGCCAGGCCCTCGTCGGTCGCGGGTGCGCCCGCGGCCAGCATGCGGCGGACATAGCCTTCGCCAGGAGTCAGCGCATGCGCGACGGTCGGCAGCTCGGTCATGGCGAACGCGCCGTTCATCGTGTGCAGCGCGCGCAGCAGCGGTTCCGAAGCCTGCGTGGCACCCGGGGAGGCAGCGGCCACCCAGGCGTCGACTGTGGCCAGGTGGCCGCTCACTTCGGCATCAAGGATCTCCAGCAGCAGCGGGTCGACAGAGGCCGCCACCATCTCCAGCGCCGCCGGCGCGGATGTTGTGTCCGTCTCCTCCCCGGTTCCGGACGCGCTGACCGCGTCGACCGCGTCGATCGTTCCGGTGGCGTCGGTTGCCCCGTCAGCTTCGATTGGCCTGGCGGGTCCGATGGCATCGGTCGCTTCTCCGGCGTGCGGCGCTTCATCCGCCGCCGATGCTTCGGCCGTCCCGGTCGCGGTCGCATCGGCCGCCCCGCCGCCCGCGTCGGCTTCCTGCAGCGCCACTGCTTCAGGCGCACCGTCGATCCGCGCATCGACGGGCTCCATGGGCGCGGGCAGTTCCGGCATGCGCTCGTCGCCGCCGGCAATGCGTTCGGCCTCCGCCTGCATCCGCTCCAGATCGGCGCGCACCGCACCGTCGCCGCGCAACGCCGCCTGCAGTTCCGGCAGCGTGGAGAAGGCCTGGTCGACCATGGCCACCACGGCGGGGCTCGCCGGCCGCGTGCCGTCGAGCACGCGGTTGAGCATGTTTTCGATCTTCCAGCTGAACTCGCCCAGGGTGCGCGCGCCGACCAGGCGGCCGCTGCCCTTCAAGGTATGGAAGACGCGGCGGATCGGGCGCAGGCGCTCGAGGTCGTCCGGCTGGGCGCGCCACAGCGGCAGCAGCTGGTCGAGGTTGTCGATCTCCTCGGCGAACTCCTCGAGGAAGACCTCGCGGATGTCGTCGTCGATCTCGTCGCCGGTGATCTCGAAGCCGCCCGGCCGAGCCGGCGCGGCAGCGGCAGCGGCAGCGGCAGCGGCAGCGGCAGCGGCAGCGGCAGCGGGAGCGGCAGCGGCAGCGGGAGCGGGAGCGGGCGCGACTGCAGGCACGGGCACGGCCTCCGCCTGGACCCGCTGCGCTTCAACGACCGCGGCGTCGAGCGCCCCGGACTGCCCACCCGTCGTGTCGCGGTCGATCAGCGCGGCGACCGTGCGCTCGACGTCGGCCTCGCTGACCACGGGCCCCGCGGCGACACCCGACCGGGCGGACTCCGGCATGCGTTCCATCGGCAGCGGCCAGTAACCCAGGCTCTCCAGGCTCTGGCGGCTGACGTCGAGGATCTCGTCGCGGTTGGAGCGGTTCTCGCGCAGGGCCTCGAGGTAGTACTCCAGGCTCGCCAGCGCGTCCGCGAAGGTGTCGAGCTGGCGCCCGTTGGGCACGTGGCGGCCACCGATCAGCTCGTCCTCGATGTAGCGGCGGACGCCGGTCAGGTAAGCCGCGGGCTGCGGCAGTTCCAGCATCTGCAGCGCGCCGGTGACCTCGCGCAGCAGACGCGGCACCTCGGCCAGTTCGCCATGGTCCCAGCCGGTTTCGATGAAGGCCACGAAGGCCTGGCGGGCGTCCGCGAAATTGGCGATGGCCTCCCGCGCGAGCACGTCGAGCACCTTCTCCGCCTCGCCGGCGCCCAGTTCCTCCTGCACGGGCGCATCCTGGTCACCGGCACCGAGGCGCGCGACCTGGTCATCGAGGGTGGCGTCGACGTAGAGCAGCGCACCGGCGACGTCGAGCAGCGCGCCCTCGTCCGCCGCCTTCCTGCCGTCGACGATCCCGGCCATGGCGTCGCGCTGCTGCCCGATCACGCCGCGTGCGACGCCCAGCCCGAGCATGCCCAGCGTGTCGGCGACGCGCCCCAGTGCCTCGACCTGGGGCGCGAGGCGCTCGACGTCGTTCTCGCCGGTCCGCAGATGCAGGTCGAGCGCGTCCTTGACCCTCAGGAGGTCTTCCTTCAGGGCCGCGGCCACGGTGTCGAGCAGGGCGCGGTTGCGCCCGCTCATGCTGCCCTGGGCGTGGCTGATCTCGGAGTCGGTCGGAAGCTGACGCTCCAGCTCGAAGGTGTCCTTCAAGGCGCGCAGCGCCGAGTGATCGGAGCTGGCGTGGGCGGCGTGGTACAGCAGTTGCCGGGTCGGCTCGAGCGCGGCTTCCGCGCGCGGCATGCCGAAACCGTCGTCCTCGAACAGGCGCCGTGCCTCGCGTTCGACGCTGGCGAAGGCCTGCCGCAGCGCCGGCGTCACCTCGATCGCATCGTCGCCCATCGCCCTGGCCACCGACGAGGCGACCCACAGCATGCGCCGCGCCGGTTCCGCCCGGACGTGGGCGAGCAGCGCGTCGAGCGATGCGGCGATCGCGGCGGCATCGACGGGCTTGCCTGCCTCGGGCCACGCGCCCATCGCCGCCTGCAGTGCGGCCAGCGCCGGCTGGGCGCGCGCATTGCGCACCGGTACGGGATCGTTGCCCGCCTCCGCCGGCGCCAGTCCGCCCGGCAGCGGACGCTGCAGGTCGGGCGCGAACAGCACGCTCTCCGACAGGCCCGCCTCGCCGCGGGCGGCGCGCAGGTCGTTGAGCAGCGGCAGCAACACGATCGGGATGTCCTTGTGGCCGCTCTGCAGGCGCTCGAGGTAGTCGGGCAGCAGCACCACGCCGCGCATCAGCATCGCGCAGGCGGCGTCCCGGTCCGCCACCGCGCCTTCCTGCAGCGCCTGCGCCAGGCGCTCCATCTCCTCGGCCACCATCGCCGGCGCGTACAGCTCGACCATCCGCAGCGTGCCCTGCACCTGGTGCAGGTAGCCGGCGCAGAAGCCCATGCGGCTGGTGTCGGTGGGGTCGGCGGCGAAGTCCTCGATCTCGATCCGCGCCTGGCGCAGGGTCTCGTCGAGCTCCGGCTTGACCCAGCCGAGCGTGGTGTAGTCGATCGCGTCGCGCAGAGCGGTCATCGGTCTGGGATCAGGCCGGCAGCTTGAAGTCGGCGACCGAGCGGCGCAGGTCGGCGGCCAGCTGCGCCAGGTTTCCGATCGACGCGGCGGTCTGGTTGGCGCCCTGCGAGGTCTGGGCGGTGATCGACTGGATGGTGTTCATCGTCTCGGTGATGTTGCTCGCCGCCGCGGACTGCTGCTGCGAGGCGCTCGAGATGCCTTCGATGAGCGCCGCCAGGCTGGTCGACACGTTCTCGATCTCGCCCAGCGCGGTACCGGCGTCCTCGGCCAGGCGCGCACCGGCGACCACCTCGGACGTCGTCTGCTCCATCGAGCTGACGGCTTCGTTGGTGTCGGCCTGGATGGTTTCCACCAGCGTTTCGATCCGCTTGGTCGCGTTGGATGCGCGCTCGGCGAGCCGCTGCACTTCGTCGGCCACGACCGCGAAGCCGCGGCCCGCCTCGCCCGCCGACGCCGCCTGGATGGCCGCGTTCAGCGCCAGGATGTTGGTCTGTTCCGAGATGTCGTTGATGAGTTCGACGATCGAGCCGATTTCCTGCGAGCTCTCGCCCAGGCGCTTGATGCGCTTGGACGTCTCCTGGATCTGGTCGCGGATCGAGTCCATGCCCGCGATCGTCTCGCGGACCACGCCCGCGCCCTTGGTCGCGATCTGCACCGAGCGCTGCGCCACGTCCGCCGACTCCGCGGAGTTGCGCGACACCTGGTTGATGCTTTGGGCGATCTCGTTGATGCGGTCGGAAGCGGAGTTGATCTCCTGCGCCTGGTGTTCCGCGGCCTCGGCCAGGTGCATCGCGGTGGCCTGCGTCTCCTGGGCGCTGGATGCCACCTGCACCGAGGTGTCGTTGATCGTCTGCACCAGGCTGCGCAGCTGCTCGACGGCGAAGTTGATCGAGTCGGCGATGGCGCCGGTCATGTCCTCGGTGACCGTGGCCTTCACCGTCAGGTCGCCCTCCGCCAGCGAGCCCATCTCGTCCAGCAGGCGCATGATCGCCTCCTGGTTGCGGTTGTTGAGTTCCATCGTGGTCTCGTAGCGCTCGCGGCGGTCGCGGCTCAGCTCGCGCATCAGGCCGGCCAGGGCGACGGCGGCGAGCACCAGGAACGCGATCGAGATCCAGATGTTTCCGAGGATCGACGTGTCGTTCAGGGAGCCGAACGCGGTCAGCGCCTGGAACAGCGTCTCGCTGTCCGCCAGCAGCTGGTCGGAGCCCGTGGTCAGCGAGGCCGCGGCCGATTGCGCGGCGAACAGGTTCTGCGAGCTGGAGAGGATGGCGTCGAGGTCCTTCTTCATCTCCTCCCACTGCGCGCCGGCCTGGTCGAGCGCGGCCAGCGCAGCGGAGTTGGAGAGCGGCTGGACGTTCATCGCATCGTCGCCCGAGCGCAGGCCGGCGAGCACCTGCTCGAACACGCCGGCGTCGCGGGCCAGCGCATCGCCGGCCACCGCGGCACCGGGACCGCCCGCCTGGATCTCGGTCACGCGCCGGGCCATCGTCGAGGCCAGCACCACCTCGCGCAGCGCGATGTAGATCTGCGACGAGGGCGACCCGCTGGCCGACATCGCGCGCACCACCTCGTCGAGCTGCGCCTGGAGCTGCGGCACGGCTTCGGTGAAACGGCCGGCGTTGCCGGTGAAGGCGACCACCGCGGCCTCGCTGGCGAGCACCTGGCCGGCGCTGGCCGACAGCGGCTCCCAGGTCGCGGCCACCGCGCGGATCTCGCCGGCGACGTCCGGAGTGCCGCCGAAGTTGCGGATCAGCAGGTCGATGTCGGCATCGATCGCGTCCCTCGTGGTCTTGAACGCGGCGTAGGCGTCGGTATCGCCGTCGACCGCCTCGCGGCCCTGGATCGCCAGCCTCTGCGAGTTCACCTGCAGGCTGGAGGCCGCGGTGCTGGCGCCACCCAGGCGCGAGGCCTTGGTCATCGCGTAGATGGTGTTGCCGGCGAACACCAGGAGCGAGGCCACCAGCAGCCAGATCCAGACCCTGGCGCCGATGGTGCGACTCTTGCCGGTTCCGTTGTCGATGACGTTGCTCATGCGATTATCCCTGGCCTGTCTGATGCGGCGTCAGGCCGCTGCTTGTCTGAATTCGGGCGTCCGCGACAGCCGGTCCAGGCTGAACACTCCCCATGCGTGCCCGCCCACCTTGTAGACGCGTTCGATGAAGCCGGAGTATCGCCCGCCGGAGAGGGCCTCGTGGCTGGACTGCTGCTCCTCGAGGAAGCTGCGCTGGCCGAACAGCTCGTCGATGGTCAGCGCCACGTTGCCGCCGGGCTGGCGCATCACCAGCACGCGCTGGCCCTCGTGCAGCACCGTGCGCTCGCCCTCGAGGAACAGGCGCAGGTCGACCACCGGCAGCAGGTTGCCGCGGATGTTGGCCACGCCGAGCATCCACGGTTGCGCACCCGGCACCGCGGTGAGCTGCGGCAGCGGAAGGATCTCCACCACCTCGTCGAACTCCGAGGCCAGCAGGCGCTGACCGACGCGATAGCCCACGCCGCGCCACATGCCCGGCGCATCGAGCTGCTCGGGCAGGCCGACCACGTGCGCGAGGCTGCGCCGCTCGAAGCCGGCAAGCACCTCGAAAGGTCCTTCGGGCCGCGGATGGGCGTCGCGCCGGACCACTTCAGCCACCCAGCAGGGCGTTGATGTTCTCGACCAGTTCGCTCTCCACCGGCGGCTTGACGATGTAGCCCCTGGCGCCCTGGCGCATGCCCCAGGCCTTGTCGGTCTCCATGCCCTTGGTGCTGACGATCAGCACCGGGATGGCGGACGTGGCCTCGTCACGGGAAAGCGCGCGCGTTGCCTGGAACCCGTTCATGCCGGGCAGCACCACGTCCATCAGCACCAGGTCCGGACGTTCCCGGCGCGCGGTCTCGATGCCATCCTCCGCACTGATGCAGGCGAGCACCAGATGCCCGTTGCGCTCGAGCAGCTGGGTCAGCACCGCGGTGTCGGTCGGCGAATCCTCGATCAGCAGGATCTTTGCCATGTTGCCTGCCCCCCCCGGTCAGGTATTGACGTGCTTGCGGATCGCGTCGAGGAGTTCCTCGCGCGTGAAAGGCTTGGTGACGTACTGCTCGGAGCCGACGATGCGGCCGCGCGCCTTGTCGAACAGTCCGTCCTTGGAGGAGAGCATGATCACCGGCGTCTGTTTGAAGAGCTGGTTGTTCTTGATCAGCGCGCAGGTCTGGTAACCGTCCAGCCGCGGCATCATGATGTCGACGAAGATGATCTGGGGCCGCTGGTCGGCGATCTTCGCCAGCGCCTCGAAACCGTCGGTCGCGGTCACCACGTCCGCGCCTTCGCGGCGCAGGAGGGTTTCTGCGGTGCGGCGGATGGTCTTCGAGTCATCGATCACCATCACGCGCAGGCCGTCGAGGCTGCCGGCGTGGGTTTGCTCCTGCGTCATCGTGTCTCCCCGGTGCATGGCCCCCGATTGCCGGGGCCATTGCGAGCGGCCAATCTTCCAGCACGGTGCTGCACTGTCAAGCTTGGCGTGCCCGGACTGCGCCGGGCGTCGGAATCCCGCCGGCAGCCATCCGTCCCCCAGCTGATAACATTTGCCGCTGGTTGCGGCGGATGGCCCCCATGCCTCTCGATGTCGTTGTGGTGATGGACCCGATCGGGTCGATCAGGATCGCCAAGGATTCCACCTTCGCCATGCTGCTCGAGGCGCAGCGGCGCGGACACCGCCTGCACTACGTCATGCCCGGGGGACTGTCGCTGGATGCCGGGCGGGCCGGTGCGCTGGCGGCGCCGCTCACGGTCCGCGACGATCCTTCCGGCTGGTTCGAGCTGGGAACGGCCTCGCAGCGCGAATTCGGCGCCGGCGACGTGGTCCTGATGCGCACCGATCCGCCGGTCGACGCCGACTACATCAACGACACCCACATCCTCGACATCGCGCGCCTGGCCGGGGCCAACGTGGTCAACGACCCGCGCGGGCTGCGCGACCTGAACGAGAAGCTCGCCGCGCTGCTGTTCCCGCAGTGCTGTCCGCCGACCCTGGTCAGCCGCCGGGCCGCGGCGCTGAAGGCCTTCGTGGCCGAGCACGGCCAGGCAGTGCTCAAGCCGCTCGACGGAATGGGCGGGCGCTCGATCTTCCGCGCCACCGCAGGCGACCCCAATCTCAACGTGATCCTGGAAACCCTGACCGCCAGCGGCCGCCAGCTGGCCATGGCCCAGCGCTGGCTGCCGGAGATTTCCGAGGGCGACAAGCGCATCCTGCTGATCGACGGCGTGCCGGTGGACTACTCCCTCGCGCGGATCCCGCAGGGCGACGAGTTCCGCGGCAACCTCGCCGCCGGCGGCCGCGGCGAGGGGCGCCCGCTGAGCGAGCGCGACCGCTGGATCGCCGCGCAGGTGGGCCCGGAGATGGTCCGGCGCGGCATGCGCTTCGTCGGCCTCGATGTGATCGGCGACTGGCTCACCGAGGTCAACGTCACCAGCCCGACCTGCATCCGCGAGCTCGACGCCGAATTCGGCCTCAACATCGCCGGCATGCTGTTCGATGCCATCGAGCGCGGCGCTCCGCGTACCGACGCCTGATGCAGGACGCGGACGGTCGGAGGCCGTGAGGACGACGGCGGCGCCGGAGGGCATCGGCGAGCGCGACCGCCTCGGCGCGACCCTGGTGCTGTCGCTGCTGGTGCACGGCATGCTGGTGCTGGGCGTCGGCTTCGCGCTCGAGGATGCGGCGCCGGTGCTGCCCACCCTCGACGTCATCCTGACCCGCACCACCAGCCCGCTGACCCGGGCCCAGGCCGACTTCCTCGCCCAGGCCAGCAACCAGGGCGGCGGCGAGGACGAGGCCAGCCGGCGGCCGCGGGACGCCCAGGCCGGCCAGCTGCCGCACGAGGACGCCGGCGTCGCGCAGCGCGCCGCGCGCGCGCAGTCGCCGGACGTGGCGCCACCGCCCGAGGCGCGCGTCATCGCCAGCCGCCGCGGCGAAGACACGGTCCCCGCGCCCGAAGCGCGGCCTCAGGTCGACGAACAGCTGCTGCCGGCCGGCCCCGAGAAGATCGACCGCGACCTCGCCATGGCGCGCCTGGCGGCCGAGATCCATCTCCAGTCCGAACGCTATGCCAGGCGGCCCAAGCGCAAGTTCGTCTCCGCTTCGACCCGGGAATGGGCCTACGCGACCTATCTGCGCGCCTGGGTGGACCGGGTCGAGCGCGTCGGCAACCTGAACTATCCCGATGAAGCGCGGCGGAGACAGCTCGCCGGCACCCTGGTGATCAGCGTCGCGATCCGCCGCGACGGCTCGGTCGAGCAGGCGGAGGTGATCCAGTCCAGCGGCATCCGGCTGCTCGACGACGCCGCGTTGCGCATCGCCCGCCTGGCCGAACCCTATCCGCCGCTGCCGCAGACCGAGGAGTCGATCGACGTCCTCCACGTCACCCGCACCTGGAACTTCCTCCCGGGCGGTGCGCTGGTGGACGACTGAGGCTCAGCCGCGGCGCTCGCGCGCCGCCGCCTGCTCGGCCAGGGTGAGCGCGACGTGGTCGCGCAGATACGCCGGCTCGACCCGCTCGGGGGCCATTCCGCCGCCTTCGGCCAGCGACCGCGCGGCCAGGCGCGCGAGGTCCGCGGCGCGCGGCAGTGCCGCGGCGTCGACCGTCGCCAGGCGGTCGCCGAAGCGGCGGACGAGCGCCCCGTCCTCGGCGGCGAAGCCGGTACCCACGCCCAGCCAGGATCCGGTGTGCGGCAGCGCGACTGCGTCAGGGGCCGCCACCGCTTCCGGTGCCACCGCACGCAGCGCTTCGCCATCACGGGCAAAGGCACCGGCATACACCTCGCCCATGCGCGCGTCGATCGCGGCAAGCACGAACTCGCCCGCGGGCGCGCCGCGCAGCCCGCCCATCGCCAGCACCGCCAGCGTCGATACCGGCAGCAGGGGGCGGTCGAGCGCGAGCGCGATCCCCTGGGCGATGGAGATGCCCAGGCGCACGCCGGTGAACGCGCCGGGGCCCCGAGTGACGGCGATCGCATCCAGGTCGGCGCGGCGCAGCCCCGCTTCGGACAGCAGCGCCTCGGCCCAGGGCAGCACCAGCTCCGCATGCCGCCGGGGCGCGACCTCGAAGCGCTCGCTGAGCGCACCGTCGACCAGCACGGCGACGGAGCAGGCTTCGGTGGAGGTCTCGATGGCGAGCAGGCGCATGTGGGGCACGGGTCGGAGGGGGCGACAGGGTAACGCCTGCCGGCCGACGGCTCAGCCTGCGGCGAAGAACGCCGCCGCGTCGGCGGCGTCCCGGGTGCGCGGCAGCGGCGGCAGCGAGTCGAGGAAGCGCTTTCCGTAGCCCTTGCCGAGCAGCCGCGGATCGCAGAGCACCAGCACGCCGCGGTCGGTCTCGGTGCGGATCAGGCGACCCACGCCCTGTTTGAGCGCGATCACCGCCTGCGGCACCTGCTCGTCCCGGAAGGGATTGCCCCCGGAGCGCCGGATCGCCTCCAACCGGGCTTCGAACACGGGGTCGTCCGGCGCCGCGAACGGCAGCTTGTCGATCACGACCACGCTCAACGCGCCGCCGGCGACGTCCACGCCCTCGCGGAAGCTGGCGGCGCCAAGCAGCACACCGTTGCCGGACTCGCGGAAACGCTGCAGCAGCAGGTGCCGGGGCGCCTCGCCCTGGACGAACAGCGGCCACGGCCCCCCGCGCAGGGCCTCTGCCGCCTCGCGCAGTGCACGGTGGGATGCGAACAGCAGGAAGGCGCGCCCGCCCGAGGCTTCCAGCACCGGGCGCACGGCCTCGGTGATCGCAGCGGTGTAGTCGCGCGAGGACGGTTCGGGCAGGCCTGGCGGCAGGTAGCACAGCGCCTGGCTGGCCCAGTCGAACGGGCTTGGGACCAGCAGCGTGCGCGGCTCGTCCAGGCCCAGGCGGCGTGACAGGTGCTCAGAAGCGGCCCTCGACCGCCAGCGTCGCCGAGGTGAACACCCAGGCCGCGCGCGAACGCTCGCGGTGGGCGCGCAGCGGGCCGGAGACGTCCAGCGGCGTGCGCTGCAGGCGGAAGCCGCGCGGCGAAAGCTCGTACCAGCGCACGTCGTCGTCGCTGGAGGGCACAACGGCCGGCCCGGATTGGCCTGCAGACTCGTCGTCGTGTCCGCCATCGTCCAGGTCGCGCCAGCGCGCCAGCCGGTCTCGATGGTCGCGGGCACGCAGCTGGCAGGCCTCCAGCCCCGGGGCGGCGTCGGCCAGCGGCGCCAGCGCGTCGGTCAGCGCCATCAGCGCGGAATCGAGCGCCTCCAGCGCCTCGACCGCCTCAGGCACCGTGAGCAGCTGCGGCCGCGTCCCGCGCGCCGGCAGCACGTCCATCGCCGCGCGCAGCAGGCGCGTGGCCTGTTCCAGGGCCCGCGCCGGCTCCTGAAGCGCGGCCAGCGCCCCGTCCACACCACGGCATTCGGCGACGGCGTCGCGCGCCAGCTCCACCAGCGGCCGCGCCGACAGGCCCTCGCCGAAGAACTGCGCCGCGAGCTCCGGCAGCTGGTGCGCCTCGTCGACCACGAAGGCCTCGGCGCCGGGCAGGATCTCGCCGAAGCCCTCCTGCTTCAGCGCGAGATCGGCCAGCAGCAGGTGATGGTTGACCACCACGATGTCGGCCTCCTGGGCGCGCTGCCTGGCCTGGACCACGAAGCACTCGCCCCAGAACGGGCATTCGCTGCCCAGGCAGTTGTCGGCGGTCGAGGTGACCAGTGGCAGCAGCGGCGAGTCCTCGGGCAGCGACTCCATCTCGGCCAGGTCGCCCATGCGCGTGCGCGCGCTCCAGGCGGCGATGCGCTGGAAGTCGGCCGCCTGCGCCGGACTCTGGAAACGGTTCTCGCCGCGGGTGCGCTCCAGGCGCTGGCGGCAGAGGTAGTTGGCGCGACCCTTGAGCAGGGCGGCGCGCAGGCCGGTGCCGAGGGCGTCGCGGACCCGCGGCAGGTCGCGGTGATAGAGCTGGTCCTGCAGCGCGCGGGTGCCGGTGGAGATGATGGTCCTGCGTCCCGACAGCAGCGCCGGCACCAGGTAGGCGAAGGTCTTGCCGGTGCCGGTGCCGGCCTCGGCCAGCAGCACGGCCCGATCCTCGAAGGCCGCGGCCACCGCCGCGGCGAGGTCCTGCTGCGCTCGGCGCGGATGGAAGCCGGGCAGCACGGCGGCCAGCCGGCCATCGGTGGACAGGGCATCGCGACTGTCGCGGACCAGCGCGGACTCCTCCGGCGCGGTGTCGATACCGGCGGTGGCGATGACTTCCACGCCGCTCACCAGCGCGGCGGGCGGGCCACCCGGCAGGCGGCGATCGCCGCCTTCGCGCTGGCTGCACCCTCGGCGTCGCCCTGCACCAGTCGCACCTGCTCGATCGTGGCCCAGTGCCGGCGGCAGAGCGGCCCCACGCCCGGGCCGATCGCATGCGCCTGCACCGCGAGCTCGCCGGCACGGGTGAAGTCGGACAGCAGCAGTGCGGCTTCGGCGCGTTCCTGCAGCAGGGCGGGATCGCCCGGCACCAGGGCCAGGGCGTGGTCGAGCGCCTCGGCGGCATCGCGATGGTGGCCCTGGCGCTGCAGGCGCTCGGCGCGCTGGCGCAGATCCTCCACGCCTGGATCGCGCAGCGGCTGCACCTCGAGTTCGCCGGCACCGTCGCCCGCGGCCTCATGGATATAGACCACCATCTGCGCTGGCGTGGCCGAGGTCAGCGTCTGCACCCTCGGCGCGGGCGGCGCCGAGGCACAGGCGGCCAGCGCCAGCAGCAGGGAAGGCGGAGGACAGCACGCGCGGCCCGCGGGCGGTCACGGAAGAGTGCGGATTCATGGGGTCGGTCCGGATGCCTGTGGAACGCTGGAAGGGTCGCCGGCGGGATCGCCTTCGCGGCCGAGTCCGAACCAGTCGCGCCAGCTGCGGGACGGCTCCTCGAAGATCTCGGGCACGCAGGGCTGCCAGGGCGGTGCATGGCCCGTGGCGAAGGCGAAGCGCCGCGCACCTTCGCAGTCGGCGTCGGTGCTGTGCGCGTCCACCACCCAGTTCCAGTCCAGACCCTGCCCCCCCCACTTTCAGCGCGGCACTCGGCAGTCGCGAGAACATCGCCGACCACACCCGCATCGCTCCAGTCGCCCCGTACAGCCCGGTCTGCTCGTTCTGGTCGTTGCCGACCCAGACCACCGCCAGGTGGTCGCCGGTCCAGCCCGCGAACCAGCTGTCGCGCCCATCGTTGCTGGTACCGGTCTTGCCGGCGGCGTCGAGGCGCCCGAGGCCGTCGTTGACCAGGCGCCGCCCGGTGCCCGAGGCCACCGCCTGCTGCAGGGCGACGGTCACCAGCCGCGCCGCCGTGCGGTCGCCTTCGTCCGGCTGCGGCGGCGCCTTGTCGTAGCGCTTGAGCAGGCGACCATCGGGATCGAGCACCCCGCGGACCGCGTACAGCGGCTGGATCTCGCCGTCGGAGGCGAGGAACTGGTACAGCTGGGCCATCGCATACGGGCTCTGGTCCACCGAACCCAGGATGAGCGCAGGGTTGGGAGCGGCCTCGATGCCGGCCAGCTGGCGCAGCAGATGGGCCAGGCGCTCGGGGCGCACCGCCATGCCCACGCGCACCGTGGCCTGGTTGTAGGAATGCGCCAGGGCATCGATCAGGCGCACGCTGCCGTGGCTCTTGCCGTCCGAGTTGCCCGGGGTCCAGCGTTTGCCGTTCTGCAACGTGACCGCCACCGGCGAATCGTCCACCCAGGCGGCCAGCGACCAGCGGTCGGGCAGCGCCAGCGCCAGCAGGTAGACGAAGGGCTTGAGCAGCGAGCCCACCGGCCGCTGCGCTTCGATGGCCCGGTTGAAGCCGGGCGTCGCGACGTCGCGGCCGCCGACCACGGCGAGCACGCCGCCCCCGTGGACGTCGGTGACCACGACGCCGGCCTCGAGCGCGGGCCGGCCCTTGGCCGCCAGGGCCTTGAGCGTGCCGGTGACCGCGGCTTCGGCGTAGGCCTGGGCCGACGGCGACATGCCGGTCATCACCGTCAGGCCGGCGCCCTGCAATTCGTCGGCGGAATAGTCGGCGGCGAGATGGCGACGGACGACGTCGACGTAGGCCGGGAAACGGTTGGCGGCGATACTGCCCGGAGCCGTGGTCACGCCGAGCGGAGCGGCCACGGCGCGGTCGTGCTCGACCCGGTCGATCAGCCCGGTCTCGAGCATTTCGCCGAGCACGAAGTCGCGGCGCGCCCGCGCCCGCTCCGGATACCGCCGCGGGTCGTAGTACGACGGGCCGCGGATGATGCCGACCAGCAGCGCCACGTGCTCGGTCGCAAGGTCGTCGATCCGGCGCCCGAACCAGTACTCGGCGCCCGCGGCCGCGCCACGGATGGCCTGGTTGCCTCGCTGCCCCAGGTAGACCTGGTTGAGGTAGGCCTCGAGGATCCGGCCCTTGTCGTGGCGCGCCTCGATGATCAGCGCGTACAGGACCTCGTTGAACTTGCGGCTCCAGGTCTGTTCCCGGCCGATGCCGAGCAGGCCGCTGCGCGCGAGCTGCTGGGTGAGGGTGCTCGCCCCCTGCCTGGCCTCGCCGGCCTTCAGGTTGATCCAGGCCGCGCGCAGGATGCCCCGCAGGTCGATGCCGCGATGCTGGGCGAAGTCACGGTCCTCGACCGCCTGCAGGGTGTCGGTGAACTGCTGCGGTACGTCCTCCAGGCGCATGAGGCGACGTTCGACCTGCTGCTTGCCGTAGAGGGTGGCGATGCGCGCCGGATCGAGGCGCACTGCCTCGGCGTCACGGCGGCCGGCCAGATCGCGGATCCGCGCCACCTCGCCCCGGGCGATGCGCACCTCGACCCGGCTCGGCGCCACCGCGCCATCGACGTCGGTGAATCCGCGACTGGCGATGGTCCAGCGCCCGTCGGCGGCGGACCAGGTCCCCGGCCGGTCGCCCGCCCCCTTGCGATAGCCGGCGGCGGCGAGCTCGAGCTCGAGCGTCTTCGCATCCATCGCCGTGCCCGCGGACAGCACCAGCGGCCGGGCGTAGACCCGGGTCGGCTCCTGCCACTGCAGCTGGCCGAAGCGCTCGGCGACCTGCTGGTCCAGGTACAGCACATAGGGCACGAGGAAGCCGAGGGCGAGGCCGATCGCCGCGAGCGTCCACGTCAACAATGTGCGGCGCCAGTCGAGACGCGGACGGTCGTCGTGGTCGTCTTCGTCGTATTCGATGCGTGCCATCTGATCTCGGGCTGGAAGTTCTGCGGGAATGGGGGAAGTGGACGCTCCCTCGGCGGCCATCGGTGGCCGTTCCGGCCGCGATGCGGCGCCGGAATGCGAGAATGCGCCCTTCCGTGCCGAGTCTAGCCCAGCGCCCGTCGCCGCCCCGACCGCCCACGTCCATCCTTCAGCCGGAGTTGTCGCCGGATGCCCTACACGCTCGCCGACGCGCGCTTCCTGCTTGCACGCGCCGCAGGCTTCTTCCACCGCGGCCTGCTCAGTGTGCGCACCCGCGGCCTGCGCGCCAGCTGGCGGCGCGCGAGGGCACAGCTGATGCCCCCGCCACGCGCGCTGCGCGAGGCGCTGTACCTGCCGGCCGCGGCGCCGTTCGCGCCCTTCGCGCTGGCCTCCAGCGACCGGCCGCGCGCGAGCATCGTGATTCCGGTCTACGGCCAGTCCGCACGCACCCTGGCGTGCCTGCGCGCGCTGGCCGACCATCCGCCCGAGGCGCCGTTCGAGGTGATCGTGGTCGACGACGGCTCGACCGACGACACGCCGCAGCTGCTGTCCCTGATCGAGGGCCTGCGCCATCACCGCCGGGCCGCGAACGGCGGCTTCATCGCCGCCTGCAACGACGGTGCTGCGCTCGCGCGCGGCGGATTCCTCGTGTTCCTCAACAACGACACGGTGCCGCAGCCGGGCTGGCTGGACGCACTGCTGGCGACCTTCCACACCCACCCCGACGCGGGCCTGGTGGGCGCGCAGCTGCTGTACCCGGACGGCCGCCTGCAGGAGGCGGGCGGCGTGGTCTTCGCCGACGGCAGCGCCTGGAACCACGGCCGCTTCGGCGATCCGGCCGACCCGCGCCATGCCCATGTCCGGGATGCCGACTACGTCAGCGGCGCCGCGATGGCCATTCCCCGCGACCTGTTCCTGACCGTCGGCGGCTTCGATGGCCGCTATGCGCCGGCCTATTACGAGGACACCGACCTCGCCTTCGCCGTGCGCGCCGCCGGCCGTCGCGTGCTGTACCAGCCCGCCGCGCGCGTGGTCCACGACGAAGGCGGGACGTCGGGCACCGACACCTCCGGAGGCCCGAAGGCGGCGCAACTGCGCAACCAGGCGGTGTTCCTGGCACACCGTCGCGCCGAGCTGGCGGCGCATGGGCCGCGCCGCGAGCCTACCCCCGCCGACCTGCACCGCGGTCGGCGCCAGGTGCTGGTGATCGACGCGCTGACGCCGCAGCCGGACCGCGATTCAGGCTCGCTGCGGCTGGTCAACCTGATGCGCCTGCTGCGCGAGGAAGGCGCGCATGTGGTGTTCCTGCCTGCCGACGGCCGCGACCAGGGCGCCTGCACCGAGGCCCTGCGCCAGCTCGGCGTCGAAACCTGGTGCGCGCCGCACCTCGGCGGCATCCCGGCCTGGCTGGCTGCGCACGGGTCGCGCTTCGACGTGGCCATGGTCTGCCGCCACTACGTCGCCAGCGTCTTCGTGCCGCTGCTGCGCCGGCATGCGCCAGGCGCACGCCTGGTGTTCGACAGCATCGACCTGCACTACCTGCGCGAGGCGCGCACCGCCGAGGTCACAGGCGACGCGCGTCTGGCCCGCGTCGCCGCGCGCACGCGACGCCGTGAACTGGCGGTGGTCGCGGCCGCCGACACCACCCTGGTGGTCAGCGTCGCCGAGCGCGAGGTACTGGCGGCCGACGCGCCGGGCGCGCGCGTGGAGGTGCTGTCCAACCTGCACAGCGTCGCCGGCCCGGGGCGGCCCTTCGAGGAGCGCCACGACCTGGTCTTCGTCGGCGGCTTCCGCCACCCGCCCAACGTCGACGCCGTGCGCTGGTTCGTGGCCGAGGTGCTGCCGCTGGTGCGCCAACGGCTGCCTGCGCTCCGCTTCCACTGCATCGGCGCCGACCCGCCCCCGGAGATCGCGGCGCTGGCCAAGGCCCCCGGCGTCACCCTGCACGGCTACGTGCCCGACATCGGCCCGTACATGGACGGCTGCCGGCTGGCGCTGGCACCGCTGCGCTTCGGGGCCGGCGTCAAGGGCAAGGTCAACCTGAGCATGGCGCACGGCCAACCGGTGGTCGCGACCCGCTGCGCCGCCGAGGGCATGCATCTGGTCGACGGCCATGACGTGCTGCTGGCCGACACCGCCGACGCCTTCGCCGACGCCGTGGTCCGTGCCTACGGCGATCGTGCGCTGTGGGAGCGGCTCGCCGCGAACGGCCTGGACAACGTCGCCCGGCACTTCTCCGCCGACGCCGCGCGGGACGTCGTGCGGCGCGTGTTCTTCGACCGGGCCGGACTCACTCGAGCCTGAGTGCGGCCGCGGCCGCGCGCACGCGCCGCTCGAAGTCGGCCAGTCCCGGTGCCGCGGGATCGGCCTTGCGCGCGGCGGCCAGGGCGCTGCGCGCGTTGTCGATCTCGCCCGCGCCCAGGCGTTCGTCACCGACTGCAAGCCAGCGCTCGGCCAGCTGGCGCTGTGCCGCGGCCAGCTCGCCGGCGTCGTCGCCCAGGGCCGCGCGGGCCTCCAGGCAGTCGCCGGCGCGGCGCAGCTGGTTGTCACGCAGTGCGCGCTCATGGCACTCGCGTGCGGCCGCCAGCCGGCGCCCGCGTTCCTTCGCGTCGGGAATCGCCGCCGTCGCGACGCCGCCGGTGCCCGCAACGTCCTGCGGATTCCCGGGTGGTGACGCTTCGCCCTTGAGCAGGCGGGCGATCCGGTCACCCTCGGCGCCGCCTTCCTCCGTGAGTCGCGCCAGGGTATCGGGCAAGTCGACGTGGCCGGGATCGTAGGCACGGGCCCGTGCGACCAGGCGCGCGGCCTCCCCGACGTCTCCGGCGCGCAGCGATTCACGCGCCTGCGCCAGGACTTCGGCAAGCGCGTCCTCGCGACCGCGCAGGGCGCCGGCGTGCGCGGGATCCAGCGCCAGGACGCGCATGTACAGCGGCAGCGCGTCCTTGGCGCCGCCGTCCAGCCGCCCCTGCGCATGGGCCTGCTCCGCGCGCGCATACACAGCTTCAAGGTCGTCCCCGCCGGCCTCGCGTCGGCGGAGCTCGACGGCCACGGCGTCCGCCTGCGCGCGCGGAACCGACAGCGCGCGCGCCAGCGCCAGCTGCCGGCGGGCATCGTCGAAACGGCCCTCGGCCACGGCCGCGCGCGCCTGCTCCAGCGCGGCCAGCGCCACCCGCGCCAGGCCGGCGCGGGCCTCGGCGCGATCGGGATCCATGGCGAGGGCGGCTTCGAACAGTTCGCGCGCACCGCTGCCGTCGGCCGCACTCAGACGGCCCTCCGCCAGCGCCTGCTCGGCCTCGCCGTGCAGCGCCTGCGCCCGAGTCTCCGGCCACAGCCATGCGCCAAGCGGGGCGCGCAGGACGGCCAGCGCAACCACCACCAGCATCGAGCCGATCAGCCACCAGCGCCAATGCCGCACCATCCCCAGGCGCGCGGGCAGGGCGGCAACCCAGCGTGCGATGGCGGCATCGCCGGGCGGTTCGGGAAAGGGATCGACGTGCCTGCGCGAGTTCACGCGCCGGAGCATAGACGGCCGGCGATGAACGCGCAGTCCTCAGGCACGCCGCGCGCGTTCGACCCCGGGCAGGGCTTCGAGCCGTCCCAGCAGGCGCGAGAGCTGGCCGACATCCGCCACCCGCAGTGCCAGCCGCAGCTGGACCCGCCCTTGCCCGCGCGATGCACCCCCGTCGATGGACAGCACGTGCGCATCCTCCTGCGCGATCAGGTTGGTGACGTCCTTGAGCAGGTACTTGCGGTCGATGGCGTCGAGGGCGACCGAGGCTTCGTGGCCGCCGGAGGCGCCGCCCCACTCCACCGGCAGCACGCGCTGCGGCTGCTTCGCCGCCAGCCGCGCCAACGCCGCGCAATCGGCGCGGTGCACGCTGACCCCGCGCGCCCGCGTCAGGTAGCCGCTGATGGCCTCGCCCGGGAGCGGCTGGCAGCAGCGCGCGATCTGCACCAGCAGGTTGTCCACGCCGACCACCGTGAAATCCCGGCTGCCGCCGGGACGCACGCGGCGCGGCGCACGCACGGCGATCACGGCGTTGTCGTCTTCCGCCTCGTGCTGCGCGCGCTCGTGTTCGCCCAGCGCGCGCGCGACCTGGTGCGGCCCGATGTCGCCCAGCGCGACATGGACCTGCAGTTCGTCCACGGTATCGACGTTGAAACGCTTGAGCACCGGGTTCAGGTCGGCCTGGCCCATGCCGACGCGCTTGAGCTCGCGCTCGAGCAGTTCGCGGCCGTCCTGCAGGTTGCGCGCGCGGTCCAGCTTGTGGAACCAGGCCCGCACTTTCTCCCGCGAGCGCGCGCTGGCGAGATAGCCACTGGTCGACAGCAGCCAGTCGCGCCGCGGCTCCGCGACCTTGCCGGTGAGGATCTCGACCCGGTCGCCACTCCGCAGGACGTGATCGAGCGGCACGATGCGGCCGTCGACCTTGGCGCCGCGGCAGCGGTGCCCGACCTCGGTGTGCACGCGGTAGGCGAAATCCAGCGGCGTGGCGCCGCGCGGCAGGTCCACCACCTCGCCCCGGGGAGTCAGCGCGTAGATCCGGTCCTCGACCAGCTCGGTGTCGAAGGCGCCGGCCAAAGCGCCGTCGCCGCTCTCCGCGGTGGCCTCGAGCAGGCTGCGCATCCATTCGATCTTGCGGTTGACCGCGGCTTCGCCCGCGGCCGAGCGCTTCGAGCCCCCGCTCTCCTTGTAGCGCCAGTGCGCGGCCACGCCGCGCTCGGCCTGCTCGTGCATCTCGCGGGTGCGGATCTGCACCTCGAGCGTCTTGCCCTCCGGCCCGACCACGGCGGTGTGCAGCGACCGATAGTCGTTGTTCTTGGGCCGTGCGATGTAGTCGTCGAACTCCCCGGGCACCGGTGTCCACAGTGCGTGCACCACGCCCAGGGCGGCGTAGCAGGCCTGCACGTCGTCGACCAGCACGCGCACCGCGCGCAGGTCGTAGAGCTCGCCGATCGGCACGTCCTTCTTCTGCATCTTCTTCCAGATGCTGTGGATGTGCTTGGGGCGGCCGGCGATGTCGCCGCGGATCCCGGCGTCGGCCAGCGCGTCGCCGAGCAGGCGCGTGACCTGGGCGATATAGCGCTCGCGCCCGGCACGGGTGTCGTCGAGCAGCTTGGCGATGCGGCGGTAGGTCTCCGGCTCGAGGTGGCGGAAGGCCAGGTCCTCGAGCTCCCACTTCAGCTGCCAGATGCCCAGGCGGTTCGCCAGCGGCGCGTGGATGTCGCGGGTCAGCCGCGCCAGCGCCAGGCGCTCGTCGTCGGGCAGCACGGGAGCCGCGCGCATCCTTGCCAGCTGCCGCGCGAGCAGGATCGGAACCACGCGCAGGTCGCGCACGATCGCCAGCAGCAGCCGACGCAGGCCTTCGTGGCCGCGGCCGGGGACCTGTTCGGCGTGCAGCGCCCAGACCTGGTTCGCGGCAGCCTGGCCTTCGAGCAGGGCGGGGATCGCGGAGGCCGGGTCGCGCCCGGTGGCGGCGTGCCGCGCGGCCCAGTCCGGCACGACGTGGAGGATGGCCGCGGCCATGACCTCGCCGTCGGCATCGAGCAGCGCCAGCGCGTCCAGCGTGTCCTCGAGCACGCCCGCGGGATCGCTGCATGGCGCCGGGCCTCCGTCGGCGGCGGCACGCAGCAGCGCGGCAACCGGCCCGGGCAGCGCGCCGAGCGCCGGCAGCGCCAGCAGGGCGTCGATGTCCACGGTCTGGGCCACGTCAGGCTCGATCCACGAGAGGAAGGACGGTCTACACTAGCCCGACCACGCCATCGGGAACAGTCGCCATGCCGGTCCGCAGCATCCTCCTCGCCGCATCGCTCCTCTTCGCCATGCCGGCCTTCGCGCAGCAGCCGATCGAGGCGCAGATGACGCCCGAGGAGTTCGCCGCCGCCGGCCTGGACAAGCTCAGCGCCGGGGAGCTCGCCCGTCTCAATGCCTGGCTCAACCGCACCATCGAGGGCGAGACCACCAGGGCCACCACCGAGACCCGGGCGAAGGTGGCGGAAGAGAACCGCGGCTTCTCCGCCCTGGGCCCCAGCGAGCCGATCGAAGCCCGCATCAGCGGCGGATTCGACGGCTTCGCCCGCAATCGCGAGTACACCCTGGACAACGGCCAGGTGTGGCGCCAGATCGACGCCGCCACGCTCGCCGGCGTCCGCCGGGACAGTCCCTCCGTGCGGATCACCCCGAGCGTGATCGGCAAGGCGTGGTTCCTGACGATCGAGGGCTACAACACCCGCGCCAAGGTGGTCCGCGTCAGGTAAGCGCCGCCAGCCGCGCGGCCAGTTTTTTCGGCGACACCCCGCCCTTCGCGCCGAGTTCCTGCGCGAAAAGCTGCACGCGCAGCTCCTCGAGATCCCAGCGCAGGGCCTGCCAGCCGGCCCCGCCGGCCTCGCCCGCCGCGCGCGCGTCGTCCAGCGCATCGGCGAAAGGCTTGAGCTCGAGCATGCGCTGCTGGTCGCGCGAGGGATCGTTGAGCGCGCGGCCCGCGCGGATCGCGAGCGCCTTCAGATAGCGCGGATACTCGGCCAGGGCGTCGGCCGGCACCTCGCGCAGGAAGCCCGGCGGCACCAGCGCCGCGAGCTGCGCCTGCATGTCGTCGAGGTTGCCGCGGGCCCAACCCATCAACCGGCCCTCGAGCGCAGCGCGGACCTCGGCCACCAGGGCCAGGATCTTCTCGGCCTGCTGCAGGCGCCGCATGGCCTCGGGGAACAGGGCCCTGCCGACCGCATCGACCTGCGCGGCGAAGGCGTCCGGGTCGCGGATGGCGCCGGGACCGTCGGCGGTGAGTGCGACGAAGGCGCCATCCACCAGGTCCTCGCGCAGGACATCCGCAGACCGGCCGCCGGCCGTCGCACGCGGCGCCGCGGATTCGATGGCCGCGTACAGCAGCGCGATCCTGGGCTGCACCGGCAGCTGTTTCCGCGCCTGGCGCATGCGGTCGGCCAGGGCGATGGCGAGCAGCCGGCGCACCCCGTCCGGGTGCTGGCGTTCGGCCTCCGCGCGGTCGGCGTGGACCTGCAGCGAGACGCTGTCGCCCTCGTCGTGGAGCGCGGGAAAGGCCGGCACGCCGCCGGCGCCCGGCACCGAGAGCGGGATCGGGGCGTCCGGGAACGTCGTCAGGGCCTCGCGGGCCAGCCCGGCGGCGGCGTGCGCGGCGAAGGCCTCGGCCGCACCCGCGCCGAAGCGTGCCCGCAGTTCGTCGAGGTCGCGGGATTCGGCCAGCACCTGGCGGCCGTCGGCATCGAGCAATCGCAGGTTGGCGCGCAGGTGCGGCTCCAGCGCCGTCTCGTCGAACCCGGTCGCGGAAACCTCGACCCCGGTCAGGCGCTTCAGGAAGCGCGCCAGCGCGCCGGTGATGCTGTCGGTGGCCGCGTCGGCCGCGCCATGGGCCTCGGCGAAGGCGCGGGCGAAATCCGGCGCCGGCACGAAGTTGCGGCGCAGCGCCTTGGGCAGGCCGCGCAGCAGCGCCGTGGCCTTCTCCTCCACGAAGCCCGGCGCCAGCCAGCCCAGGCGCGGCGCGTCCAGGGCGTTGAGCAGGTGCAGCGGCACGACGACGGTCATGCCGTCGTCGGGTGCACCGGGTTCGAAGCGGTAGTGCACGGCCAGGCGCGCATCGCCCAGCGGGAAGTACGCGGGGAAGCGGTCGGCATCGCTGCCGTCGGCGACCAGCAGGTCGTCGCGGGTCCACTGCAGCCCGCGGCGCTGCTCCTTCGGCAGCTTCGCGAACCAGGCGTCGAGCGCCTGGGCGCTGATGATCTCCGACGGGATCCGGTCCCGGTACCAGCGCAGCATCCAGTCCTCGTCGACCACCAGGCCGGTGCGGCGCTGCTTGGCCTCTTCCTCTTCGGCGGAAGCCAGGGTGCGACGGTTGCGGGCGACGAAGTCGGCGCGCAGGTTGATCTCGCCGGCGACCAGGCCGTCGCGCAGGAACAGTTCGCGCGATTCCTCCGGATACTGCGCGCCGTAGTGGAAAGGTCGCGCCGCGGCCAGGACCAGGCCGAACAGCGCGACCTGCTCGCTGCCGATCACCCGGCCCTGCTTCCGCGACCAGCGCGGGTCGAAGTGGCGGCGCGACAGCAGGTGGGACAGTCCGGCTTCGATCCACTCGGGCTCGATCGCGGCATTGGTCAGCGCCCAGACCTTCTCGGTGTCGAGCAGGGTGGCGGAAAGCAGCCACGGCGGCGGCTTCGAAGCCAGGGTCGAGCCCGGGAACAGCTGGAAACGGCGGCCGCGCGGGCCTTCGTAGGTGGCCTGGCGACGCTTGTCGCGCTCCGGCAGCGCGTGCCCGACCTGGGCGGGCAGGCCGACGAGGAGCGCGCCGTGCAGGCGCTGGTACAGGTCGCGCGCGGACGCGACGCCATTGCCGGCGTCGGGCACGCCGCGCTGCCTGTCGGCGCCACGGCCGCGCCCCCGCGGGCCGGGTACCCGCGCCTCCTCCGGGGGCACGACCTCCGCATCGAGAGCAAACAGCGCATCACCACCGCGCTCTTCCTCCTCCCAGCCCAGTTCCGCGCACTGCAGCTTCAGCTGCCGGTGCAGCTCGCGCCATTCGCGCATGCGCAGGAAGCCGAGGAAGCTGCGGTCGCACCACTTGCGCAGCTGCGACTGGGTCAGCTCCTCGTGCGCAGCCCGGTAGGCCTCCCACAGCCGCAGGATGGCGACGAACTCCGACTTCGGATCGCTGAAGGCCGCGTGCGCCGCATCGGCGGCGGCGCGCTGGTCGGCCGGCCGCTCGCGCGGATCCTGGATGCCGAGGAAGGCGGCGATCACCAGGGTCTCCCGCAGGCAGCGCTGTTCGCTCGCGGCGACCAGCATGCGCGCCAGCTTCACGTCCACGGGCAGCTTCGCCATCAGGCGCCCGGTGGCGGTGAGCCTGCGCGCGCCATCCACCGCGCCCAGCTCGGCCAGCTGCTGCCAGCCGTCGGCGATGGCGCGCGCATCGGGCGGTTCCAGGAAGGGGAAATCCTCGATCGCGCCCAGGCCCAGCGACAGCATGCGCAGGATCACGCCGGCGAGCGCGGCGCGGCGGATCTCCGGGTCGGTGAACTCCGGGCGCGCGGCGAAGTCCGCTTCGTCGTACAGGCGATAGCAGGTGCCCGGCGCCACGCGGCCACAGCGGCCGGCGCGCTGGTTGGCGCTGGCCTGGCTGACCGGTTCGATGTGCAGGCGGTCCAGCTTCTGCCGCGGGCTGTAGCGCTTCACGCGCGCAAGGCCCGGGTCCACCACGTAGTGGATCCGCGGGACGGTCAGCGAGGTCTCGGCGACGTTGGTCGCGAGCACGATGCGACGCTGCGCCCCCGGATTGAACACCCGGTCCTGGTCGCGCGCCGAGAGCCGGGCGTACAGCGGCACCACTTCGGTGTGGCGGTACGTGCGGCCTTCCAGCGCCCGATGGGCATCGCGGATCTCGCGTTCGCCGGGCAGGAAGACCAGCACGTCACCCCCCATGCCGCTGCCGCCCCCGCGGAGGATCTCGTCGCAGGCCGCGACGATGCCTTCGGTCACCGACATCCCGCCGCCGTCGCCGTCCGCTGCGGTGGCTGCCCCCTCCAGTGGACGGTAGCGGAGTTCGACCGGATGGCCGCGACCCTCGACCGAGACCACCGGCGCATCGTCGAAGTGCGCCGAGAAGCGCGCGGTGTCGATCGTGGCCGAGGTCACCACCAGCTTCAGGTCCGGCCTGCGCGCCAGCAGCTGTTTCAGGTAGCCGAGCAGGAAGTCGATGTTGAGGCTGCGCTCGTGGGCCTCGTCGATGATCAGGGTGTCGTAGCGCGACAGCCAGCGGTCGGACTGGATCTCGGCCAGCAGGATGCCGTCGGTCATGAACTTGATGGCGGTCTGCTCGCCCACGTTCTCGGTGAAGCGCACCTGGTAGCCGACCGCGCCGCCCAGCGGCACCTGCAGCTCCTCGGCCACGCGCCGCGCCACCGCGCGCGCGGCGATGCGCCGCGGCTGGGTGCAGCCGATCATGCCCGCGGCGCCGCGGCCGGCGGCCAGGCAGAGCTTGGGCAGCTGGGTGGTCTTGCCGGAACCGGTCTCGCCGGCGATCACGACCACCTGGTGGGCGCGCAGCAGTTCGACGATGCGACCGGCCTCGGCCGCGATCGGCAGCGTCGGGTCGACCTCGGCCGCGGGCAGCGCCGCCGCCCGCGCCTCGCGCCGGGCCACCGAGCGCGCGACGGCATCCTCGAACGCACGGCGCCGCTCCGCGTCCGCGGGCGCCTGCTCCAGGCGCCGCAGCAGCCCGAGCAGGCGGCCGCGATCCCGGCTCAGCGCGCCGTCGACCGCCGCGCGCCACGCGCGCCTTGACGCCCGGCTCGCATCCGGGCTCCTAGACTCCAGCTCGTTCATGCAGTCCGCGGCCGCCTCGGGCCGCTTCTTCCACCGATGGTGCGCACATTGTCGCGCGCCCGCGAAAAAGGACACAGTGATGCCCAGGACGAAGAAGTCCGGCAAGGCCGGAAAGACCGGAAAGACCGACGGGGCGCGCAAGACCGCCAAGGCCGGCGCCGCCGCGGCCGCCCGCGCGGCGACGCCCTTCGCCTCCCCGGAGCCGGGAGCGGTGGCGCCGGTGGACATCGGCATCTCCGAGCGCGACCGCCGGGAGATCGCGGCGAACCTCTCGCAGTTCCTCTCGGACAGCTTCACCCTCTATCTCAAGACCCACAACTTCCACTGGAACGTGACCGGGCCGATGTTCAACTCGCTGCATGCGATGTTCATGGACCAGTACACAGAGCAGTGGAACGCGCTGGACGAGACCGCCGAGCGCATCCGCGCCCTGGGCTACAACGCACCGGGCTCGTACGCCGAGTTCATCCGGCTGTCGTCGATCCCGGAGGAGCCGGGCCTGGCCGAAGCACCGGACTGGCGCGAAATGGTGCAGCAGCTGGTGGCCGGCAACGAGGCCGTGTGCCGCACCGCGCGGGCGGCGCTCACGCACGCCGACGACGCCGGCGACGATCCCACGGTCGACCTGCTGACCCAGCGCCTGCAGGTGCACGAGAAGAACGCCTGGATGCTGCGCTCGCTGCTGCAGTGACGTCGCACACGCTGCGCGTCCGACGACCACGGTTCCGCGATGCGAAACCCGTGCACTGCACAGTGCGCTCCCGATCCCCGCGCCGTTGGCGCGCCCCCTTGCCAAGGGGGCTTCTCCCAGTCACTGCCGGGCAAGCTTCCGAACCGCCCGCGGTGGTATCGCCGGTATCCTTGTCGCATGAGCGACGCCGCACTGCGCATCCTGCACCAGGTCTTCGGCCACGAGGCCTTCCGTGGCCGCCAGGCCGACATCATCGAACACGTGTCCGCCGGCGGCGACGCCCTGGTGCTGATGCCCACCGGCGGCGGCAAGTCGCTGTGCTACCAGGTCCCGGCCCTGCTCCGCGAGGGCTGCGCGATCGTGGTCTCGCCGCTGATCGCGCTGATGCAGGACCAGGTCGAGGCCCTGCGCCAGCTCGGCGTGCGCGCGGCCTTCCTCAACTCAACCCTCGACGGCGCCGAAGCCGCGGCGGTCGAGCGCGGACTGCGCGAGGGCACGCTGGACCTGCTCTACGTCGCCCCCGAGCGCCTGCTGACCCCGCGCTTCATGTCGCTGCTGGATTCCAGCCGCATCGCCCTGTTCGCCATCGACGAGGCGCACTGCGTCTCGCAGTGGGGCCACGATTTCCGCCGCGAGTACCGCGAACTGACCGTGCTCCACGAGCGCTGGCCGCAGGTGCCGCGGATCGCGCTCACCGCCACCGCCGACCCGCCGACCCAGCGCGAGATCGCCGAGCGCCTCCAGCTCGAGGACGCACGCCGCTTCACCAGCTCCTTCGACCGCCCCAACATCCGCTACACCGTGGTCCACAAGGACAACGGCAACCGCCAGCTCCTGGACTTCATCGCCGGCCACCGCGGCGAGGCCGGCATCGTCTACTGCCTGTCGCGGAACAAGGTCGAGAAGACCGCGGCCATGCTGGTCGAGGCCGGCATCGACGCCCTGCCCTACCACGCCGGCCTGGACGCCGTCGTGCGCGCCGCCAACCAGCGCCGCTTCCTGCTCGAGGACGGCGTGGTGGTGGTGGCGACGATCGCCTTCGGCATGGGCATCGACAAGCCCGACGTGCGCTTCGTCGCGCACATGGACCTGCCGAAGTCGATCGAGGGCTACTACCAGGAGACCGGCCGCGCCGGCCGCGATGGCGATCCCGCCGAGGCCTGGATGTGCCACGGCCTGGGCGACGTGGTCCTGCTGCGGCAGATGATCGACCAGTCCGAGGCCGGCGATGAGCGCAAGCGTCTGGAGCACCGCAAGCTCGACGCCCTGGTCGGCTACTGCGAGACCACGCGCTGCCGGCGCCAGGTGCTGCTGGCGAACTTCGGCGAGGAGTACAGCGGCAAGGGCGCCGGCGAGCCCTGCGGCAACTGCGACAACTGCCTGTCGCCGCCGGAGACCTGGGACGCCACGGTGGCGGCGCAGAAGGCACTGTCCTGCGTCTACCGCACCGGGCAGCGCTTCGGCGCCGCGCATCTGATCGACGTGCTGCGCGGCTCGGAGTCCGAGCGGATCCGGCAGTTCGGGCACGACGGCATCAGCACCTGGGGCATCGGCACCGAACTCGATTCACGCGCCTGGCGCGGCGTGTTCCGCCAGCTGGTGGCCGCGGGACTGCTCGAAGTCGATACCGAGGGCTATGGCGGCCTGCGCCTGACCGTGGACAGCCGCGACGTGCTGCAGGGCCGCCGCGAGGTGCTGCTGCGCAAGGAAGCGCCGCGCGCGTCGCGCGGGCGCGGGCGCGACGGCGAGGCGCGCGCGGCGCGCAACGTGGTCGAAGTGGCCCGCGCCGACCAGCCACTGTTCGAGTCACTGCGCGCGATGCGCACGCGGCTGGCGCGCGAACAGGGCGTGCCGCCCTACGTGATCTTCCACGACGCCACCCTGCGCGAGATCGCCCGGCTGCGGCCGCGCACGCCCGGCGACCTGGCGCTGATCGGCGGCATCGGCGCGGGGAAGATCGAGCGTTACGGGGACGAGGTGCTGGACGTGGTTGCGGAAGCGGCAACGGACGCCGCCTGAGTCGAGCGCCGGCGCGGCTGAGGGCCCAACCGTTCCAGCGCAATACCCAGGGCACGATCATCGAACAACCTGCCCTTCCGCTCCGCCGCACCGGGACCGCCATGCCAGTGACGTAGGCCTTCGCGTACGGCAGGCACGGTCGGGGTAACGCGGTCTTTCACCAGCAGCCAGTCCACAGACGCCAGAAGCTCCATGCCGAAAGGCGACTCGAAGCCGTCGATCAAGGCCACCGTGGCTTCCAGTGCCGGCGCGTAATCCTTGGCCTCACTCTTCAGGTAGGCCTGGACGAAGCTTGTGCGTCTATCATCGAACCAGATCACGTCCAGTGGATCGGCATCACCGATGCGCTTGACACTGTGCAGATAGCTGCCATCCAGGCCATCCAGCAGATGTCGCAGACGGTCGGCGTAAGGACCGTACTTGTGCGGTACAAAGCGCAGCTCCAGGGGCGTCAGGCCCGCCTGCTCGATATTGCGTTCGAGGAACCAGGCCAGCTTCTGGATCTCCAGCAGGCTGCATTCCATGCCCAGCACCCAATAGCGGCGCACCAGCTCCGCGATCAGCGCGCGGGCCGGCGTGAGCTTCTCGACCCCGGTACGCTTGGCCACATTCTGGTAATTGCCGGTGGGCTCGAACACGAGGATCTCGGTCTCCAGGCCAGCCAGCATTGTTTCGACGTGTGGTCGTACCTGCACCCATTCCAAGCCGCCGTTACCGGCCCCAAGTGGCGGGATAGCGACTGACTTGACCTGATTCTCGACCAGGAACCGCCGCAGGTCCTGCAGGCCCTCCGTGATCCACTCCATACGCGAATTTCCGCGCCAATGCTGCTTGGTTGGAAAATTGATGATCCAGCGCGGACCGCCCAGCTCGTTGACCTCGGTGATGAACATCCTACCCACCCGCACCTCCTTGGCCTTGCACGCAGCGGCATAGCGACGGAAGTTCTCGGGGAAGCGCTCTTTGAACATCAGCGCGATGCCCTTCCCCATCACACCCACGGTGTTGACGGTATTAACCAGCGCCTCGGCGCGGGCCTCCAGCAGATTGCCTTGAGTGAACGTGATCATCGGAAATACCACCCGGTACGGGCGAAGACCGGCAGGTCCAGGTTGCGGGCCTGGAGTTGACGCTCGAGGACCTGCTTCAAATGGTCCGTGTAGCACACGATGCCGCGCAAGCCGTCGATCGGCAAGTGCCGGTGGACCAGCGCCTCAGCCTGGTAACGCTCGAACTTGGCCGGGTCGTCCGGGTCGCGGCGAAAATCCCTCGCCTGAAGCAAGGGCCAGTCGATCTTGCCGAGGTCAGCCAGGTCGGCGTAAAAGTTTGCCCACTGGTAGTAGGCGTGACTGTCGGTGAACAGGAAAGGCCGGCCCTGCGCGGCGACATGATGCAGGCTGGAGACGAGAATCACGATCTCATCGTTGGGCCGCCGCCGCACGCCACCCCAGCCCGTATGGATATTGCGCAACATCGGCGAGAACGGGGTGAAGTAGAACGGCACGTAGTCGTTCAAGGTCCCGCCCGGCGGCAGTGGTACTGGATGGCTGGCGCGCTTCTCGATCAGCTCCGGACTCCCGATGCTGATCCAGCCCGGAGCCCGCACGCCGCCGTTACCGCAGTGAAGGCCGTTGTCCAGAATCCACGGCAGGTTGTCACGATGGACGATGCGCCAGATCAGCGCTTTGTCCGGATTGAGATTGGGATAGCGCTCAGCCACCGTCGACCTCCACCCCGGCTAGCTGCAGCCGCTCGCCATTTGCCACCAGCCACTGGCGCGCGCGATCCGCCTCGGGGCACAGGCTCTGCACGGTCAGCCAGAACTTTCGCGAATGGTCAGGGACGGCCAAATGCACCATTTCGTGGGTGACGATGTAGCGCAGGACGGCATCCGGAGCCATGACCAGGCGCCAGTTAAACGACAGGTTGCCCAGCGTCGAGCAATTGCCCCACTTGGTGCGCTGGCCCATCACGTAGATGCGGTTGGGCGTGCGCTTCAGGCGCCCGCCCGTGGCCGCCACATGCGCCTCGATATGCTCACGCGCCTGTCTGCGCAGCCAGTTTTCCAGCGAACGGCCAACCGGCGTCTCGCTGTGCGGCGCGCACGTGATGGTGATTGCGCCGTCCTCCAGGGCAACCCTGTTCGGCGCGCGCCAACCTTCGACGCGAACCACGCGTACGGCCACTTCGCTGCCGCGGAATGCGATGCGGCCATCGGCACGCCTGCCGGATCGGCGCGTCGCCAGCAGCTTGCGCGTACGCTCCAGTTGGTCCGCCACCCACGCGCGGTTGTTAGCGACGAAATCGTCCGCCTCGCACGCGTCGCGCCCCTCCGGCAGGACGACCTTGACGCCATCGGGACCCACCTTGATCCGCAGCTTGGTCGCAACGTGCGAGCGGACCAGTCGCCATTGCACAACCCGGCCATCCAGCAGGGTGACGCACCGAACACCGGCGTCGTCGGCTTCAGCCCGGCGCATCGGTGTTCACCAACTCCGACACGGCCGCGGAAACAAAGGGCTCGCCATTGGTATCGAGTCCAAGTTCGGCGTACTGCGGATTCCAGAGTTCGGAGATCAGCGACTGCTCCACCCGCATCCTGCCGCCCTTCCAGTTGCTCCACCCTGATGAGAGAAGCTGGTTGCCGCGCAGATGCTCGACCAGACTTCTTGCGCATTCCGCCAGATAGGCCACATCGTCGTTGGCGACGCGTCCACGGAGCACGGTAAACAGCGCGTACTCCCCCGGCTTGGTCAGGTAGAGCTCCTTCGGCTCCTCGATCCGTTTGACCGCTTCATCCGCGATGTCCTGCAGCTCCTTAAGCCGCTTCTCGGCGGCCTTGTCGGCGGCATCCTTCTGCGCCTTCAGCCGCGCCAGCCGCTCGCCCAAGTGCCGGTAGGTGAAGCCATTGCCGTCGTCTTCGGCCAGCTCCGCAGTCAGGATGGCCTCCAGCGCCGCCGCCTTGTCCGCCGGGCTGGGCAGTTCCTCCAGTTTGGTGATGTAGTCCTTGTCGATCCGGAACACCGGCAGCGATTCGGCCAGGTCCATGAACGTGGTGTTCTGTTCGATCAGTTCCCGTGTCTTGGCAGAAAGCTCGCCGTAGGTGCCGCGCGCGGACGCGCCACGCTGGCGGCGGCGATGGGCAATGTAGACGCTGCACAGCCAGCTGTAGACGTAGCGGTGCTCGTACAGCACCGGATCCGGCGACACCGCTTCCCACAGCCGCTCCAGGCTCTTGAAGTTGTGCTCGAACATCTTGGCCGCATCCGGATCCTTGATCGCCCGCAGGGCGGCCAGCAGGCAATCGCGGGTATCGGCAATGGTGATGCCCTTGAAGCTTTCCATGCAGCGCGCGACTTCGCCCGGCACCGTGGCCCGGAGCTTGTCCCAGTCGATCAGCGCCTCCTCGCGGATGTTCTCGTCGAAGTTCAGCGCCTTGGCCAGGTTGCTGAACACGCCGAAGTAGTCCACCACCACGCCGGTGCGCTTGTTCAGCGCCGGCAGCGGTCGGTTGGTGCGGGCGATGGCCTGCAGCAGGTTGTGGTCGCGCAACGGCTTGTCGAGGTACATGACCTGTTCGATGGGCGCATCGAACCCGGTCAGCAGGCGGTCGCAGACGATCAGGATCTTCAGCGGTGGCCGCCATCGACTGCGGTCCTCGCCGAAGGCCTCGCGGTTGTACGCCTCCCACTGCGTCGGCGTCAGCTTGAAGTATTCGATCAGCTCGTCTTGTTTCTGCTTGCCGTAATGGAAGCGCGCGAGGTCCGGATCGTCGTTCTGCCCTTCGGAGATGATCACCTCGCACCACTGCGGCGGCAGGTCCTTTTCCTTCAGCTTCGCGTCCAGCGCATCCTTGAAGCGGGCGCAGGCGGTACGGTCCACGCCGACCAGCTGCGCCTTGAAGCCGCCCGGATCGGGGTATGCGAGGAAATGCTCCAGCATCTTTCCGACCACGATCTCCACCCGGTCCGGATGGCGGGCCAGCTCCTTCCACTCCGAGCGCTGGCGCTGGATCAGGTCCTTGGCCTCCTCGTCCTCGACTTCCATCTCCTCGCACATCTGCTCGAAGCCGAGGTTGAGCGCTTTTTCATCGACGATGAAAGGCACGCGGTCGCGCTGGTAGTGCACTTCCAAGGTCGCACCATCCTTGATCGCGCGCTTGATGCCGTAGTAGCTGAGGTAGCGCTCCTGCTGGCCATCCACCATCGGGCCGAAATCGCGGTGGGTATTGGTCATGGTGCGGTCGATGGGCGTGCCGGTCAGGCCGAAGCGGAAGGCGTTGGGCAGCTTCACCCGCATGGTCATCGCGTAGCTTGCGGCGGTGTCGCCCTTCTGCGAGCGGTGCGCCTCGTCCACCAGGGTGATGATGTTGTCATCAAGGAGCGGCGCCAGGTCGCCCATCTGCTGGAACGACTGCAGCGTGGTCACGAAGGTGCCGCGCTCGCGGCGCTTGAGAATGCTTTTCAGGTCCTGCACGCCCATCGCCTTGCGCACGTTGGGGAAATCGCAGGCGTCGAAGTCGTCCGAGATCTGGGTCTTCAGATCGCGCCGGTCGACCACGATCAGCACCGTGGGATTCTTCATGTCCGTCTGCCGCCGCAGCTTGTACGCTGCGAACACCATGGTCAGCGACTTGCCCGAGCCCTGCGTATGCCAGATCAGGCCGGTGCGGTCCTGCGCGCTCGCTGGCGTGTCGATCAGGCCCAGGCAACGATCGACGATGTCGTTGACCGCCTCGAACTGCTGGTAGCGCGCCACCTTCTTGACCGTGCGCCCCTGCTTGGTCTCGAACACGGTGAAGTGCTGCAGGAAATCCAGTACCTGCGCCGGCTGCAGGCGCAGCAGGCCCTTGACCGGGAACTCCAGCGGGTCGTCCGGCGTGTCGGCTTCCGGTTCGTTCCACCAGCCCTTCACCTCCGGGTAGCGCGACAGCCACGGCCCCCAGGTGTCCAGATGGCGCTCGATGTCGTCCTTGCCGGCGTCGTGGAACAGCACCGTGCCGTAGCGGAAGGCGTCCTCGTCGGCCGCCACGCAGAACAGGTTGGGCGCGAGCATCAGCGGCGCCTGGCGCTGGTAGCGGTGCAACTGGTGCACGGCCTCGGTCCAGTCCTTGCCGCTGCTGAGATAGCTCTTGTACTCGGCGATCACCAGGGGAATGCCGTTGACCAGCAGCACGGTGTCGTCGCGGCACTGCCTGACGCCCTGCACGCGGTACTGGTTGGTGGCGGTGAAGTCGTTGAGATGCTGGCGTTCGGGCTCGAAGGCGATGAAGTGCACCGTGCGCGCGTCCTCGCCCGGCACCAGCGCGACCTGCACGCCGTCGCGCAGGCGATTGAGCGTCTCGCGATTGGCGGTGAGCCGGTCGGGCGCGTCCATGGTGGTGCGCAGGGCCTTGATCGCCCGCCGCGCCTGATCCGGGGTGGTGACGTGCGGATTGATCCGCAGGATCGCCGCGACCAGCAACTCCTCCACCAGCGGATCGGGCAACGGCCGCTCGAAGGCCGCCATGGCCACCTCGTCGCGGTAGGTCCAGCCCAGGCCCGCATCGCCCGACGTGGCGCTGCCGAGGCCGGACAGCCACTGCAGGATGGGCAGCTCGACGTAGCCGAGTTCGCTCATGCAGCGACCTCTTGCTTGAACAGTGTGGGATCGACGCGGACGCGGCCGGTGAGGAGGTCGTGCGTCAGGGACTTCTTGAGCTCTTCGAGAGCAGCGATAACCGGCGCATGGGAGCGGACACGTTCATCGGCAGCCTCCAGGAGCGCAGCGATCTCGCGCTGCTCGTCAAGCCCCGTCTTGCCAACCGGGATGGGAATCAACACTTTGCCGAGGTTCTTGGCGTTGATGTTGACCTGCTGAACGCCCGGTGTCGCAAACCGCTTGATTCGGCACTGCGCATCATGGGAGCTGAGCAACTGGCCCAAGTAGTAGTTGTCGACCAGTTCCGTGTCTGCGTGCAGACGAATCAGATACGACGCGAATACGGCGGGATCATCCGTGCGATAGATGCCCACCTTTCCGACCCATTCCTGCGAATTGGTGCGATTGAAAAGCACGTCGCCACGCTTCAAAAGATAGCGATCCAGTAGAGCTTGCGGCAAGGTGACGTACTTCAGTCCATCCATCACCACATCACCACGCTGGATGTTGCCCATGCGAAGAATGGGCGTGTGCCCCTTGAGGTGCATCGGCAAGGACAAGCCGTACTCGAAATTTGTGACGACGCCACTCACCGGCCTTACTTCCCATGACTTCGGGATATAGCCAACCGGTGTCTTTCTCTGCGGCTCGCCGCGAGTGCCGGTACTGAACAGCTTCTGCGCAATCGCACGCTTGAGCTCGCTCGCCTGCGAGGCAGCTTCTCGCGCCCGATCAACCGCCGCATCCACCGCATCCAGCACGCGGGCGATGGCGGATTGCTCATCCACGTTTGGCTTCGGAACAAGCAATCGCCGATCGAAAACATCTTCGGGAATGCGCTGTCTTCCAGTCGATCCCTCCATTCTTGCCGTTGCGCGGCCTCGCACGTCATGCGAACAGAGAAGGTGAAAAAGAAAACGCGGATCAGCTTCCTCACGCGGTGACAGGACGATGAACTCGGTAGAACCCAGTCCTGTCTCGCCCGGCATACCCGAAACCATTGCAATCTTGCCGTTCTCTGGACAAGGCGTGATCTTGGCGAAAAGCGTGTCGTCGAGCTTGAAACGGGCAAGGCCAGAGCCTTCCAGACGCCGCGAATCCCACTTCAGGATTCCTCCGAAGTTCTCGCCGACAGCAGCCATTTCAAGGAACGGGTATTCGATACCTTTCTTGACCGGATAGCGTGGATTTTGTTCTGCCAACGCACTGATCGGGGTTTTCGGCCATTCGCCAACGGCATCCGGAAAACAGTCATGCTGCATAGCCAATCGCCTTCAGCAAATCGCCAAGTCGCGCTTCTGCGTCGGCGAGATCGCCTTGCGCATCCCGCAGCGCCTTCAGCGCATCCTTAACTTCTACCCGCGGTTCCGGCTCAAAGGTATCCACATAGCGCGGGATATTGAGGTTGAATTCGTTCTCCCCGATCTCGTCGAGACCGACCACGCGTGCGTGCTTGAGCAGCTCGTCCGGATCGCCGTAGAGCGCGCCCAGTTCCTGCCCGGTCGCGTCCACGTCGCGGCGGTCATCTTCTGCACGGCGGCGGGCCTCGGCGATCTTCTCGTCGCGCTCGGCGATCTTCGCCGCCGCCTTGTCGCGCTGGCCCCGGAGCTTCTCGACCGCAGCCTTGGCCTTTGTCTTCTCCGTTTTGGCCTTGATCTTCGAAAATTCCGCTTGCTTTGTGGCCAGCTCGGCTTCCAGCCTGGCCAGGCGCGCCGCAGCGTCGGCGTACCAGACTTCCAGCCGCTCCACCTCTTCATGCTCGCGCATGTTGATCTGTTCGCGGATGCGCTTGCTGTGCTTTGCCACCAGCTTCGGCACCTTCGCCGCATCGCCATAGGCCTGCATGTGCACCAGGATGCGCATCACGTCCTGCGGGCGCAGTTCGTTCTGGTTGGACAGCTCGCGGTAGTGGCGCGCGGCATAGACTAGCAGCACCTTGTCGCGGCGCGCCCTGGGGCGGTGTCGGTTGAGAATCAGCAGGCAGGCGGGCACGCCGGCGCCGTAGAACACGTTGAGCGGCAGCGAGATCACCGCGTCGATCAGGCCCGACTCCAGCAGGGTGCGGCGGATCAGGTGCTCGTCGTCGGCCTTGCGGCGCTTGATCTTCGGCTCGCCCTTGGCGTCGAACTCGCCGGTCTCCTCCTCCACCTCCGGCTGGCCGCGGAACAGCACGCCCTGCGGGCAGACGATGCCGGCGCGGCCCCTGGCGTTGAGCGAGGCCAGGATGTGCAGGATGAAGGCGTAGTCGCCATAGCCGGCGGGCGGGGCCTTGAACGGGGTGCCTCGGCCGAAGCGTCCGTAGGCGTCCTTGAAACCTTCCTTGCCGAAGATTTCCTTCTTGAGCTTGTCTTTCTTCTTCTTGTCGTCCGTCTGCTGCTCGGGCTTGAGCCACCAGAACTCGTCGGAGAACGGAAAATTGGCCAGCACCAGCGAGAACTGGCGCAGCTTGCCGTCGCCCTCCTTGAACGCCGGGTCGGTGATGGTGGAGACGCCGGCCTTGATCTCGGCCTCCAAGCCGTGCAGCACGGAGTTGATCTTGCCGATGGCGGCATTGCCCCAGTTCATCTCCTGTCCGAAGTACTGGGCGCTGGTGGCGTGATGGCCGGCCTCGCGCAGGAAGCCGGCCGAATGCACAAGCATGCCGCCGCTGCCGCAGGTGGGGTCATAAATAGTGTCGCCGGGCTGCGGCTCCAGGATGCGCACCAGCGTGTCCACCACTTCCGGCGGGGTGAAGAACTCGCCGGCCTTGGCGCCGGCGTCGTCGGCGAACTGCTTGATCAGGTATTCGTAGGCGTGGCCGAGCACGTCCGCCGGCACGCTGGCGTTGGACAGGTCGTGGGCGTCGAAGTGCTGGATCAGCGCGTGCACCACCTCGTTGGGGATCAGCGGCTTGCCGGAGCCGTCGGGCGCAGGCTGGGCCCAGTCCACGGTGAACACGCCCTTGAGCTCATCGTTGGCGTTGGCCACGCCGCGCATGGCCCGGGTCAGCGTTTCGCCGAGCTGGGTGGACGCGGCCAGCACGTCGCCCCAGCGGCAGCCTTCGGGGATGGCGTAGCGGTGCTCGCCGCGGGCGCGATAGACCGCCTTCTGCTCCTCGGTGAAGCTGCGTCGCTGCTGGCGTTCCTGCTCGGCGATGGCGTCGTCGGCCTCGTTCTCCCACTGGTCGCACAGCCGCTTGTAGAACATCAGCGACAGGATGTAGTTCTTGTAGTCCTGGCCGGCGGTCTTGCCGCGCAGGATGTTAGCGGCGCCCCATAGGTGGGTTTCGAGTTGTTGCTGGGTCAGTTTCATTCCGGGGTCTTCTGCAGGTTGCCCATGATCACGGGCAGATCAGTTCAAGCTTCGGATAACAAGTGCGATAACGCTTCGCATCCCGCGTCAGCAGCGCCATGCCCTCGATGGCGGCATGCGCACCGATGTGGAAGTCAGGCAGCGGCGAGCTCCGTGCGCCCTTGGCGCGGCGGTACTGCAGGAAGGCCTTGCCGGCCAGGAAGCCCGCCTCCCACGGCAGCTCCAGCCGGGTGAAGGCATCGGGCGACAGCGCCTCGTCCAGTTCCTCGATACGCTCGAAGCCCACCGAGACCTCGGCATAGATGATGGGGTTGATGCACAGCTCGGCACCGGTGGCGCAGGCATCGAGCTGCGCCGCCGACCATCCGTACCAGTCCGGATCGTCCGTCAGCACGTCCAGCAGGACGTTGGCGTCCACCAGCACGCGCCGGCCCGCGCCCGGCGCCGCTTCGGGCGCATCAGGCGCCACGGGTCAGCTTCATGATCTCGTCGGTGCCCATCCGCGCCGTCGCGCGGCCGCGCAGGCGGGCGGCCAGACTGCCGCGGCGGGCCTTCGGCGGATGGGCGATGGTGGTCTCGGCCTCGCGCAGTGCGGCTTCGCGCACGAAGGTGGCCACCGGCAGGCCGTGCAGTTCGGCGGCGCGGCGCAGGCGGTTCTTGTCCTCGACGCTCAGGCGCAGGTCGAGACGATCAGCGGTTGCGGTCATGGCGGGCCTCCTTGTACGGCATCGTACCGTACGGACGCCTTGGAGAGCCACGTTGCGGATCCAGCGACTGGTGGGCCGTGCTGGATTCGAACCAGCGACCAGCGGATTAAAAGTCCGATGCTCTACCGACTGAGCTAACGGCCCCACGCAGACCGCGAATTATGTCACGCCATGGTCGGAGCTGCCGCGGGTGACCCGGGTCAAGGCCGGTGCGGCGGCGATGCCGGATACTGCCGGCATGCTCCGCGACGCTCCGACGCCAGGGCCGGACGGCCAGCCGCTCCACCTTCCCGACGTGGCCGGCATCACCCGTCTCGTGCACGCCTTCTACGCCCGGGCGCGGGTGGACTGGCTGCTGGGTCCGGTGTTCGAGGCCGCCGTCGAGGACTGGGACGAGCACCTGGACACGCTGGTGCGTTTCTGGGCGTCGGTGCTGCTGCGTGCCGGAAGCTATCGCGGCAACCCGATGTCGGCGCACCGGCCGCTGGGGCTGGACGACCAGCACTTCGCGCGCTGGCTGGCGCTGTGGGACCGCACCGCGCGCGAGGTGCTGCCGCGGGAGCAGGCGCGGCATGTCTTCGAGACCGCGGAGCGCATCGGCCGCTCGCTTCGCATCGGTCTGGAAATCGATCCGCTGCGACGCCTGCGCCGCGCCGGGGATACCGACTGCGACCACCGACGCGGCGGCGCGTGACCGGGCGCGGCCAGGCGAGGTGCCGGCGACAAGGATCGCGCGCCGCTGCCGCCGGGCGCGGTCAGCCCGCGTAGCGCGTCGTGTCCTCCGCCCCCGCGGCGGCGAAGCCCTCGGCGCGCAGCACGCAGGCGTCGCAGTGGCCGCAGGCGCGGCCTTCGGCGTCGGCGCTGTAGCAGGACACGGTCTTCGAGAAATCCACGCCGAGGCGCAAGCCTTCGCGCACGATGTCGGCCTTCGACAGGTGCTGCAGCGGCGCATGCACGCGGATCCCGGCACCGTCCACGCCGGCCTTGGTGGCCAGGTTCGCCAGCCGCTCGAAGGCGTCGATGAACTCCGGCCGGCAGTCGGGATAGCCGGAATAGTCGACCGCGTTGACGCCGCAGAAGATGTCCGCCGCGCCGAGCACTTCGGCCCAGCCGAGCGCGATCGACAGCATGATGGTGTTGCGCGCCGGCACGTAGGTCACCGGAATGCCGGCGCTGCCGGCCTCGGGCACGTCGATGTCGGCGGTCAGCGCCGAGCCGCCGATCGCGCGCAGGTCCACGGCGACCACCTTGTGGGCGGCCGCACCCTGTGCGGCCGCCAGGGCGGCGGCGGCGTCGAGCTCGGACGTATGACGCTGTCCGTAGGCGACGCTCAGCGCGTGCACGGCGAAACCCTGCTCGCGCGCGATGGCCAGGACCACGGCGGAATCCATGCCGCCCGACACCAGTACGACTGCCTTCTTCAACGGGGTGCTCCAGGGGGGATGCGGGACGGCCTCAGCGTCCGGGTTCGTCGTTCCAGAGGATCTTGTGCAGCTGCACCTGGAACCGCACCGGCAGCCGGTCGGCCACGATCCAGTCCGCGAGCTCGCGCGCATCCAGCTCCGACTTGCTGGGCGAAAACAGCACGTCGCAGCGCTGGTGGATCGCATGCTCGGCCACCATCCCGCGCGCCCACTCGTAGTCCGCGCGGTTGCAGATCACGAACTTGACCTGGTCATTCGGCGTGAGCAGTCCGAGGTTGGACCAGAGGTTGCGGCCCTCTTCTCCCGAACCCGGCGTCTTGATGTCGAGCACCCGCGAGACGCGTGGGTCGACGTCGCCGATGTCGATCGCGCCGGAGGTTTCCAGCGAGACCACGTACCCGGCGTCGCACAGCCGCTGCAGCAGCCCGATGCATCGTTTCTGCGCCAGCGGCTCGCCGCCGGTCACGCAGACGTGGCGCACGCCGTGGCTCTCCACTTCGGCCAGGATCGCGTCGATCTCGCGCCATTCGCCGCCGTGGAAGGCGTAGGCGGTATCGCAATAGGTGCAGCGCAACGGGCAGCCGGTCAGGCGCACGAACACGGTCGGCCAGCCGGCGTCGCGCGCCTCGCCCTGGAGCGACAGGAAGATCTCGGTGATGCGGAGCCGGTCCGGGACCGCGGCCAGAGCCGCGCCGGACTCGGCGGAAGGGGTATCCATGGCCTGGATTGTAACGCGTCGCCGGCGCGTGTCCGGCCGCTGGCCTGCGCGCGCGGGCCCGCAGGAACGGCGCGCCGTACGGCCGCGCCACGTCGTCGAAGCTCAGCGCAGGCTGTTCAGCCGGATCGAGCGCAGGCGGTCTTCGGCGGTGCGCGCGGCGTCGGTGCCGGGATACTTCTCGGTGACGCGCGCGAGGGTGGCTTCCGCGGCCGCCAGGTCACGGCGCCCGTACTGCGAGAGACCGACCTTGAGCAGGGATCCCGGCGCCTTGTCGTGGGTCGGGTAGCGCTGCAGGATCGCTTCGAACTGTGCCTGGGCGCTCGCGTAGTCCTGGGTGACGTAGTAGCTCTCGCCCAGCCAGTACAGGGCGTTGGGGGCGTAGATGCCGGTCGGATACAGCCGCAGGAACTCGCTGAACAGCCGGGCCGAGGCCTCGTAATCCCCGCCGCGCAGGGCGGCGAAGGCGGTCTCGTAGGCACTGCGCTCATCGGCGGCGTTGGCCAGCAGGCCGGCGTCGCCGGCCACGATCGGCGCACTGTCGGCAGGTGTCGGCGCCGGCGCCGCGGCCGCACCCCGAGCCTGTGCGGACCCGCCCTCCGCCGGCAGCCGCGCGGCCGGGGCGCCATTGGCCGCGGCCTGCGCGCCGGCGTCCGCCGGCACCCCGCCCTCCAGGCGGTTCAGGCGGTCGTCGACGTCCAGGTACTGGTTGCGGACGCTGGTTTCCAGCGTGCGGTTCTGCTGCTGCAGCTCCTCGACCTGGCCACGCAGCGAGCGCACTTCGTCGCGCAGCGCGGTGATCTGGTTGAGGAGTTCGATATTGCCCTGGTTGCCCGCGGCCTGCGCCTCGAGCGCGGCCACGCGCTCGCCGAGGCTGGCGCGCTGGGCGGCGGCCGGCGGCGCCATGAAGGCGGCGGACGCGGCAAGGGCGAGGACGATGCGGGCGGTGGGATGACTGCGGGTCATGGCAGGGACGCCTGTTTCACGGACTCTGGAAAGACAATCGGCAGCTGGCGGGGTTCCCGCCAGCTGCCGACGTGCTGCTTGCCTGTACCGCCGGTTCAGCGGGCGGTATAGGTGATCTCGACGCGGCGGTTCTGGGCCCAGCAGTCCTCGTTCGAGGCGGTGCAGGTCGGGCGCTCCTCGCCGTAGCTGGTCACCGTCTGCTGGCCGGCCGAACCACCGTTGGCCTGCAGCGCGGACGACACGGCATTGCCGCGGCGCTCGCCCAGACCGAGGTTGTAGTCGCGGCTGCCGCGCTCGTCGGCATGGCCTTCGAGGGTGATGCGGGCCGAGGGACGGTCACGCAGGTACTTGGCGTGGCAAGCCATGGCCGCCTGGAACTCGGGGCGCAGGGCATCCTGGTCGAAATCGAAATAGATCGTGCGCTGGCGCAGGCAGGCATCGGTATCCAGGTCCTCGGGACCGTAGACGCCCGTGGTGGCGGCCGGCTGGGTGGTGGCGGGGGCGGTCGGGGTAGCGACCGGCGGCTCTTCCTTGACCTTCTTGGAGCATGCAACGGCGGCCGTGCAGAGCAGAGCCATGAGCAGTACGCGGGTTGGGGTATTCATCTGTCGTCGATCCTTCTGCGGATGGGCAGTGCATTCATATTGCTGTATCGGCCGTGCACGGAATATTAACGTTCGCGGTACGGCCCCCACGCCGGCTCGCGGACGTTCCCGTCGGCAAGCACAAGCCGCTGGCGGACGCGTCCGTCGGCGGAAACGGCATACAGGACTCCCCTGGTGCCCTCCCTTCCCGCATACAGGACCATGCTGGCGTTCGGTGCGAAGCTCGGCGATTCATCGAGCGACCCCGGCGACAGCGTGGACCAGCGCGGCGTGCCGAGGCTGCGGTCCAGCAACGCAATACGATATACGTTCCCTGAACCCTGCGCCACGGCGATCTTCGCGCCGTCGAAGGACACGGTGGGGCTGGCGTTGTAGCTGCCCTGGAAGGTCACCCGGCTGGCGCTGCCGCCGCCGGCCGGAACCTGGTAGACCTGCGGCCGTCCGCCGCGGTCGGAAGTGAAGTAGATGCTGGCGCCGTCGGCGCTCCAGGTGGGCTCGGTGTCGATGCCCATCTCGTTGGTCAGCTGGGTCAGGGCCCTGCTCGCCAGGTCCATGACGTAGATCTCGGGGCTGCCGCTGCGCGACAGGGTCAGCGCCAGCCTGCTGCCGTCGGGGGAGAACGCCGGCGAGCTGTTGATGCCGCGGAAGCTGGCCACCCGCTCGCGGGCGCCGGTGGCGAGGTCCTGGATGTAGATGGCCGAGTTCTGGTTGTGCTCGAAGGAGACATAGGCCAGCCGGCGGCCGTCCGGGCTCCAGTCCGGCGACATCAGCGGCTCGGTCGAACGCACCACCACCTGCGGGTTGTGGCCGTCGGCGTCGGCGACCATCAGCGCATAGTTGATGTTCTCGCCGGTGCCGGTGGAGGTCACGTAGGCGATCCGGGTCCAGAACGCGCCGCGCACCCCGAGGATCTTCTCGTAGATGGCATCGGCCATCTGGTGGGCGACGTCGCGCATCGCGTTGGCGCGGCCGGTCATGGCGATGCCCAGCAGGCGCTCCTGCTTCGCCACGTCGAACAGCTCGTACTCGACGCGGTAGGCGCCGCCGCCGGCGTCGACCACGCGGCCGACCACCAGGAAATCCTGCTGCAGCATGCGCCAGGTCGCGTAGTCGACTTCGCTGCCACGCGTGGGCCGGTCGATCATGTCCTGCTCGGGCAGGCCGCGGAACTGGCCGGAGCGCGCCAGGTCCTCGCGGACCACGCGGGCGACATCGGTATCCGGCGGCGTGCCGGCGCCCTGGTAGGGCATGGGCACCACCGCGATCGGCAGCGCCTGCGGGTTGCCGCCGACGATGTCGATCTCGAGGCCGCCCTGTTGCGCCGCGGCGGCGAACGGCAGGAGGAGTGCGAGGCAGGCGGCGAACCACGCGCGCGTGGTCGTGCTCGTCCGGCGTTGGAATGGGGTCATACCGGGCTCCGGGAAATGGCGGCAAAGGGTGACAGCATGGCCGTGAAGGCGCTCACAAGGATGAATGGATCCGGGACGCGCGGGCATGCGGAGACGCCGCGTCCCCCGGCTACCGGTCCTGCGCCTCGAAGTTGAGATTGAGGGTCCGGTTGAAAACGGACTCGAAGCCGGCATAGGGCAGCGGCTGCGCCTTGAGGACCGCCGCTTCCACCGAGCGCCGGCCGAGGTCGTCGAACGGACAGGTCGGCGAGACCTCGACCCGGACCACCGTGCCGCCACGCACCTGGGTGATGACGATGCGGCACTTCTGCCCGAGCGGAACGTTCTCCGGCCGCGTCCAGTTGCGCAGGATGGCTTCCTGGATCGCGGCCGCATAGCGGGCGGAGAGGCCCGGGTCCACGCCCTGGTTGCCGGGTGGCGGCGTGCCGGCCGCGGGGGCCGGGTCCGGGGCCTGCTCGGCCCGGCTCTGCGCGATCCGCTCCAGCCGCCGCTCCGCCTCTCGTTGCTCGCGCTGTGCCTGCTCGCGCTGCCGGCGGATCTCGGCGAGCTTCTGCTCGGCAAGCCGGCGCTTCTGCTCGGCCTCCTCCTGGCGCTTGCGCTCGGTCAGGTCGATCTGCTCCTGGCGGCGCTTCGCTTCCTGCTCGCGCTCGGCGGTCTCGCGTGCGATGGCATCGCGGCGCACCGCCTCCTGGTCCACGGGCGAGGGCTCGGGCACCTGCACCTGGGGCGTCGGCTGCGGCTCGACCGGGGCGTCCTCGGGCAGCGGCACCGGGATCGGCTGCGGCTCGGGCGTCGCGTCCTCGACCACGACCGGCTCCGGTTCCGGGACGGGCAAGGGCTCGGGCGGAACCGGTTCGGGCCGCCGCTGCAGCGTGCGCTGCATCGCCGGCGACAGGTCGCTGACGTCGATCAGCTCGGCGCTGATCGGCGACCCGGCCGCGGACAGCGGCGCCGCGCTGCGCGTCCACCACAGGCCGGCGAACATCAGCGCGAACAGCGCGACGTGGAGCAGCAGGGCCAGCACCACCGCGCGCGTGGTATCGGCGCGTTGCTCTCGCATCAGCGGGTGCCGTCCTGCCTGGGCTGGCTCATCAGGCCGACGCGCTCGACGCCGGCGTTCTGCAGCAGCACCATCGCGTCCATCACGTTCTGGTAGCTGCCGGCGCCGTCGGCGGCGACGTAGACCGCCACGTCCGGATTGTTCGCCACGAGCGCGCGGACCCGGGCGCCCAGGGTGTCCACGTCGACGGCCTGGTTGTTCCCGGTCTCGATGGCCAGGAAATAGTTGCCGTCGCGATCCACGCTCACCACCACCGGATCCTTCTGCTCGGTGATCGACTTGGCGTTTGACTCGGGCAGCTGCACGTCCACGCCCAGGTTCATCAGCGGCGCGGTGACCATGAAGATGATCAGCAGCACGAGCATCACGTCGATGTAGGGCACGACGTTGATCTCGTTCTTGAGTTTGCGGCGCTTGCCGCGGCGGGCACGGACGCTCATCGGATCAGGCCTCGCCGGCCGAGGACTGGCGCTCCAGGATCGAGGAGAACTCATCGGAGAAGGCGTCGTAGCGCCCGGCGATGCGCTCGACCTTGGTCGCGAAGCGGTTGTAGGCCCAGACCGCCGGGATCGCCGCGAACAGGCCCATGGCGGTCGCGATCAGCGCCTCGGAAATGCCCGGCGCCACGCTGGCGATGGTCGCTTCCTTGACGTTGGCCAGGCCCTGGAAGGCGATCATGATGCCCCAGACCGTTCCCAGAAGGCCGACATAGGGCGCGATCGAGCCGACGTTGGCGAGGAACTCGAGGTTGTGCTCGAGGTCGTCCAGTTCGCGCGAGCTGGCCACGCGCATGCCGCGCTGGGCGCCTTCCAGCTTCACCCGGCTGTCGGCGCCGCGACGCTGGCCGCTGCGGCTGTACTCGCGGAAGCCGGCCTCGAAGATCGACTCCAGGCCCTCGACCTCGCGGTTGCGCTCGCTGGCGGCGCTGTAGAGCTTGCCGAGGTCGGCGCCGGACCAGAAGCGCTCCTCGAAGCGGTCGGCTTCCTTCTCGGCGCGGTCGAGCATCCGCTTCTTGCGGAAGATGATCACCCACGAGGCGATCGACGCAAACAGCAGGAGCAGCATCACCAGCTGCACCGGCAGCGAGGCGTGCAGGATCAGCTGGACGAGGTCGAGTTCGCCGCCGGCGGCCGGAACGGCCGCGGCCTGGTTCACGGCGTCGGCCGCCAGCGCCACGCTGTCGGCCGGGGCCTCCTCGGGCAGGGGTTCCACGCTGCTCGCCTGCATCAGGATGGCCGTTGCACTCATCGATCTTGCTCCGCGTTCGATTCCAGGGATTTGAATTGTCCGTACAGCTCGTCCGGCAGCGCCCGTGGCCGGAAGCTGCGCGCGTCGATCGCCGCAACCCGCACCTGCGCCGTGGCCAGCACCTCGCCCTCGCACCGCACTTCCTGTGCGAACTCGACGCTGGCCCGGCGCACCCGCGCCAGCGCCACGGTGACCCCGAGCGCGTCGTCCAGGCGAGCGGGCCGGCGGAAGTCGAGCTGCATGTCGCGCACGGCGAACACCAGGTCGAGCCCGTCGATCAGGGCCTGCTGCCCGTAGCCGAGGCTGCGCATCCATTCGCTGCGCGCGCGTTCGAGGAAGGCCACGTACCGGGCGTGGTACACCACGCCGCCGGCGTCGGTATCTTCCCAGTAGACCCTGGCAGGGAGGATGAACAGAGGCGAACCGGAGGCGTTCAGAACAATCCCTCCGCAGCCTGGTCACGCGGCTGCAGCCCCAGGTGGCGCCACGCCTTCTGCGTGGCCATGCGCCCGCGCGCGGTGCGCACCAGGAAGCCCTGCTGGATCAGGTAGGGTTCGATCACGTCCTCGAGCGTGCCGCGCTCCTCGCTCAGCGCCGCGGCGAGCGACTCCACGCCCACCGGGCCGCCGTCGAAGTTCTCGATGATGAGGTTGAGCAGGCGCCGGTCGAGGTCGTCGAAGCCTTCCGGGTCGACCTTGAGCATCTGCATGGCGGCCGCGGCCACCGGCGTGTCGATGCGCCCGCCGGCGCGGACCTGCGCGAAGTCGCGCACCCGCCGCAGCAGGCGGTTGGCGATGCGCGGCGTGCCGCGCGAACGGCGTGCGATCTCGGCGGCCCCTTCGGCCTCGCAGTCGATGCCCAGGATCTGCGCCGAGCGGCGCACGATCCGCGTCAGCTCCTCGGCGCTGTAGAACTCCAGCCGCTGGACGATGCCGAAGCGGTCGCGCAGGGGCGCGGTCAGCAGCCCCGCGCGGGTGGTGGCGCCGATCAGGGTGAACGGTGGCAGGTCGAGCTTGATCGAGCGCGCCGCGGGACCCTCGCCGATCATGATGTCGATCTGGAAGTCCTCCATCGCCGGGTACAGCACCTCCTCGACCACGGGCGAGAGCCGGTGGATCTCGTCGATGAAGAGCACGTCGTGTGGCTGCAGGTTGGTCAGCAGCGCCGCCAGGTCCCCGGCCTTCTCGATCACCGGGCCGGAAGTGACCCGCAGGCCGACGCCGAGCTCGTTGGCGATCACGTGGCTGAGGGTGGTCTTGCCCAGCCCCGGCGGGCCGAAGATCAGGACATGGTCCATGGCCTCGCCCCGGCGCTTCGCGGCCTCGATGTAGATCGACATCTGCTCGCGCACGGGCTTCTGCCCGAGGTAGTCATCCAGCCGCTGGGGGCGGATCGAGGCCTCGATGGCGGCGTCCTCGCGGGTGGCCCCGCCGCCGATGATCCGCTCTTCGCTCATGGCGCCATGTTCTCACGCCGGCCGGCGCGCGGGCACCTCCGTTTCCACGGACTGCAGGAGCGGCTATAGCCGCGAACGGGACTCCTCGCCGTCGCGGCTGTAGCCCAGCCGCCCCTACAGAAAGCTTCGCGGCTGTAGCCGCTCCTACAGGAGCAGGACGCGGTCAGTGCGGTGACGGCAGGCCGGTCGTCGTCGCGGCCGACCCCGCCTGGATCCCCTGCGGAATGCCGGTCATGTCGGGCAGCCTGTGGGCGATGCCCTTGTGGCAGTCGATGCAGGTCGCCTGCCCCGTGGCCAGGTAGCTGCGGTGGATGAAGGCGGCACGGGTGGCCTGGCGGGTCAGGTCCATCGAGTTGTAGTCGTGGCAGTTGCGGCATTCCAGCGAGTCATTGGCCTTGAGCCGGTCCCACTCGTGCTGGGCCAGCTTCAGACGGTTGTCGAGGAACTTCTCGCGGGTGTTGATGGTGCCGAAGACCTTGCCCCAGACCTCCTTCGAAGCCTGCATCTTGCGCGCCATCTTGTCGGTCCAGTCATGCGGCACGTGGCAGTCGGGACAGCTGGCCCGCACGCCGGAGCGGTTGCTGTAGTGGATGGTGGGCTTCAGCTCCTCGAAGACGTTGGCCTCCATCTCGTGACAGCTGGTGCAGAAGGCTTCCGTGTTGGTCGCCTCCAGCGCGGTGTTGAAGCCGCCCCAGAACACGATGCCCGCGATGAAGCCGCCCAGGGTCAGGAAGCCCAGGCTCAGCGTGCGGGCCGGCCGGTTGAACTGCCCCCAGAACGAGACCAGCCCCTCGCGGGTGCGCCGCACCAGCCTCATTGCATGCGCTCCGAACGCAGGACCTCGTCGATGTCCCTGAAGCCGTTGGCCACCAGCGGTTGCGCGTCGGTCTGGGTCACATGGCACTGCACGCAGAAGTAGCGCCGCGGCGACACCTCGGCCAGGAACTGGTCGTCCCGGTCCATGTAGTGGGTCACGCTGACCGGGGGCGCCTGGAAATCCGCGGCGGTGCTGCGCGCGTGGCAGAGCATGCAGCGGTTGGAGTTCAGGTCCACCTGGTAGCCGTCGATGCTGTGCGGGATGGTCGGCGGCTGCATGGGGTAGGCGCGCTGGCGCGTCATGTCGAAGTTCTCGACGTTGGCCAGCGGCAGCGGCGTGACCTCGGTGGTGATGGGCACGTTCCGGCGCAACGGGTCGATGTCATGGGCGGGGTTGCCGCGTGCGCTGACCGGCGGCGCGGGCGGGCGGATCTCGGGGCCGGCATCGCGCTCGCCGCAGGCGGCGAGCAGCAGCGGCAGCACGGCGACCGCCAGCAGGGCGGCCAGGGCACGGGTCGTCGATATCAGGCGCATGTCAGGCTCCCACCGCGACGACCTTGGCCGCGCACTTCTTGAAGTCGGTCTGCTTGGAGATCGGGTCGGTCGCGTCCAGCGTGACCTTGTTGATCAGCTGGGCGGCGTCGAACCAGGGCACGAAGACCACGCCGCGCGGCATGCGGTTGCGGCCGCGGGTCTCGACGCGGGTGCGCATGGCGCCGCGGCGCGAGGCCACTTCGACCTCGTCGCCGCGCTTGAGCCCGCGCGCCTTCGCGTCGTCGGGGTGCATGAACACCACCGCCGAGGGCACCGCCCGGTACAGCTCCGGGATGCGCATGGTCATCGAGCCAGAGTGCCAGTGTTCCAGCACGCGCCCGGTGACCAGCCACAGGTCGTACTCGTCGTCCGGGGACTCGGCCGGCGGCTCGTAGGGCAGCGCCCAGATCACCGCCTTGCCGTCGGGGTTGCCATAGAACTCGAAGCCTGCACCGGGCTTGACGTACGGATCCTCGCCCTCGCGGTAGCGCCAGCGGGTCTCCTTGCCGTCGACCACCGGCCAGCGCAGGCCGCGGACCTGATGGTAGGTGTCGAAGGGCGCGAGGTCGTGGGCGTGGCCGCGGCCGAATTCGGCGTATTCCTCGAACAGGCCCTTCTGCGGGTAGAAGCCGAAGGCCTCGGCCTCGTGGTTGGCGTAGCCCGCTTCGATCTCGTCCACGCCGAAGGCGTCGACCTTGCCGTTGCGGAACAGCACCTCGAACAGGGTCTTGCCGCGGAACTCCGGATTGGCGGCCAGGACCTCCTCCGGCCAGCACTCGTCGGTGGTGAAGCGCTTGGAGAACTCCATCAGCTGCCAGAGGTCCGACCTCGCCTCGCCCGGCGCGTCGACCAGCTGGTGCCAGAAGTGCGTGCGGCGCTCCGCGTTGCCGTAGGCGCCCTCCTTCTCCACCCACATCGCCGTGGGCAGGATCAGGTCCGCCGCCTGGCAGGTGACGGTGGGATAGGCATCGGACACCACGATGAAGTTGTCCGGGTTGCGATAGCCCGGGTAGCCCTCTTCGAGGATGTTGGCCGAAGCCTGCATGTTGTTGTTGACCTGCACCCAGTAGGCGTTGAGCTTGCCGTCCTTCAGCGCGCGGTTCTGCTCGACCGCGTGGTAGCCGACCTTCTCCTTGATGATCCCGCGCGGGACCTTCCAGATGTCCTCGGCCATCGCCCGGTGCTCGGGGTTGGTCACCACCATGTCCGCGGGCAGGCGGTGGCTGAAGGTTCCGACCTCGCGCGCGGTGCCGCAGGCGGAAGGCTGCCCGGTCAGCGAGAACGGGCTGTTGCCCGGGGTCGCGATCTTCCCGGTCAGCAGGTGGATGTTGTAGACCATGTTGTTGGCCCACGTGCCGCGCGTGTGCTGGTTGAAGCCCATGGTCCAGAACGACATCACCTTGATGTCGGGGTTCGCGTACAGCTCGGCCAGCTGCTCCAGCCAGCCGCGCTCGACGCCGGTCATCTCGACCGCCTTCTCCAGCGTGTACGGCGCGACGAAGGCCGCGAACTCGTCGAAGCCGATCGGCGTGCCGCCGTTGGCGTCGTCGGCGTTCTTCGCCGCCACCTGCAGCGGATGCTCGGGGCGCAGGCCGTAGCCGATGTCGTCGTTGCCGCGCTTGAAGGTGGTGTGCCTGTCGACGAAGTCGCGGTTGACCTTGCCCGACCGGATGATGTGGTTGGCGATGTAGTTCAGGATCACCAGGTCGGTCTGGGGCTTGAACACCATCGGGATGTCGGCGAGGTCGAAGCTGCGGTGCTCGAATGTCGACAGCACCGCGACCTTGACGTGCGGGTTAGACAGCCGGCGGTCGGTCACCCGGGTCCAGAGGATCGGGTGCATCTCGGCCATGTTCGAGCCCCAGAGCACGAAGGCGTCCGCGGCCTCGATGTCGTCGTAGCAGCCCATCGGCTCGTCCATGCCGAAGGTGCGCATGAAGCCGGTGACCGCGGACGCCATGCAGTGGCGCGCGTTGGGATCGATGTGGTTGCTGCGGAAGCCGGCCTTCATCAGCTTGTTGGCCGCGTAGCCCTCCCACACCGTCCACTGGCCGGAGCCGAACATGCCGATGCCGTCGCCGCCCTTGGCCTTCAGCACCGCGCGGAACTTCTCCTCCATCACGTCGAAGGCCTCGTCCCAGCTCACCGGGGTGAACTCGCCCTCCTTGTGGAAGACGCCGTCGCGCTTGCGCAGCAGTGGCGTGGTCAGGCGGTCGGCGCCGTACATCACCTTGGAGAGGAAATAGCCCTTGACGCAGTTCAGGCCCTTGTTCACTTCGGCCAGCACGTCGCCGTGGGTGGCGACCACGCGGCCGTTGCGCACCGCGACGTTGATGCCGCAGCCGGTGCCGCAGTAGCGGCACGGCGCCTTGCTCCATTTCAGTTCGCGGTTGCCCTCAACCACCGCTTCGGCGAGCTTCGCCGGCAGCGGCAGGCCCGCGGCGGCGGCGGCGCTGGCGACGGCGGTGTTGCGGATGAATTCGCGGCGGCTGGTGGTCATCCAGTCGGCTCCTGTGGCTCGATGTGGTGGTAGACGAGGTTGACGGTCACGACGCCCGGCAGGGCGTGCAGCATGTCGATGTTGGCCATCAGGCCGGCGGTGCCGTCGCTTTCCTGGACCAGCACGCTGCGGGTCTCGTCCTGCAGCGCGATCTCCAGGCCTTCGGCGGCGTCGACCGCCTCGGCCAGCGCCGGCAGGGCTTCGGGATGGTGGCGGACCACCAGGCTGGCGAGGTGCCACTCGCGGCGGGCGGCATCAGGCTTCATCGGCCACCTCCCGCGGCGCATGGGCGAGGCTGATGGCGGCGCTCGGACAGCCGGCGACGCAGGCACCGCAGCCGGTGCAGCGGTCGGCGTCGATGCGCGGCACCGGGACGGCGCGTGTGGGCGGAAAGCGGATCGCGGCTTCGCCACAGGCGTCGCGGCAGCTGGAGCAGACGATGCCGCGAGCGGTCAGGCAGGCCTCGCCCACCCGCGCGCGCAGCGTCCAGGGAAGCGCGGAAACGGAGTTGAACGCCGGCGCGGCGCAGGCCGACGCGCAGTCGCCGCAGAAGGTGCATTCGCCGCGACCGGGATCGAATTCCGGCAGCCGGCCGCCGCCAAGGTGCAGCACATTCTCGGGACAGGCGGTCACGCAATCGCCGCAGCCGGTGCAGGCATCGACGAAACGCGGTTCGTCCAGCGCCCAGGGCGGGCGCAGCGGCGGCGGCCCGTGCAGGCGGCCGCGCAGCAGGGCCCGGCGCCCGGGGTCCGGGAGGCTGGTCGCGACGGGGCTGGCAACAGCACGTCCCATGCTCAACCGGTCGGTGGCCCGGCGACGAACATCTGCCAGAACCAGACGGCGAAGCCGTAGCCGCCGACGATCATCACCGAGAGGATCGGGAACAGCACCACGGTGATGAAAAGGAAGAGGATCAGCTCCCTTCGCTGGGTCGGCTGGCCGGTTTCCGCGTCCAAGGCGCGCTCCGCTGGCATTGGCTTGATGGACGCAAAGCCTAGCGTCTATGCCGCGCAGTGACCAGCTCAGATTTCCACCTGGGATCCAAGCTCCACGAGGCGGTTGCCGGGAATGCGGAAGTATGCGTTGGCCGGTGCGGCATTGCGGTGCATCACCGCGAAGACCCGCGCCCGCCACAGCGGCATCCCCACGTGGCGGGATGCCACGATGGATTCGCGGCTCGTGAAGTACGTGGTTTCCATCGGGTCCACGTCCAGGCCTTCGATGTCGCACCCGCTCATCAGCGCCAGCGGCACGTCCGGCATCTCCATGAAGCCGAAGCGCACCGCCACCCGGTAGAAATCGTCGCCGATGCCGTGCAGTTCGATCCGGCGCTCGCGGGGCGCATACGGCACGGTCAGCGTTTCCACCGTCAGGAACAGGTTGCGCTCGTGCAGCACCTTGTTGTGCTTGAGGTTGTGCATCAAGGCGTGCGGCACCACGCCCGGATCGCTGGTCATGAAGATGGCCGTGCCCGGCACCCGCACCGGCGGCGCCAGCATCAGGCCGCTGATGAAGGTGTCCAGGCGCAGGCCGTCCGCCTGCACGGCCTCGCGCAGGATCTGGCGGCCCCGGCGCCAGGTCCGCAGCAGGGTGAACAGCACGATGCCCAGCACCACCGGGAACCAGCCGCCCTGCGGGATCTTGGCGCCGTTGGCGACCACGAAGGCGACGTCGAAGAAGAAGAATCCGACGCAGGATGGCAGCACCCAGCGCCGCGCCTTCGGCCACAGCGCGCGCGCGACGATCGCCAGCAGCAGGGTGTCGATCAGCATCGTCATCGATACCGAGATGCCATAGGCGGTGGCCAGCGCCGACGAGGTCCGGAAGCTCAGCACCAGCAGGATCACGATCACCGCCATCGACCAGTTGATGGCAGGAATGTAGATCTGGCCGATGGTCTCGCTGGAGGTGTGCTGGATGCGCATGCGCGGGATGTAGCCCAACTGCATGGCCTGGCGCGCCACCGAGAAGCCGCCGGTGATCACCGCCTGCGAGGCGATCACCGTCGCCGCGGTGGCGAGCACGATCATCGGCCAGCGGCCCCACTCCGGCACTCCGATGAAGAACGGGTTGCGGATCGCCTCGGGATCCTCGAGCACCAGCGCGCCCTGGCCCAGGTAGTTGAGCATCAGCGAGGGCAGGACGAACCAGTACCAGCCGAGCCGGATGGGCCGGGCGCCGAAGTGGCCCATGTCGGTGTAGATCGCCTCGCCGCCGGTGACCGCCAGCACCACCGCGCCGAGGATGAACACCCCGCCCCAGCTGTGCTCGACGAAGAAGCGCGCCCCCCACAGCGGGTTGATGGCCTTCAGCACTTCCGGGTCGTGGACGATGTTGACGACCCCCAGCACCGCCAGGCTCAGGAACCAGAGGATCATCACCGGGCCGAAGATCCGGCCGACCCTGTGGGTGCCGAAACGCTGGGTCCCGAACAGCACGCCCAGCACCACCACCGTGATCGGGATGATCCAGTTCCCGAGCCGGGGTGCCACGACCTCCAGGCCCTCGACCGCCGACAGCACCGAGATCGCCGGCGTGATCACGCCGTCGCCGAAGAACAGCGAGGCGCCGAACACACCCAGCAGGCCGACCAGGTACACCGACTTCGATCCGGGCTTCAGGCTGCGCTGGGCCAGCGCCATCAGCGCCATGATGCCGCCCTCGCCCTCGTTGTCGGCGCGCATGATGATGGTGACGTACTTGAAGGTCACCACGACCGTGAGCGCCCAGAAGACGAGCGAGAGGATGCCGAGCACGGTGTCGTGGTCGGCGGTCAGGCCGTAGTGCGGGTTGAAGGCCTCGCGCAGGGTGTACAGCGGGCTGGTGCCGATGTCGCCGAAGACCACGCCGATCGCGCCGACGACGAGACCCGTGAGGCCGATCTTGCCGTGGCCGCCATCCGCGCGCCGCTCGCGGCCGTCCGCGCGCGCGGCACCGTTTCCTTGTGCGCGGCCTCGTGCGCCCTGGATCGGGACGGCCGGCTTCGGGGTACCTGCTGACATGGGGATTCCGGGGCGGGTCGACTCAGCGAAGCGCGGACTGTAGCGCCTTTCGGATGATGGTTTCCGCCGCGTCGCCGTCGGTGTGCGCGGCACGCGCCATGCGCTGGGCCTCGGCCGGCTTGTAGCCCAGCTGCTGCAGGGCCACGGTGGCCTCGGACAGCGGATCGGCGGGCACGCCGGCCGCGGGCAGCGCCGCCCCCCCGCCCACGATCGCCTCGGCGCGGTCGCGCAGCTCGACCACGATGCGCTCCGCTGTCTTCTTGCCGATCCCCGGGATCCGGGTCAGCGCGGTCACGTCGCCGGCCTGTACCAGGCGCGCGAATTCCTCCACGCTGGCGCCGGACAGGATCGCCAGCGCGATCTTCGCGCCGATGCCGCTGACCCGCTGCACGTCGCGGAACAGGCGGCGCTCGGCCTCGGACGCGAAGCCGTACAGCGACACCGAGTCGTCGCGCTGGGCGTAGTGCGTGAACAGCGAGACCTCTTTCCCGAGCACCGGCAGCTCGTAGAAGGTGCTCATGGGCGCCTCCAGCTCGTAGCCGACGCCGTTGACGTCGACCACCAGCCAGGGCGGGGACTTGTGGGCGAGCACGCCCCGCAGGCGTCCGATCATCGGCGGCTCCAGGCCAGTCGTGCATCGATACCCAGGCGCAGCGCGCTGGCGCGGGTATGGGCGTGGGTGATGGCGATCGCCAGGGCGTCGGCGGCGTCGGCCTGCAGGCGGCCCTTGAGCCCCAGCACGGCGCCGACCATGTGTTGCACCTGGGCCTTGTCGGCGGCGCCGCTGCCGACCAGGGCCAGCTTCACCTGGCGCGCGCCGTACTCGCTCACCGGCAGGTCGTGCATGACCACGGCGCAGATCGCGGCGCCGCGCGCCTGGCCGAGCTTGAGCGCGGAGTCCGCGTTCTTCGACACGAACACCTGCTCGATCGCGACCTCGTCCGGCCGGTGCTCTTCGACGATCGCGCGCAGGCCGTCGACCAGGCGGCGCAGGCGCTGGGGCAGGTCGCCGCGCGCGGCGGCGGCGCCGGCCAGGAGGTCCAGCGGGGCATGGAAGACGTGCGTGGCGCGGCCGGCGGCGTCGACGTCGATGATGCCGATGCCGGTGCGCTGCGAGCCCGGGTCGATGCCGAGGATCCTGGTCACGTGGCCGAGCTTACGCCGGATCAGGCGTAGGCGTCCTCGCCCAGGTCGGCGTTGGAGTAGACCGCCTGGACGTCGTCGATGTCCTCGAGCCATTCGAGCAGCTTGACCACCTGCTGCGCGGTCTCGCCTTCCACGGCGACGTCGTTGTCGGCGCGCATGGTGACCTCGGCCTGGTCGGGGACCACGCCGGCGGCGGCCATCGCGTCGCGCACCGCGATGAAGTCCTCCTGCGAGGCCAGCACGTCGATGGAGCCGTCTTCCGGGTAGACGACGATGTCCTCGGCACCCGCCTCGATCGCGGCGTTGGTGATCGTCTCCTCGTCCGCTCCCGGCGCGAAGCTGAGCACGCCGAGCTTGCGGAACATGAAGGCGACCGAGCCGTCGGTGCCGAGATTGCCGCCGAACTTGCCGAAGGCGTGGCGCACGTCGGCCACGGTCCGCACCTTGTTGTCGGTCAGGCAGTCGACGATCACCGCCACGCCGCCGGGCGCATAGCCCTCGTAGCGGATCTCTTCGTAGCTGACGCCTTCCAGTTCGCCGGTGGCCTTCTTGATGGCGCGCTCGATGACGTCCTTGGTCATGTTCGCGCCCAGTGCCTTGTCCATGGCGGTGCGCAGGCGGGGATTCCCCGCGGGGTCCCCGCCACCGGCACGCGCGGCGACCGAGATCTCACGGATGATCTTGGTGAAGATCTTGCCCCGCTTCGCGTCCTGCGCGTTCTTGCGGTGCTGGATGTTCGCCCACTTGGAATGACCTGCCATGGAACTGCCTGCGAACCCTGATGGAAGGGCTGCGATTATAGGCCGGCCCCTCCGCAGGCGCCGGCGGTCACCGCGGGAACCGTCCCTGCGCCAGAAACCCGGCCACCTGCCGCACCGCCTCGTCCGAGAACAGCAGTCCGCTGTGCGAGGCGTCGATCACGATGTGGTCGGCAAGTCCCGGCGCCCGCGTCTCCTCCACCTCCACCGTGCCGTCGTGCGGGCCCTCGAAGCGTGCCACCAGGGCACCCAGTCCGCGCGGCCGGCGGCCGGCGACCATGCCGACGTCGACGCCGGGCGGCATCACCACGCAGCCGGCGCGCAGCAGCGCCGCGCTGCGGCCGAGGTACAGCGTGGTCAGCGCGCGGCGCGACATCACCTTCGCCACGCCGCTCCCGCACAGCGGCGTGCCCAGGCAGGCGACGCGCGCAACCGGCAGGGAGGGTTCGGCGCGCAGTGCCTCGAGCGCCATCAGCCCGCCGAGACTGTGGCCGACGAGGTGCGTCGGCGGGCCGTTCCGCAGTCGGTCGCGGATGCCGCGCACGGCCGCGTCCGTGCTGCCGACGATGCTGCGGTAGCCGACGATGCCGGTCGACCAGCCCCGCGCGCGCAGCCCGGCCGCGAAGCGGCGCATCGCCAGCGGCGGCATCCACAGGCCGTGGAGCAGCAGGACCCGACCCGCGACGGACGATCGCACACTCATTCCCGGTGCACCGGGTACGGCTTCGTGCGGCGCAGGATGAATTCACGGTCGCGGACCCGGCCTACCGGAAACAGGTATTCGCCCACGGGCTCGAAGCCCCGGCGCGCGTAGAAGCGCTGGGCGCCATGGTTCCCGGACCAGACGCCGATCCACAGGCCGCAGGGGCCGTTGCGCTGCAGCCATTCCATCACCGCGTCGAACATCTTCCCGCCCCAGCCGCCGGACTGGTACGGGGCCAGCAGGTACAGGCGCTTGAGCTCGCCGTCGCCGGGCGCGACCTCCGGGTGCGGCAGGCCGCAGGGGCCCGCTGCGGCATGGCCGACGGCCTCGCCGTCGTCCTCCAGCAGCCAGACCGCGTAATCGGGATGCGACAGGATCACCCGCTGCCGGTCTTCGGCGTAGGCCTCGGCGATGAAGGCGGCAAGGTCCTCCGGCGGATAGAGGTGACCGAAGGTTTCGGTGAACGTGCGCGCCGAGAGCCGGGACAGGGTCCCGGCGTCTTCGGGGGTGGCGCGGCGGATGGTCATGGACATGGGGGACCCTGCCGCCATCCCCGCCTAAGCGCCGTCCTTCGCCCGCACCGCGACGTGCACCTCCGCCAGCTGCGCGTCCTCGATCGGCGACGGTGCGCCGGTCATCAGGCACTGCGCGGTGGTGGTCTTGGGGAAGGCGATGACGTCACGGATGGATTCGGTGCCCGCCATGAGCGCGGCGATGCGGTCGATACCGAAGGCGATGCCACCGTGCGGCGGCGCGCCGTACTTCAGCGCGTCGAGCAGGAAGCCGAACTTGGCCTGCTGCTCCTCCGCGCCGATGCCCAGCAGCTCGAACACCGCCGACTGCATCGCCGGGCGGTGGATGCGGATCGAGCCGCCGCCGATCTCGTTGCCGTTGAGCACCATGTCGTAGCCGCGGCTGGTCGCGGTACGCGCGTTGGCGCGCAACTCGTCGACGTCGTCCACGGCCGGCGCGGTGAAGGGGTGGTGCAGGGCCACGAAGCGCTGCGCCTCGTCGTCCCATTCGAACATCGGGAAGTCGGTGACCCAGAGCGGCTTCCAGCTGTCCTCGACCAGCTTGAAATCCCTGCCGGCCTTGAGGCGCACCGCACCCATGAAATCGCTGACGGTGTTGAAGGCGCCGGCGCCGAAGAACACGATGTCGCCCTTGTCCGCGCCCACGTGCGCCAGCAGCGCCGCGAACGCGGCCTCGTCGAAGAACTTGGCCACCGGCGAGTTCACCGCACCGTCCTCGCCGAGCTTCGCGTAGGCCAGGCCCTTCGCGCCGTACTTCGCCGCGTGCGCGGCGTACTCGTCGATCTGTTTGCGCGAAAGCGCCGCGCCGCCGGGAATGCGCAGCGCGCACACGCGCATGCCGTCCACGCCGGCGGCATCGGTGAAGACCTTGAACTGCGAGTCCTTGACCAGCGCGTCCACATCCACCAGCTCCAGCGCGATGCGCAGGTCCGGCTTGTCGGAACCGTAGCGGCGCATGGCCTCGGCCCAGGTCATGCGCGGGAAGGCGTCGAGTTCGACGCCGGCCACCTCGCGGAACACGTCGCGCACCATCCCTTCGACCGTGTCCTGCACGGTTTTCTCGTCGACCCAGGCGAACTCCATGTCGAGCTGGGTGAACTCCAGCTGGCGGTCGGCACGCAGGGCCTCGTCGCGGAAGCAGCGCGCGATCTGGTAGTAGCGGTCGAAGCCGGCGACCATCAGGATCTGCTTGAACAGCTGCGGGCTCTGCGGCAGGGCGTAGAACTCGCCGGAGTGCATGCGAGCGGGCACCAGGAAGTCGCGCGCGCCCTCGGGCGTGGCCTTGGTCAGGATCGGGGTCTCGATGTCCTGGAAGCCGCGCGCGTCCAGCCAGCGACGCAGCGCCGCGACCAGCTTCGTGCGCGTGCGCATGCGGCGCTGCATTTCCGGGCTGCGCAGGTCGAGGTAGCGGTACTTCAGGCGGATGTCCTCGCCCGGGTTCTCATGGTGGTGGAAGGGCAGCGGCTCGGCCTTGTTCAGCACCTCGATCGCGGTCGCGACCACCTCCACCTGCCCGGTCGGGATCTTCGGATTCACAGACTCGCGGCGGCGCACGCTGCCGGTCACGCGCAGGCAGTCCTCGTAGCCCACCTTCGCGGCCGTGGCGACCACGGCCGCATTGCCCTCGGCGTCCGACGGCTCGGCCACCACCTGGACGATGCCCTCATGGTCGCGCAGGTCGATGAAGCACAGGCCGCCGAGGTCGCGGGCGACGTCGGCCCAGCCGCAGAGGGTGACGGTCTGGCCGATCAGCGACTCGTCGATCAGGCCGCAGAAGTGGGTACGCATGGGGGCTCCGGACGCGGAAAACGGGCCGCCGGTCAGGCGGAGCCGCATAGTTTAACGGTGGGGACCGCGCTGGCGGCTCCCGCGTCAGGGTGCGGCGGGCGCGGGGTCGGCCTTTGCCGCAGCGGCGCCGGCCTTCGGCGTGACGGTGCCGGGGCTCCCGTCGCCCTTGGGCGCTGCATCGCCCGACGGCTTCGCGCCGGCGTCGGCCCTGCCGGCGCCCTCGCCGCCTTCGGCCAGGTTGCGCTTGCGGTCGCCGTCCTTCTTGAAGTCGGTCTCGTACCAGCCGCTGCCGGCCAGCCGGAACGAAGGCGCCGTCAGCTGGCGCGCCACGCCGCCGCTCACGCCGCAGGCCGGGCAGCTGTCCGGATCCGGGTCGGAAAGCTTCTGCAGACGGTCGAAGTCATGGTCGCAGGCGGCGCAGCGGTAGGCGTAGATAGGCATGGGCGGGAAGAATGAAGACAGCGGAAACTGCCCGCATTCTGGGGTCCCGCCCGCGCAAATCAAGCCGCGGCGGCCCGGGTCAGTCCGTGCTGCCCCAGGGCGCGGGCGGCTCGGCCACCGGCGTCGTCAGGTCGAACTCGACCTGGAACAGGCGCCCCGTGGGGTTCAGCCCGCCTTCCGGGCGCGAGAGTTCGTACAGGAAGCGGCTGCCGGGCTCGATCTCCATCGCCCAGGTGTTGGTGGTGGACACGTCCGCGCCGGTGCGGCCGAACAGCTCGATCGACTCCTGGTCCACCGGGAACTCCTGGCGCGCGGCCGTGCCCCCCGTGGTGGTCTCGCCGCCATACATGGTCTGCACGTCCGGACTGCCGTCCTGGTGGCGGTGGTCGTGCTTAAGGCGCAGGCCGGCGTCGGTGCGGGTCAGCACCCACGTGCGCGAATGGTCGTCGCCGACGTGGAAGGGCACGCGCAGTTCGCGCGTCGGGTCGTCGCAGCCGCGCACATGCATCACCAGCTCCTTGCCCTCGAAGGCGTCGGGCGTGGGCGAGGCGGGCTCGTTGGCGACGATGCGGCCGGCGAAGGCCTGGCCGCAGTGCGAGGCGAGCGCGGCCATGAAGGCATCGGCGGGCGCGGCGTCGGGCACCGCCGCGTCGAGCGCTTCCGCGCGCGGGTCGCCCGCGGCGGGCGCGGCCGGATCGTTGGACGGGGCGCAGGCGGCAAGGGCCACCAGCGCGGCGGAAAGCGCGGAGAGTCGGAAGATGTCCATCCGGACACCCTAACCTCCGCGCCCGCCGCGGGCAACGCGCGTCAGCCCGTCTTCGCCTGCCTGTAGACCAGCACCGGGATGGTGGAGTGCGTCAGCACCTTCAGCGTTTCGCTGCCCAGCACCAGGCCGCTGAGGCCGCGACGGCCGTGCGAGGCCATCGCGATCAGGTCGCAGCCGGCCTCGTCGGCGGTCGCGATGATCGCCTCCCAGGGATGCTCGCTCTCGACCATCCGCGACTGGCAGGGCACGCCCACCGCTTTCGCGCGCTCCTCCGCCTGCGCCAGGCGACGCGCGCCTTCCTCGCGCGCGATCTTCGTATAGGCCTCGTAGCCGCCGGCGAGCTGCTCGCCGGTGACGCCGTAGACGCGGATGGGCATGGTGGCGGTGAAAAAGACCACCGATGCGCCGACTTCCCTGGCGAAGGCGAGCCCCTGTTCGATCGCCCCGAGGGAAAGCTCGGAGCCGTCGGTGGGGATCAGGATCTGCTTGTACATGACTGCACTCCTCCTGTGATCGCCCTCAGGATGCACCAGGCCGCGCGGGCCGGGCGTTGATCCAGGTCAACGGGGTCGGCGCGAGGGTCAGGCCGCCTCGTACAGGGCCAGCAGTTCGGTTTCGGCCTCGGCGAGCTCGGCGGCCAGGGCCGCGCGTCGCCGGGCGGCCCCGGCGGCGCGCGCGGACGCGTCCGGGCCCTCGTGGAAGGCGGGGGCGGCGAGATCGGCATCGATGCCGGCGATCGCTGCTTCCAGGGCCGCCACGCGCGCTTCCGCCTGCGCCAGCCGGTGCGGGTTGACCTTCGACTTCGTCGGTCCGGGCGCGGGCGGAGGCGCTGGTGGAGGCGGCGGCGCCGCCGCGGCCTTCGCCCCGCCTGCCGCCCCCGCCGCCTTCGCGTCCTGCGGCCGCGAGCGGAGCCACGCCGCGTAGTCGTCGAGGTCGCCGTCGAAGGGCTGGACCATGCCGTCGGCCACCCGCCAGTAGGTGTCGCTGACCAGGCCGATCAGGTGCCGGTCGTGCGAGACCAGCACGATCGCGCCGGGGAAATCCGAGAGCGCCTCGGCCAGCGCCTCGCGCATTTCCAGGTCGAGGTGGTTGGTGGGCTCGTCGAGCAGCAGCACGTTGGGCTGGCGCCAGGCGATCATCGCCAGCGCCAGCCGCGCGCGCTCGCCGCCGCTGAAGCCGTCGATGGACTCGAACGCGCGGTCGCCGGGGAAGCTCCACTTGCCGAGGAAATTGCGGAAGTCCTGGGTCGACGCCTCGGGCGTGATCCCGCGCAGGTGATCGATGGGCGAGGTGCCGGCCACCAGCGCCTCCACGGTGTGCTGCGCGAAGTAGCCGATGCGCAGGTCCGGATGGGCGTAGCGCTCGCCGGCGAGCAGCGGCAGATCGCCCACCAGCGACTTCACCAGGGTCGACTTGCCGGCGCCGTTGGGGCCGAGCAGGCCGATGCGGTCGCCGGCCTCGAGGCCGAAGTTGGCGTCGCGCAGGATCACCGTCGCTGCACCGCCCGCACCCCCTGTACCCGCGTCCCCTGCAGGAGCAGCTATAGCTGCGACCGCTGCTACGCCAGGCACAGGGATTCCCGTCGCAGCTGCAGCTGCTCCTACGGGGGGCGGCTCAGCGGGGGCGTAGCCGCAGTCGGCATGGTTCAGGCGCAGCAGCGCGTGCGGCAGCTTCGCCGGCGCGGGGAAGTCGATCCGCACCTCGCGCTCGGCGCGCACGGCCTCGGTGTCGGCCAGCTTGGCCAGGCGCTTGACCCGCGACTGCGCCTGCGCGGCCTTGGCGGCGCTGGCCTTGAAGCGGTCGATGAAGCTCTGCAGGTGGGCGCGCTCGGCCTGCACCTTGTCGTGCTGGATCTGCTGCTGGCGCAGCTGTTCGGCGCGCTGGCGCTCGAAGCTGGTGTAGTTGCCGATGTAGAGCTTCGCCCGGCCGCCGTGCAGGTGCATGGTGTGGGTGTTGACGTTGTCGAGGAACTCGCGGTCGTGCGAGATCAGCAGCAGCGTGCCCTGGTACTTCATCAGCCACTGTTCGAGCCAGAGCACGGCGTCGAGGTCGAGGTGGTTGGTGGGCTCGTCGAGCAGCAGCACGTCCGAGGGCGTCATCAGCGCGCGCGCCAGGTTCAGGCGCACGCGCCAGCCGCCGGAGAAGCTCGACACCGGCCGCTGCTGCGCCTCGCCGGGGAAGCCCAGGCCGTGCAGCAGCTTGCCGGCGCGCGCGGCGCCGTCGTAGCCGCCGACCTCCTCCAGCCTCTGGTGCGCCTCGGCCACCGCCTCCCAGTCCTCGGCGGCGAAGGCGTTGGCCTCGGACTGCAGCGCGGCGTGCACGGCGGCGTCGCCGGCCAGCACGAAGTCGATCGCCGCATCCGGCAGCGAAGGCATCTCCTGCGCGATCGAAGCGATGCGCAACCGCGAGGGCAGGTCGAGGTCGCCGCGGTCGGGCTCGACCTCGCCGCGCACCGCGGCGAACAGCGAGGACTTGCCGGTGCCGTTGCGGCCGACCACGCCCACCCGCCAGCCGGCGTGCAGGGACAGGTCGACGTCGGAGAGCAGCAGGCGCTCGCCGCGGCGCAGGGCGAAGTTGCGGAAGGAGATCACGCGGGGGATCCGGGGCGGTGCGGGGGCGCACTAGTGTATCGGCGGGGCGGCCCATGGACGCTCGGCGTCACCCGGCGTCGATTATGCTTCCGGGATTCCCGACCGGACCCCCGGATGCCGCACCACACCGAGCTCCTCGCGATCCTGACGGTCGGATTCGTGCTGGCCTACGTCCTGGGCCTGGCCGCGCACCGGCTGAAGCTGTCGCCGCTGGTGGGCTACCTGGTCGCGGGCATCATCGCCGGACCCTTCACCCCGGGCTTCGTGGGCGACCAGGCGCTGGCGCCGCAGCTGGCCGAGCTCGGCGTCATCCTGCTGATGTTCGGCGTCGGCCTGCACTTCTCCATCCGCGACCTGATGGCGGTGCGGCACATCGCCATTCCCGGCGCGGTGGTGCAGATCACCGTGGCCACGCTGCTGGGCTGGGGCCTGGCGTCGATGCTCGGCTGGCCGACGCTGCAGGGCATCGTCTTCGGCTTCTCTCTGGCCACGGCCAGCACCGTGGTGCTGCTGCGGGCGATGGAGCAGCGGCGGCTGCTGGACACCACCCGCGGGCGGATCGCGGTCGGCTGGCTGATCGTCGAGGACCTGGCCTGCGTGGTCGCGCTGGTGCTGATGCCCGCGGTGGCCAGCGTCTACGGCGGCGCCGGCGAGGCACCGGTGCGGATGGGCGAAGTGCTGCTCGCCATCGGCAAGACCCTGGTTCAGGTGGGGCTGTTCGTGGCGGTGATGCTGGTCGTCGGGCGGCGGGTGATCCCGTGGATGCTCGAGCGCACCGCGGGCACCGGCTCGCGCGAGCTGTTCACGCTGGCGGTGCTGTCGATCGCGCTCGGCATCGCACTGGGCTCGGCCGAGCTGTTCGGGGTCTCGTTCGCGCTCGGCGCCTTCTTCGCCGGCATGCTGCTCAACGAGTCCGAGCTCAGCCACAAGGCGGCCCAGGATTCGCTGCCGATGCGCGACGCCTTCGCGGTGCTGTTCTTCGTCTCGGTGGGGATGCTGTTCGATCCCGCGATCCTGGTCGAGGCGCCGCTGCTGGTGCTGGCCACCACCCTCATCGTCATGTTCGGCAAGTCGGCGGCGGCATACCTCATCGTCCGCGCCTTCGGGCATCCGAAGTCGACCGCACTGACGATCTCGGCCAGCCTGGCGCAGATCGGCGAGTTCGCCTTCATCATCGCGGCGCTGGGCGTGGGCCTGGGCATCCTGCCGCCCGAGGGCCAGGACCTGGTGCTGGCCGGTGCCCTGGTCTCGATCATGCTCAACCCCCTGGCCTTCGGCGTGGTCGACCGCTGGCTGGCGCGGCAGCAGTCCAGGGCGGACGCCGAGGCCGCCCGCGCCGCCGCGCGCGAAGTGGCGGAGGACGCCGCCAGCCACCACCTGCCGGACTCGATCTCGGGACATGCCATCGTAGTCGGCTACGGGCGCGTCGGCCGGCAGCTGGCCAGCCTGCTCCACGGCCGCGGCGTACCGCTGGTGGTGGTCGAGGACGATGCCGAACTGGTGGCCGTCGCGCGCGAGGCCGGCCTGCATGCCGTGCGCGGCAACGTGGCGTCGGAGCCGGTGATGCTGGAGACCGCGCCGGACCGCGCGGCGATGGCGGTGTTCGCGATCCCCAACGCGCTCGAGGCCGGCGAGACGATCGCCCGCCTGAAGGCCCTGAACCCCGCGATCACCGTCCTCGCCCGCGCCCACAGCGACGCCGAGGTGAAGCACCTGCTGGCGCACGGCGCCGACGGCGCGGTCCTCGCCGAACGCGAGCTCGCCTACTCCCTGGCGGAGATGGTGATGGCCACCCCGCCCTACCGCTCCCCCGCGCTGCCGCCTCCTAGCCCCTCGCAAAGGCGAGCCTGCCGGCCTCGGCGTCGACGCGGACGGTGTCGCCGCTGCCGAACTCCCCGGCCAGGATCTTCTGCGCCAGCGGGTTCTCCAGCTGCTGCTGGATCGCGCGCTTCAGCGGCCGCGCGCCGTACACCGGGTCGAAGCCCACGTTGCCCAGCAGCTCGAACGCCGCCTCGGACACCTCGATGCGGATCCCGCGCTCGCCCAGCCGCTTCTCCAGCCCGCGCATCTGGATCCGAGCGATCTCCCGGATCTGCGCCTTGTCCAGCGCGTGGAAGACGACGATGTCGTCGAGGCGGTTGATGAACTCCGGCCGGAAGTGTGCCTGGACCACGGCCATCACCGAGGCCTTCATCTGCGTGTAGGCCTCGGGCGAATCGTCGCCGCCGAGCTCCTGGATCATCTGGCTGCCCAGGTTCGACGTCATCACGATCACGGTGTTGCGGAAGTCCACCGTGCGCCCCTGGCCGTCGGTCAGGCGACCGTCGTCGAGCACCTGGAGCAGGATGTTGAACACGTCCGGGTGCGCCTTCTCGACCTCGTCGAGCAGGATCACGCTGTAGGGACGGCGGCGGACCGCCTCGGTGAGATAGCCGCCTTCCTCATAGCCCACGTAGCCCGGGGGGGCACCGACGAGCCGCGACACCGAGTGCTTCTCCATGAACTCGCTCATGTCGATGCGCACCATGGCGTCGCTGGAATCGAACAGGAACTCGGCCAGCGCCTTGCACAGCTCGGTCTTGCCGACGCCGGTGGGGCCCAGGAACAGGAACGAACCATCCGGCCGGGCGGGATCGGCCAGGCCGGCGCGCGCGCGGCGCACCGCGTCGGACACCACCTTGACCGCCTCGTCCTGGCCGACCACGCGCGCGTGCAGCACCTGCTCCATGCGCAGCAGCTTGTCGCGCTCGCCTTCCAGCATCTTCGCTACCGGGATGCCGGTCCAGCGGCTGACCACCTCGGCGATCTCGTCTTCGGTCACCTTGTCCTGCAGCAGGGTGAAGCCGCGGGTTTCGGCCTCCTGCGCGGCGTGCGCCTGTTTTTCCAGCTCGGGCAGCCGGCCGTACTGGATCTCGCTCATCTTCGCGAAGTCCTGCCGGCGCTGCGCGGCCTCGAGTTCGAGCTTGGCGGCCTCGATCTGCTCCTTGATCTTCGTCGCACCCTGCAGCGTGGCCTTCTCGGCCTTCCAGACTTCCTCGAGGTCGTTGTACTCGCGCTCCATCACCTCGATCTCGCTCTCGAGATCGGCCAGGCGCTGCTTCGAGGCCTCGTCCTTCTCCTTCTTCAGGGCCTCGCGCTGGATCTTGAGCTGGATCAGGCGGCGCTCGCGCCGGTCGAGCTCCTCGGGCTTGGAGTCGATCTCCATGCGGATGCGGCTGGCGGCCTCGTCCATCAGATCGATGGCCTTGTCCGGCAGCTGGCGGTCGGCGATGTAGCGGTGCGACAGCGTCGCCGCGGCCACGATCGCCGGGTCGGTGATCTCGACGCCGTGGTGGACCGCGTACTTCTCCTTCAGCCCGCGCAGGATCGCGATCGTGTCCTCGACCGAGGGCTCGCCCACGAACACCTTCTGGGAAGCGCCGCTCCAGCGCCGCGTCCTTCTCGATGTACTTGCGGTACTCGTCGAGCGTGGTCGCGCCGATGCAGTGCAGCTCGCCGCGGGCCAGCGCCGGCTTCAGCATGTTGCCGGCGTCCATCGCGCCCTCGGCCTTGCCGGCGCCGACCATGGTGTGCAGCTCGTCGATGAAGAGGATGATCTGGCCCTCGTTCTTGGCCAGGTCGTTGAGCACCGCCTTCAGCCGCTCCTCGAATTCGCCGCGGTACTTGGCGCCGGCGATCAGCGCGCCCATGTCGAGCGACAGCACGCGCTTGCCGCGCAGGCCCTCGGGCACCTCGTTGTTGACGATGCGCTGCGCCAGGCCTTCGACGATCGCGGTCTTGCCCACGCCCGGCTCGCCGATCAGCACCGGGTTGTTCTTGGTCCGCCGCTGCAGCACCTGGATGGTGCGTCGGATCTCCTCGTCGCGGCCGATCACCGGGTCGAGCTTGCCCTTCTCGCTGCGCGCGGTCAGGTCGATGGTGTACTTCTCCAGCGCCTGGCGGGCCTCCTCGGCGCTGGCGTCCTGGACCTTCTCGCCGCCGCGCATGGCCTCGATCGCGACCTCCAGGCGCGCCCTGTCGCCGCCCGCGGCCTTCAGCGCGCGCCCGGCGTCGCCGCCGTCGTCCAGCGCCGCGAGCAGGAACAGCTCGGAGGCGATGAACGAGTCGCCGCGCTGCTGCGCCAGCCTGTCGGTGACGTTGAGCAGCCTCCCGAGGTCGTTGCCCAGCGACACTTGTCCAGCCTGGCCGGAGACCTTCGGCAGCTTCTCCAGGATCTCGCCCAGGCGCTCGCGCAGCAGGGGCACGTTGACGCCGGCCTGCGCCAGCAGCGGCCCGCTGCCGCCGCCCTGTTCGTCCAGCAGGGCCGTGAGCACGTGGGCCGGTTCGATCAGGTTGTGGTCGCGGCCCACGGCCAACGACTGCGCGTCGGCCAGCGCCTGCTGGAAGCGCGAGGTGAGTCTGTCCATTCGCATCGGGTTGCCTCGGATGTGGGCCGGCGACGGCCGGCAATACTCCGCAGATGCGGTCCCAAGCCGGCCAGTTCAAGGTTCATCTCCCAAGTGAGGGACGCTCCGTCGAGGTTCGCGCCGCCCGCCGCGGAGGCCGGGGCCGCCGCTCCGGTGAGTTGGCCGCAGCCCGCCGCGGAGGCAGGGGGGATGCCCAGCCGGAAGCGTGCGCGTCCTGCTACCGAATCCGGCCGCCGGCCATCCATGGCCGGCTCTGGGCATCCCCCCTGCCTCCGCGGCGGGCCCGATCTCTGGTCGCGGTCTGGAGGAGAGCAAGGGCAACAGCAACGGCGACGGCGACGCGACGTCGAGACAAGGCCGATGTCGAGGTCGATGCCGAAGGCGGTTCGGTCGCCATGGCAGGAGCCGCTCGGCGAGCGCGTGACCGCTCTTGCTCTTGCTCTTGATCTCCGTTCCGAAGCCCGAGAGCGCTGGAGCCCGTCCCGCGTGCAGGGGGTGTGCGGACAGCCGGCCATGGATGGCCGGCGGCCGGCAGTGGCAGCAGGACGCGGAGACTGCCGGGGAGCACACCCCCTGTGCGCGGGACGGGCAGCGCGGAGTCACAGCGGAGCGACCCAGGGACGCGACACGGGCGCGGTCGGGACACGCCGATAGCGAAATCCTCACACCGTCTCGCCCACACTCGGACCATGGCCGAGACCCCAGTGCTGCCGCCTCCGCCGCCCATCGACGACAGCTGCGCCCTGTTCCTCGACGTCGACGGGACCCTGCTCGACTTCGCGCTCCGCCCCGACGCAGTCGACGTTCCCGAGCCCCTGGGGCCCGCGCTCGAAGCCCTGCACCAGCGCCTCGGCGGCGCGCTCGCCCTGATCAGCGGCCGATCGCTGCGGACCCTGGACACCCTGCTGGCGATGCCGGTCCTGCCGGCCTCCGGCCTGCACGGGCTCGAGCGCAGGCATGGCCGCTTCGGCCACCGTGCGCCGCAGCCGCCGCGGTCGCTGTCCCTGGTGCTGGCCGAGGCCATGAACGTCGCCGCCCGCCATCCCGGCGCGGTGGTCGAGGACAAGGGTTCGGCGATCGCCCTGCACTGGCGCGCGGCGCCCAACGCCAGCGACGAGCTGCGGGCCTTCGCCCACGCCGCGCTGCCGCGGCTGCCCGGCTACCGGCTGCAGCCCGGAAACGACGTGGTCGAACTGCGCCCCGCGGCCTACCAGGGCCGGCGCGCCGACAAGGGCGCCGCGATCCTGGCCTTCATGGACGAACCGCCCTTCGCCGGCCGGCGCCCGGTGTTCGCCGGCGACGACATCACCGACGAGGCCGGTTTCGCCGCCGTCAATGCCCGCGACGGCGTGAGCGTGCTGGTGGGGCCGCCGCGCACCAGCGCCGCGCACTTCGGGCTCGCGGGAACCGGCCAGGTGCATGCCTGGATCGGAGTCGGCCGATGATGCCTGCCAGCCTGGACCTGGGCCTGATCGGCAACGGCAGCGTCGCCGCCCTGATCGATGCGCGGGCACGGGTGTGCTGGTGCTGCGTCCCCGCATTCGACGGCGACCCGACCTTCTGCAGCCTGCTGTCGCCCCACGCCGACGGCGGCGAGTGGGCCATCGAACTGGAGGACTTCGAGTCCGCCCGCCAGGAGTACGTCAAGAACAGCGCCCTGCTGCGGACCGTGCTGCGCGACCGCCATGGCGGCGAGGTCGAGGTCACCGACTTCATGCCGCGCTGGCGCCAGCACGGCCGCTTCTACCGCCCGGTGATGCTGGTGCGCCGCCTGCGGCCACTGGCCGGGCGCCCGCGCATCCGCATCGTGCTGCGCCCGCTGTGCGACTACGGCGCCGAGATGCCGGCCCGGACCTGGGGCAGCAACCACATCCGCTACCTGGTGCCGGGTTTCACGCTGCGCCTGACCAGCGACGTGCCCGTGCGCCTGGTGCGCGAGTCGCTGCCGTTCGAGCTCGACGGCTCGCGACACCTGGTGCTGGGCCCCGACGAGACCCTGACCGAGTCGCTGGAAGGCTTCGTGCAGAAGGCCGAACGCCTGACCCTGGAATACTGGCGGGAATGGGTGCGCTACCTCTCCGTCCCGCTGGAATGGCAGGACGCGGTCATCCGCAGCGCCATCACCCTCAAGCTCTGCCAGTACGAGGAAACCGGGGCGATCGTCGCCGCCATCACCACCTCCATTCCCGAGGCTCCGCACAGCGAGCGCAACTGGGACTACCGCTACTGCTGGCTGCGCGACTCCGCCTTCGTGGTGCGCGCACTCAACCGGCTGGGCGCGACCCGCACCATGGAGGGCTACCTGCGCTACGTGCTCAACCTCGCCACCGGCGAGGACGGCGGCCTGCAGCCGCTGTACGGCATCGACTTCGCCTCGCGGCTGGAGGAACACGCGGTGCCCGCACTCGCCGGCTACCGCGGCATGGGGCCGGTGCGCCGCGGCAACCTGGCCTGGGTGCAGAAGCAGCACGACGTCTACGGCAGCGTCGTGCTGGCCGCCACCCAGCTGTTCTTCGACCAGCGTCTGGAGCGCCCCGGCGACATCGACGCCTTCCATCGGCTGGAGCCGCTGGGCGAACGGGCCTGGGTGCTGCACGACCAGCCCGACGCCGGCATCTGGGAGTTTCGCGGCCGCGAGGAAGTGCACACCTATTCCAGCGTGATGTGCTGGGCCGCCTGCGACCGCCTGGCGCGCATCGCCGCGCACCTGGGCCTGGCGCCGCGCGCGGTGCACTGGCGGCAGCGCGCGGACGCCATGCGCGCGGACATCCTCGAGCGCGCCTGGGACGCGGATCTCGGCCATTTCGTCGAGTCGACCGAAGGCCGGCGCCTGGACGCCAGCCTGCTGCTGCTCGCCGACCTCGGCTTCATCGATGCCCAGGACCCGCGCTTCGTCGCCACCGTCGAAGCGATCGGAACGCAGCTGCGGCGCGGGACGTCCCTGTTCCGCTACATCGCACCGGACGACTTCGGGCATCCCGAGACCAGCTTCACGATCTGCAGCTTCTGGTACATCGACGCGCTGGCCTCGATCGGCCGCGTGGACGAGGCGCGGCAGCAGTTCGAGAGCCTGCTGGCGCGGCGCAATCCGCTGGGCCTGCTGTCGGAGGACATGGCCTTCGACGACGGCGAAGCCTGGGGCAACTTCCCGCAGACGTATTCGCACGTGGGCGTGGTGATGGCGGCGATGCGCCTGTCGCGGCCGTGGTCGGCGGCGACCTGATGGGCCGGCTGGTCGTCGTCTCCAACCGGGTGACCCTGCCCGACGAGAGCCGGGCCGGCGGGTTGGCGATCGCGCTGCGCGCCGCCCTGGCCGAGCGCGGAGGGCTCTGGTTCGGCTGGAGCGGGACGTGCGTGCGCCAGGCCTCCGGCGCGATGCACGAGTACGTGGACGGCGACATCCGCTATGCGGTGATGGACCTGTCGCGCCAGGACTTCGACGACTACTACAACGGTTTCGCCAACCGCACGCTGTGGCCGCTGCTGCATTTCCGCATGGACCTGGTGGACTACACGCGCAAGACCTACGCCGGCTACCTGCGCGTCAACGCGCTGTTCGCCGACCGCCTGGCGTCGGAGCTGCGTCCCGACGACCTGGTGTGGGTCCACGACTACCACCTGATCCCGCTGGCCCAGCGCCTGCGCGAGCGCGGCGTGGGCAACCGCATCGGCTTCTTCCTGCACGTGCCGATGCCGTCGTCGGACCTGCTGGCGGCGCTGCCGCACCACCGCGAACTGTTCGCGGCGCTGTCCTCGTACGACCTGGTCGGCTTCCAGACGCCGCGCGACCTGGAGCGCTTCCAGGACTACGTGCGCCTGTTCGGGGGCGGGCGGGTGATCGGCGACGGCCTGATGGAAACCGCCGACGGCCGGCGCTTCCGCGGCGGCGCGTTTCCGATCGGCATCGACGTGCCGACCATCGCCGACCAGGCGGTCAAGGCCATGAACCGGCTTCCGGTGCGTCGGCTGCAGGAAAGCCTGGGCGGCCGCGCGCTCGCCATCGGCGTCGACCGCCTGGACTACTCCAAGGGCCTGCCCGAACGCTTCCGCGCGTTCGAGCGGCACCTCGAACGCCACCCCAACCAGGGCGGCCGCATCACCTTCCTGCAGATCGCGCCTCCCTCGCGCAGCGACGTGCCCGAATACCGCAAGCTGCGCCGCGAACTCGAGACGCTCAGCGGCCACATCAACAGCGGCCATGCCGTCCCTGACTGGACGCCGGTGCGCTACGTCAACCGCGACTTTCCGCACGACGTCCTCACCGGTTTCTACCGGATCGCGCGCATCGCCCTGGTCACGCCCATGCGCGACGGCATGAACCTGGTGGCGAAGGAGTACGTTGCCGCGCAGGACCCGGAGAACCCGGGCGTGCTGGTGCTGTCGCGCTTCGCCGGCGCCGCGCAGGAGCTGCACGGCGCGCTGCAGGTCAATCCCTACGACCTCGACGGCGTGGCCGACGCCATCGCTCGGGCGCACGCCATGCCGCTGGCCGAACGCTACGCGCGCTGGCGCGGGATGATGGACCGCATCGAGGCCTACGACATCCACGCCTGGCGGCGCGACTTCCTCCGGACCCTGCAGGCGACTCCCGCCACGGTCAGTCCAGCGGCGTCGGCTGGATGATCTCCACCCAGTAGCCGTCGGGGTCCTTGATGAAGGCGATCTCCTTCATGCGTCCGTCGGTCAGGCGCTTCTGGAACGGCACGCCCAGCTGCTCGAAGCGCGCACAGGCCGCGCGCACGTCCGGCACGCTGACGCAGATGTGGCCGAAGCCGCGCGGCTCGCTGTTGCCGTCGTGGTACACGGGGCCGTCCTGCGCTTCCGTGCCGTGGTTGTGGGTCAGCTCCAGCACGCCCTGCAGGCGGGCGACCCAGGCCTTGCGCTCCGCCTCGTCGTCCGGGATCCGCGCCGGATCGACCAGGGCGAGGAAGTAGAGCGAGAACGCCGCCTCGGGGAAGTCGTTGCGGCGCACCAGGCTGAAGCCCAGCACGCGGGTGTAGAAGTCGAGGGAGGCGCGCGGATCCTTGATCCGCAGCATGGTGTGGTTGAAGACGAAGCCCTGGGTGGCGGCGTCGCGCGCGGCGACGCCCGGGACGCTGGCGAGGGTGGCGGCGGTGTCGGTCATGGTCTGCATCCTTGGGGGGGAGGGGCTCCATTATCTCCCCTGGCCAGCGGCCGCTTTTGCAGAAGCGGCTACAGCGACCCGGCCCCCCTGTGGGAGCGGCTATAGCCGCTCCTGAAGGGAGGGGCGATCGCGGCTGTTCCTGCAGGGGGCGGGGTAGCGGCTCCTACAGCCAGGCCAGGATCGCCATGCGCCCGGTGCGGGCATCGCGGCGATGCGAGAAGAAGCGGCGGTCGGAGATCGTGCACTCGCCGCCGCCATGGATGTCGGCGGCGGCCATGCCCGCCGCGCCGAGTCGGCGCCGGGCCAGCGCGTACAGGTCCATGTGCCAGTGTCCGGGACGCGTGCCCCGGAAGGCCGCGTCCGCATCGGGATCGGCGGCGACGAAGGCATCGCGCACCTCGGCCCCGACTTCGTAGGCCGCGGGACCCGCTGCGGGGCCAAGCCAGGCCACGACGTCGGCGGGCGCGGCACGCAGCGCCTCCAGCGTGCGCTCCAGCACGCCCGCCGCCAGCCCGCGCCAGCCGGCGTGGGCGACGGCGACCTCGCTGCCGTCGCGGGCGGCCAGCACCACGGGCAGGCAGTCGGCGACAAGCACGGCCAGCACGACGCCGGGCACCCCGGTGACCGCGGCATCGGCCTCCGGCTCCGCCGCCATGCGCGTGCGCTCCGCGGTCGCATTGCCCGGCGGAAGGGGCGCATCCACGCGCAGCACGCCGGTGCCGTGCACCTGGCGCAGCCAGTGCGGCGCCGACGGCAGCTCGGCGCGATCGACCAGTTCCGCACGGTTGGCCGCCACGACGATGGGGTCGTCGCCGGCCTCGCCGCGCGCATTGCCCAGGTTGAAGCGATCGAAGGGCACCATCGAGGCGCCCGCGCCGTGGCGCAGCGTCACCAGCGCCTTCACGCCGGGCGGCGCGGGCCAGTCGGCCTCGAGCCAGGCCGTGCGCCGCGATGCCGGGCCGATCCCTCCGGGGCCGCGTCCGAGGCCGCCCGCGCTCATCGCCGCACCCCCGCGCCGGTCACCGCATGCGCGGCGGCATCCGCTCGCAGCTCGCGCAGCAGCGCCTGCATGTCCTCGGGCAGCGGCGCCTCGCAGCGCACCGTCTCGCCGGTGGCGGGATGCACGAACTCGAGCGCCTGCGCATGCAGGGCCTGGCGACGGAACCCGCGCAGCGCCTCCACCAGCCCCTCGGAGGCGCCCCGCGGCAGCTTCAGCGGCCCGCCGTACAGCGGGTCGCCCACGATCGGATGCTTCAGGTGCGCCATGTGCACGCGGATCTGGTGCGTGCGACCGGTTTCCAGCCTGCACTCCAGCGCGGTGTGGGCGCGGAAGCGCTCGTGCAGGCGGTAATGCGTGGTGGCCTCGCGGCCGTCCTCGCGCACCGCCATGCGCAGGCGGTCGCGCGGGTGGCGGTCGATCGGTGCGGACACGGTGCCGCCCGACACCAGGGCGCCGACCACCACCGCCAGGTACTGCCGGTGCACCTCGCGCGCGGACAGCTGGGCCACCAGCGCGGCCTGGGCCTGCAGGGTGCGGGCCACCACCATCACGCCGGAGGTGTCCTTGTCCAGGCGGTGGACGATGCCGGCCCGCGGCACCATGGCCAGCGCCGGGTCCCGGAACAGCAGGGCATTGACCAGGGTGCCGCTGTGGTTGCCCGCACCGGGGTGCACCACCAGGCCGGCGGGCTTGTCGATCACCAGGACCTCGGCGTCCTCGTACAGCACCGACAGCGGGATGTCCTCCGGCCCGGCGCTGACCTGCGCCTCCAGGGTCGCGGTGAGCAGCACCTCCTGCCCGCCGCGCACGGGTTCGCGCGGACGCACGCTGGCGCCGTCGAGCAGCACGTCGCCCGATTTCACCCAGGCCGCCAGGCGCGAACGCGAGAACTCGGGGAACAGCTCGGCCAGCACCGCGTCGAAGCGCCGCCCGGACAGGGCGTCGGGCACGCGGGCGGAGCGCGGGGGGGGCCGCGGCGGCGGGGGCTTCGTCGGAGTCGTGGTCGGGGTCTGGGTCGTGGTCGGTCATGGGGTCGGGCCGGATTCAGTCGCGGCCGCTGGCGTGCGGATCGTGGCTGCTATTATCCCCGGTCCACGCCTCCTCCGTCCCGGACGTCCCATGACCCGACGCACCACCCTGTTCCGCCGCGCCCTGCTGCTTGCGCTGCTGGCGGCGCTCGTCACCTCCGGCTGCGCGCGGATGAAGGGCATGTTCAAGGACGAGGACGCCAACGAGGGCGTGGCCGTCGAGACGCTCTACGACAAGGGCCACCGCCAGATGCGCAGCGGCAACTGGAACGTGGCCACCACCACCTTCCGCCGGCTGGTGGCGCAGTACCCGTACGGGCCCCACACCGAACAGGCGTTGATCGAGACCGCATACGCCCAGTTCAAGATGGGTCGCCACGACGACGCGGTCTCGTCCATCGACCGCTTCCTCCGCACCTATCCCACGCACCGCCACGTGCCCTACATGTACTACCTGCGCGGCCTGGTGAACTCCACCCGCGACACGGTGTTCCTGCAGCGCGCCTGGAACCTGGACACCAGCCGGCGCGACCTGTCCACGCCCCTCCAGGGCTACAACGACCTGCGCACGGTCACCGAGCGCTACCCGAACAGCCGCTACGCCGCCGACGCCGCCAACCGGATGGCCCTGCTGCGCAACGTCTTCGCGCGCCACGAGCTCGAAACCGCGCTGTACTACCTGCGCCGCGGGGCCTGGGTGGGCGCCACCGAGCGCGCCAGCTTCCTGATCGAGACCTATCCGCAGAGCGAATACCAGAACGACGCCGTGGCCGTGCTGGCCGCCGCCTACACCAGGCTCGGGAACGACACCCTGGCCGCGGATGCCCGTCGCGTGCTCGAACTCAACGAGCCCGACCACCCCTATCTGGCCGGCGAATGGCCCAGGTATCCCCGGACCATCCGCAAGCTCAACCCCTTCGCGAAAGAACGCTCCGCGGTCCACTAGCGGCACGGCCGGAAGGGCGCTCCGGCACGGGGGTCACCGGGGATAGCCGTTGGTGATGGGGTAGCGGCGCTCGCGGCCGAAGGCGCGCCGCGAGACCTTGGGGCCGGGGGCCGCCTGCTGGCGCTTCCATTCGCTGCGGCGCACCAGCTGCACCACCCTGTCCACCACGGCGGCGTCGAAGCCCGCCGCGCAGACTTCGTCGCGCGACTGCTCCTGGTCCACGAAGCGCAGCAGGATCGCGTCCAGCACGTCATAGGGCGGAAGCGAGTCCTGGTCGAGCTGGTTGGCGCGCAGCTCCGCCGTCGGCGGCCGCGCGATCACCGCCGGCGGGATGACCGGCGCCCCGCCCACGGTGTTGCGCCACTTCGCCAGGCCGTAGACCTCGGTCTTGTACAGGTCCTTGATCGGCGCGTAGGCCCCCGCCATGTCGCCGTAGATCGTGGCGTAACCGACCGCGTACTCGCTCTTGTTGCCGGTGGTCAGCACCAGGCCGCCGAACTTGTTCGACAGCGCCATCAGGATCATGCCGCGCGCGCGCGACTGCAGGTTCTCCTCGGTGACGTCGGCCTCGCGGCCCGCGAAGGCCTCGCCCAGGCTCGCCAGCAGGCCCTCGAACGCCGGCTCGACCGGCACCGTCATCATCTCCACCCCCAGCTCGCGGCACTGTTCGGCGGCCAGGTCGTTGCTGAGGCTGGCGGTGTAGCGCGAGGGCATGCGCACCGCGGTCACGTTCTCCGCGCCCAGCGCCTCGACCGCCATCGCCAGCACGATCGACGAATCGATGCCGCCCGACAGACCCAGCCAGGCACGGCGGAACCCGTTCTTGCCGAAGTAGTCGCGGATGCCGCGCACCACCGCGCGCCAGGCCAGCGCATCCATGCTCTCGTCGCCGTCGTCCATCCACACCATCGGCGTGAACGCGCGGCTTTCCGGCTCGTACTCGACCACCAGCCACTGGTCGGTGAAGGCGGCCGCGGCCGGATGCACCGTGCCGTCGCCGTCGGCCACGACCGACGACCCGTCGAACACCAGCGCGTCCTGACCGCCGACCAGGTTGAGGTAGGCCAGCGCCGCGCCGGTGGCGCGCGTGTGCGCGGCGATCATCGCATCGCGCTGCGCATGCTTGCCGCGCTCGAACGGCGAGGCGTTCGGCACCAGTACCAGCTGCGCGCCCTGCGCCACGGTGTCGGCGATCGGCTTGGGGAACCACAGATCCTCGCAGACCAGCAGCCCCACCGGCACGTCCTTGACCTCGAACACGCAGCTGCCGCCGTCGGGATCGACGTGGAAATAGCGGCGCTCGTCGAAGACGTTGTAGTTGGGCAGCTCGCGCTTGCGGCATGTGCGCTCGATGCGGCCGTCGCCCAGGACGCTGGCGGAGTTGTAGAGCACGCTGCCGGCGGACTCGGGCCAGCCGACGATGGCGACGATGCCGGTGGCCGCTTCGGCGATGGTGCGCAGCGCCTGCTCGCAGTCGGCCAGGAACCGGGGCCGCATCAACAGGTCCTCCGGCGGGTAGCCGCTGACCGCGAGCTCGGGGAACACCACGATGTCGGCGCCGTACTCGTCGCGGGCCTCGCCGATCATGGCGGCGATGCGCGTGGCATTCCCGGCGACGTCGCCGACCGGAAAGTCGAACTGGGCGAGCGCGATGCGGAGTGGGTCGGCCATGTCAGATTCCATGCGTCAGCATGTCGATGGCCGCCAGAATGGCATGCCGTTCATGGGACAGGTCGGCAACCTGCCTGCCCAGCATGCGCAACGGGACGCCCATGACCTGCGCCGTATCCATCACCAGCGGCGTTTCGTCCACCAGCAGGCGCGGCATCAGGCCTTCGATCACCCCGCCATGGCGCTCCAACGCCACCAGCGGCACGACCACGCGCGAACCCAGGGTCTCGATCAGGTCGCTCTGCACATCCAGAAAGCACGGAATCCGCTTCCTGGACACGGCGTCGGCGTTGGCGTAGGCGACGAACTGGCTCATCCGCCGGTCCCGGCCAGGTACGCACGCACGTGGTCGCTCAACATGCCATCGCGCTCGATGCGCCGGTTGTACGCCTCGATCGCCTCGCGGTTTTCCTCCAGCCACTTCTCGCGCCTGCGCGCGCGGATTTCGGCTTCCAGCGCTCGCTCGAGCGTGGCCGACAGGTTGATGTCCAGCGCCCGAGCGTCTTCCAGCAGGCCCTGGTTGATGCTGACGTTGGTGGCGCGCTTGCCGTAGCCGGCGTAATCATCGCGGATGCGCATGGCATGCCTCCATTGGATGCGCATCCATTCTGCGCATCGCGGGCGCAATGTCAAATCCGCGCGGGCATGCAAAGGCCGCCTCGCGGCGGCCTTTTGCGTGGGTCTCGCGGGGACCGGCCCGGCTCAGCCGTTCAGGCGCCTGGCGATCGCGGCACCCAGGTCGCCCGGGGAGCGCACGGTGGTGACGCCGGCCTTCTCCATCGCGGCGAACTTGCCCTCGGCCGTGCCCGAGCCGCCCGACGCGATCGCGCCGGCGTGGCCCATGCGCTTGCCCTTCGGGGCCGACGCGCCGGCGATGAAGCCCACCACCGGCTTGGTCACGTACTGGGCGATGAACTCGGCCGCCTCTTCCTCGGCCGAACCACCGATCTCGCCGACCATGATGATGCCCTCGGTCTGGGCATCGTCCTGGAACAGCTTCAGGCAGTCGATGAAGTTCAGGCCGTTGATCGGGTCGCCGCCGATGCCGATCACCGTCGACTGGCCCAGGCCCGCGTCGGTGGTCTGCTTGACCGCTTCATAGGTCAGGGTGCCCGAGCGCGACACGATCGCGATCTTGCCCGGCTTGTGGATGTGGCCCGGCATGATGCCGATCTTGCACTCGCCCGGGGTGATGATGCCGGGGCAGTTCGGGCCCACCAGCACGGTGTCCGGATAGGTGCTGACCAGGGTCTTCTTGACCCGCAGCATGTCCAGCACAGGGATGCCCTCGGTGATGCACACGATGACCTTGATGCCGGCGTCGGCGGCTTCGAGGATCGCGTCGGCCGCGAACGGCGGCGGCACGTAGATCACCGACGCGTTGGCGCCGGTGTCGGCGACGGCATCGGCCACGGTGTTGAACACCGGCAGGCCCAGGTGCTCGGTGCCGCCCTTGCCGGGGGTCACGCCGCCGACGACCTTCGTGCCGTATTCCAGCATCTGCTCGGCGTGGAAGGTGCCCTGCTGGCCGGTGAAGCCCTGCACGATCACCTTGGTGTCTTTGTTGACGAGAACGCTCATGTGTTTCCGATTCCTTGGTGTCGGTCAGGCGGCCTTGGCCGCGGCGACGGCCTTGCGGGCGCCGTCGTTGATGTCGTCGGCGGGAGTGATCGCCAGGCCGGAGTTCTTCAGCAGCTCCTTGCCCGCGTCCACGTTCGTGCCCTCGAGGCGCACCACCACCGGGACCTTGACGTCGACTTCCTTCACCGCGGCGATGATGCCTTCCGCGATCATGTCGCAGCGGACGATGCCGCCGAAGATGTTGACGAAGATCGCCTTCACGTCGTCGGACGAGAGGATCAGCTTGAACGCCTCGGTCACGCGCTCCCTGGTGGCGCCGCCGCCGACGTCGAGGAAGTTGGCCGGCGAGCCGCCTTCCAGCTGGATCACGTCCATCGTCGCCATCGCCAGGCCGGCGCCGTTGACCATGCAGCCGATGTTGCCGTCCATGGTCACGTAGTTCAGGTCGTGCTGGCTGGCCTTGACCTCGGTCTCGTCCTCCTGGCGGATGTCGCGCATGGCGACCAGGTCCGGGTGGCGGAAGGCGGCGTTGTCGTCGGAGTCGACCTTGCCGTCGAGCACCGCCAGGTTGCCGTCGGTGAGGATGGCCAGCGGGTTGAGCTCGACCAGCGCCAGGTCCTTCTCGTTGAACAGCTTGAACAGGCCCAGCATGATCTTCGTGAGCTGGTTGACCTGCTTCGCGGTCAGGCCCAGGGCGAAGCCCAGGTCGCGGCACTGGTAGGCCTGCAGGCCCTGGATGTAGTTGACGTTGAGCGTCTGGATCTTCTCGGGGGTCTCGGCGGCCACCTGCTCGATGTCCATGCCGCCTTCGCTGGAGGCGATGAAGGTGATCGACTGCGTCGAACGGTCCACCAGCACCGAAAGATAGAGTTCCTTGGCGATGTCGGTGGCCTGGGTCACCAGCACCGAGTCGATCGGCAGCTCGACGCCGGCGGTCTGGTAGGTGGCCATCTTCTGGCCGAGCATGCCCTGGGCGTACTCGCGCACCGAATCGAGCGTCTTGGCCAGCTTCACGCCGCCGGCCTTGCCGCGGCCGCCGGCATGGATCTGGGCCTTGACCACCCAGAAGTCGCCGCCGATGGCCTTGGCGGCATCGACCGCCTCCTCGGGGGTGCGGGCGACGCGCCCGGCGGGAACGGCAATGCCGTAGTCGGCGAACAGCTGCTTCGCCTGGTACTCGTGGAAGTTCATGTGGAGTCCGTCGTGGGAAAGTGGGACACAGCGCCAGCCATTATAGTGCGCCAACGCCACCGGAGCCCGCCCCCGTGCCGAATGCGTCATCCGACAGCGCCATGAGGCGGGAGCTCTACCTGCTCGCCCTGTACCGCACGCTGGAGGCGGCACTGCTGGCACTGGCCGTGTTCGGGCCGCTGCAGGGCACTTTCGGCGGCGTGGCCCGCGACCCGGCGCTGGCGACGGCCGTGGCCTCGACCTACCTGCTGGCGGCCGCGCTGCTGCTGGGCTTCTCGGGGCGCCCTTCGATCCCGCTGCCGGCACAGGTGCTGTTCGGCGTCTCCATCGACATCGCCGTGTCCGCGCTGGCCACCCACGCCCTGCCCTTTGCCGGGCCCGGCATCGCCCTGATGCTGCTGTTCAACGTCGGCGCCGCGGCGCTGCTCCTGCCCTTGCACCTGGGCCTGGCGACCGCGGCCCTGGCCTCGGCCGCCCTGGTGGCGCAGTACCTGCTCGTGGCGATGGAGGGCAGCGCCATCCGCGAGCGCCCGCTGGCCGAAGTGCTGATGTTCTCGGTGAGCTACCTGGCCATGGCCACGCTCACCAACCTCCTCGGCCGCGACATGCGCGAGACCCGCAGCCTGGCCGACCGGCGCGGCGCCGAGGCCGCCAACCTGGCCGAGATCAACGAGCTGATCATCCGCCGCATGCGCGTGGGCGTGCTGATGGTGGACGGCAGCGGACGCATCCGCATGGCCAACGAGGCGGCGCGTATCCTGCTCGGCGAGGCCGATCCCGAATCGCCGGACGTCCCGCCGCGCACCCTGCCGATGATCTCGCCGGCCCTGGCCATGCGCGTGGCCGAATGGCGCCGCAGCGGCAAGAGCGACGACACCCCCTGACCATCGGCGACGACGGCAACGAGGTGCTGCCGCGCTTCACCCGCCTGCTCGCCACCGACGACACCACCCTGATCTTCCTGGACGACACCGCCCTGGTCTCGCGCCGCGCGGAATCGCTGACGCTCGCCGCCATGGGCCGCTTCTCCGCCAGCCTGGCGCACGAGATCCGCAACCCGCTGGCCGCCATCAGCTACGCCACCCAGCTGCTGGAGGAATCGCATGCCATCGGCGACAGCGACCGCCGCCTGCTGCAGATCGTCCACCAGCAGTGCCTGCGCACCAACGCCATCGTCGAAAGCGTGCTCAGCCTCGCCCGCCGCGAGCGCGCGCAGCCGGAGAGCGTCGACCTGGTCGGTCTGGTGCGCGCCTTCATCGAGGACTACCGCCAGACCTGCCCGGAGGAGAACGCCAGCCTGCGCCAGGCGGGCCGGCTGCCCGACGTGCCGGCGATGGTCGACCCGCGGCACCTGCAGCAGGTCCTGACCGCCCTGGCCAACAACGCCGTGCGCCACGGCCACCAGCCCGGCGAGGCCTCGCGCATCACGATCCACGTCGCCGTGCACGACGGCAGCCCGGTGATCGAGATCGGCGATCGGGGCCCCGGCATTCCCGACGCGGTCCAGGCCCAGCTGTTCCGGCCCTTCTTCACCACCTCCGAGCACGGCACCGGGCTGGGCCTCTATATCGCCCACGAACTCTGCCGCGCCAACGATGCCCGCCTCGAGCACGTCTCCCTTCCCGGCGGGGGGGCCTGCTTCCGCATCACGCTGCGTGGCGGCAGGGCCCTGCTGGGCTGAAGCGCCGCCGCGCCTTTTGACAGGCATCACATTCCGGGTGACAGTGCCAAAATTGGTCACCTGACCTTCACCTCCAGCCTTTCCCATGACCGAAGCCCGCAGCGCCCTCATCGTCGACGACGAGCACGACATCCGCGAGCTGCTCGTGCTGACCCTCGGACGCATGGGTCTGCGCACGGCCACCGCCGCCAGCCTGGCCGCGGCGCGGGAAATGCTCGGACGCAGCAGCTTCGACCTCTGCCTCACCGACATGCGCCTGCCAGACGGCTCCGGCCTGGAACTGGTGAGCGACATCTCCACCCGCTTCCCGGAAACGCCGGTGGCGATGATCACCGCCTACGGCAACGTCGAGGCCGCGGTGGAAGCCTTGAAGGCCGGCGCCTTCGATTTCGTCAGCAAGCCGGTGGACATCAACGTGCTGCGCGGCCTGGTGCGCCAGGCGCTGGAGCTGCACTCCCGCCGACAGGCCCAGCCCGACGGAACCGGACGCCTGCTCGGCGGTTCGCCGGCCATGGTCGCGCTGCGGGAGACCATCGCCAAGGTGTCGCGCAGCCAGGCCCCGGTGCACATCAGCGGCGAGTCCGGCACCGGCAAGGAACTGGTCGCGCGGACCATCCACGCCCAGGGCGTGCGCGCCGACGGCCCCTTCGTGCCGGTGAACTGCGGCGCCATCCCCACGGAGCTGATGGAGAGCGAGTTCTTCGGCCACAGGAAGGGCAGCTTCACCGGCGCCCACGCCGACAAGCCCGGCCTGTTCCAGAGCGCCGACGGCGGCACCCTGTTCCTGGACGAGGTGGCCGAGCTGCCGCTGGCGATGCAGGTCAAGCTGCTGCGCGCGATCCAGGAGAAGAAGGTGCGGCCGGTGGGCGCGCCGGCGGAGGTGGACGTGGACGTGCGCATCCTCTCGGCCACGCACAAGGACCTCGGCGCGCTGGTCAACCTGGGCAGCTTCCGCCACGACCTGTACTACCGCATCAACGTGATCGAGCTGCACGTGCCCGCCCTGCGCGAGCGCGAGGGCGACCTGCCCCTGCTGGCCGAAGCGATCTTCGCCCGCCTGGCGCAGGCCATGCACCGCCAGGCGCCGCAGTTCGGGCCCGGCGCCCTGACCGCGCTGGCGGCCTACTCCTTCCCCGGCAACGTGCGCGAACTGGAGAACATCCTCGAGCGCGCCATGGCGCTGGCGGACGACGACACCATCACCGCCGCCGACCTGCGCCTGCCCGGCGGCAGCACGATCGGCGGCCACGGTGCCGCCCCGGGCCGCGTCCCGGCGCTGCCGGGCGCCGTCGCGCTGCCGGCCTCGCCCGCCGCCATCGGCCCCCGCGACACCGCCTCCAGCGCCCTGCCCTCCTACATCGAGGAGATCGAACGCGCGGCCATCCAGCAGGCGCTGCAGGAGAACAAGTACAACAAGACCCGCGCCGCGGCGGCGCTGGGCATCACGTTCCGGGCGCTGCGGTACAAGCTGAAGAAGCTCGGCATCGACTGATCAACGATTGAGCAGCAGATCCGTCTTTTTCACCGAAAGCCAGCGTTCCGTGTAATTGCCTCGCAGGTCCTCGCGCAGCCGTGCCCGGAGATGCGACACCATGGCCTCGAGCGAAACCAGCCGATCGGTCCACCCGATCGCATGCGCGAATCGCACCGCGGCCATGTCGGGGCTGTTGAGCCACCATGCCGGAGCGCCGAGCGCACCCCCGTAGATCAGCAAATCCCGCTCGCCTGCATCCAGCGCGGGATGCCCATGACGCATGTTGAACTCCGCACGGGCCTCGTCATCCACGTGAGCGATGTGCGCAAAGGACGCGCGCAGCGCACCTTCGTCGATCCACTCCTCGGGTTTCCTGTTCTGGTAACCCGTCTGCGTTTCCTCGACGACCTTGCCGACGGTATGCAGGGCGAAGTACTGCGCGAGCGTGCTCCAGCAGCCTGTCCGGTGGGCTTCCAGCACCACGTTGGTGTCGACCAGCACGATCTGCCCGGGCCTGAAGGTCACGCCGCGGCCCTACAGATCGAACGGCGTCTTCAAACCGTGTGCGGCGAAAATATCCCCCAGCTCATCCAGCGTAGTTCCCACGACCTCTGCGGCTCTCCTGACGGAAAGTTGCCCCTCCTGGATGCCCCAGCCCAGTGTTTCCATGAACCGGCGACTGAATAGCGGTGGCAGTGGCGCGTTTCCGCACTCCATCCGGATAAGGCCATCATCCACGCGCCCGGCCGCCGCCTTGCCCAGCACACCCAGGCCGACCAGGCGCCACTTGAAGGCCTGTCCGCTCACATGGAAGTGCGAAGCGGCATGCTTTATCCAGACCGGAAGTTCGGCCTGGTCGTTCGGGACAGGATGCCCGGCAATCCAGTCGAGGACCGCCTGCCGGGGCATCAGCAGGCCCGATGCGAAGTTGTCGGCGAGCTGTTCGACGCGACGGTAGTTTCCGGATACGCGGGTGTCGCCTTCGATATGCCGCGGCGGCATCTCGTGCCACGTCGCCAGATGGAACACCTCGTGCGCCATGTCGAACGATCGGCGCCCTTCCGCTTCCCCACGGTTGATGATGATCGCGTTGAGCGGCCCGAACTGACAGGCCGCGCCTGACACGCCAGCGACCGTATCCGCGAACAGCACCAGCGTGTCGTGCTTCTCCTCCAGAACGGAAGCAAGCGTCAGCGCGGGAACGTCGCCCAGCCCCAGCGCTCGCGCGATTGCGTCGCCTTCCGCGCCGGCATCCTCGAACGAGCTCTTGATCGTGAGGCCGACGCGTGTGAGCGAAGAATTGACCGGGGTCCCGCGCATCCTGCCCAGATGGCGGTACGTCGCGATCCACCTCCCCGCCGTCGCCTCGAATGCCTCCAGGCAGTCGGCGCTATCTGCCGACTGCCTCCAGGAAAACCGGGCTTCTCCGGCAAGTTCCAGAGGGTCGGTGAAATATCCCACGTCCACGCCCAGCAGGCCGGCCGCCTTGACCAGTTCGGCAGGTGACACGCTTCGCTTGCCGAGCTCGATATCGGACAGGGTCTGCCGATCGTTGAAGCCGAGAGCACTGGAAAGATCGGTCTGGGTCATGCCCCGACGCTCGCGGAGCGCATGCAGTCGGTGGCGGATGGTTGCCTGATCCATTGCGGCACCTCCAAGAGAGGCAATCCTAGCTTGCAAAGACTTGAAATGCAAGATTGAAATGGCTCAACCCTGCATCGCGTGATGCCGGCCGCAACGGCGACAGCCCCCTATAGCCGCGCGACGCCGACCCAGCCGCCGGCCAGCATCGGGCACGCGTATTCCAGCCCGTTCACCAGGCCCTGGAAGCCGCGAACCCCCAGCCTCGCCAGCCCCCGGCTGCCCCCGATCATTTCCTGGAACCGCGCGTGGCAGGGGGTCAGCGACTCCAGCTCGATGCCGGCGCGCGCGAACAGCGTCCGCAGCGTCTTGTACGAATAGATCTGCAGATGGTCCTCGTGCATCGACTCGCACCCGGCCAGGCCCACCAGGCCGTTGTGCCAGCAGCAGGCGTTGGGCGTGGAGAACACGAAGGTGCAGCCGCGCAGCGCCGCGTTCGCGCGCAGGCTGCGCAGGAAGCCCTCGGTGTCGGGCAGGTGCTCGATCAGCTCTCCGGCCACGATCACGTCGGGCCGCCCATGCCGCTCCACCACCGGCCCCAGGTCGAAGATGTCGGCGTGGATGATCCGCCCGTTGGCGGCCGTCTCCATGCCTTCGGCCGGGAGCCGCTTCGAATTGTCGATCCCCACCACCCAGGCCGCCTCGCGGCACAGCCGGGCATGCAGCCAGTTGTCGTCGCCGCGCTTGGCGTCGATGGCGGTCTCGTCCAGCGCACCGAGATCGAACACGCCCTTGCCGCGGACCATCGCCGCCAGCGCGTCCAGCCGGTCGACGGGTCGTGGCACCCGCACACGCTCCAGCGCCGTGTAGCGCAGGGGCTGCAGCAGGCCGGCCCCGCTCACGCGGCGCTGCCCGGCGCCGCCAGGTCCAGGCGCACCAGATAGTTGGGCGCATCCACCCGGTGCAGGCCGATCTCCGCGGCCGCGGCCAGCGGCGCCAGTTCGGCCTCGGCCAGCGCGACCAGCTCCGCCAGCGAGACCAGCGCCACGCCCCGATCGCCGCTCACATACCTGTCGCAGACCAGGCTCAGCCAGGCGATCGGATGCCCGGGCTCGATGTCCTTGACGAAGATCGAGCCGCCCGGCGCCAGCGCGCCGCGGATCGAGCGCAGGAACTGCGGCCGGTACCCGCCCGGCAGGTGGTGCATCACGTCGCTGACCAGCGCCGCGTCATAGGGCGCCTCCAGGCGCTCCAGATGCGTTTCGATGGTCGTGCACGGCAGCCGGCGCACGCGGGCGCCGGGGGCCGGCTCGACGAACTTGCCCACGCTGCCCGCCACGTCGACCATCGTCACCCGCAGGTCCGGTCGCGCGGCCAGCAGGTGGTTGAGCAGCTCGCCGTCACCCCCGCCGACGTCGAGCAGGTGCGCATCGGTAGGCAACGCCCTGGCAAGGACCGCGGCGATCTTGCGCAGGTCCACGAACACCCGACGGTAGACGGCCGCGGCCCGGCGCTCGAAACCCGGGGGCATCAGTCGGCGCACTGCAGGTCCGATCTTCATCGTCCTTCCCTCAGGGCGCTGGCGGCCGCCAGCGGGTGCATCGCCTCCGCAGCATGACGGGCATGCCCGGAAAAGCATAGGTGCCCTTGCCCGGCGCAGGGGTGACGCCCGAATGCCCCCGACGGGCAGGTCGAGACACCGGGATTCTCCCGCCTCCCCGACAGGGATCCACCGACAGCCCGGATTCAACCTGTGACGGATTGCCTATTTAAAGCGACCTAAAATGTCACCACAAGCGCCAAAAGAGACTGTTTCTGTCACTTCTTGACCCTGCATGCGCGGTGCAACCGTGATTCCGATTGCACATCGGGAACTTCGCGACCCTGAAACCTCCGTTGGCACGGCTTGTGCGTATCATTCATCGCACGTGCAGCGAAGCGCACGGCAGCCAACGGTTCCGGAACCCATGCCGGCCCGCGGCACGTGAAGTCTCAATCCACTCCTAGGGGTACACCATGAAGAAGATGCAGCAGGGCTTCACCCTGATCGAACTGATGATCGTGGTCGCGATCATCGCCATCCTGGCGGCGATCGCGCTGCCGGCGTACCAGGACTACCTGATCAAGAGCCGCGTGTCGGAAGTAATGATCGCGGCTTCTTCGGCACGCACCAGCGTCTCCGAAGCGGCCGCCGCTGATACTACCAACAACATGCCCACCACCGTCCCGATCGAGAATCAGTCCTCGAAGTATGTTTCTGGCGTGGTCTATGCTGGTTCCGGCACCACCGGCACCATCACCGCCACTGCCCAAAATCTGGGCGGAACTGCGGCCGGCAACATCGTCCTTACTGGCACCAAGGCTGCCAATGGCCAGGTCGACTGGACCTGCAGCGGCTCAATTGATGCGAAGTATCGCCCCGCCACCTGCCAAGCCGCCGCTGGTAGCGGTAGCCCCTAACGTTCTCGAAATATTGCTGTGAACAAGCCCCGGCTTAAGGCCGGGGCTTTTTTCTTGCAGCAGAGACACTAAAGAGGTCGGAACACAATGACGTTTCTGCAGCGCATCGAGCAAGCAGCAGCCAGTCCAGGTTTACGTCTTCAGGTTCGACGCAGCTGCATCCTCCTTCTGTTCGCAATCGCTGCCTCCCCCGCACTACTAGTTGCTATCCTCAACCAGCGTGACCTCTCGAGCGACCAGATCCTGGTGGTCGTTGCCGCCAGTAGCTTTGCGCTCGCATTTCATGCAGCGTTATTCGTCCATTTTCCCCGGATTGCCCTACTGACACTCCTGGCCATCACCGTACTGGCAATCCCTCAAGTATGGTTCACCAGCCGTTATGGATGGCCCTTGGACCCCAACGCCCTGTCTCTGATAGCCGAGACCAATATTGCGGAAGCATCGGATCTCGTGGGATCGATATCGAGTTCGACCTTCCTCATTCTGCTGGTTCCGATACTTCTCGCAGTCCTTGCTTGGCCTCCTAGGCCAGGGACGAAACCGCCCCCCAGCAAGCCGACTCGCCGAATCGTCGCGCTGAGTGCGATCGGCCTCATCAGTACCGCGGCCAGCGCAACATGGTCCGGAACGCTCGGAAGCCCACCCGTTCCTGATCCAACCTTCCCACCACCGCCAACAGGACAGGCACTGGCATTGCGGGCCGCGTATCCCGCCAGCCTTCCCATACTCGCTTGGGACTACGCCGCGGAGAGACGCGCCCTTCACCATGCGGCCCAACTGGCTAGTGACTACAGGTTCGGCGCCACTCCCTCCCGAGCGCGCAACAAGCGCCGAATCTATGTCGTCGTCATCGGCGAGACTGCCCGTGCCGACCACTTTGGGATCAACGGATATCCCCGTGAAACGACGCCCAAACTGGCCCTCAAGAACGATGTCATATCATTCACCCGCCTGTATTCCCGCTGGACTTTCACGCGACTCTCGGTGCCAGTGATCGTGAGCAGAAAGCCACCCGAAAGCACGCAGGCCACATTCCATGAGGCGTCCATCGTCACAGCTTTCAAGGAGGCTGGATTCCGCACTTACTGGATCTCTCTGCAAGCACCAGTCGGCTATCACGAATCGCCAACTTCAGTTCATGCGAAGGAGGCCGACAGAACCTTTTTTCTCAACCCGGTCGATTACCGCAGTCAAGGCAGCCATGACGACGCAGCCCTGCCCGTACTGGAAGACCTGATCAATCAGGATTCGAACTCCGATTTGTTCATCGTTGTCCATACACTCGGAAGCCATTTCCGTTATAGCGATCGATACCCCCGGGATTTCGCAAAATTCATTCCCGATCGCACTACCCGCCCCCTTCGCCTATTCGAAGCTGCGGACAAGGAATACCTGGTCAACTCCTATGACAACAGCATCCTGTTCACGGATCACGTACTGAGCGAGACTATTGATCTACTTCATAAACTCCCCGAGATCGAAAGTTGGATTTTCTATGTGTCCGACCACGGGGAAGCTTTGTTTGATGATTGCCGACAGAACAGTGGGCATGGGCAGGCATCAAAGGCGACGCAGTCGGTAGCGGCGCTTTTCTGGCCATCCCGAAGCTTCGCGCTGGAGAATCCGCACCTTGTTGCCAACTTGACCCTCAATCGCGGCCGACTGGCTTCCACATCGATGATTTTTGAAACCCTCGCCAGCCTGGGTGGGCTCAAAATACCGAACCCGCGCGCGGACAACGACCTGACTAATGCGACCCTTCGTGTACCAACAGAGATCGCCGACGTCGAGCGGCTGGACGCGCAGGCCTGCCTGGCTTTAGAAGAAAGCGAACCATTCATTCCCTAAAGTGCGGAAGACCAAATGCTAAACATCGTCGACGGCAGGAGAGTGAACAGACAGCTTTCCTTGCTCTTTTTCCTTTCGGGAGTGGCCGCGCTCGCGTACCAGGTTGCGTGGCAACGAAAACTTTTCGCAGTGATAGGAGTGGACGTCCTATCTGTCTCGATCATCGTCTCAACCTTCATGCTGGGCCTAGGTGTGGGCGGGATTGCAGGGGGAGTGATAGCTGACCGGAAGGCGAGTCTGATTAACTGGTTCTCGGGCATTGAACTTGGAATCGGAGCTTTCGGCCTGACGAGCACGTTCTTGATCGGGTGGCTTTCGACCTGGCTTCCCACGGCCAGTCTCCTGTCGGTCTCTGCGTTCTCTTTAGCAGTATTACTCGTCCCCACGACCCTGATGGGCGCGACTCTTCCGATTCTTGTGATTCATGTCGATCGCACGGTCGGCAGCATCGGGGAATCAACGGGGTCCCTGTACTTCTCAAATACAATGGGAGGCGCGCTCGGTGCGATCGCAACCGGCTTTGTACTCCTCGACTCGCTGACACTTACGCAGGTCACATACGCTGCTGCCGGCATTAACTTCTTCATTGCGTTTGCCGCGCGCATGCTACTCAGAGGACGCTCGCAGTGAAGCTCTTCACTCCGCGGATTATCGCATTCTGGGTTGGTTTCCTCAGCCTGAGTCAGGAGATCCTTTGGACGCGAGTTGTATCGTTTTCCTACCTCACGAAGCCCCAAGCTTTCGCACTTGTTCTTGCACTTTATCTTCTTGGAATCGCGATGGGAGCAGCCTTGGGACGCGTTGCATGCCGACACTCACGTGACGTGCTCGCTACCGGGGGGGTGATTCTTATCATTGCTGGCGTAGTGGATATCGCTGCACTGGTTCTTTACGGCTCCGCGGCCAACGGAGCTTTTTCTCTTCCAACTCTCTCGATTGCCATCATAACGACAGCAGCGCTGAAGAGCGCCCTATTTCCTCTCGTCCATCACCTAGGATCTGATGATGTGGTTTCCGGGAAAGGCGTCTCGTTTTCGCGCGTGTACGTCTCCAACGTTTTCGGATCATCACTAGGACCGCTGGCCGGCGGCCTAGTCTTGCTGCAATTGGCGACGTTACAAGAATCGTTCATAGCCATCTCAGCGTTGACGACCGCGCTTGGCTGCTTCGCGCTTTGGCAAGCATCGAAGAACAGAGACGCTGCAATCGGTGGTGCGCTATGCGCACTGATAGCGATCGGCCTAGCTGCCCCAAACATGCTCGTCCCCGCGTTGGCCGCAGGGAAGGAAGGTGGCCGTGAAATAGTAACCTTGATCGAGAACAGGAACGGGATAGTTCATACCGTAGATGGAGGCTCTGATGGCGACATCGTGTTTGGAAACAATGTCTACGACGGAAGAATCAGCACCGACATCCTGAAGAACAAGAATGGAATTCACCGGGCCTATGCCCTCGCGGAAATGCATGACCAGGCTCGTGACGTATTGATCATAGGACTGAGCGGGGGCGCATGGACGAAGGTAGTCTCAAATTTCCCCACAGTGGAGCGGATAGACGTTGTAGAGATAAATCCCGCTTATCTTGAATTGATTGCGAAGTACCCAGAGGTCTCCTCGATCCTTGAGGACCCAAGAATTCGTTTCCATATAGATGATGGACGGCGTTGGCTTCGCTTGAATCCAGACAAACGCTATGACCTCATAGTCTTGAATAGCATCCACCATTGGCGGGCAAACGCCACCAATTTGCTTTCGGCAGAGTTCATGGAGCTTGTTCGCGATCACCTGGAATGGCAAGGAATTTTCTACGTGAACTCGACGAGCTCTCCTGATGTGCTCTTTACAGCCTCGGAGGTGTTCAAGCATGCGTATCGCTATGACAATTTTGTTGCCGCGAGCGGCGTCGATTTTCTGGAGAGAATGAGTCTAAACAAAAGCCGAACTTCCGAGATTTTCGGACCCGGCTCGCCCGGGGTCAACGCTGGTGAACAAGGCCGTCTATTGGAAAAAATTTACAGCATTCCATTCCTTACGGTCCACGACGTACGACGCGAGTCATCGCGCGATTTCGAAATCGTACGTGACGATAATATGATTACAGAGTACAAGTTTGGCGCTGGCTTCTTCTGATGCCCGAAGCGCGTAACGTAACCACGAGCGACTAATCCTATGAGTGCAGCACCCATGAGCAGTCTTGCCGGCATCACCGGTATCGCGCGCCGCTTGGTCATGGACGGGGTCCTCGACGAGGCCACTGCCCGCGAAGCACTTGATAAAGCTACGGCCGAACGCAAGCCCGTCGCGTCGTATCTGCGCGAATACAAGCTGATCACCTCGGCCCAGCTGACGGCCGCCAACTCGATCGAGTTCGGCATGCCGGTGTTCGACCCGCAGACGATGGACGCCTCGCAGAGCGCCATCAAGCTGGTCAGCGACGAGCTGCTGGGCAAGCACGCCGTCCTGCCGCTGTTCAAGCGCGGCGGCCGGCTGTTCGTCGGCATCGCCGATCCGACCAACACCCATGCCCTGGACGAGATCAAGTTCCACACCAACCTCGCGGTCGAGCCGATCCTGGTGGACGAGGACAGGATCCGCCGCTGCATGGAGCTCTGGCAGGACGCAGGCGACTCCTTCGGCGAGGAGCTGGGCGACAGCGAGGGCCTGGACACCCTCGACATCTCCGGCGGCGACGAGGACGGCGCCGACTCGGGGGTCGACGCCAAGGGCGACGACACCCCGGTGGTCAAGTTCGTCAACAAGGTGCTGATCGACGCCATCAAGCGGGGCGCGTCCGACATCCACTTCGAACCCTACGAGAACGACTACCGGGTCCGCCTGCGCATCGACGGCATCCTGAAGCAGTCGGCGAAGATGCCGGTCAAGCTCAACCAGCGCATCACCGCCCGCCTCAAGGTCATGGCCCAGCTGGACATCGCCGAGAAGCGCGTGCCCCAGGACGGCCGCATCAAGCTCAACCTCAGCCGGACCAGGCAGATCGACTTCCGCGTCAGCACCCTGCCCACGCTGTTCGGCGAGAAGGTGGTGCTGCGCATCCTGGACGGCAGCGCGGCCAAGCTGGGCATCGACAAGCTGGGCTACGAGCCGGACCAGCAGGACCTGTTCCTGGACGCCATCCACAAGCCCTACGGCATGGTGCTGGTGACCGGCCCGACCGGCTCGGGCAAGACGGTGAGCCTGTACACGGCGCTGGGCATCCTCAACGACGAGACCCGCAACATCTCGACCGCCGAGGACCCGGTGGAAATCCGCCTGCCGGGCGTGAACCAGGTGCAGCAGAACGTGAAGCGCGGCATGACCTTCGCGGCCGCGCTGCGCAGCTTCCTGCGCCAGGACCCGGACATCATCATGGTCGGCGAGATCCGCGACCTGGAGACCGCCGAGATCGCCATCAAGGCGGCCCAGACCGGTCACATGGTCCTCTCGACCCTGCATACCAACGACGCCCCGCAGACCATCGCCCGCCTGATGAACATGGGCATCGCGCCCTACAACATCACCAGCTCGGTGACCCTGGTGATCGCCCAGCGCCTGGCGCGGCGCCTGTGCAGCCGCTGCAAGCAGCCGCAGGAACTCCCGGACAACGCCCTGCTCGCCGAGGGCTTCACCAGCGACGAGGTCCATGCCGGGCTGACCATCTACGAGGCCGTGGGCTGCGACGAGTGCACCGGCGGCTACAAGGGCCGACTGGGCGTGTACCAGGTGATGCCGATGAGCGAGGCCATCCAGGAGATCGTGCTCAAGGGCGGCAACGCCCTGGACATCGCCGAGGCGGCGCGGGCATCGGGGGTCCGGGATCTGCGCATGTCCGCCCTGCTGAAGGTGAAGAACGGGCTGACCAGCCTGGCCGAGATCAACCGCATCACCGTGGATTGACGGGCCCGGAAGTGGGACGGCCTTCACCTGCAAAGCGGGTGGGGCTGCCCCGAAGGGGCGGATGCGGGCGCACCGCGACACATTTGCGCCGTCGAGGGTTTAGGATGCAGGCTTGCGGCCCGGCCGGGGTTCCGGGCCTTCTGGGGGAGTTGACCATGGCTGTGACCCGTAGCGCCGCACGCTCCGCCGCGAAGAAGCCTGCCGCGCCCGTCAGGACGGGCGTGGAACTGGCGCCCTTCCTCTGGGAAGGCACCGACAAGCGCGGCAAGAAGATGAAGGGCGAGCAGTCGGCCAAGAACGCCAACCTGCTGCGCGCCGAGCTGCGCCGCCAGGGCATCACGCCCACCGTGGTCAAGCCCAAGCCCAAGCCCCTGTTCGGCGGCGCCGGACGCAAGATCTCGGCCAAGGAAATCGCGGTCTTCAGTCGCCAGCTGGCGACCATGATCAAGTCCGGCGTGCCGATCGTGCAGTCGCTGGAGATCATCGCGGGGGGCAACAAGAATCCGCGGATGAAGACGCTGGTGGACAGCCTGCGGCTGGACATCGAGGGCGGCTCCTCGATCTTCGAGGCCATGAGCAAGCATCCGGTGCAGTTCGACGAGCTGTACCGCAACCTCGTGAAGGCCGGCGAGGGCGCGGGCGTGCTGGAGACGGTGCTCGAGACCATCGCGACCTACAAGGAAAACATCGAAAGCCTGAAGGGCAAGATCAAGAAGGCGCTGTTCTACCCGGCGACCGTCGTTGCCGTAGCGCTCATCGTGAGCTCCATCCTGCTGGTGTTCGTGGTGCCCCAGTTCGAGTCGGTCTTCGCGAACTTCGGCGCGGACCTGCCCGCGTTCACCAAGCTGATCGTGGCGGCGTCGGACTTCATGGTGGCCTGGTGGTGGCTGATCCTGCTGATCGTGGGCGGATCGATCTTCGCGGCGATCTTCATGTTCAAGCGCTCGCCGGCGTTCCAGCATTTCTGCGACCGGGCCATCCTGAAAGTCCCGGTGATCGGCCAGGTCATGCACAACTCGTCCATCGCCCGCTTCGCGCGCACCCTGGCGACCACCTTCAAGGCGGGCGTCCCGCTGGTGGAAGCACTCGCCATCGTCGCCGGCGCCACCGGCAACTCGGTGTATGAAAAGGCGACGCACGAGATCAAGGACGACGTGGCCGTCGGCTTCCAGCTGAACATGGCCATGAGGCAGGTCAACCTCTTCCCGCACATGGTCACGCAGATGACCGCCATCGGCGAGGAGGCCGGCGCGCTCGACACCATGCTGTTCAAGGTGGCCGAGTTCTACGAGGAAGAGGTCAACAACGCGGTGGACGCGCTCTCCAGCCTGCTCGAGCCCCTGATCATGATCTTCATCGGCATCGTGGTCGGCAGCATGGTGGTGGGCATGTACCTGCCGATCTTCAAGCTCGCGGCTGTCGTCTGACGGATGGCCTTCCTCGACCAGAACCCCGAGATCGGCTATCCGCTGGTCGCAGGCCTCGGCCTGCTCGTCGGCAGCTTCCTGAACGTGGTCATCCTGCGCCTGCCCCGGCGCATGGAGTGGCAGTGGAAACGTGACAGCCGCGAGATGCTGGGCGAGCCCGAGCTGTACGACCCGCCGCCGCCCGGCATCGTGGTCGAGCGCTCGCACTGTCCGCACTGCGGCCACCAGCTGAGCTGGTACGAGAACATCCCGGTGCTGAGCTGGCTGGCGCTGCGCGGGAAGTGCCGCAGCTGCAAGGCGCCGATCTCGATCCAGTATCCGGCGATAGAACTGCTGACCATGCTGCTGGTGCTGGCCTGCGTCTGGCGCTTCGGCTTCGGCTGGCAGGGCTTCGGCGCCGGCCTGCTGACCTGCTTCCTGATCGCGCTGTCGGGCATCGACCTGCGCACCCAGCTGCTGCCGGATTCGCTGACCCTTCCCCTGATGTGGCTGGGGCTGATCGCGGCCGTCGAGAACCTCTACATCGGCCCGAAGGAGGCGCTGCTGGGCGCCATCGCCGGCTACGTGAGCCTGTGGAGCGTCTGGTGGCTGTTCAAGCAGATCACCGGCAAGGAAGGCATGGGCCACGGCGACTTCAAGCTGCTGGCCGCGCTGGGCGCCTGGTGCGGCCTGGCGGGCATCCTGCCGATCATCCTGGTGTCGTCGCTGGTCGGCGCACTGGTGGGCGGCGCCTGGCTGGGCATCAAGGGCCGCGACCGCGCCACCCCGATCCCCTTCGGCCCCTTCCTCGCCGCCGCCGGCTGGATCGTCTTCATGTGGGGCGAGCAGATGGTCGGCGCCTACCGCGCCTACGCCGGCTTCTGACCCCCGCAGCCCCCGCACCCGCGTCGCCCCCCTGTAGGAGCAGCTACAGCTGCGACCCGACTTTGCTGATTCACCGGGCCGGGCAGGGTCGGTCTGGACCAGCTCCAGGTCGCAGCTGTAGCTGCTCCTACGGATTACAGATGGGATTTCGCGAGGCGCTCCACGAGATCGAACACTGCGTCGGGGACGCGGTGCCGGAACTGGTCGCGGCGACGCTGGGAAACCACGCCCTTGTTGTCCAGGCAGGACACCACCAGGGTAGACAGGTCGCTCCCGCGGACGTCGAAATCCGCGTTGACCCGGGCGACGATGGCGTCGTAGGCCTCGAGGAAATCCGCTTCCTGCCGCAGCTCGACTTCCAGCGCCTCTTCGGCCATGGACGAACCGAAAGCGACCTGCTCGGTGGCATCCCAGTACCGGTACATGGCGGGGTGACCGGTGAAGCGGAATGCGTATTGCCCGGCATCGAACCATTCGACCTGCCACCGCTCGCGGACAGGCACCGAATATGCCTGCAGCACGCGCAGGTAGTCGGCCTCGTTCTTCTTCATGGCCACCGACACCGGCAGGATCAGGCCGTGGTCGAGCGCCCCGGCCCGGCAGAGCGCGTGATGGTAAAGAAAGCGTGACAGACGGCCGTTGCCGTCCATGAATGGATGCACGTAAACGAAGCCGAACGACACCACCGAAGCCATGACGATGGGGTCCACGCCTTCGCCGCCGGTGTTGGCGAAGGTCATCAGCTCGTCCATGAGGTCCCGGGCGAGTTCGGGTGGTGGCGGGATGTACGACACCGCCAGGGCGCCACGCCCGGGTCCCTCGAGCCAGTTCTGTTCGTGGCGGAAAGCAACGGCGCGGTCGACCGGGTTCGAGACCGTGGCCGACTGCAAGCCCGCGAGATAGTCCTCGGTCAATGGATGTCGTTCGTGCGCCTGACGCAGCAGTTCCACGAACGCGCGGGCCTTGTCGGCGCTGGGGGATTCGCGCTCGATGGCGAAGGAGTCCCGGGTTTCGTGCAGATATGCCCAGGCCAGCGTACGTTCGAGCAGCCTGTCGTCCAATGCTCCGGTGAAGCTGCGGATCCGCTCCGGAAGGCGCGAGTCCAGCGCCGCCTGGACGGCCGCTGTGCGCTCCACGGTGGCGCACCATCCCGGCGTGCCCAATCCGTTGAAATTGACCCGCCATTTACCGTCCCTTCTCGCGGGACCGGTGACGTAGCGCGCGGAGTCGAAGAGATCGACGCTTGCCCCGCCGATTGCGGGCATGCCGTCCAGAACCTCGCCCGTGAACAGCTCGCGCAGGTAGCCCGCAAGGCGGAGGTAGCGGCCGTTGGGAGTGGCCCGCAGGGCGTCCAGAAGTGCATCGGCCGCCACATGGGGCATGGCTTCCGCCAGGATCTGGAGGTTGGTGCCTTCATGCTTGAGCGCGAACAGGATGTGGTCGAGCGGTGTATCCGCGGCCGGGGCGACGCCCGCCGGGACCATGAGTTCGCCGTCCCTGCGCTCCAGGCGGGTGACCGGGCCGACGCGGGCCGGGCGCGCCGGGGCGAAGGCATGCAGCCCCAGGGTTCGGCGAAGATGTTCATATCCGATCGCGGCCATGATTTTTTTACGCCGTCCATGTTTTTTTTACAGACTAGCCGATTTCCTCATTTTTCTTTACTTCCACCCCTCCCCCCCGCCCCTCTGCGAGACTTCGCGCATGGCCCATTACGTCATCGCCCTCACCGGCGGCATCGCGTCGGGAAAATCCGAGGTCGAACGCCGCTTCCGCGCCCTCGGCGTCCACGTGGCCGATGCCGACGTGGCGGCGCGCGAGGTGGTGGAGCCCGGCACGCCGGGGCTGGCCGAGGTCGTGGCGGCCTTTGGCCCAGGCGTGCTGGGTGCGGACAGCGCCATGGACCGTGCCGCCATGCGCCGGCGGGTATTCGCCGACGACGGCGCGCGCCGCCGCCTCGAAGCCATCATCCACCCCCGCGTGCGCGCCGCCCTCCGCGCCGACTGCGCCGCCGCGCCTGGCCCCTACGCCATCGCCGCCATTCCCCTCTTCGCCGAAGCCGGCCGCGACGCCTACGCCGCCTGGGTGGACCGCGTGCTGGTGGTGGACGTGCCGGTCGAGGTGCAGCTGGCGCGCCTGCTGCGCCGCGACGGCATCGACGAGGCCCTGGCCTGGCGCATGATCCGCGCCCAGGCCCGCCGCGAGCAGCGCCTGGCGATCGCCGACGACGTCATCCGCAACGACGGCCCGCTGGAGGCCCTCGACGCAGCCGTCGCCGCCCTGCACGCCCGCTACCTCCTCCTCGCCGCCCCCCCCGCCGCCGCCCTGTAGGAGCAGCTACAGCTGCGACCCACGCTTCGCGGAGAAGGCCGGGCTGGGTCGCAGCTGTAGCTGCTCCTACGAAAGGGGGGATCGAAGGTCAGGCTGGCCAGAGGCCCCGGATGGCGGCGATGCCCTGGGCGCCGTGGCGCCGCGCCTCCTCCAGGTCGGCCGGCATGAGGCCACCCAGCCCGTAGACCGGAAGGCTGACGCACTCGCGCGCCGCGGCGAACGCTTCCCAGCCGATGCCGGGCTGGCCGGGATGGCTGGCGGTCGGCTTGACCGGCCCGAACACGGCGAAATCGCAGCCCAGCCGCTCGGCGAGCGCGAGTTCGCGCGAGTCGTGGCAAGAGGCCGCCAGCAGGGCGCCGTCCGCCAGCGCGGGACGATCCGCGGGGGCGCCGGGCGCGGCCAGCGCCGCCAGCTGCGCGGCGCGCAGGTGCAGGCCGACGCCGAGTTCCCGCGCCAGCTCCGGATCGCCGTTGACCAGCACGTCGGCGCCGACGGCGCGACAGCGCGCTGCGGCCGCGGCGATGAGTTCCCGGCGTCGTGCCGCATCCGCGCCCGGCAGCCGGATCTGCACGCGCCGCACTCCCGAGGCCAGCGCAGCATCCAGCCCCGCAAGCCACGCGCCTTCATCGCCCCCCACCCCCCCGCACCTGTAGGAGCAGCTACAGCTGCGACCTGTCCTTGCCGAGGAGCAGCTACAGCTGCGACCTGTGCTTGCCGAGAGTCCGGGTCGCAGCTGTAGCTGCTCCTACGGCAGGAAGGGGGGGATGATCGGGCGGCGGCGGTGTCCAGCCCCGGGCTGATGGCATAGCGGTCCGGCTGCAGCAGGGCGGCGACCACGGGGAGGTCAGCCGGCGGCATGGCGTAGCTCCGCAGCCTGTGCGGTGGCACCCAGGCCACGGCCTGGCCCTCGCGACCGCGGGGAACGCCGCTCCAGCGCGGCACGCGGCGCACGTCCAGGCGCAGGCGCCTGCCCGCGCCGGCGTACGGGACTGTGATCAGGTGCCCGCCGATGCGGGCATCGATGCCGAGTTCTTCGTGCAGCTCGCGGGCGAGCGCGGCTTCGGGCGTCTCGCCCGGCTCGCGCTTGCCGCCCGGGAATTCCCACAGCCCCGCGAGGTCCCGGTCGGCCGTGCGCCGCGCCAGGAGGACGCGGCCCAGGGAGTCGGTGAGGACGGCGGCGACGACTTCCAGGTCAGGCGAGCTGCCCATGGCAGTGCTTGTACTTCCGGCCGCTGCCGCAGGGGCACGGATCGTTGCGGCCGACCTTGGGCATCCGGTCCGCGGGGTCGCCGTGCTGGTAGTCGGGCTGCGCGGCCTCCTCGTCGGCGCCGTAGCCGCCGCTGTCGGCGTGCTGGAACTGCAGCTGCCCGGCCTTGGCCGCGGCCGCGGCGCGCTCCTGCGCCTCCAGCGCCGCCACTTCCTCCTCGGTGCGCACGCGCACGCGGGCCAGCAGCATCACCACCTCGCGCTTGACCTTCTCCAGCATCTCGGAGAACAGCTCGAAGGCTTCCTTCTTGTATTCCTGCTTGGGCTGCTTCTGCGCGTAGCCGCGCAGGTGGATGCCCTGGCGCAGGTAGTCCATGCGCGCGAGGTGCTGCTTCCAGTTGTCGTCGAGCACGCTGAGCATGATGTGGCGCTCGAGCATGCGCATGGTCTCGGCGCCGATCCCGGCCTCCTTCTCGGCCACCGCGCGGTCGACCAGGCTCCGCACGTGTTCGAGGATGCGTTCGGCGTCGAGCTCCTGCTGCCCCGCCGCCCAGTCCACCAGGTCGGTGCCCAGGCCGAAGTCGGCCTCGAGCGTGGCCTGCAGCCCGGGCAGGTCCCACTGGTCGTCGATGGAGCCCGGGGGCACGAAGCCCTCGACCACGCCGATCACCACGTCGTCGCGGATGCCGGCGATGTTCCCGGCGATGTCCTCGGCGTCGAGCAGTTCGTTGCGCTGGCCGTAGATCACCTTGCGCTGGTCGTTGTTGACGTCGTCGAAGTCGAGCAGGTTCTTGCGGATGTCGAAGTTGTGGGATTCGACCTTGCGCTGGGCGTTGGCGATCTGCTTCGACACCAGCGGGCTCTCGATGATGTCGTCTTCCTTCAGGCCCATGCGCGCCATGACCTTCTGCACCCAGTCGGCGGCGAAGATGCGCATCAGGTTGTCTTCCAGCGACAGGTAGAAGCGGCTGGAACCCGGGTCGCCCTGGCGACCGGAGCGGCCGCGGAGCTGGTTGTCGATGCGGCGGCTCTCGTGGCGCTCGGTGCCGAGGATGTGCAGGCCGCCCAGGGCGACCACCTCGTCGTGGCGCTGCTGCCACTCGGCGCGCACACGGGCGCGGTCGGCGTCGGTGGCCTCTTCGCCGAGCGCCAGCAGTTCGGACTCGAGCGACCCGCCGAGCACGATGTCGGTGCCGCGGCCGGCCATGTTGGTGGCGATGGTCACGGCCTTCGGGCGGCCGGCGTTGGCGATGATCTGGGCCTCGCGCTCGTGCTGCTTGGCGTTGAGCACCTCGTGCGGGATGTTCTCGCCGCGCAGGAAGTCGGACAGCAGTTCGGACACCTCGATCGAGGTGGTGCCGACCAGCACCGGCTGGCCCCGCTCGTGGCAGTCCTTGATCTCGTTGCACACCGCGCGGTACTTGCCGTTGCGGTTGAGGAACACGGCGTCGGAGTGGTCGACGCGGATCATCGGGCGGTGGGTCGGGATCACCACCACCTCGAGGTTGTAGATGCTGTTGAACTCGAAGGCTTCCGTGTCCGCGGTGCCGGTCATGCCCGAGAGCTTGCCGTACATGCGGAACAGGTTCTGGAAGGTGATGCTGGCCAGCGTCTGGTTCTCGCGCTGGACCGGCACGCCTTCCTTGGCCTCGACCGCCTGGTGCAGGCCGTCGGACCAGCGGCGCCCCGGCAGGGTGCGGCCGGTGAACTCGTCGACGATGATCACCTCGCCGTCGCGCACGATGTAGTCGACGTCGCGCTGGTAGATCGCGTGCGCGCGCATCGCCGCGTTGAGATGGTGCACGACGTGGATGTTGTGCGGGTCGTACAGGCCGTCGTCCTCGCCGAGGATGCCGGCGCGGCGCAGCAGGTTCTCGGCCAGTTCCTGGCCGGCCTCGGACAGGTGCACCTGCTTGCCCTTCTCGTCGACCCAGAAGTCGCCTTCGGACTGCTCGTCGGCCTGGCGCGTGAACTCGGGGACGATGCGGTTGACCTTGATGTAGAGGTCGGGGGTCTCGTCGGCGGGGCCGGAGATGATCAGCGGCGTGCGCGCCTCGTCGATCAGGATCGAGTCGACCTCGTCGATGATCGCGTAGTGCAGGCCGCGCTGGTAGCGCTGCTCCTTCGACAGCGCCATGTTGTCGCGCAGGTAGTCGAAGCCGAACTCGTTGTTGGTGCCGTAGGTGATGTCGGCGTTGTAGGCGGCGTTCTTCTCGCCGTGCGGCATGCCCGGGTAGACCACGCCCACCGACAGGCCGAGCCAGTTGTACAGCTTGCCCATCTGCGCGGCGTCGCGGCGGGCCAGGTAGTCGTTGACGGTGACCACGTGCACGCCCTTGCCCTCGAGCGCGTTGAGGTAGACCGCGAGCGTGGCGACCAGGGTCTTGCCCTCGCCGGTCCGCATCTCGGCGATCTTGCCGGTATGCAGCACCATGCCGCCGACCAGCTGCACGTCGTAGTGGCGCATGCCCAGCACGCGCACCGAGGCTTCGCGGCAGACGGCGAAGGCCTCGGGCAGCAGCTTGTCGAGCGACTCGCCGTTGGCGACGCGCTCGCGGAACTCGGATGTCTTGCCCTGGAGCTCGGCATCGGAGAGCGCCTGCATCTGCGGCTCGAGCGCGTTGACCCTGGCGACGACCTTGTTGAACTGACCGACGATGCGTTCGTTGCGGCTGCCGAAGACGCTGGTGAGCAGGCGATTGAGCATTGGGTGACCGGTTGGATGAGTGGATGGCCCTGAAACGGGAAAAGGGCGCGAGGCGCCCTTTTTCGTTGGCCGCGGCATTGTACCGTGGGGCCTCGGACGCCGCCTATCAAGCCGGGCGGCTCAGCCCTTCTGCTCGGCGAGGAGCTTGCGCGGGTTCACGACGCGGCCGTTCTGCCACACCTCGAGATGCACATGGGCACCGGTGCTGCGGCCGGTGGAGCCGGCCTTGGCGACCTCCTGGCCGACGCGCACCAGGTCTCCGACCTGGACCACGTTGCGCGAGTTGTGCGCATAGCGCGTCACGTAGCCGTTGCCATGGTCGACCTCGACCACGTTGCCGTAGCCGGAGCGGCGGCCCGAGTAGCTGACCACGCCGTCGGCCACGGCCAGGACCGGATCGCCGGTCCTCGCGCTGAAGTCGATGCCCTTGTGCCAGGCGGCGCCGCCGCCGAAGGGATCGGCGCGGCGGCCGAAGCCCGAGCTGATGTAGCTGCCGGAGACCGGCCAGCGCGATGGCACCGCATTGCGGTCGAGCTCGCGGTTGAAGAGCAGCATCTCCAGCACCGAGAGCTGGCCGCCGGCGGCATTGAACTCCATGCCGACGTCGGCGATGCCGCTGCGCAGTTCGCCGGCGGCCATGTCGTCCACCGGGCCGTGGCCACCGACGGCCACCGGGCTGTTGAAATCGAATTCGCCGTCGCCGAGCTGGGCGACCCGGGTCAGGCGGTCGCCGAGGGCGTTGAGGCGGTTGGCCTGCGCCTGCAGCTCGCCCAGGCGGGCGGCCAGGGCATTGACCTCGCGCTGCGCGGCGCGGCGGGTCTCCTCGAGCCTGGCGTCCTGGCCGGCGAGCTCCGCGCGCAGCGCGTTCACCTCGCCCCACTGCACGCCGGCGCCGACCGCGGCACCGAGCACCAGGGTGGCGCCGGCGGCGAGCAGCGGCCGGCTGCCGACGGCCCGGGCCAGGCCCCGTGCGCCGCGTCGGGCGTAGTGGAGGAACCATTGATGTGAGTGCTGGAGCGTACGGTGTAGAGTCATCACGATGTCTGTCGGCAATGCCAAATCGGCGTCCCCCAAAGGTCTGCGCGCCGCCTTCGACGCGCTCGCGGCCGATGTTTCCGGCCGCTCCCCGATCCAGCGCGCCCTGTGGCTCGACGCGCTCGACCGCACCCTGCGCCCCCATCTTTCCCCTTCACTGGCCGCGCACGCGCGGCTGGCGAATGTGGATGGCGCACGGCTGGTCTATCTGGTGGATTCGCCGCTGTGGAACGCGAGCCTGAGGCTCGCCGCTCCATCGCTTCTGGACGCCGCCCGTTCGCACGGGCTGGATGTCCGGGAGCTCAGGGTCAGGACGACCACCCAGCCGCTGTTCCCGCCTGCGCGGGTCGAAGCGACCGCACTTCCACTGTCGGCGTCCGCACCGGAAGGGCTGCGGAGTGCCTTGGCGTCACTGCGCGCACCCACGGGCGACGGCAGGGACGGGGTCCTGGAACTCGACGGCGCGTTCACGCCGACGGGGCATCCTAACGGCGCCCGACGGCCGAAACGTTAAGCGAGCCGCCGGATTTCATGTGAAATCCGTTAAATTTCCATTAAACCGGGAACCCGGTGCGGAGATCGGGTGAACGCGGACAGGCGCCGGACAGGGGGGTGAAGCCGGTGTCACGCCGCGGGCTGCAGCGCTCCGTAGGCCACCGGCCCCTCGACCGCCTCCGGGAAGGTGACTTCCTCCCACGCGGCCTCGTCGGCCAGCAGCGCGCGCACCAGCATGTTGTTGAGGGCGTGCCCGGACTTGTAGCCCTCGAAGGCGCCGATGATCGGCCGGCCGGCCAGGTACAGGTCGCCGACGGCGTCGAGGATCTTGTGGCGCACGAACTCGTCGGCGTAGCGCAGGCCGTCCTCGTTCAGGACCCGGAAGTCGTCGAGCACGATGGCGTTGTCCATCGAGCCGCCGAGCCCCAGGTTGCGGTCGCGCATGTACTCGAGGTCGCGCATGAAACCGAAGGTCCGGGCGCGGCTGACCTCGCGGATGTAGTTCTCCGTGGAGAACTCCACCACCGCCCGCGACCGCGTGGTCGGAATGGCGGGGTGGTTGAAGTCGATGGTGAAGCCCAGGCGGTAGCCGTCGAAGGGCTCGAAGCGGGCGATCTTGTCGCCGTCGCGCACTTCCACCGGGCGCGTGACGCGGAGGAAGCGCTTGGGCGCGCCCTGCTCGACGATGCCGGCGGACTGCAGCAGGAACACGAAGGGGCCCGAGGAGCCGTCCATGATCGGCACCTCGGCCGCGGACAGCTCGACCATGATGTTGTCGATGCCCAGGCCGGCGAGCGCCGACATCAGGTGTTCGACGGTCTGCACGTTGGCGCCGCCGGTGGCGAGGCCGGTGCACAGCGTGGTCTCGGTGACCAGGGTGGCCGTGGCGGGGATCGTGACCGGCGGCTCGACGTCGATCCGGCGGAAGACGATGCCGGTGTCGGCAGGCGCCGGACGCAGGGTCATGTAGACCTTTTCGCCGCTGTGCAGCCCCACGCCGGTGGCGCGGGTGACGTTCTGGATGGTGCGCTGCTGGACCATGGGCGGTGTCTGGGAGGGGACGCGGGACGCGCTGGCGCGGCCCGTGAATGAAAACGACTCGCAATTTAGCACGCGCGACGCTGAACCTGAACAGAAACGAGCCCCCTGCAGGAGCAGCTACAGCTGCGACCGCTTTACTGTAGGAGCAGCTACAGCTGCGACCGCGTTACGTGCGTGCCGGTCGCAGCTCCGGTCGCAGCTGTAGCTGCTTGTGTCTTCGCTTTGGCCTAGCGTGCAGGTGAGAGCGGAGTGCGGGACGCCGACAAGCTGGGGTGCCCTGAAGCACGTGTAGGAGCCAGGGCGCCCGCACTCCACGCTCTTGCCAGAGCCCGAACAGTTGAACGAGTCAGCAGCTCGCACTGCACAAGCATGGGCCGGCAAGAGTGCTCTCCCGTCCAGTCTAGGAGAGAAGCAGATGTCTGTGTTCGTGGGGATCGACGTGGCCAAGGCCACGCTGGCGGTGGCGCTGCGGCCCAACGGAGAGGTGTTCGAGGTGGCCAACAGCTCGGCCGGGCACCGGTCGCTGGCGCAGCGGCTGCGGAAGCTGCCGGTGGAACGGGTGCTGCTGGAGGCGACCGGCGGCTACGAGCGGGCGGTGATGGCTGCCCTGCAGGATGAATGGCCGGTGGTGCGCGTGCCACCGCACCGGGCGCGCTCGTTTGCCACTGCGATGGGCCGGACCGCCAAGACCGACCCGATCGACGCGGCCATGCTGGCCCATATGGCGGAGGTGACCGAAATGCCGCCGGCCGCTGCGGAAACGCCGCAACAGCAGCGGCTGCAGGCGTTGGTGCAACGCCGTGCGCAGGTGGTGCAGCAACGCGACGACGATCGGCGTCGGCTGCAGCAGGTACAGGGCCAGCCGCTGGTGGTGGCCAGCCTGAAGCGCCTGCTGCGCGCGCAGCAGGCGGAGATCGCGCTGCTGGACAAGGCCATCACCCAAGCCGTGGCTGACGCCGACAGCGAGCGTTCCGCCCAACTGCGGGCCGTACCCGGGATCGGCCCGGTGACCGCCGCCACCCTGATCGCCTTCCTGCCCGAGCTGGGGCAGATCGAACGCCGGCAGATCGCCGCCCTGGTCGGCGTTGCTCCCTACAACGCCGACAGCGGCGGCAAGCGCGGCTTGCGGCGCATCCAGGGCGGCCGTGCCGGAATCCGGCGCGTGCTGTACATGGCCACATGGAGCGCCATCCGCGCCCAGCCCGCCCTGAAGCGACGCTATGAGGCTCTAAGGAGCCGCGGCAAATGCGCCAAGGTGGCCCTGGTTGCCTGCATGCGCGCCTTCCTCGGGCAGATCAACGCCATGCTCAGGGATGGCAAACCCTGGCAGCCAGCCTCGGTCTGAAAAAAGACAGTTGCTCCTACAGGATCGGTGGCGGGGATCCCGGGGAGGGTCAGTCCGCCTGCCGGCGCAGGAACGCCGGAATGTCCAGGTAACCCGAATCGCCGCCGCCTCCGAAGTCGGCCACCGCCGGGGTCACCGGGGCGACGGGGTCGGCCGCGCCCCGGCGCAGGCCGACGCCCATGCCGCCGTGGGCCACCGCGTGGTGCGGCTCGTCCTCGATCAGCATGCCGGTGGTGCCGTCGCGGCGGCCGCCGGTGTTGATCAGCTGCACGTGCGGGCGGCGCGCCGGCGCGTCGAAGCCGGCGTCGCGTCCGTAGCCCGTGTCGCGGACGACTCCGCGGGCCTGGGCGCGGTTGAGGCCGGTCGCGACCACGGTCACGCGCACATCGTCCTGCATGTCCGGGTCGAGCACGGTACCGATGACGATGGTGGCGTCCTCGCTGGCGAAGTTCTCCACCGTGCGGCCGACCTCGTCGAACTCGGCCATGGTGAAGTCCGGGCCGGCGGTGATGTTGACCAGGATGCCGTTGGCGCCGGCCAGGTTGACGTCGTCGAGCAGCGGGTTCTGGATCGCCGACTCGGCGGCGGCCTGGGCGCGGTCGTCGCCGCGGGCGTGGCCCGTGCCCATCATCGCCAGGCCCATCTCGGACATCACGGTGCGCACGTCGGCGAAGTCGACGTTGATCAGGCCCGGGCGCACGATCAGGTCGGCAATGCCCTGCACGGCGCCCAGCAGCACGTCGTTGGCGGCGCGGAAGGCCTGCACCATGGTGGCGTTGCGGCCGAGCACGGTGATCAGCTTCTCGTTGGGGATGGTGATCAGCGAGTCGCAGTGCGCCGACAGCTCCTCGATGCCCTTCAGCGCCACCTGCATGCGGCGGCGGCCTTCGAACGGGAACGGCTTGGTGACCACGGCCACGGTCAGGATGCCCATCTCCTTGGCCAGCTGCGCCACCACCGGCGCCGCGCCGGTGCCGGTGCCACCGCCCATGCCGGCGGTGATGAACACCATGTCGGCGCCATGCAGCGCTTCCATGATCTGGTCGCGGTCCTCGAGCGCGGCCTGGCGGCCGACCTCGGGGTTGGCGCCCGCGCCGAGGCCCTTGGTGACGCCGTTGCCGAGCTGCAGCTGCAGCTTGGAGCCGTTGTTCTTGATCGCCTGGGCGTCGGTGTTGGCGGTGATGAACTCCACGCCGTCCACGCTGCTGTTGACCATGTGGTTGACGGCGTTGCCACCGCCGCCGCCCACGCCGATGACCTTGATGACGGCGTTGGGAGCCATCTTTTCAACCAGTTCGAAGTGCGCCATGTCCGTAGTCCTCTCGATGTCGTTATGTGTTGCTGGTTTTTCTTGTTATCGGGTGTCGTGGAGTGCTGTTGGTCGTTTCCGTTTTCGCCCCCGCCGTTTCCGCGGCCATGGCCGCTCCCACGTGAGTGGTGTCCCCGTTGCTTGCCGGCCGTCCATGGTCAGAACTCCCCGTTGAACCAGGTCTTGAGCTTCTTGAGCAGGCTGCCGGCGCGCCCCGTGGGCAGCACCGGGCGGCGCGGGTGCTCGATCTGGCTGCCCATCAGCAGCAGGCCGACGCCGGTGGCGTGCACCGGGTTGTTGACCACTTCGCCCAGGCCGGTGACGTGCTGCGGGATGCCCACCCGCACCGGCATCTGCAGCATTTCCTCGGCCAGCTCGACCACGCCTTCCATCTTCGCGGCGCCGCCGGTCAGCACCATGCCGGCGCGCACGTGCTGCTCGAAGCCCGAGCGGCGCAGTTCGGCCTGCACCATCTCGAAGATCTCCTCGTAGCGTGCCTGCACGGCCTGGGCCAGCGACTGCCGCGGCAGGCGGCGCGGCGGACGGTCGCCGACGCTGGGCACCTGGATCGATTCCTCGCTGGTCGCGAGCTGGGCCAGCGCGCAGGCGTAGCGGACCTTGATCTGCTCGGCCTCGGGGGTGGGCGTGCGCAGCATGTGCGCGATGTCCTCGGTGACCTTGTCGCCGGCGATCGGCAGGCTGGAGGTATGGCAGATCGCGCCCTGCACGAACACCGCCAGGTCGGTGGTGCCGGCGCCGATGTCCACCATCACCACGCCCAGCTCGCGCTCGTCGCTGGTCAGCACCGCGGTGCTCGATGCCAGCGACGACAGCACCAGATCGTCGATCTGCAGGTCGCAGCGCTGGACGCACTTGCTGATGTTGGCCGCCGCCGACTGCGCGCAGACCACGAGGTGGGCATGCACCTCCAGGCGCACGCCGGTCATGCCGACCGGGTTGCGGATGCCTTCCTGCGAGTCGTCGAGCACGTACTCGCGCGGGATGGCATGCAGGATCTTCTGGTCGGCCGGGATCGCGACCGCCTTGGCGGCGTCGAGCACCCGGTCGAGGTCGCTCCAGGTGACCTCGCCGTCGCGGATCGGGACGATGCCCGGCGAGTTCTTGCACTGCACGTGGCTGCCCGAGATCGAGGCGTAGACGGAGCGGATGTCGCAGCCGGCCATGAGCTCGGCCTCCTCGATCGCGCGCTGGATCGACTGCACGGTGGATTCGATGTCCACCACCACGCCGCGCTTGAGCCCGCGCGATTCGTGGCTGCCGATGCCGATCACCTCGATGGGGTTGCCCGGCGAGTACTCGCCGACCAGGGCCACCACCTTGGAGGTGCCGATGTCGAGGCCGACGATGAGGGCCTTGTCTCCCTTGCGGTTCATGCGCTGCTTTCCTCGGCCCATGTCAGGGCGAATCCATTGGTGTAGCGAAGGTCGGCGCGTGACAGCGGCTGCCGCCGCTGCAGGAGCTGCGGCAGCAGGCGCGCGAAGCGGGCCATGCGGGTGCGGACCTGGTGGCTGCCGATCACCACCTCGGTGCCGTTGGACAGGACCATGGCCCAGCTGCCGCGGCTGTCGAGCAGCAGCGCGCGTACGCCGATGCCGGCCGGCGCGAACAGTTCGCGCGCGGCCCCGTAAAGTTCGACGACTTCGTCGCTGCGCGCGTCCGGGCCATGCAGCAAGGGCAGTCCCGCCGGCGTCTCGATGCCTTCCGCGGGGAACAGGCGGCCCTGCTGCGACAGCAGGCGGTCCTCGCCCCAGCGCGCGAACGGACGGTGTTCCCGCACCCGCACCTCGAGCACGTCCGGCCAGCGCTTGCCGACGTCGGCCTGTTCCACCCAGGGCAGGCGCGCCACGTCCGCGCGCGCCTCGTCCAGGCGCACGGCGAAGAAGCCCTGCCGCGCATACGGCAGCACCGCCTCGCGCACCTGCGCAGGATCGACCTGCTGCAGGCCGTCGTTGATGCGCAGCGTGCGCAGCGGCCAGCGCTCGGCGCCGATCCAGCCCTCGAGCACCGCGACCACCGGCAGCGCGATCAGCGCCACCGCGAGCGTCCACGCCAGGATCCGCAGCAGCGCGCTCACAGCGTCTGCTCCAGCACGCGCCAGCACAGTTCGGCGTAGTCGCAGCCCAGCTGTGCCGCGGCCTTGGGCACCAGCGAATGGCCGGTCATGCCAGGCGCGGTGTTGATCTCGATCAGCTGCAGGCCGCGCTCGCGGTCGCGCATCACGTCCACGCGGCCCCATCCGCTGCAGGCGGCGGCGTGGAAGGCGCGCAGCGCGAGGTCGCGGATGTCCGCCTCGTCGTCGCCCTCGAGGCCGGGGCAGAGGTACTGCGTATCGTCGGCGATGTACTTGGCGTGGTAGTCGTACCACTCGCCGGCCGGCACGATGCGGATCGACGGCAGCGCGATGCCGCCGAGGATGCCGACGGTCAGCTCGTCGCCGCGCACCATCTGCTCCATCAGCAGCTCGCCGTCGTAGGCGGCCGCGAAGTCGATGGCGGGAACGAGGTCCGCCTCCGACAGCACCCGGAACACGCCGACGCTGGAGCCTTCGCCCGAAGGCTTCACGAACACCGGGTAGCCCAGGCGGTCCGCCGCGGCGCGCAGGTCGGCGCCCTTCGGAAGACGCTCGTAGCGCGGCGTGGGCAGGCCTTCGGACAGCCAGACCTGCTTGGTGCGGATCTTGTCCATGGTCAGCGCGCTGCCGAGCACGCCGGAGCCGGTGAACGGAACGCCCAGCGCCTGCAGCAGGCCCTGCAGCACGCCGTTCTCGCCCACGCCGCCATGGAGGATGTTGAACACGCGCTGGAAGCGGCCGGCCTGCAGCGCGTCCAGCAGCGCCGGCACACCGTCGACGCCGTCCGCGTCCACGCCGCGCGAACGCAGGGCCGCGAGCACGTTGCGGCCGGAGTCCAGCGACACCGCACGCTCGCTGGTGTCCCCGCCCATGAGCACGGCCACGCGGCCAAAGGCGGCGGCATCGGTGCAGCGCAGCGCGGGCAGGCGGCCGCTCATGCGCCCTCCCCGGCCTTCGGGAAGCCTTCGACGGCCAGCTGCTGCGCGAGGTGGCCGATGTCGCCGGCGCCCATCACCAGCAGCAGGTCGCCGTCCTCGAGGATGTCGGGCAGCACGTCGCGCAGTTCGGCAGGGCCGTTGACCACCACCGGGTCGATCCGGCCGCGGGCGCGGATCGCGCGCGCCAGCGCCCGCGCATCGGCGTTCGCCAGCGGCTGCTCGCCCGCCGGATAGACCTCGGTCAGCACCAGGGCGTCGACGTCGGACAGTACGCCGGCGAAGTCGTCGAGCAGATCGCGGGTGCGGCTGTAGCGGTGGGGCTGGAACGCGACCACCAGGCGCCGCTCCGGCCAGCCGCCGCGGGCGGCCTCGAACACCGCCGCGAGTTCGCGCGGGTGGTGGCCGTAGTCGTCGACCAGCTGCACGGTGGCACCGCGCGCGGTGGTGAGCTCGCCCAGCCGGTTGAAGCGACGGCCGATGCCCTGGAACTTCGCCAGCGCGCTGCGGATCGCCTCGGGCTGCACGCCCAGCTGCCAGGCCACGGCGGCCGCGGCCAGGGCGTTCTGCACGTTGTGCCGGCCCGGCAGGGCCAGCTCCATCGGCGTGGCCGAGGCGTCGGGGAGCACCAGGTCGAACAGCATGGTCGGGCCGTCCTGGCGCACGTTCTCGGCGCGCACGTCGGCGTCGGCGTGGAAGCCGTAGGTCATGACGTGGCGCGAGACGGTGCCGGACAGGGCCTCGACCTCCGGGTCGTCGATGCACAGCACCGCGAGGCCGTAGAAGGGCAGCCGGTGCAGGAACTCGGAGAAGGCCTGCTGCACGCGCGCGAAGTCGCCGCCGTAGTTCTCGAGATGGTCGACGTCGATGTTGGTGACGATCGCCACCAGCGGGTTCAGGCGCAGGAAGCTGCCGTCGCTCTCGTCGGCCTCGGCCACCAGCCAGTCGCCGCCGCCCAGGCGCGCGTTGGCGCCGGCAGCGAGCAGCTTGCCGCCGATCACGAAGGTCGGGTCGAGCCCGCCCTCGGCCAGCACGCTGGCGAGCAGCGAAGTGGTGGTGGTCTTGCCGTGCGTGCCGGCGACCGCCACGCCGCGGCGGAAGCGCATCAGCTCGGCCAGCATCTCCGCGCGCGGCACCACCGGGATGCGCTGCGCGCGCGCTTCCAGGAGTTCCGGGTTGTCGGGCCGGATCGCGCTGGAGACGACCACGCAGTCGGTGCCCAGCACGTTGGACGCGGCGTGGCCGCGATGCACGGTGGCGCCGAGGCTGGCCAGGCGGCGGGTGACCAGGCTGTCGGCGGTGTCCGAGCCCGAGACCTGGTAGCCGAGCGTGCACAGCACCTCGGCGATGCCGCTCATGCCGGTGCCGCCGATGCCGATGAAGTGCACGCGCGAATGGCGGCGCGCGAAGTCGGCCATCGGCACGCCATGGGTGTCGTGGAGGCGGCGGATCATGCCTTCGCCTCCGGCATCAGCCTGGGCTCGACCCGCTGCCGCAGGCGGCTGGTTCCGCGCGCGGCCAGCGACGGCACCGGCTGCGCGGTGGGTGGCGGCGACGTGGCGGCGGGTGCCGCGGCCTCGCCGCGCAGCCGCGCGACCTGGCGCTGGGTGCGGTCGAGCTCGTAGGACACGCGCAGCAGCAGGCCCACGGCGACGCAGGTCATCATCACGCTGGAGCCTCCGGACGAGACCAGCGGCAGGGTCAGGCCCTTGGTCGGCAGCAGGCCCAGGTTGACGCCGATCGAGACCAGCGCCTGCAGGCTCATCCACAGCGCGATGCCGAAGGCCACGTAGCCGGCGAAGTGGCGGCGCGTCTCCACGCAGCGCAGCCCGACGAGGAAGGCGCGCCCCACGAGCAGCGCGTACAGGCCGATCACCAGGCAGACGCCGACGAAGCCCAGCTCCTCGGCGATCACCGCCAGGATGAAGTCGGTATGCGCCTCGGGCAGGTAGTTGAGCTTCTGGATCGACGCGCCCAGGCCCACGCCCCAGAACTCGCCGCGGCCGACCGCCATCAGCGCGTTGGCGAGCTGGTAGCCGCTGTTGAAGGGATCCGCGAAGGGGTCCATGAACGAGGTCAGCCGGCGCATGCGGTAAGGCTCGGCGATCGCCACCACGGCCAGCAGCGGCAGCAGCGCGAGCACCGGCGCGGCCATGCGCGGCAGGTGCACGCCGCCCAGCACCAGCATGCCGGCGGTGATCGCCAGCAGCAGCGCCAGCGATCCGAAGTCGGGCTGCAGCGCGAGCAGCGCCATCAGCACGATCGCCACGCCGATCGGCTTCATCATCGCGCCCCAGGTGGCGTTGACCTCGTCGCGGAAGCGCACCAGGTAGCTGGCCAGCCAGACGATGTACATCACCTTCACCGCCTCGACCGCCTGGAACTTCGAGACCCCGAGGTTGATCCAGCGCTGCGCGCCGTTGACGCTGCTTCCCAGGCCCGGCACGAACACCAGCAGCAGGGCCACGACGCAGCCGACCAGCAGCAGCCGGTCGAAGCGCTCGACGGTCTTGAGCTCGGTGCGCATGGCCCAGAACGCGAGCCCGCTGCCGGCGGCCATGAACAGCACGTGGCGCACGAGGAAGTAGTACGGGCCCACACCCAGCTCCTCGCCCACGGCGATCGAGCTCGACGCCACCATCACGATGCCGAGCGCACCCAGGCCCAGCGCGGCGCCGAGCATCCACGGGTCGTAGCGCCCGCCGATGGCCTCGAGCCTCACTGCCTGCGTGCCGCGGTCGTGGCTGCCGTCCATCAGCGCACCTTCAGCGTGGCCAGGCCGACGAGGACGAGGATCACCGAGATGATCCAGAAGCGCACGATCACGCGCGGCTCCGGCCAGCCCTTCAGCTCGAAGTGGTGGTGGATCGGCGCCATGCGGAACACGCGCTTGCCGGTGAGCTTGAAGCTCGCCACCTGGATCATCACCGACAGCGTCTCGATCACGAAGATGCCGCCCATCACCACCAGCACCAGCTCCTGGCGCACGATCACGGCGATGGTGCCCAGCACCGCGCCCAGCGCCAGCGCGCCGATGTCGCCCATGAAGACCATGGCGGGATAGGTGTTGAACCAGAGGAAGCCGAGCCCCGCCCCCGCTATCGCGGCGCAGATGATCACCAGCTCGCCCGCGCCGGGCACGCGCGGGATCTGCAGGTACTCGGCGAACTGGGCGTGGCCGGAGGCGTAGGCGAAGACGCCCAGGGCGCAGGCCACCAGCACCGTGGGCATGATCGCCAGGCCGTCGAGGCCGTCGGTGAGGTTGACCGCGTTGGAGAAACCGACGATCCAGAAGTACGCGATGGCGACGAACGAGACGCCGGCCAGCGGCAGGGCCACCGCCTTGAAGAACGGGATGTAGAAGGTGGTCGCCACCGGGGTGTCGGCGGTGAACCACAGGAACAGGCCGGCGGCGAGTCCGATGATCGACTGCAGCGCGTACTTGGTGCGCGAGCGCATGCCGTTGGGGTCGCGCCTGACGATCTTGATCCAGTCGTCCCACCAGCCGATGGCACCGAACCCGGCCATCACCAGCAGCACCAGCCACACGTGCCTGTTGCGCAGGTCGCCCCACAGCAGCACCGAGGCCAGCACCGTGATCAGGATCAGGCCACCCCCCATGGTCGGCGTGCCGGCCTTGGAGAAATGCGTCTGCGGACCGTCCTGGCGGATCGGCTGCCCGCCCTTGTACTGGGCGAGCCTGCGGATCACCGCCGGACCCCACCACAGCGACAGGAAGAGCGCGGTCAGCGCCGCGAGGATGCCGCGGAAGGTCAGGTAGTTGAACAGCCCGAAGAGGCCGTCGAGCTGCTCCAGCCAGCGGGTGATTTCAAGCAGCATCGTCATCGACTCCTTCAAGCAGCGCGCGGACCACGCGATCCATCGCGCTGCCGCGCGAACCCTTGACGAGGATGGTGGGGGGCGGGGTCGCAGCTGTAGCTGCTCCTACGGGTGCAGCGGTGTCCCCTCCTTCCGCAGGAGCAGCGACAGCTGCGACCAGCGCCGCCGCCAGTTCCTCGTGCGAAGCGAACACGCACCCACCCTCCCCGAACGCCTCAGCCGCCTCCGCGGCCAGCGCACCCAGCGCGAACACCCGCGCCACCCCCGCCTCGCGCGCACGGCGGCCCGCGGCGCGGTGCAGCGCAACGGCGTCCGCGCCGAGCTCGCGCATGTCGCCGAGCACCAGCCAGCCCTCGCCCGGAGCGACGGCCAGGATGTCGATGGCCGCGGCCAGCGAGCCCGGGTTGGCGTTGTAGCTGTCGTCCACCAGCCAGGCGCCGCCGGGCAGCCGGCGGCGGACCAGGCGGCCCGCGACCGGCTGTGCCCGGGTCAGGCCTTCGGCGATCGCCAGCAGCGGTGCGCCGCAGGCCAGGGCCAGCGCCGCGGCCGCCATCGCATTGGCGACGTTGTGCCGGCCGGGCAGCGCCAGCGAGATCCGCGCCTCGCCCTCCGGCGTCACCAGCACGAACTCGCTGCCGCCCTCGCCCGGCACGAGTTCGCGGACGCGCACGTCGGCGCGCTCGCCGAAGCCGAAGCGCAGCAGCCGCCGGCCGTGCGCGCGTTCGGCGAAGAACGGCGCGAAGGCGTCGTCGGCGTTGATCACCGCGGTGCCGTCGGACGGCAGCGCGTCGTAGATCGCGGCCTTGGTATCGGCCACGCCCTGCAGGCTGCCCATGCGCTCGAGGTGCGCGGGCGCGATGTTGTTCACCAGTGCGACCCGTGGGCGCGCGATCGCCGCCAGATAGGCGATGTCGCCGGGCTTGCCGGCGCCCATCTCGTAGACCGCGAACGGAGCCTCGTCGTCGGCCTCGATGATCGCCAGCGGCAGACCGATCTCGTTGTTGCGGTTGCCGGGACTGAAGGTGACGCCGGCCACGCGCTCCAGGATCGAGATCGTGAGCTCCTTGACGCTGGTCTTGCCGTTGCTGCCGGTGATCGCGACCACCGTCTGCCCGGGGCGCTCGGCCTGCAGCGAGGCGGCCAGCGCGCCCAGGGCCTCGACCGTGTCGCCGACCACCACCTGCGGCAGGTCCAGGTCCAGCGGACGCGAGACCAATGCGGCGGCGGCGCCCGCCGCGGCGACTGCGGCGACGTGCTCGTGCCCGTCGAAGTGTTCGCCGGCGATCGCCACGAACAGCGTCGCGCCGGGGCCAGGCCGGAAGGTGCGGCTGTCGGTCGCGATCGCATCCACCGTGGCGTCGGCGCCCTGCAGGCGGCCGTTGCAGGCGCGGGCGATGCGCGAGAGCGCGAGCGGCCTCATGCCCGCGCCTCCAGCGCGCGACGCGCGACGTCGCTGTCGTCGAAGGGATGGAGCACGCCCTCGATCTCCTGGCAGGGCTCGTGGCCCTTGCCCGCGACGAGCACGATGTCGCCGGCTCCGGCGGCGCCCACGGCACGGCGGATGGCGGCGGCGCGGTCGCGCTCGACCGTCACCGCCGCGGGATCGCGGAAGCCGCGCATGATGTCGGCGACGATGGCGTCGCCGTCCTCGCGGCGCGGGTTGTCGTCGGTGACCACCACGACGTCGGCGCCGGCCTCGGCCGCCGCGGCCATCTCGGGACGCTTGCCGCGGTCCCGCTCGCCCCCGCAGCCGAACACGCAGGTGATGGCGCCGGCAGCATGCGCGCGCACCGCGGCCAGCGCCTGCGCCAGGGCGTCGGGCGTGTGCGCGTAGTCGACCACCACCAGGGGCTGGCGGTCGCGGCCGCCGAGGCGGTTCATGCGGCCCGGGATCGGCTGCAACCGGCCGAGCACGCGCGCGATGTCGGCCGCGGCCACGTCCTGGGCATGCAGCACGCCGGCCACCGCGAGCAGGTTCTCGACGTTGAAACGGCCGAGCAGGGGCGAGCGCACCGGATGCACCTCGTCGCCGATGCGGAGGTCGAAGGCGATGCCGGCGGCGTCGAGCACGATGCCTCCGGCCGCGACCGAGGCCTGAGCGTCGTCGCGCGCGCTGGTGCCGATCCGGCGCAGCGCCGCCGGCAGGCGCGCGAACAGCTCGCGTCCGAACCCGTCGTCGATGTTCACCACGGCGGCCGCCAGCCCGGGCGCCGAGAACAGGCGCGCCTTGGCGGCGCCGTAGCCGGCCATGTCGCCGTGGTAGTCGAGATGGTCGCGGGTGAGGTTGGTGAACACGCCGACCTGGAAATGCACGGCGTCGACGCGACCCTGGTCGAGCGCGTGCGAGCTGGTCTCCATCGCCACCGCCCGGGCGCCCGCGTCGCGCAGCTGCGCCAGCAGTTCGTGGACCTGCAGGACCAGCGGCGTGGTGAAGCCGGTCGGGCGCACCTCGCCGTGGAGGCCGGCACCGAGCGTGCCGATGGTCGCGGCGCGGCGACCGAGCAGCTCCCAGGCCTGGGCCAGCAGCTGCACGGTGGAGGTCTTCCCGTTGGTGCCGGTGACCGCGACCGTCGACATCGCCGCGGAGGGGCGGCCGTGGAACGCATCCGCCATCGCGCCCATGCGCGCGCGCAGGCCGGGAACGGCGATCGCGTCGGCCGGCGGCGCGGGCACGTCGGCGGGCACCGGCGGCTCGTACATCACCGCGGCCGCGCCGGCGGCCAGCGCCTGCGCGGCGAAGTGCAGGCCGTGGGTGCCGAAGCCGGCGATGGCCACGAAGCCGTCGCCGGGACGCACCGAGCGGCTGTCGAGCACCAGGCCCGACACCTCCAGCGCCTCCGGCACGCCGGCGACGTCGGGCAGCAGTTCGCGCAGACGCATGCGGCGGCTCACGGGCGACCTCCGGCGGTGGTCGCCATGCGCGGCGCGCTGCGCGCGCGCTCCTTCTCCTGCTGCTTCGCCTGCTCCGCCAGCCAGGTCTCGATGTCGTCGGGCGGCACGTCCATCAGCCGCAGCGCACCGTCCATCACGCTCTTGAACACCGGCGCGGAAACGAAGCCGCCGTAGATGCCCTTGGTCGGGTCCGGGTCGTCGATCACCACGACCATCGAGAAGCGCGGGTTCTCCACCGGCACCACGCCGGCGAAGAACGAGAAATAGCGGCGCGAATAGCCGCCGCCCGAGGCCTTGCGCGCGGTGCCGGTCTTGCCGGCGACGTGGTAGCCGGGAATCGCGGCCTGGATGGCGGTGCCACCGGGTTCGGTGACCGTCTGCATCATCTTCAGCACGGTGTCGGCGACCGCCGCCTCCATCACCTGCACCGGTTCTTCATGCTGGCCCTTGACCAAAGTCGGACGCACCGCGCGACCGTGGTTGGCCAGCGTGGCGTAGGCGCGCGCGATCTGCAGCGGCGTCGCCGAGAGCCCGTAGCCGTAGCTCATGGTCTGCTTGTGGGTTCCGCTCCAGACCGACACCGGCGGCAGCAGGCCCGAGGCCTCGCCGGGGAAGCCGCTGCCGGTGACGCGGCCGAAGCCCAGCCGCGCCAGGTAGTCGTGGTAATAGGCGTTGTCCAGCTTCTCCACGATCCGCGAAGTGCCGATGTTCGAGCTCTTGGTGATGACGCCCGTGGTGTCGAGCACGCCAAGGTTGCGATGGTCGGTGGTGCGGTAGCGGCCGTTCGGGATCCAGCCCGGGTTGGTGTCGAAGATCGTGTGCGGCGTGATCACGCCGGCGGACAGGCCGGCGGCCACGGTGATCGGCTTGATGGTCGAGCCGGGCTCGATCAGGTCGGTGACCGCACGGTTGCGGCGCGCATCGCGATGCTCGCCGGTGACCGCATTCGGGTTGTACGTGGGCAGGTTGGCCATGGCGAGGATCTCGCCGGTGGCGATGTCGAGTACCACCGCCGATCCGGCGCTTGCGCCGGTGCGCTGCAGGGTCGCGCGAAGCTCCCTGTGCGCCAGATACTGGATGCGCCGGTCGATGCTGAGCGTGAGGTCCTTGCCCGGCTGCGCCGCGCGCACCAGGTCCACGTTCTCGACGATGCGGCCGCGGCGGTCGCGGATGACGCGCTGCGCACCGGGCACGCCGCTCAGCCATTCATCGAAGGCGAGCTCCACGCCCTCCTGCCCGGCGTCGTCGATGTTGGTGAAGCCCAGCACGTGCGCCAGGGCCTCGCCCTGCGGGTAGAAGCGGCGGAACTCGCGCTGCGAGAACACGCCCGGCACTTTGTGCGCCAGGATCGCCTCGGCCTCGCTCGGGTTGATGCGCCGCTTGAGGTAGACGAACTCCTTGTCCGCGCGCTGCGTGAGGCGGCGCTCGAGGTGGTCCAGCGGCACGCCCAGCGCCTTCGCCAGCTCCGGCAGGCGGTCGGGATGCTTGAGCAGCTCCTGGGGATTGCCCCAGACGCTGTCCACGGGCGAGGACACCGCCAGCGGTTCGCCGTTGCGGTCGGTGATCATGCCGCGCGAGGTCGGGATCGGGATCTCGCGCAGGAAGCGGGCGTCGGCCTTCTGCTGGTAGTAGGCGTTGTCGACCAGCTGCAGGTCGACGGCGCGCGCCACCAGCACCACGCCGCACAGGCCGAGCACGCCGGTCACCAGCGTCAGCCGGCCGCGCAGGTCGAACTGCGCGCGGCCGCGGGGCCGGACCACGCCGTTGCGGTCGCGACGGAACTTCATGGCCGCACCACCACGATTTCCCCGGCCTCGGGGAACTTCATGCCCAGGCGCGCGCGCGCGACCTGGTCGATGCGGTTGGCCTCGGCCCAGGTGGCCTGTTCGAGCTGCAGGCGGCCGAAGTCGATGTTGAGCTCGTCGCGCTCGTCCACCAGCCGGGTCAGCTCGACGAACAGCTGGCGGTGCTGATGGCGCGCATGCACCACGCCGATCGCGGCGACCACGTTGGCGAGCAGCAGCACGATGACGAGGAAGCGGGTCATGCCGCCGCCTCCAGTTTCTCGGCCACGCGCAGCACGGCGCTGCGCGCGCGCGGGTTGGCGGCGACTTCCTCGGCGTCGGCCTTCTGCGCGCCGCCCACGGCGCGCAGGGTCGGCACGAAGCCGGTGGCCTCCGGCAGCCTGCGGTTGCCCGCGGGCGCCTTCGAACGGCTCGCGATGAAGCGCTTGACGATGCGGTCCTCGAGCGAGTGGAAGCTGATCACGGCGAGGCGGCCACCGGGCCGCAGCGCAGCGTGCGCGGCGTCCAGTCCGGCCTCCAGGTCCGCCAGCTCGCGGTTGACGTGGATGCGGATGGCCTGGAACGAGCGCGTGGCGGGATGGATCTCGTGGCGGCCGGCCCTCGGCTTCGGCATCACCGAGGCGATCAGCGCGGCCAGTTCGCCGGTCCGCGCGATCGGCGCCTGCGCGCGGCGCTCGACGATGGCGCGCGCGATGCGCCGGCTCATGCGCTCCTCGCCGTACGTCCAGAGCACGTCGGCGATCTCGTCCGCGGAGGCGCGCGCCAGCCACTCCGCGGCGCTCTCGCCCGCGTCCGGATCCATGCGCATGTCCAGCGGACCGTCCTTGCCGAAGCTGAAGCCCCGCTCGGCGACATCGAGCTGGGGCGAGGACACGCCGAGATCGAACAGCACGCCGTCCAGGCCGGCGGCGACGGCGTCCCAGCGTCCGAGGTCCGCGAAGCTGCCGCGCATGATCGACACGCGCGGATCCGCGCCGAACTCCCGTCCGGCGACGGCGATCGCTTCGGGATCCTTGTCCATCAGCAGCAGCCGGCCTCCGCTCCCCAACGCCCCCAGCACACCGCGGGCATGGCCGCCGCGGCCGAAGGTGCCATCCAGGTAGGTTCCTTCCGCATGCACGCGCAGCCCTTCCATGACCTGCTTGAACAAGACCGGAAGGTGCGCGGAGCGGACATCCGCGGCACCCCCCGTCACAGCTGCAGCCCGACCAGGTCGTCGCCGAAATCGTCGTCGCCCAACGGCGTCTCGATCTGCGCGCGGTGCGCCTGCTCGCTCCAGAGCTCGAACTTGTCGCCCATGCCCAGCAGCACGGCCTTCTTCTCGATGCCGATCGCGTTGCGATGACTGGCCGGGATGGAGATGCGGCCGTTGCCGTCGGGCTCGACGATCGCCGCCGCGCCGACCAGCTTCAGCTGCAGGCGGCGGTTGGCCTGCTTGACCCGGGGCAGCGCGTTGACGCCGTCGCGCACTCTCTCCCAAGCCTCGTAGGGATAGATGTAGAGAGAGCCCGTTTCGAACGGGTTGTAGGTGATGACCAGGCGATTGCCGAATTCGGACGCAACGATCTCCCGGTAGCCGGTCGGAATCGCCAGCCGTCCCTTGTCGTCGATCGTGATGGCGTTCTCGCCCTGCAACACGTCTGCCTGCCCACTCCATACCCGTCTGCGGCGGGCTTCATGCGCTCGGAAACCACGATATCCCATGACTTCCCACGCAACGCCACCTTAGGAGCGGCCAACACCCTTGTCAACAAGGTCGTGGGGGAATTTTCGTCAGGCAGCTCAATGACTTGCGCCAGACTTGAGAGACTTGTTCAAGCTTTATCCACAAGCTGCTGTTTAGTCTCACTTTATGAGAATCGTGATCATCTTCACGATGTTTTTACATCCGGCGGCGCTGCTCCTGCGCAGCCCTCCCGCCCTGCGTCCGCGGCGGGCGGCACGCGCCCACCCGGAGCCCGCCCCGATCGGGAGAGGGTCTTCCGGTGATCCGAATGAGGTGGCGGAGCCGGCCGATAAGCCGGGTTCTGTCGTGGACAGTCATTCCTCTCGGCGCATCGTCACCGATACGCTCAAGCAGCCTACCCGGAGACACCGCGGGCCGCGGCATCGTCTCCCTATTTGGCCTTGCTCCCGGTGGGGTTTGCCGTGCCGGTCCGTTGCCGGACTCGCGGTGCGCTCTTACCGCACCGTTTCACCCTTGCCACGCACTCTTTCGAGCCGTTCGGCGGTCTGCTCTCTGTTGCACTTTCCGTCGGCTCGCGCCGCCCAGGCGTTACCTGGCACCGTGCCCTGTGGAGCCCGGACTTTCCTCGGCACCCGCAAGGGGTGACGCGACTGTCTGGCCGGCTCCGCCGCGGTCATTGTGTCACGGCGCGCGCGTGGCGGGGCGACCACCAAGCCAGGCCTTCCACCTGCGGCCGGCAATCGACCGCTGCTGCCGGCGCTCCGGCCACGCGCTCCACCAGCGCGGCCATCGCCGCGTGGAACTCTGGCGATCGGCTCGCGTCGTTGTGTGACTTGCCGGGGACCACCAACAGCGTCCGGCACGCCACCGGCAGCGGCGTGGCCTCGTAGAGCCGCCGGCTGAACGCGGGGGGCGTCGCCGGATCGGCTTCGCCGACGACGTAGAGCACCGGCTCGTCCAGGCCCGGCACCACCGGCAGGTTGCCCTGCCGGGCCAAGCTGCCCTCGACCGCGATCCTGCGGATCCACATGCGCTGCCACCACGGCAGCTGCGAGCGCTGCCAAGCGACCCAGTCCTCGGTGGTGGTGGCGCTGCTCTCCAGCACCAGCCCGCCCAGCGTGCGCCGCGCCGCCACGTGCCCAGCCATGAAGCTGCCCAGCGACTGCCCATGGACGATGAGCGGCCGCCCCCGTCGCGCAGCCTCCTCCGCGACGTGGTCGTGGACGCGCAGAGCGTCGTCCATCATCGCGGCGATCCCGGGGCTGCCGGTGCTGGCGCCGTAGCCGCGGTGGTCGACCAGCACGAGATCCACCGGGAGAGGGCCGTAGACCCCGGCGCTGAAACGCGCGGCGCGGCCGGTGCGGTAGGCGTTGCCGCCGAAATAGAGCACGGTGGCGCGCGCATCGGGTCGGGTCATCGACAGCGTGTAGAGCGACGCGCCGTCGACCTCGATCCGCCCGTCTTCGAAACCATGCTGCGGGAAAGCTTCACGAAGGGCGTCAAGCTCCGGCGCCGGCGCCGGCTGCGGGCTGACCAGGTAGGACTCGCGGTAGTTGAAGGTGCAGCCGGTGGCCAGCAACAGCCAGGCGAAGAACAGGATTCGCTTCACTGGTTTGAACTCCCTTTCGTTGATGTCCGTACGCTGCAGGCCGCTCGTGCTGTCGCCGCTTCTACCGTCCGCCGTACAGGGCCTTGCGCGGCGCGCCGCTGATCTCGGCGGCCAGTTTCGCGGCGACGGACGGCTTCAGTTCGGTGGCCAGCAGCGCGTAGATCCGCCGTCCCTCGGCGATCTTCGCATCGGCGTCATCGCCGGCGCCCTGCACCAGCAGCACGAACTCGCCCCTGCGCTGGTCCGGGTCGGCGTCCACCCGCGCCTGCAGACCGGAAAGCGGCCCGTCGAGCACGGTCTCGAACAGCTTGGTCAGCTCGCGCGCCAGCACCGCCGGGCGCTCACCGCCGAACGCCGCCACGCAGTCGGCAAGGGTGTCGGCGATGCGATGGGAGGACTCGTAGAACACCAGCGTCCGCACCTCGCCGGCCAGCGCGGCCAGGCGCTCGCGGCGCGCGCCGGCCTTCGCCGGCAGGAAGCCTTCGAAGGCGAAGCGGTCGCTGGGCAACCCGGCCACGCTCAGCGCGGCGATGATCGCGCTGGGCCCGGGCACCGGGCTGACGCGGATTCCGGCCTCGCGCGCGGCGCGCACCAGGCGGAAGCCGGGATCGCTGACCAGCGGCGTGCCTGCGTCGGACACGAGGGCCAGCGATTCGCCCGCGGCGAGCCGCGCCACCAGCCGTTCCGCCACCTCGGCCTCGTTGTGCTCGTGCAGTGCCTGCAGCGGTCGCTCGATGCCGAAGTGGGCCAACAGATGGCGGGTGTGGCGGGTGTCTTCGGCGCAGACCGCGTCCACGCTGCGCAGCGTCTCCAGCGCGCGCGGCGACAGGTCGGCGAGGTTGCCGATCGGCGTGGCGACGACGTGGAGGGTTCCGGCGGCGGGCTGCATCGTGTCCCTGCGGGTGACGGTAGAATCCGGGCATTCTCGCAGCCGGAGCGCTTCGATGCGCCATCCCTGGAAGCAGGTCCTGACCGCAACCCTCGCCGCGCTCGCGGTCGCGGGCTGCTCGACCGTGCAGGTCGCGCGGCCGGTCGAGGCACCGTCGGGCCGGCCGGAACCGGCGGCCACGGGACACTGGCAGTTCGACGCCGGCGACCGCCCGCCCGCCGAACGCGACGGCTATCGCCCGCCGCGCAGGCTGGCCGTGCTGCTGCCGCTGTCCGGCAGCCTGGCCACCGCGGCCGGCCCGGTGCGCGACGGCCTGCTGGCCGGCTACTACGGCGAATACCGGCGCCGCCCCGACCTCGAGTTCTACGACACCGCCGGCACCGCCCGGGGCGCGGTGGACGCGTACCGGCGCGCGGTGGCCGAGGGCGCCGACCAGGTGGTCGGGCCGCTGGGCCGCGAGGAGGTGGACGCGGTGTTCGCGCAGACCGTGGCCACGGTGCCGGTCCTGGCGCTCAACCGCGCCGGCGCGCCGCCCGTGAACAGCGCCAGCTACGCGCTTGCGCCGGAAGACGAAGGCACCGCGGCGGCGGACTTCTTCGCCGCGCGCAACGCCCTGCGCGTGCTGGTGCTGAGTTCGGGCGACGACAACGCCCGCCGCAGCACCGGGGCACTGGCCGCCAGGCTGGGGGAACTGGGCGGCGGCGTCGTGCAGACGCTGGCCGTGGTCGGCGACGAGCCACCGGATCTCGTCGGCGCGATGCAGGCGGCGCTGCAGCGGGAGGGCGGCGTGGACGCGGTGTACATGGCCCTGCGCGGGCCGCAGGCGCGGCTGATGGCGGCGCAGGTTTCCGCGGCCGGGCTGCACGGCCGTCCCCGCGCGGCGACGTCGCAGCTGCTGTCGGGCACCGGGAATCCCGAAGAGGACGCGGCGCTGGACGGCATCGCCTTCCCCAGCGACGCATGGACCGTGTCCGGAGCCCCCGGACTGCCGGCGGCGCGCGGCGTTGCCGAGGCGCTGCCGACCGCGCGGGGCCCGGCCGCGCGCCTGTTCGCCTTCGGCTACGACGCCTGGCTGCTCTCGGCCTACCTCGGCCACCTGGCCAGCAGCCCGGAAGCCTCCGTCTCCAGCGCCAGCGGCGTGCTGCGCATGGGTCCCGGCGGGCACGTGCTGCGCACACCGGCCTGGTCGACCTTCAGCGGCGGCCAGGTGGTGCCGCTGGCCGGCGCCGGGCGGTGAACCGGAGCCCGGCGGCGGTGTGCCGGGCGATCGGCGGGGCGCGTCGCCCGGAAGCAGGCCGATGAGCGAGGCGCGCCGGCGTGGCGCCCGCGTCGAGGCGGCGGCGCGCACGCACCTGTTGCGCGCCGGACTGGACGAGGTCGCGGCCAACGCCGGCTACCGCCTCGGCGAACTCGACCTGGTGATGCGCGACGGCGACACCCTGGTGTTCGTGGAGGTGCGCTATCGGGCCAGCGCCGACTACGGCGGCGGCGCGGAGTCGGTCGACCGCGGCAAGCGCCGGAAGCTGGTGCGCGCGGCGGAACTGTTCCTGCTGCAGCATCCGGCCCTGGCGGAAGCGTTCTGCCGCTTCGACGTGGTCGAGGCCCTCGGCGATCCCGACGCACCGGACTTCACCTGGCACCGCGACGCCTTCCGCGCCGACGACGCCTGAGGCCCCGCAGCGCGACCGCGATTCCCGCCTATGGAAGGCCCGGCGGGGGCGCCGGCGAGGCGGCGAAGTGTTCATGGCCGGTGCGCGCCGGCCGCCAGGGCTCGCCGGCGGCATCGAAAGCGCGCACGCCCTGCCCCGCGACGATCCCGCCCACGCGGGTGACCTCCACGCCCGCCGCGGCCGCGGCCGCGCGCACGGCGTCGTCCAGGCCCGCAGGCGCGGTGGAAGCAGAGCTCGTAGTCGTCGCCGCCGGTGGCCTGCAGGGTGCGCAGGAGGTCACCGTCGAAGTGTGGACGCAGCGCCTCGCGGCCCGGCAGGGCATCGACGTCCAGCCGTGCGCCGATGCCGCTGGCGGCACAGACATGGCCGAGGTCGGCGAGCACGCCGTCGGAGATGTCGATGCAGGCCGTGGCCGTGCCGGTCAGCGCCCGGCCCAGCGCGACCCGCGGCAGCGGCCGGTCCAGGCGCTGGCGCAGCGCCGGATCGATCCGCGTTTCTCTGCCCGGCCCCTGTCCGGGCGCCATGCCACGGCGCCACTGCTCCAGCGCGCCCGCCGCGCCGCCCAGGGCACCGCTGACCCACACGGTGTCGCCCGCCCGCGCGCCATCGCGGCGCAGCGCGCGACCCGGGGCGACGAAACCGTGCACGGTGACCGACACCGACAGCGGCCCGCGCGTGGTGTCGCCGCCAACCAGGGCGACGCGATGCGCCCGCGCGAGCGCGAGGAAGCCGTCGAGGAAGCCGATCATCCAGTCCGGGTCGCCATCGGGCAGCGACAGCGACAGCGTGCACCAGGCCGGTTCGGCACCCATCGCCGCAAGATCGGACAGGTTCACCGCCAGCGCCTTCCAGCCGATGTCGGCCGCGGCGGTGCCGGCGGGGAAGTGCACGCCCGCATTGAGCGTGTCCATGGCCACCGCCAGCTGCATGCCGGGCGGCGGCTGCAGCAGCGCGGCGTCGTCGCCGATGCCCAGCACCACGTCGTCGCGCGCCTGCGTGGCGGCACGCGTCCGGATCAGGTCGATGAGAGAGAACTCGGCCATCGCAGTGGCCGCTGGGCCGGCCGCGCGGGCTCAGCCGCGGGCGGCCCGCACCTCGGCCGCACGCCAGTCGGCGGCGGCGTGGTCGAGCACGCCGTTGACGTAGGTGTGCCCGTGCTCGGAGCCGAAGCGCTTGACCGTCTTCAGCGCCTCGTCGATCACCACCCGGTAGGGCACGTCGATGCGGTGCCGCAGTTCGTAGGCGGCGATGCGCAGCATGGCGCGCTCGATCGGGTCGACGTCGGCGATGGGGCGGTCGAGGAAGGGCTGCAGCGCGGCGTCGAGGTCGCGGCGATGGGTCTCCACGCCGCGCACCAGGTCTTCGAAGTACTCCAGGTCGGCCACTTCGTGGGCCTGCTCGTGCGCGAACTGGGCGATGGCGTTGCGCGCGTCCACGCCCGAGAGCTGCATGGCATAGACCGCCTGCAGCGCGCGCCGGCGCGAGCGCGAGCGCCCGACGGTGTCGATGCCGCCGCTGCCGCGGCCGCCGCGCGGCGGCCTCACGACAGCCTGCCCAGCAGGTTGGCCATCTCGATCACCACCAGGGCGCATTCCTCGCCCTTGTGGCCATGGCTGCCGCCGGCGCGGTTCTCGGCATCGGCGAGGTCGTCGACGGCGAGTACGCCGTTGGCCACCGGCAGGCCGTGTTCGACCTGCAGCCGGGCCAGCGCCTGGGCGCAGCTGTCGGCGACATGCTCGAAGTGGCGGGTGTCCCCGCGCACGACGCAGCCCAGCGCGACCAGGGCGGCATGGCGGCCGTCGCGGGCGAGGCGGGATGCCACCACCGGGATCTCCCAGGCGCCGGGCACGCGGATCACGTCGACCGACCCGGCGTCCACGCCGTGGCGCTCGAAGGTGGCGCGCGCGCCGGCCACCAGGGCATCGACGATGCGCGAGTTCCAGCGGCTGGCGATGATCGCGAAGCGCGCGCCTTCAGGGGCGCGCAGGTCGCCTTCGTGATGCGTCATGTCGGGTTCCTTGGACGAGGGCGCATTCTAAGCCCTGCGCCGCGGCGGTGCCGCCCATCGCCCGCGGCTGCAGGCGATGAAGCGGAGGTTCAGCCCGCGTGCTCGATGTATTCCACCACCTCGAGGCCGAAGCCCGCCAGGCCGACCTGCTTGCGGGCGGTGCCCATCACGCGCAGCCGGCCGAGGCCGAGGTCGGCGAGGATCTGGCTGCCGGCGCCGTTGCGGCGCCACTCGACCAGACCACCGGCCTCGCCGCGGCCGCCGGCGTCCGGCGGCGCATCGGCCGCGCGCAGGCGCTGGAGCAGGGCGTCGGGCGTCTGGCCGCCGTCGAGCAGCACCAGCGCACCCCGGCCCTCGGCGGCGATCGCGGCGAGCACGTCGCCGACGGCCGGCCCGAAGTCCGGGCGGCGCCAGCGCAGCACGTCGGCGAGGGCGTTGCGCACCTGCACCCGCACCAGGGTGGGCGTGGCGGCGTCGGGTTCGCCGCGGACAAGGGCGAAGTGCAGCCCGTGGCCCAGGCGGTCGCGGTAGGTGTACAGCCGGAACGGGCCGTGCTCGGTCTCGATGTCGCGGCTGTCCACGCGTTCGACCGTGTGCTCGGTCTCCAGGCGGTGGCGGATCAGGGCCTCGATCGAGCCCATCTTCAGCCCGTGTTCGCGCGCGAACACTTCGAGCTCCGGCCGCCGCGCCATGGTCCCGTCGGGGTTGAGGATCTCGACCAGCACGCCGGCCGGCTCCAGCCCCGCGAGCAGCGCGAGATCGGCCGCGGCCTCGGTATGGCCCGCGCGGGCGAGGACCCCGCCGGGCTGCGCGGCCAGCGGGAAGATGTGCCCCGGCTGCGCGAGGTCGGACGGCTGCGCGTTCGGCCGGACCGCGGTGCGGATGGTGTGCGCGCGGTCGTAGGCGGAGATGCCGGTGGTCACGCCCTCGGCGGCCTCGATCGAGACGGTGAAGTTGGTGTGGTGCGACGACGTGTTGTCGCGGACCATCGGCGGCAGCCCGAGCTGGGCGCAGCGCTCGCGGGTCAGCGACAGGCAGACCAGGCCGCGGGCGTGGGTGACCATGAAGTTGATGTCGGCCGGGCGCACGAGTTCGGCGGCCATGATCAGGTCGCCCTCGTTCTCGCGGTCCTCGTCGTCGACGATGACGACCATGCGGCCGGCGCGGAGTTCTTCGAGCAGTTCGGGGATGGGGGCGAAAGACATGGCGGACTGCGACCTGTGGTTTGTGGGAGCGGCCATGGCCGCGACATGGACTGCGAGGATCGGAGCCGCTTCCACAGGGATGGCCTGCGGGCGGGCCGATCAGGGCGTGGTGCGAAGGCGTTCGAGGTAGCGCGCGACCAGGTCGACCTCGAGGTTCACCGCGTCGCCGGTGCGGGCGACCGCGAACGCGGTGTTGGCGACGGTGTGCGGCACCAGCGCCACCTCGAAATCGTCGGCACCGGCGGCATTGACCGTGAGGCTGACGCCGTCGACGCAGATCGAGCCTTTCTGCGCGACGTACTTCGCCAGCGCCGGGGGCATGGCGAAGCGCCAGCGCTGGGCGCGTGCGTCCTCGCGGACGTCCAGCACGCGGCCGACGCCGTCGACGTGGCCGCTGACCAGATGGCCACCGAGGCGGTCGGTCGGCCGCATCGCGCGCTCCAGGTTCAAGGGCGTGCCCGGGGCCAGGCCGCCGAGCGTGGTCAGGGCCAGGGTCTCGTTGGAGGCGTCGGCCTCGAAATGGCCGGCGTCGAAGGCGACCACGGTCAGGCAGACGCCGTTGACCGCGATGCTCTCGCCCAGCCGCGCGTCCGCGAAGGGCAGCGCACCCACCGCGATGCGCAGGCGGGCGTCGCCGCCGCGCTGCTCGCGTGCGTCCAGGCGTCCGACGGCCTCGATGATTCCGGTGAACACGTCTAAGCCTCCTGTCCTGCCGCGCCGGCGAACGCGGCAGCGCCCGCGTCCGCCGCGACCTCGCACACCGGGTACAGGCGCAGGCGCAGGTCGCCGCCCACGCTCACCGATTCCTCGAGGCGCATCGCCATGCGCTGCGTCATGTCCTGGATCTGCAGTCCGGAGAACAGCGGTCGCGCCTGCGTGCCCAGCAACACCGGTGCCACGTAGAGCAGCACCTCGTCCACCAGGCCCGCGCGCAGGAAAGCGCCGGCCAGGGTGGCGCCGGCCTCGACCTGGACCTCGTTGATGCCGCGGTCGGCGAGCACGCGCAGCACCGCGGCCAGGTCGAGCGCGTTGCCGTCGGCCGGCACCGCCACCCGCTCGCTGGCGAAGTCGCGCGGCGGCTTGGCATTGGCGGCATGCACGTACAGCGTCGGTGCCTCGCCCTCGCGCACCCGGCCACGTGCGACGGTCGCCAGGCCCGGGTCGAGCACCACGCGCAGCGGGGGCGAGAACTCCGCCGGCCCGTCCAGGCGCACCGTCAACTGCGGGTCGTCGGCCATCACGGTGCCGGAACCGGTCAGCAGCGCGCCGCTGCGCGCGCGCCAGCGCATCACGTCCATGCGCGCGGCCTCGCCGCTGATCCATTTCGACTCGCCGCTCTCCATCGCGGTGTGGCCGTCCAGGCTCATCGCCAGCTTCACCCGCAGCCATGGCCGTCCGCGCACCAGGCGCGAGACGTAGCCGCGGTTGAGCGCCTGCGCCTGCGTCTCCATCAGGCCGTGCACGATCTCGATCCCGGCCGCGCGCAGGCGGTCGAAGCCGCTGCCGTCGACCTGCGGGAACGGATCGCGCATCGCCGCCACCACGCGCGCGACGCCGGCGGCGACCAGTGCGTCGGCGCAGGGGCCGGTGCGGCCAGTGTGGGCGCAGGGTTCCAGGCTGACGTAGGCGGTGGCGCCGCGGGCGCGTTCGCCGGCCGCTTCGATCGCGATGATCTCGGCATGCGGCCCGCCGGGCCGCACATGCCAGCCCTCGCCCACCACCTCGTCGCCGTGCGCCAGCACGCAGCCCACCATCGGGTTCGGGCGGGTGGTCCAGGCACCGCGCTCCGCAAGGCGCAACGCGCGCGCCATCATCACGTGATCGGTCGCGGAATATCCCCTCATCGGGCGATGCCCCGGCGCGACCCGCGCACGCCGCTCAACGCTTCCGGCCCCGGCCGGGACGCGGATCGAAGGCGACGACCTCGCCGCCGAGCAGCGGCAGCTGGGCTTCGCCGGGCAGGTCGCGCTCGAGCCGGTCGAGCTCCTCGCGGAAGTCGGCCACGTCCTGGAACGAACGGTAGACCGAGGCGAAACGCACGTAGGCGACATGGTCGAGCTTGCGCAGCTCGGCCATCACGAACTCGCCCACCCGGCGCGAGGCCAGCTCGCGCTCGGTGGTCATGCGCATCTGGTTGATGACGGCGCGCACCGCGGCCTCGATCTGCTCCTCCGACACCGGGCGCTTGTGCAGCGCGCGGTCGAAGCTCTGGCGCAGCTTGCGCGCGTCGAAGGTGTCGCGGCGACCGTCGGACTTGATGATCGCCGGCAGCTTGAGCTCGATGGTCTCCAGCGTCGAGAAGCGTTCGCCGCAGGCCTCGCACTCGCGCCGGCGCCGGATGGTCGCGCCGTCATCGCTCACGCGGGAGTCGATGACGCGGGTGTCGACGTGCTGGCAGAAGGGACAGTGCATCGAAGGCCGGGACCCGGGATCCGATCAGCCGTAGACCGGATACTTGCGGCACTGCGCCGTCACGGCCTCGCGCACGCGGGCGATGGTGGCTTCGTCCCCGGGGTTGTCCAGGATGTCGCAGATCCAGCCGGCCAGCTCGATGCAGTCCTGCTCGCGGTAGCCGCGCGTGGTCACCGCCGGCGTGCCCAGGCGCAGGCCCGAGGTCACGAAGGGCTTCTGCGGGTCGTTGGGTACCGCGTTCTTGTTGACGGTGATGTGGGCGCGGCCGAGCGCTTCTTCGGCGGCCTTGCCGGTGACGCCCTTGCCGATCATGTCGACCAGCATCAGGTGGTTCTTGGTGCCGCCGGAGACGATCTTGTAGCCGCGGTCGATGATCACCTTCGCCATCGCCTGCGCGTTCTTCACCACCTGCTGCTGGTAGGCCTTGAACTCCGGCTCCAGCGCTTCCTTGAAGGCCACCGCCTTGGCGGCGATGACGTGCATGAGCGGACCGCCCTGGATGCCCGGGAAGACGATCGACTGCAGCTTCTTGACCATGTCGTCGGCGCCCTCGCCCATGGCCTTGCGGCTGGCGACGATGATGCCGCCGCGCGGGCCGCGCAGGGTCTTGTGGGTGGTCGAGGTCACGACGTGCGCGTGCGGCACCGGGTTCGGGTACACGCCCGCGGCCACCAGGCCGGCGACGTGGGCCATGTCGACGAACAGGATCGCGCCGACCTTGTCGGCGATCGCGCGGAAGCGCGCCCAGTCGATCTCCTGCGAATAGGCGCTGAAGCCGCCCACCAGCATCTTCGGCCGGTGCTCGACCGCGAGGCGCTCGACCTCGTCGTAGTCGATCAGGCCGTGGTCGTCGACGCCGTACTGCACGGCCTTGAACAGCTTGCCGCTGATGTTGACCCTGGCGCCGTGGGTCAGGTGGCCGCCGTGGGCCAGCGACATGCCGAGGATGGTGTCGCCCGGCTCGAGCAGGGCCAGGTACACGGCCTGGTTGGCCTGCGAGCCGGAGTGCGGCTGGACGTTGGCGTAGTCGGCGCCGAAGAGCTGCTTCACGCGGTCGATCGCCAGCTGCTCGGCGACGTCGACATGTTCGCAGCCGCCGTAGTAGCGCTTGCCCGGATACCCTTCCGCGTACTTGTTGGTCAGCTGGCTGCCCTGGGCCTCCATGACCCGCGGGCTGGCGTAGTTCTCGCTGGCGATCAGCTCGACGTGGTCTTCCTGGCGGCGGTTCTCGGCGGCGATCGCCGCGGCCAGTTCGGGGTCGTAACCTTCGATGCGTGCGTCGCGCGGGAACATGCCGGCTCCAGGACCATGGGGAGGCGGCATTGTAGCCCTCCCGGGCGGGGGCGGCGGCCGGGCGGCCGGGACGCTCCGGTCCGTTCCCGGCGCCCTTTCGCCGCTTCCGGGGCCGTCTGCAGGCCACCTCCGCCTAGAATCCGGCCATGGCCAACCACCACCCTGCCCCGGCCGCGGTGTTCCGGGCCCGCGGGCTGACCCGGACCTACCGCATGGGCGAGGTGGAAGTGCATGCGCTGCGCGGGATCGACCTCGACCTCCACGAGGGCGAGTTCGTGGTCCTGCTGGGCGCCTCCGGCAGCGGCAAGTCGACCCTGCTCAACATCCTCGGCGGCCTCGACGCCCCCACCGCGGGCACCGTGGAGTGCCGCGGGCACGCGCTCACTGGCGCCGGCGACGCGGCCCTGACCCGCTTCCGCCGCGAGCACGTCGGCTTCGTCTTCCAGTTCTACAACCTGGTCCCGAGCCTGACCGCGCGCGAGAACGTCGCCCTGGTGACCGAGATCGCGCACGACCCGATGACGCCCGAGGCGGCGCTGGCCATGGTCGGCCTCGAGGCGCGCATGGACCACTTCCCGGCCCAGCTCTCGGGCGGCGAGCAGCAGCGGGTGGCGATCGCGCGCGCGATCGCCAAGCGGCCCAGCGTGCTGCTGTGCGACGAGCCCACGGGTTCCCTGGATTCAAGGACCGGCATCCGCGTACTGGAGGCGCTGGAGGCCACCAACCGCGAGATCGGCGCGCTGACGGTGGTGATCACCCACAACGCCGTGATCGCGGGCATGGCCGACCGCGTGATCCGGCTCAGCGACGGCCGCATCGAGAGCGACGAGCGCAACGCGCGCCGGGCCCCGCCACGGGAACTGCACTGGTGAGGGCGCTGCACCTCAAGCTGTGGCGGGAGCTCGGGCAGCTGCGCGGCCAGGCGCTGGCGATCGCGGCGGTGATGGTGGCAGGGATCGCCACCATGGTGATGGCCCAGGGCAACCACCGCGCGCTGTCCGAAACCCGCGCGCGCTACTACGCCGAATTCCGCTTCGCCGAGGTGTTCGCCTCCGCCCGGCGCGCGCCCCTGTCCCTGGGCGAGGCGGTGCGCGCACTCCCCGGCGTGCGCGGCGCCGACCTGCGGGTGACCGGCTTCGCCAACCTCGAAGTGGCCGGTTTCGACGATGCCGTGTCGGGGCGGATCATGTCCCTGCCCGGCCCGGGCGACGCCGGACTCAACGGGGTCTTCCTGCGCGAGGGCGCGCTGCCGGTGGCCGAGCACGAGGTCGTGCTCGGCGAGGCCTTCGCGCGCGCCCACGGGCTGCGTCCGGGGGACACTCTCGATGCGGTCCTGAACGGCCGCAGGCAACCGCTGGCGATCAGCGGCATCGGGCTGTCGCCGGAGTTCATCTATCCGGTGCGGCCGGGCGAGATCTTCCCCGACTTCAAGCGCTTCGGCGTGCTGTGGATGCAGCGCGAGGCGCTCGCGAGCGCCTTCGATCTCGAGGGCGCCTTCAACGACCTGGCCCTGGTGCTGGAGCGCGGCGCCCGCGAGGACGACGTGATCGATGCCCTCGACGACCTGCTCGCACCCTACGGCGGCACCGGCGCATACGGCCGCAGCGACCATGTGTCCTGGCAGCTGCTGGACGGGGAGCTGGCCCAGCTCGGCGCGATGTCGCGCATGTTCACCGTGATCTTCCTCGGCGTGGCCGCGTTCCTGCTCAACGTGGTGATGGGACGGCTGATCGGCGCCGAGCGCGAGCAGATCGCCCTGCTCAAGGCCTTCGGCTACGGGCGATGGCAGGTGGCGGTGCACTACGGCCAGCTGGCGCTGCTGCTCGCCGCGGTCGGCGTACTGCCCGGGCTGGCACTGGGCGCATGGGCGGGGCGCGCGATCGCCGACCTGTACATGGAGTACTTCAGCTTTCCCTTCCTGCAGTGGTCGCTGCGGCCTTCGCTGGTGCTGGCCGCGGTCGCGTTCGCGGCCGGGGCGGCGGCGATCGGCACCTCCAACGGGCTGCGCCGGGCCTGGGCGCTGCCGCCGGCCGAGGCCATGCGCCCGGAGGCGCCCTCGACGTTCCGCACCACGCTCGCCGAACGCCTCGGCCTGGGCCGACTGCTCGATCCGACCGCGCGCATGCTCCTGCGGAACCTGGAGCGGCGGCCGCTGCGCACCGTGCTCTCGGTGGCCGGCATCGGCATGGGCATTGGCGTGCTGGTGATGGCCGGGTTCATGGGCGGCGCGATGGATCGCATCGTCGACGTGCAGTTCGGCATCGCCCAGCGCGACGACCTGACGGTCACCTTCACCGACCCGGTCTCGGCACGCGCCGCGCAGGAACTGGCCGCCCTGCCCGGCGTGAGCGCGGTGGAACCGTTCCGGACCGCCGCGGTGCGCCTCCGCAACGGCCATCGCGAATACCGCACCGCGCTGCAGGGCCTGCCCGACGGGGCGACGCTCCGGCGGGTGCTCGACCGCGATCTGCGGCCGGTGGCACCACCCGCCCAGGGCCTGCTGCTGACGGATCACCTGGGCGAGCTGCTGGCGCTGCGACCGGGAGACAGCGTCGAGGTGGAATTCCTGGAAGGTCACCGCCATACGCTGCAGGTGCCGGTCGCCGGCCTGGTCAGCGAGTATCTGGGGCTGGGCGCCTACGCCCACCAGGACACGGTGAACCGCCTGCTCGGCGAAGGCGGAGCGCTGTCGGGCGCGTGGCTGGCGTTGGAGGCGCCCGAAGCCCGCGCCGGTGTGGTGCGTGAGCTGCGCGATTGGCCCCGCGTGGCCGCGGTCGCCGACCGCGGGGCCACCATACGCAGCTTCCGCGACACCATCGCCCGCACAATGCTGACCTTCGTCTTCGCGATCACCGCCATGGCCGCCAGCATCGCCGCCGGCGTCGTATACAACAGCGCCCGCATCACCCTGGCCGAGCGCGGCCGCGAACTCGCCAGCCTGCGCGTGCTCGGATATACCCGCGGCGAAGTGCGCGGGCTGCTGTTCGGCGAACTGCTGGCCCTCGCCTTCCTCGCCCTGCTGCCGGGATTCGCCCTGGGCTGGGGGATGTCGGCGCTGCTGGTCGGCGGTCTGGCCACCGACCTCTACCGGATCCCGCTGGTGCTGGCACCCTCGGGCTTCGCCATCGCCGGGCTGATCGTGCTCGCCATCACCGCGCTGGCCGGCCTGCTGGTGGTGCGCCGCCTGGACCGCCTCGACCTCGTCGCCGTGCTCAAGACCAGGGAGTAACCCCATGACCTTCCCACGCCGCCTGCGTTACGCCGTCGCCGCCGCAGTCGTGCTCGTGCTGCTCGCGGTGGCGCTGTGGCCGGACGCGCGCGAGGTGGACACGGCCACGGTCGACCGCGGAGCGGTGCGCGCGACGCTCGAGGCCGAGGGCCGCACGCGCCTGCGCGATCGCTATGTGATCGCCGCGCCGGTGTCGGCCAGCGTGCGCAGGATCCGGTTCGAACCGGGCGACACGGTCGCGGCGGGCGAGGTGGTCGCGGTGCTGGACGCAGCCGCGCCGGCGCCGCTGGACGCCCGCACGCGGGCGGCGCTGGAGGCCTGGGTCGCGGGCGCACGCTCGACCCTGGCGGCCGCGCGCGAGGAGGCCGGCGCCGCGGCCGCCGCCGCGCGCCAGGCCGACGCCGAGGCCGACCGCCTCGAAACCCTGGTCCGCGACCGCCTGGTCGCCGTGGAAACCGCCGAACAGGCGGGTACCGGGCGCCAGCGCGCCGCACGCGAGGCCGAGGCCGCCCGCCACCGGCAGTCGACCGCCGAATACCAGTTGCGCTCGGCCGAGGCGATGCTGGCCCGCGGCCTGGGCGGCGGCGCGATGGAGCTGGAGCTGGCCTCGCCCGTGGACGGCGTGCTCCTGCGCCGGCACTTCGAGAGCGCGCGGCCGGTGCAGGCGGGCGAGCCGCTGTTCGAGGTCGGCGACCCGTCGGCGCTCGAGGTCGAGGTCGACGTGCTGTCCGCCGACGCCGTGCGCCTGCGCGAAGGCATGGAGGTGGAGCTGCTGCGCTGGGGCGGGGAACCGCCGCTGCACGGGCGCGTCCGGCGCATCGAGCCGGGCGGCTTCACCAAGGTTTCGGCGCTGGGCGTCGAGGAGCAGCGGGTCTGGGTGGTCGTGGAACTGGCAGGTGCGCCGGAGGAGCACCGGCAGCTGGGCGATGCATATCGGATCAACGCACGCTTCGTGCTGGAGGCCCACGACGACACCGTGCGGGTGCCGGGCGGCGCGATCTTCCGCCACGGCGAGGGCCACGCGGTGTTCGCCATCGACGGACGCCGGTCGCGCCTGCGCCCCGTGAGGACGGGGCTGGCGGGGAGCGGCTGGGTCGAGGTGCTGGAGGGCCTTTCGCCCGGCGAGCGCGTGGTCGTGCATCCCGACAACGCGCTGGCCGACGGCGACCGCGTGGATGCGCGCTGAGCCACGGCGCCTCGCGCGCCGTGGCCCGGGCGAGACCTACCGGCCGAGGATGACGTCGGCGATGATCCCGGTGGCGATGGCCACCATCAGGAAGTCGCCGGCATCGCTGCGGCGCCAGTGATAGCCGCGCGGCGGATGGCGCAGCCCGTAGTAGCGGTAATCGCTGACGACGTAGGTCGGGGCGTAGCCGGCATAGCCGTAGTGGCGGCCGCGCGCCCACGGGGGCGGGCCGCGGTAGGCGCTCGGGTGATGGACGACGACCGGGCGCGGGACGTAGACCACGCGGGTGTCACGGCGGTCGTACCTGCGGTCATGGCGGTGATCGCGGTCGTACCGGCGGTCATGACGGTAATCGGCGCGGCGGTCATGACGATCGTCGCGGCGATGGTCGCGGCGGTCGCGGTCGCGGCGCCACTCCTGGCCGGAATGGCCGCGGTCGTAGCCGCGGCGGTCGTTGTCCCGGGCTTCGGCGGGGGTCGCAAAAGCCAGGCCCAGCGCGAGCGCGAGGGTGGCGAGTCCAAGAAGGTTGCTGGGCTTCATTGCGGCTCTCCGGTCGAATGTCGTGACACGACTATCACGCGCCGTGACTGAACGGATGCGGTACCGGGCCGTTCGCGGCGGCCACGTTCATGCCGCGGCACGGCAATGGCTTGGGACGGGGCCCTCAGGCCCTATAATTGCAGCGATCCCCACTCACCGTTTCCGCCCCTGACCCGGTCAAGGGCGGCGGCCACGCTGCACCGGAGCCCCCATGTCGCAATACATCTACACCATGAACGGCGTCTCCAAGACCGTTCCGCCGAAGCGCCAGATCATCAAGGACATCTCTCTGTCCTTTTTCCCCGGCGCCAAGATCGGCCTGCTGGGCCTGAACGGCGCCGGCAAGTCGACGGTGCTCAAGATCATGGCCGGCGTCGACACCGATTTCTCCGGCGAGGCGCGCCCGCAGCCCGGCATCAAGGTCGGCTATCTGGCGCAGGAGCCGCAGCTGGATCCGGAAAAGACCGTGCGCGAGTCGGTCGAGGAAGGCGTGGGCGAGATCCTGCAGGCGCAGAAGCGCCTGGACGAGGTCTACGCCGCCTACGCCGAGGAAGGCGCCGACTTCGACGCCCTGGCCAAGGAGCAGGAGCGCCTGGAGGCGATCCTCGCCGCCGGCGACGCGCACACGCTGGAGAACCAGCTGGAAGTGGCCGCCGACGCGCTGCGCCTGCCGCCCTGGGACGCGAAGATCGGCAACCTGTCCGGCGGCGAGAAGCGCCGCGTGGCGCTGTGCCGGCTGCTGCTGCAGAAGCCGGACATGCTGCTGCTCGACGAACCCACCAACCACCTCGACGCCGAATCGGTGGAGTGGCTGGAGCAGTTCCTCGCCCGCTACTCCGGCACCGTGGTCGCCGTCACCCACGACCGCTACTTCCTGGACAACGCCGCCGAGTGGATCCTCGAGCTCGACCGCGGCCGCGGTATCCCGTGGAAGGGCAACTACACCGAGTGGCTGGTGCAGAAGGAAGACCGCCTCAAGCGCGAGGAGTCGCAGGAGAAGGCGCGCCAGAAGGCGATCGCCAAGGAGCTCGAGTGGGCGCGCAGCAACGCCAAGGGCGGCCGCTCCAAGGGCAAGGCGCGCCTGGCGCGGATCGAGGAGCTGCAGTCGGTCGACTACCAGAAGCGCCAGGAGACCAACGAGATCTTCATCCCGCCGGGCGAGCGCCTGGGCAGCAAGGTGATCGAGTTCAAGAACGTCTCCAAGAGCTTCGGCGACCGCCTGCTGATCGACAACCTGAGCTTCCTGGTGCCGCCGGGCGCCATCGTCGGCATCATCGGCCCCAACGGCGCCGGCAAGTCGACCCTGTTCAAGATGATCACCGGCCAGGAGAAGCCGGACTCGGGCACGATCGAGATGGGCCCGACGGTGAACATCGCCTACGTGGACCAGAGCCGCGACACGCTGGAAGGCAACCACAACGTCTTCCAGGAAGTCTCCGGCGGTGCCGACATCCTCAACATCAACGGCGTCGAGATCCAGTCGCGCGCCTACATCGGCCGCTTCAACTTCAAGGGCCAGGACCAGCAGAAGATGGTCGGCAGCCTGTCGGGCGGCGAGCGCGGCCGCCTGCACCTGGCCAAGACCCTGCTGCAGGGCGGCAACGTGTTGCTGCTCGACGAACCGTCCAACGACCTCGACATCGAGACCCTGCGCGCGCTGGAAGACGCGCTGCTGGAGTTCCCGGGCAACACCTTCGTGATCAGCCACGACCGCTGGTTCCTGGACCGCATCGCGACCCACATCCTGGCGTTCGAGGGCGACTCGCACGTGGAGTTCTTCCAGGGCAACTACCGCGAGTACGAGGAAGACAAGAGGCGCCGCATGGGCGACGACGCCGGCCCCAAGCGGCTGCGCTTCAAGGCGTTGAAATAGGGTTCCTTTCCCGACCAGAGGCGCTGTGGTGGAGGAGACGCTCCGTTCGAGTCCTGGCCGCCCGCCGCTCTTGATCTTCCGCCCCGAAGCCGGAGAACGATGGAGCCCGTCCCGCGCACAGGGGGTGTGCGGACAGCCGGCCATGGATGGCCGGCGGCCGGCAGTGGGAGCAGGACGCGGAGACTGCCGGGGGAGCACACCCCCTGTGCGTGGGACGGGCGGCGCGGACCACAAGGAGGCGGCGCCTGGATCCATGACGCCACGCGACACGACCGCGGCCGTTGGGGGAAAATCCGCACCATGAACTTCATCGACATGCTCCGCGCCCGCTGGCGGACGGCCGACAGCCTGCTCTGTGTCGGCCTCGATCCCGACCCGGCCAGGTTTCCCGCCGCGTTCCGCGATGACGGGGAGGCACTGTTCGCGTTCTGCCGCGACATCGCCGACGCCACGGCGGAGTACGCCTGCGCGTTCAAGCCGCAGATCGCCTACTTCGCCGCGCACGACGGCGGCGAGTCGGCGCTGCAACGGCTGCTCGCGCACCTCAAGGCGGCGCATCCGGACGTGCCGGTGATCCTGGACGCCAAGCGTGGCGACATCGGCAGCACCGCCGAGCAGTATGCGGTGGAGGCCTTCGACCGCTTCGGAGCCGACGCGGTCACGCTGAATCCGTACATGGGCCGGGACTCGGCCGAGCCCTTCCTGCGCCGCGCCGACCGCGGCTGCGTCTTCCTGTGCCACACCTCCAACCCCGGGGCCCGCGACTTCCAGGAGCTCGACGTCGGCGGCGAACCGCTGTACCAGCGCATCGCCCGCACCATCGCCGGCGAGTGGAACGCCGCAGGCAACTGCGCCCTGGTGGTCGGCGCGACCTTCCCGGAGGAGCTGAAGGTGATCCGCGGCCTCGTCGGCGACATGCCGCTGCTGATCCCCGGCGTGGGTGCGCAGGGCGGCGACGCCCTGGCGGTGGTGCGCAACGGGGCGACCGCCGACGGCACCGGCCTGGTGGTGAATTCCTCCCGCGGAATCCTCTACGCCTCCTCCGGCGAGGACTACGCCGAAGCCGCCGCGCGCGCGGCGCGCGAGCTCCGCGACCTCCTGCGCCGCGCCAGGGACTGAACCGGGTCGGTCGGCGGAACGGTCATCGGCCGCCGGTCCGCAGGGCCTCCGCCAGGATCCGCGGCTGGCGCGAAAGCCAGTGCAGCCAGACCGCGAGCCAGACGCCGACGCGGACCATCGGCCCGCGCGCCGGCGCTTCGAAGCGCCGGAAGTAGCGCCACAGCCCGCGATGCTTGTGCCACTCGACGAAGCCGGGGCGGGAGCGCGCGGAGACCCCGCGCAGGTGCAGCACGCGGACGTCGTTGGCCACCGCCACCACGGCGCCGGCCTCGCGCGCGCGACGGCAGAGGTCGAGGTCCTCGACGTGCAGGCGGTAGCCGGCATCGAAACCCCCGATGCGCGTGAACAGCGTCCGCGGCAGCAGCATCAGCGCCCCCGACACCGCATCGACCGGCTGCAGCGCCAGGCGTTCGTCCACGGCCACGTCCAGCGGCCGGCCGCTGCCGGCGTCCAGCGGCCCGCGCAGCATGGCCGCGAAGTCGGGGTCGTTGCGGCGCGCGGCACCGTCGCGGACGCCCGACAGGTCGACCAGGTCGGCGCCGAGCAGCGCCTCGCCGCCGAGCGCGCGGGAATGCGCAAGCAGGCTCTGGAACGTGTCCCGCTCGACCAGGCAGTCGGGGTTCACGAAGGCCAGCCATGGCTCGCTGCTGTCCGCCGCGCCCTGGTTGCAGGCGGTGGCGAAACCGGGATTGTCCGGATTGGCGATGAAGCGCAGCCGCGCGTCGGCCACGGCGTGGCGCTGGACCACCGCCAGGGTGTCGTCGCTGGAGCCGTTGTCGACCACGCGGATCCCGGCCACGCCCGGGGCTGCGCGCAGACGCGCCAGGCAGGCATCGATGCTCGACCCGCTCTCGTGGGTGACCACCACGGCGACAATGGCGTCGGCGCCCGGGGCGCGTGCGGCATCCACGGCGTTCATTGCGCGAACAGCTCGTGCTGCGACGGCGGTTCCAGGCCGTCCAGCCGGCGCGCCAGCTCCCGGCGGCGGTCGGCCACCGGATCCTCCATCAGGAACCGCGCCAGCCGCGGCTGCCAGCCGGGCCAGCGCGCGGCGAGCGCGGCGAGGTCGCCCTCGGCCGGGCCGCCCTCGCCGCCACGGGCCACGAACGCGGTCTCGCACAGCGCGTTGCGCCAGCCGAGGCCGGCCATGCGCAGCGACAGGTCGATCAGCGCGGCATAGCGGGAGGCGTAGCTGGCGGCATCGAGTCCGCCGGCCTTCGCGCGCGCACGGCCGCGGATGAACACCGCATGGTCGACGGCCGCAGGAAGCTCCGGGTGCGCAGGCGGCATGTCGGCGGCGGCGCGCGCCAGGCGCGCGAGTTCCGCGGTTCCGGGGGCCGGCGCGACCTCGCCGCAGTGCGGCCAGGCCGCGGTCTCGCCGGCGTTGCTCCAGGACGTGGCGGTGGCGATCGCCGGATCGCGCGCGGCGCAGGCGGCCAGCTGGCCGGCCCAGCCCGGCCCGGGGACGGCGTCGGGCGCGAGCACGATCACGTCGGCGTCACCGCAGGCGGCCAGGGCCTCGTCGAGATGGGCGACCTCGCCCAGGCGGCGCTGCCGCCGCGTGTACTCCGCGCACAGCGGCGTGCCGTCGAGCCAGCGCTCGATGATCGCCATCGCACGCGGCCCGGCCTGGGCGTCGTCGGCCAGCCAGACCCGCGTGCCCGCCGGCGTGCCGGCATCGAGCGCGGCCAGGCAGGCGTCGAGGGCGCCATCGTCCACCGTCACGGGGAGCAGTACGATTGGAAGTCCGGGCACCCCCCTGCCCTGTGCGTCCGCCATGCTCAGTGGGACGCCCCCTGCAGCGGTTCGAGCGCACGGAAGCGCCGGCCGTACTCGTCGGTCAGGTCGCGCGCATCCTGGTGGTTACGGACCAGCGATGGCGTGAGCAGCACGATCACTTCGCTGCGCGTGGTGTTCGACGCCTGGCGCCCGAACAGGCCGCCCAGCACCGGGATCCGGCTCAGGCCCGGGAATCCGGTGGAGCCGCGGGTGGTGGAGTCCTGGATCAGGCCGGCCAGCATCACGGTGTCGCCGCTCTGCACCACGGCATTGGTCTTCATGCGCCGGGTGTCGATGCGCACGTTGCCGTTGCGGTCCGGCTGGCCGGTGGGCGAGCTCACCTCCTGCACGATGTCCAGGAACACGGTGCCGTCGCGGGTGACCCGCGGCCGCACCTTGAGGATGGTGCCGGTGTCCAGGTACTGCACCTGGCTGTAGGCGGTGTCGCCCGCCAGCCCCGGATTGACCGTCACCGAGGAGATCGGGATGCTGCTGCCGACATTGAGCGTGGCCTCGTAGTTGTTGCGCACCAGGATGGACGGCGTCTGCAGCATCTGCACGTCGCTGACCTCGTCGAGGGCGCTGATGATCGCGGCGGCGTTGCGGCCGAGGAAGGTCCAGGCCAGTCCGGCGGGGCCGGCGCCTGTGTCGGTGCCGGTCACGTTGCCGGCGATCGCGCTCCAGGTGGTGCGGCCGACCGCGTTCGGCAGCCCGGCGTCGGTCACCGCGCGTTCGAAGAACCAGTTGACGCCGTAGCTGAGCTCGCCGCTGAGCGTCACCTCGACCACCTGTGCCTCGATGTGCACCTGCAGCGGCATCACGTCCAGGCGCTCGATGACCTCGCGGATCGAGCGCCAGGCCTGGCCGGTGGAGCGGACCAGCAGGGTGTTGGTCTCGTCCACCGCGGACACGCCGACCTCGCTGCCGTCGACTTCGAACGAGAGCGCGGCGTTGCCGCCCTCCCGCTCTTCCAGGGACAGTTCGCCCTCGCCCAGGCCGCCGCTGCGGCTGCCGCCGATGGTCGCGCTGCTGCCGCGCCCCTCCAGGCCGCCGTCGCTGAGCTGGACGGGCTCCAGGTCCGGCATCAGCGAGCCGCCGCGGCGGCTGTCGGCGTTGCTGCCGCCCCGTCCGCGACCGCCGTAGACCTCGGCCAGGCGTTCGGCCAGATCCTTGGCCGTGATGTAGTCGAGTTCGTAGGAGAACAGCTGGACACCGCCGCCGGCGCCGTCGATGCGCGCGATCCACTGCTCGATCTGGTCGAGGTAGGCCGGCTGCGACGTGATCACCAGCACCGAGTTCGCACCCTCCAGCGGCATGAAGCGGAACATGCCCGCGACCGGCGAGCCGCTTTCCGCGCCGAAGACCTTCTCGAGGTCGGAAACGACGCCGGGCGCCCGCCCGGCGACCAGCGGGAACACGCCCACGCTCATGCCCGCGAGCCAGTCGACGTCGAAGATCTCGATCGTGCGCAGGTAGTTCTCCAGCTCGCGGCGCGAGCCGGCGACGGTGATGACGTTGCGGCCGGCGTCGACGCCGACGATGGCCTCGGGCCGCGCATAGGGCTGCAGCACCTTCTCCATCTCCGTCGCCGAGATGTACTTCAGCGGCACCACGCGGGTCTCGAAGCCGCGCGCGCCGCCCGCCGGACCGGTGCGCGCCGGCACCGCGCCGCTGGCCACGGCCCCCTCGGCGGGCACGATGTTGTAGCGGCCGTCGGCGTAGACCAGGCGCGCGTTGTTCCAGCCAAGCACCATCTCCAGCAGGCTGAGCGCCTGCGCCGCGCCGACCGGCTTCGGCGTGGCCAGGGTGACGGTGCCCTGCACGCCCGGTGCGATCACGTAGTTCTGGCCGAGCATGTCGCCGAGGATCACCTTGACCACGGCGTGCAGCGACTCGCCCTCGAAGTTGAAGGTGGCCTCGCCGCTGGTGCCGCCGAGGTCACGCGGCGGCGCGGCCGCGAGCGACTCGTTGATCACCCGGCCGTCGCCGAGGTGCTTGCGCGGGCGCGGGCCGTCGGCAAGCGCCTCGACGGCGACCGTGTCGGCCGCGGCATCGCGCGGGACGCCCCCGACCTGCATCACGGGGGCCGCGGGGCGCGCGTCGCGGCGCACCTCCGGCGCAGGCACCGAGGCGCAGGCCGCCAGCAGGGTGGCGAGGAGCGCGGCAATGGCCGGCCGGCATGTGATCGACAGGGGCATCGTGTTCATTCTAGGGCGATCCTCCCGGGGGCTGGCCCTGCCGGCCCTGTTCGCGCATGCGTGCGCGACGCTCTTCGATGCGCCGGCGGATCGCTTCCACCTGCGCCTCGGGGCTGGGGGTGCCGGAGGCGTCGACGGGTGCTCCCGTCTGCGGCGCCGGCGTGGGTGGTTGGGGCGTGGGCTGGGACTCCGGCACTCCGTTGGCGCCCTCGCCACGCACCGGCTCGGCAGCCGGCCGCCGCGCGCCGTTGCCGGGCGGAGCCGTGACCGGCGTGGGCGTGGACGTGGGCGGTGTCATGGATCCTGGTGTCGGCGCCTGTGTCGATGCCCGCGTGGACGCGGGCGACTGCGGCTGCGAAGGACGCGGCACCACGGAGATCGGGGTCGGCGGTTCGCCGCCGACGCCGTCGAACACGCGCAGCTCGAGCGCGCGCCGGCCCTCCGGGCCCTCGAACACCGCGCGGCGCGGTTCCACCGACGCCAGCTGCCAGCCGGGAGCGCCCTCGGCGGCTTCGCCCACCTTCAGGCGCACGGGCTCTCCACCCTGCGCGGGTCGCACGATCGCCACCTCGAGCCCGGGGCTGATCAGCACGCTCGTGAGCACGTACTCGAATCCTGCGGGGGCGTCTTCCGCCTGCGGATCGAGGACGAAGGATTGCGGCCTGCGGTCGGGCGCGAACAGCGGCCGGTCGCGGGACTCGGTGTACTGCGCCAGCGGTCCCGGACGCCCGTCGCCGGGCTGCACCATCGCGGGCAGGTCCTGTACCAGCCCGGGATCCGGCGGCAGGCGCTCGATGCGTCCGCCGAGGCCGGCAAGGCCGAGCAGCCAGGTCGCCAGCGCCCACAGCGCCACCGCCGCCAGCAGCCAGGTGCGCGCGCCCGCGGACTCAACCGGCATCGTTGCCTCCCGGGGCGCCCGGCGGCGCCACGATCGGTTGCAGGTAGCCGTAGAGATCGAAGGTGACGTCCAGTCCCGCGCCCTGCGCGCCGCCGTCGATGCCGCCGAAGCCCATGCGGGGCGAGAGCACGTTGAGGTTGTCGACGAACAGTCGCGGCGAGCCGCTTTCCAGCGAATGCAGCACCGCGGTCAGTTCGGGTTGGCCGCAGAGCAGCCGCACCTGCACCACGGCGCGCGGAAAACGGCCCGGGCGCGGCTCGCTCATCGGCGAGCGGTTGCGGATCACGCAGCTGCGGTTGCGCGGGCTGGCCTCGAGGACCACCGTCTCCAGCCGCGCGATCAGCGCCGCGGTTGCGAGCTCGGTGCTGCGTTCGGCCATGAAGCCGGGTGCGCCCGCGGCGACCTCGCGCGCTTCCGCGAGCCGCGCCTGCACCTCCGGCGCCTGCTCGAGCTCCATGCGCACGCGCAGGTCGCGCTGCTGCAGGCCATCGATGCGCTCGCCGACCTCGCGCATCGGCACGGTCCACCAAGGATGCACCAGCAGCAGATACGCCAGCACCAGCGCACCGGCCAGGATCGCCAGCGCCAGCCAGCGATCGCGGTCAGGGATTGCTTCGCGCACGTGCGCTCTCCCGAGTCTGCCCGGCGGTCGGCGCGACCACCAGCTCCGCGGTCAGCGTGAAGCGGTCGCGGCCGCTGCGCGGGTCCGGCTGCAGGGCGCCGGCCAGCGCCGGCGAGCGCCACAGCGGAGAACCTTCGAGCCGCTGCACCAGCGCCGGCGCTTCGTTGCTGAGCCCGATCAGCAGGATCCGGGTGTCCTCGATGGTGAGCTTCTCCAGCCAGGTCGAGTCGGGCAGGCGGCGGGCCAGTTCGTCCATCACTTCGACCGTGGTCGGACGCGCGGCGCGCGCGGCCTGCAGGAAGGCCATGCCCTCGACCAGGTCGACCAGGGCCTGGCGCTGGGCCGAGGCGCCGCGGGCACGCTCGGCGGCCTGGCCGACCTCCGCCTCGAAGGCGTCCGCCGCCGCGCGGCGGTTGTCCAGCATCTGCCAGAAGCCGGCGACGGTGGCGGCCAGCGCCACCGCGCCCAGGACCAGGTTCCAGCGCAGCCACGGGTCGACTCGGCGATGGCGGCGGGCACCCGGCAGCAGGTTCACGCCGAGCGCCTCGCCGTCGCCGGCGTCGACATCGACCCCGGTCAGGGTCGTGGCCGCGGCCCCGAGCGCGGCCAGCCGGGCCTCGAGCACCGGGCGCGGCACCACCACGAGTTCGGTCTCGACCTGGCCGTCGCCGCGGCGACCGAGGACGCGGGCGTCGTACTCGACGGACGCCGCCTGGAACGGCGTCTGCCGTTCGATCTCGAAGCCGAGCACCTCGCGCAGCCGATCGCCGGCGGCGGCGGGGAGCGGCAGGCGGCGACGCAGCACCGCGTCCGGGGGCAGCAGCAGCCAGCGCGGCAGCCTCGCCACCCGCTGCACCAGCAGCGAGGCCAGCGGGTCACCCACGCCCTCGGCCAGCTGCGGCAGCTCCGCCAGCGGGCTCACGCCGTCCGCGCCCTCGACCGAGATGCGCAGGCCCTCGCCGGCGGGCTGCAGGAGCAGGCGCTCGCGCGCGAGCCCGAACAGCTCGCGCAGTCGCAGCGGCAGCCAGGTGGACAGCGCCTGAGTCCACCAGCGCCAGAATCCGGCGATCCGCGCGCGCAGCGAACCGCCCAGCGCGGCCGACAGGGGGGCTCCGGCGGGGGGGGCCGGCGGTGGTGGGATCTGCAGTGGCCATCAGCGGGGGGGCGCTCCTTCTTCCCATACCAACGGAACATACGCCGAACCCGGCAATCCACTGCCACCGGCGCGCACCACCGCGCGCAGCACCGACTGTCGACCGTCGGCCAGCCGCGCCCGGCTGTCGATACTGTACGTGCCGCTGCCGGCGCCGAAGAGGCCATGGAGCGACTCCGGCGCCTGCTCGCGCTGCTGGTGGACCAGCGCCGGGTCCAGGCCCATCGCCTCCAGCACCTCGTCGCTGGCGAAACGCGGCTCGGGCCGCGGCAGGCCCGTGAACGCGGTCAGGTGCGGGACCGCCGCGGCGAACAGCCTGCGGTCCATGCCCAGGACCTGGGCGACCTCGGCCACGGTCTCGAACGGCGCGTTCTTGGCGCCATAGGGAAGCCCGGCCTGGGCGTACTGCCGGGCCTCGGCGCCGCCCATCGGCTGGACCAGATCGTCGGAGTCGCGCCAGTCCACGATCGCCGCCGCGACCGCATCGGCCTGGCCGGCCTCGGCGCCGAGCACGCGGAACAGCGAGGAAAGCAGTGCCGGATCCGCGGCGTTGAGGTCGAGCCGGCCGGACTCGTCGGCGACGCGGACCTCCACCGTGGCCGCGCCGAAGCTCCAGTCGTACCGTCGTCCGTCCGCCAGCCAGGCGATGTCCGGCTCCTGCGCCTGCACCCTCAACAGCGCGTACTCCAGGCCCGCGCGCGCCGCGGCCTCGGCGACCACCGCACCGTGCAGCACGCGACCCTGCATGTATTCGATGCGCGCAGTTGCGGCGTAGGCACCGATCAGCGCAACCATGAGCGCCACCAGCCACATCACGAGCACCAGGGCCGCGCCCCGTTGCACTGGCGCGGCCATCACGGCGACCCGCCCTGCGGCAGCGCGACGACCAGCGGCGGCCAGGTTCCGCCCTGTGCGCTTTCGATCTCGATCGAGACCTGCAGCGGGAGGCTGTCGTGTGCGTCCCAGGCGTCGAGCCACTCCGCCGACCCGTCCTCGTCCAGGCCCCGGTAGCGGATGCGCAGGCCGGTCAGGCCCTCGACCAGCGGCTCGGGCGGTCGCGGCGCATCCTCGACGATGGTCTCCCCGGCCAGCACCATGGTGAACGAGACCGCCAGGGCCGCCTCCGCGCCCTCGCCGACCACGGCGACATCGTGCAGGTGCGGGCCGCCGCGGCCGAGGTAGTCCGGCAGGTCGGCGACGAAGCGGATGCGGTCGGGTTCGCCGACGAAGCGCAGCGCGTTGCCGGTGTCGGCGTCGCGGGCGAAGACGATCGGGAGCGCCGACGCCAGGCGCCGGCGCAGGAAGCCTTCGACGGCGCGCATGCGTTCGCTGCGCGCGGCCAAGGTCTCGCCGCGTTCGACCGTGGCCGTGGCCGCGCGCAGGGTGGCGAAGCCCAGCGCCAGTCCGGTGGCCAGCAGCGCGATCGCCAGCAGCACTTCGATCAGGGTGAAACCGGTGGCGCGGGCGCGGTTCACGGTGTGTCACCCGGCTGTGGCTGGACCAGCCGCAGCGAATCCACCACCAGGCGCTCGGCCCGCCCGCCCTCACCCCAGGCCAGCTCCAGACGCAGCTGCAGCAGGCGCGGGGCGAAGGGGTCATCGAGCACCGCCGCCGGATGCAGCGGGTCGGCATAGGGCGCGACCTCGAGCTGCCAGCGGTAGCGGCCATCTTCGAGCTCGCCCTCCTCCCGTCCCGGCTGCAGCACCTCGCCGACGCCGGCATCGGCCAGCAGCGACTGCGCGTGCAGGGACGCGCGCGCCGCATCCGACGACCAGCGCACCTGGCGCGTGGCGCCGGAGAGCGTGCCGAGGAGGAAGGTCAGCGCCAGCGCCAGCACCGCGAAAGCGACCAGCACTTCGATCAGGGTGAAGCCGGCCTGCGGCCGTGCCGCGGCTGCGCCCGGGCCAGTCATCTCGCGTCCACCCGCCGCACGGTGACTTCGCCGGTCAGCCAGGCCACGCCGACGTCGAAGGCCGCCGGGCCGCGACTCAGGCGCACCTGGCCGCCGGTGGACGCGCCGTCGCCGAAGAACACGATCGCGCCCACGCCCTCGGCCGGCTGCGCCTCGCGCGCGCCGGTGAAGTGGATGCCCAGCGACTCCGGCAGCTCGCCGGCGCGTCCATCGGCGCCCCGCCAGGCGTGCGCGGCGGGATCGATGCTGAAGGTCTGCGGCACGCCGGTGGCCAGTGCGCGCGCGCGCGGTGGCGCAGCTGGGTCGCGACATCGCGCACGCTCGAGCGCAGCTCCAGGCGCGCGAAACCGCCGCCGACCATGCCCGCGGCCAGCACGCCGGTGGCTGCGATCAGCACGACCACCAGCAGCACCTCGAGCAGCGAGAAGCCGGCGGCGCGGTGCGACCCGCTCCGCCCGGCGTCCGTCGGCCGGCCGGGCCTATTCGGAGCGGATGTCCGCATCGACGCTTTCCCCGCCGGGACGGCGGTCGGCACCGTAACTGACGATCTCGAAGGGGCCGGCATCACCGGGCACCCGGTACTCGTAGGGGGTGTTCCAGGGATCGTTGAGCTCGGCAGGCTTGGCATAGGGTCCGAGCCAGCCGCCGACGCCGCCCGGCGCCTTGAGCAGGTCGGACAGCGCGCCCGGCAGCGCACCGGTGTCCATCTCGTACTGGTTGATCTTCTCGGCCAGGGTCTGCACCTGGGCCTCGGCCAGGCGCACCTTGGCGCGGTTGCCGCCGCCGATGATGCGCGACGTGGCGAAGGCGACGATCGCGCCCATCAGCACGACCACGATGATGATCTCGATGAGGCTGAATCCGCCCTGCGCGGACGGCCTGGGAGGACGGACGGGGAAAGGCGTGTGCATGGAGTTCCTGCCTGTCTGGGAAAAGGAGGGCGTGCGCGCCACGGCCTGCGCGCTAGCCGATGACACTGGTGAGATCGTAGATCGGCACCAGCACCGCCAGGATCACCACCATCACCACCACGGCCAGTACGAGGGTGATGGCGGGGACGAGGGCGGCGAGCATGCGGTCCAGCGCCTGCGCCGTCTGCGCATCGTACGTGTCGGCGGTCCGGAGCAGCATCGCGTCGAGCGCGCCGGACTCCTCGCCGACCTGCACCATCTGCAGCGCCAGCCGGGGAAAGCGCTTGCCGCGCGCCAGCGCGGCCGACAGCGGCACGCCGTTCCTGACCTCCTCGGCGGCGGCTTCGACGTCGGCCGCGAGCGCGTGGTTGCCGAGCACGTTGCGACCGATGCCCAGGGCCGTGATCAGCGGCACGCCGTTCTTCAGCAGGGTGCCCAGGGTGCGCGCCAGGCGCGCGGTCTCGATGCGTGCCACCAGGGTTCCGGCGACCCGCTGCCGCAGCAGCCAGTCGTCGAAGCCGGCGCGGAAGGCGGGGGCGCGCAGCCTGCGATCGAACCACAGGGCGGCCAGCGCCGGCACCGCCAGCAGCGCCAGCCACCAGTCGCGGACGACCGTGCCCAGTCCGAGCACGATCTTCGTGAAGAGCGGCAGTTCCGCGTCCAGGCTTTCGTACATCACGCCGAACTGCGGCACCACGTAGCCGAGCAGGAACAGCAGGGCCAGGCCGACCATCACCACGAGGATGGCGGGATAGATGAGCGCGTTCAGCACCCGCCCGCGCAGCGCGCGCGAACGCTCGAGGTAGTCCGCGAGGCGTTCCAGCGTCTCCTGCAGGGTGCCGCCGGCCTCGCCGGCACGGACCATGTTCACGTACAGGCGCGAGAAGCTCCCGTGCTGGCGCTCGAGCGCCGTCGACAGGGACGTGCCGCCGCGCACCTGGTCGCGGACGTCGGCCACGATGCGCCGCGCGGTCTCGTCCTCGGGCAGGTCGAGCAGGATGGTGAGCGCGCGGTCCAGGGGCTGGCCGGCCCCGAGCAGGGTCGCCAGCTGCCGCGTGAACTGCACCAGGCGTTCGCCGGCGAATCCGCCGCGCCGGAACAGGGCCTTGAACGCGCCATCCCCGCCACCTTCGCTGGCCAGCCGCGCCTCGACCGGCAGGTGGCCCTGTTCCTGCAGGCGCAGCGCGACCTCGGCGTCGCTGGCGGCCTCCATCCGGCCGTCGAGCGTCTCGCCGCGGCTGTTGAGCGCCTTGTAGCGGTACAGCGGCATGGTCAGGCGTCCTCGGTGACGCGCAGCACTTCCTCGATGGTGGTCAGGCCCGCCAGCGCCTTGCGGATGCCGTCCTCGTACATGGTCTGCATGCCGGCGTCGCGCGCGATCCGCTCGAGCTCGCCCATGCCGGCGTGGCGCATGACCGCGCCGCGCAGGACATCGTCCATCACCAGGAACTCGACGATGGTGGTGCGGCCGAGGTAGCCGGTGGGCGCGATCGCGGAACCCCGCGGGCGGTGGAGGAAGATCTCGCCCTCGGGCTGGAAGCGGCGCAGCTCGAAGCGCTCGATCTCCTCCGGCGTGGCCGGGTAGCGCTCGGCGTGCGTCGGCTCGAGCCGGCGCACCAGGCGCTGGGCGAGGATGCCGTTCACGGTCGAGGTCAGCAGGTAGTCCTCCACCCCCATGTCGAGCATGCGGGTGATGCCGCCGGCGGCGTTGTTGGTGTGCAGGGTGCTGAGCACCAGGTGGCCGGTCAGCGCCGACTGGATCGCGATGCGCGCGGTCTCGAGGTCGCGCATCTCGCCGATCATGATGATGTCCGGGTCCTGGCGCACGATGCTGCGCAGGGCGTTGGCGAAATCCAGGCCGATCTGCGGCCTGGCCTGGATCTGGTTGATGCCCTCGATCTGGTATTCGACCGGGTCCTCGACGGTGATGATCTTGACCGCCGGCTGGTTGAGTTTCTGCAGCGCGGCGTACAGCGTGGTGGTCTTGCCCGAACCGGTGGGACCGGTGACCAGAAGGATGCCGTGCGGCTGCTCCAGCACCCGGCGGAAGCGCGGCAGGAACTCATCGGTGAAGCCCAGGCGTTCGAAGTCGAAGACCACCGTCTCACGGTCGAGCAGGCGCATCACCACGCTCTCGCCATGGGCGGTCGGCACGGTGCTCACGCGCAGGTCCAGCTCCCTGCCCTGCACGCGCAGCATGATGCGGCCGTCCTGGGGCAGCCGGCGCTCGGCGATGTTGAGCTTCGCCATGATCTTGACGCGGCTGATCACCGCGGCGGTGAGGTTCGCCGGCGGGCTCTCGCCCTCCTCGAGCACGCCGTCGATGCGGTAGCGCACCTTGAGCCGGTTTTCGAACGGCTCGATGTGGATGTCGGATGCGCGCAGTTCGACCGCACGCTGGATCAGCAGGTTCACCAGCCGGATGACCGGCGCCTCGCTGGCCAGGTCGCGCAGGTGCTCGACGTCGTCGAGGTCGCCACCCTCGCCCTCGGCGGTCTCGATGATCGCGCCCATCGCGCTGCGGCCCTGGCCGTACCAGCGCTCGACCAGGTCGGCGATCTCGGAGCGCAGCGCCACGCTGGCGCGCACCTGCTTGCCGGTGGCCAGGCGCACGGCGTCCAGGGCGTAGGGATCCTGCGGGTCCGCGACCAGCACCTGGACCGCCTCGTCGTCCTCGGCGACCGGCACGACGTTGAACTGGGTCATGAAGCGCACCGTCAGCGGCGTGCCTTCCGGGGGAATCTCGGGCATGTCCTTGACGCTGGCCAGCGGCAGGCCCAGCACCTCCGCCGAGGTTTCGGCGTGGTCGCGCTCGGACACCAGCCCGAGGCGCCCGAGCAGCGACAGCAGGCTGCCCCCGGTTTCCTCCTGCAGCCGGCGCGCACGTCCCAGGTCGGCGTCCTTGAGACGTCCCTTCTCGAGCAGGGCGGCGACGATGCGTTCGTCGACGCTCCCGCTGGTCTGCTCCACGGCGACGTTCATCGCATTGCCTGCACCGGGCTGGCTGGGACCGGGGACTCTAGCAAAGCCCCCCGCAGCGTCCCGTTAACCCCGCGACACTCCCGACCCTGCCCACAAAGCTGTCCTGCAGGAGCAGCTACAGCTGCGACCGGAACTGGCCCCGGCAACGCGGCCATCCGGCGGGTCCGGGTCGCAGCTGTAGCTGCTCCCACAGGATGGTTGTCAGCCGACGGCGGCGCGGGCGTTGCGGAACATCCGCAGCCAGGGCGACGCCGCCGGCCAGTCCGCGGGCGCCCAGCTGAAGTTGGCGGTCGCGAGGGTGCGCTCGGGATGCGGCATCAGCAGGGTCACGCGGCCGTCGTCGCTGGTCAGGCCGGCGACGGCACCGTCGGATCCGTTCGGGTTGGCGGGATAGGCCAGCCCCGGACGGCCGTCGCCCTCGACGTAACGCAGCGCCACGCACGCGGCGGCCGCCGCGGCCGGGGTGTCGAACTCCGCCCGGCCCTCGCCGTGCGAGACCACCACCGGGATCCGCGATCCCGCCATGCCGCGCAGGAACAGCGACGGCGACTCCTCCACCGCGAGCATGACCAGGCGCGCCTCGTACTGCTCGCTGAGGTTGCGCTGGAAGCGCGGCCAGTGCGCCGCACCAGGCACGATCTCCTTCAGCTGCGAGAGCATCTGGCAGCCGTTGCAGACGCCAAGCGCGAAGCTGTCGCCGCGGGCGAAGAAGCGCGCGAACATCTCGCGCAGTCCATCGCGCTCGAGGATGGACGTCGCCCAGCCGCGACCGGCGCCGAGCACGTCGCCGTAGCTGAAGCCGCCACCGGCGGCGAGGCCGGCGAAACCGTCCAGCGTGGTGCGCCCCGCGACCAGGTCGCTCATGTGCACGTCCACGGCCTCGAAGCCGGCGAGCGTGAACGCGGCGGCCATCTCGACCTGGCCGTTGACGCCCTGCTCGCGCAGGATCGCCACCCGCGGCGCGGCGCCCTTGGCCACGTACGGCGCGGCGATGTCCTCCGCGGGATCGAAGGTCAGCTCCGGCTGCAGGCCCGGCGCATCGAAGCGCTGTGCGGAGGCGCGCTCGGCGTCGGCGCAGTCGGGGTTGTCGCGCTGCCGCTGCATGGCGTGGCTGACCGACCACCAGGCGCCGAAGAGGTCCTCCCAGGCCCACTCCGCCATCACTTCGCCGTCGGCGAGCACCCGCACCGAAGACGCGGAGGTCGGGCGGGCGATGCGCTGGGCGCACTCCACCAGGCCATGGCGCGCGACCAGGTCGGCGAACTCCACGCGGTCGTCGGCCGCGATCTGGACCACCGCGCCCAGCTCTTCATTGAACAGGGTGCGGAACACGTCCGCGGTGCGGTCGTCGCCCCAGACGTCGAGGTCGATGTCCAGGCCCACGCGCGAGCAGAACGCCATTTCGCAGAGGGCGGCGAACACGCCGCCGTCGGAACGGTCGTGGTAGGCCAGCAACAGGCCGGCCTCGCGCGCATCGCGGATCAGCTCGAACAGCGCGCGCAGGCGCTGCGGATCGTCGAGGTCCGGGCAGGCACCGCCGAAGGCATCATGGCACTGGGCCAGGATCGATCCGCCGAGGCGCTGCTTGCCGGCACCCAGGCCGATCAGCCACAGCTCGGTGCCCGGCCGGCGCGCGAGCAGCGGCGTGAGCTGGTCGCGCACGTCGGCCACCGGGGCGAAGGCGCTGACCACCAGCGATACCGGCGACACCGAGGCCTGCGCGACGCCGTCGGCCTGCCACTGCGCCTGCATCGACAGCGAATCCTTGCCCACCGGGATCGACAGCTCGATCTCCGGGCACAGCTCCATGCCCACGGCGCGCACGGCGTCGTACAGGCGCGCATCCTCGCCCGGGTGGCCGGCGGCCGCCATCCAGTTGGCGGAGAGCTTGGTGCGCGCGAGCGATTCCACCGGCGCCGCGCACAGATTGGTGATCGCCTCGCCCACGGCCATGCGCGCGCTGGCGGCGGCGTCGATCAGGGCCAGCGGCGTGCGCTCGCCGATCGCCATCGCCTCGCCGGCGTGGCCATGGAAACCGGCCAGGGTGATCGCGCAGTCCGCCACCGGCAGCTGCCAGGGCCCGACCATCTGGTCGCGCACGGTCAGGCCGCCCACGCTGCGGTCGCCGATGGTGATCAGGAACTGCTTGGATGCGACCGTGGGGTGCGAGAGCACGCGCAGGCCGGCCTCGTGCAGGGCCTCGCCGGGGCGCCCGACGGCGGCCAGGGCGGTGGCGTCGAGCTGGGGCCAGCGGTGCGGCGCGACGCGCGCGGTGTCGCGATGCATCTTCGGCGGCTTGCCGAAGATCACGTCCATCGGCAGGTCGATCGGAGCGGGCTTGCGCGCACCGTTGCCGCCCTCGACAGTCCCCGCCGCATCCACTTCGAACCCGGGCACCGAGGCGGTCTCATGGTGCTCTGCCGCGCCGGCCGGCGGCAGCACGCCGTAGCCGACCACCAGCCGCTCCTCGGCCGTGGCATAGCCGACCACCGCGAACGGGCAGCGCTCGCGCGCGCACAGCGCGGCGAACTCCGCCACGCGGTCCGGGGCGATGCCCAGCACGTAGCGCTCCTGCGATTCGTTGCACCACAGCTGCATCGGCGACAGCGAGGGATCGTCGCTGGGCACGCGGTCGAGGTCGATGACCCCGCCCACGCCGGAATCGTGCAGCAGCTCCGGGATCGCGTTCGAGAGCCCGCCCGCGCCGACGTCGTGGCACCACTTGATCGGATTGCCGTCCTCGCCAAGCGCCGCACAGCGGTCGATGACCTCCTGGCAGCGGCGCTCCATTTCGGGGTTGTCGCGCTGCACGCTGGCGAAGTCGAGCTCTTCGGCGCTCTCGCCCGAGGCCACCGAGCTCGCGGCACCGCCGCCCAGGCCGATCAGCATGGCCGGGCCGCCGAGCACCACCACGGCGTCGCCGGGCGCCAGCCGGCGCTTGGCGACCTGGTCGCGGTCGATGGCGCCGAGGCCGCCGGCCAGCATGATCGGCTTGTCGTAGGCGCGCACCAGGCCGTCAGCCTCCGCCAGCTCGAAGCTGCGGAAGTAGCCGGCAAGATTGGGCCGGCCGAATTCGTTGTTGAACGCCGCCGCGCCCAGCGGGCCCTCGGTCATGATCTCCAGCGCCGGTGCCATCCGCGGGTTCAGCGCGCGCGGCCGCTCCCACGGCTGCGGCAGCGCCGGAATGCGCAGGTGCGAGACGCTGAAGCCGACCAGGCCGGCCTTGGGTCGGCCGCCGCGGCCGGTCGCGCCCTCGTCGCGGATCTCGCCGCCGGCGCCGGTGGAAGCGCCTGCGAACGGCGAGATCGCAGTCGGATGGTTGTGGGTCTCGACCTTGATGCAGAAGGCGCTGTCGCGCTCGGCCTCGGCGCGGTACACGGCCGTGTCCGGGTCGGGGCGGAAGCGGCGCGCCGCGTAGCCTTCGACCACCGCGGCGTTGTCGCTGTAGGCCGACAGTGTGTGCTGCGGCGTCTGCGCGTGGGTGTGCCGGATCATCCGGAACAGCGACTGCGGGCCGCCGCCCGGCGCGCGCATGTCCTCGCCGTCGATGGTCCACGAGGCGTTGAAGATCTTGTGCCGGCAGTGCTCGGAATTGGCCTGCGCGAACATCATCAGCTCGACGTCGTGCGGGTCGCGGCCGAGCGTGGAGTAGCGCTCTCGCAGGTAGGCGATCTCGTCGTCGGCGAGCGCCAGGCCGAGGCGCCGGTTGGCCTCCTCGAGCTCCGCCAGGGGCACCACTTCGACCGCACCGCGCCCGGGAACGGTGAACAGCGCCGCCGCCTCGTCGTGCGAGGCCAGCAGCGACTGGGTCATCGGGTCGTGCAGCACCCGGGCAAGGGCCGTGGCGGCGGCCGGGTCGGACGGCCAGCCCACGACGTCCAGGCGGGTGCCGCGCTCGACGCGCCTGACCGGCAGCCCGGCGCCGTGCAGCAGTTCGCCGGCCTTGCTGGCCCAGGGCGACAGGGTGCCCAGCCGCGGCGAGACGTAGCGGGTGGTGCTGCCGGGCTCGGCGGCCACGGAGGTGTCGGTGGCCTTGAGGATGCGGTGCAGCGTCGCCCGGTCGAGGTCGGCGCCCGGCTCGGCGACGACCCAGTAGACGTGCCAGGCACCGCTGACGCGGATGCCGGGATCGATGGCTTGCAGGCGGGCCTGGAGGCGTTCGCGCCGGAAAGGCGGCAGGGCGGGAGCGCCCTCGAGGACGATCATGTCCGGGTTCGACCGTGGAACGGGCCGGCCATTGTAGCGAAGCCGGCGCGGCGCTGGTGCCGGTCCGGACGGGTCAGGAGCTGCCCCCCGAACCCGGCGCCCGGGCCGGCGACGGGGACGGCGCCGCGGCAGGTGCGGCCCCGGCCTCGGCGGCCAGCCGGTCGAGCGCGGCGCGGAGGTCGGCCGGAGGCATGTAGCCGGGCATCTGGGTTCCGTCGGCGGTCACGATCATCGGCGTGCCGGTCAGGCCCACGCGCTGGCCGATGTCGTAGTGGCGGGCGACGGGGCTGGTGCAGTCGCGCTTCGGCACCGGCAGGTCCGCCTTGGCCGCGGACAGCGCCTGGCGGCGGTCGCTCGCGCACCACACCGAGACCATCTTCGTGAAGTCCTCGCTGGCCGGCCCCATGCGCGGAAAAGCCAGGTACTCCACCGCGATGCCGAGGCGGTTGTACTCGTCGATCTCCTGATGGAGCTTGCGGCAGTAGCCGCACTCGACGTCGGTGAAGACGCTGACTGTGTAGTCCGGGTCCGCGGGCGCGAACACGATGCGCTCCGAGGCCGGGATGGTCGCCAGCAGCCGGCGCCGCACCTCGGCCATGCCGGCCTGGCTGAGATCCTTCTTCTCCACCACGTCGAACAGCGCGCCCTGCAGCAGGTAGCGGCCGTCGTCGCTGATGTAGACCATCTGCCCACCGACCACCGCCTCGCGGAAGCCCGGCAGTGGCGCCTTGCCGACGTGGTCGACCTCGATGCGCGGGTTGATGGACTGCAGCGCCCGGATCGCGCGTTCGTCGACGGAGCCGGCGGCCGCACGCGCCAGGCCCTGCCCGGCCTGCGGCGACGCCGCGGCGGACGCATCGTCCGGCGCCCGGGCACAGGCGGTGAGGCTGACGGCGCACAGCAGGAGGGGCAGCAGGGACTTCATTCGCGGTCTCGGCTCGGGGCGCCTCGGGGGAGCGCCGAAGCGGCCATTCTCGCACGCCGCTCCGGGCGCCGCGGCGAGCGCGGGCCGCTGGTTGCGGAGACCTTCAGGCCCGCGGATGGTGGCGCGCATGCAGGCGCTTGAGCTGCTCGCGGGCCACCAGGGTGTAGATCTGGGTGGTCGAGAGCGAGCTGTGCCCGAGCAGCATCTGCAGCGAGCGCAGGTCGGCGCCGCGGTTGAGGAGGTGGGTGGCGAAGCTGTGTCGCAGTCCATGCGGGCTGATCCGCGCCGGGTCGATCCCCGCGGCCGCGGCGTGGCGCTTGACCACGGTCCAGAAGGCCTGCCGGGTCAGCGGCTCCCCGCGCGCGGCGAGGAACAGTTCCGCCGGCGCGCGGCCGCCGGCGAACGCAGGACGCGCGCCGTCGAGCCAGCGCTCCAGCCAGTCCTGGGCCTGCTCGCCCAGCGGCACCACCCGCTCCCGGCCCCCCCTTGCCGGTCACCCGCAGCACGCCCTGGCGCAGGTTGACCGCAGTGGCCGGCAGACCCACCAGTTCACTCACGCGCAGGCCGCAGCCGTACATCAGCTCGAGCATGGCGCGGTCGCGCAGGCCTTCGGAGGCATCGACATCGGGCGCCGCGAGCAGGCGATCGACCTCGCTTTCGGACAGCGCCTTCGGCAGCAGCCGCGGCAGCCTTGGCGGCTCCAGCAGCGCGGTCGGATCGTCACCGCGGACGCGCTGGCGCAGCTGCCAGCCGTAGAACGCGCGCAGCGCCGACAGCAGGCGCGCGTTGCTGCGCGCCGCCCAGCCTTCGCGGCTGCGCCAGGCGAGGTAGTCGAACAGGTCGCCGCGGGTCGCGACGGCGATGTCGCCACGGTCGCGCCAGCGCGCAAAGCCCTGCAGATCGCGGCGGTAGCCGTCCAGGGTCTGTCGGGCGGCACCGGATTCGGCCCACCAGGCGTCGAGGAAGGCGTCGATGGCGCGCGCATCGGTGTCACGGAGCGGTGACAGCCGCATCGCGCGCGCGCGGCGCTCGGCGGGCGTGGTCGCGGTCATCGCCCCAAGCTTAGCGGCGCGCGGACGTCGCCGGCTATCCTTGCGCGATGGCTTCCGCTCCCCACCCCGACGCCGCACACGCCGCCGCCGCGGGCACCCGCCAGGGTGCCTTCATCGGCCGCCGCCTGCTGGCGATGCTCTACGACCTGCTGCCGGTGCTGTCGCTGTGGTTCCTGCTCGGCTTCCTGTTCGCACTCGGCTACACCGTGGCCGGGCATGCGCCGCGCGAGAACATCGCGCCATGGAGCCCGCTGCAATGGCTGCTCTGGCTGTGCTGCTGGGCGGTCACCGGCGGCTACGCCACCCTGAGCTGGCGACGCGGCGGCCAGACCCTGGGCATGCGCCCCTGGCGGCTGCGCCTGGTCACCGCCGACGGCTCCGCACCGGCGTGGCGCATGCTGTGGCTGCGCTATGCCGTGGCCACGCTGTCGCTGGCGGCCGCCGGATTCGGCTTCTGGTGGGCCTGGATCGACCGCGACCGCCTGACCTGGCACGACCGGGCGGCCGGCACCCGCATGCTCCACGAGCGCAAGCCACGGAGGTGAACCCCATGCGCATCGACATCTGGTCCGACCTGGTCTGCCCCTGGTGCTGGATCGGCAAGCATCGCCTCGCGCGCGCCCTGGAGCTGCTGGGCGACGACGCGCCCGCGGTGGAAGTGCACTGGCATCCCTTCCTCCTCGATCCCGGGGCGGACGCGACGCCGGTTGCGCTGCGCGAGGCCTATGCGGCGAAGTTCGGTGGCGCCGGCCGCGCCGCGGAGATCCTCGCGCAGACCCAGGCCACCGCGCGTGCCGAAGGCCTGCCGATAGACTTCGACCGCGGCCAGGTGCGGGTCACCACCCTGCCCGGCCACCGCCTGATGTGGCTGGCAGCGCGCGAAGGCGATGCCGCGGCCGTGGGCGAGGCGCTGTTCCGTGCGCACTTCGCCGAAGGCCGCAACCTCGCCGACCCGAAGGTGCTGGTCGCAGCGGGCATCGCCGGCGGCCTCGACGCCTCGCGCGTGCGCGCGTTGCTGGAGTCGGACGAAGGCAAGGCGGAGGTGCAGGCCGCGCTGGGCCGCGCGCAGGCAATGGGCATCCGCGCCGTGCCGACCTTCGTCATCGACGGCCGCCACGGGATCCAGGGCGCGCACCCGCCGGAGGCGCTGGCCGAAGCCCTGCGCAGGCTGGCGCCTTCTCCGGCCGACGCTTCCAACGGTGCCGGGCCCGCGCGTGATGCCTCCCCCGACGCGGACGTCGATCCCGCCTGCGGCCCGGACGGCTGCGACGCCTGAGCGCGGTGACGTCCGTGCCCGCATGATGCGGCTGGCCGGGGGGGAGTGGGCAGGCTTCGTTGGGGTCCGCGCAGCCCGTCCCGCGCACAGGAGCGGCCCCGTTGTGGTCCGCGCCGCCCGTCCCGCGCACAGGGGGTGTGCTCCCCCGGCAGTCTCCGCGTCCTGCTGCCACTGCCGGCCGCCGGCCATCCATGGCCGGCTGTCCGCACACCCCCTGTGCGCGGGACGGGCTCCGGCGTTCTCCGGCTTCGGGAGGAAAGATCAAGAGCGGTCGCGGCTCGGGGCCGCTCCTGATCATGACGACGCGACCGTTTCGGCGTTGACCTTCTTCCAGACCGCGACCCAAGGTCGTGTCCGCCGCGGATGCAGGGGGATGCCCAGAGCCGGCCATGGATGGCCGGCGGCCGGATCCGGGAGCAGGACGCGGAGAATCCGGCTGGGCATCCCCCCTGCGTCCGTGGCGGGCGGCCCGGACTTCACCGGAGCGCCCCTGGCGGTCGCCCCGGACTCGAACGGAGCGTCCCCTCGATCGGGAGAAGAGCCAAAAAGAAAGCCCCGCACTGGGCGGGGCTTCCGGAAAAACTCCTGCAGCGGCGGCGCGTTACCTGGCGGCCACCACGCGGGCCAGCTCCAGGCACTTGTTGGAATAGCCCCACTCGTTGTCGTACCACGCCACCAGCTTGACGAAGGTGTCGTCGAGCTGGATGCCGGCCTCGGCGTCGAAGATCGAGGTGCGGGCGTCGCCGCGGAAGTCGGTGGCGACCACCTTGTCCTCGGTGTAGCCGAGGATGCCCTTGAGCGCGCCTTCGGACTGCGCCTTCATCTCGGCGCAGATCTCGGCGTAGCTCGCGCCCTTCTCGAGCTCGACGGTCAGGTCGACCACGGACACGTCCGACGTCGGGATCCGGAAGCTCATGCCGGTCAGCTTGCCGTTGAGCTCGGGAATCACCTTGCCCACCGCCTTCGCGGCCCCGGTGGACGAGGGAATGATGTTCTCGAGGATGCCGCGGCCGCCGCGCCAGTCCTTGTTGGACGGGCCGTCGACCACCTTCTGGCTGGCGGTGGCGGCGTGCACCGTGGTCATCAGCCCGCGCTTGATGCCCCACTTGTCGTTCAGCACCTTGGCCACCGGCGCCAGGCAGTTGGTGGTGCACGAGGCGTTGGAGACGATGGCCTCGCCGGCGTACTTCTCGTGGTTGACGCCGTACACGAACATCGGCGTGTCGTCCTTCGACGGGGCCGACAGGATCACCTTCTTCGCGCCGGCGTCGAGGTGCTTCTGCGCACTGGCCTTGTCCAGGAACAGGCCGGTGGACTCGATGACGACGTCGGCGCCGACCTCGCCCCACTTCAGGTTGGCCGGGTCGCGCTCCTGGGTGAGGCGGATCTTCTTGCCGTTCACCACCAGCATGTTGCCGTCGACCTCGACGCTGCCGTCGAAGCGGCCATGCACGGAGTCGTACTTCAGCATGTAGGCCAGGTAGTCCGGCTCCAGCAGGTCGTTGATGGCGACGACCTCGATGTCGTTGCCGAAGTTCGCCAGCGCCGAGCGCAGGACGTTGCGCCCGATGCGCCCGAAACCGTTGATGCCTACCTTGATCGCCATGGGATGCTGACTCCGTAACGCCGCGCGCCGCGGCAGGGTGGATGGAACTCGCAGGACGCCTATTTTAGCAGGCCCGCGCGGGGCGGGCCGGACCTTGACCGCGATCAATGCGGTAGCGGATGGAAGCGCGCAGCATGGCGCCACCCCCACAACAGGAAAGGCTTCACGCATGCCCCGCAAGATCCTCCCCCTCCTCGCCCTCGCCATTGCCGGCGCCCTGGCCGCCCCGTCCGCCTTCGCTCAGTCCGCGGGCGACTGGACCGTCGCCGTGGGTGCCCACCAGGTGAACCCGGACTCCGACAACGGCGCCCTGGCCGGCGGCACCCTGCCGCTGGACATCGATTCCAGCGTGCGCCCGACCTTCGCGTTCGAGTACTTCCTGCGCGACAACCTGGGCCTGGAAGTCCTGGCGGCGCTGCCGTTCCTGCACGACATCGACATCGACGGCCTCGGCCACGTGGGCAGCACGAAGCAGCTGCCGCCGACCATCAGCCTGCAGTACCACTTCAACGGCGGCGGCAAGGTCTCCCCGCTGCTGGGAGTCGGCCTGAACTACACCACCTTCTTCAGCGAGGACACCCGCGGCGCGCTCGCGGGCTCGAAGCTGGAGCTCGACGACTCCTTCGGCCTGGCGCTGCACGCCGGCGTCGACTTCAAGGTCGGCGACACGGGCGCGATCCGCGTGGACGTGCGCTGGATGGACATCGACACCGACGTCAAGCTCGACGGCGCGAAGCTCGGCAGCGCGAAGATCGACCCGCTGGTCTACGGCGCCGCCTACGTCTGGCGCTTCTGAACGGAGCCACGGGCGCACGCGGGCTAGAATCGCCGCATGCGCCCGAACCGCCCCCTCTTCCCGAACCGCCTCCTCTCCATCCTCGTGCTCGCCGGCGCCCTGTGCGCCGGCGACGCGCTGGCCTGGAGCGCGGAAGGCCACCGCATCGTCGGCCACATCGCCGAGGCCGGGCTGACGCCCGCCGCGCGTGCGGAAATCGATCGCCTGCTTGCGGGCGAAGCCGACCCCACCCTGGCGGGCATCGCCGCATGGGCCGATGAACTCCGCGAGACCGACCCAGAGGCTGCGAAGACCTCCGCGCGCTGGCACTACGTCAACTTCCAGGGCCGCTGCGAATTCCAGCCCGCCCTCGACTGCCCCGGCAACGACTGCGTGGTCGGCGCCATCAACCGCCATTACCTGATGCTGGCGCAGCGCGGCCGCCCGGACGACGAACGCCGCGAAGCGCTGAAGTTCCTCGTGCATTTCGTCGGCGACGCCCACCAGCCGCTGCACGCCGGTCCGCGCGACGACGCCGGCGGAAACCGCTACCAGGTCAGCCTGCGCGGGAAGGGCAGCAACCTGCACAGGATCTGGGACGGCACCATCCTCGAGCGTCGCGGCCTGGAGTCGGGCGCGCATGCCGCCCGGCTGCTGGCGCAGGCGCCGCTGCCTGCCGATCCCACGCTGCGCTCGCAGACGCCGGCGCTGGACTGGGCGCTGGAATCCTGCCGCCTGGTCGAGGACGGCCGGGTCTATCCATCCGCGGGCCGCCACGTCATCGACGATGCCTTCCTGGACGCGCGTCTGCCGCTCGCCGAGCAGCGCCTGCGCCAGGCCGGCGCCCGGCTGGCGGCCATGCTCAACCACGCGCTGGCGCCACCGACCACGCCGTGAACGCGAATCCTCTCCGGGTCCATCCGTTCCACCATGCCGGGACCGGCAGCTGGAGCTACGTGGTCGCGGATCCGGCGGGCGGCGAGGCCGCGATCATCGACCCGGTGCTCGATTTCGACATGGCCTCGGGGCGCACGGCGACGACCTCGGCCCAGGCACTGGTCGACTGCGTGGGCGCGCACGGCTACCGCGTGCGGTGGCTGCTGGAGACGCACGCCCACGCCGACCACCTGTCCGCGGCGCAGTGGCTGAAGGGCGCGCACTGGCCGCAGGCGCGGGTGGCGATCGGCGAAGGCATCGGGCTGGTGCAGGCGCGCTTCCGCGACGTCTTCGACCTCGGCGCGGACTTCCCCGTCGACGGGTCGCAGTTCGATCATCTGTTCGCCGCCGACGAAGCGTTCGCGCTTGGCGGCATCTCCTGCCGGACGCTCCCGGTGCCCGGGCACACCAGCGACAGCAGCGCCTATCTCATCGGCGACGCGCTGTTCACCGGCGACTCCCTGTTCATGCCCGATGCCGGCACCGCGCGCTGCGATTTTCCCGGCGGCAGCGCCGGGACCCTGTATCGCTCGATCCGCCGCCTGTTCGACGAGTTGCCCGACACCACCCGCGTCTTCGTCTGCCACGACTACTGCCCCAACGGTCGCGAAGCCGCCTGCGAGACCACCATCGGCGCCCAGAAGCGGGACAACATCCACGTCCGCGAGGGCATCGACGAAGCCACGTTCGTGTCCCTGCGCGAGGCGCGCGATGCGACGCTGGCGTTGCCGGCGCTGATCATTCCGTCCGTGCAGGTCAATCTCCGGGCCGGCGCGCTGCCCGCGCCGCGCGAGAATGGCATCCGCTACCTCGACTATCCGCTGGACACGCTGTAGCCGCCCGGCCGCGCCGCATCCGCCGCAGGAGCCATCCGATGCCCGCACTCCGATCCATCGCCGCGTTCTGCTTCTTCGTCGCCGCGCTCGCGCTGTCGGCGCCATACACCGGGCGCGCCGCCGAAGCGCCGCTGACCGTGTTCGCCGCCGCCAGCCTCAAGGAGTCGCTGGACGAGGCCGCGGCGGCGTACCAGGCCGACACCGGCCAGGCCGTGCGCGTGTCCTACGCCGCCAGCTCCGCGCTGGCGCGGCAGATCGAGCAGGGTGCCCCGGCCGACGTCTTCATTTCCGCCGACCTCGACTGGATGGACGTGTTGCAGGGCAAGGGGCTGATCGATGCCGGCACCCGCAGCCCGATCCTCGGCAACACCCTGGTGCTGATCGCGCCCGCGGCCTCGACCACGAAGCCGCTCGCACTGCGGAAAGGCCTGGACCTGCGGCCGCTTCTGGGCGGGCGCGGGCGCATCGCGCTGGGCATGGTCGACAGCGTCCCCGCGGGCAGGTATGCGAAGGCCGGCTTCGAATCGCTGGGCATGTGGCAGGCGATCGAGCCGCGGGTGGCCGGCGTGGAGAACGTGCGCGCGGCCTTGATGCTGGTCGCGCGCGGCGAGGCACCGCTGGGCGTGGTCTACGGCAGCGACGCCAGGGCCGAGCCGCGGGTGCGCGTGCTCGCCACCTTCCCGGCCGGTTCGCATCCGGAGATCGCGTATCCGGCGGCGCGGGTGACGGCCAGCCGGCATCCGCGTGCCGCCGGCTTCGTCGCCTGGCTGCGGCAGCCCGAGGCCCGGGCGATCTTCGTCCGGCACGGTTTCAGCCCGCGCTGAACCACGACCGCAGCCCCGCGCCCGGATCCATCGAATGCCCGACTTCAGCCCCGCCGAACTCGACGCCATCGCGCTCAGCCTGAAGGTGGCGCTGCTCGCCGCATTGGCCAGCCTGCCGGCCGGCATCGCGGTGGCCTGGCTGCTGGCGCGCAGGCGCTTCCCGGGCAAGGCGCTGCTCGACGCGCTGGTGCACCTGCCGCTGGTGCTGCCGCCGGTGGTGGTGGGCTATGCGCTGCTGGTGACCTTCGGCAGCCAGGGCGCGGTCGGCGCCTTCCTCGCCGGACAGTTCGGCATCACCCTCGCCTTCCGCTGGACCGGCGCGGCACTGGCCAGCGCGATCATGGGCTTTCCCTTGATGGTGCGCGCGATCCGCCTGTCGATCGAATCCGTCGACCGCAGGCTGGAGCATGCGGCGGCCACACTGGGCGCCGGACCCTGGCGTGTGTTCGCCACCGTGACCCTGCCGCTTGCCTGGCCGGGCATCGTCGCCGGCGCGGTGCTGGCCTTCGCCAAGGCGCTGGGCGAGTTCGGTGCCACCATCACCTTCGTGTCCAACATCCCCGGCGAGACCCAGACCATCTCCTCGGCGATCTACGGGCTGATGCAGGTGCCCGGCGGCGAGAGCGGGATCTGGCGCCTGGCGCTGGTGGCGGTGGCGATCTCGCTGGCCGCACTGCTCGCATCCGAGTGGCTGGTTCGGCGCCAGCAGGGGCGCCGCGATGAGGGAGACGACGCTGCATGCTGAAGCTCGATATCCAGCTGAAGCGTGGCCGCTTCGAACGCCACGTGCGGATCGATGACGAGGCGCGCGTGATCGCGCTCACCGGGCCGTCGGGCGCGGGCAAGACCACGGTGCTCAACGCCATCGCCGGACTCGTGCGTCCGCGCTCCGGCCGCATCGAGGTCGACGGCCGCGTGCTGTTCGACAGCGCGCACGGCATCGACCTGCCCGCGCACCGGCGGCGCGTGGGTTACGTCTTCCAGGATGCGCGCCTGTTCCCGCACCTCGACGTGCGCGGCAACCTGCTCTACGGGCGCCACGCAGCGGCCGAGGGCGCGCCGCGCTTCGAGCTCGACGCCGTGGTGGCGCTGCTCGGCATCGGCGCGCTGCTCGCGCGGCGCACCACCAACCTCTCCGGCGGCGAGGCGCAGCGCGTGGCCATCGGCCGCGCACTGCTGTCGCAGCCGGCGATCCTGTTGTTCGACGAGCCGCTGTCGGCGCTGGACCAGGCGCGGCGCGAGGAGCTGATCCCCTACCTGCAGCGCGTGCGTGACGAGGTACGGCTGCCGATGCTCTACGTCAGCCACCGCGCCGAAGAAATACGGCAGCTCGCCGAGGCGACGCACCACCTGGACTGAACGCGAGCCCTCGGCGGCGTCCGGAGCCGACCGGTCAGTCCGGTCGGGCCGCCGCCTTGGCAACGCCGCAGTGCACGCCCCCGGCGTCCGATTCGTCCACGACTATCGAGTCGCAGGTTATTTCCCTGACAGGGTTCCCCGCCGCCGCATCCAGCTGGATCCAGTTGAGCTGGTACCCCCCAGGCGGACTGGCCGCCCGCCCAGGGGCCTTGAACTCGACCGGGACGCGGACCCAGCCCTCGACCGGCTTGCCGTCCTTGCGCGCCGGCTCGAGCACCCATGCCCTGGCGGCTTCGACGGTGCCGGCATCGAACACACCCGCCGGCTCCGATTGCTCCACCACCACATCCTTGACGCGGCCATCGATACCGACCAGCAGTTTCAGCATCACGCGACCATCCTGCCCGGACGCCGCTGCACCCGCGGGGTACTTCGGCGGCAGCATGACGGGTGTTGCGGGTGTTGCGGGCGCGGCGGGCGTTGCCCGCGTCGCGGGCGTTGCGGGAGGCGCGGGAGGCGCGGGCGGTTTTGGCGCAATGGTCGTGGGCTGCGCCGGGGGTGGGGGCGGCGGCGGAGGCGCCTTCCCGTCCAGCGGAGCGGGCAGCGGAGGCGGCGCCGGTGGTGCCGGCGGCGCGTCGGGCAACTGCGGGGCGGGTGGCGCCGGCGGAGCCTCGGGCATTTCCGCCGGGCGCACGGCCCAGGCGGCATAGCTGCTGCCGGCGAGCACGAGGCCCAGCACCAGGATGCCGGTACGGCGGCGCAGGGCGCCGGGTTGGGGTTGCTTCAACATCTGGATGCGCTCCTTCAAGGATTGGCTGGACTGCCAATGGCAGCCGACCGGCAGTCCAGGGACGGCCAGCTGCACGTTCAACATCGCGGCCGCGTAACGACGGCGGGCATGGGGATGGCGGGCGAGCACGGTGGCGTCGCAGGCCAGCTCCTGGTCGAGGCGGAACGCGCGCTCGGCCAGGTACAGGAGGGGATTGAACCAGTGCAGGCAGCGCAGGACGACGGCCAGCAGGTTGGCCCGGGTGTCGCCGCGGGACAGGTGGGCGCGCTCGTGGGCAACGACCAGTGCGGCCTCTTCGGGAGCGTGGCGGAGCTCGAAGTCCGCGGGCAGCACGATGCGCGGGCGCAGCGCACCGACCACCGCCGGGCCCTCCACGCGGTCACCGCGCCAGTGGCCCTGCGCGTCGCGCTGGAGGCGGCCCAGGCGCGCGACGAAGCGTCGCTGCCGGCCGGCCAGGCGGCAGGCGACGACCAGGGCGCCAAGCAGCCAGAGACCGCAGAGGACGGTCATCCATCCGATGCCCGTTGCGGCGACCGCACCCGTGGCGACCTCGCCCGGTGCGGTCACCAGGATGCCGGGATGCAGGGCCACCAGTCCCGGCGCAAGCAGCTGCACCGCCTGCGGCCGCGGCAGCATGGTCGCCAGCAGCGCCAAGGGCACCAGCGCCCAGGCCGCATAGGCCACGTGTGCGCCGAAGGCGCGTCGCAGCGGGCGCCGCATCGCCAGTACCAGCAGCACGGCCACGCTCGCCGCCAGGCTGCCATCGACCAGCCAGCGCAGCAGGGTTTCAGCCGCGGTCATCGTCGAGCTCCTCGACCAGGCGGCGCAGTTCGTCGATGTCGGCCTGGCTGAGCCTGCCGCGCTCGCTGAAGTGCGCGACCAGCGGCGCCACGCGGCCGCCGAACAGCCGGTCGAGCACGGATTCGCTCTGGCTGGCCACCCAGGCCTCGCGGGTCAGCACCGGGGAGTAGAGGTAGCGGCGGCCGTCGCGCTCGGCGCGCACCGCGCCCTTCTTCAGCAGGCGGTTGAGGAGGGTCTTGATGGTGGGCTCGGCCCAGTCGCTGTGCGCGGACAGCCGCGCCACCACGTCCTCGGCGGCGAGCGGATGTCCGCTCCAGAGGACTTCCATCACCACGGCTTCGGAATCGCTGACCGGCATATCGATTACACCTGTAAATCCTGCGGTCGATTACATGCGTAAACGACGGCACTGTCAAGCCCCTGCTTGTCGGGCTTTCTCCTCGGGTCTTCTGCCGATCCAGGGGATCGCTTCGGTGAAGTCCGGGCTGCCCACTACGGGACGCTCCGTTCAAGTCCGGGCCTCCCGCCGCGGACGCAGGGGGGGCACGACCTTTGGTCGCGGTCGGGAAGCGGGCCACGTCGACGTCCACAACGTGGAAACGGAGAGCGTCATGACCGGGAGCTGCCCGGTTTCGCCGCTTTGGATCTTCCGTCCCGAAGCCGCAGAACGTCGGAGCCCGTCCCGCGCACAGGGGGTGTGCGGACAGCCGGCCATGGATGGCCGGCGGCCGGCAGTGGCAGCAGGACGCGGAGACTGCCGGGGGAGCACACCCCCTGTGCGCGGGACGGGCCGCGCGGACCACAACGAAGCCGCCTGAGCGCGGGACGGGCGGCGCGGACCACAACGGAGCCGCCTGAGCGCGGGACGGGCGGCGCGGGCCCCAACGGAGGCGCTCCTGAGCGCGGGACGGGCTGCGCGGACCCCAACGAAGCGATTTCAGGGCGCGACGGTGCGCCAGGAGCGCGACAACGCGCCAACCGCACCTTCCGGCCGTCAGGCCTCGCCCAGGGCGTCCAGGCCGTAGATGGGGCCGCCGGCCACGGCGGAGGCGATGACCGCGTCCGCGGCTTCGGTGTCGATGCGGTTGGCCGCGTACCAGCCCGGGTCGTAGTAGCTGTGCGCGTAGCGGTCGCCGCTGTCGCAGAGGATGGTCACGATCGAACCGTCACGCCCCTCGTCCGACATGCGCTTCGCCGCGTGCAGCACGCCGACGAAGTTGGTACCGGTGGACCCGCCCACGCGGCGGCCGAGGGTGGTGCTGACGTGGCGCATCGCCGCCAGTGCCAGCGCGTCGGGCACCTTGACCATGCCGTCGACGCAGCTGGGGATGAAGCTGGGCTCCACGCGCGGCCGGCCGATGCCTTCGATGCGCGAGCCGCAGGGATGGGTGAACCCGCGCCACGGCTCGCCGGCCAGGGCCGCGCGATAGGCGTCATGGAAGACCGATTCCTGCGGGTCCGCGCACAGCACGCGGGTGTCGTGGCGCCGGTAGCGCGCATAGCGGCCCAGCGTGGCGGCGGTGCCGCCCGTGCCCGGGCTGCAGACGATCCAGGCCGGGACCGGATGCGGCTCCTCGGCCATCTGCCGGAAGATCGACTCGGCGATGTTGTTGTTCGCGCGCCAGTCGGTCGCACGCTCGGCGTAGGTGAACTGGTCCATGAAGTGGCCGCCGGTCTCCGCGGCCACGCGGTGCGACTCGGCGTCGAGTTCGCAGGCGCGTTCGACCAGGTGGCAGCGGCCGCCCTGGAACTCGATCGCCGCGATCTTTTCCGGCGAAGTGCCGGCCGGGATCACGGCGATGAAGGGCAGCCCGAGCAGCCGCGCGAAATAGGCTTCCGATACCGCGGTCGACCCGCTGGACGCCTCCACCACGGGCCGCCCTTCCCGCAGCCAGCCATTGGCCAGCGCGTACAGGAACAGCGAGCGCGCCAGCCGGTGCTTGAGGCTTCCGGTGGGATGGCTGGACTCGTCCTTGAGGTACACGTCGATGCCCGGGTACCCGGGCAGCGGCATCGGGATCAGATGGGTGTCGGCCGACCGGTTGAAGTCGGCCTCGATGGTGTGGATCGCATGTGCCACCCACTCGCGCTGCGCCATGTCGCCGCCCTCCCCGCGCGCTACAGCGCGCGGGCGGCGGCGACCACCGCCTCGACGGTGAAGCCGAAGTGCGGGAACAGCACCTCGGCCGGCGCGCTGGCGCCGAAGCGGTCGATGCCGATCACCGCCCCGTCGAGGCCGACGTACTTGCGCCAGAAGTCGGAAATGCCGGCTTCGACGGCGACGCGCTTGCGGCAGGCGTCCGGCAGCACCGATTCGCGGTACGCCGCATCCTGGCGGTCGAAGACGTCCGTCGAGGGCATCGACACCACGCGCGCTTTCTCGCCCAGCTGCGCGGCGGCCTGCATCGCAAGCTCCACCTCGGAGCCGGTGGCGATCAGGATGATCTCGGGCGTGCCCACAGAATCCTTCAGCACGTAGCCGCCGCGTGCGATCGCGGCGACCTGCGCCTCGTCGCGCGCCTGCGGCGCGAGGTTCTGGCGCGAGAACACCAGGCAGGCGGGGCCGTCGCGCCGCTCGATGGCGGCCTTCCAGCACACCGCCGATTCGACCGCGTCGCAGGGGCGCCAGACGTCGTTGCCGGGGATGGCGCGCAGGCTGGCCAGGTGCTCGACCGGCTGGTGGGTCGGGCCGTCCTCGCCGAGGCCGATGGAGTCGTGGGTGTAGACGTGGATCGCGTGCGCGCCCATCAGCGCGCTCATGCGCACGGCGTTCCGGGCGTAGTCGCTGAACACCAGGAAGGTGGCGTCGTACGGGATGAAGCCGCCGTGCAGCGCCAGGCCGTTGGAGATCGCGGTCATCGCGAACTCGCGCACGCCGTAGTAGACGTAGTTGGCGTCGGGATCATCGCCCGCCACCGACTTGCTGCCGCTCCACAGCGTGAGGTTGGAGCCGGCGAGGTCGGCCGAGCCGCCCACCAGCTCCGGCAGGTGCGGCGCGTAGGCCTCGATCGCCATCTGCGAGGCCTTGCGCGAGGCGACCTTCGGGCTGTCGGCCTGCAGCTTCGCGATGTACGCATCGGCGGCGGCGGCGAAGCCCTCGGGCAGATCGCCATGCGAGCGACGGGACAGTTCGGCGGCAAGCTCCGGATGGCGCTGCGCATAGGCGTCGAACAGGCGGTTCCACTGTTCCTCGCGCACGGTGCCGGCGTTGCTGGCGCGCCAGCCGTCGTAGATGGCCTCGGGGATCTCGAAGTCACCGTGCTCCCAGCCCAGCGCCTTGCGCGTGGCGACGATCTCGTCCTTCCCCAGCGGCGCGCCGTGCGAGGACTCGCTGCCCGCCTTGGCCGGCGAGCCAAAACCAATCGTGGTGCGGCAGCAGACCAGCACCGGCCTGTCGTCGTGCTGCATGGCCCGGTCGATCGCGGCCTTGATCGCGCTGGCGTCGTGGCCGTCGACGTCGCGGATCACGCGCCAGCCGTAGGCCTCGAAGCGGGCCGGGGTGTCGTCGGTGAACCAGCCGGCGGTGTCGCCGTCGATGGAAATATGGTTGTCGTCCCAGAACGCCACCAGCTTGCCCAGGCCCCAGGTGCCGGCGAGCGACGCGGCTTCATGCGAGATGCCTTCCATCAGGCAGCCGTCGCCCAGGAACACCCAGGTGCGGTGGTCGACCACGGCGTATTCAGGACGGTTGAAGCGCTGTGCGAGCAGCTTCTCGGCCAGCGCGAAGCCGACGGCGTTGGCGAAGCCCTGGCCCAGCGGGCCGGTCGTGGTCTCGACGCCGGGCGTGACGAAGTTCTCGGGGTGGCCGGGGGTGCGGAAGCCGAGCTGGCGGAAGTTCTTCAGCTGCTCGATCGGCAGGTCGTAGCCGGAAAGATGCAGCAGCGCGTACTGCAGCATCGAGCCATGGCCGTTGGACAGCACGAAGCGGTCGCGGTTGAACCACTTCGGGTTGCCCGGATTGTGGCTCAGGTAATCGTTCCAGAGCACCTCGGCGATGTCCGCCATGCCCATGGGCATGCCGGGATGGCCGGAATTGGCCGCCTGGACGGCGTCAATGGCGAGGATACGGATGGCATTGGCGAGGTCGCGGCGGCTGGGGCTGGTCATGTTCTCGGGCGGCGGGGACGGCGGGCGAAGCCGCCATTGTCCCATCCCCCGCCCCCCGCGTCTCCCCCGAAGGGGAACGGCAGGAGCGGCTATAGCCGCTCCCACATTGGGCGTCTGGCCGCTCCCACGGGATTCAGGCGGCCGGTCGGGGTGCCCTGTCCTCCGCCAGCTCCGCCGGCGCGTCCACCTCGCCCTTCGACACGATCGCGGCGATGCCCAGGTCCCCGGTCACATTCACGGTGGTGCGGCACATGTCGAGGAAATGGTTCACGCCCAGGATCAGGCCGATGCCTTCCGGGGGCACGCCCACCATGGCGCAGATCAGCGCCACCACGGGCAGCGAGCCCGAGGGCACCCCCGCGGTGCCGATGCCGCCGAGGATGCAGATCATCATCACCATGAACTGCTGGCCCCAGGTCAGGTCGACGCCGAAGAACTGCGCCAGGAAGATCACCGTCACGCCCTCGAACAGCGCGGTCCCGTTCTGGTTGGCGGTGGCCCCGATGGTCAGCACGAAGCGCGAGACCTTGGTCGGCAGGTTCAGCTCCTGGTCGGCGACCTTGAGCGCGGTCGGCAGGGTGGCGTTGCTCGACGCGGTGGAGAAGGCCATCAGCATGGCTTCCTGCACGCCCCTGAAGAACTTCACCGGGGAGTAGCCACCGACGAACTTCAGCGCCAGCGAGTAGCTGACGACCATGTGCAGCGCCAGCGCGCCGACCACCACCAGCACGTAGACGCCCAGCCGCGCCAGCAGTTCCCAGCCGAACAGCACGGCGAGGTTGAACATGAAGCAGAACACCGCCGCGGGCGCGAGGCGGATGATCAGGCCGATGAGGGTCATCGAGATCTCGAAGATGCCCTCGATGCCGCGGCGCAGCGTCCGGATCTGCGGCGTGTCCGGGCTCAGCACGATGCCGACGCCGAACATCAGCGCGAAGAACATCAGCGCCAGGATGTTGGCGTTGTTGGCGGCCGCGCCGACCACGTTCTGCGGCACGATGTCGAGCAGCATCTGCATGCCGGTGGGCTGCATGCTGCTGTCGCGGACGATCGCCGCGGTCCTCTCGGCGCCTTCGGCCAGCAGCTGCTGGGCCAGCACCGGATCGACGCCGGCGCCGGGCTTGAACACGTTCACGAGCACCAGGCCGATCAGCACCGCGATGCCCGACAGCACCACGGTCGCGATCAGCGTGCGCCAGCCGATCCTGCCGAGCGAGCGCACGTCGCCCATTTCCGACACACCCACCACCAGCGCCGAGAACAGCAGCGGCACGATCATCATGAAGATCAGGCTGAGGAACAGGGTCGAGAACGGCTGTGTCACATACCGCGTCAGGCCCTGCACCCAGGCGGCGCCGGTGCCGACGCCGTAATGCACCACCAGGCCGAGGACCAGGCCCGCGACGAAGCCGATGGCGATCTTCCAGTGCAGCGGCATGCGCTGCCTCGTGGGCGCGGTCGGTTCGATCATGCGGTGTTCCCCGGAACGTTGCGGACGCGGGAGCTTAGCAAAGCCGCTTTCCGGCCCCCTCTCAGCGCGGATAGAGCGGCGGCAGCGTGGCATCGCCGCCATCGTCGCCGACACGCCAGTCCGGACCCCGTGCGAAGGCCTCGCGGACCGCGGTCCGCGCCGCCGCGGCGGCGCCCTCGCCCTGGCCCCAGCGTGCGCGTTGCAGGGCGGCGATGGCCTCGCGCTGCGGTCCCGGCGCCAGCATCCGCGCCAGCGTGTCGAGGTCGGTGGCCGGCGGCGAGGACAGCGCGCACAGTGCGGCGGCGATATCGCCCAGTTCGCCGGCGACCAGCGCCTTGCGCAGCGTCGGGCCGGGACCGCTGCGGTGCGCGGCGTCCGGCGGTGCGCCGGCCCCGGCGCCAGCGATGGTGCGGCCGGAGGCGGCACCGCGCGAGCGGAGCTGCAGCGCCCAGGCCAGGGTGGCCAGCCACAGGAAGGCGAATGCCACCGTCGCCAGCGCCCAGGCACGGGCTCCGCCCTGGACTCCGGGCACCCGGACCAGGGTCTCTTCGCCGGATCGCCACGCGACGCCGGGCGACTCCGGCGCCGCAGGCGCCGCAGGCGCCACGTCGAACTCCAGCGCCGGCAGGGTCGCGACCCGCAAGCGGTCGGCGTCGACGTCCCACCACTCCACCCCCGGCATCTCCACGCGCAGCCGGCCCTCGCGCGCCGGCAGCACCGAGAAGCGCCGGACCATGCGCACGCGCGGCCGCCCCTCCTCGACCGTCTCATCGTGCCGGGGCGGTTCGGGAAAGATCTGTGCGCCCTGGTCCGCGCTCAGCGCGGGAGGTTCCAGCTGGGCCGCGGTCGCGCCGTCCGCCACGAGTTCCAGTTCGATGGTGGCCGCATCGCCCGCGCGCACCGTGGAAGGACGCTCCAGCCAGCGCAGCTGGAGGTTGTGCAGCGGCAGCCAGGGGCGCGGCGCGGCGGCGGGCAGCGGCTTGACATCGAGCACCAGCACGGGGCCTTCGGCGGCCACCGATCGCTGGCCTTCGCCGAACAGATCGTCGAGCCAGCCGCCGACGCCGCGCCCATGGAAGCGCGCCGCGGGAACCTCGAGCCGCCCGCTGCGCTCGGGCACCAGCAGGTAGCGGCGCTCCACCACCTGGTAGCGACGGCCACCGATGTCGCGCGTGTACTGCAGGTCGTTTCCGCTGCGCCGCAGCGCGCCACCGTCCGGCTCCGGCTGCTCGAGCTGCCCCGACAGCAGCCGGGGCGCGTAGTACAGGCGCAGGCGCAGTCCGACCGCCTGCTGCACATAGGGCGCCACATCGTCGACTTCGGCTTCGATGAAGGCCGGATCGCGGGTGCGTGCCGGCGCCGCGCTGGCCGCGGTCACGATCAGGGTCAGCGGCGCGGTGCGCTCGCCACCGACCTGCAGCGACGGCACGGTGAGCTCCCCGGTGCGGTCCGGGCGCAGCGCCACTGCGTACAGCGTGCGGGTCACGGCCGCGCCGCCGTGCTGCTCGTAGGAATGCCGGCTGCTCTGTTGTTCGATGCGGAAGTCGTCTTCCAGCGGCGCGTAGTCGGGACGGCCGCCGCCGTCGGTCTCGATGTTCAGGGTGGCGGACTCGCCGAGTTCGATACGGTCGCGATCGAGCCAGGCGCGCACCTCGGCGCCGGCGAGCCCGGGCGTCAGCAGCAGCACGCCGACGAGCAGGATCTTCACGAGGCATCCGGTCAGGGCGGCAGCGGACATGCGGTCAGCGCTCCTCGGCGCGGCGGCGCAGGTGTTCGTTGCGGAAGCGCGCGCGCAGCAGCGCACCGGGATCGTCGGGAACGCGGCGCAGCCAGGCGGCGTTGGCCTGTTCGCGCTCGTCGCCGGGCCGGGTTTCCCCCTGCGCGGAAGCAGGTTGGGGCTGGCCGTCCGCGCCGGCCTCCAGCGCGCGCTGCATGGCGTCGTGCTGGGCCTCGTCGGCGGCCTGCTGGCGGGCCTGGGCATCGGCGTCGGATTCGATGCCCTCGGGAGCCGGCTCCGACTCGGCGCCAGGGTCGTCATCGCGCTGCTCCGGCGGCGCGGTCGCGGAGTCGTTGGTGCCGGCATCGGGCTCTTGCGCTTCTTCGTCGCCACGACTGCCGGCAGCTTCGCCGGGCTGCCGCTGGTCGCCCTGCGCGGGCATCCCACCGCTCCCGCCGCCGCCCGGAGGCTGCGGCTGACGGCGCATCGCCGCCTCGACCGCGGCGCGGTTGGCCACCGCGTCGGGCATGCCGGGGGCGGCTGCCAGCGCCTCGTCATAGGCCGCCAGGGCCTCCTCGTAGCGACCCGCACGGGCGAGGGCGTTGCCGCGGTTGTAGGCGGCATCGGCGCCCGGCAGGCCGGCGAACCCGCTCGCGGCGGTCGCGAAATCGCCTTCACGGTAGGCGGCCTCGGCCTCGACGCTGCGCGCGTGCGCGGCCTGGTCGGCGCGGCGCCAGAGATCGCCCGCCGGTCGCCCCGCGTCGGGCGTGCCGGCGTCGGAGGCGCGGGCGACAGGCGCGCGGACATCCGCGGTGGCGGCGTCGGCCTCGACGACCCGGGCGTCGACGGCCGCGAACGCAGGCTGCAGCGGCAGCAGCAGGCATAGTGCGACTGCGGCAAGGCCGACCCCGCGCCGGAACGCGGCCAGCAGGAGGAGCATCGCCAGCGGCAGCAGCCAGTAGCCGCCGTCCTCACGCACGTGCCCACCGCGGCTGGTCGTGGGGCGGGTGCCGGCAGGGGCGCCGCCCGGGCCCGCCACGACGACTTCCGGCGGCGTGCTCCATTCATGGAGGCGACCGCCACCCGCGGCCGCCAGGGCGCTCAAGGACGCGAGGTCGAGCGCGCTGTGGTGGATCGCTCCGTCGCGGCCGCGATAGCCGGCGCCGGCGGGCGTGCCCATCGCCAACACGGAGACGCGATGGCCTGCCGCTGTCGCACGGGTCGCGGCGCGGATCGCGGCCTGCCCGACCGCGGGCGCCAGCAGCAGGATGTCGCCGCGCGGATGTCCCGCCCTCGCCAGCAGCCCACTGGCCAGGTCGATGGCCCGCTCCGGCCGTTGCCCGTCCACCGGCATCACGTCCGGGGCCAGCGCGTCGAGGAAGACGGCGACGTTGGCCGCCTCCGGAGTGACCGGCGAGACGACGAAGGCATCGTCCGCGTACGCGACCAGGGCGACGTCGCCCCGATGGGCGCGCAGCAGCGCGTCGATGCGCGCACGCGCCTGCGCCAGCCGCGACGGCGGCAGGTCATTGGCCAGGGTCGCGCTCGACAGGTCGAGCGCGATCACCAGCGCGCCGCCTCCCCCTGCAGCGGCTGCGGAACCCCGCGCCAGCTCGGCCCCGCCAGCGCCATGATCGCCACCGCCAGCCCGGCCAGCATCGCCAGGCCCGCCAGCGACGCACCGCGCCCGCCACCACCCGCTGCGAGCAGGTGAGGCAGCAGGTGCGGGTCCACCGCCGAATGCCAGGCGCTGCGCCGCCGCGCGCGCCGACGCCAGGCCCAGGCCAGCAGCGGCAGCAGCAACAGCGCCAGCAGCCACGCCGGACGCAGGAACTGCAGGCCGGCGAGTCCGGTCATGCCCGGGAGCTCCGCGGCGCCAGCGCCGCCGCCAGCAGTCCGCAGGCCAACGCCAGGGCCAGCGGCCAGTAGTAGCGCTCGAGTCGCGGGCGCAGCGCCTCACCCGGGCTTTCGACCGGCTCGATCCTGTCGATCTCGGCGTAGATGCCGGCCAGCGCGGCGGTGTCGCGGGCGCGGAAGCTGCGGCCCCCGGTCATCTCCGCGATCTCGCGGAGGCTGTCCTCCTCGATCCCCGGACCGCCGGACGGCAGCTGGAAGCCGAACACCGACAGGGCCTCGCCCTCGCCGCCGAAGGCGATGGTGTGGATGCGCACGCCCTCGTCGCGGGCGATCTCGGCCGCGCGCATCGGGTCGAGCACGCCTGCGGTGTTGACCCCGTCGGTGAGCAGGACGAGGACCCGCTCGCCCGCCTCCTGGCCCTGCAACCGCTTGACGGCGAGGCCGATGGCATCGCCGATCGCGGTCTCGCGGCCCGCCAGCGCGACCTCGGTCGCCAGCAGCTGCCCACGGACCGTGTCGAGGTCGGCCGTCGCCGGGGCCAGCACGTACGCGGCGCGGCCGAACACCAGCAGGCCGACGCGATCGCCTTCGCGGCGCGTGAGGAAGTCCGCGATCACCGCCTTGGCGGCAGTCAGGCGATCGACCACCTCGTTGCCGATCAGCACGTCGCGCTCGCCCATGCTGGCCGACAGATCCACGGCCAGCATCAACTCGCGCGCGCTGTGCGGCGGCTGCACCGCCTCGCCCCAGGCCAGGGGCCGTGCCGCGGCCAGGCACAGCAGCGCCCAGCCGGCCCAGGCCAGCCAAGGCTGGCCGCGCATCGGGACGCGCGCGCCGGATCCGGCCCCCACCTCGCCCAGGCGATCGCCCCAGGGCACCCGCAGGGCCGGTCCGGCGTCGCGCACCGGCGGCAGCACGGTGCGCAGCAGCCACGGCAGCGGCAGGGCCAGCAGCAGCCAGGGCCAGGCGAAGCCGGCAAAGGCCGGCCAGACTGCGCCGAGCGCGTTCATGCGCGGCCCTCCATCCATTCGACGAAACGCTCGCGCGCGGCCGCGCGCAGATCGGCGACGCGGGCCGGATCGGCGTCGGGGCGGAACGCGCCCTCGATCAGGAGTTCGCCGCGCGAGCCATCGAAGCGCGGTGTGTCGCGGCCGGCATCGAGGAAGTCGAGCCAGGCCTGGCCCTGGAGGCGGTCCGCGGCCGGATCGCGACGCCGCGCGGCGCGGCGCAACAGGGTGGACATCGCCGCCACCTCGGCCACCGGGCCGGCGGCGGCATCGGCTTCCGCGTCGAACAGGGCCAGCAGCCGTCGCCGGCGGCGGGCGCGCAGCAAGTGCCAGCCCAGGAGCGCCGCCGCGGCGAAGAGCAGCCCCGCCGCCAGCAGCCACCAGCCCGGCGCCGGCGGCCACCAGGACGGCGCCGCCGATGGGTGGATATCGCGCAGGACCAGGCCGTCGCCCATCAGCCGCGTCCTGCTCCGATGGCGTCCAGCCAGGCGTCGCTGGGGGCGTCGCAGGACAGCGCCACCGCGCGCACGCCGCGCGCTTCCAGAGTGGCCGTCAGGGACGACAGCCGGCCGGAAAACGTCTCCTGCCAGCGCCGGCGCTGTGCGGGTGCGGCCATGTCGAGCTCGAGGCGATCGCCCGGCGCAGTCTCGAACGCGAGCAGCGCCCCGGGCGGATCCATCTCCAGCGGATCGGTCAGCAGCAGGACGACCACCTGGTGATGGGTGGCCAGGCCCGACCAGCGCGCGACCGGCACGGCCTCCACGCTGGCCGGATCGGCCAGCAGCAGCAGGCGCGAACCGGGCCGCAGCAGGCGGACGGCCTGGTCGAGCGCGACCTCGAGGCCGGCGTCGTCGTCCGGAGGACGCGCGTACCAGCGCACCAGTGCATCCAGAACGCGCAGCGCGCCGCGGGCGCCCGAGGCCGCCGGCACCGGCGGCGCCAGGCCGCTGCCGCGCAGCGCCGCGACCCGGTCACCGTCGGCTACCGCTCGCCATGCGGCGATCGCGCCGGCGCGCGCCGCCTGGACCGACTTGAAGCGGACCCGGGTGCCGAAATAGAGCGCTGGCGCGGTGTCGGCCACGACCAGGGTCAGGCGTTCGCGCTCGGCCTGGAACAGCTTGGTGTGCGGCTTGCCGCTGCGCGCGGTCAGGCGCCAGTCGATGTGGCGGGCGTCGTCGCCGGGCGTGTAGCCGCGGGACTCGGCGTATTCCATGCCGCGGCCACGCAGCATCGAGGGTGCCTGCGCGCGCAGCCCCGAGCTGCCGGCGGCCACGCGCCCGCGCGCACGAGCCAGCCCGCGCAGCGCGATCAGTTCGGCGAGGGTGGGAACAATGCCGTCGCCCGCCGGCGGCTCCGGCGGACCGGGCTGCCCGGGCGCGGCATGCGCGACGGCCGCGACCCTGCTCCCGGGCCGCGCACGCAGGGCGGCGGCGGGGACGCCGATCACGGCAGCGGCACCTGCGCCAGCAGGGCCTGCACCAGGCGCTCGCCGTCCCAGCCCTCGGCGGTGGCTTCGTAACTGGGCAGCACGCGATGGCGAAGCACGTCCGGGGCGACCGCGCGCACGTCCTCAGGGGTGACGAAGTCGCGGCCCGCCAGCCAGGCATGGGCGCGCGCGCAGCGCTCCAGGGCGATCGACCCGCGCGGGCTGGCGCCCCAGGCGATGCGCCGCGCCAGGGCCGCGTCGTAGCGCCCGGCGTCGCGCGAGGCCAGCACGATCTCGACCAGGTAGCGCTCCACCGCCGGTGCCATGTGCAGGCCCAGCACCGCGGCGCGCGCGGCCATGACGTCGGCCTGGGCGATGCGCCCCGCGGGCACCGACGGCGCCTGCAGCATCGACAGCGCGCGCTCCCGCGCCAGGCGCAGGATCGCAGCCTCGGCCTCGGCCTCGGGATAGCCGATGCGCACGTGCATCAGGAAGCGGTCGAGCTGGGCCTCGGGCAGCGGGAAGGTCCCTTCCTGCTCGATCGGATTCTGCGTCGCCATCACCAGGAACAGCGTTGGCAGCGCATAGGTCTGCCGGCCCACCGTGACCTGACGCTCGCCCATGGCCTCCAGCAGCGCCGATTGCACCTTGGCCGGCGCCCGGTTGACCTCGTCGGCCAGCAGCAGCGAATGGAAGATCGGCCCCGGCAGGAACTCGAAGCGGCCGTCCTGCGGACGCCACACCTCGGTCCCGGTGAGGTCCGCCGGGAGCAGGTCCGGAGTGAACTGCACGCGCGCGAAATCGGCCTCGATGCGTGCGGCCAGGGCGCGGATGGCGCTGGTCTTGGCCAGGCCCGGCGCGCCCTCGACCAGCAGGTGGCCATCGGCCAGCAGGGCGATCAGCAGGCGTTCGACCAGGGCCGCCTGGCCGATGATCTCGCCCGCGAGCGCCTCGCGCAGGTCGCTGAAAAGGCGGTGGAGCCGGGCGCCGTCGTCGCGTGTGGTGTCCATGGAGTGCCGGTCTGCGGCGCAGGCTGCGCCGGGGGCCAGTTTGACCCGATCCGGCGACGATGGTTCAAATCCATGCGCCGCGCGCCGGCTGAAACGACGACGGGGCCTTCCCGGGCCCCGTCGCTTCACGCCTTCCGAAAAGAGGTCAGTGGCTGCGCTGCGCCACGCGGAGCACGCGCGGCGTCACGAAGATCAGCAGCTCGGCCTTGGCCTTTGAGCGGCCCTTGGTGCGGAACAGGTTTCCGAGGATCGGAAGGTCGCCGAGGAAGGGGATCTTCGACATCGAATTGCGGTCGCTGAACTCGTAGACGCCGCCGATCACCACGGTCTGGCCATCCTCGATCAGCACCGCGGTGGTGACCTCGCGCTTGGCCAGGTTGGGGACCGAACCGAAACCGGAGATCTCGGTGAAGTCCTCGATCTCGTCCTTCTTCACCCCGAGCGTCAGGAACACGCGGCCGTCCGCAGTGATGGTCGGCGTGACCTTCAGCTCGAGCAGGGCCTCCTTGAACTGCACGGTCGGCACGTTGTTGCTCTGGCCGCCGGTCACGGTCAGGTAACCGACCTCGCGGCCCTGGCGGATGATCGCCTCGCGCTGGTTGCTGGTCACCACGCGCGGGTTCGACACCACTTCACCGCGCTGCTCCTGCTGCAGCGCCTGCAGTTCGAGATCCCAGTCGATGGTGTTGCCGAGAATGGTGAAGGCGATGGAGCCGGGGTTGAGGTTCCGGATGCTGAAGTCGTTGTTCAGCGCGTTGTCGCCCCATTCGAGCAGGTCCCCGGGCTGGGCGGTGGCGGCAGACGAGATCAGGCCCTGGTTGGCCTCGATCGAACCGGATGTGATCACGCGGTCCTTCACCCCCTCACGCCGAAGCGGGCGCCAAGGTCCCGGGCGAACGATTCGTTGGCGATCACGATGCGCGACTCGATCACCACCTGGTCCACCGGCTTGTCGAGCGTGTCGACGAGGCGCTGGATCTCCCCGACCCGCTGCGGGATGTCGATCACCAGCAGGGTGTTGGTGCGGCGGTCGAAGCTCAGGCTGCCGCGCGAGGACAGGAAGCCGCGGCTCGTGCCCGCCTGTCCGCCGCCGCCGCCCTGGCTGTTCTTGCTCTCGTCGGTCAGCAGCCTGGCGATCTCCTCGGCGCTGCCGTAGGAGATCGGGATGTACTCGGTGACCATTTCCGCGCTCTCTTCCAGCGCGATGCGGGCGTTGGCGATGTCCTGTTCGAACTTGGCGATCTCGGACTGCGGTGCCACCCAGATCACGTTGCCGCTGCGGCGCTTGTCCAGCGACTTGGCCTGCAGGACGATGTCCAGCGCCTGGTCCCAGGGCACGTTGATCAGGCGCAGGGTCACGTTGCCGGCGACGCTGTCGCTGGCGACGATGTTCAGGTCCGACAGCTCGGCGATGAGCTGCAGCACCGTGCGCACCGGGACGTCCTGGAAGTTGAAGGTGACCGGCTTCCCGCGGTAGCTGCGGGTGTCGGCCCGGGCGGTTGCGGCCTGTCCCGTGGCGGCCACGGCGTTGGCCGCGGCCGCGCCGACCGCGCGCGCCGGGGCGGCGGCGCGCGGCACGATCTCCACGATGTAATCGCGGCCGGTCTGGTAGGCCAGAGGCTCGAAGGCACCGTCGGTGCTCAGCACGATCCGTGCGCCCTGCGTGCCCTGGTTGGCGTCGATGCGCTGCACGGGCGTCGCGAAATCCGTGACGTCGAGCGGGCGCTGCAGCGCGGCCGGCAGCGAAGCGTTGCCGACGCTGACGACGATCGTCCCGCCTTCGGTGCGCAGGTCGGGGGCCGCGCCCTCGCCATCGAAACGGAGCACCAGCTTGCCGGCACCGCCGTCGCCGCGCTTGAAGTCGATGTCGGTCACGGCCACCTCGGCCGGGACCTGCTTGGCCGGGTCGACCGCGACCATCGAGGACTGCGCGATGCCCGCCAGGGACAGGCCCGGGGCGGGCTCGGCGCTGACCGGACCGATGGCCGCGACCAGGCCGGCGAGGAGACCGCAGGCGCCTGCCCGGAGCGGAAAGAGCCGCGGAGTGGACGGACGGCGTTGCGCGTTGGTGAAGGTCATCTGGCTTCCCCTGATCAATTGTCTTCGAGCGCGATCGACGCCGGCCGTTCCAGCCAGCCACCCGCGCCGTCGGGCACGAGTTCCACGAGTTCGATGCGATCTTCCTGGACGCTGGTAACGCGGCCGTCGTTCTGGCCCATGTACACGCCGGGGCTGACCCGGTAGGTGACCTTGTCCGGCGCCATCACCAGCGCCGTCAGGTTGCTGCCCGCGCCGAGCGACCCGACCATGTCGAGGCTGTCGAGCGGGAACTGCTCCAGCGTCTGCTTGCGCCGGTTGGAATCGGGACGCGGACCGCTGCCGCCGCCTTCATTGGTGAAGGCGGCGCTGAACGGGTCGCGCATGTTCTGGGCCGCGTATTCGAAGGTTTCGAACTGCTGCATCACCGGCAGCGGATCCAGGGGCGGCGCCGGGCGGGCCTGCACGTTGGCGACCCACTCCTCCAGGTTCGGCGCACCGCCTGGCTCGCTGGTGATCCCGCGGCCGCAGCCGGCAAGCACCACCACGGCCGCCGCAAGGGCCAGGCCGCGGACGGCGTTGGATGTCATGCCCATGTCAGCGGCTCCCCCCGGCGGCGGCCGCCGCCTGCTGCGCGGCGGCCTCGTCCTCGTCCAGATAGCGATACGTCTTCACGGTGCCGGCCAGCTCCAGCGCGGAGTTCGGGCGGATGCCCGCGCGCGGATCCGAGTCGCCGCCGCGGGGGCGCAGCTGGTGTCGTGCATGGTCAGGATCACCACGCGCGGCAGCGAGGCCACGCCGCTGACGAAGGCGCCGAACTGGTGGTAGGTGCCCACCATCCGCAGCGCGATCGGCTTCTCGGCGTAGAACTCCTTCGGCGTCTCGGGGCCCGGCTGGAACAGGTCGTTCTGGATGCCGGTGGCCAGCGCCGTCTGCGAGATGTCGACGATCAGGTCCGGCATCTCGGTGCGGCTGGGCAGCTGGCGCAGCATCTGCTGCAGCTGCTGCTCCATCTGCGCCAGCTGGAGCTTGAGGGGCTCGAGGTTGGCCGCGCGGCCCTGCTTGGTTTCGAACTCGGCTCGCAGGTCGGCCTCGGTGCGCTCCAGGCTTTCGAGCTGGTCACCCTTCTGGCGCGTCAGCACCCACCACAGCAGGCCGAAGATCAGCAGGCCCACGATCACGCAGAACCCGATCTTGTACTCGCGCGGCCACGAGCCGATGTTGTTGAAGTCGAGTTCCTTGAGCGACATCCTGCGCTTGCTCACGGGGCGGCTCCTTCTTCAGCGGCGGGCGCCGCGTCGACCGGCGGCACCGGATCCGGGATGCCGTCGCCATCCTCGTCCTTGGGCGCGTTGGGGTTGGCCAGCTGCACCGCCAGGTTGAAGACATAGGGCAGGCCGGCGACGCCGTCGCGGGCCTCGATGATCGAGAGGTCGGGCTTGGTCATCCAGCCCGAGCCTTCGAGGTTGCGCATGTAGGTGCTGACGCGCGCATTGGACTGGGAGCGTCCCTCGAGGGTCAGCCTCTCCCCGACCTGCTTGATCGAGGTCAGGACCACGCCGTCGGGGATGGTGCGCACCAGGGAGTCGAAAAGATGGACCATCTGCGAGCGGTTGGCCTGCAGCTGCTCGATCACTTCCTTGCGCGCCAGCAGGCGGGCCTTCTGGCGATCGAGCTCCTCGATCTCGGCGATGCGCGCCTCCACCTGCTTGATCTCGCCCTGCAGGAACGCGTTGCGGGCGTTCTGGCCGTCGATCTGGCCGTTGTAGTAGCTGTTGACGAGGAACCAGAGCACGACGCCGGCGAGCGCGGCGGCGGCCAGCATGACGCCGAACTCCTTCTGCCGCTGCTTGCGGCGTTCGGCGCGCCAGGGGAGGAGGTTGATGCGGGCCATCAGTCGAAGCTCCTCAGGGCCAGTCCGCAGGCGATCATCAGTGCCGGGGCATCCTGTGCCAGCGCATGGGCCTGGACGCGCGGGCCGAGCGTCATCTGCGCCAGCGGGTTGGCCACCACGGTCTGAACGCCGAGCTGCTCCTCGACCATCTCGGCGATGCCGGCGATGGAGGCGCAGCCGCCGGCCAGGACCACCTGGTCGACGCGGTTGAACTCGCTGCCCGCGTAGAAGAACTGCAGGAGGCGGCTGATCTGCTGGACCAGCGCCTCCTTGAAGGGCTCGAGCACTTCGATCTCGTAGCTCTCCGGCAGCCCGCCCTGGCGCTTCGCAAGGCCGGCCTCCTCGTAGGACAGGCCGTAGCGGCGCATCACCTCGTCGGTGAGCTGCTTGCCGCCGAACACCTGCTCGCGGGTGTACAGGCTGCGACCGTTGCGCAGGATGCTGAGCGTGGTCATGGTGGCGCCGATGTCGACCAGCGCGACGATGCCGTCGCGGGGGACGCTGAGCGTGTCGGCCAGCAGCGCGAAGGCGTTCTCGATCGCGAAGGCCTCGACGTCCATGACCCTGGCGGTGAGGCCGCCGAGCTCCAGCGCCGAGGCGCGCATCTCGACGCCCTCCGAACGCGAAGCCGCGAGCAGCACCTGCACCATTTCCGGGTTGCCGGGCATCGGCCCGAGCACCTCGAAGTCCAGGTTCACTTCCTCGATCGGGTACGGAATGTAGTTGACCGCCTCGAGCTCGACCTGGGACTCCATCTCCTCCTCGTCGAGGTCGGCCGGCATCGGGATCTGCTTGATGATGACCGCGGAGCCGGCGACCGCGGCGGCGGCATACTTCGCCCTGCTGCCCGACCGCGACATCGCGCGGCGGATCGCCTCGCCCACGGCCTCCACCTCGACGATGCCCTTCTCGACCACCGCATTCGGCGGCAGGGGCTCGACGGCGTAGTGCTCGACCCGGTAGCGGTCGCCCGACCGTGACAGCTGCAGCAGCTTGACCGCGGTCGAACTGATGTCGACCCCGACCAGTGGTGTCTGGCTTTTTGTGATCAGCCCCACGCTATTCTCCCCATGTCACGGGCGCTTACGCGCGCTTCGTGCCCCGTTGCATTAAATAACGGAGTTTTTACCGATTGGCAACAAGCGGCACATGAAACCGTGCCGCATTGCGCGCTTGGTCACGTCCTGACGCGCCGCGTCACCCCGCCCGGAGGGAGCGGACTGGCGCGGGGCCCCACCTCTATATACTGCGCGACTCGCCCAGACCCGCCAAGCCGACCGGTCCAGGACCGACCCCCACATGACTTCTTTCCGCCGCCTGCTCCGCTGGCTGCTGCTGCTCGCCGCGATCGCCCTTGTCCTCGGCCTCCTTGCCGCCGGCACGGCCTATTACATCGTGTCGTCCCGACTGCCGGAGGTCGAGTCCCTGCGTGATCTCGAGCTCCAGGAGCCGATGTACGTGTATGCCCGGGACGGCCGCCTGATGGCCCTGTTCGGCGAGATGCGGCGCTACCCGGTCGAGATCGCGGACGTGCCGGAGCAGGTCCGGCAGGCCTTCCTGGCGATCGAGGACGCGCGCTTCTACGAGCATGGCGGAGTCGACTACAAGGGCGTGGCGCGCGCGGTGTGGCTGATCGCGAAGACCGGCTCGAAGGAGGGCGTCCCCGGCGGCTCGACCATCACCCAGCAGGTCGCGCGCCAGATCTTCCTCAGCCCCGAGGTCAGCTATACCCGCAAGTTCGCCGAAATGCTGCTGGCGATGAAGATGGAGCGCGAGCTCACCAAGGACGAGATCTTCGAGCTCTACCTCAACAAGAGCTTTTTCGGCAACCGCGCCTACGGCATCGCGGCGGCCGCCGAGTTCTACTACGGCAAGCGGCTCGACGAGCTCGACCTCGACGAGGTCGCGTCCCTGGCCGCGATCCCCAAGTTCCCCCTCCAGCGGCAACCCGATCACCAATCCCGAGCGCGCGCGCATCCGCCGCGACTACGTGCTGGAACGGATGGCCGAGCTCGGCTTCATCACCCGCGCGCAGGCGGCGCAGGCGCAGGCGGTGGCGATGCACGCCAGCCCCCACGAGCGGCCGGTGGAGGTCTACGCACCCTACGTCGCGGAGATGGTGCGGCTGGAGATGGTCGCGCGCTACGGCGGGGACGTGCTCACCCGCGGCTACCACGTCACCACGACCATCGACCCGGTCATGCAGGCGGCGGCCGACCAGGCCGTGCGCACCGGACTGACGACCTACGACCACCGCCACGGCTGGTCGAAGGTGGAGCAGACCTTCGAGCTCGGCGAAGGCGAGGATGCCGCCACCGCCGCGGCGCGCCTGCGCGGCATTCCGGCTCAGGCGGGCCTGCTGCCGGCCATCGTGCTGCGCACCGGCGGCGGCACGGCCGACGTGGTGCTGTCCGATGCCACGGTGATCACCCTCGACGCAGCGTCCAGCCGCTGGACCGGCCGCAGCCCGGCCGCCCTGCTCAAGCGCGGCGACCTCACCCGCGTGCGCCGGGTCGAACCCGCGCGCAGGAGCGGTGCGTCACCGCCCGCGGACGCGAAGCCGACCTGGCAGCTCGACCAGCTGCCGCGGGCGCAGGCGACGCTGGTTTCGCTGGAGCACGACACCGGCGCGCTGCGCGCCCTGGTGGGCGGCTTCAGCTTCGCCGGGCAGAAATTCAACCGCGCCACCCAGGCGCGTCGGCAGCCGGGCTCCAGCTTCAAGCCCTTCATCTACGCCGCGGCCTTCGAGCGCGGCTTCAATCCGGCGTCGATCGTCCCCGACGCGCCCGTCGTGTTCCGCATGCGCCGCGGCGAGGACTGGCGACCGCAGAACGACGACGGCAAGTTCATGGGCCCGATGCGCCTGCGCGAAGCCCTGGTCCGCTCCCGCAACCTGGTCTCGGTGCGCCTGCTCGACGCCATCGGGGTGGACTACGCGCGCCGCTACATCAGCCACATGGGCTTCGACGAGTCCGAGCTGCCGCCCAACCTCTCGATCGCGCTGGGCACGCCGTCGCTGGCGCCGCTGGACATCGCGGGCGGCTACAGCGTCTTCTCCAACGGCGGCTTCCGGATCACGCCCTGGTACATCGACGAGGTCCGGGACCGCGACGGCCAGGTGATCTTCAAGGAGAACCCTGCCGTGGCCTGCCGCAGCTGCGGCGCCGGCGGCCGGCCGGGTGCTCCGGCGACCGTCATCGACGGCTTCAACCTCGGCCCGTCGGCACCGGCACCTGCGCCGGCGCAGGTGGCCGAAGCCCGGCCCGGGCCGATGCAGGAACCCGATCCCGACGCGGCGCTCGCGCCGCGCGCGATCGACCCGCGCGTGGCCTACCAGTTGGTGTCGATGATGCGCGACGTGGTCCTGCGCGGCACCGGCGCCCAGGCGCGGGTGCTTGGTCGCGAGGACGTGGGCGGCAAGACCGGCTCCACCAACGACCACCGCGACGCCTGGTTCTCCGGATTCGGCGGCAGCCTGTCGACCGTGGTCTGGGTCGGGCGCGACGACAACCGCTCGCTCGGCAACCGCGAATATGGCGGCCGCTCGGCTCTGCCGATCTGGATCGACTACATGCGGGTGGCGCTGGACGGCATGCCGCTGGCGACCAATGAACCTCCAGAGGGCATGGTGCGGGTCGCCGTCAGCGAGAGCGGGCGCCTGCTTCCCTCCGGCGAGGGCGGCATCGCCGAATGGGTGAAGGTCGAGGACCTGGAGCGCATGGAGTCGACCTTCGACGACTTCGGCGACGAGATGCCGGCCGAAGAGGCCTTCGACATCTTCTGACGCGCATCCGTTAGGCTTGGAGCCTGCAGTCCGGAGGGCTCCGCATGCACCGCGCCCGACAGCACGCCGAGCGACGCACCCGCGAGCGTCGCCACCGCCTCGCCCATGAAGCCGCCCGGCTGATGGCCGAGGGCGGCATCCGCGATTACCACCAGGCCAAGCTCAAGGCCGCCGACCGCCTCGGCATCCACGACGACGCCTCGCTGCCGCGCAACCGCGAGATCGAGGACGCGCTGCGCGAGTACCAGCGGCTGTTCCTGGGCGATACCCAGGCCGACGCACTGCGGGTGCGGCGCGAGGCCGCTCTGCAGTCGCTGACCTTCTTCCAGCGCTTCCAGCCACGCCTGGTCGGCCGGGTACTCGACGGCACCGCGGACGGCAACACTCCGGTCGCACTGCACCTCCATGCCGACGACGCCGACGAGGTCGCACACTTCCTCGCCGACGCCGCGATTCCGGCCGAGCCCCGCTGGCGCCGCGTGCGCCTGGACAGGACGCGCGAATGCGACGTGCCGGTCTGGGTGTTCAGCGCGGACGGCCTTGCCTTCGACCTGACCGTCCTGCCGCTGGACACGCTGCGCCAGGCGCCGCTTTCGGGCATCGACGAACGACCGATGCAGCGCGCCACGCTGGCCCAGGTGCGCGATCTCCTGTCCGGGGAGGACACGGCCGACCGCGAGGGCGGCGGCCCGGGGGTGTAGCCGCCGGAACGGAAAACGCCCCGCGGTCGCGGGGCGTTCGGGTGGTGGATGCCGCGGGCTTCGCGGACTCAGCGGTTTCCCAGCGCGACGTAGTCGCGCGGGGCGGCGCCGGTATAGACCTGACGCGGGCGGCCGATCTTGAATTCCGGGTCCACCTGCTGCTCGAGCCAGTGCGAGACCCAGCCTGCGGTGCGCGCGATCGCGAACATCACCGTGAACATGTCGGTCGGGATCCTCAGCGCCTTGTAGATGATGCCGCTGTAGAAATCGACGTTCGGGTACAGCTTGCGCTGCACGAAGTAGTCGTCCTTCAGCGCCGCCTCCTCCAGACGCATCGCGACCTCGAGCATCGGGTCGTCGATGCCGAGTTCGCCGAGCACCTTGTGGGTCATCTCGCGGATGATCTTCGCGCGCGGGTCGAAGTTCTTGTAGACACGGTGGCCGAAGCCCATCAGGCGGAAGCCCGACGCCTTGTCCTTGGCGCGATCGACGGCGGACTGCACGTTCTTCACGTCGCCGATCTCGGCCAGCATCTTCAGCACCGCCTCGTTGGCGCCGCCGTGGGCGGGCCCCCACAGCGCGGCCACGCCCGAGGCGATGCAGGCATACGGGTTGGCACCGGTGGAGCCGACCAGGCGGACGGTGGAGGTCGACGCGTTCTGCTCGTGGTCGGCGTGCAGGATGAAGAGCAGGTCCATCGCCTTGGCCGCGACCGGCGACAGTTCCAGCGGGCCGCTGGGCAGCTCGAACATCATGTGCAGGAAGCGCTCGACGTAGCCGAGATCGTTGCGCGGGTAGTTGAGCGGCCAGCCCATCGAATAGCGGTAGCAGGCCGCAGCGATGGTCGGCAGCTTGGCGATCAGGCGGATGCCGGCCAGGCGGCGCTGCTCCGGATCGTCGTAGTCGAGGTCGTTGTGGTAGAAGCTCGCCATCGAGCCGAGCATGCCGACCAGCATCGCCATCGGGTGGGCGTCATGGCGGAAGCCCCCGATGAAGCTCTTGAACGCCTCGTGCATCAGCGTGTGGTGGGTGACGTCGTGGTCGAACGCGGCCATCTGCTTCGTATCCGGCAGATCGCCGTTCATCAGCAGATAGGCGACCTCGAGGAAATTCGAGTGCTCGGCCAGCTGTTCGATCGGGTAGCCGCGGTACAGCAGCACGCCTTCGTCGCCGTCGATGTAGGTGATGGCGGATTTGCAGCTGGCGGTGGCGGTGAAGCCGGAGTCGTAGGTGAAGCGCCCCGTCGCCTTCGGCAGCTTCGCGATGTCGATGCACTCGTTGCCGAGGGTGGGCTTGATGACCGGGAGCTCGACGGAAGCGCCGTCGACCTGCAGGGTGGCAATGGTCGGCTCGCTGCCGGCCGTGTTCTGGTTGGCGGACACTCTCGCACTCCTTCGTGGGTCCGCGCCGGCGCGATGCGCGGGCGGGCGGGGATCAGGCGGATCGCGGCTCTGGCGATGCCGCGATTATCGCATAGCGACGTGCGCCACCGTATCCACGGAAGGCCGGCCGCCGCGGGACAGTGCGTCGCCAGGCCGGCGGGTCCCCGGAACGACGACGGCCGCCCGGAGGCGGCCGTCTGGGTGCGACGCGGCAGGCGCCTACTTGGCGTAGCGCTTGCGGAACTTGTCGACGCGGCCGCTGGTGTCCATCAGCTTGTTCTGGCCGGTGTAGAACGGATGCGAGGCCGAGCTGACTTCGATCTTGATCAGCGGGTACTCGTTGCCGTCCTCCCACTTCACGGTCTCCTTGCTGGAGAGCGTGGAACGGGTGAGGATCTTGAAGTCCGAGGTGACGTCCTGGAAGACGACGTCGCGGTACTGGGGATGGATGTCGGCCTTCATGGCGGGCACCGGAATTGAGCGGGGAAAGAGCGGCATTATAGCCGGCGCCTCCGCGCCCCGCAAGTCAGCCGGCCAGCAGGGCGGCCTGCACCAGATCCTCGAGCGTGCGCTGGTCGTAGCGCAGCAGGATCCGCGCGCGGTCGGGCCGGCCCAGCTGGCGCTGCCAGTCCACCAGGGTGGCACCGCGGGCGGGCGAATGCCCCAGCACCACCTCGACGGGACGCTCCGCGGCCTCGACCACGCCATCGGAGCGCAGCGCCATGGCCATGGCCAGCGAGTCCGCGGAGAACCAGCGATCGCCGCGCACGTCGGCCGACCAGCGCCGGGTGTGGCGCGACACCGCCTCGTAGAACGCCGCCACCGGACCCGGCCCAGCCAGCCAGCGCTCGACGTCGGCCTGGAGGTATCCGTGGGCCACGGCCGCCTCCCAGTCGCAGAGGTCGAAACGCGGGAAGGCCCCGAACACGATGTGCGCGGCCTCGGGATCGAAGTACACGTTGAACTCGGCCGAAGGCGTGATGTTGCCGTGGCCGGTGACCGCCCCGCCCATCACCACCAGCCGGGCGACGCGGGACGGCAGAGAGGGGTCCAGGCGCAGCGCCAGGGCGAGATTGGTCAGCGGCCCGAGGGCGACCAGCAGCAGGCGGCCGGCATGACGATGCGAGAGTTCGATGATCGCCTCGGCGGCATGGCGCGCCTGCGCGGCGTGCTTCGCGGCCGGGAGGCCGGCGTCGCCGAAGCCGTCCTCGCCGTGTACGTTGGCGGCATCCGGCGACGGATGCAGCAGCGGCCGGTCGCAGCCTGGGAACACCGGCACATCGCTTCGACCCACCACTTCGCAGAGCTTCAGCGCGTTGCGCACGGTATGCCTCAGCCCCACGTTGCCGGCGGCGATGGTCAGCCCGACCACCTCGTGCCGCGGATCGGCGAAAGCCATCAGCAGGGCCAGTGCGTCGTCGACGCCCGGGTCGGTATCGATCAGCAGGGGGATGCGTCCGTCCATCGCGGCATTATGTCGCCATCAGGCCGACGCGTAGCGGGTGGCGCCCCCGACCCAGCGCGCGACCAGCCGCGCGGCCAGGGCCGGGTCATCGCGCAGCAGCCCCTCGCCGAGCTCGTGCACCAGCGGCAGCATGCCGGCGTCGCGCGCCAGGTCGGCGACGCGGAACGCCGCGAGCCCGGTCTGGCGCGTGCCCAGCAGCTCGCCCGGACCGCGCAGTTCCAGGTCCTTCTCGGCGATCACGAACCCGTCGCTGGTCGCGCGCATCGTCTCCAGCCGCTCGCGCGCCATCCGCGACAGCGGTGGCTGGTAGAGCAGCACGCAGGTGGAGGCCTCGCTGCCCCGCCCCACCCGCCCGCGGAGCTGGTGCAGCTGCGCCAGGCCCAGGCGCTCGGCGTTCTCGATCACCATCAGCGAGGCGTTGGGCACGTCCACGCCGACTTCGATCACCGTGGTCGCCACCAGCAGGTCGACGTCGCCCTGCGTGAAGCCGGCCATGGCGGCCTGCTTCTCCGCCGCCTTCATGCGGCCGTGCACGAGCCCCACGCGCAGCCCGGGCAGCGCGGCGGACAGCGCCTCGAAGGTCGCCTGCGCGGCCTGCGCCACCACCTCGTCGGACTCGTCGATGATCGTGCACACCCAGTAGGCCTGGCGGCCCTCGGCGCAGGCGGCGCGGATACGCTCGATCAGCTCCGGGCGACGCCCCTCGGCCAGGACCACCGTCTGCACCGGCGTGCGCCCCGGCGGCAGCTCATCGATGGCGGAGACGTCGAGGTCGGCGTAGGCGGCCATGGCCAGGGTGCGCGGGATGGGAGTCGCGGTCATCACCAGCTGGTGCGGCACCCGGCCGCCCTCCCCGCCCTTGTCGCGCAGCGCCAGGCGCTGGTGCACGCCGAACCGATGCTGTTCGTCGATGATCGCCAGCGCGAGGTCGTGGAAGGCCACGCCCTGCTGCATCAGCGCATGGGTCCCGACCACCACCCGGGCGCGGCCGTCGGCGACCCGGGCCAGCGCCGCGCTCCGGCCACGGCCGGTGACCTTGCCGGCGAGCCAGGCGAGCTCCACGCCCAGCGGCTCGAGCCAGGCGCGCAGGTTTCCGAGGTGCTGCTCGGCCAGAAGCTCGGTGGGCGCCATCAGCGCCGCCTGCCTGCCTTCCGCGGCCGCCAGCAGCGCCGCCATCGCGGCGACCACGGTCTTGCCGGAGCCGACGTCGCCCTGCACCAGGCGGAGCATCGGCACCGGCCGCGCCAGGTCGGCGCGGACTTCGGCCAGCACGCGCTCCTGCGCGGCCGTGAGCGTGAACGGCAGGCGTTCGCGCAGCCGCGCGGCCAGTCGGTCATCGGCTAGCGGCGCGGCGGCATCCCCCTGCCGGGCCAGCCGCTGGCCGCGCATGCTGAGGTGGTGCGCGAGCAGCTCTTCGAACGCCAGCCTGCGCTGCGCGGGATGGGTGCCGGCAAGCAGGGCGGAGACGTCGGCATCGCGCGGCGGCCGATGCACGGTGAGCAGCGCCTCGCGCAGGCCCGGCAGGCGCTGCGCGCGCAGCAACGGCGCCGGCAACAGTTCGAGCACATCGTCGCCCGGGAGACGATCGAGCGCCTGTGCGATCAGGCGTTTCATCGTGGCCGGGCCGACGCCGTCCACGGTGGGATAGACGGGGTCCAGGCGGTCGCCGAGGCCGGCATCGTCGTCGTCGCCGAGGAGGGTGTAGCTGGGGTGCACGATCTCCAGCCCGCGCTGCCCGGGCCGCGGCGTTCCGTAGGCGCGCACCCGTACGCCCGGCTGGAACTGCGCGGCCTGCGCGGCCCGGAAGTGGAAGAAGCGCAGCACCACGGTGGTGCGCGAATCGTCTCCGAGCGCGACCCGCAGCATCGGCCGGTAGCGGAAACCGCGCTCGACCGCCTCGACCCGGCCCTCGACCTGGGCCGCGACGCCGGGCTGCAGCGCACGCATCGGCGTCAGCGCGGTGCGGTCCTCATAGCCGCGTGGCAGCTGCAGCCAGAGGTCCTGCAGGGTCCCGAGCCCGCGCGCGGCCAGCTTCTCCGCGATCCGCGGACCGACGCCGGCGAGCGTGGAAAGCGGGCTCGCGCCGGCCGGCGCCAGGTCGGGCGCCGGCTGGCCGGTCGGACGCCGCGGCGTCGCCACCGCCTCAGTCGAGGACCATCACCGCGTCGACCTCGAACTGCGCGCCCTTGGGCAGAGCCGACACTTCGATGGTCGAGCGCGCGGGATACGGCTCGCTGAAGTACTCCGCCATCACCGAATTGACCACCGCGAACTGCGACAGGTCGGTGAGATAGAGGCCGACGCGGGCGATGTCGTCCAGCGAGCCGCCAGCGGCCTGGCAGACCGCGCGCAGGTTGTCGAAGGCACGCCGCGCCTGGGCGGCGAGATCGCCCGGGACCAGTTCGCCGGTGGCCGGGTCGAGCGGGATCTGCCCGGAGAGGAAGACGGTGGCGCCGGCGCGCACGGCCTGCGAGTACGGGCCGATGGCGGCGGGTGCGTCGGCGGTGCGGACGGGTTGCCTGGGCATGCGCGGATCCTCTGATGCGTGGCAGGCGATTATGACCGCCGTCCTCGCCCGCGGCCATCGCCCGGGCGGTTACAGGCGCTGCACCCCATGCACCACGCCGAGCCGGCGCACCCTGCGGATCACGTCCGCCAGATGGGTGCGGTCGCGCACTTCGATGGCGAACTGGATCACCGCGGCGTTGGTGTCGCGCTCGAGATACTCGACCGCGTCGATGTTGGAATCGGCCTGGGCCACCGCCGCGGCCACCTGCGCCAGCACGCCCGGCCGGTTCTCGACCTGGAAGCGCAGCGCCACGTGGTAGTCGCCGGTGACCTCCCGGTCCCAGCCGATGTCGACCCAGCGCTCCGGCGACTTCCGGTACTCGGCCACGTTCGGGCATTCGATCCGGTGGACCACCACGCCGCGGCCGGCGGTGTGGTAACCCATGATCTCGTCGCGCGGGATCGGCATGCAGCAGTTGGCGAAGGTCACGACGCCGCGCTCGGCGCCGGTGATCAGGATCCGGTCCTCGCGATGCGTCCGCGCGCGCGCCGGATCCTTGTTGGTGAGCGACTGCGCCACCTGCGCCGGCATCCGGGTGCCCAGCGCGACGTCGGACAACAGGGCCTCCAGACGCGGATAGCGATGCTCCGCCAGGTAGGCCTCCAGTTCGGCGGCGGGCAGCCGCTCGAGCGAGCTGTCGAGATCCTCGAGCGCGCTGTCGAGCATGCGGTGGCCCAGCTGCACGGCGTCCTCGTGCTCGAGTTGCTTGAGCTGCTGGCGGATGGCGGTGCGCGCCTTGCCGGTGACCACGAACTCCAGCCACTGCGGCCGCGGCTGCGACGACTTCGCGGTCACGATCTCGACCGTCTGCCCGCTGGACAGGCGCGTGCGCAGCGGCACAAGCCTGCGGTCCACGCGCGCGGCCACCGTCCGGTTGCCGACGTCGGTATGCACTGCGTAGGCGAAGTCGACCGCGGTGGCGTTGCGCGGCAGCGACATGATCTCGCCCTTGGGCGTGAACAGGTAGACCTCGTCCGGGAACAGGTCGACCTTGACGTTCTCCAGGAACTCCAGCGACGAGCCGGTTCCGCTCTGCGCCTCGAGCAGGCCGGAGATCCACGAATGCGCGCGCTGCTGCGCACTGTTGGGCCCCCCGCCGCCGTGCTTGTAGGCCCAGTGGGCGGCGATGCCGCGCTCGGCGATCAGGTCCATCTCCGCGGTGCGGATCTGGACTTCGATCGGCGAGCCGTAGGGCCCGAACAGCACCGTGTGCAGCGACTGGTAGCCGTTGGCCTTGGGAATGGCGATGAAGTCGCGGAAGCGGCCGTCCACCGGCTTGTAGACCGAATGCGCGACGCCAAGCGCGTGGTAGCACTCGGCGACCGTTCCGACGACGATCCGGAAGCCGAAGACGTCGATCACCTGGGCGAAGGTCTTCGCCTCGGCCCGCATCTTGTTGTAGATGCTCCACGGCGACTTCACCCGGCTCACCAGCCGGTAGCTCAGGCCTTCCTTGGTCAGTCGCTGTGCCAGCTGGGCCTCGATCTTGGCCATGGCCTCGCGGCGCACCAGCGGCTGGGTGCGGATGTGCTTCTCGAGGATGCGGTGCCGCATGGGGTGCAGCGCGCGGAAGCCCAGGTCCTGCAGCTCGGCCTTGATCAGGTTCATGCCCAGGCGCTGCGCGATCGGCGCATAGATCTCCAGCGTCTCGCGGGCGATGCGCGCGCGCGCCTCGGCCGTCTGCGCGCCCAGGGTGCGCATGTTGTGCAGGCGGTCCGCGAGCTTGATCAGGATCACGCGCAGGTCGCGCGCCATCGCCAGCATCATCTTGCGGAAACTCTCCGCGTCGGCCTCGTGGCGGCTGCCGAACTGCAGCTTGTCGAGCTTGGTGACGCCCTCGACGAGTTCGGCCACGGTCTCGCCGAACTCGCTGGCGAGCGCGTCGCGGGTGAGCGGAGTGTCCTCGATGGTGTCGTGCAGGATCGACGCGACCAGCGTCTCGAGGTCGACCTTCTGCTCGGCGAGCACGGCGGCCACGGCGACCGGATGGGTGATATAGGGCTCGCCGGACCTGCGCGTCTGGCCGGCATGCGCGGCCGCTCCCACCGCCCAGGCACGGCGCAACTGCTGCAGCTGGTCCGCCGGCAGGTAGGCGGCGATCCGTTCGAGCTCGCGCATGTAACCGGGGACGTCCTCGTCCCCGGGCACGGCGACCTGGAGCAGCGCGAGCTCGGCGGAATTCATGCTGCGAGCCTACGCGCGCGCCCGGCAGCCGGCAACGGAGGCCGCGCCCGGCAGCGGGCGGCGCAACGCAAACGGCCCCACCGTGGCGGGGCCGTCGGAACATCGCCGCGCCCGAGGGCGCATGCGCGGGAGATCAGTCGTCGCCCTTGGAGAGATCGTCGTCGGCCACCACTTCGGCGGCGGCCCATTCCATCGCCTCGCGCTCGCGGCGCTCGCGCTCGGACTTCTCGACCGCCTCGACGTAGTCGGCGTCGATGCGGCGGGCGGCGATCTCGCGCAGCGCCAGCACGGTCGGCTTGTCGTCGTTCTCGCTGTTGTCCAGCTGCGGCTCGACGCCGTTGGCGAGCTGGCGGGCGCGCTTGGCGGCCATCATGACCAGCTCGAAGCGGTTGTCGATGACTTCGAGGCAGTCTTCAACGGTGATGCGGGCCATAAGTCTCCGGGCGGCCGGCGGGCCGTCGATGCGGGATGAGGGACCGGAAATGATAGGCCAAGCCGCTCCCCACCGCAAGCAAACCCCGACGAATCAGCGACTTGCGGCCTGCCCGGCGTCCGCCGAACCGTCCAGAAGCGCGGCGATGAGGCCGGCGTGGCGGATGGCCTGTGCCTCGCGCCGCAGCCGGCTGGCGGTGAATACGGCGCACATCTCGTCCACCGCGGTGGCGAAGTCCTCGTTGACGATGACGTAGTCGAACTCGCCGTAGTGGGACATCTCCTCGCGCGCCGCCGCAAGGCGCCGGGCCATCACCTCTTCGCTGTCCTGGCCGCGCTTGCGCATGCGCTCGTCGAGCGCGGCGCGCGAGGGCGGCAGGATGAACACGCCGACCGCGTCGGGCACCGCCGCGCGCACCTGGCGCGCGCCCTGCCAGTCGATCTCCAGCAGCACGTCGCGGCCGGCGGCCAGCTGCGGCTCCACCGACTGGCGCGCGGTGCCCTTCCAGTCACCGTGGACGCGCGCGTATTCGAAGAAGTCGCCGGCGTCGATCATGCGCTGGAAGCGCGCATCGTCGACGAAGTGGTAGTGCTCGCCTTGTCGCTCGCCGGGGCGCGGCGGGCGCGAGGTGAACGAGATCGACAGGCTGATGCCCGGATCGCGCGCCAGGCAGGCGTTGACGATGCTCGACTTGCCGGCGCCCGAGGGCGCCGCGACGATGAACAGGGTTCCGCGCGTTGGGATGTCGGCGCTATTCAATGTTCTGCACCTGCTCGCGGATCTGGTCGATCAGCACCTTCAGTTCCACCGCGATGTTCGTGGTGCGCGCATCGACCGACTTCGAGCCCAGGGTGTTGGCCTCGCGGTTGAACTCCTGCAGCAGGAAGTCGAGGCGGCGGCCGGCCGGCTCGCGCTGGCCGAGCACGCGGCGGATCTCGGCGACGTGGCTGTCGAGCCGGTCGAGCTCCTCGTCCACGTCGAGCTTCTGCAGCGACAGCACCAGCTCCTGCTCGACCCGCCCGGGATCGGCGGCCTGGACAAGGTCGGCCAGGCGCGCTTCGAGCTTGGCCCGCTGGCCGGCGCGGATCACCGGCACCAGCCCGCGGACCTCGGCCGCACGCGCCTCGATTCCGTCCACGCGCTCGAGCATGGCCGCCACCAGCTTCGCGCCCTCGCGCTCGCGGGCCGCGATGAAGCCGTCCAGCACCTGGTCGAGCAGCACCTGCACCTCGGCCTGCAGGGCCTCGGGCTCCGGAGCGGCCGAGCGCAGCACGCCGGGGAACTGCAGCAGGTCGGTGAACTGGGTGCGCAGGCCCGGGAAGTGAGGCGCGGCGTCCAGCGCGATCGCCGACAGCCGGCGCAGCAGGGCCTCGTCGACGTGCAGGGTGGCCGCGCCCTCGGCGGCGCGCAGGCGCAGCGTCAGGTCCAGCTTGCCGCGCGAGACCCGGGTCGAGATCCGCTCCCGCAGCTGCGGCTCCAGCACCCGCAGCTCATCGGGCGCGCGCAGGCCGATCTCGAGGAAACGATGGTTGACCGCGCGCAGCTCGCAGGCGAGCGTGCCCCACGGGGTGGCGCGCTCGCCCGAGGCGTAGGCGGTCATGCTGCGGATCATTCGGGCGTCCGTTGGTGCGGGGGTGCCGATGGTAAACTCGCCGACCTCCCCAGCGGTAATCGACATGTCCCAGACCCCACGCCCCAGCGGCCGGGCACCGGCGCAGATGCGCGAGGTGCGGTTCGAGCGCGGCTACACCCGCCACGCCGAGGGCTCGGTGCTGGTCAGCTTCGGTGACACCCGGGTGCTGTGCACCGCCAGCGTCGAGAACCGCGTGCCGGGCTTCCTGCGCGGCAAGGGCAGCGGCTGGGTCACCGCCGAATACGGCATGCTCCCGCGCGCCACCAACACCCGCAACGACCGCGAGGCGGCCCGCGGCAAGCAGGGCGGGCGCACGCTCGAGATCCAGCGCCTGATCGGCCGCAGCCTGCGCGCCTGCGTCGACCGCGACGCCCTCGGCGAGCGCACCATCACACTGGACTGCGACGTGCTGCAGGCCGACGGGGGCACCCGCACCGCGGCGATCACCGGCGCCTACGTGGCCCTGGTCGACGCCGTGCGCTGGCTGCGGAAGCGCCGCGAGATCGCCGGCGATCCGATCCACGGCGCGGTCGCCGCGGTCTCGGTGGGCGTCCACGGTGGCGTGCCCGTGCTCGACCTCGACTACGCCGAGGACAGCGCCTGCGACACCGACATGAACGTGGTGATGAACGACGGCGGCGGCTTCATCGAGCTGCAGGGAACGGCCGAAGGACACGCCTTCCGCCGCGACGAACTCGACGCCATGCTCGAACTCGCCGCCCACGGCTGCGGCGAGCTGTTCGCGGCGCAGCAGGCCGCGCTGGCCGCTGGCTGAGCCATGGACCTGGTGCTGGCCAGCGGCAACGCCGGCAAGCTGGCCGAACTGCGGCAGTTGCTCGGCGACCGCGGCCTCAGCCTGCGCGCGCAGTCGGAGTTCGGCGTCGGGGACGTCGAGGAAACCGGCCTGACCTTCATCGAGAATGCCCTGCTCAAGGCGCGCAATGCGGCGCGGGCCACCGGCCTGCCCGCACTGGGCGACGATTCCGGCCTGTGCGTGGACGCGCTCGGCGGGGCGCCCGGCCTCTACTCGGCGCGCTACGCCGGCCCCGGCGGCGACGCCGCGCGCAACATCGAGCGCCTGCTGCGCGAGCTCGATGGCGTGCCCGACGAAGCCCGCGGCGCCAGCTTCCACTGCTGCATCGTGCTGCTGCGCCACGCCACCGACCCGCGGCCGCTGGTGGTCGAGGGCCGGTGGCACGGGCGCGTCCTGCACGCGCCACGGGGCGCCGGTGGATTCGGCTACGACCCGGTCTTCCTCGATCCCGCCAGCGGACTGACCGCCGCCGAGCTTCCGGCCGCCCGCAAGAACGCGATCAGCCACCGCGGGCTCGCCCTGGCGACCCTGCGCGAACGCCTGCACGAACTGGCCGAGGCCTGATGCTGGTTCCGCCGCCGCTGTCGCTATACGTGCACCTGCCCTGGTGCGTGCGCAAATGCCCGTACTGCGACTTCAATTCGCACGAGCAGCGCGGTGCGCTTCCGTTCCGCGAGTACGTCGGGGCACTGGTCGCCGACCTCGAGCACGACCTGCCGCTGGCCTGGGGCCGCACCGTGCACAGCGTGTTCTTCGGCGGCGGCACGCCGTCGCTGTTTCCCGCCGACGCCATCGACGACTTCCTGCAGCAGGCCAGCGCGCGCCTGCGCTTCGCGCCCGGCTGCGAGATCACCCTGGAGACCAATCCCGGGACCGCCGAGCACGATCGCTTCGAGGGCTACCTCGCGGCCGGCGTGAACCGCCTGAGTTTCGGCATCCAGAGCTTCGACGACGGCTGCCTGCGGCGCCTGGGCCGGATCCACGACAGCGGCGAGGCGGAGGCGGCGGTGAAACTCGCCCAGGACGCCGGCTTCGACAACATCAACCTCGACCTGATGTACGCCCTTCCCGGCCAGGACCTGGCCGGTGCCGCGTCCGATCTCGAGCGCGCTGTCGCCCTCCAGCCGGCGCACGTCTCGCACTACCAGCTGACCCTCGAGCCCAACACGCTGTTCGCCGCGCGCCCCCGGACGCCATTCCCGACGAGGATCTCGCCTGGGACATGCAGGAGCACTGCCAGGCCATGCTGGCCGACGCCGGCTTCGAGCACTACGAGGTCAGCGCCTACGCACGGCCGGGCCTCCAGTGCGCGCACAACCTCAACTACTGGCGCTTCGGCGACTACCTGGGCATCGGCGCCGGCGCCCACGGCAAGATCAGCCTCGGCGCCGCGCAGACCGTCCGCAGGCGCTGGAAGCTGAAGCACCCCGCGGCCTGGATGGCGGCGGCCGGCACCACGGCGGCGCTGGGGGGCGACGCGGACGTGGACGCCGCACGCCTGCCCTTCGAATTCATGCTCAACGTCCTGCGCCTGCACGAAGGCTTCGCGCTGGACGATTTCGAGGCGCGCACCGGCCTGCCCCGCTCCGCGATCGCCGCCGAGCTGGGGGATGCCGTGGCCCGCGGCTGGCTGGACGTGGCCGGCGGACGCGCGGTCCCGACCGCGACCGGACGGCGCCTGGGCAACGACGTGGTCTCCCTGTTCCTGCGCTGAGCCCGGCAGGCGGCGCTCGGCGGGCCGGTTCGAGAGGACGGCCCAGGAGCGTGCTAGCTGTCACACTCCGTCCCGTGCTATGAAGCCTTCCGGGGGGGAATCGGCAGCTCGCAATGTCATCCATGACCTACATCCATGACGGCGCCGCCCGGCGGACCCTGGCGACCGTCGACCTGCCGCGCCGCGTCCGCAAGGTGCTTGACGCAGCGCTCAACCTGGCCTCGGTCGAACTCGACCCCTTCCTCCATGCCCTGCTCGATGAATACGAACAGGAGCTGTTCCGCCTGGCCGAGCAGGCGCGCCACCCGGGCAGCGAGTCCACCTATGTGCAGGCCCTGCGCAGCTTCCGGGTCTGCCGCCCGGACCTGATCCCCCAGCTCATGCTCGAACTCGAATGCGAGCTGGCGTTGCTGCGGAGCCCTTCCGCCGACGGCGGGACGCCGGCCGCCGCGGGCGCGCCCGCCGGTGAACGTGTACTGGGTCTCATCGACGACTCGCAGCTGGACGAGGACACGCTGCTCGGCGAGATCGCCACCCGGCAGGAAAGCCGCGCCAGCCTGTCGATGCATCTGCTGGGCCAGCGCTTCGGCGTGCTCGCCGGGACACCGGCGCTCGACGCCGCGCGCCTGCCGCTGGGCCCCCAGTGCATGTGCCGGGCGCTGCGCAACGCCTGCCGGTCGCTGCAGGTCCCCGACGAAACCCGCGAGCTGCTGTACCGGCTGTTCGATCGGGTGGTCATGACCCACTACGCCCCGTTCCTGGAAAGGCTCGACGCGATGCTCGACCAGGCGGGCATCCTCAGGGGACTGACCCATGTTCCCGTCCGCCTGCGCGCCTCGTCACTCAGGGAGGCCGAGGAGGCCGCCGCGAACGCGGCTCCGGGGGCTGTCTCCGGCCGCCGTGCGCGGGGCACCGGCGACGACGTCCGCGACATCCGTGACGACCGCAGCGACGGCTCCCGCGGCGCACGCCGGAAGCCCCGGGGTGCGCGGATCACACCGGACCAGCCACACACCGCCTGGATGGCCGAGACCACCACCGCCCTCACCGGCGGCGACGGGGAGGCTTCGTACGAGACCCTGCAGGAGCTGCTGGCCGAGCGGCGCGAGCTGATCGGCAAGCTGCGCGCCGGCCGGGCCGGCAGCGCGGAGACCACGCTCGACACCGGCGAGTTGATGGATGCGCTGGGCAAGATCCAGCGCCAGCCGCCGGGCCTCGGTGCTTCGCGGCCGAGCCTGATGGACGTGCGCCAGATGTTGCTGGCGCAGGCGCGCCAGCGACATGGACGAGGTGCGACCCTGGCGCAGCGCGACAACGATACCTTCGAGCTGCTGCATCTGCTGTACGGGCGACTCGAAAGCGAGATGCGCGCGGACGCCCCCGCGGCGGCCCTGATCCAGCGACTGCAGTTGCCGCTGCTGCGGGCGGCGCTGCAGGACCAGACATTCTTCGTCGAGCCCGCGCATCCGGCGCGTGCGCTGCTCAACACCGTTGCCGAGGCCGCCGCCAGTTGGCTCGACAAGGACGACCTGGATCCGCAGCTCCTGTTTCCGCTGCAGCAGGCCGTCAGTGAAGTCGTCGACCGTTACGACGGCGACAGCGCGGTGTTCGAGGCCAGCAACGGGCGGCTGCAGACCCACCTGCAGGCGCAGGTGCGCAAGGCGGAGATGCTCGAGCGCAGGCACATCGAAGCCGCGCGCGGCAAGGACAGGCTGGAGGTCGCCAAGCTGCGTTCGGCGGCCACGCTCGAGGAACTGCTCGGCGACCACCGCATCCCGAAGTTCTCGCGCGCGCTGCTCAACCAGGCCTGGGCGGATGTGCTGACCCTGACCCTGCTGCGCCAGGGCGAGGATTCTCCGGAATGGCAGGCGCTGCTCGACGCCACCCGACGGATCGTCGCTGCCTGCGCCCGCGGGGAACAGGCCGGCGATCCTGCGCTGGCCGCCTACATCGAAACTTCGCTGTCCCAGGTCGGATACCACGCCGACGAGGCCGCCATCATCGCCGCGCGCCTGACCGGCAGCGACGGCGGCGACGACGGTGACCCCGCCTCGCGCACCGAGCTGGCGATGAAGCTCAAGGCGCGCACCCGCCTCGGCGAGGACGCCGAGCGCGCCCGCCGGCCCGCCCTGCCGCCGCGCTCGCCCGAGGAGCAGGCGCGCTACGAGCAGCTGCGAGTCCTGCCCTTCGGCACCTGGATCGAGTTCACCACCAACCAGCAGGGCGACGTGGTGCGCAGGCGCATGTCGTGGTTCAGCCCGGTGACCGACAACGCGCTGTTCGTGAACCAGCGCGGCCAGCGCATCGGCGAGCACTCGCTGGATTCGCTGGCGCGCATGATCGTTGCCGGACAGGCCCGCGTCGTGACCGCCGAGCGTGGGCGCCTGGTCGACCGCGCGTGGCAGTCCGCCGTGCGCACCCTGCGCAGCTTCGCCGGCCGCGCCGAGGCGCCCGCCATCGGAGGGGGGGCCCACGCATGATGGACGAATTCCGCCGTGCCCGGCGACGCAAGGCCCCCGGGACCATCCTGGTGATGGACGCCATGTCTGAACGCGTGGTCGGCCGCATCGGCAACCTGTCGATGAGCGGAATGCTGCTGATGGCGAGCGTGCCGCTGGCGGAGGACTCGCTGTACCAGTTCCGTTTCAGCCTGCCGCTGGAAGGCGGCAGCGAATCGACGATCGAGATCGGCGTCCATCTGCTGTGGATGGATCGCGCCAGCGCGCCGGGCCAGGCCTGGGCCGGACTGAGGTTCATCGGCATGACCGAGGCCCAGGCCGGTCCGCTGCGCGCCTGGATCGACGCGCCCGGAAGCCGATACGAATAGCCGCGGGCCGGCGATGTCGCGGGCGATGCGGCAGAATGGGGCACCTCCCGCTGCCGCTGCCGCCATGATCGCCGAGTCCCTCGCCGCCCTGTATCCCGCCCACCTCGAGACGCTGATCGCGCGCGCCACGGTCGCGCTGGAACGCGGCGGGTTCGACCATCTTCTGGTCCCCAGCGGCACGCTCCACTACCAGGTCTTCGACGACCGCGACTACCCCTACGCGGCCAACCCCCAGTTCAAGCACTGGGTACCGCTGGTGCGGAACCCGGGCAGCTGGCTGGCGTTCACGCCGGGCGAGCGGCCGAAGCTGGTGTACCTGCAGCCGCGCGACTACTGGCACGTGGTGCCGGAGGCGCCGTCGGGCTACTGGGCGGAACACTTCGACATCGCGGTGATCCGCAAGCCGGACGACGCCCTGCAGCACCTGCCGCGCAACGCCACCCGCTGCGCCATCCTCGGCGAACCGCAGAGCGCGCTCGGCCGCTATGGCGCCTTCGCGCCGAACAACCCGCAGCCGGTGCTCGACTACCTCGAGTACCACCGCGCCTACAAGACGCCCTACGAGATCGCGATGATGCGCGAGGCCACGCGCCGCGCGGTGCGCGGGCATCGCGCGGCCGAGCGCCTGTTCCGCGCCGGCGCCAGCGAGTTCGGGATCCACCTCGCCTACTGCCAGGCGGTCGGCCAGGACGCGAACGAGCTGCCGTACGGCAACATCGTCGCGCTCGACGCCCACGGGGCCGTGCTGCACTACACCGAGCTCGACCGCGTGCCGCCGAAGTCCGTACGCAGCTTCCTGCTCGATGCGGGCGCCAGCCACGGCGGCTACGCGGCCGACATCACCCGCACCCACGCCATGGATCGTGGAAGCGAATTCCAGGCCTTCATCGACGCCGTCGAGCGCGCGGAGCTGGAGCTTTGCGGCAAGGTGCGGGCCGGCATGGACTACCGCCAGCTGCACCTCGACGCGCACATCGCGCTGGCCCGCGTGCTGGAGGACTTCGGCTTCATCACCTGCGGCGCCGAGGAGGCCGTGGCCACCGGCCTGAGCTCGAGCTTCTTCCCGCATGGCATCGGCCACGGGCTGGGACTGCAGGTGCATGACGTCGCGGGCTTCGCCGCCTCCGACGCCGGCGGCACCATCGACAAGCCGCAGGGCCATCCCTACCTGCGCCTGACCCGCGAACTGGCCCCGGGCATGGTGGTGACGATCGAGCCGGGGCTGTATTTCGCCGACATGCTTCTGGAGGACCTGAAGGCCGGAAGCAACGCCGGCAGGGTCGACTGGAACCGGGTCGAGGCCTTCCGCTCCTACGGCGGCGTGCGCATCGAGGACAACGTGGTGTGCACCGACGGCGAACCGGTCAACCTGACCCGGGAAGAGTTCGCGGCGGGCAGCGCGTAAAGCGCGCTCACCCCGCCATGAAGGCCTCGATCTCGTCGGCGCTGCGCGCGAGCCCCGCCGTGAGCACCTCGTGCCCGTCGCGGGTGATCACCACGTCGTCCTCGGTGCGGATGCCGATGCCCCGCCACTTCTCCGCCACGCCGGTGTCGCCGGGCGGAATGTAGATGCCGGGCTCGATGGTGTAGACCATCCCCGGTTCGAGCAGCCGCGATTCGCCGTCGATGCGGTAATCGCCGACGTCATGCACGTCCAGCCCCAGCCAATGGCCCGTCTTGTGCGGATAGAAGCGCTTGTACGCCTGGTCGGCCAGGGCCTTGCGCAGCCTGCCCTTGAGCAGGCCCAGCGAGAGCATGCCCTCGGTGAGCACCTCGACGGCGGCATTGTGGCCGGCCTCCCAGGGCACGCCCGGTCGCGCTTCGGCCAGCGCCGCCGCATGCGCCGCGCCCACCAGATCGTGCAGCGCGCGCTGCTCGCGGCTGAAGCGGCCGTCGACCGGGAAGGTACGGGTGATGTCGGCGGCGTAGCCGCGGTGCTCGGCGCCGGCGTCGATCAGCACCAGGTCGCCACGGCGCGCCTGCGCATCGTTGGCACGATAGTGCAGCACGCAGGCGTTGGCTCCGGCACCCACGATGCTGCCGTAGGCGGGTACGCAGCCGGCGGCGCGGAACACCCGTTCGAGCTCGGCCTGCAGTTCGTACTCATGCATGCCCGCACGTACGGCGCGCATTGCCGCCTGGTGCGCCTGCACGCTGATCTTCGCGGCCCTGCGCATCAGCTTCAGCTCGTCCGCGCCCTTGATCAGGCGCATTTCGTCGAGCAGGTGTCCCAATTCCAGGAACTCGTGCGGAGGTTGCGCGCCGTGGCGCACCTCGGCGCGGACGCGGTTGAGCCAACCGATCAGCTTGAGGTCGAAGCCGGTGTCACGCCCGAAGTGGTAATAGACGCGGCGGCGCCCCTCGAGCAGGCCGGGAAGGATGTCGTCGAGGTCCTCGATGTCGTAGGCATCGTCGACTCCGAGCGCGTCCGGCGCGCCATCCGGCCCGATGCGGGCACCGTCCCAGGCTTCCCGCTCGGGGTCGCGTTCGCGGCAGAACAACAGGCTTTCGCCATGGCTGCGGCCCGGCACCAGCACCAGCACGGCGTCCGGCTCCTCGAAGCCGCACAGATAGAGGACGTCGGAGTCCTGCCGGTAGGGGTGGAAGGTGTCGCGACTGCGCACGCGCTCGGGGGCCGCCGGCAGGACCAGGATGGCGTCGTCGCCCGCCATCCGCATGAGCTGGCGACGACGGCGCTTGTAGCTGCCGAGGGGCAGTGCCAGGGCCACGGCGGTCCTCAGTTGAGCCGGTTGCGGTGGCGGGCGGCCAGCGCGCAATCACCATGCAGGAGCAGGGCGGCGACGCGGACGAACTCCTCGATCTCGGCCAGCGCCTCCTCGTCCTCCTCGTCGCCGTCGTCCTGCGCGGTGGCGCGTGCCAGCCGCGCGAGGTCGGCCAGCGCCTCCTCGCCCTCGCCGGACAGCCTGGGGTCGGCGCCCGCCGCCAGGCCGAAGGCGCCGACGAAGCCTCGACACCAGTCGAACAGCGCGCCGCTGCGCGCGGCCAGGGACGCATCGTCGCCCGGGCCAAGCAGCACCAGGCCGAAGTCGCGATCCTCGAACTGCGCGCGCGCCGCCGCATGCAGGCGCGCCAGCGGCGACCCCTCGGCCGGCGCCGGCAAGGCATCGTCGACCATCACCCGCGCCAGCCAGTTGCCGCCGGTGTCGCCGCCGCCGGCCAGCCAGCCGCAGAGGCTGCCGTGGAGTTCGGGCGCTGACGTGGCGAGACCGGCTTCGCGGCTGGCCTGCTCTACTTCGGACAGGGAGGGCATGGATTCGGACATGGTACGGGCACGGCGGACGGCTGGCGCAGTGTAGCGCCGAGCGTGTCTTGTTGCCGGTATGCGGCCATGCCTACACTGCGACGACCGCCAGGGAGGCGGAGAGGACCATGCCTTGCCGTCGGCCATAGAAACGGGTCTGGCAACCGCTGTCGCGATCGCACTGCTTGCAGCGTGCATCGTTCTGGCGCTGCGCCTGCGCAGGATGCGGCGTGTCGTCGTATGGCTGCACGAATGCGAACGAAGCTTCCGGCTGGCACTGTGGGCCGGCGGCCAGCGCCATTGGGACTTCCACATACCGGACCGGCGCCTGCGCTACCTGGTGGCCAGGCGCGACGACGGGGGCCAGGGCCCCCACTTCGGTTCCGGAGAGGCCGACCCCGCGGCGGTGATCCATCCCGACGACCTGCCGGCGGTCGCCGACGCGATGCAGCGCTATGTGGCCGGCGATGCATCCGAGTTCCTTTCCGAGTACCGGGTCCGCGTCGACGGTCGCGCGACGGGCCGAAACAACTGGGTCTGGGTCCGCGCGCGCGGCCGCGCGGTCGAACACGGCCCCGACGGCTCGATCCTGCGCGTGGCCGGCACCTCGCTGGACATCGACCGCAGCCGCGCGGTGGAGCGCGAGAACCGTATCGCCAGCGAAGTGCTGCGCAGCATGAATGAAGCGGTGGCGGTGCTCGATGCGCGCTTCAACTTCCTCTCGGTCAACCCGGCCTTCTCCCGGATCACGGGCTATGCCGCGGCCGAGGTCGTCGGGCGCGACGCCCGCATGCTCGACAGCCCCCGGCACCAGCCCTCTCCCGGCGTGGCCATGCGTGCGGCCCTGGCCCGCGAAGGCCACTGGTCCGGCGAGACGTGGCAGTGCAAGGACGACGGGGAAGAGTTCCTGTGCGCGGTCGAGGCGGTCACCGTCCCGGCCCCGGACGATGGTGGCGAGCCCATGCACGTGCTCGTGCTCAACGACATCACCCAGCACAAGCGCGCCGAGGAGGAGCTGAGGTACCTCGCGAGCTTCGACGCGCTCACCAACCTGCCCAACCGGTCGTTGCTCGCCGAACGCCTCTCGCGCGCGGTCGTACGCGCGCGGCGCGCGGGGGCGCGCGTGGCGGTCCTGTTCGTCGATCTCGACCGCTTCAAGGACATCAACGACTCGCTCGGCCACGCCATGGGCGACCGCATCCTGCGCGCCGTGGCCGAACGCCTGCAGCAGACCGTCGGCCCCGGACAGACGGTGGCGCGACTGTCGGGCGACGAATTCACCGTGGTGCTCGAAAACGTCGCCGATCCTGCGGATGCCGAACGGGTGGCGCGCGAGATCATCATGGCCTTCGAGGTGCCCGTGGCACCGGGGGACGGCCGCGAGGTGTCGGTGTCGGCGTCGATCGGCATCAGCCTCTATCCGGACCACGCCCAGGTGCCGACCGAACTGCTCAAGCGCGCCGACGCCGCCATGTACCAGGCCAAGGCCGCCGGCCGCCGCACATGGATGCGCTACGACGACAGCATGGAGGCCGCGATCCGCAGGCGCGCCGTCCTTTCCGGCGCACTGCACAAGGCCATCGACCGCGGCGAGCTGCGCGTCGTCTACCAGCCCCGCCAGGCGCTTGCGACGTCGCGCATCACCGGGGCCGAAGCGCTGCTGCGCTGGACCAGCCCCGAACACGGCGAGATTCCGCCGGCGGAGTTCATCCCGCTGGCGGAAGAAAACGGGATGATCTTCGAGATCGGCGAATGGGTCCTGCGCGAGGCATGCCTGGCGGCGCGCCACTGGCGGGACCACGGGCTGCTCGACGTCGCCGTGTCGGTGAACATGTCGGCGCTGCAGCTGTTGCGCGGCGACTTCGCCGAAGTGGTGCGGCGGATGCTGGACGACACCGGCCTGCCGCCGCATGCGCTCGAGCTGGAGCTGACCGAGAGCATGCTCATGGCGAATGCGGACCAGGCCGCGCACAGGCTGCGCGCCTTCCGCGAACTCGGCGTGGCGCTGGCCATCGACGACTTCGGGACCGGCTACTCCTCGCTGGCGTACCTGAAACGGCTGCCGATCACCACGATCAAGATCGACCAGTCGTTCATCGCCGACCTTGGCCACGCTCCCGAGGGGGCCTCGATCACGACCACGGTGATCGCGATGGCCCACGGACTGGGGCTGGGCGTCGTCGCCGAGGGCGTCGAGAGCGAGGCCCAGGCGCGATACCTGACGCGCTGCCACTGCGACGAGATCCAGGGATTCTGGGTGTCCGAACCGATGGATGCCGCCTCGTGCATGGCCTTCATCCACGCCCGGCCTCCGTCGGCGGCCGCCGTCGCCCTGCCCGCGCCCGCCGCTTCTTGACCGTCTCCTTCCGCCTGCCTATCGTGCCCGGGATGGACACCCCCGACGTGCTCGCCCAGTTGCAGCGGCTCTCAGAACGCTTCGAGGAGCTGGCGGTGCATACCCGCCGGCTGGCGGAGGAGAACCGCAGCCTGCGCCAGCAGCACGAACAGGTGTCCGGCGAGCGCGCACAGCTGCTGGCCAAGAACGAGCAGGCGCGCAGTCGCGTGGAAGCGATGATCGCGCGCCTGAAATCGCTGGAGCAGCACACGTGAGCAGCACCGAAGCCGTCAGCGTCCGTGTCCTCGACCGCGAATACACCGTAGGCGTCGGCAGCGGCGAGGTCGACGGGCTGATGGCGGCCGCGCGCGTGCTCGATGCGCGCATGCGCGAGGTCCGCGGTGCCAACCGCATGGCCGCGATCGACCGCGTGGCCGTGCTCGCGGCGCTCAACCTCGCACACGAACTGGAGCAACTGCGGCGCGAAGGCGAACAGCGGGAGCGCGAGGTGGCCCGCGCACTGTCGGCACTGCAGGCCAGGCTCGATACCCTGCTCGATGCCTGAACGCGTGCGCGTCAGGCCTGCCATGCGCGAAGTGAACGCCGGCCGACGGATGGCCGCGGCAGTCTCCGCTCGCGCGGTATACTTCGTTCGCGTCCTCTGCCGTGATCGACGGCGTGCGCAAACATTCGCCTTGTCCCTTAATGACGACCTCGGGGACGCGACGGAAGCCTGGTGCGCAAGTCCGCCCGCGAGCGGGAAGCCCGAAGGCAGCCAAGCGTTCCCACTTGAACCCCGGGTTCAAGGTCGTTTCGCACGCATCGACATGGCGGAGGACGTATCCCTTCTTTGCCCTGCGGCCGCCGATCGCGCGCCGCAGGCCGCGTGACCGTGGCGCGCGCCGACCAGCGCCGCGTCATGCGTGAGCGGCGCCGGGAGGTTCCGCCGGCCGCTCGCATTGGCGCGGCGGATGGCCTGGCCGCACAACTGCTGGCGCTGCCGCTGGCGCCGGGTGCGAAGGTGGCTGGCTACTGGGCTGCCGACGGCGAGATCCCGCTGCACACCTGGCAGTTGCGGCTGCCACCCCGCTGCACCTATTGCCTGCCCGTGCTGCACGAGGGGGGCTATCTGCGCTTCGCACCCTGGCGGCCGGGCGAACCCGTCGCGCCGAACCGCTTCGGCATTCCCGAACCGGTGGCTGCGCCGGACGCACTGCTGGACCCCTCGTCGCTGGACCTCGTCGTGGTGCCGTTGGTGGGCTTCGATGCGCGCTGCCATCGGCTCGGCATGGGCGGCGGCTGGTACGATCGCAGCTTCGCGTTCCGCCACCATCGCCCCGCGCCACCGCTCCTCGTCGGAGCCGGGTTCGCGTTCCAGCAGGTCGAAGGCGAGTTGCGCAGCGAAGATTGGGATGTGCAGCTCGATGCGGTGTGCACCGAACGCGGCACCCTCTTCCGTCCGACATGAGCACGACAGGCATGCGCAGGCGCTACTGGCTGATGAAATCCGAGCCCGAGGACTTCTCGATCGACGACCTCGAACGGGTCGGCACCGAGCCCTGGACCGGCGTCCGCAACTATCAGGCGCGCAATTTCATGCGCGACGGGATGCGGCGCGGCGATGGAGTCCTCTTCTATCATTCGAACTGCGCAGTGCCCGGCATCTACGGCATCGCCGAAGTGGCCAGCTCCGCGTATCCGGACCCCACGCAGTTCGACCGCACGTCGAAGTACTTCGATCCCAAGGCGACGCGCGAAGAGCCGCGCTGGATGCTGGTGGACGTGGGCTTCGTGCGCAGCTTCGCGGCCCCGGTCACCCTGGAGGCCATCCGCGGCCGCGCCGAAGCGCTGGGCGAGGACTTCGCCCTGATCCGCAAGGGAAGCCGTCTGTCAGTCCTGCCGGTCAACGCCGCGCAGTGGAAGATCCTTCTGGCCATGGAGCCGAAATGAGCGACGCAAAGCGCCTGGCCGGCGAAAAGGCCATCGAGCATGTCGAGGATGGCATGGTGGTCGGCGTGGGCACGGGCTCGACGGTCGCGTTCTTCATCGACGCGCTCGCGGAGCTGCGCGACCGCATCGCCGGCGCGGTCTCGAGCTCCGACCAGAGCACCGCGCGATTGCGCGGCCACGGTATCGAAGTGTTGGACCTGAATGCCTGCGGTCCGATCCCGCTGTACGTCGATGGCGCCGACGAGTGCGACCCGGGGAAGCGTCTGATCAAGGGCGGCGGCGCGGCCCTCACGCGCGAGAAGATCATCGCCGAGGCGGCGGAGAAGTTCATCTGCATCATCGACCCGTCCAAGGAAGTCCCCGTGCTCGGGCGCTTCCCGTTGCCGGTCGAGGTGATTCCGATGGCACGCAGCCTCGTGGCGCGCGAGATTCTCGCGATGACCGGCGGCCAGCCCGTCTGGCGCCAGGGCACGGTGACCGACAACGGCAACTGGATCCTGGATATCCACGGGCTCGCGATCACCGACCCCGTGGCGATGGAACGGGCGCTCAACCAGATCCCGGGCGTCGTCAGCGTGGGCCTGTTCGCACGCCGGCCGGCCGACGTGGTGATCGTCGGCGGCAATCCTCCGCTGGTGCGTTGAGCCTCCGCTGGTGCGTTGAGCCTCGAGTCCGCCTCTCCACTGCGGACTGAACTGAACCCTTCGCGAGAAGCAGAGTCCGGGCCGGACCCCTGGCCATGCTCGCCATGGCAGTGGCGCCGCGAACGTGGTGCTGCGCGCGCGTGGGGGTGAGTCCTGCCCGGGTAGCAGACTTCGACCCTACTGTGCGATCCCCAACGGACGCCTTCAAGGCGCGACAAGGCGCCAGCAGCAAACGCGCCAACAGCAATGGGGCATCGCCCCGGGTCAGGCGAAGAAGCAAAGAAAAACCCCGCAGCCTTGGCTGCGGGGTTTTGGGTGAAAACCCTGGCGATGACCTACTCTCGCATGCTGAATGCACACTACCATCGGCGCGTTCACGTTTCACTTCCGAGTTCGGAATGGGATCGGGTGGTTCCATGAAGCTATTGTCACCAGGGAGAGGGTGGAGGGTCGCGGACCGTTGCCGGTTTGACGCGCACACGCTCTCGTTGGTTGCCTCGGAACGAAACCGGATACGGTTCCGCCCTTGGCGAATAAGTCAGGGACGTAGCGAAGCTTTTGTGCCGAACATCGACGCGTCGTCGAGTCCAAGGCCACTTGAGGTTATATGGTCAAGCCACACGGATCATTAGTACTGGTTAGCTCAACGCCTTGCAGCGCTTACACACCCAGCCTATCAACCACCTGGTCTTGATGGTTCCTTCAGGGGGCTTGTGCCCCGGGAGATCTCATCTTGAGGCGCGCTTCCCGCTTAGATGCTTTCAGCGGTTATCGCTTCCGAACGTAGCTACCCGGCAGTGCCACTGGCGTGACAACCGGAACACCAGAGGTTCGTCCACTCCGGTCCTCTCGTACTAGGAGCAGCCCCTCTCAAATCTCCAACGCCCATGGCAGATAGGGACCGAACTGTCTCACGACGTTCTGAACCCAGCTCGCGTACCACTTTAAATGGCGAACAGCCATACCCTTGGGACCGACTACAGCCCCAGGATGTGATGAGCCGACATCGAGGTGCCAAACACCGCCGTCGATATGAACTCTTGGGCGGTATCAGCCTGTTATCCCCGGAGTACCTTTTATCCGTTGAGCGATGGCCCTTCCATACAGAACCACCGGATCACTAAGTCCTACTTTCGTACCTGCTTGATCCGTCGATCTTGCAGTCAAGCACGCTTATGCCTTTGCACACAGTGCGCGATGTCCGACCGCGCTGAGCGTACCTTCGAGCTCCTCCGTTACTCTTTGGGAGGAGACCGCCCCAGTCAAACTACCCACCATACACGGTCCCCGATCCGGATCACGGACCTAGGTTAGAACGTCAAGCACGACAGGGTGGTATTTCAAGGATGGCTCCATGCCAGCTGGCGCCAGCACTTCACAGCCTCCCACCTATCCTACACAGACGAACTCAACGTTCAGTGTAAAGCTATAGTAAAGGTTCACGGGGTCTTTCCGTCTTGCCACGGGAACGCTGCATCTTCACAGCGATTTCAATTTCACTGAGTCTCGGGTGGAGACAGTGCCGCCATCGTTACGCCATTCGTGCAGGTCGGAACTTACCCGACAAGGAATTTCGCTACCTTAGGACCGTTATAGTTACGGCCGCCGTTTACCGGGGCTTCGATCAAGAGCTTCGCCTTGCGGCTGACCCCATCAATTAACCTTCCGGCACCGGGCAGGCGTCAGACCCTATACGTCCACTTTCGTGTTTGCAGAGTCCTGTGTTTTTGATAAACAGTCGCAGCGGCCTGGTATCTGCGGCCCCCCTCAGCCCAGCCACGCATGTGGCCACCAAAGGGGGCGTACCTTCTCCCGAAGTTACGGTACCATTTTGCCTAGTTCCTTCACCCGAGTTCTCTCAAGCGCCTGAGAATTCTCATCCTACCCACCTGTGTCGGTTTACGGTACGGTCTGCACAAGCTGAAGCTTAGGAGCTTTTCCTGGAAGCGTGGTATCAGTCACTTCGCTCTAATGAGCTCGTCTCGGTGCTCGGTCTTGAAGGGTCCCGGATTTGCCAAAGACCCAAACCTACCGCCTTTCCCCGGGACAACCAACGCCCGGTAGACCTAACCTTCTCCGTCCCTCCATCGCACTTGTGCGAGGTGCTGGAATATTAACCAGCTTCCCATCGACTACGCATTTCTGCCTCGCCTTAGGGGCCGACTCACCCTGCGTCGATTAACGTTGCGCAAGGAAACCTTGGGCTTTCGGCGTGCGGGCTTTTCACCCGCATTATCGTTACTCATGTCAGCATTCGCACTTCCGATACCTCCAGCAGACCTCTCGATCCACCTTCAACGGCTTACGGAACGCTCCTCTACCGCGCATACAAAGTATGCACCCCAAGCTTCGGTTCCATGCTTAGCCCCGTTAAATCTTCCCCGCAGACCGACTCGACCAGTGAGCTATTACGCTTTCTTTAAAGGATGGCTGCTTCTAAGCCAACCTCCTGGCTGTCTGTGCCTTTCCACATGGTTTTCCACTCAGCATGGAATTTGGGACCTTAGCTGTGGGTCTGGGTTGTTTCCCTTTTCACGACGAACGTTAGCACCCGCCGTGTGTCTCCCGCATATTCTGTCCTGGTATTCGGAGTTTGCAATGGTTTGGTAAGTCGCAATGACCCCCTAGCCATAACAGTGCTCTACCCCCAGGAAGATTCGTGCGAGGCGCTACCTAAATAGCTTTCGAGGAGAACCAGCTATCTCCGGGTTCGATTAGCTTTTCACTCCTAATCACACCTCATCCCCTACCTTTGCAACGGGAGTGGGTTCGGGCCTCCAGTACCTGTTACGGTACCTTCACCCTGGGCATGACTAGATCACCCGGTTTCGGGTCTACTGCCCGCGACTATGCGCCCTTATCAGACTCGGTTTCCCTTCGCCTCCCCTATACGGTTAAGCTCGCCACGAACAGTAAGTCGCTGACCCATTATACAAAAGGTACGCAGTCACCCCGAAGGGCTCCTACTGCTTGTACGCACACGGTTTCAGGGTCTATTTCACTCCCCTCTCCGGGGTTCTTTTCGCCTTTCCCTCACGGTACTGGTTCACTATCGGTCGGTCAGGAGTATTTAGCCTTGGAGGATGGTCCCCCCATGTTCAGACAGGGTTTCTCGTGCCCCGCCCTACTCACTTTTCATCATTCCGGCCCTTTCGCATACAGGGCTGTCACCTTCTATGGCCAGTCTTTCCAGACTGTTTTGCTAGAACCGGAACAACTTTTGGGCTGCTCCCCGTTCGCTCGTCGCTACTGGGGGAATCTCGGTTGATTTCTTTTCCTCCGGGTACTTAGATATTTCAGTTCCCCGGGTTCGCCTTGCATGGCTATGTATTCACCATGCAATACTCCTTGCGGAGTGGGTTTCCCCATTCGGACATTGCCGGATCAAAGCTTGTTGCCAGCTCCCCGACACTTTTCGCAGGCTGCCACGTCCTTCATCGCCTCTGACCGCCAAGGCATCCACCGTGTGCGCTTATTCGC
>NZ_CP042218.1:0-2022500 GCF_007795095.1 Luteimonas granuli | reverse complement strand
TGAAGCGGTCTTTTTCGTTCTTCTCCGCTTCGCGGCTTCCGGCGTGCCGGTCGCTGCTTGGCGGGGCGCGCATTGTGCGCCGGCGTGACCGGTTTGGGAAGGGGGTCGCGGCTCTTTTCCGACTTGACCGGTCGCGCCGCCTCGCGGAGTGTCCATGTTCCCGCCATTCATTGCAGGTCGACGATGCGCAATTTCCTCTCGATGTTCGTGCTGTGGTGGGCCTGCGTGTCCGCGACCGCCTGCGCCAGTGACGGGCGCTGGGTGGAGCTGGCCGGGCAGCGCTATGCGGTGGAGGTCGCGGAGACAGACGAGGCGCGCGCTCGCGGCCTCATGTTCCGCGACTCGCTGGCCGAGGGCCACGGCATGCTGTTCATCCACGAGCGCGAGGAACGCCAGGCGTACTGGATGAAGAACACGCGCATTCCGCTGGACATCCTGTATTTCGATTCGGAGTTGCGGCTGGTCAGCCAACAACGGAATGTGCCGCCATGTTCCGCGGGAGACCGCTGTCCGCCCTACCCGAGCTCGGGACCGGCGCGATACGTACTCGAACTGAACGCAGGCGAGGCCCGCAGGCTGGGTCTCGAGGAGGGCACCGTACTCGCGCTGGGTCCTGCGATCGATCCCGCCCGCTGAACAGGCGTCAGACTGCGACCATCTCGAAGTCGTCCTTGGTCACGCCGCAGTCCGGACAGGTCCAGGTGTCGGGGACGTCCTCCCAGCGCGTTCCCGGCGCCAGGCCTTCCGCCGGCAGTCCCCTGGCCTCGTCGTAGATGAAGCCACACACGACGCACATCCATGTCCGGTAGGCGGTAGCGGTCTGGCTCATCGGATAATGCGCTGCTGCTGCGTCGTGGACGCGGGCGGCCATTGTCACACTCCGCCCGTCGACAGGAAACCACTGATGAGCCAAGCCGATGCCGCCATGCACCCTGCGCGCTCCGTGGGCCGCGGGCTCTACCTGCTGACACCCGATGAGACCGACACCGGGCGCCTGCTTGCCCGGGTGGAAGCGGTGGTCGGTCATGCCGCACTACTGCAGTACCGCAACAAGGCCGCTCAGGGCGCGCTCGCGCGAGAGCAGGTGTCGGCGCTGCTGCCGCTGTGCCGCGAGCGCGGCGTGCCGCTGCTGGTCAACGACGACTGGCGTCTTGCGCTCGCCTGCGGGGCCGATGGCGCCCATCTTGGCGAAGACGACGGGGACCTGCGTGCCGCGCGCGATGCGCTGGGAGCGGATGCGATCCTCGGCGCATCCTGTTACGACAGCCTGCCGCGGGCGCGGGCGGCCGCGGCGTCGGGTGCGGACTATCTCGCGTTCGGCGCCTTCTTCCCTTCGTCGACCAAGCCGCTTGCGCGCAGGGCGACGCCGGAGCTGCTGCGCGAAGCCCGGCAGTTCGGGCTGCCGCTGGTGGCGATCGGCGGCATCACGCCGGACAATGCCGGAATGGTGGTCGAAGCCGGCGCGGACCTGGTGGCGGTGATCAGCGGCGTGTTCGATGCGCCGGATCCGGTCGCGGCTGCGCAGGCGTACCACCGGACGTTCCGGAAAACACAGGAAGCGAATTGAAATGAAGCATGAGAAGTCACGGGCCCTGTTCGCCCGCGCGCAGGCACTGATTCCCGGGGGCGTGAATTCCCCGGTACGCGCGTTCAGGTCGGTCGGCGGCGAGCCGTTCTTCGTCGAGCGCGCCGACGGCGCCTTCCTGTACGACGTCGACGGCAACCGCTACATCGACTACGTCGGCTCCTGGGGGCCGATGATCGTCGGCCACAACCATCCAGGCGTTCGCGCCGCGGTAGCGGAAGCGATCGGCAGCGGCCTGTCCTATGGCGCGCCCTGCCCGGCGGAAGTCACCATGGCGGAGACCATCACCCGCCTGGTGCCGTCCTGCGAGATGGTGCGCATGGTCAATTCCGGGACCGAGGCCACGCTGTCGGCGGTCCGGCTCGCGCGCGGCGCCACCGGGCGCCAGCGCATCGTCAAGTTCGAGGGCTGCTACCACGGCCACGGCGACTCCTTCCTGGTGAAGGCAGGCAGCGGCATGCTGACACTGGGCGTGCCGACCTCGCCCGGCGTTCCGGCCGGCCTGAGCGAGCTGACCACGACCATCAGCTACAACGATTTCGAAGAGGCGACCGCCCTGTTCGACGACATCGGCGGCGAGATCGCCGCGGTGATCATCGAGCCCGTGGTCGGCAACGCGAACTGTCTGCCGCCGCGCGAGGGCTACCTGGGCCACCTGCGGGAGCTGTGCACGAAGCACGGCGCACTGCTGATCTTCGACGAGGTCATGACCGGCTTCCGCGTCGCGCTCGGCGGCGCCCAGGCCCGTTACGGCGTGACGCCGGACCTCACCACCTTCGGCAAGATCATCGGTGGCGGGATGCCGGTGGGCGCCTATGGCGGCCGCCGCGACCTGATGGAGCGGATCGCGCCGGCCGGCCCGATCTACCAGGCCGGCACCCTGAGCGGCAACCCGGTGGCGATGGCCGCCGGGCTGGCGATGCTCGGACTGATCCAGGAACCCGGCTTCCACGACCGCCTGGAGGCCACGGCCAACGTGCTGTGCGACGGCTTCGAGCAGGCCGCGCGGGAGGCCGGCGTGCCGCTGACCACCAACCGCGTCGGCGCCATGTTCGGCTTGTTCTTCACCGACCGGAAGGTCGACACCTATGCCGGCGCCACGGCCTGCGACACCGGCGCCTTCAACCGCTTCTTCCACGCGATGCTGGACCGCGGTGTGTTCCTGGCGCCGTCGGCCTACGAGGCCGGCTTCGTGTCCAGCGCCCATGACGCGGACATGGTCGAAGCCACGCTCTCTGCGGCGCGCGACGCCTTCAGGGTGGTCGCGGCGGGGTGAGACCGCTGGCCCGCCAGGCGCCGTTCGATCCCGACGGTGTCCTGGCGCGCTACGGCCCGGACTGACCCGCGGATGCGGCGGCCACCGCCCGGCGCAGGCGCGCCAGGCCTTCCGCCACTTCGGCGTCGCCGATGTTCAGCGCCGGCACGAAGCGCAGCACGTCGGGACCGGCCTGCAGAAGCAGCAGGCCCTCGGCGGCTGCCAGGTCGAGGATCACGCCCGCGCGGCCGGCATGCGCGGGTGCAAGCAGCGCACCCAGCATCAGTCCCCGGCCGCGCACGCCGGCGAACACGCCGGACTCCTTGCCGATCGCATCGAGCCCCGCGCGCAGAGCCGATTCCTGCCGCGCGACGTTGGCGGCGATCGCAGGCGACGACAGCTTGCGCAGCGCCACGCGTGCGACGGCCGCGGCCAGTGGGTTGCCGCCGAACGTCGTGCCGTGGTCGCCGAACCCCATCGCTCCGGACGCCTTGGGCCCGACGAGCATCGCACCGATCGGGAAGCCCCCGCCGAGGGCCTTCGCCAGGGTGACGACATCGGGCACCACGCCGTCGTGCCAGTGCGCGAACAGCCGCCCCGTGCGCCCCATGCCGCTCTGGATCTCGTCCAGCACCAGCAGGGCGCCGTGGCGGTCGCACAGCGCGCGCACCGCCTGAAGGAAGCCCGGCGCCGCCGGCACCACGCCGCCCTCGCCCTGCACCGGCTCGAGCATGACCGCGGCCACGTCGCCGCCGGCCATGGCGTCCTCGAGCGCGGCCTCGTCGTTGAAGTCGACGTAGCGGAAGCCGCCCGGCAGCGGTTCGCAGCCTTCCTGGTACTTCGGTTGCGCGGTCGCCGTGACGGCCGCCAGCGTGCGTCCGTGGAAGCTGCCGCGGAAGGTGACGATCACCCGCCGCGCGGGTTCCCGGCCCTGCGCCGTGGCCCATTTGCGCACGAGCTTGATCGCGGCCTCGTTGGCCTCGGCGCCGGAGTTGCACAGGAACACGCGCTCGGCGAAGCGCGAGGCCTCGACCAGCTCCTGCGCCAGGCGCAGCGGCGGCTCGCTGTGGAAGATGTTGCTGGTGTGCCAGAGCTTCCCGGCCTGCCCGACCAGCGCGGCCACCAGGTCGGGGTCGTTGTGGCCCAGGCCGCAGACCGCGATGCCGGCGGCGAAGTCGATGTACTCGCGGCCTTCGCTGTCCCAGACGCGCGCGCCCTGGCCGCGCTCGAGTACCAGTTCGCGCTGGCGATAGACCGGCAGGTAGTGGTCGCGGCCGAGGGCCAGGAGGTCATGCAGGGACATGGGAACGGCCGCGCGTGGGAAAGGGCCGCATTGTCGCATCCGGACCATGGTCGCGCCGGGCTCCGGCGGACGCCTCAGTCGAGGAACAGGTCCGGGAACAGCGGCTTCGACGGATCCACCGCGTAGCCCGACAGGTCGGTGACCCCGGCCTCGGCCAGCACCTCGTCATCGATCAGGAAATTGCCGGTGAACCCGCTCGCGGGGCGCACCAGCACGGCGTGGGCCGCGTCGGCCACGATCTCCGGCGAACGGCCGTTTCCGGGCTCCACGCCCGGAATCATGTTCAGTGCGTCGGTGCCGATGATGGTCCGCGGCCACAGCGCATTGACCGCCACGCCGCGCGGGCCGAACTCCGCCGCCAGGCCCAGGGTCACGAAGCTCATGCCCATCTTGGCCAGGGTGTAGCCGGTGTGCGGCCCCCACCACTTCGGGTCCAGCGAGGGTGGGGGTGCGAGCGTCAGGATGTGCGGACTGGGCGCCTCGAGCAGGTGCGGCAGGCAGGCCTGCGCGCACAGGAAGCTGCCGCGGGCATTGACCTGCTGCATGAGGTCGAAGCGCTTCATCGGCGTCTCGAGCACCCCGCGCAGCCAGATGGCGCTGGCGTTGTTGACCAGGATGTCGATGCCGCCGAAGGCGTCCACGGTGGCCGCGACCGCGGCGCGCACCTGGTCCTCTTCGCGGATGTCGCATTTCAGGGCCAGGGCCTGGCCGCCGGCTTCGGTCACGGCGCGCGCGGCGCTGTGGATCGTGCCCGGCAGCTTCGGGTTGGGCACGTCGGACTTGGCGGCGATGGCGACGTTGGCACCGTCGCGCGCGGCACGCAGTGCGATGGCCAGGCCGATGCCGCGCGAGGCACCGGTGATGAAGAGGGTCTTTCCGGCGAGACTGGGCATGGAGGGCACCTGGTCGGAAGTGGGGGCGGGTCGGGAGGCCTCAGGGCTTCGGCCCCTGGCCTTCGTTGTCCTCCCATTTGAGGAGGCGGCGGGTCACGAAACGGTAGACGGGCTTGCCGGTGGCGAACCAGGCGTCGCGCAGCCAGGAGGTGCGCTTCAGCACGCGGCGCTCCACCGGGGTGATGCGGTCGGGGCAGTAGGTGCGCTTGTGCTTCAGCAGGTGGCGCAGGTCCTCGCGCGCGAGCAGGCGCATCCAGCGCGAGCCGGGGCGGCCGCGGACGGCGAGCTGGAAGTCGATGATCGCCGGGCGACCGTCTTCCAGCACCAGCCAGTTGGCTTCCTTGGCGAGATCGTTGTGGGCGAGGCCGTGACGGCGCAGCTCACGCAGCAGCCGGCGTGCGTTCCGGAACCATGCGAGGTCGCCACGGGGCGGGCGCTGATACATGGCATGACCCGCCAGGTAGCTGCGGTCGAGCACGCGTCCGTCCCAGGCCAGCAGCTGCGGCACGTCGGCCATGCCGGCCACGGCCTCCAGCCCCCGCGCTTCGCGACGGGCCAGCCACCTGGCAGGCAGACGCAACCATGCCGGCACGTGGCGCAGGTCGCGGCGCACGAACAGCATGTCGCCGCGTCGCATCAGCACGATGCGCCCGAAGCTGTCCGCCTTCAGCGCACGGATCTCGACTGAACCACGATCGTCCATCGCGGCATTGTAGGCGGCGGATCGTCATCTCCGACTGTCATAATCCACCGGTGAGTGCCTGGTTCGACAGCCTCGTTGCCTGGATCGGCGCCCATCCCGTGGCCGCCGGCGTGGCCATTTTCCTGATCGCCTTCTGCGACGCGGTCATCATCCTGGGGGCCATCGTGCCGGCGCTGCCGCTGCTGTTCGCGGTCGGCGTGCTGATCGGCTTCGGCGAGATCTCGGGGCCGTACGCGGTGGCCTGCGCGGCCCTGGGTGCCTTCCTCGGGGACGCCAGCAGCTACTGGATCGGCCACCGCTGGGGTCCGCAGCTCCGCGCCACCTGGCCCTTCAGCAGGTACCCGCAGCTGCTCGAGCGCGCGGAGGTGCTGTTCCGCCGCAACGAGATCAAGGGCATCTTCATCGCCCGCTATGTCGGGCCCGTGCGCCCCTTCGTGCCCGCGATCGCCGGCATGTCGCGGATGCCGCTGCGCCGCTACGTGCCGCCGAGCCTGGTGGCCGCGGCGTCGTGGGCGGTCCTCTTCCTCGCTCCAGGCTGGCTGCTCGGCGAGGCCTATGACGCCGTGGCCGCGGTCGCCGACCGGCTGGCGATGGTGGTCGGTGCGCTGCTGGCGGCGATCGCGCTGGCCTGGGCGCTGGTTCTCTACACCTACCGCTGGTTTGCCATGCATGCCGACCAGCTGCTCGCACGCGCGCTGCGCTGGACCCGCGACCATCCGCACCTGGGACGCTACGCCGCGGCGCTGATCTCGCCCAATCGCCCGGAGTCGGCCTCGCTGGTCCTGCTGGCGGCCTGCCTGCTGGCCATCGGCGTTGCCTGGTTCACGCTGCTGGCGACGATGCTGGCACGCGGCGCGCCGCTGGCCCTGGACCTGCGCATCCACGACGCCATGTATTCGCTGCGCAACCCGCTGGCCGACCGGCTGATGGCCGGGCTGGCCACGATCGGCGACCCCGTGGTGCTGGGCCTGCCGATCGCACTGTCCACGCTGTGGCTGCTGTGGCGGCGGCGCTGGATGGCGGCCGCGCACTGGCTGGCCGCACTGGCCTTCGGCCTGGTGTTGACTGCAGCGCTGGGGGCGGCGATCGACATGCCACGGCCGCCGACCGCGCTCAGCGGCTTCGGATTCCCCTCGGTGGGCCTGACCATGGCCACGATCACCTTCGGCTTCTTCGCCGTGCTGATCGCGCGCGAGCTGCCCGGGCGGCAGCGGGTCTGGCCCTATCTGGTGTCCGGCGCGGTGGTCGCGGTACTGGGCTTCTCGCGCCTGTACCTCGGCGCACACTGGCTCACCGACCTGGTCGGCGGCATGTTGCTGGGCATCGCCTGGCTGCTGGCCCTGGGCATCGCCTACCGGCGCCACGTCGCGCGCTCGTTCTGGATGCGGCCGCTGGCGGCGCTGTTCTACGGCGCCTTCCTGCTGGCCGCGCTATGGCACGCACCGCGCGCCGTGGATCCGACCCTGGAACGCTTCGCTCCGCTCGCGCCGCCGGCCAACATCGACCTCGCAAGCTGGTGGGAGGATGGTTGGGCGACCTTCCCCTGGCAGCGCAACGAACGCGACGCCAGCCGGCGCTGGCCGCTCGACGTGCAGATGGCCGGGCCGCTGGCACCGCTGGAGGCGCATCTGGAAGCGCGCGGATGGACGGTCCAGCCGCAGGCGGACTGGCGCGACACTCTGCTGCTGCTGGACGACGACACGCCGCCCCTGGCGCAGAAGGTGCTGCCGGCCACCCTCGATGCCAGCGCCGAAGCGCTGCTGATGCGCCGCACCCTCGAAGACGACCGCATCCTCGTCCTCCGCCTCTGGCGCGCCCCGCGACAACCCCGGGATGGCACGCCGCTGTGGATCGGCACCGTGCAGACCCTCGCCCATGCCCGCCCCTTCGACCTGTTCGCGCTGTGGTCGCCAGTGGCGGATACCGATGGTGCCTATGCACTGCTGCGCGCGGATCTCGCCGGGCTCGACCTGCGCGAAGATCCACACCCGGTCTCGGCCGCACCGGTGCTGCGCATGCGGCTGCCGGACGCGGGTGCGACGGAACCCTAGCCGATCAGCGCCAGCAGGCTTTCCAGACGCGCACGGGGATCGTCGAGGGCGAGCAGCTGCACCCTGCGTTCTTCGGGCATCGGCAGCAGTTCGAGCAGGCGCCAGCCGACCCAGGCGGCATCCTGGAAGCCGGCCCCCGGATCGTCGGGGCGCCCCACCTGGTCGAAGATGCGCTCGAGCAGGGTGCCCAGCAGCGCGTGCTCCGGACGCAGCCTGGCTCCGGCGGGATCGTCCGCGCGCCATTCGACCTCGGCCTCGACCAGACCGTTGCCACGCACTACCGTGCGCGCGACGCGGAACCGGCGCGCGCCGCGCACCTGCAGGGTCAGCAGGCCTTCGTCGTCGGTGCCGAAATCCTCGATCAACGCCTCGGTGCCGAACTCCGCCGGCACCGCGGGCACGCCCACTTCGCCGCCTTCGGCGATCAGGCAGACGCCGAAGCCGGCGCCGCTGCGGCCGCATTCGCCCACCATGTCCAGGTAGCGCGGCTCGAACACGCGCAGACCGAGCACCGCGCCGGGCACGAGGACGGTCTGCAGCGGGAACAGCGGAAGCATGGAGTGCTCACTCATCGGCCGCAGTGTACGCAGCGCGCGTCAAGGCGGTGACGAAGGGCGGGCGTCAGGCCTCGCGGAGCATCGCCAGGAACCGGCGCGGCGCACCGTCGAAGCCACCGTTGGACATGAACACCACGTGGTCGCCTGCGCGCACCAGGACCCGCAGGCTCGCGAGCAAGGCCTCCGCATCGGGCACCGCCGCCCCCTGCCCGCCCAGCGCATCGATGACCGCCCCGGCATCCCACTCCAGTCCGGGCCGATGCAGGAAGACCACGGCGTCGGCCGCCATCAGCGAGGGCGCCAGTGCCGCCGCGTGCGCGCCCAGACGCATGGAATTGCTGCGCGGCTCCATCGCCACCACGACCCGGCCGCCGGTGCCGACCCTGGCGCGCAGGCCCTCGAGCGTCGTCGCGATCGCCGTGGGATGGTGGGCGAAGTCGTCATAGACACTGATCCCGCGCGCCTCGCCCAGCAGTTCCATGCGCCGCTTGACGCTGCGGAAGGCCGCCAGTGCCGGCAGCACGCGGGCCACGTCGACACCGACCGCGTCGCAGGCGGCCAGCGCGCCGAGCGCGTTCATCACGTTGTGCCGACCCAGCAGCGGCCAGCGCACTTCGCCGACGGCCACGCCCGCCCTCAGCACCTCGAAGGCGCTGCCATCCCCGGACAGCAGCCGCGCACTCCAGTCCAGCGGCACGCCGTGCCGGGCATCGATGCCGAAGCGGCGCACCGGCGTCCAGCAGCCCATCGCCAGCACCTCGGCCAGCAGCGGATCCTCGCCGTTGACCACGAGCGTCCCGCGCCGCGGCACGGTGCGCACGAAATGGTGGAACTGGCGCTGGATCGCGGCGACGTCCGGGAAGATGTCGGCGTGGTCGTACTCGAGGTTGTTGAGCACCGCCACCAGCGGGCGGTAGTGGACGAACTTCGAGCGCTTGTCGAAGAAAGCGGTGTCGTACTCGTCGGCCTCGACGACGAACTCGCGGCCCGTCCCGATGCGCGCGGACACCCCGAAATCCTCGGCCACGCCGCCGATCAGGAAGCCCGGGTCGCGGCCGGCGGCCTGCAGCAGCCAGGCGAGGATCGTGGTGGTGGTGGTCTTGCCGTGGGTGCCGGCCACGGCGATGGTGTCGCGCCCCGGCAGCACGTTGTCGCGCAGCCACTCCGCGCCCGAGGTATACGCCGGCCCATGGTCGAGCACGTGCTCCACCGCGGCGTTGCCGCGCGAGAGCGCGTTGCCGATCACGATGCAGTCGCAACCGGGCGAGATGTTCGCGGGTTCGTAGCCCTGGCGCAGTTCGATGCCCAGGCGCTCCAGCTGGGTGGACATGGGCGGGTACACCGCCTGGTCGCTTCCTTCCACCTCGTGGCCCAGCTCGCGCGCCAGGGCGGCAACGCCGCCCATGAAGGTGCCGGCGATGCCGAGGATATGCAGCTTCAAGGCGTCAGGACCGGTCGATCGCCGCCAGGATGCGCCCGAAGACCTCGTCGAGCGTGCCGACGCCGTCCACCACGCCCAGCTTGCCGGCCGCGCCGTAATGGCCGATGACCGGCGCGGTCTGCTCGTCATAGACCTGCAGGCGCTTGCGCACGGATTCCGGATTGTCGTCGGCGCGGCCTTCGGCCTGGGCGCGGCCGGCCAGACGTTCGATCAGCAGTTCGTTGTCGACCTCGAGCTGGACCGCGGCGTCGATCGGCTGGCCGATGCGCTCCAGCAGGGCGTCGAGGGCGGCGGCCTGCGCGAGGTTGCGCGGATAGCCGTCGAGGATGAAGCCGCGGGCCATGTCGTCGCGCGAGAGCCGGTCTTCGAGCATGCCCAGCAGGATCGCGTCGGATACCAGCTCGCCGCGGGCCATGACCTCCTGCGCCTGCAGCCCCAGCGGGCTGCCGGCCTTCACCTCCGCCCGCAGCAGGTCGCCGGTCGACACGTGCGGCACCTGCAGGTGCTCCTTCAGGCGCGCGGCCTGCGTCCCCTTGCCGGAACCCGGCGCACCCAGCAGTACCAGTCGCATCGCTTGCTCCCTTTGATCGCGAGGCATGGACACAGCGGGGCGTAGAATCCGGCGCCTGTGGCCACCACCGCGCCAGCTTACCGTAATCCCCCCGACGCCCGAAGCCCTTTTTTCCGGACCCGCGATGCCCAGACCCGTCCTGCTCTACGCCCAGTCCGGCGGCGTCACCGCCGTCATCAACGCCACCGCCTCGGCGGTGCTCACCGAAGCCCGCGCGCATGGAGTGCGCGTGCTCGCCGCGCACAACGGCATCCTCGGCGCCCTGCGCGAGGAGCTGTTCGACACCTCGAAGGAGACGGCCGCGGCCGTGCGCGCCCTGGCGCATACGCCTGGCGGCGCCTTCGGTTCCTGCCGCTACAAGCTGAAGTCGCTCCAGGAGGATCGCGCGAAGTACGAGCGCCTGCTGGAAGTACTGCGCGCGCACGACGTGCGCTGGTTCCTCTACAACGGCGGCAACGATTCGGCCGACACCGCCAACAAGGTCTCGAAGCTGGCCGTGGAATTCGGCTACCCGTTGACCTGCATCGGTGTGCCCAAGACCGTCGACAACGACCTGGTGGTCACGGACTGCTGCCCCGGGTTCGGATCGGCCGCGAAGTACACCGCGGTCTCGGTGCGCGAAGCGTCGCTGGACGTCGCGGCGATGGCCGACACCTCGACGAAGGTCTTCGTCTATGAGGCCATGGGCCGGCACGCAGGCTGGCTGGCCGCGGCCGCGGGCCTGGCGGGCGATGGCCCCGACACGGCGCCCCACCTGATCCTGTTTCCCGAACGTCCCTACGACGAGGCCGGCTTCCTGGCGCGCGTGCAGCAGGTGGTCGACCGCGTCGGCTACTGCGTCGTCGTGGCCAGCGAGGGCATCCGCGCCGCCGACGGCGGCTTCGTCGCCGATGCCGGCGGCGGCAAGGACTCCTTCGGCCATACCCAGCTCGGCGGCGTGGCCTCGTACCTCGCCGGACGGGTCAAGGACCGCCTCGGCCTCAAGGTGCACTGGACCCTGCCCGACTACCTGCAGCGCTCGGCGCGGCACATCGCCTCGCAGACCGACCTCGACCAGGCCATCGCCGTGGGCAGGGCCGCGGTGGGCTACGCGCTGGAGGGCCGGAACGCGGTCATGCCGGCCATCATCCGCACCTCCGACGCACCCTACCGCTGGAAGATCGAACCCGCGCCGCTGGACCGGATCGCCAACCGCGAGAAGACGATGCCGAAGGGCTTCATCCGCCGCGACGGCTACGGGATCACCGCCGCCGCGCGCAGGTATCTCGAGCCGCTGATCCGCGGCGAGGCCTACCCGCCCTACGGCCGCGACGGCCTGCCGAAGTACGTCGCCCTGAAGAACACCCCGGTGGCGAAGAAGCTGCCGGCCTGGGAGGGCTGAGAAGCCGACCCGCCCAGGCGCGGCCTCAGTCGCAGGCTTTGCCTTCGACGGCCACTTCGGCGGCGTACATGGCCGGCGCCATGCGCGGACCAGCCGCCGTCTGCGCGGATTCGTCGACGTAGACCCGCAGCCGGCCCTGACCGTCGCGCTCGGGCGCCTCGCCGGCAGGCCGGCGCCAGATCTTCACCACCGCCTGCTGCGACGGGCAACCCGCACGCGGCACCCGCAGCAGGTCGTTGAGCACCCAGCCGCCCGCGACCGAAGGCATGGCCTTCGCGGCGTCGACGAAGCGCGCGCGCGACTGGCAGCGTTCGCTGGTGCGGACCACCGCGTGGCGGTATGGCGCACCGGGGTCCCCGGTGAAGACGCCTTCGATGCGGGCGCAGGCTTCGGGGATCTGGCGCAGCGTATGCACCGCGCCGATCGTCGGGGGCTGCGCCGCTTCGCGGACGATCTCCGGCTCCGCACCGGCGGCCGGCGCCGGCGCTGCGAATACGGCGGAAAGGAGAACAAGGGCGAGGCGCATGGGAACTCCGCGGGGTGCTCTTTTCCCCGGCAGGCTCGCACGCCCCCGCTGAATCGGCTCTCCACATCCCATCGCCGCGGCCTGCGGCATGCGGCATGCGTTGCAGCGCGGCAATACCATCGCCGGAGGCTGTGCCATAGTCGGCCGGTTACGGCATCACTCAGCTAATTCCGTCCAACCCTGGGGAGGGGTTTTCATGCTCGAGCAGCAAGGATTGTGGCTGGCACTCGCCTGTGCCGGTCTGGCGATCGTCTACGGCGTCTTTTCCGCGCGCTGGATCCTGGCGCGGCCCGCGGGCAACGATCGCATGCAACGCATCGCCGCGGCGATCCAGGAAGGCGCCAGCGCCTACCTGCGGCGGCAGTATTCCACCATCGCCGTCGTCGGCGTGGCGCTGTTCCTGGTGATCGGCTTCGTGCCGGCGCTGGGCTGGCCGACGGCGATCGGCTTCGCCATCGGCGCGGTGCTCTCGGGCGTGGCCGGCTTCATCGGCATGTTCGTCTCGGTGCGCGCCAACGTGCGCACCACACAGGCGGCCACCGTCGGCCTCAACGAAGCGCTGGCGGTCAGCTTCCGCGGCGGCGCGGTCACCGGCCTGCTGGTGGTCGGACTGGGCCTGCTGGGCGTGGCCGGCTACTTCATGTTCGTGGTCGGCGACGGGCGCGACGGGGCTTCCGTCGCGGCGGCGCTGCAGCCCATGATCGGCCTGGCCTTCGGCTCGTCCCTGATCTCGATCTTCGCGCGCCTCGGCGGCGGCATCTTCACCAAGGGCGCCGACGTCGGCGCCGACCTGGTGGGCAAGGTCGAGGCCGGCATCCCGGAGGACGATCCGCGCAACCCGGCGGTGATCGCCGACAACGTCGGCGACAACGTCGGCGACTGCGCGGGCATGGCCGCCGACCTGTTCGAGACCTATGCGGTCACCATCATCGCCTCGATGCTGGTCGCGGGCATCGCCTTCGCCACCTATGGCTGGGCCGGCGTGGTGCTGCCGCTGGTACTGGGGTCGGCGTCCATCGTCGCGTCGATCATCGGCACCTTCTTCGTCAAGGTGCGCCCGGGCGGAAAGATCATGAACGCGCTCTATCGCGGCCTCGCGGTCTCGGGCGTGCTCGCCGCGATCGCGTTCTGGTTCATCACCGACAGCATGTTCGAGCCCGCGCTCGCCATGCCGCTGTTCTGGTGCGCCATCGTCGGCCTGGTGCTGACGGCGCTGCTGGTGGTCATCACCGAGTACTACACCGCGACCGAATATGCGCCGGTGCAGGAAGTGGCGCGCGCCTCGGAGACCGGCCATGGCACGAACGTGATCGCAGGACTCGCGGTGTCGATGAAGTCGACCGCGGCGCCCGTGATCGTGGTCGCCGCGGCGATCTGGACCTGCTATGCCATCGCCGGCCTGTACGGCCTCGCGATCGCGGCCACCGCGATGCTGTCGATGGCCGGCATGATCGTGGCGCTCGACGCCTACGGCCCGATCACCGACAACGCCGGCGGCATCGCCGAGATGAGCGGCCTGCCCCCGGAGATCCGTGAGACCACGGACGCGCTCGACGCCGTGGGCAACACCACCAAGGCGGTGACCAAGGGCTATGCGATCGGTTCGGCCGGCCTCGCCGCGCTGGTGCTGTTCGCCGACTACGCGCACAAGCTCGAGAACTCGGGCACCGCGGTGAACTTCTCCATCGACAACCCGAACGTCGTCATCGGCCTGCTGATCGGCGGCATGATCCCCTACCTGTTCGGCGCGCTGGCGATGCAGGCCGTGGAGCCGCGGGCGCCGTGGTGGAGGAGGTGCGCCGCCAGTTCCGCGAGATCCCCGGCATCATGGAAGGCACCGGCAAGCCGCAGTACGACCGCGCGGTCGACCTGCTGACGAAGTCGGCGATCAAGGAAATGGTCATTCCCTCGCTGCTGCCGCTGGTGATCCCGATCATCGTCGGCCTCACGCTTGGCGCGGACGCGCTGGGCGGCCTGCTGATGGGCACGATCGTGACCGGCCTGTTCCTGGCGATCTCGATGTGCACCGGCGGCGGTGCCTGGGACAACGCCAAGAAGTACATCGAGGAAGGCCATCACGGGGGCAAGGGCTCCGAGGCCCACAAGGCCGCGGTTACCGGCGACACCGTGGGCGATCCCTACAAGGACACGGCGGGCCCGGCCGTGAATCCGCTGATCAAGGTCACGAACATCGTGGCCCTGCTGCTGGTCCCTCTGCTCTAGGACCCGCCCGCGGCGACACCCGGAAAGCGGCCCTTCGGGGCCGCTTTCTTTGGTTCGTCTCCAGACTCCGGGGCGATGGCGTGCAGTTGGCGCGCAGTTGGCTCGTTGTCGCGCCTGGAAGAGCGAAGAGCCGCTTCGTTGTGATCCGCGCAGCCCGTCCCGCGCACAGGGGGTGTGCTCCCCCGGCAGTCTCCGCGTCCTGCTCCCACCGCCGGCCGCCGGCCATCCATGGCCGGCTGTCCGCACACCCCCTGTGCGCGGGACGGGCTCCGACGTTCTGCGGCTTCGGGACGGAAGATCCAAAGCGGCGGAACCGGGCAGCTCCCGGTCATGACGCTCTCTGTTTCCACGTGGACGTCGACGTGGCCCGCTTCCCGACCGCGACCAAAGGTCGTGCCCGCCGCGGATGCAGGGGGGATGCCCAGAGCCGGCCATGGATGGCCGGCGGCCGGATCTGGGAGCAGGACGCGGAGAATCCGGCTGGGCATCCCCCCTGCGTCCGTGGCGGGCGGCCCGGACTCCACCGGAACGTCTCCTCGATCGGGGGAAGAGCCATTTCTTCCCGCCGGACGGCTCAGGTGCATCGACGTCGGCGACCGCGCGCTTTTCCCGTGAGGCTTTGCTGCGTCGCAACAGCGACGCGTAGAATGGCGGCCCCTACCCCCTGCGGACCGGGCCCCGACGCCCTGACGCACCACTGGAGCCACCATGGGCCTGGACCATGTCAAAACCGGCAACAACCCGCCGGACGAGATCAACGTCATCATCGAGATCCCCAAGGACGCCGAGCCCGTCAAGTACGAGGTCGACAAGGAGTCCGGGGCGATCTTCGTGGACCGCGTGCTGTCCACGCCCATGCGCTACCCCTGCAACTACGGCTATGTGCCCGAGACCGTCTGCGGCGACGGCGACCCCGCCGACGTGATGGTGATCCTGCCGCTGCCGCTGGTGCCCGGCTCGGTCATCCGCTGCCGCCCGGTCGGCGTGCTGAAGATGACCGACGAGGCGGGCAGCGACGAGAAGCTGCTCGCGGTGCCGGAACCGAAAGTGTTCGCCGGCTACGCGCACATCACCGACATCAAGCAGGTCTCCGGCCACTGGCTCGAGCGCATCGGCCACTTCTTCGAGCATTACAAGGACCTGGAGAAGGGCAAGTGGGTGAAGCTCGAGGGCTGGGGCGACGCCACCGAGGCCAAGGCGCTGCTCGTCGACGCGATCGAGCGCTACAGGAACGGGGCCTGAGCACCGCCGGGCAGCACCGCGGCCGCGGCCGGGCGCCGACTGTGCCTCAGCCGCGGTCGCGTCCGCGGTGGCGCACGATGCTGAGCGCGATCAGCCGCGAGACCACCGCGGCGATGTAGCCCACGCCGGCGAACTGCTCCAGCATCACCAGCACCCGCGCATACGGCGACAGTGGAACCACGTCGCCGTTTCCGGTGCCCGAGAGCGTCGAGAAACTCAGGAACAGCAGTTCCAGCCAGCGCCGCGGGCGCTCGGGTTCGAGCATGCCGGTGAAGCCGCCCGGCGCCAGCGCCTGGCAGACCAGGAAGGCATAGGCGAAGCCCCAGGCCAGCAGGGTGAACGTCGCGGCCGCCGCGAACAGCTCGTCCACCGTCACCGTGTGGTCCTCAAGCATGTACACGATCAGGGCGCCGGCGGCGTAGAAGTACAGCAGCGATTCCAGCACCGCCGAGGCCACTGCCAGCGCCGGCAGGCCGAGCGCCAGCGCCGCCACCGCCAGCAGCATCGCCGGCACCGCCAGCGCCCAGGCGAACCAGTTCGCGGCGCGGCTGCGGAACACCACCCAGACCGCCAGCGGCACCGCCACCAGGGTGAACGCGCTGAACAGGACCCGCGTGTCGCGGCCGTCCACCAATGGGTAGACCAGCAGGCTCGCGAGTTGCACCGCGAGCAGGAGGGCGGAAGGATGCCGGGCCGCGATCGCGGACCAGCGCAGCGGCAGGTGCGGGCCGCCGCTCACGTGGGTGTTACCGCGTCCCGGCCCGGTGCGGGTACGCCGCGAAGATGTCGGCGATGGCGCTGTCGATCGCGGCATCACGCGCGGCGGGGTCCTGCCTGCGGGCGACCCGGCCCACGGCGATGCCCTCCCACACCAGGGCATTGCGGCGCACGTCCACGAGGTCGATGTTCATCGTCCCCTCGGTGTAGCGGTGGACCGTGGTGCGGTCGTGCCAGTACGGGACGGCCAGGTAGCCGCGGTGCCGGTAGCTGTAGTAGTAGGCATAGTCGACGTCGGGGATGGTGCTCACGTCGGTGCGGGGCTGCATGTAGGCATTGATGTTGAGCCACAGGTCCGGGTCGGACTCGCTGTAGCGGTAGCCGCGGGCCTCCATCTCGGCGCGCGCGGCGGCCTTCATGCGGCCGCTGACCAGGCTGGCGTAGCCCTCGCGCTCGATCGCCAGGGGCGAATAGAAGGCGAACGTGCGGTAGGCGGAGAAGTCCGCGCGCGGGTCGAAGTCGGAGCTGATGCGCGGCCCGGTGGCGCAAGCCGAGAGCAGCCCCAGCAGGAGCGCGGCCAGCAGCCAGCGGAACGGCGGGAGGTGGAAGCGTGCCATGGCGTGTCTCCGATCGTGGATGCGTCGACGCTATCACGCCCGCGGGCGGATCCACGTGACGCGGGGCGCCCGTCCGGGCGCCGCCGCGCGTGCCGCTCCACGGAACTCAGCCGCGGCGGTAGACCTCGGCGCCCTGGGCCCGGAACTCGGCGGCCTTCTCCGCCATGCCGGCCTCCAGCGCCGCAGCCTCCTCGCCGATTCCATGCTCCGCCGCGAAGTCGCGCACGTCCTGGGTGATCTTCATCGAGCAGAAGTGCGGACCGCACATGGAACAGAAGTGGGCCAGCTTGTGCGCGTCCTTCGGAAGCGTCTCGTCGTGGAATTCCTTCGCCTTCTCCGGGTCCAGCCCGAGGTGGAACTGGTCCTCCCAGCGGAACTCGAAGCGGGCCTTGGAGAGCGCGTTGTCGCGCACCTGGGCGCCGGGATGGCCCTTGGCCAGGTCGGCGGCATGGGCGGCGATCCGGTAGGCCATGATCCCGTCGCGCACGTCCTGGCGGTTGGGCAGGCCCAGGTGCTCCTTGGGCGTGACGTAGCAGAGCATCGCGGTGCCGAACCAGCCGATCATGGCCGCGCCGATGGCGCTGGTGATGTGGTCGTAACCGGGCGCGATGTCGGTCGTCAGCGGACCGAGGGTGTAGAACGGCGCCTCGCCGCACTCGGCCAGCTGCTTGTCCATGTTTTCCCTGATCAGGTGCATCGGCACGTGGCCGGGGCCCTCGACCATGGTCTGGACGTCGTGCTTCCAGGCGATCTTCGTCAGTTCGCCCAGGGTCTCGAGCTCGCCGAACTGGGCGGCGTCGTTGGCGTCGGCGATGCAGCCCGGGCGGAGACCGTCGCCGAGCGAGAAGGCCACGTCATAGGCCTTCATGATCTCGCAGATGTCCTCGAAGTGCGTGTAGAGGAAGTTCTCGCGATGGTGGGCCAGGCACCACTTGGCCATGATCGAGCCGCCGCGGCTGACGATGCCGGTCACCCGCTTCGCGGTCAGCGGCACGTAGCGCAGCAGCACGCCCGCGTGGATGGTGAAGTAGTCCACGCCCTGCTCGGCCTGCTCGATCAGGGTGTCGCGGAAGATCTCCCAGGTCAGCTCCTCGGCGCGGCCGTCGACCTTCTCCAGCGCCTGGTAGATCGGCACCGTGCCGATCGGCACCGGCGAGTTGCGGATGATCCACTCGCGGGTCTCGTGGATGTGCTTCCCCGTGCTGAGGTCCATGACGTTGTCGGCGCCCCAGCGGATCGCCCACACCAGCTTCTCCACTTCCTCGGCGATGCCCGAGCTGACCGCGCTGTTGCCGATGTTGGCGTTGATCTTGGTGAGGAAGTTGCGGCCGATGATCATCGGCTCGCTCTCGGGATGGTTGATGTTGCAGGGCAGGATGGCGCGACCGCGGGCGATCTCGTCGCGGACGAACTCCGGGGTGATGCGCGCCGGGATCGATGCGCCGAAGGACTGCCCCGGATGCTGCGCGAGCAGCGGATGGCCGCCCGCCGCCAGCAGCTCGAGCCGCTGGTTCTCGCGGATCGCCACGTACTCCATCTCGGGCGTCACGATCCCGCGCCGCGCGTAGTGCATCTGGGTGACGTTGGCACCCTCTTTCGCCCGACGCGGCAGCGTGCGGGCCGGGAACCGCACCGCATCCAGCTTCGCGTCGCCGTCGCGCGCGCGGCCGAACTCCGACGTCAGCGCCGGCAGCGGCACCGTGTCGCCACGCTCTTCGATCCAGCGCGCGCGCAGCGCCGGCAGCCCCGCTGACAGGTCGATGCGCGCATCCGGATCCGTGTAGGGCCCGGAGGTGTCGTAGACCGTGATCGGCGGATTGTCCTCGCCGCCGAACAGGGTCGGCGTCTTCGTCTGCACGATCTCGCGCATGGCAACGCGCAGGTCCGGGCGCGAGCCTTCGACGAAGACCTTGCGCGAACCCGGGATCGGCCGGGTGACGGAATCGGAAAGCTGCTGGGCCTGCTGCTGCAGGGGCGAGGGCATGGCGTTCATCGGCATCGTCCTGTGGTGGGGCGGGACGAAGCGGCGGCGCATGCTGCGTGCCGCCCGCCACCGGCGTGCGGTGGCGGTGCGGTGCATCCTGCAAAGCTTCCCTACGCCGGTATGAGCCGGATCAGGTTCGAAGGGACTGTCTCAACCTCGCCATACCGGCGCGGTACCCCCGCTTCAGACGGAGATTAAACCACAGTCGCCGCCGGCGGTCCGTGAGACCGGCGGCGTCGCGGGCCGCCGCACGCGTGGCGGCATTCGAACGCGTCATTCCGCCCGCGCCGGGAGGCTCCACCGCTCGGCCTCGGGCAGCAGGCCTTCGCGCAGGCCGGTGCGCGGATATTCGTCGATGATCCGGCCCTGCTCGTTCACCACCACCAGGCTCTGGTAGTTGCCCTGCAGGGTCAGCATGATCGCGTGCGACTGGCTGGCGACGCGATCCAGGTACCAGGCCTTCACGCCCTCGTGGCTGCGGCCGGTCTCGCGCACGCCCACGCCCCAGGCGCCGTCGCCCATGTAGACCACGCCGCGCGGGTCGATGCGGCCGTCGCGGATCGGCCAGGTGCGCTTGTAGGCGTGGTCGTGCTGCTCGAACACCATCGGGATGCGGTGCTGCTCGAACAGCGGCGACCAGTGCTCGCGCACACGGCGGTGCACGTCGCCGTCCCAGTGGCGCGCCGACGGCCAGGCGCCGACGTGGTAGACCGGAAGCACGTGGGTGACGCGGCCGACGCGATCGGCCAGTGCCTTCCGCAGCCAGCGCGTCTGCTCGCCGGCGATGGGATTGGAATGGTCGGTATCGAGCAGCAGCAGGCTCAGGTAATCCCCGAAATCGAGCGCGCCGTAGCCCGGCTGGCCCGGAAACGCCGCCAGCCGGTAGTAGTAGGGCGCGATGCGCAGCCGCGAAGCATCGTCCTGCACGTAGGGAGGCAGGTTCCTGCGCAGCTCGTGGTCGTTGCGGTCGTGGTAGCCGCCGCGCACTTCGTGGTTGCCGATACCCATGACCACGGGCACCGTGCGTCCGTCGGGGGTGACCATCTCGCGCATCACCACGTCGAGGAACTCGTACCAGCGGCCGACGTTGCGCTCGTCGCCATTGGCGTAGGCGAGGTCGCCGCCCCAGACCACGAAGTCGGGATCGAAGCGCATGGCCTGGCGCGTGACGCGGCGCGAGATTTCGTTGCCGCGCACGTCGCCGCCCACGGCGATGCGGACCGGGCGGCTGATGTTCTCCGCCGGCATGGTGCGGAAGCGGCGCTCGCGCTCGTAGCCGCCCACCTTGAACAGGTATTCGGTGTCCGGCGCCAGGCCCGTCAGCTCCACGCGATGGATCACGCGATCGGATGCCGGCAGCGACTGGCGGCTGCCGGTGGCCACGCTCCATTCCTCTTCGCCGGCAACCGCGCGGTAGGCCACGCGCACATTCCGGTCGGACCCGTCCACGTGCCAGTCGATGGTCATGGTCGTGGTCGGATCGCGCTGCCAGGCCAGCAGCAGGCCGTGCGGGTCGAGGGCGGCCCAGGCCAGGGCCGGCAGGCTGAAGAGCGCGCCCAGAAGCAGGGCGGGAAGCATGGTCGCGTAACGACGCGGTCGGAACATGATGGATCCTCGGAGCATGCGGCAGGTGCCCGCACATCCGGCCAGTCTAAGGAGTGGATGTTGCACTTTCCCGCCCGTGCGCCGGGCATCGGCCCCGCGCTGGCGCCTGCGGATCAGCGAAGCGAGGCGTTGATGGCGGAGAGGGCCCCGCTTCCTGGACACAGGCGGGTGGCGTCGAGCGCGTTGAGTGGCTCCCCGACCGTGCCCAGGTGCGCGTGGAGGTCATCCGCCGCCGGGTCGACATGGAGCAGCCCGGTCACCACCTCGCCGCGCGCCTGGCGCTGCTGCAGCACCTCCATCGCGGCGATGCGGTCGCGCGGATCGTAGCCGGCATCGAGCCGGTGCAGGCGCAGGACGCTGCCGTCGTGCTGGGTCACGTCCAGCGTGCCGCCCGCGGCCTGCTCCACCTCGATCGCCTTGCGTGCGGGGATCACGTCGAGCCGGTTCACCGCCTCGTTGTGCTGCCGGACATGGTCGTAACTGCGGGTGCTGCCGGCGTGGTTGTTGAACGCGACGCAGGGGCTGATCACGTCGATGAAGGCCGCGCCCCGATGGGTCAGGGCGCCCTTGATGAGCGGCACCAGCTGGCCCTTGTCGCCGGAGAAGCCGCGGCCGACATAGGTGGCGCCGAGCTGCAGCGCCATCATCACCAGGTCCAGCGGACTGTCGGTGTTGGCCACGCCGCGCCTGGACACCGAGCCCTGGTCGGCGGTGGCCGAGAACTGGCCCTTGGTGAGACCGTAGACGCCGTTGTTCTCGACGATGTAGGCCATGTCCACCCCGCGGCGGATCGCGTGCACGAACTGGCCGATGCCGATCGAGGCCGAGTCGCCGTCCCCGGAGACACCGAGGTATAGCAGTGACCGGTTGGCGAGGTTGGCGCCGGTCAGGACGCTGGGCATGCGCCCGTGCACGGTGTTGAAGCCGTGCGACTGGCCGAGGAAGTAGTCCGGGGTCTTCGAACTGCAGCCGATGCCGGAAAGCTTGGCCAGCCGGTGCGGCTGGATGTCGAGCTCCCAGCAGGCCTGGATGATCGCCGCCGAGATCGAGTCATGGCCGCAGCCGGCGCAGAGCGTGCTGATCTTGCCCTCGTAGTCGCGGCGGGTGAAGCCGACCGCGTTGCGCTGCAGGGTCGGGTGGTGAAGGCGAGGCTTGGCGAGGTACGTCATGCGACCTTCTCCCGGCCGCGGTCGGCCTCCAGCCGCGACCGGATCGCGGCGGTGATGAAACGGGCGGTGATCGGCGTGCCATCGTAGTGAAGCACCGCTGCCAGGCGCGCCGGATCCGTGCCGAAGGCGTCGATCAGCAGCAGCCGCAGCTGCGCGTCCCGGTTCTGCTCGACCACGAACACCTGCTCATGGGCGTCGATGAAGTCGCGCACGGAGTCCGGGAACGGATATGCGCGCACGCGCAGTGTGTCGATCACGATGCCCGCGGCGCGCAGCTGTGCGACGGCTTCCGCCATCGCCGGGCTGGTCGAGCCGTAGAAGATCGCGCCGAAGCGCGCCGGTGGCATCGCCTGCCCGACCACCGGCTGTGGCACCAGGCCCTTGGCGGTCTCGAACTTCTGCAACAAGCGCTGCATGTTGTAGACGTAGTCCGGCCCGCGTTCGGAATACTGCGCCTGCGGGTTGCGCGAGGTGCCTCGGGTGAAATACGCGCCCCTGTCGGGATGCGTGCCCGGCCAGGTCCGCCAGGGGATGCCGTCCCCGTCGACGTCCTTGTAGCGTGCGAACTCGCGGCCGGACTCCAGGTCTTCGGCGGTCATCACCTTGCCGCGGTCGTAGACGCGCGCGTCGTCCCACTCGAACGGCGCGCACAGGCGCTGGTTCATGCCGATGTCGAGGTCGGTGAGCACGAACACGGGCGTCTGCAGGCGATCGGCGAGATCCAGCGCCGCGGCCGAGAAATCGAAGCACTCGCGCGGATCCTCGGGGAACAGGAGGACATGCTTCGTATCGCCGTGGGACGCATGCGCGCAGGCCAGCACGTCGGACTGCTGGGTGCGCGTGGGCATGCCGGTCGACGGCCCTCCGCGCTGCACGTCGATGATGGTCACCGGGATCTCGGCGAAATAGGCCAGGCCGATGAACTCGTTCATCAGCGACACACCCGGCCCCGAAGTGGTGGTGAAGGCGCGCGCGCCGTTCCAGCCGGCGCCGACCACCATGCCGATGGACGCGATCTCGTCCTCGGCCTGGATGATCGCGAACTTCGCGCGTCCGTCCTCGTCGATGCGGAACTTCCGGCAGTATGCCTGGAAGCCCTCCGCCAGCGAGGACGAGGGCGTGATCGGGTACCAGGCGCAGACCGTGGCGCCGCCGTAGACGCAGCCCAGCGCCGCGGCCTCGTTGCCCTCGACGAAGATCCGGTCGCCCACGGCGTCGGCGCGCCGCACGCGCAGTCCGATCGGGTGCGGCAGGTGTCCGCGCACCCAGTCGCGGCCGATGCGCATGGCCTGGACGTTGGGCGGCACCAGCTTCGGCTTGGAACGGTACTGCTCGCCGATCAGCGCCTCGACGACCTCCGGGTCGATGTCCAGCAGCGCCGACAGCGCGCCGACGTACATGATGTTCTTGAACAGCTGGCGCTGGCGCGGGTCGCTCCAGGCGGCGTTGCACAGGTCGGTCAGCGGCACGCCGATGGCGGTGATGTCCTCGCGCAGGCGCGAGGGCGGGAGCGGCTTGCTGCCGTCGTGCAACAGGTAGCCGCCGGGCTCGATCTCGGCGACGTCGGCCTCCCAGGTCTGCGGGTTCATCGCCACCATCAGGTCGACCCCGCCGCGGCGGCCGAGCCATCCGGCCTCGCTGACCCGGACCTCGTACCAGGTCGGCAGGCCCTGGATGTTGGAGGGGAAGATGTTGCGCGGGCCGACCGGCACGCCCATGCGCAGGATCGCCTTGGCGAACAGCTCGTTGGCCGAGGCGGAACCCGAGCCGTTGACGTTGGCGAACTTGACCACGAAGTCGTTGACCGCCCGCAGCGGCGAAGGCGACGTCATGCCGCCTCCCGACCGCGCGCCGGGCGGCGGTCGCCGCCCGCGCGGGTCTCGAGCAGCAGGAACTTCTGCATGTCCCAGGCGCCGGTCGGACAGCGCTCCGCGCACAGGCCGCAGTGCAGGCAGACGTCCTCGTCCTTGACCATCACCCGGCTCGTCTTCAGCGGTTCCGAGACGTACAGCGGCTGGTCGGCGTTCAGCGCCGGCGCGGTCAGGCGGGTGCGCAGGTCGGCCTCGTCGCCGTTGGCGGTGAAAGTGATGCAGTCGGTCGGGCAGATGTCGACGCAGGCGTCGCATTCGATGCACTTGTCGCGGGTGAACACCGTCTGCACGTCGCAGTTGAGGCAGCGCTGCGTCTCCTTCCAGGCGGTCGCCGCATCGAAGCCCAGCTCCACTTCCACGTCCATGCTGTCGAGCTTCTTCGCCGCCTCCGACCACGGCACCGCGAAGCGCTCGTCGTCCGAGACCGCGTTGTCGTAGCGCCATTCGTGGATGCCCATCTTCTGGGATTCCAGGGTGACGCCGGGCGCGGGGCGGTCCCGGGTGTCTTCGCCCTCCAGCAGGCGGTCGATCGAGATCGCCGCCGCGTGGCCATGGGCGACGGCCCAGATGATGTTCTTCGGCCCGAAGGCGGCGTCGCCGCCGAACAGCACGTGCGGCAGGGTCGACTGGTGCGTCACCCTGTCGACCACCGGCATGCCCCACTGGTCGAAGTCGATGCCGAGGTCGCGCTCGATCCAGGGGAAGGCGTTCTCCTGGCCCACGGCGATCAGCACCTCGTCGCAGGGGATCACCTCGTCCGGCTCGCCGGTCGGCACCAGCCGGCGCCGGCCGTCAGGGTCGTATTCGGCGCGCACGCGCTCGAAGCGCATGCCGGTCAGGCGGCCGCTGGCGTGCTCGAAGGCCCTGGGCACGCGGAAGTCGAGGATCGGGATGCCCTCGTGCATCGCGTCCTCCTTCTCCCAGGGGCTGGCCTTCATCTCGTCGAAGCCCGAGCGGACCACGACCTTCACGTCCTCGCCTCCCAGCCTGCGCGCGGAGCGGCAGCAGTCCATCGCCGTATTGCCGCCGCCGAGCACCAGCACCCTGCGCCCGACGCGGGTGACATGGCCGAAGTGGACGTTCGCCAGCCAGTCCAGGCCGACATGGATGCTGGCCGCGCATTCGCGCCGCCCGGGGAGGTCGAGATCGCGCCCGCGGGGCGCGCCGCTGCCGACGAAGACCGCGTCGTAGCCCTCCGCCAACAGGTCGCGCATGGATCCGATGCGGGTGCCGCCGACGAACGCGACGCCCATGTCGAGGATGTAGCCGGTCTCCTCGTCGATCACCCGCTCCGGCAGTCGGAAGCGCGGCACCTGGGTACGCATGAAGCCGCCGGCCTTCGGATCGGCCTCGAACACGGTCACCGCATAGCCCAGGGGCGCAAGGTCGCGGGCGACGGTCAGCGACGATGGTCCGGCGCCGACGCAGGCGATGCGGCGGCCGTTGCCCTGCGCCGCCGGCTTCGGCATGCGCGCGCGCACATCGCCCTTGTGGTCGGCGGCGACGCGCTTCAGGCGGCAGATCGCCACCGGCTCGGGCCGGTCGCGCATCGACGGCGGACCGTTGTTCTCCTCCACCCGGCCGCGGCGGCAGGCCGGTTCGCAGGGCCGGTCGCAGGTGCGGCCCAGGATCCCGGGGAAGACGTTGCTGTGCCAGTTGACCATGTAGGCGTCGGCGTGGCGGCCGGCGGCGATCAGGCGGATGTATTCGGGAACCGGCGTGTGCGCCGGGCAGGCCCACTGGCAGTCGACGACCCGGTGGAAGGTGTCGGGATTGCGGATGTCGGTCGGATCCATGGCGATCCCCGATGGCTGGCTGGCCGGACGCGCCGGTCGTCGCTCGCGTGCCCGAGTCTAGGCGCAATCCCGGCCTCCGTCATCGCGCGCGGCAGCATGGGACAATCCGGGTTCCGCGCCGCCGGCGCGTCAGGCGGCAGACCTCCGCATGGCACTGGCCACCCTCGCCCGCGCATTCTCGCCCGCCGGCATCGGCAACATCGGCGTCGGCTTCGACCTGCTGGGCCATACCGTGGTGGGTCCAGGCGACGTGGCGACGGTGCGCCGCATCGATGCGCCGACGGTGCGCGTGGACGCGGTGCGCGGCGACGTCCGCGGCGCCGGGGACATTCCGCTGGATGCCGGATCCAACACCGCGGGTCGAGCCCTGCTGGCGCTGCGCGAGGCCCTCGGCATCGACCACGGCTTCGCGATCGAGCTCGACAAGGGCATCCCGCTGGGTTCCGGCCTCGGCGGCTCGGCGGCATCCTGCGTGGCCGCCCTGGTCGCTGCGAATGCCCTGCTCGAGCGGCCGCTGTCGCGCGAGGCGCTGTACCCGTTCGCGCTCGAGGGTGAATGGGCCTCGACCCACAGCCGCCAGGGCGACAACGTCGGGCCGATGCTGGTCGGCGGCGTGGCGCTGGCCACGCCCACGCGCCTGCTGCGCCTGGACGTTCCGGAGTGGCTGCACTGCGTGGCCGTGCAGCCCGACCAGGTGCTGGAGACGCGCGAGGCACGGGCGGTGCTGTCCGCGCCGTACCCCCTGTCGCAGGTCGTCGCGCATTCCACCCACCTGGCGCTGTTCCTCACCGGCCTGGCGCGCGCCGACGCGGCGCTGATCGGCGAGGGCCTGCGCGACGTGCTGGTCGAGCCGCGGCGGGCGCCGCTGATCCCCGGATTCGCCGCGGTGAAGCAGGCGGCGATGGCGCATGGGGCGCTGGGCGCGAGCCTCTCGGGCGGCGGGCCGGCGTGCTTCGCCTGGTTCGCGTCGCGGGCCGAGGCCGCAGCGGCGGCGCCGGCCATGGTGGGTGGCTTCAACGCCGCCGGCTGCGCCGCGCGCGCCCATGTCTCGCCCGTGGCGGGGCCGCGTGCCGAACTGCTCGCCCCCGCCGCCGCAGCGCTGCAGGAGGGGCTACAGCCACGATGCCTTTGACGACGGTTTCTCTTCTGCTTCGTCGGTCGCGGCTATAGCCGCTCCTACAGTGGAGAGGTTTTGCGCGAGGGATCCGGCGAGGGTCCGGGCGCCGGTTCGTCGCGGCGTACGCGGAACCAGGCGGCGTACAGAGCGGGCACGAACACCAGGGTGAGCACGGTCGCGACCGTCAGCCCGCCCATGATCGCCACCGCCATCGGCCCGAAGAACACGCTGCGCGACAGCGGGATCATCGCCAGGATCGCCGCCAGCGCGGTCAGCACGATGGGGCGGAAGCGGCGCACGGTGGCGTCGACCACCGCGTCCCAGCGCGCATGGCCGGCGTCGATGTCCTGCTGGATCTGGTCGACGAGGATGATCGAGTTGCGCATCACCATGCCGGCCAGCGCGATCGTGCCCAGCAGCGCCACGAAGCCGAAGGGCACGCGGAACACCAGCAGGAACAGCACCGCCCCCACCAGCCCCAGCGGCGCCGTCGCCAGCACCATCGCGCTGCGCGAGAAGCTGCGCAGCTGCAGCATCAGCAGCGTCGCCACCACGAACAGGAACAGCGGCATGCCGGCGCGGATCGAGTCCTGCCCGCGCGCGGAGTCCTCCATGGTGCCTCCGGTCTCCAGCAGATAGCCCGACGGAAGCGCCGCGCGGATGCCTTCGAGCTCCGGCAGCAGCGCGTCCACCACCGATGCCGGCATCACGCCGTTGCGGACGTCGGCGCGCACGATCACCGTCGGCAGCCGGTCGCGATGCCAGATGATCCCGTCCTCGAAGGCGTACTCCAGCCGCGCCACCTGGGACAGCGGCACCGGCCTCCCGTCGGCGCCGTGCACGGCGAGGCTGCCCAGCCGATCGAGGCCCATGCGCTCGTCGGCCGGCCCGCGCATCACCACCTCGATCAGTTCGTTGCCTTCGCGGTAGACGCCCACGGCCTGCCCGGACAGCGAGGCCGTGAGGAAGCGCGCGAGGCGCTGCGAATCCACGCCCATCACCCGCGCGCGCTCCTGGTCGATCACCAGCCGCACCACCTTGCTCGGCTCGTCCCAGTCGAGGTTGACGTTGGCGACATGCGGATTGGCGCGCACCACGTCGGCGACCCGGCGCGCGATCTCGCGCGCGCGGTCGGCGTGCTCGCCCGAGACGCGGAACTGCACCGGGTAGCCCACCGGCGGTCCGTTTTCGAGCCGGGTCACGCGCAGCTGCAATCCGGGGAAGTCGATGGCGGCGTCTTCGACCAGCCAGTCGCGCAGGGTTTCCCGGCCCTCGACGTCGCGCGCCAGCACCACGAACTGGGCGAAGCTGGTCTGCGGCAGCTGCTGGTCCAGCGGCAGGTAGAAGCGCGGCGAGCCGCTGCCGACGTAGGCGACGAAGTTGTCGATTTCATCCCGCGCGGACAGCAAGGCCTCCATGTGCCGCACCGCGTCTTCGGTCGCGCGCAGGGAAGCACCCTCCGCCAGCTCCAGGTCGACCATCAGCTCCAGCCGCTGCGAGTCGGGGAAGAACTGCCTGGGCACGAAGCGGAAGGCGGCGACGGACAGGACCAGAAGTGCGACGGTGACGAGGATCACCAGCCAGCGGTGCAGGAGGCACCATTCGAAGACGCGCCGCAGCCCGCGGTAGAACGGCCGCTGGTACGGGTCGTGGCCGCCCGCCGCCTCTCCGCCCGCCACCTCCCCGCCCGGTGCCAGCACGAAGGCGTACTGCGGCCAGCGGTCGGCCAGGCGCAGGCGCCAGGCGCGGCGGCGCGCAGCCAGCGAACCCGGGCGGGGTGGCCGCGGACTGGCGAAGTCCGGGAGCATCCTCTCGCCCAGCAGCGGGATGAACAGCACCGCGGCCACCCAGGACACGACGAGCGCGATGGTGACCACCTGGAACAGCGAGCGCGTGTACTCGCCCACCGAGGAGGCCGCGGTCGCGATCGGGAGGAATCCGGCCGCGGTCACCAGGGTTCCCGTCAGCATCGGGAAGGCGGTGTGCGACCAGGCGTAGCCCGCCGCCGTCAGGCGGTCGTCGCCCTGCTCCATGCGGATGGCCATCATCTCCACGGCGATGATCGCGTCATCCACCAGCAGGCCCAGCGCCAGCACCAGCGCCCCCAGCGACACCTTGTGCAGGCCGATTCCAAACCAGTGCATCAGCGCGAAGGTCATCGCCAGCACAAGCGGGATCGACACCCCGACCACCAGCCCGGTGCGCAGGCCCAGCGAGAAGAAGCAGACCAGGAGCACGATCACCACCGCCTCGGCCAGCACCTTCACGAACTCGCCCACCGATTCGCGCACCGCCGCCGGCTGGTCGGACACCTTGCGCAGCTCCATGCCCAGCGGCAGCGTGTCGCGCAGCCGTGCCGCCTCCGCGGACAGGGCGTCGCCAAGCGCCAGGATGTCGCCGTCCCTGCGCAGCGCCACGCCGATGCCGATCGCATCCACGCCCATGAAGCGCATCCGGGGCGCCGCGGGATCGGCCCAGCCGCGCCGGACCTCGGCGATGTCGCCCAGGCGCAGGCTGCGGTCGCCCGCGCGCACCGGCAGCGCCCGGATCTCGTCGATCGAACGGAAGGCGCCGTCCACGCGCAGTTGCACGCGGTCGCTGGCGGTTTCCACGAAGCCCGCCGGCACGACGGCATTCTGCTGCGCCAGCGCCTGCTGCAGGGCTTCGACGGGCACGCCCAGCGTGGCCAGGCGGGTGTTGCCGGCCTCCACGAAGACCTTCTCGTCCTGCAGTCCGATCAGCTCGACCTTGCCGACGTCGGGCAGGCGCTGCAGCTCGAGCTGGATGCGTTCCGCATAGTCCTCGAGCACCGCGTAGTCGAAGCCTTCGCCGGTGAGCGCATAGATGTTGCCGAAGGTGTCGCCGAACTCGTCGTTGAAGAACGGCCCGACCACTTCGGCCGGCAGGGTGGCGCGGATGTCGCCCACCTTCTTGCGCACCTGGTACCAGAGCTCCGGCACGTCGCGCGAAGGCAGCGAATCGGCTGCCATGAAGATCACCTGCGACTCGCCCGGGCGCGAGTACGAGCGGATCGTCTCGTAGCGGCCGGTGTCCATCAGCGCGCGTTCGACGCGATCCGTGACCTGGCGCGCGACCTGGTCGGCGGTGGCGCCCGGCCATACCGTGCGCACCACCATGGCCTTGAAGGTGAAGGGCGGATCCTCCGACTGGCCGAGCTGTCTGTACGACCAGGCGCCGACCAGGGCCGCGACCAGCATCACGTAGACCACCAGGGCGCGGTTGCGCAGCGCCCACTCGGACAGGTTGAAGCGCGAGCGCGTCATGCGGGCACCATGCGCGCCGCCGGAGGCGCCCTGTGCCTGCGGAGGGCGGTCACGGCGCCGGCACCGCTGCGGCGCCGGGCACGGGGCGGTTGTTCCGATCGACCGCGCTGACCTCCTGTCCCTCGCGCAGCAGGTGGCCGCCTGCGATCACCACCCAGTCTTCCGGCTCCAGCCCGGCGGTCACCGGCACCGTCTCTGCGCCGAACGGCCCCGTCCGCACCGCCGCTGCGTGCACCCGCCCGTCCTCGTGGACCCAGACCATGGGCGCGCCGTCGTCGCCGCGTTGCACCGCCGCCAGCGGCACGGTCAGGGTCGCGTCCCCGCCGGCGGCAAGCACCTTCGCGCTCTGGCCCAGCGCGACCCGCGACGCGTCGGCACCGTCGAGCGCCACGCGCGCGGCATAGGTGCGCGCCACCGGGTCGGCAGCCGGGGAGATCTCGCGGAAGCGGCCGCGCAGGCGCTCGCCCGGTGCGGCCCACAGTTCGACCTCGACCGGCTGGCCGACCGCGTACTCGCCCACCACCGACTCCGGCAGCGCGATCGCGACTTCGCGGCCACCGTCGGCGGCCAGGGTGAACACCGCCTGCCCCGCCGCCACCACCTGCCCGGCTTCCGCCTGCCGGCTCGCGATCACGCCGTCGGCCGGCGCCAGCAGGCGGGTGTGCGCGGCCTGGTTGGCAGCCAGCTCGGCGGCCGCGCGCGCGGCGCGCATCTCGCCGTCCGCGGCGCGCCAGGCGGCCTCCTGGGCGTCCAGCGCGGAGCGGCTGACCAGCTGTTCGTCGGCCAGGGTCGCATAGCGGGCACGGTCGGCGGCCGCGCGCCGGAGCTGGGCCTCGGCCGCGGAAAGCCGCGCTTCGGCGGCACGGACCTGGGTGTCCAGGTCGCCAGGGTCGAGCACCGCGAGCAGGGTGCCGCGGGCCACGCGGTCGCCGACGTCGACCTCCCGCCGCACCAGCTTCCCGCCGACGCGGAACGCCAGCGGACTTTCCTCGCGGGCCCGCACTTCACCCGAGAAACTGCGGGCGACGCCCGGGGCCGGCTGCGGACGCGCCACCATCACCGGCCGCGCCGGAGCGGGCTCCGGCTGTCCCGCGCCACAGGCGGACAAGGCGAGCGCGAACATGGCCCCGGCCGTCCAGCGGATCCTGCGCCTGCCTGCCATGGGTTGCTCCCTGCATCGATCCGCGCCAGAGGCCGCAATGCTATGGTTACCGAACTCGACGGTCCAGTATTCGCGGATGACCACGCCAGACACTAGCCAGGCAGCGCCGCGCCCGGCCCCGGGCCGCCCGAAGGATCCCGCCAAGCGCGCGGCCATCCTCGAGGCCGCGCAGTCCATGTTCCTCGAGCACGGCTTCCAGGGCGTCAGCATGGACGAGATCGCGGCGCGGGCCGGGGTCTCCAAGCTCACCGTGTACAGCCATTTCGGCGACAAGGGGGCGCTGTTCGCCGCGGTGATCGCGCACCACTGCGAGCAGCAGGTGCCGCCGGAGCTGTTCACGCCGGCGCCCGGCACGACGCTTCGGCCGCGCCTGCTCGGCATCGCGCGCGCGCTGCATGCACTGATGTTCTCGCCCGAGGCGGTCGCGGGCTTCCGCCTGATGTGCGCGCCCGAGCAGCTGGACGCGCGGCTTTCGACCATGTTCTGGGAGGCGGGCGCCGGCCGGCTGCAGGCCGGCTTCGCGGCGCTGCTCGCCCGCCGGACCGCCGCCGGCGAGCTGGAAGTCGGCGATCCCGCGCGCGCCGCGGGCCAGTTTTTCGCCCTGCTCAGGGGGGAATTCCATACGCGCCTGCTGCTGGGATGCGAGGACGTGGGCGGCTTCGACGTCGAAGCCCACCTCGAGGCCTCGGTGGACCTGTTCCTGCGCGCGTACCGCCCCGGCGCAGCCGCGGAACCCGGCAGCCGGCGGTCCCGGTGACTTCCGGCACTCAAAGGGCGAGCGCCGCCATGGCGATGCTGTCTCCGCCTTCCCTCCCCAATACACCGTAAAATGGCGGGTCATCCAGACCAGCCAGGCCCCCCACCATGACCCTCGATTTCGCCAAAGCCCGTGAAGCCATGGTCGAGCAGCAGATCCGCCCGTGGGAGGTGCTCGACACCCGCGTCCTCAACGTACTCCTGCGGCTGCCGCGCGAAGCCTACGTTCCCGCCGCGCACCGCGCGCTGGCGTACGCGGACGTCGCGCTGCCGCTGGCCCACGGCGAGTCGATGATGAAGCCGGTGGTCGAAGGCCGCGCACTGCAGGCGCTGTCGCTGGACGGCTCCGAGGACGTGCTGGAGATCGGCACCGGCAGCGGCTTCATGGCCGCCTGCCTGGGCCGGCTGGCGCGGGCGGTGACCACCGTCGAGCGCCACGCCGATCTCGCCGGGACCGCGGGCGCGACCCTGCTGGCCCAGGGCGCGACCAACGTCTCGGTCGTGCACGCCGATGCGTTCTCGTGGGAACCGGACCGCCAGTTCGACGCCATCTGCGTGACCGGCGCCGTGGACACCGTTCCCGACCGTTTCCTCGGCTGGCTGCGCCCCGGCGGCCGCATGTTCATCGTGCGCGGCCGGCTGCCGGCGCTGGAGGCGGTGCTCATCCGCGCCGACGTCAACGGCCCGCGCATCGAATCGTTGTTCGAAACCGACCTCGCCTACCTGGCGGGCGCGGCGCCTGTTCCGGCGTTCGCGCTCTGACCCGCCGGCTGACCCGCCGGAACCACAAGGACCCCCCGATGACCCGTCGACCCCTCGCCCTCGCGCTCCTCCTCGCCCTGGTGCCCGCCGCGGCATCGGCGGAAGACCTGCTGCAGACCTACGAACTGGCGCGCAGCAACGATCCGGCGCTGGCGATTTCCGAGGCCAACCGGGACATCAGCCATGAAGGCCGCGTGCAGGCACGTGCCGCGCTGCTGCCGCAGATCAGCGGCAGCGCGTCGCTGAACCGCAGCTATGCTGCAGGCGTCGACGGCGACGCCCGCCGACGCAGCGTCGGCGTCGATCTCAGCCAGACGGTGTTCGACCTCGGCGCGATCTCCAACCTGCGCGCGCAGCGCGCCCTCGACACCGCCGCCGGCTTCGATCTCGACGCCGCCAACCACCAGCTGATCACCCGCACCTCGGCCGCGTATTTCAACGTGCTGGTGGCGATCGAGACCCTGGCCGCCGCCGAGGCCGCCGAGGCCGCGCTGCAGAAGCAGTACGACTTCGCCGACAAGCGCCTCGAGGTCGGCCTGGCACCCATTACCGACGTGCACGAGGCCCGCGCCCAGTACGACGCCGCGCGCGCCAACACCATCCTGGCGCGCAACGCGCTCGAGGACGCCTACCAGGCGCTGGCCGAGATCACCGGCCGCCCGGTGCGGACCCTGCGCGCGCTTCCGGAGGACTTCCAGCCCGAAGCACCCGTGGGTGACGGCCTGGACCGCTGGCTGGCCACCGCGATCGAGAACAACCCGTCGCTGCGCGCCGCGGAATACAGCCTGAGCGCCGCCGAGCATGGCGTCACCACCGCGCGCGCGGGGCATCTGCCGCGGCTGACCCTCGGGGCGGGCTACGACAATGGCGCCGCCTGGGGCGACCTGGGCACGGGTGGCTCCGGCGGCACGCCCACCGGCGAGGGCCACAGCATCGGCCTCACCCTGAGCGTGCCGATCTTCGCCGGCGGCGCCACCCAGTCCCGCGTGCGCCAGGCACTGTCGAGCCGCGACATCTCCGAGCAGCAGCTCGAGCAGGCCCGCCGCGCGCTCGACCGCAACACCCGCAACGCCTACCAGACCGTGGTCGCCGGCGTCAGCGAGATCGAGGCCCGCCGCCAGGCGCTGGTCTCGGCGCGCAGCGCCTACGAGGCTTCGCAGGTCGGCCTGGAGGTCGGCACCCGCACCGTGGTCGACGTGCTGATCAACCAGCAGAACCTGTTCAACGCCGAACGCGAATACGCGCTGGCGCGCTACAACTTCCTGCAGAACCGCCTGCTGCTGGCGCAGGCCGCGGGCACCCTCGGCATTGCCGACGTGCAGGAGATCAACCGCCTGCTCACCGTCGAGGCCGCCACGCCCGACACCAGCGCCGGCGGCTGACCGCCGCCGCGGAGATCACGCCGGAGGCAGCTCCGGCGCGATCATTTCCACTGTCCGCGCGAGTGCGCCGCGGCCCTCCGCCACCAGGCGCAGTCCTTGCGCGGCCATCGCTGCGCGCGCATCCGCGTCGGCCAGCAGCCGCGCCACCGCTGCGCCCACGGACTCGGCGTCGGCACCGATGCGCAGCGCGCCGGCCTCGTCCAGCTGGCGCGCGATGTCGGAGAAGTTGTGCAGATGCGGGCCCGTGACCACGGCCACGCCCAGCGCCGCGGGTTCGAGCAGGTTGTGTCCGCCCACCGGCTGCAGGCTGCCGCCGACGAAGGCCACCTGCGCGCAGGCATAGAAGTCGGCCAGCTCGCCCAGCGTATCGATCACGAACACACCATCCTCGCGGTCGGGCCAGCGCGTGAGTTCGCGCGTGGCCACCCGCCAGCCGGCTTCGACGCAGGCCTGCGCCACCGGCCGGAAGCGCTCGGGATGGCGCGGCGCCCACAGCAGCACCAGGTCCGGCCAGCGCGTGCGCAGGCGCCGGTGGATGGCGATCACCGCGGCTTCTTCTTCCGGATGCGTGCTGGCGGCGATCCAGGCCTTGCGCCCGCCGCTGTGCGCCGCGAACGCGGCCGCGACCCGGCGCGGAGCATCGCCGACCTTCACGTCGAACTTGAGGTTGCCGAGCACCGAGACCGCACCCGGCTCCGCGCCGAGGCGCACGAAGCGCGCGCCATCAGCCTCCGACTGCGCAGCGACCCGGGCCAGCGTGCGCAGCACCCGGCCGATCAGCGGGCGCAGCAGGGCGTAGCCGCGGAGCGAACGTTCGGACAGGCGCGCGTTGACGAGGTAAGCCGGCACGCCATGGTCGCGGCAGCAGAACAGCAGGTTGGGCCAGAGCTCGGTTTCCAGTACCAGCGCCAGCCGAGGCCGGAAGTGGGCGAGGAAGCGGCGCACGGCGCCGGACAGATCGTAGGGCAGATAGACATGCTCCACGCGCTCGCCCCACAGCGCACGCACGCGCGCCGAGCCGGTTGGCGTGATGGTGGTCACCAGCAGCCGCAGGTCCGGACGGCTTTCGAGGAGGGCGTTGACCAGCGGCGCGGCGGCATTGACCTCGCCCACCGAGACCGCATGCACCCAGACGCAGTCGTCCAGCGGCGGAGTGCTGTAGGCGGCGTAGCGCTCGCCCCAGCGCTCGAGGTATTCCGGTTGGCGGAAGCCGCGCCAGATCAGGTGATAGACCGTCACCGGCACGAGCAGGTACAGCACGGCCGAATACAGGCCGCGCAGCAGGCGTTCGACGGCGCGGTCCCGGGATGCGGCCATGCGTCAAGGATAGCGAAGCCGCCGTGCGAGGGGGCGCGTGTGGTCGTGCCGCCGGTAGAATCGTCGGCATGGCCGGACCCCACGACGACACGCCGCCACTCGGGCCCCGCCACTGGCCGGCATGGCTTGGCATCGGCGCGATGGCGCTGCTGGCGCGGCTGCCCTGGCCAGTGCAGCGGGCGCTGGGCCGCACGATCGGCCGCCTGCTGCGACGCGCGCTGCCGGCGCGCCGGCGCGTGGCCGCGCGCAATCTGGAACTCTGCTTCCCGGAACTGTCCGCCGACGCGCGCGAAGCACTGCTGCGGCGCCATTTCGAGGCCATCGGCATCGGACTGTTCGAATTCGCCCGCGCCTGGTGGGGCTCGGTGGAGCCGCTGCGCCGCGGACTGGTGGTGGAAGGTCTGGAGCACATGGAGGCCGCGCGCGCGGGCGGCCGCGGGGTGATCGTGGTCAGCGGCCACTTCACCACGCTGGAGGTCTGTGGCCGGCTGATGTGCGACCACGCGCCGCTGGCGGGGATGTACCGCCCGCATGCGCAGCCGGCGATGGAGTGGGCGGTGCGCCGCGGCCGCGCGCGCTACGCCGCGGCCATGTTCCCCAAACAGGACCTGCGCGGCAGCGTCCGCCACCTCAAGCGCGGCGGCCTGCTCTGGTATGCGCCCGACCAGGATCCGAGCCGCGGCGAGAGCGTGTATGTGCCGTTCTTCGGCCAACCGGCGCACAGCCTGACCTCGACCCACCAGCTGGCGCGCATGTCCGGCGCCTCGGTGCTGTTCTACCAGCACGCGCGGCGCGAGGACGGCGGCTATACCCTGCGCCTGTTCCCAGCCAGCGAGGGCTATCCCACGTCCGACGCCACCGCCGACACCGCCGAGGTCATGGCGGCGATCGAGACCATGGCGCGCGCGGCGCCCGAGCAGTACCTGTGGATCCATCGCCGCTTCAAGCGGCGTCCCGACGGCAGCTCGGCGTACTGACGCCGCGGACTCAGTCCGTGCGCACGGCCGGCGCAGGTGCGTGCGCCAGCAGGCTGCCGGCGTAGAGCGCGGCCAGCATCAGGGTCAGCGCGCCCCAGAAAGTCGAATAGAACGCCAGGTGGGTGTTGAGCGGGAACACCGTCACCGCCAGCGCCAGCATTGCCGGCCGCGCCCGCTCGCGCGCCGAGGGCCCGGCGAAGCGCCAGGCCCGCAGCGCCAGCGCGACGCCGGACAGCCACAGCAGCAGGCCGACGATGCCGGTCTCGCTGAGCACTTCGAGCACGATCTGATGCGCGTGCAGCGCCGGCCCCTCGCCCCAGGCGGCCACCGCGCCCGCTTCCGGATCGCAGTCCGGGAAGGCCTCGCGGAAGCCGCGTGCGCCGACGCCGTTGATCGGATGCTCGCGCACCATGCACAGCGCCGCGCCCCAGATGCGGGTGCGGCCCGACAGCGCGACGTCGACGCCGGCCGGGTCGGCCTGCAGGGCCTGGGTGGTGCGCTGCAGGCGCTCGCGCACTTCCGGCGAGGCCAGGCTGACGGCGATGATCACCACGATGCCGGCGCCGAACACGGCCAGCAGCCGCTTCCACCCGAGCAGTCGCCAGCCCGACAGCAGCAGCACCAGCGCATAGGTCAGCCAGGAGGCGCGCGAGCCCGCGAATATGATCACGATGCCGACGGCCGCGGCCGCCACCACCCAGCCCGGCGTACGCCAACGGCGTCCCGCGGCATAGAGCACGAACGGCGACAGGCTGGCCAGCACCAGGCCGAGCTTGAGGTTGCATGGCCCGAGCACGCCACCGAGGCGGTCGGCGCGTGCCAGCGCGTCGAGGTCGCACATCGGCCGGCCGCTGATCAGCTGCTTCGCGGCGTCGATGCCCCAGAACAGCGGGCTGGTATCGAAGACCACTTCGACCAGCGCGTCGAGCGTCCAGATGCCCATGATCACCGCCAGTCCGCCGAAGGTCAGCCGCCGGCCGCGGCCATCGGCAACGGCGATCGCCACCAGCCACAGGAAGGGCAGGTAGCGCAGGTCGACCAGGGCCTCGCGCAGGGTGCGCCCGGGATCCACGGCGCCCACCGCCGACAGCAGCTCGGGCAGCCAGTAGGCGAAGAACAGCACGCTGGTCAGCGCCCAGGCCGGGCCGCTGAGCAACTGTGCGCCGCCGCGGAAACGGCTGGCCGCGAGCTTGACGATGGCCGCCAGCGCACCCAGCACGACGACGGCCTCGGCATAGCCGGGTGCCGGCCACAGGGCCACGAAGGCCAGCACCCAGTGCGGCGCCCAGCGCCAGCCGGCGGCGGTGGCGTGCGGCATCGCCTGCGGCGCGATGTCAGCGGAGTTCGTCATAGACCGAGAGCGTGGCGTCCTGCATCGAGCGGAGCGAGTAGCGGACGGGAACGGCGGGAATCGTAGCCCGAAGCCGCAGGTCGCGCGCGAGCAGCGCGGCCGCGAGCGCCTGCAGTGCGCCAGCGTCGAACACCGGCACGGCGCCCTCGGGCTGCAGCTCGCGCAGCAGTTCGCCGACGCCGCCATGGTCCCAGCCCAGGACCGGCCGACCCACGGCGAAGGCTTCGATCACCGTGCGGCCGAAGGCTTCCGGCTTGCGCGAGAGCTGCAGCACCAGGTCGCTGGCGGCATAGGCGGCGGCGATGGTCGAGGTGGGCGGCGTGATCGCCAGCGCGGCGTCGACGCCGAGCGTGCGCGCCAGCGCTTCCAGCTCGGCGACATAGGCGGCGCGCGCCGGGTCGCGGGCGCCTGGCATCCACAGCCGCGCATCCAGGCCGTCGGCGCGCAGCGCGGCAAGCAGGCCGATCGCGTCGGCATGGCCCTTCAGGCGCGTGCCGCGACCCGGCAGCAGCAGAAGCGGGCCGTTGCCGCCCAGCGCCGATTCGGCGCCCGCGGCCGCGGCGCGTGCCGCAGGATCCGGCCACGGTGCGCGCGGGAACGCGGCCGGATCGATGCCGCGCGGGATCACGCGCAGACGGTCGGGATCGGTGCGGGGGTAATGCCGCAGCACGTGCTCGCGCACCGTGTCCGAGACGCAGACCACGCGCTCGCCGCGGGCCATGATCCGGCTGTAGCGCGAGGGCGTGTTGAGGCCGTGGACGGTGGTCACGAAGCGGGGCCGCGCCGCCGTCGGCAGGCCGTGCAACGCACGCCAGCCGATCCATGCCGGCAACCGCGAACGCGCGTGCACGATGTCCACGCCCTGCTCCGCCATCAAGCGGCGCAGCGGACGCACCAGGCGCAGGGTGAGCAGCGACTTGCGGCCGATGTCCAGTTCGAAGTGTTCCGCGCCGGTGGCGCGCAGCGCCGGCAGCAGGCGGCCGCCCGCCGATGCCACGAGCGCGCGGTGCCCGGCGTCGGAGAGAGCCTCGGCGATCTCCAGCGTGGAACGTTCGACGCCGCCCGATTCCAGGGCGGGAAGCAGCTGCAGGACGGTCAGCGGCCGGGGCATGCGCCGGCGGCGCGCGGCGCCGGGCTCAGTCGACCAGGACGAAGTGGGCGCCGCAGTAGGGGCAGTCGGACTCCCCGCCTTCGCTCTCGATCGGCAGGTAGACCCGCGGATGCGAGTTCCACAGCGCCATCGAGGGCAAGGGGCAGCTCAGCGGCAGGTCGGCGCGGCGCACTTCGTACTGCTTCTGGGCGTTGGCGGGCTGCGGCTGGTGGCTGGACATCGCGAAGTGACCGGTTTGCTGTGACCGCGACAGTCTAGCCTGCCCGGGCGCGCGTGGCTCGGTTCAGGCCGGCAGCGCGAGCAGCAGGACGTCGGCATGGCCGGCACCGCGGGGGTTGGCGAGCGTGGCGGGCACATCCGCGTCGCCGGCGCGCCAGGCGATGCCGTCGCCGGGGCCCAGGCGAAGGCCGGGCGGGTCCGCAGCGACCTCGCCGTCCAGCACCTCCAGCCAGCAGTGCGCGCCCTCGGACGGGGGCAGGTCGAGGGCCTGGCCTGGAGCCAGTCGCGCGCGCGCCACCCGCGCACGCCGGTGCAGGGGAAGCGCTGCCCAGGCGGCCCCGGCGCCCGCAGCGGCATCACCCGGATCCGCCGCCGGCACCGGCACCGCCACAGCCGGCACGGCATTGACGTGTTCCGGCCGCATCCAGAGCTCGACCAGGCGCAGCCGCGCGGAGATCGAGGCATTGGCGAGACGCACGGCCAGGCCGTGGCCGGCGCCGATCCACAGCGCGCCGCCGGCGTCGACGCGGACGCGGCCGAGGTCGCCGCAGTCGGCGTCGAGCGCGCCCTCCAGGACCAGCAGCAGGCGCTCCATGTTGGCCACCCTGCCCTCGTCGCACACCGCAGCCGGCGCCCAGTCCTGGCGCGACAGGACGCGCAGTGCGCCCCAGCCCATCCATTCCCGGTCGAACGCATCGCCGCGGGAAAACGCCTCCACGGCCTCGATGCCGCCGGCGCGCGAATGGAAACGCGCGGCCGCAGGTCGCGGCCGCGGCGCGCCGGGTCCGTCTCCCGCGGCGCTCATTCGATGCGCGCGGCCTCGTCGAACGGCAGCCGCGGCGAGCGCGGGAACAGCTGCGCCGGATCGCCATGGCCGAGGTTGACGAGGATGTTGGAACGGATCGCGGTGCCCTTGAAGAAGGCCTCGTCGACCATCGCGTTGTCGAAACCGCTCATCGGCCCGCAGTCCAGGCCCAGCGCGCGCGCGGCCAGGATCAGGTAGGCGGCCTGCATGCTCGAGCCGCGCAGGCCGACGCGCTCCAGCCGGGCCTCGTCCGAGCCGGCGAACCACGAGCGCGCGTCGGTGTGCGGGAACAGCACCGGCAGCTTGTCGTAGAACGCCAGGTCGTGGCCCACGATCACCGTCACCGGCGCGGCCAGGGTCTTGTCGCGGTTGCCGTCGCTCAGCGCCGGCGCCAGCCTGGCCTTGGCCTCCGGCGAGCGCACGAAGACGAAGCGCGCCGGGCAGCTGTTGGCTTCGGTGGGACCGAACTTCACCAGGTCGTAGAGCGCGCGCAGCGTGTCGTCTTCGACGTCGCCGCCAATGGCGTTGTGGGTGCGGGCTTCGCGGAACAGCCGGGCGAGCATGGCCTGGGGCAGCGCGTCGTGCATCGGGAAACCTCGTGGATCATGTGACGGATCGCGCAGTGTAGAGTCCCGTCGGAGATTCCACCGACCCTCCGACGCAACGCTATGGTCCTGCACGCCATCACCACCGGCGCACCGGCCGAGGTCCTCGCCGTGAGCGACGGCCGCGCCGGCAACGCCCGCCAGGCGCAGGCCCTGGCCGCGGCGCTGGCGCCGGCGCCGCGGGAACTGGTGCTGGAACCGCGGGCCCCCTGGCGCTGGCTGGCACCGCGGAGGCTGCCCGGCGATCGCCACGCCTTCGGTGCGGCGTTCGCGGACGCGCTGGCGGCGCCTCCCCGGCTGGCCGTGGGCTGCGGGCGCCAGGCCGCGCTGGCCATGCGCCTGCTGCGCGCGCGGTGCGCGCGTGGTGCAGGTACTGGATCCGAGACTGCCGCCACGGCACTGGGACCTGGTGGTGGCGCCGGCGCACGATGGCCTGCGCGGCGACAACGTCATCACCCTGGCCGGCAGCCTGCATCCGGTCGACGATGCCTGGCTGGCCCGCGGGCGCGCGGCGTTCGCGGACCTCGCCACGCTGCCGGCGCCGCGGATCGCGGTGCTGGTCGGCGGCCCGAGCGCACACGCGGCCTTCGACATCGGCGATTTCGACGCGCTGGCCGCCGCCGCCGAAGCGATGGCCCTCCGCGAAGGCGGCAGCCTGATGCTCACGGCCTCGCGACGCACGCCGGCGCCGGTGCGCGACGCGCTGCGCGCGCGGCCATGGGCAGTGCCTGTCCGGACCTGGACCGGAGCCGACGACGGCGACAATCCCTATGCGGGCCTGCTCGGCTGGGCCGACCGCATCGTCTGTTCCGCCGACTCGGTGAACATGCTCTCGGAAGCCTGCGCCACCGCGGCACCGGTGCATGTGCATCGTCCGGACGCCGTGCGCGGGCGGCCGCGCGCCTTCGTCGAGGAGCTGCTGGCCCGCGGCCGGGTGCGCCCGCTCGACGGGACGGCGGCCGGCTTCGATGCGCGACCGCTGCGCGAGACCGCGCGCGTGGCCGCGGAGGTGCGTGCGCGCCTCGGCCTTCCCTGAGCGGTCGCGCGCGGCGGCGGGTGGATTGCCCTATGCTTCCGGAACGACGCGTCGAGGGCTCCATCATGGCGGACACCGGTCACGCAGGCCGTCCGATCGACCGCTGGTTCGCCAGCTATTCGGGCGACCACCGCAATGACACCAACCAGGCGATCCACGTGGTCGCCGTGCCGGCGATCCTGTGGAGCGTGATCGCGCTGCTGTGGTGCATCCCGGCGCCGGGCACGCTGTTCCAGCCCGGGATCTGGGCCGCGCTGCCGATGTTCGCGGCCTGGCTGTTCTACCAGCGCAGCTCGCGCCGGCTGGGCGTCGGCATGCTGCTGGTGTTCGTGGCGCTGTCGGCGCTGACCTGGTGGCTGTTCGGGGCGCTCGGACGCGGCGGCCTGCTGAAACTCGCGATCGCGGTCTTCGTCTTCGCCTGGATCGCGCAGTTCATCGGCCACAGGCTCGAGGGGCGCAAGCCGAGCTTCTTCACCGACCTGGTGTACCTGCTCATCGGGCCTTCGTGGGTGCTGGCGAAGCTCTATCGGCGGATGGGGTGGCGCTGGTAGCAGGCCGATGTGACCCCGGGGTGTCCCGGGTGTGCGGTGGGACGCTGCGTGCCGGCCCGGCGGCCGCGCGACGTGGGCCACCAGGGCGGCGGCCGGGCGACAATGGCGCATGTCCCCGCGCGACCTCACCCTGATCCTGGCCATCTGCCTGGCCTGGGCCGGCAACTTCCTGTTCTCGGCCTATGCCCTGCTCGAGATCCCCGCCTTCCTGTACACGGCGCTGCGCATGGCGATCGTGGCCCTGGTGCTGCTTCCGTTCGTGAAGCCGGTGCCGCGGGCGCAGTGGCCGCGGCTGCTCGCGGTAGCGCTGTGCATGAACGTGTTCCACTTCGGGCTGAGCTTCTGGGCCCTGCGCCTGGCCGGCGAGCTGTCGGCGGTGGCGATCGTGATGCAGAGCTACGTGCCGATGTCGGCGCTTCTGGCCTGGGCGGTCCTGGGCGAGCGCTTCGCCTGGCGCACCGGCACCGCGATCGCGGTGAGCTTCGCCGGCGTGCTGGTGATCGGCTTCGACCCCTCGATCGTCGACAGGCCTTCGGCCATGCTGGCGATGCTGGTATCGGCCGCCTTCCTCGCGGTGGGCACCGTGCTGATGCGCCGACTGGGCGGAATCGGCATGGTCACCCAGCAGGGCTGGAGCGCGCTGGTCGCGGTGCTGCCGCTGCTGGCGATCAGCCTGCTGCTCGAGCCCGGGGGCCTGGCCGCGCTGCCTGCGGCCTCTCCCCGGGCGTGGATCGGCGTGTCCTACTCGGCGCTGGTGGCCTCGCTGCTCGGCCATGGCGTGTACTTCCTGCTGCTGCAGCGCCATCCGGTGGCGGAACTCACGCCCTGGCTGCTGTTGACGCCCCTGCTGGCGGTCGTGCTGGGCATCGTGTTCTGGGGCGACAGCCCCGGCACGCAGCTGTGGGTCGGTGGTGCGCTGGTTCTCGGCGGCGTCGCCACGATCGCGCTGCGGGCGAAGGCCAGGGCGCGGCCGCTGCCACCCGCGCGCGAAATCTGACTCAGCGCGGCGCGAACATCGCCGCCTCCGGATGGAACGCGCGCGGCGCATGGCCCAGCGCCGTGGCCGCCGGCGCGGCGTCGAACACCAGGTCCTCGCGCAGGCGCGCCTGCGCCTGGGCTCCGAAGCCCTGCAGACGCCCGGTCGCTCGGAGCGTCGCCGCGAGCATCGAGAACAGCGGCGGCGGCAGCTCCAGCAGCCGCGCCGGTGGCCGCAGCGCAGCGAGCACGCGCGCGACCATGTCGCGGTAGGCCAGGGTCTCCCCGCCGGGGAGGTCGTAGCCGCGACCGCCGGCGCCATTCGCGGTCAGGGCCGCGACCGCGGTGGCGGCGAGATCGTCCACGTGCACCGGCTGGCGCAGGCCGGTCGCGCCGCGCGGCAGCACGAACAGGCCGGACCGCCGTGCCAGCGCGGCCATGCGGGTCAGGGTCCGGTCGCGTCCGGCTCCATAGACCAGGGTCGGGCGCAGCACGATCGCCCGGCTGCCCCGTGTCGCCGACGAAGCGAACAGCGCGTCCTCGGCGGCCTCGAGGCGCGCGGCCAGATCGCGCTCGGCGGGGTCGGCCGAGGCGTGCTTGGCCGCCAGGCTGGTGGAGCCGAACGCGACCACGCACGGCGAGGCGACGCTGCCGCCGGCTTGCCAGCGGGCGAAGTGGTCCAGCGGCCCGCAGCTCAGGATCGCGTCGTAACCGCGGGCCAGCGGCGGCATCTCCTGAAATCCGCCGCGCAGCCAGCGCAGTCCCGGCGATGCCGACTGCGCCGTGCGCGACACCGCGTCCACGTCCCAGCCCGCCCGCAGCAGGCGCGCGAGCACGGCCTCCCCGATCTGCCCGCTGCCGCCGAACACGAGCACGCGGCCCGCGCCGCGGGTCATCGCGACGGGACCGGTCGCGGCGGCATGGCGACACGAAAAGAGACGGCACGCATGGGCAAAGGATAGGCCAGGCGACGCCGGGAGCGACGCCGGGCGCTGCTAGAATCCGGTGCTCGCCGCGCGGAGCGCGGTTCCCCCGGCAAGAAAGGACCCCGATGCTCGAACTCATGCTGGCCCTGCCCTTCGTGCTGGCGCTGGTGCTCGCGATCCTGCGCGACGCACCCGCCAAAGCGGTCGCATGGCTGGCAGGCCTGGCCCCGGTGCTGGCGCTGGCGGTGCTGGCCTGGCTGACGCCGGCGGTGATGGACGGACAGATCCCGCGGACGATGCACGAGTGGTTGCCGCAGGCGGGGCTGGCCTTCAGCCTGCGCCTGGACGGCCTGGGCTGGATGTTCTCGCTGATGGTGCTGGGCATCGGCGCCCTGGTGGTGCTGTACGCCTACTACTACCTCGGCCCACGGGAAAAGTACCGGCGATTCTTCTGTTTCCTGCTCCTGTTCATGGGCTCCATGCTGGGCATGGTGCTGTCGGGAAACCTGCTGCTGACGGTGGTGTTCTGGGAACTCACCTCGATCAGCTCCTTCCTGCTGATCGGCTTCTGGTTTCATCGCGACGATGCCCGCGAGGGCGCGCGCATGGCCTTGACCATCACCGCCGCCGGCGGCCTGGCGCTGCTGGGCGGCGTGGTGCTGATCGGCCGCGTGGTCGGCAGCTACGAGCTCGACGCGGTGCTGGCGGCGGGCGAGACGATCCGTGCGCACGAGCTCTACCCCTGGATCCTCGGCCTGGTGCTGGCCGGTGTGTTCACCAAGAGCGCGCAGTTCCCGGTGCACTTCTGGCTGCCGCACGCGATGGCGGCGCCGACCCCGGTGTCGGCCTACCTGCACTCGGCGACCATGGTGAAGGCCGGCGTGTTCCTGCTGGCGCGGCTGCATCCGTCGCTGGCGGGCACCGACCTGTTCTTCTACGTGGTCAGTACGGTGGGCGCACTGACGCTCCTGGTCGGCGCATGGAACGCCATCTTCCAGCACGACATGAAGGGGGTGCTGGCCTACTCGACCATCTCGCACCTGGGCCTGATCACCCTGCTGCTCGGCCTGTCGACGCCGATGGCGGTGGTCGCGGCGCTGTTCCACATCCTCAACCACGCCACCTTCAAGGCCTCGCTGTTCATGGCCGCGGGCATCATCGACCACGAGACCGGCACTCGCGACATGCGACGGCTGGGCGGCCTGCGCCGGCTGATGCCCTACACCAGCGCACTGGCGATCATCGCTTCGCTGGCGATGGCCGGCATCCCGCTGCTCAACGGCTTCCTGTCCAAGGAGATGTTCTTCGCCCAGGCGCTTGAGATCGAGGGCCACGAGGAGATGCGCTGGTTCGTCACCATCGCCGCCTTCCTGTTCGCGACCTTCGGCGTCGCCTACAGCCTGCGCTTCGTGCACGACACCTTCTTCGGCCGCGGCCCGCGCGCGGTCGACCAGGACGTCCACGAACCGCCGCGCTTCATGCAGGTGCCGGTGGCGATCCTGGTCGTGGCCTGCGTCGCGGTGGGCATCGCGCCGCAGTGGACCATCGGCCCGTTCCTGGAAACCGCGGCGCGCGGCGTGCTCGGCGACGCCCTGCCGGAGTACAGCCTGGCGGTGTGGCACGGCGTCAACACCCCCCTGCTGATGAGCTTCGGTGGCGTGCTCTGCGGCGTGCTGCTGTATCTCGGGCTCAAACGCGTACTCGACCTGCACGCCATCGTCCGCCAGTCGCAGGGCCGCATGCTGTTCCACCTGAACATCGAGGCGCTGTTCCGCCTCGGCCGCCGCTTCACCCATGCCGTCGCGAACGGCAGCATGCAGCGCAGCCTGCTGTGGCTTGTGCTGGTGGCGATCGCGGCCGGGGCCGCGCCCTTCGTCGCCGCATGGGGCGAGCCGCGCGAACCGGTGGCCTTCGTCTCGCAGCCGATGGTGCGCCTGGCCTGGGTGCTGTGGTGGCTGCTGGTCACGTGCGCGCTCGGCACCCTGGCGCTGTACCGCTACCGCTTGCTGGCGGTGCTGGTGATGGGCGGCTGCGGGCTGGCGGTCAGCATGACCTTCGTGGCGCTGTCGGCGCCGGACCTCGCGCTGACCCAGCTGCTGGTCGAGCTGGTGACGGTGTCGCTGATGCTGCTGGGCCTGCACTACCTGCCCAAGGATTCCCCGCGGCTGCGCTCGCTGCCCCGGCGCCTGCGCGACTGCGCGGTGGCGCTGGCGGCCGGCGCCGGCACCGCCGGCCTGGCCTGGGCGATGATGACCCGGCCGCCGGCGAACGCCGCCGCCGCCGAGATCACCGCGCGCTCGCTGCCCGAAGCGTGGGGCAGCAACGTCGTCAACGTGATCCTGGTCGACTTCCGCGGCTTCGACACCCTGGGCGAGATCACGGTGTTCGGCATCGCGGGCCTGGCGGTGCACGCCATGCTGCGCCGCGCGCGGATGGCGCCGGAGAAGGTCATGCCGGGACCGCCGATCAAGCTGCCGGTGCCGGCCGACCTGGCGCAGATGATGTTCCCGCTGACGCTGGTGGTCTCGATCTTCCTGTTCCTGCGCGGCCACAACTCGCCCGGCGGCGGCTTCATCGCCGGCCTGACGCTGGCGGTGCCGCTGCTGATCCAGTACGTGATCCAAGGGGCCGCTTCGGTGGAGACGCGCTTCGGCTTCGACTACATCCGCGCCATCGGCGCCGGGCTGCTGATCGCGCTCGGCACCGGCGCCGCGGCGATGCTGTTCGACCGGCCCTTCCTGGCCAGCGGCCACTACGACCTCGTGCTGCCGGTGCTGGGTACCATCCCGCTGGCCAGCGCCGCCGCCTTCGACCTCGGTGTCTACCTGGTCGTGTTCGGGAGCACCATGCTGATCCTGTCGATGATGGGCACGCTGAAGCCCTCCAAGACGATGATCGCCCACCGCGGCACCATCGACCCGGCCACGCGCTCGGCCCTCACCGGGGAGGCCAGCTGATGGAAATGGCCATCGCCAGCGGCATCGGCGTGCTGGTCTTCGCCGGCGTGTACTTGGTGCTGCGCGCGCGCAGCTTCGACGTGATCCTCGGACTCACCCTGCTGTCCTACGCGACCAACCTGCTGATCTTCTCCAGCGGCCGGCTGGTGGTGGGCAAGCCCCCGGTGCTGCAGGAGGGCATGGAGGCGACGCTCGCCAACCACACCGACCCTGTGCCGCAGGCGCTGGTCCTGACCGCGATCGTGATCTCGTTCGCGATGACCGCGGTCGCGATCGTGCTCGCCATGCGCAGCCGCGCCGACAACGACAGCGACCACGTCGACGCGGGCGACGTGCGCGACGGCCGGGAGGACCGCGGATGAGCCACCTGCCCATCCTCCCGATCCTGATCCCGCTGCTGGGCGGCGCGCTGTCGCTGTTCGTCGAGCACCGGCGCATCGGCACCGTGGTCCAGCGTTCGGTGGCCTGGGTCTTCATGCTCGCCACCCTCGCAGCCTCGATCCTGCTGGCGCTGCGCGCGCACGAGGGTCCGGTGCTGGTCTACCTGCTGGGCGACTGGCCGGCGCGCATCGGCATCGCGCTGATGGTCGACCGGCTCTCGGCGCTGATGGTACTGACCACCTCGCTGCTGGCCGGCGCCTGCCTGCTGCATGCCTGCTCCGGCTGGGACCGGCGCGCGCCGCACTTCCACGCCCTCTTCCAGCTGCAGCTGATGGGCCTCAACGGCGCCTTCCTCACCGGCGACATCTTCAACCTGTTCGTGTTCTTCGAAGTGATGCTGATCGCCTCCTACGGCCTGCTGCTGTCCGGCGGCCGCGGCGTACGGATGAGCGCGGGCCTGCACTACGTGGCCTTCAACGTCGCCGCCTCGACCCTGTTCCTGATCGCGCTGGGCATGGTCTACGGCGTGTTCGGCACCCTCAACATGGTCGAGATCGCGACCCGCGTGGCCGGCATCCCGGCGGGCTCCCTGCCCCTGGCCAAGGCGACCATCGGCCTGCTGCTGGTGGTGTTCTGCGCCAAGGCGGCCCTGATGCCGCTGTACCTCTGGCTCCCCGAGGCCTACACCCGCGCGCCGGCCGCGGTCGCCGCGCTGTTCGTGATCATGACCAAGGTCGGCATCTACTCCGTGCTCCGCGTGGGCTCGCTGATGCTGGGCGAGGACGCGGGCCCGCTTGCCGGCTACGGCTGGGACTGGATGCTGCCGGCGGCCGTGGCCGGGCTGGCGCTGGCCACCCTCGGCGTCCTGGCGGCCTCACGGCTGCGAGTGCTGGTCGCCTACGTGGTGCTGGTGTCGGCGACGACGCTGTTCATCGCCTTCGGGCTGCGTTCGGCGGGCACCATCGCCGCGGGACTCTACTACCTGGTGCACAGCACCTTCGTCGCCGCGGCGCTGTTCCTGATCGCCGACCTGGTGCGCCGCGGACGCGGCGACGCAGGCGACGTGCTGCGCGCGTTCCCGCCGGCCCCCGGCGTGCGGGTGGTGGCGGGCGCGATGTTCCTGGTCGGAGCGGTCTCCGTCGCCGGCCTGCCGCCGCTGTCGGGCTTCATCGGCAAGACCATGCTGCTGCAGGCGATCCCCGAGGCGGACATCCGATGGGCCTGGCCGGCCCTCCTCGGCAGCAGCATGCTGGTGATCGTGGGGCTGACCCGCGCCGGCACGCGCATCTTCTGGAAGCCGGTCCCGGTACTGCCGGCACTCCCCGACGGCCCGCGCCCGGTGCGCGGGCAGCTGCGGCTGCCGGAGACCATCGCCACGATGGTGCTGCTGGCGCTGGGAGTCGCGATGTCGGTGGCGCCTGGCCCGGTGACCGCCTACACCCGCGCCGCCGCGGAGCAGTTGCTGGCACCCTCCACCTACATCGACCAGGTGCGCGCGGCCATGCCACAGGGGAGGCGGCCATGAGATGGCGCCGTCGCTTCCTGCCCTCGCTGCCGCTCACGCTGGCGATCATCGTGTTCTGGCTGCTGATGGTGTCCGAGCTCAACGCCGCGCAGCTGGCCATGGCGGCGCTGCTGGGGCTCGTCATCCCCCTGTACGCGACCCGAATCGACCGCGAGTTCGCCCGCTTCGGCTCGCTGCGCCCGCTGCCGAAACTGCTGGTGGTCCTGCTATGGGACATCCTGATGTCCAATGTCCGCGTGGCCAGGCAGGTGCTCTCGCGCGAGGAGCGGATCCACTCCAGCTTCATCTGGTATCCGCTGGAGATCGGCAACATCCACGGCATCACCGCGCTGGCGTGCTGCATCACGCTCACCCCGGGCACGGTCACCGCGGCGCTGTCCGACGACCGCCGCTACCTGCTCGTGCACGTGCTCGACCTCGCGGACGAGGCCGCCCTCGTCGCCGACATCAAGCGCCGCTACGAGTGCCCGCTGATGGAGATCTTCCCGTGAACACGCCCGAGCTCGCCGGCATCCAGATCTTCGGCTTCGGCCTGATCGAGACCACCATCGGCATCGCCATGTACGTGGTCGGCATCGCCATGCTGCTGGCGCTGTGGCGGCTGCTGCGCGGCCCTACCGTGCCCGACCGCATCCTGGCGCTGGACACGCTCAACGTCACCGCCATCGCCGAACTGATGCTGCTGGGCATGCACCTGCAGAGCGCGATCTACTTCGAGGCGGCGCTGATCATCGCCATGCTCGGCTTCGTCAGCACCGTGGTGCTCAGCAAATACGTGATCCGGAGGGACATCGTCGAATGAGCGTCGTCTGGGAACTGCTGCTGGTCGCGCTGCTGCTGGTCGGCAGCTTCTTCGTCCTCATGGGCGGCATCGGCCTGGTGAAGCTGTCGGAATTCTTCAAGCGCCTGCACGCACCGACCAAGGCCAGCACCCTGGGCGTGGGCTGCGTGCTGACCGCATCGGTCGGCTACCACCTGTTCGTCGGCAGCGACCCGCAGCCGCGCGAGCTGCTGATCGTCGCCTTCCTGCTGATCACCGCGCCGATCAGCGCGCACCTGATGTCGAAGGCGGCGCTGTCGCTGCGCATGGACGAATGGCCGCAGCTGCCGGGCAAGTCCGACGAGGACACCCACGTTCCGCCGCGCCCCGACGGCGGCGACGACGAAGGCTACTGAGCGCGCCGCGAGCAGGGCGCGGCGCGGCGCAGGCGCGGACGCGGACGCGGCTCAGCCGAGCAGCGCGGACTCGAGTACCACCCAGGCCAGCAGCGCGCCCAGCAGCAACCCGCCCTCGCCCCGGCTGACGGTGGTCGTGCCGCGCAGCAGCGGCACCAGCAGCAGGGCGAACAGGAAGGCGATCGGCAGCTCCAGGCGGACGAACGAGGCGGGCACCGGCACCGCGCCGCCGATCGCGGCCATGCCGCCCAGCACCACCAGCAGGTTGAACAGGCTGGAACCGATCACATGGCCGGCGACGATGTCGCCCTGCCCGCGCCGCGCGGCGGCGACCGCCGCCGCCATTTCGGGCAGCGCCGTGCCGATCGCCACCAGCAGCAGGCCCGCGACCAGCGAATCCATGCCCAGCGCGTGGCCGATCACGGGCAGATGGGCCACCACCTGGCCCGCGCCCAGCCACATCAGCACCGCGGCGAGCAGCAGCCGCAGCAGGTGCAGGCCGGCTCCGCCACGGGCGCTTGCGAAGGCATCGACTTCCGCCCGCACCGCGGGTGATTCGTCGTCGGCGCGCAGCGCGGTGAAGACCGCCACCGCGACGAACGCCAGCAGCAGGAGGATGCCTTCCAGGCGTGACAGCCCTCCGTCCAGGCTGAACACGACGACGGCCACCGTGGCCAGCAGCAGCGCCGCCAGCAGCGGCGACAGCGCGCGCCAGCGCAACACCAGCGGTGCCGCCACCGCGGCGGCGCCCAGGGTCAGCCCGATGTTGGCGATGTTGCTGCCGACCGCGTTGCCGAGCGCGAGCGCGCGGTCGCCGGCAAGCACGGCGCGGGCATTGACCGCGAGCTCCGGCAGCGAGGTCGCCACCGCGACCAGGCCCAGGCCGACGGTGAACCGCGGTATGCGCAGGCGCTCGCCCAGTCCCGCCGCGCCCTTGACCAGTGAATCGCCTCCCAGCGCGAGCAGCACCAGACCGAGCAGGGCCCATCCGATCGACTCGAGCATCCGCACCTCCATCGCACGCGTCCCACGGGCCGCGCCGCTGCCGGCGGCGCGGAGCGATCACAGCCTGCCGCGACCTCAGCCGCAGCCCTCGACGTAGGCGACCTGCGGGGCCAGCCCGACACGCCACTCCGTGACCAGCCCGTCGGCGTCGAGTTCGAAGATCAGTCGCGAGGGCACGGCTCCGTCGTCCTCGGGGCTCGACAGGACCTTGCCGCCTTCCACGTACTTGTGAGGCCAAGGCACCAGGCGGTCGCCATACAGACCCTGCAGCGTGGCTTCGTCCATCCCCACGCGGCCGCCGCCGGGGGCGGTGAGCTCCGCGGACTCCACGCTGTAGCGCACGAAGGCATCGTCCTCGAACATGAAGGCGAGCTCCGCCGGCGTCGCCTGTCCCTCCGGCGACAGGTGATGGCAGGCCATGACGTCGTCCCCGCCGGCCGGCGGCTGCAGAGGATTGCCGTTCCAGGCCGCGCGGGCCTGGGCGGCCGACATGCCGAAGCGGAGGTTGCCGTAGCCGTCCATCCGCGCGAGGCCCGAGGCGGGGATGGCCGCGGCCGCTGCGGCCGGTTCGGTCGCCGGCTCGATCGCCTCGATGGCGTCGGCCGCCGCCGTCGCGCCGGCCTCGGCCGTGCGTTCGGCATCGCAGGCCGGGACGCTCGCCAGGAGCAGGACGAGGGCCAGCGATGCGATGGAATCGGCAGCGCGCATGGACGGACTCCGGTGTGTCTTCCGGAAGGCTACGACAGGTCCGTGCAGAGGCGGTGTGGAGGCGGGCGCGGACTCAGCCGCCGGCCCGGAAGTGCCGGCGCAACCCCGCCCAGCAGGCCTGGTAGCCGCGCTGCCGGTGCGCCGCATCGATGGCCTGGCGGGTCGGCCGGATCACCGCGCGGGTCTCGAACATGAAGGCCATGGTGTCGACGATCACGTCGGGCTTCGACAGGTCGGCGGCGGACGCCTTCTCGAACGTGGCCGCGTCGGGGCCGTGCCCGGTCATGCAGTTGTGCAGGCTGCAGCCGCCGGGCGCGAAGCCCTCGGCCTTGGCGTCGTAGGCGCCGTGCACCAGGCCCATGAACTCGCTGGCCACGTTGCGGTGGAACCACGGCGGGCGGAACGTGTCCTGCGCCACCAGCCAGCGCGGCGGGAAGATCGCGAAGTCCATGTTGCTGGTGCCGGGCGTGTCGCTGGGCGAATGCAGCACCAGGAAGATCGACGGGTCGGGATGGTCGTAGCTGATCGAGCCGATGGCGTTGAAGCGGCGCAGGTCGTACTTGTACGGCGCGTAGTTGCCGTGCCAGGCGACCACGTCCAGCGGCGAATGGCCGATGCCGGCGCGCCACAGGTGGCCCTGGAACTTGGCGATGAGTTCAGAAGTCGCCCTCCGCGTCCTCCCAGGCGGCGACGGGGGTGAGGAAGTCGCGCGGGTTGGCCAGGCCGTTGGAGCCGATCGGCCCCAGGTCGGGCAGCTTCAGCAGGGCGCCGTAGTTCTCGCAGACGTAGCCGCGCGCGACGCCATCGGGAAGCTCGACGCGGAAGCGCACGCCGCGCGGGACCACCGCGATCTCCTGCGGCTCGAGGTCGAGTACGCCCAGCTCGGTCGCCAGCCGCAGCCGGCCCTGCTGCGGGACGATGAGCAGCTCGCCGTCGGCGCTGTAGAAGAAGCGGCCCCGCATCGACGCATTGGCCGCGTACATGTGGATTCCGACGCCGGTACCGGCCGCTGACCCGCCGTTGCCCGCCATGGTGAACAGACCGTCGACGAAGTCGACCTGCGCGTCGCCGGACGGCATCGGCAGCGGATCCCAGCGCAGCTGGTCCGGCGTCACCGGACCGTCGCCGAAATCCTCATGGAAGGTGGGCGCTTCCGCACTCCCCGGGGCATACGGTTCGAACGCGCCATGCATCGCCGCCGGCCGGATCCTGTACAGCCAGCTGCGGCGGTTGGCGTGTCGCGGCGCGGTGAACGCCGTGCCCGTGAGTTGCTCCGCGTACAGACCGTGCGCCACCTTCTGCGGCGAATTGCGCCCCACGGGCAGCGTGCCGGCGACCGCCTCGGTGGCGAACTCGTTCCCGAACCCCGACATGTACCCGGTATTCATGGCTCTCTCCCGACCCTGAAAACTGTTGCCACGGATCTACGCGGATGGGCGCGGATTCACACGGATAGAGAAGTACTCGTTCGCCCTAGAGCACGCCGCGCTTCATCTGGTCGCGCTCGATCGACTCGAACAGCGCCTGGAAGTTGCCCTCGCCGAAGCCTTCGTTGCCCTTGCGCTGGATGATCTCGAAGAAGATCGGGCCGAAGGCGTTCTTGCCGAAGATCTGCAGCAGCTTGCGCTGCTTGGTCTCGGGATCGGCGTCGATGAGGATCGCGTTGCGGCGCAGCCGCTCGACGTCCTCGCCGTGGTCGGGCACGCGCTGGTCGATGACGTCGAAGTAGGTGTCGGGCGTATCGAGGAAATCGATGCCCGCTTCGCGCATCTTCTCCACCGACTCGTAGATGTCGTCGGTGAACAGCGCGATGTGCTGGATGCCCTCGCCCTTGTAGTCGCGCAGGTATTCGTTGATCTGGCTCTTCTCGTCCGAGGACTCGTTGAGCGGGATGCGCACGACGCCGTCCGGCGCGGTCATCGCCTTCGACAGCAGGCCGGTCTTCGCGCCCTTGATGTCGAAGTAGCGGATCTCGCGGAAGTTGAACAGCTTCTCGTAGTAGTCCGACCACTTCTGCATGTTCCCGAGGAACAGGTTGTGCGTGAGGTGGTCGATGAAGGTCAGGCCGAAGCCTTTCGGGTTCTGGTCCACGCCCGGCAGTGGCTCGTAGTCCGCGTAGACGTTGTCGGCCGAATCGTCGACCAGGTACAGCATGCAGTCGCCGATGCCCTTGATCACCGGGAAGTCGACGGCGCGGGTGTCGGCCAGGTGCTCCATCTTCTCGCCGCCGCTGGCGAGCACGTGCTCGAGAACCTCGGAGGGGTCCTTCCGGAAGCGGATCGCGAAGCCGCAGGCCGAGGGGCCGTGGCTGGCCGCGAAGTCGGAGGCGAAGGAATCCGGCTCCTCGTTGAGCAGGAAATTGATCGTGCCCTGGCGGAACAGGGTGATCGCACGCTGGCGGTGCTTCGCGACCGCCGAGAAGCCGAGCTTCTCCAGGTATTCGCGCATGCGCGCACCCTGGCCCACGGGCGCGGCGAATTCGACGAACTCGAAGCCGTTGATGCCCATCGGATTCTCGAACGTGGTGACCTCCATGCCGAGGTTGGGCTGGGTGCTGGCCTGGGTCCGTGCGCTCATGGCGGCTCCTGCAGTGGACGGGAGAGGCCTGTTGTTATAGTTTCAGATGAAACCAGTTGCAAGGCGCAGCGCAGCAATGAGCCCTTCTCCCGTGACTCCCGTCCACGACGGGGACGCCGCCGCCGGCCTCGACCTGGAGCGCTTCGTCCCCTACCAGCTCAGCGTGCTGTCCAACGTGGTCAGCCAGGAGATCGCGCAGGCCTACGGCGAACGCTTCGGCCTGGCGGTCACCGAATGGCGGGTCATCGCCGTGCTCGGGCGCTTTCCGGGGCTCTCGGCGGTCGGCGTGGCCGAGCGCAGCGCCATGGACAAGGTCGCGGTCAGCCGCGCGGTGGCGCGTCTGCTCGAGCGCGGCCTGCTGCATCGGGAAGTGCACGGTGACGACCGCCGCCGCTCGGTGCTGGAACTCAGCGACGCCGGGCGCGCGGTCCACGCCCAGGTCGCGCCGCTGGCCCTGGCCTACGAGCGCGAGCTGCTGGCACCGCTGGACGAGGACGAGCGCGCGCAGTTCATGCGCATGCTGCAACGGCTGGGCGAACGCTACGGCCTGTAGGCCGCCCGGCATCGGCGCCGGGCGGTCCCGCGCCGGTCAGCGGCGCTCTTCGGTGATGTCGATACCCGCGGCCTGGGCCTCGGCCAGCTCCTTCTGTCCTGCGAGGTCGTCGTCGCGCAGCGTGTCCAGGTGCATCAGGCGGCGGATCAGCGGCGAGATCACCAGCATCGCCGCGCCCACGCCCACGGCCAGCCAGCCGACGTTGGAATAGACGCTCATCACCCGCTCCACGCCTCCGCCCTCGCCGCCAGTGGCGGCCGAGATCAGGCCCGCGGCGAAGTTGCCCGTGGCCGAGGCGAAGAACCACGCGCCCATGATCAGGCTGGCCATCTGCGCCGGCGCCAGCCGGTTCATCGCCGACAGGCCCACCGGCGACAGGCAGAGCTCGCCCATGGTGTGGATCAGGTAGATCAGGAAGATGTAGACCACCGGCGTCGCGCCCGCGCCCGCCGCGGCGGCGCCGGCCACCAGCACCAGGAAGCCCGCGCCCACCAGCACCACGCCGAGCGCGAACTTGGCGGGCGCCGACGGCTCCCAGCCGCGTCTGGCCAGCCACAGCCAGAACATCGCGAACAGCGGCGCCAGCGCGATGATGTACATCGAGTTCAGCGACTGGAACATCGAGGCCGGGACCTCCCAGCCGAAGATGTGGCGATCGACGGAGCGGTCGGTGAACAGGTTCAGCGAGGCGCCGGCCTGTTCGAAGAGGGCCCAGAACAGGATCGAGCCGACGATCAGGTACAGCGCGGCGATGATCCGGTTGCGCTCCTCGCGGCCGAGGCGGAACACCGCCGTGAACAGCACGTACAGCACCAGGACCAGTCCCGCGCCACCGAGCAGGTAGCCGACCATCGACTGGTGCTGGATCAGCCACCACACCAGGCCCACCGACAGGAAGGCCAGCGCGTACAGCACCCACTCGAAGGTGATGCCGCCCAGCACCGGCTTCGCCAGGCGTTCCGGCACGCGCGACTCGCCGCGGCCCATCAGCATCGGCTTGCCGGCGACGAACACCACCAGGCCCAGCAGCATGCCGATGCCGGCGGCGCCGAAGCCGTACTTCCAGCCGTAGGTCTGGCCCAGGTAGCCGGCGATGAGCGACCCGAGCATCGCGCCCAGGTTGATGCCCATGTAGAAGATCGTGTACGCCGGGTCGCGGCGGATGTCGGTGCGCGGGTACAGCTGGCCGACCATCACCGAGATGTTGGCCTTCAGGAAGCCCGAGCCGACGATGATGAAGGACAGCGCGAGCCAGAAGATGTTGATCTCGGCCGCGCCCTGGCCGCCGTCGCCCTCGAAGGCCATCAGGAAATGGCCGAAGGTCAGCAGCACCGCGCCGAACAGCACCGCCTTGCGCTGCCCGAGGTAGCGGTCGGCGAGGTAGCCGCCGACCACCGGGGCGATGTAGACCAGCGCGGTGTAGGCGCCGTAGATCACCGAGGCCTCGGAGTCCGAGAACATCCAGTGCTGGACGAGGTAGAAGATCAGCAGGGCGCGCATGCCGTAGTAGGAGAAGCGCTCCCACATCTCGGCGAAGAACAGCACGAACAGGCCGCGCGGATGGCCCAGCAGGGTCTTCTGCGCCTCGACGGCGTGGTCTGGATGGGACACTCGATGCTCCGTGATTGCGCCCGCATTTCCCGGGCCGAATCCGCGAAGTTAACGCGTGCGCACCTTCGAGGGAAGCTGAACGGGGCACGGAAAACGCAAGCGGCGGCCATTGGCCGCCGCTGCGAACGCACTGACGGGCGCGCGCGGCGCCGCGTCGCTCACTTCACGCCATGCATCAGTCTCTGGATCAGCGGCGCGATCAGGAACAGCAGCACGCCTGCGCCGAGCAACGCCCAGAAGCCGAAGGTGTAGCCCGCATGCGCGGATGCGACGGTCATGCCGCCCTCGCCGCTGACGCTGGAGGCGAACATGCCCGACAGGTTGTTGCCGATCGCGATCGACAGGAACCAGCCGCCCATCGCCAGGCCCGTGAGCTTCGACGGCGCCAGCTTGGTGGTCATCGAAAGCCCGATCGGCGACAGGCACAGCTCGCCCACCGACTGGATGACGTAGACCATGAACAGCGTCCAGAACGGGATCTTGAGCGTGGCCGGATCGACCAGGCTGGACAGCGCGAACATCAGCAGCAGGAAGGCGAGGCCGTTGAAGATCAGGCCGAGGCCGAACTTGCGCGGGATCGACGGATTGGCGCTGCCCATCTTCACCCACAGCCACGCGATGACCGGCGCCAGGGTGATGATCGCGATCGAGTTCACCGACTGGAACCAGCCCACCGGGAAGATCCAGCCGCCCAGGTCGCGGTCCACGATGTTCTGCGCCAGGAAGTTGAACGAACTGCCGGCCTGCTCGAAGAACATCCAGAACAGCACGTTGAAGCCGAAGATGATCAGCATCGCGATCACCATGTCGCGCTGCCGCGAGCCCTCGCGGATGCCTTCGACCAGCAGCATGAAGGCCGGCACCACGAACAGCGCGAGCAGGATCCAGTTGAGCACGCCCGCCTCGATCGTCAGCAGGGCGTAGAAGGCCGGGATCGCGACCAGCGCGCCCACGGCCACCGCCAGCACCCGGCCGAGGCCGGGCGCCTCCGCCGGCGCGGCGCCGATGCCCTTGAGCTGGGCGCGCCCGAACCAGAACCACAGCAGGCTGGCCACCATGCCGATGCCCGAGGCGATGAACACCACCTTGTAGGCCGGCATGCCGTCGCTGCCGAACACCTTCTCGGCCAGCCAGCCGGTCAGGATCGGCGCGATGAAGGCACCCATGTTGATGCCCATGTAGAAGATGGTGAACCCGGAATCGCGGCGCTCGTCGCCGGTGGCGTAGAGCTTGCCGACCATGGTCGAGATGATCGGCTTGAACAGGCCGTTGCCGACGATGACCGTGGCCAGGCCGAGCTTGAGCCAGGCATCGCTGGGCACCGTGATCAGGAACAGGCCGGTGGCCATGAACACGGCGCCGAGCAGGATCGCCCGCTGGTAGCCGATCAGCTTGTCCGCGACGTAGCCGCCGAAGATCGCCGCCGCATAGACCAGCGCGAGGTACGCGCCGTAGAGCTCGCTGGCCGGCGCTTCGCCCGAGGCGTCGCCGCCGTGGAACTGGGCCACGATGTACAGCACCAGCGCCCAGCGCATGCCGTAGAACGCGAAGCGCTCCCAGAACTCGGTCATGAACAGCATCCACAAGGGACGCGGGTGGCCCATGACCTGGGCGAATTCCGGAATGGCGGTTGCGTCCGCCGGCTGCTCCATGCCAGGCCCTGCGGGCTCGACGCGGTTCGAACTCATGGATTGCACTCCCCCGAGGATGGTTCGGTCTGCCGCCTTCCCACACGGGGTCCGGCGGCGCCACGGCCGCGCGTTCGCCGGTCGTCCGGGCGGAACCTTATCCCGGCGCGGGCGGCTTTGGGAATCCCGCCGCGCGCGGGACGCCCCGCGCGGTTACATCTTCCGGCCGGGCCCGAGGTAGGTGCGGTCGTCGAAACTCGCGCACCATTGCGGCCGGTAGACGACCACCAGCACCATCACGCCGCCGCTCAGGAAGGCCTCGCCGAACATCAGCAGCGGCGTGGCCGCGAGGTAGGCCGTTGCCGGGCCGCCGAACACCGTCTCCGGCCCCCCCAGCGCGGCGGCCACCGCCGCCTTGGCCAGCGACGACGCGGCCATCGCCAGCGCGGCCGCGGCGAAGGCGTTCACCATGACGTAGGTGAAGACATTGGGCGGCACCCAGCGCGTCGCCGCGGCACCGACCGCCACCGTCACTCCTACCGGCAGCGCTCCCGACAGCAGGAAATCCGCCGCCCAGCCGCCCTGCCAGACCACTCCGAGCAGAACGCCCGCGAGGCTCGCCAGCGCCATCACCCAGCAGGCGATGCGGCCACCGAACATCAGCGTGGCGATGGTGGCGCCCAGGAAATGCAGGACCACGCCCTGCAGCGCGGCAGTATTGATCCAGCGCAGCGCCACGATCGCCAGCGTGGCCCCCAGCAACACACCGCGCGCTTCGCCGCTGCCGCGCCAGTGTTCGAGCCGGATTCCGCGGACCGACGCCGCCAGCACCGCCAGCGCCAGCGCCCATGCCACCGGCGGAGCCCAGGCGGGAAGTCCGGCGGGGGCGCCCACCGCGCCCTCAGTACGACGCGTCGCCGGGCGCTCCGCCGATGCGCGTGCGCACCTCGAACAGCTCCGGGAAGAAGCTCAGGTCCAGCGCCTGCTTCAGGAAGCCCACGCCGCTGGAGCCGCCGGTGCCGCGCTTGAAACCGATGATCCGCATCACCGTGCGCATGTGGCGGAAGCGCCACAGCTGGAACTCGCTCTCGAGGTCCACCAGGTCCTCGCACAGGTGGTAGGCCTCCCAGTGGGCGGCGGTATCGCTGTAGATGTGTTCGAACACCGTCACCAGGTCCGGATCCATCGCGTGCGCGCGGGTCCAGTCGCGATCGAGATGGCGCGCGGGCACTGCGTACCCGGTCCGGGCCAGGTAGCGCAGCGCCTCGTCGTACAGGCTGGGCGCCTCCAGCGCGTCGCGCAGCATGGCCTGGGCCGCGGGGTCGTGCGCGAAGACCTTGAGCATGCCGGCGTTCTTGTTGCCCAGCAGGAATTCCACCGTGCGGTACTGCGCGGACTGGAAGCCCGACGACGGCCCCAGCAGGTCCCTGAACTCGGCGTACTCCGACGGCGTCAGCGTCTCCAGCACCGACCACATCGCGGTCAACTGGCGCAGCACGCTCTTGCAGCGCGCGAAGATCTTCTGGCAGGGGTCGAGCCGACCGGCGCGCAGGTGCCCGAGCGCGGCCCGCAGCTCGTGGACCAGCAGCTTCAGCCACAGCTCCGAGACCTGGTGCTGGATGATGAACAGCATCTCGTCGTGGTGCGGCGGCTCGGAGACCGGCCGCTGCGCCGACAGCAGGCGCTCGAGCTGCAGGTAGCCGCCATAGGTCATCCGGCCGGACAGTTCGGTATGGATGCCGGCTTCCAGCGCGCGCTCGTTGTGGTCGTTGCCCATGGGCGAAGGGTAGCGCAGACGGACGTTGCCGCACCGCGCAACGGCCCCGGAACGGCCTCCGGGTATCATGGCCGGCTCCCGTGGATGACCGAGTCCGTGACTTCATGAGCGTTGCCGCGACCTTCGAAATCGAGTACCTCCAGTACCTTGGCCCGGACGGCACCCTGGTGGCCGAGCTGCCGCCGGAGGCCCCGTCCGCCAGGGACATCCTGCCGCTGTTCAGGCAGATGCTGCTGGTGCGCACCTTCGACGCCAAGGCCATCGCGCTGCAGCGCACCGGCAAGCTCGGCACCTACGCCGCCTGCCTGGGCCACGAGGCCACCCACGTCGGCATCGGCGCCTCGATGCGCCCCGAGGACGTGTTCGCGCCCAGCTACCGCGAGTACGGCGCCCAGTTCATGAGGGGCGTCAAGCCGCGCGACGTACTGATGTACTGGGGCGGCGACGAGCGCGGCAACGATTTCTCCGGTCCGAAGCACGACTTTCCCTGGTGCGTGCCGATCGCGACCCAGTGCCTGCACGCCGCCGGCGCGGCCCTGGCGTTCAAGCTCCGCGGCGAGGACCGCGTGGCCGTGACCTGCTGCGGCGACGGCGGCTCGTCGAAGACCGACACCTACGCCGCGATCAACTCGGCCGGCGCCTACGCGCTGCCCTTCATCCAGTGCATCATCAACAACGGCTGGGCGATTTCCGTGCCGCGCTCCGCCCAGACGGGCGCGAAGACCCTGGCGCAGAAGGGCCTGGCCGGCGGCCTGCACTGCCTGCAGGTGGACGGCAACGACCTGTTCGCCGTGCTCGAGGGCATGCGCCGAGCCATGGAGCGGGCGCGCTCCGGCGGCGGCGGCAGCGTGATCGAGTTCATGACCTACCGCCTGCACGACCACACCACCGCCGACGACGCGCGCCGCTACCGCGACGAGGCCGAGGTCAAGGACGCCTGGACCCGCGATCCGATGACCCGCCTGCGCACCTGGCTCACCGCCCAGGGCGTGTGGGACGAGGCGCAGGAAAAGGCCTGGGTCGAGGAGTGCGGCCGCATGGTCGACGTGGAAATCAACGCCTACCTGGAGAGCAAGGTGCAACCCGTGGAAGCCATGTTCGACTACCTCTACGCCGATCCGCCGGCCGACCTGCTCGAGCAGCGCGCCGCCGCCATCGCCGCGGAGAAGCGTCCGTGAGCGCCGCGGCCAAGGACGCGGCGCCCGCCCCCATCACCCTGATCGAGGCCATCACCCAGGCGCTCGCCTACGGATGCGCGCCGACGACTCGGTCGTCGTGCTGGGCGAGGACGTGGGCGTCAATGGCGGCGTGTTCCGCGCCACCGCAGGGCTGCACGCCGAGTTCGGCGACCTGCGCGTGATCGACACCCCGCTGGATGAAACCACCATCGCCGGCCTCACCGTGGGCATGGCCGCGCAGGGCATGAAGCCGGTGGCCGAAGCGCAGTTCGACGGCTTCGTCTACCCGATGCTCGACCACATCATCTGCCACGCCGCGCGCTTCCGCTACCGCACCCGCGGGCGGCTCACCTGCCCGATGGTGCTGCGCGTGCCGTGGGGCGGCGGCATCCGCGCGCCGGAGCACCACAGCGAGGCCAACGAGGCGCTGTTCACCAACGTGCCCGGCCTGCGCGTGGTCCTGCCGTCGTCGCCGGCCCGCGCCTACGGCCTGCTCCTGGCGGCGATCCGCGAAGAGGATCCGGTCATCTTCATGGAGCCCAAGCGCATCTATCGCCAGTACAAGGAAGTGGTGCCCGACGACGGCGAGGCGCTGCCGCTGGACGTGTGCTTCGTGCTGCGCGACGGCACCGACGTGACCCTGGTGACCTGGGGCGCGCAGGTGAAGGAAACGCTGGAAGCCGCCGACGCGCTGGCGAAGGACGGCATCAGCGCCGAAGTCATCGACGTCGCCACGCTCAAGCCGCTGGACTTCGCGACCATCGCGGAATCCGTCGCCAGGACCGGCCGCTGCGTGATCGTGCACGAGGCGCCCAGGACCGCCGGCTTCGGCGGCGAGATCGCCGCGCGCCTGGCCGAGGAATGCATGTACGACCTGCTGGCGCCGGTCGAGCGCGTCACCGGCTACGACACGCACATCCCGCTGTTCCGGCTCGAGATGAAGTACCTGCCCAGCGTCGAGAAGATCGTCGCCGCGGCGAAGCGGGCGGTGGCCGCGGGCTGAGGCCCGTCGACCAGGCAACGCCCGCGCACAGCACGCAACCGCTCGACAGAGCACAGATTTCCGAGGACACCATGGCCGACAAGAAGACCTTCCACCTTCCCGACCTCGGCGAAGGCCTGCCCGACGCGACCATCGTCGAATGGTTCGTGAAGGTGGGCGATACCATCCGCCTGGACGAGAACCTGGTGTCGATGGAGACCGCCAAGGCCGTGGTCGAGGTGCCCTCGCCGGTCTCGGGCAAGGTGCTGAAGCTGGCCGGTGCCGCCGGTGACGTGGTCATCACCGGCGCGATGCTGGCCGAGTTCGAGATCGACCCGAGCCTGCCGCAGCGCGCCGAGGGCCAGGACACCGGCCACCACCACGGCGGCGGCCACGGTGTCGGCAGCCAGGACCCCGCGCCGGACCACCGCGTCGTCGCCTCCGACGAGGGCGGCGCGATCGAGGAGAGCGGCGAGCCCGCGCCGAAGGGCGCCGCCGCCGCCGGCGAGCGCGCCGACAGCGGCACCGTGGTCGGCGCGATGCAGTCCTCCGACGCCGTGCATACCGAACAGGCCGTGGCCGTGGGCGGCGTGCGCGCCATGCCCGCCGTGCGCGCGCAGGCCCGCAAGCTCAAGGTCGACATCACCCGGGTGCGCGGCACCGGCCCCGACGGCACCGTGACCATGGCCGACGTGAAGCGCGCGGCGGCTGAAGGCAGCGCGCCTGTGGGAGCGGCTACAGCCGCGATGCCCGCAGCGCCGATCGCGGCTGTAGCCGCTCCCACTGGAGCAGGCTCCGCCGCAGGCGCGCGCGCCGCGACCGACCGCACCGCCCTATCCGCCTCCGGCAGGCCGATGCGCACCCAGCCGCCGTCGGTCACCGCCAGCGGCCAGCCGGAGCAGCTCAAGGGCGTGCGGCGGAACATGGCGCGCGTCATGGCCGATGCGCACAGCAAGGTCGTGCCGACCACCCTGGTCGACGACGCCGACCTGCACGCCTGGATCGGCAAGCAGGACATCACCGCCCGCCTGATCCGCGCGATCTGCACCGCGGCGAAGGCCGTGCCGGCGCTGAACGCATGGTTCGACGGCGACAGCCTGACCCGCACCCTGCATCCGCAGGTCGACATCGGCATCGCCGTGGACACCGACGACGGCCTGTTCGTGCCGGCCCTGCGCAACGCCGACGTGCTCGACGCGGCCGGCGTGCGTGCCGGCATCCAGCGCCTGCGCGCGCAGGTCGAGGACCGCAGCATCCCGGCCAGCGAGCTCTCCGGCTACACGATCAGCCTGTCCAACTTCGGCATGTTCGCCGGCCGCTACGCCACGCCGGTGGTGGTGCCGCCGTGCGTGGCCATCGTCGGCGCAGGCAAGCTGAGCCAGGACGTGGTCGCGGTCATCGGCGGCATCGAGGTCCACCGCCGGATGCCGATCTCGCTGACCTTCGACCATCGAGCCGCCACGGGCGGCGAGGCCGCGCGCTTCCTGAAGGCGATCCTCGACGACCTGGCGCTCGCCCACTGAGGGACCACCACCTCGCCCGGAGCATCGACATGGCCCATCGCAGTCGCCTCGCCGGTTTCATCATCGATTCGCAGGGCGATGACCTCGCCTCGTCCGCCGGTTTCTGGAGCCGGGCCCTGGGCCTGGCCATCGCCGACCCGGACTCGGGCGGAACGGGCCGCTACGCGGAGCTCGGCGGCACGCCGGGAAACCTGCACATCGAAGTGCAGAAGGTCGAGCACCCGTCGCGGGTGCACCTGGACATCGAGACCGACGACATCGACGCCGAAGTCGCGCGCCTGGAGGCCCTGGGCGCGATCCGGATCGCCTTCGTCAAGCGCTGGTGGGTGATGGAAGCGCCCGACGGCCAACGCTTCTGCGTGGTGCCGATGGACGACCCCGGCGCGCGCGCCGAGCCGAACGTCTGGGACTGATCGGACCACGGGACACTCGCGGCTCCGCCGGGCCGCGCCCGGCGCCGGCGGGGCGCGGTCAGGCTCCTTCGCCCGCCCTCTTCCTTTCGCGCTCCAGCCAGGCGGCCAGCCCCTGGGCATTGAGTTCGATATCCATCTCCAGAAGCTCCGGCACCACCCGCTCCGGCTCGGCCACGCCGTGGATGCGCGCGCGATCGACGTAGAGCTTCGTCAGCGCCTGCTTCAAGGCCTCGTGGCGCCCCGGCGCCTCGTCCAGGAACTGCGCCAGCGCGACCATCGCATCCACCTGCTCGATCAGCCGCAGGCCCACGCGCCGGACGTCGCGCACGCCACCGTAGTGCGTCACGTAGCAGGTTTCCGGTTCCGCGGCCAGCAGGCGTCGCACCGAATCCTTCATCTGCACCGGATCGAACTGCACCGGCGAAGTGCTCGGGATCGCGAACGGCCGGCCGCCGGCGTCGAACTCGCGGTAGGAGATGCCGAAGCTGTCGCCGGTGAACCAGGCGCGCGTCCGTTCGTCCCAGACCGAGAGGTGGTGCAGCGCATGGCCCGGCGTATGCGCGAGCAGGAGCGGCCGGCCGGCAAGGTCCAGGACCTGCCCGTCCGCGGCCTCGACGACCCGCTCGGCGGGCGCCGGCACCATGCCTCCATAGGTCTGCTCGAACAGCGCGTCCCCGTACACCCCGCGCGCGCTCCCGATCAGCTTCGCCGGATCGACCAGGTGCTGTGCGCCGCGCGGGTGCACGACCAGCGTCGCCGACGGCAGCTCACGCAGCAGCGCACCGGCTCCGCCCGCATGGTCCAGGTGCACGTGGGTGGCGATGACGTGATCGACCGCCTCGCGCGCCAGCCCGGCCCTGTCCAGCGCCGCCAGCATGACCGGCACGCTGTGCAGGGTGCCGCAGTCGATGAATGCCGCGCGCCCGGCCTCGACCAGGAGGTAGGCGGCACAGAAGGCCGGCCGGTCGCCGAAACCGGTGTCGATAATGGTGATGCCGTCGTTCGCCTGCACGTCCTTCCTTCCCTTTGCGGACCATGCCGCAGTCCGGTGGCCGGCGATCGGCAGTCCGCTGCGGCCTGGCCGTAGTCGCCGCTCAGCGGCGGCGGAACGCCATCGTCCGCAGCATGAGCGCGACCAGCATCGCGCCCAGGAAGACGCCGTACCCGAGCGCGGTCGACAGGATCTGCTTCCACATCCGTCCGTGTGCAGGATCGGCGATGTCGTGCGACCAGTACAGGCTGGCCACGAACAGCGCCAGCGACGCCAGGATCGCGGCCAGGTCGTAGAGCCGGCGCGGGAGGCCGCGCGGCTGCCGCGGATAGACCCAGAACAGCGTCGCGAGGATCAGGAACCAGGGCAGGAACAGGATCAAGGTGAAGTTGACTTCGACCAGGGCACTCACGCAGCGTCCTCCGCGAACCGCCGCAGCGCCTGCAGCAGCTCCGGCGCGTCGACGCCCTCGCCCAGCGCGCCGATGGGCGCATCCTCCAGCCATGCACGGCCGTCCGCGTCGATCCGCGGAACGGCGGCACCGGACTTCAGCGCAGCCACGACGCGACCGCAGTCGCGCGGCGAATCGAAGTCCTCGCCCTGCAGCAGCAGGCGCTCGCCATCGGCCAGCTTGAACCGGAAGCGACCGTCGGCCTCGCGGTACTGCTTGAATACCGGCGGTGCCGCCTGCGCGGCCTCGCCTTCCGCCGCCGCCGCGGCGCGCGCACCGAGGTCGCGCAGCCCGACCGCCTCGCGCAGCCTGGCAAGCAGCGGCCGCGCCTGCTCGTCCCGCAGGCGCTCGCCGCCGGCGCGCAACACACGCTCGATCGCGGCGGGATCGGCCACCAGTGCGTCGTAACGCCCGCGCAGCGGCGCCAGCTCGGTGTCGATGCGCTCGAACAGACGCTCCTTGGCTTCGCCCCAGCCGATGCCGTCGGCATACGCAGCGCGCATGGCCGCAGTTTCGTCCGCGGACGCGAAGGCCTGGTAGAGCTGGAACAGCGGCGAGCCTTCGACGTCCTTGGGCTCACCGGGAACGCGCGAGTCGGTGACGATCGAGAAGACCAGCCTGCGCAGCTGCTCGCGCGGCGCGAACAGCGGGATCACGTTGTCGTAGCTCTTCGACATCTTGCGTCCGTCGAGACCCGGCAGCGTGGCCACCTGCTCTTCGATCGCCGCCTCCGGCAGGGTGAAGTGCTCGCCGTAAAGATGGTTGAAGCGCTGCGCGAAGTCGCGCGCCATCTCGATGTGCTGCACCTGGTCGCGCCCCACCGGCACCCTGTGCGCATTGAACAGCAGGATGTCGGCGGCCATCAGCACCGGGTACATGTACAGGCCGGCGGTGATGCCGGCATCGTCGTCGGCGCCTTCGGCGCGGTTGCGGTCCACGGCCGCCTTGTACGCATGGGCGCGGTTGAGCAGGCCCTTGCCGGCCACGCATGAGAGCAGCCAGGTCAGCTCGGTGGTCTCGGGGACGTCGGACTGGCGGTAGAACGCGACCCGCTCCGGATCCAGCCCGCAGGCCAGCCAGCTGGCGGCGATCTCCAGGGTCGAGCGCTGCACGCGCTGCGGATCCTGGGTGCTGATCAGGGCGTGGTAGTCGGCCAGGAAGAAGAAGCTCTCCACGCCGGGCGCCGCGCTGGCCGCGACCGCCGGGCGGATCGCGCCCACGTAGTTGCCCAGGTGGGGGACGCCGGTGGGCTTGATGCCGGTGAGGACGCGCAGGCTCATTCAGTGGCCGGAAAGAGGGGAATGGCCACATTTTAGCCCGCGGTGCGAGCGCCGGTGCCCCTGGACATGCGAAGGGCCGGCGTTTGCCGGCCCTTCGCATATTGGTGCGGACGCGTCGCGGTGACGCTCAGTGGAGGGTCTTCTCGAACTCGCGGACCTCGCGTTCGGCCCGGTCGCGTTCCCAGCCGTACTGCTCCTGCAGCTTGCCCGCCAGGTACTCGCTGTTGCCCTCGGCGACGTCGAACACGTCATCCGTCAGGTCGCCCCACCTGGCCTGCGCCTGGCCCTTCAGCTGCGTCCACTTGCCGGCAATGATGTCCTTGTTCATGGTGTCACCTCTTCGTGTTGGGGGATCGATCTCCGCCTTGCGGTGGATCGACGTTCATCATCGGGTAGGGCGCCATATCGATCGGATCAAGGATTCGTTGCCCCGGCCTTCACTTCCATGACCGCGCTTACAGCGGATCGGTGGCACCGGTCTCGTCGGCGGCCTCTTCGACCTTCTCGCCCACCTTCTGTACGTCCTTGCCCGCACCCGCGACGGTGTTGCAGGCTCCGAGCATGCCGGCGGAAAAGATCGAAGCCAGGATCAGGATTGCAATGCGCTTCATGGGAGTCTCCTCGTAGGATCCGCCGGGCGGCGCCCGCGGTAACGCCATGAGACGCAGCCATCGGTGAAATCCGCGTTGAGGACGATACGCGGTGGCACCCGCGTCCGGGCATCCATTCAGGCGCGGATTCAGTCGCGCATCAGCGTGGATTTTCCGAACAGGCTTTCCACCAGGTCCACCGCCAGGCGCGCGGTGCGGTTGCGCTTGTCCAGCGCAGGGTTCACTTCGACCAGGTCAAGCGAATCGGCGCCGCCGGCGTCGGCGATCATCTCCATCATCAGCTGCGCCTCGCGGTAGTCGAGTCCGCCGGGCACGCGTGTGCCGGTGCCCGGCGCGATGGCGGGATCGAGCACGTCGACGTCGAAGCTCACATGCAGATGGGTGTTGGCGTCGAGGCCGGCGAGCGCCTCTTCCATCACCTGCTTCATGCCGACTTCGTCGATGTAGCGCATGTCGTAGATGTCCAGCCCGTGCTCGCGGACCAGGCGCTTCTCCTGGGCGTCCACCGAGCGGATGCCGATCTGCCGCACCTCGGAAGGCGAGATCGCCGGCCCCGGCCCCCCGAGATGGACCAGCGCGTCGGGGCCCAGGCCGCACAGGCAGGCCACGGGCATGCCGTGGACGTTGCCCGAGGGCGTGATCGCCGACGTGTTGAAGTCCGCGTGCGCGTCGAGCCACAGGACCCGCAGGCGCTTGCCCGTGGCGCGACAGTGGCGGGCGACCGCGGCGATCGAGCCCACCGCCAGGCAGTGGTCGCCGCCGAGCATCACCGGCATGCGCCCGGCCTCGAGTTCGGCGCTGGCCAGCGCCATGACGGCGCGGTTCCAGGCGACGACCTCGTCGAGATGGCGGTAGCCGTCCACCGGCTTCTGCCAGGGATTGCGCGGCCCGGCGACGTCGCCGCGGTCCACCGCATCCACGCCGCGCCTGACCAGTGCTTCCACCAGACCCGCCACGCGCAGCGCTTCCGGCCCCATCGACGCACCGCGCCGGCCGGCGCCGACGTCGGTGGGCGCGCCGAACACGGAAACGGGCTGCGGCTTCAGGGACATGGATGCCTCCGGTGTGGCGTGCAGGACGAGTGGTGCCGGCAGTCCGGATCGAACGGACGACCTACCGCTTACAAGGCGGTTGCTCTACCAGCTGAGCTATGCCGGCCCGATGCGCCGCGGGCAACCTGCGGCATTCTAGCGCGCGGCGGCGGACTCCACGACGCCGGCGCACTCGATCTCCTGCAGCCGTGGTGCGGAGGCGGCGCGGCGGGCCGCGTCGGCATCGAAGCCGGGGGCCGCGGCCACGTCCAGCCAGTGCGTGGTCGCCGCGTCACCCCAGCGCTGCGTCTGCGCGGAGAAGCCGGCGGCGCGCAGGTTCGCTTCGCGTCTCCCGGCAGCGGACTCGCTGCGGTAGAGCCCGAGCGCGATACCGTTGGCGTCCTCGCCCGAGGACATGACCATCAGATCGTCGAAGCCTGCCTGCCGGATCCGCGCGGCCAGCGCGTCCGCCTGCGCACGGTCGGCCTGCGGCGGAATCAGCACGCGCCAGCCCCGCGGTGTCCCGGGCACCTCGCGCACGCGCATATGTGACGCGCCCAGGGATTGCAGCGCCTCGCGCGCACCGGTCGCCGCGACCGCGCCGTCGAACGGACCGAAGGTCACGCAGCGCAGCCCGGCGCCAGCGACAGCGGAAGCGGAAGCGACAGACTCAGCCTCGACCTGCCGCGCCACATCCACCATCGCGCCCTCCTGTTCGCCCAACAGGCGCAGCCGCGGCACCCCGGCCGGGGGCGACCAGGACCCGGACGGTTCCGCGGCCGGACGAAGCACCCACCAGAGGGCGATGCCGATGTTGAGCATGACCAGGAGGACGAGCAGCGCGCGCGCAGGCATCCGCGGATTCTAGCCCGCGGCCGCCGGCTGCCGGGCCAGCCGCGCCAGGCCCTCGAGCACCAGCGACGGTGCGTGCACCGCGGCGTCCACCCCGTCCAACAGCGCGGCGGCGCCACCTCCGTGCATCAGCACCGCGGGCGTCGTCCCCGCAAGCCGGGCGGCCGCGGCCCGGCTGCGCTCGATCAGGCCGAGCGCCGCGCCCGTGCAGCCCGCGGCCAGGGCGTCCGCGGTATCGGTGCCGAAGATGCCGTCGACGCCGCCCGCGGGCGGCAGCTGCGGCGCCCGCGCGTGCAGCGCCGCGCGCATCAGCGTCGGCGACGGCGCGATGCTGCCGCCGTGATGGCGTCCTCCGGCATCGAGCAGATCGACGGTCAGTGCGGTGCCGACGCCGACCACCAGCGCCCAGCCGGGCGTGCGCCCGCGCGCACCCACCAGCGCCAGCGCACGATCGACGCCCAGTCGCGTCGGCTCGGCGTAGCCGATCACCACATCCGCCATCCGCCGCTCCACCCGCACCTCGACCACGCGTGCGGCGCGTGGCACCAGCGCCTGCAGCAGCGCGGCGCGCAGCGCCGGCGGGCCGACGCTGGCCAGCCAGGCGATCTCGATTCGCGGCGGCAGGGTCGAGGTCCAGGCCGGGTCGAGGCCCTCGTGCACGTGTGCATGTGCGACCACGGCGCCGGGGCCGTCCCCATCGAACGGCGCCAGCTTCAGCCGTGTATTGCCCAGATCGAACAGCCAGTCGCTCATGTCGTCTCCGCTCGCACGCGCAGGCTGGCCTCGCCGGCGTGGAACAGGCGTTCGACGCCGTCGATCCGGACGCGGAGCGCGCCGTCGCCCGCCACGCCCAGCGCCGTTCCCGCACAGGCCATGGTTCCGGCCCGCACCTCCACGTCGCACCCTTCCAGCGCATCCAGCCCCGCATAGCGCGACAGGAACGGCGCCAGTCCTTCGCGGTCGAACAGGTCCAGCGCCGGCACAAGGCCGGCGACGAGCGCGGCGGCGATGGCGTTGCGCGAGGGCGGCGCGGGATGCGGCAGCGCCGCGAGGTCGCACCAGGGCTGGGTGATCGTCGCGGCCGCCGTGGCCGGCATGCGCACGTTCAGGCCGATGCCGACCACCGCCCGCACCGGGCCGCCCTGCTCCCCGCCGCCCTCCACCAGCAGGCCGCCGAGCTTGCGCAGGGCACCGCGGGCGGGATCCATCACCACCAGGTCGTTGGGCCACTTCAGCCGCACCGCGCCGTAGCCCAGTCCATGCAGCGCCTCCGCCGTGGCGACGCCGGCCACGAGGCCCAGGCCACCGAGCCGCGCGAGACCGCCTTCGAAGGCGCGCGCCAGCGAGAGGTAGAGGTTGGCCGCCAGCGGCGAGGCCCAGTCGCGCCCCAACCGCCCCCGACCGCCGGACTGGCGCTCGGCCAGCAGCACTTCGACCCCGCGTGGCGGCGTACGCCGGCGCATCAGCGCGCTGTTGGTGGAGTCGATGCTCCAGGCGACCTCCGGCCCGTGCACGGCCGCGCGCAGGGCGGCCGGCAGGGCGGCGGCAATGCCGCCGGCATCGAGCAGGTCCAGCGGCACCTCGAGCGCGTAGCCGCGTCCCGGCTGCGCCGCGATGGCGACTCCGGCCGCGCGCAGGGCCTGGATCCGCTTCCACACCGCCGCCCGGGTCAGTCCCACCTCGCGGGCGAGCGCATCGCCCGACACCGGGCCGGCACGCAGGCGCAGCAGCAGCGCCTTCTCGGCGGCGGCACTTTCGCTGGGCGGATCGACGTCGGCGTGGGCGGACATCGAGCGATTGTCGCACCTGGCCGCCGGCCCCGGTGCCGGCGCATGGCGCCACCGCAGTCCATGTATGATCGGGGAGTTGACCCGGTCACCGTACAGGCCCACGCCATGTTCGTCCGCGCCCTCATCGCCATGACCCTGCTCTCCCTCGCCGTTCCGGCCGAGGCCCGCGAAGCACGCATGGCCGGGCCCGGCGGCGACGGCTCGAGCTGCAGCACCGACTACGCGACCGGCGCCGAACCCGACGTCGACCCGGTCCGCACCACCCGGCGCATCGAACCCGAGAAGCCGGTGTCACCGCGCGGCGCGGACTCCGAAGCGTCTCGCCCGCCGCGCTGGCACAGCTTCCTGCCGGGGATGTTCCGCTAGGAGCGCGGCATGATCAGGCGCCTGTTCCGGCGCCCGCCCCCTGACGTCGCCCCGGACATCTGGCAGTCCCTCCGCGCCGGCGTCCCATGGGTGGCCGCGCTCGACGAAGCCCGCTCCGCGCGCCTGCGCGCACTGGCCGCCCGCTTCCTGCGCGACAAGGAGATCACTCCGCTCGGCGAACTCGCGCTCGGCGACGTGGAGCGCACCACGCTCGCCGCGCTGTGCTGCCTGCCGCTGCTGGAGTTCGGCGCCGAAGGCCTGCACGGCTGGTCGCAGCTGCTGGTGTACCCGGACGCGTTCCGCGTCGACCGCAGCCACGTCGACGCCGCCGGCGTGATGCATGAGTGGGAGGACGATCTGGCCGGCGAGGCATGGGAGCGCGGGCCGCTGGTGCTGTCCTGGGCGGATGTGGCCGCCGACCTCGAGAGCCCCCGCGACGGCTGTTGCGTGGCGGTGCACGAGATGGTGCACAAGCTCGACGCGCTCGACGGCGTGCTCGACGGCACCCCGCCCCTGCCGCGCGCCTGGCAGCGCGAGTGGGCGCGGGATTTCCAGCGGGCCTACGACGCCTTCGCCGCGCGCGTCGACCGCGGTCTGCACACCGCACTGGACCCTTACGCCGCCGAGGCCCCGGAGGAGTTCTTCGCGGTCTGCAGCGAATACCACTTCAGCGACCCGGCGCTGCTTGAACGCGAGCAGCCCGTGGTCGCGGCGCACCTGCGGCGGCTCTATGGCCGGTCGCCATTCGCGACCGCCTGACCGCTACAGCCCCGGAGGCAGCCGCACCAGGAAGCGCGCGCCACCGAGCTCCGGCGATGCGCCGACCTCGAGTTCGCCGCGGTAGCCGCGCACGATGTCCTGCACGATCGACAGCCCGATGCCATGGCCCTGCACGCGCTCGTCGCCTCGCACTCCGCGCTGCAGCACGTGTGCGATGCGCTCGGGCGGGATGCCCGGGCCGTCGTCGTCGACCGCGAGCACCAGCCCCGGCCGCCGCGGCGCGCACTCTCCGACTTCCGCGGTCAGCAGGACGCGCGAATGCGCCCACTTGAAGGCGTTCTCGAGCAGGTTGCCCAGCAGCTCCTGCAGGTCGCCGGGTTCGCCGTGGAAGCGCGCCGCGGGATCGATCTCGAACTCGCACACCGCGCCCTTGTCCGCGTAGATCTTCTCCAGGCCGCGCACGATCTGCTCGGCATGGGGCTCGATCTCGACCGGGGCGGCGAACAGGGCGTGCCCGGTCGAGGCCGCGCGCCCGAGCTGGTAGCCGACCAGTTCGTTCATGCGCTGCACCTGCGTCGCGACCTCCTCGCGCAACTCGGCCTCGGTGGCGTCGCTTTCCAGGCGCGTGCGGAGCACCGCCAGCGGCGTCTTCAGGCTGTGCGCAAGGTCGGCCATGGTGTTGCGCTGGTGTTCGAGGTTCTGGCGCTCGCTCTCGACGAGCGCGTTGATGCTCTCCGTGAGCGGCTCGAGCTCGCGCGGATGCAGTTCGCTCATGCGGTTGGCCTGGCCGGCCTGCACGCGCTTGAGCTCGGCCACCACGCGCCGCAGCGGCAGCAGGCTCCAGCGCAGCACCAGCGCCTGCACCAGCAGCAGCACCAGGCCGGCGATGCCGAGGTAGCCCCAGAGGGCGGCGCGGAACACGCGCACCTGCTGCGGCAGCGTGCCGGCGTCCTCCATGATGTAGATGGTGTACGGGAACTCGGCCTCGGGTCGCTGCTCGAGGTCCCACACAAAGCCCTTGCCGTAGCGCAGCACCTCGCCATAGGTGCCGTCGGCGCGGGTGATGGGCAGCGGCCCCTCGAACTTCTCCGCGCCGCCTTCCAGCAGTTCCGCCTCGGGCAGCTGCGGGCCACGCGTGGATTCCGAGGACCAGCCGCCTCCGGGCAGCACCACCTCGGCGTACAGGCCGCTTCCGGGGCGGTCGAAACGCTCGTCGGGCTGGGTGTAGGGCGGGATCAGGTTGCCGCCGCGATCGAACTCGATGTCACCGGCGTAGGCCGATGCATAGCTGCGGAGCCGGTCGCGCTGGAGCTGGCTGGCGACGTCGACGAAGGCGCGGTCCAGGGCGTAGCCGGCCGCGGCCAGGAAGGCCAGCAGACCCAGGCTCGCGGCCAGCAGCTGTCGCGCCTGCAGCGAGCGCGGCCGCCACCCCAGTGTCCGTTCCCTGCGCGCCTGCCCCACGCCGCCTCCACGCACGTCGGGCGCGCGCGCGGCGCGCCCTCCGGGCTCAGCCTTCGTTGCTGCGCGGGATCGCGAAGCGGTAGCCGCGGCCGCGCACGGTCTCGATGGGCTTCAGCGTGCCGTCCGGATCGAGCTTCTTGCGCAGCCGGCCGATGAAGACCTCGAGCACATTGGAGTCGCGATCGAAGTCCTGCTGGTAGATGTGCTCGGTCAGGTCGGCCTTCGAGACCAGCTCGCCGGCGTGCATCATCAGGTACTCGAGCACCTTGTACTCGTAGCTGGTGAGGTCGACGTTCTGGCCGTGCACGCTGACCGTCTGCGCGGCCAGGTCGAGCACCACCGCACCGCATTCCAGCGTCGGCTTGCTCCAGCCCGCGGCGCGGCGGACCAGCGCGTTGATCCGCGCCAGCAGCTCCTCGACGTGGAAGGGCTTCACCAGGTAGTCGTCGGCGCCCTGCTTGAGGCCATCCACCTTGTCCTGCCAGCTCGAGCGCGCGGTAAGGATCAGCACGGGGAACTGCTTGCCTTCGTCGCGCAGCGCCTTGACCAGCTCCATGCCCGACATCTTCGGCAGGCCGAGGTCGATGATGCCGACGTCGAAGGGCACCTCGCGGCCCATGTACAGGCCCTCTTCGCCGTCCTGCGCGGCGTCGACGGCGAAGCCCTCGCGCTTCAGGCGGGCGGCCAGGGTCTCCCGCAGCGGGGCTTCGTCTTCAACCAGCAGGATGCGCATCGATTTCTCCGGTATGTCCCGCGGCGGACGCGCCGCCGCCGGGAGTTGGATTGCTGACAGGGTGCCGCATTCAGTCGTCGTCGCCACGTGTAGGGCGCGGCGGGCGGCGTGAGGCGGGATCGTCCATGTAGACCCGCACCCGCCCGCGTTCGTCGACCACCTTGACGCGGTTGATGTCGCGACCGTCGAAGGGCACGCGCTCGGCGCTCAGCACCTGGCCGCCGGTGCGGCTCTGCACGCGGCGCACCGAGTCGGCGAGTGCGTCATGACGCGCCGCGCGCATGCGGGGAGCCTCGGCGGACTGCGCTCCAGGACCGTTGCCGCGGCCCTGGCGGCGGCCGTCGTCGGCATGCGCACCTGCCGCCAGCGTGAATGCGGCCGCAAGGCACAGTGCCGGCAGCAGTGGACGAGGGGTCATGACGGCCATTTCCGAAAGAATACAGAAAGTTACGAGCCCGGGCAGCCGGGATCGCGGAAGCAGTGGATGATTCTCGGAAGCAGGCGGTGAATTACCCCTTAACTTTTCCGGATGCGGTCCCGCCCCGTTCAGGCAGGCTGGTCCGGAGCGCCCTCCCTCAGAAGATCTCGGCCACGCAGCAGCGCAGTGAACCCCCCGCGGCTTCGATCGCATCCAGCGCCGGCGCCCGAAGTTCGAAGCCTGCCGCCGCCAGCGCCCCGCGGCCGCCCGGACACAGGGCCTTCGACGCGCGCTCGCTCATCCAGACGACGTCGCTCGACAGGCTGATGGCATTGCCCGCGAAGGCGGCCTGCTCCTCGACCGACAGTTCGATCGCATGCGGCGCGTACAGGCTCGCCACCGCCGCGGCCACCGCGGGGTCGGCGAAGCCGGCAGGACAGACCAGCGCGGCACGCCCCGCCAGCACGGCCAGGAGGACATTGGTGTGGTACTCGCCGGGCGCGAGGTCGAAGACCAGCGTGGCGCGCAGGCCGAGCGCCTCGTGCATCAGGCGTGCCCCTTCTTCATCGCAGCGCTCGGACAGCCCGCAGAAGCCGAGTCCGCGCGCGCGATCGATGACGAGGGCCCCGGTCAGCTCGCAGGGATGCGGCTGGGTGGACAGGTCGCGCACCGCATAGCCCAGCACGTCGCGGAAGAAGCCGCGGATGTCGGGCCGCTCGGCCTCCCGCCGGCGCACCGGATGACGCATGCGGCCGACCACCAGCACGCCCGGCGCGGTGGCGAAGACGTTGTTCGGGAACAGCGCGTCCGGCGCGTGCGGATCGCCCGGGAAACAGAGCGTCGGCACCACCGCCGACAGTGCCCGCTGCAGCTCGCGGTGCTGGGCCGAGGCGCGCGTTGCGTCGAAACCGGCCGATGCCATGTAGAGGTTGTCGGTGGCCGACTCTTCGGCCCGGCCGAAGCCATCCGGTGCGACCAGGAACGCGGCTCGCGCGGTGGCCGGACCGAAGTCCGGCGCGCAATCGCGCGCGAAGGCCAGGAAGGTTCCGATGTCGCGGGTCAGCATGGGAAGAGTCCTCGGCAAGGCATCCGCGCGGGTCACTCGGCCGTGGGCGCGGGCAACAGGGCGGTCAGGGAGATCGCCTCCTCCAGCAGCGCCCAGCCGGCGCCCGGCCGGTGCGCGCCTTCGCTCAGCACCTGGCGGAAGGCGCGGCCGCCGCGCTCGCCGTGGAACAGCCCGAGCAGGTGGCGGCTGATGTGCTTGAGCTGCGCTCCGCGCGCCAGCTGGTCTTCCACGTAGGGACGCATCGAGCGCAGCACGTCGGCGCGCGTGGACAGCTCGCCGCCGTACAAGGCCACGTCGAGCCGGTGCAGCAGCCAGGGGTCGTGGTAGGCGGCACGGCCGAGCATGGCGCCGTCGACATGGTCGAGGTGCGCGGTGGCCTCGGCCGCGTCCGCGATGCCACCGTTGACCACGACCGTGAGCCCCGGCCGGTCGCGCTTGAGCGCGTAGGCCCAGTCGTAGCGCAGCGGCGGGATCTCGCGGTTCTCCTTCGGCGACAGGCCCTTCAGCCAGGCGTTGCGGGCGTGGACGACGAACATGCCGCAGCCGGCGGACGCCACCGTGTCGACGAAGTCGAGGAAGCGGCCGTAGTCGTGGTCGTCGTCCACGCCCAGGCGGCACTTCACCGTCACCGGCACGTCGCATGCGGCGATCATCGCCGCGACGCTGTCGGCGACCAGCGCCGGCTCGCGCATCAGGCAGGCGCCGAAGCGGCCGGCCTGCACGCGGTCGGAAGGACAGCCGCAGTTGAGGTTGACCTCGTCGAATCCGTGGTCCGCGCCGATGCGCGCGGCCTCAGCCAGCAGCGCCGGCTCGCTGCCGCCGAGCTGCAGGGCCACGGGATGCTCGGAGGGATCCCTCGCCAGCAGCTTCGCCCGGTCGCCGTGGATCACCGCGTTGGCGTGGACCATCTCGGTATAGAGCCGCGCATGCGGCGCGAGCAGGCGGTGGAAGACGCGGCAGTGGCTGTCCGTCCAGTCCATCATCGGCGCGACGGAGAGGCGGATGGAGGCGGCGTAGGGCGACTCCACCGGGACGGGGTCGCCCGGTCGCGGATCGACGGGGGTCATGCGCACATTCTAGTCCGCCGTCCTGCCGGCAAAGGGTCGGCGCGGGCCTCGCCTTGACCTTGCCACCGTGGCAGGCCGCAGACTGGTGCCCTCATCCCCCAAGGAGACTCCCATGCGCTTCCATCTCGAAGACATGACCTGCGGCGGCTGCGTCCGCGGCGTGACCCTTGCGATCCACGCGGTGGATCCCGATGCCGTGATCGAGGCCGACCCGCCCACCCGCACCGTCGAGGTCACCTCGACCGCCACGCGCGAGGAGATCGAGGCCGCGCTGGTCGACGCCGGCTTTCCGCCGCAGCCGGCCCGGGATCCCTGACAGGCTGCGGGACGCGTTCACGGGGCGTCGCCAGCCAGGGGGGCTTCACCGTCCTCCAGCCCGGCGAGGATCGGGCAGTCCGGCCGGCTGTCGCCCGCGCAGCAGTCGGCCAGCGTGCGCAGCGTGTCCGCCATCTGCCGCAGCTTCGCGATCCGGCCTTCGAGGTCGTCGATGTGCGCCTGCGCCAGCCGCTTGACGTCCGCGCTGCGGCGCGAACGGTCGTCCCACAGGTCGAGGAGCTCGGCGATCTCGGCCACCTGGAAGCCGAGGTCGCGGGCGCGGCGGATGAAGCGCAGCCGGTGCACGTCCGAAGGGCCGTAGATGCGGTAGCCGCCCTCGCTGCGATCGGCCTCGGGAACGAGGCCGGCCTGTTCGTAGTAGCGGATCATCTTCGCCGACACGCCGGAGGCGCGTGCGGCCTCGCCGATGTTCATGCGCGGCCCGTCCCGCGCGGCGGATCCGCGCGCTTCATCCCGCCATCCCCGGCGGCCGGAACCGCCGCAGCCGCAGCGCGTTGCCGAGCACGAAGACGCTCGACAGCGACATCGCGCCAGCCGCCAGGATCGGCGACAGCAGGATGCCGAAGGCCGGGTACAGCACCCCCGCCGCGACCGGGATCAGCGCGGTGTTGTAGGCGAAGGCCCAGAACAGGTTCTGGCGGATGTTGCCGATGGTCGCCTTCGACAGCGCGATCGCGGTCGGCACGCCGTGCAGGCTGCCCGACATCAGCACCACGTCGGCCGCCTCCATCGCGATGTCGGTTCCCGTGCCGATGGCGATGCCGACGTCGGCCTCGGCCAGCGCCGGCGCGTCGTTGATGCCGTCGCCGACGAAGGCCAGGCGGCCGTGCGCCCCCTTGAGCCGGCGCACCGCCTCGACCTTGCCCTCGGGCAGCACCTCGGCGACCACTTCGTCGATGCCCAGGCGGTCGGCGATGGCCTGCGCGGTGCGGGCGTTGTCGCCCGTGATCATCGCGACCTTCAGGCCCAGCCCGTGCAGGGCCGCGATGGCGGCGGGGGTGTCGGGCTTGACGGGATCGGCGACCGCGATGATCGCCGCCAGACGGCCATCGATGGCCGCGTACAGGGGCGATTTTCCTTCCCTGCCCAGCCGTTCCGCGACGGGTGAGAAGCCGGCGACGTCGAGGCCGAGCGAGCGCATGTGGCGGTCGGCGCCGACCTCCACGCGACGGCCGTCGACCATCGCACGCACGCCCATGCCGGTGATCGATTCGAAGCCCCCGGGTCGCGGCACCTCGATGCCTTCGGCTTCGGCCGCATCGACGATCGCGCGCGCGATGGGATGCTCCGAGCTGGACTCCACCGCCGCCACCAGCCGCAGCACGTCGCCGCGCTCGAAGCCGTCCGCCACGTCCAGGTCGGTCAGCGCCGGGCGTCCCTCGGTGAGGGTGCCGGTCTTGTCCACCGCGACCACGCGCGCGTCCCTGAGCAGTTGCAGCGCCTCGCCCTTGCGGAACAGCACGCCGAGTTCGGCGCCGCGGCCGGTGCCGACCATGATCGAGGTCGGCGTGGCCAGGCCCATGGCGCAGGGGCAGGCGATGATCAGCACCGCCACCGCGTTGACCAGGCCGAAGGTGAGCGCGGGCTCGGGGCCGAGCAGCAGCCAGACGACGAAGGTCAGCAGCGCCGCGACCATCACCGCGGGTACGAACCACATCGTGACCCGGTCGACCATCGCCTGGATCGGGAGCTTGGAGCCCTGCGCCTGTTCGACCAGGCGGATGATCTGCGCCAGCACCGTCCGCCCGCCCACGGCGGTGGCCCGCAGAGTGAAGGCGCCCTTCTGGTTCACGGTGCCGCCGACGGCTTCGCTGCCGGGAGACTTCTCCACCGGCACCGGTTCGCCGGTGATCATCGATTCGTCCACCCAGCTGCGGCCGTCGATCACTTCGCCATCGACCGGCACGCGCTCGCCGGGGCGCACTTCGACCCGGTCGCCCACCGCGACCTCGGCGATCGGGATGTCGACTGCGCGGCCGTCGCGTACCACGCGGGCCACTGTCGCCTGCAGGCCCACCAGGCGCTTGATCGCCTCCGAAGTGCGGCCCTTGGCGCGGGCCTCGAGGTAGCGACCGAGCAGCACCAGCACCACGATCACCGCGGCGGCCTCGTAGTACACGTTGACGGTGCCGGCCGGCAGCAGGCCCGGCGCGAAGGTGGCGACCACCGAATAGGCCCAGGCCGCCAGGGTGCCGACCGCCACCAGCGAATTCATGTCCGGCGCCCCGCGCAGCAGCGCGGGGAAACCGGCGGCGTGGAAGCGGCGGCCCGGGAACAGCAGCACCAGGGTCGTGAGCACGAACTGCAGCAACCAGCTGCGCTGCATGCCGATGTGCTGGGTCACCCAATCGTGCATCGCCGGCACCAGGTGCGTGCCCATCTCGAGGACGAATACCGGCAGCGCCAGCGCGGCGGCCAGCAGCACGTCGCGGCCGAGCGCCATGCGTTCGGCCTCGCGCCGGGCGGCGCCCTCGTCTTCGCCCACGGGGGCGGCGCGGTCGATGGGGGTGGCGCGGTAGCCGGCCTTGCCGATCGCCTCGACCAGGGCCTGCGCCGGCACGGCGCCCTGGACCGTCGCGCGCTCGGTCGCGAGATTGACGCTGGCGCCCGAGACTCCCGGCACCGCCTGCAGCGCCCGCTCCACGCGGCCGACGCAGGAAGCGCAGCTCATGCCTTCGACCGCGAGTTCGATGTCCCGATGCGCCATCGCCCGGCCATCCTTCAAGGAGAGAAACCGGTGACAAGCCTAGACCTTCCCATCATGGGAAGGTCAAGCCCGCCCGACCGCCGCTCCGGTTCAGCCTCCGGGCAGGGGCCGCCCCCAGCGCGCGTAGCTCTGGCCGATGCCCGCACGCAGGCGCCGCGCGCGCTCGTCGCCGGGCTCGACGCCGAAACGGCGCGCCACCGCCTCCCAGCCCTGGTCACCGTCCGCCTGCCAGCCCTCGATCACTCCGCGGCAGGGCCGCCCGGTCACCCTGGCCAGGGCGCAGGCGTAGTAGAGGTCGCCGCCGGGAGTGCCCTTGCCGAGCAGCTCCTCCATGAGCGGCCGCGGCGCGTCGAAATAACGCACCAGTTCGTCGACGAAGGCGTCGGGGAAACGTTGCGCGTACAGGTTGATGTCCGCAAGCCGGGCATCGACCACGGCGTCGCCGGTGCGCGGCGCCCAGGGTGCCGGCCGGCCCTGGCCCTGGCCCTGGCCCTGGTCCGGATCCTGGTCCCTGGCCTGGCCCGCGACCGGCACCGGGCCGGCGGCCTGGTCCCGCACCGGGGCGGCGATGGAGGCCGGCAGCCACAGCAGGCCGGCGAGCAGCAGGGACAGGCGGGGAATCATGGGGTCTCCATTCACGGGTGATGGCCCGCGGGCAGCAGCAGATCGTGTTCGCGGCCGGGATAGGTGCGCCCGCGCGGATCGCGCACCTGCAGCGCGCCCCCTTGCACCAGCCCGTAGCGGCGCACTCCGCCGCCGGCCGCCTCGAGGTCCAGCAGCCCGTCGTCGAGGCTCCATCGACCGGATTCCTCGAAGCTCATGTCCCCGTCCACGGCCACGTACACCTCCATCAGCTCGTACACGCGCTCGTCGCCGCGGCGCTCGAGCAGCAACCGGGTGTCGATCGCCTCGCAGTCCGCGCAGGGCAGGCTGCCGCGCCATTCCAGCACGCTCCCGGCCGCGTCCATGTCCGGGTGCGCGCCGTCCGCATCCTGGCCGCGCCCGCAGCCGGCGGCGAGTGCGGCCAGCAGCAGTGCGAGCGCGATGACAGGGAGGCGGGGCATCGCCCGATTGTGCCGCAGCCGGGCGTGATGCACATGGCCGCGGGCGGATCAGGCGGCCGCCACCGAACGCAGTGCGGCGGGCAGCTCCGCCGCGGACTCCAGCGTGCGCAGGCGCGTGCCATCGGCGGCGCTGACCACCGCCTCGCGCTCGTGTTCCCAGGTCAGGTGGTAGGGCAGATGCATGCCCCAGCCGCCGATCTCCAGCACCGGCGCGATGTCGGAACGCAGCGAGTTGCCCACCATCACGAATTCCGACGGGGCGATCGCGAACTCTTCCAGCAGCCGGCGGTAGGTCGGCACGTCCTTCTCGCTGACGATCTCGATGCGCCTGAACAGGGACGACATCCCCGAATCGCGCACCTTCGCCTCCTGGTGGAACAGGTCGCCCTTGGTGATCATCACCACCGGCAGCTCGGCGGCCACGGCCTCGACCGCCTCGCGCACGCCGGGCAGCAGCTCCACCGGGTGACGCAACATGTCCTTCGCGAGGCTGACGATGCGGTGCACGTCGGCGGCGCTGATGCGGCCACCGGTGATGTCGATCGCGGCCTCGATCATCGACAGTGCCATGCCCTTCACGCCATAGCCGAACACGGCGAGGTTGGCCTTCTCCACCGCGTACAGGCGCTCGGCGGTGCGGGCATCTCCATTGACGTAAGCGGCGATGATGCCTTCGAAATCGCGCTGCGCCCGGTCGAAATAGTCCTGGCTGCGCCAGAGGGTGTCGTCGGCGTCGAAGCCGACCATCTTGATACTGGCCATCGGGCGATTATCCGGGAAACGGCACGGCGGCGGCATCGCTTCCGCGGCTGTGCGGGTCCTGCCTGCCAGGGCGTGCGCACGGCCGCCGCCTGCCGGATACTGGCGGCTGCCCTGTCCGGAGACCACGATGAAACTGCATGCCCTTGCCGCCGCTTCCGCGCTTGCCCTGGCCGCCACCGCCTGTGGCGCGCGTCCGGGGGTCGACCCGGCAGCGGAAGCTCCAGCCGCAGGAGGCTCCACCGTGAGCATCGCAGCCAACGGCGACGCCTCCACGGCCGACGGTCGCCCCTTCGAAGTCGATGTCATCGCCGTGTTCGAAGAGCCCTGGGCGATGGCCTTCCTTCCCGACGGCCGCCTTCTGGTGACCGAGAAGAAGGGCCGGCTGCAGCTGGTCGACGTCGAAAGCGGCGCCACCCGCGAGGTGTCCGGCGTGCCTGCGGTCGCCTACGGCGGCCAGGGCGGCCTCGGCGACGTCCTTCCGCATCCGCGTTTCGCCGAGAACGGCCTAGTCTACCTCAGCTATGCCGAAGCCGGCGAAAACGACACCCGCGGCGCGGCGCTGGCGCGCGCCAGGCTCGTGCCGGACGAGGCCGGTGGCGGGCGCCTGGAAGGCCTGGAAGTGATCTGGCGCCAGGTGCCCAAGGTCAACGGCCGCGGCCACTACGGCCATCGCATCGCCTTCGACGACGAGGGCCGGCTGTGGCTGAGTTCGAGCGAGAGGCAGAAGTTCGACCCCGCCCAGGACATGACTTCGAACATGGGCAAGATCCTGCGTCTCGAGGACGACGGCCGCCCCGCCGCGGGCAACCCCTTCGAGGCCGATGGCGGCGTGGCCGCCGAGGTGTGGTCGCTGGGCCACCGCAACGTGCTCGGCATGGCCTTCGACGCCGAGGGGCGGCTGTGGGAGGTGGAGATGGGCCCCGCCGGCGGCGACGAGCTCAACCTGGTGGAACGGGGCGGCAACTACGGCTATCCGATCGTGTCCGAAGGCGACCACTACGATGGCCGCTCGATCCCGGACCATGCGACGCGCCCCGAGTTCATCGCGCCGACGATCAGCTGGACGCCGGTGATCTCGCCCTCGAGCCTGGTGATCTACGACGGCGAGGTGTTCCCGGAATGGAAGGGCGATGCGTTCGTCGGCGGTCTGTCCTCGCGGTCGCTGGTGCGGATCGAGTTCGACGGCACGGCGGCGCGCGAGGCCGAGCGCTTCGACATGGGACACCGCATCCGCGCGGTCCGACAGGGCCCGGAGGGCGGCCTGTGGCTGCTGGAGGACGGCGGCGGCGAGGGCGGGCAGGGCCGTCTGCTGAAGCTCGTCCCGCCAGCGGCCGAGGGGTGATGTTCATGGGCGATGCATCCGTCGGCAGGCACATTCACTCGTTTTATCCCGAAGCACCGCGATGACCGGCTCCCCGTCCGCCACCCCCACCGATCCCGTGCTCGAACAGGCCATCGCCGAACTCGAGGACGAGATGGCGGACCTGCAGCTCAGGCACCGGGACCTGTTCGCCCATGCCAACGCCTGGGCCGAGCGGCACGACGCGATCATGCGGCTGGCTCCGGCGGGCCTGCGCGACGAGACCGAGGCGCGACTGCGCCGCATCGCCATCCGCTGGGGCCTGGCCGACGGCCCGCGCATGACCACGCAGTTCCCGGCCCTGCCGCCGGGCTGAGCGTCGCGTCGCGCGAGATCCGGCGTACGCCCCGCACTTGATCCCGCTCAAGGCGGGGTCCGCGACGGGACGCCAAGCTGGGCGCTCCAGTCACGGCCGCGGGGCCGCCGCCATGAACCAGCCTGCCCTTTACCCCTGCTTCCTCGGTCCCTACGGCGAGAACGACCAGCTGCTCGAATCGCTCGTGGTCGAGTTCCTGCGCGATCACGTCTACTGGCGGCGCAATCTGCATCCCGAGGACCTGCCGGCGATCCCCACCGGCGCCAACCGGCGCCCCGACTACATCGAGTTCGAGTCGCGCCTGCGGCGCGAACTCCACCTGCTGTCGGCGGCGCTCAAGCGCAGCGTGCCCTTCCACAGCCCGCGCTACCTCGGACACATGGTCAGCGACCTGCTGATCCCGGGGCTGGCGGCGCAGATGCTGGCCCTGCCCTACAACCCCAACAACGTCAGCGCCGACGCCGCGCCCATCACCATCGACCTGGAGCTCAAGGCCGGGCTGCAGCTGGCGGCCATGCTCGGCTGGCCGGCCGATCCGGCGCACGACGACTGCGCCTTCGGCCACCTCACTTCGGGCGGGACCCTGGCCAACCTGCAGGGCCTGCGCCTGGCGCTGGCGCTGAAGGCCTTCCCGGTGGCACTGCGCGCGGCCGGCGTGCCCCTGCCCGGCGTGCCCGACGAGGACTGGGAGGCGTTCAACACCGGTCCCGCCGTCGCCACCGCCCTGTTCGCCGCCTGGTGCGACTGGCGCGACGCGCTCGCACCGCGGGAGCGACAAGGATGGCAACGCCGGGTGGACGCACAGCGCATCGAAACCCTGGGCCTGTCCGACTTCCTCGACCGCCATCCACAGCTCTCCACGCCCTGCGTCTTCGCACCTGCCACCGCCCACTATTCCTGGAGCAAGGGCATGAAGATGCTGGGCCTCGGGCGCGCCCAGCTGGCCCTGATCCCCGGCCAGGCCATGCGCCTGGACGTGGACGCGCTGCAGGAGGCGCTCGACGACTGCCTGCGCCTGCGGCAGCCGGTGCTGATGGCGGTCGGCGTGCTAGGCAGCACCGAGTTCGGAACCATCGACCCGCTCGACCGCCTCGCCGACGCGCGTGACGGCATGCAGGCGCGGGGGCTCGGCTTCTCGCTGCACCTGGACGCGGCCTGGGGCGGCTACCTGGCGTCGCTGTTCCGCAATGCCGACGGCGGGCTGCGCACACGCGACGAGGTCGGCGCCGGCTTCCGCGAGTTCCCGCGGCCCGAGGTGCACCGCGCCTTCGCCGCGATCCCGCGCATGGACTCGGTCACCATCGACCCGCACAAGCTGGGCTACCTGCCCTACGGCTCGGGCGCCTTCCTGTGCCGCGACCAGCGCGCGATCGGCCTGCTGGCCGAGGACGCCGACTATGTCTTCGACGGCGCACCGGCCACGGACTTCTTCCAGCGCCACCGCCAGCTCGGCCGCTACATCCCGGAAGGCTCGAAGCCCGGCGCGAACGCGGCGGCGGTCTACGTCACCCACCGCGTGCTGCCGCTCGACCACGGGAACTTCGGCCGCCTGCAGGCGCAGGGCATCCTGGCCGCCGAAGCGTTCATGGACGAGGCCCGCGGCTTCATCGCGCGCATCGCGCCGCTGGCCACGGTGGCGGTGCCGTTCGCGCCCGACTGCAACCTGGTCTGCCTGGCGATGAATCCACAGGGCAACCGCGACGTGGCGCGGATGAACCGTTTCATGCGCGGCCTGCACGACGCGCTGCGCGCCAGCCCGGAACAGCCGCTGCAGCGCGGCGAATATTTCGGCTCGATGACCACGCTGCGCCCGGAGGCCATGGGCGCGGAGGACACCGCGCGCGTGCTCGCCGCGCTGGGACTGGAGGCGGACGCGCTCGACGACGGCGGCGAGGACCGCGACCGCATCGTGGTCCTGCGACACACCCTGATGAACCCCTTCCTGCTCGATGCAGGCGGCGCCGGCGGCGGCTATCTGCGCGGGTACTTCGACTACCTGGAGCGGCTGGTGGGCGCGGCGCTGGCGCAGGAAGCGCGGGCGGCCTGAGCCGCCCGCGCTGGAGCGGAGTACTACGCTGCGAGCTGGCTCGCGGCGGTCCTCATCCGCACTTCGAATAGCCGCAGTTCAGGCAGGTCGCGCATCCATCCATGATCACCACGGCCTTGGTGCTGCACTTGTGGCACATGGTGGCCGAGGGCGGGAAGCTGGTGCCTTCGCCGGTCACCGCGACGTCCTCGCCGCTGCGGTCGGCGCCCTGGTCGGCGAGCAGTGCCCCCACCGGACCGGCGTCGGCCGCGGCTACGCCGGCGTCACTGTTTTTTTCGAGCGGGCTTCGTACTGGCGGCGCTTCTCGTCGATCAGCGCGCGCTGCGCCGGGCTCAGCTCCGGGTCGTGGATCATGCCGATCGACTTCAGGTGTTCCTCGACGATCGCGCCGAGCTCGGCCACCAGCGAGGGCATGTACACGCCGCCGGCCTTGAAGTAGCCGCCGCGCGGGTCGAACACCGCCTTCATCTCCTCGACCAGGAAGGTCACGTCGCCGCCCTTGCGGAACACGGCCGACATGATCCGGGTGAGCGCGACGATCCACTGGAAGTGCTCCATCGACTTGGAGTTGACGAAGATCTCGAACGGGCGCCGCGACTCGTGCTCGGTGCCGGCATTGAGCACGATGTCGTTGATGGTCACGTACATGGCGTGCTCCACCAGCGGCGACTTGATCTTGTAGGTGCTGCCGATCAGCACCTCGGGGCGCTCGATGCGCTCGTGCATCTGGATGACTTCAGCCTTCGGGCGCCCCGGGGCAGCCTGCTGGGCGCTGTCCGCGGCCGGCGCGGGCGCGGGCCTGTCGCCTTCGGTGGCGACGGAGTAACCGGTGATTTTCTTCTCGATCCTGACGGCCATGACGCGTTTTCCTGGTGTTCGTGGGTGCCCGGCCTCCCCCTGTCCGCGGGGCGGGGAGGCCGGGCCGGTTGCTAGTTTCCGGCGGGCTTGCGCGGCGCCGCCCTGCGGGCGGTCGACTTCGCGCCGGCCGCCTTTCCTGCCGGGGCCTTCTTCGTGGCGACCTTCTTCGCGGCGACCTTCTTCACCGGCGCCTTCTTCGCGGTCGCCTTCTTCGCCGCGGACGTCCTGACGACGGCCTTCTTCGACACCGTCTTCTTCGCCACCGATGGCCGGGTGCCGGCCTTCTTCGCCACCGCCTTCTTCGCGGTGGCCTTCTTCGCGGCCTTTTTGGCGACCTTCTTCGCCGCGCGCTTGCGCTTGAGCGCGGCGGCTTCGGCCCGGGCGCTGGCGCTGGTGGCGGCCAGGGTTTCCTTGGCCCCCGCGACGCGCTTCGCCACGGCCTTCTTCGCCTTGCCTACGGCCTTCTTCGCCCTGCCCGCCACCTTTTTCGCCTTGACGGCGGTCTTCGCCACCGCCTTCCCGGTGTCGCCGGCGGCCTGCTTCGCCTGCTTCACCGCGGTGGACGCACGCCTGGACACCGCGCCACCAACCGCCTTTGCCGTGTCGGCCACTGCCTCGACGGCCGTGCCGAGGGTCGCCGCGACCCCATTGCCGTTGCTCATCGTTGGTCCCTCGTCGTCATGGTCGCGGGCGGGGCGCCCGCAGGCGGAATGTAGCGCGCTCAGAACTTGCCGTAGTAGCCCTCCTTCAGGGCGTCGAACAGGTTGGCGGCGGTGTGGGTCTCGCCGTCGTACTCGATCTCCTCGTTGCCCTTGACCTCCACCGTGCTGCCGTCCTCGAGCTCGAAGCGGTAGGTGGTGTTGGCGAGGTCGGAGTCCTTCACCAGCACGCCCTGGAACGCGGCCGGGTTGAAGCGGAAGGTGGTGCAGCCCTTCAGCCCCTGCGCGTGGGCGTACATGTAGATGTCCTTGAAGTCCTCGTACGGATAGTCGGTCGGGACGTTGGCGGTCTTGGAGATCGAGGAGTCGACCCACTTCTGCGCCGCGGCCTGGACGTCGACGTGCTCCTTCGGCGTGATGTCGTCGGCGCTGATGAAGTAGTCGGGCAGTGCCGTGGCCGGGTCGTCGCTGAACGGCATCGCGCCGGCGTTGACCAGGTGGCGGTAGGCCAGCAGCTCGAAGGAGAACACGTCCACCTTCTCCTTCGACTTCCTGCCCTCGCGGATCACGTTGCGGCTGTAGTGGTGCGCGAACGAAGGCTCGATGCCGTTCGAGGCGTTGTTGGCCAGCGACAGGCTGATGGTGCCGGTGGGCGCGATCGAACTGTGGTGGGTGAAGCGCGCACCGTGCTCGGCGAGCTGCTCGACCAGCTCCGGGGCGACCCCGGCGATCTGCTGCATGTAGCGCGAGTAGCGCGCGTGCAGCACCTTGCCGGGGATCTCCTGGCCGGGCTTCCAGCCGTCGGCGGCCATCTCCGGACGCTTGCGAAGCATCTCGGCCGTGACCGTGAAGCGCTCTTCCATGATCGGCGCCGGGCCCTTTTCCCGGGCCAGGGCAAGGCCGGTTTCCCAGCCGGCGACGGCCATGTCGCGGGCGATGCGCTCGGTGAACTCGCAGCTCTCCTTCGAACCGTACTTCATCCGCAGCATGGTCATGGTGCTGCCCAGGCCGAGGAAGCCCATGCCGTGCCGGCGCTTGCGCATGATCTCGTCGCGCTGCTGCTGCAGCGGCAGTCCGTTGACCTCGACCACGTTGTCGAGCATGCGCGTGAACACGCGCACGACCTCCTTGTATTCCTCCCAGTCGAACTCGGCGCGGTCGGTGAACGGGTCGCGCACGAACTTGGTCAGGTTGATCGAACCCAGCAGGCAGGCGCCGTAGGGCGGCAGCGGCTGCTCGCCGCAGGGATTGGTGGCGCGGATGTTCTCGCACCACCAGTTGTTGTTCATTTCGTTGACGCGGTCGATGAGGATGGAAGCCCGGCTCGGCGTAGTCGTACGTCGAGACCATGATCATGTCCCAGAGATGCCGGGCCTTGACCTTGCCGTACACACGGCAGGCCACCAGGCCGTCGTCGCGCACCACGTAGCCCTCGTGCTGCGGCCACTCGCGCCACACCACCTGCGCCGGGTCGGCCAGGTCGACGCCGTCCACCTCCTTGTCGGCGCAGGGGAACACCAGCGGCCAGTCGGCGTCGGCCTTGACCGCTTCCATGAAGCCGTCGGTGATCAGCAGGCTGAGGTTGAACTGGCGCAGGCGCCCGTCCTCGCGCTTGGCGCGGATGAAGTCGCGCACGTCGGGGTGGCTGACGTCGAAGGTGCCCATCTGCGCGCCGCGGCGACCGCCGGCCGAAGACACCGTGAAGCACATCCTGTCGTAGATGTCCATGAAGGACATCGGGCCCGAGGTGTAGGCGCCGGCGCCGGCGACGAAGGCGCCGCGCGGCCGCAGGGTGCTGAACTCGTAGCCGATGCCGCAGCCGGCCTTCAGCGTCAGCCCGGCCTCGTGGACCTTCTGCAGGATGCCGTCCATCGAATCCTCGATGGTGCCCGACACGGTGCAGTTGATGGTGCTGGTGGCCGGCTTGTGCTCGAGCGCGCCGGCATTGGAGGTGATGCGGCCGGCCGGGATCGCGCCGCGGCGCAGCGCCCACAGGAAGCGCTCGTTCCAGTAGCGCCGCGCCTCGGCCGTCGGCTCGGCGTCGGCCAGGGCGCGCGCGACGCGCTGGCAGGTGCCGTCGATATCGGCGTCCAGCGCTTCGCCCTGCTTGGTCTTCAGCCGGTACTTCTTGTCCCAGATGTCGACCGACGCAGGCTGCATCGGGATTTCCCGCTCGGTGCCAGCCATCGTGTTCCTCACAGCCTCCAGGCGAACCGTGCTCATGCTGCTTCCATCTCCTTGATCCTGCCCGGCCGCGCGCGAACCGGTTGTTGTCTGTCCTGGTGCCGGCGCGGGCCCTGGGGCATCCGCACCGACGGCAAAGCCCGGCCGCGCGCCCGCGCACGTCGCGACCTTGCCTCCGTCTGGTCTGTGTCGCCGATCACCCCCGGCCTGCGCCGGAGACACCCGCGGCGCCGGGTGCCTTGAATGGTCCAATCCCCACCATTTGGGCCATTTCCACTTTACCCACCCAAGATGTAGTGGAAAGCGGACGTTGACGCTACGCGCGGCCCGGAGCGATGTCAACCGGCCTCGACGCATGCGCAGGCACTGTGCCGGTTCCGGTTCCCGTTCGGGTTCCGGTTGCTAGGATGAATGGCCGGCCGGTGGGCGCGCGGCGCCGTTCGCACCGGTCCGGCTTCACGTATCAGCCACCGCGGAAACGGGATAAACGATCGGACATGCGCGCCTCCACCCGCACCACCCTCCTCGCCCTCGTCGCGGCCGCCGCCTTCGGCGGTTTCTCAGCGACGCTCATCCGGGACGCCCTGGAGGCGCCTGCCCGCGCCGAACCGGTGCCGGCGGTGTCCGTGCCGATGGCCGCGTCCCTCCCGGTCACCGTGGACGGCCAGGCGCTGCCCTCGCTCGCCCCGATGCTGCGCCGAGTCACCCCGGCGGTCGTCAGCGTGCACTCCAGGCAGCGGGTGCGCATCAACAACCCGTTTGCGGGCGACCCCTTCTTCCGGCGCATGTTTCCCGACATCCCCGAGGAACGCATCAACGAGTCCCTGGGCTCCGGCGTGATCGTGGACGCGACCCGTGGCTACGTGCTCACCAACCACCACGTGATCGAGGGCGCCGACGAGGTCTCGGTGACGCTGGCCGACGGCCGCACCCTGTCCGCGGAGTTCGTCGGCTCCGACGCGGACACCGACGTCGCGCTGATGCGCATCCCGGTCCCGGACAGCGGCGCGCCGCTGCAGGCGATCGCGCTGGCAGACAGCAGCACGCTGCAGGTGGGCGACTTCGTGGTCGCGGTGGGCAATCCGTTCGGCGTCGGGCAGACCGTGACCTCGGGCATCGTGTCCGCGGTCGGTCGTGCCAACGTGCCCGGGGTGGGCTACCAGAACTTCATCCAGACCGACGCCAGCATCAATCCCGGCAACTCCGGCGGCGCCCTGGTCAACCTGCGCGGCGAGCTGGTCGGCATCAACACCGCGAGCTTCAATCCGCGCGGCAGCATGGCCGGCAACATCGGCCTGGGCTTCGCCATTCCCGCCAACCTGGCGCGCAACGTGATGCAGCAGCTGGCGTCCACCGGCGAAGTGCGTCGCGGCTCCCTCGGCATCGACACCCAGGACCTCGACGACCGCCTGGCGGCCACCCTTGGCCTGGCCGCCGGCACGCGCGGTGCCGTGGTCACGCGCGTGCACGCCGATTCCGCGGGTGCGGCCGCCGGCCTGCGGCCGGGCGACGTGATCGTGGCCGCCAACGGAGAGCGCATCGCCGACGGCGAATCGCTGCGCAACTTCCAGGGCCTGCAGGCGCCCGATGCGCGCATCACCCTCGACCTGCGCCGCGACGGCCGCGCGATGCAGATCCAGGCCACCCTGCGCGAGCAGCCGCGCACGCTCGCCGGGCAGCAGCTGGATCCGCGCCTGGCCGGCGCCAGCCTGGCCGAGCTGCCCGAGGCCCTGCGCCGCGGCGGAGTCTCGGGCGTGCTGGTGGAAGCCGTCGAACCGTCCAGCCGCGCCGCACGCGGCGGCCTGCGCGCTGGCGACATCGTGCTGGGCGCGGGCAACACGCGCGCCGCCGACCTCGCCGCGCTGCGCGCGGCGCTGTCCGATCCGCCCCGCCGGCTGGTGCTGCACATCCAGCGCGGGCGCGGCCAGGGCAGCCTGGTTCTGGAATGATCCGCCCCGCCCCCCGAAGGAGACCGTGATGAGCCCGACCCATACCGACAACCTGAAAGCCAACCTGTCCCAGGCCGGCGGCCACCTGGAAGCAGGCCGCCGCCGATACCGCCGACGCCGTTCGTGGCGCCGCGGCGGCCGCGGGCGAAGAGATGCGGCTGGGCCGCGCCAACCTGAAGGCCGACCTGGCCGATACCGCACACGCCGGCCTGTCCGCGCTGGAAGAAGCCGCAGGCGCCGGCAGCGAACAGGTCGACGTGCTGCTCGACAAGGGCCGCGACCTGATCGACAGCGCCGCCGACCTGATCCGTGAGCGCCCGATCGCCTCGTTCGGCGTGGCCTTCGCGGCGGGCTGGATCATCGCCAGGCTGGCCCGCGGCAGCGACCGCTGAGCGTGCAGGGTCAGCCGCCCACCGAAGCGGACGCGTCGCCGGGCGTCGCCGAAACGGTCCGCGAGCTGCGCGACAGCGGCCTGGCGGGCCTGGGCGCGGCGCGCGAAGCCGCGGGCGCGCTGCGCACCCTGGTCAGCGCCGACCTCTCGCTGGCGCGCAGCGCCGCCGGACGCGCCGTGGTGCTCGCCTGCGTGGCGGTGGTCTTCGGGGCTTCGGCCTGGCTCCTGCTGATGACCGCGCTGGTGGTCGTGCTGAGCATCCGGGCCGGACTGCCCTGGTCGGTGTCGCTCGCCATCTGCGGTGGCGCGAGTGCCCTGGCCGCATGGCTGGCGCTGCACCGCGCCACGGCCTCCTTCGAACACACCCGGATGAAGGCGACGCGGCGACAGCTGGCCCGCCTGGGCATCGGCGAGCTGGCGGACTTCATGCCGGGCCCGGGCTCGGCGGAAAGCGCCCACAGCGCCGAAGAGCGGGCGAAGCCGCGCGGCGAAGGCGTGCCGGGGGACTCCACCGCCGCGGGCGTGACCCCGCCATGAGAGTCGACGCATGAGCTTCGAAGAACTCCAGGCGAAGGTGGCGCGGGCCGAGGCCGCGCTGGAGGCGCGCGAACGCGAGACCGCTGCCGACTTCCGCGTGTTCGGCGGGATCTGGCGCGATGGATGGACCCCGCCACGCATCATCGTGGCCGGCCTGGCCGGCGGCTTCCTCATGGGCTGGCTGCGCCCCGGGAGGACCATCGCCGGAGCGGAGCCGGCGCGCTGGCTGCAGCTGATGGGCAGCATCGCGGGACTCGTCGGCTCCGTGCAGGCGGCGTTCGCCGCCGGCCAGGCGCAGGAGGCGGCCGCGGACGCCGGTGATGCCGCCCGCGCTCCCGGTGCCACTGTCGGCCAGGCCCCTGCGGCCGCGACGGCCGCGAGGCCCCCGGCCGCCGCGGACCGCGCCCGCCGGCAGGATCCCGCCTGGGACGCGCCTCCCCGCCCCGCCGAAGCGGCGACCGAACTGTCGGAACACCGCTGAGGCCCCGTCGGTCCATGGCGACCACCGGACCCCCGCCCCCGATGGCGTGGACGCCCCCGCCGCAGACGGGCCCGCCCCTGGACAGCGACCGCGTGCCTCGCTGGCCATGCTGGTGCTGGCGGTGCTCGCGGTCGGCTACACGCTGTGGGCGGCCCAGGGCGTGATCCTGCCCGTGCTGCTGGCGATGTTCTTCGCCCTGGTCGGCAACCCGGTGATCCGCGCGCTGCGCCGGCTGCACCTGCCCCGCTTCCTCGCCGCGCTGCTGGTGCTGTCCGTGGGCATCGCCGGCACCGCGATGCTGGGCAAGCAGCTGCTGGCGCCGGCGGTGGACTGGATGCAGGAGGCGCCGCGGCAGATGCGCCAGCTCGGCCGGGAACTGGGCAGGCTCGCCGAACCGGTGCGACAGGCCAACCGCGCCGCGGAGGACATCGCCCGCCAGGCCAGCGGCGAGGGCGACGGCGGGGTCGAGGTGGTCCGCACCCAGGTCGACGACCCCTATGCCGCCCTGGCCACGGCGCCGCGGGTGGCGGGCGGCATCCTCGCAGTGGTGCTGCTGACGTTCTTCTTCATGGTCTTCGGCGAGGACCTGCAGAAGCGCGCCATCGCCTTGCTGCCGACCCGCCAGCGGCAGCGGGTCACCGTGGAGATCATGCAGTCGATCGAGCGCGACCTCTCGCGCTACGTATTCACGATCACCCTGATCAACGTCGGCGTGGGCGTGCTGCTGGCGGCCATCCTGCACTGGGGCCTGGGCCTGGACCTGCCGGAGGCGCTGCTCTGGGGCACGATCGCGACCCTGCTCAACTTCGCGCCCTACGTGGGCCCGGCGATCGGCGTCACCGCGATGCTGCTGATGGGCTTCGTGACCTGGGACGGGGTCGGGCCCGCGCTGCTCCCCGCTGCGATCTACCTCGGCCTGCACACGCTCGAGGGCCAGCTGGTCACGCCGCTGGTGCTGGGCCAGCGCATGCAGCTTTCGCCGCTGGTGCTGATCCTTGCCCTGCTGGTGTTCGGCTGGCTGTGGGGCATCGTCGGGCTGCTGCTGGCGGTCCCCCTGCTGGTCTGCGTCAAGCGTGTGCTGGCGCGCATCGAGGGCCTGGAAGGCTGGGCGCGGCTGCTGGAGTAGCGCGCCGTACAATGAGCGCATGGCTTTCACCGTCCGCGCCATCACCCTCGACCTCGACGACACCGTGTGGCCGTTCGCCCCGATCGGCGCGCGCATCGAGCGCGTGCTCGACGCGTGGATGCGCACCCACAGCCCGGCGACCGCGGACATGTTCCCCGTGGAGGCGATGCGCGCGCTGCGCGCGCGCGTGAGCGCCGAAAACCCGGCGCTGGCGCACGACATGTCGGCGCTGCGGCGGCTGACCCTGGAAGCGGCGCTGCGCGAGAGCGGCGGCGACGTGGCTCTGGTGGACGCCGCCTACGACGCCTTCTTCGCCGAGCGCAACCGGGTCGAGTGCTATCCGGACGCGATCCACGCGCTCGAGCGCATCAGTGCCCGGCTGCCGGTTGCGGCGCTCAGCAACGGCAACGCCGATCTCGCGCGCATCGGGCTGGACCATCTGTTCACCGTGCAGCTCAGCGCCTGCAGCTTCGGCGCCGCCAAACCCGATCCCGCCATCTTCCTTGCCGCCTGCACGCGGCTGGACGTGCCGCCGGCGCAGGTGCTGCACGTCGGCGACCATCCCGAGGCGGACGTCGCGGGCGCCGCGCGCGCGGGCCTGCGCAGCTGCTGGATCAATCGCGCCGGCGACGACGGCCGCCGCGCGGAATGGCGCCACGCCGAGGTCGTGCCCGACCTCCACTTCGATTCCCTGGCCGCATTGGCCGACTGGCTCGACGCGGCGCCCGCCGCGCCGGGCGACCGCCTCCGGAGTTCCCGCGCATGAAGCTTCCCGCCTGTTACCTCGCTGCCGCCGACGCCGGGCAGACGCGGCCGCTGCACATCGTCGACCGCGACGGGTACGCCGCCTGGCGCACCGCGCAGCCCGCCCGCGTCGTGGCCTGGCTGGACGCGCACGGCTTCGACGCCGCGCCTGCCAGCAGCCTGGTGCTGCCCGGCGACGACGGCGGCCCGGGAGCCGCCGTGCTCGGCGTCGGCGACCGGCTGGATCCCTGCGCGTATGCGCACGCGCCGCGCGCACTGGCCGCCGGTGACTGGTCGCCCGCAGGCGACCCGGCCGCGGACACACTGCGCGCGCTGCAGCTCGGCTGGGGCCTGGGCAGCTACACCTTCGACCGCTACCGCACGCCGAAGCCGCCGCGCGCGCGGCTGGTGCTGTCCGAAGCCGACCCCGAGACCGTCGACCTGCTCGCCGCCACCGCGCGCGTCCGCGACCTGGTCAACACGCCCACCCAGGACATGGGTCCGGAACAGCTCGAGGACGTCGCGGGCGACATCGCCCGGGCGCACGGGGCCGAGTTCGTCGCGATCACCGGCGGCGTCCTGCTGGAGCGCAATTTCCCCGCGATCCACGCCGTGGGCCGCGCCTCGCACCGCGCGCCGCGCCTGCTGGTGCTGCGCTGGGGCGACGCCGCGCACCCGCACGTGGCCATCGTCGGCAAGGGCGTGTGCTTCGATACCGGCGGCCTGGACCTCAAGCCCGCCGACGGCATGCGCAACATGAAGAAGGACATGGGCGGCGCCGCGCACGCGATTGCGCTCGCGGAACTGGTGATGGCGCGGAAGCTGCCGCTGCGCATCACCCTGCTGGTGCCGGCGGTGGAGAACGCGATCGGTCCCGAGGCCTTCCGCCCCGGCGAGGTCATCTCCACCCGCACCGGCGTCAGTGTCGAAATCGACAACACCGACGCCGAGGGCCGGGTGATCCTCGGCGACGCGCTGGCCTACGCCGCCGAGCACACGCCGGACTTCATCCTCGACTTCGCCACCCTCACCGGCGCCGCGCGCATCGCACTCGGCCCGGACCTGCCGGCGCTCTTCAGCAACGATGATGCGCTGGCGCAAGCATGGCTGGACGCCGGCATGGAGGTGCGCGACCCGCTGTGGCGGATGCCGCTGTGGCGGCCGTACCTGCGCTACCTGACCAGCAAGGTCGCCGACCTCGCCAACGCCGGATCGAAGATGGCCGGCAGCGTCACCGCGGCGCTGTACCTGGAGCGCTTCGTGCCCGAGGGCCTGCCCTGGGCGCACCTGGACACCTATGCCTGGAACGACACCGACCGCCCCGGCCGTCCGGCCGGCGGCGAGGCCCTGGGCCTGCGCGCCGCGTACGCGATGCTGAAGGCCCGCGCCGGCCGCTGACCGCCCCCGCAACCCTGCAGGAGCGGCTACAGCCGCGAATGGACCGGCGCAGGGTCGGCTATCGCGGCTATGGCCGCTCCTGCAAGCCGTTCCTACAGCCAGCCTTTCTGCCGGGCCAGGCGCGCGGCCTCGATGCGGTTGCCGACGCCGAGCTTGCCGATGGCTTCCGACAGATAGTTGCGCACGGTGCCCTGCGAGAGATTCAGCGCGACGGCGATGTCGCCGGAGGAGCGGCCTTCGCCGGCCAGGCGCAGCACCTGGCGTTCGCGTTCGTTGAGCGGATCGGCGTCCGACCAGGCTTCGAGCGCCAGCTGCGGATCGATCGCGCGGCCGCCGCCGTGCACCGTGCGCAGCGCGCCCGCGAGCTGCTCGACAGGCGCGTCCTTCAGCAGGTAGCCCAGCACCCCCGCGTCGAGCGCGCGGCGCAGGTAGCCGGCGCGGGCGAAGGTGGTGACGATGACCACCTTCGTCGCCAGGCCGTGGCGCTGGATGCGCTGCGCGAGCTCGAGGCCGGTCAGGCCGGGCATCTCGATGTCGGTGACCAGAAGATCCGGGGTGGCGCGCTGCAGTTCCCGCCATGCTTCTTCACCGTCGCCGGCCACGCCCACGACTTCGATGTCCCGCTCCATGCCCAGCAGCGCTGCCAGCGCGCCACGCAGCATGGCCTGGTCTTCGGCAAGGACGATGCGGATCATCGGGCTGCCGCCGCCGGTGGATCGCCATCGGCTCCCGCGATGCCATCGTCCGGGTCGCCATCCAGCGGCAGCCAGGCCTCGACCACGGTGCCCCGGCCAGGGTCGGACTCCACCGCCAGCCGCCCGCCGAGTGATTCCACGCGTTCGCGCATGCCGACCAGGCCGTTTCCGGGTGCGATCGTTCCACCTCGACCGTCGTCGCTGACGCGCAGCACCACGCATCCCTCACCGCTGCGCAGCGCCACCTCGGCGCTGGCGGCGCCGGCATGCCGCTGGATGTTGGTGACCGCTTCGCGCACGACCAGTGCCAGCGCCGTCTCGACCTCCGCCGGCAACGCACCGCCGCCCGGCCCGCCCTCTTCCCAGTCGTGCCGCAGGACCACGCCCTCGCACTCCAGCAGCAGCTTCGCGGAGGCCAGCTCGGCGGCGATGCCCGCGGCGCGGATGCCGCTGACCGCCGACCGCACCTGCGCCAACGCATCGCGCGCGACCCGGCTGACGGCGTCGATCTCGCAGCGCGCGGCAGCGGGATCGCGCTCCACCAGGCGCGCGGCAAGGTCCGACTTCAGCGCCACCAGAGACAGCGTGTGCCCGAGCAGGTCGTGCAGGTCGCGTCCGATGCGCTCGCGCTCGGCAAGCCCGGCGAGCCTGCGCACTTCGTCATGCGACAGCCGGAGCGCGGCATCCTTGCGCTGGGCGACGTGGTCGGCGTGGACCAGCAGGGCGACCGTCATGGTCACCATCGGCAGCCACACCACCGCCTGCCACGGATAGCCGATCGCCAGCGCCAGCCCCATGAACACCGCGACCAGCGCGGCCAGAACCAGCATGTAGTCGCGCAGCGAAGCGCTGCGCCAGGTCCGCAGCATCACGCAGCCGAAGATGAAGTAGCTCATCCCCGACGGGTACCACGGCAGGAGCATCATGCCCAGCGCGACCATCGCCAGCGCATGGCGGGGCGCGACGCGCTGCGGGCGCAGCAGTGCCATGGCATACAGCCAGAGGAACAGGGGATACGACGCCAGTGTCAGCAGCAGCCATCGGAGGCTGTGGCCCGCCGGCGTGAACAGCGGGGTGATGAACACCCAGGCCGACCAGATCAGGTGCACCCATTCCACCCACTGCGGTCGACCCTGGCGCAGGGTCGCCGCCATCAGCGAATCCGGCGCCGGCGCGAACCACGCGCGCCAGCCCGGCTTCGCCCTGCCTGGAGTACCTTCCTGCAGCATGGCGCGATGATGCACCACTCAGCGCAGCTCGACCCGGTCGATGAACAGTTCGAAGCCGCCTTCGGGAAGACCGGCGGCGATCGCCACCGCGCGCAGGGTCGCGGGATCCGCGCCGGCGAAGGTCGACAGCGGGATGCGCACTTCGCTCCACGCGGGGCCGGCGGTGAAGGACTGCATGGCCGGCATCGACTGCATCGAAGGGCCCGAGAACAGCATCGCCTGGTAGACGCGGCCGTCGCCGCGCGCCTGGAAGACCAGCTCGGTGCGCGCCGAGGCGTCGACCGGCTGCATCGGTTCCGCGCCGGGATGGAACATGGTGCCGGCCCAGGGGAAGGCGAAGCCAGGGCGGATCTCACCGTGCACGCGCAGCGCGCCGTGCGAGCCGGCCGCGCCGCCTCCGGTCCAGGCCTGGTCGGCGATGGACGTGCCACCGACGATGGCGTCGGTGGTGAGCTGCCAGCCGTGGCCGAAGCGGACGCTCGTGCCGCCGTCCTCGAAGTCCGCCACCAACGCGCCTTCCGGGATCATGGGCACGGCCAGGACACGGTCCATGCGCGGGCGCGCGACGGCGTGGCCGTTCTTCCAGACGCCGGCGATGGCGCGGGTGACGGTGATGTCGGCGGTCGGATCGCCCTCGACCAGCAGCAGATCGGCGCGCAGTCCGGGCGCGATGCGGCCGCGGTCGCCGAGACCGAAGCGGCGCGCGGGGACCGAAGTCGCGGCGGCGAGGGCGTCGGTCGGCGACAGCCCGGCGCGCACCAGAAGCGCGAGTTCGCCGTGCATGCTGGCGCCGTGGGCCGTCCCCGGATTCCCGGCATCCGTGCCCGCAAGCACGTCCACGCCGGCGGCATGCAGGGCACCGACGCTGCGCAGTGCGCTGGCCAGCGCCTGCGGACGCGCCGGACCCGGGAAAGTGGCGGAGAGCGTCGCGCGCTGGTCGGCACCGACCCAGGGAGCCAGGCGCGCGTCGCCGGCGAGCGTGGCACCGCTGTCGTCCCGGGCGAAGCCGGCGATCACCGACAGCGTCGGCACCACGAAACTGCCCGCGTCCCGCGCCGCGGCGACGAACGCCGGCGAGGCCGGGACGTCATGGAAGACATGCACCAGGCCATCGGCGCCGGACGCCACTGCGTGCAGGGCATCGGCCTGCGACGCGGCGTGGACCAGAGCCAGGCGCCCACCCGCCTGCGCGGCGGCGATCGCCTCTCCCACCTGCGCCGGGGTGATCGTCGGCAGCCGCCGCGTCCCGGAGTGCGTGCTGAAGTCCTCGACGATCAGCTTGATGTAGTCGGAGCCCTCGGCCACGCGTGCGGCGACGAAGGCGGCGGCGTCTCCGTCGACAGGCAGCGTGGGCACCGCGATTCCGAACTGGGTGCCGTGCCCGCCCTCGGTGGTGACGGTGGCGCCCGCGGTCCACAGGTCCGCCTGCGTGGTCGCGGCCAGGGACTCGCGCTGCGCACGAAGCTCCGGGATCCGGTTCCAGTCGCCGAACATGTCCAGCTCTGCGGTGACTCCGAAGCGCAGGGCATCGCGCTGCGCGTCGCCCCAGCTGTGGGTATGCGCATCGATGAAGCCCGGCAACAGGGTGCGACCACTGCCGTCGACGACGTCGATGCCCTCGGGGATCGCGACGTCCGCGCCCACTGCTTCGATGCGTCCATCACGGACGATGACGTTGGCGACGGGCAGCACGCGCTCGCCGTCGAACACGCGCACGCCGGAGAGCGCGAACGCCGCGCCCTCTCCTCCGGAAGGCAGGACGATGGCCTGGTCGGCCGCGGCGGCGGCCGGGGCCGGGGCCGGGGACTGTGCAAGCACCACGGCGCCGGTGATGGCGGCAGCGATGGCACTTGCGGCGAGGATCTCTGGCCAGCGGTTCATGTGGTGGGCTCAACCGCGCCGCGCCAGCCTGGCGCGCGCCAGGACGAAGAAGCCGAGCGTGACCGCGGCCAGTACGCCCACGTGCATCGCCACCGGCTGTCCGGCATCCATGTCCACCACCTTCAGCGCCAGTTGCCCGTGGTGGTACGACGGCCACGCCGGCGCCAGCCGCGCCAGCGCATCGGGCAGCGCCGACAGCGGCAGCCACAGGCCGGACAGGAATGACATCGGCAGATAGAGCAGGTTGACCACCACCGGCGCGGCCGAGCCGCCGGCGAGGCTGCCGATATACAGGCCCAGCGCGCAGAACGGGAGCGCGCCGGCCACGTGCACCGCCCACAGCAGCAGCCACTGCGAGGGAGACAGCGCCACCCGGGCCAGGGTCGCCGCGATCGTCGCCAGCAGCAGGCAGACCAGGGCCGAGAACAGCAGCGCCGTCGCCATCTTCGCCAGCAGGTACGCGCCCGGCGGCACCGGCAACGCGCGCTTGAGCGCGAGCAGGCCGCGTTCGCGATCCATGGCCACGGTCACGCCGAAACCGAACAGCGCCGCGCCCATCACCCCGAACACGCCATAGGTCGCGAGCAGGTACTGGCTGGCGCCGCCGCCGCGGTTCATGGCCACGCCGAACAGCAGGTAGAACATCACCGGGAACAACAGCGTGGGCAGGGCGAACATCGGCGTGCGCATCAGACCCAGGAACTCGTACTTCGCCTCCAGCAGGTAGCTGCGCAGGGCGAAGCGTGGGTGGGCGGCAGGCGCGGCGGATGCATCGACGATCGTGTCCATCACGCGGCCTCCGTGAGCGGCGCTTCGCGGGTGATTTCGAGGAAGGCCTCGGCGAGGCCGGCGCGGCTGACGTCGAGGTCCGACAGCGCCGCGTCGGCGGCGAGCAGGCGGCGCACGACGTCCTCCGCGATACCGGCAACCACGTCCAGGCGCACACCATCGCGCCTGGCCGAACGTACCCCCGGCCAGCGCGCGACCGCCTCGACGTCGAGCGTGGTCACGCAGCGGATGCGACGCTGGTCGACGCGCGCGCGCACCGCCTCCAGGCTGCCTTCGGCCACGACGCGTCCGCCGGCCAGCACCACCACGCGGTCGGCCAGGGCCTCGGCCTCTTCCAGGTAATGCGTGGTCAGCAGCACCGAGGCACCTTCAGCGACCAGATCGCGCACGCCATGCCAGAGGCCCTGGCGGGCTTCAATGTCCAGGCCGGTCGTGGGCTCGTCGAGGAACAGCAGGGTCGGCCGTCCGCAGATCGCGAGCGCGAACTGGACGCGGCGCTGCTGGCCGCCGGAGAGCGCGTCATAGCGACGCCCGAGCAGTCCGGCGAGGCCCGCGATCGCCGCGCATTCGGCGACACTGCGCGGGTCGGGATAGTAGCTGCGGGTCAGGTCGAGCAACTCCCGCACCTTCAGCGTCGGTGGCAGCGCGCCGGACTGCAGCATCACGCCGACGCCGCGACGCGCGGCCAGCGTGCCGGGGGCACGGCCCGAGAGGCGGACTTCGCCCGCATCGGGTGCGACCAGGCCGAGCAGGAGCGAGATCGCACTGGTCTTCCCCGCGCCATTGGCGCCGAGCAGGGCCAGCACCTGGCCGCCGTGCAGCTCGAGGTCGACGCCGTCCAGGGCGAGCGTCCGCCCGTAGCGCTTGTGCGCGCCCTCGAGGCTGGCCAGCGGGATGTCGAAGCGGTGTGTCATGGATCGCCCTCCTTCGGGAGGCGTCCAGAGTGCGAGCTGGCGCATTCGCAGGGCAGTCGCGGCCATCACCCATCGAACCTGACAGCCGTCAGGTGACGTCGGCCCGTCCAGCGGTCACACTCCGGCCCTTGCCGTCGTCAAGGGATCCGATGAACAGCAAAGCCGACCTGTTGAAGGAACTCCGCATCGAGCGGCGGCCCGAGCCGCCACCGTCCCGGCGCGGCCTGTGGATCACGCTCGCGGTCATCGTCGTGGCGCTGCTGGCGGGTGCCGTCTGGGCGCTGCTGGGCGGCGAGCGCGGCGTGGAGGTGCGCACCGCCCCGGCCATCGCGGTCGGTGGTGCCGGCGGCAGCGGCGCGGCCTCGGTGCTCGACGCCAGCGGCTACGTCGTCGCGCGGCGCATGGCGACCGTCTCGGCCAAGATCACCGGCCGCGTGCGCGAGGTGCTGATCGAGGAAGGCATGGCGGTGGCCGAGGGCCAGGTCATGGCCACCCTCGACCCGATCGACGCCGATGCCCAGAACGACCTTGCGCGTGCGCAGCTCGCCGCCACGCGCAGCCAGGTCGACGGCGTGCGCGCCCAGCTGGTGGAGGCCGAGGCGAACGCCCGCCGGCTGTCGCAGCTGGTGCAGGGCCAGCTGGTGTCGCGGGCGCAGTACGAGCAGGCGGTGGCGCAGCGCGACACCCTGCGCGCCCAGCTCGCCACGGCGCAGCGCAGTGCCCGTGTCGCCGACGAGCAGCTGCGCATCAGCGGCATCGGCGTCGACAACACCATTGTCCGCGCGCCCTTCGCCGGCGTGGTCATCGCCAAGGCCGCGCAGCCCGGCGAGATCGTGTCGCCGCTGTCGGCCGGCGGCGGCTTCACCCGTACCGGCATCGGCACCATCGTCGACATGGACTCGCTCGAGATCGAAGTCGATGTCGGCGAGGCCTACATCGGTCGCGTACAGGCGAAGATGCCGGTCGAGGCCACGCTCAACGCCTACCCGGACTGGAAGATCCCGGCCGAGGTGATCGCCATCATCCCCACCGCCGACCGCGGCAAGGCCACGGTCAAGGTGCGCGTGGCCCTGAAGGAAAAGGATCCGCGGATCGTGCCCGACATGGGCGTGACCGTGAGCTTCCTCGAGCGCGCGCCGGGCGACGCCGGAGAGGTGCCGCGCGGCGTGCGCGTGCCCGCCGCCGCGATCGCCAGCCGCGACGGCGGCGAGGTCGCCTTCGTGGTCGCCGGCGAGGCCGGCGGCGAAGTGGCCGAACTGCGCACCGTGGGCACCACCGCCGCTCCCGGTGGCCAGCGCACCGTGGTCTCCGGCATCGCGCCGGGCGAGACCGTCGTACTCGATCCACCGGCGTCCCTGGGCGACGGTGACAGGATCCGCATCGTCGCCGAATGACCCCGCGTCGCCCCATCGGACACAAGGCAGGCCCCATGAGCACCCTAGTATCGATCCGCAACCTCACCAAGACCTACCAGCGCGGGCCGGAGAAGGTCGACGTGCTGCACGGCATCGACCTCGACATCGCCCGCGGCGACTTCGTGGCCCTGATGGGGCCGTCGGGTTCGGGCAAGACCACGCTGCTGAACCTGATCGGCGGGCTGGATGCGCCCACCAGCGGCGAGATCGACGTCGACGGCCAGCGCATCGACCGCATGGGCGCCGGCGAACTGGCCAGCTGGCGCAGCCGGAACGTCGGCTACGTCTTCCAGTTCTACAACCTGATGCCGGCGCTCACGGCGCAGAAAAACGTCGAGCTGCCGCTGCTGCTGACGAAGCTCGGCGGCGCGCAGCGCAAGCGGCACGCGCAGATCGCGCTGGAGCTGGTGGGCCTGTCCGACCGTGTGTCGCACAAACCGGCGGAACTCTCCGGCGGCCAGCAGCAGCGCGTGGCGATCGCGCGCGCGATCGTCTCCGACCCGACGCTGCTGATCTGCGACGAGCCCACCGGCGACCTCGACCGCCATTCGGCCGAGGAGATCCTGGGCCTGCTGCAGGAACTCAACCGCGAGCACGGCAAGACCATCGTCATGGTCACCCACGACCCGAAGGCCGCCGGCTACGCCAGCCACACCCTGCACCTGGACAAGGGCGTGCTGGTCGAGCAGCCCGAGCACGCCGCCTGAGAGTCCCGCCTGACCGGCCGGACCGCCGCACGCGGCGGCACCGGCCCGGCCCAAGGAGACCGCCATGAAGTACCTGCACCTGATCTGGGCGGCGCTGTTCCGGCGCAAGGCCCGCACCTTCCTGACCCTGGCCTCGATCGTGGCCGCGTTCCTGCTGTTCGGCCTGCTCGACGGTATCCGCACCAGCTTCGCCGAGCTCGGGCGCAATGCCGACGGCGCGCAGCGCCTGCAGACCGCCTCGAAGCTGTCCTTCATCGAAACCCTGCCGATCTCGCTGCAGTCGCGCATCGCCGGCATCGACAACATCGAGGCGGTGACCCACGCCAACTGGTTCGGCGGCGCCTACCAGGACCCGAAGAACCAGCTGTTCACCTTCGCCGTCGCATCGAACTACCTCGACCTCTACCCGGAGATCGAAGTCGATCCGGCGGAGCTCGAAGCATGGAAGCGCAACCGTACCGGCATGCTGGTGGGCGAAACGATGATGAGGCGCTTCGACTGGGAAGTCGGCCAGCGCATCCCGCTGCAGTCGACCATCTATCCCAACAGCGACGGCAGCCTCGACTGGGCCTTCGACATCGTGGGCACGCTGCGCGCGAAAGACGGCAAGGGCGGCGGCTTCACCGACGCACTGATCCTGATGCACTACGACTATTTCGAGGAATCCACGCCCTATATCGACGGCGACGTCGGCTGGTACATCAGCCGCGTCTCCGACGTGCGGCGCAGCGACGCCGCGGCCAGGGCCATCGACGCGCTGTCGGCCAACTCGCCGCACGAGACCAGGACCATGAGCGAGCAGGCGGCGATGGCCTCGCAGCTCAAGCAGATGGCCGACATCGGTCTGATCGTCGGCTCGATCATGGGCGCGGTCTTCTTCACCCTGCTCCTGCTCACCGGCAACACCATGGCGCAGGCGGTGCGGGAACGCACCTCGGAGCTGGCGGTGCTGAAGACCCTCGGCTTCTCCAGCGGCAGCGTGCTGGGGATGGTGCTGGCCGAGTCGATGCTGATGGTGGTGATCGGTGGCGTGATCGGCCTGGGCCTGGCGGCGCTGATCGGCGCCGGCGCCACGACCGCCAGCGGCGGCCTCGTCAACCTGCCTCCCGTGGGCCTGCAGAGCTGGCTGCTGGGCCTGGCCCTGATGCTCGGCATCGGCCTGCTGGTGGGCGCACTGCCCGCGCTGCGCGCCATGCGCCTGAACATCGTCGACGCCCTCGCGGGCCGCTGACCGCAGACACAAGGGGACATGCAGATGAAAGGTTTCGGGAAGTTCCTCCGCGGCGCCGGACTGGTCCTGCTGCTCGCGGCGGCGCTCGCGGTGTGGATCGTCCTGCCCTGGTGGGCGCTGCTGGCCGTGGCCGCGGCGATCGCGCTGTGGATGCTGGGCACGCGCAGCGGTCGCCAGGCGGCCTCGGTGACCGGCGTCGGCATCGGCACGCTGTCGCAGCGGCTGGGCGCGTCGTCGGTGGTGGTGATCGGCATCGCCGGCGTGGTCGGCGTGCTGGTGGCGCTGCTGGCCATGGCCGAAGGCTATCGGCACACGGTCAGCAGCAGCGGCGACGAGGAGACGGCGATCGTCCTCCGCGGCGGCTCCTCGGCCGAGCTGATGTCCGTGCTGGGGCGCGACGCCATCACCACCATCGAGCGCGCGCCGGAGATCGCGCGCGATGCCGACGGCCGGCCGCTGGCCTCGCCGGAGCTGGTGGTGGCGGCCAACCTGCCGCTCCGCGGCGGCGGCGCCGACGAGGATGGCAGCGTGCAGCTGCGCGGCGTCGGCGACATGGCCTGGGCGGTGCGGCCGAACGTGACCGTGGTGGAAGGCCGCCGTTTCGAGGCCGGCAAGCGCGAACTGGTCGTGGGCAAGGGCGCGCGGCGCCAGTTCACCGGACTCGAACCCGGCGCCGAGGTGCGGCTCGGCACCCAGCCCTGGACCGTGGTCGGCGTGTTCGAATCCGGCGACTCGATGGAGTCGGAGATGTGGGCCGACGCCGGGATCGTCGCCACCACCTATCGCCGCGGCAGCAGCCGCGCCTCGGTGTTCGCGCGCCTGGCCGACGCCTCCTCCTTCAAGGCCTTCAAGGCCACGCTGGCCGCCGACCCGCGGCTGCAGGTCGAGGCCCGGACCACGCTCGAGTACTTCCAGGCGCAGTCGGAAAGCGTGTCGAAGCTGCTGCGCATCATCGGCATCGTGGTCGGCTCGATCATGGCCATCGGTGCGGTGTTCGGCGCGCTCAACACCATGTTCGCGAGCGTCGCCTCGCGCGCCCGCGAGATCGCCACCCTGCGTGCGATCGGCTTCCGCGGCATGCCGGTGGTGGTGGCGGTGATGCTGGAGACCATGCTGCTGGCCCTGCTGGGCGGCGCGCTCGGCGGGCTGCTGGCCTGGCTGGTGTTCAACGGCTATACCGCGTCCACCCTGGCCGGCGGCATGTCGCAGCTGACCTTCGAGTTCAAGGTCTCGCCGGGGCTGCTGTGGGAAGGCCTGAAGTGGGCGCTGGCGATCGGCTTCGTCGGCGGACTGTTCCCGGCGGTGCGTGCGGCCACGATGCCGGTCACCGACGCCCTGCGCGCGGCCTGACACGCCTGCCGGCGGCGCATGGCCCCGGGCAGGAACGCCGGGGCGTCAGGCCTGCTGCGCGACGATCCGGCGCCGCGCGCGCAGGAAGCCGTCGATCGCGAAGACCGCCAGCCCCGCCCAGATCATCGCGAAGCCGATGGCGCGGTCGCGGCCGAAGGCCTCGCCGAACACCAGCACGCCGCACAGCAGCTGCAGCGTCGGCGCCAGGTACTGCAGCAGGCCGACGGTGGACAGCGACACCTGGCGCACCGCGTAGGCGAACCCGATCAGCGGCAGCGCGGTGAGCGCTCCGCCCAGCACCAGCAGCAGGTTGGTGCCCCAGCCCCAGCGCAGGCTGAAGAAGCCGCCGCCACCGCCCGGCTCCAGCCAGGCCAGCAGCGCCGCCGCCGGCACCAGCAGGTACAGGTTCTCCACGCCCAGCCCGGCCACCGCGTCCACCTGCGCCTGCCGGCGGATCAGGCCGTACAGCGCGAACGAGCCCGCCAGCGCCATCGCGATCCAGGGGAAGCTGCCGTAGTTGAAGGTCAGCCAGAGCACGCCGCAGGCGGCCAGCGCCACCGCCACCCATTGCGCCGGCAGCAGGCGCTCGCGCAGGAACATCACGCCGATCACCACGTTGAGCAGCGGGTTGATGAAATATCCCAGGCTGGTCTCGACGACGTGACCGGCGTTCACCGCCCAGACGTACAGGCTCCAGTTGAAGCCGATCAGAAGGCCCGAGGCGAGCAGCATGGCCGCGAGCCGCGGCTGCGACAGCACCGCGCGCAGCCAGCCGCGCCCGCGCGTCAGGGTGAGGAAGGCCGCCACCAGCAGCGCCGACCACAGCGCGCGGTGCAGGACCACCTGCAGCGAGGGCACCTGCTTGAGCAGGTGCCAGTACAGCGGCATCAGGCCCCAGATCACGAAGGCCGCGACCGCCATCCAGAGGCCGCGGGTGCGCGCGTCCATGCTCAACGGCGCGGATCCGCGTCGCCGGCCGCGGCGACCGGTTCTGCCACGGGCGACGGCGCCGCCTGCAGCGGCACGGGCCGGCGCCGGCGCGCGCTGGCCACGGTGATCGCGACCACGCCGGCCAGAATCACCGCCATCGCGCCGAGGTCGTTGGCGCCGAAGCGCTCGCCCGCCAGCAGGGTGCCCAGCAGCACCGCGATCACCGGGTTCACGTAGGCGTAGCTGCCCAGCAGCGAGGCGCGCACGTTCTGCAGCAGCCAGGCATAGGCCGAGAACGCCACGATCGAACCGAACACGGCCAGGTAGGACACCGCCAGCCAGCCGCGCAGCGTGGGCATGGCCTCGATGCGCTCGCCCAGCAGCACGCCCGCCAGCACCAGCAGCACGCCGCCGCAGAGCATCTGCGCCGCGGCCGCCATGAACGGCGACGGCAGCGCGCGGCCACGGCTCCACACCGAGCCGAAGGCCCAGGCCAGCGGCGCCACCAGCAGCGCGATCAGTCCCTGCGGCGAGGCGGTGAGCGAACTGCCGGCGTTGAGCCAGGCCACGCCCGCGAAGCCGATCGCCAGGCCGACGATCTCCAGCCGCGAGGGCCGCTCGCCGCGCAGCGCCGCGAACAGGCCGATCCACAGCGGACAGGAGGCCACGGCCACGGCCGCGAGGCCGGAGGACACCGTCTGCTGCGCGATGCATACCATGCCGTTGCCGAGTCCCAGCAGCAGCAGTCCCATGAACCACAGGTCGCGCCACTGCACGCGCGTCGGCGCCGGCACGCCGCGGGCGCGCAGCACCGCGTACAGCAACCCGCCGGCGGCGAGGAAGCGCAGTCCCGCCATAAGCAGCGGCGGCCAGCCGCCCTCGAGCGCGAAGCGGATGCCCAGGTAGGTCGAGCCCCAGACCAGGTAGACCGCTCCCAGCGCGAGCGCGACGGCCATCGCGCCGGGCGGCGTGGCTGCGGAAACAGGGGTCGGCGAAGCGGCACCCATGGTGCGATCCGTGCGTAGGGGAGGAAAGGAAGCGGCCGGCGGAAATCCGCCGGCCGCCCGTCATTCTACGCTCTGGCCCGTCATTCGACCCCTCGGCCTGCCCATCATCCGACCGTCCGGAGGCGGGTCCGCCGCGGGCGGGTTCAGCGCGCCCAGCGGCCGGGGCCGGTGGACTCGGGCAGCACGGCGGCGGACAGCTGGCGGTCGCCGTCGAGCAGGCGCACCGCGTCGGCGAGGATGGCGGCGGACTCCCTCAACAGCGGGTCCGGTCGCTTCTCCGCGGCCTCCTCGCGTGCAGTGTCGGCGGCGATGTCGCGCTCGTTCGCGGTCAGGCCGTCGTCGGCGGCGAGTTCGGCCAGCGGATCGAGGTCCAGGCCCAGCCGCTTGCGCTCCTCCTGGCGCGCCTGGCGCTTGGCGGCCTGGCGATCGCGCTCGGCGCGGCGCTCGGCCTCGTTGAGCGAGATGTATTCCTTCTCGGCCTCGGCGCGGAACTCGGCCACGTCCTCTTTCCACCACTTGAATTCCAGGTCTTCCGCCACGCGACCGGCGTGCAGTTCGCCCAGCTGCGGCAGCAGCGGCGCGAAGTTGCCGTAGCGGATGTGCGGCACCGCCGAGATCCGGGTCCAGGGCAGCGCGTTGTCGTAGGTGCTTTCGCCGAACTCGCTGCCGTTGACCGTGGCCGGGAAGCGGATGTCCGGCACGACGCCCTTGTTCTGGGTGCTGGCGCCGCCCGGCAGGAAGAACTGCGCGACCGTCATCTTGACCTGGCCGTGGCGCGTGCCCTCGTTGGCCGGCCAGCGGTCGAGGTCGAACAGGTTCTGCACCGTGCCCTTGCCGAAGGTGGTCTCGCCGATCACCAGTCCCCGGCCGTAGTCCTGGATGGCGCCGGCGACGATCTCGGAGGCCGAGGCCGAGGCGCGGTTGACCAGCACCGCGAGCGGGCCGTCCCAGGCCACGCCGGCCTTGCGGTCGGATTCGACGCTGACCCGGCCGCCCGATTCGCGCACCTGGACCACGGGACCGGTATCGATGAACAGTCCGGTGAGCTCCACCGCCTCGTTGAGCGAGCCGCCACCGTTGTTGCGCAGGTCGAGCACGATGCCGTCCACGCCCTGCCCGCGGAACTCGCCGAGGAGCCGCGCCACGTCGCGGGTGGCCGAGGCGTAGTCGCCGTTGCCGGCTGCGCCGGCCCTCGAAGTCCTGGTAGAACGCAGGCAGCTCGATCACGCCGATGCGCTTCGCGCCGCCGGTCGCGTCGCGCGGAACGTCGAGCACCTTGGCCTTGGCCGCCTGTTCCTCCAGCCGCACCCGCGCGCGGGTCAGGGTGATGCGCACCGGCTCGCTGTCGAGCACGGCCTCCACGGGCACCACGTCCAGCCGCACCGCGGTGCCGGCCTTGCCCTTGATCTTCTCGACCACGTCGTCGATGCGCCAGCCGACCACGTCCTCCATCGGCCCGCTGGTGCCCTGGCCGACGCCGACGATGCGGTCGCCGGGGGTGAACCGGTTGCTGGCCGCCGCCGGACCACCCGGGATCAGCTCGCGGATCACCACCACGTCGTCCTGCTTCTGCAGCTGTGCGCCGATGCCTTCCAGCGACAACGACATGCTCTGGTTGAACAGGCCCGCGGTGCGCGGATTGAAGTAGTCGGTATGCGGGTCGATCGACGCCGTGTAGGCGTTGAGGAAGGTCTGGAACGCGTCCTCGGCGTTGAGCTGGGAGGCGTTGGTGGCGATGTTGGAATAGCGCTTGTCGAGCGTGGCGCGGATCTCGGCCGGCTCCTTGCCCGCCAGCTTCAGACGCAGCCAGTCGTTGCGCACCGACTTCTTCCACAGCGCGTCGAGCTCGGCCTGGTCGCCGGCCCAGGGCGCGTCCTCGCGGTCGTAGTACCAGCGCTCCGCGCCCGTGAAATCGAAGATGTCCTGCTCCAGCAGTCCGCGCGCATGCTCCACCCGCTCGGCCACGCGCTGCTTGTAGAGGCCGTAGATCTCCATCGCCGGGTCGGTGTCGCCCTGGCGGACCGCCTCGCCCATGCGCGCCTTCAGCCCCTGGAAGCGCGCGATGTCGCCGGCGTCGAAGAACAGCTTGTTGCCGTCCAGCGCCTCGAGGTAGCGGCGGAAGATGTCCTGCGACAGCGTGGCGTCGAGGCCGCGCGGCCGGTAGGCGTAGCGGCTGTCCGACAGCAGGCCGTAGACCAGCCGCGAGGTGGTGGCGTGGTCGGTGGTCGGCACCGCCGGGATCACGTCGCCGGCGGCGCGCGCCATCATGCCCAGCGGCATGGCGAGGGCCAGCGCGATGGCGGTGGCGGACAGGACGTGGCGTGCGTTCATGGCAGTGCTCGATGCTCGCGGGGGAGGCGCGGCGTCCACCGCACCATGCAGACCCTGCGAAGGGCCGGACAGTGCTGGAAGTCGCCCCGGTGCGCCCTGGGCCACTCTAACCGCGGTCCGGGGGCGGGGTGTGAATGGTTCGCCAGCGGCGCGTCGCTCAGGCGGCGAAGCCCGCGCCCGCGGCCTGGCGGTCGGCGTGGTAGGAGGAGCGCACCAGCGGTCCGGAGGCGACATGGCTGAAGCCGAGCGCCATGCCGTAGTCCTCGAAGGCCTTGAACTCGTCCGGCGTCCAGTAGCGCAGCACCGGGTGGTGGTGCGCGCTGGGCTGCAGGTACTGGCCGATGGTGACCATGTCGACGTCGTGCGCGCGCAGGTCGCGCAGGGTGGCTTCCACCTGCTCCCGGGTCTCGCCCAGGCCGAGCATGATCCCGGACTTGGTGGCGATGTCGGGGTGTCGCCCCTTGAAGCGCTGCAGCAGGGTCAGCGACCACTGGTAGTCGGCGCCCGGACGCACGTTGCGGTACAGGTCCGGGACGGTCTCGACGTTGTGGTTGAAGACGTCGGGCGGGTTCGTCGCCAGGATCTCCAGCGCCCGGTCCATGCGGCCCTTGCCGCGGAAGTCGGGTGTCAGGATCTCGATCTTCGTGCCCGGCGTGGCAGCGCGGATCGCGGTGATGCAGTCCACGAAATGCTGTGCCCCGCCGTCGCGCAGGTCGTCGCGGTCGACGCTGGTCACCACCACGTACTTCAGGCCCATGTCGGCCACGGTCTCCGCCAGCCGGCGCGGCTCGTCGGCGTCGGGCGGCTTCGGGCGGCCGTGGGCGACGTCGCAGAAGCTGCAGCGCCGCGTGCAGACCTCGCCCAGGATCATGAAGGTGGCGGTGCCGTGGCCGAAGCATTCGTGGATGTTCGGGCAGCTGGCGTCCTCGCACACGGTCACCAGGCGGTTCTCGCGGAGCTTCGACTTCAGGGCCGCGACCGCGCCATTGGACGGGATCCGGACCCGGATCCACGACGGCTTGCGCAGCACCGGCGCATCCACGAATTCCACCGGCGAGCGCCCGATCTTGTCACCGGCCACCTGCTTCACGCCGGGCACCAGCGAAGGCGGCGCCTCGTTGACCACGTTCAGCGGAATGGAGCGGGAATTTTCAGCGGTTTCGGACATTGTTTTTTCGCCACGGATTCACGCGGGTCAAGAGCGGATTTACACGGATGGAGCAAAAACAGGAGCCAGGTGGGTAAAAGCGAAATGCCCTCATCCCGGGCTCTTTCAATCAATCGCTTCCATCCGCGTGAATCCGCGGGAAATCCGCGTGAATCCGTGGCAAAGCGTCGTCTTTCACGGCCTCCACGGGCGCAAGACCGAACTGCGCGGCAAGCGCCGCGACCAGCGCGGGCGCGACGACGTCGAGGCTCGAGGGACCACCGCATTCTACCACCGAGGTGGTTTCCAGCCCGGCGTAGCCGCAGGGGTTGATGCGCCGGAACGGCTCGCGGTCCATCGCGATGTTGAAGGCCAGGCCGTGGAACGTGCAGCCGCGGCGGACGCGGATTCCGAGCGCCGCGATCTTGGCGCCTCCGACGTAGACACCCGGTGCACCCTCGCGGCGCTGCGCGTGGATGTTCCAGCCGGACAGGGTGTCGATCAGCGCCTGTTCGATGCGGCAGACGTATTCGCGCGCGCCGATCCGCAGGCGCCGCAGGTCGAGCAGCGGATAGGCCACCAGTTGCCCCGGACCGTGGTAGGTGACCTGGCCGCCGCGATCCACCTTGAGTACCGGGATGTCGCCCGGCGCCAGCACGTGCTCCGGCTTGCCGGCCTGGCCCAGGGTGAACACCGGATCGTGCTCGACCAGCCACAGTTCATCGGCGGTCCCGTCGCCGCGGGCATCGGTGAACGCCTGCATGGCGCGCCAGACCGGCCCATAGGCGCGCCGGCCGAGATCGCGCACCACCAGGGGGCGTGCCCCGGCCGCCGCTACAGCGTCCACTTCACCTCGGGATGCTCACGCAGCGCGGCGTGCGCGCTCTCGTACTCTTCGCGGGAGTTGGCGCGGAAGGTCAGACGCACGGACACGAAGCGGCCGCCGCTCGAAGACCGGCTGGTCAGCGTCTCGTGGACCACCAGAAGGCCGGCTGCGCGCAGCAGGTTGGGCACTTCGACCTCGAGCCCGGCCGACGCCGGCCCCATGGCGGTGATCTCGAAGTCCCCGGGGAACTGGGAAGCCGTGCTCGGGGTTGTCGGACTTGATTTCCATGTGCGGATTATGGGGCCGCCGGCGCGCGTTCCCAACGCCGTCAGAGCGACTGCCACCACATCAACAGTTCGTGCCACAGCCGCTTGAAGAACCCGGCCTCCGGGATCTCTTCGAGCGCCACCAGCGGCGCCTCGGCCAGCAGTCTGCCGTCGAGCATCACCCGCACCTTGCCCACTTCCTGGCCGCGCGCGATCGGCGCCACCAGGGTCCGCGGCACGTCCATGCTCGGCTGCAGCTTCGCGTACTGGCCGCGCTGCATGCTGACCAGCAGCGGCTCGGCGACCCCCAGCTGGAGCTCGTCGGCCTTGCCCTTCCAGACCTTCTGCGTCGCCACCGGCGCCCCGGCGGCGTACAGCTCGTGCGTCTCGAAGAAGCGGAAGCCCCAGTTCAGCAGCGCCTGCGAATCGGTGGCGCGCTGCGCCTCGCCAGTCGAGCCCATGACCACCGAGATCAGGCGCTGCTCGCCGCGCTTGGCCGAGGCCATCAGGCAGTAGCCGGCACCTGAATGGTGGCCGGTCTTGATGCCGTCCACGGTGCTGTCGCGCCAGAGCAGGACGTTGCGGTTGCGCTGGGTGATCGGGCCGACCGTGAATTCCTTGATCGCGTTGAAGGCGTAGTGCTCCGGGTAGTCCCGCGCCAGCGCGCGGCCGAGCAGCGCCAGGTCGCGCGCGGTCGAATAGTGCTCCGGGTCGGACAGGCCGTGGGAGTTCACGAAGTGGGTGTTCTTCATGCCGATGCGCGCGGCATAGGCGTTCATCAGCGAGGCGAAGGCGTCCTCGGATCCGGCGACGTGTTCGGCCAGGGCGATCGCGGCGTCGTTGCCCGACTGCACGGTCATGCCCTTTTCCATCTCGATCAGCTTCGCGGTCTTGTTGACCTCGAAACCGCTGTAGCTGCCGTCGGTGCCGGCGCCACCGGTGCGCCAGGCGTTGACGCTCATCATCACGTCGTCGTCGGCGCTGATCTTGCCCGCGGCCATCTCCGCGGCGATCACGTAGCTGGTCATCACCTTGGTGATGCTCGCGGGCTCCACTCGCTGGTCGACGTTCTCGCCCGCGAGCACCTGGCCGGTGGTGTAGTCCATCAGCAGCCAGGCGGTGCCGGTGACGGCGGGCGCGTCCGGCATCGGCAGCTGGTCGCTCAGCGCGGCGGGTGCGGAGGGGGACGCAGGCGCCGCGGGCGCAGGGTCCTGGGCGAATGCGAGGCCAAGCGTGGCGACGGAAACAGCGGCGATCAGCGCGACGCGGATGGCGGGGACTTTCATCGGCAACGGAACTCCGGGGACTTCGTGCCGCCCGCGGACGGGCGGCGTGGACTGACGGACATGGTAACCGTGCGCTTCATTCGCGCACGGGATGAGGCGTGCCGAATCCCAGGCCCGCGACGCGGTCGCGCAGCTCGGCCAGCCCGGCGGGCTCGACCGGGCCCACGCGCAGGCGCCACACCGGCTTGCCGGCGGCGATGCCATCGTGCAGGCGCGCGCCGGCGATGCCGGCGCCGCGCAGCATGGCCAGGGCGCGCTCGGCGTTGTCCCGCGAACCGAAGGCGGCGATCTGGAGCAGGATGCTTCCGGCCGCATCCGCGATCATTTTCGCGGTGGGCGGAGGCGGAGCCACGGGAGCGTCGACGGCGGGGTCGGGCGTGCCGGGACTGCCGGTGGCGACAGCCACGCGACGGACTTTCATCCAGGCATCGAACTCGTCGGCGGTCATCGCGCGACCGTCCCGGGTCATGTCGAAACGCCAGTCGTTGTCACTTCCACGGTCATCGTCGCCTGCGACCACGGCCGCAGTGGCCACGGTGGCCGCCGTGGCCGCCGCGGCGGCCGGCAGGGCCGCGACCAGACCGTCCATCGCACTCGGCGGCGCCGGCTGCCCCCCGCCCGTGGCCGCACGCACCCCGGGCGGCTGCCCGTCGGACGGCTCGACCGCCGCGACCCGGGTGTCGGGCGCGTGGCGTGCATTTTCACCGGGGCTCAGCGCGCGCACCTCGACCCGCGCCGTCCCGCGGGGATGCACGCCGATCCTGACCGCCGCCGCGTAGCTCAGGTCGACCACGCGGCCTGCGTGGAAGGGCCCCCGGTCGTTCACCCGCACCACCACGGAGCGCCCGTTCTCGAGATTGGTCACCCGCGCGAAGCTCGGCAGCGGCAGCGACTTGTGCGCCGCGGTGAACGCGTACATGTCGTACACCTCCTGGTTGGAGGTGCGGCGACCGTGGAACTTCTGGCCGTAGTACGAGGCCAGGCCGGTCTCGACGAAACCTTCGGGCTCGTCGAGCACGCGGTAGGACTTGCCCAGCACCGTATAGGTCGGCCCATTGCCGTAGCGCGACCGCGGCAGCGCCACCACCTCGGGCTCCGGGATGGCGTCGACGTCCGGCAGGTAGTCGGGGATGGTGTCGGCGACCCCGGGCTTGTACAGGCCGCCCGCCACGTAGTCGCCCCGGGTGGAAGGATCCTCCTGCGCCGGCGCATAGGGCGAGACCCTGGGGCCGGCCGGGGTCACGGCGCTGGTCGGGGGTGCGACCGGCGGCTCCTCGCGCTTCGGTGCGCCCGCGCAGCCGGCGAGCAGCACGACCAGCGCGGCGAGTGCCCGGCACGCGGACTTCGCGCGCCCGACGCTCATTGCGCCCCGTTCCCCGCGATCGCCTGCGCCAGCTGGTGCACGGCCAGTGAGTACATCGGTGAGCGGTTGTAGCGGCTGATGACGTAGAAGTTCCGGTAGCCGAACCAGTACTCGGGACCATCGGCACCGTCGAAGGACAGCAGGGTGGCGCCTTCGGCCAGCGGCTCCCCCGGCAGCGGGCGATAGCCGCGCGCGGCCAGGTCGGAGAGCCGGTGCACCGGGTCCAGGCCTTCGGGCCGGAAATCCTCGGCGCCGTCGTCGCGGGCGGCGCGCGCGACCACCGGCGCTCCGCGCTCCCAGCCGTGGACCACGAAGTAGTTGGCGATCGAGGCGAACACGTCGGGCGTGTGCGTGATCAGGTCGCGACGGCCGTCGCCGTCGCCGTCCTTCGCCCACAGCCGATAGCTGGAGGGCATGAACTGGCCCATGCCCATGGCTCCGGCGTAGCTGCCCTTGAGCCCGCTGATGTCGAGCTGCGGCTCCTCTTCGGCCAGCGCGAACAGCTGCGCCAGCTCGCCGGCGAAGAACGGCGCGCGCTTGGGAAAGCCGAAGGCCAGCGTGTACAGCGCATCGAGCACGCGATGGTTGCCGGTGACGCGGCCGTAGCTGGTCTCGACGCCGATGATCGCGACGATGTATTCCGGCGGCACGCCGCTGTCCGCGGCCACGCGTTCCAGCGCCTCGCGGTGTTCGGCGAGGAAGGCGCGGCCGCCCTGGATGCGGGCGTCGTTGATGAAGATCGGGCGGTAGTCGCGCCACGGGCGCACGGCCTCGGCCGGGCGCGACATGGCGTCGATGATCGACTGTTTGTGCTCGGCGCCGGCGAGCGCGTCGCGGATGCGCTGGCGATCGACGCCATACGTCTCCGCGGCGTAGTCGACGAAGGCGGCGATGCGCTGCTCGCGGCCGATCGCGGGGTCGGTGACCGACGCCGGCGCCACCGGCCGCTCGGCCGGCTGCGGCACCTGGGGCAGGATCGCCGGTCCGGCGCCGGACGACGACGTCGCCTGTACCTGCTTCGCCCCTGCGGCGGGATCCGGCATGGGAACGGTCTCCGCCGGGGTCGCGCATGCGAACAGCGCGAGCGACGCAAGGGAGGCTGCAATGAGGGTCAGGGGTCGCGTAGGCATCGGCCGCGAGGTTATCACGCAGCCCCGCGGACACGTCCCGGCACGACGTGAACGGAACACCAACCGAGGGCCGCGTCAGCGTTTCCGGGCGGGACGATGCGCGCCCACCGCCATCACCACGCCCATGCCCGCGAGCAACGAGACCGCCGCGGTCCCGCCGAAGCTCAGCAGCGGCATCGGCACGCCCACCACCGGCAGCAGGCCGGAGACCATTCCGCCGTTGACCAGCACGTAGACGAACAGCGCCAGCCCGAGGCCGCCGGCCAGCAGGCGCCCGAAGCCGTCGCGCGACTCCGCCGCGATCCACAGGCAGCGCCCCACCACCACCAGGTACAGACCCAGCGTCAGCAGCACGCCGAGCCAGCCGAACTCCTCCGAAAGCACCGCGAAGATGAAGTCGGTGGTGTGCTCGGGAACATAGTTCAGGTGCGACTGCGTGCCCTGTCCCCAGCCCTGGCCCCGCAGGCCGCCGGAGCCGATGGCGATCTTCGACTGGATGATGTTCCAGCCCGCACCCAGCGGGTCCGATTCCGGATCGAGGAAGGTCAGGATGCGGTCCTTCTGGTACGGCCGCAGCAGCCAGAACCATGCCGCGGGCGCCGCGGCCGCGACCGCCGCGGCCGCGGCCACGAACCACCACCACGACATGCCGGCCAGGAACAGCACGAAGGCGCCGCTGCTCGCCACCAGCATGGCGGTGCCGAAGTCCGGCTGCAGCAGGATCAGTCCGGTGGGCACGGCCGCGAGCAGCATGGCCACGACCGTGACCACGAAGCCGGGCGGCTGCGGCCGCGCGTTGAGGTACCAGGCGACCGCCATCGGCAGGCTGAGCTTGAGCAGCTCGGCGGGCTGGAAATAGAACACGCCCAGATCGAGCCAGTGGGCGCCGCTGCGTCCGGTGCCCACGAACAGCACCGCCACCAGCGGCAGCAGCGAGAACAGGTAGGCCGCCGGCGCGGCTTCGCGCAGGCGCTGCAGGGGCACCCGGGACAGCAGCCACAGGACGCCGAGGCCGACGCCGTAGCGCGCCCCCTGCGAAACCACGAGGGCATTGTCCTGGCCCCCGGCGCTGTGCAGTACCGCCAGGCCGATGCCCATCAGCGCCAGCAGCGCGCCCAGCAGCATCCAGTCCAGGGTGCGCACGAAGCGCTGCAGCAGTTCGAGCAGGAAGCGGAGGATGTCGTTCACGGCGTCACACTCCCGTCGTCCCGCGGTTCGACGGCCACGGCTCCCGGCCCGGAGAACACCGCCGAGACCACGCCTTCGAACGGATCGACCGGCGCCTCCAGCTCGCCCTCGCCCACCGCGGGCCCCGGCATCTCCCCCAGCAGCCAGGCATCGAAGATGCGCCGCGCGATCGGTGCCGCGGTGGCGCCACCGTAGCCGCCGTGTTCGACCACCACCACCAGCGCGATGGTCGGGTTCTCCGCGGGCGCATAGCCCGCGAACAGCGCCTGGTGCCGAAGGTGGTACGGCAGGGTCCGTGGATCGAGGCTGACGTCGCCACGGCGGCCGATCTTCTGCGCGGTGCCGGTCTTGCCGGCCATGCGGTAGGGCGCGCCCCGTGCCATCGCGGTGGCGGTGCCGCGGCCGTGGATCGTGTTCTCCATGCCTTCCTGCACTGCGCGCAGGTGCGCCGGGTTGTCGGTGATGCGCGGCGCGGGCGCGGCCGGCAGCGGGGTCCAGGGTGCGTCGTAGCCGGTGCGCCGCTCCGCCGCCAGGCGCAACGGGTACAGGGTGCCGCCGTTGGCGATGGCGGCGGTGGCGCGCGCCATCTGCAGCGCGGTGGCCACCCAGTAGCCTTGGCCGATGCCGGCGATCACGGTCTCGCCCGGGTACCAGGGCTCGCGGCTGTTGCCGGCCTTCCATTCCCGCGACGGCACGATGCCCGCGGTCTCGCCGGTCAGGTCGATGCCGCTGGGCTCGCCGAAGCCGTAGCGGTGCATGGCCGCCGCCAGCCGGTCGATGCCCATGTCGTAGGCGAGCTGGTAGTAGTAGTAGTTGATCGAGCGCGAGATCGAGTCGCGCAGGTCGACCCAGCCGGCGGCGCGTCCGGCGTCCCTGTAGCCGCGGCGCTGGCCGGGGATGAAGAACTCACCGGTCGAGAACACCCGGCTCTCGGGCGTGCGCAGGCCGCTGTCGAGTCCGGCCAGGGCCATGAACGGCTTCACGATCGAGCCCGGCGGCCCGCCCCCGAGCACGTTGCGGTTGAACAGCGGCCGCGCGGGATCGTCCATCAGCGTGCGGTAGTCGCTGGTGGAGATGCCGTTGACGAACAGGTTCGGGTCGTAGCCGGGCAGGCTGACCATGGCCAGCACCTGGCCGGTCGCCGGATCCACGGCCACCGCCGATCCCTGCATCTCGCCGAAAGCCTGCACCACCGCCCGCTGCAGTTCGGCATCGATCGAGAGCCTGAGGTCGGCGCCGGCGGTGGCCGGCATCAGCCCGAGACGCCCGAGGGCGCGGCCCTCGACGTTGGTCTCGACCTGCTCGTACCCGACCGCGCCGCGCAGGGCCTCGTCGTAGTACCGCTCCACGCCGGTACGTCCGGTGTGGGTGAAGACCGCATGACCTTCGCCGAAGCGGGCGATGTCGTCCTCGTCGGTGCGGCCGACGTAGCCGACCACGTGCGCCAGCAGTTCCCCGTAGGGATAGCGGCGGTTGAGGTAGGGCACCAGCTCGACGCCCGGGAAGCGCCAGCGCTCGACCGCGAAGCGCGCCGCTTCCTCGTCGTCGATGCGGAGCTTGAGTGGGATCGCGCGGAACGGACGCGTGGCCCTGCGGGCAGCCTCGAAGCGTGCGAGATCCTCCGGCGAGAGCTCGACGACCTCCGACAGCGCCGCGACCAGGGCCGGGATGTCGCCGGCGTCCTCCGGGGTCACGTCCAGGCGATAGGCGGGCACGTTGTCGGCCAGCACCCGGCCCTCGCGGTCGAGGATGAGACCGCGGCCCGGCACCACCGGCCGCGGCTTGATGCGATTGGCCTGCGAGCGCCGGGCGTAGTCGTCGTGGTCGAGCACCTGCAGCTTGAAATACCAGCCGGCCAGGCCCAGCAACGACAGCACCACCACGGCAAAGCCGATCAGTGCGCGCCCGCGGAACAGGCGCGCTTCGGCCTCGGCGTTGCGCAGGCGGCCGTGCGCGTCCGGCCGTCTCACCGGCGCGCGCCGCGGCCCATGCGGAGCGCGTCCAGGAGCACGAACAGGGGCGTCCACAGCAGCATCCCGGGCAGCGGCGCCCACCAGTAGGCCAGCGGCAGCAGCGGTTCACCCAGTGCGAGGTGGATGACGGTGCTGATCACGCGGTCGTTGAGCAGCAGGCCGCCGATGGCCAGCGCCTGCTGCGGCATCGGGAAGAAGCGCAGCTGGGTGCGGAAGCGCTGCAGGATGAAGGCCATCACCACCAGCCGCAGCGCCTGTTCGCCGAGCAGGCCGCCGAACGCGAGGTCGGCCACCAGACCGACGGTGAAGGCGAAGCCCAGCCCGACGCGCTCGCTGTCCTCGATCACCCAGTAGGCGACCACCAGGGCCAGCCAGTAGGGGCGCAGCGGCTGCAGCAGCGCGGGCATCGGCAGCAGGCCGAGCAGCAGCGCCAGCAGGACGCTGACCGGGAGCACCCAGGGGCGCGCACGGGCGCTCATTCCCCCTCCCTCTCGCGGACCAGCAGCACGTCGCGGCCACGGTCGAGCTGGGCGGCCGCCTCGACGTCGCCCAGCAGGAAGGCGCGGCTCTCGTCCGGACGCAGGGCGGCGATCGTGCCCACCGGGAAGCCCGGCGGAAAACGCCCGCCCAGGCCGGAGGTGATCAGCACGTCGCCGGCGCGGACGTCGCTCGACAGCGGCACGTTGCGCAGCTCGAGCACATCGCTGCGTCCCGCGCCGTAGACGATGAGGCGCACGCCGGTGCGCGCCACCACCACCGGCACGGCGTGGTCGGGGTCCGTCAGCAGCAGCACCACGGCGGTGGTGGGCGTGGCTTCGATCACCTGCCCCACCAGGCCCCCGGCGTCGATCACCGCCTGCCCGCGACGGACACCGGCCCGCGTCCCGGCGTTGAGCATCAGGCGCTGGCGGGTCGGGTCGAGGTCGACGTCGAGGATCGGCGCCAGCTGCACGTCGAAACCGCCACGCTCCGCGGCGCCGAGCAGGCCGCGCAGGCGTGCGCTCTCCTCGGCCTCGACCTGCAGCCGGGCCTGGCGCGCGGCGCCGAGCAGCAGCTCGTTGCGGAGGCGGCGGTTCTCCTCGGACAGGCGTGCGCGGGTGGCGGCGTCGTCGCGCAGCCCTTCGCCCAGGCGGGACGGCAGTCCGGCGAGCCACCACAGCGGCTGCACCGCGACGCTGGCATGGCCGCGCAGCTGGGCGAGCCAGTCGCCGCGGTGGTCGGACACGATCAGGACCACGCTGATCGCCAGATAGGCCAGCAGCCGCAGGGTGCCGGCGACGTCACTGGACCGGGGGGCGGCGGGGCTGGCGTAGCTGGACACGGGACGGGCCGGGTGCTGTCAGCTCACTCCGAGGCGAAGAACTCGTTGCCGTGCATGTCGAGCAGTTCGAGCGCACGGCCGCCGCCCCGGGCCACGCAGGTCAGCGGATCCTCGGCCACCTGCACGTGCAGGCCGGTCTCCTCGCTGAGCAGGCGGTCGATGTCGCGCAGCAGGGCGCCGCCGCCGGTGAGCACGATGCCGCGCTCGGCGACGTCGGCGCTGAGCTCCGGCGGCGTCTGTTCCAGCGCCTGTCGCACCGCGGCGACGATGCCCATCAGCGGCTCGCGCAGCGCCTCGAGCACTTCGTTGGAGCTGATCCGGACCATCTTCGGCACGCCCTCTGCAAGGTGGCGGCCGGAGATCTCGGTCTCCTGCACCTTCTCCTGCGGGTAGGCGCAGCCGAGTTCGATCTTGACCCGCTCGGCCGTGGCCTCGCCGATCAGCATGCCGTGGTTGCGGCGCACGTAGTTGATGATGGATTCGTCGAAACGGTCGCCGCCGATCCGCGCGGACTGCGAATAGACCACGCCGTTGAGCGCGATCACCGCCACCTCGGTGGTCCCGCCGCCGATGTCGACCACCATCGAGCCGCGGGCCTCGGTGACCGGCATCCCGGCGCCGATCGCGGCGGCCATGGGCTCCTCGATGAGCGAGACGTCACGGGCGCCGGCCTCCATCGCCGAGTCGCGGATCGCACGCTTCTCCACCTGGGTGGAGCCGGCCGGCACGCAGATCAGCACCCGCGGGCTGGGCCGCAGGAAACGGCTCTTGTGCACCCTGCGGATGAAGTACTTGAGCATCTCCTCGGTATAGGTGAAGTCGGCGATGACGCCGTCCTTCATCGGGCGATGCGTGGTGATGTTGCCCGGTGTGCGGCCGAGCATCTGCTTGGCCTCGCTGCCCACCGCGGCCACCGCCCTGACGCCGCCGCTGCGGTCCTGGCGCACGGCCACCACCGACGGCTCGTTGAGCACGATTCCCTGGCCGCGGACGAAGATGAGGGTATTGGCCGTGCCCAGGTCGATGGACAGGTCGTTGGAAAACATGCCGCGGAACTTCTTGAACATCGGATGCGCGCGTCCGTCAGGAGGGGGGCGGGGAACGGGGGATTTCCCGGGAAATCGGGATCGTGCAGCGTAGCAACCACCCCCTGCCCCGGCAAGGAACACCGGTCCGGGAACCGCATCGCGCTTGGCCCGGCCCGGCCCCGGGCGCTAACCTATGCGGCCGCGCGGCCCCGGACCCAGTCAGGCCGACCCCGCGCCCCTCCGCCGGTTCCCGGCACCTCCCCGAAAACGAGAACGCCGTCCCACCGGGCCGGCACCCAGCCCCCGGAGCGCCTTCCCGATGCCTGCACTGATCTGCGGTTCCCTGGCCTACGACACCATCATGGTGTTCCCCGACCAGTTCAAGAACCACATCCTGCCGGACAAGGTGCACATCCTGAACGTGTCGTTCCTGGTGCCGCGCATGCGCCGCGAGTTCGGCGGCTGCGCCGGCAACATCGCCTACAACCTCAAGCTGCTGGGCGGCGACCCGATCCCGATGGCCACCGTGGGCCAGGACTTCGCCCCCTACCGGGCCTGGTTCGAGGACAACGGGATCACGCTGGACCGGGTCAAGGTGATCGAGGACCTGTTCACCCCGCAGGCCTTCATCACCACCGACCACGACAACAACCAGATCACGGCCTTCCACCCGGGCGCGATGATGCGCAGCTACGAGAACCACGTGCGGGACGTGCCCGGCGTCACCATCGGCATCGTCAGCCCCGACGGCTACGAGGGCATGCTGCAGAACGCGCGCGAGTTCCACGAGGCCGGCATCCCGTTCATCTTCGACCCGGGCCAGGCCATGCCGCTGTTCAACGGCGACGAGCTGCGTGCCTTCATCGAGCAGGCGGACTACGTCGCCGTCAACGATTACGAGTCCAACCTGCTGCAGGAGCGCACCGGCTGGGACGAGGACACCATCGCCAGCAAGGTGAAGGCCTACATCGCCACCCGCGGGCCCAAGGGCGCCTGCATCCTGGCCGGCGGCAGGCGCCACGACATCCCGCCGGCCCAGGAACGCCGCATCACCGATCCCACCGGCTGCGGCGACGCCTTCCGCGCAGGCCTGATCTTCGGCATCGAGAAGGGCTACGACTGGGAGACCATCGGCCGCATCGGCAACCTGATGGGCGCGCTGAAGGTCGAGCATCCGGGCACGCAGAACCAGCGCTTCGACTACGCCGCGTTCGCGGCGGAGTTCCGGTTGCAGTTCGGCTACGCGCTGTAGGCCCTGCGGCGGGCCGTCAGTTCCAGGCCGGCAGCTGCGCGCGGTCCAGGCCGCCCACTTCGAACTCGGCCGTGCGCGTGCCGCCGGCCTTGACCGGATACTCGACCTTCAGCCGCCTGGCGCCGTCGATCATCCGCCAGAGGGCGCGCTCGTCGTCGATGAACATGGCGATGGCCTCGTCGGTGTCCGGCCGGTTGGCGGCCATGCGCCTCGGTTCGGCGTCGTCGACGGTGACCGTCACCCGGCAGGCGCCGTAGCAGTCGAAATCGCCGGCCTGCATCACCAGGTAGCTGGAACGCCCCCACTCCGGATGGTCGCGGAAGATCAGCCGGACCGGCTTCGCGCCGCTGCCGTCGCTGTCCACGTTCTCCTTCGAGAAGATCGCCGCCGAGAGCTGGGTGCCGCCCTTCAGCGGCTCCGCGTTGTAGGCCCAGAGCGATGCCAGGCGCGCATCCTCGCGAGCGGCATTGCCCCTGGCGCGCGCCTCCACGTGCAGCGGGCGGATGCGCTCCGCCGCCGCGGTGTCGGGCCAGCGCGCCAGCAGCACGTCGCCCTGCGCCCCGGCCAGCACCCAGTTTTCCGCGGCATACGCAGCATCGAAGTCGGCGGCGGCCTGCTCCGCCGCGGCCTCGTCGGCCTGCGCCCGGGCGGCGGCTTCGGCCTCGGCGCGGGCCGCGGGGTCCTGGCAGGCGGCGAGCGCCAGCAGCGACGCGCAGAACGCGGTCGCCAGGGCGGCGCGGAGACGTGCGGGGGACCGGTTGTCCATGGTGGCCGCCGGACTCAAGGGCCGCTGGGCGCGGGACGCGTGGGGTCGCCGTCCGCGGCGGGCATCCTCGTCCTCGCCGGAGCGGTGGGTCCGGCTTCCGGAGCGGGACGCGCGGCCTCCGCCGGCAGGGACGTGCCGCTGCCCGGGGCCGGCTTCGCCTCCGCGATCACGCGCTCGACCGATGCGGTGGTGATCGGATGGTAGCCGGGACGCGCGGCCTCCAGCTGCTGCTTCGCGAACTGCAGGCCGGCCTCGGTGGCCACCAGCGCCTGGTACGTCGGCATGATCAGCTTGCGGCGGCCGATCCTGCGCAGGAAGTCGGCCATCGCCGGATAGGCCTGGACATAGCCGCTGCGCACCGCGAGCGGGTACCAGCGCTGGGCGAGCTCGCCGTTGCGCGTGCCGGTGAGGCGGTAGGCGGTATCGAGCTGCGACAGTTGCTCGATCGACAGTGTCTCCGGCAGGCCCTCGAGGAAGTGCACCCATTCCTGCGTGCTCCATTCGCCGGTGATCACCTGCGGCGGCAGGGTGCCGCTGCCCATCCACGCCAGACGCGCGCTGTCGACCACGCCGAAGTTGCGCGACCGCACCTGCGGCGCACTGCCGGGAATGCCGGGCTCGTACAGCCAGGCGTCGAACTCCTCGCGGCTGACCCTGCCCGGATACGCGTCGAGCAGATGCTCCTGCGCATACTCGACGAAGCGCGAGGTCGGGATCGACTGGAAGGCGAAGTGGTCGAAGTAGCCGCGCAGGAAGGCGTCGAATTCGGCGCGGCCGAAGCGCTCCTCCAGGAACTGCAGGAACCATGCGCCCTTGTCGTAGGACACCGCGCTCAGCGAGGCGTCAGGGTCCTTGACCACGCCCGGGCGCACGGCCAGCGCCTGCTCCTCGGGGCTCATCTTCCCGATCTCGGCCTTCAGCCCGTTGCGCGAGATCACGTATTCCATGACGGCGCGCTCCTTGCCGTAGAGCGCCTCGATGATCCGGTTCTCGACGTAGCTGGTGAAGCCCTCGTTGAGCCAGCCGTCCTTGGCGCTGGAGTTGGTGACCAGGTTGCCCGACCAGCTGTGCGCCAGCTCATGCGCGATCAGCGCCACCAGCGACTTGTCGCCCACGATCACCGTCGGCGTGGCGAAGGTCAGGCGCGGGTTCTCCATGCCGCCGTAGGGGAAGGACGGCGGCAGCACCAGGATGTCGTAGCGCTCCCAGCGGTACGGCCCGTACAGCGACTCGGCGGTCGCGATCATCTGCTCGGTGTCCTCGAACTCGGCCACTGCGCGGTCCACCGCGGCCGGCTCGGCCCAGACGCCCGAGCGCGCCGAGATCGGCCTGAACACCAGGTCGCCGGCTGCGATCGCCATCAGGTACGAGGGGATCCGCTGGGGCATGCGGAAGCTGTAGTCGCCGTCGCGCACGGCGGCCGGGTCGTTGTCGGCGCTCATCAGCACCATCACGTCGGCCGGGGCGGTCACGCGGGCGCTGTAGGTGTAGCGCACGCGCGGCGTGTCCTGCAGCGGGACCCACGAGCGCGCGTGGATGGCCTGCGACTGGCTGAACATGAAGGGCGTGACCTTGCCCTCGGTCATCGAGGCGTCGAGCCACTGCAGTCCCGAGGCCTGCGGCGAGGTGCGGTAGGTGACGCGGATGCGCACGTCGCGCTCCGGCGACCGGATCGTGAGCCTGCTGCCCAGCAGGTCGTCGCGGTCGGCGAGCTCATGCTCCAACGGCTTCCAGGCAAGGCCCGGGGCCTCGGCCTCGACCCGCTCGATGGTCAGGTCGCGGGTATCGAGCACCAGCGCCGTGGCCGTGTCGTCGCGCCAGTCCAGGGTGTAGGTGGCGGTGCCGCTGATGGTGCGGGCCCCGAAGTCGAGCGCCAGGTCGAGCGCCAGGTCGTCGATGGCGACCTTGTCGGGCTCGGCGTAGGAGTGCTCGTCGTAATCGTCGCTGGCGGAGGCGGCCGCCGGCCGGGCGGCCACGGGCTCCTCGGCGGGCGTGGGTTCGCGCTTGCAGGCGGCCACGGCGATCAGGACCAGGGCGGCGAAGGCGGCCAGGCGGAAGAAGCGACTCGGGATCATGGGGGGTCCGACAGCTGGAACAGCTGCCGATTCTAGCCGCTGGCCGCGTCGGGCGCGTCTCCCCGGCGGCGCATCCGGCTCCGCCGGTGACGCCTCAGGCCTTGCAGCCGTCGTGGATGGCGACGATGCCGCCCGACAGGTTGCGGTAGCGGCAGCGCGCGAAGCCGGCGGCCTCCATCATCGCCTTGAGCTCCTCCTGCGGCGGGTGCTTGCGGATCGACTCGGCCAGGTAGCGGTAGCTGTCGGAATCGCCGGCGAAGAGGCGCCCCAGCTTCGGCAGGACCTGGAAGGAGTGGAAGTCGTAGAGTGGCCTGAACCAGTCCGGGACTTCGGAGAACTCCAGCACCCGCGCCTGGCCACCGACCTTGAGCACGCGCAGCATCTCGCGCAGCGCCGCGTCCTTGTCGGTCACGTTGCGCAGGCCGAAGGCGATCGTGACCAGGTCGAAACTCCCGTCCGGGAACGGCAGCGACTGCGCGTTGCACTGCACGTAGCTGAAGCCGCGCACGTTGCCCCGGTCGACCATGCGGTCGCGGCCCACGCGCAGCATGCTGCCGTTGATGTCGCCCAGCACCAGTTCGCCGGTCTCGCCCACGCGCGGGCGCAGCAGCGCGGCGATGTCGCCGGTGCCACCGGCGAGATCGAGCACCCGGTCCCCGCGCGACACCTGCGCGGTGGCGGTGAAGTAGCGCTTCCAGATGCGGTGGATGCCGAACGACATCAGGTCGTTCATCAGGTCGTAGTTGCCGGCCACCGACGAGAACACCTCGCCCACCAGCTTCTGCTTCTCGGCCACCGGCACGTCGCGGAAGCCGAAGTGGGTGGTGTCGGGGCGGGGCGCGCGGTCGGTCATGCGAGGATTATCGCACCCGCCGGCCGGAGCCGCCCATGATCGCCACCCCCGACTACCCTGCCCTGCTCGAGACCGCCCTGGAGGAGGCCAGGCGCGGCCTGGCCGAGGGCGGCGTCCCGATCGGCGCCGCCCTGTACCACGCCGACGGCCGCCTGCTGGGCTGCGGCCACAACCGCCGCGTGCAGGAGGGCGACCCCTCCATCCACGGCGAGACCGACGCCTTCCGCAAGGCCGGCCGCCAGCGCTCCTACCGCGACACCATCATGGTCACCACGCTCGCGCCCTGCTGGTACTGCAGCGGCCTGGTGCGGCAGTTCAACATCGGCACGGTGGTCGTGGGCGAAGCGGTGAATTTCGCCGGCGGCATCGACTGGCTGCGCGAGACCGGGACCGAAGTCGTGGTGCTGGACGACGAGCGCTGCGTCGCGATGATGCGGGAGTGGATCGCGGCCAATCCCGGGCTGTGGAACGAGGACATCGGGGAAGACTGAGCAGGCTGCTCCGCCGGTGGCCGGATCGCGGTCAGCCCTTTCCGGCGGTGGCCAGCGCCGCCACCAGTTCGCGGACCAGCCGGCGATGGCGCTCGTCCAGTGCGAGGAAGGCGTCGATCGCGTGCCGGTCCTGCGCGCTGGCCGTCCATGCCGCCTTGGGCTCCCGCACTTCGCGCCGCTCCGCCTCCTCGCCGTAGAGCCAATCGAGCCGGACCCGGAGCAGCGTCGAGAGCGCCCGCATGTTCTCCGCGCGCGGAATGGACCGTCCGCTGAGCCAGCGGTGAGCCGCGGCCGGGGTCACTGCCATGCCGCCGTATTGCGGGAGCAGCCGCGCCAGCTCGACGGCGCTCTCGGGCACCTTCGCCTCGCGCAGCGCCTTGCGCAGCCGGAGGCCGAACTTTTTCTGCTCGCTCGTCATCCGGGCGACGGTAGGCGGCCGGATGGTGGCATCAATCAATTATTGATTCATGCCATGATCAATTCTCACTTCATGCTGCGGCCCCACCATGCCCGGCCGAGACGAGGACGCCCCTGCCCGGAAGCCGCAGCCGCTGGTGAGGCGCAGCCACAGGCCGAAGGTGCTCCGCTTCCGGGATGACGCGGTAGCCACCACGCTGGGCGACGGCCGCTATGAGGCCGGCTTCCGCGGAGATGCACTCACCGGCCTGTACTTCCTGACCCCCTTCACCGTGCTGGGCGGCCGGATCGTCGAGGGGCTGTGCGTTGAAGGACGCTTCGCGTGGACGCAGAAGAAGCTCGACGCCGAACTCGACCGGGGGACGACGGTCGCGCTTTCGAAGCGGTTCGGATTCAACTGCAGACGCCACCCCGGTCCGGATCCCGGACCGGGGTGAAGCTGGCGCGCGCGCCTCAGCGCGCCTCGATCGTGAACGCTCCGAACGCCACGCCCAGGTCGAAGCCCTCGCCGGTGCCGGCCAGCGCCAGCGACACCTCGCCCTTGGTCATCACCTGGGCCTTGCTGGACTTCACCGCGCCGGCGTGGGCCTCGGCGCTGGCGTAGGTGCCGAGCACCTCACGGATGTCGCGCACCGCGGAGAACTCGCCGCGACCACCGCGGATCTCGGACTTGCCCACGCTCAGCCCGCCGCCCCTGGCCTTGATGCTCACCGCCATCGACTGGCCGTTGTCGCAGCTCACGCGGCCGCTGCCGGACGCGGTCTTGTAAAGAAGGGACCAGCCGGCCATGTCGAAGTCGAGGCGGCAGGACACGTCGCGCGCCGAAGCCGGCAGCGCGACGGCGAAGAGCGCCAGCGCGGCGAACGGGACAAGGACGAGGCGGGCGACCAGCGGATGCCTGGACATGGAGGATCTCCAGTGTGCGTTGATCCACCGAGCTTAGTCCGCACCTATGGCCGGTCGCGTCGAGGCCGCTGCCTGCGGTTCATTCGCGCGTCAGTCTCGCCGGCTCAGAGGATGTAGCGGCTCAGGTCCTGGTCCTGCACCAGCCCGCCCAGCTGACCCTCGACATAGGCGCGGTCGATGCGCACGGCGCCGCCGCGGTCCGGCGCCTCGAAGCTCAGGCTGTCGAGCAGGCGCTCGAGCACCGTGTGCAGGCGGCGCGCGCCGATGTTCTCCTGGCGCTCGTTGACCTCGGCGGCGATCTCGGCGAGGCGCTCGATCGCGTCGGCGCCGAACTCGAGCTCCAGGCCCTCGGTCTTCATCAGCTCCACGTACTGTTTCGTCAGCGCGGCCTTCGGCTCGGTGAGGATGCGCACGAAGTCGTCCTTCGACAGCGCCGACAGCTCGACGCGGATCGGGAACCGGCCCTGCATCTCCGGGATCAGGTCGCTGGGCTTGGCAAGGTGGAAGGCGCCGGAGGCGATGAACAGGATGTGGTCGGTCTTCACCGGCCCGTACTTGGTGCTGACCGTCGAGCCTTCGACCAGCGGCAGCAGGTCGCGCTGCACGCCCTCGCGGCTGACGTCGGCGCCCACGCCCTCGCTGCGCCTGGCGACCTTGTCGATCTCGTCGATGAAGACGATGCCGTGCTGCTCGCAGGCCTCGATCGCGGCGGCGCGCACCTCGTCCTCGTTGATCAGCTTGCCGGCCTCCTCCTCGACCAGCAGCGGGCGCGCGGCACGGATGGCCATGCTGCGCTTCTGGGTGCGGCCGCTGCCGAGGTTGGCGAACATCTGCCGCAGCTGCTGGCCCATCTCCTCCATGCCCGGCGGAGTCATGATGTCGACGCCGCCGCCCATGGACAGGTCGAGCTCGATCTCGCGCTGGTCGAGTTCGCCCGCGCGCAGCTGGCGGCGCAGCTTCTGGCGGGTCTCGGACTCGCGCGAGGACGGCTCGGCGCCGATGTCGACGGTGGTGCTGCCCTGCGGTGCGGCGCCGAAGCCGAAGCCCGGCGACTGCGATTCCCGCCTGGGCAGCAGGGCATCGAGGATCCGCTCCTCGGCGCGCTCCTCGGCCTGGGTGCGCATCTTCTGCTTGGCCTGCTCGCGGTAGAGCTTGACCGCGGTGTCGGCGAGGTCGCGGATGATCTGCTCGACGTCCTTGCCGACGTAGCCGACCTCGGTGAAGCGCGTGGCCTCGACCTTCACGAACGGGGCGTTGGCGAGCGTCGCCAGGCGCCTCGCGATCTCGGTCTTGCCGACGCCGGTCGGCCCGATCATCAGGATATTCTTGGGCATGACCTCGTTGCGCAGTTCGTCGCCGAGCTGGGCGCGGCGCCAGCGGTTGCGCAGCGCGATCGCGACCGCGCGCTTGGCCTCCTGCTGGCCGACGATGTGGCGGTCGAGCTCCTGCACGATCTCGCGCGGGGTCATGGTGGCGTGGGAGGTGTCGGGTTTCATGCTCACAGCTCCTCGACCACGACGTTGCGGTTGGTATAGATGCAGATGTCGCCGGCGATGTTCAGCGCCTCGACGGCGACCGAACGCGCATCCAGCGATGTGTGCGCGAGCAGCGCGCGCGCCGCGGACAGCGCAAACGGGCCTCCTGAACCGATCGCGACCAGGCCGTCCTCGGGCTCGATCACGTCGCCGGTGCCGCTGATGATCAGCGAGGTGTCGCTGTCGGCGACGGCGAGGAGGGCCTCGAGCTTTCCAGAGCGGCGCTCGGTGCGCCAGTCCTTGGCGAGCTCCACCGCCGCACGCGTGAGCTGGCCGTGCTTCTCGAGCTTGGACTCGAACAGTTCGAACAGGGTGAAGGCGTCGGCGGCGGCGCCGGCGAATCCGGCCAGGATCCGGCCGTCCTTGCCGAGGCGGCGCACCTTGCGCGCATTGGCCTTCATCACCGTGTTGCCGAGGGTCACCTGGCCGTCGCCGGCGATGGCGACGCGGCCCTCGCGGCGCACCGAAACGATGGTGGTGGCGTGAAAGACGTGGGGGTTCTGGCTGGGGTCCATGCGGCCTCCGGAGGCTGAAACTTCCAGATGGGGCCGGGAACCGGCGCCATCAAGTTCTTCCGGGGTTCCAGACGGCCGGCCCCAAGGGGGGGAGGCGCGCCGATGGGGCTCAGGCCCTGTGCGCGACGCAGGAGAAGCAGCCGCGGCGTGCGTTGTGCAGATGGACGTAGGCCACCGCGCCGTCGTCGAACATGCGCCCGAGCCCGGCCGCGACCTCGTCGCCCTCGCACACCGTCGCGTCCACCATCATGTGCGCGGCGTCATACGCGCGCAGCGACATCAGGCGCCGGGTGACATACGGCGGCACCACGCCCGGCGCCAGGACCCGCGGCGTCGCGTCGCGGCGGACGAAGACCGGGCCGGAGGCGCGGTATGGCGAGTCCGCGGGCTGGTGCCGGTAGGGCAGGAGCAGGAGTTCCGCCCCGGGCTGCGCATCCTCGAGCGAGACCCGGCAGGGATAGCCGAAGTCGCGGTCGGCGATGCAGCGCCTGGCCCCGAGCCGCGACAGGGCGTCGTCGTCGAGGTCGAACAGGGCGCGGAAGGGTGCGGGGTCGATGCCACTCAGTCGGAAGGCCATGGGCGGGGCTCCTGGGGGAAGACGGAGCCTGCGGCACCAGGCCAGCGGATACTCGCCGGATCCGGACACGGAGTGCGCGCTCCGGATCCTCAGCCGCTGCCCTTGCGCCGCTTCGCCCGCGGATGCGCCTCGTCGTAGACCTTCGCCAGATGCTGGAAGTCCAGGTGGGTGTAGATCTGGGTGGTGGCGATGTCGGCGTGCCCCAGCAGTTCCTGCACGCCGCGCAGGTCGCCCGACGACTCCAGCACGTGGCTGGCGAACGAATGCCGCAGCAGGTGCGGGTGCACGTGCTTGAACAGCCCCTGGCGCTGCCCCAGCGCGCGCAGCCGAAGCTGGATGGCGCGGGCGCTGATCGGCGCGCCGCCGCGGCCGGGGAATACGGCCGCGTCGGGCCCGGGTGGCTGGCCCGTGGCGGCTCCGACGCTTTCGGCGCGCCAGTCGGACAGCGCCCGGCAGGCATGCGAACCCACGGGCACGGTGCGCTGCCGGCTGCCCTTGCCGAGCACGGTCACCAGGCCCTGCTCCAGGTCCAGGTCGCGCCAGCGCAGCATGCGCAGTTCGGACAATCGCAGGCCGGATGAATAGAACAGCTCCAGCAGCGCGCGGTCGCGCAGGCCCAGCGGAGCATCGGTCGGCACTTCCACCAGCGCCACGGCCTCGTCCACGTCCAGCACTTGCGGCAGCCTGCGCGGCGCACGCGGCGCGCGCACGCCGGTGGCGGGATTGGCCCTGACGCGGCCATGCTTCAGCAGCCACTGGTAGAAGCTGCGGCAGCCCGAAAGCCGGCGTTGCAGGCTCTTGGGGGACAGCCCGCGGCGGTGTTCGGCGGCGACGAAGGCCCGGATGGCGGCGCCGTCGAGCGCCAACAGGTCACCCTGGCCCTGCGCCGCCGCCCAGGCCGCCAGGGCATCGAGGTCGCGGCGATAGGCGTCGAGCGTGTGCGCCGACATGCGGCGCTCGACCTCGAGATGCGCCAGGTACCCGTCGACTGCAGGATGCGGCCCCGCGGCGGCGGCGCGCCGTGCATCGACCGTCGTCACCGTGCGCCGTCCCCGCCGCGGCCTGCGCCGCTCAGTCGCGATGGCGCAGCAGCGCCACCGCGAAGGCCTCGCCCATCATGCGCAGGAACAGCGTGCCCATGCCGGGATAGAAGCGGTTCGGGTCGCGGCTGCCGACCGCGACCAGGCCCAGGCCCTCGACCGGCAGCAGCGCCGTGGAGGCGACCTCGTCGACGCGCGCGGCATACAGCAGCGCCTGCTTGTCGGGATGCAGGCGGCCGCACAGCGGTTCGCCATCGCGGATGCTGTCGACGAAGGGCTGCAGCCGGCGATCCTCGCGGGCGATGACCTGCAGCCATTCCTCCTCGCCGAGGCCCGGCACGGAGTCGAACAGCACCACGCGCACCAGGTCGCCGTTGAAGTCCTCCGCCAGGGTCGCGACCATCGCGCGCACCACGCCGGCGGCGCTGCGGGGGCGCATCAGCGCCAGCGTCAGCTGGTGGGTGCGCACGGCCAGGCGCTCGTTCTCCTGCGACACCGTGTACAGGTCCTGCAGGCGGCGCGAGAGCTCGCGGTTCTTGTCGCGCAGCACTTCGAGCTGATAGCTGGCCAGCGACGCCGCCGGGCCGTCCTCGCGCGGCACCACCATGCTGATGGCCAGGTCCGGGAACTGCTGCAGGAACTTCGGGTGGCGCCGCAGCCAGGCCGCGACCTCATGGGCGCCGATCTTTTCCACGATGTCGGTCATGCGTTGAATTCCCCTTCAAAGACGAACGCCGCCGGTCCCGCCATGCGGATGCCGCCGTCGGCGTCATGATGGATGCGCAGCGTGCCGCCGGGCAGTTCGACGTCCACGCCCGCGGCCGCGTCCACCCGGCCGCGCCGGGCCAGCACGGCGACCGCGGCGCAGGCGCCGCTGCCACAGGCCAGGGTCTCGCCGACGCCGCGTTCGTACACGCGCAGGCGGATGCGGCGACGGTCCAGCACCTGGGCGAAGCCGACGTTGCACTGCCGCGGAAAAGCGGCGTGCCGCTGCAGCGCCGGACCGACCTCGGAGACCGGCGCGGCGTCCACGTCCCCGACCTCGAGCACGGCGTGGGGATTGCCCATGGAGACCGCGCCCACGTGCAGGGTGCCGTCGCCGGCCTCGATCGCATAGCCCTCGGACTCGGCGTCGAAACCGGCCAGCGGGATCTCCGCCGGCGCGAATGCCGGCACCCCCATCGCGACCTCGAAGCCGCCATCGTCGAGCGCACGCACGCGGTGGCTGGCCACCGGGCTGTCGAGCACGAAGCTGCCGGATGCGGAGCCGTCGCGCACCAGCCACGCGGCCACGCAGCGTGCGCCGTTGCCGCACTGCTGCGAGGGCGAGCCGTCGGCGTTCCAGATGCCATAGGAGGCGACCGCCTCCGCACTGCGCGGCGTAGAGATGGTCAGGACCTGGTCGCAGCCCACGCCGCGATGGCGGTCGGCCAGCAGGCGGCACTGGGCGGCGCCGGGAGGCGGACGGCCGTCGCGCAGGTCGAGCACCACGAAGTCGTTGCCGGCGCCGTGCATCTTGCTGAAGCGCAGCCCGGCCGGTGCGCCGGGGGGCGTCGGATCAGGCGTCGTCATCACCGTCATCGCCGGTGACCGGCGGCGCCGGGTCGTCGCCTTCGCCATCCACGCCTTCCTCGATCTCCTGGAGGGTTGCATCGTCCAGGTCTTCGGCGTCGCCGCGCTCGGCCGGCCCGACCGGCAACTCGTCGTCTTCCGGCGCGGGCGGCGGGAGCAGCGGGCCCTTGTTGCCGCAGGCGGACAGCGCGAGCGCGGAGGACAGCAGGGCGAGGGGCAGCAGGGCGCGGAGGTTCATGTCCGCAGTCTAGCGCGGCGGTGGTTCCGGCCGCATCCACAGCCAGACATCGACCGCCACCATGCACGCGATCGGCAGCGCCACCGCCCACCAGCGTCCGTAGCCGGTCAGCCAGGCGAAGGCGAGCAGGATCGCGGACGAGGCCGCCATCGCGCCGGTCGCCAGCCACTTCGAGCGCCGGGTGATGGCGCCGTGGTCATGCCAGTCGCGGATCATCACCCCGAACTCCGGGTGCGCCAGCAGCCAGCGGTGCAATCTCTCGGATCCCTGCGCCGCGGCCCAGGCCGAGAGCAGGATGAAAGGCACCGTGGGCAACCCCGGCACCACCACGCCGAGCAGGCCGAGGCCAAGCGCGGCATAGGCCAGCAGCCACCACGCCCAGCGGAAGCGCCTGCGACGCGCGCCGGGCGACGCGATCCGGGGCGGCATTGACGTGCTCCTACGGGGCCCGGGCCGGGACCTCCGGCCTCACGCCCAGCTGGTCGAGCATGAACGCATACATCTCAGCCAGCTCCCGGTAGCGGCGGAAGCGCCCCGACTTGCCGCCGTGGCCGGCGTCCATGTTGGTGCGGAACAGCACCGGCGCGTCGGAGGAGTCCAGGTCGCGCAGCCGCGCCACGTACTTGGCGGGCTCCCAGTACTGCACCTGCGAGTCCCAGAGGCCGGTGCCGATGAACATCGCCGGATAGGCCTTCGCCTCCAGGTTGTCGTAGGGCGAGTAGCGCACGATGTAGTCGTAGTCGGCCCTGCGCTCCGGGTTGCCCCATTCGTCGTACTCGTTGGTGGTCAGCGGGATGGTCGCGTCGAGCATGGTGGTGACCACGTCCACGAACGGCACCTGCGACAGGATCACGCGGTACTTCTCCGGCGCCATGTTCGCGATCGCGCCCATCAGCAGGCCGCCGGCGCTGCCGCCATAGGCCGCCACGCGGCCCTTCGCCGCCCAGCCCTCGGCCACCAGGTGGTCGGTGACGTCGATGAAGTCGGTGAAGGTGTTGATCTTGTTCTGCAGCTTGCCGTCGTCGTACCACCTGCGGCCCATTTCCTGGCCGCCGCGGACGTGGGCGATGGCGTAGACCATGCCGCGGTCGAGCAGGCTGGTGGTGGTCAGGCTGTAGCCGGGGTCCATCGACATGCCGTAGCTGCCGTAGGCGTACTGCAGCAGCGGTGCGGTGCCGTCCTTCGCCAGGCCCTTGCGGTAGACCAGCGACACCGGGATGCGGGTTCCGTCGCGGGCCGTGGCCCAGCTGCGCTCGGTGGCGTACTTCGACGGGTCGTAGCCGATCACCGGCTGCTGCTTGAGCAGCCTGCGCTCGCCGGTGGCCACGTTGAGTTCGTAGGTGGTGGCCGGGGTGGTCATCGAGGTGTAGCCGTAGCGCAGCCACTGCGTGCCGGGCTCGGCGTTGACCGAAAGGCCCATCGAGTACGCAGGTTCGTCGGCGGCCACGTACTCCTCGCCGTCGGCCTTGAGCAGGCGGATGCGCTCGAGCGCGTTGGAGCGCTCGGCCAGGGCGGTGAAGCCGTCGAACAGTTCGAAGCCTTCCAGCAGCACGTCGTCGCGGTGCGGGATCCACTCCTTCCACTCCGCCCGCGAGGTGGCGGTGGTGGGTGCCGTGGCCAGGCGGTAGTTCGGCGCCTTGTTGCCCTGCGCGTCCGGGGCGTTGGTGAGGATCACCCAGCGGCCGTCGAAATGGTCGGCGTCGTACTCGACGTCGCGTTCGCGAGCCGAGAGCACGGTGAACTCGCGCGGGTCCGCGGCCGGCGCGCAGCGCAGTTCGCTGGACACCGTGCTTTCGACGCCGATGCAGAGGAAGCGGTCGTCGCGGGTGCGGTCCAGCCCCATGTAGAAGCTGTCGTCCTCTTCCTCGTAGACGAGTTCATCGTCGGCCACCGGGGTGCCGAGCACGTGCTTCTTCACCCGGACCGTGAGCAGGGTGTCCGGGTCGTTCTCGACGTAGAACAGCGTGCGGTTGTCGTCGGCCCAGACCATGTCCGCGGACAGGCCGGGGATGCTTTCCGGATAGACCTCGCCGGTCTCGAGGTTGCGGAAGCGGATGGTGTACTGCCGCCGGCCGATGCTGTCGTCGGCCCAGGCCAGGATGCGGTTGTCCGGGCTTACCTCGTAGACGCCGACGCTGAAGTATTCCTTGCCCTCGGCCATGGCGTTGACATCGAGCAGCACCTGCTCGGAGGCGAAATCGCCGGCCTCGTTGAGGCGCATGATCTCCGCGGCGCCCAGGCCCTCGACATCCTTGCGGCGCGCGTGCACGGGATAGTCCTTGCCGGTCTCGTAGCGCTGGTAGTACCACCAGCCACGCTCGCGGAAGGGGACGCTGGCGTCGTCCTGCTTGATGCGGCCCACGAATTCGTCGTACAGCGCGTCCTCCAGCGGCTTGAGAGGCGCCATCACCTGGTCGACGTACGCGTTCTCCGCTTCGAGGTAGGCGAGCACCGCCCTGTCCTCGCGGGTGTCGTCGCGCAGCCAGTAGTACTCGTCCTGGCGCACGGCGCCATGCGGCGCCCGGACCTCGTGGGCGCGCTTTTCGGCGTCGGGCGGGATCGGCGTGGCGGCGTGGCTGGTGGCGGTCATGAGCAGGAGGCTGGCGATGGCGAGGGTCTTCATGGATGGGGATCCGTGGGTTGCAATGCAACGGGGCGCCATTCAGGCGCCCCGTCGGTTCTCATTCGGCGTCACGTCCGATGTGTCGCCAGAGGAAGGTGAGGTACAGCGCGTCCATGTGTGCGGCCTGCCGGTTGTTGGCGGCGCCGCCGTGGCCACCCTCGATGTTCTCGTAGTAGCGCACGTCCTTGTCCGCGTCGCTCATGAGCGCATGCATCTTGCGCGCGTGGCCCGGATGGACGCGGTCGTCGCGGGTCGAGGTGAGGATCAGGGTGGGCGGATAGTCCTTCGCCGGGTCGAAGAGGTGGTAGGGCGAGAAGGTCCGGATGAATTCCCAGTCCGCCGTGTCCGGGTTGCCGTACTCGGCCATCCAGGAGGCACCGGCCAGCAGCCTGTGGTAGCGCTGCATGTCCAGCAGCGGCACCTGGATCACCACGGCGCCGAACAGCTCCGGATACTGGGTCAGCATGTTGCCGGTGAGCAGGCCGCCATTGCTTCCGCCGCGGATGCCCAGGTGCTTCGGCGAGGTGATGCCGCGGTCGATCATGTCCTGCGCCACCGCCGCGAAGTCCTCGTAGGCCTTGTGGCGGTTGGCCTTGAGCGCGGCCTGGTGCCAGCGCGGGCCGTACTCGCCGCCGCCGCGGATGTTGGCCACCGCGTAGGTGCCGCCGAGCTCCAGCCAGCCCTTGCCGACGCCGCCGGAGTAGCCGGGCATCATCGGGATCTCGAAGCCGCCATAGCCGTACAGCAGGGTCGGATTCCCGCCGTCGAACCGCATGTCCTTCGGGCGCACCAGGAAGTAGGGCACGCGGGTGCCGTCCTTCGAGGTCGCGAAGTGCTGCTCGACCTCGTGCTTCGAGGCATCGAAGAACGCCGGCTGCGTCTTCAGCACTTCCGGCGCGCCGGCGTCCGGCCCGGCACCGGCGAGCATCAGCGTGGTCGGGGTGAGGTAGTCGGTGACCGTCAGCCAGAGCGCGTCGGATTCGTCGCTGTCCACGGCGCTGGCGGACACGGTGCCGAACTCGGGCACGCCCGCGAGCGGGCTCCGCGTCCAGCCGCCGGGACCGGGCGTGAGCACGGACAGCCGGTTCTTCACGTCGTCCAGGACGTTGAGCACGAGGTGGTTCTTCGTGAACGACGCACCGGCCAGCGAGGTGGTCGCGGTCGGTTCGAACAGCACCTCGAACTCGCGCTTGCCGGCCATGTACTCGTCGAACCTGGCCACCAGCAGCGAGCCCGCTCTGTAGGTGGTGCCTCCGACCTCCCAGGGCTCGCGCAGCTCGAGGCCCAGCCACTCGCGGTGCACCGACTTCTGCGCCGAGTTCGGCGCGTCGACCTTCACCAGGCTGCCATCGGCGTTCCGCAGGTAGAGCTCGTCGTTGTAGAAGGCGATGGTGCGGGTCACGAAGTCGCGCACGAAGCCCGGCGTGTGGTCGCGGCCGGCGGCGATGTACATGTCGTCCGCGGTGCCTTCGTACACCACCGTCGCATCCGCCATCGGCGTGCCGCGCGTCCACTGCTTGACCACCCGGGGATACCCGGAGCTGGTCAGGCTGCCATCGCCGAAGTCGGTATAGACGTAGACCGTGTCGCGGTCGATCCACTGCAGGCCGCCCTTGGCCTCGGGGCGGAAGAAGCCGCCCTCCACCCACTGCATCGTTGTCAGGTCGAACTCGCGGGTGACGTTGGCGTCGGCGCCGCCGCGCGAGAGCGCGACCAGGCAGCGCGCATACTCCGGGCGCAGGCAGTTGGCGCCATGCCAGACCCAGTTTTCGCCCTCGGCCCTGTTGAGCGCGTCGAGGTCAAGCACGGTTTCCCACTGCGGCTGCGGCTTGCGGTACTCGTCGAGCGTGGTGCGGCGCCAGATGCCGCGCTCATGGTTCCGGTCGCGCCAGAAGTTGTAGTACCACTCGCCCTGCTTGTAGACGCCGGGGATCTTGTCGTCGGAGTCGTAGATGGCGAGCAGGTCGGCCTCGAGCCGCTTGAAGTCCGGCGTCGCCGCAAGTTCGGCCTCGGCCTTCGCGTTCTGCTCGCGGACCCAGGCCAGCTGCCGTTCGCCCTCGACGTCCTCGAGCCACTGATGGGGATCGGTCACTGCGGCGTCCTCCTGTGCATGTATGCCGAAGGAGACCGCGGCAAGCGTGAGGGACAGGCAGGCGAGGGGCAGCTTCGGCATGCGGCGGGCTCCGGCGATTCTGGTGGCCGGCAAACCTAGCACAGGGCGCAGTGCCCGGCCCCGGGCCGAAGGTCGCGCCCGGGCGGGATTCAGCGGGGTATCAGCGGGATTCGGCGCGGCGGCGGGCGGCAGCCAGCGCCAGCCAGGCGGAGGCCGGCAGGCCGGCCAGCCACAGCGGCAGCCAGCCGAGGACGGCGCTGGCACCGCGCGCCTGCGGCAGCGAGAGCATGGCGACGACGGCCAGGAACATGGCGGCAAGCACCACCCGGGCGGGCCAGTCCGGCGCCGGAACGGAAGCGGTGGCGAAACGGAGCCGGGTGCGGCCGCTGGCGGTGAGGCGTCGTGCTGTCATGATGGCTCTCCAGACTTTGCTTTCGGGCCAGCGTGCCCACCGGCCATCTCATGGACTGCGACCTGAATTGACAACGTCTTCGCCGATGCGCCGGCACCCTGCGGGCGCCCCCCGGATCCAGCGATGACCCTGCCCTTCCGACGCGCCACTGTCCGCTCCCGCCGCTCCGCCCGCGCCCTGTGCGCGCTCGTGCTGTGCCTGCTGGCGGCCTGCGCCGGCGTCGGCGAAAGGCGCGGCGAGGCCGGCGACGCACCGATGCCGCCGCTGGAGGTCCTGATGGGCGACTGGTACGTGGCGGCGCGCGTGCCCTGGTTCGGCGAGCGCGGGCGCGTCGCATCGGGCCTGCGCCTGGCGACCGACGAGGGCGGACGGATCGTGATCGGCCGCAGCTGGCGCGACGGCTTCTCCGAACCGGTCGAGTACGACAGATCCACCGCCCGGCGCGAAGGCGGCAGCGGCAGGTTCTGGTCGCTGCGTGCCTGGGGCGTGCTGCCTGCCCGGCTGCGCGTGCTGGAGGCGGCCGAGGACGGGAGCTGGCTGCTGCTCGACTCGCCGGGCCGCCGCGACCAGGCCTGGATCCTGACCCGCGCGCAGGTGGTCGGCGACGAGGCCTATCTCGAACTGGAGCGCCGCATCGGGCGCCACGGCGTCAACACCGACAAGCTGCGCCGCGTGCCCCAGGTGCCGGAGCAGGAAGGCCGGCTGGGCTTCGAACCGGCAGCGATACGCACGCCGGGCCGCTGACGGTCCGGCCGGACCCGCGCCCCTTCCTTCAGCGTTCGTACTTCGACAGCGCCAGCGACAGCAGCGCCTTCGCCTGCTCGCGCAGCGACGGCGGCTCCAGCACCTCGGCGTCGCTGCCGTAGTGCAGCACGTCCATCAGCAGCTCGCGCGCATTGCTGTACGGCAGCCGGAGCTCGTAGCGGCCGTCGGCCAGGTAGCGGCCCTGCTGCTGCGAATGCCAATGCTCGTCGGCGACCCAGCGCGCGGCCTTGGCGCTGAACACGATCGTGGCCACGTCCTTGGGAGCACCGGAGAAGATCCCGTAGCCGCTCCCCAGGTGCCGGTCCAGCTCGGCCTCGTCGACATCGACCGCGGCCTCTCCGAGCGCGCGCGCCTGGGCGATGCGGTCGACGGAGAAGCTGCGCAGGCCCTCGCGCTCATGGTCCCACGCGTCCAGGTACCAGTTGTCGCGGTAGTGGGTGATGCGCTGCGGACTGACCGTGCGCCGGGTCTTTTCGTCGGTGGAGCGTGCGCGATATTCGAAGGCCAGACGCCTGCGCTCCAGCACCGCGGAGCACACCGTGCGGAACGCGTGTTCATCCAGGTGCCGGGTGCGGTGCGGGATCACGCGCACCCGCTCCATCGGCCACTGCCTGCCGTTCGCGTGTTCATTGAGCAGCTTCTCGATGCGCGATTGCAGCGGAGCCAGCGCCGAGGACAGGACTCCGCCGCCGCTGCGCGAAAGCAGCTGCTGCGCGGCCAGCAGCGCATGCAGCTCCTCCGAGTTCAGCCACAGTCCGGGCAGCTCGAAACGGCCGCTCTCCTCGGGGTCGTAGCGGATGCCGGCCTCGCCGTCGCCCACGATCGGCGCCATCAAGGCATCGCGCAGGAAGGCCACGTCGCGATAGACGGTGGCGCGCGAACAGCCGAGTTCGTCCTGCAAGCGGGCAACCGTGACCGGATAGCGCGCCGCCCCGAGGATGCGGTGCAGCGAAAGGATGCGTTCGTAGCGGTCCATGGCGATCCCGGATGGAGTGCGGCCAGCGGCGCGGGCCACCGTGTATTCTGCCCCGAACCCCGCCGACGTGGGTGCCGGGCCTCCCTGCCCCGTTCCGGGAGCAGGCACAATGGCGCCCATGCGCGCGCACCGTCCCGACGAACCCGTGCTCGACACCTCGCCCTCGCCCGGCGACGCGGTGAAGACGACGACCTGCTACATGTGCGCCTGCCGCTGCGGCATCAAGGTGTGGCTGCGGGACGGAAGCATCCGCTACATCCAGGGCAACCCGGCGCACCCGGTGAACCAGGGCGTGATCTGCGCCAAGGGCGCCGCCGGGATCATGCAGCACCACTCGCCGGCGCGCCTGACGAAGCCGCTGCTGCGCGTGGGCGAGCGCGGCAGCGGCGAGTTCCGCGAGATCGAATGGGACGAGGCGATGGAGATCGCCACGTCCTGGCTGGCGCCGGTCCGCGAACGCAACCCCGACGAGTTCGCCTTCTTCACCGGCCGCGACCAGTCGCAGGCGCTGACCGGCTGGTGGGCGCAGCAGTTCGGGACCGTCAACTACGCCGCGCACGGTGGCTTCTGTTCGGTGAACATGGCCGCCGGCGGGCTGTACACCCTGGGCGGCTCGTTCTGGGAGTTCGGCGAGCCCGACTGGGAGCACACGCGCTACCTGATGCTCTGGGGCGTGGCCGAGGACCACGACTCCAATCCGATCAAACTCGGACTGGGCAGGCTCAAGGCCCGCGGCGCGAAGATCGTGGCCGTGAACCCGGTGCGCACCGGCTACGGCGCGATCGCCGACGAGTGGATCGGGATCCGGCCGGGGACCGACGGGCTGTTCGCGTTCGCGCTGATCCATGAACTGCTGCGCTCGGACCGCATCGACCTCGACTACCTGGTGCGGTATGCGGACGCGCACTGGCTGGTGGTCCGCGACCCGGGCGGCGCGGAGGACGGACTGTTCGCGCGCGACGCGGAGGGACGGCCGCAGTGCTGGGTGGATGGCCGCCCGCACCCGGCCGACGCGCCCGGCATCGCGCCCGCCGTGGTCGGCGAATACACGCTGCCCGACGGGCGCCACGCCGTGCCGGCCTTCCACCTGGTCGCCGAGCGCTACCTCGATCCGGAGTTCGCGCCCGATGCCGTGGCGGGGCGCTGCGGCATTCCCGCCGACACCATCCGCCGCATCGCGCGGGAACTCGCCGAAGCCGCGTTCGACTCCAACCTGCGGCTGCCGATCGCCTGGACCGACGCCTGGGGGCGCGAGCACGCGGAGATGGTCGGCCGCCCGGTCTCGCTGCACGCGATGCGCGGCATCAGCGCGCACTCCAACGGCTTCCACACCTGCCGCGCCCTGCATCTGCTGCAGCTGCTGCTCGGCGCGGTGGACGCGCCGGGTTCGTTCCGCTACCAGCCGCCGTATCCGAAACCGATCCCGCCGCCGAACCGCCCCGGTCGCGCGCGCCGCGAGGACGGCACGCTCGATGCCGGTCCGCTCGGCTTCGTGCACGGCCCCGAGGACCTGCTGGTCGACGCCGAAGGCCGACCGCGCCGCATCGACCATGCCTATTCGTGGGCCTATCCGCTGTCCGCGCACGGGATGATGCACACCCTGCTGCGCAACGCGCACGCCGGCGATCCCTATCGCATCGACACGCTGATGATGTTCATGGCCAACATGGCCTGGAACTCGGCGATGAACACCCGCGAGACCATCGCCTGGCTGACCGATCGCGAAGAGGATGGCGGATACCGCATCCCGCGCATCATCTATGCCGATGCCTACGCTTCGGAGATGGTCGCCTACGCCGACCTGGTGCTGCCCGACACCACCTACCTCGAGCGCTTCGACGCGATCAGCCTGCTGGACCGGCCGATCTCGGACGCCGACGGTGCCGCCGATGCGATCCGCCAGCCGCTGTTCGACCCGACGACCCAGCCCGACAGGGACGGCCGCCCGCGCGACGTGCGCGGCTTCCAGTCGGTGCTGCTGGAGCTGGGCGCGCGCCTGGGCCTGCCGGGCATGGTGCATGCCGACGGCTCGCCGAAGTACCGCGACTACGCCGACTACATCGTGCGCCACGAACGCATGCCGGGCGTCGGCCTGCTCGCGGGCTGGCGCGGCGAGGACGGTTCGCGTTCGGGGAAGGGCGCGCCGAACCCGGAACAGCTGCAGCGCTACATCGACAACGGCGGCTTCTGGCGCGAGGAAGTCCCGGAATCCGCGCGCTGGTTCAAGATGGCCAACCGCGCCTACCTCGACTGGGCGCACGGTCTGGGCTTCATCGGCTCGGCCGCGCCGATCACGCTGCACCTCTACGCCGAGCCGCTGCAGAAGTTCCGGCTCGCGGCGCAGGGGCATGGCGCGCACCAGCCTCCGGAAGAGCACCGCGAACGCGTCGCCACCTACTTCGATCCGCTGCCGATCTGGTACGCGCCCTTCGAGCAGGCCCAGGTCGACGGCGAGGCCTTCCCGCTGCACGCCATCACCCAGCGGCCGATGTTCATGTACCACGCGTGGGGCTCGCAGAACGCCTGGCTGCGGCAGATCGCCGCGCGCAACTGGCTGTACATGCATCCCGACACGGGCGCGCGCTTCGGGGTGGCCGACGAGGGCTGGGTGGTGGTCGCCTCGCACCTGGGCGAGATCACGGTGCAGGCGAAGTTCGCCGCCAACGTGCAGCCCGACACGCTCTGGACCTGGAACGCGATCGGCAAGCGCCGCGGCGCATGGCGGCTCGATCCGGACGCGCCCGAAGGCCGCCAGGGCTTCCTGCTCAACCACCTGATCTCCGACATCACGCCCCGGGGCGACTACGCCAATGCCGACCCGGTCACCGGCCAGGCGGCGTGGTTCGACCTGCGCGTGGGCCTGCGGCCCGCCGCCACCGGCGCGGGCGCGGAGAAGGGCGCGGCCGGCGCGGACGGTCCGGCAGCGCAACCGCAGTTCGAGCCCCTCGACCTGGGCAGCGCACCCGCCGGCCCGCTCCGCTACGGGGCCCGTCGATGACGCCGGACATGCTGCTCACCTTCCTGGTTCTGGCGGGCGCGGTGGCGCTGTTCGTCAGCGAGAGGATGCCGCCGGAAGTGGTGGCGATGCTGGTGCTGGCGGCGCTCCTCACCCTGCGGCTGGTCACCACCGAGGAGGCGCTGTCGGGATTCAGCAGCCCGGCCACGGTCACGGTGGCGGCGATGTTCGTGCTCAGCGCCGGCCTGCAGCAGAGCGGCTCGCTCAACCGCCTGGGCGAGGCGATCGCGCGCATCCGCTGGGGCTGGCTGCTGGCGCTGGTGATGATGCTGCTGACCGCCGCGGTCTCGGCCTTCATCAACAACACCGCGGCGGTCGCCGTGTTCCTGCCGCTGATCATCGCCGCCGCGGTGGCCAACAACCTGCCGCCGTCGAAGTTCCTCATCCCGCTGTCCTACGCCGCCCAGTTCGGCGGCGTGTGCACCCTGATCGGCACCTCGACCAACCTGCTGGTGGACTCGATGGCGCGGCAGGCCGGGCACGCCGGCTTCACCATCTTCGAGTTCAGCCAGCTCGGCATCCTCTTCGTGGTGATCGGCACCGTGTACCTGATGGTCGCTCGCCGCTTCCTGCTGCCCGACCTGGGCGTGCCGCAGCAGGCCGACAGCGGCCACGCCGGACGCTACGTCACCGAGCTGCTGGTGACGGAGAAGTCGTCGGCGATCGGCCGCCGCGGCAGCGAGCTGCTGCCCGGCAACGACGGCGACGTGGTACTGCTGGAGATCTTCCGCCAGCGCGCGACCGTTCCATCGCCACGCGCCGCCGAGGTCGAGGCCGGCGACCGCCTGCTGCTGCGTGGAAACTGGAACGACATCGAGGCCGCGCGCCGCATGCTCAAGCTGCGCCACCACCAGGTCGCCGGCGACCTCGAGGGCGACGACGAGGACGGCCGCGTGCACGCCGAAGTGATGGTCGCGCCCGGCTCGCACCTTATCGGCCACACCCTGGCCAGCCTGCGCTTCGCGCACATGTACCACGCCCGTGTGCAGGGCCTGCACCGGCACCGGCTGTCGATCCGGCAGCCGCTGGACCACGTGCCCCTCGCGGTCGGCGACGTGCTCCTGCTCGACGCCCCGCAGAGCGCGCTCGAGCTGATGCGCGCCGACCCGGGGCTGGTGGTGCTCGGCCAGCGCGAGCAGACCCGCACCTCGCTCCGGCGCTCGCTGCTGGCATTGGGGATCCTGACCGCGGTGGTGGCGGTGGCCGCCGCCGGCCTGATGAGCATCGTCGCCGCGGCGATCATCGGCTGCTGCCTGCTCCTGCTGCTGCGCGTGCTCGAACCCGAGGAGGCCTATGCCTCGATCGACTGGCGCGTGGTGCTGCTGCTTGCAGGCGTCCTGCCACTGGGGATCGCGCTGCAGAAGAGCGGCGCGGCCGCGATGCTCGCCGACTTCTCGATCGACATGGTGGGCGGCTTCGGCCCGGTGGCGACGCTGGCGGTGATCTACATCCTGACCTCTCTGCTGACCGAGATCATGAGCAACAACGCCTCGGCCGCGGTGGTGGTGCCGATCGCGATCGCCACCGCGGAGTCGCTCGGACTCGACAGCAAGCCCTTCCTGGTGGCGGTGGCCTTCGCCGCGTCCACCAGCTTCGCCACGCCGATCAGCTACCAGACCAACACCATGGTCTACGCCGCCGCCGGCTACCGCTTCCGCGATTTCGTGAAAGTGGGACTGCCGCTGAACCTCATCTTCATCGTGATGGCGATCGTGCTGATCCCCCGCCACTTCCCCTTCAGCGCCTGAACGCCGTGACCGACCTGCCGCCGCCGACGATGAAGAAACTGGGCCTGGTGATCGACCTCGACACCTGCGTCGGCTGCCACGCCTGCGCCACCAGCTGCAAGGAATGGAACGCCGGCGGCATCGCCGGGCCGCTGACCGACGAGCGACCGTACGGAAAGGATCCGGAGGGCGTGTGGTTCAACCGTGTGCACAGCTACGAGGTCGAACGCACGCCTGAGCAGCCCGCGATGACCCTGCACTTCCCGCGCTCCTGCCTGCACTGCGAAACACCGGCCTGCGTCACCGTCTGCCCCACCGGCGCCAGCTACAAGCGCGCCGAGGACGGCATCGTGCTGGTGGACGAGGACAAGTGCATCGGCTGCAAGCTCTGCAGTTGGGCCTGTCCCTACGGCGCGCGCGAGTACAGCGAGGTCGAGGGGGTGATGAAGAAGTGCACCCTGTGCGTCGACCGCATCTACAACACCCATCTCGACGAATCCGAACGCGTGCCGGCCTGCGTGCAGGCCTGTCCGACGCGTGCGCGCCACTTCGGCGACCTCGGCGACCCGGAGTCCGACGTGTCGAAGCTGGTCGCCGCGCGCGGCGGCGTGGCGTTGATGCCGGAGCTCGGCTACGCGCCCGTCAACCGCTACCTGCCGCCGCGGCCGCGGCGCGACGGGGATGGTGCCGAGGCCGAAGCGCCGACTCGCGCGACCTCGCCGCTGCACTGGCTCACCCGCGTCCTGAGGCGCTGACACCCGATGCATCCCGCCCTTTCGGTCATCTTCTTCACCACCCTGTCCGGCGCCGGGTACGGCCTGCTCGCCTGGTCGGGGCTGGCCCTGGCGCTGGCGGCGCTGCGCGGCGGCCTGCCCCTGGCGCCGGAGGGCGTGCAGCTGGCGGGAGTCGTGCTCGGCCTGGTGCTGTCGACCGTCGGGCTGCTCTGTTCGCTCGCCCACCTGGGCAAGCCCGCGCGCGCCTGGCGCGCCTTCAGCCAGTGGCGCACGTCCTGGCTGTCGCGGGAGGGTGTGCTGGCGGTGGCCACCCCGCTTCCGGCGCTCGCCATCGTCGGCCTGCTGCTGTGGATGCCGTCCGGCGCCACCCGGACCGCCGCGCTGGCCTGCCTGGGCGGGCTGATGCTGGCTCTGGCGCTGGCCACGGTGGCCTGCACCGCGATGATCTACGCCTCGCTCAGACCCATTCCCGCCTGGCGGCACCCGCTGGTGCTGCCCGTGTACCTGCTGTTCGCCCTGCTGACCGGACTCGCGCTGCAGCTGGTGATCCTGGCGGCCGTGCCGGTCGGCCCGGATCCCGGCAGGATGCTGCCGGCGCTGACGCTGTCCGGGCTGGTGGTCGCGGCCCTGAAGTGGCTGTACTGGCGTGCCATCGACCGCGCGCCGCAGCCGGCCGCGCGCGGTGCGGCGGTGGGCCTTCCCGGACGCGAAGTGCGGGTATTCGAGCGTCCGCACACCGAGGCCAGCTACATCACCCGCGAGATGGTCTTCGAAGTCGCGCGTCGGCATGCCCGCGGGCTGCGGGCTGCGGCGATCGCAGGCCTGGCGGTGCTGCCGCTGCTGGCATCGGCGGCGGCGGCGCTGGGCTGGATGCCGGCGCTCGCCGCCAGCCTGCTGGCGGCGCTGGGGCTGCTTGCGGGCGCGTTCGCCGAGCGCTGGCTGTTCTTCGCCCAGGCGAAGCACGTGGTGGCCGCGTACTACTGAACGGCCCGGCGCGAGTGCCTTGGAACGCCGGCGGATCATCGCGATAATGGTGCCCAGCGTTCGTCATCGGAGCCCGGCGCATGCTTGCGGCCCTCTGGCTGGCCCTCGCCACACCACCCGTGTTCATCCAGCCCTTGCCGGAATCACCCGGCGAGCCGGCGGCGCTCGCGCTGGTGGCGGGTCGCGCCGACCTGCGCCGCCCGTGCTATCAGCTCGTCTGTGACGATGCCGGCTGGGGCGCGCCCAATCGCTTCACCCGCATCCAGCCGGCGCGGGCCCCCGGCAGCGTGGATCCGCTGGTCGCGAGCCGCCTGCCCGCGCTGGCCGCGCGCCGCTATCCGCTGTACTCCCCGGCGGTGCGCCGCGACTGGCGCGTCAACCATGGCAGCCATTCGCGCTTCACCACCGGCTTCGGCTATGAGGCCATCCGCACCCCCGACACCAGCGTGAAGCTGGAGTTCGGCACCGGCTATCGCCTGCGGCCTTATGCCGACCACGGCACCGCGGCCGAGGGCCTGATCGCCCGCGGTCGGCTGGAACTGCGCCAGTCGATCGCCGAACGCGCCATGTTGACGCAGAACCTGCTGGTCGAAGCCGGGAAGTTCAACACCACCACCCGGCAGGTGATCGGCCTGGACCTGAAGTTGCAGCCGCAGTGGACGCTGCACTCGAACTTCGAACTGCGCCACGACAGCGCCGGCAACGGTGGCACCGGCGCCACGGACACCGAGGGCTCGCTGCACCTCCGCTATCGCTTCTAGCCCGCTGCCGGCAGGAATTCGCCGGCACCGCCCTCGAGCAGCTTCGCCGCCACCGTGCGGCCCAGTGCATCGGGCTCGGAGACGGGTCCAGCGGCTTCCGCCCGCACCGCGCGACCGTCGCTCGCCGACCCGACGAGGCCCTGCAGCCGCAGCACGTCGCCGTCGAGCCGCGCCAGCGCCGCCACCGGCACATGGCAGCTGCCATGCAGCGCCAGATTGAGCGCGCGTTCGGCCGAGGCGCAGGTCCGCGTCGGCGCGTGGTCGAGAACGCGGCACAGGTCCATCACCGCCGCGTCGTCGCCGCGGCATTCGATCGCGATCACGCCCTGCGCCGGCGCCGGCAGCCATTCCGGCGCATCCAGGCGCGTGCGGATGCGTCCGCCCAGGCCCAGGCGCTCCAGGCCCGCGCAGGCGAGCAGGATGGCGTCGTACTCGCCGCCGTCGAGCTTCGCCAGCCGGGTATTGACGTTGCCCCGCAGGTCACGGATGTCGAGATCCGGGCGCAGCGCGCGCAGCTGGGCCTGCCGGCGCAGCGAGGAGGTGCCCACGCAGGCGCCGGGCGGCAGGGCCTCGAAGGTGGCGAACTGATTGCTGACGAAGGCGTCGGCGTGGTCCGCGCGCTCGAGGAAGGCCGGCAGCGCGAACGGCGCGTCGACCTCCATCGGTACGTCCTTGAGCGAATGCACCGCGCAATCGGCCTCGCCCCGCAGCATCGCCAGCTCCAGCTCCTTCAGGAACAGGCCTTTGCCGCCGATCGCGGACAGGGAACGGTCCAGCACCTCGTCGCCGCGCGTGGACATGGGCACCAGTTCGACCTCGAGGCCGGGGTGTGCGGCGCGGAGCAGGGCGGCGACGTGTTCGCTCTGCCAGAGGGCGAGCGGGCTCTTGCGGGTGGCGATGCGGAGTGTGGTCATGGGGGGATTATCCCCGACCGCGCGTCAGGGCTGCCGCAACAGTTCCCGCAGCGGCGCCACGCAGCGCCGGCTGACCTCCAGCGGCTGGCTGCCGTGACGGAGGATGGCGTGGACCTGGCCGTCGGGCTCCCGGCGCAGCTCGACCAGTTCGTGGCGCGCCACCAGGCAGTTGCGGTGGATGCGCAGGAACCTGTCGCCGAACTCCTCCTCCAGGGATTTCAGCGACTCCTCGATCAGGTCCTCGCCGCGGGCGTGGTGCACCACGACGTACTTCTCCTCGGCCTGGAGGTAATGGACGTCCTCGATGGGGATCAGGCGCAGGCTGCCGCGCAGGCGCGCGCAGAGATGGGTGCGGCGCTTGCCGCCACCGTCTCCGCTGCGGCCATGCTCCAGCCCGGCGGCGAAGGTGCGCACGCGTTCGAGCGCGGCCTGCAGGCGCTCCGGCCGCACGGGCTTGACCAGGTAGTCGACCGCGGCGGCATCGAAGGCCGACAGCGCATGGGCGTCGTAGGCCGTGCAGAACACCACCGCCGGACGCGGCTCGAAGGCGGCCAGATGGCGCGCGGCCTCGAGGCCGTCGATCCCCGGCATCGCGATGTCCAGCAGCACCAGGTCGGGCTCGTGTTCGGCGCAGGCCTGCAGCGCGGCGCGACCGTCGCCGGCCTCGGCCACGACGGTGATGTCGGCGTGCGCGGCCAGCAGGCCGCGCAGACGCTCGCGGGCCAGTGGTTCGTCGTCGGCGATGACCACCTTCACGGCGTCCTCCTTCCCGTTCCCGGCGGCAGCTGCAGCGTATGGGCATGGTAGCCCGCGTTCCGGCCGGCGGTCATGCGCGCCCGCGGACCGGGGGGCGCGCGTCGGCCACAGCCTCAACCCGCGGCGAACCGCCTGCCCAGCCAGTCGCCAAGGTCGCGGATCTCCTCGGCGCAGACCGAATGCGGCATCGGATACGCGTGCCAGTCGACCTGGAAGCCCAGCGCGCGCAGCAGCTCCGCGCTCTGCAGGCCTGCCTGGAAGGGCACGACCGGATCCTGGCTGCCGTGGGCCATGAACACCGGCTGCCGCTCGGCCCCGGCGACGAGTGCTTCCCGCGCCCTGGGGGCCGAGGGCACGTAGGTGGACAGGGCCACGATCCCGCCCAGCGGTTCCGCGCTGCGGAGGCCCGCGGCGAGCGCGATCGCGCCGCCCTGCGAGAACCCGGCGAGCACCACGCGCGAGCGCGGCACGCCGCGCCCGCCCTCGCGGGCGAGCAGCGCTTCCACCTGGCGCATGGACTCCGCGACGCCGGCCTCGTCGGCGCGGTTGGCCAGGTCGACGTCGACGATGTCGTACCAGGCGCGCATCGGCACGCGGTTGTTGATCGTCACCGGGCGCACCGGCGCGTGCGGGAACACGAAGCGGAGCGCGGGCCAGCCGGGGCGCACCAGCTCGGGCACGATCGGGACGAAGTCGTTGCCGTCGGCGCCGAGCCCGTGGAGCCAGATGATGCTCCAGGCCGGGTCCGGACCGGTCTCGCGCTCGATGCAGTCCAGCAGCATGAGGGGCCTCGTTGCGATGGGCGCGCCATTATGCATGGCGCACGCAGAGGGCCGGCCCTTACCGGTCGAGGGTGAAGCGCACGGTGACCGTAGAGGGCACGTTCCGGCCGGTGGGCTCGAAGCGGTAATCGCCCACGGCCGCCAGCGCGGAGCGATCGAACACGCCCGGGGGGCTGGCCTGGAGCACGCGCGTGTTCTCCACCTGGCCATCGGGGCGGATGGTGAAGGCGACTTCCACCGCGCCCTCCATGCGGCGACCGAGGGCCAGCGGCGGATAGCGCGGCGCCGGCTGGTACAGCAGGCGCGGGGGCGCGGACCCGGGCCCGGAGGCCGGCACCGATGGCGGACTGCCGGCGATGCCGGCCTGACGGGTATCCGCGGCTCCTGCGTCGGCCCGGATGTCCGCCCGCGCCTCGGCGGGCGGTGCGTCGGTGTCGGCAAGGGGCGCCGGCACCAACGCCATCGCTGCGGATTCCGATACGCCGGTCGGCGGCGCCTGTGCGGAGGCAGCCTCCGCCCGGGTCTGCGCGGCCGTCCGCGCCTCGTCCTCGCGACGCGACGCCTCCGCGGCCAACCGCACGGCTTCCGCGCGGTCGCCGGCTTCGGCTTCCGCGATCGCCGCGGCCAGGCGCGGCAGCGCAGGTGCGGTCGGGTCGGCGGCCGCGATCAGCCCGTGCAGCCGGCGCGCTTCGGCGAAGTCGCGGCGCGCGATCGCTTCTTCGCAGCCGATCAGCAGGTAGGGCTGCAGTCCGGCGACCGCGTTGACCACGGCGATGCGGTCGTGATCGCGCGCCCTCGCCTCCAGCCAGTACTCCACGGCGCTGTCACCGGCCGGCGTGTAGATCCGCCCTTCGCGCAGCGCCCGGTCGGCGGCCTCTTCCAGGTCGGCGATCGTGCGCCGCGACAGATCGACCGCGGGCGCCACCGCGGACGGGGCGGCCGGGGCCACAGCCACGGCCGCGGCCTCCGCCGCCGCCCCGCCCTGCGGCGCCTGCTGGCAGGCGGACGTGACCAGGGCCGCGACCAGTGCCACGGCCATCGCGTGCAATCTCATTTCGAGCCCCCTGTGGCTTCCGGGGACAGCCTAGGAAGCGCGGATGACGAAGCCGCTGCGACTGGAAGTCAGTTCGCCTTCACACTTCGCGGCTCGCGCAGTTCGCCCGCGCGCACCAGCACCGGCGGCGGCGACAGCTCCTCGGGCGTGGCGAACAGCCGTCGCCTGCGCAGCCAGAGTCCGGCGGCGCGCGAGGCGCCCAGGGCCACGATCGGGATCGAAAGCACCAGGCCCAGGACCACCGGCGACATCCACGCCGCCAGCGCCGGCGACACCATCCATGCGGCCACGCCCGCGACCACGCCCACCAGGGTCATGCCGCCGTACAGGCGCAGCAGCTCGCGCAGCGGCAGGCCGCCGTCATCGCGCCGCTGCGACTCCCAGCCCGAGTCCTTGCCGGCCAGCACCTGGGCCACGCCGCGCGACTGCACGTACATCGTCACCGGTGCCATCAGCGCCGCCAGCAGCGTCTCCAGGAGCACGCCGGCGGCCACCCGCAGGGCGCCGCCGCAGCCGCGCCGCGTCACGGGGTCGACCACGGTGGCGAGGTAGCCCATCAGCTTCGGCGCCAGCAGCATGGTCATGGTGACGATGAAGACGCCGATGAAGCGGTCGCCGTCCTGTTCGCGCCAGTAGGCGGTGGGCGTGAAGCCCGCCAGAGAGGGCCGGTCCCAGCTGAAACCCGCGTGCAGCAGCGGGATCGAGATGCCGACGATCATCAGCATCGCCCACATCGGCGCGGTGAAGTAGTGGCCGATGCCGATCATCAGGTGCCAGCGGCTGACCCAGTGCAGGCCGCGCGCCGGCAGCACCCCGCCGTGCTGCAGGTTGCCCTGGCACCACCGGCGGTCGCGGACCAGCATGTCGGTGAGCGAGGGCGGCCCTTCCTCGTAGCTGCCTCCCAGGCCCGGGACCATGTGCAGCGCCCAGCCGCCGCGGCGCATCAGCGCGGCCTCGACGAAGTCGTGGCTGAGCACGGTGCCGGCGAAGGGTTTCACCCCGCGCAGCTCCGGCAGTCCGGCGCATGCGGCGAACGCACGACTGCGGATCATCGCGTTGTGCCCCCAGTAGTTGCTCTCCGCGCCGTGCCACCAGGCCACGCCGTAGGCGATCACCGGACCATAGACCCGGCCGGCGAACTGCTGCATGCGCGCGAACAGGGTGCTGCCGTTGACGATCACCGGCAGGGTCTGGATCAGCGCGACGTCGTCGTGGCGCTCCATCGCCGCGGCCAGGCGCACCAGGGTGTCGCCCGACATCACGCTGTCGGCGTCGAGGATCAGGAACTGGGGCCAGGCCCCGCCCCAGCGCCGCACCCAGTCGGCGATGTTGCCGGCCTTGCGTTCGGTGTTGTCCTTGCGCAGGCGGTAGTACACCCGCGCCTCCGGGCCCAGGCGCCTGCGCAGCGCTGCGACCGCCGCGGCTTCGGCGGCCTGGATCTCCGGCCGGCGCGTGTCGCTGAGCAGGAAGAAATCGAAGCGTTGCAGCTGCCCGGTGGCTGCCAGCGACTCATGCATGGCCTGCAGTCCCGCCGCGACCCGCTGCGGATCCTCGTTGTAGACGGGCACCAGCAGCGCCGTGCGGGAGCTGACCTGCGGCAGCGGGCCGGTGGCATGCATGCCCATGCGCAGCGGCCGGCGCTGGAGCAGCAGCACGAAGCCGGCGATCGCGCCGACGAAGGACTGCACGATCCAGGCGAACAGGGCCACGAACAGCACCAGCAGCGTGCCCTCGAGCGGATCGATGCCGTCGCCGCGCAGCAGCCACCACAGCTGGTAGGTGGCGACGGCGGTGAGCAGCACCGCACTGCCGATCACGGCGAAGCGCCGCCAGGCCATGTTCGGCGGAGTGGTCGGCCGTGGCGGATCGGCGAGCACGCCGCGGTCCAGGGCCTGCACCGGCATGTCCAGCGGCGCGTCCGGCGGCAGTGCCGGCAGAACATGGCGCCGACCATCCGGTCCCGGCGGGTCCTCCTGCAGGCTCACGGTGTCCATCGCGACAGCCAGGTTTCCGACAGGCGCCCGGTATCGCCCTCCAGCCACAGCCGCATCTCCACGGCCTGCGCCGCGCCGGGCTCGAGCTCGAAGCCGACGCGCCAGCTTCCGGCCTGCGGATTGCGGTATGCGACCGCATTGCGCAACGCGCCGGCGCTGGCCGTGGCGCGCACGCGCACTCCGCCTCCGGCGTCGCCGGCAGGCAGCGCGCCGCCGGCGAAATCGACCAGGTACTGGCGCCCCTCCGCGCGATCGAGGGCGCCTGAGCGCGTCGCCACCACGCGCGCGAGCGAGGGGCTTCCGCCGTCCGCCGACGTCCAGTGCAGGCGATAGCGCCAGCGGTGTTCGCGGCCGGCGCGCAGCGGCGCGCGCGGGCGCCAGAAGGCGACGATGTTGTCTGCGAATTCGTTGGCGGTCGGGATCTCGACCAGGTGCACCTCCCCCTCGCCCCAGGGGTCGAGTGGCTCCACCCGGCAACCGGGACGTTTCTCGTACCCGGCCTCGGTGTCCTGGTAATCCTCGAAGCGGCGCTTGCGCTGCATCAGCCCGAAGCCCTTCGGGTCGCGGTCCTGGAAGCCGCTGTGCTCGACGCCGTGCGGATTGCGCAACGGCCGCCAGGCCTGTTCGCCGGCGCCGGTGAGCAGGAGCAGGCCGTCGGAGTCATGGACCGCCGGCCGCGGGTCGTCGACGCAGGCGCGGTCGTGGCCGTCGAACTCGTACATGCTGGTGAGCGGCGCGATGCCGGCCGTGGCGAGATCCACGCGTGGGTACAGGCGCGCGTCGACGTCGAACACGGTGTCGTCGCCGGGCACGATCACGAAGCGGAAGGCGCCGGCGACCGCGGGCGAATCCAGCAGCGCATGCACGACCACTGCCTTGGCACCGCGCGCGGTGCAGTCGCGGCCGCTTCCGCAGGCCGGCGGCGTCTCCAGCCAGAAGGCGCGGAACACCGGAAACTCCTCCGGCCCCGGATCGCCGCTGCCCAACGCCAGCCCGCGGGCGGACAGTCCGTAGCCGAGGCCGCGCGCGACCGCACGGAAGTAGCTCGCACCGAGAAAGGATGCGACCTCGTCCAGGCCATCGTCCGCCTGCCCGGTCGCATGCAGGCGGAAGCCCGCGAAACCCAGGTCGCCGCCTTCGGGCGGCACCGGCGCGCCATGCTCGAAGTGGAACAGCGATGGCGCGTAGGCGAAGGGCCGGCTCAGCCCGCCGTCGACCACGTGGATGTCGACGCGTTCGCTGAATATGTAGCCGCGATGGAAGAACATCGCCTCGAAGCCGCGGCCCTGGCCGTGCCACAGCGCGCGCTCGGCGCGGAAGCGGTAGTCGCGGTAGCGGTCATAGCCGATGCCCTCCAGCGCAGGGGGAGGTCGCGCGCGGGAGGGGCATAGACCCCGGCGGCGAGCCCCCGTGCCAGCGCCGGCACCGTGCCCTCGTCGAAGGGCGTCCCCCTGGCTGGAGCGGCGGCCATGGCCGACCGTGGCAGCGCGGCGGCCACCGGCAGCGCCAGACCCGCCAGCAGGAGTTCACGTCGGTGCAAGGGAAACGCCGGGATGGGGAAGGCGGCGGAATATAGCCTGTGCAGGGCGACCGTCTTCACGCATGGCTAACGCTTTCCGCGCCGGCGCGCGATGACGCGGCGGCCACGACCGCCATGGGATTCTCGGCCACTTGTCCATCCACGGGCCTCCGATGCCGACGACCACCCCGCTCGTATGGGAAGCCACGATCGCCCTGATCATCGGCCTGCTCGCCTTCGACTACTTTTTCCACGTGCGCAAGGCGCACGCTCCCGGCCTGCGCGAGGCCGCGATCTGGTCGGCGCTGTACATCGGCATCGCCCTGCTGTTCGGCGTCGTGGTCTGGATCTGGGGCGGGCGCGACATGGGCGCCGAATACTTCGCCGGCTACATCACCGAGAAGGCGCTGTCGGTCGACAACGTGTTCGTGTTCCTGGTGATCATGTCCAGCTTCCAGGTACCGCGCGAGAGCCAGCAGAAAGTGCTCCTGTTCGGGATCACCTTCGCGCTCATCGCCCGCACGGTGTTCATCCTGCTCGGCGCGGCGCTCATCGACCGTTTCGCCTGGGTGTTCTACCTGTTCGGCCTGGCGCTGCTGATCACCGCCGGCAACCTGCTCGCACCCGACGACCACGACGCCGACCGGCCGAATGTCGTGGTCCGGATGGTGCGGCGGATGTTCCATGCCAGCCCGCACTACGACGGCGACAGGCTGTTCACGACCTGGCAGGGAAAGCGCGCGCTCACGCCCATGCTGCTGGTGATGCTGGCGATCGGCGGCACCGACATCCTCTTCGCCTTCGACTCGATCCCGGCGATCTTCGGCCTGACCCAGAACGTCTTCATCGTCTTCACCGCGACCGCCTTCTCGCTGCTCGGCCTGCGGCAGCTGTACTTCCTGGTCGGCGGCCTGCTGGAGCGGCTGGTCTACCTGTCGATCGGCCTGGCGGCGATCCTGGGCTTCATCGGCATCAAGCTGGTGCTGCACGCGCTGCACGAGAACAACCTGCCCTTCATCAACGACGGCGAGCCGGTGACGGTGATCGAGGTCAGCACCTGGACCTCGCTGGTGGTCATCGTCGCGATCCTCCTGGTCACGGTGGCGGCCTCGCTGTGGAGCCCGAAGGGCAAGGCGAAGGTGGCGGTCTCGACCCTGCGCGCCAAGGTCGCCGACTACCTGTCGCTGTCTCCCGAGACGCCGCCGGTGGTGCGCCGCGCGGTGTTCGCGGACATGAGCGCGGCCCAGAAGCGCGTCGACGCGCTGGAGCCGAAGTTCAAGGCGATGGTGCATCGGGCGGACGTGCTGCAGTACGACCTGGAGCGCGCGCACCAGGTCCACGCCGCGGCCACCGCCTCGCCGCCCCAGCCCAGCGACCTCGGGCTGCCGCCGCCTCCGCACGGGGACGACGGGGATCGCCCCCGCTGAAGTGCCTCGCCCCCCCGATCAGTCGAGCCGGATCGGCGCGCGCAGGAGCGAGTTCAGGCGATCGACCAGCCACAGCATGCTGCCGCGCCAGAATCCGTGGATCCGGGCCTGGTGGCTGCGGTAGAGCATCACGTGGCTGAGCTGGGCCAGGCGGCCGCGGAAGGTGACGCCGGTGAACAGGCCGTACTGGCCGAGCGAGCCGAACGCGTCGTAATCGCCCAGCGACACCAGGGCACCGAGATCGCGATAGGAGAAATCCGGGACGGGGCGACCCTGCAGGACCTCGGGCAGGGAGCGGATCAGGTACTGCGCCTGCTGGTGCGCGACCTGGGCCGTCGGCGGCAGCGGCCGCTCGGCGCCGGCCGGGACGAGGCTGGCGCAGTCGCCGAGCGCGTAGATGGCGGGGTCGCGGGTGGTCTGCAGGCTGGGCCGGACCACCAGCTGGTTGTTGCGGGTGGCTTCCAGCCCGTCGAGCCCGGCCAGCAGTTCCGGACCCTTCACCCCCGCCGCCCAGACCTTCAGCGATGCGGGCAGCTGGCTGCCGTCGGCCAGCACGAAGCCGTCGGCGGTGGCGGCGCGCACCTGGGTCCCTACCAGGACCCGGATCCCGATCGCCTCCAGGCGCTCGCGCGTGGCGCTGGAGATGTCTTCCGGGAACGCCGCCAGCACGCGCGGGCCGGCCTCGACCAGGGTGATGGTGATCCGCGAGGCCAGGTCTGGCACGCCATAGGCGGAGGCGGATTCGACCAGCTGCACCAGCTCGGCCGCCAGCTCCACGCCGGTGGCGCCGCCGCCGACGATGGCGATCGACAAAGGCGCCTCCTGCCCCAGCGCCTGCAGCAGGCGCATGCGGATCTCCTGGTTGAACGTGTCGGCCTGCCGGCGGGAGTCGATGTAGAAGCAGTGTTCGGCCACCCCGGGCGTGCCGAAGTCGTTCGCCCGGCTGCCGATGGCCAGCACCAGCAGGTCGTAGCCGAGCCTGCGCGGCGGCAGCAGCAGGCGTCCGTCGGGCGCGTGCTGGGCGGCGATCAGGATTTCCCGCGCGTCCCGGTCCAGCCCGCACAGCTCGCCGGGCTGGTAGGTGAAGCCGGCATCGCGCGCCTGCGCGAGGTAGGCGGTCTGCTGCTGGGAAATGTCGCGGGTGCCGGCCGCGATGGTGTGCAGCATCGGCTTCCAGACATGGGCGGAATCACGGTCGACCAGGGTGATCGACGGCCGGTCGGCGCGCCGGCGCCAGCGGCGGCCGAGCGTGCTGGCGACTTCCAGTCCGCCAACGCCGCCCCCGACGATCACGATCCGCTGCTGCCCTCCGGACGTCGCCATGCGCATGTCCTCAAGGTGTGGCCTGGCCTCCCGACAGGTCGGCGCCGGTCGCCGCAAGGTCCGCGCCCGCATGCGGCCAGCCGCCACCGAGTACACGGTACAGGCTGACCCGGTTGGCCTGCTCGGCCAGTCGCGTGGCGACCAGGGCCTGCTGCGCAGAGTACAGCGTCCGCTGCGCATCCAGTTGCACCAGGTGGCTGTCGACACCCCCTTCGTAGCGGGCGGTCGCCAGCGACTCCGCGCGGGCGGCCGCATCGACCAGCTCCTGCCGCGCTGCCACCTGCGCCGCCAGCGACGCCGACAGCACCAGCGCATCGGCGACCTCGCGGAAGCCCGACTGGATCGCCTGCTCGTATTGCGCCAGCGCGATGTCGCGGTCCGCGGTCGCCGTTCCCAGCGCGGCCTTCAGGCGGCCGCCCTGGAAGATGGGGAGGTTGATGCGCGGGACGAAGCTCCACACCTTCGTTCCGCTCTCGAACAGGCCCGAGAACTCGTCGCTCATCGAGCCCACGCTGCCGGTCAGCGTGATCGAAGGGAAGAACGCCGCGCGGGCCGCGCCGATATTGGCGTTGGCGGCGAGCAGGCGGTGCTCGGCGGCCATCACGTCCGGACGCCGCAGCAGCACGTCGGCATCCAGCCCGGCGGGCACCGCCGCGAGGCCGGTGACCGGACCGACGCGGGCGTCGGGCAGCAGCGCGGCATCGACGCGCGCGCCGACCAGCAGCTCCAGCGCGTTGCGGTCCTGACGGACCTGGGCGGCCAGGCGCTCGACGTCGGCCTGCGCGCCCGCCACCTGCACCCGCACCTGCTCGATCTCGAGCGCGGAGGCCGCGCCCAGCTCCTGTCGCCGGGTGGTCAGGTCGAGGGTCTCACGATAGGTCTCCAGCGCCGCCTGCGACAGCCGCAGCTGCTCCTGGTCGGCGGCCAGGGCCAGCCACACGCTGGCGACCTCGGCCACCAGCGACAGCTGTGCCGAACGCTGCGCCTCTTCAGTCGCCAGGTATTGCTGGAGCGCCGACTCGCCCAGGTTGCGCACGCGCCCGAACAGGTCGAGTTCGAACGCGGCCAGGCCGACGCCGGCGGTGTGCTGCTCGCTCACCGGGACGTCGCCGCCCACGCGCTCCATCGAGGCCTCGGCACCGATCGAGGGCAACCGGTCGGCGCGCCGGATGCGGTACTGCGCCCGCGCGCGCTCGACGTTGAGGATCGCCACCCGCAGGTCGCGGTTGTTGTCCAGCGCCAGCGCGACCACGCCCTCCAGCCGCGGATCGGCGAGGAAGTCGCGCCAGCCGACATCGGCAACCGCCACCGTCGGCGTCCTGCCATCCGTCGTGGCTTCGGCCTCGGCGGTGGTCGCCGGCAGCGGCCACTCGGCGGGAATCCCCGCCTGCGCCTGTGGCGCGGCGGGCACCAGGGTGGCGCAGCCGCTGGCGGCAAGAGCCGCGGCCAGTGCCAGCGCGAGGTTCGCGTGCTTACCCATGGCCGATCTCCCTCGCGGCCGCGGCCTGCCCGCCCGCGCCGGCCTTTGCCTTGCCGCCGAACAGCTTCTGGATGACCACGAAGAACAGCGGGATGAAGAACACGCCCAGGCCGGTGCCCACGAGCATGCCGCCGACCACGCCGGTACCGATCGCCTGCTGCGCGCCGGAACCGGCGCCGGTGGCGATCGCCAGCGGCAGCACGCCCAGGCCGAAGGCCAGCGAGGTCATGATGATCGGACGCAGGCGGTCGCGGACGGCCTGCATGGTCGCAGCGACCAGTTCCATGCCCTGCTCCACGTTGGCCTTGGCGAACTCCACGATCAGGATCGCGTTCTTGCTGGTCAGGCCGACCGTGGTCAGCATGGCCACCTGGAAGTACACGTCGCGCTCCATGCCACGGAAGGTGTTGGCCAGCACCGTGCCGAGGATGCCCAGCGGGGCGACCAGCAGCACCGCGGTCGGCACCGTCCAGCTTTCGTACAGCGCGGCCAGGCAGAGGAACACGATCAGCAGCGACAGCGCGTACAGCAGCGGCGTCTGGGCGCCCGACTCGCGTTCCTGGAACGATACCGCCGTCCATTCGATACCGAAGCCCTCCGGCAGCTGCGCCGCCAGGCGTTCGATCTCGTCCATGGCATCGCCCGAGGCCACCCCCGGCGCGGCCTCGCCCTGGATCTCCGCGGCGGGCACGCCGTTGTAGCGCTCCAGGCGCGGCGAACCCCAGTCCCAGCGCGAACTGCCGAAGGCGCTGAAGGGCACCATCTCGCCGACGTTGTTCTTCACCGACCACAGGTTGAAGTCCTCCGGGGTCATGCGGAACGGTGCGTCGGCCTGAACGTAGACGCGCTTGACCCGGCCGCGGTCGATGAAGTCGTCGATGTACTGGCCGCCCCAGGCCGCCGCGAGGGTCGCGTTGATCGCATCCTGGGTGAGGCCGAGCGCGCCGGCCTTGGCCACGTCCACGTCGATGCGCAGCTGCGGCGTGTCTTCCTGGCCATTGGGACGGACGTTGGCCAGCAGGGGACTTTCGGCCGCCATGCCCAGCATCTGGTTGCGCGCGGCGATCAGGGCATCGTGACCCTGGCCGCCGTTGTCCTTCAGGTAGAAGGCATAGCCGCTGGCCACGCCCAGCTCCGGCATCGCCGGCGGCGCGAACACGAAGATGAAGGCGTCCTTGACCTGGCTCAGCGCGGCCATGCCGCGGCCGGCCACGGCGCTGGCGCCGAGTCCGGGATCCGTGCGCTCGCCCCAGTCCTTGAGCTTGACGAAGGCCATGCCGGTGTTCTGGCCCATGCCCGCGAAGCTGAAGCCCTGCACCGAGAACACCGACTCGACGGCGTCGGGCTCGTTCTCGAGGAAGTGCTTCTCCAGGCGCTCGATCGATTCCACGGTGCGCGCCTGGGTCGCGCCGACCGGCGTCTGGATCATCGCCATCAGCACGCCCTGGTCCTCGTCGGGCAGGAAGGCGGTGGGCAGGCGCACGAACATCAGGCCCATCACCACCACCAGCACGCCGAACACCGCCATGCCCTTCCACGGCCGCTCCAGCACGCCGCCGACCACGCCGCGGTAGCGGTGGCTGGTGGCGTCGAAGCCGCGGTTGAAGCGGCGGAAGAAGCGGGCGAAGAGGCCGTTGCCGGAGTCGTGCTGCCCGCCCTTCTCCAGAGGCTTCAGCATGGTCGCGCACAGCGCCGGCGTCAGCACGATCGCGACGATCACCGACAGCACCATCGCCGACACGATCGTGGCCGAAAACTGGCGGTAGATCACGCCGGTCGAGCCGGACATGAAGGCCATCGGCACGAATACCGCCGACAGCACCACGCCGATGCCCACCAGGGCGCCGGTGATCTGGTCCATCGACTTGCGCGTGGCCTCGAGCGGCGACAGCCCCTCCTCGCTCATGATGCGCTCGACGTTCTCGACCACGACGATGGCGTCGTCGACGAGCAGGCCGATCGCCAGCACCATCGCGAACATCGTCAGCATGTTCACCGAGAAGCCGAGCGCGGCGAGCACGGCGAAGGTGCCCAGCAGCACCACCGGCACCGCGATCGTCGGGATGATCGTGGCGCGGAAGTTCTGCAGGAACAGGTACATCACCAGGAACACCAGCGCGATGGCCTCGAGCAGGGTCACCACCACGCCCTTGATCGACACCTTCACGAACGGCGTGGTGTCGAAGGGCAGAACCGCCTTCAGGCCCGGCGGGAAGTAGGGACGGAGGTCGTCCATCGCCGCCTGCACGCCGGCGGCGGTGTCGAGCGCGTTGGCACCGGTGGACATCGAGATCGCCACGCCGGTGGCCGGCTGGCCGTTGTAGCGCGACTTGAACTCGTAGGTCTCGGTGCCCATTTCCACGCGCGCGACGTCGCCCAGGCGCAGCACCGAGCCGTCGGGCTCGCTGCGCACGATGATGTCGCGGAACTGCTCCGGGGTCTGCAGCCGGTCCTGGGCGTTGATGGTGGCGTTGATCTGCTGGCCGTCGATGGCCGGCGCGCCGCCGAGCACGCCCACGGCGATCTGCGCGTTCTGGGCGCGGATCGCAGTGGTGATCTCGGCGGTCGACAGCTTGTAGGCGTGCAGCTTGTTCGGGTCCAGCCAGATGCGCATGGCGTACTTGCCGCCGAACACCTGGATGTTGCCGACGCCGGGCACGCGGCTGAGCGGATCGACGATGTTGGCGCTGACGTAGTCGGCGATGTCGATCTCGTCCATCGAGCCGTCCTCGGACACGAAGCCGACGACCTGCAGGAAGCTGGTCATCGACTTGGCGACGTTGACGCCCTGCCGCTGCACTTCCTGCGGCAGCAGCGGCATCGCCAGCTGCAGCTTGTTCTGCACCTGCACCTGCGCGATGTCGGGATCGGTCCCGCTCTCGAAGGTCAGGGTGATGGTCGCGAAGCCGTTCGACGACGACTGCGCCGAGAAGTACATCAGGCCGTCGAGGCCCTTCATGTTCTGCTCGATGACCTGGGTCACCGAATCCTCGAGCACCTGCGCCGATGCGCCCGGATACATGGTGCGGATCTCGACCGCGGGTGGAGCCACGGTGGGATACATGGACACCGGCAGGCTGGTGATCGACAGCGCGCCCGCCAGCATGATGATGATCGCGATGACCCACGCGAAGATGGGCCGGTCGATGAAGAAGCGTGCCATGCGTGCTTACTCCTGACCGGCCGGGATGGCGGCGTCGGTCGCGTCGCCCGCATCGGCTGCATCGGCGGTGGCGGTCGCCGGTGCCACGGCGGCGGGCGCGCCCGCGGCGCGGACTTCCTCCGTCACCTCCACCGCGGCGCCGGGTCCGATCTTCTGCAGGCCTTCGATCACCACGCGGTCGCCCGCGGCCAGGCCGGACTCGACCAGCCACTGGTCGCCGATGGTCCGGCTGACCACCACCGGCCGCTGTTCGACCACGCCTTCGGCATTGACCACCATCGCCGTGGTGTTGCCCTTGGGGTCGCGGGCGATGCCGCGTTGCGGCACCAGCACCGCGTCCTTGCGCACGCCCGCGCCGAGCATGGCGCGCACGTACATGCCGGGCATCAGCACATGGTCGGGATTGGGCACTTCGACGCGCAGGGTGTAGCTGCCGGTGCGCGGATCGACCGCGACCTCGGAGAACTTCAGGGCGCCGGGATGCTGGAATTCGCTGCCGTCCTCCATGAGGATCGTGACCGCCATGGCCTCTTCCCCACGCTCGAGCCGGCCTTCGGCCAGCGAGCGGCGGAGCTCCAGCAGTTCGGCGCTGGACTGGGTGAGGTCGACATGGATCGGATCGAGCTGCTGCACGGTGGCCAGCGCCTGGGGCTGGTTGGCGGTCACCAGGGCGCCCTGGGTGACGCTGGAGCGACCGATGCGGCCGTTGATCGGTGACGTGATGCGCGCGTAGCCCAGGGTGACGTTGGCGGCGTCCAGCGCCGCTCGGGCGGCGCCGACGTCGGCCTCGGCCTGGCCCAGCGCCGCCACGGCGTTGTCATGGTCCTGCTTGCTGACGGCGCTCACTTCCACCAGCTCGCCGGTGCGGCGTGCGGTGAGCCGTGCGGCGACGAGGGTGGCCTCCGCGCGCTTCAGCTGGGCGCGCGCGCTGTTGGCGGCCGCGCGATAGCTGGCGTCGTCGATCTGGTACAGGGGCTGGCCGGCCTCGACGATGTCGCCCTCGGTGAACAGCCGCTTGGCGACCAGGCCATTGACCTGGGGTCGGACCTCGGCCACCAGCCAGGCACTGGTCCGGCCCGGCAGCTCGCGGCGGAGGGTGACCGGCCCGGATTCGAGGACGGCGACGGTCACCGCCGGCTTCGGCGGCTCCGCATCCTGTCCGCCACCGCCACAGGCGGCGAGGGCGAGCGTGAGTGCGGCAAGCACGGGAAGGGCGCGGCGACGGACATTCGAGGTCATGGGGGTGGCCTTGGTCGGTAGCTGGAAAAGGAACACGCCCAGGGCCGGCTTGAGCGTTCGGCGCTGGGCGTGCATCGTTGGTTGCGCAATATACATACATGGATGTATGTTAGTCAACGCCGATCCGGCGATGGCTTAGGTGTGCATTTGAAATGGCTCGACGAACCAGGGAAGAGGCCCTCGACACCCGCGAGGCCATCCTCGACGCAGCCCAGGACTGCTTCATGGACCACGGCTTCTCACGCACCGGCCTGGAGGCGATCGCCGCCCGCGCCGGGGTGACGCGCGGCGCGGTCTACTGGCACTTCAAGAACAAGGACGAGGTCCTGGAAGCGGTGATCAACCGTGTCAGCGTGCCTTTCTTCCACGGCCTGGAGCGGGTGTCGCGGCCCGATGGCAACACGCCGCTGCGCGACCTGCGCGCACTGCTGCGGCAGTCCTTCATCGACCTGAGCGAGCAGCCACGGGTGCGCAACGCACTGGAAGTGATCGAGCTGCGCTGCGAAGTGCCCGCCGAGGGCGACGCCATCACCGCGATCCGCAAGTCGGGCATGCACCAGACCCAGTCGAGGATCTCGGCGGCCTTCGCGCGCGCCGCGGCACTGGGCCAGCTGCGCGACGGCATTTCCCCCGAGACCTGCGCGCGCACCCTCCACTTCGTCATCTCCGGCGCGCTGCGCATGCACCTGCTGGATCCTGCGCGCATCGATCTGCGGCGCGACGGGCTCGCCGCCGTCGACCTGGCGCTGCGCGCCGTGGCGCGCGATCCCTCTCGGTTCGACGACCTGGACTGAGCCGCGAAAAAAAGTTCTTCTCCCAACTCCGGGGCGATGGTGTCGCGTCCCTGGGTTGCTCCGCTGTGACTCCGCGCTGCCCGTCCCGCGTGCAGGGGGTGTGCTCCCCCGGCAGTCTCCGCGTCCTGCTACCACTGCCGGCCGCCGGCCATCCATGGCCGGCTGTCCGCACACCCCCTGCACGCGGGACGGGCTCTAGCGTTCTCGGGCTTCGGAACGGAAATCACGAGCAGAAGCAAGAGCGGTCACGCGCTCGTCGCGCCGCTCCTGCATGACGACCGAACCGCCTTCGGCATCGACCTCGACATCGACTTGTCTCGACGTCGCGTCGCCGTCGCCGTTGCTGTTGCCCTTGCTCTCCTCCAGACCGCGACCAGAGATCGGGCCCGCCGCGGAGGCAGGGGGGATGCCCAGAGCCGGCCATGGATGGCCGGCGGCCGGATTCGGTAGCAGGACGCGCACGCTTCCGGCTGGGCATCCCCCCTGCCTCCGCGGCGGGCGGCGCGAACCTCGACGGAGCGTCTCTCACTTGGGAGATGAACCAAAAAAAGGCCGCCGCATCCAGGGGATGGCGGCGGCCGCGTGTCCGCGAGCCGGGACTTACTCGCCGGCCTTCTGCACCGAGGCTTCGGTGGTGATGCGCAACTGCACTTCGTCGCTGACGTTCGGGGCGTACATGCCCAGGCCGAAGTCGGTGCGCTTGATCGTGGCCACCGCATCGAAGCCGGCGGCCGGCTGGTTGGTCATCGGGTTGGTGCCGACCTTGTTGATCGTGGCGTCGAGCACCACCGGCTTCGTGATGTCCTTGATGGTCAGGTCGCCCGTGATCTTCAGCTTGCCCTCGCCTGCCGGCTCCACGGCCGTGCTCTTGAAGGTGGCCCGCGGGAACTTCTCCGCGTCGAAGAAGTCGGCGCTGCGCAGATGCTCGTCGAACTTGGCGACGTGCGAGTCCAGGCCCGCCAGCGGCATCACCACCTCGACGCTGGAAGCCGCGACGTTGTCGGGGTCATAGGTGATGGTGCCCTCGACCTGGCCGAAATGCGCGATCGGGTTGGAGAAGCCGAAGTGGTTCCACTGCGCGACCACGTCGGTGTGCGTCGGGTCCATGGTGTAGGTGAGCGGCGCGGCCAGTGCGGAGGCGGAGGCGGCGAGCAGGGTGGCGGCCAGGACGCCGCGGGACAGTCGGTTGATGTTCATGGGAAACGCTCCGGAATGCTGTGGATGGTGGTGGCTGTACGGGCCGGCAGGGCGGAAGGTGCGGGCGCCGGGTGCACAGCATATCGTTCTGTTTTTGTCTTTTACCAGTTACTCATGGAACAAATAGGGACTTTAATGGAACAAACGCCATCCCCTTCAGCCGTGGCACCATTTCTACGGGCCGGGCGAAATTCACCACAGAAATGAAACAATGATGTCACTTGAAGCATGTTTATCGCTAACGCCAGCACAATCAGAATGACTTCAACGCGGCCCTGCCGCTCCGCCAGCCCCGGGAGTCCCCGACCATGATCACCCTGCGTCCCGCCACCGAACGCGGCCATGCCAATCACGGCTGGCTGGATTCCTGGCACAGCTTCTCCTTCGCCGATTACCACGATCCCCGCCATGTGCACTGGGGACCGCTGCGGGTCATCAACGAGGATCGCGTCCAGGCCGGCCAGGGCTTCGGCACCCACAGCCACCGCGACATGGAGATCATCAGCTACGTGCTCGACGGCAGCCTGGCGCACAAGGACTCGATGGGCAACGCTGCCAGCATCGTCCCGGGCGAAGTGCAGCGCATGAGCGCCGGCACCGGCGTGACCCACTCCGAGTACAACCACGAAGCCGACCGCACGACGCATTTCCTGCAGATCTGGATCATCCCGGACCGCCAGGGCATCCGGCCCGGCTATGAACAGAAGGCCTATCCCGAGGCCGACAAGCGCGGATGCCTGCGCCTGGTCGCCAGCCCCGACGGCGGCGACGGCTCGGTGCGCATCCACCAGGACGCGCGCATGTACGCCGGCCTGTTCGACGCCGGCGAGGACGCGGCGCTGGACATCGCGCCTGGCCGCCTGGCCTATGTGCACATGGCGCGCGGCAGGGCGGTGGTCAACGGCCACGCCCTGTCCGCCGGCGACGCCCTGCTGTACGCCGACGAGCCGCGGGTGGAGATCGAGCGTGGCGACGGCGCCGAGATCCTCGTGTTCGATCTTCCGCGCCTGCAGTAGCCACGCTTTCGAAACGGAGCCGACACCATGCAACTTCGAAATTCCGACCGCCGCTGGGGCGCCGTCAGCATGCTGCTGCACTGGGCGATCCTGGGCCTGATCGCCTGGCTGGCCTGGCTCGGGCTGACCATGGTCGACATGCCGCCCACTCCGGCCAAGATCAACGCCTATGCGCTGCACAAATCGCTGGGCCTGACGCTGCTGGCGCTGGTCGCGCTTCGCCTGGCGTGGCGCCTGTTCGCGGGCGCGCCGAAGCCGGTGCCGGGCACCCCGACCTGGCAGGAGCGCATCGCGTCGGCCACGCACTGGGCGCTGTACGCCCTGATGTTCGCGATCCCGATCAGCGGCTGGGTGTTCAACTCGGCTTCGGGCTACCCGCTGCAGTGGTTCAAGCAGTTCAACCTGCCGGCGATCGCCGGCCGCAGCGAAGACCTGGCCGCGACCGCCGTCCAGGTGCACGAGTACGGCTTCTGGCTGCTGCTCCTGCTGGTGCTGGCGCATGCCGGCGCCGCCCTCTACCACCACCTCTTCCAGGGCGATGACACCCTGCGCCGCATGCTGCCCGCGCTGCGGCGCGCCGACGCGCCCACCGACCCCGCACCGGAGCACTGACATGTCCATCCGCAACCATTTCCTTCCGCTGGCGCTGGCCGGCGCACTCGCCGCCGCCCCCGCCGCCGCCGCCGCCGACTACGTCCAGTCCTCGGGCGCACTGAGCTTCGCCAGCGAATACCAGGGCGAGACCTTCGTCGGCCTGTTCCCCGACTTCAGGACCACGCTCAGCTTCGATCCCGCGGCGCCGCAGGACGCGAAGCTGGAGGTGAGCATTCCGCTGGCCACCGCGGACACGAAGAACGGCGACCGGGACAGCACGCTGGAGACGGCCGACTTCTTCAACGTCGCGAAGTTCGCCACCGCGCGCTACACCGCCGCGGGCTTCCGCAGCCTGGGCGACAACCGCTACGTCGCCGATGGCACGCTCGAGCTGCGGGGCGTGAAGAAGACGGTCCCGCTGACCATCACCTGGACCCCGGGCGACCGTCCGGTGCTGTCGGGCAAGGCCACGGTGAAGCGCCTGGACTTCGGCGTCGGCGCGGGCGACTGGAGCGACGTCTCGATCATCCCGGACGAGGTCGCGGTGTCGACGAAAGTGACCTTCGCCCCCGCCCGCTGACCGTCTTCCGATCCCGCGGGAGCGGCGACAGCCGCTTCCTCGGCCGGCATCAGGACATCGGCTCCGGCTCCACCAGGCGCCCGAGCCTCGGCGGCAGCGGAATGAACTCGTGGTCGTCGAGGTCCGGCAGCTTCATCCGCCCCGCCGCCCAGTCGGCGCGGGCCTGCTCGATGCGCTCCTTCGACGAGGACACGAAGTTCCAGTCGATGTAGCGCGGCCCGACGGGCTCGCCCCCCAGGGCCATGACCACGGCATCGTCGAGCGCGGCCACGGTCGCCGCCTTCCCGGCCGCAAGCACCGCCATGCTGCCGGGCTCCACGCGCTGGCCATCCACTTCGACCGCGCCGCTGACGACATAGACCGCGCGCTCGCTGTACTCCGCCGGCAACGATGCGCGCGAACCGGCGTGGAGCTGCCAATGGACGTAGAACTGCGGCGAGTCCACCTTCACCGGCGATTCCACGCCCGCCAGCCGTCCCGCGATCAGGCGGCCGACGAGGCCATCGCCCTCGAACACCGGCAACGCGCCGCTCGCGTAGTGCCAGAAGCCCGGATCCGTTTCCTCGCGCCCGTCGGGCAGGGCCACCCAGGCCTGGATGCCATCCAGCGGGCCGCCGTGTGCACGCAGTTCCTCGAAGCGTTCGGAATGGGTGATGCCGCGGCCGGCGGTCATCCAGTTGACCTCGCCCGGCCGGATCGACTGTTCGGAGCCGACGCTGTCGCGGTGCATGATCTCGCCTTCGAACAGATAGGTGATCGTGGACAGGCCGATGTGCGGATGCGGGCGGACGTCGGCCTCGCGCGGAAAGCCCGGCGCGAGGTCCTTCGGGCCCATGCGGTCGAAGAAGATGTAGGGGCCGACCATGCGGCGCTGCGCGAACGGCAGCACGCGACCGACTTCGAACGCACCCAGGTCACGGCTGCGCTGCCGGATGACGAGCTCGATCATGGCGTCAGGCGCCGCGCGGCAGCACGGTCAGCACCCGGGCGACAAACTGGTGGAACTCCTCCAGGTAGTCGGCCAGGAACTTGGCGGTGCCCGGATCGGCGATCCCGCCGGCGTCGTCGAGCATTCCGTCCTTGAACTGGATGTAGGCCTCAGGCGAGTTCATCTGCGGCGAATTGAGGAAGCCCAGGATGCTGCGCAGGTGCTGCTGGCCCACGGCGGTGCCGATCGCGCCGGGCGAGGTGCCGATCACGCCCGAAGGGATGTGGGCGAAGGAGTTCTTGCCCCAGGGACGGCTGGCCCAGTCGATGGCGTTCTTGAGCGCGCCGGGGATGGAGCGGTTGTACTCCGGGGTCACGATCAGGATGGCGTCCGAGGACTCGATCGCCTTCTTGAAGTCGCGTCCGGCCTGTGGATAGTCGCTGTCGTAGTCGTAGCTGTAGGCCGGCAGGTCGGCGAAGGAAATCTCCCTGAACTTCAGCTGCTCCGGCGCGAGCCTGATCAGTGCGTGCGCGAGCTTGCGGTTGATCGAGTCCTTGGCAAGGCTTCCGATCAGGTAGCCAACGTTGTAGGTCTTCATCGTCGATCTCCAGCTTCGGGGGACGGCATCGGGGAGGACGCCGGTGGCGTGACCGGGCACACCGGGAGGAGCACGGTCGGCTGGAGCCGATGGTATGCCCGGCTGGATTTCCCGGGCGTCACGGAACGGGCACGCTTTCCGGGACGCGTCCTTCCCCGTCCGTCCCGGCCCCGACGTCCTCAGGCCGGCTCGGCCTCGGATTCCGCTCCGGCGGCGGCCCGGTATGCCGGATAGTCGGTATAGCCGGCCGCGCTGCCGCCATAGAACGTGGCGCCGTCCCCCTCGGCGAGCGGCCAGTCGTTGCGCAGCCGCTCCACCAGGTCGGGGTTGGCGATGAACGGCCGGCCGAAGGCGACCAGGTCGGCGACGCCCGCTGCCACGTCGGCCGCGGCGCCTTCGCGGGTGTAGTTGCCCGCCAGGATCAGGGTGGTGCCGCCGCCGCAGGTTTCGCGGAAGGTCGCGAGGAAGCCTTCGCCCGCGGCGCGCACGATCGCTTCGCGGTTGCTGAGGTGCACGTAGGCGAGCTCGCGCGCGGCCAGCTCGCGGGCCAGCGTCAGCCAGGTCCCGGCCTCGCCATCGAACGCGGGCATGTCGAAGACCCGGTTGAACGGCGACAGGCGGATGCCGACGCGATGGCTGCCGATCGCGGCCGCGACGGCATCCACGGTCTCGAGCACGAAGCGCAGGCGATTGCCCACGTCATCGCCCCCGTATGCGTCGTCGCGGATATTGAGCCCGCCGTTGATGAACTGCTCGAACAGATAGCCGTTGGCGCCGTGGATCTCGATGCCGTCGAAGCCCGCCTCGATCGCATTGCGCGCCGCCGCGACGAAGTCGGCGGTGATCCCCGGAAGCTCGTTCGCGGCCAGCGCGCGCGGCGTGCTCACGGGCATCTGTCCCGGCGTGCCGTCCTCGCGGTAGCCGAAGGCGTGCACTCCTTCGGCCGCCTTCGCCACGGGGCCCACGGGCGCACGGCCGCCGGGCTGCAGCGAGACATGGGACAGCCGGCCCACGTGCCAGATCTGTGCGAACAGCGCGCCGCCTTCGGCATGCACGGCGGCGGTGACCGCCTTCCAGCCCGCGGTCTGGGCCTTCGAATGCAGGCCCGGAGTGAACAGGTAGCCGCGCGCCTGCTCGGAGACCTGGGCACCCTCGGTGACGATCAGCCCGGCGCCGGCACGCTGCGCGTAGTAGGTGGCGGTGAGCGCGTCGGGCACGGTGGTGATGGCGCGCGAACGCGTCATCGGGGCCATGACGATGCGGTTGCGCAGCTCCAGGCCGCGCAGGTCGTAGCGGTCGAACAGGGAATTCATGCGCAGTGTTCCGAGGTTCCGGTGACGTATGCAGTCAATCTACGTCGCCGGCACGGCGCCCGGGGATGCAGGCATGGAACGATGGGTCCCGGACACCCTGTGCCGCGGCGCCGCGCAGGGCGCCGGGCACCTTTCCATGCCTCAGACGCGCGCGAACACCAGGCTGGCGTTGGTGCCGCCGAATCCGAAGCTGTTCGACATCACCGTGTCGAGCTTCGCCTCGCGGCTTTCGCGGACGATGGAGTAGCCCTCGGCGCGCGGATCGAGCTGGTCGATGTGCGCCGAGCCCGCGATGAATCCGTCGCGCATCATCAGCAGGCTGTAGATCGCCTCGTGCACGCTGGCCGCACCGAGCGAGTGGCCGGTCAGGGCCTTGGTCGAGGACAGCGGGGGCATCGCATCGCCGAAGACGGTGCGTACCGCCTCGAGCTCGACGATGTCGCCCAGCGGCGTCGAGGTGCCGTGGGTGTTGAGGTAGTCGACCGGCGCCTGCACCGCGGCCAGGGAGTTCTTCATGCAGCGCACCGCGCCCTCGCCGCTGGGCGCGACCATGTCGGCGCCGTCGGAGGTCACGCCGTAGCCGACCAGTTCGGCGTGGATGGTCGCGCCGCGGGCCTTCGCGTGGTCGTAGTCCTCCAGCACCAGGATGCCGCCGCCGCCGGCGATGACGAAGCCGTCGCGAGCGGCATCGTAGGGACGCGAGGCCACCGCCGGCCTGTCGTTGAAGCCCGAGGACAGCGCACCCATGGCGTCGAACATGCTGGTCATCGCCCAGTGCTCCTCCTCGCCGCCGCCGGCGAAGACCACGTCCTGCGCGCCGTGCCGGATCAGGTCCGCGGCCGCGCCGATGCAGTGCGCCGAGGTGGCGCAGGCCGCCGAGATCGAATAGCTCAGGCCGAGGATGCCGAAGGCCGTGGCCAGCGTGGCCGAGACCGTCGAGCACATCGTGCGCGGCACCATGTACGGGCCGACCTTGCGCACGCCCTTCTCGCGCAGCAGATCGGCGGTGGCGACCTGCCACTCGGCCGAACCGCCGCCGGAGCCGGCGATCACGCCCACGCGCGGGTCGCTGACCCGATCCGCCGACAGGCCCGCGTGCGCGATCGCATCGCGCATCGCGACCCATGCGTAGGCGGCCGCGTCGCCCATGAAGCGCTTGCGCTTGCGGTCGATCTCGGCGTCGAGGTCGATCGCGGGCACGCCGGCGACCTGGCTGCGAAGGCCCAGCTTCGCGTACTCCGGCACCGCGGTGATCCCGCTGCGCCCCTCGCGCAGCGCGCGCGAGACCTCATCAAGCGTGTTGCCTAGGCAGGAAACGATGCCCATGCCCGTCACGACGACCCGGCGCATCACGTGTTCTCCAGATCCTTGAACAGACCCACGCGCATGCTGCTGACGACGTAGATCTCGTTGCCGTCGACGAAGGTGCGGCCGTCGGCGATCACCAGCGGCACCTTGCCGCGCATGACCCGGCGGATGTCGATCTCGTAGCTCACGAGCCTGGCCGACGGCAGCACCTGGCCCGAGAACTTGAGCTCACCGCAGCCCAGGGCGCGGCCGCGGCCCGGCTCGCCCAGCCACGGCAGGTAGAAGCCGGCGAGCTGGAACATCGCGTCCAGGCCCAGGCAGCCCGGCATCACCGGATCGCTGAGGAAGTGGCAGTCGAAGAACCACATGTCCGGGGTGATGTCGAGCTCGGCCCGGATCACGCCCTTGCCGTAGGCGCCGCCCTCGCTGGCGATGTGGGTGATGCGGTCCATCATCAGCATCGGCGGGGCCGGCAGGCGGGCATTGCCCTCGCCGAACATTTCGCCGCGGCCGCAGGCCAGCAGTTGCTCGCGGTCGAGGGAGGAAGGACGCGTCATGGGACTCCTGATCGGTGCGGCGCAGATGCCGGAAAAGAACGATATTGTGCACCACGCGCGCGCGGCCGGGCATTGGCACCAGTCAGCGGCCGCGCCGGTCCATCACGGGAAAACGCATACGCATGCGATCCGTATGCGCATGCGTGCGCGTATGGTGCGTTGACTTGGTGGGCCCACCAGGATTCGAACCTGGAACCAAGGGATTCGCGTGGTCCACGGGTTTCCCCGCGGCGCGGACTATCTCTTCACCCTCCGCCGCGGCGGGTGGGGTGCGGGACGCTCGAGCCTGTCATCAAGGGCACTGCAGCCCCCAGGTAGTCTCTGCACCTTCCGGCGGTGTACCGCCGGCTTGGCTCAGGGTTGCCACCGTCCGCGCCTGGGCGCGCCGCTGAGGTTTCCCTGAATTCATCCCGTTCCCGTCCGCGCATTCCTGCGCGGCGGCACCTTCTCGATGAGTCCCCTGCTCTGACCGTTGAGCTATAGGCCCGTGCGCGGATGCTAGCAAAGCGCACGCACGGATTCCGCCGGCCGGCGAAAGAATCGCGCGACCGTGGCCAGACGACGAGTTGCCGGCCACGGCCACGCGACCCGGTCCCATGGCGGTCGCCGCCACGGGATCGGGAGGGAACGGCTCACATGCCGTCGGTGTTGTTCTTGGCATCCGCGGCAGCGCTGGCCTCCTCGGCGGCGTCCTGGGCCTGCTCGGCGGAATCGGCCGCCTTTTCCGCGGCGTCGGAAAGATCCTCGCGGCGGGTCATGTCGTCGCTGCCGTCCACCTGCCCCGCGATGTAGGCGGAGGCATCGGCCGCGGCGTCGGCGGCGTCGGCCGCCGCGCGGGCCGAGTCGGCGGCCGCCATGTCTCCGGTGGCCTGCGCGTTCTGGGCGGCCTCGCGGGCCTCCGTGGCCGACTCCGCGGCGTCCTGGGCGGACTGGTTGGCCTGGTCGGCATTGGTGCACGCGGCCAGCGCGGTGGCGAAGCCAAGGGCGATGAGGGTCTTTGCGGTATTCATGATGTCTCCTGTGGGGGCGCTCGATGCGCCGTGGCCGCACCATGCCCCGCCCGCCTGTGCGCGCGGCGCGAAAAGCGGCGCCCCGCGCCGATCGTCATTCAGAGTGCGATCAGTTCGCCGGCCCGCGGCAGCGTCGGCTGGACGCCCCAGGCGGCGGACAGGCGCCGCGCCAGTCCTTCGCGCCCCCGCGCCTCGCCGTGGACCAGCGCCACCGCCGGACGGCCTTCGATGGCGCCGTACCACGCCGCCAGTTCGTCCTGTCCGGCATGCGCGGAGAGGCCGCCGATGGTGTGGATGCCGGCGGCCACGCGGATCTCCTCGCCGTGGATGGTGACCCGCTCCGCGCCATCCACCAGCCGGCGGCCGAGCGTGCCCTCGCCCTGGTAGCCGACGATCATGACCCGGCACTCGCGCCGCCAGAGGTTGTGGCGGAAGTGGTGGAGGATGCGCCCCCCGGTACACATGCCGCTGCCGGCGATGACCAGGGCGCCGCGGCGCACGCTGTTGATCCGCATGGATTCTTCGGTGGACGCGGTCTCGCGCAGGTTGGGCAGCCGTTCGCGCAGGCCCCGGCCGGCGAACAGCGGCCGGGCCTCCTCGCGGACCAGGTGGTCGTGGCGCAGATGCACCGTATTGGCCTGGATCGCCATCGGGCTGTCCACGAACAGCAGCCAGCGGTCGAGCCGCCACTCGTCGTAGTGCTGTGCGAACAGGGTCAGCAGTTCCTGGGTCCGGCCGATCGAGAACGCGGGGATGAAGAGGTTGCCCCCGGCCTCCCAGGCGCTTTCCAGTACCCCGGCGATCTCCTCGTGGGTCGCGGCGCGGGCCCGGTGGTTGCGATCGCCGTAGGTGCTCTCGAGCAGCACCAGGTCGGCGCGGTCGGGCGGGCGCGGCGGCGGCAGCATGCAGCTGTCGTCCTGGCCGATGTCGCCGCTGAAGGCGACGCGGCGCCGGCGGCCGTCCTCCTCCAGGTCGAGCACGATGCTGGCGGCCCCGAGGATATGGCCGGCGGGAACCAGGGTGGCGCGGACGCCGGGCAGGATGTCGGCGGGGACATCGAAGTCGAGCGGCCGGAACAGGCGCAGCGCGGCCTCGACGTCGTCCGCGGTGAACAGCGGTTTGACCAGGCCCTTGCCCTGGCGCAGCCGCCGGCGGTTCTCGCGCTCCGCGTCGCTTTCCTGCAGGTGCGCGGCGTCGCGGAGCAGAACGCGCGCGAGATCGATGGTGGCCGGGGTGGCATGCACCGGCCCGCGGAAACCGCGCCGCGCCAGCAGGGGCAGGCGCCCGCTGTGGTCGAGGTGGGCATGGCTCAGGACGACGGCGTCGAGCGCGGCCGCGTCGAAGGGGAAGGGGTCACGGTTGTGCGCCTCTTCTTCCCGGCCCCCCTGGAACATGCCGCAGTCCAGGAGGAGTCGACGGTCGCCGACGCGGACCAGGTGGCAGGAGCCGGTGACGCCGCCCGCAGCGCCCAGGAAGGTGATATCCATCGCCGAACGCTAGCGCGCGCGGCGGCGCGGTGTCGAGCTGGCGGCGGAAAAAGGAAAGGCGCACCCGGGTGCGCCTTTCCTTCGTCCACGCGACCGCGGCGGATCACTCGATGTCGAGGAAGCTCCGCAGCTGCTCCGAACGGCTCGGATGGCGCAGCTTGCGCAGTGCCTTGGCCTCGATCTGGCGGATGCGCTCGCGGGTGACGTCGAACTGCTTCCCGACCTCTTCCAGCGTGTGGTCGGTGTTCATGTCGATGCCGAAGCGCATGCGCAGCACCTTCGCCTCCCGCGGGGTCAGGCCGGCGAGCACGTCGCGGACCGTTTCCGACAGGTTGGTGTCGGTGGTGGCGTCGACCGGGGACATCACGTTGGTGTCCTCGATGAAGTCGCCCAGGTGGGAGTCCTCGTCGTCGCCGATCGGGGTCTCCATCGAGATCGGCTCCTTGGCGATCTTCATCACCTTGCGGATCTTGTCCTCCGGCATGTCCATTTCCTTGGCCAGCTCCTCCGGCGTGGCCTCGCGGCCGAACTGCTGGAGCATCTGGCGGGAAATGCGGTTGAGCTTGTTGATCGTCTCGATCATGTGCACCGGGATGCGGATGGTGCGCGCCTGGTCGGCGATCGAGCGGGTGATCGCCTGGCGGATCCACCAGGTGGCGTAGGTCGAGAACTTGAAGCCGCGACGATGCTCGAACTTGTCGACGGCCTTCATCAGGCCGATGTTGCCCTCCTGGATCAGGTCCAGGAACTGCAGGCCGCGGTTGGTGTACTTCTTGGCGATGGAGATCACCAGGCGCAGGTTGGCCTCGACCATCTCCTTCTTGGCCTTGCGCGCCTTGGCCTCGCCGTAGGCCATGGCGCGGTTGATCTCGCGCAGGTCGGCCAGGGTCACCATCATCGCCTTCTCGATCGCCAGCGTGGCTTCCTGCTCGGCGATGATCTGGTCCTTGACCTCGCGCAGACCGCTGGCCCACTTCTGCTTGCGCTTGAGCAGCTCGTCCACCCACTCGAGGTTGGTCTGGTTGCCTTCCCAGGCACGGATGAAGTCCTTGCGGGGCATCTTGGCCACGCGCGTGCACAGGTCGAGGATCCGGCGCTCGTGGTCCTTGATCTCGCCGACCGCGTCGCGCAGCTTCTTGACCAGGACGTCCATGAGCGGCAGCGGCAGCTTCAGGCTGGTGAAGACCGCGGCCATTTCCTCGCGCAGCTTGAGCGCCGGCTTCGCGGACGGGCCGCCCTTGGCGACGGCTTTCTGGAAGCGGGCGTAGGCGGCGGCCATCTCCTCCATGCGGCGAGCGACCTCGGCCGGATCCGGGCCGGTGGGCGCGGGCTCGTCGGCGGTGGTGTCGTCCTCTTCCTCTTCCTCCTCGGCCTCGTCGTCATCCTTCGAGGTGTCCTTCGCGGCGTCCTTGGCGCTGGGCTCGGGCTCGGCGGCGGCCGGCTCCGGCTCGTCGTCCAGGCCGTCGGTGAAGCCGACCACGATCTCGGCCAGGCGCTTCTTGCCGGCCTTGTGCAGCTCGTAGTCCTCGAGCAGCAGCTCGACCGACCACGGGAAGCTGGCCAGCGCGGCCAGCATCTGGTTCAGCCCTTCCTCGATGCGCTTGGCGATGGCGATCTCGCCCTCGCGGGTCAGCAGCTCGACCGTGCCCATCTCGCGCATGTACATGCGCACCGGGTCGGTGGTGCGGCCGCCCTCGCCGTCGAGCGCGGTCAGGGTGGCGGCGGCCTCTTCGGCCGCGGTGTCGTCGACGTCGCGGCCACCGTCGGATTCGCCGGCCAACAGCAGGGTCTCGGCATCCGGGGTGGTTTCATGCACCTGGATGCCCATGCTGTTGATCATGCCGATGATGTCCTCGATCTGCTCCGGATCGACCAGGTCGTCGGGCAGGTGGTCGTTGACCTCGGCATACGTGAGGTAGCCCTGCTCGAGCCCCTTGGAAATCAGGAGCTTGATGTCGGACTGGGGGGCAGGACGCTCGTTCGCCATGTGGCGCGCACCATGGAAAAAGTGAACCAGTAATTATACCACCCGCGCGTCGGCTCAGGACCGCAGCAGGAAGGTGACCGGGCCGTCGTTGACCAGGTCTATCGTCATATGGGACCCGAAGCGGCCAGTTTCCACCCCCGGCGCGTGGAGTCGCCGGCATTCCTCGACCAGGGCGCTGAACGTGCGTTCAGCCTCGGCCGGCGGGGCGGCGGTGCTGAAGCCCGGCCGCAGCCCCGAGCGCGTGTCGGCGGCCAGGGTGAACTGGCTCACCAGCAACAGACCGCCCCCGGTGTCCGCCAGCGAACGGTTCATGCGCCCCGCCTCGTCGGCGAACACGCGGTAGGCGAGCAGCCGCGGCGCCATCTTCGCGATTTCCGCGTCGCCGTCCCCGGGCTCGATCCCGGCCAGGACCAGCAGCCCGGGCCCGATGGCGCCGACGGTTTCGCCGGCCACCTCCACGCGGGCCCGGGTCACGCGCTGCAGCAGCAGGAGCATCGAAGGCCTCGTGCGTCGGATCCGCCGGCTAGACTCTCGCGATGACCGCGATCGCCGCAAGCCTGCTGCACGCCGCCGCCACCGCCGTGGGCCGCCTGCCTTGGCCGGTCCAGCGCGCGCTGGGGACCGCGCTCGGCGACGCCAGCCGGGCGCTGCGCAGCCGCGAAAGCGTGGTCGCACTGCGCAACCTGGAGCTGGCGCTGCCCGGCCTTGCCGCCGACGAGCGCCGGATCCTGCATCGCGAGGTGATGCGTACCACCGGCCGCCAGGCGGTCGAGACCCTTCGGCTGTGGACGCGGACGCACGCGGAGAACCTGGCCCTGATCCGTGAATTCCACGGCGTGGAGCTGTTCGATGCCGCGCTCGCCGCAGGCCGCGGACTGATCGTCGCCGCGCCCCACCATGGCAACTGGGAGCTGCTCAACCAGTGGCTGGCCGCGCGCACGCCGCTGGCGATCCTCTACAAGCCGCCGGAATCGAGGATCGGCGAAGCCTTCCTGCGCCGGGTGCGGGCCGCCGACGATGCCGGCCGCATCACCCAGGTCCGCGCCGAAGGTCCGGGCATCCGCCAGCTGTACAGGACACTCAAGGACGGCGGCGTGGTCGGGATCCTGCCCGACCAGCAGCCCAAGGCCGGGGACGGCGCCTTCGCCCCCTTCTTCGGTATCCAGGCGCTGACGATGACCCTTCTTCCCCGGCTCGCGGAACGCAGCGGTGCGACGGTGCTGTTCGCCAGCTGCGAGCGTCTCGAAGGCCGCGACCTGGCCTACGCCCTGCGCATCGAACCGGCGCCAGGCGCGATCATCGACCCCGATCCCGCAGTCTCGGTGGCCGCACTCAACGCCGGCGTCGAAGCCATGGCGCGGCGCGCGCCGGCGCAGTACCAGTGGACCTACAAGCGCTTCAAGGCGCGGCCGCCGGACAGCGGCGAACCCAACCCCTACCAGGATCTGGAGCGCCGGCGATGAGTGGATCCGGACTGCCGGCTGCGGCCGGCGACCACGACGACGCAGCGCCGCCCACCGAGGACTGGCAGCCGCTGCCCGCGCGCGCGCGGACTCTGTTCCTGCTCTCCCATGGTTTCACCTGGGCGGCGCTCGCCATCGCCAGTCTCATACCGGTCACCCGGCTGCTGCCGGACGCCCTGCCCACGCTTCCGGTCGCGATCGCCAGCCTGGTGCTGCTGCCCTGCTGGGGGCTGTGGCTGGGGCTGCGCCGCTACCGCTACACGCACTGGCGGCTCGACGCGACCGGGCTGGGCTATCGCCGCGGGCGCCTCTGGCAGCGCGACACCAGGGTGCCGCGGACCCGGGTGCAGCACGTCGACCTGAAGCACGGCCCGCTGGAGCGGCGCTTCGGGCTCGCGACCCTGGTGGTGCACACCGCAGGCACCAGGGACAGCGCCGTGGCCGTGGCCGGGCTCGACGCCGGGGATGCCGCCCGGCTGCGCGACACGCTCGCCCGCCAGATCGACGACGATGACGACGCCGACGCCTGAGCCGCCAGCCGTGGAGTCCGGCGGTGCGGCCGCGGCCGACGCCGCCTCGACGCTGCCCGACGGGCACGAGCGCCGGCTGCATCCCTGGTCGTGGCTGTTCGTGCTGCTGCAGCAGTTGCGCCAGTTCATCGTGCCGCTGCTGGTGCTGGTGTTCCTGGGCCGCGGCGACAGCCATGCGCTGTGGCCGCTGGCCGGCGTGGCGGCCCTGGCCGCGGCTTCGGTGTGGCAGTACTTCACGTACCGCTACCGGGTCGACGAGGACCGGCTGGTCGTGCGCCAGGGAATCCTCCAGCGCGAGGTGAGGCAGGTGCCGTTCGCGCGCATCCACAACGTGGCCCTGCACCAGACCCTGCTGCACCGCGTCTTCGGCGTCGCCGAGGTGCGCCTGGAGTCCGCGGGCGGCACCCGGCCCGAGGCCGAGATGCGCGTGCTGCGCATGGACGAGGCGCTGGCGCTGGAACGGCTGATCCGGATCCGAGGCGGCGCGGAGGCGGCGCGTGCCGCGGATGGCGACGATGTGGCGGGCACCGGCGATGCGCTCGCGGAACCCGAGGGACGGCTGCTGCTGGCCCTGCCCTTCGGCGAACTGGTGCGCCTGGGACTGGCCAGCAACCGCGGCATGGTGGTGGTGGCCGGCGCGTTCGCCCTGGCCTGGCAGGCGGTGCCGGACCGCCTCATGGCCAATGCCGTCGAGGAAGCCGCCCGGCAGGCCATGGGCTATGCCGACTCCGTGATGCCCGGGCTGCATGCGCGGGTGGCGGCGCTGGCGATGCTGGTGGCGCTGGCCCTGGTCGCACTGCGGCTGCTGTCGGTGCTGCTGGCGCTGGTCCAGTACCACGGCTTCCGACTGCTGCTGCAGGGCCGGCGGCTGACGGTGGAGCGCGGCCTGCTCACGCGCCTGCGCACCAGCGTTCCGCGCCGGCGCATCCAGGCCTGGACCCTGCGCGAGGGACTGCTGCACCGCCTGCTGCGGCGCCGCTCGCTGCACGTGGACACCGCCGCGGGCGTCGGTCAGGGCGGCGAGCAGCGGGGCCTGCGCGAAGTCGCCCCGATCGCCACCGCCGACGACTGCGACCGGCTCGTCCGCGAACTGCTGCCGGGTGCGACCTGGCCCCCGGTGGGCTGGCGCCGGCTGCATCCGCGCGCCTGGCAGCGCCTCGCCCTCCCCGGCATCGGCCTGGCCGTCGTCGCCGCGGTCGCGGCCTGCTGGCGCTTCGGCCCGGTGGGCCTGCTCGCCCTGGCCTGGGCGCCGTGGGCGGTGCATGCCGCGCGCCAGCACGCCCGTCGCGCCGGCTATGCGCTGGACGACCGCCTGCTGGCCGTGCGTTCCGGATGGTGGTCGCGCCACTGGCGCTTCGCCGGGATCGACAAGATCCAGGCGCTGCGACTGGAGCGGACGCCGCTGGACCGCGCGTTCGGAATGGCCACGCTGTGGCTGGACACCGCCGGCGCCCGGCCGACCGCGCCGAGCCTGCGTGTGCGCTTCATGCCGGAAGCGGAGGCGCGGGCGCTGCACCATCGCTTGGCCACCGAACTCGGATCGATGCCGCTGCGCTGGTGAAGCGACCTCAGTCCGCAGGCGGGCGATGCGCGGCCAGTTCGACAAACAGCGCTTCGTAGCGCGCGTTCATCCGATCGCGGCCGTACTCGCGCAGGGCAGCCGCGCGCGCGGCCTGGCCCAGGCGGATGGCCAGCGCGTCGTCGCGCAGGAGCCGCTCGAGCGCGTCGGCCAGCGCCGCGGGATCTGACTCCGGCACCAGCAACCCGTCCACGCCATCGACCAGCACCTCGCGCACGCCGGGCACGGCGCTGCCCACGACGGCGCATCCCGCCGCCATGCCTTCGATCAGCGCGAGCGGCATGCCTTCGTAATGCGTGCTGAGCACCGCGATGCGATGGGTCATGAGCAGTTCGGGAACGTTGCGCACCACCCCGAGGAAGTGCACCTGGCCGGCCAACCCGAGTTCCGTGGACAGGGCCTCCAGCGGCGCGCGGTGCATGGCCTTGCCACCGCCGGCGAGCAACAGGGGCGGCTGCAGCCCGCGCGCGCGCAGCAGCGCCAGCGCGCGCAGCAGGCTTTCGTGGTCCTTCTGCCGGGAATAACGCGCCACCATCACGATCCCCGGGGTGCGCTCCGCCAGCGGATGCGCGTCGGCCGCCACGAACGGGTCCAGGCGGATCCCGTTGGGGATCGCCACGGTGCGCTCCGCGGGCATCCCCATGTCCAGCAGCACCTGGCGCACGCCTTCGGAGCAGCCCACGATGCGCGAGGTGCGTTCCGCCAGCCAGCGGGCCTGTGCCAGCCGCCAGCGCGTGTAGCGCTCGCGGGTGTTGTGCTCGACGTGCACCAGGTGCGGCACGCGCGCCAGCAGTCCGGCATACCGGCCCCACAGATGTTCGCTGAAGCCGTGGGCTACCAGGACGTCGGGCCGGAACTCCCTGCAGACCCGCACCAGCGCCTGGATCGTGGCCAGGTGCGACCAACCGGGCACCAGCCGCAGCGGTGTCCCGGCGGCGCGCAGTTCCTCGACGCGCGCCGGGTCGGTGTGCCGCTTGCGGCGCAGCACCAGCAGCGGCTCGATCCGTCCGCCTGCACGCGCGGCATTGACGAGCTGGATCGCGACCTGGGTGGCGCCGCCGGAGAATCCGCCCGTGACGAAGTGCAGCACGCGCACCGGGCGCCGCACCGGGACCGCGCTCACACCAGCCATCCCCTGCGCGCCAGGCTGCGTTGCGCACGCCATGCGCGCAGCCACCAGCCGCGCGCACGGTAGGCCGACAGCACCACCGGAAGTCCCTGGGGAAGGATCATCGCGATCGCCTGCCTGCACTCGTGCGCGAGCAGGCTGTCGTCGCGCGGCACCTTGCGCGCGAGCGAGGCGAAGGTGCGCACGCAGAAGTAGTGCAGCGCCTGGCGCGTCCGCGCGGACACGCCGCCGGGCATGGCCAGCACGCCGTCGTGGAGTTCGCGCAGCGATTGCAGAAGGTCGCGCGACTTGTCCGGGGTCATGCACGCCATGATGCTGTCGCCGCGCTGGCGGTATCCGACCCAGGGCTGTGCAACGTGCCGCCAGCGGCGCACCGGCGCGCAGAGTCGTCCGATCACAGCCATGTCCTCGAAATAGCGTCCTTCCGGGAAGCGGGCACCGCGCCATGCGTCCAGCGTCGCGATCTTCGACCATGCGTGCAGCTGCCGGCCATCAAGCAGGCCGGTCAGCAGGAGGTCCCGATCCCCGGAACCCTCCCCGGGCCTTCCGGCGTATGCGCGCCGGTGCAGTTCCCCGCGCAGCCGGTGCAGCAGGCCGGGAGATTCACGAAGCAGACGGAAGTCGCAGATCACGAGGTCAGGCGCCTCGCGCTCGACGATGGCCCGCAGACCGGGAATCGCGCCGGGAAGCAGCATGTCGTCGGAATCCAGGAACCAGGCGTAACGTCCATTCGCCAGGGCCAACAGTGAATTGCGCGCCGCCGACAGGCCGCGGTTGTGCCCGTGTGCCGCGACACGGATCCGGTCGGGCCACTCCTGGCGCAGCGCCTGCACCACGCGCATGGAGCCGTCCGGAGATGCGTCGTCCAGCACGACGATTTCCACACCCTCATCGGCCTGTTCGAGCACCGATTCCAGGCATTCGCGGACATAGGGTTCGACCTTGTAGACCGGAACGAGAACGCTCAACCAGGGAGGCGTTTCGGGCATCGCCATGGGTCGGCTTGGCTGGGAGTGTGGCCGACGCGAGTCTAGCGCACACGGCGGGGGCGCACGCGCCGCGCGCTCCGGGAGCTTCGCGCAATCAGGACGCCCTGACGATGCGCGCGTAGTAGAAGCCGTCCATTCCGCCCTCCCCGGGGAGGCGCTGGCGACCGCCGCCGCTGGGGCGGCCGAAGCGCGCGTCCAGCGGATCCGTCGCGGCATCGTGGTGCCGTGCGAGGAACGCCTCCACCTGGCCGGCGTTCTCCGCGGACAGGATCGAACAGGTGGCGTACAGCAGCACGCCGCCCGGGCGCAGCATGGCCCAGGCCGCGTCCAGAAGCCGCGCCTGCAGCGCCACCAGCGCGCCGAGGTCGCCGGGCCGTCGGTGCAGCAGCACGTCGGGCTGGCGCCGCACCACTCCGGTGGCCGAACAGGGGGCATCGACGAGGATCGCGTCGAAGGGCCTGCCATCCCACCAGGCGGCCGGCGTGGTGGCATCCGCCACGCGCGCGGAGGCCCACGGATCGACGCCCTCGCCCACCCCCAGCCGCTGCCAGGTGTCGCGCACCCGCGCCAGGCGCCCCGGGTCGACGTCGATGGCAAGCAGGCGCAGCGAAGGATCGCGTTCGAGCAGATGGGCCGACTTGCCGCCGGGCGCAGCGCAGGCGTCGAGCACATGCGCGCCGGGAGGCGGCGCCAGGGCATCGGCCACGGCCTGTGCGGCACCGTCCTGCACCGAGACGTCGCCGTCGGCGAAACCGGGCAGCGTCGCCACGGCGATGGATTCGGGCAGCCGCAGGGCATCGGCGAGTGCCGCGTCGGACGCTGCCTCGATGCCGGCGTCGCGTAGTCGGGCCAGGTAAGCGTCGCGCGTCCCGCGACGGCGGTTCACGCGCAGCCAGGTCGGCGCGGGCCGCGCGCTGGCCGCGAAGATCGCGTCGGCATCGTCGGGCCAGTCGGCGCGGACGCGGTCGCGCAGCCAGCCCGGCCAGGCGGCATCCGCGCCGGCCTCCGGCAGGCCTTCACGCTGCGCCCTGCGGAGCAGGGCGTTCACCAGCTTCGCTTGATGGGCGCGGCCGATGCCGCGAGCGGCATCGACGGTCTCGGCGACGGCGGCATGCGGCGCCAGCCCGAGCGGATCGAGCTGGGCGAAGCCCGCGTGCAGCAGCGCGCGCAGGTCACCGTCGCGACGACCCGGCGGCTTCGGCATCCACGCCGTCAGCGCGGCATCGGCCCGCGCGCGCTGGCGCAGCGCGGCGAAGCAGATCGCCTCGACCAGGGCGCGATCGCGCGCGTCGGGCAAGGTGGGCAGCACGCGGGTGAGCTCGGCCTTCAGCGAGCGGCCATGGTGCAGCACCGCGTCGAGCACGCGCGTTGCGGCCACTCGCGGTGCGGCGCCGCTCATGACAGGACGTCGCGACGCGCGTTGAGCCAGTCGGCGGCGGTGATCGCCTTGCCGCCCTCGCGCTGCAGCACGCGGATGCGCAGCGCGCCCTCGCCGCAGGCGACGTCGATGCCGTCGCGGCCGGCGGCGAGCAGGGTGCCCGGTGCGGACCCGGCCGGCGCCTCGATCGCGACCGCGGCGTGGATGCGCAGGCGCTCGCCGGCCAGCACCGCTTCGGCGACCGGCCACGGGTTGAACGCCCGGACCTTGCGCGCAAGCACCGCGGCCGGCAGCGACCAGTCGAGCCTGGCCTCGGCCTTCTCGAGCTTGTGCGCATAGGTCACGCCCTCCGCCGACTGCGGCCGCGGCACCGGGCGGATTCCGGCCCGCAGCAGGCCCAGGCCGTCGGACAGCACCTGCGCGCCGAGTTCCGCAAGCCGGTCATGGAGCTGGCCGCCGGTTTCGTGTTCGTCGATGGCCAGCGACTGGGACAGCAGCACCGGGCCGGTGTCCAGGCCCTTCTCCATCTGCATCAGGCAGACGCCGGTTCCGGTGTCGCCGGCCTCGATCGCGCGCTGGATCGGGGCCGCGCCGCGCCAGCGCGGCAGCAGCGATGCATGCACGTTCCAGCAGCCATGCACCGGGATGTCGAGGATCTTCTGCGGCAGCAGCAGGCCATAGGCCACCACCACCATGAGATCCGGCTCCAGTGCGCGCAGCGCGTCGCGGGCGACCTGCGTCTTCAGGCTTTCCGGCTGAACCACCGGGATGCCGCGGGCCAGGGCCTCCCGCTTCACGGGCGAAGCCTGCAGCCCGCGCCCGCGGCCGGCGGGCCGGTCGGGCTGTGTGTAGACCGCGACCACCTCGGCCTTGCCGCAGGCGGCGCGCAGCGAGGGCACGGCGAACTCCGGCGTGCCCGCGAAAACGATCCTCATCGCGTCGCTCCCGGCGCGGCTCGCCCCGCCCCGACGGCGGTCAGTCATGCCGCCTCATCTTTTCGTACTTCTTCATCGCCCGCTCGCGCTTGAGCGGCGAGAGATGGTCGATGAACAGCCTGCCATCCAGATGGTCGACCTCGTGCTGGATGCAGGTGGCCAGCAGACCGTCGACCGCCAGCGTGAAGGGCTTGCCATGGCGGTCCAGGGCTTCGACCTCGATGCCGTCGGCACGGGTGACGTCGGCGAAGATGCCCGGGATCGACAGGCAGCCCTCCTGGTGCACGCGCAGGTCGACCGAGCGCTCGCGGATCACCGGGTTGATGAACACCAGCGGCTGGTCCCGGGTCTCGGTCACGTCGATGACCATGAAGCGCTCGTGCACGTCGACCTGGGTGGCCGCCAGGCCGATGCCCGGTGCCTCGTACATGGTCTCGAACATGTCGTCGAGCAGGCGCTGGAAGGCGGGATCGGCGATGCCGGCGGCCTCGCGCTCGGCGGCGACCTTGCGCAGGTTCGGGTGTGGGTGCTCGAGGATGGTGATCAGGGACATGCGGGCGGACAGGGAAAGGAGTCGGCCGTCACAACCATGCGGGACGGCAGGGGATTGTAGCGCCGGCAGGCTTGCGCCGGGTCCATTCCTGTAGGCATAGTGCGGCCGCTACACGGGGAAATCTCCAAGGGGAGCAGGTAGATGGCCGGCAAGCTTCAGCGCCTTTCTAACGCGCTACGCACGGGCACCGCGGTAGCGATGCTGACGGTGGCGACCTTCGCGGCGGCCCAGGGGCTGCGCGGTGACCATCCCGACACCTATGTCGTCGTGCGCGGCGACACGCTGTGGGACATCGCGGGCCGGTTCCTGCAGAAACCCTGGCTGTGGCCGGAGATCTGGCAGGCCAACCCGCAGATCGCCAATCCGCACCTGATCTACCCGGGCGACGTGATCAGCCTGGCCTACCTCGACCGCGTCGCCGTCACGCCGGGACCGCGGACCGAGGCGGCGCCGATCGACGCCGTGCCGCTGTCCGAGATCGAACCCTTCCTCAAGGACCTGCGCGTGGTCGATTCCTTCGACCACCTGCCCCATGTGGTCGGCCTCGAGGACGACCGCCTGCGGGCCAGCCGCGGCCAGGTGGCCTACGTGCGCGGCCTGGGCGATGCGACGCCCGGCACGCGCTATGCCGTGCTGCGCCCGACCGTGCGCTATACCCACCTGCTGCGCGCCGGCATGTGCTGCGACACCTTCGGCACCGACGAATTCGACAGCAGCGGTCGCTACAGCGTGGATTTCGGCCGGTACTGGGCCAACGTGGTGATGCCCGACAAGGGCCAGGAAGTGCTGGGCCACGAACTGATGCGGGTGACCGCCGGCACCCTGACCCGCGGCGAGGCGGGCGGCATCGGCGCCAGTACCCTGCTGCTGGACGAGGAGGGCCGCGAGGTCCGCGTCGGCGACCGCGTGGTGCCGGTGGACGCCCGGCCCTACGACCTGCAGTTCTTCCCGCACCCGCCGAAGGTCCAGACCGACTACGGCAAGGCGCGCGTGCTCGCGGTGACCGACATGCTGACTTCCGGCGGCCCGCGCGACGTGGTCGCGCTGTCGGTCGGTGCCCGCGAGGGCGTGGACAACGGCACCGTGTTCTCGATCTGGCGCGAGGGCAGCAACGTCGTCGACCGCGTCGAGAAGGGGCTGGACCGCGACGCGGATACCGTGGCCTTCGGGGACAAGGTGCGCCTGCCCGACGAGTTCGCCGGCCACGTGATGGTGTTCCGCACCTTCGACCGCGTCAGCTACGGTCTGGTCATGAACGGCATCAAACCGACCCGCGCGGGCTATCATCTCAAGCATCCGGACGCGCCCTACTGAGGCCGCGGCCTTCTCCGACCGATGCACGCGACGGCGCCCGAGGGCGCCGTCGCCGTCTCCGGCCCAGGCTGGGCCGATGGACCGAGAAGAGACCCTGGCGCTGCTGCGCCTGATCGCCGCCGCCGGCCGTCGTGCGCCGCGCCGTCGGCTGCTCGAGACACAGGGCAGCGCCAGTGCGGCGCTGGCCGCCGGGCGAGCGGCCTGGCGCGCGGCCGGACTCGACACCGCCCAGCAGGGCAGCCTCGGCCTGCGCAGCGGCAGCGGCGCGGACGTCGTCACCGCCTGGGCGGGCTGGCTCGATGCCGCGCCCGGGCGTCGGGTCGTCGGCTGGCACGAGCCCGACTATCCCGCCCTGCTGCGCGAGATCGACAGCCCGCCGCTGGCGCTGTGGGTGGCCGGAGACGTCGACCTGCTCTGGCACCCGTCGGTGGGGGTGATCGGCAGCCGGGCCGCCAGCGCCGGGGGCATCGGCAACGCCCGGGCCTTCGCCCGTGCGCTGGCGGACTCGGGCCTGGTGGTGGTCAGCGGAATGGCGGCGGGCGTCGACACCGCCGCCCACGAGGGCGCGCTGGCGGCACCGGAGGGGCGCACGGTGGCCGTCCTCGGAACCGCCATCGACCGCCCCTATCCCCGGCGCAACACCGGCCTCCATGCGTGCATCGCCGCGACCGGCGCGGTGGTCAGCGAGCTGCCGCCGGGCGCGGAGTACGGTCGCGGCGCCTTCCCCAGCCGCAACCGGATCCTCGCCGGACTGTCGCTGGGGGTGCTGGTGGTCGAGGCCGCGCTGCGCTCGGGGGCCGCCATCACCGCGAGGCTCGCCGCCGAGTCGGGTCGCGAGGTGTTCGCCATCCCGGGCTCGATCCACAACCCCAAGGCGCGCGGCTGCCACCGCCTGATCCGCGACGGCGCGGCGCTGGTGGAAACCCCGCGCGAAGTGCTCGATGGCCTGGCCCCGCTGGCGGCCGCGCTGGCGCACCGCTTGCGCGGACGGCTGGCCGCCCCCATGACGTGTACCGGGGACACCTCCGCGATGGCCGGCGATGACGGCCCGACCGCCAGCCCCTGCCACCAGCGCTTGTGGCAGGCACTGGGCCACGACCCAACCAGTATGGATGAACTGGTCTCGCGCACCGGATTGACGGCCGCGGAGCTAGGCAGCATGCTGCCGCTCATGGAGCTGGAGGGTCGTGTCGCGGTCGAGCATGGCCGGTATTCCCGAAAGTCTCAGTAACGCGCCTCCGGGCGCAGGCCGGGGGAAATGAAAGAGAGCATCCTCGACGTTCTGCTCTATCTGTTCGAACACTACTTCACCGAAGACGCGGACCTCGTCCGCGATCGCGACTCCCTCCAGAGCGGCCTGCTCCAGGCCGGATTCAGCCCCGCGGAAACCAGCAAGGCCTTCGACTGGCTTGACGCACTGGCGGCGCAGCCGCCGGCGGCCGCCGTACCGCGCGCCAACGGTCCCACCCGCCTGTTCTCCCCGCGCGAAGAGGCCAAGCTGGACGTGGAATGCCGAGGCTTCCTGCTGTTCCTCGAACAGCATGGCGTGATCGACGCCGACCGCCGTGAACTGGTGGTCGACCGCGCCATGGCCCTGGACCAGGACGAGCTCGATCTCGATGACCTCAAGTGGGTGGTGCTGATGGTGCTGTTCAACCAGCCCGGGGCCGAGGCCGCCTACGCCTGGATGGAAACGCAGATGTTCGTGGACGAGCCCGAAACCGTGCACTGAGCCTCGCCCCGGCCGCTGCTTGACAGTCCCATTGCGGCCGTGATTCCACTATAAAGAGCGTCCGCTGCGCGCCCGGGGCTCCGTCCCGGGCGTTACCGTCTGCACACACCTCCCACCCTCAAGGCGCGGCGCCCGCCGTCCCCGGAATCCCCAGCCGCATGGCCAAGCACCTCCTCATCGTCGAGTCGCCCGCCAAGGCCAAGACCATCAATAAGTACCTCGGCAAGGACTTCCAGGTCCTGGCTTCGTACGGCCACGTGCGCGACCTGGTGCCGAAGGAGGGCGCGGTCGATCCCGAGCACGGCTTCCGGATGCGCTACGACCTGATCGACAAGAACGAGAAGCACGTCGAGGCAATCGCGAAGGCGGCGAAGGCGGCCGAGGACATCTACCTCGCCACCGACCCGGACCGCGAGGGCGAGGCCATCAGCTGGCACATCGCCGAGATCCTGAAGGAGCGCGGGCTGCTCGAAGGGAAGGACCTGCACCGCGTGGTGTTCACCGAGATCACGCCGCGCGCCATCAAGGAAGCCATGCAGAAGCCGCGCGGCATCGCCAGCGACCTGGTCGACGCGCAGCAGGCGCGCCGCGCGCTGGACTACCTGGTCGGCTTCAACCTGTCCCCGGTGCTGTGGCGCAAGGTGCAGCGGGGCCTGTCCGCCGGCCGCGTGCAGTCGCCGGCGCTGCGCATGATCGTCGAGCGCGAGGAGGAGATCGAGGCCTTCGTGCCGCGCGAGTACTGGACCATCGAGGCCGAGTGCGCGCACCCCTCGCAGGCCTTCACCGCCAAACTGGTGCGGCTGGACGGGAAGAAGTTCGAGCAGTTCACGGTCACCGACGGCGACACCGCCGAGGACGCGCGCAGCCGCATCGTGGCCGCCGCCCAGGGCGCGCTGCACGTCACCGACGTCGCCAGCAAGGAGCGCAAGCGCCGCCCCGCCCCGCCCTTCACCACCTCCACCCTGCAGCAGGAGGCTTCGCGCAAGCTGGGCTTCACCACCCGCCGCACCATGCAGGTGGCGCAGAAACTGTACGAGGGCGTGGCCATCGGCGACGAGGGCACCGTCGGCCTGATCAGCTACATGCGTACCGACTCGGTCAGCCTGTCGGTCGAGGCGCTGTCCGAGATCCGCGACGTCATCGCCCGCGACTACGGCACCCGCGCGCTGCCCGACAAGCCGAACTTCTACCAGACGAAATCCAAGAACGCGCAGGAGGCCCATGAGGCCGTGCGGCCGACCTCGGCGCTGCGCACGCCGGCGCAGGTCGCGCGCTTCCTGTCCGACGACGAGCGCCGCCTGTACGAGCTGATCTGGAAGCGCTCGGTGGCTTCGCAGATGGTGCCGGCCACGCTCAATACCGTGTCCGTCGACCTCGCCGCCGGCAGCGAGCACGGCTTCCGCGCGAGCGGCACCACCGTGGTCGACCCGGGCTTCCTGGCCGTCTACGAGGAAGGCAAGGACGCGAAGGGCAAGGACGACGACGACGAGGGCCGCAAGCTGCCGGCGATGAAGCCGGGCGATCGCATCCCGCTCGACCGCGTACACGCCGACCAGCACTTCACCCAGCCGCCGCCGCGCTTCACCGAGGCCTCGCTGGTGAAGACGCTGGAGGAATACGGCATCGGCCGCCCCTCCACCTACGCTTCGATCATCCAGACCCTGCTGTTCCGCAAGTACGTCGAGATGGAGGGCCGCGCCTTCCGGCCCAGCGATGTCGGCCGCGCGGTATCCAACTTCCTCAGCGGCCACTTCACCCGCTACGTCGACTACGACTTCACCGCGAAGCTCGAGGACGAACTCGACGCGGTCAGCCGCGGCGAAGAGGACTGGGTGCCGCTGATGGAGAAGTTCTGGGGTCCGTTCAAGGAACTGGTCGAGGAGAAGACCGAGAGCGTCGACCGCAGCCAGGCCACCGGCGCGCGCGAGCTCGGCACCGATCCGAAGTCCGGCAAGCCGGTGAGCGTGCGCCTGGGCCGCTACGGGCCCTACGCCGCGATCGGCAGCACCGCCGAGGACGAGGCCGAGAAGCCGCGCTTCGCCTCGCTGCGTCCCGGCCAGAGCATGCACACGATCACGCTGGAGGAGGCCATCGACCTGTTCCGCCTGCCGCGCATGCTCGGCGAGAACAATGGCGAGGAGGTCAGCGTGGGCATCGGCCGCTTCGGACCCTTCGCCAAACGCGGCAGCGTCTACGCCTCGCTGAAGAAGGAAGACGATCCGTACACCATCGAACTCGAGCGCGCGGTATTCCTGATCGAAGAGAAAGAGGAGATCGCGCGCAACCGGATCATCAAGGAGTTCCCGGGCAGCGACATCCAGGTCCTCAACGGCCGCTTCGGGCCGTACATCAGCGATGGCCGGCTCAACGGCAAGATCCCGAAGGACCGCGAACCGGCGTCCCTGACCCTGGAAGAGGTCACGCAGCTGCTGGAGGAGACCGGAAAGCCGGCGCGCGGGCGCTTCGGCAAGAAGACCGCGGCGAAGAAGGCGCCTGCGAAGAAGGCCCCGGCCAAGAAGGCATCCGCGACGAAGGCGCCGGCAAAGAAGGCCGCGAAGAAGACAACAACGAAGGCCGCGACAAAGAAGGCTGCGACAAAGAAGACGGCGAAGAAGACGGTGGCGAAGAAGGCCGTGACGTCCCGCGCCGCCGCGACCGGCGACGACGCTCCTTTCTGAGCCTCCGGGGACATCGGCACGCCTGCGGGACCGCATGCGGTTCGGCAGCGTCCGGGTCCGGGTCGGGACGCCCTGACCGTCCTTCGTCCCACCCACGCGGGCGGCAATCCGGAAGGATCCGACAGCGCCCCGTCATGCTCCCTCAGGCGGGCGCGGGCCCGCCGTGCTATCACTTCGGGGGGAACGGGACCGGTGACCGCCACGGAACGGCGGGTCGATCGCGCGCTCCGCATCGTCGGTGATGCCGGGCAGCGGACCCACAGGGAGGTGGCGTGATGGATGGACACGGCAGGAGTACCGGCGGGTTCGGAATCGATCGCGACGCTTCGATACAGCTGATCGTCGACACGGCGCTGCGACACGGCGTCGACGACCACCGCCAGATCGCCTACCTGCTGGCAACGGCGCAGCACGAAACCCGGGACTTCTCCGCGCCCGAGGAGGATTTCGGAAGAAGCCAGGCCAGGAAGCTCGGCTACAGCGGTGGCGAAGCGTTCTACGGCCGCGGCTACGTCCACCTGACCCACGACTACAACTACCGGAAGTTCGACGACCTCTTCGGTCTGGACGGCACGCTGGTCGACAATCCCGCGCGGGCACGGGAGCCGGAGCTGGCGGCCAGGATCCTCGTCATCGGCATGCGTGACGGCCTGTTCACGGGCAGGCGGCTGGACCGGTACATCAACGACGGAACGCGAGACGCCTACAACGCGCGGCGGGTGGTCAACGGCATCACGGGACAGGCCTGGACGATCAGGGCGGCGGAAGACTGTGAGCGCTACGCAAGGGCATGGGAGCGGTCCGTCCCGGCGCTGATCGAGAAATCGAGGGCGCGAATCGAACCAGCCCCTGCCGCCGCCGACCTGCGCCAAGGTGTGCGCGGCGGAGATGTCGTGGCGTTGCAGCGGGAGCTGGACAGGCTCGGCATCCGCGACGGTCGGGGGCGTCCGCTGGCCGTCGATGGAATCTTCGGACGCAACACGCGGCAGGCGGTCGAGAATTTCCAGCTCTGGAACGGGCTCGATGTCACCGGCGTGGCCGACCGGGAAACGCGCGCCCTGCTCCGTGGCCCCCGCGACCCGGCCCATCCCGACCATGCGATGTACGCGCGCATACGAGCGGGCGTCCGTGCGCTCAACGAGGGCAGTGGCACGTCCTGCGAAGAGACCGGCGAGCGCATCAGCCGCTGCCTGCTGGCCCGCTGCAAGGGCGCCGCTGGCGGCACCGATGCCGCCGATCCCGCGGCAACAGGTCCCGCGCTCCGGCGTGTCGACCACGTGGTGATGGGCCGCACCGGACACCTGTTCGCCATCGAGGGCAGGCTGGACGATCCGGCACAGCGGCGAGCGTGGGTTTCACTCTCCGACGTCGGGCTGGGCCCGACCGGAGAATCCGACCGTCGCGTGGACGGGTTGAATGTCCCGGCCGCCCGCGAGCGTGAATCCGGGCACCGGCATGGACCGCCAGAGCACACGCACCTTCCAGGCCGGGACACGCCGCGCCCGACGCTGCAGGGGTAAGCTCGCAGCGCACCCGCCCGTTCCCGACCTTCGCCGCTCCCGACCAATGACGCCCCGCACCCCGCAGCTTGAAGCCGCCGTGTCCGCGCTACGCCGGGGCGGCGTGGTCGCCTGTCCCACCGAGGCCGTGTGGGGTCTGGGCTGCGATCCCTTCGACGAGGCCGCGGTCATGCGCCTGCTCGCGATCAAGCGCCGCGACGTCTCCAAGGGCCTGCTGCTGGTCGCCGCCGACCCGGCCCAGCTCGACGGCCTGGTCGACTGGGGCGCGTTGCCGCCCGAGCGCCGCGACGCCGTTCTCGCCTCCTGGCCCGGTGCCAACACCTGGGTGCTGCCGGCGACCGCGCGGGTACCGCGCTGGATCACCGGCGACCACGACGGCGTCGCCATCCGGGTCAGCGCCCACCCGCTGGTCGCGGCGCTGTGCCGCATGTTCGGCGGCCCGCTGGTCTCCACCAGCGCCAACCTCGCCGGCGATCCGCCCGCCCGCAGCGAAACCGGGCTCGCGGCCGGGGTGCGCGAAGCCGTCGACTGCGTGCTGCCCGGTGCGACCGGCGGACTGGAGCGGCCGACGCCGATCCGGGACGCCCGCAGCGGGGCGGCACTTCGCGACTGAAGCTGAATCGCCACCGAGGGTCGCGGCGCCTTCGCTTCCGGCAATGCCATCGCCGGAGCAAGATGCGGCCATGAGCGCTCCATCGGCACGCCTCGCCTCCGCGCCTGCCGCGGCCTGCCTGATCGCCTTGCTGGCATGGGCGGTGGCCGCGCCGGCGCAGGACGCCGGCGACGTCACCATCTACCGCTGTACCGGGACGGACGGTGAGGTCGTCATCGGCAACCAGCCCTGTCCCAAGGGCACCAAGCAAGAGGTGCGCAGCATGGCGCGCCCGGTCGACGCCCCGCCCGGGCCCGAGCCGGGGCCATCGGAGCGCCCGATGATCCTGCCCGCGACGCCGCCGGCGTCGAATCGCCCTGTGGCCCCGTCCCCGCAGCCGCTGTACGAATGCGTGCGCCCCGACGGCAGCGTCTACGAAAGCGACAGCGGCGAAGGCGAACTGCGCCGGGTCACGCTGTGGACCAGTGGCTGGCCGGTCGGCGGCGGCTGGCACCACGGCCGGCCCGGGCATGCCGACGGCGGCCGGCACCCCGGCCGGCCGGAACCTCCCGGGGGAAGCGGCCGCGGAGACATCGGCGCCCGCGGGACTTCCACCCGCGCCGGCGACGGCCTGAGCGCGCCGCCGGTGAGCCGCATCAGCATTCCGCCCGACCCGCCCCGCCCGGATCCCGACACCGCCACCGGCCCGCGTCCGCGTCCGCCGCATCGCGGGAGTGGCTGGTTCGGCACCGAAGCCGGCACCTGGGAAGCCGACCGTTGCCACGCACTGCCACAGGCCGAAGCCTGCGCCCGTCTGCGCGACCGCCGCGAGGACATCCGCCGGCGCTTCTTCAACGCCCAGCAGAGCGAGCGCGATACCCTGCGCATCGAGGAACGCGGGCTCAACGCCCGCATCGACAGCGATTGCAGGACCCCATGATGCCCCGATCCAGACGCCGGCCCGGACGGACAGTACCGCCCGCCGCGCTGTTCGCCATCCCCGTGACCCTGGCCGCCCTTGCGGCCGCCGTGCTACCCGCAGGCGCGGCGTCACAGGTCGTGATCTACCGCTGCACCGACGCCAGCGGCGCGCTCACGGTGCAGAACGACGTGCCCTGCCCCGCGGGCAGCCGGCAGGAACGCACCGTGGTCGAGCCGCCACCGCCCATGCCGGCCTACGTGCCGCAGGCCGTGCAGGACATCGCGCCGCCGACCCCCGCCGCGGCCGCGCCCGGGGCCGCCGAGCGCTTGCAGGCACCGCCGCCGGCAGCGCTCGCACCCGCCGACCGCCTGCCGCCGCCCCCGATCTACCGCTGCCACACGCCGGGCAACGGCCGCTACATCCACGAGGCTTCCGATCCGCAGCCGCGCTGCGTGCCGCTGCGGACCGTCGGCATCGACGGCGACCCGGGGCTCGGCGCGGGTGCCGCCTGCGAATGGCAGCACGACCGCTGCGAGCGCATCCCCGACGAAGAGGCCTGCGAGGGCTGGCGCCAGCGCGGCCGCGAGATCGAATCCACCTGGCGCTACGCCCGCGGAGACGCCAGGGCGCCGCTCCAGCAGGAGTTCGCGCGCGTGTCGACGATCCTCAGCGACACCACCTGCGGCCTGTCCGGGAGCCACTGAAGCACCGGGCCGGCCGCAGCCGGCTCAACAGTGTTCGCGGTCCAGCTGTCCCGGCGGGTCCACCTGCACGGTGACGTGGTCGATCGCGTAACGGTCGTGCAGCCATCCCGACACCAGCTTCGGCAGCAGCAGCGGGTCCACGCCCGGCGCCGGGCTCACGTGCACCGTCGCCACGCTGGACTCGTCGGTCAGCGTCCAGGCGTGGAAGTGCCCGGCCTCGGCGATCTCCGGCAGCGCCGCCAGCCCCTCCTCGGCCGCACGCGCGTCCACGCCCTGCGGCACCGCCTGCAGCAGCACGCGCAGGGATTCCGAGACCAGCCGCCAGGCCGAACGCACCACCAGCAACGCCACCAGCAGCGACAGGACCGGGTCGAGCACCATCCAGCCGGTGAGCATGATCCCTACCGCCGCCGCGATCGCGCCGACCGAGCCCAGCAGGTCGCCGATGACGTGCAGCAGCGCGCCGCGCAGGTTGCCGTCGCCGCGATCCCCGCGCGACAGGATCCATGCCCCGGACAGGTTGACCAGCATGCCGATCACGGCCACGACCAGCATCGCCCCGGCCATGACCTCCACCGGCTGGCGGAAGCGCGCCACGGCCTCCCATGCGATCCAGGCCACCAGCAGCAGCAGCGCCGCGCCGTTGGCCAGCGCCGCCAGCACACGCACCCGGTGGAAGCCGTAGGTGCGCGTGGAATCCGCCGGCCGCCGCGCGATCCGGTACGCCACCAGCGCCAGCAGCAGCGCCGCGGCATCGGACACCATGTGTCCCGAGTCCGCGATCAGCGCCAGCGAACCCGACCACCAGCCGCCGATGGCCTGGACCACCGCGTAGCCCGCGGTCAGCAGGAAGACGAAGCGCAGGCGGCGCTCGTTGCCGGCGGTGACGGCGGGGGCGTGGTCGTGGTGGTCATGGCCATGCCCGTGGCGGCGGCCATGGCCGTGCGCGTCTTCGTGCCCGTGGCCACGAGGCTGGTGCGTCATGGGTTGCCATCCTCCGGTCGCCTGCATGATCCTTGCCCAGGTGGCGGGGTCAAGCGCCGTTGCGCGATTGTCGGTTGTCGGCGCTTTGCGCCAGGCGAACGGAGCCAACCCTTGAAGACCATCGCTGCCCTGTTCCTTGCCCTGCTCGCCTACTTCGCCTGGCGCTTCGTGGTCATGGGCGATGCGCTGGCACTCGTCGTTCCCGACTCCGGAAAGCGCCCTTCCGCGGTGGTTGCGAGCGTCGTCCCCGATGAGCGGATCGTGCTTGCGGTGAACAACCCGGACAAGGAGCAGAGCATCTGCGAGATCACCTTGCCGCGCGCGACCGCGGCGCGGCTGCGGCTGGCGCCACCCGCCGGGTTCGCGGAAGAGCCCCTGCCGCTGGGCGACCATGCCGGGGACCCGGAGATGGTCGAATTCGTCCGGACGTTCAACAGGGAGAACGTCCGTTGGGTCGGCCATCGGCTGCTGGCCGAGCAGGCGGTCTCCGAGATCGCCATTCCCGCCGGCAGCACGGAGGCCATCAGCGGCACCCTGCAGGTCCAGTACCGGCGGAAGATCGGCCTCGGCGGGTCCATCTCGCACTTCGATGTGCAGCTGGATGCCGGACAGGGGATGTTCACCGGTGGGGAACCTGCCCCCGCGCCGCCGGCACCAGCACGATCCGCGTCACCTTGAGTCCCTTCATTTCCTCGACCCGCAGCTGGTGCCCCGCCACCACCATCCGCTCGCCCACCGCGGGCAGGGTGCCGCTACGCGCCAGGAACAGGCCGGCCACGGTCACGACCTCGGGGTGCTCGAGCTCGATACCGTGGTCCTCCGACAGTTCGGCCAGCGTCACTTCGCCGTCCAGGGTCAGGCTGCCGTCCTCGTTGCGGCGGATCCAGTCGCTGGGCGTGGCGTCCTCGGCGTCGATCACGTCCGACACCAGGTCGTCCATGGTCACGAAGCCGAGCGTGCCGCCGAACTCGTCCACGACAGCGGCGGCGTGCACGCGATGGCGCTTGAAGGTGGCCAGCAGCTCCTCGGCGGTCGTGCTGGCCGCCACCGCGGGCAGCCTGCGCACCAGCCGCTCCAGCGCGGTGTCCTCGCCGCGGGCGCGGGCCCGGATGAAGTCCTTCACGTGCAGCACGCCGACCACGTTGTCGAGCGTGTCCGCATACACCGGATAGCGGTTGGCGGACCGGTTGGCGATCAGCAGCGCCACGGCATCGGCATCGGCCTCGACGTTGATCGCCTGCATCCGCACCCGCGATGTCATCAGCTCCTCGGCGGTACGCTCTTCCATCTCGAAGATGTTGTCGATCAGCAGGCGCTGCGCGATGCCGAACTGGCCGCTCTCGGCCACTTCCCCGGTCGCGATCTCCAGCTCCTTGCTGGTGTACAGCGAGGCCGAGCGGCCCGGGTCGGGGATGCCGAGCAGGCGCATCAGTGCGAACGCGATCCGGTTGAGCACCCAGACCATGGGTCGGAACAGGATGCCGAACAGGCGCATCACCGGGTTCACCGCGATGCTCGTGCGCTCGGGCGCCTGCAGCGCCATCGCCTTGGGGATCATCTCGCCCAGCACGACGTGCAGCCAGGTGATCGCGCCCAGCGCGACGGCGAAACCGGCGAGCCGCGCCTGCCCGGCGTCCAGCCCCAGGGATTCCAGCGCGGGGTACAGCCACCGCGCGACCGCGGGCTCGCCGTACATGCCCAGGCCGATGCTGGCCAGCGTGATGCCGAGCTGGGCGACGGCGATGTAGGCGTCCTTGCCGGTCCGCCGGTCGAACACCTGCAGCAGCCAGGCCGCGGCGCCGCTGCCGCCCTGCGCCAGCGTTGCCAGCCGGCTGCGCCGGGCGCCGACCAGGGCGAACTCGGCGGCGACGAACACGCCGTTGACCACGACCAGCAGCAGGATGATGCCGATGACCGCCAGCACGTCGGTCATGGCCGGTCCTCCCCCCCCGCGCAGCAGGCGCACCCGGCGCACCGCCTGCCGGTCCATCGCTTCCACCCGCAGGCGGTACGCGGTGCCGGTGACGTCGACTTCGTCGCCCGCGGCCGGCAGCCGGCCCAGCTCGTGCCAGACCAGTCCGCCGATGGTGTCCACGTGGTCCTCCGGCAGCCCCAGGCCGTAGCGGTCGTTGAGGACGGACAGCACCACATCGCCGCGCACGCTCAGCCCCTCGCCGGTCTCGATGATCGGCTCTTCCTCCTGGTCGAACTCGTCCTGGAGTTCGCCGAAGATCTCCTCCAGCGCGTCCTCCGGGGTGACGATGCCCGCCACGGTGCCGTATTCGTTGACCACGATCGCACTGTGCCGGCCGGCCGCGCGCAGCGCGCGCCACAGCGCCGGCACAGGCATGACGTCGGCCACCACCAGCGGCTCGCGCTGGATCGAGGCCACGGTCGCGCCCGGCTCGCGCTCGCTGGCGGCGAACAGCGCGCGCAGGTGCACGATGCCGGTGACGTCGTCGGTGGTTTCACCGACCACCGGGAAGCGCGAATGCGGCACGTCGACCACGCGCAGCAGCACATCGCGCACGGTGTCCCCGCCTCGCACCACGTGCATGCGCGTGCGCGGGGTCATGATCTCGCGCACCAGGCGGCCATCGACGTTGAGCGCGCCGGCCAGCATGTCGCGTTCGGCGGCGTCGATCAGGCCACCGGCGGCGCTCTCCCGGTACAGCCCCTCGAGCTCCTCCGGCGAATGCACATGCGCGCGGTCATGGGTGCCGCCCAGGCCGGACAGCCGCATCAGCGAGAATGCCGTGCCGTTGAACAGCACGATCAGCGGCCTGAACAGCACCAGGCTGGCCTTCATCGGCAGCAGGGTGGCCATCGCCAGCTTCTCGGGGTAGCGCAGCGCCACCGTCTTGGGCAGCAGCTCGCCCAGAACCACCTGCAGCACGGTGATTGCCAGCAGCACGGCCACGATCGCGGCGGTGGCGCCGCCCACGGCGCCCAGGTGCGGCTCCAGCAGCGGCGTGAGCCGGGCCTGGGCGACGGCGCCGGCGATCAGGCTGGTCAGGGTGATGCCGATCTGGCAGCCGGCGACGTAGTTGTCCAGCCGCACGGGGTCCTTCAGGATTTCCAGCAACGACGACGCCGTGGCGTTGCCGGCCTCGGCCACCTCCTGCACGCGCGAGCGGCGCGACCCCACCGTGGCGAACTCCGCGGCGACGTAGAGCGCGTTGGCGGCCACCATCAGCAGGATGATCAGGGTGGCGGTGAGAGGGGGCATGGGAATCCGTGGCGGATGGTAAAGGCCGGATGCGGCGCCCCTACATCACCGGCACCCCGGTCACCCGAACATGCAGGTGGAAGGCGAACAGCCAGTACGCGACCAGCCCGATGACGACCGTGACGGCGGTGCGCGCCCACGTCGGCGCTGCCGCCGCGGCAGCCGGCCGCTGCGCCGCGGCGCGCCAGTCGAGCAGCGCCCACAGCAGGAAGCCGCCAAAGAGGACGATGTCGCCCGGCCGGCCGTTGGCCAGCAGGTGGGCCAGGGCCCAAAGCGCCACCGCAATGATCATCGGGTGGCCCAGCCTGGCCTTGAGGTGGTTGCGCGGCACGTAGGCCGCCACCAGCAGGATGAAGGCGGGGATCATCAACAGCGCCACGAAGTGGCGCAGCCCCGCGGGCGGGACCCAGACCAGGGCCGAATCCAGCCGCATCCGGCCATAGCCGATGATGGCCAGCGCGAGGCCGGCGATCGCGAACAGCGAGTAGATGCCCTTCCAGGCCGGCTCGCCGATCCGGGCGATCGCCGCGCTGCGCCAATCGTCGGCGAAGATGCGCACGGAATGCACCCCCAGGAACAGCAGCAGACCGATGATCATCAGGGTCACAGCGGATCCTCCCTCAGAACGCCTTCCGTGCAATCCGCTGATGGGTCTCGTTGACCATCCGCAGCGCCGCCGAACCATAGTAGACATGGAGATCGGCGACCATCTCGCCCTCCGCGATCACCGGGTCGGTGGCCACCAGCGCGCGGGCCTCCTCGAGGTCGGCGGTGTCGAGCACGAAGATGCCGCGGCGCCCGTCGACACCGTCCAGCGGGCCGGCCAGCACCAGCTTCCCTTCCTCCGCCAGGCGAGTGATGTTGGCGAAGTGGCCCTGGAACATCGCGTCCCGGGCTTCGCCCTTCGGCATCGGCGTGGGGCCGGACCTGAGGATCACCAGCACGTAGCGGGCCATGCCGTAATCGTCGGCACCGAGCTTTCCGGCAAGCGCTGCGTCGTAGCCCGGCGCGTCCTGTGCCATGGCCGACGCGCCTGCCAGCGCGACAAGCCCGGCCAGCAGCAGCGGGCGGACAGTCCCTGATCGATTCATCGCAGCCTCCGCGCGGGAAAAATGGGTCAGAAGCCGTAGCGCAGGAAGCCGCCGTCCACGGCGATGCATTCGCCGGTGACGTAGCCCGACGCCGGCAGGCACAGGAAGGCGACCGCGGCGGCCACCTCCTCCGGTTCGCCGATGCGGCCCATCGGCGTGCGCAGCAGCACTTCGTCGAGGTAGTCCGGATCCGCGAGCTTCGGTGAGGTGCGCCGTGTGCGGATATACCAGGGCGCGACGCAGTTCACGCGCACGCCGTCTTCCGCCCATTCGCAGGCGAGGTTGCGGGTCATCTGGTGCAGCGCGGCCTTGCTCATGCCGTAGGGCGCGCCGGTGCGCACATGGGTCGCGCCCGACACGCTGCCCACGTTGACGATGCAGCTGGCCGCATGCTGCGTGAGCAGCGGATGCGCGTAGCGCGAGAGCTCGAAGGCGCTGAAGAGGTTGACCTCGAAGATCGAGCGCCACTCGTCCTCGGTGTAGTCCACCGCGGCCTTGCCCAGATTGCCGCCGGCGTTGTTGACCAGGATGTTGAGGCCTTCGCCCTGGTCCTCGATCCAGTCCAGCAGCTCGCGGCGCTGCTCGTCGTCGGCGACATCGCAGATCAGCGCGCGCACGTCGCCGTCGGGATGCAGGTCCAGCAGCTCCTCGCGCGCGACCTCGAGCGCATCACCGTCGCGGGCGGCGATCAGCACCCGCGCGCCGAAGCCGAGCAGCTCGGAGGCGATCGCGCGACCGATGCCGGCGCTGCCCCCGGTGACCAGGGCCAGCTGACCGTCGAGGCGCCAGCGGGAGGGGTCCGCAGCGCTCATGGGATGCAGAAGCAGTGCGCCACGGCCTTCACCGGGTGGCCGCCACGGGCCATGACCTGTTCGATGAAGCGCAGTTCGGAGGCGAGGCCCGGCGCCACCCTGGCCAGCAGGTCGGTCGCCAGCCCGCTGCGCGCGAGCACCGGCGCCGCGATGCGGCTCTCGGCCATGCCGGCGACGAAGCTCTCGAACGGCGTCAGCGGCTTCTCGATGTACTTCACGCCCCAGGCGTCTGGCCCGCCCAGCTCCGCGCGGGCGGCGGCGGCGGCCAGCGCGTCGCGCAGGCCGCCGAACTCGTCGACCAGGCCGCGGTCCTTCGCCTGCGCGCCGCTCCACACGCGGCCGCGGGCCACGAGGTCGATCTCTTCGACGCTGCGCTCGCGAGCGGCGGCGACCTTGCCGGTGAAGTCGCGATAGCCCTTTTCGATCACGCTCTGGATCACCGCGCCGACCTCCGGCTGCAGCGGCCGGGTGGGATCGAAGGCGCCGGCGAACGAGGTGGTGCCGACGCCGTCGGTGCGCACGCCGATCTTTTCCAGTGTGCGCGGGATGGTCGGGAACATCCCGAAGATGCCGATCGAGCCGGTGATGGTGGACGGGTCGGCATAGATCGCGTCGGCATCCATGCTGATCCAGTAGCCGCCGGACGCGGCCAGGTCGCCCATCGAGGCCACCACCGGCTTCCCGGCCTCGCGCAGCGCGACCACCTCGCGGCGGATCTGTTCGGACGCGAAGACCTCGCCCCCGGGCGAATCCACGCGCAGCACCACGGCCTTGACCTTGTCGTCGTCGCGCGCGGCACGCAGCAGCGCCGAGGTCGACTCGCCGCCGACGCTGCCCGGGTTCTGCTCGCCGCCCATGATCGTGCCTTCGGCGACCACCACCGCCACCTGCGGCCGGGCATCGGCGGCGGCCATCGGGCTGGTGACGTGCTTGAGGTAGTCGTCCCAGGCGATGTCGCGCACGCCGCTGTCGGTGTCCTCGTCGGCCACGCCGCGTTCGGCCAGCAGCGCCTGCACCTCCTCCAGCGTCTTCAGGCCGTCGACCAGCTTCGCGTCCAGCGCGAACTTCGCGAGGTCGCCGCCGGCGGCACGCACGCCCTCGGGCAGGGTTTCGACGCCGGCGGCCAGCGCCGCGACGTCGAGGCCGCGCGCCGCCGCGATGTCGCCGAGGAAGCGCTGCCAGATGTCGTTCATCCAGTACAGGTCGGCTTCCTTGGCCTCGGGCGAGGCCTGGTCGAGCACGTACGGTTCGGCCGCCGACTTGTACTCGCCGACCTTGAACAGGTGCACGTCGACGCCGAGCTTGTCCTGCAGGCCCTCGCGGTAGTACTGGCGGTAGCGGCCGATGCCTTCCAGCACCATGCCGCCATAGGGATCCATGTAGACCTCGTCGGCCTGTGCGGCCAGCAGGTACTGCGCCTGTCCGAAGTAGTCGCCATAGGCGATCACCTGCTTGCCGGCCGCGCGCAGCGCGCGGATGGCGTCGGCCAGCTCGCGCATCGAGGCGTAGCCGGAGAACGCCATGCGGTCGGTGCGCAGGAGGACGCGCTCGATGCGCTTGTCCCCGGCGGCCTTCTCGACCACCCGCAGCAGGTCCCGCAGGCGGACCTCGGGCACGTCCTGGCCGCTGAGCTTGCCCAAGGCGCGGCTCACCGGATCGACGCTGAACTGCTCGACCAGGGCGCCCTCGGGCGCGATCACCAGAGTGGTGCGGTCGAGCAGCGGCCTTGCGCGTTCGGCGGAGGCCAGCGCTACCAGCACGATCACCAGCAGGAACAGGAACAGCAGGTTGAACACCAGCCGGCGGGTGAAGTTGAGGGCGTCCCACGCCCCGACCAGCACGCGGGCGATGGGGCCTCGGCGGCGGGGGGCGTGACTGGGTGGTGCGGACATGGACGGCTCGACGGATGGACGGACAGTGCGGCCAGTATCACCGCTGCGGGCTGCGGGCGTCACCCGCCGCCGGTCACCCTCCCCTTCGGGGCAGCCGTCCGCTGGTGCGGACGAATCGACCGGCCATGAGCACTGCGGCCACCGAGAGCCCGGCGATCAACCCGATCCACATGCCGCGCGGGCCCAGCCCCAGCCCCAGGCCCAGCCAGACGCCGATGGCCATGCCCACGGCCCAGTAGGCGAAGGCGGCCAGCACCATCGGCACGCGCGTGTCCTCGAGGCCCCGGAGCGCGCCGGCGGACAGCACCTGCACGCCATCCGGGAACTGGAACGCCGCGGCGAACAACAGCAGCGAGGCGGCCAGCGCCGCCACCGCGGCATCGGCGGTGTAGACGGCCGCGATCGCGTCATGGCCCAGCACCAGCACCAGCGCCGACAGCGCCTGGGTGCCCAGCACCAGCGCCAATCCGGCCAGCATCACGCGGCGCACACCCTCCCGGCTGCCATGCGAGCCCACCGCGTGGCCCACGCGCACGGTCGTCGCTTCGGCGACGCCGAAGGGAATCATGAAGCACAGGCTGGCGACGTTGATCGCGATCTGGTGGGCCGCGGACTCGACCTGGCCCAGGCGTCCGATCAGCAGCGCGGTGGCGATGAACAGCCCACCCTCCATCGCCACCGTCACCCCGATCGGCAGTCCGGTACGGAGCAGGTCGCGGATCGACCGCCAGCGCGGCCGCTCGAAGCACGCGAACAGCGCCAGTGGCGCGAAGCGCTTCGAGCACGCCAGGTACGCGGCGAAGCCGAGCGCCTGCGCCCACATCATCAGCGCCGACGCGAGGCCGAGACCGCCGGCGCCCAGCTCCGGCAGCCCGAACGCGCCGAAGGCGAAGGCGTAGCCCAGCGGCACCAGCAGCAGCAGGCCGCCGAAGCCGAACAGCATGGTCGGCAGGGTCCAGTGCAGGCCGTCGCTGAGGTAGCGCATGGCGTAGTAGAGCGTCAGCGCCGGCACGCCCCAGCGGATGCCGTGCAGGAAGGCCGCGGCGCCGGGCCGGATCTCCGGCGCGATGCCCATCGGGCCCAGCGCGAGCGAGGCCAGGCTCAGGAATGCGAACAGCAGGAGGCCGAGCCCCAGCGCCAGCCACAGCGCCTGCCGGAACAGCGGCGCGATGTCGTCCCGGCGGCCGGCGCCGTCGAGCTGCGAGACCGCGGGCGGAAGCGCCATCAGAGTGCCCATCGGAATCATCATCGGCAGCCAGAACATGGCGGTGCCCACCGACACCGCGGCCAGCGTGGCGGTGCCGTGGCGGCCGGCGATCACGCTGTCGACGAAGCCGATCAGCCCGGTCGCCAGGTGCCCGGCCACCAGCGGCAGCGCCAGCAGGCCGGTGGCCCGCACCTCGGCCGCGAAGCCCGGGACGGACAACGCGGGCGGCTGGCCGGAGGCGTCGCTCATTGGGCCGGGGACACCTGGCGCCGCAGCCAGGGGCCGCGCTGCTCGGGCGGCGTGGCCAACAGCTCGACGCGCAGTCCGGCGCGCGCCTGCGGCGGCGTGCGCACGGCGAGCACGGCAAGGTCGTCGCGGGCCTGCGCGTCGAGGCCGCGCAGCGCCGCCAGCAACGGGGCGCGCACGTCGTCCGGCACCTGGGCGATGAGCGGATGCAGTCGCGGGTAGTCGGCACCGAGGTCCGGTCCGAGCAGCCAGCCGCGACGGATGCTGGCGTCCAGCGCGTCGAAGCGGGCGCGCAGCGCGGCCTGCTCGTCCGGTGAGCGCTGCGTGTGGCGCACCGCAGCGGCGCTCAGCCTCCGCCGCTCGGCGGGGGACAGTGCCTGCCAGGTCTGCCAGCGCTCGCGGAGTTCACCCCGCTCGGAGTGCGGCAGCGCGTCCCAGGCCTCGCGCCGTCCGTCCAGCCGCGCGCGCGCCGCCGGTCCGAGTGCATCGAGCCGCGCCTGCGCCGCGCGCACGGCGTGATCGCGAGAAGGGACGGAGTCACCCGGGTCGGTCTCGACACCTGTATCCACGGCGGTGCCGGACTCCGGCTCGACCTCGGCCAGCAGCCAGGCGTGGAACGCCGGATCCGCGGCGGCCGGATCCGGGTCCGCGGCATCCAGCAACAGGCCGAGATCCGGATGCAGTGCCAGCGCGGCCTCGGCCGGGTAGCGCCCCGCCGGAGCTTCGGCCGCGTGCAGGGGCTCGATCAGGATGCGGTCGGGCGCTTCCGCCAGTCCCTCGGGAAGGCGGTCGACGGACCGGAACGTCACGGCCAGCGCCAGCAGGGTGAGCAGGGCCACCAGCCACAGCGCTACCTTCAGGCCGCGTCCCGCCGGGCGGCGCGCGGAAGCGGGACGGTCCGCCGCGCCCGCGGCGTCGGCGTCGGCGTCGGGAGGCGTCGACGGGCCCACGGGAAGCCTGCGGAGCATGTCCTGCACCGCTCCGCCCAGCGCTTCCCAGGCCGCGACGTCGGCATCGCCATCTCCCGCATGGGGCAGCGCCCGCCGCAGACCGAGGCGATAGGTCGGGCGTGTGATGCCGAGGACGATGGCGGCGTCCGACTCGGCCAGGCCGGCCACCAGCCGCAGCAGCAATGCCGCCCGCGGTCCGTGACCGATCCGTGACAGCGGCTCGAAGCCCCGCTCCCAGCGCGGGTCGGGCGGCGGCTGGCGCAGCGTCGGCGCGGCCAGCATCAGGGACCAGAAGTGCCGCGGCCATTCGCTGAAGGCGGTCCGCCCGGCCTCCCGCCGGAACCGGTCCAGCGTCCAGGCCAGCGCACTCTCGGCGGATGTGCGGGAGCCCGCCAGCAGCCAGGCGAAGACCAGGCCGCGTCGCTCGACGCCGCGCAGGAACGCCCCGAGCGCTGTAGGCGCGGCGGCATCGACGGAACCGGGCGAAGGGGGAGAAGGCATGGAAGCGGGGGCAGTCAGGAGCGCCATCATAAGCCGTGGCCGGATGGCGCCCGAGGCTTGACAGGCCGCCCAGTCAGCGAACGGAACGCGCGGACCCGCTCCTGGGGGCCCCGACGGTTGTGCACAGCGGTCATGCCATCGTCATGGTCGTGGTCCAGGCCATGACGTGGAGCATTGCTACACGTATGTTTCACGAGCAAGCCATTGAATCAGAAGCTGTTTCCTGGATTGATCATTTTTTCGCCAAACACGCCTGAACGCTGTTTTCACGGGGTTTGAGGGTCGGGACGCATCGACCATGCACAGACTTATCCACAGCTCGTGTGGATAAGCGAAATCTCCTTGTGGTTCCGCAACTTGCAGGGGAATCGTAGTTTGCAAGGCAACTTTGGCCTGCAAGCGGCCGGGGACGACTCCCGGCGACTCGCTAGACTCTCCCGATGCCCGCCGACGTCCTGCGCATCGCCCTGCCGCTGCCACTACCGCAGCTGTTCGACTACCGCGCGCCCGGCGCCGCCGAGGCCGTGCCGGCGGACGTCGGCCGCCGCATCCGGGTGCCGTTCGGGCCGCGCCAGCTGGTGGGCGTGGTCGCCGCCACCGGTCCCGCCGGCACCGACGCGCCACCGCTGCGCGAGGCCCTGGAGTGGCTGGACGAACAGCCCCTGTTCCAGGGTGAGTCGCTGGCCACGGCGCGTTGGCTCGCACGCTACCTCCATGTCCCGCTGGGCGAGGTGTTCGCCACCGCGCTGCCGGCCGGCCTGCGCCGCGGCGACCCCTTGCCCGCGACCGCCGCCCACGGCCGGGCGCTGACCGCGGCCGGCGCGGGCGCCGTCGACACCCTGCGTGCGGGCGGGCGCCCCCGTCGCCTGGCCGAACTGCTGCGCGCCGGACCGGTCGCCGATGACCTTCTCGACGACGCCATCCCGGGCTGGCGCGCGGCGGCACGCGGCCTGGAGGAGCGGGGCCTGGTCGAACGCGTGGCACTCGACGCCTCCGCACTCCCGGCCGCGGTGCAGCCCGGCCCGACGCCCACCGCGGAGCAGGCGGACGTGCTCGCGGCGCTGCGCGCGACCGAAGGGTTCACACCGGTCCTGCTGGAGGGAATCACCGGCAGCGGCAAGACCGAGGTCTACCTGCAGCTGATCGCGGAGCATTGCCTGGCACGCGACCGCCAGGCCCTGGTGCTGGTGCCCGAGATCGGCCTGACGCCGCAGATGCTGGGCCGTTTCCGGGCCCGCCTGGGCGTGCCCGTGCATGCCCTGCACTCCGGCCTCTCCGACGGCGAGCGCGCGCGCACCTGGGCCGCGGCCTGGCGCGGCGAGGCACGGGTGGTGGTGGGCACGCGCTCGGCGGCGTTCGTGCCGCTGCCCGAGGCCGGCCTGATCGTGGTCGACGAAGAACACGACGGCAGCTACAAGCAGCAGGACGGCATCCGCTACCACGCACGCGACCTGGCCCTGGTCCGCGGCAAGGCGCTGCAGGTTCCGGTGCTCCTGGGCAGCGCCACGCCTTCGCTGGAAACCCTGCACAACGCACGCGCCGGCCGCTATGCGCACCTGCGCCTGCGCACCCGCGCCGGTGCGGCGCGGCCGCCGCGGGTGCGGGTGCTCGACGTGCGCAAGCGCGCACTGCATGCCGGACTCTCGGACGAGCTGCTGGCGGCGGTGCGCGGCGCGCTCGATGCCGACGGCCAGGTGCTGGTGTTCCGCAACCGCCGCGGCTACGCGCCGGTGCTGCTCTGCCACGACTGCGGCTGGAGCGCGGCCTGTCCGCGCTGCAGCACCGACGAGCGCGCGATGCCGATGACGGTGCACGCCGGCGGCCGCCGCCTGCAGTGCCACCACTGCGGCTCGCGACGGCCGGTGCCGATGGCCTGCCCCGACTGCGCCGGCCTGGCGCTGCAGCCGCAGGGCGTGGGCACCGAACGCATCGAGGAACTGCTGGCGGCGCGCTTCGCCGACGTGCCGGTGCTGCGCATCGACAGCGCCAGCACCCGCCGCCGCGACGGCCTGGCACGCGAGCTGGCGAAGCTCGGCGACGGTCCCGGAATCCTCGTCGGCACGCAGATGCTGGCCAAGGGCCACGACCTCCCGAAGCTGGTCCTGGTCTGCGTGGCCGGGATCGACGAGGGCCTGTTCTCCGCCGATTTCCGCGCCAGCGAGAAGCTCGCGCAGCTGCTGGTGCAGGTGTCCGGGCGCGCGGGTCGAGCCGAGCGCCCGGGCGAGGTGCTGCTGCAGACCCACCATCCGGAGCACCCGCTGCTGCAGGTGCTGGTCGGCGGCGGCTACCGCGCGTTCGCGGACGCCGAACTCGGCCAGCGCGAGGCGGCGGGCTTTCCGCCGTTCGCGCACATGGCCCTGCTGCGTGCGGAAGCGAAGCAGGCGGGCGCGGCGGAGGACTTCCTGCGCGTGGCCGCCGCGGCGTTCAACCAGGCGCGCGATGGATTGCCACACGGACAGGCGCGCACGCTGCTGGTCTCGGGGCCGGTGCCGGCACCGATGCCCCGACGCGCGGGGATGCACCGGGCGCAGCTCCTGTTGTGTTCCCAGGCACGGCCGGCGCTGCACGCAGCGCTCGATGCGGTGGTGGACGGATTGCACGCGCTGCCGGAAGCGCGGCGGGTGCGGTGGTCGCTGGACGTGGATCCCGTCGACCTGTACTGACGCGAGGACGCGGTGGTGCGCGGACCCTTCAGTCCCGTTTCGGCTGCGCCGGTTTCTTCGCCGTCCTGGCCGCAGCCTCCGGCTTCGCCACGGCCTTCGCCGTGCCCTCGACCGCCGACTTCGTTTCGACCGCCTTTGTGCGCGCCCTGCGCCCGCCCCCGCGCGCCGGCCGTTCGCGCAGCTCCACCACCTGGCCCTGGCGCCGCATCTCGAACAGGCCGATCGCCTCGATCAGATCGCTGAGCTTGCGGTAGCCGTAGTTGCGCGAGTCGAACGGGCCCTGGTTGCCGATGTGGCTGCCGACCGCGCCCAGCTTCGACCAGCCATCGTCGCCCTGGGTGGCGTCGATCGCGCCGCGCAGCAGGCGTACCAGGTCGGCGTCGTGCTGCAGCTGCAGCGGCGTCGACGCCTCGTCGTCGCCCTCGTCCTCGGGCTCGCCCAGCTTCTCCAGGTAGAGGAAGGTCGAGCAGGCGCGGACGAAGGGCTGCGGCGTCTTCTCCTGCCCGAAGCCGTACACCGCGACGCCATCGCTGCGCAGGCGCATCACCAGCGGGGTGAAGTCGGCGTCGGACGAGACGATGGCGAAGCCGTCGAGATTGCCGGCGTAGAGCAGGTCCATGGCGTCGATCACCATCGCCATGTCCGATGCGTTCTTGCCGGTCGAGTAGGCGAACTGCTGGATCGGGCGGATCGCCCAGGTGTGCAGGCACTTCTCCCAGCCCACCAGGTGCTGGCTCTTCCAGTTGCCATAGGCACGGCGCACGTTGGCGACGCCGTGGCGGGCGATCTCGGCGAGGATCACCTCGATCTTGGACGCAGGCGCGTTGTCGGCGTCGATCAGCAACGCGATGCGTTTCTCGTGGTCGGGCATCCCCGGCTCCAGTGGGTGGCGCCAAGGCGGCGCGATGCGCGCACGATAGCGCACCCGGTTCGGCTAGGATGGCGCCGCGGCTGCGCATGCGCCCCGCACGTCGCATGAGGACGCCCGATGATCGAGTACTCCACCGCCAACATCCTCCTCGCGCTGGCGGTGACCACGGCGGCCGGGCTGGCCACGGGCGTCGGCGGGCTGCTGGTGTTCGCGCAGAAGACGCCCAGCGCGCGCCTGCTCGCCTTCGGCCTGGCCTTCGCCGGCGGCGCGATGGTCTACGTCTCGCTGTCGGAGATCCTCAACAAGTCCATCCTGTCCTTCAGCCAGGGCTATGGCGACCGCGCCGGTTTCAGCCTCGGCACGCTCGCCTTCCTCTGCGGTGTCGGCCTGATCATGCTGATCGACCGCCTGGTGCCCAATCCGCACGAGCGCCTGGAAGCCGACGACCCGTTCTTCCGCGAGCACAACGCCGCCTACATCAAGCGCGTCGGCCTGCTGACCGCGCTGGCGATCACCGTGCACAACTTCCCCGAAGGCCTGGCCACCTTCTTCGCGACGCTCGAGAACCCGGGCGTCGGCCTGCCCCTGGCCTTCGCCATCGCCATCCACAACGTGCCGGAAGGGATCGCGATCGCGGTGCCGGTGTACTTCGCGACCGACAACAAATCCTATGCCTTCGGCGCCTGCATGCTCTCGGGACTGGCCGAGCCGCTGGGAGCGATCATCGGCTATGTGCTTCTGCGGCCGTGGATGTCGGACGCGGTCTTCGGCAGCGTGTTCGGCATCATCGCCGGAGTGATGGTGTTTCTCGCGCTGGACGAGCTGCTGCCGGCGGCCAAGCGCTACGCGCGCGGCCATGAAACCGTCTACGGCCTGGTCAGCGGCATGGCCGTGCTCGCGGTGAGCCTGGTGCTGTTCAAGTGGTGAGCGGTCAGGCCGCGAACAGCGCCTTCATCTTCTTCAGCGCATTGGCCTCGATCTGACGGATACGCTCGGCCGAGACGCCGTACTCGTCGGCCAGCTCCTGCAGCGTGACCTTGTTGTCGGGGGCGAGCCAGCGGCGCTGGACGATGTCGCGCGAGCGCGCATCCAGGCCCGCCAGACCCTCGCGCAACAGCTCGAGCTGGCTGGACTCGCTGTCCTCGCGTTCGTACGCCTGCGAAGGGTCTTCGTCGTGCGACATCAGGTAGGCGGCGGGCGCCGGCGGTGCGCGCTCGTCGTCCTCGTCCGCGGACATGTCGAAACCGATGTCGCGGCCGGACAGGCGCGACTCCATCTCCAGCACCTCGCGCTCCGAAACGTTGAGGTCCTCGGCGACGGCGCGGACCTCCTCGGCGTTCAGCCAGCCCAGGCGCTTCTTGCTCCTGCGCAGGTTGAAGAACAGCTTGCGCTGCGCCTTGGTGGTCGCGACCTTGACGATGCGCCAGTTGCGGATGATGTACTCGTGCATCTCCGCGCGGATCCAGTGCACCGCGAACGAGACCAGGCGCACGCCGACGTCGGGATCGAAGCGCTTCACCGCCTTCATCAGGCCGATGTTGCCCTCCTGGATCAGGTCGCCCAGGGGCAGGCCGTAGCCGTTGTAGCCGCGGGCCACGTGGACCACGAAGCGCAGGTGCGACATCACCAGTTCGCGGGCGGCGCCCAGGTCCTCTTCGTCATGGAAGCGGCGGGCCAGCGCCTGTTCCTCTTCCACCGAGAGCACGGGAATCTGGTGCACGGCGCCGATGTAGGCATCCAGCGAACCGATCGCGCTGGGTACCGGCAGATTGCTGGCGACGAGGGGATAGGTGGTTCCGGTCATGGTCATCATTCTAGCAGTGGACAACTTCGACAGCCGGGCCGTCGAGAAGTTCCCATTGTCCTGTAAATGAAACAGTCAGCCAGGCATCCGTCCAGTTGCTACGAAACGGCCCGCGCAAAAGGGACACGGCCAACTGCCTGAGCCGACGGACCGACGGGAGCCGAGCATGCCAGCGCTCCGGTGACGCCCGGGTGCATCGCGCTTGGCGGTCAGTCCAGCGCCAGCGCAGCCAACGGCGGCAGCGACCAGTCCACCGGCGCCGCGCCCGACCGGGCCAGATACTGGTTGGCGGCCGAGAAGTGCCCGCAGCCCAGGAAGCCGCGGTGCGCCGACAGCGGCGAGGGGTGGGTGCTGCGCAGCACCCGGTGGCGTCGCGGGTCGATCACCCTGCCCTTGGCCTGGGCGTAGCTTCCCCAGAGCATGAACACCAGGCCCTCGCGCTCGCGGTTGAGCACATCGACGACGTGGTCGGTGAAGCCTTCCCAGCCCATGCCCTGGTGCGAGCCCGGCCGCCCCTCCTCCACCGTCAGCACCGCGTTGAGCAGCAGCACGCCGCGCCGGGCCCAGGGCAGCAGGCAGCCGTGGTCGGGGCGGGCAAGGCCGAGGTCGCGCTGGACCTCCTTGTAGATGTTGTCCAGCGACGGCGGCACGCGCACGCCCGGGCGCACCGAGAAGCACAGCCCGTGCGCCTGGCCGGCGCCGTGGTAGGGGTCCTGGCCGAGCACCACCACGCGGACGTCCTCGAAGGGCGTGGCGTCGAAGGCGGCGAAGATCTCCGGGCCCGGCGGGAAGATCCGCGCGCCGGCGGCCTTGCGGTCGCGCAGGAAATCCGACAGCGCCCGCATGTCGTCGCGCGCGAACCATTCGCCGACCCGCGCCTTCCACGACGGCTCCAGGCGGATGCGGTCCCCGGCCACGGTCATGCCACGGGCGTCCCCGCCTCCGGCAGCCGCGACAGCCGCAGCTGGAACAGCGCCTTGGTCACCAGCAGCCTCTCCTCGATCGGCTTCAGCACCAGGTCGTTGGCGCCGTCGCGGAGCAGGGCCGCCTGGTTGCCCGGGTTGGCGTCGCCGGTCATCACCAGCACCGGCAGCCGGCGCCTGGACCAGCCGAGATCGCCGCGGATCGCCTGCACCAGGTCGCCGCCGTCGAGTTCACCCTTGAGGTAGACGTCGGTGATCACCAGGTCGGCGCCGGGGCCCTGGCCGGCGGCGATGCTCCCATGCAGGAACTCCAGCGCGGCCTCGACGCTGGTCACATGCTCGACCTCCATCTGCTGCGCCTGGAGCATGCGCGAGGTCGCCAGCGCCACGGTGCGGCTGTCCTCGACATAGAGTACGCGCGCGCCCGGGATCGGCGACGGCTGCACGTAGCCGCGGATGAACTCCGCCAGCGCGCGGTGGCCGTGCGACTTGTCGAAATAGTCGGTGACGTCGTCGCTGAAATGGCGGCCCTCGAGATGCTCCTGGACGTTGCCCGAGATCACGATCACCGGCACGTAGCGCTGGCCGGCGGCGGCGCGCACGGCCTGGGCCAGCTGCTGGCCGTAGCCGTCCGGCAGCACCAGCGAGGTCGTGGCGAGGTCGATCGGCGCGGTCTCCAGCGCGGCATGTGCCTCGGCCAGGCCGGCGCAGGACACCACCTCCGCCGCGGGCAGCTCCGCCCGCAGCACGTCACCGATCAGCTTGCGCACCAGGCGCGAGCCGTCGACGACCATGATCCGCGGCGCGCTGCCGTCGAGATGGCGGATGTCGGTGGGCCCGGACATGCGCTCAGGTCTCCGTGGGCCGGGTCTGGCGCAGGAAATGGCCGGTGACCGCACCTGCGCCCAGCCAGCCCAGCGCGGTGGCGCCGAAGATCACCGCCAGCGCCTGGCGCGGCGCGAACCCGTCCAGCGCGAAGCCGCTGCCGTAGCTGGCGGCAAGCTCGGCCAGCGGAGCGCGCAGCGCGGCACCCGCCGCGGTCAGCAGCGCCAGCGCCATCACGCCGGCGCCGAGGCCGTACCAGGCGCCGAGGTAGAGGAAGGGGCGACGGATGAAGCCGTCGCTGGCGCCGAGCAGCTGCAGCACGCCCAGCTCCTCGCGTCGCGACTGGATGTCCAGCCGCACGGTGTTGCCGACCACCAGCAGGGCGCCCAGTCCCAGCAGCGCCGCCAGCACCCAGGCCAGGCGGCCGCCGAAGCGCAGCCAGCCGTCCAGGCGCTGGCGCCAGGCGGCGTCGTGCTGCACCAGCTCGGCCTCGGGCAGGGTGCGCAGCGAACCGGCAAGCAGGGTCTCGTCGCCGGCCGGGGTCACGATCAGTACGTGCGGCAAGGGGTTCTCGCCGAGCGCGTCGATGGCCTCGTGCAGGCCGCTGCGTTCGCGCAGTTCGGCCAGCCCCTGGTCAGGCGTGCGGTGCTCGACCCCGCCGATGTCGGCGCGGCCGCCAAGCACCGCCACCAGCTCGGCCACGCGGGCGGGCGCGACGTCCTGCTTCAGGAAGATGCTCAGCTGGCGCGAGGCCTGGACCTCGCCGGCGAAGCGCTCGACGTTGGCCAGCACCAGCCAGAGCCCCAGCGGCAGCGCCAGCGCCACCGCCATCACGCCGACGGTGAGCGCGGTGGACCAGGGCTTGTCGAGCACGCGACCGAGGCTGGCGATGATGCTGTAGGCGTGGTGGTCGAGCCAGGCGCCCGCTCGCGACCGGGCGGCTGTCCTGCCGCGTGCGACGGACTCATTCATCGGCCAGGTCCTCCGGCGCGATGTCGTCGGCCAGGCGGCCGTGGTCGAGCACCAGCACCCGCTTCTTCATGCGCTTGACCAGGCCGAGGTCGTGGCTTGCAACCAGCACGCTGGTGCCCTGCTCCGGCAGCGAAGCGAACAGCGCCATGATCTCGGCGGCCAGGGTGGGATCGAGGTTGCCGGTGGGCTCGTCGGCCACCAGCAGGCGCGGCTCGGCGACCACCGCGCGGGCGATGCCGACGCGCTGCTGCTCGCCGGCGGAAAGCTCGCCGGGCAGCGCGCCGCCGCGCGCGCCCAGGCCGAGACGCTCGAGCACCGGGCGCACCCGGCGACCGGCGTCCGATCGACGCATGCCGCGCAGCACCAGCGGCAGGGCGACGTTGTCGTGCACGCTGCGGTCGGCCAGCAGGCGGTGGTCCTGGAACACCACGCCGACCTCGCGCCGGTGCAGCGCCACACGCCCGCCACGGACCTTCAGCAGGTTGCGCTCGCCGAACAGCACCGTGCCGCGGCTCGGGCGTTCGGACAGGTGGATCAGCCTCAGCAGCGTGCTCTTGCCGGCGCCGGAATGGCCGGTGACGAACAGCATCTCGCCCGCCTCGACGTTGAAGCTGACGTTCTCGAGCGCGACATGTCCGCCCGGGTACTGCTTGCAGACGTTGTCGAAGCGCAGGACCGGCGACATCGCGGGACTCGAAGGCGGGGGATGCGCGAGTATCGCCCGGAGGCCGGCGCGCGGCCAACCGCGCGCGCTCCGGCTACCGCGCCCTGCGCGCGTCAGTGCTGCGAACGCGGCGCCCGGGTGACCAGCTTGCGCAGGCCCTGGCCGATGCGGCCGAGGAGCGAGGGCGCGGCCGGCTGTGCGGGAGCGGCGGCCTGGCCCGCGGGCTGCGGCTTCGGCGAACGCGGCTGGCGCGGAGGACGGGCCTGTTCGACGGTGGTCGCGGACGAAGCCGCCTGCTGGCCTTCCTGCGCCTGTTGTCCGTCGCCGTCGACACGGCGTCCGCTGCGGCGGCGACGGCGCTTGCGCGGCGCACGCTCGCTTTCCGCGCCCGGTGCGGACGCACCCGCGGCAGCGGCGGCCCGGGCGGCCGCCGGCGGAGCCGCGACATCGGCCGGGGCGACTGCGCCTTCGGCGGCACCGGTGCTCGTGGCAGCCTCGCCTTCGGCGCGGGGCGGGCGCGGCTTGCGCGGGCGACGCTCGCGGCGGTCCTCGCCGGAACCTTCGCCGCGCGGACCGCGCGAATGCCCGCCGCCATCGCGGCGGCCACCGCCACGGCGGGCCTCGTCGGCGGCGCGCTGCTCGCGCGCCTCGCGGAAGATCTCGCTGACGCTCTCGCCCTCGGCGGCCTCGAGCTCGACGCCTTCGCGCGGCTTGCGCGGCAGCGCCGTCAGCAGCTCGGCGGACACCGGCTCGGAGGGGATCTTCTGCTCGATGAAGGCCTCGATGTCCGGCAGGCCGATGGCGTAGCGCTCGCAGGCGAAGCTGATCGCATCGCCCTCCTCGCCCAGGCGCGCGGTGCGGCCGATGCGGTGGACGTAGTCCTCGGCGTCGAAGGGCAGGTCGTAGTTGTAGACGTACTTCACGCCGTCGATGTGCAGGCCGCGGGCGGCGACGTCGGTGGCGACCAGGATCTCGAGCTGGCCGGCCTGGAACTTCTTCAGCAGGCTCTCGCGCTTCTTCTGCGGCACGTCGCCCGACAGCACGCCGACGCGGTAGCCCGCACGCTCCAGCGCGCGCGCCACGCGCTCGACGAACACCTTGGTGTTGACGAACACCATGGTGCGGGCACCCTCGCCGCGCGACAGCAGGCCGAGCAGCAGCGGCAGCTTCTCCTCGTCGGAGGGGTAGTAGAGCTTCTGGCGCACGCGCGCGGCGGTGATGGTCTCGGTCTCGACCACCAGCTTCTGCGGCTCGTTCATGTGCTCGTAGGGCGAGCTCCAGCACGCGATGGCTGAGCGTGGCCGAGAACAGCAGGGTCTGGCGCTCGGTTCGCACCGGCATGCGCCGCAGCAGGAAGCGGATGTCCTTGATGAAGCCGAGGTCGAACATGCGGTCGGCCTCGTCCAGCACGCAGACCTCGCAGGCATGCAGGGACACGACCTTGTGCTGCTTGACGTAGTCGATCAGACGGCCCGGGGTGGCGATGATGACGTCCACGCCCTCCTGCAGCAGCTGGCGCTGCTTGTCGTAGTCGACGCCGCCGTAGACCAGGGCGAAGCGCAGACCCAGCTCCGGGCCGAACTTCATCGCGTCCTTGTGGATCTGGATGGCGAGCTCGCGGGTGGGCGCCAGGATCAGCGCGCGCGGATCCTCGGGCTTGCGCTCGGCCAGCGCCGGGCGGGTCAGGAGGCGGTTCACCACCGCCACCAGGAAGGCCAGCGTCTTGCCGGTGCCGGTCTGGGCCTGCCCGGCCACGTCGCCGCCGGGCAGCGCGACGGGCAGGGTCAGCGCCTGGATCGGCGTGAGGCGCGTGAATCCGGCGGCCTCGAGGCCGGCCTGGAGCCGCGGGTGCAGGTCGAAGGAAGAGAAGGTGACGTCGGTCAGTGGCTTGTCGGTCATGCGTCGGAAGTCTGCGCGGCGGGGCGCGCTTGCGTGGAAGGCGGCAGCCGATCAGACTGCCGTAGGAGAATGCGCGGCGGCGTGCCCCCTCCGACGGGGCCGCCACTTGAACCTGGCCGCGAACCGCCCAAGTTTAGCAGCTACCGCGGCCGCGAGCCGCCCCGCAGGCCGGGGCCGGGCAGGCCGCCCCCACGCAGGAGACCCCCGTGAGCCAAGCCGTCATCCACGCCAGCGACGCCGATTTCGACGCCACCGTCCTCGCCTCGAGCGAGCCGGTCCTGGTCGATTTCTGGGCGCCCTGGTGCGGTCCGTGCAAGATGATCGCCCCCGCCCTGGACGAACTCGCCTCCGAGTACGCCGGCCGCGCCAAGGTGGTGAAGGTCGACGTGGACAGGAACCAGGCCACCGCCCTGAAATACCACGTGCGCTCGATCCCGATGCTCCTGCTGTTCAAGGACGGCCAGGTCCAGGCCACCCAGATCGGCGCCGTCGGCAAGCCGGTCCTTGCGCAGATGATCGACAAGGCCCTCTGAGGGCCGCCGCCCCCTCCCGGCTTGCCGTCGCAGGCCGGGAGTGCTAGTTTCCGCGGTACCCCGGCGCGCGATCGCGATGCCGCACCTTCTGCAACACCCCACCCAGCCCATCCCGCACGCCGCCCGCACAGGGCGCTCGCAGCAAGCGAGGTTCCGCACTTGTCAGACAATCCTTCCGATTCCGGCGACACCGCCGCGAAGCGCGTGCGCAAGCCGCGCGCGACCAAGGCCGCCGCCACTCCGGCCGACGCCCCGACCCAGTCCTCCGTGTCCTCCGCGCCCGCCGCACAGCCCGTCCAGGCCGAGCTGCCGGTCGTGGCCGCGAAGGCGCCTCCGGCGCCCGCTCCGGCTCCGGCTGCGCCCCCCTGCGCCGGCCGCGATCCCGGCCTCCGCCCCCGCGCCCCAGGGCGATGCGGACGCATCCTCCGGCGGCGGTGAGCGCCAGCAGGGCCACGAGAGCGGCCAGCGCCAGCAGCATGGCGGCCAGCAACAGCCTGGCGGCCAGCAGCAACAGGGCCAGGGCGGCCGCCGCGAGCGTTTCAAGAACCGCCGCGACCGCCAGCGTGGCGATCGTCCCCGCGACGATGGCCTGCCCACCGAGAACAACGACCAGGCCAACCGCCTGCCGCCGCCGAACATCCCCGAGGGCTTCCCGCAGTACTCGCTGTCCGACCTCAAGCGCATGCCCGCGCACAAGCTGCTGGAGATCGCCGAGCAGCTGGGCATCCACGAGGGCGTTGCCCGCGCCCGCAAGCAGGACGTGATCTTCGCCCTGCTCAAGGTGCTGACCCGCCACGGCGAGGGCGTCGTCGCCGACGGCGTGCTCGAGATCCTGCCCGACGGCTTCGGCTTCCTGCGCGCGGCCGAGGCGAGCTACCTCGCCGGCCCGGACGACACCTACATCTCGCCCAGCCAGATCCGCCGCTTCAACCTGCGCACCGGCGACCACCTCTCCGGCCGCATCCGCTGGCCGAAGGACGGCGAGCGCTACTTCGCGCTCAACGTCGTCGACACCATCAACGGCGAGCCGCTGGAAGCGTCGAAGAACAAGGTGCTGTTCGAGAACCTGACGCCGCTGTTCCCGCGCAAGAAGTTCAAGCTCGAGCGCGGGGACGGCTCCAGCGAGGACATCGCCGGCCGCATCCTCGATCTCATGGCGCCGCAGGGCAAGGGCCAGCGCTCGCTGATCGTCTCGCCGCCCAAGGCGGGCAAGACGATCATGATGCAGCAGATCGCCAGCGCCATCACCTACAACCATCCCGACGTGCACCTCATCGTGCTGCTCATCGACGAGCGGCCCGAGGAAGTGACCGAGATGCAGCGCACCGTGCGCGGCGAAGTCATCAGCTCGACCTTCGACGAGCCGGCCGCGCGCCACGTGCAGGTCGCGGAGATGGTGATCGAGCGCGCCAAGCGCCTGGTCGAGCACAAGAAGGACGTGGTGATCCTGCTCGACTCCATCACCCGCCTGGCACGCGCCTACAACAACGTCCTTCCTTCCAGCGGCAAGGTCCTGACCGGCGGCGTCGACGCCAACGCGCTGCATCGCCCGAAGCGCTTCTTCGGCGCGGCGCGCAACGTCGAGGAAGGCGGTTCGCTGACCATCATCGCCACCGCCCTGGTCGACACCGGCAGCGCGATGGACAAGGTGATCTACGAGGAATTCAAGGGCACCGGCAACTCCGAGGTGCACCTGGACCGCCGCATCACCGAGAAGCGCGTCTATCCGGCGATCAACGTCAACCAGTCCGGTACGCGCCGCGAGGACTACCTGATCGAGCCGGAGCTGCTGCAGAAGATCTGGATCCTGCGGAAGCTGCTGCATCCGATGGACGAGATCGCGGCGATGGAATTCCTGCTGGACAAGATGAAGACCACCAAGTCCAACGACGAGTTCTTCGCTTCGATGAAGCGCTGAGCCGGCCCGGCCTGGAGGAAACGCCCCGCACCGCGGGGCGTTTTTTTGGTTCTTCTCCCAAGTGAGGGGCGCTCCGTCGAGGTTCGCGCCGCCCGCCGCGGAGGCCGGGGCCGCCGCTCCAGTGAGCTGGTCGCAGCCCACCGCGGAGGCCGGGGGGATGCCCAGCCGGAAGCGTGCGCGTCCTGCTACCGAATCCGGCCGCCGGCCATCCATGGCCGGCTCTGGGCATCCCCCCGGCCTCCGCAGCGGGCCCGATCTCTGGTCGCGGTCTGGAGGAGAGCAAGGGCAACAGCAACGGCGACGGCGACGCGACGTCGAGACAAGGTCGATGTCGAGGTCGATGCCGAAGACGGTTCGGTCGCCATGGCAGGAGCCGCTCGGCGAGCGCGTGACCGCTCTTGCTCTTGCTCGTGATTTCCGTTCCGAAGCCCGAGAGCGCTGGAGCCCGTCCCGCGTGCAGGGGGTGTGCGGACAGCCGGCCATGGATGGCCGGCGGCCGGCAGTGGTAGCAGGACGCGGAGACTGCCGGGGGAGCACACCCCCTGCACGCGGGACGGGCAGCGCGGAGTCACAGCGGAGCAACCGGGACGCGACACCATCGCCCCGGAGTTGGGAGAAGAACCTTTTTTGGCCCTTCTTCCACCCGCGGTCCTTCCGCGGAAGCTCATCGGCCGCGGTGGACGCGGCCGCGGCTCAGCCGCGATCGCGCAGGAACCGCGCCATGGAAACGCCGGTCGGCGCCGGCGCGAACTCGGCGGCCACGTCGATGAAACCTCGCATCACCGCGACTTCGCGCGGCGTGCGGTTGAGGGCATCGCGCAGCTCGGGGTCGCAGCCGGCGCGGAGCAGGTGCCGGGCGAGGCGCAGCAGGCCGTGCAGCGCGGTCAGGTGCAGCGGACCGAAGCCGCGCGGATCCTGGGCGTCGAGACGCGTGTGCTCGTCCAGCAGCCGATCGACCGCGGCCAGCACCACGTCCTCGTCGCAGGCGGTGCCCGGCTCGGCGCGCGCGCCCAGCAGCAGCAGCAGCGGGGTCACGCCGCCGGCGGCCGCGGCGTCGGCTTCGGCGCCGGCCAGCAGCAGGGTGTCGAACAGCGCCAGCAGACGCGGGCGGTCGCGCGCGGTGAAGCCATGGAGCGCGGCGCAGTGCAGCGGCGTCAGGCCCTGCGCGTCCGTGGCCTGGATGTTGGCGCCCGCGGTGAGCAGGCGCGCGCAGATGTCCGGCAGGCCGAGCGCGGCGGCCAGCATCAGCACGGTCACTTCGCCCGGCAGGCGGTGTTCGAGCGGGACCCGGGCGGCGAGCAGGCGCTCGACGATGGCCCCGTGGCGCATGCTCACCGCGGCCGACAGCGGGGTGGCGCCGGTATCCGCGGCGCGCTGCGGGTCGGCGCCCCGCTCAAGCAGCAGCTCCAGGACCTCGGCGTGGCCACCGCCGGCCGCGCGCAGCAGGGCGGTACAGCCCTTCTCGTCGGCGGCATCGACGGGGAACCCGAGATCCAGCAGGCGCTTCACCGCGCCGGCATCTCCGGCCATCGCCGCTGCCGGCAGGTCGCTGGCCTCGAGAAGGCGTCGCGGCAGCGTCCAGCCGCGCCAGTCCAGCCAGTCGGCGAGATCGCGGCGGCCGGCGGACAGCGCCACGCCGAGCGGCGTCTGACCGTCGGCGGCGCGCACGTCCGGCGAGGCGCCGCCCTTGACCAGCAGCCTCAGTGCCGGTTCGCGGGCCAGGGCCGCCGCCAGATGCAGGGCGGTCATTCCGTGGGCGTCGCGGCGGTCGAGGTCGACGCCGTCGGCCACCAGACGCTCGAGCAGACGCATCCAGCCCAGGCGGACGGCGAGCGCCGCCGGGGGATCGCCGGCCGGCGACGTGGCGGAGGCATCGGCGCCGCGCTCGACGAGTTCCAGCGCGAACTGCTCCAGCCCTCGCGCGGCCCGGTCCTCGCGCACGCAGGCGTCGAGGAAGCGTGCCAGGCCGCCTGCACCCGCGGGCGAGGCACCGCCGCGGAGCAGGGCCTGGGCGGCCGGCACCGCCGCGGCGCCGCGGTCGAGCAGCCGCAGCAGCGCGGTGTCCTGGCCCTCGGCGCGCGCCTCGGGATCGGCGCCGTTGAGCAGCAGCCATTCGATCCGCGCCGGCGCGGGCGCGGTGGCGCCATCCAGCAGCAGGCCGCCGAGCTCGGCCGGAGTCAGCAGTCGGGCCAGCGGCTCGAGGCCTTCGAGATCGCCCTCGGCCAGACGCCCGCGCAACACCTCCAGCGGCGGGCGATCGGGCGGCAGCGTGCTGTCGCCGCCCAGCACGCTGGCCGGCAGCGGATGCGCGGGATCGAGCGCGGCCACCATCGCCCAGCGCCCGGCCGCGGCGGCATGGTCGACCGGGCGCTTGTCTTCGCCGTCGGCGAGGCCGGCATCGACTCCGAGCTCCAGCAGACGCTCGGCCAGCGCGGCCGTGCCGGAGTCGCAGAGGGCGACGAGGTGCAGGGCGTTGCGACCGTCACCATCGATCGCGTGCACGTCGGCGACGCCGGCGAGCAGGTCCAGCGCCGCGGCGTGGCCGCCGGCCGCGGATTCGTGCAGCGGACTGCGGCCGCGGGCGTCGCGGGCGTCGGCGTCGGCGCGGGCGGCAAGCAGGGCGGCGATGATCCCGGCATGGCCGGCCAGTGCGGCCTCGTGCAGGGCGCTGCGTCCGCGGGCGTCGCGTGCGTCCACCCTGGCCTTGTGCCTGAGCAGCAGCTCGACGCCGGCGACGTCGTCGTCCTCGCCGCCGGCCGCGGCCAGCAGCGGCGGCGAGCCGCCCGCGGGCTCGGCGCGCGCGCCGCGCTCGAGCAGGAATTTCGCAAGGCGCCAGTTGCCGCAGCCGCAGGCGATGCCCAGCGGGGTGACACCTTCGGCATTGCGCGCATCGATCTCGGCGGCGGCATCGCGCAGCAGGGCGGCAACGCCGGGATCGGAGCTGCGCGCGGCGTGATGCAACGGCGTGTTGCCTTCGCGGTCGGCGACGCGGGGGTCGGCGCCGTTGGCGAGCAGGGTCATCACCGCCTCGGGGCGGCCGTGCCAGCTGTCGCGGGTCGCCGCGAGCAGCGGCGTCAGGCCGGCATGGGCCTGGTTCAGGTCCACGCCGCGCGCGATCAGGGCGCGCAGCAGGCGCAGATCGGGCAGCACCGCGGCCAGCACCGCCAGCGCGCGCTGGTCGCGGTCTGCCGGGTCGGGCAGTGCGTGCGGGTCGACGCCGGCATCAAGCAGGGCCAGGGCACGCTCGACGCGGCCACCGCGGGCGGCGGCGTACAGCGCCGCGACCGGGTCCACGCCATCGCCGTCCTCCGCCGCCGTCGGCTGCGCCGGCTCCGGCATGTCCACCACCTGCAGTCCGGTCGCAGGCAGCGGCGTGCGCGCCACGACCAGGTGCAGCAGCGGCCAGGCCACCGCCGCGATCGCGGCCAGCGGCCAGCGCGCGACGCCGTCCAGCAGGCCCGGCCAGGCCAGGACCAGCCCCAGACCGAGCACCACCGCCAGGGCCAGCGCGGCGCCGAGGCCGCGCCAGCTCCAGCCCTCGTATCCGTCCAGCGCCTGCCAGTGGCCGGACAGCCCGCGACCGCCCTCGCCCTCCGCCATCGCCCACAGCGGCCACAACCGCCACAGCGCGATCACGCCGAGGCCGGTGCCGGCGCTGAGCGCGAGCACCGCGCCCGACGAGGCGCCCCGACTCTGCAGCAGGGCCGAAAGCGGCCAGGCCGCCAGCAGCGCCGTGGCCGTCATGGCCAGGGCCCACAGCAGCAGCACTGCCAGCAGGTCCCGGCGCAGGGCGGTGCCGGCAGGAAACCCGCCACCGCGCAGGCCACGCAGGCCGAGCGCGAATGCCGGCTGCGCCAGCCAGGCGGCAACCGCGGCGCCTTCGGGGACCGCGCCGGCAAGGAACGCAAGCGCGACGCCGCCGGAGAACAGCAGCCAGGACTTCATTGCGTCGGGCTCAGGCATCCGTACCCCAGTCGCCGGTGAGCGGATCGGCGTCGGCGCGCGGCGGCATCTGCAGATGGAAGCCGCGGCTCACGAGGTTGGCGCGGACGACATCCGCATCCTCGCGCGCCAGTCGGCGACCGGGCACCAGCGCGACCTCGAGCACGAAGCGCAGTTCCCCGAGTCCGGCGCGGACCGGGTCCGGGATGCGGCCGAAATCTTCGCGGCCGGCAAGATAGACGTAGGTATCGGCCTTTTTCAGGCTCTTGTAGACGAAGGCTTGCATCTGCAGATCCGGCGGGCGGGCGCACGCGTCCCGGGGAAGCATAAAGCAAGCGCGCGGCTGCGCTCCGCGGACACGGCTGCATGCGATCGCGCGCGGGTGGATTGCGCGTCAGTGATAGCCGGCGTCGGCCCGCACCTTGCCGCGGAACACCGAGTACGACCACGCCGTGTAGCCGAGGACGATCGGCAGCAGGATGGCGAGGCCGACCAGGGTGAAGCCCTGGCTCGAAGGCGGCGAGGACGCGTCCCAGATGCTGAGCGACGGCGGGATGATGTTGGGCCAGATGCCGATCACCAGGCCGGCGTAGCCGAGCACGAAGAAGCTCAGCGTCAACAGGAATGGCCGGGCATCGCGACCTTCCTCCATCGCCGCGCGCCACAGCATGAACGCGTTCAGCAGCGCGAGCAGCGGCACCGGCGCCAGCCACCAGAAGTTCCCGCCCTCGAACCAGCGCGCCATGATCCGCGAGTCCAGGAAGGGCAGCCAGGCGCTGACCAGGCCCATCGACATCACCGCCACCAGCACCAGCGGCCGGGTGGTGGTGCGCGCCACCTGCTGCAGCCTGCCTTCCGTCTTCAGGATCAGCCAGCCGGCGCCCAGCAGCGCGTAGCCGCACATCACGGATGCGCCCGTCAGCATCGAGAACGGGCTGAACCAGGCGAAGGCGCCGCCGAGGTACCGGCCCTCCTCCAGCGGCATGCCCTCGACCAGGGCGCCGAGGATCACGCCCTGGGAGAACGACGCCACCATCGAGCCCACGGCGAAGGCGCCGCCCCAGAACCGCTTGCCCCTGCGCGCCTTGAACCGGAACTCGAAGGCCACCCCGCGGAAGATCAGCGCGACCAGCATGGCCAGCACCGGCAGGTACAGCGCCGACAGCAGGATCGCATAGGCCCTGGGGAAGGCCGCCAGCAGCCCGGTGCCGCCCAGCACCAGCCAGGTCTCGTTGCCGTCCCAGATCGGCGCGGCGGTGTTCATCATGGTGTCGAGCTGTCCCTCGTCCTCGGCGAAGGGCGCGAGCACGCCCAGGCCGAGCACGAAGCCGTCGAGCAGGACGTACATCAGCACGCCGAAGCCGATCACGAAATACCAGGCCACCGGCAGCCAGGTCGCGGTGTCCATCAGGGACCCTCCGAGCGCGCGTGTCCGGGTTCGCCCACCGACAGGGGGCGCGCGGGCGTCTTCTCGCCGCCCTCGGTGCGTGGCGGCTCCTCGAAGGGCTGCGGGCCCCTGCGGACCAGGCCCAGCAGATACCAGCTGCCGGCGCCGAAGATCACCGCGTAGGCCGCGGCGTAGGTCAGCAGCGAGGACATGACCGCGGCGGCGGTGATGTTGGGGCTGACCGCCTCGCTGGTGCGCATCAGCCCGTAGACCACCCAGGGCTGGCGGCCGATCTCGACCACGTACCAGCCCGCGAGCAGGGCCACGAAGCCGGCCGGACTGAGCAGGCGCCAGCCGTCGAGCAGCCACTTCGATCCGAACAGCCGGCCGCGCCGCCAGGCCCAGGCCGATGCCAGCGCCAGAAGCAGCATCAGCACGCCGAGCCCGACCATGATCCGGAAGCCCCAGAACACCGGCGCGACCGGCGGCCGTTCGCTCGGGGGCACCGTGTCCAGCGCGTCGAATTCGCCGTCCCAGCTGTGGGTCAGGATCAGGCTGCCGAGGCGGGGCACGGCGATCTCGTAGCGGTTGCTCTCGCCGGCCTCGTCCGGCCAGCCGAACAGGACCAGGGGCACGCCGGCACCGGGCTCGCCCGCCGTCCAGTGCCCTTCCATCGCCGCCAGCTTCACCGGCTGGTGGTCGCGGACGTTGAGTCCGTGCAGGTCGCCGACCAGCACCTGCAGCGGCAGCGCGATGGCGGCGAAGGCCACCGCCAGCGCCAGCATCGTCCGGCCCTGCTCCAGGTGCACGCCCCGGCGCAGGTACCAGGCGCCGACACCCCCGATCACGAAACAGGTGGTGATGAAGGCGGCCAGCACCATGTGCACCAGCCGGTAAGGGAACGAGGGATTGAAGATCACCGCCAGCCAGTCGACCGGCACGAACATGCCGTCGACGATCTCGTGCCCCTGCGGCGTCTGCATCCAGCTGTTGGCGGCCAGGATCCAGAAGGTCGAGAACAGCGTGCCCAGCGCGACCATGCAGGTCGAGAGGAAGTGCAGCTTCGGCGACACCCGGTTCCAGCCGAACAGCATCACGCCCAGGAAGCTGGCCTCGAGGAAGAACGCGGTCAGCACCTCGTAGGAGAGCAGCGGGCCGAGGATCGCGCCGGCGCGGTCCGACAGCACCGCCCAGTTGGTGCCGAACTGGAAGCTCATCACGATGCCGCTGACCACGCCCATGCCGAAGCTGATGGCGAAGATCCGCAGCCAGAAAAAGTAGAGGTCGCGCCACTTGCCGTCCTGCGTGCGCAGCCAGCGCCACTCGAGGAAGGCCAGCCAGTGCGCCAGGCCGATGGTGAAGGCCGGGAACAGGATGTGGAAGGTGATCACGAAGCCGAACTGGATCCGCGACAGCAGCAGGGCGTCCACGCCGTTCTCCGCGGCGGTGACGGGCGCCGCGCGCCTCCGCATTCTGCGCGGCCGCGCCGCGCGCCGCGTTCAGGTCGCGTGAAGCCGGCCCATGACCACCGGCCCACAGCCCCCGCGCGCGCGACTGATAGGCTGGCGCGTCGACCGACCCTGGGGATCTCCGCACCATGCGCCATCGCTCCGCCCTCGTCCTCCTTCCGCTGTCGCTGCTGCTCGCCATCGCGCCCGCCTCCACGGCCCTGGCCCAGCCGGCACAGGTCCTGGACCTGCACCGGGTCATGGCCGACCCGGACTGGATCGGGGCGCCGGTGGAGCGCGCGTGGTGGTCCTGGGACGGCGCCACCGCCTACTACACGGCCAAGCGCGCCGGCAGCAACGTGCGCGACACCTTCGCCCAGCCGATCGAAGGCGGCGCGGCGAGCCTGCTGGACGGTGCGGCGCGCGGTCGCATGGACGCTGGCGATCCGGTCTACGACGCGACCCGCGCGCGCATGGCCTTCCTGCGCAACGGCGACGTCTTCGTCCGCGACCTGCGGAGCGGCGTCCTGACCCAGCTGACCCGCACCGAGGCCGGCGAATCGCAGCTGCAGTGGGGGCGCGAGGGCGCGCTGTCCTGGCGCAGCGGCAACGACTGGTTCCGCTGGACCGCCGCGACCGGCGCCGGCCAGGCCGCGAGCCTGAAGGCGGAGGACGCGCCGGGCACGCCGCCGAAGGCGGATGCGCTGCGCGAGCGCCAGCTTCGCTACATCCAGACCCTGCGCACGGAGCGCGAGCGCCGCGAGGAGATGCGCCTCCAGGCCGAGGCCTGGCGCAGCGCCGACCCCAGCCGGCCGCCGGCGCCGGCCTACCTGGGCAAGGACGTGGAGATCCAGGGCAGCGCGCTGTCACCGGACGGCCGCTGGCTGTTCGCCGTCACCCAGGCCAAGGGCGATTCCGGCCAGGCGGGGAAGATGCCGAAGTACGTCACCGAATCCGGCTACGAGGAATTCGAGGACGTGCGCACCCGGGTCGGCCGCAACGACCCGGCACCGCAGTCGTTCTGGCTGGTCTCGGTGGCCGACGGCACGGTGCGCGAACTGAAGACCGATCCGTTGCCGGGAATCGCCTCCGATCCGCTGTCGGCGCTGCGCAAGGCCGCCGGCAAGGACGCGCTCAAGGGCAACCGTCCCGTGCGCATCGAGGGCTGGGGCGGTGATGTCTCGACCGGCGCGCGCTGGAGCGATGACGGCCGCGGCCTGGCGCTGATGCTGCATTCGGTGGACAACAAGGATCGCTGGCTCGCGACCGTCGACCTGGCCGGCGCGACGCTGCAGCCGGTCCATCGCCTCACCGACGAGGCCTGGATCAACTGGAGCTTCAACGAGTTCGGCTGGCTGCCGGACGGTCGCACGCTCTGGTTCCTTTCCGAGGAATCGGGCTGGTCGCACCTGTACACCTCGGCCGGCGGCCGCGCCCGCGCGCTGACCTCGGGCCGCTGGGAGGCGTCGATGCCGGTGCTGGCCGCGGACGGCCGGAGCTTCCTGTTCCTCTGCAACCGTGCACGCCCGGGCGACTACGAGGTCTGCCATGTCGACACCGGCGGTGGCGAGGTGCGCGAGCTGACCGCGCTCGACGGCGTCGAGGACTTCGTGGCCTCGCCCGACGGCGGCAGGCTGCTGGTGCGCCACTCCTCAAGCTACATGCCGCCGCAGCTGTCGGTGGTCGACGCCGCGGGCGGCCGAGCGCGCCAGCTCACCGACACCCGTACGACGGAGTTCAAGGCCTACGACTGGCTGCAGCCGGAGACCGTGCAGGTGCCCTCGAAGCACGGCGCCGGCACCATCTGGGGCAAGTACTACGGCCCCGCGACGAGGGAGCCGGGCCGCACCTATCCGATCGTGCTGTTCGTGCACGGCGCCGGCTACCTGCAGAACGTCAGCGACCGCTATCCGAACTATTTCCGCGAGCAGATGTTCCACAACCTGCTGGTGCAGCAGGGCTACATCGTGCTGGACCTCGACTTCCGCGCGTCGGAAGGCTACGGCCGCGACTGGCGCACGGCGATCTACCGCCAGATGGGCCATCCCGAGCTCGAGGACTATCTCGACGGCATCGACTGGCTGGTGGCCAACCGCCAGGGCGACCGCGAGCGCGTGGGCATCTACGGCGGCAGCTACGGCGGCTTCATGAGCTTCATGGCCATGTTCCGCGAGCCGGAGAAGTTCCACGCCGGCGCCGCACTGCGCCCGGTCACCGACTGGTCGCAGTACAACCACGGCTACACGTCGAACATCCTCAACACGCCGGAGCTCGATCCCGAGGCCTATGCGAAGTCCTCGCCGATGGAATACGCCGAAGGCCTGCAGGGCCACCTGCTGATCGCGCACGGCATGATCGACGACAACGTGTTCTACCGCGACTCGGTCATGCTGGCGCAGCGTCTGATCGAGCTGCGCAAGGACAAGTGGGAGCTGGCGAGCTATCCGATGGAGCGGCACGGCTACGTGCACTCCGACTCGTGGTACGACCAGTACCGGCGGATCTTCGAACTCTTCGAGCGCGCGCTGAAGCCCTGAAACCCGCACCTCGCCAACACCTGTAGGAGCCGCTACAGCGGCGACCGCCGACGCGACGACGCATGACCACGGTCCGTGGCGATTCCGGTCGCCGCTGTAGCTCCTACGGGGTGCGTCCGGGGTGCGGACCGGTCTCCGCTGGCGTCCTACAATTGCCCCATGAACGATTTCAACGCCGTACGCGACTGGCTCACCGGCCTGCAGGACCGCATCTGCGCCGCCATGGAGGGCGCCGACGGCACCGCCCGGTTTCGCGAGGACACCTGGACGCGGCCCGACGAATGCGCCAGCGGCGGCCTCGCCGGCGGCGGCCGCACCCGCGTCATGCGCGACGGCGCGGTGTTCGAGCAGGCCGGCATCGGCTTCTCCGACGTGCGCGGCACCCGGTTGCCACCCTCGGCCACCGCCAGCCGGCCCGAGCTCGCCGGCGCCTCATGGCGCGCGGTGGGAGTCTCGCTGGTGTTCCACCCGCGCAACCCCTACCTCCCGACCACCCACGCCAACGTGCGCCACTTCCGCGCCGAACGCGACGGCGAGACGGTGGCGTCATGGTTCGGCGGCGGCTTCGACCTCACGCCCTTCTATCCCTTCGACGAGGACGTGCTGCACTGGCACCGCACCGCCCGCGGGCTGTGCGAACCCTTCGGCGGCCAGGCGCGCTATGACGCGCACAAGACGTGGTGCGACGAGTACTTCTTCCTGAAGCACCGCGGCGAGACGCGCGGCGTGGGCGGCCTGTTCTACGACGACCTGGCCGACGACTTCGAACGCGACTTCGGCTACACGCGCGCGGTCGGCGACGGCTTCCTCGACGCCTGGCTGCCGATCGTCGAACGCCGGCGCGCCACGCAGTACGGCGAGCGCGAGCGCGAGTTCCAGCTCTACCGCCGCGGCCGCTACGTCGAGTTCAACCTGGTCTGGGACCGCGGCACCCACTTCGGCCTGCAGTCCGGCGGCCGCAGCGAATCCATCCTGATGAGCATGCCCCCGCTGGCGCGCTGGGAGTACGGCTACCAGCCCGAACCCGGCACTCCGGAGGCCCGCCTGGCGGACTATCTGCGGCCGCGGGACTGGCTGGCGGAGCTGGGCTGAGCCGGCGGTTCAGGGCTCCCTGGGCACGATCGATATCGTTCCATCGTTCTCGATGGTGGCGTCCCTGACGTCGTCCATCCTGTCCACGCCCTGGGTGCAGCGGGCCGACTTCATGATCTCGGCCTCGTCGACCCGGGTCTTGTCCAGGTTTTCCCGCAGCAGCTCTCCATCCCGCACCAGCGGGAGCGGCAGGCCTTCGAGCCAGCGGCTCGCCGCCGGCGAGTAATGCTTGATCACCGAAAGCAGGATGCTCATCCCGACCAGCGTGATGATCAGCAGGATCGCATTGGTGATCGAATGGTCGCTGTCCACCATGGCCTGGTTGGTCACCTCGGAGATGATCAGGAGCAGCACCAGTTCGAAGGGCGAGGTCTGGGCCAGCGTGCGTTTCCCGGACACGCGGAAGATCAGCCACAGGAACAGATAGATGGTGATGCCGCGGAAGACGGGTTCCATGGGACGCCCTCAGGGATAGACGAAATGGGAGACCGCCAGCGGCGGCGCCCCGTCCACGGACAGCTCGCCGCTGAAGCGCCCGAAGGTGGCCGGCTTGAAGCGCAGGACCACGTGCGCGACCGAACGCCTGTCCGGCGCGATGCGGAAGGAGAACTCCGTGTAGCCGGCACCTGCCGCCACCGCGTCGGGCTCGGGGACGATGGACTCGAGCTGCATCAGCTCCACCAGGGCCTGGTCGATCCGCACCGCCACGCGCCCATCGGCCGCGAACGAAGGCTGGATCAGCAACCGGTACTCCGTGGGCGCGGCGGCACGCAGCAGGCGCTGGTACTCGAGCTGCACCGCCTCCGGCGAACCCGAGCGGGCGTGACTGAGGGGGCCTCCTCCGAACGCGCCCAGCACCGCCCCCAGCAACAGCAGCGCCATCGTCGCCCAGGCGATGCGCTCCACGCGCCATGCCGCGCGATGATGGCGCATCACGGCCTCGGGTCGCGCTTCGGCGACAGCCTTCTGTCCTCCATCACCCGTCCGGGTCATGCCCGTCACCTCGCCGGCCCCGCGGATGTCGGACCATGGCCCGGCCGCGGTGCATGGCACGTGTAGGCTGCGACGCCCTCCCTACGGGCGTCCGATCGGATCGGGTACGGGCTCGCGCAGCGCCGCGGCCGCTCCCAGCAGGCCCGGGTTGGGATGGGTCACGACCTGGATGGCGACCGGCTCCAGCCAGGCGGCGAAGCGGCCCTTGTCGAGGAAGCGTTCCCGGAACGCGCTGCTGCGCAGGAAGGGCAGGAAGCGGGGCACGATCCCCCTGCGACCACGACCGCGCGCGCACCGTGCACCAGGGCGACGTCGCCCGCCACGCTGCCGAGGATGGCGCAGAAGCGCGCGAGCGCCTGCCGCGCGACCGGATCGCCGCCGCCGAGGGCCGCAGCCACGACTTCCGGCGCTTCCCGCGGCGGAGATGCCGGCGCGCCGGCGCGCTCGCCGAGCACCGCGTCGATCAACGCGAGTCCACTGCCGGAAAGCAGCCGCTCCCACGAGGCCCGGCCGTGGAGCACGGTGGCCCGGTCGGCCAGTGCACGCTCCTCCTCGTCCTGTGGCGCGAAGCCGACGTGGCCGCCCTCCGTCTCCACGACCCGCCAGCCCCCGGTGGCGTCGCCCACGAGCAGGGCGACGCCCAGGCCTGTCCCGGGTCCCAGTACGCTGACCGGTCCCTGCGCCAGCGTCTGGTCCGGGCCATGGAGCACCTCCCGCTCCTCCGGCCCGAGCAGCGGCACCGCACGCGCGATGGCCCCGAAGTCGTTGATCAGGCGCAGTTCGTCCAGGCCGAGCGAGGCCCGCAGTTCGTGGCGGTTGAACGACCAGGCGCGGTTGGTCAGGCGGATGTCGTCGCCCACGACCGGACAGGCCAGCGCGATCGAGGCGCGCCGCGGCCGGATCCCGACGCTAGCCAGGTAGGCCTCCGCGGCGTGCTGCAGGCTGGCGTGGTCCGCGTCGCGCAGCGATACCGGTCGCAGCAGCTCGGGCAGCGGCCGCGAAGGATCGCACAGGGCAAAGCGCGCATTGGTGCCGCCGATGTCGGCGATCAGGGCGAGGTCGGCACCGATCGGTTCGGGCGGGCTCATGGGGCCACTGTAATCACCGGACCAAGAAAAAGGTTCTTCTCCCCCATCGAGGGGACGCTCCGTTCGAGTCCGGGCCGGCCGCCAGGGGCGCTCCGTTCGAGTGCTGGCCGCCCGCCACGGACGCAGGGGGGGGATGCCCAGCCGGATTCTCCGCGTCCTGCTCCCAGATCCGGCCGCCGGCCATCCATGGCCGGCTCTGGGCATCCCCCCTGCATCCGCGGCGGGCACGACCTTGGGTCGCGGTCGGGACGAGGGCCACGTCGACGTCCACGTCGAAACGTGGGGCGTCATGACCAGGAGCCGCCCTGCTCGCGACCGCTCCTGCTGCTCTTGATCTTCCCTCCCGAAGCCGCAGAACGTCGGAGCCCGTCCCGCGCACAGGGGGTGTGCGGACAGCCGGCCATGGATGGCCGGCGGCCGGCCGATGGGAGCAGGACGCAGAGACGGCCGGGGGAGCACACCCCCTGTGCGCGGGACGGGCTGCGCGGACCCCAACGAGGCGACTCCAAGGCGCGACAACGCGCCAACTGCACGCAAGAAAAAGCCCCGCAGGCAGGGGGGGCCGGCGGGGCTGGAGAACGGGGCTCGGGGAGAAGCCGTCGTTCCGGGGTCGATCAACTCCAGGGGAGGGGAGTGATCTGCGACAGACCTTGCATCTGTCACGGGCTATATGACCACCTTGAACATTGATGGTTCGTGAAGATCGGCGTTAAAGTCCTGTTGGATTCAGGCTGGGTTTACCAGCGCCCGCAGGGCTGCCCGCGAACGTCCGGTTCTGCCCCTTTGCGACGCTGGTCCACCGGACTCCTGAATACTCAGTGCGCCTGCTCCCAGTTGTCTCCGACCCCGCTGTCGACCACCAGCGGCACCCGCAGTTCAGCCGCCGCCGTCATGCGCGCAGTGACCTCCGCCAGCAGGGTGTCGACGAAGCCTTCCTCGCATTCGAACACCAGTTCGTCGTGCACCTGCAGGATCATCAGCGCGCGTTCGCGGTGCGGCTGCAGCCATCCGTCCACCGAGACCATCGCCCGCTTGATGATGTCCGCCGCCGTGCCCTGCATGGGCGCGTTGATCGCGGCGCGCTCGGCGCCCGCGCGCTGGGCCTGGGTGCCGCGGCTGATGTACTCCAGCCACAGCCGGCGGCCGAAGACGGTTTCGACATGGCCGTGCTCGCGGGCATGGGCGCGGGTGCGCTCCATGAAGTCACGTACGCCGGGGTAGCGGGAAAAGTACAGCGCGATGTAGTCCTGGGCCTCGCCCCGCGAGATGCCGAGGTTGCGCGCCAGGCCGAACGCGCCCATGCCGTACATCAGGCCGAAGTTGATCGCCTTGGCGGCGCGACGCTCGTCACCCGTGACCTCCTCCAGCCTGCGCCCGAAGACTTCCGCCGCCGTGGCCCGGTGGATGTCCGCGCCGGCCTCGAAGGCCGCGACCAGGCCGGCGTCCTGCGAGAGGTGGGCCATGATCCGCAGCTCGATCTGCGAGTAGTCGCAGGCCACGATCTTCCGCCCCGGCGGGGCGACGAAGGCGGTGCGGATGCGACGGCCGTCCTCGGTGCGGATCGGGATGTTCTGCAGGTTCGGGTCGCTGGATGCCAGGCGGCCGGTGGCGGCGCCGGCCTGCTGGTAGCTGGTGTGCAGGCGCCCGGTCTCCGGATTGACCATCTCCGGCAGCTTGTCGGTATAGGTGCCGCGCAGCTTGGCGAGGCCGCGGTAGTCGAGGATCACCCGCGGCAGCTCGTGCAGGTCGGCGATGGCCTCCAGCGCCTCCTCGTTGGCCGAAGGCTGGCCCTTGGGGGTCTTCACCAGCATCGGCAGCTTGAGCTCGTCGTAGAGCAGCGCGCAGACCTGCTTCGGCGAATCCAGGTTGAAGCTGCGCCCGGCGAGTCCGGTGGCGCGCTGTTGCAGCTCGAGCATGCGCCGCCCCAGGTCCGCGCCCTGGCGCCGCAGTTCGGCACCGTCGAGCAGCACGCCGTTGGCCTCGACGCGGGCCAGCACCCCGACCAGCGGCATCTCGATATCGCGGTAGACCGGCAGCAGGCCCGGCTCGGCCTCCAGCCGCGCGGAAAGCACGCGGTGCAGGCGCAGGGTGACGTCGGCATCCTCGGCCGCGTAGCCGGTGGCATCGTCGATGGCGACCTGGGAGAACGGGATCTGCTTGGCGCCCTTGCCGGCCACCTCGGCGTAGGCGGTGGTCTGGAAGCCGAGCTCGCGCCGCGCCAGCGAATCCATGTCGTGGCGCGCCCGCCCGGAGTCGAGCACGAAGCTTTCCAGCAGGGTGTCGTCGGCATAGCCGGCGACGTCGATCCCGTGGCGGCGGAGCACGTGCAGGTCGTACTTGCCGTTCTGGCCGATCTTGCGCACCGCGGCGTCCTCCAGCAACGGGCGCAGCAGGTCCAGCGCCTGGTCGCGATCGAGCTGGGCGCGCACGCCGGGATAGTCATGCGCCAGCGGCAGATAGGCGGCGCGGCCGGGCTCGCAGCAGAAGCTCACGCCCACCAGGCTGGCGCGCAGCGGGTCCAGCGAATCGGTCTCGGTGTCCAGCGCGAAGATGCCGGCCTCGCGCAGGCGCGCGATCCAGGCTTCCAGCGCGGCCGCGTCGAAGATCGCCTCGTACGCGCCGGGAGCCGCCAGCGCGGGGTCCAGCGCCGCATCCGCCGCGGTCGCGGCCGGCGCGACGAATCCGCTGCCCGCGCGCCCGATCGCGGCCCTCGCCGGGACCACGCCGTTGGCGCTGCCACCGTCGAGCTCCTTGAGCGCCTGCACGAATCCGTAGCGGGTGTAGAGCGCGCGCAGCGTCTCGACGTGGGGCTCGCGCAGGCGGAGGTCGGCCGCACCGACGTCGAGCGGCACGTCGGTGCGGATCGTCGCCAGCGTGCGGTTGAGCGGCAGCCGCTCGAGTACCGCGCGGAGGTTCTCGCCCACCTTGCCCTTGATCTCCGGCGCCGCGGCGATCACGCCATCCAGGCTGTCATAGGCCGCCAGCCACTTGGCCGCGGTCTTGGGCCCGCACTTGTCCACGCCCCGGATGTTGTCGATGGCATCGCCCATCAGCGCCAGCAGGTCGACGATCTGGTCCGGGCGCACGCCGAACTTCGCGATCACCGCCTCGTCGGAGTCGGTGCGGGTGCCGCTCATGGTGTTGACGAGGGCCACGCCGGGCCGCACCAGCTGGGCGAAGTCCTTGTCGCCGGTCGAGATGGTGACGTCGATGCCCTCGCCCGCGGCCGCCAGGGCCAGGGTGCCGATGACATCGTCCGCCTCGACGCCGGGCACGCGCAGGATCGGCATGCCCAGGGCCTCGACCACGTCGCACATCGGCTGCACCTGCGCGCGCAGGTCGTCGGGCATGGGCGGGCGGTTGGCCTTGTACTCGGGGTACAGGTCGTCGCGGAAGGTCTTCCCCGGCGCATCGACGACGAAGGCGACGTAGTCGGGCCGCTCCTTCAGCGTCGCGCGCAGCATGTTGACCACGCCGAACAGCGCGCCGGTCGGCTCGCCTTCCGCGTTGGACAGCGGGGGCAGCGCATGGAAGGCGCGGTAGAGGTAGGAGGAACCGTCGATCAGGACCAGGCGCGTCATGCCCGGGATTCTACGTCGTCGCCGGGCGCCGCCGCCGGCTGACGCATAATGGGCACCGCTGGCGCATACCGCGTCCGGCCCACTTCCGGAGACCGCCATGCACCGCTTCGCCTTCGCGCTCGCCGCCGCCCTCCTGCTCGGTGCCTGCGCCAGCGCCGGTGATCCTCTCGAGGCCATCCCGGCCGATGCCGTCGCAACCACCCGCACCGAGGCCAACGGCGACATCGTCACCGAATACCGGGTCGATGGCCGCCTGCGCGCGCTCCGCGTGCAGCCCGCGCGCGGCCCGGAGTTCTACCTGTTCGATCGCAACGGCGATGGCGTGGTCGACAACCAGCGCGACGGCGTTTCGCCGGTCTACTTCAAGCTCTTCGAGTGGAACTGAGCGCCCCTCCCGACGGCGGGCACTCCGGACTGCGCCGGCACCTGCAGCCGATCATCACCACATGGCTCACCGGCCTGCTGGCGGTGCTGCCGCTGGTGCTCACCCTGGTGCTGCTGGGCTGGGCGGTGGGCGTGGTCAACCGCTTCCTCGGCCCGAGCAGCCTGTTCGGGCGCTCGTTCACCGTGTTCGGCGAATGGTTCGCCGCGAACCCGATGGGAGCCTGGCTGCTGGGCACCCTGTTGACCCTCGGCGTGATCTACCTGCTGGGCCTGCTGGTGCGCTCGCGACTGATCGCGCCGTTCAAGACCCTGCTGGGCAACACCATGCGCCGCATTCCGCTCGTCGGGAGCGTGTACGCCCTGGCCGAGCGCTTCGTCTCGGTGATCGGCGACCGCCAGCAGGCCGACATCGCGGCGATGGGCCCGGTGTGGTGCTTCTTCGGCGGCGACGGGGTGGCGGTGCTCGGCCTGCTGCCCAACCCCGAGCCGATCGAACTCCAGGGCCGCGCGTACCTCACGGTGCTGGTGCCGACCGCGCCGATCCCGGTCGGCGGCGGCCTGCTGTACGTGCCCGCGGAATGGGTGAAGCCCGCCGAGATCGGCATCGACACCCTGACCAGCGTCTATCTGTCCATGGGCATCACCGCGCCCCGGCCCGTCGTCGCCGCGCGTGGTAAAGTGCGCCCTCCCGTTGGGGAGTAGCCTGCTTCCGTAGCCGGAAGCGTCCGCGTCAACACACTCGGCAGCACTCGTGCCGTGGCGCGCGACACCCGTTTCCAGGTTGGCGAGACCATCGGTATGCAGGCGCAGCTGGACCCGGGCGCGCCGGCATGCCGCCGTCCGTGCGCGCCCGGTCCTGGACCCTGAATGCATCCGTTTTCGATCCTCATGCTCGCGGTCGCGATGTCGACCGACGCCTTCGCCGCGGCCGTCGGCAAGGGCGCCGCCATGCGTACGCCGCGGTTCCGCGACGCGCTGCGCGCGGGGCTGATCTTCGGCACGATCGAGGCGGTGACGCCGATCATCGGCTGGGCGCTGGGCCTCGCGGCTGCGGCCTACGTGACCGCATGGGACCACTGGATCGCCTTCACGCTCCTGGTCCTGCTCGGGCTGCGCATGATCTGGGCGGGCGTACGCCCCGACGGGGATCCCGTCGCAGCGGAGGACGCTCCGCTTCGGCACGGCTTCTGGGTGCTGGCCGCCACCGGGTTCGCCACCAGCATCGATGCCATGGCGGTGGGCGTCGGCCTGGCCTTCCTCGACGTCAACATCCTGGCCGTCGCCGCGACCATCGGCCTGACCACCCTGGTCATGGTGACCGCGGGCATCATGCTGGGACGCGTGCTGGGCGCAATGGCGGGGAAGCGCGCGGAGATCGGCGGCGGCCTGCTGCTGATCGCGATCGGGGCGTTCATCCTGTACGAGCACCTGAGCGGCGCCGCGTGAACCTCCGGCCTCAGGCCGGCTGCAGCTTCGCGTAGGCCAGCACCAGCCATTTGCTGCCGGCGCCGTCGAAGTTCACCTGCACGCGCGCATGTGCGCCCGCGCCTTCGATGTCGGTGACCACGCCGGTGCCGAAGCTCGCATGCACCACGCCCTGCCCCACGCTGATGCCCGGCGTCTCATCGACAACCGCGTGGCCGTAGTCCCGGCGCGGCGCCTGGCCGTAGCGCGGCCGCGAGACCTGGACCTTCGGCCGCACCTCGTTGAGCAGCGCCGGCGGGATCTCGCGCAGGAAGCGCGAAGGCATGCCGTACATGTCCTGGCCGTGCAGGCGCCGGGTTTCGGCGTGGCTGAGCACCAGCTTCTGCCGCGCGCGGGTGATGCCGACATAGGCCAGCCGCCGCTCCTCCTCCAGTCGCCCGCTCTCGTCGATCGAGCGCGCGTTGGGGAACAGGCCCTCCTCCATGCCGGCCAGGAACACCAGCGGGAACTCCAGGCCCTTGGCGCTGTGCAGGGTCATCAGCTGCACGCCGTCCTCGCCGGCCTGGGCCTGGCCTTCGCCGGCCTCGAGCGCGGCGTAGGCGAGGAAGGCGACCAGTTCGGTCAGCGCCGCGGATTCGTCCTCGTCGCCACGCACGAAGCGCGAGGCCACCGAGACCAGTTCGTCGAGGTTGTCGACGCGCGAATCCAGGCTGCCGGTCGATTCGCGCGCGTAGTGTTCGCGCAGGCCGGAGCGCAGCAGCACGTGGTCGATCTTGTCCTTCAGCGGCAGGTCGGCCAGCTCCGACTCGATCGTGTCGATGAGCTGGTGGAAGCCGGCCAGCGCGTTGCGCGCCCGCGCCGCCAGGCCGCCGCCGGCGGCGCAGCGTCGCGATGCTTCCCACAGCGACACGCCGTCGGCGCGCGCGCGCATCCGCACCTCGTCCAACGTGCGCCCGCCGATGCCGCGCACGGGCGTGTTGACCGCGCGCTCGAAGGCCGCGTCATCGTCACGGTTCGCGACCAGGCGCAGGTAGGCCAGGGTGTCCTTGACCTCGGCGCGCTCGAAGAAGCGCACGCCGCCGTAGACCCGGTAGGGCACCTGCGCCTGCAGCAGCTTTTCCTCGATGATGCGCGACTGGGCGTTGCTCCGGTACAACACGGCGCAGTCGCCGTGGCTGCCGCCGTCGCGCACCCATTCGCCGATGCGGCCGACGATGTACTCGGCCTCGTCGATCTCGTTGTAGGCGGCGAACAGGTCGATCGGATCGCCAGCGCCGCTGTCGGTCCACAGCTTCTTGCCCAGGCGCCCCGGGTTGTGGGCGATCACCGCGTTGGCGGCGTCGAGGATCGCGGCGGTGGAGCGGTAGTTCTGCTCCAGCCGGATGGTCCTGGCGCCGGGATAGTCCTTCAGGAAGCGCTGGACGTTCTCGACCCTGGCGCCGCGCCAGCCGTAGATCGCCTGGTCGTCGTCGCCGACCACGAACACCTGGCCGGAGTCGCCCGCAAGCAGGCGGATGAAGCCGTACTGGATCGCGTTCGTATCCTGGAATTCGTCCACCAGCAGGTGCGCGAAGCGCTGGCGGTAGTGCGCCAGCAGCGCCGGGGTGTCGCGCAGCAGCTCGTGCGCGCGCAGCAGGATCTCCGCGAAGTCGACCAGGCCGGCGCGGTCGCAGCGCTCCTGGTAGAGCGCGTACGCCTTGAGCATCACCGAGCCCCACTCGTCCTGGCCGTCCTGGATGTGCGCCGGGCGCCGGCCCTCGTCCTTCTGCGCGTTGATCCACCACGCGATCTGACGCGGAGGAAAGCGCGCTTCGTCGAGCTCGAGCTGCTGAACGACGCGCTTGACCAGGCGCAGCTGGTCGTCCGAGTCGAGGATCTGGAAGCCTTCCGGCAGCTTCGCGTCCTGCCAGTGCAGGCGCAGCAGGCGGTGTGCGAGGCCGTGGAAGGTGCCGATCCAGAGCCCGCGCGCGCCATGGCGCAGGAGGGCGTCGGCGCGGTGCCGCATCTCGGCGGCCGCCTTGTTGGTGAAGGTGACCGCGAAGATGCCGTGCACCGGCACCCCGAAGACCTCGTTCAGCCAGGCGATGCGGTGGGTGAGCACGCGCGTCTTGCCGGAGCCGGCGCCGGCCAGCACCAGGTAATGGCCGGGCGGCGCGGACACGGCTTCGCGCTGGGCGTCGTTGAGCCCGTCGAGCAGATGGGAAACATCCATCACGGCATTTTACGCGAGCCGTGCCGCGCTCCCCACGACGCCCCTGCCGGGGCTGGCACCGAGCCGCTCGAGCACGGCATCGAACGCGGCCGGGCGCGCCAGCAGGTAGCCCTGGAATTCGTCACAGCCGCGCTGGCGCAGCCAATCCAGCTGGTGCCAGGCTTCCACGCCCTCGGCGATCACGCCGAGGCCCAGCCCCTGCGCCATGCGCAGGATCGCCGAGCAGATGGCTTCGCTGTCCGGATTGCGGCCGACGTCGCGGACGAAGGTCTGGTCGAGCTTCAGGCGCTGCAGCGGAAGGTGCATGAGGTAGGCAAGGCTGGAATAGCCGGTGCCGAAGTCGTCGATGGCCAGCGAGGCGCCCATCGCGTTCAGCGCCCCCATGGCGCGGCCGGCGTCCACCGGATTGGCCAGCAGCACGCTCTCGGTGAGTTCCAGCTCGAGCGCACCGCGCGGGAGGCCGAGTTCGGCGACCAGCTGCCCGACATCTTCCACCAGGCTTTCCTGGAACTGCAGCGCCGAGATGTTCACGCCCATGCGCAGGGCGCCCCAGCCCCGCTCGTCGAGCCGGCGCCAGTGCCTCACGGCCTCGCGCAGCACCCAGCGGCCCAGCGGCAGGACGAGTCCGGAGTCCTCGCAGGCGTCAATGAACTCGGCGGGACCGAGCAGACCCCGACGGGGATGGCGCCAGCGCACGAGGGCCTCGGTGCCGCAGGGTCTGTCATCGGCGTCGAATTGCAGCTGGAAGACCAGTTCGAACTCCTCCCGCTCCAGCGCGCGGTGCAACTCCTGCACCAGGCGCAGGCGGTTGCCGGCGTGGGAATCGAACTGGCGCCGGTAGCCCACGCTGCGGTTGCGCCCGAGACGCTTGGCCTGCGCGCCGGCCTGGCTGGCCGCGCGCAGCAGCGTGGTGCCGTCGCTGCCGTCCGCGGGGTGGCGGCTGTAGCCGAGGCTGGGTGTGACGTGCAAGGCCGCGCCGCGGACCTCGATGGTCCCGGCCACCCCCGCGCGCAGGGCCTCGACGCGCGTCTGCACGATGGCGGACTGCTCCGCCGTTGCGGGCGCGAGCGGCATCAGGACGCCGAACTCGTCGCCACCGAGCCGCGCCACGCAGGCATCCGCGCCTGCCGCGGCCTTCAACCTGCGCGCCACCGAGACCAGCAGCTCGTCACCCACGCCATGGCCCAGGCTGTCGTTGACCAGCTGGAAACGGTCGAGGTCGAGGTGGCAGATCACCAGCGGACCGGCATCGGCGGTGACGGCCAGGTCGATCTCCTCGATCAGGCGGTCGCGGTTGGCCAGCCCGGTGAGCGCGTCGTGGCTGGCACGGAACGCCATCTGTTCGGCCGCCCGCTTGCGCAGCGTGACGTCGGTGATGATGCCGACGAAGTGGCTGGCGGCGCCGGCGGCATCGAGCACCGGCGTCAGCCGCACTTCGAGGCAGCGCGGGCCGCCGGGATCGCGCCTGTGCTCCAGCTCCACGCGCGCGTCCTGCGCGCGCTCCACGGCTTCGACCAGGATGCGGCGGGCCCTGGGATCGACGATGTCCTCGAGCGCGGCCGGCTCGATCGGGCCCGCGTGGCCGGGGTCGACTCCGGTCAGGCTGGAGAACGCGGCATTGCCGTACACCAGCCCCCCGTCCGCACCGTCCAGGATGAACATTCCCTCCTCCGAGGCCTCGACCGCCCTCCGCAGCAGGCGCAGGTCGGCTTCCGCGCGTTCGCGATCGGCGACGTCCGCGGCGATCTCCCGATGCATCCGCGATTCGCGCCGCGCGGCGCGCGCGAGCAGGCCCACCACCGCTCCCCAGGCCCCGGCCACCACCAGAATGCCGAGAGCCAGGGCGACGGCGAAGGTCCACCAGGCCGCATGCAGCGTGGCCGGGTTCATGCCCACCGTGGCTGATTCTCACGCAACATCCGCGGCATGCTAGGGACGGCCGCGTCACGGCCAGGTGTCGGCCGACGGCCTAGACTGGCCGGCCCGGTGACGCGCAGGAAGACCCACATGATCGATCTCTACTACTGGCCCACCCCCAACGGTCACAAGATCACGCTGTTCCTCGAGGAAGCGGGCCTGCCCTACCGGATCCATCCGGTCGACATCGGCGCCGGCGCGCAGTTCGAGCCGGACTTCCTGGCGATCTCGCCGAACAACAAGATGCCGGCCATCGTCGACACGGAGCCCGCCGACCCGGGCGCGCCGCTCAGCGTGTTCGAGTCCGGAGCGATCCTGCTCTATCTGGCGGAAAAGACCGGCCGGTTCCTGCCCGCGGACCCGCGCGGCCGGATCACGACGCTCGAGTGGCTGTTCTGGCAGATGGCGGGCCTGGGGCCGATGACCGGCCAGTACGGCCATTTCAACGTCTACGCGCCGGAGAAGATCCCCTACGCGATCGAGCGCTACACCAGGGAGGTCCGGCGCCTGCTGGGCGTGCTCGACGCCCGCCTGGCGGGCCGCGCCTTCATCGCCGGCGACGACTACTCCATCGCCGACATGGCGGCGTATCCGTGGATCGACGCCTACGACAGCGCGCCGCTGGACATGGCCCCGTTCCCCGAAGTGCGCCGCTGGCATGCCGCGATCGCCGCCCGCCCGGCGACGCAGCGCGCCTATGCGCTGGCGAAGCAGGTGAATCCCGACGCGGGCAAGCCGATGAGCGATGCGCAGAAGGCCGTGCTGTTCGGGCAGGACGACGCCCGCCCGACCTGACCGCCGCGGCCGTGAGGTAGGGCCGGTGGCGATCCTGCGGCATCATGTCGGCTTCGATCCCTTCCGGACCGCTCCGATGCGCCTGCTGCTGGCCGCCGCCCTGATGACCCTGACGCTCTCCAACGCCCACGCCGCTCCACCCGACGTCGCACCCGCCGTGCCGCTCACGCTCGAGGCCATCACCGGCGACGCGCCGCTCTCGGGGCCGACGCTGCTGAAGCCGAAGGTCGCGCCCGACGGCTCGCGCGTCAGTTTCCTGCGCGGCAAGGACAGCGATCGCAACCGCCTCGACCTCTGGGCCTACGACGTCGCCACCGGAGACACGGCGATGCTGGTGGATTCCGCCGTGGTCCTGCCCGGCGAGGAAGTGCTCAGCGACGAGGAGAAGGCCCGCCGCGAGCGCCAGCGCATCGCCGCGCTGTCGGGCATCGTCGACTACCACTGGGCGCCGGATTCGCAGCGCCTGCTGTTTCCGCTCGGCGGCGAGCTGTACCTGTACGACCTGGCGAAGTCCGGCCGCGAGGCGGTGCGCAGGCTGACCTCCGGCGGCGGCTTCGCCACCGATCCGAAGGTGTCGCCGAAGGGCGGCTACGTCAGCTTCATCCGCGGCCGCAACCTGTGGGTGGTCGACCTCGCCAGTGGCAACGAGGTGCAGCTGACCCGCGACGGCGGCGGCGCGATCGGCAACGGCGTGGCCGAGTTCGTCGCCGACGAGGAAATGGCCCGCCACACCGGCTACTGGTGGGCGCCGGACGATTCCGCCATCGCCTATGCGCGCATCGACGAGTCGCCGGTCCCCGTGCAGAAGCGCTACGAGGTCTACCCCGACCGCACCGAGGTGGTCGAGCAGCGCTACCCGGCGGCCGGCGACGACAACGTCCGCGTCGAGCTGTTCGTGGCGCGTCCGGCGACGCCCGGCGCGTCGCCCGTGCGCGTCGACCTCGGCGACGAGACCGACATCTATCTCGCTCGCGTGGACTGGCGCGACCCGCAGCGGCTCACCTTCCAGCGCCAGTCGCGCGAGCAGCAGCGGCTCGACCTGGTCGAGGTCGATCTCGCCAGCGGCCGCCAGCGCACGCTGGTGACCGAGACCTCCGACACCTGGGTGCCGCTGCACGACGACCTGCGCTTCCTGACCGACGGCCGCTTCCTGTGGTCGAGCGAACGCGACGGGTTCCAGCACCTGTACATCGCCGGCGAAGACGGCTCGGGCATGCGCCAGCTGACCCGCGGCGACTGGCCGGTGGACGCGCTGGAGGCGGTGGACGAGGAGCGTGGCCTGGCGTACTTCTCGGCCGGGCGGGCATCGCCCACTCAGCGCGCGCTGTACTCGGTGCCGCTGGAGGGCGGCGACATCGTCGAACTCACGTCGACGCCCGGCATGCATGCGATCACCTTCGCCGGCAACGCCAGCATCTACGTCGACAGCTGGTCGAACACGCGCACGCCCCCGCAGCTGGAGCTGTACCGCGCGGACGGCACGCGCATCGCCACGCTGGTGGACAACGATCCCGCCGACCCGGCGCATCCCTACGCGAAGCACCTGGCCGCGCACCTGCCCACCGAGTTCGGCACCCTCACCGCCGCCGACGGCCGGACGCCGCTGCATTACAGCCTGATCCGGCCGGCCGGCTTCGATCCCGCGAAGCGCCATCCGGTGGTCGTCCACGTATACGGCGGTCCCGCCGCGCAGACCGTGCTCGACGCCTGGCCCGGCCGCGCCGACGCCTTCTTCAACCAGTACCTCGCGCAGCAGGGCTACGTGGTGTTCTCCCTCGACAACCGCGGCACGCCGCGGCGCGGGCGCGACTTCGGCGGCGCGCTGTACCGCAGGCAGGGCACGGTGGAAGTCGAAGACCAGCGCGCGGGCGTGGACTGGCTGCGGGCGCAGCCCTGGGTCGACGGCGACCGCATCGGCGTGCACGGCTGGTCGAACGGCGGCTACATGACCCTGATGCTGCTCGGCCAGGCGCCGGACCACTACGCCTGCGGCATCGCGGGCGCGCCCGTGGCCGACTGGGCGCTCTACGACACGCACTACACCGAGCGCTACATGGGCCTGCCGAAGGCCAACGTCGACGGCTATCGCACCGCGAGCGTGTTCACCCACCTGGACGGCATCCGCGACGGCGCCCTGCTGCTGGTCCACGGCATGGCCGACGACAACGTGCTGTTCAGCAACTCCACCGCGCTGATGTCGCGGCTGCAGGCCGCGGGCACCGGCTTCGGGCTGATGACGTATCCGGGTGCCAAGCACGGGCTGCGCGGAACGGACGCGCTGCACCGCTACCGGCTGTCGGAACGCTTCCTCCACGGCTGCCTGCGGGAGTAGGCAGGCCGCCGGCACCGATCATCCGGCGCTGTCGGGACCGTGGCTATACTCGCCCGGTTTCCAGCGCCGGACCTCCGCCTTGCCCCCATCGCAGTCGCTGCCGCCCATGCCGGCCCTCGCGATCACCTCCTGGACGGCCACGACCGCGCTCGGCCGCGGCCGCGAGGCCCAGTTCGAAGCACTGGGGGCACGACGCGGCGGACTGCGCCCGAACGATTTCGGCCCGGACCCGCTGCCCGCGTGGATCGGCCGCGTGGACGGGCTCGAGGACGAGGCGCTGCCGCCCGCCTTCGCGCAGTGGGACTGCCGCAACAACAGGCTGGCGTGGATGGCGCTGCGATGCGACGGCCTGTTGGACGTGGTCGCCGCGGCCCGCGCGCGCCACGGCGCCGAACGCGTGGCGGTCGTCGTGGGCACCTCGACCTCCAGCATCGGGGCCAGCGAGGAGGCGTACACGCGCCTCGAGCCCGGGGCCGATGGCACACCCGGGTTCCCGGCCGACCTCGCGCGGCCGATCGTGCACACGCCGCACTCGCTGGGCGATTTCGTGCAGGCGGCCACCGGCCTGCGCGGCCCCTGCGCGACCGTGGCCACGGCCTGCTCCTCCAGCGCCAAGGTGTTCGCGCAGGCGGCCCGGCTGATCCACGCCGGGCTGGCCGATGCGGCCCTGGTGGGGGGCGTCGATACCCTCTGCGGCAGCGTGCTGTTCGGCTTCAACGCGCTGGGACTGGTCTCGGCGCGTCCCTGCAGGCCGTTCGACCGCGACCGCGACGGCCTGTCGCTGGGCGAAGCCGGCGGCTTCGCCGTGCTCGAGCGGATCGCGCCGGGCAGCCGCGGCCTGCGCCTGTGCGGCTATGGCGAGTCCAGCGACGCGCACCACATGTCGGCACCGCATCCCGAAGGCCTCGGCGCTACCCTGGCCATGCGCGATGCCCTTGCGCGCGCGGGCATCCGGGCCGCCGACGTCGGCTACCTCAACCTGCACGGCACGTCGACGCCGGCCAACGATACGGTGGAGGCAGCGGCGGTGGCCGCCCTGTTCCCGGACACGCTGCACGCCAGTTCGACCAAGGGATGGACCGGGCACACCCTGGGGGCGGCTGGTATCGTGGAGTCGGTGATCGCCCTGCTCGCCCTGGAGCGCGGCCTGCTCCCGGGCATCCTGCACAGCACGACGCCCGACACGGCCTGCGGGCCGCAGATCCGCTTCGACAACGTCGAGGGGGCCGACATCCGCTACGCCATGAACAATTCCTTCGGCTTCGGCGGCAACAACGCCTCGCTGGTGTTCGGACGCGCATGAACACGCTCGTCGCGCGCATCGAGGGCATCGGCTTCTGGGCCGGCGGACTGCCGTCGTGGCATGCCGCGCTGGACCACGTCCGGCACGGCAGGCCGCCGGGCGAAGGTGGAAGGCCGGTTCCGCGGCTGCTGGCGCCCAACGAGCGTCGGCGCGCACCGCCCTCGGTGGCCGTGGCACTGGACGTGGCGCTCGCCGCCTGCGAGGACGCCGCCCGCGATCCCGCGACGCTTCCCTCGGTGTTCGCCTCGACCCATGGCGATCTCGGCATCACCGACTACATGTGCGCCACGCTCGCGGACGACCCGCGCGCGATCTCGCCCACGAAGTTCCACAACTCGGTGCACAACGCCGCCGCGGGCTACTGGACCATCGGCGCCGGCTGCCTGCGGCCGGCCACCGCGCTGAGCGCGCATCGCGCGAGTTTCGCCCAGGGCCTGCTCGAGGCGCTGGCCCAGCTGGCCTGCGGCGACCCGGCGGTGCTGCTGGTGGGCTACGACACCGAGGGCAGCGGGCCGCTGGGCAACGTGGCGCGAAGCAGGGGCCTGCTGGGCGGGGCGCTCGTGCTGGCCAGCGGCGGCGACGGACGAAGCGGGGGCGAGGGCATCAGCCTGCGCGCGACGCTGGTCGAGGGCGAGGCCCCGGTGCGCCCCGGCCCGCTGGCCCGGCTGGGCGCCGACAACGCGATGGCGCCCATGCTGCCGCTGTTCGATGCCCTCGCCGTCCGCGGCGACCTCGCCCTCCTGCACGCCGGGCACGGCCGCAGCCTGCGGGTGGAGCTCGCCCATGACTGAGCCGCCGCTGCGCCGCGAGGACATCGCCGTGGTGATCCCGGCGCTGAACGAGTCGCTGCGCATCCGCGGGGTGGTGGAAGGCGCGCTGGCCCGGGCGCCGACGGTGATCGTGGTCGACGACGGCTCCGACGACGGCACCGCCGAGCGCATCGCCGACCTGCCGGTGCATCTGGTCAGTCACCCGCGCCGCATGGGCAAGGGCGCGGCGCTGCGCGACGGCTTCGCCGAGGCCGCGCGCCTGGGCGCGCGCGCCGTGGTGACGATGGACGGCGACGGCCAGCACGACGCCGCCGACATCCCGCGCCTGGTCGCCGCCGCCAACCGCCATCCCGGCTGCGTGATCGTGGGCGCGCGGCTGCGCAAGCGCGCGTCGCAGCCCGGGTACCGCCGGCTCGGCAACGATTTCGGCGACTGGGGCATCGGCTGGGCCTGCGGCTTCCGCGTGGTCGACAGCCAGAGCGGGCAGCGCCTGTATCCGCGCCGCGTGTTCACCCTGGCGGACGTGCCGGGCGAGGGCTTCGTGTTCGAAGCGCAGATGCTGATCTCGGCCGCGCGCAGCGCCGGAGCCGGCGTGGTCGCGGTGCCGATCGAGACCCGCTACGCAGGCGCCGGGGAGCCGCTCGAATTCCGCAAGAGCCACTTCCGGCTGGTGCGCGACCTGTGGGCGATCACTTCGCACGTCGTCGCCCAGGTGTGGCGCCACGGCGATGTCCTGGCCGAGTACGGCCGCGCGCGGCGACGCCCTCCGGTGATCGACGACGATGACGGTCCACCGGTTGCCGTGGGCTTCGAAACCACCGGAGGGGAGGCTAGACACTGATGGACAGCCCGCAGCGCGTGGACGTCGCCATCCTCGGGGGAGGACTGGCCGGACTCACCCTCGCGCTGCAGCTGCGCCAGGCCGACCCCGGGATGTCGATCACGGTGTTCGAACGCCGCGCGCAGCCGGCGCCCGAGGCGGCGTTCAAGGTCGGCGAGTCCACGGTCGAGATCGGTGCGCACTACTTCGCCGACATGCTCGGACTGCGCGAGCACCTGGAGCAGGAGCAGATCCGCAAGTTCGGTTTCCGCTTCTTCTTTTCCGACGGTCGCGCCGACATCGATCGCTGCACCGAGATCGGGGTCAGCCGCCTGCTGCCCACGCCGTCGTGGCAGATCGACCGCGGCCGCTTCGAGAACATGCTCGTCGAGCGCGCACGCGCGATGGGCATCGACGTCCGGGCAGGCACCGTGGTGCGCCACGTCGCGCTGGCCGAAGGGGGACGACGACCACTGCGTGGACCTGGGCCGCGACGGCGCCCCACAGCCTCCCGTCCATGCCCGCTGGGTGGTGGATGCCAGCGGTCGCGCCGGCATGCTCAAGCGCCAGCTCGGCCTGGCCGAAGCCAACGACCACGACGCCAACGCGGTCTGGTGGCGGGTGGAAGGCCTGATCGACCCCAACGACTGGTCCGACGACGACGGTTGGCGCGCCCGCTGCACCCCGCCCGACCGCTGGCGCTCGACCAATCACATGTGCGGAACCGGCTACTGGTTCTGGCTCATCCCGCTGGCCTCGGGCGCGCATTCGCTGGGCATCGTCTGCGACGCGAAGCTGCACCCGCTCGACGGGATGGACAGCCACGACAAGGCGATGGAGTGGCTGCGATCCCGCCAGCCGCGGGTGGCGGCGGCGCTCGAGGGGCATGCCGTCAAGGACTTCCGCTACCTGCGCCACTTCTCGTACGGCTGCCGTCGCGTGTTCGGCGAGCGCTGGGCGCTGACCGGCGAGGCCGGACTGTTCCTCGATCCGTTCTATTCGCCGGGCAGCGACTTCATCGGCATCGCCAACACCTTCATCGCCGACCTGGTGGCGCGCGACCGGGCGGGGACGCCCTTCGCGGCGCACGCGGCGCTGTACGGGCAGCTGTATCAATCGTTCTACGACAGCACCATGACCCTCTACGAGGGCCAGTACGCGCTGTTCGGGGACGAGCAGGTGCTGCCGGTCAAGGTGATCTGGGACTACACCTTCTACTGGGCGCTGCTGGCACCGGTGTTCGCCGCCGGACGCATCACCGACATCGCGATGTACGGCCGCCTGCGGCCGCTGTTCGAGCGCGGACGCGCGCTGAACGCGGCGATGCAGCCGCTGCTGCGCGAGTGGGGCGAGCGCAACGCCGCGGGCGACGCGGAGGCGCCCGCCCAGGGCCGCCAGCTCGACCAGCACGGAATCGACTGGTTCCACGAGCTCAACCGCGCGCTGGCCGACGCGCTCGACGACGACGCCTTCGACGCGCGCATCGCCGGCAACATCGCGCGCATGGAGGCGCTGGCCGCCGAGATCCTCGCCCGGGCGCGCGCCGTGCACGCGGGCCTCGACGGCCACGGGCTCGACGCCCTGCTCGCCGGCCTGCCCGACCCGCCGCGCTCGCTCGACGCCGCCTGGTACGCCGCCGCCTGACCACCCCGGGGGATCCGCCCGTGCACCACAGTCCCCTGCTGCTGCAGCTCGTCATCATCCTGGGCACGGCGCGCGCCTGCGGCCTGCTGCTGCGCCATGTCGGCCAGCCGCCGGTCATCGGCGAGATGGCCGCGGGCCTGGTGCTCGGACCGATCGTGTTCGGTGCATGGTTCCCGGAGTTCCACGCCACGGTGTTCGCACCGGACTCGCTTCCCGGCCTGGCCTCGCTGGCACAGCTGGGCCTGGTGCTGTTCATGTTCATCGTCGGCGTCGAACTGCGCGCGCCCGACGGGGTGCGCGCTCAGCTGCGCTCCGCCGGCCTCGTCGGCGTGGCCAGCGTGCTGGTGCCGATGGGGCTGGGCTTCGCGGTGGCGCCCTGGCTGCATCCCTACGCACCCGACGGCGTGGCCCTGTTCCCGTTTGCGCTGTTCATGGCCGCGGCCATGTCGATCACCGCCTTTCCGATCCTGGCGCGCATCCTCAAGGAACGGAACATGACCCACACCCCGCTGGGCCGGCTCGCGCTCAGCGGTGCCGCGATCGCCGACGTGCTGGCGTGGGTGATGCTGGCGCTGGTGGTGGCCCTGGTCGGAGCCGGCGACGGCTACGGCGGCTTCCTGCGCGCGACCGGGGGCTGGCGATCCTGGCGGCGATCGTCTTCCTCGCAGTGCGTCCGCTCTATGCCCGGCTGCTGGGCCTCCATGCGCCCGACGGCGCGCCCTCGCTGATGGTGCTGGCGGCGCTGCTGATCGGTGCCTTCGCCCTGTGCGGCGGCGACCGAGTGGCTGGGCGTGCACGCCGTGTTCGGCGCCTTCCTCTTCGGGGCCTGCCTGCCGCGCGACGACCGGCTGCTGAAGTCGCTGATCGAACGCGTGGAGTACCTGGCGATCGTGGTGCTGATGCCGATCTTCTTCGCGCTGGCGGGCCTGAGCACCACGCGCGACGCCTTCGCCGGCGCGGCCTTCGGCGCGATGCTGCTGATCCTGGTGGTGGCCGTCGTGGGCAAGGTCGTGGGCGGTGCCATCGGCGCGCGCCTGTCGGGCCAGGGCTGGCGGGAAAGCTTCGCCGTGGGTTCGCTGATGAACGCGCGGGCGCTGATGGAGCTGATCGTGATGAAGGTCGGCCTGGACGCGGGGATCATCGGGCCGGACCTGTTCACCATGCTGCTGGTGATGGCGATCCTGACCACGGTGATGACCGGGCCGCTGCTGTCGCTGTCACTGGGGAGGCGGCGCACGGCTCCTTCCGGCGACGGCGCGGTTTCCAGCGGATAGGTTTGCGGGGGATGGCTGGTCGCAGGGCAGGCCCGTGGCCTTCGCTGATCATTCGACCGGCGGCGGCGGCGCCCGATGCTCCGGCGGCGGATTCGCCATGTAGATCGCCACGCCCCGGCCGTGCTTCTGCCGCGGACTGATGTTCACGCCCACGCCCCCGCTGGTGTAGCTGCGGCCGCCGAAGCGCCCGGTGCCGGCGCCCACGCTGACCCCGCCGCCCCCGTAGCTGTCGGCCGTGCCCTGGAACAGGATGCCGTTGGCGCCCAGCGATGCCGCCTCCTCGCGCAGCTTGCGCATCACCGAGTCGGTCTTGTTCTGCTCGCCGTAGGTGAAGGCGCCGCTGGAGGTCTCGAGCAGCGCGACTTCCTCGAACGGCACACCGGGCGAGCCGTAGTAGACGCGGACCTGGGACGGGTCGATCGGCGGCCGCGGCGTGCCGGTGAGGATGTGCGAGGTGGTGCAAGCGGCCAGCAGCAGGAACGCGCTGGCGGCGACGATGCGGAGCGTACGGGCGATGCGCATGGCGGCTTTCCGGGGCGGACGGTCGGGATGATCCTCCCATGGCCATGAATCCGGCGTCAGCGGTGTGGCGGACGCCGCCGGGACGCCGGCCGCGCGCTCCCGTGCGCGGCGGACGTTGATTCCGGCGGACCCGGGACAAGGAGCGAACGGTGCGAGTGGGGTGATCCCGCCGGGGGCCTGGCTGGTGTTCGAGGTGGAGTTGCTGGATATTCGGCGGTGAGGGGGTTGAGGACGGGGATGCGTGGGGTGCCTGAGGGGGCGGCGCGGCGCATACCGGCAGGTTCGGGGCGGTATGACTTACCGCTTCATTCTTGGGGTCTAATCCGTCGGAACATCATTACCGCCCCGCATTCGGGGTCTACTTAGCGTTAGATTTTCTTGGAGGCTCCTTGAGTACCCCACTGACAGATCTCGATGAACTAATCCTTCGCTGTCGAGACGATAGGGCCAAAGCATACTTGCGAGAGGCAGTGGCCAGCTACCGCGCAGGAGCATTCCGCTCGGCGATCGTGGCCACATGGATCGCCGTATGTTTTGACTTCATTGAAAAGCTACAAGAGCTCGCGCTAGCTGGTGACAAGGAGGCGGAGGGCCAGGTTAGTGAGCTAGAGAAAATTCGTTCCAGCGGAGATGTGGCGCGCGCCCTGAGGTTTGAGAGAGATCTCTTGGTGTCCGCCCGAGATAAGTTTGAGCTGATATCACCGCTAGAATATCTTGACCTCTCCCGACTCCAAGAGGACAGGAACAGATGCGCGCACCCCTCGCTCGTAGCTGAGGGCGAGGCATATAACCCATCTGCAGAGCTCGCACGACTTCATATCAGATCGGCCGTCGTTAGCGTGCTTCAGCACGCTCCAGCACAAGGTAAATACGCCCTTGACCGCCTTCTCAAAGAAGTGGAGTCAGACTACTTCCCTACCAAGTTCCAGGATGCGCTAGATTTCCTCTCGACAGGGCCACTGAGGCGGCCGAGAGAGTCTTTAGTTCGAAACCTTGTTGTCGTGCTAGCAAAAACATTTCTGCTTGTCACGAAAGACTTCAAGTACAAGAGACGCATCTCCGCGGCCCTGAAAGCAACTGCTCACCTGCACCCATCTCTCTTCAACGCCACATTGGAGGAGAAGCTATCCCCGCTTGTCAGACAGGTGGCCGATTCAGAGCTCTACTCAACATTCTCGTTCTTCCAACAAGTTCCCGACGTATGGCAGTTCTTGGCGGTAGACGTTCGGCAGAAACTCAGCAACTACGTGCTGGACATGCCCTCTAGCCACTTCGACTACGTCGACGCGGCACTTAGCTTCGCGCCGCTCAGAGAAGCGGCACAGAGGAGAATCAAGAGGGCAACTCGAAAGGAACTTGCAGAGATCATCTTCTTTGATCTCCCGTCCGAAGTGGGCGACCGGTTCGTGGATATATATCTAGACTCACAGTCCTTCGACCAAGCTAATAGCTGGGCAAAGCATATGATCACTCACTCTGGCGATTTTTCTGCAGATCATGTGAGGAGGATCCTGCAGGATGCGTCCGCCAACGGCGAGGTGCTCGGAAGCTTTGAGCTTGGCCCACTTATCTCCGCACTCAGAAAGCGAAAGATCCTCTCAACCCATGAGTTCGAAACGTTGCTCACTAATCATGGCCTGGAGGACTACGCAGAGGATGTGGAGTAGCAAATCTAACAATTCGTTCAAGCCGATGCCGCTTCGCGGCACGGCTTAACTCAAGCGTTAGCGCTCTAAGAGAACAATGTCGCAACGGGTACTAGCCATAACGTTGTTCTTGTCTGCAGCCCTCGCGGCTCCGGCCGCTGGCTGTTCGTCCGCACCCGCGTCTCCCGATCAGGTTGCTGACTCCGTTGAATCGCAGCTTCGCTCAGTGAGTGCCGTAAAGTTCTATTTCCTCTCTCGGACCGAGGAGTGGCGCTACACGCCAGATGAGGTTGCGGCCAAGTCTTCGATCCGCGTGTATCGCGCCTGTGGCGCCAATTGCCACAATTTCATGCGCCCCGTGCTCGACCATTTGCGTGCAGCGCGGCCGATTGAGTGCATACCAGGACAAGAAGATGGCTTGATCCGCGCCCAACCGGGTGTTGAGATTGTTTACAGCCTCAACGGCCGACAGATTCGCGTCGCTGATAGTTGCTACTTCAATGACATTGGCATCCGCAATATTGTCTCAGGTAACAGCATGCTGTTCTCTTCAAGGCAGGCGCCCGCCGATCCCGGGTCGAGCGCTAACAAGTCATTCAAGCCGACGCCGCTTCGCGGCGCGGCTTAATTCTGGCGTTAGGCGGCAGGAGGGCGATATGGCAAGATTGAAAGCGCTGGTTTCTGTTGGCAGCGCGGTTGCAATTGGCGTTGTGCACGGCATGCTTCTATCGGTTGCGCACGCCTACCTGGCCGTGCACTTTTCCGTGGCAGCTTGGATTCATTCGCTGGGAATGGGTACTGTTGCCTCAAACGCGATGCTTTTCCCCATCGATCTCGCGCTGAATGTTCTCTTGTCCATGCCAGCCGTCCTAGTGCTTCGCCTGCTCAAGCCCCGGCATTACGCTTGGTATGTGTTGATTGCCCTGCTTGCGTTCCTGGCCTGGGCATACCTTCCTGCAGCTCACTTGCTGGGCCAGATTCCGCTGTCTTGGTACACGTTATGGGTCCTCGTCATGCAGGTTGCCCCTCTACCTGTCGCGGCATGGCTGGTTGCATGGCGTCGCGTGCCGCCTAACAACTCATTCAAGCCGACGCCGCTTCGCGGCGCGGCTTAACTCAGGCGTTAGGGCCTATGGCAGACATCTCGCGAATCGTTGAAGAGCTTGCTCAACTCGACGTTGGGTTTTACTGCACACATCCGACTTACGGTGGACAAGCTTCGGTCTCGCTAACTCCAAAAGAGCTGCTGCTCTATGCTCGAGATCCCGCCGGCTATTTGGCCGCCCACTACCGGATCTCAAAGGCGCAGTATCTTTCTTGGCATCAATCAGGCTACTCAGTCCTTTGCGTCGGCAGGACTCGCGCAGGGAAGCCTTGCAGGAATGTCGTGGTGGGCGGTTCTGGCGTGGATCCACACCGCTGGGTAGCGCTCCAGGGCAGCTACTGCCACATGCACCAATAGGCCCTAATTAGCGTTAGCCAGAAAGGAACGGATTTGACCACAGGGTTGAAACTTCAGCGCGCCTTTCACACCCACTCTATCGGTGCACGTGGTGAAGTAGCGCTGTTCCGCGCGTTTATCAAATCCTTCAATGCGCTTGGGCCTGAGGCGTTAGCGAAGGAGTATCACGGCAACCGTTACCAAGTAACGTTTCAGCAGGCGCGCGGCGCCGGACGCTCGACCCCGCGCTGCGAGTTATGCGACGTCCTCATTATTCACTATCCGGCAGGCAACCCGAGCGCTGCTCGTCTCACCTTCAACCAAGCAAAGGCCGCGTCGAAACCGCTTGGATGCCTTGGATTGGCCTCGTTACACCAGCCATATAGCTTCGGCGCCAACTTGGAGCAATGGGATCTTCTCTCTAATCGGCCACTTGTACGGCCAGCAACTAAGACTTTCCAACCACCGTCAGACCTTCTCTCGGGCGCGCTTCTTCCGTCAGTAGGGTCGTTCGGTGTTTTCTATCCGGCTAGTGCTGGATTCGAGTTCGCATACTTTGTTGCCGACCGACTGAATCCGTTGAGAAACGGACCTAGTCGGTCCGGGACGCTTCAATGGACACATCCGCTGCATCAGCTTCGCAAGGTCGCTGGCTATACGGAAGTGTTGGGAACATGCTGCATCCGGAAGTTTGGAGAGGCCCTAGAGTTGGGGCATGTCGGAACTCCTGTTCTACATCTTTTGAGCAGATCAGCTGAGCTGCGGGCTTGGCTGGCTGGGGCTCTTGTCGCGCTCGGGCGCGAGCACCGTGAGTCGCAACTCCCTCAGGAACTCCTCACGGGGCTGGAGCTGGGGCGTAGCGTCGAGGACGGTACATCCCGTAGGGGAGAAGAGCCTGCGCCTGTGCGAGCAGTGATTCTTGTTAGGACGGAAAGCAGTCGTCATGGCGAGAAGGCTAACAAAGGCATGGAGCGGACCGCGTAGACGCGCACGCATGCCTAACAAGTCATTCAAGCCGATGCCTCTTCGCGGCACGGCTTAATTCTGGCGTTAGGCCAACAGGGGGGGATTCCACAATGAATCGCACAAAAGGCATTTTCTCGCTCGCACTGTCCGCCGCTCTAGTAGGCGGCGCTCTTGTGTCTGCCATCTACCCTTCCACAGCGATCGCACAGTCCGTAATTGAGTCCCAAGTCGATGGCGAGTTCGAGGGTTGGGCGGGCGAGACGGTTGTAAAGCTCATGAATGGCCAGATTTGGATTCAAACCGAGTACTACTACCATTACCACTACGCCTATATGCCAGACGTTCTGATCTACCAATCCGGCGGCGGTTGGAAAATGAAGGTCGAAGGAATCGACAAGGCTGTCAGGGTTGAGCAGCTTCGGTAGGAGTTGGCCTAACAATTCCGTAAGGAGCTTCCCGTCAACTCCGAGTGCATGAGTTCCTTGCCCGGGCGTTGAGGCATTTGCGGTTCTCCTGTTGTGGTCGCTGCGGTGCCACTGGCCAGAGTGATGGGTGATCGAAGCGTTGCCAGACTGCACTTCCGTAATCGGTCTTGTTGGATCGGCGGGGCTGATCCGGACCAGGGTAAAAACCGCACCCGAAGGCCTCTCTCATTCATCGGTTTCGCCCATGCACTGGGATCAGCCGTGTCATGCGGCGGCACCACAAAAAAACTGTAGGGCCGGAGCAGAAGCGCGAGGCCGTGCGGCACCTGGTCGAGGTGGCCGAGCTCAGGGAGCAACGCGAGGACGGTGGCTTGGAACACGGGTTCCAGGCCTTTGCTTGAGCGCAGCGCGGGCGTGGCGTATTCGTTGATATGGTATGGGCCAATGGATGTGATCCGGCAACTGTTGAAGATTGCGGCGGTCGCACTCGTGGCCCTGCTCATCGTTGCGGGGGCCATGGCTCTCCTGTTTGGGCTGGGGGTTGGAGGCTTGACGGTCCCGCTCACCCCACTGGGCGCTGCCGCGGGTGTATTCGCAGTGGCTTTCCTTGCGGGCGCCGGCCCGGCACTCCTGGTTGCCCCTCCCATCTATCTGTTGTTCTGGCGGTCGCAACGCGCCACATGGTTCCAGGCGGTTATCGCCGGCGCCATCGGCGGGGCGCTGGTGGGTCTGCTGGACGTCGCGGTGATGGGCTACAGCATTGCCGGCGGCGTAGGCGTCGCCTTTCTCACACACATCGGGGCAAGTCGGTGGTTGGACCCTGGCAATTCCGCAAGGAGCTCCCCGTCAACCCCGAGTGCATGATCGCCTTGCCTGGGCTTTGAGGCCTTTTCTTCCATGCGCTTGCGCAGGCCCAGAGTGATACTGCAGTGTCACTCCATGCGTACGGAACTCGTTACCACCCTCAAGCGCCAGGCGACCGAGCTCCTTTCCGATATCGAGCGGGACAAGGTGTCACCGCCGACGTAAAACTGACCCACCCGCGCCGATGTAAATCTGACCCACCCGGGCGAGGATGGCGGTCTTTTGGAGGCCGCCTGGATGTTAGCCCAGGAGGAAGCAGTGGAAGTCAGAGTGATGGCCCGTCAGGGCAAGGGGATCCGGGAGATCGCACGCGATCTAGGGGTGTCTCGGAACACGGTTCGGCGGTACCTGCGAGGCGCCCAGGCGCAGTACACGCCACGGCCCAAGCGGCCGACCAAGTTGGCGCCGTATGAGGACTACGTCCGGGCACGATTGGCCGCGGCCCAGCCGGATGTGATCCCGGCGACGGTGCTGATGCGCGAGTTGGCCGAGCAGGGCTACACCGGCGGCATCAGCCAGCTCAAGGCGTTCATGGCGCCGCTGCGTCGTGCAGCAGCCGACCCGGTGGTGCGCTTTGAGACGGCGCCGGGCGAGCAGATGCAGGCGGACTTCACCACCGTGCGGCGCGGTCGTGACCGACTGGTGGCCTTCGTGGCCACGCTCGGCTACAGCCGCACGACCTACGTGCGCTTTGGCGAAGAAGAGAGTTTCCCGGCGTGGGAGGCCGGGCTGGTCGGCGCGTTCGACTACTTTGGCGGCGTGCCACAGCACGTCCTGTTCGACAACGCCAAGCCGGTGCTGCTGGATCGCGACGTGTACGGCCCTGGCCAGCATCGCTGGAACCCGCAGATGCTGGATCTGGCCGAGCAATGCGCCTTCACCCCTCGCGCGTGCCGGCCCTACCGTGCCCGCACCAAGGGCAAGGTGGAGCGCTTCAACGGCTACCTGAAGGGCAGCTTCGTGGTCCCGCTAACGGCCACTCTGCGCAGCGGCGGACTGGTGCTGGACGTGCACACAGCCAACCGGGAGGTGCGCCGCTGGCTGGATGACGTAGCCAACCGTCGGACCCACGGCACCACCCAGGCCCGTCCCTGCGACCTGCTGGTGCACGAGCACCAACACTTGCAGCCGCTGCCAGAGGCTGTGATGTCGAGGGTGCTGCCCCCACCGCCGACCGCCCGGGTGCTCCCGTTCCCGTCGATCCAGCACCCGCTGTCGGTCTACGGCGAGCTGATGGAGGCGATGGCATGAACCTGCAGCACGACACGGTGCAGGCGCTGTGCGAGCAACTGCGCTTGCCGGCGATCGCCGCCCAGTGGCCAGCCCTGGCCCAACATGCGGTCGCCAACGAGGCCAGTTATGGGGACTTCCTGGAGCAGGCGCTGCAGGCCGAGATGGCGGCCCGCACCGAGCGCACCCGCCAGACCCTGCAGAAGCTGGCCACTCTGCCCTCGGTCAAGACGCTGGAGGCGTTCGACTTCGGCTTCGCAGCCGGCGTCTCCAAGCCCCAGGTCATGGAGTTGGCCAGTCTGGCCTTCATCGAGCGGGCCGAAAACGTGGTGCTGCTGGGCCCGTCTGGCGTGGGCAAAACGCACTTGGCGATCGCGCTGGCCATGCGCGCCGTCCACGCCGGCATCAAGACCCGGTTCCTGTCAGCCGCCGACCTGATGCTGCAGCTGGCATCGGCCAACGGCCAAGGGCGGCTGCGCGAGTACTTCAACCGCGCCGTGCTGGGGCCACGGTTGCTGATCGTCGACGAGCTCGGCTACCTGCCGTTCGGCCGCGAGGAAGCCAGCCTGTTCTTCAACGTCGTCGCCAAGCGCTATGAGCGCGGCAGCATGATCCTGACCAGCAACCTGCCGTTCCCGCAGTGGGCCGGCGCTTTGGCCGACGACGCCACGCTGACCGCGGCCCTGCTGGACCGGCTGCTGCACCACGCCCACATCGTGCAGATCACCGGCGACAGCTACAGGCTGAAGGACAAGAGAAAGGCCGGAACCATCCGGCCGCAAAGCACCACTTGAGCGCCCGAGGTGGGTCAGATTTCAATCGGCGATAACGGGCCAAAGTGGGTCAGATTTCAGTCGGCGTTGACACAAGGAGCCTATCCTCATCACGCAGCACGGCCTGCCGAGCGCGTACCTCGTGGACGTCGAGAGCTTCGAGCTCATGCTGCAGCGCATGACCGTGCTCGAGGGAATCGCACGCGGAGAGCAGGCGATTGCCGAGGGTCGCGTGGCAACTCATGCACAAGCCAGGAAGCGCCTTGCCAGATGGCTGAAATAGTCTGGTCAGAATCAGTCCTGAGCGACCTGGATGCCATTGCCGACTACATCGCGTTGGAGGACCGGGTTGCTGCCGCGGAGCGGGTCAAGCGCATCTTTGCTCATGTCGAGCAACTCGCTGATCATCCAGAAAGCGGCAGCCGCCCACGGGAGCTTGGGCGGTCACGGTATCGGCAGGTCGTGGAGCCGCCCTGTCGCGTCTTCTATCGCTACGATGGGCACAAGGTGTTCATCCCGTACGTCATGCGCGCGGAGCGTTTGCTTCGCAAGGGGCGGCTGGCGTTTCGTTCTCGACAGGCGAAGGCCTGAATGCGTTCAAGCCGAAGCCGCTGACGGAGGCATCAATGCGACTTGCAGGTCGGATCACGGATTGGAACGACGACAAAGGCTTCGGCTTCGTGGTACCCCACGGTGGCGGTACTCGCGCGTTCGTCCATATCAACGAGTTCCAGCGTGGCTCGCGGCGGCCCGTTGCCGGCGACATGATTTCCTACCTCCCCAGCGTTGACCAGCGAGGCCGGACCAGTGCCCGGCAGATCCGTCACGCGGGGCAGAGAATCGAAGTGCCACGAGCTCCTTCTCGCGTTCCAAGGGCGGCCGTTGGCGCCTGCGCCTTGGTCAGCGGCATTGCTGCGGCTGCGATCGGCCTCGTCCCGGGGCTCCTGGTAGCGGCGTATCTTGCACTCAGCGTCGTGTCCTACCTCATGTACAGGTCCGACAAGGTGGCGGCCCAGCGCAATGCGCAACGCACTCCGGAAGCCAGCCTGCACCTCATGGACCTGCTTGGAGGGTGGCCCGGGGCGCTGATTGCCCAGCAACAGTTCCGACACAAGACTGCGAAGCGGTCATTCCAGCTCGTCTTCTGGATTACCGTCGTCCTCAACCTGGCCGCGGCTGCCTGGCTCCAGAAGTCCGGTTTTCTCGCAGACCTGGTTGGGCGCGTCAGTGGCTGACAGGGAACTCTTCCTTCAGGCCATCCCGCCATTGGCGCCGATGACCTGCCCGGTGACGTAGCTCGCCGCCTCGGAACACAGGAAGCGCACGACCGCCGCGACCTCGTCCGGGGTGCCGGCACGACCGGCAGGCACCATCTGCTTCACGGCCTCGGGCGGGAACGCGTCCGCGGCCATGCGCCCGGCGACCACGCCCGGGGCGACCACGTTGACGGTGATGCCGCGGCTGGCCATCTCGCGTGCCAGCGACCTGGAGGCACCGTGCAGCGCGGCCTTGGCCGCGGCGTAGTTGGCCTGGCCGCGGTTGCCGAGCACCGCCGCGACGCTGGACACGCTGACGATGCGGCCCCAGCGGGTGCGCGCCATCGGCAGCAGCAGCGGCTGCGTGACATGGAAGAAGCCGTGCAGCGAGACATCGATGACCCGGCGCCACTGCGCGTCGGACATGCCCGCCATGGGCGCGTCGTCGTGGATGCCGGCGTTGTTGACCACCACCTGCACGGGACCCTGTTCGAGCAGCGCCGCGATCGCGGCGCTGGTGGCCTCGCCGTCGGCGACGTCGAAGGCCACGGCCTCGGCGCTGCCGCCGGCATCCACGATCCCGGCGACCACCTGCTGCGCGCGCGCGAGGTTTCCGTTGGCATGCACGATGACGTGCAGGCCGTCGGCGGCGAGCTGGCGGCAGATCGCGCCGCCGAGGTCGCCGCTGCCGCCGGTGACGAGCGCGCGGCGTGAAGGCCGCGCGTCTCCACCGTGTCCGGTGGCGGGGTGCGGGCGGCTGTCCGGAGCGGGCGTGCTGTCCTGGTTCATGCGTCGATTATCCCGGCATCGCCGCCGCGTCGGCGAGCATCACCGCCGCACGGCCTTCGGCCAGCAGCAGGCCGGCGTGGTGGACGCGGAAGACGTACTGCTGGCTGGCCTCGCCTTCCAGCAGCAGCTCGGCCTCGCCCTCCAGGGAGCCTTCGAGGTCGTCGATGCGCGCGCGGTGCAGGGTGACGCCGCGCAGCGCGACCAGCATGCCGGGGCGCACCTGGCCGTCCGAGGCGCGTGCACGCAGGCCGCCATGCACGGCCATCGCCTGTGCGCCGTACTCGCACAGGTGCACCGCGGACAAGCGGCCGCCGCTGCGCAGCGGGTGCGCGGGATCGCGGTGGGTACGGGTGCGCAGGACGATGCGCCCGGCGTCGGCCTCGAGCACGTCGTCCCACAGGCACATCGCGCCCTGGTGCGGCACCAGCGCGAGGATCTCCGCACGGCCGATCATGAGCTTCCTCCAGCGGATTCCACGGCATCGGGCGCCGCCCCGGCGCCGGCGTCGTGGCGGGAGACCAGCAGCGCGAGCACGAAGTTCGACAGCACGCCGATGGCCACCGTGCCGCCGATCGCGCGCAGCACCGGGATCGAGGACAGCGCCAGCAGGCTGAACACCAGCAGGGTCATCAGGCTGCAGACCAGCACCGCGTGCAGGGTGCGCAGCTGGTCGTCGCGGCGGTCGCCGGCGTGCTCGAAGAACAGCGCATAGTCCAGGCCCAGGCCGGCGGCGAGGATCAGCGCCACCAGGTGGAACAGGTTGAGTTCGACGCCGAGGCCGCGCAGCACCGCCAGGGTCACCAGGGTGGTCAGCGCCATCGGCAGCAGCACGCGCACGACGCGTCCGGGCGAGCGCAGCGCGATCCACACCGTCGCCGCCAGCAGCAGCGCGGCGACCGCCAGCGCGGCGAGCACGCGGCCGCGGTATTCGGCCACCAGCGACTCGGACGCCGCCTTCATGTCGAGCAGCTCGCCGCCTGCGTCCGCCGCGACGCGGACCACGGCGTCCACGTCCTCCAGGCCGCTGAGCGAGACCAGCGCCGTGGCGCCTCGCGTCCCGGCGGCGGTGTGGCCGTCGTTCGCCGCGCTTTCCGCGACCGCGCTCCCGCCGGCGGCCGACGCGGCGCCGTCGCCCTGCAGCAGCAAGCCTTCGACCGTGGCCGCCAGCGGCGTCCCGGCGAGATCGGCCGGACGCAGCGGCTCCGCGGTGCGTGCGCGCTCGACGTCGGCCAGGAAGGGTTCGAAGGCGTCCGCGCGGAACGGGGATCCCGCCAGCGCGGCGTCGAGGGCGGCGCGCAACTCCACTGGCGCCGGCAGCGCCCGCTGCCGCGCGCGCTGGGTGGCCGCGGAGGGCAGATAGCGCGCGGCGCTGTCGTAGCCGTCGAGCGCGCCCTCGGCGACCAGCGCGTCCAGGCGCGGGTGCAGCACTTCGGTCGCGGCCAGGGCGGCGTCGGCGTCAGCGCCGCGCATCACCACGATGTAGCGCACGTCCGGCGCGCCCAGCTCCTGGCGCAGGCGCGCGTCCAGCGCCATGCCCTCGGTCGGCACCGGAGTCAGCTTCGACAGGTCGTTCTCCCAGAACGGACCCCGCGCGGTCGCCAGCACCGTCACGCAGGCCGCGGCCAGCAGCAGCAGCGACCAGCGCGGCCGCGGCAGGCGCTGGATGCCTCCCCACAGCGTCTGCAGCACGCGCGAGCCGGCCAGGTCGCGCGGTGCCGGATCCACCAGCGCCGGCAGCCCGTAGCGCGTGGCCAGCGCCGCCGCCGCCAGCGCGGAGATGGTGAACACCGCGAGCTGCCGCAGCCCGTCCACGCCCGAGAACAGGAAGGTCAGGTAGGCGATGCAGGTCGCGACCACGCCGGTCAGCAGCGCCGGCCACAGCGCGCGCACGTTGTCGCGCGGGCTGATCCCCGCGCGCTGCTGGCTGAGGAAGTGGATCGGATAGTCCTGGACCACGCCGATCAGGGTGAAGCCGAAGGCCACGGTGATGCCGTGCACCGCCTCGAACGCCAGCGCCACCGCGCCCAGCCCGGCGAGTCCCGCCGTGGCCAGCGGCAGCACGCCCAGCAGCGGTGCGCGCCAGCTGCGGTAGGCGACGAGCAGCAGCAGGATCAGCGCGATGCTGTCGATGGTGCCGATCCACTGCGCCTCGCGCGCGGTGCGGCCGCCGATCTCGACCGAGAACGCGCCCGGGCCGGTCATCCGCAGCGTGGCCCCGCTGTCGCTTGCGACGTCGGCGAAGGCGGCATGCACCGCGTCGTACGCGCGCTGCTGTGCACTGGGGTCGAAGCCCGCGGCGCGGGTCTGCGCCAGCAACAGGGCCTCTTCGCCCGCCGTGTCGAACCACACGCCGTGCAGCCGTCGCGGCGCCGCCTTCGGCTGCCAGGCTTCGGCCAGGGTGAGCATCTCCAGCGTGGGATCCGCGGGCAGCAAGGGCTCCACCAGCGCAGCCATCGGCGAACCAAGGTCCTGCAGGCGTTCATCGAACTGTTCGCCCAGGTATTCCGCGTCCAGGCGACGGTGGTCGAGCGTCGGCGAGAGCAGGTAGCGGTAGGGGCGCAGCGACTCCGGCACCGCCTCGAGGCCGGCATCGGCGCCGTTGGCGACGAACTCGAAGTCCGGGTTTCCGGCCAGCGTCGCGGCCAGCGCCCTCGACTGATCCGCCAGCGTCTCCGGATCCGCGCCGGAGAGCGACAGCAGCAGCAGCCGCGAACCGGGGCCGTCGCCCAGTTCGTCCACGAGCAGCGCCTGCGCGGGCGTGCGCGGCTCCGGCATGAAGCGCCGCAGGTCGCCGCTAAGCTCCAGCCGCTGGCCGATGGCCCAGCCCGCGGCCAGCAGCGCGGCCAGCCAGAGCAGGGCGAGCGCGGTGCGGCGCGCCGGGCTCATCGCGCCGCGGCGCCGGGGTCGCGGCACAGGGCCTCGTGGTCTGCCGCGTCGCCCTCGGCGATCGCGGCGCGCGCGGCTCCGGCGAGCAGGGTGCGCTGGGGTTCGCCCTCCACCGGCCGGGTTTCGATGCAGCGCAGTTCGGCCCCGCGGCCGCGCAGGGTGATGTCGCGGACGCTGGTGGCCAGCGCGGCCTCGCGCGGCACCAGCACCAGGGTCCAGTCTTCGCGCGCGCCACTGGCCTCGATGCCGTAGTCGCGGCCCAGCGCCGCGGCGTCGCCGGCAAGCAGCGCGCCGAAGCTGGCCTGCAGCCCCGCGAGCTCCGGCGCGCGCGACAGTGCGAACGTGCGCGGCCTGCGGCCCTCGCGGGCGACGGTGGCCTCGTCGCCGCGGATGGTGGTGGTCTCGGCGTAGGGCGCACGCACCTCGCGCACCAGGGTCGCGTCATCGGGACGCGCGTACTCGCCCTCGATCCGCAGCGGCGCCTTGAGCAGGGCCGACCCGCGCAGCTCCACGAACGGGGTGCGCACGGGTGCGGGTCGCGCCAGCCGCTCCAGGATCCAGGCGCTATCGACCGCCGCCGGCTGCGCGGCCGAGGACAGCGTCATCGCCGCCAGCAGCAGGCCTGCCCACGGCCACGTCCGGCGAGCGACTGGAATGCGCCTGTCCCTGCGGTGCGGACGCGTCCGGCCTGTCGTCGCACGGCATGGCGTCCTGCTGGCTTCGGCTGTGCTCACGGTCGCCCCAGAAGTCGTAGAAGTTGAACCAGTTGAACGGCGCATCGCACACGTGATGTTCGAGCCGCGCCGCATAACGCCGGATGAGCGCCGGCACCGCCGTCGCGCGCTCTCGTCGCGGGATGTCGATGCCGTCGCTGAAGGGCTCGAACACGAGATCGTAGCGGTTGCCGCCGCGGTACAGGCCGAAGGCCAGCTGCACCGGCACCTTCAGCACCGCCGCCAGCAGCCACGGGGCCACCGGGAACTGCGCCCCGGTCCCGAGGAACGGGGCCTCCGTCGACGCTTCGCCGGGCTGCGTGCGGTCGACCAGCAGCGCCACCAGGGCACCCTCGGACGCCGCCTTCTGGATCTCGAACATGATCGCCGGGCCGTCCTGGCCGGCGTCGATCACCGAGGCCGCGATCTCGGGGTTGAGCGCGTCGAGCAGCTGCGTGACGGCCGGACTGTGCGCCTTGTCCAGGACCACGCGGATCTTCTGCTCCGGCCGCTGCCGGCCGAGGACGCGCAGCACTTCGAAGCTCCCCAGGTGCGAGCCGAACACCAGCACGCCCTGGCCGCGATCGAGCGCGGCGTGCAGCGTATCAAGGCCGCTGACGCGGATGTCGAAGCGGTGCATGTCCCCGCCGAGCAGGAACACGCGGTCGAGGATGGTGGCGGCGAAGGTGTGGATGTGTCGCGCGACATCGCGCAGGCGCGCGGGGCGGCCGAGCACGCGGGCGAGGTAGGCGCGCGAATCGCGGCGTTCCTCGGCGCGGCGGACCAGGAAATACAGGGTGATCGGATACAGCAGCAGGCGCGCCAGGCCGCGGCCGCCGCGCAGGCTCAGGCTGCGCAGCAGCGACAGCGCGAACAGGCCGCCGCCCTCGCGGCGCTGCTTCCAGCTCCCGCTCATGACTGCACGACCTCGCCGGATGCGATGAGCGTCGCGTCGCGCAGGACCCGGAAGCGCCAGCGCGGCGCCCCGCCCTCGAGCTCCACGCGCGCGGCCTCGCCGGGCAGCAGCGGGCTGGCGAACTTCACCTGCGGCAGGCGCAGCGCACCGAGCGGGCCGTGCCGGAGCTCGATGGCCGCCAGCACATGGTCGAGCACGAGCACGCCGGGCACCAGCGGCCGGCCCGGGAAGTGGCCCGGAAGACTGGGATGGTCGTGCCCGACAACGAACTCCATGGACCGCGCGGACTCCTCAGGTCGCCCGCTGCAGCAGGGCGACCACCGCGGCATGGGCGGCGTCGGCCAGCGCCTGGCGACCGGACGCACCGCCGGCGCCGGCGGTGTCCAGCGGCGCTCCGAAGCGCACCCGGATCACCCCCGCGCGCACGCGGAAACCGTCGGGCGGCAGCACCGCGCCGGCGCCGTCGATCGCCACCGGCAGCACCGGCACGCCGGCGTCGATCGCCGACTGGAAGGCGCCGCCCTTGAACGACGCCACCGCGCCGGTGCGGCTGCGCGTGCCTTCGGGGAACAGGCACAGCGTGCCGCCCTCGCACAGCAGCGCGGCGGCCTCACGGCGCAGGCGGGGCCCCGCGCGCGGATTGTCGCGCTCGATGAACAGCATGCCGCAGGCGCGCGCGTACCAGCCCACGAACGGAACCTTCGTCATCTCCTGCTTGAGCAGGAAGTGCAGCGGCACCGGCACCGCGCGGAACAGCGCGCAGATGTCGATCACCGACTGGTGGTTGCAGACCAGCAGGTAGGGCCGCGACCAGTCGATGGCGTCGGCTCCCTCGACGTCGAGCTTCGCGCCCGCTCCGCCGAGCAGTCCGGGCGCCCAGCAGCGCGCGGCCATGCGCAGCGCGATATCGCGGCGTCCAGTGAGCACCAGGACAAGAAGCGCCAGGCTGATCCAGGCGGCCGTCCAGAGCAGGGTGAAGGCGAAGCCGACGGCGTTGTGCGCGGCCCAGGCCAGCCGGAGCGCGGCCGGTTCGGCCACTTCCATGTTTTCGACGCGCTGCTGCATGGGCGAAGCATACCCAATGGGCATGCCCCTCCCCCATGTTCAGCGGAGGAAGTCGCGCCAGAACGCCGGCCCCAGCCCCACCATCTGCCGCACGAACCCGGCGAAGCTGCCGTGGCGGCCCGGGAAGCGGCGCTTGCGGTACGCGAACTCGATTGCGAAGAAGCCGCCGACGATGCCGTAGGTGAGGATGTTCGCGAACAGCGACCACTGCTCGCGGGTGATCGTCACCGGCCCGCGCAGGCCGAGGCTGTCCAACAGCCCGCCCGGCTCCGCGACCATGGCCAGCGCCAGGTTGGCGAGGCCCAGCACCGCCAGCGCCACCGCCCAGGCCGCGGTCAGGCCGCGGCTGTAGGCGAGCAGGTCCGGGGCCAGGGTCGCCGGCGTGGTGCCGTCGAGCGCGGCGACGATGCGGGTGATCAGTGCGCCATGCGGCGACCACAGGCTGCGCGCGAACAGCCAGGCCACCGCGGCCACGAAGGCCACCGGCGCCAGCAGCAGCGGCAGCCCGGCCTGCCCCGAGCGGTACAGCAGGTGGCAGGCCGCCAGCGCCAGCGGCAACGCCACCCAGGCCCAGGCTCGGCGGGCCAGCAGGCCGGCGGCCAGCATCATCGCCACCAGGCTGAGCAGTGCGGCGTAGGCGTAACGGTCGTCCTGCGTCGCGCTGGCGACGTGTGCGAGCGCGGCGTAGGCCACCGCCATCGCCACCGTGAAGGCCAGGCCCAGGGCCGGCACCGCGATGGGCCTCAGGCGCGGTTGGCTTCGACGTGCGCGGACAGCGCGCGCAGCGAGGCGAAGATGCGGCGGTTCTCTTCGTTGTCCGAGCGCAGCTGGAAGCCATAGCGCTTGCCCACCGCCAGCGCCAGCTCCAGCGCATCGATGGAATCCAGGCCCAGGCCGGCGTTGAACAGCGGCGCCTCGGGATCGATCGAGGCCGGATCGACCTCGTCCAGGCTCAGGGCCTCGACCAGGAGTTCTGCGAGTTCGCGTTCGGCGGGGGACTGGATGCTGGTCATGCGCGGGCTTCCGTGGCGACGGTGGACGTGCCTGCCGCGGGCCGGCGGGGACGCCGGCGCACGCTATCATGCACGGCCTCCGATGATCGCATGGCCGCCGCGCGCCGCGAAATGCACGACCCTGCAGCAGACATCCCCGCCTCCCCGCCGGCCGCCGCCTGCGACGTCCCGGCGATCGACGGCGGCCCCGCGGCGCCCGCCGGCGGGCCGCGGCTCGCGGTCGAGTACGTCGCGGCGGACTCGCCCGCACCGCTGCTGGACGGCGACGACGTGCTGGCGGTCTTCGGATTCGGCGGCTCGGCTCCGGCATCGCTGGACGACCCGCGCTACCTGCGCGTCCCTCTGGAACCGCATGGCCGGGCCTGCTTCGAGGTCTGGCACGCGCGGGCGCCGGTCGTCCGCGGCCGCGACGGCGACCTGCGCTGGGCCAGCGACGGCCGGCTGCTGTTCGGTGCGATCGAGGTCGCCGAAGACGGAGACGGCATCGGCGAGGCCGCGCGCCGCGCCTACGCCAGGCTGTCGGAGTTCACCTCCGGCAGCCGCACTCCGCACCTGCTGCGGATCTGGAACTACCTGGACGCGATCACCTTCGGCGAAGGCGACGACGAACGCTACCGCGCCTTCTGCGTCGGCCGCGCGCGCGGGCTCGGCGCCTTCGACGTACGCAGCCTGCCCGCGGCCACCGCCATCGGGCGCTGCGACGGGCGGCGCGTGGTGCAGGTGTACTGGCTGGCCTCGGTGACGCCGGGCACCCCGGTGGAAAACCCTCGCCAGCTCAGCGCCTATCGCTACCCGCGCCAGTACGGTCCGCAGCCGCCCAGCTTCGCGCGCGCCATGCTGCCGCCGACCGGAGGCGCCATGCCGCTGCTGCTTTCCGGCACCGCGGCGATCATCGGTCACACCTCGATGCACGACGGCGAGCTGCTGGCCCAGCTCGACGAGACCTTCGCCAACTTCGACGCCCTGGTCGGCGCCGCACGCATGCACGACCCGACGCTTCCGCCGCGCTTCGGCGGCGGCACCCGGCTCAAGGTCTACGTCCGCGACGCCCGCGATCTGCCGCTGGTGGCCGAGGCGCTCGACCGACGCTTCGGCGACGCCGTGCCGCGGCTGCTGCTGCATGCGGCGATCTGCCGGCGGGAGCTGGCGGTGGAGATCGACGGGGTGCACGGGGCGTAGAATGGCCGCCATGGCCTACCCAGACACCCGCTTCCGGCGCATGCGTCGCGACGCGTTCTCGCGCCGCCTGATGCGCGAGCACACGCTGACCGTCGACGACCTCATCTACCCCGTGTTCGTGCACGAGCCCGACGGCCGCGCCGCGGTGCCGTCGATGCCCGGCATCGAGCGCCTGTCGATCGACGAGCTGCTGCGCGAGGCCGAGCAGGCGAGCGAACTCGGCGTTCCCGCACTGGCGCTGTTCCCCGTGACCGCGCCGGAGGCCAAGTCGCTCGACGCCGCCGCCGCCTGGAACGACGACGGCCTGTGCCAGCGCGCGGTGCGGGCGCTGAAGACGCGCTTCCCGGAGCTGGGCGTGATCACCGACGTCGCGCTGGACCCCTACACCAGCCACGGCCAGGACGGCATCGTCGACGACGGCGGCTACGTGCTGAACGATGTCACCGTCGAGGCCCTGGTGAAGCAGGCGCTGTCGCACGCGCGCGCCGGCGCCGACGTGGTCGCGCCCAGCGACATGATGGATGGCCGCATCGGCGCGATCCGCGTGGCGCTGGAGGAAGCCGGCCACGTCCACGTGCGGATCCTCGCCTACGCCGCCAAGTACGCCTCGGCCTTCTACGGCCCGTTCCGCGACGCCGTCGGTTCCGCCGCGGCGCTGGGCAAGGCCGACAAGCGCACCTACCAGATGGATCCGGGCAACGTCGACGAGGCCCTGCGCGAAGTCGCCGCCGACCTCGACGAGGGCGCCGACATGGTGATGGTGAAGCCCGGCATGCCCTACCTCGACGTCGTGCGCCAGGTGAAGGACGCCTTCGGCGTGCCGACCTTCGCCTACCAGGTCAGCGGCGAGTACGCGATGCTCAAGGCCGCCGCCGCCAACGGCTGGCTGGACGAGCGCGAATGCGCGATGGAGGCCCTGCTGGGCTTCAAGCGCGCGGGCGCCGACGGCGTGCTGACCTACTTCGCGCTCGACGCCGCGCGCTGGCTGCGCGACCGCTGACGTCCCGCCGCAAGGGCGGCTCGCGTGGGAGCGGCCATGGCCGCGATCATCGGCCGCTCCTGCAGATGCGCGACACCGGCGAGGCGTAGACTGGCCCGGAGAGGGCGGCGCGCCCCGCGCCGCCAGGCTTCGGAGGCAGTCATGAAGCACTACGCCGTGTTCGGGCATCCGGTGGCGCACTCCCTGTCGCCGCGCATCCACGCCGCCTTCGGCCGCGAGACCGGGATCGCCATCGACTACCAGGCCATCGACGCCGACATCGGCGTTTTCCGGACGCGCCTGGCGGAATTCGCCGCCCGTGGCGGCGCCGGCGCCAATGTCACCCTGCCCCTGAAACAGGAAGCGCTCGCGCTCTGCGCCGACGTGACCGAACGGGCCCGCCGTGCCGGCGCGGTCAACACCCTGGTCCGCAACGGCGAGCAGTGGCACGGCGACAACACCGACGGCGAAGGCCTGGTGCGCGACCTCACCGGACGCCATGCGCTGGACCTGCGCGCCCGCCGCACCCTGCTGATCGGCGCCGGCGGAGCCGCGCGCGGGGTCGCCCCGGCCCTGCTGGACGCCGGGATCGGCGACCTCTTCATCGTCAACCGCACGCCCAGCCGCGCCGACGCGCTGGCCGACCTGCTCGGCCAGCCCGGACGCGTGCATCCGCGACACCTGGACGACATCGGCTCGCTGGGCGAGTTCGAGCTGGTGGTCAATGCCACGTCGGCGGCGCGCAGCGGCGACCTGCCGGCGCTGCCGCGTTCGCTGGTCGGCCGGCGCATGGCCGCGGTCGACCTCAACTACGGCGAGGCGGCGGTGCCCTTCCTCGCCTGGGGCCGCGCCAGCGGCGCCTACGCCGTGGTCGACGGCCTGGGGATGCTGGTCGAGCAGGCGGCGCTGTCGTTCGCGCGCTGGCACGGCGTCCGGCCGGAGACCGACGAGATCTACGGCGAACTGCGCGCGGAGCATTCGCACCTCGTGACCGCCGACTGACGCCCCATCCCCCGCCTCACTGCGACCCGCACCATCCCGTCCGCGAGCGAACGATGGTCGCAGCTGTAGCTCCTACAGGGCACGGACCGGGCGCGCAGCGTCAGCCGGCGGCGAGGTACTCGTCCTTCAGGCGCACATAGTGCGCAGCGCTGTACAGCAGCCCCTCGACGGCCGCGTCGTCGAGCACGCGCACCATTTTCGCGGGGTTGCCCAGCCACAGCTCGCGGCTGCGCACCACCTTGCCCGGCGTCACCAGCGCGCCGGCGCCGACGTAGCCGTGGTCCTCGACCACGACCCCGTCCATCACCGTCGCGCCCATGCCGACCAGTGCGCCGTGGCCGATCGTGCAGGCATGGACGATCGCGCCGTGGCCGATGGTGACGTCGTCGCCGATCAGGGTCGGGTAGCCGTCCATGCGCGAATGCGGGCCACGGTGGCTGACGTGGACGATGGTGCCGTCCTGCAGGTTGCAGCGCGCGCCGATGCGCACGAAGTTGACGTCGCCGCGGACCACGGTACCGGGCCAGATCGAACTGTCGTCGCCGATCACCACGTCGCCGATGACGGTGGCGGCGGGGTCGACGTAGACGCGGGCGCCGAGGGTCGGCAGCGTGCCGCGCCAGGGTCGGATATTGTTGGCCATGGAGCGATTCTAGCCCGGAGGCACGGGGGCGCCAGCGGCATGGGCGCCCGCCACGGACGCTCGTCGCGGCATTCACGACAGGGAGGGGATGGAATGAGGAAATGGAACCGGATGCTGCTGCTCGCCACCCTGGCGGCAAGCTTCGCCTGCCATGCCGATGAAGGCGACCCGCTGCCGAAATGCCACCAGTTCTTCGATCCCGGTCATGCGACCCCTCACATGGACGTGTTCGACCCCGCAGCGCCCGCGCACCTGCGTGCCGCTGCGTTGGACGGCTTCCAGAAGGCGTCCACGCTCGCCCACTGCACGAACGACATACACACCATGGGCCAGCTGTACCGCCATGGCCCCGACCTCCCCGGCAACCTGCTGCCGAAGGACACGGCCAAGGCGCGCGAGCTGCTCGTGCGCAGCGCAGAGGCTGGGCGCCTGTCCACCTATGCGGACCTGGCCGAAATGGCGCTGGCCGAAGGCGAAGCACGCGAGGCGATGAAGTGGACGCAGGTCTACCTGTACTTCCTGAAGAACGTCGGGAAGGTCTACATGAACAAGGAACGCACCCAGTTCGAAAGCGCGGGCTACAACGCCGACCTGCTGCTGCGCGCGGAACAGGCCTGGAGGAAGGCCCGGCCACGGCTGGACCGGGCGCTGATCGACGAGGACCTTTCCACCTATGTCACCCGTTACAGGAACGAAGTGGCCGAGCGCATCCACGGCCGGATGAAGGCGGAGCAAAGTGTGTTCGCACCGAAGGAACCGGGTGAATTGCGACTGAAGCGCGTCGGCTCCTGCAAGCCGCTTCGCATGAAGGGCGTCACCGCCGCCAGCGTCGTCTATCTCATGGAAGTGCTGCCCAGCGGCCGGATAGGCAGGGTGGTTCCGGAAAGCTTCTCCGGCAACCCCGTGGCGATGGAGAAGCTTGCGCATTGCGCGCGCGTTTACGAATTCGAGCCTTTCGACGGCGAAACCCCGCGCGTGGTACGCATCCCGGTGACATACGGCTTCGCCGACGGGTACGCGCCGTCCTTCAACCTCTGAGGCCGGACAACAGAACCGAAGGATTTGCTTCACCCATGAAAATCGCCAGCTGGAACGTCAACTCCCTCAACGTCCGCATGCCCCACCTGCAGCAGTGGCTCGCGGCGTCCGCACCGGACATCGTCGGCCTGCAGGAGACCAAGCTCGACGACGAGCGCTTCCCCGACGGCGCCCTGGCCGAGCTCGGTTATCGCAGCGTCTTCCTGGGCCAGAAGACCTACAACGGCGTCGCGATCCTCGCCCGCGACCAGGCCATCGGCGACGTGCAGTACGGCATCCCGGGCTTCGCGGACGAGCAGAAGCGGGTGATCGCGGCCACCGTGGGCGACCTCCGCATCGTCAACCTCTACGTGGTCAACGGCCAGGCCGTGGGCACGGAAAAATACGCCTACAAGCTGCGCTGGCTGGCCGCCGTGCGCGACTGGCTCGCCGACGAGCTGCGGCGGCATCCGGCGATGGTCGTGCTGGGCGACTTCAACATCGCGCCCGACGAACGCGATGTGCACGACCCCGCGATCTGGCACGACGGCCACATCCTGACCTCCACCGAGGAGCGTGCCGCCCTCAAGGCCCTGCTCGACCTCGGCCTGCACGACGCCTTCCGCCTGCACAGCCAGGAGGGCGGGGTGTTCAGCTGGTGGGACTACCGGCAGGCGGCCTTCCGCCGCGACATGGGGCTGCGCATCGACCTGACCCTGGTGTCCGACGCGGTGCTGGGTTCGGCCGTCGCCTCCGGCATCGATCGCGAACCCCGCACCTGGGAGCGCCCAAGCGACCACGCTCCCGCCTGGGTCCAGCTCGGCGGCTGAGCCGTCAGCGCACGCTGCCGCGCCGGAACAGATTCACGATCGCGAGCAGGACGATCGCGCCGATCAGCGCGGTGATCAGGAAGCCCAGCCAGCCGCCACCCAGGCCCAGGCCGATCGCCGGCAGCAGCCAGCCGCCGAGGAATCCGCCGATGATGCCGACGATGATGTTGAGCAGAAGCCCCTGCTGCCCGTCGGTGCGCATGATGAGACTGGCCAGCCAGCCGGCGATGCCGCCGACGATCAGGTAGATGATGAAGTTCATGGGTCCTGTCCTCCGAGCGTTCCTCGCCGGATCGGCGCGGACGCCAGTCTGGGGACCGGATCGTGATGGCCGCGTCGGCGGTCCGCGGAGGCCGTCAGGTCCCCGACAGCAGCTCCAGCAGCGCCGCGCGCGGCAGCTTTCCGGTCTCGTTGCGCGGCAGCGCTTCCACGAGTCGCAGCGGTCGCGGAAGGAACACCGGGTCGATGGCCCGGCGCAGCGCCTCGCGCACCCCGGCTTCGTCCAGGCCCGGAGCGACCACGGCCGCGGCCAGCCTGCGCACGCCGCAGGCGTCGGGCTCGAGTTGCACGAGGGCGGCATCGACCACGCCGGGAATGGCCAGCAGACGGTGGCCGAGGTCGCCGAGCGATGCGCGCTTGCCGGCGATCTCCAGCAGGTCGGACTGGCGTCCGCACAGGCGGAACCGGCCGCCGGGCAGCAGTTCGACGATGTCGGCCAGCACCACCGGCGCGCCCAGGTGCGCGGCATGCACCAGGGTGCCGTCCGGCTGCGGCTGCAGCTCGATGCCCGGCAGCAGGGTCCACGCGTCTTCGCTGGCGGTACGCCGGCGGGCGAGGATGCAGGTCTCGGTGGAGCCGAACAGCTCGCGCACCTCGCAGCCGAAGGCGGCCTCCGCGGCCGCGGCCAGCGCCGGCGGCAGCGGCGCGGTCGAGGTGGCGATGCCGGACAGCGGCGGCAGCGCCACGCCGGATTCGACCAGGGCGCGCAGGTGTACCGGCGTGGTCACCAGCAGCGGGGGCACCGGCGCTTCGGCCAGGGCGGCGGCGATGTCCACCGGGAAGAAGGGGCGCGCCTCGTGCACCGCCACGCCGCCGGCCAGCGGCAGCAGCACCGACATCTCCATGCCGTACATGTGCTGGGGCGGGACAGTGGCGACCACGTGCGCCGTGGCACCGGCGGGCAGGAGTCCGGCGAGCGCGACCATGTTCTGCGCGGTGCTGGTGGCGAAGCTCCCCCAGGTCTTGGGATTGGCCTTCGGCATCCCCGTGCTGCCGGAGGTGTAGCCGATGGCGACCGTGGCGGCATCGGCCACCCGCGGCGCATCGCCCTCCCTGCGCGGCAGCACGTCGGGCAGGCGCAGGTAGTGCGGGACCGGCGCGATGGCCTCGCAACCGCAGGCGTCGACATCGCCCAGGCAGTAGCTGTCGGGATGGTGGGCACGGACCTCGTCGATCGCCGCGCGCGTGCGCGAAGGCGGCAGCAGGGTGACCTGGCCGCGGATCGCGGCCGCGGCGAAGGCGACCAGGAAGCGGTAGCGGTCCTCGCACAGGTTCACGGCGAAAGGACGATCCGGAAGCAGCGCGGCCACGCCCCGCACCTCGGCCAGGAAATCCTCCAGCACGACGCCGCCGGCGCCACCGAAGGCGACCGGCCGGCCGGCGGGTCCCGCGGCGAGCAGCGAGGCCGCGCCGCAGCCGGCGGGCTGTCCCTGGACGTTGATGACTGCCGACATGCGCTCCATTCTCCTCCTTACTTTACGCTGGCCGCCCACCGCCGGGACAGGAACTCCGCACCGATGCCTCTCGCCGCAGGCCAGCTCCAGGTCGGCCCCGTCCGCTGCGCCTGGCGGCCCTACCGCCACGGCGAACGCGCCGAACCGCTGGCCCGCGAGTGGCTCGCGGACGAACTCGGGACACCGCCGGGCGCGCTCGAGATCAGCCGCAGCCGGCAGGGGCGACCGTTGCTGGGCGGCGAGCATGCGGGCTGGGACACCAGTTGGAGCCACAGCGGCGAGGGTCTGCTGATGGCGCTGGCGCATGGGCTGCGCGTGGGCATCGACCTGGAGGTGAAGCGGCCCAGGCCCAGGGCGCTGGTGCTCGCCGAGCGCTTCTTCGCCCCGGGCGAAGCCGCGGCGCTGGCGGCGCTGCCCGCTGCCGGCCGCGAGGCCGCTTTCGTGAGCCTGTGGTGCGCCAAGGAAGCGGTGCTGAAGGCGCACGGCCAGGGCCTGTCCTTCGGCCTGCACCGGCTGGAGTTCGCCTGCGAACAGGGGAACTGGCGTCTGGCCGCCTGCGACCCGGTGCTCGGGATGCCCGAGGACTGGAGCCTGGAAACCTTCCGGCCGGCGCCGGACTACCTGGCCACCGTGGCCTGGCGGGCGCGCTGGAGCCGATAATGGCCCCCATGCACACCCCTCCGCACGCCGCGCTGGACGCGGGCCTCGCCGCGCTCGGCCTCGACGCATCGCTGGCCGCGCCGCTGCGCCGCTACCTCGAACTGCTGGCGCGCTGGAACCGCACCTACAACCTCACCGCCATCCGCGACCCCGGCGAGATGGTGACCCTGCATCTGCTCGACTCGCTGTCCATGCACGCGCATGTGCGCGGCGTCGCCCGCCTGGCCGACCTCGGCACCGGCGCCGGCCTGCCCGGGATCCCGCTGGCGATCGCCCTGCCGGAGCTGCAGGTGACCCTGGTGGAGTCGAACGGCAAGAAGGCGCGCTTCCTGCGCGAGGCCGTGCGCACCCTCGGCCTGGCCAACGTGCGCGTGGCCGAGTCCCGCGCCGAGGCGCTGGACATGCCTGGTGCCTTCGATGCGATCACCGCACGCGCGATGGCCACGCTGGCCGACCTCGTGACGGTAGGCGGGCACCTGCTCGCGCCGGGCGGTCGCCTGCTGGCGATGAAGGGTGCTCGCCCGGATGCGGAGATCGCCGACCTGCCCCCGGGCTGGCGGGTCGAGGCCGTGCATCCGCTGGCCGTCCCGGGGCTGGCCGCGGAGCGCCATCTGGTGGTGGTGGGCCGCACGGCGCCCGCCGGGGCATAATCACCGACCCGGCCGGGGGTTCCGGGCCGGATTCCCGCCGCATCCTGCACGAGGCAGACGAGCCCATGGCCCGCATCATCGCCATCGCCAACCAGAAGGGCGGCGTCGGAAAGACGACCACGGCGGTGAACCTCGCGTCCGCGCTGTCGCAGACGCCGAAGCGCGTGCTGCTGGTCGACCTCGACGCGCAGGGCAACGCCACCATGGGCAGCGGCGTGGACAAGCGCGAGCTGTCGGCCTCGACCTGCGACGTGCTGCTCGAGGAAGTGCACGCCACCGACGCGGTGGTGCGCACGCCCGAGGGCTTCGACCTGATCCCCGGCAACACCGACCTCACCGCGGCCGAGATCGAGCTGATGGACGAGGAGGGCCGCGAGCAGCGCCTCAAGCGCGCGCTGGATCCACTGCGCCCGAAGTACGACTACATCCTCGTCGACTGCCCGCCCGCGCTGTCGCTGCTCACGCTCAACGCGCTCACCGCCGCCGACAGCGTGCTGGTGCCGATGCAGTGCGAGTACTACGCGCTGGAAGGCCTGACCTCGCTGCTGCAGACCATCGATGCGCTGAAGCAGAGGCTCAACCCGGCACTGGAGATCGAGGGCGTGCTGCGCACCATGTTCGACGTGCGCAACAATCTCGCCAACGCGGTGTCCGCGGAGCTGGTGGAGCATTTCGGCGACAAGGTCTTCCGGACCATCGTGCCGCGGAACGTGCGCCTGGCCGAGGCGCCCAGCCACGGCCAGAGCATCGTCGGCTACGACCGCGCCTCGCGCGGAGCCATCGCCTACCTCGGCCTGGCCGGGGAGATGATCCGCCGCCAGCGCGAGCGCGAACAGAAGGAGAAGGTCGCATGACCGCAGCCAGGAAGGTGCCTGCCAAGGCCGCCGCGGCGAAGAAGCGCGGCCTGGGCCGCGGGCTCGAGGCACTGCTCGGTCCGAAGGCCGCCGAAGAGGCGCCGGCGCTGGAGGCGCGCCCCGGCGACGCCCTGCGCACCCTTCCGGTGGACGCGCTGGCGCCCGGCAAGTACCAGCCGCGGCGGCAGATGGACCCGGCCAAGCTGACCGAGCTGTCGGAGTCGATCCGCGCCCAGGGCGTGATCCAGCCGATCGTGGTCCGCCAGCTGCCCGATCGCACCTTCGAGATCATCGCCGGCGAGCGCCGCTGGCGCGCCTCGCGCGAGGCGGGCCTGGCCGAGGTGCCGGTGGTGGTGCGCGAGGTCGACGACCGGACGGTCGTGGCCATGGCCCTGATCGAGAACATCCAGCGCGAGGACCTGAACCCGCTGGAGGAGGCGCAGGCCCTGCAGCGCCTGATCGACGAGTTCGACCTGACCCACGCCGCGGCCGCCGAGGCCGTGGGCCGCTCGCGCGCGGCGGTGTCCAACCTGCTGCGACTGCTGGAGCTGCCGCCGGCGATCCGCGCCCTGGTCGAGGCCCGCCGGCTGGAGATGGGCCACGCCCGGGCCCTGCTCACCCTGTCTCCGGAGCTGGCCACCCGGCTGGCGGCCGAGGCCGCCGAACACGGCTGGTCGGTGCGCGAGGTCGAGCACCGCGCCCAGCAGTTCGCGGCCGGACGGCTTCCGGGCACGGCCAGGAAGAAGGCCGGGGCCGAGAGGGCGCGCCCGCATGCCGACATCGTGGCGCTGGAGAATGAGCTGTCCGAAGTGCTGGCGGCCAGGGTCAGCATCGCCCACGGGCGCGGGAACAAGGGCCGGCTGGTGATCCACTACAGCGACCTGGATACGCTCGACGGCGTGCTGGAGCGGCTGCGCGCGCAGCGCTGAGCCCGGGCGCCTTCCACGGTCCCCATCTTCCCCGGCACACCCGCCTCTGCCCTGCAGGAGCAGCTACAGCTGCGACCTGGCCTGGCGGGAATCCCGGGGTCGCAGCTGTAGCTGCTCCTGCAAAGGGAGGGCGGAACTTGCGCTGGGGGCAGGCGGCCCCGCATAATGCCGGGCTCGCTGCGCCCGGCCGACCCTCGTGGATGGCCCCGGCGGCCCGGAATGCGATCCGGCGCCCGCCTCGGCAGCGGACAACGACCCGCATCGCATGGCGCATTCCACGGGGCCTCCCCGCCGGATCCGCCGGGGCCGCCGTCCCCCAGGCCATGGGGTACATCCAGACACCATCGAGGTGCGTTATGTCCCGAGTTTGCCAGGTCACCGGCAAGGGCGTGCAGACGGGTAACAACGTCTCCCACGCCAACAACAAGACCCGCCGCCGTTTCCTTCCCAACCTGCACGAGCGCCGGTTCTGGGTCGCCAGCGAGAACCGCTGGGTGAAGCTGCGCGTTTCCACGGCTGCCATGCGCACCATCGACAAGAACGGCATCGACGTCGTGCTCGCCGAGCTGCGCGCGCGCGCGAAAAGGTCTGAGGAGAACACCATGCCCAGCAAGCGCGACAAGATCCGACTGATCTCCTCGGCCAACACCGGCCACTTCTACACCACCGACAAGAACAAGAAGAACACGCCCGGCAAGATGGAGATCAAGAAGTACGATCCCGTGGTCCGGAAGCACGTGATCTACAAGGAAGGCAAGATCAAGTAAGGCCCCAGGCCCTGCGCGATCCCGGAAAGCCCGCCGCCAGGCGGGCTTTTTCGTGGGCGCGATCCGCCGGGTTTCGCGGTACCGTGGTTGCAGCTGCAGCTGCCGCTGCAGGGCTTTTCGGGGGTGTGGATGCTGCCGGGCTGGATCCTGTTGCTGGTGTCGCTGGGCTATGCCGCGCTGCTGTTCGCGGTGGCCTGGTGGGGCGACCGCCATCCGGTGCACATGCGCGCCGGCGCCAACTGGCTGCGGCCGCTGGTCTACAGCCTGTCGCTGGCGGTGTACTGCTCGTCATGGACCTTCTACGGCGCGGTGGGTTCGGCCACCCGCAACGGGATCGGCTATTTCGCGATCTATCTCGGCCCGCTGCTGATGCTGCTGTTCGGCTGGCGCATCCTCGAGCGGCTCGCGCTCATCGCCCAGTCGCAGAACACGGTCTCGATCGCCGACTTCATCGCCGCCCGCTACGGCCGCGCCCAGCGCCTCGCGGCCCTGGTCACCCTGATCGCGCTCATCGCCGCCGTCCCCTACCTCGCGCTCCAGTACAAGGCGGTGACCCTGAGCCTGAACGTGCTCGGAGGCGGCGATGCACTGCTCGCCAGCATCGGCGATCCGGCGCTGTACGTGGCGGTGCTGATGGCGCTGTTCGCGATCCTCTACGGCACCCGCCAGGTCGACGCCACCGAGCACCGCCCCGGCATGATGCTGGCGATCGCGCTGGAATCGATGGTCAAGCTGGTGGCGCTGGTGTTCGTCGGCGCGTTCGCGGTGCTGTGGTTCTCCGGTCGCGGGCTGCCGCTGGCCGAGGCCACCGCCACCCTGCTGTCGCAGGCGCCGCCGGTGGGCTTCATCGGGCAGACCCTGCTGGCGTTCACCGCGATCATCTGCCTGCCGCGGCAGTTCCACGTGGCCGTGGTGGAATGCATGGACGTCGGCGACATCCGCCGCGCGCGCTGGATGTTCGGCGGCTACCTGGCCCTGGTGTCGCTGGCGGTGCTGCCGATCGCCGCCGCCGGGCTGGCGATGGCCGGCGGCGCCTCGCCGGACACCCTGGTGCTGGCGCTGCCGCTGGCCGAGGGCCGGGACCTGCTGGCGCTGTTCGCCTACGTGGGCGGCTTTTCCGCGGCCACCGGCATGGTGATCGTGTCCAGCGTGGCGCTGGCGACCATGGTCTCGAACGATCTGGTGATGCCGCCCCTGCTGGCGCGCGGCTGGGCGCAGCGCCGCGGCGGCAACGTCGCCTCGACCGTGCTGTGGATCCGCCGCATCGCCATCGTCTGCTTCGCGGCGATGGCCTATGGCTACTACCGCGTCAGCGGCACCGATACCACGCTGGCCTCCTACGGGCTGATGTCGTTCGCGGCGGTGGCGCAGTTCGCGCCGGCGCTGATCGGCGGGCTCTACTGGCGCGGCGCCAGCCGGCAGGGCGTCGAGGCGGGCCTGCTGCTCGGCTTCGCGATGTGGATCTACACCCTGCTGCTGCCGACGCTGACCGAGGCCGGCTGGTTCGACGGCGGATGGCTGCTGGCCGGGCCCTTCGGGATCGAATGGCTGCGTCCCCGGCAGCTGTTCGGGCTGGCCGGCTGGGACCCGCTGACGCACGGCACGTTCTGGTCGCTGCTGGTCAACATCGGCGCGCTGTTCCTGGTGTCCGCGCGCTGGCGACCGAGCTTCGAGGAGCGGCTCCGCACCGCCCCCTTCCTCGACCCGTACTCCTCCGCGCAGCTTCCGATGGGCAGCGGCGTCCCGCACAGCAGCGTCCTGGTCGGCGACCTGATGACCCTGGCCGGGCGCATCACCGGCGAGTCCACCGCGCGCCGCGCCTTCGCCGACCACGCCAGCGCCAGCGGCCGCCAGCTCGACCCCTCCGCGCCCACCGACCGCGCCTGGGCGCAGTTCACCGAGCGCCTGCTGGCCGCGGCCATCGGCGCCTCGTCCGCGCGCCTGGTCATGACCAGCGCACTCAAGGGTTCGGGCATGGACGTGGCCGAAGTGGTCGCGGTGCTCGACGAAGCCGGCGAGGATCTGCGCTTCGACCGCGCCATCCTCTCGGCCACGCTCGACAACCTGGACCAGGGCGTGAGCGTGGTCGACCGCGACATGCGCCTGGTGTCCTGGAACCTGCGCTACAAGGACCTCTACGACTACCCCGAGGGCATGCTCTACGTCGGCCGCCCGGTCGCGGACCTGATCCGCTACAACGCCGAGCGCGGCGAGCTCGGCGGCGGCAATCCGGACATCGAGGCCGAGGTGGCCAAGCGCATCGAGTACATGCGCGCCGGCTCGCCCTATGTCTTCGAGCGCGTGCGCTCCACCGGGCAGGTGGTCGAAATGCGGGGCCAGCCGCTGCCGGGCGGCGGCTACGTCACCAGCTACAGCGACGTCACCGAGTACAAGCGCGTCGAGCGCGAGCTGCGCGAGGTCAACGAGACCCTCGAGCAGCGTGTCGCCACCCGCACCCGCGAAGCCGAGGCGGCCCAGGCCTCGCGCACCCGCTTCCTGGCCGCGGTCAGCCACGACGTGCTGCAGCCACTCAACGCCGCGCGCCTGTTCGCCTCCGCGCTGCGCGAGAGCGACACCGCGGCCGAGCAGCACCACCTCGCCGAACGCGTCGACACCTCGCTGCGTGCCGCCGAGGAACTGCTCGAAGGCCTGCTCGACGTGTCGCGCCTGGACACCGGCGCGCTGGCGCCCCAGCTGTCGGACTTCGACGCCGCCGAACTGCTGGCCGACCTCGCCGCGCAGTACACGCCGCTGGCTGCCGCACGCGGCATCGACCTGCGGGTGCATGCGCGCCGCCTGCCGGTGCGCAGCGACCGCCGCCTGCTGCGCCGCGTGCTGCAGAACTTCCTCGCCAACGCCCTGCGCTACACGCGCGAGGGTCGCGTGGTCCTGGCGGCGCGGCCCCGGGGCGCGGACGTGGAGCTGCAGGTCTGGGACACCGGTCCGGGCATCCCGGACTACCACCTGCAGCAGATCTTCGAAGAGTTCTACCGCATCGAACAGCCCGGCAGCGGAGACGCGCAGGGCCTGGGCCTGGGACTGTCGATCTGCCAGCGCATCTCGGGCGTGCTCCGCCATCCGCTCGACGTGCGCTCGCGCGTGGGCCACGGCAGCATGTTCTCGATCCGCGCACCGCGCGCCGCCCACGCCGATCCGCGACCGGGACCCGATCGCGAGGCGCGGCTGCCCGACTCGCTGGAAGGCATGCGCGTGCTGTGCGTGGACAACGACGTCGACATCCTCGCCGGCATGGTGCTGCTGCTGGGCCGCTGGAAGATCGAGGTGCTGCGCGCCACCACGGTCGACGAGGCGCTGGAGAAGATGCTGCAGTCGCCCGACGTGCTGCTGGTGGACTACCACCTGCACGACCGCCTGGACGGGCTGGACACGCTGGACGCCCTGCGCGAGCAGGGGCCGCGGGTGCCGGGCGCCCTGGTCACCGCCGACGGCAGCGACCAGGTCAAGCGCGAAGCGCGGGCGCGGGGCTACCGGGTGCTGACCAAGCCGATCAAGCCGGCGTCGCTGCGGGCGTTCCTGGCGGCGCAACGGAGTGCGCACGTGGCCGGGCATGGGCCCTGAGAGAAGGCGGGGCTAAGCTCACTGGCGACAGGGAGATTTGGTACTTATGGCACGCGAGGCAACAATTCGGGTGGAGGTTAATGCACGCCCTTTCCCTCGCAAGGTGGCACGTGAAACCCCTTTCCGCGATCCTTTACGCCCTTCTCCTGGTCGGCATCCTTGGACCGGGCGTTGCGCTTGCCAAACCTCGCCTGGGCTTCAGTGTTGCAATTGCGACGGACGGCTTTTTCAGCGCCACGCTTGCTGAAGTCAAGGTGGCATCAGTGCATGCTGGAAGTGCTTCCGAAAAGGCTGGACTGAAGGCAGGTGATCTGATCGTCGAGGTGAACGGGCTCCCGATCAAGGGAGCCAGTGGGCTAGCCATGAAGAAGGTGCTGGCAGACGTCAAGCCGGGCGAGCACCTCCTGCTGAAGGTTCAGCGGGCGGGCGAGGGCGTAATGCTAATCGACATCATTGCCGGCACTTGAGCGGCGCATGCTCAATCATGCAGGCGGTCTGTCCACATCCATTCACCAGATCGGGCGGCGTCAAGGCGGCTCATGCGTCGATCAGTCGCCTTCGTCGGGCTGGAGGGTGATGGCGCCGGGCTCGAGCGCCAGCCTGCCGGCGATCAGTACTGCCTGCGTCCGGTTGTTCGCCCCGAGCTTGCGCAGGATCGCGGTCATGTGGGCCTTGATGGTGGCCTCGGAGACGCCCAGGTCGTAGGCGATCTGCTTGTTGAGCAGCCCCGCGCCGAGCATCTGCAGGACGCGGAACTGCTGCGGCGTCAGGTCGGCCACGCGCTGGGCGGCATCGTGTTCCTCGGCTCCCGCGGCCGGTGCGGCGAGCGCGGCCGGCGGTGCCCAGCGGTCGCCTTCCAGCACCCGCGCCAGCGCCTGGCCGAGGGTGGCCGAGTCCGCCGACTTGGGAATGAAGCCCATGGCGCCGTGGTCCAGCGCGCGGCGCATCACCGCCGGCTCCTCGCGCGCCGAGACCACCACCACCGGCAGCTCCGGGTGCTGCGCGCGCAGATGCACCAGGGCGCTGAAGCCCTGGGCGCCGGGCATGTTCAGATCGAGCAGCAGCAGGTCGGCGTCGGGCTCGGATTCGACGAGCGCGTACAGCTTCTCGACGCTGTCGGCCTCCTTCAGCGTGGCCTCCGGCAGCACGCGCGCGACCGCCCCCCGCAACGCTTCGCGGAACAGGGGGTGGTCGTCGGCGATCAGCAGGGTGGCCACTGGCGCTCAGGCACCCCGCCGGTTGCCCAGCAGCGCATCGACCACCGAGGGATCGGCCAGGGTGCTGGTGTCGCCGAGCTGGTCGGGCGCGTTCTCGGCGATCTTGCGCAGGATGCGGCGCATGATCTTGCCCGAGCGCGTCTTCGGCAGGGCCGGAGCCCACTGCAGGAAGTCCGGCGAGGCGATCGGGCCGATCTCCTTGCGCACGTGCGCCACCAGCTCCTTCAGCAGTTCATCGCTCTCGACCTCGCCGGCCACGAGCGTCACGTAGGCGTAGATGCCCTGGCCCTTGAGGTCGTGCGGGAAGCCCACGACCGCGGCCTCGGCCACCTTCGGGTGCAGCACCAGCGCGCTCTCCACCTCGGCGGTGCCGATGCGGTGGCCGGAGACGTTGATCACGTCGTCGACGCGCCCGGTGATCCAGTAGTAGCCGTCGGCGTCGCGACGGGCGCCGTCACCGGTGAAGTACATGCCGGGATAGGCGGCGAAATAGGTGTCGAAGAAGCGCTGGTCGTCGCCATAGACGGTGCGCATCTGGCCCGGCCAGGAATCCATGATCACCAGGTTGCCCTCGCATTCGCCCTCGAGGAGGTTGCCGGCCGCGTCCACGATCGCCGGCTGCACGCCGAAGAACGGCAGCGTGGCCGAGCCCGGCTTGGTCGCCCAGGCGCCCGGCAACGGCGAGATCAGGATGCCGCCGTTCTCGGTCTGCCACCAGGTGTCGACGATCGGACAGCGGCCGTCGCCGACCACGTCGTGGTACCAGCGCCAGGCCTCGGGGTTGATCGGCTCGCCGACGCTGCCCAGCAGGCGCAGCGACGTGCGCGAGGTCCTCTTCACCGGCTCCTCGCCCTCCCGCATCAGCGCGCGGATGGCGGTCGGCGCCGTGTAGAAGATGGTGACCTGGTGCCTGTCGACCACCTGCCAGAAGCGCGAGGCGTCGGGATGGCTGGGCACGCCCTCGAACATCAGCGAGGTGGAGCCGTTGGCCAGCGGACCGTAGACGATGTAGCTGTGGCCGGTGACCCAGCCCACGTCCGCGGTGCACCAGTAGACGTCGTCTTCCTTGATGTCGAACACCGCCCAGTGGGTGTACGACGCGAACAGCAGGTAGCCGCCGGTCGTGTGCAGCACGCCCTTGGGCTTGCCGGTGGATCCCGAGGTGTAGAGGATGAACAGCGGATCCTCTGCGTTCATGCGCTCCGGCTCGCAACTGTCGGGCTGGCCGTCGACCACGGCGTCGTACCAGCGGTCGCGCGGCATCTGCATGTCGACCGCGCCGCCGGTGTGGCGCACGACCAGCACGGTTTCCACGCTCGTGGTGCCGGCGAGCTTCAGTGCGCCATCGACATTGGCCTTCAGCGGCACCTTCTTGCCGCCGCGCAGGCCCTCGTCGGCGGTGATGATGAGCTTCGCGCCGCTGTCGCGCACGCGATCGGCGATGGAGTTGGAGGAAAAACCGCCGAAGACCACGGTGTGGATGGCACCGATGCGGGCGCAGGCGAGCATCGCGACCGCTGCCTCGACGATCATCGGCAGGTAGATGGTGACGCGGTCGCCCTTGCCCACGCCCAGGTTGCGCAGGGCGTTCCCGAGGCGGCAGACGCGGGCGTGCAGTTCGCGGTAGCTGATGCGCTGCGGCGGCTCGTCCGGACTGTCGGGCTCGAAGATGAGCGCGGTCTTGTCGCCGCGCGTGGCGAGATGGCGGTCGAGGCAGTTCACGCTGACGTTGAGCTCGCCGTCGGCGAACCAGCGGATCTGGAAGTTCTGGCGGTCGAAGCTGACGTCGCGGATCCGGGTCGGCGGCTTCATCCAGTCCAGGCGCTGGGCGACGCGGCCCCAGAAGGCCTCGGGGTCGCGGATGGACTCGGCGTAGTCGCGCTCGTAGTCGGCCCACGTGACGTTGGCCTGCGCAGCGAAGGCCTCGGGAACTGGATAGAGATCGGTCATGGCGGCTCGCCTCCTGGAACGTGTCGCCCCCAGTTTGCCGCATTGCAGCGGGACCGGGTTTAGACCTTGGTATAGGCGAAGCCCCGATTCGACCAAAGGCGAATAGGATGGTCGCGCGATGCGCTCGAGCATCGCGCGAAGGCTCCGGCCCGGCATCCGTCCGGCCGGGGCGATGTCCGTGCTGCGCACTCGGAGGGAACATGACCGCACTGCCCGTCCCCCATGGGACTCGTCCGGACAGGCACGCGCCTGTCGTGAAAGCCCCGCGTCGCCTGCTGGCCGCCGCAGTGGCGCTCGCCCTGCTGGCGCCGGGAGTGGCGCTGGCGCAGACCGCCAAGGAGCGCGAGCTCGAGGCCCGCGTGGCCCAGCTCGAGCGCATGGTCGAGCAGCTGCTGGCGCAGCAGGAGCAGACCAGCGCCACCGTCGCCGACACCCGCGCCGACGTGGCCGAGGTGCGCACCGCACAGACCGCGGCACCTGCCGCCCCGGCCGACGGCAAGCCGCGCATCCAGACCTCGCCGATCATGCCCTCGGCCAACGCCGGCACCACGTTCTCGTACGGCGGCATGATCAAGTTCGACACCCTTGTGACCGACACCAGCGACGGGCGGATCGCCGACGGCGGCGCCGGCCGCATGTTCTACCTGCCGGCGACGATCCCGGTGGGCGGCCCGGGCGCCGACGGTGGCGATCCCTACTTCGACACCCACGCCGCGTTCTCGCGCTTCTGGCTGAGCGCCGACCACGTCACCGACGGCGGCGACAAGTTCAAGGCGCTGATCGAGGTCGACATGTTCGGCGGTGGCAGCGCCAACCTCGGCAACGAGGAATCCACCAACACCCATGGCGTGACCGTGCGCCACGCCTACGTCAGCTGGAACGAGTGGCTGGCCGGCCAGACCTGGTCGAACTTCATGGACGTGGCGGCCCTGCCGGAAGCCGTCGACTTCGTCGGCCCGACGGACGGCACGATCTTCGTGCGCCAGGCCCAGTTGCGCTACACCAAGGGCCCGTGGTCGTTCTCGATCGAGAATCCCGAGACCACGGTCATGCCCTTCGGCGGCGGCACCAAGTTCCGCAGCGGCGACAACAGCCTGCCCGACGTCACCGCGCGCTGGACCACCAAGGGCGACTGGGGCCACTTCGCCGTGGCCGGCCTGCTCCGCCAGTACAAGCTGGCGGACGAGACCGACACCGGCGCCTCGGTCAGCGTGTCCGGCCGCTTCAACATCGGCACCAGCGACGACATCCGCTACGCGGTCAACGTCGGCCAGGGCATCGGCCGCTACCTGGCCTTCGGCCTGGGTACCGACGTGCTGGCGGACGCCAACGGCGACATCCACGCCCTCGACGGCTACGGCGCCTTCGTCGCCTGGCGCCACGCCTTCACCCCGAAGCTGCGCAGCAACCTGATGTACTCGCGCGCCGAGTTCGACAACGACAGGGCGCTCACCGGCTTCGGCGTGACCGAGATGGCGCATTCGTTCCACGCCAACCTGATCTACTCGCCGTTCCCGAAGCTGGACGTCGGCGCCGAGGTGATCTTCGGCCAGCGTTTCCTCGAAGACGACCGCGAGGGCGACCTGACCCGCGTGCAGACGCACGTGAAGTACACGTTCTGAGCCCCACCCCGCAGCGCCGCCAGGCGCCGCGGGTCTCCGCTCCCCCGTTGCGATGCACGCCCGGCACTCCTGGTGCCGGGCGTTTCGCGTTTCAGGGCTGTGGTCAAAAAAACGGTTCGGCCGCTTCGTTGGGGTCCGCGCAGCCCGCCCCACGCACAGGGGGTGTGCTTCCCCGGCAGTCTCCGCGTCCTGCTCCCACTGCCGGCCGCCGGCCATCCATGGCCGGCTGTCCGCACACCCCCTGTACGCGGGACGGGCTCCGGCGTTCTGCGGCTTCGGGAGGGAAGATCAGGAGCGGCAGAGTCGGGCTGCTCCCGGTCATGACGCTCTCCTTTTCGACGTAGGCGTCGCTCTTGAAAATCTTCCAGACCCCGCGAAAGGTCGTGCCCGCCGCGGATGCAGGGGGGATGCCCAGAGCCGGCCATGGATGGCCGGCGGCCGGATCTGGCAGCAGGACGCGGAGAATCCGGCTGGGCATCCCCCCTGCGTCCGTGGCGGGCGGCGAGCACTCGAACGGAGCGCCCGTGGCGGCCGACCCGGACTCGAACGGAGCGTCTCCGCGATCGGGAGAAGAACCAGAAAAAAGGGGCGTGCACCATGCACGCCCCCTCCTTCATTGCAGTGCCGCTATGCGACGCGGATCAATGGTCGCTCGCCGACGAGGCACCGATGCCGGTCTCGCTGCGCACCCGCAGCGCGTCGAACGCCGCGCGTTCCTGCACGGCCCGCTGGCTCCGGTCGAGCGTGGAGAACAGCCAGATCGCGACGAAGGCCAGCGGGATCGACAGGATGCCCGGGTTCGGGAACGGGACGATCGGCGCGGCGTTGCCGAACACGTCCACCCAGACCGTGCTGCTCAGCACGACCCAGAGCGTCGCGACGAACAGGCCGATGAAACCGCCGATGGTCGCCCCGCGCGTGGTGCAGCCGCGCCAGGCGATCGACAGCACCAGCACCGGGAAGTTTGCGCTGGCCGCGACCGCGAAGGCCAGGCCGACCATGAAGGCCACGTTCTGGTTCTCGAACACGATGCCCAGCAGGATCGCGATCACGCCCAGCGTCACCGTGGAGATGCGCGAGATCTTCAGCTGCTTCGCCTCCGTCGCCTTGCCGCGCGCGAAGACGTTGGCATAGAGGTCGTGCGAGATCGCCGCCGCGCCGGCCAGGGTCAGGCCCGCCACCACTGCCACGATCGTGGCGAAGGTGACCGCGGCCAGGAAGCCCAGCAGCAGGCTGCCACCGACCGCGTTGGCGAGGTGCACCGCGACCATGTTGGTGCCGCCGATCAGGCCCTTGATCATGTCGAACGAACCGTCCGACGCGACTTCGAAGAACTGCGGGTTCCGCACCAGCAGGGCGATGCCGCCGAAGCCGATGATGAAGGTCAGCAGGTAGAAGTAGCCGATGAAGGAACTGGCCCAGATCACCGACTTGCGCGCCTCCTTGGCATTGGGGACGGTGAAGAAGCGCATCAGGATGTGCGGCAGGCCCGCGGTGCCGAAGGCCAGCGCGATGCCGAGCGACAGTGCATTCAGCGGGTTGCTGCTGACCTGGGAGCCCGGGGCCATGATCGCGCTGCCGGTCGGGTGCACGCGGACCGCCTCGGCCAGCATGGCGTCGGGGTTGAACTTGAACGCCGCCAGCACGAGGAAGGCCATCAGGGTGGCGCCGAACAGCATCAGCACCGCCTTGATGATCTGCACCCAGGTGGTCGCGGTCATGCCGCCGAAGCCCACGTAGAGGATCATCAGCGCACCCACGATCACCACCGCCAGCTCGTAGCGGATGCCGAACAGCAGCACGATCAGCTTGCCCGCGCCCACCATCTGCGCGATCAGGTACAGCGCGATCACCAGCAGCGAGGCGCTGGCCGCGAGCACGCGCAGCGGCGTCTCCGACAGCCGGTACGAGGTCACGTCGGCGAAGTTGTAGCGGCCCAGGTTCCTGAGCCGTTCGGCGATCAGGAACATCACCACCGGCCAGCCGAAGAGGAAGCCGATGGCATAGATCATGCCGTCGAAGCCGCTGACGTAGACCATGCCGGCGATGCCGAGGAAGGACGCCGCCGACAGGTAGTCGCCGGCGATCGCCAGCCCGTTCTGGAAGCCGGTGATGCCGCCGCCGGCGGTGTAGAAGTCGGACGTGGTCCGGGTGCGCTTGGCCGCCCAGTACGTGATGTACATGGTCGCGACGATGAAGATCAGGAACATCACGATGGCCGGCGTGTTGGCCTGCCCGGGCGCCTGCGCGAACGCCGGAAGCGGGAGCAGGGCCGCGGCGAGCGCCGCGGCAATGGCGTGCGCGGCCCTCATGTCACGTCCCTCACGATGGCGGCGATCAGCGGGTCGTAGTGCTTGTTCGACAGGCGCACGTAGGCCGCGATCATCGCGACCGCGCTGATCGCCACCAGCACCGCGGTGAACACCCCCACGCTCATGGTCATGCCCGCCGCCAGCGGCTGCGCGAACACGTCGGGCCAGAAGGCGAGGGTCAGGATGAAACCGGCATAGATCGCCAGCATCAGCAGGAAGAAGCCGAGGCTGGCGCGACCGCGCCGCCTGTGCAACTCCTGGTACTTGGGGTGCGCGAGCACCCGCTCCACCACGTCGTTGGTCATTGCAGGTCCCTCCCGGAATTCGGACTCGCGCCGAATGTAGGAGCAGGAACGACGCAGCGGACAGACGACTTTGGTAGTAGGTGGGCCGTGCCGCCGCCGTGGCCTCCGGGCGGACGGGCGGAATGCCGGAAGGCGGCGCTACCGCGGCGGCGCGGCCAGCTCCCTGGCATCGAGGAAGCCGTCGCGGTTGACGTCCTGGCGCGCGAAGGTGGCCGCGAGGCGCTCGCGATGCCCCTCCAGGCTCAGCGCGGGACCGCGTCCGCCCGGCACTTCGTCGGGCGTGAGCACGCCGTCACCGTTGCGGTCCATCGCATGGAAGGCGTAGCCCATCCAGTCGAGGTATTCAGCCAGCGACACCCGGCCGTCGCCGTCGGCATCCATGCGTGCGATGTAGTCACCGGTCGCCATGACCTGGCCTCGCACCGGCGCGGCCATGGCCAGAGCCAGGGCGGAGCCGGATACCCAGACGACCAGCGCACCACGGGTGATGCCCGCAATGCGACGGCCCGGCTGTTTCCAGCCGGGCCGTCCGAAGGGGTCGCACTGGATCGACGCGTCCACGGCGTCGCCCCCGTCAGCCTCGCGCCGGCTGCAACGAATAGCCCTTCAGGCGTGCCGCGTAGTCCTGCAGCGCGCGGATGCCGCTGGCCTCGGCCTCCCGGCACCAGGCCTGCAGGTGGGCGAGCGACTCGGCGGCGGTGTGGCTGCGCGCCTCGAGCACCGCCGCCAGGCGCGCGCGATACTCCACCAGGGTCCGGATCCGCGGACGCTGCTCGACCCAGTCATGCAGCTGCGCACGCGCGTCGGGCTGCAGCCAGCGGCCGTCGTCGACCAGGCCGCGGCGCAGCTTGCGCGGGAGCAGCGCGCGCAGCTTCGCGCCGGCGTTGGCGGCCTCCTCGCGCAGCGCCGGCTTGAGCACCCGCTTCTGGTAGTCGGTCATGGCCTGGAAGCGCAGGGCCAGCAGGGCCTTGAGGGTGTCCGAGTCGGGAACATGGATGTTCGGCCGCACGTCGAGCGAGGGCGCGACGCGCAGCACCCTGGCCAAGCGCAGCGCCTGGAGGCCACGGATCGCGGCCCAGCCGATGTCGAACTCCCAGCGGCGCAGCGCGAACCTGGCGGAGCTCGGGAAGGCGTGGTGGTTGTTGTGCAGCTCCTCGCCGCCGATCCATACGCCCCAAGGGCTGAGGTTGGTGGCGGTGTCGGAAGTCTCGAAGTTGCGATAGCCCCACCAGTGGCCGAGTCCGTTGACCACGCCGGCGGCCCAGAACGGGATCCACGCCATCTGGATCGCCCAGATCGCGACGCCCGCGGCGCCGAACAGCACGATGTTGATGGCCAGCATCAGCACCGGGCCCATGGTCGCGTGCGGAGTGTAGAGCTTGCGCTCGATCCAGTCGTCGGGCGTGCCGCGGCCGTACTGCTCCATGTCGGCGCGGTTGGCGCGCGCCTCGCGGTAAAGCTCGGCGCCGCGCCAGAAGACCGCCTTGATGCCCTTGTGCATCGGGCTGTGCGGATCCTCCTCGGTCTCACAGCGCGCGTGGTGCTTGCGATGGATGGCCACCCACTCCTTCGTGATCATCGAGGTGGTGAGCCAGCACCAGAATCGGAAGAAGTGCGCCAGCGCGGGGTGGAAGTCGACGCCGCGATGGGTCTGGCTGCGGTGCAGGTAGAGCGTGACCGTGAAGATGGTCAGCTGGGTGACGACCAGGAAATACGCGAACAGGCCCCAGAAGCCGGACTGGACCAGGCCGCCGGCGAGGAAATCGAGCAGGGAAGCGGACATGAGCGGGAGAAGGAGATGACGGGAGGTACCGCCCCATGATGGGACGTGGCCCTGGCGATTGCCATCCCTGCGGCGGCGCATGGCGCCGCCCCGATTCACCTTCCCACCGCGGCTTGTGGCGCGGTGCCCGCGCCCCCACGCTCCCGCTCATGCCCGAGCTGCCCGAAGTCGAAACCACCCGCCGCGGCCTGGCGCCGCACCTCGAAGGCGCGAGAGTCGAACGCGTGCTGCTGCGTCGCCCCGACCTGCGCTGGCCGATCCCGCCCGAGGTCGGCGAACGGCTGCCCGGGCAGCGCATCGACGCCGTGCGCCGGCGTGCGAAGTACCTCCTGCTCGACACCGCCGCCGGCAGCGCCCTGCTCCACCTCGGCATGTCCGGCAGCCTGCGCGTGCTGCCGGTGGACACTCCGGCCGGCCTTCACGACCACGTCGACATCGCGCTTGCCGGCCGCGGCGGCCCCATGCGGGTGCTTCGCTTCACCGATCCGCGGCGCTTCGGCAGCCTCCTGTGGCAGCCACCGGGCGAACTGCATCCGCTGCTCGCCGGACTGGGCCCGGAGCCGCTGGGCGAGGCGTTCGACGGCGACCACCTGTTCGAGCGCAGCCGCGGGCGCAGGGCCCCCGTGAAGGCCTTCCTCATGGACCAGCGGGTGGTGGTCGGCGTGGGCAACATCTATGTGGCCGAGGCCCTGTTCGCCGCGGGAGTGTCGCCGCTGCGCGCGGCCGGGCGGGTGTCGCGGGAGCGCTACGGGCGGATCGCGGAAGAGATCCGCCGGGTCCTGGCCGGGGCCATCGACCGCGGCGGCACCACCCTGCGCGACTTCATCTCCCCTGACGGCGCTCCCGGCTACTTTGAACAGGAGCTCTCCGCGTACGGCCGCGGCGGCGAGCCCTGCCCGCGCTGCGGCCGTCCACTCCGCCAGGCGACGATCGCCCAGCGGACCACGGTCTGGTGCGCGGCCTGCCAGCGCTGAGCGGCGGCGCTATGATCGGTTGAGAGAGGGGGCCCATGGCCGACACCGCAGGAAACATCACGCTGTTGCTCGACGCCGCCCGCGACGGTGACCGCGGCGCGCTCGACCACGTGCTCGCCGCGCTCTACCAGGAGCTGCACGGCATGGCCCGGCGCCAGCTGGCCGGTCAGTACGGGCAGACACTGGATGCCACCGCCCTGGTCCACGAGGCCTACCTGAAGCTGATCGGCCGCCGCGAGGCGCATTTCGACGACCGCGCCCACTTCTTCGCCTATGCCGCCTCCGCCATGCGCAGCGTGGTGGTCGACTACGCGCGGCAGCGCATGGCGCAGAAGCGCGGCGGCGACCTGCACCGGGTCACCGACCTGCCCGAGGACATCGAGGGCGGCCTGCGCCTGGACGAGGAAATGCTTGCCCTGGACACCGCGCTGACCCGGCTGGCGGCGGTCGACGAGCGCCTGGCGCACGTGGTGGAGCTGCGGTACTTCGCCGGCCTCTCGGAGCTCGAGATCGCGGAGCTGCTGCAACGCTCGGAGCGCAGCATCCGCCGCGACTGGCAGAAAGCGAGGCTCTATCTTCTCGCCTCGCTGAAGGCCGACTGACGGAGCGCGGGACGGGGCCTGGCATGGATCCCGACCGCTGGCAGCGCCTGTCCCCGCTGCTCGACGCTCTGCTCGAGCTCGAGCCCGGCGCGCGCGCCCACAGGCTCGCCTCGATGCGCACGGACGACCCGGCCCTGGCCGCCGAGCTCGAGGGCCTGCTCGGACTGGAAGAAGGCCGGGAGGATTTCCTCGCCGAACCCGTGGTCTCGCAGCTTCCGCTGGCCCGCGCCGGCGTGCTCGTCGGCCCCTACCGGCTGGAACGCATGCTGGGCGAGGGCGGCATGGGCCAGGTCTGGCTGGCCAGCCGCGCCGACGGCATGTACCAGCGCCAGGTGGCGCTGAAGCTGCTGCGCCCCGGGCTGGCCGACCCCGACCTGCGCCTGCGCTTCACCCGCGAACGGCAGATCCTTGCGCGGCTCGGCCACGCCCACATCGCGCGCCTGCTCGACGCCGGCATCAGCGCCGACCAGCAGCCCTACCTCGCGCTGGAGTACGTCGACGGTGAACCGATCACGGACTGGTGCCGCTCGCGGGCACCCTCCGTGGAGGCGCGGCTGCGCCTGTTCCTGCAGGTCTGCGAGGCGGTCAGCCACGCTCATGCCAACCTGATCGTGCACCGCGACCTGAAGCCTTCGAACATCCTGGTGACGCCGCTGGACGAGGTCCGTCTGCTCGACTTCGGCATCGCCAAACTGCTCGACACGCCCGACGGCGGCCCCGAGAGCACGCGCGCCGATGCCCGCGCGTTCACCCTGCACTACGCCGCTCCGGAGCAGGTCCGGGGCGAGCCGGTCACGACCATGACCGACGTGTACTCGCTGGGCGTGGTGCTCTACGAGATGCTGGCCGGAGACAAGCCCTACCGGCTCCGCCGCCCCAGCGACGCGGAGTGGGAGGAGGCGATCCTGAGCGCCGATCCGCTGCGCCCGTCGGTGGCTCTGCAGCGGAACACGAGCCGCATCCGCGGCGCGCCGGCGCAGCTGCGGCGAGATGCCCGCCGGATCGCCGGCGACCTGGACAATATCGTGCTCAAGGCGCTGTCCAAGGCTCCGGAGCAGCGGTACGCCTCGGCCGACGCCCTGGCCCAGGACCTGCGTCGCTACCTCGACGGCAGACCGGTGCGCGCGCGCGCGCAGAGCCTGGGATATCGCGCGCGCAAGTACATGGTGCGCCACCGCTGGGCGCTGGGGACCGGCGTCGCGGTGCTGTCGGTGATGGTCGCGGCACTGGCGATCGTGGCCTGGCAGGCGCAGCAGGCGATGCAGCAGGCGGCGCGGGCGCGCGCGCTGCAGAGCTTCATGATCGGCCTGTTCGAGAACGCGGGCAGCGCACCCGGCGGAACACCGCTGGACGTGCGCTGGCTGCTCGAGGACGGCGTGCGCAGCGGTGAGCTCGAGCTCGCGCAGCAGCCGGTGGCGCTGGCCGAGCTGCTGGGCGTGGTCGGGCGCCTGCGCGCGAGCCTGGGCGACTACGCGGTGGCGCTGCATCTGCAGCAGCGCCAGGCGGCGATCATCTCGGGCATCCCCGAGCCACCGCCCGGGCTGCTGCTGCAGGCGGCCGCCGACCTGGGCCGCACCCACCGCCTGCTCGGCCGGGCCGACATCTGCCGCGACGTGATGCAGCCGATGCAGGCGCTGGCGCTGCGCGAACAGGAGCGCCTGTCCTCGCTCGCCGCGGACTTCCATACCCAGTTCGCGCGATGCCTGCGCGACCGCGGCGAGTTCGACGCCGCGCGCGCGGGCTTCGCGAGATCGCTGGCGATCCGCCGCGGCCTGCCCGGCAACGAAGCCGGCGAAGTCGAGAACCTCTCCGACCTCGCCAGCCTGCGCGCGGCCACCGGCCAGAACGCACTGGCCCTGCGCGAACAGCGCGCGGCGCTCGCGCTGCTGCGCGCGCGCGTGGGTCCGAGGCATCGGCAGGCGGTCGACATCCTGCGCTCGACCTGCCTGCTGCAGCGCGAACTCGGCGACCTGGACGCAGCCGAGGCCGACTGCCGCGAAGCGCTGGAGCTCGCCCTGGAGGTCCACGGCACGGATCATCGCGCGACCGTGGACGCTCGCCGGCAGCTGGCCATGCTGCTCCTCGACGGTGGCCGCCTGGGCGAGGCCGATGTGATCTTCCGCGACGCCCAGGCCTGGCTGGTGTCGCGGCTGGGCACCCGGCATGCCGACGTCGCCCGCAACGGCACAAGCATGGCGATGGTGGCCTGGGAGCGCGGCGATCTCGACGAGGCGATCGCCGGGCTGCGCGCCGTCACCGCGACATGGCGCGCACTGGACGAGCCGGCCATGCTGGCGACGGCGCTGTTCAACGAAGCACGGGTGCTGCATGAAGCCGGTGCACAGGCCCAGGCCGCGGCCGCGCTCGAGGAATCGCTGCGGCTGCGCGGCGAACACGACCGCGACCACGCTCTCATCGGCGATACCCTGCGGCTCCTGGGCGAAGTGGAGGCTGCCCGCGGGCGGTACGACAAGGCGCTGGCGACGCTGCGGCGCGCTGCGGCGCTGACCGGCGCGGCCCACGGCTCGACGCATCCCGCCGCGCGCCGCGCCGGAGCTGGCGCTGGCGCGGCTGGAGGCGGAGAACGGCTCCGAGGGCGCGCTGGCCGGGCTGGACCGCCTCGCCAGCCTGCCCGAATCGGATCCGGAGCTGCGCGGCATCGTATGGAGTGCGCGCGCCGCCGCCGCCGGGCTGCGTTGCCGGGGCCCGCGGCGCAAGGAGTCGCTGGCGATGTTCAGCGCCCTCGGGCAACGGATCGACATGGTCCGCCCCGAAGGCGGAGTGGTGGTGCGCGAGGTCCAGCGCTGGCGCCGGCGCTGCGATCCGCCGCCGGCCTGAATCCCCGCTCAGCCCAGCGGCAGCGGTGGCTGCAGGGGCTCGATGCGGCCCTCGCCGCGCATCACTCGCTTGAACTCGGCCCGGCTCACGGACACGTAGCGCTCATTGCCGCCGATCTCGACCTGCGGCCCGTCCTGCACCGCGCGGCCGCGCTCGTCCACGCGCACGGTCATGGTCGCCTTGCTGCCGCTGTGGCAGATGGTCTTGATCTCCTGGATCTCGTCGGCCCAGGCCAGCAGGGACAGGCTGCCCTCGAACAGTTCGCCGCGGAAATCGGTGCGCAGGCCGTAGCACAGGACCGGTACGCCCACCGCGTCGACCACCTCGGACAGCTGCCAGACCTGCGCGCGCGACAGGAACTGGGCTTCGTCCACCAGCACGCAGTGCAGCCGGCCGTGGGCGGCGATGTCGGCCTCCACGAGGGCCAGCAGATCGTCGTCGCGCCGGAAGGCCAGCGCCTCGGCCTGCAGCCCGATGCGCGAGGCCACCATGCCGGGGCCGGCGCGATGGTCGAGCGCAGGCGCCAGCACCAGCACCCGCATCCCGCGCTCGCGGTAGTTGTGCGCGGACTGCAGGAGCGTGGTGGTCTTTCCGGCGTTCATCGCCGAGTAGTAGAAGTAGAGCTTGGCCATGCGCGAAGTGTAAGACGGTCCGGCCATGGCCCGCGAAGGCATGCCGGGGCCCGGTTAGAATGCCCGGCCCCCCGTCGCCGGCAGTCGAACCGTTGTCGCTCAACCCCCAGCAAAGCGCCGCAGTCATGCACTGCGAAGGCCCGCTCCTCGTGCTCGCCGGCGCCGGCAGCGGCAAGACCCGGGTGATCGTGGAGAAGATCGCGCACCTGGTCGACTCCGGACGCTACCCGGCCAGGCGGATCGCCGCGATCACCTTCACCAACAAGTCGGCGAAGGAAATGCGCGAGCGCGTCACCCGGCGGCTCCGGGGCGACGCCGCCGAGGGCCTGACCGTCTCCACCTTCCACGCGCTCGGCCTGCGCATGCTGCAGATCGAGCATGAGCGGGCGGGCCTGCGCCGCGGATTCTCGATCTTCGACGCCGACGATGCGACGGCCCAGTTCAGGGACCTCATGCCGGGTGCCAAACCCGACGCCGTGCAGGCCATGCAGGGCCTGGTGTCGCGCGCGAAGAACGCCGGCCTGTCGCCGGACGAGGCGCGCGCGCTGGCGCGCTCCACGCCCGAGCACGAAGCCGCGATGCTGTACGAGCTCTACCAGGCGCGCCTGGCGGCGTTCAACGCAGTCGACTTCGACGACCTGATCCGGCTCCCTGTGCAACTGCTGGAAGGCGATGAGGACTGCGCACTGGGCTGGCGCGAGCGCATCGGCTATCTGCTTGTGGACGAATGCCAGGACACCAACGACGCCCAGTACCGGCTGCTCAAGGCGCTGGCCGGCGACAAGGGCAACTTCACCTGCGTGGGGGACGACGACCAGTCGATCTACGCCTGGCGCGGCGCCAACCCGGAGAACCTGTCGCAGATGGCGCGCGACTATCCGGCGCTGAAGGTGGTCAAGCTGGAGCAGAACTACCGCTGCTCCAACCGGGTGCTGCGCGCGGCCAATGCGCTGATCGCCAACAACCCGCACGAACACCTGAAGACGCTGTGGAGCGCGAACGCCGACGGCGAGCGCATCCGCGTCTGGGAATGCCGCGACGCCGCCCACGAGGCCGAGCGCGTGGCCGCCGAGATCCAGTTCATCAACGCCGCGCGCAAGGTGGAATGGAGCGAGTTCTGCATCCTGTTCCGCGGCAACCACCAGTCGCGCGCGCTGGAAAAAGCCCTGCAGCTGCTGCGCGTGCCCTATCACCTGTCCGGCGGCACCGCCTTCCTGGACCGCGGCGAAGTGAAGGACGCGCTGGCCTGGCTGCGCATGCTGGCCAACCCGGACGATGACGCCGCCTTCCTGCGCGCGGTGCAGTCGCCGGGCCGCGGCGTCGGTGCGACCACGCTGGCGAAGCTGGCGGAACTCTCGCGCCACGCCGGAATGCCGATGTCGCGGGCGATCGAATCGGTCGGCCTGCTGAAACAGCTGGCGCCGCGCGCGGCCGCGGCGCTTTCGGGCTTCGCCGATCTGGTGCGCGGGCTGCGCGCGGAGGCGGCCCGGCTGCCGCCGTCGGAGCTGGTGCGCAGCCTCAACGAGCGCTCCGGCCTGCTCGCGGCGCTGCGCGCGCAGTGCAAGACCGAGGAGATGTTCCGCATCCGCCGCGGCAACCTCGACGAACTGGCCGACTGGTTCGACGGTGCCCGCGGCGGCGCCGGTCCGGGCGAGCTCGCCGCATCGCTGGCCCTGCTCAGCCACGCCGACAAGGGCGATCCCGGCAACCAGGTCCGGCTGATGAGCCTGCACGCGGCCAAGGGCCTGGAGTTCCGCTGCGTCTTCATCGTCGGCGTGGACGACGACACCCTGCCGCACGAGGCCAGCGTCGAGGAAGGCCGCATCGACGAGGAGCGGCGGCTGCTGTACGTGGGCATCACCCGCGCCAAGGAGCAGCTGTGGCTGTCGTATGCGCGCGAGGCGCAGCGCTGGGGCGAGCGCCTGCGCCTCGCGCCGAGCCGGTTCCTGGACGAGCTGCCCGCCGCCGAGCTGCAGCGCGACGGCGCCGACCCGGTGGCGGACGCTGCCCGGAAGAAGGAGCGCGCCGACGTCGGCTTCGCCGCGATCCGGGCGCTGCTGGAAGGCTGACCGCGCGCCCGGCGGGTAGACTCCGGGCTTTCCCGATCCGGTCATCCCGATGCGCATCCACCTCCGCGCCGCTCCGGCGCGCGTCGCCTTCCTGGCCGCCGCCGCGCTCACGCTGGCCGCCTGCCGGCATGTTCCCGCTTCCACCGAGGTGCCGGCCGCCGCGGCGACCGATGCGGTGGCCGCGACGTCCATCGCCGCAGCCGCCGACGACAACCTCAATGCCGTGCTCTGGCTGCAGCGCTCGGTGGAATACCGGGCCATCTCGGAATCCCTGTTCCATGCCGCCACGGGGCGCCTGGACGCCGCCCTCGCCGATCCCTCATGGGATGCGCTGGTTCCCGCCGAACGTGCCGCCGCCGGCGACGCGGCCGGGCTGCCCCCGGCGGTGATCCTCGACATCGACGAGACCGTGCTCGACAACTCCGCCTACCAGGCCCGCCTCGTGATCGATGGCGGCGAGTTCTCCGACGCCACCTGGGACGCCTGGGTGGAGGAACGGCGGGCGATCGCGGTGCCGGGCGCCGTCGCGTTCACCCGGGCGGCGGCGGCGAAGGGCGTCACCGTGTTCTACATCTCCAACCGCAGCGCCGCGCTGGGCGATGCGACGCTCGCCAACCTGCGCAGCCAGGGGCTGCCGGTCCAGCACGGGGAGGTGTTCCTGGGGCTGGGCACCCCGGTGCCGGGCTGCGAGCAGGCCGGATCGGGCAAGACCTGCCGTCGGCAGCTGGTCGGGCGCGGCCACCGCGTGCTGATGCAGTTCGGCGACCAGTTGGGCGACTTCGTCCAGGCCGCGGCCAACACCCGGGAGCAGCATGAGGCGTTGCACGTCGACTACCGGGACTGGTTCGGCGCGCGATGGTGGGTGCTCCCGAATCCGTCGTATGGGGCCTGGGAGCCGGCCAGCTTCGGCAACGACTGGCGCCTTCCGAGGTCCGAGAGGCGCGCACGGAAACGCGAGGCGCTCCGCGTCGACAGGTAACAATTTCAATGTGTTAGTGGTGAATACTTCAGGTATTGCATAAGAATTTGAGCCGGAGTAGGCTGTTCCGCGCCACAACACAGTCCTCCGGCTCCGGCCGGTTTCCACGGGAGGCCCGGCGCTTCCCGTTTTTTTTGGTTCTTCTCCCGGCTCCGGGGGTGATGGCGGCAGTCGGCGCGCTCACGCGCTCCCGCGCCTGGCGCACCGTCGCGCGGTGGGGCCGCTTCGTTGGGGCCCGCGCCGCCCGTCCCGCGGGCGGTGGGGCCGCTTCGTTGGGCCCCGCGCCGCCCGTCCCGCGGGCGTGGGGCCGCTTCGTTGGAGCCCGCGCCGCCCGTCCCGCGTACAGGGGGTGTGCTCCCCCGGCCGTCTCCGCGTCCTGCTGCCACGGCCGGCCGCCGGCCATCCCTGGCCGGCTGTCCGCACACCCCCTGTACGCGGGACGGGCTCCGGCGTTCTCCGGCTTCGGGAGGGAAGATCAGGAGCAGGAGCGGTCGCGAGCAGGGGAAGTCCTGGTCCTGACGCTCTCCGTTTTGACGTCGACGTCGCTCCAGACCGCGACCAAAGGTCGTGCCCGCCGCGGATGCAGGGGGGACGTCCAGAGGGAATTTCCGGGGAACTGCCGGGCGGGGCGTCTTCCGGCCTGTGACCGCGTCGGCTTGCCGCGTCCGACGACGCGCGGCCAAGATGCCGGCTTTCTCCTTGGGGGATGCCCATGCCACCGTTCCTGCGGCCGCTGCTGGTCGCCACCGCCGCGGCCGGCCTTGCGCTCGTCGCGTGCCGCCCGGCGCCGCCGGACGCGGCGGTGCCGTTACGCAGCGACCTCAGCCGGCCCACGCTGGCCGTGCAGGCTCTGACGGGGCACATGCGCAGCGGCGATTTCGCCGCGTTCGCCCGCGACGCGGTGCCGCCGGCGCTGCATGCCCGCCTCCAGGACGCATGGCGGGCGGGGCACACGCGCTGGCCGCTCGACGAACTGCCCTTCTCGGAGCATCTGCCCGGGATCCTCGGCGCACTGGCCGCCCCGGACGCCGAAGCGGCGCTCACGGCGGGCTTCGAGCGCCAGTTCGCCGGCCACGGCCGCGAGATCCGCGCGGCCGCCGCGACCGTGGGCATGTTCGGCGTCCAGTACGTCTCCAACCAGGGCGATTTCAGCGACCACGAACGCGAGCATTACGCCCAGCTGGTGACCGCGGTCGCGCACTGGGCCGCCCGGGCGCCGCTGTCCGACCGCGCGCAGGCCGCCGCCGCGATCGCCCGGCTCGCCGAGGCCGCGCGCGCGGCCGGCCCGACCACCGCGGAAGGCATCGCCGCCGCCGGCATGGACGCGTCGCTGCAGCGCCTGGGCGCGTTCTCCAGCGAGGTCAGGGCGGTGCTGGCCGGCTACGGGCTGGATCTCGACGCCGCGTTCGACAGCGTCGAGGCCGGGCTGCAGGTCCAGCAGGGCGACAAGGCGACGGTCCGCCTGCGCTACACGCTCGCCGGCACCGCGATCGACACGGTGGTGCCGGTCGAGCGCATCGACGGCCGTTGGTATCTCAGCGACTTCCTGCGCCATGCGCGCTCGGCCGCGTCCGGCGCCGCGGCTGCCGATCCGCCGGGACCGGTGGCCGTTCCCTGATCGCCGACCGCCCTTGGGCATAATGCCGAAGATGCCGAACCAGCCTTCCCTCTTCGACTCCGACCCCACCGCGACCGAACGTACCCAGGGTGCGGCCATGGCCGGCGACGCCCGTCCGCCGGCCGGCGAGGGCGAGGACCCCGCCCCGGGCGTGTCCCCGGGCGGCCGGCCGCGCCAGCCCATCGGCGGTCCGCGGCCCCCCGGGGGTCGCCGCTCGCGGCCCTGGTGGGCGCGTCTGCTGGCCCGCGTGCTGGCGCCGTGGATCGACCTCAGCATCGAACCCCAGGGCCCCGGCGAGGCGCTGGAGGGCCGTCCGGTCTGCTATGTGCTCGAGGACTACGGTCTTTCCAACGCGCTGATCCTGGACCGTGCCTGCGGTGAAGCCGGGCTGCCGTCGCCGCTGCTGCCGCTGGCCGGCGACCCGCTGGGACGCAAGCGCGCCTACGTGGCGCTGTCGCGGCGCAACGCCGGCAGCGCCCTGGAGCTGGCGACCCGGCTCGCCACTCCGCGCAAGCCGAAGAAGAAGAGCCACTCCGACTCGCTGGCCCGCCTGCTGGAGGCGCACCGCGTCGATCCGGCGCTGGACGTGCAGCTGGTTCCGGTCTCCATCTTCGTCGGCCGTGCGCCGGACAAGAACAGCGGCTGGTTCTCGGTGCTGTTTTCGGAGAACTGGGCGATCGTCGGCCGCTTCCGGCGCTTGCTGGCGATCCTGCTCAACGGACGCGACACCCTGGTGCGCTTCTCGCCACCGGTGGCGGTGCGCGACATCGTCGCCGAGGGCCTGGAGCCGGAGCGCGAGGTGCGCAAGGTCTCGCGCCTGCTGCGCACGCATTTCAACCGCATCCGCGCCGCCGTCATCGGCCCCGACCTGTCCACCCGCCGCCTGCTCGTGGACAAGGTGCTGTCCTCGGCGCCGGTGCGCGAGGCCATCGCCGACCAGGCGCGCCGCGAGAGCGGCGACGCCGACAGGGCCCGGGCGGAGGCCTGGAAGAAGGCGCACGGCTACGCCTACGAGATCGCCGCCGACTATTCGCACCCCGTGGTGCGCTCGGCCAGCTTCCTGCTGACCACGGTCTGGAACCGGATCTTCCGCGGCGTGCTGGTGCACCACCTCGATCAGCTCAAGGCCGCCGCGCCGGGCCACGAGGTGGTCTACGTGCCCTGCCACCGCAGCCACATGGACTACCTGCTGCTGTCCTATCTCCTCTACACCCGCGGCATCGTGCCGCCGCACATCGCCGCAGGCATCAACCTCAACCTGCCGGTGATCGGCACCATCCTGCGCAAGGGCGGCGCGTTCTTCATCCGCCGGAGCTTCCGCGGCAACGCTCTGTACTCGGCGGTGTTCACCGAATACGTGGCGCAGCTGGTGGCCGGCGGCTATTCGATCGAGTACTTCATCGAGGGCGGGCGCTCGCGCACCGGGCGCCTGCTGCAGCCCAAGGGCGGCATGGTGGCGATGACCGTGCGCGCCTTCCTGCGCCAGCCCACGCGCCCGGTACTGTTCCAGCCGGTGTACATCGGCTACGAGAAGCTGATGGAGGGCAACAGCTACTTCGATGAACTTTCGGGAAAGCCCAAGGAGAAGGAGTCGATCTGGGCGCTGCTGTGGGGCATCCCGAAGGTGCTGCGCCAGAACTACGGCCAGGTGGTGGTGAACTTCGGCGAGCCCATCCCGCTCGCCGGCCTGCTCGCCGAGCACGCCGGCGGCTGGGACGGGAAGCCGCTGCCCGACGACGAGAAGCCCGACTGGCTGTCGGACACCGTCGACGCCACCACCCAGCGGATCCAGGAGCACGTCAACAGCGCCGCCGACGTCAACCCGATCAACCTGCTGGCGCTGGCCCTGCTGTCCACGCCCAAGCACGCGATGGGCGAGGGCGACCTGACCGCACAGATCGTGCTGTCCAAGAAGCTGCTGGCCGAGGTGCCCTACAGCCCGCTGGTGACGGTGACTCCGCATTCGCCGGAGCAGATCATCGCCCACGGCGAGGAGATCGGCGTGCTGCACCGCGTGGTGCATCCGCTGGGCGACGTGCTGCGCGTGGACGGCGACACCGCCGTCCTGCTGTCCTACTTCCGCAACAACGTCGTCCACCTGTTCACGGCGTCGGCCTGGATCGCCTGCTGCTTCCTGCACAACCGGCGCATGGCGCACGACACCCTGCTGCGCATCGGCCGCACCATGTATCCCTTCCTGCAGGGCGAACTGTTCCTGCCCTGGGACGAGGACGGATTCGCCGAACGCATCGACGCCACCATCGCGCTGTTCGTGCGCGAGGGCCTGCTCGAGCGCGTGGGCGAGGACGACGGCGGCATCCTCGCCCGCCAGGCCGGGCAGTCGGACGAGGTGTTCCGCCTGCGCGCGCTCGGCCATCCGCTGCAGCAGGCGTTCGAGCGCTACTACATCGCGACCTCGGTGCTGGCCAAGAACGGCTCGGGCGCACTCGGCGCGGGCGAACTCGAAAGCCTGTGCCAGCTCGCGGCGCAGCGGCTCTCCCTGCTGTACGCGCCGGCCGCGCCCGAGTTCTTCGACCGGGCACTGTTCCGCGGCTTCATCCAGAAGCTGCGCGAGATGGAGCTGGTGAAGCTGGACCGGAACAGCAAGCTGGCCTTCGACGAGCGCCTGGCCGCCTTCGCCCGCGACGCCAAGATCATCCTGGGTCGCGAGCTGCGACATACGATCGAAAAGATCAGCCCCGAAGCGGCGCCGGCGGAAGACGCTCCGGCAGGCTCCGGATCCTGAGCAGCGGCTGGGGGGCGGATCAGGCGGGCTCGTCGGGGATCAACGCGGAGTCCAGCCGCTCGATGGCGTCCTTCAGCATCAGCTTGCGCTTCTTCAGGCGCTTGACCACCAGTTCGTCGACCTGGATGTCCAGCTGCAGGCGGGCGATCACGGCGTCGAGGTCGCGATGCTCCTCCCGCAGCTCGAGCAGCCGTCGGCAGAGCCGTGCCTGTTCGCTGGCGTCGGTGGGTCGCATCGTGGCCCAAAGGGTACACAATGACGCCGCGCCGGAGGGGAGACCGGCGCCCGGTAACCGGGGTCGACCCGGGTTCCCGCGCAGACGAACCGGCGGCGCGCCCGGCCGCCCCCAGGGGAAGGAGCTGCACTTGCGAATCCGACATCTCATGCTGGCACTGATCGCCGGCACCGCGGCCGCCGCCGCCCGCGCCTCGCCGCCCGAAGGCCACCTCTGCTGCAACATGCGCACCGACGGCAGCTGGATCAGCGATGGCAACTACGCCGAGAACGGCAAACGCGTCATCCCCTACGGCACCCCGGTCAAGGCCACCGGCTACGGCCGCTACCGGGTCAAGGTGCTGGTGGATGGCGAGCGCCAGGCGATCGGCAACGACTACAGCCGCGACCTCGACAACGAGACCTTCGCGCGCCGCTACATCGTGGCCGAGGATCCGCGCGTGAAGGCCGCCGCCTGGCCGCAGAAGATCCGGGAGGCGATCGGCAACGCGCGCGTGACCCGGGGCATGGACCGTGAACAGGTCCTGATGTCGCTCGGCTATCCGATGAGCAGCGAGAATCCGGACCTCGACGCCGCCACCTGGCGCTTCTGGCTGAGCAGCTTCGACGAGTTCCAGGTGCTGTTCGACGACGGCGGCAAGGTGCGCGACATCGTGGCCGGCCCGACGACCAGGACGCGCGTCTGGATGGACTGAGCCGGCGGCACGGTGGGGCGCGGGACGGCTAGAATGCAGCGCACATGAGCATCGTCCTGCCCCTCGCCGAACCTGCGCCCCGCGCACGCCGCGCCGCGCACGAGGCGCAGCGCCTGGCCAAGCGCCTGCGCCACCAGGTCGGCCGCGCGATCGCCGACTTCGGCATGATCGAGGATGGCGACAGGGTCATGGTCTGCCTGTCCGGCGGCAAGGACAGCTACACGATGCTGGACGTCCTGCTGCAGCTGCGGAAGAAGGCGCCGGTCGAGTTCTCGATCACGGCGGTCAACCTCGACCAGAAGCAGCCGGGCTTCCCGGAGCACGTGCTGCCCGACTGGCTGCGCTCGCAGGGCGTGGACTTCCACATCATCGAGCAGGACACCTATTCGGTGGTCTCGCGCGTGGTGCCCGAGGGCAAGACCATGTGCTCGCTGTGCTCGCGACTGCGGCGCGGCGCGCTGTACACGTACGCCGCCGAACACGGCTTCACCCGCATCGCGCTCGGCCACCACCGCGACGACATGGTCGCGACCTTCTTCCTCAACCTGTTCTTCCACGCGAAGCTGTCGGGAATGCCGCCGAAGCTGCTGTCCGACGACGGCCGCCACGTCGTGATCCGTCCGCTGGCCTACGTGCGCGAGGACGACATCGCGGCCTACGCCGACGCGAGGGCGTTCCCGATCATCCCCTGCAACCTCTGCGGCTCGCAGGAGAACCTGCAGCGCAAACAGGTGCAGAAGATGATGCGCGAGTGGGAGCGCGAGACCCCGGGGCGCATCGACCAGATCGCCCGCGCGCTGGGCGACATCCGGCCTTCGCAGTTGGCCGACCCGAAGCTGTTCGACTTCCTCGGGCTCGGTCACCGCGATGCCGCGGCCACCGCCGACGCCCACGGCTGGCTGGCCGGCGAACCGCACGACGCCCCCTCTCCGGCGACGCCGCCTGATGCCCCGGTACCGCAGTCCCCGACCCGCATGCGCGGGCCGACCGCCGTGTCGGCCGCGCGCCGGCGCGCCCAAGCTGACCTCGACTCCCTACCCCCACAACGGCACCCATCCCGCATGTTCTTCCGCAACCTGACCCTGTTCCGCTTCCCCCTCTCGCTCGATCTCGAGGGCCTCGAGGAGGCCCTGGCCACGCAGCCGCTCAAGCCGGTGGGCCCACTCGAGCTGTCCTCCCGCGGCTTCGTGCCGGCGCTCGGCCGCGACTCGGAAGCCTTCGCGCACCGGATCGGCGACGCCGCCTGGATCGCGGTGGGCGGCGAAGACCGGCTGCTGCCCGCCGCCGTGGTCAACGACATGCTCGCGCACAGGCTCGACGAAGCCGAGGAGCGCGAGGGTCGCCGGCCCGGCGGCCGCGCGCGCAAGCGCATGAAGGAGGAGCTGGTGCACGAGCTGCTGCCGCGCGCCTTCGTGCGCCCCTCGCGCACCGACGCCATGCTCGACCTGAAGCACGGGCTGTGCATCGTCGACACCTCCTCGCGCAAGAACGCCGAGGCCGTGGTCTCGGCGCTGCGCCAGGCGCTGGGCAGCTTCCCGGCGCTGCCGGCGAACGCCGAGATCGCGCCCCGCAGCGTGCTGACCGGCTGGATCGCGGGCGAGCCGCTGCCCGAGGGGCTGTCGCTGGGCGAGGAGTGCGAGCTCAAGGACGGCAGCGACACCGGCGCGATCGTGAAGTGCCAGCGCCAGGACCTGGGCAGCGACGAGATCGCCCACCACCTCGAGGCCGGCAAGCAGGTCACGCGGCTGGCGCTGGTGCTCGACGACCATGTCTCCTTCGTGCTCGGCGAGGACCTGGTGGTGCGCAAGCTCAAGTTCCTCGACGGCGCGGTGGAGCAGCTCGAGTCCGGCGACCGCGACGACCTGCATGCGGAGCTGGATGCGCGCTTCGCGCTGATGTCGGCCGAAGTGCGGCGGCTGTTCGAGATCCTCGAGCCGGCGCTGAAGCTGTCGCGCGTGGATGCCTGAACGCGCTCGCGCGGCGATGGCCATCGTGCGCCTCGCACGCATGCACATCGAGCGACGCCAGCGCCGGTAGAATTGCAGCATGTCGTCCCTGCTCCGCCTGCTGCTCACGAAGTCCGCCGCACCGGGCACCCGCAACGTCCAGCGCGACACCGTCGCGCTCGCCATGGATGACGGCAGCGAGGTCGCGGTGGTGCGCGTGCGCGATCCGCGTGCGCGCCGGCTGCGGCTGTCGGTCGACGAGCGCGGCGCACGCCTGACCCTGCCACCGCGGGCGAGCGCCGCATCGGGCGACCGGTTCCTCGAACAGCACCGCGACTGGCTGCAGGAGCAACTGCGCGCGCACTCGATCGACGACCTGGTCGCGCCGCTCGAGTGCGGCGTCACGCCGGCGCTGCCGCTGCGCGGCGCCATGGTGCCGCTGCGCTGGGAAGCCGGGCGCTACGCCTGCGTCGTGCGCGACGGCGAGGGCCTGCTGTTCCGCCACACCGGCCGCGGCGGCGACGACGCGCTGCGCCGCGCCCTGCGCGATTTCTATGAAAGCGAGGCCCGCGCCGACGTCGGTGCCTGGCTGCCGCGCTACCTGCCGGAGCTGCCGCGTGCACCGGTGCGCATCCGGCTGCGGGCCATGTCCTCGCAATGGGGTTCGCTGGCGCCCGACGGCACCCTGGCACTCGACCTGGCGCTGGTGCTGGGCCGCCCGTCCGCGTTCGAGTACGTGCTGGTGCACGAACTCTGCCATCTGCTGTACGCCGATCATTCGCCGGCGTTCTGGGCCGAAGTCGAGGCCCGCTGCCCCGACTGGCGCAACGAGCGCGACTGGTTCCGCGTCCATGGGAGGCGGCTCAAGGCGATGCTGCGGGTGCTGTCCGGTCCCGCGGCCTGAGGCCGTTGACGTGTTCAGGCTTCCATCTCGGCGTGCCCGGGAGATTCCATGCATCCACTGCTGCTTCTGCTGGTCGTGGCCTGTGCCGCACTCTCCATCGCCGGCTGCCAGCGGGGCACGGACGCTGCGGCCGAGGCGGCCCTAGAAAGCGCCAGCGGCCAGAAGGCGGAGGAGGACCGCGACGGCAACCGCGTGCGGGACGAGGATGAGGAGGGCGTCAGGGCGATCGCCTCCGGCAGCGGCGTCCTGCTGCCGGCGGACTTCCCGGACGATCTGTTCCTGCCGACGACCTATGGGGTCAGCAGCGTGATGGACATCGGCGGTGCGCGGCTGGTGAACCTGGAGTCCAACGGCTCGGTGGCGTCGATGTTCGAAGCCGCGCGCGCCGAAATGGAGCGCAAGGGCTGGTCGCAGACCCTGTCCATGCAGCAGGCCGACAGCGCCATGCTCGGCTTCAGGCGCGGCCGGCGCGAAGCGACCTACAGCTTCACCCGCCGCAACGGTGACCAGCTGATGATCGGCATCCAGCTGCGCGACAACGGCGAACATCCATAGCCGGCGAAGCCGTCGCTCAGCCTGCGGCGAAGAAGCCGCCGATCGCGGCCGCGACCGCCCACGGCTCTTCCATGTGCAGATGATGGCCGCCCGGCAGCACCACCAGCTCGCCCGCCGGCAGCAGCGCCGCGCGCGCCCGCCGCAACGGGTCCGGCAGGTAGGGTTGCGCCGGATCGGCGAACAGCACCTTCGTCGGACAGACGATGCCGGCCACCAGGTCCTCGACCTGGGCTTCGGTCATGCGCACCATCGTCGGCAGGGTCAGGCGCGGGTCGCTGCTCCAGCTCCAGCCGCCGTCCACCGCCACCGTGCCGCGCTCGACCAGCAGCCGTGCCGCCTCCTCGCCGAGGTTGTTGGCCTTCATCCGGGCGCGCACCGCGACCCCGATGTCCGGAAAGACGCGCAAGCGCTTGCCCGGCAGCGCGCGCGTGGCCACGACCGCCTCGCGCAGGCGTTCGACGGTACGCGCAGGCTCCTCGGCCAGGGCGCCCAGGGCCTCGATCGCGACCAGGCGGTCGATGCGGTCCGGGCAGGCGGCCGCCACCAGGCTGGCGATGCCGGCACCCATGGAATGCCCGAGCAGGCCGAAGCGCTCCCAGCCCAGGGCGTCGGCGACGTCGAGCACCGTGTGCACGGCACCGGCGAACGAATAGTCCATGCCGCGCGGCAGGTGGTCGCTGGCGCCGTGGCCGGGCAGGTCGGGCGCCACCAGCTCGATGCCGGGCAGGTGCGGCGCCAGGGGCACGAAACTCGCGGCGTTGTCGAGCCAGCCGTGCAGGGCCAGCACGCGCGGCGCGCCCCCGGTGCCGGCGCGAAGGCCGCGCACCGTGCCCATCGGCAGCGACAGCTCGAATCCGCGCATCAGCGCCATGCCTCGAAGGCCCGGGTCGCGATGCCGGCGATCGCGAGCGCATGCGCGGGCGAATCGTTGAGGCAGGGGATGTAGGACAGCGTGTCGCCGCCGGCCGAGCGGAAGATCTCCGCGTTCTGCAGCGCGATCTCCTCCAGGGTCTCCAGGCAGTCGGCGGAGAAGCCGGGGCAGACGACGTCGATGCGGCGCACGCCCTCCGCCGGCAGCGCGCCCACGGTGGCATCGGTGGCCGGCGACAGCCACTTGCCGCCGCCGAAACGGGACTGGAAGGTGGTCATCCAGGCGTCGCCGGACAGGCCGAGGTCGGCGGCGATCGCGCGCGCGCTGGCGTGGCACTGGCGCTCATAGGGATCGCCGCCGTCGACCAGGCGCTTCGGGATGCCGTGGAAAGAGAACAGCAGCCGCTCGCCGCGGCCATGGCGGTCCCAGTGGGCCCGGATCGAGTCCGCGACCGCATGCACCCAGGCCGGATCGACGTGGTAATCGTCGACCATGCGCGCCTGCGGCCGCTCGCGCGCGATGACGTCGCCCACCGAGGCCGTGGTGGTGGTCGAGTACTGCGGGTACAGCGGCAGCACCAGCACCCGCGCGCCGTCGTCGCGCAGCGCCTTCAGGCGCCGGGCGAGCGACGGCTCGCCGTAGCGCATCACGTGCTCCACGCGCACGCCCGGCAGCCGCGCCCGGACGGCCGCGGCCAGCCGCCGGGTGTGCACCTCCAGCGGCGAGCCTTCGTCCATCCAGATCTCGGCGTACTTGTGCGAGACCTTGCGCGAGCGCAGGGGCAGCACCACCAGGCGCAGCAGCGGCAGCCACAACAGGCGCGGCAGCTGCACCACGCGGGGGTCGGCAAGGAACTCGCCGAGGTAGCGCGCGACGGCCGGGGGTGTCGGCGCCGAAGGCGTGCCGAGGTTGGCCAGCAGCAGGACATCGCTGGCGGGGCGTACGGTGTCGGTCATGCGGATTCCGGCTGCGGGCGGTGACGGCGGCCAGTGTACGGACCGGGGCCCGGACCCGGCACGCCGGGCACGCGGAACGGTGAGGCTCATGGCCGATTCATCGCGGCCCGCATAGGCTCGAAGGCCCTGCGCGCGGTCGACATCGCGCCACCGTCGTCGCATCCTTCCTGTGCATTCCGCCACGGAGTTCCCCATGCCCAAGCGCTCCATGCTCCGCCTGCCCGCCCTCGCCGCCGCGCTGTGTTTCGCCGTGGCCGCCGCGCCCGCGTCCGCCGGACCCGGAGAGGACGCACGCGCGCGCAACGCGGTGCGCGTGCTGGGCGAGATCCAGGCGATCCCGGAATCGGCGATCCCGGAGAAGCTGTTCGACGAGGGCCGCGCGATCGTGGTCGTGCCCGACACGATCAAGGCCGGACTGGTGATCGGCGGCCGCCGCGGCCACGGCCTCATGTCGGTGAAGAATCCCGACGGCACCTGGTCCAACCCCAGCTTCGTCAAGCTCACCGGAGGCAGCATCGGCTTCCAGGCCGGCGTGCAGTCGTCGGACGTGGTGCTGGTGTTCCGCAGCGACCGCGGGCTGGAGTCGATCGTCAACGGCAAGTTCACCCTTGGCGCCGACGCCGGCGTGGCCGCCGGCCCGGTGGGGCGCAACGCGTCCACGGCCACCGACGGCGAGCTCAAGGCCGAGATCTGGTCTTGGTCGCGCGCCCGCGGACTGTTCGCCGGCGTGGCCCTGGACGGCGCGGTGCTGTCGATCGACGACAAGGCCAACGAGGCCGTCTACGGCCGCGACACCACGCCGCGGATGATCTTCGAAGGCCGCGCCCGGGAACGGCCCTCGAGCGCCGTGGTCGATTTCCGCGACAGCCTGGAAGAGGCGACCTCGCATGCGCGACTGAACCGGGGAACGAGCGGCAGCGCCGCGACCACGGCCGCGGCATCGGCGCCGGCATCCGCCCGCGCGCCGACCGTGGAAACCTCGCCCATCGGCCAGGGCGTCCCCGCCGCACAGGCCTCCAGCGGCTTCCAGCCGGTCGACGGTCCGTCTGTGACCTCGGAGCCGCTTCCGGCCGACGACCTGCCGGCCCCGCTGCCCGACCCCATCGACTGAGGCCGGCGGCAGCGTCGGCAGCCACGGGCGAATTGGTATCCTGAGCGCCCGAACACATCCAGGTAACGCAGTATGGGCAGCTTCAGCATCTGGCATTGGATCATCGTCCTGGTGGTCGTGCTGCTGATCTTCGGCACCAAGCGCCTGCGCGGCGCCGGCCGCGACCTGGGCGAGGCGGTCAAGGGCTTCAAGAAGGGCATGGCCGACGACGACGACAAGCCGGCCGGCCAGCTCGGCGACCAGTCGCGCGAAGGCGAGCGCAAGACCGAACGCGAAGACGACAGCGTGCAGCGCTGACCGCGCCGCACCCGGCACTGGGACATGTTCGACCTCGCCTTCAGCGAACTGCTGATGATCGGGCTGGTGGCGCTGGTGGTGCTCGGTCCCGAGCGCCTGCCCAAGGCCGCGCGCTTCGCCGGGCTGTGGGTGCGCCGCGCGCGCGCGCAGTGGTACTCGGTGAAGTCCGAGCTCGAGCGCGAGATGGCCGCCGAGGAGCTCAAGCAGAACCTGGATGCCGTGCGCACCGCGGCCACCGACCTCGACCGTGAGGTGCGCGAGGCCGCCGGCCGGGTCGAGACGGGCGTGCGCGACGCCGGTGCGCATGCGCGTCGGGAAGTGAAGGAACTCGGCGACCGGTTCGAGGGCGTGACGGGCGACGGCAGCGCGACATCCGCGGCGGATCCGGCCGCGCCGGAAGCTCCGGGAAACGCCACCGTGCCGCCCCGCCCGGACGTTTCCGCGGATGGAACCGCCCCCTCCACCCCGCCCATCCCGTCCGGAGACGCCGATGACCGGCGCTGACGGCGAGGGCCACATCTTCGACCACCTGCTGGAGCTGCGCAGCCGCATCATGCGCGGCCTGGCCGGCCTGGGCGTGGTGCTGCTGGCGCTGCTGCCCTTCGCCAACAAGCTCTATGCCTGGCTGTCGGCGCCGCTGGTGGCCAAGCTTCCGGAGGGCGCGCACCTGATCGCGGTCGAGGTCGCCTCGCCGTTCTTCGCGCCGCTGAAGCTGGCGTTCTTCGCCGCGATGGTGACCAGCATGCCGTGGCTGCTTTACCAGGCCTGGGCCTTCGTGGCACCGGGGCTGTACAAGCGTGAGAAGAACCTGGCGCTGCCGCTGCTGGCGAGCTCGCTGCTGTTGTTCTACACCGGCTGCGCGTTCGCCTTCTACGTGGTGCTGCCCTCGGTGTTCGGCTTTCTCACCATGGTCACGCCCGAGGGCGTGGCGATGATGACCGACATCAACGCCTACCTCGACTTCGTGCTGGTGATCTTCCTCGCCTTCGGCCTGAGCTTCGAACTCCCGGTGGCGCTGGTGATCCTGGTGCTGCTGGGCTGGGTGACGCCGGCGCAGCTGAAGGAAGGGCGCGGCTACGCGATCGTCGGCATCTTCATCCTGGCCGCCGTCATCACTCCGCCCGACGTCATCTCGCAGCTGATGCTGGCGGTCCCGATGTGCCTGCTGTACGAGGCGGGGATCGTCGCCGCGCGCATGCTTGCGCCGCGCGGGACCGCCGCGGGTGAGAACGGGACGGAGTGATGCGCCCCGCCGGCTTCTGGCGGCGCAGCGCCGCGTGGAGCCTCGACGCGTGTGCGGTGGCGCTGCCGGCGTTCGTCCTGTGCCAGGCGGCGCTGCGCGACGCCGCCGAGGCGTTCGACACCGCCGGGGCCACCCTGGTGCACGCACTGGCCTGGCGGATGATGGACGCGCTCGAGGCCCTCGACGCCGGCCGCGCACCGCTGGCGATCGCCCTGGGCTGGATGCGCGATCCGGCGCTGCACGCCGCCGCGTCCGGGATCCGCGCGGCCGTGGTGGCCATGCTGCTTCCGGCCCTGCTGGCATTCGTGCCGCTGTTCCTGGCCTGGTGCGTCGGCTTCGAGCGCTCGCGCTGGCAGGCCACCCCGGGCAAGCGGGCGCTGGGCCTGCGCGTGGTCGCCGCCGACGGTGGACGCGCCACCACCGGCGCCGTCGTGCTGCGCTTCGTGGCCGGCACCCTGTCCTGGCTGACGCTCAACCTCGGCCACCTGATGGCGGCGCTCCCGCCCCTGCACGCGGCGCTGCATGATCGCCTCAGCGGCACGCGCGTGCGCCTTGCCGAGGGCACTCCGTCGCGCATGCCCTTCTGGGCCGTGTGCTGGCTGCTGCTGTGGGCGGCGGCCGCTCTGGCCGCCAATGCCTGGCTGCTGGCCGGATTCGAACGCGCCGTGATCGACGCGCTCGATGCTGCCCTCGCGGGGCGCGGTCCCTACGGCGGGCCCTGAGGCGGCCTCAGGCCGCGACGGTGTGGTCTTCCGCGGCAGGCGCGCCGCCGTCCCCGGCGACATCGCGCCAGACGGCGTACATCACGCCCATCATCACCACGAACACCGCCAGCATCGCCAGCAGGTACAGGGGGATGCCGACCACGGCCGCCAGCACCGCGCCGGCCGCGCCCGCAGCGCCGGCGATGGCCGCGAACAGGAGCGCGATCACCGCCGCCACCAGGCTGAAGACCAGGAGGACCGCGAGGGCGAGGAACAACAGGACGACCAGCGGCAGCATGTTGCGAAGTGCGCCCTGCGCGCCGTCACCCAGCGCGCCCAGGGCGCCGCGGCCGCGCAGCGCGACCTGTCCCAGGCCGATCGCCTGGACCGCAAACACCAGGAGGCCGATCACGCTGGCCACCGCCATGGCGCGGCCGAAGCCGGTGGGCAGCTCCATGGTCTCCGCCGGCACCTCGGCGCCGGCCGCGGCGAGGTTCTCCATGTACCAGGACACCACGTCCGGGGCCAGCCAGGTGACCAGGCCGTAGATGGCGAGGTTCTGGATCACGGCCAGCATCAGCAGCAGGCCGCTCGCGTTGAGCCACGCGCCGCGGTCGCGGAAGCCGGCGAAGACCGCGCCGGCGGTGGCCGGGCGGCCGTGCTCGACGGCATCGATGACGCGCAGATAGCCGACCATCATGCCGCCCATCGCCACCATCAGCGGCACGGTGATCACCAGGCTCAGCCACAGGTCGCCACCGCCTCCGGCCGAGGCCTGGATCGCGCCGAGCGCGATGCTGAGCACGATCGCCAGCGCCAGCACCGCCAGCACCAGGAGCGCTGCGCCGCCGAAGATCGCCCGCGGATTCCCGCGGCCGAGGTTGATGCCGAACATCAGCCACTTCCAGCCGGCCGCCGGACCCAAGCTGCGCATGCCCATCCGTTTCCCCTTCGTTCGTGCGTGGCCGCGCCACCCGGCGGCCATCCTAACCGATGGTTTCAGGCGTGCCGGCGTGCCCGACGCACGAAGCGGCGCAGCACGCGGCGCGCATCCGGGGCCGCGCGCACGGCGGCGTGGATCGCCGCCGGATCGCGGCCGCCTTCGGCCAGCCGGTGTTCGCGCGCGGCGACGTAGCCGCGCATGTGGCCGGCGCTGAACTCGGGGTGGAACTGCAGGCCCCAGGCCGACCCGCCCCAGCGGAAGGCATGGCAGTCGTCCAGCGACGAGGCGGCGAGCACGACCGCGCCCTCGGGCGGGCGCAGCACGCTCTGGACATGCGTGGCCTGGGCCAGGATGCGCGCGGGCAGGCCGGTGAACAGCGGATCGTCGGCCGCATGCGGATGCAGGTCGAGGCCGATGGTGCCCATCTCGATGCCGCGCGGGTTGTCGGCGACCTCGCCGCCCAGCGCGTGCGCCAGCAGCTGGTGGCCGTAGCAGATGCCCAGGACGTGCGCGCCATCGTGGGCGGCATCGCGCAACCAGTCGGCGGTGCGCTCGCTCCAGGGTTCGCGGTCGCTGACCATGGCACCCGAACCGGTGACCAGGATCCCGGCGTAGCCCTGGTGCGCCGGCGGCTCCTCGCCGGACTGCACGTCGACCACGTCGACCTCGCCGCGGAACAGGCCGGCGGCGGTGCGGATCCAGTGCGGGAAACGCCCGTGGCGACGCATCGAGGGAACCGGAGTCCCGGTCTCCACGACCAGGAACGGACGCGAATTTCTGAGCATGCACGACACCGTAGGAAGTCACGCTGCCGCGCGGTCGCGCGGAGGGGCCCCGGTATACTAGCGCGCCCACATTCGTCGCGCCCTTCCGCCGGCCGGAGCACGCATGCCCGCACCCACCTTCCAGCAGCTGATCCAGCGGCTCAACGACTTCTGGGCTGCGCAGGGCTGCGTGCTCGTCCAGCCGCTGGACCTCGAGGTCGGCGCCGGCACCTTCCATCCGGCGACCTTCTTGCGTTCGCTCGGCCCGGAGCCGTGGAACGCCGCGTATGTGCAGCCCTGCCGCCGCCCCACCGACGGCCGCTACGGCGAGAACCCCAACCGCCTGCAGCGCTACTACCAGTACCAGGTGGTGATGAAGCCCAGCCCCGACAACATCGTCGAGCTGTACTTCGACTCGCTCCGGGCACTCGGGGTGGACCCGCTGGTGCACGACCTGCGCCTGGTCGAGGACAACTGGGAGTCGCCCACGCTCGGCGCCTGGGGCCTCGGCTGGGAGGTCTGGCTCAACGGGATGGAAGTGACCCAGTTCACCTGGTTCCAGCAGGCCGGCGGCCTGGAGTGCCGCCCGGTGCTCGGCGAGATCACCTACGGCCTGGAACGGCTGTGCATGTACCTGCAGAACGTGGACGACGTCTTCGACCTGGTGTGGACGCTGGGCCCCGATGGCAGCCCCGTCACCTATCGCGACGTCTACCACCAGAACGAGGTGGAGCAGAGCACCTACAACTTCGAGCACGCCGACGTGGCGGAGCTGTCGCACCGCTTCGACGCCTGCGAGGCGGAAGCGATGAAGCTGGTGGAGCTCGGCCTGCCGCTGCCGGCCTACGAGCAGGTGATGAAGGCCAGCCACAGCTTCAACATGCTCGACGCCCGCCGCGCGATCTCGGTCACCGAGCGCCAGCGCTACATCCTGCGGGTCCGCAGGCTGTCGCAGGCGGTCGCCGAAGCGTATTACGCGCAGCGCGAGAAGCTCGGGTTCCCCGGCCTGAAGCCGGCTCCCGGCGTCGATCGCATGCCGGCATCCCGCGACAACGCCCTGGACCACCATCTCGCGATCGAGAAGGACCTGCAGTGACCGACACCGCCCCCCTCCTGATCGAGCTCGGCACCGACGAGCTGCCGGTCGACGCGCTGCCCGGCCTGGCCCGCGCCTTCCTCGACGGCGTGCGCGAGGCGCTGTCGCGGCGCGGCGTGGCGTTCGCCGAGGGCGCCCGGCCGCTGTACGCGCCGCGGCGCCTTGCGGTGCTGCTCCAGGACGTGGCCACGACCCAGCCCGAGCAGTCTTCGGAGGTCCTCGGCCCCTACCTCAACATCGCCCTGGACGCCGAAGGCCGGCCCACGCGCGCACTTCAGGGCTTCGCGCAGAAGGCCGGCGTGGAGTGGACCGCGCTCGAGCGCACCAGCGACCAGAAGGGCGAGCGCTTCGTGCACCGCTCGGTCACGCCGGGCGCCGCCACCCGCGACCTGCTCCAGGCGGTGCTCGACGATGCGATCGCCGCCATCCCGGTGCCGAAGCCGATGCGCTGGGGTGCGCATGCGCACGCCTTCGCACGGCCGGTGCACTGGCTGGTCGTGCTGCTGGGCAGTGACGTCGTGCCCGCCACGGCATTCGGCGTCGCCGCCGACCGCATGAGCCGCGGCCATCGCTTCATGCACGACAAGCCGGTGTGGATCAACGCTCCCGACGACTACGTCGACGCGCTGCGGGGGGCCAGGGTACTGGTGGATCCCGACGAGCGCCGGGACGCGATCGTCGCCGGCGTGCAGGCCGCGGCCGCCGCGGGCGGCGGCGTGGCGCGCATCGACCCCGGCAACCTCGCCCAGGTGGAGTGCCTGGTGGAATGGCCGTCGGCCGTCGCCTGCTCGTTCGAGCCGGAGTTCCTCGCGGTACCGCAGGAAGCGCTGGTGGCGACGATGGAGACCAACCAGAAGTTCTTCCCGGTGCTCGACGCCGATGGCCGCCTGACCGAGCGCTTCATCGGCGTGGCCAACATCGAGTCCCGCGACGCGGCGGAGGTGCGCAAGGGCTACGAGCGGGTGATCCGGCCGCGCTTCGCCGACGCCAGGTTCTTCTTCCTCGAGGACATGAGGCAGGGCCTGACGGCGATGAACGAAGGCCTGGCCACGGTGACCTACCAGGCGAAGCTCGGCAGCGTGGCCGACAAGTCCGCGCGCGTGGCGACGCTCGCCGGGTCGCTGGCGCCCGCCGCCGGCGTCGATCCGGCGCTTGCGGAGCGTGCGGCGCGGCTGGCCAAGGCCGACCTGCAGTCGCGCATGGTCAACGAGTTCCCGGAGCTGCAGGGTGTCGCCGGGCGCCACTACGCGATGCAGGATCCGGCGCTGGCCGACCTCGCCCAGGGCGACCGCGAAGCGCTGGCGGTGGCCCTCGACGAGGCCTGGCAACCGCGCGGCGCCGGCGACGCCATCGCGCCCTCGCCGCTGGGCCGGGTGCTGGCCGTGGCCGAGCGCATCGACACCCTGGCCGGCGGCTTCGCCGCAGGCCTGAAGCCCACCGGCAACAAGGATCCATTCGCACTGCGGCGCGCGGCGCTGGGGCTGGCGCGGACGATGATCGAGGGCGAGATGGAGCTCGATCTTCCGGCGGTGCTGGCGGCCGCAATCATCGCGTTGCCGGCTCTGGACCCGAACGTCGTCGAATTCCAGCGGTCCGTATCGGATGCGATCGAAGGCCTCCACCCCACGTCCAGCGATCCAGCGCGTGGTACGGCGCTTGCGGACCCGGCGCTGGACCTGACGCGGAACAACCCGGTCGGTGAACTCTACGACTTCATCCTCGATCGCCTGCGCGGCTACTACGGCGACCGCGGCGTGCCCGTCCAGCAGTTCAACGCCGTGGCCGCGCTGCGCCCCGCTTCGCTGCTCGACTTCGACCGCCGCGTCGACGCCATCGCCAGCTTCGCGAAGCTGCCCGAGGCCGAGGCCCTCGCCGCCGCCGACAAGCGCATCCGCAACATCCTGCGCAAGGTCGAAGGTGCCGTGCCGGAGGCGGTCGATCCGGCCCTGCTGGCCGAGCCGGCCGAGCAGGCGCTGTCGGCCGCGATGGACGCGGCCTGGGCCGACGCCGGCCCTGCGCTGGAGGGCGGCGACTACGTCGCGGCGCTGGCGCGACTGGCGCGGCTGCGACCCGAAGTCGACGCCTTCTTCGACGCGGTGATGGTCAACGTCGATGACCCGGCGCTGCGCCGCAACCGCCTGGCCCTGCTGCAGCGTCTGGCGCGCCGGCTGGGGAGCGTGGCCGAACTCGGCCAGCTCTCCGCCTGAACGCGGGGCCGGGTCGCGCGGGCACCGCGCGCCCGGCAACGGCGTCGATCGCGCGCCGACGCCGCCCGGTATGCTCACGCGATGCCGTCGTTCCCCCGCGCCGCCGCAGCCCTGTTCCTGTTCGCCGCGATCGGCGGCGCCCACGCGGCCAGCGTCACCTCGGTGGAGATCCGCGGACTCGACGAGGAGATGGAGGAAAACGTCCGCACCTCGCTGTCGCTGGTGGATGCCATCGGCACCGAACTGTCCTGGCGACGCCTGGCCTACATGCTGCATGCCGCCGGCGACGAGACCCGCGAGGCGCTGGAACCCTTCGGCTACTACTCGCCGCGGATCGTGGTCGAGCGCGTGCGCAACGGCGAGCGCAGGGTGGTGCTGGACACCGCGGCCGACGACGGGGACGCCTCCCGCGAGAGCGCCGCGGCCACGGTCGCCAGCGTGCGCGGGACCGGCGACGCGGGCGACGCGCGCGACGGGCAGGCGCCGCTGTCGGTCGTGGTCACCGTGGAGCCGGGCGACCCGGTGCGCGTGCGCCGCGCCGACATCGCCATCATCGGCGAGGGCCACGATGACCCGTATCTCCGCCAGGAGCTGGACGACTTCATCCCGCGCCAGGGCTCGATCCTGCACCACCCGGACTACGAGGCCAGCAAGACCCGGATCAGCCGCCGCCTGGCCGAGCGCGGCTATTTCGACGCCGACTTCTCCGCGCGCCGGGTGGCGGTGACCCGCGCCGGATACGCCGCCGACATCGAACTGGTCTGGACCAGCGGTGAGCGTTACGACATGGGCCCGACCCGCTTCGTGCAGACGCCGCACGAGGTGGTCGATCCCGGCCTGCTGGAGCGCCTGGTGTACTGGGAAGAAGGCCAGTACTACCACCAGGGCCGTCTCGACCGCCTGCGCACCTCGCTCACCGGCCTGGACTACTTCAGCCGCATCGACATCGCTCCGGCACCGGAGGACGCGGTGGACGGCCGCGTCCCGGTCGAGGTCACCCTCACGCCGGCCAGGCGCGATGTCCATACCGCCGGCCTGAGCTACGGCACGGACAGCGGGCCGGGCGTGCGCCTCGGCCAGGAGCGGCGCCACGTCAACCGCCGCGGGCACAAGGCGCTGTGGCAGCTGGACTACGCCCGCAACCGCAAGACCATGACGCTGCAGTACCGCATCCCCGCGTTCCGCTGGCTCGACGGCTGGTACACCGCCAGCCTGCAGGGCGCGGACGAGCAGACGGACTACATCGACACCCGGCGCATCGAGTTCGTCGCCAGCCGCAGCGGCCAGTACAGCCGCAACCTCAACCTGGTGGCCTCGCTGCACGCGCTGCGCGAGCGCTGGGCCTACGAATACGAGGACGATGACGACCCGTCGACGCCGCCGCTATACCGCTATGCCACCTTCACCTATCCGTCGGTGCGCGCCACGTACGTCGACCTCGACGACCCGCTGTTCCCGCGCGGCGGCTACAGCGGCAGCCTGCTGCTGCGCAGCGGCATCGAGGGCGCGGGCTCCGAGGCCGGCTTCATCCAGATGCACGCGCGCGCGCACTGGTACCTGGGCATCGGCGACAGCGACCGCCTGATCCTGCGCGGCGAGGTCGGCCGCACGGAGACCGACGCCCTGATCGACATGCCGCCGAGCCTGCGCTTCTACGCCGGCGGCGACGGCAGCATCCGCGGCTACGAATGGCGCGAGGTGGGCCCGCGCGTGGTCGACGCGGACGAGGACAGCTTCGCGCTCGGCGCTCGGCACGTGATCACCGCCAGCGCCGAGTACGAACACTACTTCCGCGGCGGCCCCTGGGGCGTGGCCGCCTTCGTCGACGCCGGCAGCGCCCACGACGGCTCCGCCGAGCTGCGCACCGGCGTCGGATTCGGCCTGCGCTGGCAGACCCCGGTCGGCCCGCTGCGCCTCGACGTCGCGCGCGGGCTGAACGATCCGGACTCGCCGTTCACCCTGCACCTCAACATCGGCACCAGCCTGTAGCGCATGGCCAGCACGCCCGACATCACGCCGGAAGAGCGCGAGGCGCGGATCGCGGCGCTGCGCGCGCGGCGGCAGGCGCGCATGCGGATGCTGGCGGTGCGCAGCGCGATCGGCGGCGCGGCGGCGATGGCGCTGCTGCTGATGGCCGCGTGGTGGCTGCTGGCCACCCTGGGAGGGCGCGATTTCCTGCTCGCGCAGGTGGTGGCGCGCCTGCCCGCCGGCACGACGCTGGAATGGCGCGATGTCGAAGGTCCGGCGGCGGGACCGCTCACCCTGCACGACCTCGTCTTCGAGCAGCGGGTCTGCCCCGACGTCGACGGCCAGCCGGTGCCCTACGGCCGGTGCGCCGCCCCGGACACACTGCGTTTCAGCGCCCGGCGCATCACCATCGACCCGGACCTGCGCCCGCTGCTCGGCCGCCTGCTGCGCCTGGATGCGCTGCAGGTCGAAGAAGCGGTGCTGGAGCTGCCGCCCGCGGACGATGAACCATTCTCGCTGCCCCGCTGGCCCGAGGTGCTGCCGCGGATCGAGCCGCCGCTGGGCCTGCAGGCCGACGTGATCGTGATCGACGGCTTCCGCGTGCTGCGCGGCGGCGAGCCGATGATCGACATCGCCCGCCTGCGCGGCGGCATGGACGCGCGCAGCGGCCTGCTGCAGCTGCACGACGTTGTGGTCGACAGCGACCGCGGCCTGTTCACCGTGCGCGGCGAGTACGCCCCGGGAGAGGGCTACCGCATGGACCTCACGGCTTCCGCGCTGCTGCCGGCGCCGGCGGGGACCACGCGGCCACGACTGGGCCTGGTGGCGCGCGGCGACCTCGACGCGCTGGACGTGGCGCTGTCCGGCCATGCGCCGGCCCGGGTGCGCGCCCGCATCGCTCTGCGCGGCGGCCGGGAGGCGCCGCGCTGGAGCTTCGCCGCCGCGAGCGATGGCCTGGATCCGACGCTGCTGGCCGGCGCCGGCGAGCCGGGTACGCCGCTGGTCTTCGACCTCGCCGCCAGCGGCACCGGCGGCCGCGCGACCGTGCGGGGGGACATCGCCCGCGGCGGATACCGCGCCACGATCCGGCCCTCGGTGGTGGTGCTGGACGGGCAGGTACTGGAGTTCGACCCCCTGGTGGTGGACCTGCTGGAGGGACGGATCACCGTGACCGGCCGCGGCGACTTCGCCGACCCGGCGGCCGCCGACGTCCGCTACGCCCTCGCCGCACGGGGCCTGGCCTGGGCACCGGCCACGGAGGGCGCCGCGCCCGACCCGGCGGCCACGGTGCGCGCCGACGCCGACATCGGCCTGGCAGGCACCGCCGCGCGCTGGGCGCTGGTGGGCAAGGCCACGCTGCGCCGCAACGGCGATGCGGCCGAGGTGGAGCTTCGCGGCCGCGGCAACCGGGGGGGCGTCGGATTCGACCGCCTGGTCGCGCGCACGCCCGGCGGGCGCCTGGAAGGCAGCGGCCGCGTGGACTGGTCGCCATCGCTGGCATGGACGATCGACGCCGGGCTGGCCGGCTTCGATCCCGGTTACTTCGCGCCCGGCTTCGACGGCGCCATCGACGGCCGGCTCGCGAGTACCGGCAGCACGCGCGACGACGGGGGCCTGGAGCTGGCGGTCGAGGTCGGGCAGCTTGGAGGACAGCTGCGCGGGCGCCGGCTGGCGGGCCAGGCCCGCTTCGCCATGCACGGCGCCGCGCCCGGCGGCACGGCGCAGGCGGGCTATGAAGGCGAGGCCGCGCTCGGCATCGGCGGGAGCCGCGTCGACGCCCGTGGCCGGGTCGGCGAACGCTTCGACATCCAGGCCTCGCTGGCACCGCTGCGCCTCGACGACCTGGTGCCCGGGGCGGCCGGCCGCCTCGAGGGCAGGCTCGAGCTCAGCGGGGCCCGCGACCGTCCCGACCTGCACACCGACCTGGACGGCAGCGGCCTGCGCCATGGCGACTACTCGGCCGGCCGCCTCCGCCTGCGCGGACATCTGCCCTGGCGCGGTGGCGGGGGCGAACTGGCCCTCGACGCCGACGGCGTGCAGGCCGGCCTCGCGCTGGAGACGCTGACGCTGCGCGCGCGCGGTGCGGTGGAGGACCTGCGGCTCGACGCCGCGGCCAGCGGCGACATCGGCCGGGCCGCGCTGTCGGGCAGCGCGCGGCGCGGCGGCAACGGCCTGTGGCGGGGCGCGCTGGAGGCACTGGAGATCGCGCCGTCGCCGGGCGCGGCCTGGCGGCTGCAGTCCGCGGCCATCTTGGCGCAGGGCGCGGGCGCACGCTGGACGCTGTCACCGGCCTGCCTGGCGGCGGACGTCGGCGGATATCTCTGCGCCAGCGCCGACTGGCCCCGGCAGGGCCTGTCCATCGACGGCAGGCAGCTGCCGCTGGCCCTGCTCGCACCCTACCTGCCGAAGCAGGAAACCGGGCGTCCCTGGCATCTCGAGGGAGACATCGACCTCGACGGCCGGCTGCGTCCCGCGGGCCGGGCCTGGCAGGGCCATCTGGACGTCGCCTCCGCCGGGGGAGCGCTGCGCACCGGCCCGCGTTCGGGCCGCGACGTGATGTCCTACGCCGGCCTGACGCTGGAGGCCGGGTTCGATGCCCGCCGCATCTCCGCCACCCTGGGCCTGGGCTTCAACGGCAGCGGCCGGATCGATGCGACGCTGCGCACCGGCTGGGACGCCTGGGCGCCGCTGGAAGGTTCGGTCGCCGCGGCCACCAGCGAGCTGACCTGGCTGGAGCTGTTCTCGCCCGACATCGTTTCGCCCACCGGGCGCCTGGACGCCGACATCCGCCTCGCCGGGACGCGCGCGCAGCCCACCATCGGCGGCAGCGCCGCGCTCACCGGTTTCGGCGCCGAGATCCCCGCGCTGGCGATCGCCATCGTTGACGGCGAGGCGCGGCTCGATGCGCGGCCCGACGGCAGCGCGTCGATCAGCGGTCGCCTGGGCACCGGCGGCGAGGGCCGGCTGGCGATCGACGGCAGCCTCGACTGGCGCACCCCGGGCGCGCCGCTGCTGCTGCGGGTGCACGGCGACGACGTGCTGGTCTCCGACACCCGCGACCTGCGCGCCGTGGCCAGCCCGGACGTCGAGCTGCGCTACGCCGCCGGCCGGCCGCTGCAGGTCGCCGGCCGGGTGCTGGTGCCGAGCGCGCGCATGGACCTCGAGCGGCTGAGCGACGGCGTCTCCGCCTCGCCGGACGTGGTGGTCCTGGATCCGGTGGATCCCGAGGCCGGGCCGGCGCTGCCGATGGAACTCGACCTTGCGCTGGCCATGGGCGACGACGTCCATCTCGACGGTTTCGGCCTCGAAGGGCGGCTGACCGGCGAACTGCGCGTGGTCTCGCGCGCCGGCCGCGAGATGACCGGCCACGGCCTGCTCGAGGTCGCCGGGCGCTACGAGGCCTACGGCCAGGAGCTGGCGATCACCCGCGGCCGGATGGTCTGGTCGAACACGCCGGTCTCCGACCCGGTGCTCGACATCCGCGCCGAACGCCGCGTGGGCGAGATCACCGCCGGCATCGACGTCAGCGGCCGCGCCTCGGCTCCACGCGCGCAGGTGTGGACGAATCCCGCCAGCGACGAGTCCGAGGCCCTGGCCTACCTCGCCCTGGGCCGGCCCTTGTCGAGCCTGAGCGGTCGCCAGGCCAGCGACCTCGATGCCGCGTCGGCCGCGCTCAATGCCGGCGGAAGCCTGCTGGCCGGGCAGCTCGGAAAGCAGATCGGCCTCGACGATGCCGGCGTCACCCAGTCGCGCGCGCTCGGTGGCAGCGTGTTCGGCATCGGCAAGCAGCTTTCACCCCGGCTCTATGTCGGCTTCGGCGTGTCGCTGCTCGGCACCGGCCAGGTGCTGACGCTCAAGTACCTGCTGCGCAAGGGCTTCGACGTCGAGATCGAATCGAGCACCGTGGAGAGCCGCGGTTCGATCAACTACCGCCACGAGCGCTAGCGGGCCGCGCCGGATCCGCCCGGGCCGCGAGGGACGATGCGGGCGCCGTGGAGTCCGGCGACACCGTCTTCCACATCGGTCCACACCACATGGGCAATGCCGTCCGCCACCGCCAGCTGCGGAAAGCCGGTGCCGCGGCCGCGGCCGGCGAGCCTGGCGACCTCGATGCGCTGGTGTTCGATCGCCAGGTCGGGCGAACGCCGCGAGAGCCAGAGCGACTGGCCGTCGCCGTCTTCGCGCATCCAGAGGACCCAGGCCTGGCCAGCGCCCAGGGCCACGGCCACGCGTCCCTGCACCGCCTCGCCGCGGTCGAGCGTGAGCGGCGCGGAGAAACCGTCGCCGGCGTCGACGCTGTGGGCGATGCGCACTTCCGGCGTGTCGCCGTCCGCGGCGGTGTACCAGGCGACCACCGCGGCCTCGCCTTCGGCCGCCACCGCCGGGCCGTTGACCGGACAGGCCGGCATCACCCAGCCGTCGGCGTGCACCGGCTTCGGCGCGGTCCAGGCGTCCCCGTCCAGGCGCGTGGCGAAGATGTCGCGGACCTCGCCGTCGGTGCGGTCGCGGTAGACCAGCAGCGGGCCGCGGGCGGTGACCGCGGCGCTGGTCTGGCAGCAGTCGCAGACGCTGGCGTCGATCCCGACCTCGGCATCCTTGCGCAGGGCGCCGTCGAAGCTCGCGGCGCGCAGCGACATGGCACCCGTGGCGTGCCCGGCGTGCGTGCCGCCGGCGGTATTGCGGCCATCGAGCCAGGCGATGCCGAGCGCGCCCGGTCCCTGCGGCCACATCGACACGAAGCCGTGCTCGGTCTGCGTGCCGTCGTCGTGCGGACTCACCGGCGCGCTCCAGTTGCGGCCGCCGTCGCTCGAGCGCGCCAGCCGGACGTCGTAGGCATAGGGCGCTTCGCCGTTCTTCTGCAGCCAGTGCGCCCACAGCGCGCCGTCGGGCGTGGACATGATGTGCGGCGTGTCGGCCCAGTTCACGAACATGCTGTTGCCCACCGCGATGGTCGCGGGCGCCATTTCCCAGCGCGAGGCGTTCAGGTCGTAGCTGGAGAACTGCAGGATGTGGCGGCGCCCGCGCTGCGAGTTCACCCAGGACAGCAGCAGCCTGCGGTCGCCGGCGGCGACGAGGTCCGGCATCGCGGACCCGGCGAGCATGGCTGGCAGAGGCCACTGCTCCACCAGGCGCTCGACGGCTGGATCGGCGCCGGGGGCGGAATCAGGGACGGAGGCGGCCGGCGCGGGCGCTTCGGCCCCACAGCCCGCGGCGAGGGCAAGCACGACAGAAGCGAGGATGGCGATACGCATGGCGCGAGCGTACCGTAGGCCCCGCCCATGTTCACCACCGTCGCCGCCTATACCGATCCGATCGAGGCCCAGCTGGCGCTCGGCCTGCTGCAGGCCGAGGGCATTCCGGCGCGCCTGGACGACACCGGCACCGCGATCGCCAACTGGGAGTGGCGGCTGGCGATCGGCGGCATGCGCCTGCGCGTGCCCGACGAGCAGGTGGTGCATGCGCGGCGGGTGCTGGCGGCGCTGGATGCGGGCGATTACGCACTCGACGACACCGCCTGGCCCGAGGCCGGCATCGAGGGTCGCGGAGAGGTCGCGGGCGGCGCCCATGAAGGCCGGGACGGCGAACGCGGGCACGACCCCGCGCTGCAGCCACCCAGCCGCGAAAGCCTGTCCAGCCGCCTCGCCTGGGCCGCGCTGATGCTGTTCGGCATCCCGCTGCCATGGCGGCGCCGGACCGACGACGACACGGTGGTCCGGCGCGCCTGACCGCGGAGGGAGCGCGCTGTCAACGGGTTCCGCAGGCGGCGGACGGGGGGGACAATCGGTGGTTCCGCGGCGCCTGTCGCACGATGCAGCAACGTGATGCCTGAACTCTCCCCCGCGCTCGCGCGCAAGATCGCCCAGACCATCGCCGGCGAGATCGGCGCGCAGCGCGCCCAGGTCGAGGCCGCCGTCGGCCTGCTCGACGAAGGCGCGACCGTGCCCTTCATCGCCCGCTACCGCAAGGAGGTCACCGGCGGCCTGGACGATACCCAGCTGCGCGACCTGGAAACGCGCCTGGGCTATCTGCGCGAACTCGAGGATCGCCGCGCCGCGATCCTGGCCAGCATCGATGAGCAAGGCAAGCTGAGCGACGAGCTGCGCGCCGACATCGAGGGCGCCGACAGCAAGGCGCGGCTGGAGGACCTCTACCTGCCGTACAAGCCGAAGCGCCGCACGCGCGCGCAGATCGCGCGCGAGGCCGGACTGGAGCCGCTGGCCGACGGCCTGCTGGCCGATCCGACGCAGGTGCCGGAGGAGTTCGCGCTGCGGTTCGTCGACGCCGACAAGGGCGTCGCCGATCCGAAGGCCGCGCTGGAGGGCGCGCGCGCGATCCTGCTCGAGCGCTGGGGCGAGGATGCGGCGCTGATCGGCGAACTGCGCGACTGGCTCGCCGACTGCGGCCTCATACGGTCGAAGGTGGTCGAGGGCAAGGAGGCCGCCGGCGAGAAGTTCCGCGACTACTTCGATCACGCCGAACCGCTGGCGAAGATCCCCTCGCACCGCCTGCTGGCCCTGTTCCGCGGCCGCCGCGAGGAGTTCCTGCAGCTCGAGCTCGAGCCCGGCGCCGACGTGGAGGCCGGCAACGCGTACGCCGAGGGCCGCGTCGCGCTCAAGGCCGGCATCCGCAACGTGGGCCGCGCCGCCGATGCCTGGCTGCTCAACGCCTGCCGGCTGGCCTGGCGCGCCAAGCTGCAGCTTCACCTCATGCTCGACCTGTTCGCGCAGGCGCGCGAGAAGGCCGAGACCGAGGCCATCGCGGTGTTCGGCGACAACCTCGAGGACCTGATGCTGGCCGCGCCCGCGGGCCCGAAGGCGGTGCTCGGCCTCGATCCCGGACTGCGCACCGGCGTGAAGGTGGCCGTGGTCGACGCCACCGGCAAGCTGGTCGCCACCGACACCATCTACCCGCACGAGCCGCGCCGGCAGTGGGACCAGTCGCTGGCCACCTTGAGGAAGCTCTGCACCGCGCACGGCGTGCAGCTGGTCGCGATCGGCAACGGCACCGCGAGCCGCGAGACCGACCGGCTCGCCGCCGACCTGCTCAGGCTCGCGCCGGAGCTGGCCATGCAGAAGATCGTGGTCAGCGAGGCCGGCGCCTCGGTGTACTCGGCTTCGGAGACGGCGGCCAGGGAATTCCCTGACCTCGACGTCTCGCTGCGCGGCGCGGTGTCGATCGCACGCCGCCTGCAGGATCCGCTCGCCGAGCTGGTGAAGATCGAACCGAAGGCGATCGGCGTCGGCCAGTACCAGCACGACGTCGACCAGTCCCGGCTCGCCCGCGCGCTCGACGCCCGGGTGGAGGACTGCGTGAACGCCGTGGGCGTGCACGTGAACACCGCCTCCGGCGCGCTGCTGTCGCGCGTGTCGGGGCTGTCGGCGACGGTGGCGGCGAACATCGTCGCCCACCGCGACGCCAACGGGCCGTTCCGGCGCAGGCAGGACCTGCTGAAGGTGCCGCGGCTGGGCGGGAAGACCTTCGAGCAGTGCGCCGGCTTCCTGCGCATCGCCGACGGCGACGAACCGCTGGACGCCTCCGCCGTGCATCCCGAGGCCTATCCGGTGGTCGAGCGCATCGTGAAGGCCTGCGGGCGCGACGTGCGCGCCCTGGTCGGCGATGCGTCCTTCGTGCGCACGCTGAAGGCCGGCGACTACGTCGACGAGCGCTTCGGCGAACCCACCGTGCGCGACATCCTGGCCGAACTCGAGAAGCCCGGCCGCGACCCGCGCCCCGAGTTCAAGGCGGCGAAGTTCGCCGAGGGCGTGGAGGACATCAAGGATCTGCGCGAGGGGATGATCCTGGAGGGCGTGGTCAGCAACGTCGCCGCCTTCGGGGCCTTCGTCGACATCGGCGTGCACCAGGACGGCCTGGTCCACATTTCCGCGCTGTCCGACCGCTACGTGAAGGACCCCCGCGACGTGGTGAAGGCCGGCGACATCGTCAAGGTGAAGGTCCTGGAGGTGGACGTCGCGCGCAAGCGCATCGCATTGACGCGCCGGCTGGACGACACGCCCGCGCCGCGCGAAGAACGGCAGCCCGGCGCGCGCCGCGACGCCGGGGCGCGCGATGGGCGGGATGAGCGGGGTCGCGGCCGCCCCGGAGGGGGCGGTGGTCGCCGCGGCGGCGAGGCTCGAGCAGGCGGCGGCGCAGCGCGTCCCGCCTCACCCCCGCCGAACAGCGCCCTGGCCGAAGCGTTCGCCCGCGCACGCAAACCCTGAAGCCTTGCGCGCCCTGCCTCAGGGACGCCGATAGTCGAGCGGAGGGTCGTCCCGGCGAAGCAGCGGTCGGTAGGGCTCAGGACCCCGGCGCCGCTGGAATTCGGCGCGCGCCTCCCGCAGCAGATCGGGTGAGAGGAAGAGTTCGACCGTGGCCATGGCCAGCGTCGATGCGGCGTTCAGGGCACCCCGGTGGCCGATCGACGACCCCGAGGCGGAGACCGCCTGCCAGCTGTGCGCCGGAGTGCCCGCAATCCACGTGGCCGTGGACACGCCCGCGGTGGGCACCACTCGACTGACGTCCCCGACGTCGGTCGAGGCCAGGCCCGCGACGTCGTCGCGGTAGGGCGCGATCCCGCGCGCGGACTCCAGCGCGGGGCGGCGTTCGAGCGACTCCTGCAACCGCATCGCGAAGTCCAGTTCGACCGCATCGTAGTCCACGCCGCCGACGGCGCGCAGCGCGCGGTCCAGCACCCGTCCGAGGGTGTCGTTGGGCAACAGTGCGTGCACTCCGCCCAGCGGCTCGAACTCGACGCGGGTGCCGGTGCCCATCGCGGCGCCCTGCGCCGCCGCCTGCAGCCGGTCGAACACGTCGCGCACGACCCCGCCGTCCACATGGCGCACGTAGTAATAGACCTCGGCGCGCGCCGGCACCACGTTGGGTGCCCGGCCGCCGTCGGTGATCGCGTAGTGGATGCGGGTGCCGTCGGGCACGTGCTCGCGCAACAGGTTGGCCATGTGGTTCAGGGCCTCGACCCCGTCGAGCGCCGACCGGCCGCGCTCGGGCGCGATCGCCGCGTGCGACGCCGTGCCACTGAAGCGGAACTTGCCGCTGACGTTCGCCAGGCTGGTGGACTGGGCGGCGGAGTTGGCGTCCGACGGGTGCCAGTGCAGCACGGCGTCGACATCGTCGAACAGGCCGGCGCGCACCATGAACACCTTGCCCGAGCCGCCTTCCTCGGCCGGGGTCCCGTATACCCGGATCTCGCCGTCCGTACCGCTCTCCGCCAGCCAGCGGGCCAGCGCGCGCGCCGCGCCCACGGCCGCTGCGCCGAACAGGTTGTGCCCGCAGGCGTGCCCGGCATCATGCCCGGGGAGCGGCGAAGGCTCCGCCACGGCCTGCTGCGAAGCTCCCGGAAGCGCGTCCATTTCCGCGAGCAGGGCGATCACCGGGCCGCTCCCGCGCCGTCCCGCGCGCGCGACGAAGGCGGTGGGCATGCCCGCGACCCCGTGTTCGATGCGGAAACCCGCGGCGCGCAGGCGGTCCTGCAGCAGCGACGAGGCCGCGAATTCCTGGTAGCCCAGCTCCGGCTTCTCCCAGATGGCCTGCGCCAGCGCCGCCTGCGGCGCGGCCCACGCCTCCACGTCCGCACGCACCCGCGCCTGCGCGCCGGCCAGGTCCGACGCATGCGCGACCGCCGCCCCGGCGAGACCAAGCATCAAGGCGGCGGTGAAGCATATGCGCCTCGCGGCCGGAGATCGGTGGATCGCCCGCATGAGGACCAAGTCGTTTCGCATGATGTCTCTCCCCTGGATCGCCACACCATAGCGACCCGCGGGACCGTCGGCCTCCGCCCATCCCCGGTCGGCGGTGAAGTCGATGGTCGGCCAGACCATGCGCGCGCCCGGAGTGGGACAATGGCCTCGTATGAACAAGGTCCTTCACACGATCGACAACGATCCGCGCCCCGCCCCGCCGGAGCCGCCCCTCCCGGGCGACTGCTGCGACAGCGGCTGCGATCCTTGCGTCAACGACACCTACACCGAGGAACTGCTGGACTACCGGGAACGGCTCGCCAGGTGGCTGGAGCGGCATCCGGAGGCGGCCGGGCAGGACCACCGCCCGGCGTGAGGCTCAGTCGCGCCGGGCGTCGCCGCTGAACTCTTCGAACGCCGCCATGGCGTTGGCCGCGTACATCAGCGACGGGCCGCCGCCCATGTACACCGCCACGCCCAGCATCTCGCGGAACTCTTCCGGCGTCGCCCCGAGGCGCACCAGCGCCTTGGCGTGGAAACCCAGGCAGGCGTCGCAGCGACTGGCCACGCCGATCGCCATCGCGATCAGTTCCTTGGTCTTCTCGTCGAGCACCCCCGGCGCCAGCGCGGCCTTGCTCAGCGCGCCGAAGCCCTGCATGACATCGGCGTTGTGGGTGCGCAGCGGGGTCAGGTTCTTCGAGACCCTGCGGGTGAGCTCGGCGTACGAATCAATCGCGGACATGTCCGTGTTTCCTCCTGTTGGTGGGTGCGGTCGTCCCCGACCACGCTCATGCCGCGGTCCTGCGGCGGGGTGACGGCTCTGCGGCGCCGCAGTAGATGCCGTGCAGCGTTTCCATCACCGCGGCCGCCGGGCCCGGCGCCAGCGAGTAGTACACGAGCTGCGCGTCGCGGCGGGTCTGCACCAGGCCTTCTTCGCGCAGCACCGCCAGGTGCTGGGAGAGCGCCGACTGGCTCAGGTCGAGCAGTTCGTTGATCTCGCCGACCGAACGCTCGCCGCCGGCGAGCAGGCACAGCACCTGCAGCCGGCGCTCGTTGGCGAGCGCCTTGAGCAGCTTCGCCGCCTCGCCGGCATGGGCCTGCATGTCTTCCAGATCGAAGCCGGACATGCGCTTGGTTTTTCCCATCGTCATTCCACCCGTGTTGCCAGGATGTGCCGCGGCCCGGGGGTCGAGGCATGCCGGAATAATATCAGTTGACTCTAATATAAGCCAGTGCTAATTTAGCTCCGCCGGGCCATTCGCCCGGAACAGGCCGGGCAACCCCCGGGGAGGTACGGACATGACACATATCGTGGTTCTTGGTGCCGGCATCGGCGGCATGAGCGTCGCGTACGAACTCCGCAGCGCGCTGGGTGCCGATCCCGCCATCACCGTGATCGGGGAAGGCGAGCTGTTTTCGTTCACCCCGTCCAACCCATGGGTCGGGGTGGGCTGGCGCGAACCGGGTGACATCCAGATCCCCGTGCGCGAACACCTGGCGAAGAAGAAGATCGCCTTCGAGGCCGTGGGCGCCGAACGCGTCGACCCCGGCGCCAACCGCGTGCTGCTGCGCGACGGCCGCGCGCTCGGTTACGACCATCTCGTCATCGCCACCGGCCCGCGGCTGGCCTTCGACGAGGTCCCTGGCCTCGGCCCGGACGACGGTTTCACCCAGTCGGTCTGCACCACTCCGCATGCCAGCGCCGCGTGGGACGCGTACCAGCGCTTCCTCGCGGACCCGGGCCCGGTCGTCGTCGGCGCCGCTCCCGGCGCAAGCTGTTTCGGCCCGGCCTACGAGTTCGCGATGATCCTCGACCGCGACCTGCGCAAGCGCAGGCTGCGCGACCGTGTCCCGATGACCTACGTGACCCCGGAGCCCTACATCGGCCACATGGGCCTGGGCGGCGTCGGCGACTCGAAGGGGCTGATGGAGTCCGAGTTCCGCCAGCGCCACATCAGCTGGATCACCAACGCGAAGATCGCCGCGGTCCGTGACGGCGAAATGGCCGTGGTCGAGATGGACGGAGACGGCCAGCCGAAGAAGGACCACGTGCTGCCCTTCCGGTACTCCATGGTGCTGCCCGCCTTCACCGGCGTGGACGCCGTCCGCGGCATCGAGGGGCTGTGCAACCCGCGCGGCTTCGTCCAGATCGACCGGCACCAGCGGAACGCGGCCTGGCCCAATGTGTTCTCGCTCGGGGTATGCGTCGCGATTCCGCCCGTGGAAGCCACGCCGGTCCCGACCGGAGCGCCCAAGACCGGCTTCATGATCGAGTCGATGGTCGGCGCGATCGTCGAGAACATCCGCGCCGACATCGAGGGGCGGCCGGCGACGGCCGAGGCCACCTGGAACGCGATCTGCCTGGCCGACATGGGCGACACCGGCGTGGCCTTCGTGGCGCTGCCGCAGATGCCGCCGCGCAACGTCACCTGGGCGAAGGCCGGAAAGTGGGTGCACCTGGCCAAGGTCGCCTTCGAAAAGTACTTCCTGATGAAGATGAAGTCCGGCAACACCGAGCCCGTGTACGAGAAGTACGTGCTGAGGCTGCTGGGCGTCGCGCGCACCCGCTGAACCTGTTCCCCAACCAACCCCGAACCAACCTCGAAGGAGAACCCACCATGAACCTCGACCGCGCCATCTTCGCCTTCGCCGGCGTGATGATCCTCGCCAGCCTCGCGCTGGGCCATTTCGTCTCGCCCTGGTGGCTGCTGCTGACCGCCTTCGTCGGGCTGAACCTGCTGCAGTCGGCCTTCACCGGCTTCTGCCCGGCCGCGAAGCTGTTCGCGAAGCTGGGCGTGCGCAGCGGCTGCGCGTTCAAGTAAGGAGCGCGACGTGCGAAACGGCTCCATGGCGGCATCGACGCGGGCGCTGGCCCGGATCGCCGGCCTCACCCTGCTGACGGCCACGCTCGCGGCCTGCGGCGGCGCGGACGACGACCGCCGCGGCCCGGGCCCGATCGAAGGCCTGGAGACCGTCACCGTCGCCGAGCCCGCCACCGGACAGGGCCGCGCCTGGGACGGCGTGGTCGAGGCGGTGCGCCAGGCCACGCTGACCGCGCAGACCAGCGGCCGCGTGGCCGAGGTCGCACACGACGTCGATGACCGCGTTTCCGCCGGCACCGTGCTGGTGCGCCTGAGTGCGGTCGAGCAGCAGTCCGAGGTCGACGCCGCCCGCGCCCAGCTGCATGCCGGCGAGGCCGCCGCGCGCGAGGCCGAGGCCGACTACCGGCGCTACCGGGAGCTGGCCGGCGACCAGTACGTGTCGCGCTCGCAGCTCGAACGGATGCAGGCCGCGCGCGACGCCGCCGTGGCCGCGCGCGACGCCGCCAGCGCCCGCCTGGCCAGCGCCGGCCAGACCGTCGGCTACACCGTCGTGCGCGCTCCCTACGACGGCATCGTCGCCCGCCGCCACGTCGAACCCGGCGAATCGGTGGCGATGGGCCAGCCCCTGGCGACGGTATTCTCGCCGGACGCGCTGCGGATCGAGGTCGACCTGCCGCAGGCCGTGGCCGAGCAGGTGCGCGCCGACCCGCGCGCCAGCCTGCGGCTGCATGACCGGCGCACGGTCGACGCCGGCGAAGTCATCGTCTTCCCCGCCGCCGACGCGGCCACGCACACCGTCCGCGTGCGCGTGCTGCTGCCGGCGCTGGACCCGGCGCCGGTGCCGGGCAGCACCGCCAAGGTCGTGTTCCCGGCGGTGGCCGGGACGTCGCAGCCGCGTATCCCGGCCCGCGCGATCGTGCGTCGCGGCGAGGTCAGCGCGGCCTACGTGCTCGCCGACGGCCGGCTGTCGCTGCGCCAGCTGCGGCTGGGCGAGGCCACGCCGGACGGCGTGGAGGTGATCGCGGGCCTCCAGCCCGGCGAGACCATCGCCCTCGACCCGGTGGCGGCGCGCCAGGCCCTGGTCGCGGCCCGCGGGAGCGAATGAGATGGCCGCCCCGGAAAGCAGGCGGCTGGGCATCTCCGGCCGCCTTGCGCGCACCTTCCAGTCCAATCCGCTGACGCCGGTGCTGGCCCTGCTCGGCCTGCTGCTGGGCGTGGTCGCGGTCATGGTCACGCCGCAGGAGGAAGAGCCGCAGATCGACGTCACCATGGCCAACGTGATCGTCCCCTTCCCGGGCGCGGATGCGCGCCAGGTGGAGCAGATGCTGGCGTATCCGCTGGAGCAGGTGCTGTCGGAAATCGAGGACGTCAAGCACACCTATTCGGTCAGCCGCCCCGGCATGGTGGTGGCCACCGTCGAATTCGAGGTCGGCGTGAAGCGCCAGCCGGCGCTGGTGCGTCTGTACGACAAGGTCTTCTCCAACCAGGACTGGATCCCGCAGGGCCTGGGCGTCGGCCAGCCGCTCATCAAGCCCAAGGGCATCGACGACGTGCCGGTGATGGCGCTGACGCTGTGGACCGACGACCCGGATCGCGGCCCCCGCGAGCTGGCCGAGGTCGCGCACACGCTGGAGACCGAGCTCAAGCGCATCCCCGGCACCCGCGACGTGTTCACCATCGGCGCCCCGGAGCGTGCGGTGATGGTCGAGCTCGACGCCAGCCGCCTGGCCAGCCACGGCCTCGCGGTCGAGGACCTGGCCGGGGCGCTGCAGGCCGCCAACCTCGCGCGCCAGGCCGGTGAGCGCGTCGGCGCCGACGGCGTGGTCCAGGTCACCTCCGGAAGCTTCCTCGCCGGGCGCGAGGACGTGGAGGCGCTGGTGCTGGGCGTGGACGATGGCCAGCCGGTACGGCTGGGCGACGTGGCCCGGATCACCGACACCACCGACACGCCGTCGAGCTACGTCTGGCACGGCGCGCCGGCCGGGCGCGCGGGCCCCGAAGCCGGCACCGCGCCCGCGGTGACGCTGGCGATCGCGAAGAAGCCGGGCAGCAACGCCTCCGACATCACCACCAGCGTGCTCGAACGCGTCGACGCGCTGCGCGGCCAGGTCATCCCGGAGGGCATCCAGGTCGAGGTGACCCGCGACTACGGCCTGACCGCCAGCGACAAGGCGAAGACGCTGATCAAGAAGCTGTTCTTCGCCACCTCGGCGGTGGTGCTGCTGGTGCTGTTCGCGCTCGGCCGCCGCGAGGCGCTGGTGATCGGCACCGCGGTGGTGCTGACCCTGTCGCTGACCCTGTTCGCGTCCTGGGCGATGGGCTTCACCCTCAACCGGGTGTCGCTGTTCGCGCTGATCTTCTCGATCGGCATCCTGGTGGACGACGCGATCGTGGTGGTGGAGAACATCCACCGGCACATGGCGCTCGGCGGAAAGAGCCTGCGCGAGGCGATCCCGCCGGCGGTCGACGAGGTCGGCGGACCGACCATCCTCGCCACCTTCACCGTGATCGCGGCACTGCTGCCGATGGCCTTCGTCAGCGGGCTGATGGGGCCGTACATGCGCCCGATCCCGATCAACGCCTCGGTCGGCATGCTGCTGTCGCTGCTGATCGCGCTGATCGTGACGCCGTGGCTGTCGCTGAAGCTGCTGAAGCGGCACGTCGGCTCCAAAGGCGCGGATGGCGCGGATGGTGGCCACGCCGGCGGCCCGGGCCAGGCACCCGGCACGATCGCCGCGCGCCTGCACCGTTTCTTCGAGCGGCTGATGACGCCGTTCCTCGATCCCGCGCGCGGCGCGCGCCGACGCCACCTGCTGTTCGCTTCGATGGCGGGGCTGGTGCTGCTGGCCGTGAGCCTGGCCGGATTCAGGTTGGTGGTGATGAAGATGATGCCCTTCGACAACAAGTCGGAGCTGCAGGTGGTGGTCGACCTGCCCGAGGGCCGCACGCTCGAGGACACCGGCGCCCTGCTCACCGAGCTGGCCCGGGTCCTCGATGAGGTGCCCGAAGTGCTGGACTACCAGGGCTACGCCGGCACCGCCGCGCCGATCAACTTCAACGGCCTGGTGCGCCAGTACGACCTGCGCGCCGGCGCCAACGTCGGCGACCTGCAGGTCAACCTGGTCGACCGCCACGAACGCAGCCGCAAGAGCCACGACATCGCGGTCGCGCTGCGCCCGGAGCTGGCGGCGATCGGCCGCCGCCACGGCGCCTCGGTGAAGGTGGTCGAAGTGCCGCCGGGGCCGCCGGTGCTGTCGCCGATCGTGGCCGAGGTCTATGGCCCCGACTACGACCGCCAGCGCCGCATCGGGCTCGCGCTGGAGCAGCGCTTCCTCGACACCGAGGGCATCGTCGACGTCGACACCAGCGTCGAGGCCGACGCCGCGCGCGAGGTCCTGGTCATCGACCGCGAGCGCGCCGCGCGGCTGGGCGTGTCGCAGGCGGCGATCGCCGAGACCATCGCCGCCGGACTGTCGGGCCACGATGCCACGTACGTGATCGACGGCAGCTCGAAGTACCCGCGGCCGATCCGCCTGCGCCTGCCGGCGTCCGACCAGGCCTCGCTCGACGGCGTGCTTTCGCTGCGCGTGCGCGGCGGCGACGGCCGGCTGGTGCCGCTGTCGGCGCTGGTGCAGGTGCGCGAGGCCGGCTGGGACGGCGCCATCCACCACAAGGACCTGCTGCCGGTGGTGTACGTGACGGGCGACGAGAACATCGTCGCCGACAGCCCGCTGTACGGCATGTTCGACCTCGTCGGCCAGGTCGCCGACAACGCCATCGACGGCCAGCGGCTGTCGCAGCACTACATCGCCCAGCCGGAAGAAACCGCCGGCTTCGCGATCAAGTGGGACGGCGAGTGGCAGATCACCTACGAGACCTTCCGCGACATGGGCATCGCCTATGCGGCCGGCCTGGTGCTGATCTACCTGCTGGTGGTGGCCTACTTCCGCAACTACGTGGTGCCGCTGGTGATCATGGCGCCGATCCCGCTGACCGTGATCGGGGTGATGCCCGGGCACGCGCTGATGGGCATGCAGTTCACCGCCACCAGCATGATCGGCATGATCGCGCTGGCCGGCATCATCGTGCGCAACTCGATCCTGCTGGTGGACTTCATCAACCATCTGCTGGAACAGGGGCGCACGCCGGCGCAGGCGGTGGTCGACGCCTGCGCGGTGCGCGCGCAGCCGATCGCGCTGACCGCCCTGGCGGCGATGGCAGGCGCGGTGTTCATCATCGACGACCCGATCTTCAACGGCCTTGGCATATCACTGCTGTTCGGCATCCTGGTCTCGACCGTGCTGACCCTGGTCGTGATCCCGCTGCTGTACTACGCGCTGCTCCAGAGGAGAACGGCATGAGCATCGACACCCCGATCCGCATCACCCTCGAACAGGACGGGGACTATGCGTTCCGCGTCCACTTCCACGACACCGGCCTGGAGCCGCTGCTGACGGACGAGTCGCCGCCGCTGGGCCAGGACCGCGGTCCCAACCCCACCCGGATGCTGCTGGCGGCGGTCGCCAACTGCCTGGTGGCCAGCCTGCTGTTCGCACTGCGCAAGCAGCGCAACTCGCCGGGGCCGCTGCGGGCCGAGGTCACCGCGGCCGCGCAGCGCAACGCCGAAGGCCGCTGGCGGATCCCGACCGCCTCGGTCACCCTGCACCTGCCGGGCCACAACGCCGACTACCAGGCGCTGGACCGGGTGCTGGCGCAGTTCGAGGACTTCTGCGTGGTCACCCAGAGCGTTCGCCAGGGCATCGATGTCGACGTCACCGTGCTCGATGGCGAGGGCCGGGTGCTGATGGGCGACAAGAGCTTCGAGGCCGGGTCGTGAACAGCCCGCTCAAGGTCGCCTGCCCGCACTGCGGGGCGCTCAACCGGGTGCCGGGCGAACGCCTCGGCGATGCGCCCGCATGCGGCCGCTGCGGCAAGGCCCTGTTCACCGCGCAGCCGGTCGTACTGGATGCCGCCAGCTTCGACCTGCACGCCGCGCGCTCGGAGCTGCCGCTGCTGGTCGATTTCTGGGCGCCCTGGTGCGGGCCTTGCCGGATGATGGCGCCACACTTCGAGGCCGCCGCCGCGCAGCTGGAACCCCGCATGCGGCTGGGCAAGCTCGACACCCAGGCCGAGCCCGCGCTGGGCACGCGCTTCGGCATCCGCAGCATCCCGACGCTGGCGCTGTTCCACGGTGGCCGCGAGCTGGCGCGCGTGTCGGGCGCGCTGCCGGAAGACGGGATCGTGCGCTGGGCACGCGAGCACGCGCCATGAAGCAGATCGTCATCCTCGGCAGCGGCTTCGCCGCGCTCACCACCATCCGCCGGCTGCGCGCGCTCGGCGTGCGCGACGCGATCACCGTGGTCTCGCCGCGCAAGGAGCTGGTCTACCTGCCGAGCCTGATCTGGCTTCCGTCGGGCAAGCGCAGCGGCGACGACTTGCGCATTCCGCTCGCACGCTTCTTCGAACGCAACGACGTGCGCTGGCACCAGGGCAGCGTGACCCGTGTGCTCGACGGTGGGCGCCGCGTGGTCACCGACCAGGGCGAGCTTGGCAACGATGTGCTGGTCATCGCCACCGGCGGACGCTATCTGCGCAAGCTCCCGGGCATCGAGCACGCGATCATTCCCTGCGAAGGCATCGCGGCCGCGGAGTCGATCCGCGACCGGCTCGCGGCCATGGACGGCGGGACGATCGCGGTGGGTTTCTCCAGCAATCCGAAGGAGCCCGGTGCGGTGCGCGGCGGGCCGATGTTCGAGTTCCTGTTCGGCATCGACACCCTGCTGCGCCGGCAGGGGCGGCGCGAGCGCTTCGAGCTGGTGTTCTTCAATCCGGCTGCGCAGCCCGGGCAGCGGCTCGGGCCCGCGGCGGTGGCGAAGATGCTCGCGCGCATGGAGTCGCTGGGCATCCGTACCCATCTCGGCCACAAGCCGCTGCGCTTCGAACCCGGCAGGGTCGTGACCGAGGGCGACGGATTCGACGCCGACCTGATCCTGTTCATGCCCGGCCTGACCGGCCCGGCATGGCTGGAAGACAGCGCGCTGCCGCAGTCGGAAGGCGGCTTCATCGCCGCCGACGCGCACTGCCGCGTACTCGGGATGGAGCGCGTGTACGTCGCCGGCGACGCCGGCAGCTATCCCGGCCCGGAGTGGATGGCCAAGCAGGCCCACCAGGCCGACCTGCAGGCGGACGCGGTGGCGAGGAACATCGCCGCCGGACTGCGGGACCAGCGCGCGGACCACGGCTTCCGCACCGAGCTGGTGTGCATCGTCGACGCGCTCGACAGCGGCATGCTGGTCTACCGCGGCGGCCGGCGGAACCTCGCCCTGCCGAACCTGCGCGCCTTCCACTGGCTCAAGCAGCGCTTCGAGGCCCGTTACCTGAAGGCCTACCGTTGACCGGCGTGGGTCCGTTCCCGATCCACTCGATCATGGCGGCCGCAGCGACCGTGGTCGGCTGGCTGGTGGTGCGCGGCTGGGCACGGCGCCTGCCGTGCGCGCCCGGGGAGTGTCCGCACCGGGTGGCGGTGGGGCTGTTCGTGGACGCGGTGATGGTCGGTCTGCTGGCCGCGCGCCTGGGCTACATCCTGCTCTGGTGGCCGGAGTACATGGCTGCGCCGAAGTCGATCGTCGCCATCGGCGACGGCGGCTTCCTGTGGTGGGCGGGGCTGCCCGCCGCGCTGGCCTTCGCATGGTGGCGGACCCGGAAGCGCATCCCGCTGCGGCGGCCGCTGCTCGCGGGCATCGCGGCCGGCATGCTGGCCTGGGCCGCATTCGGCGGCCTGCTGATGATGATGCAGCGCTCGGCGCCGCCGCTGCCCGCGTTCGAACTGGCGACGCTCGACGGAGAACCCGTCACGCTCGCCGACCTGTCCGGGCGCCCGATGGTGCTGAACCTGTGGGCGACCTGGTGCCCGCCCTGCCGGCGCGAGATGCCCGTGCTGGAGGACGCGCAGCGCCGCTGGCCGGGCGTCGCCTTCGTGCTGGTCAACCAGGGCGAGGACCGCGGCACGATCCGCGAGTATCTCGATGCCGCCGGACTCGAGCTCGACCATGTCCTGCTCGACCCGCATTCGCAGGCGATGCTGGAGACCGGCACCCGCGGCCTGCCGACGACGCTGTTCTTCAACGCCGAAGGCCGGCTGGTCGACAGCCACATGGGCGAGCTCACCCGTGCCACCCTGGCCGGCACCCTGCGGAAGCGCTTCGGGGTTGCGATCGGGGATTGACCTGCGTCAATGCGCGCGCCGTCGCGGGCGCGCAGAGTTTCACGCAGATCCGGGGCAGTCGGGTCCATCGTCCGCCCCGGCGCCCTGTCGCCCGGAGGCCCACATGCATACACGTCCCCGCCAGCCTGCCCGGTGGCCCGTCCCGTTCTCCCGCCAGGGCCTCGTCGCCGCTGTCGCACTGGCGCTGGCGTCCGGCGGTGCCCATGCCGCCGACGCCTGGAAGACCAGCGGCGACGTGCGCTTCGGCCACGTCGCCTCGGAGACCCGCGCCCGCAGCGGCGCCGAGACCGACGCCGACAGCCTCCGCGCCCGCGTCCGCTTCCGCCTGCGCGGCGACCTCGGCGGTGGCTGGCAGTTCAGCGGCCGTGTCGCCGCCCGGCTCGACACCGACCAGGACAACGAGGAATTCTGGATGCGGACGTACGCGCCGGGTCCGGCCGGCCTCGAGGACGGCCAGGGCACGATCGACGAGGCGTATCTGGAGTACCGCCCGGCCGAGGCGCCGTGGAGCCTGCGCTTCGGCCGCTTCCAGGCGGCGTGGGGCCTGGACGACGTGATGAAGAAGTCGCTCGACCAGAACGACAGCACCAACTTCGACATCACCTGGACCGACGGCGCCTGGCTGCAGTGGCGCGCCAGCGAAGACTGGACCACCCACTTCATCGTGCGCCACAACGACCGCCGCGGCCCGACCGGAACCCTTCGCCGGCCACTCGGGTTCAGCGACAGCGACTCGCGCGTGGGCGTGCTGGCGGTCGCCGAATCGAAGACCGTGATCGGCCCGCTGGTCCAGCGGGTGGTCACGCTCAACTGGCTGCCGTCGGCATTGCACCCGTACGGCGTCGCCGATCCGCGGACCGAGGACTATCTCGCCGTCACCGCCAAGGCCACCGCGCAGTGGCCGCTGGGCCAGGGTGGAACGAAGCTGCGGCTCGGCGGCGAGCTCGGCTACGCCCCCGACACGCCCCGCCGCGAAGCGATGAACTCCGGCACCGGCAGCGCCGATTCGCTGTCCTGGCAGGCCTCGCTCAACTTCATGGACATCCTGCCCGACCACGACCTCGGCATCGTCTACGGCCGGGTCGCCGACGGCTGGCTGATCTCGAGCGACTTCCGGCCCAACGACACGCTGGCCGAAGTGCGCTGGGTCTGGCAGGCCACGCCGGCATGGCAGATCGACGCGCGCTTCCGTCGCCGCGAGGAGATCGACCTGCCCGCCACCGCTCCCCGCGCGCGGCGCGACGACGACCTCTACGTGCGCGCCACGCTGCGCTTCTAGGCCGGGTCACTCATCGCCGGCCGTAGAAGTGTTTCGCGAACGGCTTGCGGTACTGCTGATGACAGCCGAGGCAGGCCTGCTGCACCTCGGCAAACGCGTGAATGACCTGGGGGCCATCGCCACGTGCCGCGGCGCCGGCCATGCCGTCCGCCGCGCGCTCGACCTGGGCATCGAACTCCCGGAACGTGCCGGCATCGACTCCCAGCCACCTGAGGATGCGGACCTTCTCCGCCATTGGCGGCTCCGCATGACGGGCGATCCCCGGCGCCAGTTCCTCGACCATGGCCCAGTCCTCCCGGGAAATCGCGCCGGTCACGGCCTGCATGTCCTGCCCGAGGCGCTTCATCACGGTTCGCAGGCCCATGGACTCCCCGTCTCCGGCCCGCGCGTCGGCGAATACCGGCAGGACAACAACCGCGACGGCCACCGCGATCAGGATGGGGAAAAACTTCTCTCTGTTCATCACGTTCTCCTTTGCGGAAAAGTGGCCTGCATGGCGCCAGGCAATCCACCACGTGGCGCTGATCGTGCAGTCGACCAGAAACCGGACTTCATGCCGCCTGCCAGCCGCCTCCGAGCGCCTTGTACAAGGCCACCAGTTGCACCGCGGCGGCCGTGTGGGCGCGCGTGACGGCGGCCTTCGCCTCCTGCAGCTGGCGCTGCGCGGTGAGAAGCTCGACCAGTGCGATGGTGCCCATGGCATGCCGGCGGGCGGCATGATCATGGCTGCGCTGGCTGGCCTCCAGCGCGGCCTGGTGGCGCTGAAGTGCGATCAGCCCGGCCCGGTATTCGGCCATTGCCGTCTCGGCGTCGCCCAGCGCAGCCAGCACCGCCTGCTCGTAGGCCAACGCTGCCCGCCACTGGGCCGCCTCGCGGGCGCGTATTTCCGCGCGCACGCGGCCACCGTCGAACATGCGCCAGGAAATCAGGGGCAGGATCCCGTATCGGGCGCTGCCGGAATCGAACAGGCCATCGGCATCGAGCGCCTGGAAGCCGCCGCCAACGCCAATCGACAGCTTCGGAAAAAGCTCTGCCGTCGCCACGCCGATGTCGGTCGTGCTGGCCGCGAGGCGGCGCTCGGCCGCAAGCACGTCAGGCCGACGACGCAGGAGGTCGGCGCGCTCGCCGACCGGGATCTCGGCCAGCGGCGGCAGGCCTGCTGCCGCTTCTTCCAGCAGCAGCAATCCGCGCTCGGGTGGTTCGCCCAGCAGCACCGAGAGCGCCAGGAGGGCCGCACGCTCGCGGGCGCGGATGCCGGGAAGCGAAGCCTCCGCAGTCGCCAGCGTGGACTGCGCGGCGTCCACGTCGGCGAGCGACGCGACACCCGCGGCATGGCGCAACTCCAGGAGCCCAAGCGAATGACGCTGCGCCTCAACCGCCGCCTGCGACATGCGCATCTCGTGCCCGGCACCCACCGCCGTGAACCATGTGCGGGCGACTTCGGCGACGATGCGCATGCGCACGCCCTCCGCCTCGATTCCGGCCTCATGAAGTCGCGCGTTCGCACCCTGGAGCGCGCGCCGCTTTCCGCCGAACAGGTCCAGTTCCCAGGCGGCGTCGAAGCCGACGTCATGGATCGTCTGGATGGCATCCATGCCGGGAATCGAGGCGACCGGCAGGGAGCCGTCCGCACTTTGCCGGCGCCGGTTGACACTGCCCCCGACGTCGACGGCAGGAGCCAGGCCGCCGGCAATCCGATCTCGCAGAGCGCGCGCTTCATCGATCCGCGCGGCCGCCTGGTAGAGGTCGAGGTTTTCGGCCAGCGCGGCCTCGACCAGGCGGTCGAGCATCGGATCGCCGAGAGTGGTCCACCAGTACGCGTAGTCTTCCGAACCGCGTTCCGCCACGACGGGCAGGCTCCAGCCGGTTCCCGTGTGCACCGGAGGTGGCTCGCGATAGTCGGGGCCGACGGTGCAGGCGGCCAGCAGGGCGCAGAGCACCCCGGACACCAGCGGCCCCGGCCGCAAGGCAGGCCCGGGCGTGGTGCCCACGGGACCGGCGGAAGCGGAGGATTCTTCGAGCGTCATTGCAATCGTCCCCGGACGAAGAAGGTCGCCGCGGTCAAGGTCACCAGCGCGATTGCCGCCAGCGGCCACATGTTGGACAGGATGTCCGCCGGCGGCATCGCCTTGAGCACGCTGCCGTGCACGATCACCAGGAAGTGGGTGAGCGGGATGGCCTGGGCCAGCCACTGCAGCGCCAGCGGCATGTTCTCCACGGGCGTTGCAAAGCCGGACATCAGCACCGCGGGCACGCCGATGGCGAAGGCGCCCAGGATGGCCTGCTGCTGGGTCTTGCTGACCGCGGAGATCATCAGTCCGATGCCGACCACCGAAAGGATGAACAGCACCAGGCTGAGCAGCAGCAGCAGGAACGAGCCGGTGAACGGGATCCGGAACGCGAATGCACCGGCTGCGATCATCACCAGGCCGAGCACGGTGCCGATCGCCAATGGCGGAAGCGACTTCGAAACGATGATCTCGAGCGTGGAGGTGGGTGATACCAGGAGCTGGTCGAAGGTGCCGAGCTCCCGTTCCCGGGCGATCGACAGCGAAGTGAGCATGAGCGCACTGAAGAACGCCAGGATGCCGACGAGGCCCGGCACGATGAACCAGCGGTAGACCAGGTTGGGGTTGAACCAGTGGCGTACCGCGAGCGGCGCTCCGACCGCGGGATCGACCTCGGCCCCGATCCCGGTGGCGATCGAGGACAGGTAGCCCACGACGATCTGTCCCGCGTTGCTGCGTCGGCCATCGACCAGCACCTGTATCCGCCCGCTGTCGCCGGCGGCGATGGTGCGGGAGAAATCCGCCGGGATGTCCAGTCCGGCGATCACCTCGCCGCGGTCGATCAGCCGCTGCAGCTCGCCGCTGCTGCGGACCGTATGCACCTCGGAAACGAATCCCGCGCCGTCCAGTCGCGCGACCAGCTCGTGCGACCAGCGCCCCGCGTCCTGGTCGTGCACGGCGAGGCCGACGTTGCTGACCTCGAGCGTCGCCGCAAAGGCGAAGACGAGGAGCTGGATCAGCGGCGGCGCGAACACCACCATCCGGCTCCGCGGGTCACGCAGGATGCTGAGCACCTCCTTGATCACCTGGGCGCGCAGGCGGGCGAGTACCAGCGGAGGACTGCGTCGCGCCATCGCTCAGGGCTCCAGGTTCTTTCGCGTGGCCCGCTTGGCCAGAGCAAAAAGACCCCGCCGATGGCCGCCATCGCCAGCAGGTCGGGCACGAACACCGCCCGGATGTCGCCGGCCAGGAACACCGTCTTGAGCGAGGACACGAAGTACCGTGCCGGCACCAGCCAGGTGATGGCGCGGATCGGCGCCGGCATCGAGTCGATCTCGAACAGGAAGCCCGACAGCATGAAGGCCGGCAGGAAGCCGGAGAACAGCGCGATCTGGGCGGCCAGGAACTGGTTGCGCGCCAGCGACGAAATGAGCAAGCCCTGCCCCAGCGCCGGCACCATGAACACCGCCGACAGCAGCATCAGCGCCGCCAGCGACCCGCGCAGCGGCACGTCGAACACGAACACGGCCAACGCGGCCGCGCCCAGCGTGGACACCATGCCCAGCGCGAAGTAAGGCAACAGCTTGCCGACCAGGATCTCGACCACCGAGGCCGGCGTGGACATCACCGCCTCCATGGTCCCGCGTTCCCACTCGCGTGCGACCACCAGTGCGGTCAGCATCGTGCCGATGATGGTCATGACGATGGCGATCGCGCCCGGCACCAGGGATCGCCGGCTTTCCAGCTCCGGGTTGAACCAGTAGCGGGGCTCCAGGGTGATCGCCGTCGATGGCATGTCGCCGGCCATCCCCAGACGCCAGGTCTGGACCACGCCCTGGGCGTAGTTCGCGACGAAATTGGCGGTGTTGGGCTGCGAACCGTCGGTGACCACCTGCACCAGCGGCTGGTTGCCGCCCGCGGCCAGGCGCTGCTCGAAGTCCTGCGGGATCACCACGTAGCCCCGCAGCTCACCGGCCACCACCCGGTCGCCGACTTCCCGCCGGTCGTGGGCGAAGGTCACGTCGAGGAAACGTGTAGCCGCGAATGCAGCCGCAAGCTGCTGGGCGGAGATGCCGGGCGATTCCACCACCACCCCGATCCGTACCTTGCGTATGTCGAGCGACACCGCATAGGCGAACAGGAACAGCAGCACCGCCGGCAACACGAAGGCGATCAGCAGCGTGGACGGATCGCGCAGCGCCTGCAGGCTCTCCTTGCGCACCAGCGCCGCGAGGCGGCGGGCGTCGAAGCGGGGCGCGGCCGCGCCGGCCGGCACGCCGGCACTCGACCGCCCGCCTCCACGCAGGTTCATGCCGCCTCTCCCGCCGCGGCCTCGTCGACCAGGTCGGCCGATTCCACCAGGTGGATGAAGGCGTCCTCCATGGTCGGATCCGGCGTGTCGCCACCGGCCGCGCCGCGCTTGAGCGCGTCCGGCGTGTCCAGCGCGATCAGCCTGGCGCGGTACAGCATCGCCACCCGGTCGCAGTACTCGGCCTCGTCCATGAAATGGGTGGTGACCATGATCGTCACGCCCTTGCGGGCGAGGCCGTTGATGTGGGTCCAGAACTCGCGGCGGGTGATCGGGTCCACGCCCGAGGTCGGTTCGTCCAGGAACAGCACCGGCGGCCGGTGCATCAGCGCGCAGGCGAGTGCCAGCCGCTGGCGGTAGCCGAGCGGCAGCGACTCGGGCGCCGCCGACAGCCAGCGCCCGAGGTCGAAGGTCTCGATCATGTCGTCGATGCGCGCGCGCTTCGTGGCGCCCTGCAGCCCGTAGACGCCGGCCGAGAACTCCAGGTTCTGGCGCACCGACAGCAGCCCGTACAGCGAGAACTTCTGCGCCATGTAGCCGAGGCGGGCCTTGGCGGCGCCGGTCGCGCGGCGCAGGTCCATGCCCGCCACGTGGGCCTCGCCCGAGGTCGGCGCGAGCAGGCCGCACAGCATCTTGAACGTGGTGGACTTGCCCGCGCCGTTGGGACCGAGCAGACCGAACACCTCGCCCTTGCGTACCTGGAAGCTGACACGGTCGGTGGCGGTGAAGTCGCCGAAGCGCCTGGTCAGTTCGCGACAGGAGACGGCGATGTCGGAGTCGAGTTCCACCGGCGGCATGCGGCCGGCCAGCGCCGAGATGCCGCCGGGACCGCCGCCGAGCAGGTCGATGAAGGCATCCTCGAAGCGAGCCGGCACCGCGGCCAGGCGCGCACCGGCCCGGTCGGCCAGCGCCTGGACCTCGTCGGTACCGGCGCCCTCGCGCAGGACCACCCGCACGCCAGCGCCCTGGATCACGCCGTCGCCCACACCCGCCAGCTCCAGCGCCTCGGACAGCACCGCGCGACGCTCCTCGCCCACCTCCTCCAGGCGGAAGCTGCGTCCCTGGAGACGCCCGGTCAGCTCGGCCGGCGGGCCGTCGAAGGCCAGCTCGCCCTCGTCGAGCAGCAGCACCGAGTCGCAGCGCTCGGCCTCGTCCAGGTAGGCGGTCGACCACACCACCGCCATGCCATCGTCGGTCAAGGCCTGCACCATCCGCCAAAGGTCCTGGCGACTGACCGGGTCCACGCCGACGCTGGGCTCGTCCAGCAGCAGCACCCTCGGCCGCGCCATCAGCGCGCAGGCCAGGCCGAGCTTCTGCTTCATGCCGCCGGACAGCTTGCCGGCCAGGCGTTCGGTGAACGGCGCCAGCCGGGTGAAGTCGAGCAGTCCGGCGAAGAGCTCGCCGTGTCGATCCGCGTCCATGCCGCGCAAGCGTGCGTACAGGCGCATGTTCTCCATCACCGTCAGGTCTTCGTACAGGCCGAAGCGCTGCGGCATGTAGCCGGTGGCCACGTGGATGGCGTCGTTGTCGTCGACCACATCGAATCCGGCCACGGTCACGCGACCAGCATCGGGCCGGAGCAGGCCGGTCATGATCCGCATCAGCGTCGTCTTGCCGGCACCATCCGGGCCGACCAGGCCGGTGAGCCGGCCATAGTCGATGCGTGCCTCCAGCCCGAGCAGCGCCCGGACCCGGCCGAAATGCTTGTCGACGCCTTCGATCGCCACGGCCACGCCCTCGTGGCGACCGCGCGCCTCGACCCGCGGCGGCGTGGCGCCGACCATGTCAGCGGACGCCGTCGCCGGCCGCGCCCGAGCCGGACGCGGCGTCGAGCTCGACGGTCACCGGCATTCCCTGGCGCAGTCCGCCATCGACCTGGTCGTCATCGATGACCACGCGCAGGCGGTAGACCAGGTCGGTACGCAGGTCGGGCGTCTCGACGGTTTTCGGCGTGAACTCCGCGCGTGGCGAGACGAAGCCGACCTGGCCCCGGTAGACCCTGTCGGAGGAGTCGCTGCGGACACGGACCGGGGTTCCCGGAGCGACACGGCCCAGATCAGGTTCGCCGACGTAGGCCCGTACATACACCGGCCGATCGAGGCTGAGGCTGTAGACCGCGCTCTGGCTCGCGACCATGCTGCCCGGCTCGCGGATCCGGGCGATGATCGTGCCGGCAGCGGGCGCCAGCAGCCGGGTATCGGCGAGTGCCGTCAGCGCCTGGTCACGGGCCGCCTCGGCAGCGGCCAGCCGCGCCTCCCCCGCGGCGATGTCCTCGCTGCGGAAGCCCTCCACGGCCTGCGACAGCGCCGCCTCGGCCGCCCGGACGGCTGCAACCGCCTGATCGCGGGCAGCGCGCGCGGCGTCGACCGTGCTCCGGCTGCTCGCGCCCGAAGGCAGGAGGCCGGCCTGGCGTTCGTAGTTGCGTCCGGCGTCCGTGGCGACGGCCCGCGCGCGGTTCAGCGCCTCGCGGGCCTGCGCGACCTCCTGCGGACGGAGGCCGCCGTGCAGCTTGTCGACCTCGGCCCGTGCCACCCGGACCGCCGCCTCCGCGCCCGCCAGCGCGTCCTCGTAGGGCCGGGCATCGAGCAAGGCCACGCGGTCATCGGCGGCGACCGCGTCACCTTCCTCGAAGATCATTTCCGCGACCCGTCCCGGCTGCCGGAAGGCCAGCTGCACCTCGCGGATGTCGACGTTGCCGTACAGGACCAGCGCGCCGTCGTCGGTGCCCGCGCGCCGTGCCCAGATCACCGCGACCAGAACCGCGGCCGCGACGATGGCGGCGGTGACGATGACCCGTTTGCGCCCGAAGCGCTTGGCTCCGGTGCTCATGCCCCACCTCCCCCGATGCCGCGACGGTAGATGGCGAACACGCCCGGCGCGTCGCGGCGGATCCGGGCGACGTCGCCAGCCACCATGGCCTGGATCACCAGGCCCTGGACGGTGCCGATGAACAGCTGCACAGCCGCTTCGACGTCCAGCGCCGGATCAAGCTCGCCGGCGGTGATGCCGCGCCCGAGCAGGTCGCGCAGCCGCTCGCCGTAGCGCCCGATCAGGGCCTGCACCATCTTGCGCGGCAGGGTGTCCGCCGGCCGCTGCAGCTCGCCGAACAGCATCCGCGGCACGCCCGGGTGGTCGGCGACGAAGTCGACGTGGGCCATGAACACCGCCTCCAGCGCCGCCAGCGGCGACGCCGTGCCGGCCGCGGCCCTGTCCACCCGCGACAGCAGGCGCTCGGCGACCCGGGAGAGCACGGCCTGGACGATCGCATCCTTGTTCGGGAAGTGCCGGAACAGCGCGCCCTGGGTCAGCCCCATGCGCTCGGCGATGGCGCTGGTGGTGATCTCGCTGGGGTTCTGTTCGGCGGCGAGGTCGATCATCGCCTCGACCGTGGTCTCGCGCCGTTCTTCAGCCGAAAGCCGGGATGGCCGCTGGGTCATGGGGACCTGCCTGGGGGCAAAGTAAGTGAGTGGTCACTACCTTACGCCCATCCCTGGAGTCTCCGCAAGCCCGGTCAAGCCCTCCGGGGCGCCCCGGACCACCCCCGGAGACGACCCGCGCGCCGGACCGGCGTGTCCGGCGCCCTGGAGGAAAGCCGGAGCTCAGTCCGCCTTCCAGCCCCACGCGTCGAGCACGACCTGGAACAGGTACGTGGCCGGGAAGTAGCCGCGGACACGGTGCGCACCGGCGCCGGTGGCCAGCGCCACCACTTCCTCGGCGGTGTGGGTGCGGTTGACCAGCACGTGATCAAGGCGCACCAGGTCGTCGTCGTCGCTGCCGGACGCCTTCCAGGACTCGTAGCCCTCGAGCAGCGGCGTGCCGCGCTGGCCGCCGTCGACCTGCAGGCCGAAGGAATGGTCGGCGGTGAACAGCATCAGGGTGTCGTCGAGGTCCACGCGCTGCTCCACCTCGGCCACCAGGCGGTCGAAGTCGACCACGTTCTGCAGGCCCTTGCGCACGTCGTCGGTGTGCGCGTCCCACTCGACCACCAGCAGATAGCCCTGCGGCGAATCCTCCAGCAGGTCGAGCGCCTTCAGCGTGGCCGCGCGCACGTCGATGCCGTCGGCAACCACGACCGGGCGCGCATCGGACGCGGGCACGGAATCCAGCGAGGCGTAGATGGGTCGCTTGTGCGCGTCGGCCAAAGCGTCGAAACCGGTGCCGGCCGCGGCCAGCGCGGTGCCGATGCGCTCGCGGCCGGCACCCAGCAGCACGTCGACGCCGTCGCCGTAGCGGGGCGTGAAGGCCTGCGGGAAGATCGCGCCGAAATTCCGGCGGTCGTTGGCGTGCGCATAGGTCGCCGCCGGCGTGGCGTCGGCGATCGACTGCGAGCTGACCACGCCGGTGCGCAGGCCGCGCTCCTCGGCGTACTCGAGCAGGGTCTTGGCCGGGGTGCCGTCCTTCTCGCCGCGCACCGCGTCGGGGCCCTGGCTGATGACGCCGTTGCGGGTGCGCACGCCGGTCATGATCGAGGACATGCCGTTGGCCGAGTCGGACACGAAGCGGTCGACCGGGGACGTGTCGCTCAGGCCCAGGTGCGGCCACTGCTGGATGTGCAGCTTCAGCGGCTCGCCGTGGCCGTGGAGGCTGGCGGCGTTGAGGGTCGCCACGCCGGCGGCGTCGGCGAGGAAGACGATGACGTTCTTCGCCCGCGGCGCCTGGCCGTCATCGGCGAAGGCGGGCGGGGCGACAAACAGCGCCGCGGAAAGCGCGGCGGCGAACAGGGTCCGGCACGAGTGGTGGCCCATGGTTTCTACTCCTTGCAGGGACGACTACGACGCGGACGGAGCGCTGCGCTCACGCCCGGAGGGGGACCCGGACCACGGTTATGCATCCGTTCGTTGCAGCAGGGACCTGCGTCCAGTCTGCGCCGGGAATGTTTCGCTACGGAGACCGCGCTACCAGTCGAAGGACACGTTGACCGCCGCGCTGCGTCCAGGGCGCGTGTGGAAGCCGAGGTTGTCCTCGCCGGCGGCCAGGCCGCGCACCCCGCCCCAGCTCCAGTAGCGGCGGTCGCCGAGGTTCATCACGCCGGCGTTGATGCGGATGCCGGGCCGCGGTTCGAGCCATGCGTACAGGTCGAAGCGCGCGTGGCCGGGCGGCTCGAACAGGCGCCCCGTGCCGTGGTCGACGCGATCCATGCCGCGCACCGCCACCATCGCGCCTTCCGCGCCCCAGAGGCCGCTGCCGGCGTCGTAGCGCAGGCCGAGCGTGGCCTTTGGCGGATCGACGCTGTTGAGAGGCACGTCCCGGCGGGTGTCGTCGCCCTGCGCCCAGGCCATCGCCCCGCGCAGCTGCCAGCCGCCGGGCTGCGCCGGATCGCTCCACGGCAGGTGCCAGAGCAGGTCGCCCTCGATGCCGCGGATGCGGGCGCGATCGCGATTGACCGACTGGAACACCAGCGCGCGGGTCACCGGATCGATCCCGAGGTTGGCGCGCGATTCGATCAGGTCGCGGTAGCGGTTCTCGTAGGCCGACACACTGGCGCGGAGCGTGTCGCCGACGTGGCGCCAGCCCAGCTCCAGCCCTTCGCTGCGCTCCGGCCGCAGGTCGGGGTTGGCGCGCACCTCGTAGTTGAAGACCGGCAGCACCAGGCCGATGTTCACGTCGCCGAAGGGCGGCGAGCGGAAGCCACGGGCGTACTGCACGAACAGGCTGTGTCCGCCGCCCGGCGACCAGCGCAGCGCCAGTCGCGGGGTCGCCTGGTCGGTGTCGACGTCGACCGGCACCGTATCCGGGAAGTCTTCGCGGAAGATCGCGTCGGGGTGCGCGCGCAGCCGGCTCCATTCCGCGCGCAGGCCCGGGATCACCGCGAAGCGCTCGCCGAACGTGATCTCGTCCTGCCAGAAGAACGCCAGGCTGGTCTGGACCGAGTCCGGGAAGTCGCGCACCGGCATGACTTCGCCCAGCACCACGTTGCTCGACGCGCCGGTGGCGAGGTTGGTCTCCAGGCCGTCGCGCAGTCCTTCGTAGCGCTGGCGCGCCAGGTCGACGCCGAAGACGTGCCAATGGCTGCCGCGCCATCCCTCGTGCCGGGCCTGGCCGAGCAGGCCCGCGCCGGCCGCGCGGCTTTCATAGTCGAAGCGGCGCCAGCGCAGCGATTCGAAGGGCGTGGCCGCATCCGGCAGCCGGTACTGGTCGCTTTCCTGGCGGACCTCGGTGTCCTGTACCCAGGCCTGCGCCTCCAGCGACTGCAGCCAGGGCAGACCCGGCGCCCACTCCGCCGCGAGGCTGGCGCGCATGCGCTGCTGGCGGTCGTCGGCGTCGAGGCGGTACGTGGTGGCGAAGCGTCCGCTGCCGAAGCGCAGCGAATCGACCGCGGTTTCCCGCCGCTCGCGCGAGCCGTCCAAGGCCAGCACGTAGCGGCCGGCGTCGCCGGTGTCACGGACCAGCTTCGCGAGCACGCTCTCGCGGGTGAAGTCGAGCGGGTTGGGGCCGTCCTCGTCGCGCCAGGCGCGATTGCCGGCCTCGTGCCCGCGGCGCTGCGCGGCCATCACCATCGCCTGCCAGCCGTCGACACGGCCCGCGGCCCAGCTCGCCGACAGCAGCCGGCTGTCGTCGAGTCCGTCATGGCCCAGGCGCAGCCCGAAGTGGCGGTCGCCGCCCTCGCCGCGCAGCAGCAGGGCTCCGGGATCGAGCGTGCGGAAGGCGACCACGCCGGCCAGCGCGTCGCTGCCATACAGGGTCGAAGCCGGGCCGCGCTGGATTTCCACCCGCTCCACCGCCTCGAGGTCGACCAGGTCGCGACCCGCGGAGGCGAACTGGCCGATGCTGTAGGCGTCGGCCAGCGGGATGCCGTCGACGACGATGCGCACGCGATTGCCCTCGAGTCCGCGGATCGAGAAGCCGCGGGTACCGAAGCGGTTGCCCTCGGACACCACCTCTACGCCGGGCACGTAGCGCACCAGGCTTTCCGGGTCGCGGACCAGGCGCCGATCGAGCTCATCGCGCTCCACCTGGGCGACGCTCGCCACCACCTGGCTGATCGGCTCGGCCACGCGGCTGGAAACCACCACCACGGTGTCCAGCGTGGTCACCCTGTCGGCGACGTCGGGTCCCGGGGATTGCGGTGCCGCTCCCGCGCCCGAGGCGAGCAGCAGGGGGAGCAGCGGGGGGAGCAGCGAAAACAGCGGAAAGGATCCAGCCAATCGATGCTCCAGTGTGCTTCTGCATCCGGACGGAACGGTACCCGTATTGTCTCCGCCGTCGATGTGTCCCGCATGACCTGGGTCAAGTCCGGGGTGGCGGAATTGATCTCGATCAATGTCCACGCATCCGCCCGTGCCATAAAGCCGGAGACCATTCATCTCCGCTTTACAGTCCATCCGATTCGAGCCGGGAGTCCCGCTGATGAAACGTTCGACGCTCGCCCTGACCATCCCCTTCCTGCTTGCCGGCGGCGCGTACTTCGCACTCGGTACGGGTGCCGGTGCCGCCCCCGGCGATGGCCCGACGGCCGACGGCCAGCAGGCCTACCTCGACAACTGCGCCGCCTGCCACCAGCCCGACGGCAAGGGCCTGGCCGGCGCCTTCCCGCCGCTCGCGGGCTCGGACTGGCTGCAGGGCAAGACTGCGGCCGAGGTCGCCTCGACGGTCCTGTCCGGCCTCGAGGGCGAGATCGTCGTCAACGGCGCCACCTACAACAGCCTGATGCCGGCGCAGAGCCACATCAGCGATGCCGACATCGCCGCCATCACCACCTATGTCCTGAACCAGTGGGGCAACCCCGGCGGCAGCATCACCGAGGCCGAGGTCAGGACGCGGCGCGCGGCGCTGGCGGTGAGCACCGATCCGGCCCAGGGCGAAGTGCATCCGGGCACCAGCCAGGCCCAGGCCGCCTACGAGGGTGCGCCCTCCACCGTCAGCGGCACCGATGTCGCCCAGGTCCGCACTCCGGGCGCTCCGGACATGACCGAAACCGAGTTCGCCCAGGCCAGCGAGATCTTCTTCCAGCGCTGCGCAGGCTGCCACGGCGTGCTGCGCAAGGGCGCCACCGGCAAGCCGCTCACGCCGGACGTGACCCAGCCGCGTGGCACCGAGTACCTCAAGGCGCTGATCAACTTCGGTTCGCCCGGCGGTATGCCCAACTTCGGCACCGGCGGCGAGCTGACCGCGGCCCAGGTCGACCTGATGGCCCGCTTCCTCCAGCACACCCCGCCGAGCCCGCCGGAATGGGGCATGAAGGAAATGCGTGACAGCTGGACGGTGCTCATCCCGGAGGACAAGCGTCCGACCCGGAAGATGAACAACTGGAACCTGGACAACATCTTCTCCGTCACCCTGCGCGACTCCGGCGAGATCGCCCTGATCGACGGCGACAGCAAGAAGATCATCAACATCATCAAGACCGGCTACGCGGTGCACATCTCGCGCGCCTCGCACTCCGGCCGCTACGTCTACACCATCGGCCGCGACGGCAAGATCGACCTGATCGACCTGTGGATGAAGGTCCCCGACCGCGTGGCCGAGATCAAGATCGGGCTCGAGGCGCGCTCGGTCGAGACCTCGAAGTTCAAGGGCTACGAGGACAAGCTGGCCATCGCCGGTGCCTACTGGCCGCCGCAGTACGTGATCATGGACGGCCCGACCCTCGAGCCGAAGAAGATCGTCTCCACCCGCGGCATGACGGTCGACACGCAGGAGTACCATCCCGAGCCGCGCGTGGCCGCGATCGTCGCCAGCCACGAGCACCCGGAGTTCATCATCAACGTCAAGGAGACCGGCCGCATCCTGCTGGTCGACTACTCCGACCTCGCCAGCCTGAAGACCACCACGCTCGACGCCGCGCCCTTCCTGCACGACGGCGGCTGGGACTCGACCAAGCGCTACTTCCTGACCGCGGCGAACAACAGCGACAAGGTCGCGGTGGTGGACTCGAAGGAACAGAAGCTGACCGCGCTGATCGACGTCGACAAGATCCCGCACCCGGGTCGCGGCGCCAACTTCGTCCATCCCAAGTACGGTCCGGTGTGGGCGACCTCGGCCCTGGGCAACGAGAACATCACCCTGATCGCCACCGATCCGGTCAACCATCCGCAGTACGCGTGGAAGGCGGTCGAGGTGCTCAAGGGCCAGGGCGGCGGTTCGCTGTTCGTCAAGACCCATCCCGAGTCGACGAACCTGTGGGTCGACACCACCCTCAACCCCACGGCCGAGGCCAGCCAGTCGATCGCGGTGTTCGACATCAACAACCTCGACAAGGGCTATGAAGTGCTGCCGATCGCCGAATGGGCGAACCTCGGCGAAGGCCCGAAGCGGGTGGTGCAGCCGGAGTACAACAAGGCCGGCGACGAGGTCTGGTTCTCGGTCTGGAACGGCAAGGACCAGCGCTCGGCCCTGGTGGTAGTGGACGACAAGACCCGCAAGCTGAAGGCGGTGCTGGACGATCCGCGCCTGATCACTCCGACCGGCAAGTTCAACGTCTACAACACGATGAAAGACGTCTACTGAGGTCCGCGCGCAAGAACGGGCGGGGCGGGAGCTGGTCTCCCGCCCCGCTTTGTTTCCGGTTCATCTCCAGACTCCGGGGCGATGGCGTGCACTTGGCACGCAGTCGCGCCTTGAAGCCGCTTCGTTGTGGTACGCGCTGCCCGTCCCGCACACAGGGGGTGTGCTCCCCCGGCAGTCTCCGCGTCCTGCTGCCACTGCCGGCCGCCGGCCATCCATGGCCGCACACCCCCTGTGCGCGGGACGGGCTCCGGCGTTCTGCGGCTTCGGGAGGGAAGATCAAGAGCTGCTGATCGGCGTGCTGCTGACCGCGCTCCCGTTCACCCGTCGGGTGAGCGCCGTGCTCGACGTCGAGCATGAGGACGCCGCCGACGGCACCCGCACCGTCCAGTTCGCCAACAGCTTCGACTACCTGCACGCACCCGGGCGCGTGGTGATCGACCTGAGCGAAGCGCACTTCCGGGACACCACCGCCGTCGCCGCCCTGGACCGGGTGGTGCTGAAGCTGCGCCGGCACGGCGCGGAGGTGGAGGTGATCGGCCTGAACCGGGCCAGCCGGTCGCTGGTGGACCGGCTGGGGACCCACGACGAAGCGGCCCGGGCGCAGGGGCCGTTCACACCCTGACCGGTACGACCGGACTCATGCAGCGCTGCGCCGCGCGCGCTCCAGGTGCACCAGCAGCAGCGAGATCGCCGCCGGGGTCATGCCCGGGATGCGCCGGGCCTGGCCGATGGTCTGCGGCCGCACCTGTTCCAGCTTCTGGCGCAGCTCGGCCGACAGGCCGTGCACGGCGGCGTAGTCGAAGCCCTCCGCGATCGCGGCCTCCTCGCTGCTCCGCTGGCGCGCGATCTCCTCGCGCTGGCGTTCGAGGTAGCCGGAGTACTTGGCCTCGATCTCGACCTGCTCGGCCACCGCGGCGTCTTCCACCGCCGGGCCGAACGACGGCACCGCGGCCAGCTTCGAGTAGTCCAGCTCCGGCCGCCGCAGCAGGTCCAGTCCGCTGCATTCGCGGCTGATGTCGATGCCGAGCGTCGTCGCCGCGTCGCGCCCGATGGCGTTGTTCGGCGAGGCCCACAGCGCGCCCAGGCGCTGCGTTTCCGCGGCCACGGCGTCGCGCTTGCGCGCGAACGCCTCCCAGCGCGCGTCGTCGACCAGGCCCAGCTCGCGACCCACCGGCGTCAGCCGCAGGTCGGCGTTGTCCTCGCGCAGCTGCAGGCGGTACTCGGCGCGCGAGGTGAACATGCGGTACGGCTCGCTGGTTCCGTGCGTCACCAGATCGTCGACCAGCACGCCGATGTAGGCCTGGTCGCGGCGCGGCGCGAAGCCTTCGCGTCCCTGCACTGTGCGTGCGGCGTTGGCGCCGGCGAGCAGGCCCTGGGCCGCGGCCTCCTCGTAGCCGGTGGTGCCGTTGATCTGGCCGGCGAAGTACAGACCGGAGACGGCCTTGGTCTCCAGGGTCGCCTTCAGTCCGCGCGGGTCGAAGAAGTCGTACTCGATCGCATAGCCCGGCCGGGTGATGTGCGCGCGCTCGAAGCCGCGCACCGAACGCACCAGCTCCAGCTGCACGTCGAAGGGCAGCGAGGTGGAGATGCCGTTCGGATAGATCTCCGCGACATCGAGTCCTTCGGGCTCGACGAAGACCTGGTGGCTGTCCTTCTCCGCGAAGCGCACCACCTTGTCCTCGATGCTCGGGCAGTAGCGCGGACCCGTACCCTCGATCTGCCCCGAATACAGTGGCGAGCGGTGCAGCGCGCCGCGGATGATGTCGTGCGTGCGCTCCGTCGTCTGCGTGATCCAGCACGACACCTGCCGGGGATGGTCGTCGCGCGTGCCCATGAAGGAGAACACGGGGCGCGGCTCGTCGCCGGGCTGCGCCACCATCACCGAGTAATCGAGCGTGCGCCCGTCGATGCGCGGCGGCGTGCCGGTCTTCAGGCGATCGACCACGAAGGGACCTTCGCGCAGGCGTTCGGCCAGGCGCACCGACGGCGGATCGCCCATGCGTCCGCCGGCGTGCTGCGCCTCGCCGACGTGGATGCGGCCGGCGAGGAAGGTGCCGGCGGTCAGCACCACCGCCGGCGCATCGAAGCGCAGGCCGGTGTTGGTGATCGCGCCGCGCACCGCGCCGCCTTCGATCACCAGGTCGTCGACGGCGGCCTGGAACACGGTGAGGCCCGGCTGCGCCTCCACCGCGCGGCGGATGAAGGCGCGGTACAGCGCGCGGTCGGCCTGGCAGCGGGTGGCGCGCACCGCCGGGCCCTTGGAGGCATTGAGCCGGCGCCACTGGATGCCGGCGGCGTCGGCCGCGCGCGCCATGATTCCGCCCAGCGCATCGATCTCGCGCACCAGGTGGCCCTTGCCGATGCCGCCGATCGCGGGATTGCAGCTCATCGCGCCGATGGTCTCGATGCTGTGGGTGAGCAGCAGCGTGCGCGCGCCCGCACGAGCGGCGGCGAGCGCGGCCTCGGTTCCGGCGTGGCCGCCGCCGATCACGATGACGTCGTGGCGATGGAAGTCGTGATGCATGCAGCAATTATCCCGCGTGAGAGGTGTCGCGCGCCTGCCGGAGCCGGAGTTGGCATGCATCCTGCATCCGATGCTGGCGCACCCGGGATGGCAAACGCCAAGGGGGGCGTGGCCGGAGATTGGAACAGGGCTGGCCAAGCGCATTCCGGGGAAGCGAAGGGGCCGAACGTCGGGGGACGTTCGGCCCCGTTTTTTCTTCCGGCGGCCGCGAGCGGCCGCATCGCCCGATATGGCGCCGACGCCCGGCGGGGCGGAACAGGGGGGATCCGGGATTCCCCGCCGGGTGTCGACATTGGTCACCCCGGGATACGTCAGGAAGCGACGCAACCGGTCAGCCGGGCCCAGCTTGCGACGACTGCGGCCCGCACGCAAGCGCCAGCCTGCCCGGACCGCGACGCCGTTCGTGTCACGGCTCCTGCTGCACCTCGCGGTCGCGGATCACCGAGGGTGGCGCCGGGGTCGAGCGCGGCGGCGCGGCGCGCGGCGACACCGGCCGCGGCGGCGCGCTGCGCCTCGGGGCCGGAGCGGAGGGTTCCAGGGTGGAGGGCGGCGCCACCCGGGGTGCGGGCATCGGCGTGGACATGCGCGGCGTGGATGGCGGAGCCGGCAACCGCTGTCGCGGCTGCCCCACGCTGCCGGCTCGAGGCATCGGCTGCGCGGGCAGGGGGCGGCTCATCGGCGGCGCCCGGAGCTCCCCGCGCGGCGGACGATGATCATCCGCCGGCGGGCGATGCGGTTGCCGGTAGTGCGGCCGGTAGCGGTAGTCCGGCCAGCCGTACCAGCCGGGATATCCGCCGTACCAGGGGTAGCCCCAGGATCCGTACAGGCCGCCGTAGTACCCCCGGTACCAGGGACGCCCGTACCCGCCATAGGGTGCGTAGTAGTAGTCCTCGTACGCGCGATACGAGGGACTGCCGTAGTAGTAGTCGCCGTAGCCGCGGCCGTCGTATCCGCTGTAGCCGTAGCCCGTCGCGCAGCCGGCGAGGAGGGCCGCGACGAGGGCGATGAGGATCTTGCGCATGGTGCACCCCCCCGGGGTCGTCTGCCACAGACTCGGCCCGCGCCATTGAATTGCCGCTTAATCCGCGGTCCGCGCCCGCTGCTGAACCGCGGGTTCAAGTCCGCTAGTCTGGACGCATGTCCCCGGGCGTGGCCAATTTCGACGATGTGATGGCGGCCGCGGCGCGGATCGCGCCACACGCGCACACCACGCCGGTGCTGCGCTCGCGCGGCCTCGATGCGCTCGCGGGCTGCAGCCTGGCCTTCAAGGCCGAGCAGCTGCAGCGCACTGGCGCGTTCAAGTTCCGGGGGGCCTGCAACGCGGTCTGGCGGCTTTCCGCGGATGAGGCCGCCCGCGGCGTCGCCACGCACTCCTCCGGCAACCATGGCGCCGCGCTGGCATTGGCCGCCGCGGGCCGGGGTATCCCCTGCCACGTGGTGGCGCCGGCCGACGCGGTCCGCAGCAAGCTCGACGCGATCACCGCCTATGGCGCGGTCATGCACCGCTGCGCATCCGGCATCGCCGCGCGCGAGGCCGCCTGCGCGGAGGTGGTCGGGACGACCGGAGCGCGGCTGGTCCATCCCTATGCCGACCCGGCGGTGATCGCCGGCCAGGGCACGGCGGCCCTCGAGCTGCTGGCGGCGGCCGGCCCGCTGGATGCCATGGTGGTGCCGGTCGGCGGCGGCGGCCTGGCCGCGGGGACGGCCCTGACCCTGGCCGCCTGCGCACCGGACTGCCGGCTTTATCTCGCCGAGCCCGCCGGTGCGGCCGAGACCCGCGATTCGCTGGCCCGCGGCGAGCGGGTCACCGACTTCACTCCCGACACGATCTGCGACGGCCTGCGCGGCACCCTCGGCCAGCCGGGCTTCGACATCCTGCGGGCCCACGGCGCCGAGGTCCTGGTGGTCGACGACGCCGACACCGTGGCCGCGATGCGCCTGGTCTGGCAGCGGATGAAGCAGGTGGTGGAACCCTCCTCGGCGATCACGCTCGCGGCCGTGCTCGGGAACCGCGCACGCTTCGCCGGCCAGCGCGTGGGCCTGCTGCTGTCGGGTGGCAACGTCGACCTCGACGCACTCCCGTGGGCCGCCTGAAGCGCCGGCGCGTGCGCGGACGGCCGCCGCGCCGCTGGCCGCGGCGGCTGCTGCAGCTCGCCCTGCTGGTCGCGCTCTGGCTCGGCGGCGTCGCCGCCTGGATCGTCTACGTCGGCAACCGCGACCAGGCCGCACCCGCCGACGCGATCGTGGTGCTGGGCGCGGCCGCCTATGACACCCGGCCCTCGCCGGTGTTCACCGAGCGCATCCGCCATGGCATCGACCTCTACGAGCGGGGGCTGGCGCCGGTGCTGGTCTTCACCGGCGGCTACGGCGACGGCGCGCGCTTCTCCGAGTCGCAGGTCGCGCGCAGCTTCGCCCTCCGCGCCGGCGTGCCGGCGGACGCGATCCTGATCGAAACCCTGTCGCGCACCACCTACCAGAACCTGTCGCGCAGCCGCGACCTGCTGTCCGCGCACGGGCTGCAGCGGGTGATCGTGGTCAGCGACCCGCTGCACATGGCGCGCGCACTGCGCCTGGCGCGCCGGCTCGGCATCGACGCGATCGGCTCGCCGACGCCGAGCACGCGCTTCCGCAGCTTCCGTACCCAGTGGCGCTTCCTCGCACGCGAGGTCTACTTCTTCCACCGTGACCTGGTGGTGCGGCCGGACTGACCGCTCAGCCGCGCCGGCGCCGCACCGGGATGCCCGAGGCCGGGAAGCGCGCCACGTCCTCGCCGCCCTCGCGGATGGGTTGTCCATGGGCGGGCGCCCAGGCCATGGCGGTGATGATCTCCCAGGTGGCCGGAAGCAGGCCGTCCCCGTCGCGCCATTGTCCGTACGCCGCTTCGGCGGCCGCGAAGCGGCCGCGCCCGGTCAGGGCGCGCCGCCGCGAGGACAGTGCATTGGTCGCGCCCAGCTGGCGCAGCCCGCGCATCAGCCCGGCCATGTCCCGGTGCCGGTGCACGTCGACGTCGCGGTCGAGCACCGGATCGCGGAAACCGGCGCGCATCAGGGCATCGCCGAACTCGGCGATGGTCGCGAACGGCGAGACATGCGCCGCTTCGTCGGCTTCGGCGAACGCGGCGCGCAGCTCGTGCAGCGTGTCCGGGCCGAAGGTCGAGACCAGCAGCAGGCCGCCGGGCCGCAGCACGCGACGGAAGCCGGCGAACAGCGCGTCCAGGTCCTCGACCCACTGCAGGCAGAGGTTGCTGAAGATGAGGTCGATGCTCTCGTCGGCCAGTGGCAGCGCGCGCGCGTCGGCGCAGACGCGGTCGATCGGTCGCTGCAGCGGGTTCCAGCCGCGTTTCGGCGAGAGCTGGCGCAGCATCGGCAGCGCCAGGTCGATCGCGAGCACGCGCGCCTTCGGCCAGCGCCGGCGCAGTTCGAGCGCTCCCGTCCCGGGGCCGCTGCCGAGGTCGAGGATGTCCGCCGGCACCGTGTCGCCGAGATAGTCCAGCGATTCGAACAGCCGCGACTCGATCTCGCGCTGCAGCTCGGCGGCCGCGGAATAGCTCCCGGCGGCGCGCGAGAAGGCGCGGCGCACCTGGCGATGGTCGAAGACGTCGTTCATGTCGGTTCCGTGGCGCCTGGCAGCGTCGTGCCCGCGCGCGCCTGCGCGAGGAAGCCGTCGATGGCCGCGGCCACCTCGTCGGCGTGGGTGAGAAAGGGAGCGTGGCCACCGTGTTCGATCCGGACGAAGCCGGCGCCGGGCGCGCGGTCGGCGGCGGCGCGCACGGCGCGCGGGTCGACCACGCGGTCGCGGCGTCCGGCGATCCAGAGGCTCGGGACGGCGAGCGCGGGCAGCAGCGGGCGCTGGTCGACCGTGCGCAGCAGGTCCAGCCCCTGCGCGAGTGCGGCGGCCGGCGGTTCTCCGCGCGCGAAGACCTGGTCGCGCAGCGCGCGCAGTTCGCCGCGGGCATCGTCGGAGCCGAAGGCCTCCAGCGCGATGAAGCGCTCGAGCGTGCCGTGGTAGTCGCCGCGGAGTCCCTCCGCGAAGCCGGCGAAGATCTCCGGCGACATGCCATGGCGCGCACCGTCGTCGCCTCCGGCATCGCGCACGAAGCGCGGCGCCGAGCAGATCATCACCAGCGCCGGAACCTCCGTCGACCGCGTCGCGGCGGCGCGGAGCGCGAACATGCCGCCCAGCGACCAGCCCAGCCAGGGCGCGGCCGGCACGCGCGCGGCCACCGCTTCGACCACCGCGTCCGGCTCCAGCGGCACCGCGCTGTCGCGGCTGCGCCCATGGCCCGGGAGATCGACGAGATGCAGTTCGAACCGGTCCGACAGGCGTTCGACCAGCGGCGCGAACACGCCGCCGTGCATCGCCCAGCCGTGCAGCAGCACCAGCGGCGCGCCGCTGCCGCGGACCTCGACGTGCAGGTCCATGCTCATGCGCCCTTGTCCGTACGCAGCGCACGCTGGCGCGCAGGGCTGCCGGCGGCGTGGCGCGCCACCAGCCAGGCGAAGCCGAGGATGCCGAACACGATCAGGGCCGCGCCGGCCATGCCGGTGGCGCCGGGCAGCGGTTCGCCCAGGAACAGCACGCCGATCAGGATCGCGAACAGCAGCTCGGAACCCTGCATCGCCTCGACGCCTCCGAGCGCGGTCGGGTTGTCGCGGACCATGCCGGTGGCCTGGAAGAACAGGATGCTGGCCACCACGCCGGCGCTCAGCGCCACGCCCGCGGCCAGCCACACCTGCTCGGCCGGCGGCGCACCGCTGCGCGTCCACGCCCAGGCCGCGACCGCCCACCACAGCGGCTGGCTGGCGAGGGTCATGCCGAACACGCGCTGGGTGGCGTTGAGGTTCTCGCCGCTGCGCTCCAGGTGCAGCAGCAGCAGGCGGTTGCCCAGCGGATAGGCGACCGCGGCACCGAGCACGCAGGCCAGGGCGATCCATCCCGCGCGGTCGATCGCACCGCCGCCGTGCCCGGCCTGCAGCAGCAGCACGCCGGCCAGGATCAGCGCCGCCACCATCAGCGCCGCCCGCGGGATGCGCCGGCGCGCGTCGCGGTACAGCAGCGGCGCGCACAGGATCCCGGCGACCACGGTGAACTGGAAACTTCCGGCGACCAGCCACGACGGACCGCTCGCGGCCGCGAACGACAGCAGCAGGTAGAACGCGCCGAAGCCGATCGCGCTGCAGCGCAGCCAGGCCCAGGGGTGGCGGCGGATCGCGCGCCACACCGGCATCGCGCCGCCCTGCCAGGGCAGCAGCGGCAGCAGCAGAGGGAGCGTGATCAGGTAGCGCAGCGTGGCCGTCCAGGCCCAGTCGCCGCCGGCGCTCGCGCTCACGCGGTTGAGCACGTAGGTCATGGTGAAGAACAGCGCCGAGCACAGGCCGAGGCCGACGGCGGCCAGCGCGCGGCTGGTGGCGGGCATCCCGGCGGACACGGGGCTCAGGCCGCGCGCGCGGCGTCGACGTGGTCGCGGGCGCGGCCCAGCGCGGCCACCAGTGCGTCGACCTGGTCCTCGGCGTGCGCGGCGCAGAGCGTCACGCGCAGGCGTGCGCGGCCCTCGGGCACGGTCGGCGGACGGATCGCGGCCACGCGGAAGCCGTCGGCCTCCAGGCGCGCGGCCATGTCGAGCGCGCGGGCGTTGTCACCGCAGGGCACGGGCTGGATCGGGGTCTCCGACGGCGGCAGCTCAGAGCCCCGCTCCTGCATGCCGGCGCGGAAACGCTGCACCAGCGCGCCCAGCTTCTCGCGCCGCCAGTGTTCGCGCCGCGCGAGCTTCACCGAGGCCAGTGCCGCCGCGGCCTGCGGCGGCGGCAGGGCGGTGGTGTAGAGGTACGGCCGCGCGGTGCCGGCCAGATGGTCGATGAGGTCGGCGTCGCCGGCCACCACCGCGCCATAGCCACCCAGGGCCTTGCCCAGCGTGACCAGCTGCAGCGGCACCTCGGCCACGCCCAGGCGCGCGTCGGCGACGCTGCCGCGACCGTCGGGGCCAAGCACGCCCACGCCATGGGCATCATCGACGTAGAGCAGGGCCGACTGCATGCGCGCCACCAGCGCCAGCTGGCGCAGCGGCGCGACGTCACCGTCCATGCTGAAGACACCGTCGGTCGCGATCATGGCCGCGCCGTCGGGCACGGTGCGCAGCTGGCGCAGCGCGCCCTCGGCGTCGCCATGCGGATAGCGGCGCAGGCGGCAGCCGGCCAGGCGCGCGCCGTCGATCAGGCTGGCGTGGTTGAGCCGGTCCTGCACGCTCGTGTCGCCCTCGCCCAGCAGCGCCTGCTGCACGGCGAGGTTGGCCATGTAGCCGCTGCCGAAGACCAGCGCCCGCGGCAACTGCAGCCAGTCGGCGACCTCGCGCTCGAGCGCCTCGTGGGCGACATGGTGGCCGCAGACCAGGTGCGAACCGATGCCACCCACGCCGTCGCGCGCGGCCGCGCCCTGCACCGCGTCGACCACCTGGAACTGCTGGGCCAGGCCGAGGTAGTCGTTGCCGCAGAAGTTGATCAGCCAGCGGCCATCGATCTCCATGCGCACGCCGTCCCGCCGGCCGACCGCGCGCCGGCTGCGAGCCAGGTCGTGCGCCATCGCCTCGGCCCGCCGGGCCTGGACGCGGTGTCGCAGGTCGGGGCGCTTGCCGGTCATCGCGGAATCTCCCTCAGGCCGCGCACGTCCGCGGCTTCGGATCGATGATATCCGCGTGCACGGTGCCCCCGTGGTCGTGGCCGTCGGCATCGACCGTGACGGCCATCACACGCAGGCCAAGCCGTTCGAACAAGGCCTGGTCGTCGGCAACGTCCGGGTTGCCGGTGGTCAGCAGTTTCTCGCCGTGGAAGATCGAGTTGGCGCCCGCGCTGAAGCACAGCGCCTGCAGTTCGTCGGACATCTGCTCGCGCCCCGCCGACAGCCGCACCATCGACTTCGGCATCAGGATGCGGGCGACCGCGATCGTGCGCACGAACTCGAAGGGATCGAGTTCGGCGGTGCCATGCAGCGGCGTGCCCTCGACCTGCACCAGGCGGTTGATCGGCACCGAGTCCGGATGTGCCGGCATCGTCGCCAGGGTCTGCAGGAAGCCGGCGCGCTGGCGGCGGGTCTCGCCCATGCCGACGATGCCGCCGCAGCAGGTCTTGAGGCCGGCGTCGCGAACGTGCTCCAGGGTGTCGAAGCGGTCCTGCAGTTCGCGGGTGTGGATGATCTGCCCGTAGTGCTCGGGATCGGTGTCGATGTTGTGGTTGTAGTAGTCCAGGCCGGCGTCCTTGAGCGCCTGTGCCTGCGGCGCGGTGAGCATGCCCAGCGTGGCGCAGGTCTCCAGTCCCAGCGACTTCACGCCGGCGATCATGGCGGCGACCTTCGGAATGTCGCGGTCCTTCGGCGAACGCCAGGCGGCGCCCATGCAGAAGCGCGAGGCACCGGCGGCCTTGGCCTGGCGGGCCTTCTCCAGCACCGCCTCGGTCTCCATCAGCTTCTGCGCGTCGACGCCGGTGTCGTAGCGCTGGGCCTGCGGGCAGTAGGCGCAGTCCTCGGGGCAGCCGCCGGTCTTCACCGACAGCAGGGTGCTGACCTGGACTTCGGCCGGGTCGAAGTTCTGCCGGTGCACGCCGGCGGCGCGGAACAGCAGCTCCGGGAAGGGCAGCTCGAACAGGGCCTCGACCTCGCTGCGGGTCCAGTCGTGGCGCGGCGTGGCGGCGTCGCTGGCGCGGAATTCGCTGACGGCGGGCATGGCGGGATCCTGAGGGCGGCTGCGTGGCTGGTCGGGCAGTCTGTTGACCATGTCCGGGCCTGTCAACCTGGCGCATGGACCCGCGGTTGACGGCTGGCTCGCACGGATCGGCCGCGGGCTGTGGCCGCCACGCTGCCTGGTCTGCGGCGAGCCGGCCCCCGGGCCGCTGGACCTGTGCCCGGCCTGCGAGGCGGAACTGCCCTGGATGCCGCCGGCGTGCCTGTCCTGTGCGATGCCGCTGTTGGCGCGCGCGCTGCGGTCGCCGGAGCCGGATCCATGGCCCGCGGTCGTGGCCGGCTCCGGCGCAGATCCCGCACCGCTGCCCCGCCTCTGCAGCGCCTGCCAGCACGCGCCTCCGCCACTGTCGGAAACCCGCGCCGCCTTCCTCTACGGCTTTCCGCTCGACCGGCTGCTGCCCCGGCTCAAGTTCCACCGCGACCTGGCCGCCGGGCGCCTGCTCGCGCAGGCCATGGCGGCCAGCCTCTCCGGCTGCCCGCGCCCCTGCGCCCTCGTACCGGTGCCCCTGCACCGTGCGCGCATGAGCGGGCGCGGCTACAACCAGGCGCTCGAGCTGGCCCGCCCGCTGGGTCGACTGCTGGGCGTGCCGGTGAGGCCCGGACTGCTGCGCCGCATCCGCCATACCGCGCCACAGTCGCGCCTGGACGCGGACGCCCGCGCCGGGAACCTGCGCGATGCCTTCGAGGTGCCGTCCCGCGTCGCGGTTCCGGCCCATGTCACCCTGGTCGACGACGTCATGACCACCGGAGCCACCCTCGACGCCGCCGCGGACGCGCTGCTGGATGCCGGCGCCGAACGCGTGGACGCCTGGGTCTGCGCACGCGCAGCGCGGTGAGCGGGCCGCTAGCCCTGCGCCAGGGCGTAGTGGGCGGCGATGCCCGCGAACACCACCATCCCCACCCAGTGATTGTCGAGGAAGGCTCGGAAACAGGGGCCGCGCTCGCGACGGCGGCAGATCCAGAACTGGCGCACCACCAGGACAAGCGCCACGCCCAGCCCGGCCCAGTACCAGGTGCCCAGCCCGGCCTGCCGTCCGACCAGGCCCAGGCCCAGGAACACCAGCGTGTACAGCACGCCCTGCGCCACCAGGTCCATGTCGCCGAACAGGATGGCGGTGGACTTCGAGCCCACGCGCAGGTCGTCGTCGCGGTCGACCATGGCGTACCAGGTGTCGTAGGCGGTGGACCACAGTATGTTGGCCGCGTACAGCACCCAGGCCACCGGCGGCACCTCGCCCTGTACCGCGGCGAAGGCCATGGGAATGCCCCAGCCGAAGGACATGCCGAGGTAGACCTGCGGCAGGTGCGTGTAGCGCTTCAGGTAGGGATAGGTCGCCGCCAGGAACACGCCGACGAAGCTCATCAGCACGGTGAGCCGGTCGAGCGTGAGGACGAGGGCGAAGGCGGCCAGCATCAGCACCGCGAACAGCAGCAGCGCCTCGCGCCCGGACACCGCGCCGGTGGCCAGCGGGCGCTCGCGGGTGCGCTTGACGTGCGGGTCCAGCCAGCGGTCGGCGTAATCGTTGATCACGCAGCCGGCGGCGCGGGTGAGCCAGACGCCGGCGCTGAAGACGAACAGGATCCAGAGCGGCGGCACGCCTCCGGCGGCGATCCACAGGGCCCACCAGGTCGGCCACAGCAGGAGCAGCCAGCCGATCGGCCGGTCGGCGCGCATCAGCTTCCAGTAGAGGCCGGCGCGCTCGCGCCAGGCGGGCTCGACGGGCGGCCGCGCCGCGAAACGTTCGTAGGACATGGCGGCATGGTAACGCCGCCCCACCGGAGTACCATCGGCCGGACAGCGAGGGGAGGGGACCGTCATGGCACCGCATTTCGGCATCCAGCGCAGCTGGTGGATCTTCCTGATGTTCGGGATCCTGGCCATCGTGTTCGGGGTGGCGACCCTGTTCCGGCCCGACCTGTCGGTGATGGCGATGGTGCTCGCCTTCGGCGTGCTGGCCGTGGCCGACGGCATCGTCAGCCTGCTCAGCGCGGTGCGCCGCGACCTGGCGCTGCCGCGCTGGCTGCTCGTCCTGTACGCGCTCGCGTCGCTGGGCTTCGGCGCGCTCGCCCTGCTGCGGCCGGCCGAGATGGCCACCGCCATGCTCTGGCTGCTCGCGGCCTGGCTGCTGGTCGCCGGGGTGGCCCGCATCGTGTTCGCCATCCAGGTGCGCAAGCTGGTGCGGGGCGAGTGGCTGCTGGCGCTCAGCGGCGTGCTGGCGATCGCCCTGGGCGTGCTGTTCTTCGCCCGGCCGGACCTCGGCCTGATGACGATGGCGGTGTGGATCGCGATCGGCGCGCTGCTCTACGGCGTGCTGCAGGTCGCGGTGGCGCTGCGCATGCGCCGGTTCTCGCAGGTGATGTAGCGGGCCGTCCCGGGATCATGGACAATGTCCGGCCACGCGCCTGTAGCTCAGCCGGATAGAGTAGTGGCTTCCGAAGCCATTGGTCGGGGGTTCGAATCCCTCCAGGCGCGCCATTCGATTCAAGGACTTGCGGCGGCAGCGCTCTCCGCCTGCGGCTGGTTGGCCCGCCGGCCCGACACACGCGGGATTCTTTCGGGACGACTCCTGTTCGTCCTCTCCTTGCCGCCGGGCACAAGCTTCCACGACGCGATCAGCGCCTGAGGCGCGTGCCGGTGGCTGGAAGCAGCTCGCGCCCCCGACTGGCCCGGAAGAGACCCGGTCACATCCACCTCGCTCGTTCGTTACTGAGGCAACACTCTGCCGATGAGCGACGATGAACGAGACAGCTCCCGCGATGACCCCGGTCGGACACGCCGATTTTTTCGCCGCCCAGCCGCGCCGCGCACCCTTGCGATCCAACCGGAGAACGATGGTTGGATTCGGCGCCCCGCCGCCCGCGGGGTCCGATCCTGCCCCGCGCCCAGACGATGCTTCGGCGCGCTTCCTATGTTCTATAATCCGGCGCAGCTGTGGCCGCCCGCCACGCACGCCAATGGTGTTCCGTGCGCAACTACGACCTCGACTTCCTCAAGCGCTTCTCGCTGGTGATCGGCTTCCTGACCGTGGTGACCCTCGGGCTCATCGCGCTGTCCTGGTTCGTGCACAGGGCGCTGCCCACGGAGGTCGATCCGTCGGCCGCCAGACGCGTGGCCGAGCGCATCGCGCCGGTGGGCGCGGTCTATGCGGGCGACACGGGCGCCGCCGCCCAGGCCGCAGCCGCCGCGGCCGCCGCGGCATCGGCCGCGTCCCAGGTCGCCTACGGCGGCACGCTCGACGGCTCGGTGATCTACGGCAACCTCTGCGCCGGCTGCCACACCGCCGGCGTGGCCGGCGCCCCGAAGCTCGAGCGCGCGGCCTGGACCGCGCGCCTGGCGCAGGGCGCCGACACGCTGCACCGGCATGCGATCGATGGCTATACCGGCTCCACCGGCTTCATGCCGGCCAAGGGCGGCAACCCCGCGCTCAGCGACGAGCAGGTGATCGCCACGGTGGACTGGATGGTCGAAAACCTCCAGTAAGCTGGCGATCCGCCCGGCCCGCAGACGCCGCCCACCGGGCGGCGTCTTCGTTTTCGCCCTCCGCCCGCACCCGAGGCCACGATGAACCGCTCCGCATCCTTCCCGTCCGTCCGATTTCCGCTGCCGGCACTCGCCGTCGCCGCGGCCCTGGCGCTGGCCGGCTGTGCGGCGTTCCCGGAGCGCGGGGTCGCCCCACCGCCATCCACGGTGGAGCTCGCGGCGCCGCCGGCCGACTGGAGCGCGTATGCCGGGAAGCGCGTGCGGATCACCGCGCCGCTGGTGGTGTCGGGGAACCATCGCCTCGAGCGCGACGGCAGCGTGGTGGTGGCGTTTGGAAGTCGCCCGCAGGCGCCGACCGAAGCCGCGCGGCCGGGTGCCGACGCGGCCGCGGTCGCCGCCGGCAACCACGCGCGCAGCCTCGCCCTGGTGCTTCCGGACCAGGCCGCCCCGAACCCGCGGACCTGGCGCGCCGGCGGCGTGCTCGAAGCGGCGGAGGGCGACCTGGAGCTCGGCGAACACGGGCCGCGCCTGCTGCTGCGCGACGTGGAAACCCTGCAGCCGGCCCAGCGCCCGGCCGCACCGACGGTGTCCGGCGAAGTCCGGCTGGCCGCGCTCAACCTGCAGAACCTGTTCAACGGCGATGGCCGGGGTGGCGGCTTCCCGACCGCGCGCGGCGCCCGCACTCCGGAGGAGTACGCCGCGCAGCTCGCGCGCCTGGTGGCCACGCTGTCCTCGCTCGACGCCGACGTGGTCGCCGTCCTGGAACTGGAGAACGACGGCTATGGCCCGCGCTCCAGCATCGCGCAGCTGGTGGCGGCGCTCGATCCCGAGGGCCTGCGCTGGCGCTTCGTCGACGCCGGCCGCGGGCCGGGCGACAACCCGATCCGGGTCGGCCTGCTCTACCGCGCCGACCGCGTCACGCCCCTGGGCGCGCCGGCCATGCTCGAGACAGGCCCTTTCGGCCCGCTCAGTCGCGTCCCGCTGGCCCAGGCCTTCCGCGCCGGCAACGGCCCGGCCTTCGTGGTGGTGGCCAACCACTTCAAGTCCAAGGGCTGCCGTGACGCGACCGGGCCCGACCTCGACCAGGGCGACGGCCAGGCCTGCTTCAACGCCACCCGACGCACCTCGAGCCATGCCTTGCGCGAGTGGCTGGCCGGCGATCCGACCCGCAGCGGCAGCGACCTGGTCGCGGTGCTTGGCGACCTCAACGCGTACGCCATGGAGGACCCGGTGCGCGGCTTCATCGACGCCGGCTGGCGCGATGCCCTGGCCGGAGTCGACGGCGGTCGACCCTACACCTACGTCTACGACGCCCAGGCCGGCCGCCTCGACCACGTGCTGCTGAGCCCGGCCCTGGGCGGCCGGCTGCAGGACGCGGGCATCTGGCACAGCAACGCCGATGAAGCCCCGAACGTCGTCGATCAACCCGGCAACGACGGCCAACCGGCCACCGGCCCGTGGCGCGCGTCCGACCACGACCCGGTCATCGTCGGCCTCCGCCTGCGCACTCCGCTGTAAGGCCGGGGGTGCCCCGCAGGTGCACCGATTATCATGAGCGCCATGACCAGCCGCCCCCCCCTTCCCCGACGCTTCCGGCACGCTCGAGCTGCCCGGCCCCGCCGGCCGGCTGGAAGTCGCCGTCGACCTGCCGGGGGGCGAGGTCGCCCGCGTCCCCGTGGTCGCCGTCGTCTGCCACCCGCTGCCCACCGAGGGCGGCACCATGCACAACAAGGTCGTGACCATGGCCGCGCGCGCGCTGCGCGAGCTGGGCGTGGCCACGGTGCGCTTCAACTTCCGCGGCACCGGCGCCTCCGAGGGCGAATTCGACTCGGGCGACGGCGAGCGCGGCGACCTGCGGGCCGTCGCCGAATGGGTGCGCGGCACGCGGCCCGATGACCAGCTCTGGCTGGCCGGTTTCAGCTTCGGCGCCTGGGTCAGCCTGGCGATGGCGGCCGAGCTGCAGCCTTCCCTGCTCATTTCGATCGCACCGCCGGCCGGCCGCGGCTGGGACTTCGACGCGATCACCGCTCCGACCATGCCCTGGCTGGTCGTGCAGGGGGACGCCGACGAGATCGTCGACCCGCAGGCGGTCTATCACTGGCTCGACGGACTCAAGGCAGAGCCGGAACTGGTGCGCATGCCCGACACCAGCCACTTCTTCCACCGCAAGCTCATCGACCTGCGCGGCGCGATCAAGAGCGGCGTGCGGCGCCACCTGCCCGCCGCCCATGGCTGAAGCCACGGACGCAGCGCGTCCGTCGCAGGCCTACCGCGAGGGCGTGGCGCGAGGGGACTGGAGCGACGACCCGGCCCAGCATGCGCCGCTGGCGGCGCTCGACCGCGTGCACGATGCCCTGCTCGCGGCCCCGCCGCGCCGCGGCTGGCTTGCGCGCAGCTTCGGCGGCAGCAGCGGCATGGACGCTCCCCAGGGCCTCTACCTCTGGGGCGGCGTCGGCCGCGGCAAGACCTTCATGGTCGACCTGTTCTACGCCGGGCTGCCGCTGCCGGTGGCGAAGCCGGAGGCAAAGGGCGGCGACGGCAACGGCAAGCGGCGCACCCACTTCCACCGCTTCATGCGCGTGGTCCACGAGCGCCTGCGCGCGCATGCCGGCGAGCGCGATCCGCTGGCCGCGATCGTGGCCGAGTGGCGGCGTTCGCTGCGCCTGCTGGTGCTCGACGAGTTCTTCGTCAGCGATATCGGCGATGCGATGCTGCTGGCGCGGCTGCTGGAGCGCATGTTCGCCGAAGGCATCGTGCTGGTGACCACGTCCAACATCCAGCCCTCGGGGCTTTACGCCGACGGCCTGCAACGCGCGCGCTTCCTGCCGGCGATCTCGCTGCTGGAACGGCACTGCCAGGTGCTGGAGATCATCAGCGACACCGACTACCGGCTGCGCGAGCTGACCCGGTCGCCGGTGTACCGCGCGCCGCTGGACGCCGGGTCGGACGCCTGGCTGGAGGCGCGCTGGCATGCGCTGGGCGGCGGTGACGCCCACCGCGACGGCAGCATCGAGCTCGAGGGCCGGCGCATCGCGACCCGCGCGCGCTGCCCGGGCATGGTCTGGTTCGATTTCGCGGCGCTGTGCGAAGGCCCGCGCGGGTCGTCGGATTACATCGAGATCGCCACCGAGTTCCACACCGTGCTGCTGGGCGGCATCCCGGTGATGGACGCGTTGCGCGACGACGCCGCGCGCCGCTTCGTCACCTTCATCGACGAGGCCTACGACCGCAACGTCAAGCTGGTCTGCACGGCCGAGGCGCCGGCGCACGGGCTGTACACCGGCGAGCGGCTGGTGGGCGCCTTCGAGCGCACCGCATCCCGGCTGATCGAGATGCAGTCGAAGGACTACCTCGCCCGCCACCACCTCTGACGCCGCCTCCCGCAGCTCCCTGCGGGAGTGCGCGCGGGGTAAGCTCGGCCGATCGTCCCGGGGAGAGCCGATCCATGCCCAGCGTCGCCGCACGCACCAGCGTCCTGTCCATCGCCCTTGCCCTCGCGGCGCTGGCGCCAGCCGCGCTGCACGCACAGGACGCCCAGCGCCCTGAGGTCGCCGCAGCGGGCGCGGCCTTGCAGGACAAGGTCCTGGCCTGGCGCCGCGACATCCACCGGCATCCCGAGCTCGGCAACCGCGAGACCCGGACCGCCGCCCTGGTCGCCGACCACCTGCGGGCGCTGGGACTGGAGCCGAAGACCGGGATCGCCACCACCGGCGTGACGGCCGTGCTGAAGGGCGGGAAGCCGGGTCCGCGCATCGCGCTGCGCGCCGACATGGACGCGCTGCCGGTGACCGAGGCCACCGGGCTGCCCTTCGCCTCGAAGGCCACCAGCACCTTCCGCGGCGAGACCGTGGGCGTGATGCACGCCTGCGGCCACGACGCCCACACCAGCATCCTCATGGGCGTGGCCGAGGCGCTGGTGAAGATGCGCGACGAGCTGCCGGGCGAAGTGCTCTTCATCTTCCAGCCGGCCGAAGAAGGCCCGCCGGACGGCGAGGAGGGCGGCGCCGAGGTGATGCTGGCGCAGGGCGTCTTCGACGACTTCCGGCCCGAGGCGGTGTTCGGCCTGCACGTGTTCTCGACCCTCAACGCCGGCCGGATCGGCGTGCGGAGCGGGCCCACGATGGCGGCCTCGGACCGTTTCAACATCGTGGTCAAGGGCCGGCAGACGCACGGCTCGCGGCCCTGGGGCGGGGTCGACCCGATCGTGGCCGCGGCCGATGTCATCGGCACCGCGCAGACCGTGGTCAGCCGCCGCCAGGACATCTCCCGGCTGCCGGTGGTGCTGAGCTTCGGCGCGATCAAGGGCGGCGTGCGCTTCAACATCATCCCCGACCAGGTCGAACTGGTCGGCACCATCCGCACCTTCGACGAAGGCATGCGCGAGGCGGTGTTCGCCGACCTGAAGAACGTCGCCGAGAAGGTCGCCGCCGCGCACGGCGCCACCGTGGTGGCGAACGTGCCCGACACCGTGGGAACGCCGGTCACCGCCAACGACCCGGCGCTGACCGCACGCATGCGTCCGAGCCTGCAGAAGGTGGTGGGCGAGGGCGGGCTCATCGACATGCCGCTGACGATGGGCGCCGAGGACTTCTCGTATTACGCGCGCGAGGTGCCGGGGCTGTTCTTCTTCGTTGGTGCCACGCCCGCGGGCCAGGATCCGGCGAAGGCGCCGAGCAACCACTCGCCGGAGTTCTTCCTCGACGAGTCCGCCCTCGACGTCGGCCTGCGGGCGATGCTGCAGCTGTCCCTGGACTACCTGCACGGCGCCGCGCCCTGAGCCCCCGCGGGCAATGTGTGTGGCGCGGGTGGAGGGGGTAGCGCGGTGTGGAGGGGCGATAATGCCGGCATGACCAGCGAACTCCCCCTCGGCCGCGACGTCGCCTATCCGCGCGCCTACGATCCGGCGCTGCTGTTCCCGATCGCGCGCGACGCGGGCCGCGATGCACTCGGCATCGCCGGCGACGCGCTTCCCTTCACCGGCCACGACCGCTGGCACGCCTACGAACTGTCCTGGCTGGACCGCCGCGGCAAGCCGGTGGTCGCGACCGCGACCTTCACCGTGCCGGCCGATTCGCCGCGGCTGGTCGAGTCCAAGTCGCTCAAGCTCTACCTCAACTCACTGAATTCCGAGCGCTTCGCCGGCGTGGACGACGTCCGGGCCCGGATCGCGGCCGACCTGTCGGCGGCCGCCGGCGGCGCGGTCGCGGTCGTGTTCGGCCTGCCGCCGGTCGAAGGCGGCGACCGCCGCGGCGCCGAGCGCAATCCCTGCGTGACGCGGGAACTCGAGGGCGACGCCAGCCCTGCGCCCATCTCCATCGACGGACTCGACGTGGCCTGCGACGAATATGACGCACCCAACCCCTCGCTGCTGTCCGCGGACGCCCACGACCGGGCGCACGAACTGCTGCACTCGGACCTGCTCAAGTCCAACTGCCCGGTCACCGGCCAGCCCGACTGGGCCAGCGTGCGCATCGCCTACCGCGGCCCGCGCATCGACCGCGCAGGCCTGCTGCGCTACCTGGTGTCGTTCCGCGAGCACGCGGAGTTCCACGAGCAGTGCGTGGAGCGGATCTTCGTCGACCTGCTCGCGTGCTGCCGGCCGGAGGAGCTGTCGGTCGAGGCACGCTACACCCGTCGAGGCGGGCTCGACATCAACCCCTGGCGGGCCACGCCAGGGCTGGCCGCGCCGACCCCGGCGCGCGATCCCCGGCAGTAGTCCCGCCCGCGTCGGCGCCGGGCGAGCGCCCGCCGCCGCGATGCTCCCTTAACGGAGCCGGTGCTTTCCTGTGGCCGTCACGCGTCCCGCAGGAGGCCGGAATGACCAGACCCCAGAACCCCGACGACCCCGGCTCGCTCTCCCTCGAGCCCACCAAGGCATCCGTGGCCAAGGGCGGAAAGCCGGACTTCGGCAACGTCCGCAGCGGGGTCCGCAGCACCGAGGGTGCACCCGGACCCGGGTCCGACTTCGGCAACGTGCAGTCCTCGGTGACCTCGACCGAGGAGATCGCCGGCGCCAGCGAGTACACGGTGAAGCAGGGCGACACTCTCTCGCACATCGCCCAGGCCCACTACGGCAGGGCCAGCCAGTGGCGGCGCATCTTCGACGCCAACCGCGACCAGCTGGACGATCCCGACCGGATCCGGCCCGGCCAGGTCCTGAAGATCCCTGCCGCCCCCCGAGAAGACGACCGCACCAAGACCAGCCCCCACGGAGACAGGCCATGACGCGCAACGCCATCACTCCCGCATTGACCGCGGCGCTGCTGGGCACGCTCGCCCTCGCGGGTTGCAGGAAGGAAGAACCCGCACCGCCGCCGCCCGCCGCTGCTCCCGCTCCTGCTCCCGCGCCGGCGCCCCCGGCAGCGACGCCCGCGCCCGCGGTGACCGTGACCTCGGTGGACCTCGGCAACGCCGTCGATGCCGGCAACCGCGTCACCATGCCCAGCACCACGTTCGCCAGCACCGACACCATCCACGCCTCGGTGACCACGTCCTCGTCCGACCCCGCGCCGCAGACCGGCCGCCTCACCGCGCGCTGGACCTACGAGGACGGCCAGCTGGTGGACGAGACCAGCCGCGACTTCGCCTTCACCGGCACGGGTACCACGGCCTTCCAGGTCAGCAAGCCGGACGGCTGGCCCACCGGCAGGTACCGGGTGGAGATCCTCCACGACGGCGAGGTGGTGCAGACCCGCGATTTCGAAGTGCGCTGACCCGCGCGGCATGTCCGAAGGCGCGGTCCCGTCCGGGGCCGCGCCTTTGCGTGTCCATGGTCCCGACACGGCTTCCGCCTTTGCCCGCGCCGGCGCGAAGCGCGACAATGGCGGTCCACATCCGCCGCGCGCCACGGCGCCGCGGCACCCCTGGAGGAACCCGATGGCAGACTTCACCCCGGCCGTGCCCGCTGGCGGCAGCCCGATCACCAAGACCGCGCAGGGACTCAGCGTCCCCGACCGCCCGATCATCCCCTTCATCGAGGGCGATGGCACCGGTCCCGACATCTGGCGCGCCAGCGTGCGCGTGCTCGACGCCGCGGTCGAGAAGGCCTATGGCGGCAAGCGCAAGCTGGAGTGGATGGAAGTCCTGGCCGGCGAGAAGGCCTTCAACCAGACCGGCGAATGGCTGCCGGAATCCACCGTCCAGGCCTGTCGCGACTACCTGGTGAGCATCAAGGGCCCGCTGACCACGCCGGTCGGGGGCGGCATCCGCTCGCTCAACGTCGCCCTGCGCCAGATGCTCGACCTCTACGTCTGCCTGCGCCCGGTGCGCTGGTTCGAGGGCGTGCCCTCGCCGGTGAAGAAGCCCGGCGACGTCGACATGGTGATCTTCCGCGAGAACACCGAGGACATCTACGCCGGCATCGAGTTCGAGCCGGGCTCGGCCGACGCGCAGAAGGTGCTCGACTTCCTGCAGAAGGAGTTCCCGAAGGGCTTCGACAAGATCCGCTTCGGCACCGCCGAAAAGGCGAAGGGCTGGAACGACCAGCTGTCCGCCGTCGGCCAGCCGGCCACCGATGCCACCGTCAACGTCGGCATCGGCATCAAGCCGGTCAGCTGGCAGGGCACCGAGCGCCTGGTGAAGTCGGCGATCGAGTACGCGATCGCCAACCGCCGCAAGTCGGTGACCCTGGTGCACAAGGGCAACATCATGAAGTTCACCGAAGGCGCGTTCCGCGACTTCGGCTACAGGGTCGCGCGCGAGCAGTTCGGCGCGGTCGAGCTCGATGGCGGCCCATGGCACGTCATCCCCGAGGGCAGGCCCGGCGCCGGCATCATCATCAAGGACGCGATCGCCGACGCCTTCCTGCAGCAGATCCTGCTGCGTCCGCGCGAGTACGACGTCTCGGCCACGCTCAACCTCAACGGCGACTACCTGTCCGACGCCCTGGCCGCGCAGGTCGGCGGCATCGGCATCGCGCCGGGCGCCAACATCAACTACGTCACCGGCCACGCCGTGTTCGAGGCCACGCACGGCACGGCGCCGAAGTACGCGGGCCAGGACAAGGTGAACCCGGGTTCGGTGATCCTGTCGGGCGAGATGATGCTGCGCTACATGGGCTGGACCGAGGCCGCCGACGCCATCATCAAGGCGATGGACGGCGCGATCGGCAGCAAGCGCGTCACCTACGACTTCGCCCGCCTGATGGACGGCGCGACCGAGGTGAAGTGCAGCGAGTTCGCGGACGGCATCATCAAGCACCTCTGATCCCGCCGCGGCTCCGGCCGTTCGACCGCAGTGACCGCAATGCCCGCGATGCGAATCGCGGGCATTGTCGTTTTCCGCCTTCCACTCGGCATCCCTTCATCCGGCCACCACCCGCGCCATGAATACTCGGGCGATGCCCGGCCTGTCGGACGATCCGCTTGTCGCGCGCGCGGCCGCGCTGGTGCTGGATGCGTTCGAGGACTACGAGGCGCGCTTCGGAGACCTGACGCGGCGCGCACGGCGACGGTTCGTGCGCCGCGACTGGGTGGGGGCGCAGCGCGACGCGGTGGCGCGCATCGACCTGGCCGACGCCTTCCTGGGCGAGGCGCTGGGGCGCTTCGAGGCGCTGGCCGGCGAGCGGATGCGGTCGCGGTCGTTCTGGGCGGCGGTGCGCGATGCCTACGGTGCCCTCACCGGGGGGCGGCCCGATGCCGCGCTGGCGCGGACGCTGTTCAATTCGATGTCGCGGCGGTTCTTCCTCACCGAGGGCGTCGCTCCGTCGCTGGAATTCCACGACCCGGGCGAGGGCGCGGCGGGCGATCCGGAGTGCCCGGGCGAACTGCGACCGCTGCCTGACGGAGCCGAGGCCTTCACCCGCTGGCGAGCCGCGCTGGGCGCGCGCGGGTTCGCGCATCGCGACCTGGACGCCGATGCGCGCGCCATCGCCGAGGCGATCGCCGCCCGGGTCGGCGGCCGCGACCCGGGCGTCGGCCTGCTCGACACGGTCTTCTACCGCGAGCGCCGCGCCTACCTGGTCGGGCGCATCGACGCCGCCGACGGACCGCGACCGCTGGTGGTCGCGCTGGTGAACGACGCCGACGGCGTGCGCGCCGACGCGCTGCTGACCGAGCACGCGCAGGTATCGATGCTGTTCGGCCATGCCCGCAGCTGGTTCCACGCCGACCTGCGGCGCGTGGGCGACGCGGTCGCCTTCCTGAAGGCGCTGCTGCCGGCCAAGCCGGTGTCGGAGCTGTACTCGGTGCTCGGCCGCGGCAAGCAGGGCAAGACCGAGCGCTACCGCGAGATCCAGCGCCACTTCGCCACCCATCCGGAAGAACGCCTGGTGCGCGCGGACGGCGTGCGCGGCATGGTGATGGCGGTGTTCACCCCGCGCGCGCTGCCGGTGGTGTTCAAGGTCATCCGCGACCGTTTCGCCGAGCCCAAGGACAGCGTGCGCGCCGACATCGAGGCCAAGTACCGGCTGGTCGCACGCCGCGACCGCGTCGGCCGGCTGGTGGAGGCGCAGGAATTCCGCCGCCTGCGCTTCCCGCGCGCGGCCTTCGCGCCGGACATGCTCGACGAGCTGCTGGGCGAGTGCGCCGAGACCGTCTCCGCCGAGCGCGACATGGTCCTCGTCCGCCACTGCTACGTCGAGCGTCGGCTGCGGCCGCTGGACCTGTACGCGCGCGAGATGCCGGAGGCACCGGCGCGGCACGCGGTGATCGACTATGGGCAGGCGGTCACCGACCTCGCGCGCAGCGGCATCTTTCCCGGCGACCTGCTGCTGAAGAACTTCGGCGTGTCGCGCAACGGGCGCGCGCTGTTCTACGACTTCGACGAACTGTGCCTGCTCGAGGAGGTGAACTTCCGCGAGGTGCCCGAAGCGCATGGGGAGGACGAAACGCGACCACTGCAGGACTGGCTGTACGCGCACCCCGCAGACGTCTTCCCGGAGCTGTTCACGCACTTCCTCGGCCTGTCGCCGGCGCTGCGACAGGCGCTGCTGGACGCGCATCCGGGAGTCTTCCAGGCGCGATGGTGGCGCGGCATCCAGGCCCGCCTGCGCAACGACGGGTACCTGGACGTTCCACCCTATCCCGAGTCGGCGCGCCTGGGCGCGCCGGGCCTCAGCGGAACAGCGAGAGCGCGGTCGCGCACAGCGTGACCACGCCGCGGCCGAAGCCCGCGACCGCGACCGCGGGCCGGGTTTCGCCAGGCTGTCCGGCCTGCGCGGAGGGCGCGGCCAAAGGCCGAAGCTCCGCCGGGCCGACGTCGGTGCCGGTCGCGGCGGGTGCTCCGGTCCCGGGCGCGTGGGTCCCGGGCGCGCCGGCCAGCTCGCGAAGCAGGCGTGGCTCGGTCACGTAGCCATGCAGCGTGAGGAGATCATGGAAGATACGCATGGTTCCACTCCGTTGTCTTGAGTGGAATCGAAAATATTCCCGATTCTCGGTCGTGAAAAGCGAGCATACTGCAAGCCAGTCTTGAATCAGATTCAAACCCAATGGCATCCCGCGCGCCCCTCCACGCCCTTCCCGGCTTCGTCGCCGCGGCCCGCCACGGCAATCTTTCGCGGGCCGCCGAATCACTGCACCTCACCGTCAGCGCACTCAGCCACCAGATGCGCGCGCTGGAGGAGCGGATGGGATATCCGTTGCTGGTGCGCGGCGCGCGCGGCGTGCAGCCGACCGCCGAGGGCCGCCAGCTGCTGGACCGCATCGCCCCCCACCTGGACGCCATCACCGAGGCGCTGCAGCCGTTCGCGGCCCGCCGCGACAACGTGCTGACCATCAGCGCCACGCCGTCGATGGCGTCGGCCTGGCTGGTGCCGCGGCTGGGTGCGTTCCTGGCCGGGCATCCGGCGCTGGAGATCAACCTGCAGTCGGACCAGCGCCTGGTCGACTTCGGCGCGCACGACGCGGCCGACGTCGCGCTGCGCATCGGCCGTGGCCACTGGCCCGGCGTCACCGCCGAGCACCTGTTCGACGAATGGCTGGTGCCGATGGCCAGTCCGGCGCTGGTGGACCGGATGCGCGCGCAGGGCGACCCGCCGCTGGCGCAGTGGCCGCTGCTTGGCGATCCCGACGGCGAATGGCTGCGCTGGTTCGAGCTCGCGGGCATGGCGCCCCCGGCGCAGTACGTGGCGGTGTTCGACGAGTCGGAATCGCACCACCGTGCCGCGCTCGCCGGCGTGGGCGTGGCGCTCGGTCGGATCACGCGGGCGCGCCTGCTGCTCGATGCCGGCCAACTGGTGACCCTGTCACCCCGGCGGCTCAAGGCGGGATACGCGCACTACCTGGTGCACCCGCCGCGCAGCGAGGGCCTGCACAGCTTCGTCGCCTTCCGCGACTGGCTTCGTGAGCAGGCGGCCGAGCACGTGGCCCACGTCGCGGCCACCGGTCGCACGGACGACGCGGCCTGAACGGTTTGCCGTTAGGCTGACGGCCCCGCCAACAGGAAACGCCGCCATGACCCGATGCCTGCCGCTCGCCCTGTTCCCGCTGCTGCTCTGCGCCTGCGGCGCCGCACCCGCCGGCGGCGGCGCCGATTCCGCGGCGGCGGCGGCGGCCGGAGCACAGTCCGCCCCCGCGTCCGCCACCGCCGCGGACACTCCCGACCCGTCGCTCGACCAGGTCCTGGCCGGTGCCTGGCGCACGCCGGAGAACATGGCCCGGGACCCGTACCGCCATCCGCGCGAGACGCTCGCCTTCTTCGGCATCGCGCCCGGCCGGACCGTGGTCGAGATCACCCCCGGTGGCGGCTGGTATGCCGAAATACTGGTGCCGTGGCTGGGCGCCGGCTACGTCGCCGCGATCGTCGATCCGCAGGCGCTGCCCGAGGGCCGCCGCGACTACTACGCGCGCTCGAAGGCGACGCTGGAAACGCTGTTCGCCTCGTCGCCGGAGCGTTACGGCCAGGCCCGCGTGGTCGCCTACGACCCTGCGGCGCCGGTGTTCGGTCCGCCCGGCTCGGCCGACGCCGTGCTCACCTTCCGCAACGTCCACAACTGGCGCTCGTCGGGACAGGCCGAGGGCATGTTCAAGGGCTTCTTCGACGTGCTGAAGCCCGGCGGCGTGCTGGGCGTGGTCGAGCACCGGGCCGCCGCCGCGGTGGCCGACGACGACGGGAGCGGCTACGTGGGCCAGGACCAGGTGATCGCGCTGGCCACCGCCGCCGGCTTCCGCCTGGACGAAGCCAGCGAGATCAACGCCAACCCGCGCGACACCCGCGACCACCCCAACGGCGTCTGGACGCTGCCTCCCACCAACCGCCACGACGAGGCGGACCGTGCGAAGTACCAGGCGATCGGCGAAAGCGACCGGATGACCCTGCGCTTCGTCAAACCCTGAGTGCTGGTCGCGTTCAACAAACCGCACGGCGTGCTCTGCCAGTTCACCGACCGGAGCACGCCTCCTCGGGCCACGCTGGCGGGTTTCGGCCTGCCGCCGGGCGTGTATCCGGCCGGCAGGCTCGACCACGACAGCGAAGGCCTGCTGCTGCTGACCGATGACGGCGCGCTCGCGCACCGCATCACCGATCCGCGGCACAAGCTGGCCAAGACCTACCTGGTGCAGGTGGAGGGCGAACCTTCGGACGAGCAGCTGGCGCGGTTGCGCACCGGCGTCGACCTGCGCGATGGACGGACGCGCCCGGCGCAGGCCCGCATGCTCGACGCACCGCCGCCGCTGTGGCCGCGCGAGCCGCCCGTACGCGTTCGCAGGACTGTGCCCGATGCCTGGCTCGAACTCGTGATCCGCGAAGGCCGCAACCGCCAGGTGCGGCGGATGACCGCCGCGGTCGGCCTGCCGACCCTGCGCCTGGTGCGGATCGGGATCGGCGCCGCCGGGCTCGGAACGCTGGCACCGGGGCAGTGGTGCCCACTCGCACACGGCGCGCCGTTCTCCTGAACGGCCCCGCCACGATGCGCGCCGGAGCGCGGAAGGCGGAAGGCGGACCCGGTCCTGTCCCTGGCCTTTCTGTTACCTTCACCGGGCTGACCCAAGTCATGTACCGACGCGGAACAACGCCATGAAGGCAGGCAACATCCGGGGCAGGGTGCTCGTCGTCGACGACCAGCCGGCCAATCTGCGCGTGGTCAGCGCGCTGCTCGAGCGCGAAGGTTTCGAGGTGGCCGTCGCGGGCGATGGCGAAGCCGCCCTGGCGGCCCTGGACGCCATGCCACCGGACCTGATGCTGCTGGACATGATGATGCCGGGCATGGACGGCTTCGGGGTGATGGAGGAGATCCGCCTGCGCCTGCTGCCGCGGGTTCCGGTGGTCTTCCTCACCGCGGCCCAGGAACGCAGCCTGCTGCTGCGCGCCTTCGAGGCCGGCGCGGTCGACTACGTGGTCAAGCCCTTCATTCCCGAGGAACTGCTGGCGCGGGTGAACGCCCATGTCGGCCTGAAGCTCGCCCGCGACCGCCTGGAGCAGGTCGCACGCGAACGCCAGGAGCTGGTCAACCTGGTCGCCCACGACCTCAAGAACCCGCTGACCAGCGTGGTCTTCGCCAGCGACATCCTGGCCTCGGGCACGCTGCGCGAGGAGCGGGTGCCCCGCTACCTGCAGGTGATCCGCGAGAGCGCGGAAGATGGACTGGGCTATATCCGCCGCTACCTTGAAACGCAGGCCAACGCCCGCGGCGCCGCCAGCGCGCGCGATGCGCGGGTCGCGCTGGCCGACGTGGTGGAATGGATCGTGGGACGCTACGGCCTCCAGTTCGAGGACAGCGGTTGCAGGCTGCGCGTGGGTGCGATCGGAGCTGCCGTGGTGGCGATGGACAGCCGGGTGCTGCGGCAGGTGGCGGGCAACCTGATCAGCAACGCGATGAAGTACGCTCCGGGAAGCGACGTGGACATCTACGCGCTAGCCGGCCTGCCGGGCTACTGGCAGCTCTGGGTGGCCGATCGCGGTCCGGGCGTTCCACACGACCGCCAGCACCAGCTGTTCACACCCTTCAGCCGGATCGCCGAGACCAGCCCGGCGCAGGCCGGCGCGTCGAGCGGCCTCGGCCTGTCGCTGGCGAAGCAGATCGTCAGCAACGCCGGTGGCCAGCTCTGGTACGAGGACCGCGAGGGCGGCGGCGCCTGCTTCGTCGTCGAACTTCCGGAAGCCCCCGCGCAGGCCCAGCCGGCTCAGTGATCGGCGCCGACTCCGAGGTCGGCGGCGTGCGGGTCGACATCGACGCTGTCGAGGGCGTCCCTGATCCGCTGGGAACGGCCTTCCATCGCGGCCTCTTCGGCCTTTTTGCGACGGTAGCGCACGACCGCGTACACCGCGACGCCGATGCCGATCGCGGCCGCGGTCAGCGCCACCGGGTGGCGCCGCGCCGTCCTGCCTGCGGCGCGCATGCCGGTGCGCGCCGCACCGAGGGCCACGCCGGCCTGCAGCCATTTCCCGGCGTCGCCCCGCTGCACGCCCTGCAGCCACCTGCCCGCCTCGCCGGAGACGTCATGGAGCCACCTGCCGGCCCCGTCCGGCGCGTGGCGCAGACCGTCGCCCACGCGGTGGGCGAAGTCCATGGCCCGGTCGGGGAAGGCATCGCGGATGTCGCTGCGCTTGCGCATGGGGGAAGTCCTCGCTGAGCTGGTGCCGGCGCCCCGGCCGACGATGGAAGGGTCGGGGGCAGTGTGGGGCGCGCATCGTCGTCCCGGCGTGATCCGCGCGCCGCCGTTCATGCGCCGCGGGGGCGTGCCCGATGGGTGGGAACGGCGTTCCAGGGATCCTCGGGCCAGGGATGCTTCGGGTAGCGGCCCTTCATTTCGCGGCGGACTTCCGGCCAGGTCCGGTCCCAGAAGCTGCGCAGGTCGGAGGTGACCTGCAGCGGGCGCCCCGCCGGCGACAGCAGGTGCAGCAGCAGCGGCACCCGGCCGCCCGCGATGCGCGGCGTGTCGGCGAGCCCGAACAGTTCCTGCAGCTTCACCGCCAGCACCGGTGGCCGCGGCCGGCCATCGTCGCCGATCGCATAGTCGATGGCGCGCGACTGGCCGGAAGGCACGGTGATGCGCGCCGGCGCCAGCGCATCGACACGCTGCTGCAGCGCCCAGTCGAGCCGCGCGCGAAGGGCGCCGGAGAGTTCGTCGGCGGTGAGTGCGTCGAGCCGCGTCTTGCCGGCGAAGGCGGGACGCAGCCAGTCGTCGAGCGTCGCCATCAGCGCCTCGTCGCCCAGGTCCGGCAGGCCCAGCTCCGGCATCCATGCGCGCAGCCCGCCGATGCGCGCGCGCCACTGCCGCAGGGCGTCGCTCCACGGCAGGACCTCGAGGCCGAGCGCGCGCACCGCCTCGACCAGCGCCTGCGCGGCGGCGGCCGGATCGGGCCTGCCGGCGGGTCGGCTGTCGAGCACGATGCCGGCGAAGCGGCGCACGCGCTCGGCGACCAGGGCGCGGCGATCGGCATCCCAGCGGGTTTCAACGCGCTCGCTGAAGCGGTCGCCGAAGTGGCGGCGCAGCACGACCTCGTCCACTGGCGCGGCGCGCAGCAGCAGCGCATCGCCGCGCGCGTCGAAGCGGAGCTCGCTGGCGACCAGCCAGGGTTCGCCGACCAGGTCGCTGTCGTCGGCCAGGCGCGCCATGCGCCCGTTGGCGAGCTGGTAACGGTGCGGATCGCCGGCATGCCGGGCGGCGATGCGGTCCGGGAAGGCGTGCGCGAGCAGATCGCCGAGGGCGTGCGCGGGCAGGTCGGCCGGCGGCGGTGCGTCCACGCGCAGGCGGCGGCGCCACTGGCGGGCGCCGGCATCGATCGCGGCGAGTGCGGAGCGGCTGGCGTCGGCGGGCACACGGCGTTCGCGGAATGCGGCGAGCGCACGCCAGCGCGCAGCCAGCGCATCGCTGCGGCTGCGCAGCGGATCGCGCGCCTCCAGCAGCGCGGCCAGATCGCAGGCGAGCGCGCGGTCGGTGGGACCGGACGCGGCCAGCAGCATCGCGGCCAGGCGCGGATGGGTGCCGAGCGCGAGCATCCTGCGTCCTGTCGCCGTGATGGTCGAGGCCGCGGTTCCGGCCTCTCCGGAACCCGCCGCCGGCGCAAGCGCGCCGAGCATGTGCAGCAGGTCGCGCGCGGCGGCCATGGTCCCCGCCGGCGGTGGATCCACGAAGCCCAGCGCCTCGCTGCCCCAGGCCGCCAGCTCCAGCGCCAGCCCCGACAGCTCGACCTGTGCGATCTCCGGTCGCCGCTGCGGCTCCAGCCGCTGCGATTCCGGCCAGAGCCTGTACGCCCAGCCCGACGCCACGCGCCCCGCCCGACCCGCGCGCTGGTCGGCCGAGGCCTGGGCGATGCGCACCACGTCGAGCCGGCTGAACCCGCTGTTCGGGTCGTACCGCGGCTCACGCGCCAGGCCGGTGTCGATCACCACGCGCACGCCCGGCAGGGTGACGCTGGATTCGGCGACGTTGGTGGAGAGCACGATGCGCCGGCGCCCGTCCACGGCCGGACGCAGCAGCCGCGCCTGTTCCTCGACCGGCAGGTCGCCGTGCAGTTCGAACACCCCGGCGCCGGCGGCCGCGACCGCATCGCTGCCGGCGAGCGCAGTCGACGCGCGCGCGATCTCGCGCCGCCCCGGCAGGAACGCCAGCACATCGCCGGGATGCCGCTGCAGCGCCTGTTCCACCGCCCGCCGCAGCTGATGCTCCAGCGCCTCGTCACGGCGCGCCGGAAAATGCCCGATCTCCACCGGATGGCTGCGCCCCTCGCTCGAGAGCCGCGGTGCATCGATGGACTTCGCAAGCCGCTCCCCGTCGAGCGTCGCCGACATCACGAGGATCCGCAGCTCCTCGCGCAGCCCCGCCTGCACGTCCAGCGCAAGCGCCAGGCCCAGGTCCGCCGCCAGGTGGCGTTCGTGGAACTCGTCGAACAGCAGGGCGCCGACGCCCTCGAGCATCGGATCGTCCTGCAGCATCCGCGTCAGGATGCCCTCGGTCACCACTTCGACCCGCGTCGCCGCCGACACCCGGTTCTCGAAGCGGATCCGGTAGCCCACCGTCCGGCCGACCTCCTCGCCCAGCGACGCCGCCATGAACCCCGCCGCCGCCCGCGCCGCGACCCGTCGCGGCTCCAGCATCACGATCCGCCGCCCCTCCAGCCAGGGCGCATCCAGCAGCGCCAGCGGCACCCGCGTCGTCTTGCCCGCCCCCGGCGGTGCCTCCAGCACCAGCCGCGGATGCGCCGACAGCGACGCACGGATCGCCGGCAGCAGCTCGTCGATGGGAAAGGTCTGTTCCTGCATCCGCAAAGGATAGGTTGGAGTTGACGTGCAGTTGGCGCGTTGTCGCGCTTCTGGCGCAGCGTCGCGCCTCGAAGCCGCTTCGTTGGGGGCCACGCAGCCCGTCCCGCGCTCAGGAGCGGCTCCGTTGGGGGCCGCGCAGCCCGTCCCGCGCACAGGAGCGGTTCCGTTGGGGTCCGCGCAGCCCGTCCCGCGCACAGGAGCGGTTCCGTTGGGGTCCGCGCAGCCCGTCCCGCGCACAGGGGGTGTGCTCCCCCGGCCGTCTCCGCGTCCTGCTCCCATCGGCCGGCCGCCGGCCATCCATGGCCGGCTGTCCGCACACCCCCTGTGCGCGGGACGGGCTCCGGCGTTCTGCGGCTTCGGGAGGGAAGATCAAGAGCGGCGGAGCCGCGCTGCTCCCGGTCATGACGCTCTCCGCTTCGACGTGGACGTCGCTCTTGGAAAATCTTCCAGACCGCGACCAGAGGTCGTGCCCGGCGCGGACGCAGGGGGGATGCCCAGAGCCGGCCATGGATGGCCGGCGGCCGGATCTGGGAGCAGGACGCGGAGAATCCGGCTGGGCATCCCCCCTGCGTCCGTGGCGGGCGGCCAGGACTCCAGCGAAGCGCCGGAACCCACCATCTACAATGCCGGCATGCACCTCATCGACATCGGCCTCAACCTCACCCACGACAGCTTCGACCACGATCGCGACCAGGTCTGGCAACGCGCCCGCGATGCCGGCGTCGCCCAGGCCATCCTCACCGGCGCCAGCCGCGAACACTCCCCGCTGGCCCTGGAACTCGCGCGCACCCGTCCGGGCGAATGGTTCGCGACCGCGGGCGTCCACCCCCACCACGCCAGCGACTACACCGCCGAATGCGACGCCGAGATGCGCGCCCTGCACGCCCACCCGGAGGTGGTGGCCGTGGGCGAAACCGGCCTCGACTACTTCCGCGACTTCTCGCCGCGGCCCGCGCAGCGCAAGGCCTTCGAACGCCAGCTCGAGATCGCCGCCGACACCGGGAAGCCGCTGTTCCTGCACCAGCGCGACGCCCACGCCGACTTCGTCGCGATCATGAAGGACTTCGAGGGCCGCATCGGTCCCGCCGTCGTGCACTGCTTCACCGGAACCCGCGAAGAGCTGTTCGACTGCCTCGATCGCGACTGGCACATCGGCATCACCGGCTGGCTCTGCGACGAGCGCCGCGGGCAGCACCTGCGCGCGATCGTGAAGAACATCCCGGCGAACCGCCTGATGGTGGAGACCGACGCCCCCTACCTGCTGCCGCGCACGCTCAGGCCCATGCCCAAGGACCGGCGCAACGAACCCATGTTCCTGCCGCACATCGTCGAGGAGCTGGCGCGCGACCGCGGCGAGGACGTCGCGGTGACCGCAGCCAACGCCACGGCCACCACGCGCGCGTTCTTCCGCCTGCCCGGCGCCTCCTGACGCTCAGTCCAGCCGCACCAGCTCCACCCGGCGATTCTTCGCCCGGCCTTCTCCCGTGTCGTTGTCGGCCACCGGCTGCGCGTGGCCGTGGCCCTTCGCTTCCAGGCGCGCGGCATCGATGCCCTGCGCGGTAAGCGCTGCGACGACGCTCCGCGCGCGCGCGCCGGAGAGGCGCTCGTCGCGTGCGGCGTCACCGGTCGCGTCGGTGTGACTCTCGATCGACAGGCGCAGCGACGGCTCGTCCCGCAGCAGCGCCAGCACCTGGTCGATCTGCGGCTGCGAGGCGGCGAGGAGGTCGGCCCTGTCGACGGCGAACCGGATCCGGATCGCCACGCGGCCGTCGGCGTCGAGCCGCCGCTTCAGCGCGGCGGCCGGCAGCGGCGCGGCCGCTACGGGCCGTTCGCGTTCGGCGACCACCCAGCCTGCGTCGAGATCACCCAGCCGCGCGTGCACCCAGACTTCGCGGCCGCCGGGCAGGTCGGCCCGGTATACGAGCGAGTGGTAGGCGTCCCGGCCGAAGCCGGTGGCCTCGCCGTAGAAGCCATCGAGTTCCCCGGCATGGCGCTGGCCGGCCTCCTCCGGGATGCGGCCTTCGAACACCTTCGTGCCGCCGGCCTCGTCCATCATCGCTTCGATGTTGCGACGGACTTCGTGCATCGAATGCGCGTTTCCGGCGGCCTTGACGTGCGCGGCGTACGTCCGGCCCTCCACGTCCTCGAAGCCGTTGCCGGTCCAGAACGGGTACGTGTCCAGATCACGTCCCCTCGGCCTGCTGCCGGCTTCGTATCCGGTCGGCGGCACGAGGTGCGGGAACGCCTCGCGCCAGCGCGCGGTGATCGTGAACGCGCGTTCCCCGGACACGATGTCCTGTCCGTCCTGCGGGCCTGTTCCGCCGCAGGCGACCGACGCCAGTACAAGCGCGCCCACGATCGCCCGGTTCGCTCTGCGCATTCCCCTTGCTCCCACGCCATCAAGGAAGGCGCGAGGGTATACGACGCCTGTTTCGGGTGTGGGTCAGCCCGCGAATTCAGCTGCGGAGGCCGACGCCGCGCTTCAGCAACCACAGCCCCAGCGCGCCGAGGGCCACCACGAACGCGATCATCAGCGCATAGGCCACCCACAGCGGCACGTCGCTCTGCCCGAGCAGCCCGTAGCGGAAGGCGTTGACCATGTAGAAGATCGGGTTGGCATGGGTCAGCGTCTCGGCCCAGCCGGGCAGGAGGCGCACCGAATAGAACACGCCGCCGAGGTAGGTCAGTGGAGTGAGGATGAAGATCGGCACGATCGCGACGTCGTCGAACTTCTTCGCGAACACGGCGTTGACGAAGCCGGCCAGCGAGAAGATGGTCGCGCCCAGCAGCACCGTCGACAGCGTCACCCACGGGTGCGGGATGCGCACGGTGGTGAACAGCATCGCGATGCAGAGCACGATCACGCCGACCATCAGTCCGCGCATCACCGCGCCCGCGACGTAGCCTCCCAGGATCACCCAGGGCGGCATCGGGCTGACCAGCAGCTCCTCGATGTGGCGGCCGAACTTGGCGCCGAAGAACGACGACGAGATGTTTCCGTAGCTGTTCTGGATCACGCTCATCATCACCAGTCCGGGGACGATGAAGTCCATGTAGCCGATGCCGTCCATGGTCCCGATGCGGCTGCCGATGAGGCCGCCGAAGATCAGGAAATACAGCGTCATGGTGATCGCCGGCGGCACCAGGGTCTGGCTCCAGATGCGCAGGATGCGCATCACCTCGCGGCGGGCGATGGTGCCCAGGGCGACGAGGTTGGCGCGCGCCACGGAGGCTTCGGCGGCGGCCGGGGGCGTGGTCGTGCTCATGCGGCATCCTCCGTCGCCGCCGGGGGCGTAGCCGTGGCACCATCGCCGGTCATGCGCACGAACAGCTCCTCCAGGCGGTTGGACTTGTTGCGCATCGAACGCACGCGGATGCCGGCGGCGTCGAGCGCGGCGAACACGCGGTTGAGGTCCATCGCGCGCGGCATGTCGACGTCCAGCGTGTGCGCGTCCACCGCGCGCACCTCGGCGCCCGGGATCTCCGGCAGCGCCGCGGGCAGCGCGTCCTCGACGTCGAACAGGAAGCCCTCGACGTCGAGCCTGGAGAGCAGCGCGCGCATCGGCCCGGACTCGACGATGCGGCCGTGGTCGATGATGGCGAGGTTGCGGCAGAGGTTCTCCGCCTCCTCCAGGTAGTGGGTGGTGAGGATGATCGTGGTGCCCTCTGCGTTGATCTTCCGCAGGGTCTGCCACATGCCGCGGCGGATCTCGATGTCGACACCCGCGGTGGGTTCGTCGAGGATCAGCAGCTTCGGCTTCGTCATCATCGCGCGCGCGATCATCAGCCGCCGCTTCATGCCGCCGGAGAGCGTGCGGCTCATCTTGTGGGCCTTGTCCCACAGCTGCGCGCCGCGCAGCTCTTCCTCCGCGCGGGCGATCGCCTCGGCGCGCGGAATGCCGTAGAAGCCGGCGTAGTTGACCAGGATGTCGAGCGGCTTCTCGAACATGTTGAAGTTGATTTCCTGCGGCACCAGGCCGATCAGGCGCATCGCCCGGCCGCGGTCGACCTGCTGGTCGACGCCGAACACGCGCACCTCCCCCGAGGTCTTGTTGACCAGGGAGGAGACGATGCCGATCAGGGTCGACTTGCCGGCGCCGTTGGGACCCAGCAGCGCGTAGAAATCGCCGGGCGCGACCTCGAGCGAGACGCCCTTGAGGGCCTCGACGCCGTTGTCGTAGGTCTTGCGCAGGTCGCGCACCGACAGTGCGGCAGGCGTTGCGGCATGCGTCATCGGAACTCCTTGGCCGCGGGGATTGCGAGGGCGGCGGTATTATAGTTGCCCTGCGGGCCGAGGCCCGGAAACGGTCCATTCCAGGTGCCAGCCCTGTTCCCGCTCAAGCTCGTCTCGCGCCGCATGCTGGCGCCCACTGTCGCCCACCTCGCCTTCACGCGCGACGACGGCCTGCCGCTGGACTACGTTCCGGGGCAGTTCCTGCAGGTGCACTTCACGTATGCCGACGGCGCGCCGGCGAAGCGCAGCTACTCGCTGGCCACCATCCACGACCACGCCATGGGCGCCGGCGAGCTGGTGGAGATCGCGGTCAGCTACGTGCCCGGCGGGGCCGCCACGGCGCTGTTCGAGGGCCTGGAGATCGGCGACATGGTGCAGGCCAGCGGGCCCTTCGGCCGCTTCTGCCTGCAGCCGGGCGACGACAACGGCCGCTACCTCCTGATCGGCACCGGCACCGGCGTGACGCCCTATCGCGCGATGCTGCCCCTGCTCGAGCGCGCGATTGCCGAGCGTGGCGCCGAGGTGGTGCTGCTGTTCGGCGCGCGCACCCCCGCCGAGCTGCTTTACGGCGACGAGTTCCGCGCCTTCGCGCGGGCGCACCCGGGCTTCCGGTTCGTGCCCTGCTTCTCGCGCGAGCTTCCGGAGCCCGGATCCGCCCACGACCATCCCGACGTGCGCCACGGCTATGTGCAGCAGTTCCTGGCGGAGTTCGCGCCTTCGGCCGACGGCGACATCGCCTACCTCTGCGGCAATCCCGACATGGTCGATGCCTGCTTCGAGGCGCTGAAGGGCCACGGCCTGCCCATCCCCCGCATCCGCCGCGAGAAGTACGTCAGCAGCAAGTAGTCCACGGCCGCCGGATCCGTCGTGAAGAGCCGGGTCGGGCTGCGCGAGGCGCGGGGCTGGTCACAGGCCACCCTGGGCGAGCGTCTGGATGTTTCGCGCCGGACGGTGAATGCCATCGAGACCGGCAAGTACGATCCCAGCCTGCCGCTGGCCTTCCGCATCGCCCGTCTGTTCGACGAGCCCATCGAATCCATCTTCCAACCCGGGAACGACGCATGAGAAAAAGACATCCGAGCGGGGCGGACCTGCTCGCCCTGGGACTGGCCGCCGCACTCGCTGGCTGCGCGCCCGCGCCGGACGACGCCGGCATCACGCCCGAAGGCCACCTGCGCCTGGGCGACATCGAGTTCGCGCCCTGCTCGCTGAGCACGGTCGGAGCCACGGCCGTCGAGGCCCAGTGCGCCGCGTTCGCGGTGCCGGAGGACCATGCCGCTCCCGACGGCCGCCGGATCGAGCTCGCCATCGCGCTGCTGCCGGCGCGGGCGCAAGCGGAACCCGACCCGGTGGTGATGATCGCCGGCGGCCCGGGGCAGTCCGCGCTGGAATCCTATCCCCAGGTCGCGCAGGCCTTCTCCGACGTCCGCCGCAACCGCCACGTGCTGCTGGTCGACGCGCGCGGCACCGGCGGTTCGCACCCGCTGCGCTGCGAAGAGGAGGACGGCGCGAACGCGTTCGGCCCCGACGAAGCTTCGCCCGAGGCCATGCGCGCCTTCACCGAACGCTGCCGCGACGCGCTGTCGGAGGACACCGACCTCAGGCACTACGCCACGATGGACCATGTGCGCGACCTGGAGCTCGTGCGCCAGGCGCTGCGCGTGCCGCAGCTCAACCTGGTCGGGATCTCCTACGGCACGCGCGTGGCGCAGCAGTACGCCAAGGTCTTCCGGGAGCCGACGCGCACGGTGGTGCTGGACGGCGTGGCGCCGAACTCGATGGTGCTGGGCCAGGAGCACGCACGGAACCTGGAACGGGCGCTGGACGTGCAGTTCGAACGCTGCCGCGCCGAACCCGCCTGCGTGGAGCACCTGGGCGACCCGTCGCGGCAGCTGAGCGCAGTGCGTGCGCGGCTCGAGGCGGGGGAGCTGGAGCCGGTGCAGTACCGGCACCCGGTCAGCGGCGAATGGCTCGAGGACCGGCCCGCCTTCTTCCACCTGGCGACGCTGCTGCGCATGTTCTCCTACCAGCCCGCCGCCGCGGCCACGCTGCCGCTGCTGCTGCACGAGGCGTCGGAGGATCGCTACGCGCCGATGATGGCGCAGTCGCGGATGCTGATGGATTCGGTCGGCGGCCAGATCGCGCACGGCATGCAGCTGTCGGTGATCTGCACCGAGGACGTCGCCGACATGGCACCCGATCCCGACGATGCCGGAAGCCTGCTCGGCAACAGCATGGTGGAGCTCTTCCAGGCGCAGTGCGCGGCCTGGCCCACGGCGCCGCGTGCCGAAGGCTTCCGGGATCCGCTGACCGGCGACGTGCCGGTGCTGGCGATCAGCGGCGAGTACGACCCGGTCACCCCCGCCCGCTACGGCGAGGAGGTGATCCGCCACCTGCCGCGCGGGCGCCACCTGGTCGCGCCCGGCCAGGGCCACAACGTCATCGGCGCCGGCTGCATGCCCAAGCTGTTCGCGCAGTTCGTGGAGCGCGCGGATGCGGAAGGCATCGACGCCCGCTGCCTGGACCGCCTTGCCGCGGCCCCCCCCTTCGCCGGGAACTATGGATGGGAGCCCTGAGATGATCGAAGTCCATGACCTGCACAAGACCTTCAAGGCGAAGGCGGGGCCGGTGCACGCGGTGCGCGGCGTCGGTTTCACCGCGCGCGACGGCGAGATCACCGGCCTGCTCGGCCCCAACGGGGCCGGCAAGACCACCACCCTGCGCATGCTCTACACGCTGATGACGCCCGACCGGGGCTCGGTGCGCGTGGACGGCATGGATGTCGCCCGCGACGCCACGGCCGTGCGCCGCAACCTGGGCGTGCTGCCCGACGCCCGCGGCGTGTACAAGCGCCTGACCGCGCGCGAGAACATCGCCTACTTCGGCCGCCTGCACGGGCTGGACGAAGCCACGATCGCCCGGCGCATCGAAGCGATGGCCGGCACGCTCGGCATGCAGGACTTCCTCGACCGCCGCACCGAAGGCTTCTCCCAGGGCCAGCGCACCAAGACCGCGATCGCGCGCGCGCTGGTGCACGCACCGCGCAACGTGATCCTGGACGAGCCCACCAACGGCCTGGACGTGATGACCACCCGCGGCCTGCGCGGCTTCCTGCAGGAGCTGCGCGCGCAGGGGCACTGCGTGATCTTCAGCAGCCACATCATGCAGGAGGTGGCCGCGCTCTGCGACCGCATCGTGATCATCGCCGGCGGCGAAGTGCGCGCCAGCGGCACGCCCGACGAACTGCGCGCGCAGTCGGGCCGGGACAACCTCGAGGACGCATTCGTGAGACTGATCGGCAGCGAGGAGGGCCTGTCCGCATGAGCCTGTTCCGGAACACCCTGTGGACCGTGGCCCGGAAGGAGCTGATCGATCTGTTCCGCGACCGGCGTACGGTGATGCTGGGCCTGCTGATGGGCCCGATCCTGTTCCCGGTGCTGATCCTGGGCGTGGGCTCGATGGCCGAAAAGCGGGCACGTACGCAGCTGGAGTCGGTGCTGGAGCTGCCGGTGATCGGCGCCGGGCACGCGCCCAACCTGGTGCGTTACCTGGGCACCCGCGACATCGAAGCCATCGAGGCACCGGCCGATCCGGAGCGCGCGCTGCGCGAACAGGAGCATGACGTCGTGCTGCGCATCCCCGCCGATTTCGCGGAGCTCTGGCGGCAAAGCCGCATGGCGACCGTGGAGATCCTGTACGACTCCTCGCGCCAGGATTCGCGGATTCCGGTGGAACGCGTGCGCGCCGCACTGGCGCAGTACAGCCAGCAGGTCGGCGCACTGCGCATGATCAGCCGCGGACTGAGCCCGGAGGCGACGGTGGCGGTGATGGCGGCGCAGCGCGACGTCGCCACGCCCGAGGCCAGGCGCGGCATGCTGCTGGCCTTCCTGCCCTACCTGCTGATCCTGAGTGCGTTCCTGGGCGGTGCCTACCTCGTGATCGACGTCACCGCGGGCGAACGCGAGCGGCAGTCGCTGGAGCCGCTGCTGGCGACGCCCTCGTCGCGCAGCGCGATCATGAGCGGAAAGATCCTCGCCGCCTGCCTGTTCGGCATGCTGAGCCTGGCGCTGATCGTGGTCGCCTTCCGCCTCAGCTTCGCGCTGGCGCCGCGTTCGATGCAGCTGGTTTCCGTCTCGGCGCCGATGATGCTGCAGATCCTGCTGGTGCTGATGCCGATGGTGCTGATCGGCACCACCCTGCTGACCCTGATCGCGGCCAGCGTGAAATCGGTGAAGGAAGCGCAGAGCTACATGAGCGTGCTGATGCTGCTGCCGATCATTCCCACCGTGGTGCTGCTGGTGAACCCGGTGAAGGACCAGCTGTGGCAGTTCGCGGTGCCCTTCCTGGCGCAGAACCAGATGCTGCTGAAGCTGGTCCGCAGCGAGTGGATCACGCCGCTGGAGTGGGCGACCTACCTGGGTGCCGGCTTCGGCCTCGGACTGCTGCTGTGGATCGCCGCGGCGCGCCTGTACCACCGCGAGAAGCTCGCGATCTCGGCCTGAGCGACGCAGCTCGGGTCGGACGAACAAGCCCGGCCGATGGCCGGGCTTGTCTTCGTCCCACCCCTGGCCGGTCAGCCGCCAGGGCTGAAGGCGATCGTGCGTCGTGTGGTGACCGGCTCGGGCACCGGCTCGAAGCGCCAGCGGCGGACCGCGGCGACCGCCTCGCGGTCGAAGATGCGCGGCGGGTTGGCCCGGACCACGCGAGCATCGCTCACGCTGCCGTCGGGCGCGACGGTGAACTCCACCTGCACCTCGCCCGACTGCGCGGCGCGCAGCGCGTCCACCGGATAACGCGGCGCGGGCGTGCTCAGCGGCCGGAGCGCGGTGGCCGCGGCCGCCGGCGCCGGCGCAGGGGACTGCACCGTCTGGCGCTGCTGCGCTGCGCGCTGTTCGGCGGCGCGCTGCTCCTCGGCCACGCGCCCTGCTTCGGCGCGTTCCGCGGCCTCGCGCTCCGTGCGCTGCTGCCGGGCCAGCTCCTCGGCGGCCTGCCGCTGCTGTTCGGCCTGGGCCTTCTCGCGCTCGGCGGCCAGCTGACGCTGGCGCTCGGCCTCCTGCTCGGCGCTCAGGGCCTGCTGGGCGATGCGCCGCTGCGCCGCTTCCTCGGCGCCGGAGATCGAGGCCTGCAGGCGCTGCCTGGCCGGATGATCGGGATCCGCGCGCGCGACCAGGCCGGCCAGGCGGCGCGCTTCCTCGAAGTCCTCACGGTCGCGCGCCTGCTCGGTGGCGATCACCAGCATCGGCATGAGGTCGGTGAGCACGCTGGCCACCGCCGCGTCGCCGGGCGACTTTTCGCGCAGCGCGAGGTAGTACTCCAGTGCGTTGTCGCCGGCCGGGGCGTACAGGCGGCTTTCAGCGTAGGCGGTGCGCCCGCGCTCGCGGAGCTCGTCGACGCCGAGTTCGGCCAGCGCATCGGCCTGGGCCGCCTGTTCGGCGGCCTGGGTTCCGGCGGCCGCCTCGCTGCCTGAGTCCGCGGTGGCTGCTTCGTCCGGCGACGCGGCGGGTTTGTCCGCACCGCAGGCGGCCACCGTCAGGGCCAGGAGCGCGGCGAGGACCGGCCGCAGCCATGGGCGAGGCGCGGAGGCTTGCTTGTTCAGGAACATGTGTCTGTACTCCCCCTGGTTGTGCGGATCCGCACAGCTGCCTAGGACGCGACACGCCGGCCGGTTTGTCAACACCCGGCCCCCGGTGCCGCCCGAGCCTATTTGCCGATGCAGAAGCGCGAAAAGATGTGGCCGAGCAGTGCGTCGGCGTCGACCTGGCCGGTGATGTCGCCCAGCGCCCGGTGCGCGGCGCGGAGCGATTCGGCCGCCAGGTCGAGGGCCTCGGCGGCCAGCGCCGACGCCGCATCTTCCAGATGCGCGGCGGCGCGCGCCAGCGCCTCGACGTGGCGAGCGCGCGCGGTGAACTCGCCTTCGCCGCCACCGGGGTCGCCCATCACCAGGCTGCGCAAGCGCGCGTGCAGTCCATCCATGCCCGCGCCGCTGGCCGCGGAAAGCCGCAGCTCGTCCTCGGGCGGTGGCGGCGCACCGGGGGGCAGCAGGTCCGCCTTGTTGTGAACCCAGAGCACCCGCGGGACGCCGGCGAGGTCGCGGGCGACGGCGGCGCGGCCGGCCTCGGGATCGCGCGCGTCGACCACGGCGATCGCCAGTCCCGCGTGTGCCAGCTCGGCGCGCGCCCGGCGCATGCCCTCGCGCTCGATCGCATCGCCCTCGGCGCGCAGGCCGGCGGTGTCGACCAGGGTCAGCTCGGCCCCGTCCACATGCACGGTCTCGCGCAGCAGGTCGCGGGTGGTGCCGGCGACGTCGGTGACGATGGCGCGTTCGCCGCCGGCGAGGGCATTGAGCAGGGAACTCTTGCCGACGTTGGGTGGACCGACGATGACCGCGTGCAGCCCGTCGCGCAGGCGGCGGCCCCGGTCGGCGGCGGCAAGCAGCCCGGCCAGGTCCACGCGCGCGTCGTCCAGGCGCGCGGCCAGCTGCGCACCGCCCAGCGTGTCCAGCGGCTCGTCGGCGAAATCGATGGCGGCCTCGGCGTGGACCCGGATCGCGACCAGGGCGTCCGCCAGCGCCCCGATCCGGCGCGAGAACACACCGTCGAGCGAGCGTCGCGCCGCGCGCGCCGCGGTCAGGTCGCCGGCGGCGATGAGGTCGGCCACGGCCTCGGCCTGGGCCAGATCGAGACGACCGTTGAGGAAGGCGCGCTCGGTGAATTCGCCAGGCCGCGCCATGCGCGCGCCCAGCGCGCAGCAGCGCGCGACCAGGGCCTGGAGCAGCACCGGGTTGCCGTGGCCCTGGAGTTCGACCACGTCTTCGCCGGTATAGCTGGCGGGCGCCGCGAACAGCAGTGCGATGCCGTCGTCGATGGCCTCGCCGGCAGCGTCGAGGAAGCGCGCATGGTGCGCGTGGCGCGGCCGCAGCGCATGGCCGCAGAGGGACTGCGCCAGCGCGCGCGAAGCAGGCCCGGACAGGCGCACGATGCCGATGCCGCCGGTGCCCGGCGGCGTGGCGATGGCGACGATGGTGTCGACCGCGGCTTCAGCCGTCGCCGGAGGGGCGGCTGCTGCGGCCACGGCCCGCCCCTCAGTCACCGGAGACGGCTTTCCCCGCCTTGTCGCCGGCATCGGGCCTGTCCGCATAGCGGCGGATCAGCCACCACTGCTGCAGCAGGCCGAGCGCGCCGTTCGTCACCCAGTACAGCACCAGGCCCGAGGGGAAGAAGATCATGAACACGCCGAAGATCAGCGGCATCAGCTGCATCATCTTCTGCTGCATCGGATCCATGCCGACCATCGGCGTCAGCTTCTGGGTCGCCCACATCACGATGATGTTGAGCACCGGCAGGATGAAGTACGGGTCGCGGGCGGTCAGGTCCTGGATCCAGCCGATCCACGGCGCGTGGCGCAGCTCCACCGACTCCAGCAGCACCCAGTACAGCGCCAACCAGATCGGCATCTGCAGCAGCACCGGCAGGCAGCCGCCGACGGGATTGATCTTCTCCTTCTTGTACAGCTCCATCATGGCGACCTGGAACTTCTGCTTGTCGTCGCCGTAGCGCTCCTTGAGCTGCTGGATGCGCGGCTGGAACCGGCGCATCTTCGCCATCGACTGGTACTGCGCCTTCGACAGCGGATACATGATGGCCTTGACCACCACCACCAGTCCGATGATCGACCAGCCCCAGTTCTGGAACAGGCCGTGGAGCTTGTTGAGGATCCAGAACAGACCTTCGCCCAGGAAGGCGAACAGCGAGAAGCGGCTGTAGTCCACGGCGCGGTCGAGGCCCGGCACCTGCTGCGCCTTGATCTGGCCGACGAGCTTGGGGCCGACCCACAGGCGCGCGCTGGTGGTGGCCTCGGCGCCGGGCGCCACCGCCAGTCCGGGACCGACCTCGCGGATCAGATAATGCGGCGCGCCACCGGGGCCGGTCGTGGTGTGGAGCGAGACCGTGACCTTGTCGGTCGCGGCCGGGATCCAGGCGCTGAAGAAGTGGTGCTGGAGCATGGCCAGCCAGCCGCCGGTCTGCTGCGCGTTGACGGGGCCCTCGTCGGCGAAGTCGTCATAGCGGACGCGCCGGTAGCCCTCGCCCGGGCTGAACCAGGTGGCGCCGTAGAGGCTGAAGGACTCGGGGTTGGTCCAGCCGGTCTTGAGGACCTGCGGCTGCCGGATCAGCTGGCGGTAGACGTGGCCCTGCCAGGCCGACCCGCCCTGGTTGGCGACCGTGTCGCGGACCTCGATGGCGTAGCTGCCGCGCGTGAACACGTAGCTGCGGCGGATGCTGGTGCCGTCCGGGCCGCGCCAGACGAAGGGCACCTCCAGGGTGTCGGCATCGGCGGGCAGGACGTATTCGGCTCCGGCGGATTCCGGCACGAAGCCCTCGGCATGCGTGGGTGCGGCGTTGGCCTGGCTCACCCAGCCGCTCTGTGCGGCATAGAAGCGTACGGCGGTGTCGTCGAACAGGCGCACCGGCGCGCTGTCCCCGTCGCGGGTCTGCGGGAACCGGAGCAGGTCGGCGCGCACGACCGCGCCGCCGGTCAGGGCGAGATCGAGGACGTCGGTGCGGACATGCACCAGGCCCGCCGCGGGCGCGGCGGCCGGTGCCGCGGCGATGCCCGGCACCGGCCCGGCCTGCGGCGCGACGGGAACGGCGGCGGGAACGCTGCCGTCGGCAGCCGCGGTGGTCGTGGCGGTGTTCGCGGGCGCGCCCGGTACCGTCGCTCCGGCATCGACCGCGGCCGCGGCGACGTCCGCCCCGGGCTCTGGCGCACGCTGCTCCTTGCCCCACTCCATCCACAGCAGGGTCGCCACCATCAGCCAGGCGAAGATCAGGAAGGTGCGGGTCTGGTTCATCGGGCAGGCAGGCTCATTCGCCGGAGGGACACGGCGTCGGGTCGGGGACGGGGGAAGCGGCGGGCATTGTGCCGCCCGGGCCGGATGCGGGCAACGCGCCCGCGCGGCGCAGCGCGTCGAGGAAGGCCGCGCGCAGCGCGGTGCGGGGAGCCGTCGCCGCCGCGGGCCGGGCGACGACGACAAAGGCAGCGTCCGGGAGGGCGGCACGCAGCGCGCGGAATTCTTCGCGCAGGGCTCGCTTGATGCGATTGCGGCCGACGGCACGGCGGTCGACCTTGCGCGAGACCGCCAGGCCCAGGCGCGCGGGGTGGTTGTCGCGGAGCAGGTGCAGGGCGAGCAGGGGTGTGCCGGTGCGGCGACCCTCGCTGAACACGCGGTCGAAATCCGCGCGCACGCGCACTCGCGCTTGGCGGGGCAAGCGGCGGTCCATGGGCGTGCGGATCGCGGCGGGGCGGCCGGGGTCCGGGCCGCCCGGCGTCATCAGGCGCTGAGGCGCTTGCGGCCCTTGGCGCGGCGGCGGGCCAGGATCTTGCGGCCGTCGGCGGTCGCCATGCGGGCACGGAAGCCGTGGTCGCGCTTGCGCTTGAGGTTGCTGGGTTGGTAGGTGCGCTTGGTGGCCATGACGGTGCTCTAGCGTGACGCGGCGGAAAGAACCGGCGATTCTAGTCCGTCGCACGCGGCCCGGTCAAACGGCCGGCGCGCGGGAGCCGCAGGGGACCGGGACCGGCGCGGCGACCGCAGGCGCGCAAGGCCCGGAGCGCGATGTTAGGCTGGCTTCCCCCCTTCCACCTCCCGCCGCACGTGGCCCGACCACGACGCGCGGCGGATCCGCCGTCGGTATGTCGAACGCAATCATGGATGCCTGGCCCCGCTGCCTCGAACGCCTGGAGACCGAATTCCCGGCCGAGGACGTACACACCTGGCTGCGGCCACTGCAGGCCGAGAGGCGCGACGACACCACCGTGCTGTACGCGCCCAACGCCTTCGTGCGCGACGCGGTGCACGAGCGCTACATGCCGCGGATCCGCGAGCTGCTGGGGCATTTCGGCGGTGGCGGACAGGTGTCGCTGGAGATCGGATCCCTGCCCCGGGCCGCCGAGCCCGTGCGGACCCCGGCGACCGCGGCCGCCACCCAGGCCGCGGCGGCGGCGGGTGCCGCCGCGTTCCACGGCAACCTCGACAGCCACTACACCTTCGACAACTTCGTCGAGGGCCGCAGCAACCAGCTCGGCCGCGCCGCTGCCTGGCAGGCGGCGCAGAAGCCCGGCGACCGCGCCCACAACCCGCTGCTGCTGTACGGAGGAACCGGCCTGGGCAAGACCCACCTGATGTTCGCCGCCGGCAACGAAATGCGCCGCAACAACCCCGGCGCGCGGGTGCTGTACATGCGTTCCAACGACTTCTACAGCGCGTTCTTCCGCTCGCTGCAGGAGCGCACGTCGGACCAGTTCAAGCGCCAGTTCCAGCAGCTCGACGCGCTGCTGATCGACGACATCCAGTTCTTCGCCGGCAAGGACCGCACCCAGGAGGAGTTCTTCCACACCTTCAACGCGCTGTTCGAGGGCCGACAGCAGATCATCATGACCTGCGACCGCTTCCCCCGCGAAGTGGACGGCCTGGAGCCGCGGCTGAAGTCGCGCCTGGCCTGGGGCCTGCCGGTGGCGATCGACCCGCCGGACTTCGAGACCCGCGCCGCGATCGTGCTGGCCAAGGCGCGCGAGCGCGGTACCCACGTGCCCGAGGACGTGGCCTTCCTGCTCGCCAAGAAAATGCCCTCGAACGTGCGCGACCTCGAGGGCGCGCTGAACACGCTGTCGGCCCAGGCCAACTTCACGGGGCGCGCGATCACGCCCGAGTTCGCGCAGGAAACACTGCGCGACCTGCTGCGTGCGCAGCAGGCGGCCATCAGCATCGCAAACATCCAGAAGACCGTGGCAGACTACTACGGTCTCCAGATCAAGGACCTGCTGGGCAAGAAGCGGACGCGCTCGCTGGCCCGCCCCCGCCAGGTGGCGATGGCGCTGGCCAAGGAGCTCACCGAGCACAGCCTGCCCGAGATCGGCGACGCCTTCGCCGGGCGGGACCACACCACGGTCCTGCACGCCTGCCGCCAGATCCGCACGCTGACGCAGACCGACGGCAAGCTCCGCGAGGACTGGGACAAGCTGATCCGCAAGCTGAGCGAGTGAGTCCGTCCGGCGACGGCGAAAGCGGTGGACGGGTCGGGGAGAAGCTGTGGACAACTGCCCCGCCAGAAAAGGGCACGGAACTTGTCCACAGCTTGTCCCACAGCACCGGACGGTCCTGTCCACGGAGTTGTCGGCGAGATAAAACGTTATAAATCAGTTGGTTAGGTGAGTTTTCAACCGGTTTCGCGGACACCACCTCCACCAGCTTCTGTATTTATCCCATTAAAGAGCAGGGCAAAGGGGACATCACCGGCATGCGTTTCAGTCTGCAGCGAGAAGCCTTCCTCAAGCCGTTGGCGCAGGTCGTCAACGTGGTCGAACGCCGGCAGACGCTGCCGGTGCTGGCGAACCTGCTGGCGCTGGTGAAGGACGGCCAGCTGTCGCTGACGGGCACGGACCTGGAGGTCGAGATGGTCGCGCGCTGCGCCGTCGACGAGTCCCAGGACGGCGAAGTCACGATCCCGGCGCGGAAGCTGTTCGACATCGTCCGGGCCCTGCCCGACGGCAGCAGGGTCACGGTCAGCCAGTCCGGCGACCGGATCACCGTGCAGGCCGGGCGCAGCCGGTTCACCCTGGCCAGCCTGCCCGCCAACGATTTCCCCTCGATCGACGAGGTCGAGGCGACCGAACGGGTCGAGGTGCCGGAAGCCGCGCTGAAGGAGCTGATCGAACGCACCGCGTTCGCCATGGCCCAGCAGGACGTGCGCTACTACCTCAACGGCCTGCTGTTCGACCTGGGGGACGGCCGCCTGCGCTGCGTGGCGACCGATGGACACCGCCTGGCGCTGTGTGGAAGCCGCACTCGACGGCGAGGCCCGCTCCAAGCGCCAGATCATCGTGCCGCGCAAGGGCGTGACCGAGCTGCAGCGCCTGCTCGAGGGCGGCGACCGGGTGCTCGAGCTGGAAATGGGCCGCAACCACATCCGCGTGAGCCGCGACGATGTGACCTTCACCAGCAAGCTCATCGACGGTCGCTTCCCCGACTACGAGGCCGTGATTCCGATCGGCGCGGATCGCGAGGTCAGGATCGATCGCGAAGTGCTGCGTGCGGCGCTCCAGCGCGCGGCGATCCTTTCCAACGAGAAGTACCGGGGCGTGCGCATCGAGGTGTCGCCGGGCCAGCTGAAGATCAGCGCCCACAACCCGGAGCAGGAAGAGGCGCAGGAAGAGGTCGAGGCGGATACGTCCGTTGACGGCCTGGCGGTGGGTTTCAATGTGAACTACCTGCTCGATGCGCTGGGCGCGCTGCGCGACGACTCCGTGGTGCTGGCGCTGCGGGACGCGAACTCCTCGGCGCTGGTGCGCGAGGCGGCCAACGAACGATCCCGCCATGTCGTGATGCCGCTGAGGCTGTGAGGTCCGCGGGGTTCCACGTGGAACACGAACGCCCGGCATCGCCCGGGCGTTCTGCTTTTCCGAGCGACGTACCGTGCGCCTGACCCGACTCGTCCTGCGCGACCTGCGCAACCTTGCCGAGGTCGAGCTGCATCCCGGGCCGGGCCTGAACCTGCTCGTTGGACCGAACGGCGCGGGGAAAACCAGCATCCTGGAAGGCCTGCATCTGCTGGCCTATGGACGCAGTTTCCGTGGCCGGGTCCGGGACGGACTGGTGCGGACCGGACAGGATGCCGTGAACGTCTTCGCCGAATGGGAGCTCGAAGGGGGCCGGGGCGAGCACCGCGCCGGATTGCGGCATGCCGGAAATCACTGGGAAGCGCGTATCGACGGCACGCCGGTGGCGCATCTTGGCGAGCTCTGTGCAGCGTTCATGGTGGTGACCTTCGAGCCGGGAAGCCACGCCCTGGTGTCGGGAGGCGGAGAGCCCCGGCGGCGTTTCGTGGACTGGGGATTGTTCCACGTGGAACAGGACTTCCTTCCGGTCTGGCGCCGGTATTCCCGAGCTTTGAAGCAGCGCAATGCTCTGCTGAAGTCTGGGGCTGGGGCAGGACAGATCGCGGCCTGGGACCGTGAGCTGGCGACAGCCGGCGAGGAGCTGACTCGTCGTCGCGCCCTCTACCTGGATCGGCTGCAGGAGCGGCTCACGCCCGTGGCCGGGGCATTGGCGCCCCTGCTGGGCCGGATGTCACTCGAGTTCGACCCGGGATGGCGGCGCTCCGACCTGTCCCTGGCCGACGCCTTGGCCGTGGCGGGGGACCGGGACAGGATGCTGGGGCATACCACGGTCGGTCCGCATCGCGCCGACTGGAAGCTGGTGCTGTCGGAGAAGGAGCGTGGCGAAGCCTTGTCGCGGGGGCAGGCCAAGCTGGCTGCGCTTTCGTGCCTGTTCGCCCAGGCCGCGGATTGTGCCGACGAGCGTGGAGATTGGCCGGTCATCGCTCTTGACGACCTGGCTTCCGAGCTGGATGCCGCGCACCGCCAGCGCGTCCTGGACTACCTCGATGCCACGCCGGCACAGGTGTTCATCACGGGGACAGACGAGCCGGAAACAGTCAGAAGCACGGCCACGGCCGTGGTGTTCCACGTGGAACAGGGTCGCGTCAGCCGGCGTGAATGAAGCTGGCAGACAGGCCGGGGAGCATCAGCGCCCTTTCCGGAACGCTGGACCGGGAAGGGGCTGAGACCGCAGCTCCCGGGACTGGTGAATGGTTTCACGTGGAACTATAGCGTCCAGTGTCCCCTGCGTGGCTGCCGCTCGGCCGTTGCATCGGGTTGCCGCAACCGTCCCCACTTCTGGTCGCGGTCGGGGGAGAAGATCAGCGAATGGAAGGCCGGCCCGCACGCAGGCAACCAACTCGTCGACGTCGAAGCGGTCGGGGTCTTGACGGGCCAGGAGCGGCCCTGGGCGCGACCGCTCTTGCCCTCGCCCTTCTTTCGCTTCCTCCCGAAGCCGAAGAACGTCGGAGCCCGTCCCGCGTACAGGGGGTTGCGGACAGCCGGCCATGGATGGCCGGCGGCCGGCCGTGGTAGCAGGACGCGGAGACGGTCGGGGGAGCACACCCCCCGTACGCGGGATGGGCTGCGCGGGCTCCAACGAGGAGCTTCTCCGCGCGGCAGTGCACCAGGGGCGCGGGAGCGCTGGAAAGCGCCGAAGTGTGCCGAATTGTGCGGGAGCGACTCCATCGGAGCGTCCGCCCCGCGGCGTCCCGACGCGGCCCCAGGCCCTGCCACGCGCCCCGGAATGCTATAATCGCGCCTCAAGCCCCTATAAGTAATGTGTCGTGCGCCGGCGCAGCCGCGCCGGCCGTTGCCGGGGCGATCCAAACGGCCAGAACCTCTAGATGACCGAACACACCGGCAGCACCCCCGAGGCCGCCAACACCGGCTACGACTCCAGCAAGATCACCGTCCTGCGCGGCCTCGAGGCCGTGCGCAAGCGTCCGGGCATGTACATCGGCGACGTGCATGACGGCACCGGCCTGCACCATATGGTGTTCGAGGTGGTCGACAACTCGATCGACGAGGCGCTTGCCGGCCACGCCGACGACATCACTGTCACCATCCATGAAGACGGTTCGGTCTCGGTCTCGGACAACGGCCGCGGCATCCCGGTCGACATCCACAAGGAAGAACAGGTCTCCGCGGCCGAGGTGATCCTCACCGTGCTGCACGCCGGCGGCAAGTTCGACGACAACAGCTACAAGGTCTCCGGCGGCCTGCACGGCGTGGGCGTCTCGGTCGTCAACGCGCTCAGCGAGCACCTGTGGCTGGACATCTGGCGCGACGGCCAGCACCACCGCCAGGAATACTCCCTGGGCGTGCCGCTGTACCCGCTCAAGGCGGTGGGCACGTCCGAGGGCCGGCGCGGCACCACGCTGCGCTTCAAGCCCGCCACCGAGGTCTTCAGCGACGTCGAGTTCCACTACGAGATCCTGGCGCGCCGCCTGCGCGAGCTGTCCTTCCTCAACTCCGGCGTGAAGATCACGCTCGCCGACGAGCGCGGCGACGAAGCGCGCCGCGACGTGTTCGAGTACGAGGGCGGCATCCGCTCCTTCGTCGAACACCTCGCCCAGCTCAAGACCCCGCTGCATTCGAAGGTAATCGCGGTCTCCGGCGAGGAGAACGGCATCACCGTGGAAGTCGCGCTGCAGTGGACGGACTCCTACCAGGAGACCATGTTCTGCTTCACCAACAACATCCCGCAGAAGGACGGCGGCACCCACCTGATGGGCTTCCGCGCCGCGCTCACCCGCACGCTGACGAACTACATCGAACAGAACGGCATCGCGAAGCAGGCCAAGGTGAGCCTGTCCGGCGACGACATGCGCGAAGGCATGATCGCGGTGCTCTCGGTGAAGGTGCCCGACCCGAGCTTCTCCTCGCAGACCAAGGAAAAGCTGGTCAGTTCCGACGTGCGTCCGGTGGTGGAGCACACCTTCGGCGCCGAGCTCGACGCGTTCCTGCAGGAGAATCCGGTCGAGGCCAAGGCCATCGCCGGCAAGATCGTCGACGCCGCCCGTGCCCGCGAGGCGGCGCGCAAGGCCCGCGACCTGACCCGCCGCAAGGGCGCGCTGGACATCGCCGGCCTGCCGGGCAAGCTCGCCGACTGCCAGGAGAAGGACCCGGCGCTCAGCGAACTCTTCATCGTCGAGGGCGACTCGGCCGGCGGCTCGGCCAAGCAGGGTCGCAACCGCAGGAACCAGGCGGTGCTGCCGCTGCGCGGCAAGATCCTCAACGTCGAGCGCGCGCGCTTCGACCGCATGCTGTCCAGCGCCGAGGTCGGCACGCTGATCACCGCGCTCGGCACCGGCATCGGCAAGGACGAGTACAACCCGGACAAGCTGCGCTACCACCGCATCATCATCATGACCGACGCCGACGTCGACGGCGCCCACATCCGCACCCTGCTGCTGACCTTCTTCTACCGGCAGATGCCGGAGCTGATCGAGCGCGGCCACGTCTACATCGGCCTGCCGCCGCTGTACAAGATCAAGCAGGGCAAGACCGAGCTCTACCTCAAGGACGACGCGGCGCTGGATGCCTACCTCGCCGGCAATGCGGTCGAGGGTGCGACCCTGATCCCGGCCGAGGGCGAACCCGGCATCAGCGGCGAGGCGCTGGAGAAGCTGCTGCTGTCCTACGCCGCCGCGCGCGACACCATCGACCGCAACGCCTGGCGCTACGATCCCGACGTGCTCCGCGCCCTGGTCGATTTCACTCCGCTCGATACCGAGCGCCTGGCCCAGAACGTCGACGAACGCCACGAACTCGACATGCTCGAGAAGCGCCTCAACGAGTCCGGCCTCGGCAAGCCCCGCTACGCCCTGGATTTCCAGCCGGCCACCACCACCGCCGGTCCGGCCCTGGTGGTCAAGCGCAGGCACATGGGCGTGGAGGCGGTGCAGGTGCTGCCGTTCTCGGCCTTCGAGGGCGGCGAACTGCGCGCGCTCCGCGACGCGGCGGCGCTGCTGCACGGCCTGGTGCGCGAAGGCGCGCAGATCGTCCGCGGCAACCGCGCACAGCCGGTCACCAGCTTCGCCCAGGCCCAGGCCTGGCTGCTGGAGGAAGCGAAGAAGGGCCGCCAGATCCAGCGCTTCAAGGGCCTGGGCGAAATGAATCCCGAGCAGCTGTGGGACACCACGGTGAATCCAGAGACCCGCCGCCTGCTGCAGGTGACGATCGAGGATGCGGTCGGGGCCGACCAGATCTTCAGCACCCTGATGGGCGACGTGGTCGAACCGCGCCGCGCCTTCATCGAGGACAACGCCCTGAGGGTTTCCAACCTGGACGTCTGAGGGCGCCGGGTCCCTGCGGCGCGGCGTCCGGGCGGGCCAGGCGTTTCGCCCGGCCCCCCGGGGGAGGCATGCCCCTGACCGGTTGACGCCGCCTTCAGGCGGATGCCGATACAAGAATCGCAGCTGAGGAGGACGCACCGATGAGGATCCCGCCGTTCGCCACGGCGCTGGCCGCCGCCCTGCTGGCCGTCGCCTGCGCCACAACCACCTCGCCCACCGGCCGCACCCAGTACATCGGCGCGGTGTCGCAGGCGGAGTTGGACCGGCTCGGCGCCCAGGCCTTCACCGAGCAGAAGACGACGAAGCGGCAGACCGGCGACGCCGGCCAGAAGCGTTACGTCGGCTGCGTGGTCGACGCGATCGTCGCGCAGCTGCCGCCGGCGCAACGCCAGATCGCCTGGGAATCGGCGGTGTTCGTCGACGACAACCCGAACGCCTTCGCGCTGCCCGGCGGGAAGGTCGGCGTATACACCGGGATCTTCACCACGGCCCGCAACCAGGACCAGCTGGCCGCCGTGGTCGCGCACGAGATCGGGCACGTGATCGCCCACCACCACGACGAGCGGATCACCCGGCAGCTGGGCGCGCAGGCGGGCGTGGGCCTGGTCGGAGCGCTGGTCGGTTCGCGCTACGGCGAGGGCGCCAGCCAGACCGCCACCCAGATCAGCGGCGCCGCGGCGCAGGGTCTCTTCCTGCTGCCCAACTCCCGCGAGCAGGAGTCCGAGGCCGACATCGTCGGCCAGCGGCTGATGGCCCAGGCGGGCTTCGATCCGCGCCAGGCGGTCGACCTGTGGCAGAACATGATCGCGGCAAGCGGCGGCAGCCGGCCGCCGCAGTGGCTTTCCACCCATCCCGACCCCAGGGCCCGGATCGGCGAACTGCAGGCGCGGGCCACCTCCCTGATGCCGATCTGGGAGCAGGCACGCGGGGCGGGGCGCCGTCCAGCCTGCGGCTGAACCATTTGTCATCGGCCATTAGTGCGGTCGCGCGGGTAGCCCCGATTCTGTTAGTTTTGGCAAATCCCTGCGCACGGGCCGGCGTCCGTCGCCATACGTGCCAACGCTTCCCGAGGTCCGCATGTCCACCTACCAGACTCCCCGCAATGTCGTGGCCGCCACGATCGCCGCCGTGCTCCTTCTCGGCACCGCCGGCGACGCCTTCGCCCAGTCCTCCGGCGAACGCCGTGCCGCGCGACAGGCCGCACAGGAGGCCGCGAAGAAGGGCGCAAGTGCCGAGGAATATCCGGCGGCCGCGCGCAAGGATCCGGGGCTGCGCGCCAGCTCGCGCATCGGGCCGCGCATCAACAAGGTCTCCGAGGCCCACCAGGCAGGCGACCTCGCCGCCGCCGAGGCAGCGGCGGCGGAGATCCTCGGCAATGACAAGGCCAACGCCTACGAACGCGCGATCACCCTGCGCCTGCTCGCCGACCTCCTGCTCGACGTCGACAACGAGCGCGCGAAGGACTACCTGCGGCAGACCATCGAACTGGACGGGCTCGCCAACAACGAGCACTACGGTTCCATGCTCGCGCTGGCGCAGATCCAGATGCAGGAGGACGACTACACCGGCGCGCTGGCCATGCTCGACAGGATGCTGGCGGAGACGAAATCCGACAAGCCGGAGATCCAGGTGCTGCGCGGCAACGCCCTGTACCGCCTGGAGCGCTACGACGAGGCCATCGCCGCGCTGGAGCCAGTGATCAAGGGCAATCCCGACGCGCGCGCGGACTGGACGCAGCTGCTGATGGCGTCCTACGCCGAAAGCGGGCGCGCCGGCGAAGCCACGGCCCTCGCAGAGCAGATCGCATCGCGGACGCCCGACGACAAGCGCGCCCAGCTCAACCTCGCCAGCGTCTATCTGCAGACGGACGACTATCCGAAGGCGATCGCCGTCTACGAGCGACTGCGCCAGGCCGGCCAGCTCAGCGACGAGCGCGACTACCGCAACCTCTCCGCGCTGCACCTCAACACCGACAACGGCGAGCGCGCCGCCATCGAGGTGATCAACGAGGGTCTGGCGAAGGGTGTCCTCAAGGGCGACTACACCACCTACAGCTCTCTGGCACAGGCCTACTACTTCTCCGACCAGTACGAGAAGGCGATCGAGGCGTACCGCAAGGCGGCCCCGCTCGACGACGACGGCGGCACCTACCTCAACCTCGCCAAGGTGCTGGCCAACGAAGGCCGCACCGCGGAATCCAAGGCCGCGGCGCAGCAGGCGCTCGACAAGGGCCTGCCGAATCCGGAGGAAGCGCGCAAGCTTCTCGCGCGTTGACACGTCCCGGAAATCGCATGCCAGGCGCGGTGGTACTCCGTGCATTGATTGGTATAAGCTTGGAAATTCCCGCGCAGAACAAGGGCGCGGGTCCTGACACCGTTCGGGGCGCTCATCGCCCAGCCAGAATCGAGTTCCCCGCATGACGCAGCACGCCACGACCCTTGACCGGAACAATGACCAGGACGAGGGCCTCAACTGGGCGCGTATCGCCGGTTTCACCATGGTGGTGGCATTCCACGCCGCCGCCGTCCTGCTCCTGCTGGCCCCGGTCAATCCGCCCGGCGCCGCACAGGAGGAAGAGCAGGTCACCCGCGTGGTGATCATCGAACCGCCGCCGCCACCCCCGCCGCCGCCGCCGCCGCCGCCGAAGCCGCCGGAGCCCCAGCCGATCCGCGAGCTGGTGCCGCCGCAGCCGTCGCCGCTGCCGCCGCCGCCGGAAGAGCCGCCGGTGGTCTTCGACGAGCCCTCGCCGATGGACACCCCGGCCCCGCCGCCGGCGCCCCCGGCCCCGCCGGCTCCGACGCCCAACATCGGCGCCAGCGTCGACCCGTCCTCGCGCAGCATGAACCCGCCGAAGTACCCGCCGGCAGCCCTGCGCGCGGGCATCACCGGGCAGGTGATCCTGGTGATCGACGTCGACCCGAACGGCAACGTGACCAATGTGTCCGTCGAGCGTTCGAGCCGCAACCGCGACCTCGACCGCGCCGCCATCGACGCCGCGCGCCGCTGGCGCTTCAACCCGGAGATCCGCGACGGCGTCGCAGTCGCCGGCCGCGTCCGCGTCCCGGTCGACTTCGTCCTCTGACACGGCGGCGCGCCATGGCGCGCCACCGCACCCCATGCAACACCCGCTGTGCCCGCTCCACCCTTTTTCCAACACCACAACATCTAGAAGGTAAGCGTCATGCTGCAGGAAACCACTAACGTCCCCGCCGCCGGAGGCAGCAACGCCGCTGCGCTCCAGCAGATGGGCTTCGCGGACATGGTCCAACACATGGACGCGGTCGGTTGGGTGGTGCTCATCACCCTCCTGGTCATGTCGGCCATGTCGATCTACTGGATCATCTTCAATGCCATCAAGCACGCCCGCCTGCGCGGCAGCTCGGACCGCGTGATCAGCACGTTCTGGGAAACCCAGAACGCGCAGGACGCGATCCGCGCCATGGAAGAGGAGTCGCGCAGCGAGCCCTTCTCCAAGGTCGCGCTCGACGCCGCCCAGGCCGCCGCGCACCACCAGCGCCACGAGGGTTCGCGCCTGGTTGAGTCGCTCAACCGCTCCGAGTTCGTCGACCGCGCCCTGCGCCAGGGCGTGACCCGCGAGTCGCTGAAGCTCGAGGCCGGCCTGACCGTGCTCGCCACCGTCGGCTCGACCGCGCCGTTCGTCGGCCTGCTCGGTACCGTGTGGGGCATCTACCGTGCGCTGATCCGCATCGGTGCCAGCGGCCAGGCGGACATCGGCGCGGTTGCCGGCCCGGTGGGCGAGGCGCTGATCATGACCGCGATCGGCCTCGGCGTCGCGATCCCGGCGGTGCTCGGCTACAACTTCTTCGTCCGCCTGAACCGCGGCGTGAACAACATGCTCGACACCTTCGCCCACGACCTGCACGACTTCTTCGCCACCGGCTCGCGCGTCGGCGAGCAGAAGCGCTGAGTCGGTAAGGTCAGGTCCTAGGGAGAACCGACATGGCTTACAGTTCAAGCGGTAATGGCCATGACAAGGTCAACGCCACGATCAACATCGTGCCGCTGGTCGACGTGATGCTGGTGCTGCTGATCATCTTCATGGTCACGGCACCGCTGATGGCCCACAAGGTCCAGGTCGAGCTCCCGCAGGCCAATCTGGACGAGCGGCCGGATACCGCGCCGCCCGCCCCGCCGATCACCATCGCGGTGACCGACAACGGGGACGTCTTCCTCAACGACTCGCCGGTGACCCTCCAGCTGCTGGAGAGCTCGCTTGCGGTGGAGGCGCAGAAGACCCCCCAGCCCCCGGTCAACGTCCGCGCGGACAAGACCACGAAGTACGGGATGGTGAAGGAGGTCGTCGACCTCGCGCAGGCCGCGGGCATGCGCAAGGTCGGCTTCGTCGCCACCCGTGAGAGCAACTGACCCGGAGTTCGTACCATGGCTTTTTCTTCAGGTTCCGGCGAAGGGCCGATGGCCGAGATCAACATCATTCCGCTCTGCGACGTGATGCTGGTCCTGCTCATCATCTTCATGGTTACCGCACCGCAGCTGTCGTACCCGATCGACATCGATCTCCCGCAGCGTTCGCTCAGCCGCCCGGAGAACCCGGTCGAACCGCCGGAGCCGATCAAGCTCCGGATCGACGGCTCGGGCCAGATCTTCTGGAACGACAGCCCGGCACCGATCTCGGCGCTCCGCAACATGATGGAGACCGAGGTGCAGCGCGATCCGGGCAACCAGCCGACGCTGCAGATCGACGTCAATGCCGAGGCCGATTACGGCGTCCTGGCCAAGGTGCTTGCCGAGGCCAAGAACGCGCAGATGATGAAGATCGGCTTCGTCCGCAACTGATCCAGGAAGAACCGCCCGCGGCGTCGCCTGCAGCGCGCCACGGGACAACAACACGCTTGCTTTCTTGCGCCGCCCCACAAGGGCGGCGCTTTTTTTGGGTTCTTCTCCCGATCGAGGGGACGCCTCCGTTCGAGTCCGGGTCGGCCGCCAGGGGCGCTCCGCTGGAGTCCGGGCCGCCCGCCAGGGGCGCTCCGCTGGAGTCCGGGCCGCCCGCCACGGACGCAGGGGGGGATGCCCAGCCGGATTCTCCGCGTCCTGCTGCCAGATCCGGCCGCCGGCCATCCATGGCCGGCTCTGGGCATCCCCCCTGCATCCGCGGCGGGCACGACCTCTGGTCGAGGTCGGGAAGAAGGTCGACGTCGATGTCGAAAAGGGGGGCATCACCGGGAGCAGCCGGGCAGGCCGTGACCGCTCTTGATCTTCCCTCCCGAAGCCGGAGAACGCCGGAGCCCGTCCCGCGCACAGGGGGTGTGCGGACAGCCGGCCATGGATGGCCGGCGGCCGGCCGATGGGAGCAGGACGCGGAGACGGCCGGGGGAGCACACCCCCTGTGCGCGGGACGGGCTGCGCGGACCACAACGGAGCCGCTCCTGTGCGGCGGGACGGGCTGCGCGGACCACAACGGAGCCGCTCCTGTGCCGCGGGACGGGCTGCGCGGGCCCCAATGAAGCTGCTCCTGGCTCTTCCTCGCTCTTCCTGGCACGACAACCGCGCCCACTGCCCGCCATCACCCCTGGGCCTGGAGACCAACCTTTTCCGTTCGCTACGGAAAAGGGCGGCTACAGAAGCTCGAGGTAGCGCCTGATCGTCGTCGAAAGGCCTTCGTAAAGGGCTTCGCCGACCAGGGCGTGGCCGATGGAGACTTCCTCGACTTCCGGGACCGCGGCCAGGAAGTCGCGCAGGTTGGACTGGCTGAGGTCGTGTCCCGCATTCACGCCCAGGCCGGCGGCGCGCGCGCGCCGGGCGGTGTCGGCGCAGGCCGCGAGCGCGGCGGACGCATCGCCTTCGGCGTGCGCGTCGGCGAAGGGCCCCGTGTAGATCTCGATGCGATCCGCGCCGGTGGCGGCGGCGGCCTCGACCGCGCTCCCGGCATCGGCGAACAGGCTGACCCTGCAGCCGAGGGCACGCAGCTGCGCCACCACGGGTGCGAGCCGGGCGCCGTCGCGCGCGAAGTCGAAGCCGTGGTCGGAGGTGATCTGGCCGTCGTCGTCGGGAACCAGCGTCGCCTGCGCCGGACGCGCCTCGCGGCAGAGCGCGATGAAACCGGGATAGCCCGGCCGCGGCGCGGCGAAAGGATTGCCCTCGAGGTTGAGTTCGACGTCGCGTCCGGATGCCAGCGCGGCCAGCGCCATGACATCGTCGGCGCGGGCGTGGCGCGCGTCGGGGCGGGGATGCAGGGTGAGGCCGTGCGCGCCGGCATCGAGGCAGGTGCGGGCGGCGCGGAGCACGTCGGGCTCGCTGCCGCCACGCGAGTTGCGCAGCAGGGCGATCTTGTTGAGATTGACGCTGAGGCGGGTCATGCAGGGCAGGATAACGCCGCCGGCACGGCGTCGCGCATGCGACGCCGCGATCACGTCGCGGATTCAGGCCTGGGGCGGCTCCGCGCCGGCGGCTTCTGCCGCCGCGCGGCGCGCCTCGGCCTGCTCGCGCAGCCGGCGGAGTTCGGCCGGATCGAGCATCGCGCTGTCGTCGCGCGCCAGGCTGCCGACGCGCTGCGCCAGCAGCCCGAGGACCCAGGCCACCGTGGCCGCGAGCGCGACCAGCAGGCAGACCACCGCAAGCGCGACGGACGATGTATTGAGCGCCACCGCGAAGGCGGCCAGCGCGAGCAGCAGGAACACCCAGGACATCGTGCGCGCCTCGGCAGGGACTCGCAGCGAAGTCTAGCCGCTGCCGGCCGCGACCGGCGTCGCCGCCCGGCGGCCGCGGCGCGCCGCCGGTCGCGGTCCTGCTAGAGCAGCGGCGACATCAGCCGCGCCAGCGCTTCGGGCAGGCGTGCGCGCAGCAGCGGCCGGGGGCGCCCGCGGTGCACCCGCGGCGCATGCGCGAGCTCGCCTTCGAACAGGGCCGAAAGCTCCGCCGCGATGCCGGGATCGTCGAACAGCACCGAGACCTCGAAGTTGAGGCGGAAGCTGCGATGGTCGAAGTTGGCACTGCCCACCACCACCAGCGCGTCGTCCACGAGCAGCGATTTGCTGTGCAGCATGCGCGGGCCGTACTCGTGGATCCTCACGCCCGCCAGCAGCAGCGGCCCGAAGTACGAGCGCGCGGCCAGGGTCACCAGCGTCGAGTCGCTCTCGCGCGGCACCAGCAGGCGCACGTCGAGGCCGGCGAGCGCGGCCGAGGTCAGCGCCATCATCGCCGCCTCGCCGGGAACGAAGTAGGGCGTGGTCATCCACACCCGGGTCTTCGCCGCCTGGATCGCCGACACGTGCAGGCGATGAATGGCCTCCCAGGGCGAGTCCGGCCCGGACACCAGGACCTGCGCGCGCACCGGACCGGGGGCGGCCTCGCGCGGCGTCTCGCGGGCGACGGCGGCGAGGAAGCCGCGGTCGCCGGTGGCGTAGGCCCAGTCCTCGCAGAACACCAGCTGCAGGGACCGCACCACCTGGCCCTCCAGCCGCAGGTGCAGGTCGCGGTAGGCGGAATCCCCCAGGCGCTCGTCCTGTTCGTCGGTGATGTTCATGCCGCCGGTGTAGGCCACGCGACCGTCGATGACCACGATCTTGCGGTGCGTGCGCAGGTTGGCCCACGGTCGCCGCCAGATGCGGCCGAAGCGCATCGGATGGAACCAGGCCAGCTCGCCCCCCGCATCCAGCAGGGGCCTGAAGAAGCGCCGCGCCCGCGCCGAGCCGATGGCGTCGAGGAGCAGCCGGACCTGCACGCCGGCGCGCGCACGCTCGACCAGCGCATCGCGCAGGGCGGTGCCGGTCCGGTCGGGCTCGTAGATGTAGTACTCCAGGTGCACGTGCCGTTCCGCCGCCGCGATGTCGGCCAGCAGCGCGCCGTACTTCGCGCCGCCGTCGACCAGCAGGCGCACGTCGCTCGCGCTCGCGGGCGGCAGTCCGGTGGTGGCCGCGCCCAGGCGTGCGAGCTCGGCGGCGTCGACGTGGAAGGTTCCGCCGAGGTCCCCCTCGGCCGGCAGCAGCTCGCGGCTGCGCGCCCGGCGCAGGCGCTGGCGGTGGATCCGCTGCGGCCCGAACACGTGGTAGATGAGGAAGCCCAGATAGGGAAGCAGCGCCAGCCCGAGCAGCCAGCTCAGGGTGGCCACCGGTTCGCGCTTCTGCAGCACGATCCAGCCGCCCAGCACCGCCATGTACACCGCCCAGGCCAGGCCCAGCCAGGCCACCAGGTGGGGAAGGGAGAGCAGTTCCTGCCAGGCGTCGCGCAGTGCGTCCAGGTTCGCGTCCCCCGTCGCAGCCGCTGCGACACCGTGGGCGTAGGCTAGCCCGATGCGCGACGATGGCAAGACCAGGCTGGCGGTGCTGGGGCCGGGGAAGGGCCGCGGCGCGGCCTCGTTCGTGCCCGGTCGCTTCGAACAGCGCCGCGCCGCCCGCATCGACGACGGCTGGGGCTCGGGCCACGACTTCAGCGACGCCACCGGCGAGGCCATCGAGCCGGGCCCGGACACCGTGGTCAGCGAGGAGCGCGCGCGCAGCATCATCAGCCGCAACCAGTCGCCGGACGTCGGATTCAGCCAGTCGATCAACCCCTATCGCGGCTGCGAGCACGGCTGCGTCTACTGCTTCGCGCGCCCGAGCCACGCCTATCTCGACCTGTCGCCGGGGCTGGACTTCGAGACCCGCCTGTTCGCCAAGGCCAACGCCGTGGAACTGCTGCGCGCCGAGCTGGCGCGTCCCTCCTATCGCTGCGCGCCGATCGCCCTGGGCGTGAACACCGACGCCTACCAGCCGCTCGAACGCCGCCGCCGCATCACCCGCGGACTGCTCGAAGTGCTGGCCGAGGCGCGGCATCCGGTCCACCTCATCACCAAGAACGCGCTGGTGCTGCGCGACCTCGACCTGCTTGCGCCGATGGCGGCGCAGGGGCTGGTGCAGGTGGCGGTCTCCGTGACCACGCTGGACAACCGGCTGGCCGCGCGCATGGAACCGCGGGCCTCGGCGCCGCATTCCCGCCTGAAGGCGATCGCCGGCCTGCACGAGGCCGGCGTGCCGGTCGGCGTGATGGTGGCGCCGGTGATCCCGGCGATCACCGACTCCGAACTGGAGGCGATCCTGGAGGCCGCCCGCGGTGCGGGCGCCGGCACCGCGTCCTATGTGCTGCTGCGCCTGCCGCACGAACTCAAGGAGATCTGGCGTGAATGGCTCGCGCTGCACTATCCCGGCCGGGCGGCGCATGTCATGAGCCTGGTGGCGCAGATGCGCGGCGGCCGCGACTACGACAGCGCCTTCGGTACGCGGATGCGCGGCGAGGGGCCGTTCGCGCAGCTGCTGGCCGCACGTTTCGCCCGCGCGCACCGACAGCTGGGGTTCATCCGGCCGCCGCCGCTGGACTGCTCCCGCTTCGTCCCGCCGCGCCCGGAATCCCCGCAGGGTTGTCTGTTCTAGAGCTTCGGCAACCCTATACGCCGCGACCACGGTTCGTTGGTGTACGGTGCCGCGATGATGCCGGAACCCACCCAGGCCTGGTCGCCCTCCGGGCAGTCCCCGCGGACGTCCGACGCGCACGCCGACGACGAGGGCGAAGCCGGCGCGCGCCTGCGCGCCTGCCAGGACGAGCTGGCGCGCGTGCTGAAGGACCAGGCCCTCGTGTCCTACGGCATCGCCCACGACCTGCGCGCGCCCCTGCGCGCCATCGACGGTTTCGCGGCCATGCTGGAGGCCACCGCCGGCGAGGCGCTGGACGCTTCCGGACGCGACCACCTCGCCCGCATCCGCGCCGCGGCGTCGCGCATGGCGTCGCTGATCGACGGGCTGCAGGCGCTCTCCCGGGCCGCGCACGACCCGCTCGACATCGCCGACGTCGATGCCAGCCTGCTCGCCGACTGGGCCCTGGCCGAGCTGCGCGACGCCGACCTCGCGCGTCCGGTGGAGGCCGAGGTGCAGCAGGGCATCCAGGTGCGTGCGGACGAGCGCCTGCTGAAGCTGCTCTTCGACCAGCTTCTGCACAACGCCTGGAAGTTCTCCGCCGGCACCGGGCCGGTGCGGATCTCGGTGACCGCGGAATCCGTCGGCGACCGCGTGCGCATCCACGTCCGCGACCAGGGCAGCGGCTTCGACCCGCGGCATGCCGGGCAGGTCTTCGAACCCTTCCAGCGCATGCACGCCCCCGAGGAGGGCGGCGGCCACGGGCTGGGCCTGGCGATCGCGCAGCGCATCGTCGTGCGCCTGGGCGGCGACATCGGCGTCGACACCGCGCCCGGCAGGGGCAGCACCTTCCACGTCGGGCTGCCGCGGGCCGGAGGCTCCACGCCGTCATGAACACCCGTCCGATCCTGCTGGTCGAGGACAACCCGGACGACGTCGAGCTCACCCGCATCGCCCTTGCCGAAGCGAAGATCGCCAACCCGCTGCATGTCGTCGGCAACGGCGCCGAGGCGCTGGACTACCTGTTCCGCCGCGGCGCGCATGCCGGCCAGGAAGACGGTGGCCAGCCGTCGCTGGTGCTGCTGGACCTCAACATGCCGCGCATGGACGGCCGCGAGGTGCTGCAGGCGATCCGCGCCGAAAGCCGCACGCGCAGCCTGCCGGTGGTGGTGATGACCACCAGTGCGGAACCCTTCGACGTCGACGCCTGCTACTCGCTGGGCGCGAACAGCTACATCCGCAAGCCGGTGGACTTCGGCCAGTTCATGTGGGCGGTGAAGCAGGTCGGCCTGTACTGGCTCGTGCTGAACCACCCCCGCGAAGACCAGCCCCTGGTCCCGCCGGCCCCCCTTTAGGAGCGGGAACGGCCGGGGGGTTCCCGGCACGCCGGGCCGCAGCCAGGGCCGCCCCCTGCGGGAGAAGCGCCGGGCCGCCGCGGTCAGGCGTCGTGGTCGAGGTGGTAGCGGGTCGCGGCCTCGACTTCGGCCCTGGAGCCCAGGAACACAGGCACGCGCTGGTGCAGCTCGGCGGGTGCGATGTCCATGATGCGCGCGCGGCCGTTGGTGGCCGCGCCACCGGCCTGTTCGACCAGGAACGACATCGGGTTGGCCTCGTACATCAGGCGCAGCTTGCCGGCCTTCGACGGATCCTTGCGGTCCCAGGGATAGATGAAGATGCCCCCGCGGGTGAGGATGCGGTGCACGTCGGCGACCATCGAGGCCACCCAGCGCATGTTGAAGTCCTTGCCGCGCGGGCCTTCCTTCCCTGACAGCAGGTCGCGCACGTAGTCCTGCATCGGCGCCTCCCAGTGGCGCTGGTTGGACATGTTGATCGCGAATTCCTTCGTTTCCTCCGGGATGCGGATCGCCTCGCGGGTGAGCAGGAATGCGCCCTGCTCACGGTCGAGGGTGAAGGCGTGGGTCCCGTGGCCGAAGGTCAGCACCAGGGTGGTCTGAGGTCCGTAGATGCAGTAGCCGGCTGCGACCTGGGCGGTGCCCGGCTGCAGGAAGTCCTCGTCGCCGGGCGCGGCCACGCCCTCGGGGCAGCGGAGCACCGAGAAGATGGTTCCGACCGAGACGTTGACGTCGATGTTGCTGGAGCCGTCGAGGGGATCGAACAGCAGCAGGTAGTTGCCGCGCGGATAGGCGTCGGGGATGGGGTGGCAGTGCTCCATCTCCTCCGAGGCGCAGGCGGCGAGATGGCCGCCCCAGGCGTTGGCCTCGAGCAGGATCTCGTTGCTGATCACGTCGAGCTTCTTCTGCGCCTCGCCCTGGACGTTGCCGGTGCCGGCGTCGCCGAGCACGCCGCCCAGCGCACCCTTGCCGACGGCGATGGAGATGCTGGTGCAGGCGCGGGCGACCACCGCGATCAGCTGCCGCAGGTCGGCGTTGATGCGGCCGGCGCGCTGCTCCTCGATCAGGTGGCGGGTGAGGGAGACGTGGCTGGACATGGCGACCCGGGGATGGACTGGAGGCCGCCATTCTCCCGGCCTGCGTCGGGGAAGCAAGCGCGTGGCAGACTGGCGATCTCCCGAGGACCATGCGACCCGTGCCGGACGACACCGTTTCCCTGCTGCTGGCCGGTTCATCGGCGCTCGGCGCCGGACTGCTGATCGGCCTCGTGCGCGAACGCGGCCACGCCCCCCCATTCCACCGCGGGCCTGCGCACCCACGCCATCGTCGCGCTGTCGGCGGCGGTGGCGGCCTGGCTGGGCAACGCGGTGCTGCTCGTGGTCCTGGCCGGGGTGGCGCTGCTGGCGGCGATGTCCTACCACGCCAGCCACGAGGACGACCCCGGCCTGACCGGCGAGGTCGCGCTGCTGTCCTCGGCCCTGCTGGGCGCGCTGGCGGTGCGCTCGCCGGCGCTCGCCACGGGGCTGGCGGTGGTGGTCGCGGTGCTGCTGTTCGCGAAGCAGCCGCTGCACAGGCTGAGCCGCGACCTGCTGAGCGAGCGCGAGTTGTTCGACGGCCTCTTCCTGCTGGCCTCGGCGCTGGTGGTGCTGCCGCTGCTGCCCGACCGCGGCTTCGGTCCCTACGACGCGCTCAATCCGCGCACGCTGTGGCTGCTGGTGGTGCTGGTGATGGCGGTGGGTGCGCTGGGCCATGTCGCGCTGCGCGTGATCGGCAACCGCTGGGGCCTGGCGGTGTCGGGCTTCTTCGCCGGCTACGTCTCCTCGACGGCGGCGGTGCTGGGCTTCGGCCAGCGTGCGAAGGAGTCGCCGCAGCTGACGCGCTCGGCGGTTGGCGCGGCGCTGCTGGCCAACCTGGCTTCGCTGAGCCTGAGCGTGCCGGTGCTGGGCGCGCTGTCGCCCTCGCTGGTGGCCGAACAGCGCTGGGTGCTGCTGGCCGTCGCCGCGGTGCTGCTGGCCGGCGGCCTGCTCGGCCTGCACGCCGGTCGCGAGGACGAAGTGGCGCCGCCGACCGCGGAGACACGCATGTTCCGCTTCAGCCACGCGCTGGGCTTCGCGGTCCTGGTCGGAGGCATGGTGCTGCTCGCGGCGGCGCTGAACCGGTGGATCGGCGCCGGCGGCGCGATGGCGGCCGCGGTGATCGCCGCGGCCGCGGAGCTGCATGCGTCGATCGCCACCCTCGGCAGCCTGCGCCTGGGCGGCGCGATCGATGCTGCACAGGGGCGCTGGCTGATGGTCGGCCTGCTGGCGGCGAGCATGGGCACGAAGTCGGTGCTGGCGGTGGTCAGCGGCGGGCGCGGCTACGGCCTGCGCGTGGCCGTCGGGCTGCTGGCGTCGCTGGCCGCTGGCGCAGCGGCGGCCGCCCTGGCGCCCGGCTGACGGAGGACGGCCTGGGCTTTTCCCGCCACGCATCCGCGTGCGGATGAAACAGGCGGCGGTCAGGGGCGGTCGAAGCGCCACTCCACTCCGAGCATCCAGCTGCGGCCGGCGCCTGGCTCGTAGTAGCGACCGTTGCCCTCGTTCACGATCACCGAACCGATGTGGTCACGGTCGAGCAGGTTGTCGACCCGCGCGAACAGGCGCAGGGGGCCGGTGACGGTGTTCCAGCGACGCGACGCTTCCACGTGCAGCAGGCCATGGCCGGCGGCCGACTCCGTGCCGGCGTCATTGACCATCACGTCGCCCATGGCTTCGGCTTCGAGCGCCGCGGTCCAGGGCCCGCCGTCATTCCACTGCAGGCGCACGAAGGCCTGGCGCTCGGGGACCCCGGGGATGCGGCGGCCGCTGGCGGCATCGCAGCCGCCCCCCGCGCCGATCGCGCAGCCCCGGAACTCAGCGGACAGCGCCGTCGCCGACAGCTGCAGATCCCAGGCTTCGCCCAGCGGCTGCCACCACGACAGCTCGATGCCCTCGCGGCGCGCGCCGCCGGCGTTGCGGTAGCTGCTGCGCCCGGCGATGTTGGTGGCCACCGCGATCTCGTCGTCGGTGTCGGCGCGGAACAGCGCGGCTTCCAGCCGGCCGCCGGTGGGCATGCGCCACTTCATGCCGAGCTCGACATTGTCGCTCACCGCCGGACGCAATCCGAAGGCTGGGCCGGCGCCGCCGTCGGCGCGATAGGACAGCTCGTTGAAGGTGGGCGTCTCGAAGCCGCGGCCGGCCGAGGCGTACAGACGCAGGTGCTCCGAAGGCGCGAAGGTGATGCCGGCGACGGGCGAAGTCTCCGAATAGTCGACGCGGCCGCTGTCGTCGGGATTGCCGGCGCTGACGTAATGGTCGCGCGAGCTGAAACCGACCTCGCTGCGGCGCGCGCCCAGCAGCAGCGACCAGCGCGGCGCGATCCGCCACCAGGCCTGCGCGTAAAGAGCGTCGGACTCGACCTCGTTGCGCTCGTCGCGGCGCAGCGCGCCGCGCACGCCGAGCGCCTCGCCGACGAAGTTCTCGAAGCCGCGGCGGTGCTGGCGCTGGCGCTCGCCCGCGATGCCGGCCGCCACTTCGAGGGGGACGGTCCGCGAGCGCACCGCTCCACGACCAGCGCGCATCGAACCCGGAGTAGCGGTTGTCCAGGTCGATCACGCCGCCCGAATGCAGCGGATTGCGCTGCGGCGCGGGCGGGATCGGCAGCACCTGCATCACCTCGCGGTCGCCGCCCCAGGCCGACAGGCGCAGCGCCTGCGCCTCGCCGAAACCCTGCTCGAACACCGCGCCGGCCTGCGACTGGCGCACGCTCTTGCGGGTGTCGAAGAGGTAGGCGTTGGCCACCGCCTGGCGCGGGTCCTCGCGCACCTGCTGCGCGGTCAGGCCCAGCGGGTCGCGGGCTTCCGGGATGTCGACGTGGTTGAGCACCAGGTCGAGGCGGCGACGCCCGCCGAGGTCGAAACCGAGCTTGAGGTTGGCGACGTCGCGGCGCGCCGCCGAATGGTCGCGCCAGCCGTCGGTGTCCTGGCGCGACACGGCGAGGTTGTAGCCGAGCACGCCATTCCCGCCGAGCAACCGCGCCGCGCCGGTCCATGTGCCGTCGCTGCCGACGGTGGCGCGCACCCGCCAGGGATCGCCGGCGCGGCCGTCGGCGCCGTGGATCGAGACCACGCCGCCCGACGAATTGCCGTGCAGCGCCGAGAACGGCCCGCGCAGGACCTCGATGCGCTCGGCGCCGGCGAGGCTGAAGTGCGAGAGCTGGCCCTGGCCGTCGGGCATCGAGGCCGGGATGCCGTCCGCATACAGCCGCAGACCGCGCACCCCGAAGGTCGCGCGCGCGCCGAACCCACGGATCGAGAGCTGCGTGTCCTGCGCCAGGTTCTGGCGGTCGCGCGCGAGCAGGCCGGGGATGCCGCGCAACACTTCGGAGACGTCGCCATCGGCGTTCGAGCGTTCGCCGTCGAGGTCGATGGTGGCGGTGGACGCGGGGATTTCGAAGGCCGGGACCGTGCGCAGGCGCGTGGCTTCGACGACGACGGCGTCGAGGGTGGTCGGGGCGTCGGCGGAACCCGGAGGCGAGGCGACCGGTGCCTGGGCCCGGACCGGCGCGGCGGCGAATGCGAGCGCGATCGCAATCGCGACGGACAGCGTCGCCGGCGCGGACGCCATCGCCGGCAGGATGAGCGGGGCGGGAGTCATGCGCCCATTGTCGCCCGCGACAGGTGGCGGGCTGGTGGAAGCGTTCTCTCGCGAAAGGAATGCCTGGTTTTTTGCGTTTCGCTGCTCGCGGCTGTAGCCGCTCCTACAGGGTGGGCGGCTCGGTTCAGACGTCGGCGTCGGTCGGCCAGCCTTCGCCGGTGCCGCGCTGGAACACCGTGTCGGTGTCCAGCACCGTGCCGGCCGGGATCGACGGCTGGTCGGCCAGGCGCGCATAGATGGGCCTGAAGTCGGGCCGGGTCGCGTCCATCAGCTGCTCGAAGCTGTCGATCACGAAGTAGGTCTTCTGATAGGTGTCGATGCGGTAGCGCGTGCGCATGATGCGCTCGAGGTCGAAGCCGATGCGGTTGGGCGCGGCCGACTCCAGGCAGTGCACCGACTCGCCGCTCGACGACACGATACCGCTGCCGTAGATGCGCAGCCCGCGGGACTCGCGGATCAGCCCGAACTCCACCGTGTACCAGTACAGGCGGGTCAGGTTCTGCAGCGCGTCGGGGCCGATGCCGTGCGCCTTGACCCCGCCGCGGCCGTAGGCGGCCATGTAGTCCGCGAACACCGGGTTCATCAGCAGCGGCACGTGGCCGAACAGGTCGTGGAAGAGGTCCGGCTCCTCGATGTAGTCGATCTGGTCGGGGCGGCGGATCCACCAGGTGACCGGGAAGCGGCGGTTGGCCAGGTGCTCGAAGAAATCGAGTTCCGGCAGCAGTCCTTCGACGCCGACCAGGCGCCAGCCGGTGGCCGGCTCCAGCACCCGGTTGAGGTCCTCGTACTTCGGGATGCGGTCGGGCGTCATGCCCATCGCGTCCTGCGCGTGAAGGAAAGCCTCGCTGGCACGGCCGACCAGCAGCCTGCGCTGGCGCTCGAACAGCGTCGCCCAGGTCGCATGGTCCTCGGCGGTGTAGCTGTCCCAGTGCTGGTCGACCACGCCGGTGGCGTAGACCGGCACCTTGCCCTTGTCGGTGTGGAGGTTCTCGACGCGGCGGGGGGCGGTGGGGGCCTGGGCGGACATGGTGGGCTCCGAAGGGCTGGAAAAGGGGCCGGGCGACCGATCCCCGTCGATCCGGGGAAAGGCAAGGCCGACTCCTGCCGGTGGGCGATCATCGCGACGGCATGGCGCCGCAACTTTCGCGCGCATACGACGCGGTCTGCATTCGACTTTATCCGCTCACGCCCGCAATATGGTTGCGATTCTTGCCGTGTCCAGGGCGTCAGGCGCAATATCATTGCGTCCAGCCACCGGAAGCGGCCATGACTGCCCCCGACACCCTCGATCGCATCGACATCCAGCTGCTCGCCGAGCTGCAGCGCGAAGGCCGGCTGAGCAATGCCGAACTGGCCGAGCGCGTGCACCTCTCGCCCTCGGCCTGCCTGCGGCGCGTGCAGCGGCTCGAGCGCAGCGGGGTGATCGCCGGCTACCGCGCCGAACTGGATCGCGAACGCCTCGGCCTTGGCCTGACCGCCTTCGTCCGCATCCGCCTGAACCACCACGACGCCGCGGCCGTCGCCGACTTCGCACGCGGGGTCAACGAATGGGACGAGGTTGTCGCCTGCCATGCGTTGACCGGCGACATGGATTACCTGTTGCAGGTGGCCGTGGGCGACCTCGAGCACTTCTCGCGCTTCCTGCTGGACCGCGTCCTGGCCCGCCCGGGCGTGGGCGACGTGAACTCCAGCTTCGTGCTGCGCACGGTGAAGCCGATGCGCGGACTGCCACTGCCGTCGCCGTAGCTCCCGCGATCGAACGCGCTCAATCGCGATCGAGCGGGCTCAGCACGCCGCCCGCGCCGCGCCCGAGCACATGCGTATAGATCTGCGTCGTGGCCACGTCCTTGTGCCCGAGCAGCTCCTGCACCGTGCGTATGTCGTGGCCCGATTCCAGCAGGTGCGTCGCGAAGGAGTGCCGAAGCGTGTGGCAGGTCGCCGGCTTGTCGATGCCGGCCGCCACCCGCGCCGCCTTGACCGCGCGCTGCAGCACCGCCTCGTCCACGTGGTGGCGACGGCGGGTGCCGCTCCGCGGATCCACCGACAGCCGCGATGCCGGGAAGACCCACTGCCAGCCGGACTCCCGCCCCGCGGTCGGATACTTCCGCGACAGCGCGTGCGGCAGCCACACCTCGCCGTGCCCGGTGGCCAGATCGCGCGCATGCAGCACCCGCACGCGTTCGATCTGGGCCTGCAGCCCGGCCTCGAGCCTGCGCGGCAGCGGCACCCTCCGGTCCTTCCCGCCCTTGCCGTTGCGGACCAGGATCTCGTGGCGCCCGAAGTCGACGTCCTTCACCCGCAGCCGCACCGCCTCCATCAGCCGCATGCCCGCGCCGTAGAGCAGCGAGCCCATCAGCGCCGCCTGCCCGTCGAGCAGCGCCAGCAGCGCACGCACCTCCGCATGCGTCAGCACTACCGGCAAGCGCTTCGGCCGTTTCGCACGCGTGACCGACCCGACCCACGGCATCTCCAGCCCCAGCACCTCCCTGTAGAGGAACAGCAGCGCGGCCAGCGCCTGGTTCTGGGTGCTGGCCGCGACGTCGTGGCGCACCGCGAGTGCGGAGAGGAAGGCCTCGATCTCGGCCAGGCCGAGATCGCGTGGATGGCGCCGGTCGTTGGCGAGGATGAAGCGGCGCGCCCAGCCGACGTAGGCGCGTTCGGTCCGGATGCTGTAGTGCTTCGCGCGGCAGCGGATGCGGATCTGGTCGAGGAGATTGGGGGATCCGTTCGGCGCGGGGGATCCGGATCCGGGGAAACCCGCAGCGGGCCGCTGGGCGCCGGAGGAAGCGCCGCTGTCCCCCGCAGCGCTGGTTACCGCCTCACTCTTGGCCCGGTATGACATACCGCCTCATCAACGGGGTATTTGCCGGAATCATTACCGCTGTGGGCGCGCATGGGTAGGCGACAAGGGCCTGATTTCGGGTGGGATTTTTCTTGCTTGAACTCGCAGGGCGCGGAGCGAGGCTACCTGCTACATTCCGTTTTTGAGATCTACTTAGTGTTAGGCACCACATGACAGATCAGCGCGACTTCAACAGTCTCTACGCCAAGGGCATGCGCACGGCCGTAACTGAGCGGCTTACGGAGGCCACGCTCGAACGTATGAGGACCCAAGCTATAGGCGGCGCTGGCATTGCACTCGGCGTGATATTGCTTTTGCTACAGACAAGCCTCGATAGTAGGGCGCTAGAGATCGCGCTCTACTCTGCAATCTTCGCAATTCCCGCTTGGATCGCCGCTTGGCAGTATGTTGAGGCGTACATGTTCTGCGGAAAGCCATCGTATGAGCATTTCAACAGCCCCAAGGGTTCCTTGGTTGCTGCTGCTTTCGCCATTTCCGGCATGCTCCTCCTGCTCATAGCCGTCGTTTCACTCATCTGGCACATGTCTCCTGCGGGCGCAGTGGTGTTCCTGGCGGTGTCGCTTGCCGCTGCAGTTCTCATCTATAGGCATCACAACGCGGTTCGCACTTTTGCTGACAAGGCAAGTGACGGCGGTAGTGCCTAACAATTCATTCAAGCCGAACCCGCTTCGCGGGTCGGCTTAATTCAGGCGTTAGATTTCACGGAGAGTCCATGCCAAGTCCAGATCACTTCGCCCTGCTCAAGTCGGAGCTGCCAACTTTCCAGAAGCTTGGAGATATGACAGGCGCACTCCGTCACTTCGGCCAAGAAGTCATGCGGTTTCACTCGATCGCTGGCACCCTGTTGGAGAACATGAAGCTCGACAAGAGTTCGGTGGATGAGCGCTACATAACGCACATTCTGGCGAGGTCGGTCATTGAAGGGTTTTTCTGGCATGCGTACATATTTGATGCCCCTGCCACTCGCGGGGCGCGCTATGAGGAGTTTGTAAACTCTTTCAAGCGCGACTATCTAAAGCTCTACAACGAGAACCTATTTCCACAGAAATCACAAATTGAAGCTGCAGATCCGACCTGGGCAGGCCTTCCTGCTGCGCTAGACGTGAAGAGCATGCTCGCTCAGTTAAAAAATGATCACGGCGACAGGCTGGATTACTTGTACCTCGTCTATCGCATTGCAAGCTTTGATACTCACGGAAAGAACTTGAATGCCGTGTTTGAGCATGTCTTCGGAAGACAGTGCAACTTTCCCTTCTTGGATTTGCGCTTTGGATTTGACCTCATCGCCAACCACTATCTTGTGATCTTGCAAGATCTGCGGTCCGGCGGTGAAATCTAACAATTCATTCAAGCCGGAGCCGCTTCGCAGCTCGGCTTAATTCTGGCGTTAGGCCTCAGGAGCCAGCAATGCCGCGACACGAGAAGATCAACTACGTTGAGTTCCCTTCGCGAGACTTGGAGGGAACGAAGCGATTCTTCGGCCAGACATTCGGCTGGGCGTTCGAGGATTACGGTCCCGACTACGTCGCATTTTCCGACCAAGGACTGGATGGCGGATTCTTCAGGTCTAATTTGGCGGCTCGCACAGAAGCAGGAAGCGCACTTATCGTCCTTTACAGTGACGACCTCGAAGGTACGCTCCGCAAAGTCGAGGCTGCAGGCGGTGACTTGGTCAAGCCAATCTTTGCTTTCCCAGGTGGTCGCAGGTTCCATTTCACAGAGCCCGGTGGCAATGAGCTCGCTGTGTGGTCGGAGCCTGAGGCCTAACACGTTCAAGCCGAAGCCGCTTCGTTACGCAAAGCACATGGCAGATAAAGCTTGCCATGTGCTTTGCTCCACTGCGCGTCTCGGCTTAACTTAGGTGTTAGGCCTCGCATCCGAAAAATTCGTGTCGGAGGACCGAAAATGCAGTGGATCGGGATTGCGTTTGCTCTACTTGGTCTTGTTCTACTTCTTGTTGGGTTTGCAAAGAACAATCGGTACGTTCTTGTAGTGGCAGGCATTGCACTTTTCTTGGGGGGCTTTCCGGACTTTGCCCGCGGGTACCTGGATGGCTACAGCGGGACGTGCAGCCAGCCTTCTGAACCCCACTAATGCAGGCCATGCCCGCAAGCTTCAGTAGCGGATTCCGCCGTTGGCCGCGGGCAGCCTAACAAGGCGTGTTGGAACCCATATGAACCAACAAACATTTCCGATGATTATCTATGCTGCTCTGGCGATAGTCTGTATCGCTTACTTGGTGCGTGGTGTAGCTCCTCGGGTGGCGGGCGTGGTCGGGTGGTCCAGTGGGATTGCCGCGTCGCTGACATTCATGGCCATGGTCGTGATCGACGCTTTCCAGCCCGAGCTGCCTGGCATTCTGCAGAACTTGGCTATGCCTGCTCCCTTGGAGCGCACGAAAGCGTACTGGGCGGCTTTGTTGCTCCATGTGACGATAAGCTTGATTGGGGGCATTTATTGTTTCCACCAACTCGTTACATTTCGGACCGGCTTCGCACATACAGCACGTGGAGCCTGACGCTGTTCCAGCGGACGCCGCTTCGCGGCGCGGCTTGATTCTGGTGTCAGGCCTCAAGGGAGAGTCCGAGGTGCTCAAAGAGATCGGCGGCGTGCCTGTCCTGGCCAAGCACCGTGCCACGTGTCACTGCGGCTCGGTGGAGCTCGAGCTTGATCTGCCACAGGGCATCGTTGATCCCCGGCGCTGCGACTGTTCCATCTGCCGTCGCAAGGGTGCAGTGGTGGCCTCGGTTTCCTTATCGGGGATTCGCATCGTCAAAGGCTCGGAGCATCTCAAGCTCTACGAGTTCAACACCCGTACTGCCAAGCACTACTTCTGTGGCAACTGCGGCATCTACACGCACCACCAACGCCGGTCCAATCCCGACCAATACGGCTTCAACGCTGGGCATGACGTCCGCGGTCCCAACCGCACGGAGCTTCGCCGCGCGTTCAACACGATCACCAGTGCTCATGAGCGCTGGTTCTGCTATGTTTTCGACGAGTCCTCGTCAGCCCTGCCCCTTGAGGGCAAAACTGGAAGCGGAGACAGCGGCGGACCGGCGCTCGTCCAGATCAATGACCAATGGGTATTGGTCGGGCTGTCCGCCTGGGGATTCATTCACGGCGATGTCAGGGCCACGCGGCCAGGGCTCTATGGCCAGCTGACCTGTAATGTCCGCTTGAGCCACTACATCGAATGGATTCAGGGCGTGATCTCGGAGCCGCTGGGAGCATGAAATGAAATTCAGCGATCTCGAAGAAGCAGCGCTTGAGCTCAATGGTCTCTACGAAGAGCTGGAGGTCAAACGGTGGGGTCGCGTCTGGACCACGCAGGAGTTGGCGCTTGGCTTCATGGGCGATGTCGGCGATCTTGCAAAGCTGATCCAAGCGCACGCCGGCGTCCGAACCATTGAAGATCATCAGGCGAAAATAGGCCACGAACTGTCCGATTGCTTGTGGTCGATTATGGTCCTGGCCAACAAGTGCGGCGTCGATCTCGAGGCGGAGTTCATCAAGAACACCAGCGAGATTTCCGAGTATGTGTCAGGCGAGCTCGCGAGGTGGCGGTAGCCGCCTGACAGTTCGTCCGAGCCGACGCTTCTTCGCGGCGCGGCTTAGGCCTCACAGGGGCCAGTTCTGTTTGTGATCCGCAACATCAACTCAGGGGGAGTTAGAGATGGCTGATCTACTGGGGGGCGGCTTCGGCCTCATCATCATCCTGTTTCTCTTTGTACTCGCACTGCTGTGGTTCTTGCTTCCTTTTGCGATCTTTGGCACGAAAGACAAGCTTGCCGCGATCATCGAGGAGTCAAAGAGGACCAACGCAGAGTTGGGGCGTATCGCAGCCGAACTGGCGGCCACACGCACTGAGCTGGCAGCGCAAAGGTTGCAGCGGTCCGCGGCTTAACTCGGTCCAGGGGCGGGCGGCTGATCCTCACGAAAGGATTCCTATGAACTTCTGGAAAGCAACAACCCTCATTCTCATCCTTGCTTGGGCTGCCGGCTGTGCGAGCGTTCCTGCGCCATCGACGTTGCCCTGGATCGAGCCTGGTCAAGCGGTGCTTCAAGCGGCTGCGGCCCCAAGGACTGGCTTAACCGGTGTGTTCGCCATGACCGTAAAAGCAACGGGCCGCACAAACAGGGTCCACCTCAACTCCGAAGCGGATTATCGAGATCCGCGGAACCTTTCCATTGCGGTAATGCCAAGTGCCGCTGAGGAGCTGGAGGCCCTTCTCCACGCTCCCCCTGAGGTAGCGCTTAAAGGCAAGCGTATTCTCGTCTCAGGGACTGCACGTCGCACGAGGATCGACTTCGTTGTAGGCGGCAAGCCCAGCGGAAAGTACTACTACCAGACGCATGTGCGGGTCACCGACGCATTACAGATCCAAGTGCTCTAGCTGAGGACTAGGAGTTCGCTCGAGCCGAATTTGCTTCGTTCCATCAACACATGGCAGAAGACGCCGGCTTGACTCAAGCGTTGGGCCGCCAGGAGGGACCGCAGTGAACTTGAACCAGGTGACACTTCCCGTCGTGGATACCGACGCAGCCATCGCGTTCTACCAAGGCATGGGATTCACGCTCATCGTTCATTCGCCTCACTACGCGAGGTTTGAGTGCCCTGAGGGCGAAGCAACCTTTTCGGTCCATCTGTCGGACGCTCCTTCGGCGTCGAATGGCGCTGTGGTGTACTTCGAGTGCACCGATCTGGATGCGCGGGTGGTGGAGCTGCAGAAGCGCGGCTTTGTCTTCTCCAGGCTCCCGACGGATGAGCGCGGGCTTTGGCGCGAGGCCAGGCTCCAGGACCCCTCTGGCAACACTCTCTGCCTCTTCTGGGCCGGGCAGAACCGCAAGAATCCGCCTTGGCGGGTCCCGGCCGCGGCCTGACAATGCGTTCCGGCCGAAGCCGCTTCGTTACGCGGCCCGCATGGCAGAAAGAGCTTGCCATGTGTTCCGCACCACTGAGCGGGCCGCCCTGATTCAGATGTTAGCTGTCAGGTGAAGTCATGCGAGCTGTTGCGATGGTAGTGCTGACAATGATGATGGCTCTAAATGGCGGCTGCGCATCCATCCCGCTTGCCACTGTCCTGAACCTGTCGTCGATGTCACCTCGTGCCCTGGCACAGATTGACCCCACACAAGTCCGGGTCAAGATATCCGTGCCGGCAGACTTCGAGATCGACGTTCCCGAAAGCCATCTGGGTTTGTCTCTCACAACCCCGTCCGGAGTTCGCTCGGCCGCGATGAAGCTGTCGCTTCTTGGCGTGACCAAGGAGTCACGCCCTGGCGGAGTGTTCAAGGCAGACATCCCTGTGTCCACGTACTTGCTGGCGCTGAGCTCTGACGGCGCTCGTCAGCTCCAACTGCTGCAGCGCCACGTACTCGTACAGGACCCGACAGGCTTTGAGTTCAGCGTCAGCGCGCCATTCTCAAAAGTGCCAGCAAACCCCACTGAGGTCACTCTGTGGGCAGACTTGAAGTTGTCGCCTACGGAGCCCTTTATGCGGTTGATGAACGGTGCAAAGATCAAGTTTGAGCATTCGGCGACTAGCGACTGACAATTCATTCCAGCCGATGCCGCTTCGCTCCGAAAACCACATGGCGGGTACAGCCTGTCATGTGCTTCGCCCCACTACGAGTCTCGGCTTGACTGTCATCCCGCTATGGACGTCATCCACAGTTCAAACTCACTAGTCCGCTGGTCAGGGTTCCTCATGGCCGCAGGCGCTCTGCTTTTTTCTGTCGCCATCCTCTGTCTGGCAGTGGTTATCTGGCACGTCGCGCAGCTCGGCGGCGACGGCCCCACGTACGTCGCCATATCGCCCTGGCCCGCTGCTGTCGTGATTCTGGCATCGCTGGCCGCCGTAGGGTCCGCTACTTTTATCTGGCGGAGGAGCGGCTCCGCAACATTGGCTCGCCGGTTGTCACTTGCTGCAATAATTGCCACGGCGGCCGCATGGGTGGCATTTGGCGCCGCGCTTCTGGTTCTCGCACAAGGCTCGGGCGCGGCCTAGCGCCAGTAATCCCGCTTCGTCGGGCTATCGGGCGCTTCGTCGCAAACCCATTGCCAGGCATTATCCAGCGCGTCAATCTAACCAACGGAGCCGTGTCACATGGCGGCAAGGAGTTTGGGAATGACCTTCGTGGGTGTGGTTGCCTGGTGCATCCTCTTTGTTCTGTGCTGGCCACTCGCTTTGTTGGCGCTCGTACTCTGGCCGCTTGCCTGGCTGCTTTCCCTGCCGTTCCGCCTGGTGGGCATCACCTGCGGCGCGATGTTTGCGCTCCTGCAGGCGATTCTCTTCCTGCCGGCTCGTCTACTGGGCTGGCGCTCCGCGAGAGGGCATGGGCGCCAGGCGGCAGCGGCCTGACAATGCGTTCAGGCCGGCGCCCGTAGAGGTGATCGGGCTCACATCGATGGATCGATGCCGGTCGAGAGAGCCCGGCCGTCAGATCCAAGAGGAGTCGGCACTATGGCCAAGTACCTGATTTCCTTTCCCGGCGCCGCAATGGTTGTGCCTGACGATGAATGGGAGGCGGTGGTCCGCGACTCTCATGTCGTGATCGAGGAGGCGAAGGCCGCAGGTGTCTACGTCTTCGGCGGGGGAATCGACGAGGGCGTGCCTCCCGTGCTGGTTTCGGCGACGGGTGCGATTGCCCAGGGCGGCTACCCCTGGGCGCCCCCGCTCAACGGAGGCTTCACCGTGCTGGAGCTGACCTCGCGAGGCGAGGCTGTCGCATGGGCCGCACGTATCGCCAAGGCCTGTCGTTGTGACCAGGAGCTGCGAGTCTTCGGGTACGACCCGCAGTCCTGAGAGAAGCGCACGCACGCATGGTGCATAGCGGGCGCCAGACGTGTCATTCTCCGGCTTCTGCCGCTACGCGGCGGGATCGATCCGGACCTCAGCGGTCCTGGGAGCACTCATGCAGTCTGGAAGCTGTCACTGCGGCGCCGTCAGATTCACCGCCGAAGGCCAACCCGACAGGGCGATCGAGTGCAATTGTTCGCACTGCAGCAGCAAGGGCCTGCTGCTCTGGTTCGTACCGGAGTCGGCCCTCGTGGTCGTGGCTGGCCAGGAGAAGCTCACCACGTACACGTTCAACAAGCACGTCATCAGGCACCAGTTCTGCTCGGACTGCGGCAGCCAGCCCTTCAGCATCGGGCGGCGCCCGGACGGAGTGGAAACGGCCGCGGTGAACGTGCGCTGCCTGGACGACATCGAGCTGGAGCGCATCCCGCGGGTGCCGGTCAACGGTCGTGAGTTCTAGAAAGGACAGCTGACAATCCATCCATCCCGGGAGCGGCGCCACATGAACGACGTCAGCACGTTGAGGCTGTACCTGCTTCGAGCCATGTACCTGCTTGTCGCGATGGGCCTGGCAGTCACGATCTGGCCGCACATCATCGCCCCGGCAAGCCTGGTGGCGGGGCCCAACTCGGTGATCCGCGCTCTCCTGGGAGCGCTGGCCGTGATGTGTCTGCTGGGGCTGCGATATCCACTGCGAATGCTTCCCCTGCTCCTCTTCGAGTTGCTGTGGAAGCTCATCTGGGTCGTGGCATCCGCCATACCCATGTGGTTGTGTCAACGCCGACTGAAATCTGACCCACTTTGGCCCGTTATCGCCGATTGAAATCTGACCCACCTCGGGCGCTCAAGTGGTGCTTTGCGGCCGGATGGTTCCGGCCTTTCTCTTGTCCTTCAGCCTGTAGCTGTCGCCGGTGATCTGCACGATGTGGGCGTGGTGCAGCAGCCGGTCCAGCAGGGCCGCGGTCAGCGTGGCGTCGTCGGCCAAAGCGCCGGCCCACTGCGGGAACGGCAGGTTGCTGGTCAGGATCATGCTGCCGCGCTCATAGCGCTTGGCGACGACGTTGAAGAACAGGCTGGCTTCCTCGCGGCCGAACGGCAGGTAGCCGAGCTCGTCGACGATCAGCAACCGTGGCCCCAGCACGGCGCGGTTGAAGTACTCGCGCAGCCGCCCTTGGCCGTTGGCCGATGCCAGCTGCAGCATCAGGTCGGCGGCTGACAGGAACCGGGTCTTGATGCCGGCGTGGACGGCGCGCATGGCCAGCGCGATCGCCAAGTGCGTTTTGCCCACGCCAGACGGGCCCAGCAGCACCACGTTTTCGGCCCGCTCGATGAAGGCCAGACTGGCCAACTCCATGACCTGGGGCTTGGAGACGCCGGCTGCGAAGCCGAAGTCGAACGCCTCCAGCGTCTTGACCGAGGGCAGAGTGGCCAGCTTCTGCAGGGTCTGGCGGGTGCGCTCGGTGCGGGCCGCCATCTCGGCCTGCAGCGCCTGCTCCAGGAAGTCCCCATAACTGGCCTCGTTGGCGACCGCATGTTGGGCCAGGGCTGGCCACTGGGCGGCGATCGCCGGCAAGCGCAGTTGCTCGCACAGCGCCTGCACCGTGTCGTGCTGCAGGTTCATGCCATCGCCTCCATCAGCTCGCCGTAGACCGACAGCGGGTGCTGGATCGACGGGAACGGGAGCACCCGGGCGGTCGGCGGTGGGGGCAGCACCCTCGACATCACAGCCTCTGGCAGCGGCTGCAAGTGTTGGTGCTCGTGCACCAGCAGGTCGCAGGGACGGGCCTGGGTGGTGCCGTGGGTCCGACGGTTGGCTACGTCATCCAGCCAGCGGCGCACCTCCCGGTTGGCTGTGTGCACGTCCAGCACCAGTCCGCCGCTGCGCAGAGTGGCCGTTAGCGGGACCACGAAGCTGCCCTTCAGGTAGCCGTTGAAGCGCTCCACCTTGCCCTTGGTGCGGGCACGGTAGGGCCGGCACGCGCGAGGGGTGAAGGCGCATTGCTCGGCCAGATCCAGCATCTGCGGGTTCCAGCGATGCTGGCCAGGGCCGTACACGTCGCGATCCAGCAGCACCGGCTTGGCGTTGTCGAACAGGACGTGCTGTGGCACGCCGCCAAAGTAGTCGAACGCGCCGACCAGCCCGGCCTCCCACGCCGGGAAACTCTCTTCTTCGCCAAAGCGCACGTAGGTCGTGCGGCTGTAGCCGAGCGTGGCCACGAAGGCCACCAGTCGGTCACGACCGCGCCGCACGGTGGTGAAGTCCGCCTGCATCTGCTCGCCCGGCGCCGTCTCAAAGCGCACCACCGGGTCGGCTGCTGCACGACGCAGCGGCGCCATGAACGCCTTGAGCTGGCTGATGCCGCCGGTGTAGCCCTGCTCGGCCAACTCGCGCATCAGCACCGTCGCCGGGATCACATCCGGCTGGGCCGCGGCCAATCGTGCCCGGACGTAGTCCTCATACGGCGCCAACTTGGTCGGCCGCTTGGGCCGTGGCGTGTACTGCGCCTGGGCGCCTCGCAGGTACCGCCGAACCGTGTTCCGAGACACCCCTAGATCGCGTGCGATCTCCCGGATCCCCTTGCCCTGACGGGCCATCACTCTGACTTCCACTGCTTCCTCCTGGGCTAACATCCAGGCGGCCTCCAAAAGACCGCCATCCTCGCCCGGGTGGGTCAGATTTACATCGGCGCGGGTGGGTCAGTTTTACGTCGGCGGTGACAGTTGGGCCCCGGGCTGGACGAGTACGCGTCCGAAACACTGTTCGCGACTCTCATGGGCGTGGTGCTGGTACCCATCGTGATTCCGTGGAACCATGTCTTCCGGCATTACTTCAAGGCACCGGGGGACCGGTGGCGCCGGCGAGAGTCGACCTGACCCCGGGCGCTGGCGGCCATGAATCCATCCAGAGTCGTGAGAGAAGAGGTCAAGCGCTTCACCGACCTGCCGAATGTCGGGCCCGCCGCGGCCAGGGACTTCGAAGTGCTGGGCTACAGTGAACCGGGCCAGCTGGTCGGCGCGGATCCACTGGATCTCTATCAGTCGCTCTGCATCGCGACAGGGACGCGGCAGGACCCGTGTGTCCTGGATGTCTTCATGTCCGTCACGTCCTTCCTGGCCGGTGGACCACCCGAACCCTGGTGGCACTTCACGGAAAAGCGGAAGCAGCGCTATGGACGGTTGTAGGTAGGGATCCCTTCCTCGCGGCCCTGCCCCCGTACGAGCCTCCGTCAGGCGCATGGCCTGTTCCCGCCGGATCCGGCGTTCCTCCAGGGGCCCTGTCCCGCAAGGAGGAACCAGCCATGTCGAATAGTCGAATGATGCAGATCGTTCTGCCCCTCCTGCTCGTTCCGGCAATCGCGTCAGCCGCACCGAAACAACCCGATGCAGGGTCGGATGACTGCTACAACCGCGCGACGCAGACCTGCAACCGGGAGCATCCCGGCAAGGATCTGGGAGATGCCGGTTACAGGCAATGCATCAACGACACTCTCGACTGGTGTGACGCGAACGAGCCGGCCAGCCACGCCGGAGGCCTGCTTCCCGCGCTTGATCTGCACGGACGCTTTGTCGATGCACGCGGGTCCTCCGTTGAATCTCTCCCCGTCAAGGGTGGGAAACGGTATGAGCTCCGTTGCATCGAAGTCGACGTGGCGTCAGACAATCCACTCAAGGCGAGCCGCGCCAATCCGGCGACAGGAGAAAAGCGATGACCCAGTACCTGATCGAGCGGGAAATGGCCGGTGCCGGAAACATGTCCCGGGAAGCGCTTCGGGACGCGTCCAGGCGTTCGAACGAAGTGCTTGCGGAGATGGGTCCGGGGATCACCTGGGTCCAGAGCTACGTGGCAGGTGACAAGATCTACTGCATCTACGACGCATCGAATGAGCAGCTGATCCGGGAGCACGCCGAGAAGGCCGGATTCCCGGCCGACAGGATCACCCCCATCACCGCGGTCATCGATCCCGGTACGGCCGAGGGCTAGCGCGCGAGGGCGCGCATCGGGCCCGGGTGCGCATGTCGCGATCCGCGCACGTCATGGCGGGCGCCGCGGAGCGGTACCATTCTTCGGTCCGCCCCACCGCATGCATCCGGAGTCGCCTCATGCGCCAGTGGCTGCGCACCCATCCGTTCCTGCTCCTCGGGGTCGGCTCCCTGTTCCTTTTCCTGCTGCTCCTCGTGGTGGATCTTCCCTCCGGGTCGCTGCGGCTCAGGACGCTCGTGGCGTTGTGGAAAGTCGCGGGAATCGGGCCCCACGCCGTCTCGAATCTGCTTGCCCGCTACGCTCCCGGGCTCCCCGGCGCTGTGGACGCGGCTCTCGTCGTCATCCTGGGACTGTTGCCCTACCTTGGCGCGGACGCCGTACTGGCGAGGGCGCGGTCGCGGCGGCGCCGCCCGAACGACGCATGATCATCCGCCGGGGCTTCGAGCCGGGGCTTTGCGCAATGCGCTGAGGTGGCTTCCCGGCCTCAGCGTACCCCTGCAGCGCCGCTGAAGCGTTCGCCGAAGAAGTCCCCCTCGTTCCACGCCGGCCGTGCGTCGGCGTCGCCGATGAGGCCGGCGATGCGCGCCGACAGGCGCGCCAGGCGGGCGGCGTCGTCGTAGTGGATCGGCAGGTCGGCCTGGTCGCAGGGGCGGTGGTAGCAGTTGCGCATGAACCAGGTGGCGGAGACCTTCGGGTCGCGGTCCGGGTCGACCGGCTCGATGCCAGCGTCGAGGTAGACCGCGGGAACGCCCTGGCGCACGAACGAGAACTGGTCGCTGCGCACGAACACGGCTTCCTCGGGAAAGGGGTCAGGCGACACGCGCACGCCGATGTCGCTGGCGGCGGCGGCCACCACCGCCGCGAGCGAGGAATGTTCGGCACCGATCGCCACCACGTCGCGGCTGGGCGCGGTGAGCACCGGCATGTCGATGTTGATGTTCGCCACCAGGGCGCCACGGGGAATCGTGGGCCGGGTGGCGAACCACTGCGATCCGAGCAGGCCCTGCTCTTCGGCGGTGAGGGCGACGAACAGCTGCGAACGCCGCGGCGCCGCGTCGGCGGCGGCAAGGCCGCGCGCGGCCTCGGTCATGATCGCGACGCCGAGCGCGTTGTCGAGGGCGCCGTTGTGGATGGTGTCGCCGTCGACTCCGGCGCCGATGCCGATGTGGTCGAGGTGGGCGGTGTGGACGACGTACTCGTCGGCCAGCACCGGGTCGCTGCCGCGGAGCAGGCCGACCACGTTGCGCGAGTCCAGCGGCTCGACGCGGGTGCGGGCCGCCAGCGACAGGCGCACGGGCAGGTCGAAGCCGCCGGCCGTGCCGGCGCGGGCGGCGTCGGCGAGCTGCGCGGCGCTGCGGTCGCCGCCGGCGAAGAGCGCGTCGGCCGCGGCGGCGCTCACGCGTGCCACCACTTCCAGGCCGGCCCAGCCGTCGATCGCGCGGCCGTCGGCGTCGCGCAGGCGCATGGACGGCCGCTGCCAGTCGGCGGCGCTGCGGGCCCAGGGTGCGCGCACCTCGTCGGCGGCCGTGCCGGCGAAGACCGCGCCGACCGCGCCTCGCGCCGCGACGTTCTGCAGCTTCTCGCGGGTCGAGCCATGGAAGGCGCGGCGGGTGGCGTCGAAGCGCTCCGGCGCGCCGCCGAACATCACCGCGACCTTGCCGCGCAGGTCCAGGCCGGCGAAGTCGTCGTGGCCCAGGCCGGGCGCATGGATGGCCTGGCCGACGAACACCGCCGGGGCCTCCCCCACCGAGGCCTCGGGCAGGTCGAAGTTGGCCAGCGGCAGGAAGTCCCGCTGGAATTCCAGCGCGCGCACCCGGCCATCGAGGTGGATCTGCAGGCGCGCGTCCGCGTCCAGGGTGGCGCGCAGCAGCGGCACGCGCTGGAACCAGCCGCCATCCTCGCCGCCGGGGACCAGGCCGGCGTCGGCGAAACGCTGCGCGACGTGGTCGGCGGCGAGTTCGTGGCCGGGGGTGCCGGTCTCGCGACCCTGCATGCGGTCGTCGGCCAGGGCGCGGACGTCGTCCTCGATGCGGTGGGCGGCGGGGTCCTGCGAGCGCTCCAGGACGGCCGCGGTGGGCGCGCCGGCTTCGGGCGCGGGCTCGCGCTTGCAGGCCGGCATGGCCAGCAGCAGGGCGAGGACGAACGCGGCCGGCGTCAGGCGGCGTGCGGCGGCAAGGAGCATGGCGGGGCCTGTCGGTGCGATGCGCCAGCCTAGCGCGTGCCGGCGGTCTCGCGCAGGAAGGCGTCGCCGATGGCGCGCGCGGCGGCGTAGGGTTCGGGATCGTTGCGGTTGCTCAGCATGAGCACGGTCAGCCGCTGCGCGGGCCAGCGCAGGATGACGTTGCGGAAGCCGATGGTCTCGCCGGAGTGCCACATCAGGCCTTCGCCGTCCAGGCGCCAGCCGTAGCCGTAGGCAGCGACGTCGGCCTCGCCGGTCGGCGTGGTCGTCTGCGGCGAGAACGCCAGCGCACGCGAGGCGTCGGACAGCAGGCGCTCGTCGTAGAGCGCGGCGTCCCACTTCGCCAGGTCGTCGATGGAGGAATAGATGCCGCCGTCGCCGAGCACGGCGCTGGTGGTGGACTGGTCGGTGCGGGCCCAGCCGTCGCCGCGGGCGCTGTGGCCGAAGGCGCGGTTCGCGGGGGCGTTGACGCCGTCCACGAAGGCCACGGTGTGGTCCATGCCCAGCGGCTCGAAGATGCGCTCGCGCAGGAATTCCGGGTAGGCCCGGCCGGAGGCCTGCTCCACGACCAGGGCCAGCAGGGCGTAGGCGCTGTTGCTGTAGCGGTAGGCGGAGCCGGGAGGGAAGTACGGCTCGCCCGTGTCCGCGGCGGCCGTGGCGGCACGGGATGCCGGGGGCTTCGCGGCCGCATCGGCCGCATAGGCGACGGATTCCCCGTTCCCGTCGCGGACGGTGGCGTCGCCAAGCGCGCAGGGCTGGCCGCTCGCGAGCAGGCAGAGCACATCCGCGTCGCGCACCTGGCCCTGGAACTCCGCGGCCATGAGGTCCTCGTAGTCGTGCAGGCCCGAGGTGTGGCTGAGCAGGTGGTGCAGGGTCACGCCGTCGGCGCTGGCCGGCAGCGCGGGCAGCCAGCGGCGCACGGGATCGTCCAGGCGCAGGCGGCCGTCCTCGGCCAGCAGCAGCACGGCGGCGGCGGTGAACTGCTTGCTCACCGAGGCCAGGCGGAAGTTGGTGGCGGGCGTGACCGGAACCCCGGCGCCGACGTCGGCCAGGCCCACGGTGCGGCGCACCACCGGCTCGCCGTCGCGCAGCACCAGCAGGGCGGCGCCCGGAACGTCGCCGGTATAGGGCTGCAGGCGGGCGTCGATGTCGGCCATGGCGTCGCTTCCGAGGGCGCCGCCCCAGGGCAGGGCCGTCAGCAGCAGGATGAGGGTGGCGGTGGCGCGCATGGGCCGGAGTCTAGCGCGGCCGGGCGCTGCGCGGCGCCGTGCCGCGGTCCTTCCGCCCCGCGGTGTCGGCACCCTGCGCTCAGCGGTCGCGGCGCGGGAACTCGAGGATCGTGCCGCGCTCCTCCTCCGGCCGGTGCCAGAGCACCGGTACGTCGTCGGGCGCGCCGGATTCGAACTGTTCGCGCTCGGCCTGCGCGCGGGCGGCGGCGATGGCCGCCTGCTCCTCCTCCAGTTCCCAGCTGTAGCGCTTGCGCGGTGCCACCGGATCCAGTCGACGGAACACCCAGGCCGCGACGATCCCGCCCACGGCGCCGCCCAGGTGCGACTGCCAGGACACGCCGGGCTCGCGGGGCAGCACGGTGAGCAGCATGCCGCCGTAGAACATGAAGCCGATCATGGAGGCGGCGATGGCGGCGCGGTCGCGGCGCAGCACGGCCAGGGTCATCACCAGGAACATCAGACCATGGGTCACGCCGCTGGCGCCGAGGTGGTACGAGCCGGGATCGCCGAGCAGCCAGGCGCCGAGGCCGGAGCCGAGCCACATGAGAGGAAGTCCGCGCAGGCTGGCGCGCGGATAGACCCAGCCGGCCAGGGTGCCGAGCAGGATCACGGCCACCGAGTTGGCGACCAGGTGCTCCAGCGAGCCATGCAGCAGCGGCGCGGTGAGCAGGCCGAGCAGTCCGGCGGCGCTGCCGGGCGCCACCGAGAACAGGCGCGCGTCGAAGCCGGCCTGCGCGGCATGGACCACCGCCAGCACCGCGACGAAGGCCAGCGAGGCGCCCACGGCGCGACGGAAGTGCCGCCAGTCCGCGGCGCGCTGGGCGACGGAGTCCGGCGGATGATCGTGGTCGGGCAGATGCATGCCCCCAAGGATGGCGGCGGAAGACCGCGACGCAAGGGCCGGTGACCGGACGCGCGGCCAGGGGCAGCGCGCGCGCACTCCCATTCGCGGACGCGGCCCCGCGATGCCAGCCGGTAGAATCGTCGCCATGAACGACGCCCTGCCCGTGGTCCGCCTGCGCAATGCCTGGCGGTCGAGCCATCCGTGGATCTTCCAGAAGCTGGTCGAGAAGCCCAATCCGCGGCCGAAGCCCGGCAGCATCGTCGACGTGGTCGGCGTTGACGGAGAATGGATCGGCCGCGGCTTCTACAACGGCCATTCGCGGATCGCCGTGCGGATCCTGGAGACGGACCCCGGCGTCGCGGTCGATGCCGGCTGGTTCGCGCGCAGGATCGCCGAGGCGGTGTCCCTGCGCCGCGAGGTGCTGCGCCTGGACGCGGTGTCCGACGCCTGGCGCGTTGTGCACAGCGAGGGCGACGGCCTCAGCGGCCTCGTGGTCGACCGCTACGCCGACCTGCTGGTACTGGAGTACTTCAGCGCCGGCATGTTCCGCCACCGGGAATGGATCATGGAGGCGCTGCGCGCGCAGTTCCCCGGCTGCCGCTTCCATGCCTTCGCCGACGAGCACGTGCAGAAGCAGGAGAGCTTCGATTTCCACGGCACGCCGGGCACCGAGCCGGCGGTCATCACCGAGCACGGCATCCGCTTCCGCGCCGATCCGGCGGGCGCGCACAAGACCGGCTTCTTCGCCGACCAGCGCGAGAACCGCGAATGGCTGAGCCGGTACGTGGACGGCAGGCGCGTCCTCGACCTGTGCTGCAACACCGGCGGCTTCGCGGTGTATTCGGCGGTGCGCGGCGCGGCCGAGGTGGTGGGCGTGGACATCGACGGCGACGTGATCGAGATCGCCAAGGGCAATGCGCGCCTGAACAACGTGCGCCCGCGCTTCGTGCAGGCCGACATCTTCCCGTGGCTGCGCGACGCGTCGAACGCCGGCGAACTCTACGACGTGGTGATCCTGGACCCGGCCAAGATGACCCGCGACCGCGAGCAGGTGATCCCGGCGCTGAAGAAATACCTGGACATGAACAAGCTGGCGCTGTCGGTGGTCAAGCCGGGCGGGCTGTTCGCGACCTTCTCGTGCACCGGGCTGGTGAGCGAGGACCAGTTCCTGGACATGCTGCGGCGCGCGGCGTTCTTCTCCAACCGCACCGTGCAGGTGCTGAAGGTGTCGGGCGCGGGGCCGGACCATCCCTTCATGGCCAACGCGCAGGAGTCGCGCTACCTCAAGGCGGTGTTCTGCCGCGTCGTGTAGGCGACGGTCGCAAGGCCCGACCCGGGAGCGGCAGTCGCGCCCCTCCGTTCGAGTCCGGGCTGCCCGCCACGGACGCAGGGGGGGATGCCCAGCCGGATTCTCCGCGTCCTGCTGCCAGATCCGGCCGCCGGCCATCCATGGCCGGCTCTGGACATCCCCCCTGCATCCGCGGCGGGCACGACCTTTGGTCACGGCCGGGAAGAAGGTCAACGCCGAAACGGTCGCGTCGTCATGACCAGGAGCGGCCCGAGCCGCGACCGCTCTTGATCTTCCCTCCCGAAGCCGGAGAACGCCGGAGCCCGTCCCGCGCACAGGGGGTGTGCGGACAGCCGGCCATGGATGGCCGGCGGCCGGCAGTGGGAGCAGGACGCGGAGACTGCCGGGGAAGCACACCCCCTGTGCGCGGGACGGGCAACGCGGACCCCAACGAAGCGACTTCAAGGCGCGACCGTGCGCCAGGAGTGCGACAACGCGCCAACGACACGCCATCACCTCGGAGTCTGGAAACCGCCGGGATTCAGGAGTGCCGGCCCAGGTATTCGGCCAGCGCGACGGCGTTGTTGTGCTCCTCGTCCTTCGCCGCGTAGAGCAGGGTGGCGTTGCTTCCGCGCCCCAGGGCCTTGCGCAGCTCGGCCACGCCCCCGGGGTTGGCGTCGAGCTCGGCGAAGTAGCGCCGCTTGAACTCCGGCCACTTGTCGGGGTCATGGCCGAACCAGTCGCGCAGTCCGTCGCTGGGCGCGATGGACTTCACCCAGGGGATGCCGTCCAGCTCGGCCTTGGACTTGCCGCGCGGCCAGAGGCGGTCGACCAGCACCCGATGGCCCTCGCCGGTGGCGGGTTCGGAGTAGACGCGTCGGGCGTGGATCTTCATGTCGTGGGAGTGCGGTCGCGGCGGGTGCGACCGGCCACGGATACACTGCGCGCATGAATGTAGAGACCTTGTTGATGCTGGTGCTGGGCGCCGTAGCGGTGGCCATCGCATTGCTGGTGGCACTGCTGCTGCGACGACCGGAGCGTGCCCTGGCGGAGATGCGGCGGGACCTGGAGGAGGTGCTGCGCACCGAGCAGCGTGACGGCCGCGGCGAGCTGCGGCTGCAGCTCGACAGCCTGGGGATGGCCCAGGGGCAGCGGATCGACGGCTTCGCCGCGCGCCTGACCGAGTTCAGCGCCCGCACCGACCAGCGCCTGGACGTGCTGCGCGAAGCCCTGGGCGAGGATGCGCGCAAGGCGCGCACCGAGGGCGCCGAGGTCCAGCAGCGTTTCGCGGAATCCCTGGGCCAGCGGCTGGCCGAGCTCACCCAGCGCAACGAGCAGCGCATCGCCGAGATGCGCATCACGCTGGAATCGCAGCTCAAGGCCCTGCAGGCCGACAACGCGCAGAAGCTCGAGCAGATGCGCGAAACCGTCGACGAGAAGCTGCAGACAACGCTCGAGGCGCGCCTGGGCGCTTCGTTCAAGCTGGTCTCCGAGCGCCTGGAGCAGGTGCAGCGCGGGCTGGGCGAGATGCAGGAGCTGGCCACCGGCGTCGGCGACCTCAAGCGGGTGCTCGGCAACGTCAAGACGCGCGGCATCTTCGGCGAAGTGCAGCTCGCGATCCTGCTCGACCAGGTGCTGACCATCGAGCAGTACGAGACCAACTGCATCACCGTGCCGGGCAGCAACGACCGCGTCGAGTTCGCGATCCGCCTGCCGGGCGCGGAGGCGGGACGGTCGATCCGTCTGCCCATCGACGCCAAGTTCCCGCGCGACGACTACGAGCGCCTGCTCGATGCCCAGGAGCGCGCGGAGACCGAAGCCATCACCAGCGCCGGCAATGCGCTCGAGCGCCAGGTGAAGACCGATGCCAAGCGCATCCGCGACAAGTACCTGGCACCGCCGCACACCACCGACTTCGCGCTGATGTTCCTGCCCACCGAGGGCCTGTACGCGGAAGTGCTGCGCCGGCCGGGCCTGTTCGAGGCGCTGCAGCGCGACTTCCGCGTGACCGTGGTCGGGCCGACCACGCTGCTGGCCCTGCTCAACAGCCTGCAGATGGGCTTCCGCACGCTGGCGATCGAGAAGCGCTCGAGCGAGGTGTGGCATCTGCTCGGCGCGGTGAAGTCCGAGTTCGGCAAGTTCGCCACCGTGCTGGAGAAGGCGCACGGGCAGCTGGACACGGTGCAGAACAGCATCAAGCAGGCCGGCGTGCGCACGCGCGCGATCGAGCGCCAGCTGCGCGGCGTGGAGACGCTGCCGGGCGAGGAGGCGCGGAAACTCCTGGGCGACGTGGTGGCGGACGCGGTCGGAGACGATCCCGCCGGATGACCGCCCCGCGCAGCGGAGCGGCTGCAGGAGCAGCTGTAGGAGCGGCTATAGCCGCGATGGATGTCGCGGCGCCCCCGATCGCGGCTGTAGCCGCTCCTGCAGGAGCGATGGATGTCGCGGCGGCCCCGGTCGCGGCTGTAGCCGCTCCTGCAGGGGGATGGCAGGTCAGGGCGGAGTGGAGCCCGGCACGATCGGCATCACGTCCACCGGCACCGTCGGATTGCCCTCGTCCTCGAGCAGGTAGTCGGGCAGGTCCTCCTGGTCCTCGCGCAGACGGTCGCCGCGGATCTGGTAGTCGCGGCGCTGCAGCCAGGCGTCGCGCACCAGGGCGTACTCGTCGGCGGCGCCTTCGCGCAGGCGGTCGACGGCGAACAGCTGGGTGCGCAGGTCGACCAGCTGCAGGCCCTGCAGGCCGATGCGCACGGCGTCGTCGTCGATCTGGCGCAGCGGCGCGACCTGGCCGTCGCCGACCAGGCCGAAGACGTCGCGCACGGTGCGCGGGCCGAACAGCGGCAGCTCGACGTAGCGCGAACGCTCCCAACCCCACACGCCCAGGGTCTGGCCGAAGTCCTCGCTGCGGTTGGGGATGTTCATGCGCGAGGCCGGGTCGAACAGGCCGCCGATGCCGAGGGTGGCGTTGACCAGGAAGCGGCCCAGCGAGTGGCCGGCCTGGCCGGGCTTGCCCTGCAGCAGCGCATTGAGCGCGCTCACCGGCTGGCCCAGGTTGGAGAAGAAGTTGCCCACGCCCAGGCGCACCGGGCGCGGCACGACCTTCACGTAGGCGCGTGCCAGCGGCTCGGCGACGGCGCGGTCGACGGCCATGTTGAAGGCGTGGACCCTGCGGTTCCAGTGCTCCCACGGGTCATGGCCCGGCGGCGGCGGCGCGGCCGGGTCGGGCAGCGTGGAATCGGCGACCGGGTCGTAGACCTCGCCGCCGTAGATGGCGGCGTAGTCGAGTTCGGCCTGGGTGGGGTCGATGGCGACGGTTTCGCCGGTGGCGATGACGGTGTCGTCGGTGCCCTGGCCGTCGTCGCCCGGCAACGGCTCTCCGCCGTCCGAGGCCGCCGCGGTCCCGTCCTGTGCGACCGGTGCGCGCGCGGAAGCGGCGCCGGTGCCGGCGGCATCCGCCGTCGCCCCGTCCGCGCTGCCGTCGACCACTCGAGCCTGCGCATCCGGAGCCGGAGCCGGCGCGATCGGCGCGGTGCCACCGCTCGCGCACGCCGAGAGCAGGGCCAGCGCGAGGGCGGCGGCGAGGATGCGCCGGTGCGGCAGGGTCGGGAGGTCCATGGGAATCGCTGTCCGTCCTGGATCAGTGGGAGAAGCCCAGCGCGCCGTCGAGGCGATAGGCGGCGCTCAGTTCGGCGAGGCCGGGCGGCGCGCCGGTGATTTCCGCACCGGGGCCGGCGGTCGCGGCGAGCGCCGAGAGCAGCGCCAGCCCGGCGCTGTCGATGCCGGTCACGGCGGTGATGTCGATCCGGCGCACGCCCGCGGCCTGCGGTCGCGCGGCGCGCCACAGCGTGGGCACCGCGTCGCGGACGAGGGCGCCGTCGAAGCGCAGCGCCTCGCCGTCGCGGCGGACGCCGGCCTCAGTTTCCGGCGCCGGCATCGGCCTGCATCCGGCCGGCGCTCAGGTCGGCGGCGACCTCGCGGATCGACTTGCGCGTCAGCGGGGTGTCGAACTGCTGGCGGAAGGTCTGCACGAAGGAGACGCCCTCGACCATCACGTCGAACACCCGCCAGCCGTTGCCGGCGCGGCGCATCAGGTAGTCGACCGGGATCGGCTCGCCGCCCTGGCGCAGCATTTCGCTGGAGACCTTGACGCCGAGGCCGCGCGGCAGCGGGGTCTCGGACTTCACGCGCACGCGCAGGCGGGTGTTGAAGTCGAGCAGCGAGCTGCCGTAGCGGCGCATCAGGCTGTCGGCCAGGGCGTCGGCGAAGACCTTGATGTCCGCGTCGCTGGCGCCGCGACCGTGGCGGCCGAGCACCTGCCGGGCCGAGTACTCGCGGTCGAACATCTGGTCGAACTCGCTGGCGATGAAGTCCTGCAGCTTGCCGCGGTCGGCGGTGAACTCGGCGCGGCGCGATTCGAGCGTCGACAGGATGCGCTGGCTGTTGTCGAGCACCAGCTTGCTGGGCGACTCGCCCTGCATGGTGGAGGCGGCCGGCGGCGCGGCCTGGGCCTGCGCCTGCGCCTGCGCGAACGGCGCCGCCGCGAGCACGGCCGAGGCCAGCACGAAGGGAATCAGGGGGCGGATGGTCATGGGGTGGGCTCCGTGGGGGGCGGGGTGTCGTTCGCATCCGGCGCGGCGGCGCGGGCACCCGCGCCATCTTCGCCGCCACCGCTGAACATGTACTTGCCGACCATCTGCATCAGGTCGACGGCGGGCTGGGTGTAGACCAGTTCCTCGCCCGGCTGGAACACCTCCATGTCGCCGCCGGGAAGCAGGCCGACGTAGCTCTCGCCGAGCAGGCCGCCGGTGAGGATCTGCGCCGAGGTGTCGATCGGGATCTCGTTGAAGCGCGAGTCGATGGCCAGGGTCACGATGGTGTCGAACTTCACCGGGTCGAGATCGATGCCGGCGACGTGGCCGATGGTCACGCCTCCGACCTTCACCGGCGCGTTGGGGCGCAGCTGGCCGAGGTTGGTGAAGCGCGCGGTCAGTTCGTAGGTATCGCCCGCGAAGCCGAACCTGCCGTTGGTCGAGGCCACCGCCAGCACCAGCATGGAGGCCAGCGCCAGCAGCAGGAAGGCGCCGACGGCGAATTCGAGTCGTGGGCCACGGGACGTGATCATCGGGAGACCTCGGGGGAAAAGTGCGTCGCCATCAGCGGAACAGCGCCGCGGAGAGGACGAAGTTGAACATCAGGACCAGCAGCGAGGCGTTGACGACGGCGCGGGTGGTCGCGACCGAGGTGCCCTCGATGGTGGGTTCGGCGTGGAAGCCGACGTAGGCGGCGACCAGGGCCGAGGTGCCGCCGAAGACCGCCGACTTGAGGAAGGCGACCAGGAAGTCGTCCTTGAAGTCGACGGCGTCGCGCATGGTCTGCCAGAAGGTGCCGTTCTCCACGCCCAGCACGTGCACGGCCATCAGCCAGCTCGCGCTCAGCGCCAGGCTGACGAAGAACGCCGTGAGCAGCGGCACGCACAGCACCGCCGCCCAGAAGCGCGGCGCGACGGCCTTGGCGACCGGGTCGATGGCCATCAGGCCCAGGGCCTGGATCTGGTCGGTGGCGCGCATCAGCGCCAGTTCCGCCGCGATCGACGAGCCGGCGCGGCCGATGAACAGCAGTGCGGTCAGCACCGGCGCCAGCTCGCGGTAGAGGCCGAGGCCGATCAGCACGCTGACCTGGTTGGCGGCGCCGTAGGTCTCGAGCGCGCGGAAGCCGAGCAGGGTCAGCGACAGGCCGACGAAGGCGCCGCCGACGGCGATGATCGGCAGGCTGCGCGCGCCGATCTTGTAGATCTCGCGCAGCAGTTCGGCGAAGAAGTCCGCGGTCGGCTTCGACGCGGCGAAGACCGAGAGCGAGAACAGGCCGGCCCGGCCGAGGGAGCGGGTGCTGGAGACGAAAGGCATCAGCGGGCCTCGGCGTCGATGCGGGGCGCGGCGGGGGTGGCCGCGAGGCGCGTGGGCGCGGCGTCGGCGGCGCGCGCGAGGGCGTCGCGCGCGGAGGGCTGCGCCGACGCCGGGTCGAACGCGATCGGGCCGTCCGGCTCGCCGCGCAGGAACTGGCGCAGCAGCGGATCCTCGCTGGCCTCGAGCTCGGCCGGCGTGCCGGCGAAGACGATGCCGCGGTTGGCGGTGACCAGCACCTGGTCGACGATCGGCAGGGTCTCGCGTACGTGGTGGCTGACGATGATGCTGGTCAGGCCGAGGGTGGCGTTGAGGCGCGCGATCAGCGACATGATCACCCCGGACGCGATCGGATCGAGCCCGGTCAGCGGCTCGTCGTAGAGCATCAGCGGCGGGTCGAGCGCCAGCGCCCGGGCCAGCGCCACGCGGCGGGCCATGCCGCCGGAGAGCTCGCGCGGGTACAGGTCGACCGCGGTGCGCAGGCCCACCGCGTGCAGCTTCATCAGCACCAGCTGCTCGATCACCGGCGCCGGCAGCTTCGTGTGCGTGCGCAGCGGCAGGGCCACGTTCTCGCCGGCGGTGAGGTCGGTCAGCAGGCCGTTGCCCTGCAGCAGCACGCCGATGCCCTTGCGCAGCTCCAGCAGTTCGCGGTGGTGGCGCGGCACCGGCCGGCCGAAGACCTCGACCGTTCCGGCCGCCGGGGCCAGCTCGCCGGTGATGGCGGCCAGCAGCGTGGACTTGCCGCTGCCCGAGGGCCCGAGGATGGCGGTGATGCTGCCGCGCGGCACCTCGAGATCGATGCCCGAGAGGATCGTGCGCACGCCGCGGTCCAGGCGCACGCCGGAGAGGCGGACGGCGGGCACGTTCGTGTCGGGCGCTGTGTGGGGCATGGGCCTGGCGGAATCGGGGGGACGGAACCGCGGAAGCATTGCGTAGCGGTGCTGAACGCGGGCGGAGCGTCGGCGCTACATTATCGCCGAAGTTGCCGCGCGCGCCGGCGCTGCCGCTGTATCAGCGCCTGCGACCGGGCTGCGGCATCATGGCCACCGGTACAGAGGAGCTGGGATGGGCGGGACTGGCCTGGTTACGCGTCTGCGGAAGGAGTTCCGCCTCGACTGGCTTGGCATCCACGGCGCGTCGCACTGGGCGCGGGTGCGTTTCCACGGCGTGTCGCTGGCGCGGGTGCTGGGACTGGATACGCGGGTGCCCGCGCTGTTCGGACTGGTGCACGACTCGCAGCGGCGCAACGACTATCACGATCCCGAGCACGGCCCGCGTGCCGCGGAATACGCGGACTGGCTGTGGCGCAAGGGTGTGATCGTGCTCGATGCTGGATCGATGGCACTACTGAAGGCCGCCTGCGAGGGCCACAGCGACGGCCATGTCGATGCGCATCCGGTGGTGCAGGTGTGCTGGGATGCCGATCGTCTCGATCTCGGCCGGGTGGGCATCCACCCCGATCCGCGCTACCTGTGCACGGCGCCGGCGAAGGATCCGCTGCGCATCTCGCGCGCATGGGCGTGGTCAATCAGGCGAGGCCCTGTAAGAACTCGGCCAAATGAGGGCGGCGGCGATGTGTGGGACAGGACCGGAAAAGGGGAAATCCGTTGAAAGAGATGCCAAGGTTCGACTATTTCGCGTTGCACTATCTGAAGCTGTGGGAAGGCGGGGATCAGGCCCTTCATACCGACCTCTCTAGCGACAATCCCACCCTTGAGGCTCTCACGAAGGCGATGCATGCATTCCGCATTTCGAGGAGTTTCCGTGGAATTGCTGAAGCGGGGAATCGGAAATATGTGCTTGAGAGCCTTCTTGGCGTGGGAAAGGATGGCGCGAAGGCGGTAAACAAACTCGCCAGCAAGTTTGAAGACAGGTTCAGCAAGGAGAATCTCTCGGCCGCATCGAAGCTACTCTGGTTTCGTCACCGAAGTCCTTTCCTCGTCTATGACCGCAATGCGGTCACGGCCCTGTCTGCCCTTGCTTCGCGCCGAATTCCGCGAAGCTATGACGAATTCGAGAAGGTGTGGCGTTCCGAATTCAAGAAGGTGGAAGCTCAGGTCGCGGCTGCATGCGGGCGTTTGACCAGCCTCCATCGGTATTTTCATCACGCGTACGGGGAGGATGAACTGGAGCACCTTGTGTCGAGCCTCTGGTTCCATGAGCGCGTGTTCGATGTCTATCTCTGGGCCATTGGAGGGAGGTTCCTCGTGGACAAGGGCGCTCGAGGAATCGGCTCCCCTGGTCAAAACGACATGCATGTCGCGGACCGTAACCCTGTCTCCTGATCCAGACTTCGGAGACTTTCTTGAGTCCAACGAGCGCGGGCTTCCGCCTCTACCACTCGAACGCGCTCGAGGTGCTGGCCGGCATCCTCGCCGAAGTCCTGCGCGCGCCCGTTTCGCGCGAGCGGCTGCTCGAGCCGGACATCGTGCTCATCCCGCAGGCGGCGATGCGGCGATGGCTGCAGGCGACGCTGGCCGCGCGCCACGGCGTGGCGGCGAACATCGAGTTCCTGACGCCGGGCGAATTCGTGGGCCGGGCACTGGACGCCAACCTGGGGCCGGCCGACGGCGAGCTGGATGCGCGGACGCTGCACTGGCACCTGTACGCCGCGCTGACCGACCGCGCGTTGCTGGAGCAGCCGGCGCTGGCGGCGATCGCGGCGCACGTCGGCGGCGACGATCCGCTGCGCCCATGGTCGCTGGCCGGCGAGCTGGCCTCGGTGTTCGAGAAGTACCAGGCCTGGCGGCGCGATTGGCTGCTGCGCTGGGAGGGCGGCGCGGACCCGGACGATCCGCAGGCGATCCTGTGGCGGCGCGTGGCGCGCGGGACGCGGCATCGGGCGCGGCGGATCCAGGATTACCTGGAGCGCTTCGAGGCGCCGGATGCGGCGCTGCCGGCCGGGCTGCCGGCGCGACTGTCGGCGTTCGCGACGCTGAATGTCTCGCCGGACGTGCTGCGCGTGGTGGCGACGCAGGCGCGGGTGGGGACGCTCCATTGCTTCGTGCCTTCCCCTTCGCAGGCGTACTGGGGCGACCTGCAGCGCATGCGCACGGTGCCCGAAGCCGCGCTGGCCACCGAGGGCGCACTGCTGGCCGGCGGCGAGAGCCGGTTGCTGCAGGCCTGGGGCGCAGCCGGTGTGGACTTCATGCGCCTGGTGGGCAACTACGAGGTGGTGCACGCGTCCGCCGAGCTCCGGGCGCACGCCGATCCGGCCGAGGGCGGCGGCCCGCTGCAGGGCAGCCTGCTGCGGCGGATGCAGTCGGATGTCTTCCATCGCCGCGGCGAGCCCGGCTTCGCGCTGCGCCCGGCCGTGGACCGCACCGACCCCAGCCTGCAGCTGCACGCCTGCCACACACGCCTGCGCGAACTGCAGGTGCTGCGCGACCAGATGCGCGCGCTGTTCGACGACGACCGCTTCGACCCGCCGCTGCAGCCGCGCGAGGTCGCGGTGCTGGCGCCGGACATCGATCCCTACCTGCCCTACCTCGGCGCGGTGTTCGGCGACCGCGGCGCCGACGATGCCATCCCCTACGCGCTGGCCGACGCCAGCCCGCTGGCCAACGAACCGCTGGCCGAGGTGTTCCTGCGCCTGTTGGCGCTGCCGGTGTCGCGCTTCGGCCTGCACGAGATCCTGGACCTCCTGGCCAGCCCCGCACTGGCCGAGGCCAACGGCCTCGATGCGCCGGCGATCGAGCGGCTGCAGGCCTGGCTGTCGGAGGCGGGCGCGCGCTGGGGCCTGGACGCCCGCCACCGCGCCCGCTTCGACGCGCCGGAGGACGAGGCCTACACCTGGGCCTTCGCGCTCGACCGCCTGCTGCTCGGCCACGCCAGCGGCAGCGACGCGCTGGTGCGCGCGAGCGACGGCCGGCTGGTCGCGCCATTGCCGGACCTGGAAGGCGGCGCGATGGACGCGCTCGACACCCTGCTGCGCCTGCTGCGGGTGCTGGAGCGCCATGCCGAGCTGCTGGGCGAGGCGATGCCGCCGGCGCAGTGGCGCGAGCGGCTGCTGGAACTGCTCGATGCGCTGCTGCCGCGGCCGCCCGCGAGCGCCGCCGGCCAGCGCGCGCTGGACCGGCTGCGCACCCTGGTGGACGCGTTCGCGCGCAACGCCGGTGACGCCGGCTTCGACGCGCCGGTACCGGCGGAAGCGGTGCGCGCGCACTTCGGCGCGGTGCTGGCCGAGGCCGACGTGCGTGCGCCGCTGCTCACCGGCGGCGTCAGCATCGCGCGCATGGTGCCGATGCGGCTGCTGCCGTTCCGCGTGATCTGCGTGCTGGGCATGAACGACGCCGAGTTCCCGCGCCGCGACCCCGCGCCCGGACTCAACCGCCTCACCGCCGAGCTCGGCACCGGCAGGCGCCGCGCCGGCGACCGCTCCACGCGCGATGACGACCGCTTCCTGTTCCTGCAGCTGTTCACCGCGGCGCAGGACGTGTTCTACGTGAGCTGGCAGGGCGCCGACCCGCGCGACGGCAGCCGGCGCGAGCCTTCGGTGCTGGTGTCGGAGCTGATCGACGCCGCCGCGGCCCAGCACGCCGCGGATGCGGCGGACGACATCGCCGAGGCGCTGGTGGTGCGGCACCCGCTGCAGCCGTTCTCGGCCGAGGCCTTCGGCCCGAAGGACGAGCCGCGCCGCTTTTCCTACCACGCGCGCTGGCAGCAGGCCGCGGCCGGCGCCGCCGACCGCCGGGTGCCGCTGCCGCCGTGGTTCGAGGGCGCGCCGCTCGCCGGCGACGACCTCGAACCGGAGCTTCCGATCGGCGCGCTGCGCCGCTTCCTGCTGCAGCCGGCGGAAAGCCTGCTCGAGCGCATGGGCCTGCGGCTGGTCGAGATCGAGGCGCACGGCGACGACGTCGAGCCGCTGGCCGCGCCGGAGCGCGGGCTGGAGCGCAGCGTCCTGCAACGCGCGCTGTTCGACGAGCTGCTGCAGGGCCACGACGAGGCACGCATCCACGCGACGCTGCGCGCGCGCGGCCTGCTGCCCTCCGGCGCGTCCGGCCGCCGGGTGCTGGCCGATCAGCGCGAGGTGCTCGCGCCGTGGCTGGAGGCGTTCGGTGCCTGGCGCGGCAACGCGCAGCCGCGGTCGCTGCCGGCCGAGGTCGAGATCGACGGCGTGCGCGTGCACGGGCGCATCCAGGATGCGTGGCCGCAGGGCATCGCGCGCCTGCGCTTCGGCAAGCCGAACGGCCCGAGCGTGATCCGCAGCGGACTCGACTGGCTGCTCGCGCGCGCCGCGGGGATCGACCTGCCGTTCCTGGACTTCTTCGAGACCGATCCCGGCGCGGTGGGGCCGTATGCGCGCGCTCCGCTGTCGCCGGCCGAGGCGCGCGACGCACTGCGCCGGCTGCTGGCGCTGCGCGCGCAGGGCCTGCGCGAGCCGCTGCCCTATGCGCCCTACAGCGCCTGGGCCTACGCCAGCGCCGACAACGCCGACAAGGCGGTGGAGGCGGCACGCAAGCAGTGGCACGGTGCCGGGGGCGGCTTCGCCGAAGGCCAGGGCGACGCGCTGCGCCAGGTGCTGCGCGGCTGCGATCCCTTCGCCGACGAACCGGCCCTGGTGCGCTTCGCGGACGCGGCGATGACGGTCTTCCTCGCCGTGCGCGACGGCCAGGCCTACGAAGGCGTCGATCCCGGCACGCTCGCCGGCCTGGCCCGCGCGCATGACCCCGAGGAGGTCGAGTGAACGCGCCGCTGGATCCGTACGCCACCCAGCCGCTGCACGGCGTGTTCGCCATCGAGGCTTCGGCCGGCACCGGCAAGACCTTCACCCTCGCCACCCTGCTGGCGCGGCTGGTGCTCGAGCGCGCGCTCGGCGTGGGCCGGATCCTCGCCGTCACCTTCACCGAGGCCGCCACGCAGGAACTGCGCGCGCGGGTGCGCCAGCGCCTGGTGCTGGCGGCGGACGTGGCCTCGGGCGACGACGGCCACGCCTCGCCCGAGGCCGCGCTGATGCGGCAGCTGATCGAAGCGCATCTGGCGCGCGGCGGGGAATCGCACGACGCCCTGCGCCGCCGCCTGCGCCGCGCCGCCGACGACATCGACATGGCGGCCATCTTCACCATCCACGGTTTCTGCGCCCGCGTGCTGCGCGAACACGCGCTGGAAAGCGGGCAGGGATTCGACGCGCCCGAGCTGCTGGCCAGCGACGCCGACCTGCGCGCCGCGATCGCCGCCGACCTGTGGCGTGCGCACGCGGTCGACGCCGATGCCGTCGACGACCTGCACGCGCTGTGGCCGCAGGGGCCGGACGCGCTGGCGAAGGATCTCTCGCCGCTGGTGCGCGAGGACGTGCTGCTGCCCGCGCCGCCGGCGGCGCTGCCCGACCCCGGGCCGATGCTGCGCGCCGCCGCGCAGGCGTTCGCCGAGGCCGCGCGCACGCACGGCGACGGCTTCCGCGACGAACTGCTGCGCGCCACCGAATCGAAAGTGTTGAAAGGCCAGAGCTACAAGGCCGACTGGATCCAGGACCTGTTCGACCAGCTCGCGCGCTGGTGCGACCGTGGCGACCACGTGTCGCGCTTCAAACACGACAAGCTTGGCCATCTGCATCGCGAGAAGCTGCTGGACTGCACCAGCAAAGCCGGCGCCGGTCGTACCCCCGAGTCTCCGTTGTGCGATGCCGTGGCGGAGTACGCCGCCGCGCTGGCCGAAGCCGATCGGATCCGCGAGGCCCGCCAGGCCGCGCTGCTGCACCGCCTGCGCGACGATGCGCGCCGCCGGCTGGCGCGGCACAAGCAGCTGGCGCGCGTGCTCACCTTCGACGACCAGATCGATCGCGTGGCGACCGCGCTCGCGGGCCCGCATGGCGACGCCCTGGTCGAACGCCTGCGCGCGCAGTACCGCATCGCGCTGGTGGACGAGTTCCAGGACACCGACCCGCGGCAGTGGGCGATCTTCGAGCGCGTGTTCGGCGCCGACAGCCCGGAGCCGGCGCTGTTCCTGATCGGCGATCCCAAGCAGGCGATCTACGGCTTCCGCGGCGGCGACGTCGAGACCTACCTCGCCGCCCGCGCCACCGCGGCCATGGCGCCGCCGCTGGCGAGCAACTTCCGCTCGCGCCCGGCGGTGCTGCGCGGCATCGAGGCGCTCTACGCCCAGGCGCAGGCCGTGCATGAGGGCGAACCGGACAGGGTCGCACCGCCCTTCATCGATGCGCGCATCGCGTTCCATCCGGTGCAGCCCGGTGGCGCCCGCGACGACGCCGAGTACCAGCGCGCAGGCCAGCCCGCGCCCGCGATCACGCTGTGGCGCGCACCAGAGCCCGCGCCGGACCGCCATGGAAAGCCGAAGCCGCACAGCGCGCCCCGCTCGCGCGAACTGGCCACCCGCGCCTGCCTGGCCGCGATCCACCGCGTGCTCGGCGATGCCCGCGCCGGCACCGCCACGCTCAAGGGCCGTCCCGTGCGGCCCGGTGACATCGCGGTGCTGGTGCGCAAGCACCGCGAGGCGGTGATGATCCGCGACGCGCTGGCCGCGGTCGGCATCCCGGCGGTGGCCGCCGGCAAGCAGAGCCTGTTCGCCACCGCCGAGGCGCGCGAGCTGCACACCCTGCTGCAGGCGCTGGTGCACGGCGCCGACGACCGCCGCCTGCGCGCCGCGCTGGCCACGGTGCTGGTGGGCGAGGACGCGCATGCCATCGCCGCGCTGGATGCCGACGGCGAGGTGCTGCAGCAGAAGCAGCTCGAGGCCCTGGCCTGGGGCGAGCGCCTGCGCAGGGCCGGCCCGCTGGCGCTGGTGGGCGAGCTGTGCGCCCGGCACGCACCGCGCCTGCTCGGCCTGATGGACGGCGAGCGCCGCCTCACCAACTACCTGCAGCTGGCCGAGCACCTGCAGGAAGCGCAGCGCACCGCGCTCGGCCTGCACGGCCTGCTCGACTGGCTGGCGCGCGCCATCGCCGGGGCCAGCGCCGACGACGAGGCCCAGCAGCTGCGCCTGGAGTCGGATGCCCGCCGCGTGCAGATCGTCACCCTGCACAAGAGCAAGGGCCTGGAGTACCCGCTGGTGTTCCTGCCCTACGTCGGCATCGGCGGCAGGCCGCCGCACCACGGCGGCCGCGTGGTGGTGCACGGCGACGACGGCCGCGTGCTGCACTGGAAGCTGCAGGAAGCCGACAGCGGCTGGAAGGACGCGCTCGCGGCGTGGGAACGCCACGAACGCGCCGAGGACGCACGCCTGCTCTACGTCGGCCTCACCCGCGCGCGCGACGCGCTGTGGCTGGCCACCGGCCGCTTCTACAACCACGAGCAGTCGCCGCTGTGGACGATGGTGTCCGATGCCGATGCCCTGGTCGCGCGCGCGGCCGGGACCATCGCCATCGACGCTGCCACGCCCCTCGACGTGCTGCCCTGGCTGGGCGCCGACTCCACGGAGGACGTGCCGCCGGCCCGCACCGCCACGCGCGCGCTGGCCAGCGACTGGTGGGTCTACAGCTTCACCCAGCTCGCCCATGCCGATGGCGGCCACGACACCGCCAGCGCCGCCACCCAGCCGGCCGCGGGCGGGCGCGACGAGCCGGTCGACGCCACCGCCCGGGCCGACGCCGAAGCCGAAACCTTCGACCCGCGCTTCGGCGGCGCACGCTTCGGCGTGGTGCTGCACGACGCCTTCGAGCACGCCGACTTCGCCGCCTGGCGCGGCTGGCGCCCCGGCGACGCCGCCCCTGACGGCGAGCTGCGGAAGATCACCGCCGCCCTGGGCCGCGGTGGCTACGCCGCCGACGACATCGAAGACGGCGTGGCCGTGATCACGCCGATGCTCGGCCACTCCCTCACGGCCGTGCTGCCGGAAGGCTGCGCGCTGGTGGACGTGCCCGCCGTGCAGCGCCGCCCCGAGATCGAGTTCCAGTTCGCGCTGGCGCCCACGCGCGTGGACGCGCTGCTCGCCCTGCTGCACCGCCACGGCCTCGTCACCGGCCGCCAGGGCTTCGGCCTGCGCCGCCGCCTGGAAGGCCTGATGACCGGCCTGATCGACCTCACCTACCTGCACGACGGGCGCTGGTACGTGCTCGACTGGAAGTCCAACCGCCTGCCCGGCTACGGCGCCGCCGACCTCGAGCAGGCCATGGCGGCCAGCGAGTACACCCTGCAGGCGCTGATCTACACCCTGGCCCTGCACCGCTGGCTGCGCTTCCGCCTGGGCGCGGCGTACGACTATGCGCGCGACTTCGGCGGCGCCCGCTACCTGTTCTGCCGCGGCATCGACGCGACCGCCGGCGACGACCGCGGGATCCATGCCTGGCGCTTCGCGCCGGAGCTCGTGCACGCGCTCGATGCCCTGTTCGCCGGCGAGCCCAGGGAGGCCGCCGCATGAGCCTGCTGCAGGCCCTCGTCCGCGCACGCGCGCTGCGCCCGCTCGACCACGCGCTCGCGCAGAGCCTGCGCCGGCTGGACCCCGACACCCCCGACGCCGTGCTGGCCGCCGCCGCCCTCGCTTCGCTGGCCGTGGCCGAGGGCCACGCCGGCTTCGACCCGGCCGAGCCGCAGCGGCTGATGGATGCGCCCATCGCCTGGCCCGACATCGATACGTGGCGCCGGGCGCTGGGCGCCTCGCGCTGGGTCGCCTGCCCCGAGCGCGGCGATGCCGAGTCCGCGCCCGACGCCCCGCTGGTGTTCGAGCACGGCCTGGTCTACCTGCGCCGCTACCGCGAGTACGAACGCCGCCTGGCCGACGGCCTGCGCCGCATCGGCCACGCCCCGCCGCAGCATGGAGCCGCAGGCGCGGCAGGTTCGGCAGGTTCGGCAGGTTCGGCAGGCGCGGGCGCCGGCGCGGCGCTTGCCGATAGCGACGACGCACCGGCGCCCGCGGATGGCGACGACGCCCACGTCCCCGCATCGCTCGCACCGCTCTTCGCCCGGCTCTTCCCCGAAGCCGCCACCAGCGACGACCCCCAGTCCCGCGCCGCCGCCGCCGCGCTCAGGCACCGCCTGCTGCTGGTCACCGGCGGCCCCGGCACCGGCAAGACCACCACCATCACCCGCGTGCTGGTGCTGCTGGTCGCCCAGGCCATCGAGTCCGGCCACCCGCCGCCGCGCATCGCCCTGGCCGCGCCCACCGGCCGCGCCGCCGAACGCATGGCCGAGAGCGTGCGCCACGCCGTGCAGGCGCTGACCGCGCTCGGCGTCGACGCCGAGCTGTGCGCACGGCTGCCCACCACCGGCACCACCCTGCACCGCCTGCTCGGCACCCTCCCCGACTCGCCGCGCTTCCGGCACCACGCCGACAACCCGCTGCCCTTCGACGTGGTGGTGGTGGACGAAGCCTCGATGATCGACCTGCCGCTGATGGCCAAGCTGGTCGAAGCCGTGCACGCCGGCGCGCGCCTGGTGCTGCTGGGCGATCCCGACCAGCTGCCGTCGGTGGAGGCGGGCGACGTGCTGGCCGGGATCCTGCGCGCCGCCGAAGCCCGCGCGACCGCCGCCAGCTTCCCGGCCCGCCACATCCACCTCACCCGCGGCTGGCGCCAGAGCGCCGCGCTCGACCTCGCGCCGCTGGCCGCTGCCGTGCGCGAGGGCGATGCCGACACCGCGCTTTCGCTGCTGCGTGGTGGCGGACTGTCCGGCGTGCATTTCCACGAAGGCAACGTCGACCCGCTGCAGACGCATCGCGAGCAGCTGCTTGCGCACTGGGCGTCACTGGCCGAAGCGAGGGACCCCGCGGAGGCGCTCGCACGCGCTGGGCGCATGCGCGTCCTTACGGCCGTGCGCGAAGGGCCGCAGGGGGCGCGGGGGCTCAATGCGCGCATCGAGGAGATGCTGGCCGGTGCCCGCCGCGGCGCGGGTCCTGCGTCGGCTGCTGGCCGGTACTTCCATGGTCGCCTGCTGCTGGTGACCGAGAACAGCTACCGGCATCGGTTGTTCAATGGCGACATCGGCATCTGCCTGCGGGATGACAGCGGCACCTTGATGGCGTGGTTCCCGGGGGATGACCCGGGCAATCCGCGGCCGTTCCATCCGGCCGCGCTGCCGGCGCACGACAGCGCGTTCGCGATGACCGTGCACAAGGCGCAGGGCAGCGAGTTCGACGAGGTGTGGTTGGTGCTCCCCGAGCGGTTCAATCGCGTGTGGTCGCGCGAGCTGGTGTACACCGGGCTGACGCGCGCGCGGCGGATGTTGAATGTGGGAGCAGGAGAAAGCGTGATCCGGGGAATGCTTTCGAATCACGCAAGTCGATGGTCGGGGTTAGGCCGGCGTCTGTCCCAGTGACCGACTGTTAGTTTCGTCACTCAAACTTCGGCCGCTGTAGGATCAGCTGGACCAATTGAGCGAAAAAATCCCGAACGAGGTGTTTCGTTCGTCGCTGAAAGGGCATGCGATGCTTGGGGGTATTCTCTAGCATCAGCTACCTCAGATGGCGTCGCGCCGCCGTCTAGCGTGGAGTCAAGTCAGTTAGTAAGCAGGGGAAGGCGCGGACTCCGTCTGGGTGGTCGAGATGTGGTTGGGGAGCTGCTGGAAATATATGTCAAAGGGGGAAGGTCATGAACGAGACGCTTGAAGATATCGCCGATGCGCTGGATGAAGTTTCTGCGGCCATTGTTAAAGGTTGGGGCGGCGACAACACGCTTAAGGAGAACTGGGGATACCACCACCCTTCCTTGACTCGCCATGATCTTGCTGAGATGGCTGATCTATTAGCAGCAAAAATTCGGGAGTGTGACGGTCACGAACTGCCAGATGCGGTCCAGAGCTCAGTCGATGGAGCAGCAAGGCAAATTAGACTTCTCATGTCCGAGACCATTCCCCAATTTTACTCGGGTAATGGCTGGCAGGCGGTTCCAGCCTATATGGCCACGCTTGTTTGGTTGGAGATGGCGCTTGAGCCTGTCCTTTCTTGGCAGGCTGCAGAAGATCCGAGCAAGATGCCGCCGAAAGTGGCTCGTCGAGTGCGCGCAATGAGTGCGCGGTTGGACGAGATTGCCCCGGAGACGGATGCTCTTGAAGAGAAGATAAAGCTAATCAATGAAGCTACCGAGGCTGCTGATTCTCTGCCGACCGACATGGAGGAACTTCGCAAGGCGCGCACCCAGATTGAGAATCTGTCCTCAGAGTCCGCCACGACCCAAGGAAAGATCAAGCAGCGGTGGGAGGAGATCGAAAAGCTGCTTGTGGCGATGAGTCAGAAGTCGGTTGAAGCAGATAAGCTGGTCAAGCAGACAGAGGAAGCTTACCGTGTCGCAACTTCAATTGGACTAGCTGGAGCATTCGATCAGCGCTCCCGTTCGCTGAGTTGGTCAATGAGATGGTGGGTCGCCGGCTTGATGATTGCCTTGGGTGGAGGTACCGCAATCGGTGCAAACCGTGTGCAAGTTTTGACGGAGGCCCTTAGTTCCAGTTCGCCCAACTGGGGGATCATCTGGATCCACATCATATTGTCCGTCGTTAGCATAGGTGCGCCGTTGTGGTTTGCGTGGTTGGCAACGAAGCAAATTGGTCAGCGGTTTCGACTTGCCGAGGACTATGGTTACAAGGCATCTGTTGCTAAGGCTTATGAGGGCTATAGGAAGGAAGCTGCTCGCATTGACGAGGACTTCGAAAGCAGACTGTTTGACTCTGCTTTGACTCGGCTGGAAGAGGCGCCATTGCGGCTCGTTGAGGACGAAAGTCATGGGAGTCCTTGGCATGAGCTTATTAACTCTGACGCTTTCAAGGCGGCCCTCAACAAGGTCCCAGACCTTGGTGCCACGCTCGACAGGATTGGTTCAAAGGCTGGGCAGAAGGGAAAAAGTTCGGACGTCCAGCGCTCGAGCGATGAGGATTAGAAGGCTAAAGTACAGCGGTGCGAAGCTATCCGAGAGAGTGGGTGGCGTCGCAGGCGCGGTACTGTAGGCAGGGCCAGGCGGCGCCCGGTTGTTGTCCGGCTTCGAGTGCCTGGACGGACGCGGGCTGTACGGAGGCGGAGCCTTTCCCCGCTGAGCGTCCACAATGCAACCCCACCAGAACGAGCCTCGCGTCGCATGGACGTTGAATCACTCCTCCGCGCCGCCCTTCGCGAAGCCGGCTACGGCCCCGATGCAATCGGTTCGGCGCTCCCCCGCATGATGCGCATCCTCCAGGCGGAAGACGTGCGCCTGGAGGTCGGGCGCCCGCTGTCGCGCAAGGAGCGCGAGTACGTGCGCCTGCAGCTCGAGATCGGGCTCAACGTGTCGGAGATCGTGGCCGCGCTGAAGCGCTGAACGCAGCCTTCCGCCGGCGCTCGGCCACGCCGGCCCAGAACACGTAGCCGTACATGGACACGGCGCTCAGCGCCACCAGCGTCAGCATGAGATCGAGCGCCGCGTAGGCGTTCGTGAGCCGGTCCAGCGGCGCCCAGCCCGTGCCCTGGAACCACAGCGCGCCCGGGCCGAAGAGCCGCTGCACGGCCTGGTCCGTCGACAGGGCCTGCCAGTCGCCCTGCCGGAGCACGCCCGCGAAGCCCCGGGCCACGCAGGCGGCCGCGCCCAGCGCCAGCGCGCCGCCGAGCCACAGCGGCAGCTCCCGGACCCGGCGCGTGCGCGGCCACAGCTGCAGGGCGCCGAGACCCCAGATCAGCGCAACCGCGAGCAGGAGGAAAAGCAGGGCCATCGGTCGGTCTCGACCACCGTGCCCGCTCAGCGGCCGCCGCCGCCCTCCGGCAGCATCTCCGCCATCCGCGCCTCCGCGTCCGCATGCAGCGCCCAGAAGTCCTCCACGCCCTCCCCGCGGATGCGGCGTTCCAGGACGGCGAGGTGCGAGTGCCAGCCGCCCCCGAAGTCCAGCGCATCGCTGCGGCCGCGCAGGCCGGTGTGGGTGAGCACCAGGCGCGTCCTGTCGTTGCCGGCGTCGTCGAGTTCGATGGTGACTTCTCCGGCATCGCCGTTCTCCCAGGTGAAGGCGAGGACGTGGGGCGGTTCGCAGCGGGTGATGCGTTCGCTCCAGCTGTGGCCGATGTAGGGGCGGTAGCGCTCCGGCGTGGGCACGTCGCGGTCGGAGAGCCGGTCGTGGTCCATGGTCAGGCCGATGCTGCCGCCCACCCTGGCGTCGGTGGAGCCGGCCATGAACCAGCGCGCGCGCAGGTCGGGGTCCACCAGGTACTGCCAGACCCTATCCACGGGTGCGTCCAGCAGCCGCTCGAAGCGCAGCATAGCCGGGGTGGCCTGGTCGGTGTGCCGGGTGTCGGTCATGGCCGTGCTCCTCGTGGGGTGTGCCGGCTGCGTGCGCCGGCGGCGGCGTCGTCCTTCAGGGCGCGCTCGAGCGCGTCGAGGCGGGTGGTCCACAGCCGCTGCCACTGGCCCAGCCAGTCGCTGGCGTCCTTCAGCCGTTCCGGCCGGATGCGGCACACCTGCTGCCGGCCCACCTTGCAGCGTTCGATCAGCCCCGCCTGCGCCAGCACCGCGACATGCTTGGAGGCGCCCGCGAAGCTCATCCGGTGCGGCGCGGCCAGTTCGCCGATGGATTTCTCGCCCAGCATCAGGTCGGCGAGCATCCCGCGGCGGGTCGGGTTGGCCAGCGCGGTGAAGGTGCTGTCGAGGTCTTGTTCAACCATGGGGTTGAGTGTCGCGCCGCCCCTGGGCGATTGTCAACTGGGTGGTTGAGTGTCGTGGGCGAGGCGGCGCCTTCGCCTGCGCCCAGGGTGCGATGTGTCCGCGCAATCCGCGAAATCCGCGCACGCCGGGGCAAGGTGGCCCCCGCCATCATGTGGCCCATGGACACCTCGAACTACGAACTCCTCCACCACGAAGGCGAAACCCCCATCAAGGGCTGGATCCGCGGCGTGCCGCTGGAAGCGCAGGCCCACGCGCAGCTGCGCAACATCGCCAGCCTGCCCTTCGTCGGGCCCTGGGTGGCGGTGATGCCGGACGTGCACCTGGGCATCGGCGCCACGGTCGGCTCGGTGGTGCCGACGCGCGGCGCGATCATCCCGGCGGCGGTCGGCGTCGACATCGGCTGCGGCATGGCCGCGGTGCGCACCACGCTCAATGCGCGCGACCTGCCGGACTCGCTGGCGCGGCTGCGCTCGGCGATCGAGCGCGCGATCCCGGTCGGCAACGGTCCGGGCGGCGAGCACCGCAGGACGCCCGACAGCGTCGAGACCGCGCTCGCCGGTTCCGGCCTGTGGCAGCGGCTCGAGCGCATCAAGGCGAAGCACCCGCGCATCCGGCTGGACAAGGTGGAGAAGCAGCTGGGCACGCTCGGCGGCGGCAACCACTTCATCGAGGTCTGCCTGGACGAGAGCGGGGCGGTGTGGGTGATGCTGCACTCCGGCTCGCGCGGGACCGGCAACCTGATCGGCACGTACTTCATCCAGCTGGCGCGCGATGTGCTGGGCAAGCGCGTGCTCGGCTACCACGTGCCCGACAGGGACCTGGCCTTCTTCATGGAGGGCGAGGAACTCTTCGACGACTACGTGGAGGCCGTGGGCTGGGCCCAGGACTACGCGCGCGCCAACCGCGAGGCGATGATGCAGCGCGTGCTGCACGCCATGCGCGCGGAGCTGCCGAAGTTCAGGCTGCAGGCGATGGCCGTGAACTGCCACCACAACTACGTGCAGAAGGAGACGCACGCGGGGCAGGAGGTGTTCGTGACCCGCAAGGGTGCGGTGCGTGCCGGCAGGGACGAGCTCGGCATCATCCCCGGCAGCATGGGCGCGAAGAGCTTCATCGTCCGCGGCCTGGGCAACGCCGAGAGCTTCGAGAGCTGCAGCCACGGCGCCGGCCGGGTGATGAGCCGCACCGCGGCGCGCAGCAGCATCACGCTGAAGCAGCACCGCGAGGCCACGGCGCACGTCGAATGCCGCAAGGACCCGGGCGTGATCGACGAGTCGCCGGCCGCGTACAAGGACATCGACGCGGTGATGGCGGCGCAGGCCGACCTGGTGGAGGTGGTGCACACGCTGCGGCAGGTGGTGTGCGTGAAGGGGTGAGGGCAGGCCGTGGGGCCGGGCCAGGCCACCGGGAAGCTCCGTTGCCCGCGCGTTCGCTCCACTTCGTGCAGCATGGAACGCCCCCCGAACTCGAGGCACGCCCATGACCATCCGGACGCTCTACATTCCCGCCGGCGGCGGTTTCGACCACGTGACGCTTGCGACCTCGCACGCCGTCGAGCCCGGCCCCGGCGAGATCACCGTGCGCCTGCGCGCCAGCTCGCTGAACTTCCACGATTACATGGTGGTTAAGGGCATCACCGGGCCGAAGGAGCGGCGCATCCCGATGTCCGACGGCGCGGGCGAGGTCATCGCGCTGGGCGAGGGCGTCAGCGAGTTCGCGGTCGGCGACCACGTGGTGAGCACCTTCTTCCCCGACTGGCTCGACGGGGAGCCGCAGGCGGAGGGCTTCGGGCGGGTTCCCGGCGATGGCATCGACGGCTATGCGCGCCAGCAGGTGACCGCGCCGGCCACGGCGTTCACGCGTGCCCCGCGCGGCTGGAGCCATGCCGAGGCCGCGACGCTCACCACCGCCGGCCTGACCGCGTGGCGGGCGCTGATGGACGATGGCGCGCTCAAGCCCGGCGAAGTGGTGCTGGTGCAGGGCACCGGTGGCGTGTCGGTCTTCGCGCTGCAGCTGGCGAAGCTGGCCGGGGCGCGGGTGATCGCCACCTCGTCCAGCAACGACAAGCTGGCGCGGCTGCGCGAGCTCGGCGCCGACGAGGTGATCAACTACCGCGAGGATCCCGAGTGGGGCCTCAGCGCGCGCCGGCTCACCGACGGTCGTGGCGTGGACCACGTGCTCGACGTCGGCGGCCCCGACACGCTGGCGCAGTCCATGCTCGCCACCCGCGTGGGCGGGCACGTGTCCCTGATCGGCGTGCTGAGCGGCGTCGACTGCCAGCTGCCCCTGGGCCTGGCGCTGGGCCGGCAGCTGCGGCTGCAGGCGCTGGTCGTCGGTAGCCGGCGCCAGCAGCAGGACATGATCCGCGCGCTGGAAGCCAGCGATCTGCGCCCGGTGATCGATCGCCACTTCCCGCTCGAGGAGCTGGTCGCGGCCTTCGAGTACCAGGCCAGCGGCCGGCATTTCGGGAAGATCGTGCTCGATCTCTGACGTTCGGGACCGGGCTCCGGCGCCGTCGGGGCCGGGCTCCGGGCTACGCGAGCTCTTCGTGGATGCAGAGCATGTTGCCTTCGGTGTCCTTGAACCAGGCCGCCTTTTCCGAGCCCAGGACACAGACGTGGTCCACCGTCCTGAAGCCGGGGAGGTCATAGTCCTCGAACACCACGCCGGTCTTCTCCAGGTCGGCGATGCTCGCGGCGATGTCCGCGACCCGGAAGCTGATGGCCGTGTGTTCGGCTTTCGTGCCCTCCGGCTTCGGGAAGAGCGCGAGCGTGCTGCCCCCGGCGTCGTAGATGAACTTTCCGTCAGGCCGGAAGCCGCCCGGGGTCAAACCCAGGCGTTGTTCGTAGAAGGTCCTCGCCCGATCCATGTCGATCACGGGGAGCATCGTCGTCACGGGGGCATTGGCGAGCATGGGCGGGCCTGCGGTTGGTCGGGGCCTGCTCCGAGCATGCGCCCCAACCTGTAATCCCGGCGTTATCGGCGCTGACGGTATCCCGAGGCCCGCGACCGCGGGCCTTCCTCGTCGTGCCGGACCCGGCCCAGCCAGGGCGGGCTCACTTCAGCCCGCGATGTTCCAGCAGCGGCTCCACGCTCGGCTCCTTCCCGCGGAACTCCCGATACGCCACCGCCAGGTCCCGCGAGTGCCCGATCGACAGGATCTTCTCGCGGAACACCTGCCCGTTCTCGCGCGTCAGGCCGCCGTTCTCGCGGAACCACTGGAAGGCGTCATGGTCCAGCACCTCCGCGGCGAAGTACGCGTAGTAGCCGGCCGCATAGCCGCCGCCCCAGATGTGGCTGAAGTAGTTGGTGCGGTAGCGCGGCGGCACCGCGGCCATGTCGACCTTGTACTTCGCCAGCGCCTCGCGCTCGAACGCGTCCACGTCCTTCTTCGCGTCGCCGGCCGGCAGCGTGTGCCAGGCCATGTCGAGCAGCGCCGCCGCCAGGTACTCGGTGGTCGCGTAGCCCTGGTTGAAGGTGCGGGCGCGGACGATCCTGTCCACCAGTTCCTGCGGCATCGGCGCGCCGGTCTCGTGGTGCTTCGCGTAGTTCGCGAACACCTTCGGGTCCAGCGCCCAGTGTTCGTTGAACTGCGAGGGGAACTCGACGAAGTCGCGCGGCGTGTTGGTGCCGGCCACGCTGGGATACGCAGTCTTCGAGAACAGGCCATGCAGGGCGTGGCCGAACTCATGGAACAGCGTGGTCGTGTCGTCCCAGCTCAACAGCGCCGGCTGGCCGGCGGCGGGCCTGGTGTAGTTCTCGACGTTGTAGATCACCGGGATGTCGCCGGTCAGGCCGTTCTGCTCGACGAAGTTGCCCATCCAGGCGCCGCCCTGCTTGCTCTCGCGCTTGAAGGGGTCGAGGTAGAACAGCGCCAGCTGGGTGCCGTCGGCGTCGAAGATGTCGAACACGCGCACGTCGGGGTGGTAGACGGGCAGGTCCGTGCGCTCCTTCGCGGTGATGCCGTACAGCTGCTCGGCGGCGAAGAACACGCCGTCCTTCAGCACGCGGTCGAGCTCGAAGTAGGGCTTGATCTGCGCCTCGTCGAGGTCGTACTCGGCCTTGCGCACCTGCTCGGCGTAGAGGTCCCAGTCGGCGGCACCGGCGGTGAAGCCGCCGCCCTGGGCGTCGACCACGGCCTGGATCTTCGCCAGCTCGGCCCGGGCGCGGGCGGTGGCGGCGGGCACGGTGTCGGTCAGCAGCTTCAGCGCCGCCTCCGGCGTACGGGCCATCTGGTCGGCGACGCCGTAGGCGGCGTAGCTGGGATAGCCCAGCAGTTCGGCCTTGCGCGCGCGCAGTTCGGCCAGGCGCTGGATGGTGGCGCGGGTGTCGTTGGCGTCGCCCTTCCCGGCACGGTCCAGCGAGGCGGCCATCACCTGTTCGCGCAGGGCGCGGTCCTTCAGTGAGCCCAGGACCGGCTGCTGGGTGGTGTTCTGCAGGGCCAGCAGCCACTGGCCATCCTTGCCGGCGGCCTTGGCGGCCTCGGCGGCCGCGGCGATGGTGCCTTCGTCCAGGCCGTCGAGCTTCGCCACGTCGTCGACCAGCACGCCGCCGGCGTTGTTGGCGTCGAGCAGCTTCTTCGAGAACGCGGTGGTCAGCGAGGACTCTTCGCTGTTGAGCTTGCGCAGTTCGGCCTGCTTGCCGGCATCGAGTTCGGCGCCGGCGCGGACGAAGTCTTCATGGGTGCGTTCGAGCACGGTGAGCTGTTCGGGCGTCAGGCCCAGCGTCGCGCGCTGCGTGTACAGCGACTTCACCCGGGCGAACAGCGCCGGATCGAGGTGGATGGCGTCGGCGTGCTCGGCCAGCTTCGGGGCCAGCGCTTCTTCGGCCGCCTGCAGCGTCGGATTGGTGTTGGCCGAGGTCATCGCGGAGAAGATCGCGTGCGCGCGGGTCAGCAGCGTGCCGCTGCGCTCGAGCGCTTCGATGGTGTTGGCGAAGGTGGGGGCTTCGGCGCTGTCGGCGATCGTGCGCACCTCGGCCAGGTGCTGGCGCATGCCCTCTTCGATCGCGGGCTGGTAGTGGGCGTCCTGGATGCGGTCGAACACGGGGGCCTGGAAGGGCAGCGTGCTCGCGGCGAACAACGGGTTCTCGCCCTGTGCGGACGTGGCGGGGAGAGCGGCGGTATCGGGCATGGGAGGCTCGGCGGCGGTGCGGTCGCAGGCGCCCAGGGCGAGGGCGAGCGCGGAAGAAAGCAGCAGGGGACGCAGCATTGGATGGGCTCCCGGATGGGCGAAGGCAAGGGGACGGGCCCAAGCATGCGCCCTCCGCGGGCGGCCGGGGAGGTGCCGTTCGACGGAGTCGATCTACAGGAGGCTCAACCGCAGCGCCAGCGCCGCCAGTGTCACCACCAGCACCGGCAGCGTCAGCACCACGCCCACCCGGAAGTAGTAGCCCCAGGTGATCCGGATCCCCTTCCGCGCCAGCACGTGCAGCCAGAGCAGGGTCGCCAGGCTGCCGATCGGGGTGAACTTCGGGCCCAGGTCGCTGCCGATCACGTTGGCGTAGACCATCGCCTCGCGCACGCCGCCTTCGGCCTGGCTGGCGTCGATGGACAGCGCGCCCACCAGCACCGTCGGCATGTTGTTCATGACCGATGACAGGAACGCGGTCAGCAGGCCCGTGCCCATCGTCGCGCCCCAGACGCCGTGCCCGGCGAAGCCGTCCAGCAGCACGGCCAGGTGGTCGGTCAGGCCGGCATTGCGCAGGCCGTAGACCGCCAGGTACATGCCGAGCGAGAAGACGACGATGTGCCAGGGGGCGCCCTTGATCACCTTGCGCGTCGAGATCCGGTGTCCGTGCGCGGCTACGGCCAGCAGGACCAGGGCGCCTGCGCCGGCCACGGCGCTGATCGGCACGCCGGTGTGGCCCAGTCCGAAGAAGCCCACCAGCAGCAGGGCCAGCACGCCCCAGCCGGCCTTGAAGGTCGTCGGGTCGACGATCGCACTGCGCGGCTCGCGCAGTTCGCCGGCGTCGTAGGCGGCCGGGATGTCGCGGCCGTAGAACCACAGCAGCATGCCCAGGGTCGCGGCGACCGACACCAGGTTCACCGGCAGCATGACCGAGGCGTACTCGGCGAAGCCGATGCCGAAGTAGTCCGCGGACACGATGTTCACCAGGTTCGACACCACCAGCGGCAGGCTCGCGGTGTCGGCGATGAAGCCGGCCGCCATCACGAAGGCCAGCGTCGCCGCGGGGCTGAAGCGCAGCGCCAGCAGCATGGCGATCACGATGGGAGTGAGGATCAGCGCGGCGCCGTCGTTGGCGAACAGGGCCGACATCGCGGCGCCGAGCAGCACGAGCAGGGCGAACAGCCTGCGCCCGTTGCCCCGGCCCCAGCGCGCCACGTGCAGCGCCGCCCACTCGAAGAATCCGGCCTCGTCGAGGACCAGGCTGATGATGATCACGGCGATGAAGGTGAAGGTGGCGTTCCAGACGAAGCCCCAGACGGTGGGGATGTCGGAAAGCGCGACCACACCGGTCAGCAGCGCGAGCAGCGCGCCGAAGCTGGCGCTCCAGCCCACGCCCAGGCCCTTCGGCTGCCAGATGACGAGTGTGATGGTGACGACGAAGATCAGCAGCGCTGCAAGCATGGATCAGGCCTTGTGCGCGGATGCGTCGGCGTCGGTCGATGCCTCGTCGTCGGGCTCGACGAAGCCGATGCGGTCCAGCGCCTCCTTCAGCGCCGCGCGATCGTCCCATGCGTCCGCAGGCAGGGCGAGCAGCGCGTGCAGGCGCGCCTTGACGATGCGGTGGGCCTGGCGGAACGCCTCGCGCTTCGCTTCGTCGTCGCCCTCCACCGCGGCGGGGTCCGGCAGGCCCCAGTGCGCGCGGAGGAAGTCGCCGAGCACGATCGGGCAGGTCTCGGCCGCGGCGGAGTCGCAGACCGTGATCACCAGGTCCAGCGGCGCGGCGCCCGGCGCGGTGAACTCGTCCCAGGACTTGCTGCGCAGGCCCGCCGTGGGAATGCCTTCGGCCGCGAGCTGACCCAGCGCCCAAGGATTGACCGTGCCCGTGGGCTGGCTGCCGGCGCTGAAGACCTCGAAGCGGTTGCCCGCCCAGGCGCGCAGGGTGGCTTCGGCAAGCACGCTGCGGGCGGAGTTGCCCGTGCACAGGAACAGGACGCGACGCTTCATCGGAATGCCTCGTGTGGGTGGAGTGGTCGGGTGGGATCAGCAGCCGCGGGGCGGCGCCGCGCCGGGGGCGCAGTCGTCGCCGTCGGAGCCGGCGCAGCAGTTGTGCGTCAGGTAGGCCAGCAGGGCGTTCATGGCGTCGAAGCGGGCGCGGTAGCAGACGTTGCGCCCCTGGCTCTCGCTGCCGATGAGGCCGGCCTGCACCAGTTCCTTCAGGTGGAAGGAGAGAGTCGCGCCGGGCACGCCGAGCGCTTCTCCGATCTCGCCCGCCATGCGGCCGCCGGGTCCGGCTTCGACGAGGAGCCGGAACGCGGCGAGACGCGTCGCATGGCCCAGCGCCGTCAGCGCCGCGATTGCCTGGTTCGTTTCCACGGTTCTAGAATAGTCGAATGAATATGGACCGGCAACGCCCCGACTCCCCCGACCTTCTCCACGTCGACACCGATCTCCTTCCGGGCCCGCGGCACGACGCGCTCGGCGCCGATGCCGGCGCGCATCCGCCCCGCATCCTTCTGCTTTACGGCTCGCTGCGGCCGCAGTCCTACAGCCGCAAGCTGGCGCTCGAGGCCGAGCGCATCCTGCGCCGCCTCGGCGCCGAGACCCGGGTGTTCGACCCGCACGGGCTGCCGATGCTCGACAGCGTCGATCGCGACCATCCGAAGGTGCGGCAGCTGCGCGAATGGTCGCAGTGGTCCGAAGGCCAGGTGTGGGTGTCGCCCGAACGCCACGGCACCCTCACCGGCGTGTTCAAGAACCAGATCGACTGGCTGCCGCTCGAGGACGGCGGCGTACGCCCCACGCAGGGGAGGACGCTGGCGGTGATGCAGGTCTGCGGCGGATCGCAATCGTTCAACGTGGTCAACCAGCTGCGCATCCTCGGTCGCTGGATGCGGATGGTGACGATCCCCAACCAGTCGTCGGTGGCCAAGGCCTGGCAGGAGTTCGACGACGCCGGCCGGATGCGCGCGTCGCCCTTCCACGACCGCGTGGTGGACGTGATGGAGGAGCTGGTGAAGTTCACCCTGCTGGTGCGCGGGCGGAGCGACTACCTCGTCGATCGCTACAGCGAGAGGAAGGGGGCGGAGGAGGCGCGGCGGGTGGCGGCGGCTTCGGGTGCCGTGACGAGTGCGGACTCCGCGCCTGCGTGATCGGGGGCTGCGGATGAGGTCGAGGTGGCCTCCGTCGTCATCGCGCCAGTCTTGTGGCCTCTAGTCGATCTCCAGCACCCGTCCCTCGAGCACCCGCGCGCCGATCCGGTGGATCGCGTCGTCAGCAGCCAAGGGGTCAGCATCGAGCGCGACGAAGCTGGCGACGCAGCCGTCCTCGAGGCAGCCGACGCGTGCATCCGGCTGCAGCAGGCGCGGGGTGTCGACGCTGAGCATGCGCAGCAGCTCGCGCCGGTCGAACAGGCCACCGGCCAGCAGGTAGTCGTACTCGACGATCGAGGTCGCGTCGAAGCGGTCGCTGCCCATCGCGAGGGGCACGCCGGCGGCCTTGAGACGCGCCAGGTTGTCGGCCTGCACCGCCTGCACCGCCGCCAGCGCCTCGAGGTCGTTGCCGGCGACGAGCTCGGCGATGCTTGCGGTCGGCACCACCACAACGCCGCGCGCCGCCGCCGCGGCGATCGTGGCATCGTCGATACGATAGTCGCCGCCGGTCTTGCCCGGCCAGAAGCGGTAGCCCGGCAGGTGCGCGATGATGTCGACGCCGGCGCCGACCGCGACCGCGAAGTCCGCGGCGGACTCGGTGTGTGCGGCGACCCGCAGGCCATCGGCGCGTGCCCGTTCGACCAGCACCGGCAACACCTCCGGCTCGAGTCCGTTGACGCCGTACATCGCGGGATCGCCGCGGCGGGTCGGGTCCTCCGAGTGCAGCAGGATCGCTTTCACCAGGTCCGGCCGCGCCGCCTGGACCAGCGGCCACTTGGCAGCCACGTCGGCCGGTGTGTCCATCACCACGTAGTGGCGGTCGTGGACCACCTCGGGGCCGGTGTCGGGGTCGGCTTGGCGATACTCACGCAGGGCCATCCGGAGCGGATGGCCATCGGAGCTGGACACGCAGCTGGTGAACACCACCCGCGGGGCATCGCGACCGGCGAGCGCCTCGCGCACGGCCTGGTTGCCCTCCGCGTCGCCGCACAGCATCGCGGCGTGGAAGACGCCATCGCGCAGGTACATGTCGCGCCACCGGCCCGCGCCCCACGCGTTCTGGAGATTGTGGTTGTGCGCTTCGGCGAAGGCGGGCACGACCCAGCGCCCGCCAAGATCCTCGCGCCGGTCGATCCGGGCCGGAAGCGCTTCAGTGATCACGCCGTCGATCACGTAGCGGCTGCCGCTGGTGAATCCGTCGCCGTCGAACCAGTACGCGTTGTGGAATTCGACGGTGCCGCCGGGTGCGGCCACCACCGCCGGCGCGATGGCGAAGGCCACGAGGGCGCCCAGCGCGCGCAAGCGACGGGAAAGACGGATGCGGGTATCCAAGGCGCGACTCCTCCATTCAGGCAGCGGCACTTTATCGATAAGCTCCCGGCCCCCGCCAGACCAGTTCGCCGCGCCGGTAGACCCGCTCCATGCTGATCACGTCGCGCGCGTCGCCGATGTCCATCAGCGCAGGGTCGTCCGGTTCCACCAGGCGGCACGGGCCCGACTCGCGCCGGATCGCGGTCTCCAGCGGGCAGACCATGTACTGGCGGATGCCGGGCAGGGGCAGGAAGATCTCGGTCATGCCCTGCTCGCGCCAGGCGCGCGCTCGGTCCTCGCTCATCAGGTCGTAAAGCACTTGGTAGCCGCCGACCTCGAGGTTCGGTTGGCCGGACGAGGCGTCGTACCGGCGGCCCTGGTGGACGGCGGGACTGGGTGCGGGACCCGCATTCACCGGCGCGTGTTCTTCCTGGAGCATGCCCGGCGGCTGGCCCCAGGCATGCCGCGGGCGCCCGGTCGCGCGCGGCGGGCGTACCGCGGAGGCCTGCGCCGCCGCGGGCGGGGTCGGGCGGGCGGCGTCCTTCGATTCGGCGGTCTCCGGCGGCGGCAGATCCTCGGCGCGGGGGACCGGCGTGGTCTGGAGGCGCGTCGCGTCGCGCCTCGCTTCGGCCGGGTCGGGCCGCGGGCGTGGCTGTGGCTGTGGCTCAGGCCTGGGCGTCGGGCTGGCCGGCGGCGCGTCCTCGGCCTCCGCGGAGTCCGCCGGTTCGTCGATATAGACCACCTGGATCGCCCGGGCGCCGGCGGCGCTGCCCTGCGGCGTCGACACCGTGAGCGGCTCGGACAGCATCGCGAGCACCAGGAGCAGCCCGTGGATCGCCGCGCTCAGGAGCGCAGCGATCCACGGTTGCAGACGTTCGATCCGGGATCCGGTCCCGGTCCCGGACGGGCGCGGCGCGCGGGTCATCCAGCCGGCGACGCGAGCAGCACGCGTACGTGCGCCCAGCCGCCCACGGGCGCGACCGCGCGTTCGGCCGGCTGGAGCGGGTCGAGCGTGATCGAGCGGGTCGCGGCCAGGAGTTCCCGCAGCACGATCCGCAGTTCAAGCGTCGCCAGCAGGCGGCCGGGGCAGGCGTGGCGACCGATGCCGTAGACCAGGTTGTGCGGCGCGTTGCGCGCGGGATCGAAGGCGTCGGGATCGCCGAAGACGGCCTCGTCGCGGTTGGCCGAGGTCCAGTTGAGCTTCACCCGTGCGCCTTCCGGCAGGGTCACGCCGCCGATGTCCACCGGGCAGGTAGTGATCCGGCGGTTGGATACGAAGGGATTGTCGATGCGGAGGATCTCGTCGATCACGGCATCGAAGGCGTCGTCGTCGACACCGTCGCGCAGCCGCTGCTGCAGTTCCGGATGCGTCGCCAGATGGTGCAGCAGCACGCCCACGCACTGGGCGATGGAGCCCAGATCGCCGCCGGTCCAGTTGCGCAGCACGGAGACGATCTCGGGGTCGTCCAGCGGCCGGCCGTCGACCGTGGTGCGCATGAGCCGGGTGGTGACGTCATCCGGGGCGTCGGCGCCCGCCGCGCGCCGCGGCGCGAGCACGGACTGGATGATGGCGTCGAACTCCTCGGCCACGCGCCGGGTCCGGTCGCGGTCGCCGGAGCGGGTGGCGACGTGGTTCTCGGCCACCCAGTCCACCAGCCGGCCTTCGAGGCTGGCGGGCCAGCCCAGCCAGGCGCACTGCGCGCGCACCGCGAAACGGACGCCGATCGCCGACACCGCGTCGACGGCCTCGTCCCTGGGCAGCGAGGCCACCAGTCCGGCCGCGATCCGCCGGAACTGCGCGTGATGGGGTGCCAAAGCATCGGCGCCCAGGAACACGTCCAGGGCGCGCCGGTATGCGGCATGCCGTTCGCCGTCGATGCCGTTCGGCACCTGGAGGTGGCGCGACACGGCGCTGGAGAAGCGGACGTCGTCGCGCGCGGCCTCCACGACCAGATCGTGGCCGAGCAGCACCCATTCGCCGCCGACGTTGCGTACCACGCGGTGGCGCGGGCGCAGCGCGTCGGTGAAGGCCCGCAGGTCGCGGCCGGAGGCCGACAGATCGTCGGGCATGTGGTCGGGCATCGTTGTCGGAGCCGGGCGAGAGGGAGCGCTAGTCTGCCAGCAGGCGGTTCATCCTCTGCACGAAAGCCGCCGGATCCGGCAGTGGTGCGCCCGCGGCGAGCTCCGCCTGCTCCAGCAGCAGGCTGGCGAGATCGCTGGCGCGGGCCTCGTCGGTCTCGCCCTGCAGCCTGCGCAGCAGCGCGTGCTGCGGGTTCACCTCGAGCGTCGGCTTCTGCGCCGGCACGTCCTGGCCGGCCTCGCGCAGCAGGTGCGCCAGGTGCGGGGCCATTTCCCATTCCGACAGCGCCAGGCACGAGGGCGAATCGGTGAGGCGCGCCGACACGCGCACGTCCTCGACGCGGTCGCCGAGCAGGCCCTTGATGCGCTCCAGCAGCGGTGCGGCCGCGCCGGCGGCGTCGGCGAGCTTCTGCTTCTCCGCCTCGTCCAGCGGCAGCTCGCCCTTGGCGACGTGCTTCAGCGGCTTGCCGCCGTATTCGCGCAGGTGGCCGAGCATCCACTCGTCGATGCGGTCGGACATCAGCAGCACTTCGATGTCGCGGGCCCGGAAGGCTTCCAGCTGCGGGCTGCCGGCGGCGGCGCGATGGCCGTCGGCGGTGACGTACCAGATCGCGTCCTGGCCCTCCTGCATGCGGCCGATGTAGTCGTCCAGCGAGACCGTGCGGGCATCGCCCTCGCCCCGGGTCGAGGCGAAGCGCAGCAGCTTCGCGATCCGCTCGCGGTTGCCGTGGTCCTCGACGATGCCTTCCTTGAGCGTGTTGCCGAAGGCCTTGAGGAAGGCGGCGAACTTTTCCGGCTCGTCGCGCGACAGGCGCTCGATCATGTCGAGCACACGCTTCACGCAGGCGCCCTTGATGCGCTCGAGCTGGCGGTTGTGCTGCAGGATCTCGCGGCTGACGTTGAGCGGCAGGTCGTCGGCGTCGACCACGCCGCGCACGAAGCGCAGGTAGTTCGGCAGCAGCTCCTCGGCGGCGTCCATGATGAAGACGCGCTTGATGTAGAGCTTGAGGCCCTTGCGCTCGTCGCGGCCGCCCATCATCAGGTCGAACGGCGGCTGCGAGGGGATGTAGAGCAGGGTGGTGAAGCTCTGGCTGCCCTCGACGCGGTTGTGGCTCCAGGCCGCGGCGTCGTTGAAATCGTGGCCGAGCGACTTGTAGAAGTTCTGGTATTCGTCGTCGCTGATCTCCGACTTCGGGCGGGTCCAGAGCGCGGAGGCGTCGTTGACCGTGTCCCAGGCGGGCGCGGGCTTCGCGGCGTCGGCCCCGGTGCCGGCCTCGCCCGCGTCATCGGCATCGTCGTCGCCCGCATCGGACGCGGCGTCCTTCGGCATCCGGATCGGGAAGGCGACGTGGTCGGAGTACTTCGTGATCAGCGCGCGCAGCTTCCAGCCGTCGAGGAACTCGTCCTCGTCCGCCTTCAGGTGCAGCACCACGGTGGTGCCGCGCTCCGGCAGCTCCACGGCCTCGAGCGTGTACTCGCCGCGGCCGTCGCTTTCCCACTTCACGCCCTCCCCCGGCGCCGCGCCCGCGCGGCGGGTCAGCACGGTCACGCGGTCGGCGACCACGAAGGCGGAGTAGAAGCCCACGCCGAACTGGCCGATCAGGCGCGCGTCGGCCTTCTGCTCCGCGCCCAGCGCTTCCAGGAAGCGGCGCGTGCCGGAGCTGGCGATGCTGCCGATGTTGGCCACCACCTCGTCCCGCGACATGCCGATGCCGGTGTCGCGGATGGTGATCGTGCGCGCGTCCCGGTCCCGGCTGACGTCGATGTGCAGCTCCGGCTGGCCCGCGAGCAGGTCGGGGCTGGCGATGGACTCGAAGCGCAGCTTGTCGCAGGCGTCGGACGCGTTCGAGATCAGCTCTCGCAGGAAGATCTCCTTGTGCGAGTACAGCGAATGCGTGACCAGGTGCAGGACCTGGGCGACCTCGGCTTCGAAGCGGCGGGTTTCGGCGGCGGTGGCGGTCATCGGGTGCTCCCTGCAAGGCTGAGACTGGCGCCGGATATGCGTGCCCGGGGCGTCGATTTCAACCGCGGGGACGCCGGAACGCGACGTCGGGCCGCCGGGACACGACTTTCGGACCGGGCGCGGTGGCGGGCGGCCCGGCTATGTTGGCGGGGTTTGCCCTTCCGGACGCCGCATCGCATGACCCGAACCACGCTTGCCCTCGCCCTCGCCGCCGCGCTCGTCTCGGCGCCCGCACTTGCACAGAACCCGCCTGCGCCCCAGCCCCAGCCCGCTCCCCAGCCCGCTCCCCAGCCGCAGCCGACGCCGCAGCCCGCTCCGCCCGCGAAGCAGGACCAGGACCGCACCGACAACGTCGAGCTCGAGCAGGAGGCGCTCGACGCCGCCGGCCTGGACCCGGCCGAGGCCCCGCTGGAAAGCGCGCGCGGCCTGCGCCGGGATGCCAACGGCGACGACAAGGCCGCGAAGTGGAGCGTCGAGACCACCCAGGGCACGCCGAAGACCGTGCGCTTCGAGACCAGCGAAGGCACCTGGATGGACGTGGACGTCTCCCCCGACGGCCGCCAGCTGGTGTTCTCGCTGCTGGGCGACCTCTACCGCATGCCGGTCGCCGGCGGCGCCGCCACCCGCATCACCACCGGCCGCGCCTGGGACGTCCAGCCGCGCTGGTCGCCCGACGGTCGCCGCATCGCCTTCACCTCCGACCGCGGCGGCGCCAACAACGTCTGGACCATCGCCGCCGACGGCAGCGATGCGCGCCAGGTGACCGAGGAGAGCTTCCGCCTCGTCAACAATCCGACCTGGACGCCCGACGGCCGGTACATCGTCGCCCGCAAGCACTTCACCTCGACGCGCTCGCTGGGCGCGGGCGAGCTGTGGATGTACCACGCGGCCGGCACCAGCGCCGGCATCCAGCTGGTGGAAAAGCCCAACGAACAGCAGGACCTGGGCGAGCCCAGCGTCTCGCCCGACGGCCGCTACGTGTACTTCTCGCAGGACGTCAGCCGCGGCCCGAGCTTCGAGTACAACCGCGATCCGCACGGCGTGATCTACGCGATCAAGCGCTTCGACCGCCAGACCGGCAAGACCGAGACCGTGGTCGCCACGCCCGGCGGCGCGGTGCGGCCGCAGGTGTCGCCGGACGGCCGGTCGCTGGCCTTCGTGAAGCGCGTGCGCGACGCCAGCGTGCTGCACCACCTCGACATCGCCAGCGGCGAGGTGCGCCCGGTGTGGGACGGCCTGAGCCACGACCAGCAGGAGGCCTGGGCGATCTTCGGGCCCTACACCGGCTTCAACTGGACGCCGGACTCGAAGGCGGTGGTGGTCTCGGCCCAGGGCGGGCTGTGGCGCGTGGACATGGGCAGCGGCGCCGCGACGAAGATCCCGTTCACCGCCCAGGTCGAGCAGATGGTGTCCGAGCCGCTGAGGTTCGCGCAGTCGCTGCCCGAGGGCCGCTTCAGCCCGCGCATGATCCGTGATGTCGCGACGTCGGCCGACGGCGGCAGCCTGGTCTTCCACGCGCTGGGGCAGCTGTGGCGCAAGCCGCTGCCGGGCGGCACGCCGGTGCGCCTGACCGGCAGCCGGGGCGTGTACGAATACCAGCCCAGCTTCAGCGCCGACGGCCGCCAGCTGCTCTACACCAGCTGGACCGACGACGGCCTGGGCGCGATCCATATCCGCGGCGCGGGCGGCACGGCCGAGGGCCGAAAGCTCACGCAGCAGCCGGGCTTCTACTACCACCCGCGCTTCTCGCCGGACGGCCGGCACGTGGTCTACAGCCGCAGCGGCGGCGGCGGCCTGACCGGCAGCCTGTGGTCGGGCGAGCGCGGCATCTACGTGGTGCCGACCGCCGGCGGCACGCCGGTGCGCGTGGCCGAGACCGGGCAGTCGCCGCAGTTCAACCACGATGGCACCCGCGTGCTGTACCTGGCGGGCGGCGGGATGCAGAAGAAGCTGATGTCGGTCGGCCTGCACGGCGAGGAGCCGCGCGAGGTGTTCGACCTCAAGTACGTCGATTCGGTCCAGGTCAGCCCCGACGGCCAGTGGGTCGCCTTCACCGAGCTGTTCAACGCCTACGTGGCGCCGATGCCGGAGACCGGCCGCACCATCACGCTCGACCGCAAGACCAAGGCGCTGCCGGTGCGTCCGGTGAGCGCCGACGTCGGCAGCTACCTGCACTGGGCCGCGGACTCGAAGTCGCTGCACTGGATGGTGGGCGACCGCTACCACTCGCGGCGCCTGGACCAGACCTTCGACTTCCTCCCGGGCGCGCCCGCCGAGATCGCGAAACCGGCGCCGGGCGGCGGCGTCGCCGTCGGCCTCGAGGCGCCGGTGTATGCGCCGCGCGACGTGGTCGCGTTCACCAACGCGCGCATCGTCACCATGCGCGATGCGGAGAACGCGCAGGAAGTGATCGAGGGCGGCACGATCGTCGTCGACGGCCACACCATCACCGCCATCGGCGCCGCCGGTGCGGTCCAGGTTCCGTCCGGCGCGCGCGTCATCGACGTGGCCGGGAAGACCATCATCCCCGGCATCATCGACGTGCACGCGCACGCCTCGAACTTCGGCCAGGGCGTGGTGCCGCAGCAGAACTGGGCCTACTACGCCAACCTCGCCTTCGGCGTGACCACCCTGCACGATCCCTCGGCGACCACCGAGTTCGTGTTCTCGCAGTCCGAGCTGCTGCAGGCCGGTCGCATGGTCGGACCGCGCATGTTCTCGACGGGCACGATCCTGTACGGCGCCGACGGCGGCTTCAAGGCCGAGATCGATTCGCTCGACGACGCCCGCAGCCACCTGCGCCGGATGCAGGCGCACGGTGCGTTCTCGGTGAAGAGCTACAACCAGCCGCGGCGCGAACAGCGCCAGCAGGTCAACCAGGCCGCGCGCGAGCTCGGCATGCTGGTGGTGGAGGAAGGCGGTTCCACCTTCCACCACAACATGACCATGATCCTGGACGGCGCCACCGGCATCGAGCACAACCTGCCGATCGCGCCGCTGTATTCGGACGTGGTCAATCTGTGGAAGGCCACCGACGTGCGCAACACGCCGACGCTGGTGGTGAGCTACGGCGGTCTGTCGGGCGAGTACTGGTTCTACGCCCGCGACAACGTCTGGGAGGATCCCAAGCTCAACCGCTTCTTCCCGCGCGAGACGCTGGATGCGCGCTCGATCCGCCGCGAGACCGCGCCGGACTGGGACTACCACCACATCGAGGTGGCGAAGTCACTCAAGAAGCTGCGCGACGCCGGGGTCAAGGTGCAGGTGGGCGGCCACGGCCAGCTCCAGGGCCTGGCGACGCACTGGGAGGCGTGGATGCTGACCCAGGGCGGCTTCAGCAACTTCGAGGCGCTGCGCGCGGCGACGATCGACGGCGCCGACTACCTCGGCATGGCCTCGCAGCTGGGCTCGCTCGAGGTCGGCAAGCGTGCCGACCTCGTGGTGCTGGACGGCAACCCGCTCGAGAACATCCGCCACACCGCGGACACGCGCTACGTGATGGTGGACGGGCGGCTGTTCGACGTCGCCGCCGGTATGGCGGAGATCGGCAACCAGGCGGTGCCGGCGCCGACGTTCTACTGGCAGCACCATCGCCAGGGGCAGCTGTTCGGCGAAAGCTTCGGCCCGACGTCGGTCTGCCACGGGGTGCACTGACCGCCGGGGGCGGCGCATGGCGGGCCTGGCCCGCGGCGCCGCCCTCACGCCGGCCCGCCGCGCGCTACTCCGGCGAACGCAGGTGGACGCGCGGGGCCGGCGCCGCCGGGGCCGTTTCGGCGGGCTCGCCGGATTCCGGCGTCGCTGCCTGAGGTGCGGTCGCGGCCGACTGCGGGGAGGCCGCCTCGCGGGCCTCGCGCTTCTTTGCGTCCTTGGCGTCCTGCTTGCGCTTCTTCGCCAGTTCGCGCTGACGCTTCTCGAAACTGTAGTTGGGTTTTGCCAATGGTCTCTCCAGTCAGTAAAGGCGCAGTGGAACGCGCCGGGCGGTGCGGTCGCTGTGGTCGGCGCGCACGTCCAGGCAGTACGGCCCGGACATGACGAACCGACGGCAGACCGCGGGTCGGCTGTCGTAGATCGAACAGCGCATGTGTGCGGAATCGACGGCCACGCACCATCCTTCCTCGTCGCGGGCCATCACTTCCAGGCCCGCCTCGGTGAAGGTGGTGAGATGGGCCGGGATGCGGTCTTCCGGCTGCACGACCACCGTCAGGCGACAGCAGACGGCATCGCAGCGGGCGCAGAGCGGAACGGCGTCCTGCGTCACGCGCGCAGGGGCCAGCGGGAAGTACAGGTCATGCAGGTCGGCATGGGCGCTCCGGAAGGGCGTCCTTGCGGCAGCGACGCGGAACAAGGCGCAGCGGGCGCGGTTGCGGCCGGACGCAGGGGGGGCCGGGCCATCTTACGCGACCGCTCGGCCCTGCACGTGAGCGCCGCGCAACCGGGCCGTCCAATCCCCGCGCCGGCCCTGGCAGGAAAGCCGTCCCGCCCTGAAGGCGGGACGGTGCCGCAGGAGGGCCTCAACCCGCCTTGCGGGCGGCGATCCAGCGGTCGACGCGCTGCTCCAGCAGGTCCAGCGGCATCGCGCCGCCGCCGAGGATGGTGTCGTGGAAGCCGCGGATGTCGAAGGCTTCGCCCAGCTCGGCCTCCGCCTTCCGACGCAGGTCCTGCATGCGGATCATGCCGACCTTGTACGCGGTGGCCTGGCCGGGATTGACCAGGTAGCGCTGCACTTCGGAACGGATCGCGGCCTCGGGGATCGAGCTGTTGGCGCGGAAGTAGTCCACCGCCTGCTGTTCGGTCCAGCCCTTGGCGTGCATGCCGGTGTCGACGACCAGGCGGATCGCGCGCCACATCTCCGACATCAGGCGGCCGTACTCGGAGTAGGGGGTCTGGTAGGTGTCCGGCATCTCCTTCGCCAGCCACTCGGAGTACAGGCCCCAGCCTTCGGTGTAGGCGGTGTCGAACATCTGCGTGCGGAAGGTCGGTACGCCGGTCAGTTCCTGCGCGATCGAGATCTGCATGTGGTGGCCGGGCAGGCCTTCGTGGTACGCGATCACCTCGAGTTCGGTCTTCGGCATCGCGTTCATGTCGGAGAGATGCGCGTAGTAGATGCCGGGGCGCGAGCCGTCGGGCGTGCCGGGGTAGTAATGCTGGGCGGCACCGTCCTGCTCGCGGAAGGCTTCCACGCGCTTCACTTCAAGGCCGGCCTTCGGCAGCAGTCCGAAGTACTGCGGCAGGTGCCGCTCGATGTTGTCGATGGCGCGGGTGGCGTCGTCGATGTAGGCCTGGCGGCCGGCGTCGGTGTTGGGATACAGGCGTGCCGGGTCGGATTGCACGTGCCGGAAGAAGGCCTGCAGGTCGCCCTTGAAACCGATCTGCGCCTGCACCTTTTCCAGCTCGCGGCGCAGGCGCGCGACCTCGGACAGGCCCAGTTCGTGGATGGCCTCGGCGCTCATGTCGGTGGAGGTGTGCCGGGCGAGCTGCCAGCCGTAGTACGCGTCGCCGTTCGGGTGGGTGGTGCCCACGCCCGCGGGATTCTCCGCGGAGGCCGGCAGCTCTCCGGAGGCGAAGGCGATGATCCGCTCATAGGCCGGCTTCACGTCGTCCACCAGGGCCCGGCGCGCCTCTTCCTTCAGTGCGGCCGCACGCGCGGCGTCGATCTTGCCCGCGGCCAGCAGGGCGTCGGCCTTGGCCTGCGCGTCCGCCCACAGCGCGCTGTCGGCGCCGCCGTCGAACGGCGCGCCGGAGATCACCTTGCGCGACTGGTCGATCACGCCTTCCCAGGCGAACTTCGGCGGCCGGATGCCGGCCGCGGCGGCGCGGTGGCCGCGCTCGATCAGGGTGTCGAACAGGTCGGGCAGCTTGTGCAGGCGGGCGACGTAGGCTTCGTAGTCGGATGCTTCGTCGACCCGGTGGAAATTGATCATGAAGGTCGGCGCCACGCTGTGCAGGCCGTTCATCTGGTCGAAGACGTAACCGTCGAGCAGGAAGGGCATGCCATCGCGCATCTCTTCGTACTGCTTCTTCCACAGCGCCCAGGAAAGCTGGGCCTCGGGCTCGAGGCGGTCGTGGTCAGAAGCGGGCCTCCATTTCCTCCACCGAGGCCTCCAGCCAGTCGAGCTGCCTCTGGATACCGGCGTCGGACACATCGTCGAGCTGGTCGTACAGCTCCTTGCGGCCCAGGAAGGTCAGGCGCAGCGGGCTCAGCTTCAGCTGTTCCTCGAACTGTTCCTCGAACCATGCATTGAGGCGTGCCGTTTCGGCCTGGCGCTCTTCGGCCGTGACCGCGACCGGAGCGGTGCGCGATGCACCGGTGGCGCCGGAGCGGTCGCAGGCGGCCAGGCCCAGGGGCAGGAGCAGGGCCAGGGCGATGGCGAGGGGTGTGCTGGCGATGACAGGTCGCATGGTGGCTTCCAGGCTGGCAGGAAGCCGCATTGTGTCCGCAGCCGCGGCGCCGCGTGCAGGCGGTTGGTCATGGCCGGACTGGCGGCACGGGAAGGTCGCGCGGTTCCCGCTGTACCATGGCCGGCCCACGTCATCCGGAGCAGCGGCCATGGCCGACCACGAAGAGCGCCACGGCGTGAGCCGCGACCAGGCCGAGGAGGCCGTGCGCACGCTGCTGCGCTGGGCCGGCGACGACCCGACGCGCGAGGGCCTGCTGGACACGCCCAAGCGCGTGGTCGAGGCCTACGGCGACTGGTTCAGCGGCTATGGCGAGGAGCCGCACGAATACCTCGAGCGTACCTTCGAGGAGGTCTGCGGCTACGACGAGATGATCGTCCTGCGCGACATCCAGTTCGAGAGCCACTGCGAGCACCACATGGCGCCGATCATCGGCAGGGCCCACGTCGGCTACCTGCCCGACGGCAAGGTGGTGGGCATCAGCAAGCTGGCGCGCGTGGTCGAGGCCTATGCGCGCCGCTTCCAGGTGCAGGAGAAGATGACCGCGCAGATCGCCGCGGTGATCGAGGACGTGCTGAAGCCGCGCGGCGTGGGCGTGGTCATCGAGGCCAGCCATGAATGCATGACCACCCGCGGCGTGCACAAGCGCGGAGTCAGCATGGTGACCTCGAAGATGCTGGGCGGCTTCCGCGACGACGCGCGCACGCGCCAGGAGTTCCTGCGCTTCATCGGCGACCCGCGCGGCTGAGTCTGCGGACTCAGCCGGTGGGCGCGGCGGGCTCTTTTTCCGGCGGGCTGATCATGGGCGAGTCGACCGGTGGTGGCGGCCTCTGGGTCTCGTCGATCGGCGGCTCGGCCGGCGCCGGCAGGGACGGGTCGACCGGCGGCGGCAGGTCCGGATCCACGGGCGGTGGCGTCAGCGGGTCGGTCGGCGGCGGGCTGCGCGGCGTGTCCTTGGCCGTGTCATCCGCAGGCGTCCGCTCGGAAGGCAGTTCGCTCACCGGGGTGTAGGCCTCGCCGGGGTCGCTGCAGGCGGTGAGCGCGAGCGCCAGTACGGCGCAGGAAATCGGCAGCAGTCGCTTCATCGCGGGTCCCTGGTCGATGGGCTTCCGGCCAGTCTCGGTGCGGCGACGTGTGCAGGGCGTCCATTTTCCGCTAAGGCGCCGTGCGCGCGGGCCTGCGCTCAGGGTGCCTGCGGCGACGCCACCGGGATCAGCGCCCAGAACGGGACGCCGGCTGCGGCATGCGCGCGCGCCGCTTCGTCGAGGATCTCCAGCAGCATGTCGAAATCCTCCGGCGCGGATTCGCGCAGGCCGCCGACGTGGTCGAGCAGCAGCAGGTAGCCGGGCGCGGGCAGCCAGGACAGGTCGCCCAGGCTGTCGGCAAGCGCGTCCCACCGGGCGTCGAAGCCCGGCGGCAGCTCCAGCGCGGCCGCGAGCGCGTCGAGCAGGGCGCTCCTGTCGTCGGCGAACTCCAGGTCCACCGCCACCACTGCGAAGTCCAGCGCGTTCGCGGCCTCCACCAGCGCGGCGCGGTCGTGGATGTGGACGTAGTAGGCGGCCGCCTGGCTGGCGTCGGCCAGCAGCGCTCCGGTCTCGATGTCGGTCATGGCGCGATCATGCCGCATGCGCGCCGGGCATGCGTCGTGGACCCGCCGTGAAGCCGCGGCTCCGTGTCCGTCGTCCATCCGGCGTGGCGTTCCGGTCACAATGCACGGACTTCCAAGCGAGCGCTGCCATGACGCGAACCACGATCGCGGGACTCCTGATCGCCGGCCTGATGCTGGCCGCCTGCGGAAAGGACGCCCCCGCCCCCGCTCCGGGGGTCGACAGCGCCAACCTCGCCCGCCACATCCGCACCCTCGCCTCGGACGACTTCGAGGGCCGCGCTCCGGACACGCCCGGCGAGGCGAAGACCATCGCCTACATCGCGGAGCAGTTCGAAGCCGCCGGCCTCGAGCCGGCCGGCGACAACGGCACCTGGCTCCAGGCCGTGACCCTGGAACGCAGCGAAATCGGCGGCGATGTCACCACCTCGTTCACCGTCGCCGGAACCGCCATGCCTCTGGCCAACGGCGAAGACATCGCCTTGGAGTCCCTGCACCCGGCCCCGCGCGTGGACCTCGCGGGCGTGCCGCTGGTCTTCGCCGGCTACGGCATCACCGCGCCCGAGCTCGGCTGGGACGACTACGCCGGTCTCGACGTGAAGGACAAGGTGGTCGTGGTGCTGGTCAACGATCCCGATTTCGAGACCGCACCCGGGAAGTTCGGCGGCCGCGCCATGACCTGGTACGGACGCTGGGCCTACAAGTACCTGGAGGCCGCGAAGCGCGGCGCCGCCGGCGTGCTGATCGTGCACGAGACCGCACCTGCCGCGTATCCCTGGGCGACCGTCCGCAACGGCCGCGCCGCGCCCCAGTTCGACATCGTCCGCGACGACGCCGACAGCCACCACCTGCGCGTGCGCGGCTGGATCCAGCGCGCGACCGCCGAACGGCTGTTCGCCGCCGCGGGCCTTGACTTCGACGAGGCCAAGCGCGCCGCGCAGCAGCAGGGCTTCAGGGCCCACGCTCTTGACGATGCCCGTTTCAGCGCCGCCTTCGACGTCGCGCGCTCGCGGATCACCAGCCACAACGTCGCCGGCCTGCTGCCGGGCGCCTCGCGGCCGGACGAAACGGTCATCCTGTCCGCCCACTGGGACGGCTTCGGCATCGGCGCGCCCGACGGAACCGGCGACGCGATCATGAACGCCGCCGTCGACAACGCCACCGCGGTGGCCTCGATCATCGAGGTCGCGCGCGCGCTGCACGCCGGCCCGCGCCCCGCGCGCAGCGTGCTGTTCCTCGCGCTCACCGCCGAGGAAAGCGGCCTCCTGGGTGCGACGCACTACGCCGCGCATCCCCTGCGCCCGCTCGAGACCACCGCCGCGGTGCTGAACCTCGAGATGTGGAGTCCGGACGGTCCGACGCGCGACATCTCGTCCTGGGGCCTGGGCAAGGTCTCGCTGGAGCGTGACCTGGCGGCCGCCGCCGAGGCGCTGGGCCGGACCTGGTCGCCCGATCCGGACCTCGAGGCCGGCTTCTTCTACCGCGCCGACCACTTCGCCTTCGCCCAGGCCGGCGTGCCCGCGATCACCATCGGTCCGGGCATGGACCAGCTGGACGGCGGGGTGGAAGGCGGCAGGGCCGCGCGCGCGGCCTATTTCGCCACGCGCTACCACCAGCCCGGCGACGAGTTCGACGACGGCTGGGACATGCGCGGACCGGTGGCGGACACGGAGGTGGTGCTGCGGCTGGCGCGTGAAGTGGCGGAGTCCGGGGCGTGGCCGTCATGGGACGAGGGGAGCGAGTTCCGCGCGGCCCGGGAAGAGAGCGCGGCGAGCCGGCCGGGAGTGCAGTGAAACCCCACGCCCCCGCCTGCGACCGCAATCGCGATCCGATCCTCGCCGTCCTGCGGGAGCATTTCGCCGACCGCCGCCGGGTGCTCGAGATCGGCAGCGGCACCGGCCAGCATGCGGTCCATTTCGCCGCGGCCCTGCCGTGGCTGGACTGGCAGTGCTCGGACGTCGCCGCACAGCTTGCGGGGATCCGCCTGTGGCTCGACGAGGCTGCGCTGCCGAACACGCCGGCACCGCTCGAGCTCGACGTCGCCCGTGGTCCGTGGCCGGAGTCCGGCCGCTTCGACGCCGTGTTCACCGCCAACACCCTGCACATCATGGGCTGGCCCGAAGTGGAGGCGTTCTTTGCCGGCGCCGGCCGCCTGCTGGATGGCGCGCAGGGAGGGAAGCTCGTGGTCTACGGGCCATTCAACTACGGCGGCGCGTACACCAGCGACAGCAACCGCGATTTCGACGCCTGGCTGGCCGCGCGCGATCCGCGGTCGGCGATCCGCGATGCCGAAGCGGTGGAGGCGCTCGCATCGGCCGCCGGCCTCGGGCGCATGGCCGACGTCGCCATGCCGGCCAACAACCGCTGCCTGGTGTTCTCGCGCGAAAAGGGATGAGGCAATATCCGGGGCATGGGCGCCCCGGCCGACAAGGGTCTTCCGGACATCGGGCCGCTGTTGGGCGATGACGCCCAGCGGGCCGCGAGGCTGGTGGCGATCGAGCTGCAGGCGCGGATCCGCGCCGCCCATGCGCGCCTGGGCGACCCTGGGGACAGAAGTGCGCTGCACGACTTCCGCGTCGCGGTCCGGCGGCTGCGCAGCTGGCTGGACATGGACGTGGTTCTGCCGGGCAGGATGGTCCCGGAGCGGGCGCTGAAGCGGCTGCGCAAGGTGTCAAAGGCGACCAATGCCAGCCGGGACCACGAGGTGTTCGCGAAGTGGCTGCGCGGGCGGCTCGGTGCGCTGTCCGGGGACGAGCGCGCGGCGGCCGACTGGGTGCTCGCTGTCCTCGGGGCGCGGGCATCGCGCAGCGACCCCGGGGTCGGCGGGAAGGTGGAGCGCGAGTACGCCCGGTCGATGGAACTCCTCGACGACAGCCTGCCCTGGTACCGGAGCCTGCACCACGTCGAGCGCGGACAACAGGTGGTGTCGTTCGCGGCCAGCCTGGCCGCGCTGCTGCGCCTGGACGTGGCCGAGCTGCGACGCCGCGTGACGGCGGTGGCGGGCGAGGATGACGGCAAGGCCATCCATCGCGCGCGCATCGCCGGCAAGCGCCTGCGCTACCACCTGGAGCCGGTGGCCGCCGCGGTGCCCGGGGTGCCGGAATGCCTGCAGCGGCTGCGGACGCTGCAGGACCTGCTCGGCGACTTCACCGACGGCCTGGTGTGGATCGACATCGTCCGCGAGGCCGGGAAGGAGGCGCACGACGACGCTGTCCGGCAGGGCCTGGACCGGATCGTGGCGCGGATCGGGAAGCGCGGCGCCCGCCGCTTCCGGGACATCCGCAAGTACTGGCTCACAGGCGAGCCCGCGCTGTTCGCCGGACTCTCCGCGGTGGAAGCCTGGCTGGACGCGCGCGCTCCGGCCACGGACCACGTCTGACCCGCCCGGTACGTGCTAGAACTGGCGGCCCACACCGCCTCCGAGGACCTGCGCATGATCACGCGACGCGACTACCTGAAGCTCTCGGCAGCCGCCGGCGTGGCTCTCGCCATCAGCCCGAAGCTGCTGCTGGCCGACGACAGCCCGCGCGCGCTGATCACCCGGGCCATTCCCGGCACCACCGAGCAGCTGCCGGTCGTGGGACTGGGCAGTTCGGCCTCGTTTTCGCGCGTTGCCGGCGAAGGCGACACCGCCCGCATCCGCGGGATCCTGGAGGCGCTGGTGCGCGAGGGCGGTCGCGTGTTCGACACCGCGCCGGGCTACGGCGCTTCGGAAGAGGTGGCCGGACGCGCGGCGCAGGAAGCGGGCCTCGCCGAGAAGCTGTTCTGGGCGACCAAGCTCAACGTCGCGGGACGCCACGGCGGCGCGGCGGATCCGGCGGCGGCGCGCGCGCAGCTGGAACAGTCCTACGCCCGCATCGGCAAATCGCCCATCGACCTGGTCCAGGTGCACAACCTGGGCGACGTGGCCACGCAGCTCGCCATCCTCCGCGAGGCCAAGGCCGCGGGACGCGTGCGCTACATCGGCCTGACCACCACCTTCGAACAGCAGTACGCCGACCTCGAGCGCCACATGCGCCAGGAGGAGCTCGACTTCATCGGCGTCGACTACGCGGTCGACAACCGCACGATGGAAAAGCGCATCTTCCCCTTGGCGCGGGAACGCGGCATCGGCGTGCTGGCCTACGCGCCGTTCGGGCGCAGGCGTCTGTGGGAGCGGGTGGAGGGCCGCGCGCTGCCGGACTGGGCGGCGGAATACGACATCGCCACCTGGGGCCAGTTCTTCCTCAAGTTCGTGGTCTCCAACCCCGCGGTGACCGTGGCCACGCCGTCCACCAGCCAGCCGCGCAACGTCGTCGACAACCTGGGAGCGGCCATCGGCCGGCTGCCGGACGAGGCGGTGCGCCGGCGCATGGTCGAACACATCGAGGCGCTGGGCTGAAAGGGCATCGGGAGCCCCGGCGCGCTTGACCTGGGTCAGCGCGCCACTCCCGGCGTGGCGTGAACATGGGCCATCGGCGCCCATGGGCGCCGCGTGCAGGAGACGAGGATGGAGTTCCACGTACGCGCGTCGCGGCCCTTGCCGCCGCTGGCGATCATCGAGGACGCGCTGCTCGCGTTCGATCCCGCGTCGGTGGTCGACCTCGACCTGGTGCAGGGCCTGCGCGTGAACGCGGCGATCGACGCCGCCCAGCTGGTGGAACTGCTGAACGGCGTGGGTGGCCACGTGCTGCCCGACGAAGTCGAGCAGCAGCCTTCGGTGTGCTGCGGGGGCTGCAGCGGCTGAGAGTTCCCGCGCCTATTCGCGGAGCGCCCGGTACGCATGCCAGCTGGCATGCCCGAGCACCGGGTAGAGCACGATCAGCCCCACCAGTGCGGTGGCGATGCCGATCGCCGTGAGCAGCGCGATCAGCAGCGCCCACTCGGCGCTCGCCAGGGGATGCCGCGCCACGGCGCGCAGGCTGCCACGCATGGCGTCGCCGGCGCTGGCGTGCCGGTCGAGCATCAGCGGCACGGCGATGACCGAGAGCGCGTAGCCCACCACCGCGAGCACGCCGCCGATACCGGCCCAGGCGAGCCACTGGCTGGAGGACATCATCGGCAGCGCGCTGTCCCACAGCGTCCGTTCGACGTTGGGAGCGATGGGTCCCAGCGTGGCGTTCAGCACCACGGTGGAGACCACCAGCCACGCGGCCGCAAGCGCCAGCGAAGCCATGGCGAAGCGCTCCAGTGCAGAGCGGTTGCGGCCGAGGCCGCGCAGCGATGTGTCGACGGTCGGGGTGTCGCCGGCCTCCATCGCGCGCGAGGCCTCGATCAGTCCCGCGCCCAGGATCGGGCCGACCAGCAGGAAGCCGGACACCGCCGCGGCGATGAAATAGGGGTGGTTGCCGAGCGCGAGGACCAGCCAGCCCATCACGGTGACCATCAGGCCGTACACGAGGCCGACGGAAGGTGTGCGCAGGAAGTCACCGAACCCGTGGGAAAGCCATCGGAACGGTTCGCCGAAACGGATATGCGTCGCTCCGTGGCCCGGATGCGAGGGCAGTGTGCCCGGGTGCAAGGTCTTCATGGCGTCCTCCGGAGTGTGGACAGGACCAGCCACCCGAAGCCGCGTTCCGCCCGCATGGACGGCGGGGGCTTGTCGTGGCGATTTTATCACCACGGCCGTGTCCGGCTTCATCACGCCGACAGGCGGCGCCGCGCAGGCTCAGGCCGCCTGCACGATCCGCAGCGGGTTCGTCCACTCCCGCAGCAGGTCCGCCTCGCGCACCTTCGCCTTCTCCAGGTGCGCATGCTTGACGTGGCCGAAGCCGCGGATGTGCTCGGGGATCGAGGCGATCTCCGTCGCCAGGTCGACGTTGCCGCCGTCGAGCGTCTCCAGCAGGCCCCCCACGGTGCGCTCGTAGTCGGCGATCAGCTGCCGCTCCATGCGCCGCTCGGCCGTGTAGCCGAACACGTCCAGCGGCGTGCCGCGCAGTCCCTTGAGCCTCGCCAGCAGTTTGAACGCACTGAACACCCAGGGGCCGTAGGCCCGCTTGCGCAGCCGGCCTTGGGCGTCGCGCCTGGCCAGCAGCGGCGGCGCGAGGTGGAATTCAAGCCTGAAGTCGCCCTCGAACTGCTGCTTCAGCCGGCGCTCGAACTCGCCGCTGGTGTACAGCCGTGCCACTTCGTATTCATCCTTGTAGGCCATGAGCTTGAAGAAATAGCGCGACACGGCCTCGGTGAGGTCCGTGCTGCCCGGCGCGCGGGTCTCCTCGGCGGTGCGCACGCGGGCGATGAAGTCGGCGTAGCGGCGGGCGTACTTCGCGTCCTGGTAGTCGGCGAGGAAGGCGGTGCGGCGGGCGACCAGCTCGTCGAGGCTGCGCGACAGGCGGGCGTCGTCCAGCGGCAGGAAGGCGACGTTGTCGGCGCCGGCCGGCGCGGTGCCGGCGGCGCTCGCCGGCAGGTGGCGCAGCCCGTCGTCGCGGCGCTGCGGCTTCGGCGCGCTGGTCGCGCCCCACTCGTTGCCCTCCCAGTCGCCCGGCGGCAGCGGGTCGAGCAGCGAGGGCGTGGCCTCGGCCAGGGTGCGCGGGTTGCGCACGATGCCGGCGGCCTCGTACACCGCCTCGATGTCGACCGCCGCCAGGCGGCCCCAGGCGAAGGCCGTCCTGTTCATGTCGATCGCCGCGCCGTTGAGTTCCACCGCGCGCATCAGCGCATCCAGCGACAGCGGCACCAGGCCGCGCTGCCAGGCGTAGCCGAGCATGAACAGGTTGGCGGCGATCGCGTCGCCGAGCAGCGCGGTGGCGAGCTGCGTGGCATCGACGACGTTGAGCGCACGCGCGGCGGCCGCGGCCTCGCTCATCGCCACGTCCTCGCCGCCGCCCAGCGCCTTGCGCACCGCGCTGATGATGTCGGTGGCCGGGAACTGCATGTCCGGGCGCATGGTGAAGGTGCCGGGCATCGCCTCGTAGCTGTTGATCACCACCTGCGATCGGCCGGCGCGCAGCTTGGAGAGCGTCCAGTAGTCGTTGACCACGACCATGTCGCAGCCCAGCACGAGGTCGGCCTCGCCGGCGGCGATGCGCACGGCGTGGATGTCCGACGGCCTCGGCGCGATGCGGATGTGGGTGGTCACCGCGCCGCCCTTCTGCGCGAGCCCCGTCTGGTCGAGCACGGTCGCACCGCGGCCCTCCAGGTGCCCGGCCATGCCCAGCAGCGCGCCGATGGTCACCACGCCGGTGCCGCCGACGCCGGTGACCAGGATGTTCCAGGGCCGCGAGCCGTCGCTGGCGAACACCGGGTCGGGCAGGTTGGCGAGCTTCGACAGGCCGGTTGCCGGCTTGCCCTTGCGCGGCTTGCCGCCGTGCACGGTGACGAAGCTCGGGCAGAAGCCTTCGACGCAGCTGAAGTCCTTGTTGCAGGCGGACTGGTCGATCTCGCGCTTGCGTCCGAACTCGGTTTCCTTCGGCAGCACCGAGACGCAGAACGACTTCACTCCGCAGTCGCCGCAGCCTTCGCAGACCAGCGAGTTGATCGCCACGCGCCTGTCGGGGTCCGGCAGCTTGCCGCGCTTGCGGCGGCGGCGCTTCTCGGTGGCGCAGGTCTGGTCGTAGATGAGGACGCTGGTGCCCTTCACTTCGCGCAGGCGCTTCTGCACGGCGTCGAGCTCGCTGCGGTCGTGGAAGGTGACGCCGGCCGGGAAGATCGAAGGGTCGCTCCACTTCTCGATCTCGTCGGAGAGCAGCGCGATCGCCTCGACGCCCTCGCTGCGCACCTGGTGCGCGATCCGCGGCACCGACAGCGTGCCGTCCACCGGCTGGCCGCCGGTCATCGCCACCGCGTCGTTGTAGAGGATCTTGTAGGTGATGTTGACCCCGGTCGCGACCGACTGGCGGATCGCCAGCGTGCCGGAGTGGAAGTAGGTGCCGTCGCCGAGGTTCTGGAACACGTGCGGCGTGTCCGTGAAGGGCGCCTGCCCCGACCAGGTCACGCCTTCGCCGCCCATGTGGGTGAAGGTGTCGGTGCTGCGGTCCATCCACGTGACCATGTAGTGGCAGCCGATGCCGGCCATGGCGCGCGAGCCTTCCGGCACCTTCGTCGAGGTGTTGTGCGGGCAGCCCGAGCAGTAGTGAGGCACGCGCGGGAACTGCGCGCGCGGCAGCGCCAGCGCGCCTTCCTTCTCCTCCATCCAGCGCAGCACCGCGTGGATGCGCGCGGCGCCATCGCTGCCCTCGGGCATGAAGCGCAGGATGCGGCGCGCGATCACGCCGGCGATGGTCGCCGGCGTCAGCTCGCCGGTGGAGGGCAGGATCCACTCGCCGGACTCGTCGTGCTTGCCGACGATCGACGGACGGCGGCCGCCGTCGAGCCCGAAGTCGAAGTTGTAGAACAGCTCCTTCATCTGGCTCTCGATGAAGGACAGCTTCTCCTCGACGACGAGGATGTCCTCGAGGCCGCGCGCGAAGGCGCGGATGCCCACCGGCTCCAGCGGCCAGGTCATGCCGATCTTGTAGACACGGATGCCGAGCTCCGCGCAGGCGCGCGCGTCGAGACCCAGGTACTCCAGGGCCTGCAGCACGTCGAGGTAGCTCTTGCCGGTGGTGGCGATGCCCAGGCGCGCATCCGGCGAGTCGATCACCACGCGGTCGATGCGGTTGGCGCGGGCGAAGGCCTGTGCCGCCTTCACCGCATACCGGTGCAGGCGCATCTCCTGCTCCATCGGCGGATCCGGCCAGCGGATGCCGAGGCCGCCCGGCGGCAGGTCGAAGTCGTCCGGGGTCACGATCTCGACCGCGAACGGATCGACGTCGACCGAAGCCGAGGATTCCACGGTCTCCGCGATCGTCTTGAAGCCGATCCAGCGCCCGGTGTAGCGGCTCATCGCCCAGCCGACCAGGCCCATGTCGAGGATGTCCTGGACGCCGGCCGGGTTGAGGATCGGCATCAGCGCGCTGGTGAACTCGCCCTCCGAGCCGTGCGGCAGGGTGGACGAGCGGCAGGCGTGGTCATCGGCGGCCAGCGCCAGCACGCCGCCGTGCTTCGAGGTGCCCGCGGCGTTGGCATGCTTGAACACGTCGCCCGAGCGGTCCACGCCCGGACCCTTGCCGTACCACATGCCGAACACGCCATCGACGGTCGCGCCCGGGAACAGGGTGGTCTGCTGCGTGCCCCAGACCATGGTCGCGCCGAGGTCCTCGTTCAGGCCCGGTTGGAAGCGCACGTTCGCGCCGTCCAGGTGCTTGCGGGCGCGCCACAGTTCCAGATCGAAGCCGCCCAGCGGCGATCCGCGGTAGCCGGACACGAAGCCGCCCGTATCGAGTCCCGCGGCCTGGTCGCGCAGGCGCTGCATCATCGGCAGCCGCACCAGGGCCTGGACGCCGGACAGGTAGATCCGCCCCTGTGTGCGCGTGTACTTGTCTTCGAGCGTGTAGTCGGGATCGGTCACGCCCCGGGTCAGGGAGGTGTTCGCGGAGGCGGGCGAGGAGAGTTCGGCGGTGCTGGTCATGAACGGAGGCCCGTGGCAGGCAGGACGCTGGCGGAGGGTGCGCCCGTGCCGGTCCGGCGGGCACGCGAAGCGGCGCGGATTCTAGCAGCGGGTGCGTTTTCCATGATTCCGGCTTAACACCCGCGGGTGCTAGATGCCTGCCCGGAGCCATTCTCCGGGGGAGGAGATGGTCCGATGCCCCAACGGGTGCTCGAAGAAGATGCTCGCGCGCGGCGGTATGGCCGGGCGCTGGTCGCGCTCACCCGCGATATCTCGACGCAGCAGAGCCTGGAGTCGGGACTGGCCCGGATCTGCGAGGTTGCCGCCGAGACCCTGGGGGTCGAGCGGGTCAACGTCTGGCGCCTGGATCCGGACCGGCACGTGCTCCGCTGCATCCATTCCTACGACCAGCGCAACGGCGGCGTCCACAATCCGCCGGGCTACGACGAGACCCTCGACGTCCGCGAATACCGCCGCTGGCTCGACGACGTGAGACTGATCGATGCCGAGGACGTGCAGCAGCACGAGGCCCTGACAGCTTCGCGCGAGGCGCTGGGCGACTATTTCGAGCGCCACGGCGTGGCCTCGCTGCTGGATGCGCCGGTGCGCGGCGATGGCGAGCTCCTGGGCGTGGTCGGCCACGAACAGGTGGGCCGCCAGCGGGCCTGGAGCGTCGCCGACCGGGCCTTCGCCGCCAGCATCGCGGACTGCGTGGTGATACTGGCCGAGATCTGCCGCCGCCGTGCCGCGGAACGCCGCCTGCGCTATCTCGAACTGCACGACCCGCAGACCAACCTGCCCAATCGCGACCACCTGCTGGAGGTGGTCCACAGCGCGCTGCGCACCGCGGATCGCGCGGTCACCGTGATTCATCTCCAGGTCGAGATCGACGAGGGCGATCGCGTGGCCGGGCTCGCCGCGGTGGCGTCGGCGCTGCGCGACGGCATCGGCGCGGAGGCGACGCTGGCACGGGTGCGCGACGATGCCTTCGCCCTCGTCCCCCACCGCAGCCTGCGCGGAGTGGCGGCGCTGGACCTGGCCGGCCGCTGCATGGAGCTTGCCGAACAGGCGGGGACGCCGAGCGGGCTGCGCGCCTGGGCCGGAATCGCCTTCTCGCACGACCTGGCCGAACCCTCGGCGGACCGCTTGCTGCGCAACGCGGAACTCGCCGTACAGCGCGTTCGCAGCATGGGCGGGCTGGAGCGCTGCGAAGTGTTCGATGCCGGCCGGCACCGCGGGCTTCTGAAGCGGATGCGGACCGAGCGCGCGCTGCGCGAGGCGCACGAGCGCGGCAATCTGCACGTGCACTACCAGCCGGTGGTCGACCTGGCGGCCGGCCGCATCCGTGGCGCCGAGGCCCTGCTGCGCTGGCACGACGGCGCCGTCTGGCGACCGGCCTGCGAGTTCATCGACGTGGCCGAGTCTTCCGGGCTGATCGTGCCCCTGGGGCGCTGGGTCCTGGTCGAAGCCTGCACGGCGGCGGCGGCGTGGCAGGGCGTCGAAGGGGAGCCCCCGCCGCAGCTCTCGGTCAATGTGTCCGCGCGCCAGGTCGCACAGCCGGGACTGGTCCCCGACGTCGCCGCCGCGCTCGAGGCCTCGGGCCTGGCGCCGGGCCGGCTGTGGCTGGAGCTCACGGAGACGGCCCTGCTTCCCGACACGCCGATCGCGATCGACGCCCTGGGGCGGCTGCGCGCGCTGGGAGTGCACATGGTCCTCGACGACTTCGGCACCGGCCACTCCTCGTTCGCGCGGCTCAAGCACCTGCCGATCGACGGCCTGAAGATCGACCGCGACTTCGTCGCCGACCTGCCGGACGATCCGCTGGACATGGCGATCGTGTGCTCGGTGGTGGCGGTGGCGGACAAGGCCGGACTGGTCGTGGTCGCGGAGGGCGTGGAGACCCCGCGCCAGGCGGATGCGCTGCTGGAATGCGGCGTGGTCAAGGCGCAGGGCTACCACTACGGGCGCGCCATGCCGGAGGCCGACCTGCGCGGGATGTTCGCCCGTCCGGGCTGAATCCGCGGGCAGCAGCCGCTACCATGCTTGCGGGGAGAGGGGCCCCGTCATCGCAGTGAAGCAATGAATCTCACCATCGCGCGCCGGATCGGCGCAGTCGTTCTCGCGGCCGTTCCGCTGGGTCTGTGGGCGCAGGAGATCCCGGGGCCGAAGGAGTTCTACTTCGAGCCCGATGTCCATGTGGCGCGGCCGCTGGAGCTGTATCCCGGCAGCGACGACGAGACCGTCGACCGCCTGCTCAAGGTCCGCGAGCGCGGCCGCCGCGACGCCGTGCTGGCCACCGCGCAGCTGGCGCGGATCGCGTATGCCGGCGGCCGCAGCGAGATCGGCGCCTCGCTTTATGCGGAGGCCAGGCAGCGCCCGGACAACACGCGCCAGCGCGACGCACTGCACTGGAACCACGGCTGGGACCTGTACCGCAGCGGCGATGTGGCCGGCGCGCTGGAGCAGTGGCGCATCGCCGGCACCGATCGCCTGAAGGGGCCGGCATGGCTGCCTCCGACCCTGGCCCTTGGCCTGTGGCGGCTCGAGCGCCGCGAGGAAGCCGTGCGCTGGTATGCCGCCGCCGTGCGCACCGAGCCGCAGCTGTGGCATTCGCCCGACCTGGCCCGCCTGCTGCCGGACTGGACCGACGCCGACCGTGCAGTGCTGGCCGAGGTCGCCGCCGCCTGGCAGGCGGACCCGCCCGCCTGGCCCTGACCGGCCTGCCGCGGGGCCCGGAAGGCGGGCCGCCTTGCTAAGGTCGCAGTCCCGCCGCTGCTTCCGTGCCCGCATGTCCGTCCGCATCCGAGTCCTGCTTCCCGTCCTGCTGCTCGCGCTCGCGCCGGCAGGCGCCGCCGACCGCATCACCGGCCAGCCCTTCGCGACCCGCAGCGAGGTGCACGCGCCCAGCGCGATGGCCGCCACCTCGCACCCGCTGGCGACCCAGATCGCGCTGGACGTGATGAAGGCGGGCGGCTCGGCAGTGGACGCCGCGATCGCCGCCAACGCCGCACTGGGGCTGATGGAGCCGACCGGCAACGGCATCGGCGGCGACCTGTTCGCCATCGTCTGGGACCCGAAGACGCGGAAGCTGCACGGCTACAACGGCTCGGGCCGCTCGCCGAAGTCGCTCACCGCGGCCGAGTTCGCGCGCCGCGGGCTCGACGACATCCCGCCGCACGGGCCGCTGCCGGTCACGGTGCCGGGCACGGTGGACGGCTGGTTCGCCCTGCACGAGCGCTTCGGTCGACGCACGATGGCGCAGAACCTCGCCCCGGCGATCCGCTATGCGCGCGACGGGCATCCCGTGCACGAGACCATCGCCTATTACTGGGCGCGCTCGGTGCCGCGCCTGTCGAAGTGGCCGGGCTTCAGCGAGCAGTTCACCGTCGCCGACGGCCAGGGCCGCCGCGCGCCGCGCACCGGCGAGACCTGGAAGAACCCGAACCTGGCCGACACCCTGCAGAAGATCGCCGACGGTGGCCGCGATGCCTTCTACGCCGGCGACATCGCGCGCACCATCGATGCGTACTTCAGGGCGCACGACGGCTTCCTCTCGTACGAGGACATGGCCGCGCACCGGGGAGAATGGGTCGAGCCGGTGTCGACCCGCTACCGCGGCTACGACGTCTGGGAGCTGCCGCCCAACGGCCAGGGCATCGCCGCGCTGCAGATCCTGAACCTGCTGGAGCCGTACGACCTCGCTTCGTACGGTTTCGGCAGCCCGGAGCACGTGCACCTGTTCGTCGAAGCCAAGAAGCTCGCCTTCGCCGATCGCGCGCGCTGGTACGCCGACCCCGCCTTCCATCCGGCGCCGGTGGCGAAGCTGATCTCCAAGGAGTACGCACGGGAGCGCGGCAGGCTGATCTCGCCCGACCGCGTGCTGCGCGAGGCCCAGCCGGGCACGCCGCGGCAGTTGGAGGAGGGCGACACCATCTACCTCACCACCGCCGATGCCGACGGCATGATGGTCTCGCTGATCCAGTCCAACTACCGCGGCATGGGCAGCGGCATGGCGCCGACGGGACTGGGTTTCATCCTGCAGGACCGGGGCGAGCAGTTCGTGCTCGGCGACGCGTCGCATCCCAACGCCTACGCGCCGGGCAAACGGCCCTTCCACACCATCATCCCGGCCTTCGTCACGAAGGACGGCGCGCCCTGGCTGTCCTACGGCGTCATGGGCGGTGCGATGCAGCCGCAGGGCCACGTGCAGATCCTGCTCAACATGATCGATTTCGGCATGAACCTGCAGGAGGCCGGCGACGCGCCGCGGATCCACCATGACGGCTCCACCGAGCCGGCCGGGCGGGCGACGGTGATGAGCGACGGCGGCCGCATCGAGCTGGAATCCGGCTTCCCGCAGGCCACCGTGCGGGCGTTGATGGATCTCGGGCACTCGGTGCGCTGGGCGCAGGGCCCTTACGGCGGGTACCAGGCGATCATGGCCAACCCCCAGGGCGGCTGGACCGGCGCCAGCGAGTCCCGCAAGGACGGCCAGGCCGCCGGCTACTGAACGCCGCATGCAGCGTGCGGCCGCGATGGCGCGGTCGCGACGCGGACCGCGGATATGCTGCGGCGACTCTTCCGCCGATGGAGCCGCACATGCGCATCCGTGTCCTGTTGCCCCTGCTGGCCTCGACGCTGCTCGCGGCGCCCGCGTTCGCGCAGATGCCGGATCTCCGGCCGGCGCCGGAATCGCGGCCGGACGCGCGGGAGGCGGAGCGTGCGCAGGCGCGCGCCGCCGCCTGGCAGGCCTACGGACTGCGCGTGGCCCGGGCGCTGGGACGCTCGGACGGTGCGCGCGACCTCGCCCTTGCCGTGCTGATCGAGGCGACGGTACGGAGCCAGGGCGAGGGCGGTGTCGCTGCGGCGGATGTCGAACGCTGGCGTCTCGAAGCCGTGGCCGGCGGCGCGGGCGACACCATCACCCAGCAGCTGCTCATGGCCGCGGGCCATGCATCCGGCGACCAGGCCGCCGCGGCCGCGGCCGCACGCCGCTGGCAGTCGCTGTCGCCCGGCAACCTGGCACCGCTCATGCACCAGGGGCTCGGCGCGGAGGAGGTGCTTGCCGCGGCGGCGCGGTCCAGCCGCAACGCTCCGGACCCGTACCCCGTGCTGCACTGGATCACGTCGGCGCTGGCCCGCCATCCGCCCGGCGCGGCCGAATGGGCGGCCCTGGGGGACGGTGCCCCGCCGTCCGCGGCCGCGAACGCGGCGATCTGGGCCTCGTCGCTGCAGGGCCTGCTGGAGCCCGACTACCGCGACGTGCTCGGCGCCTGCACCGGGCGCGGGCTTCGCGCCGCCGGCCGCCCCGAAGCCTGCCGGCACATGGCCGACCTGCTGCTGGCGCGGCCGCAGACGGTGCTGGACGAGCGCATCGGCCTGTCGATGGCGCGCGCACTCACGCGCAGCGCTGCCGAGCGCGCGCCGCTGGACGCGCGCCGCCGCGGCGTGGACTGGCGCCAGGAGCAGCTGGCGGAACTGGCCGCGCGCGAAGACGGTGATGCGGCTGCCGCGGAGCGCCAGGCGCGCTTGCTCGCCGATCCCGCGATCGACACCGAGGACGCGATCGTGCGCCGCACGCTCGCCGCCGCCGGCCTGGCCCAGGAGCCCCCGGCCGCATGGCGCGCGCCCTGGCAGCGCCCGCCGCGCTGAGCGGGCCCGCGATGGTGGGAGGGAGAGGCACTCCGGGTGCGCGGCGTCACGCGGGGCGGTGTACCCTCGATCGTGCGATGTGGAAGCCCTGACAGGAGCTCGGATGAAGACGGTGCTGGTGGCCAGTTCCAAGGGCGGTGCGGGCAAGACCACGGTCGCGACCCACCTCGCCGCGCACGCGGCGGTCGACGGTCTGCGCACCGCGATCATCGACGCCGATCCGCAGCAGTCCTCCATGCGCTGGGCGGAGCGCCGCGCCGGAATGGACAGCGCGGTGCTGCCGATCGCCGGCGCCCGCCGCGCGAAGTCGACGTGGAAGTCGCTGCCCGAGGACACCCAGCGCGTGATCATCGACGCGCCGGCCGGCTCCATGGCCGATGACCTGGACGCCTGGCTCGAGCACGCCGACGCGGTGGTGGTGCCGGTGCAGCCTTCGGCGCTGGACCTCGACGCCACCGTGCCCTTCCTCAACACCCTGGCCCAGCACCCACGGGTCCGGCGCGGCGAACTGCGCGTGGGCCTGGTGGCCAACCGCATGAAGCCCTGGACCAGCGCGTCCCAGGCCACGCTCGACCTGCTCGCGCAATGGCCCTATCCGGTGGTGGCCTCGCTGCGGGACAGCCAGGCCTATGTTCTGCTCGTGGGGCTGGGGCGCAGCCTGTTCGACTACCGCTCGACCCGGGTCCGCGGCCACCAGGAGGACTGGGAAACGCTGCTCACATGGCTGCGCAGGGCCTGAGCGTCACCGGCGCGCAAGGAAAGGACAGGAACATGGCGACCGATACGAGGGAGATCCTGCTGCTGCGCCACGCCCACGCGGAGCAGGCCGGCCCGGGACAGGCGGATTTCGATCGGCCGCTGTCGCCGGAAGGACAGGCCGAGGCCGAGTCCGCCGGCCGCTGGCTGCTGGAACGCCAGCTGGTACCCGACCAGGTGCTGTGCTCGCCGGCGCGGCGCACGCGCGAAACCCTGGAAACCGTGCTCTCGGTGGTCGGCTACGTCGACCAGCGGCTGGAGCCGGCCATCTACGAGGCCACGCCGGGCACCCTGGCCGCGCTGGCCGACCGTTACCGCGACGTCGGGCGTTTGATGCTGGTCGGACACAACCCGGGCCTGGAGCGCCTGGCCGCGCTGCTGTACAGCGGCCAGTCGGGCGACTACCGCGGGATGCCGCCGGGCGCGATCGCCCTGCTGCGGCTGCAGGTCGGCGCCGAGGTCGAACCCGGCGCGGCCAGCCTCGTCGACTTCTGGTGGCCGTGAGCCGTGCCTGTGCGACCGTCTGGCCATTCCTCCTCGTCGTCCTGCTGGCGGCGTTGCCGGCCCGCGCGTCCGAGATCGATCCGCTCGCGTCCGAGGCCGGCTTCGAGCTGGTCACGCGCTGGGGCGAACTGGTCCTGGGGCGTTTTCCGGTCCTCGAAGGCCGGCTGACCCGGCTCGACGACGGGCGGCGGCGGGTGCGGGTGTCGCTGTCGGCGACCCATGTCGAGATCGTGGGCAGCCGCCGCCACAGCTACTTCGCGCGCGGCCGCGGCTTCTTCGACGCCGAGCGCTATCCGTGGGTGACCTTCGAGTCCGATCCCTTCGACGCGCGCCTGCTCGCCGAAGGTGGGCCGCTCCCGGGCGTGCTCCACATCCGCGACGTGCAGCGCCGCGAGGTCTTCATCGTGGCGCCCTCGGCCTGCGACCGGCCGGCGCTGGACTGTCCGGTGCGGGTGGCCGGCGTGATCGACCGCGGGCACTACGGCATGAACCGCTGGACGTTCGCCATCGCCGGCAAGGTGCGCTTCGAGTTCCGCATCCATCTGGCGGGGGAGGCGGAATGAGTCCGCTGCTCAGGCTGCTGGCGCTGGTCGCGGCGCTGGCCGCCGGCGGCTGCGCCACCCTGACGCCCGAGCAGGGCGCCGCCGCCTCGCGCGTGGCCGAGGCCGCGCGCCCGGTACGGGTGGACTGTGCCCGCGACGACGCCTGCGCCACGCCCTCGGCGCTGCGCGCGCTGGGCGAGGATGCGCTGGACGGCAGCGCCCCCGGTGCACCGCGCCACCACGCGCTGATCATCGACTACGGTCAGGACGCCCTTCTGGCGCGGCTGAGCCTGGTGCGCTCGGCGCAGCGCGCGCTCGACGTGCAGACCTACATCTTCGACGAGGACGACGCCGGCCACCTGTTCCTCGACGAACTGCTGGCCGCGGCGCGGCGCGGGGTGCGGGTGCGACTGCTGGTGGACCAGCTCTCGGCGCTGCGCGAGGTGCAGACGCTGGCGGCGCTGTCGGGTGCCCACGCCAACTTCGAGATGCGCATCTACAACCCGCTGCTCGGGCGCGCGCGCATCACCTACCCCCAGTACGTGCTGGCCGCGGCCTGCTGCTGGCGGCGGCTCAACCAGCGCATGCACAACAAGCTGCTGCTGGTGGACGGCATCGCCGGCATCACCGGGGGGCGCAATTACCAGGACAGCTACTTCGACTGGGACCCGGAGTACAACTTCCGCGACCGCGACCTCTTCGTGGCCGGGCCTGTGGTGGCGGAGATGGCGGCCAGCTTCGAGGAATACTGGAACGCGCGCCTGACCCGCACGCTGCCGGGGCTCAGGGACGTCGGCCGCCTGCTGCTGCGCAACGGGGTGCCGCCGCTGCCGCACGAACCCTTCAAGCTGCCGGCGCGGGTGGAGCGGATCTCCCGCGACGCCGACGATCCACGGCTGGTCGACGCGCTTGCCGCGCAGGCCCTTCCGGTAGGCGAGGTGGTCTTCATCTCCGACCCGCCGGAAAAGCACCGCCGTGACTACGGCGACGTGGCGCCGTCCACGCGCGGCCTGCGCGAGTTGATCGAGGGCGCGCGCGAGGAAGTGCTGCTGCAGACGCCCTACCTGGTGCTCTCGCCCGCGGCGCAGGATCTCTTCCGCGAGCTGCGCCAGCGCGACGATCCGCCGCGGGTGCGGGTCTCGACCAACAGCCTGGCCGCCACCGACGCCTTCATCACCTATGCGCTGTCGTACAAGTACAAGCGCCGGCACCTGCGCGAGTTCGGCTTCGAGATCCACGAGTACAAGCCGTTCCCGCAGGATGCGCCGATCGACGTCGAGGCCACGGGCACCGTGGACCTCGAGGCAGCGGAGTCCACGCATGGGCGCCGGCGCGCACGGCCGCTCGAGCGCGAGTATTCGGCGCTGCGCTGGTCCGGCTTCTCGGCCCACGAACGGGTGCCCCTGCTCCGCGGCGGCGTGCGCTTCGGGATGCACGCGAAATCGCTGGTGGTGGACGAGCGCGTCGGCGTGGTCGGCACCCACAACTTCGACCCGCGTGGCGACAACTACAACACCGAGAGCGCGGTGGTGATCGAGGATCCGTCGTTCGCGCACGCGCTGGCCGCGAGCCTCCGTCGCGACATGGCGCCGGCCAACGCCTGGGTCATCGCGCCCCGCGACCGGCCGGTGGTGCTGTCGGGCCTGGACTATTCCCTCGGCAAGGTCTCGGAATCGCTGCCGGTGTTCGACCTGTGGCCCAACCGCTACGCGACCAGCTACGAATTCCGGCCCGGGCCGGGATGCCTGGAGCCGCCGCCGCTGCACGACCCGCGGTTCCGCGGATGCCACGAGCCGGTCGGCGACTTTCCCGAGGTCCGCACCGGCCTCAGGACCCTGCTGACGCGGATCTTCACCGCCTTCGGCGTCGGGCTGGCCCCGATCCTCTGAACACCTCCGGGCACCGTTCGTCGGCAGGACATGCCGGCGCGGGCGTGCGTGACCTTTGGCCTATTGCAGTAGGGGGGTGGTGTGGTACTTTACCAACACACCAGCCCACACCCCCCAAGGAAACCGCCATGTCCCGCATCGACTCCAACGCCAACGTCCTGAACGCCAACGTCCTCAACGCCGCCGACCGCCGCCTCCCCACGGCGCGCCCCGCGCGTTACCGCTCCCGCGACTACGGTTCCGGCTATGGCAACAGCAGCGGCTACGCCGCCGCCCGCCGCTACACCCCGGGCAGCCAGCCCGCCGCGCGCTTCCGCATGGTCTGACCGATTGACCCGGGGGGACCGAAGGCCCAGGCTGGCGCGCCCCCGCCGCCAGCCTGGCCATCGGAGCCCATGAGCATCCCCGGCACCACCATTTTCCGCCGCGACCAGGACCTGGCCGCGCTCAACGCCCTCTCCAGGGGCACCGCGATCGAGGCCCTCGGCATCGAATTCACGGGCATCGGCGCCGACCACCTGGTCGCGACCATGCCGGTCGATGCCCGCAGCCGCCAGCCCTACGGCCTGCTCCACGGCGGCGCTTCGGTCCTGTTGGCCGAAACGCTCGGAAGCAGCGCCGGCAACATGTGCATCGCGGAAGGCGAGGTCTGCGTCGGTATCGAGATCAATGCCAACCATGTGCGCGCCGTCCGCGAAGGCATCGTCACCGGAACCGCGCGCCCTCTCCACCTCGGGCGCAGCACCCAGGTCTGGGAGATCCGGATCGAGGACGCGCGCGGCCGCCTGGCCTGCGTGTCCCGGCTGACGCTCGCGGTCGTGCCCGCCGCCTGAGGCGGGCGGCGCTGCTCTACCCGCCCCCGGCGGGCATCCGGTATCGTTCCGCCATGCGCTCCCCCACGATCCACACCGCGCCCGCCGGCGGCCGCCTGGCGCGCGCGGGCCGCTATGCCCTGCGCGTGCCGTTGCTGTTGTGGCATGTCCTGGTCCACCTGCCTCCTCTGATGATCGCCCTCGCCCTCCCGAGCGACCGCATCGACCTCGGAGGCGAGAGCCTGCGCGACCGCCTGGTCCGCGCCTGGCAGGGCGGGTTGATGCGCGTCTTCGGCATGCGTTCGCGCCGGGTCGGCACGCCGATGCCGGGCGGCGCGTTGTTCGTGGCCAACCACGTGAGCTGGATGGACATCCCGGCGCTGCACAGCCAGCGGATGATGGGTTTCGTCGCCAAGCGCGAGATCGACGGCTGGCCGGTGGTCGGGCGCATGGCGCGTCGCGGCGAGACCATCTTCCACCAGCGCGGCAGCCAGGAATCGCTGGGCGGTGTGCTCGGCGAGATGATCGAGCGGCTGCGCGCAGGGCGTTCGGTGGGCGTGTTTCCCGAGGGACGCACCCGCGACGGCACCGAGGTCGGCCCGTTCCACGCCCGCATCTTCCTGGCGGCGGTGGAATCCGGGGCGCCGGTGCAGCCGGTCGCGCTGCGCTACGGGGCGGGCGGCGAGGGCCAGCGCGAAGTCGCGTTCCGGCCGCACGAGAACTTCGCGCAGAACTTCCTGCGCCTGCTGGGCGAACCGCCGCGCGTGGTCGAGGTGGTGTTCCTGGAGCCGCTGGCGCCGGGCGATGCCGAGGGTCGTGCCGCGATCGCGCGGCGCGCGCGCGAGCGCATCGTCGCCGCCCTGCGGGAGCCGTGAGCGGGCCGGTCGCCAGCCGCTACCGTCCTCCGCGCTGGCTGCGCAACGCCCACCTGCAGTCGGCGCTCGCCGGCAGCCCGCCGCGCCGGCGGCGCGGGTTCGCGGCGCTGGCCGCGACCGGCGCGCTGACCCGGCCGGTGATCGTCGATGGCGGCGATGGCGTGCGCCTGCTCGGCCTGCACAGCGCGGTGCCGGGGGTGGAGCCCCGGGGCATGGCGCTCCTGCTGCACGGCTGGGAGGGCAGCGCCGAGTCCGCCTATGCCTGCCTGACCGCGGCCGGCTTCCTGGCCCGGGGCTGGGACGTGTTCCGGCTGAACTTCCGCGACCACGGCGGCACCCACCATCTCAACCCCGACATCTTCCATTCCGCGCGCATCGACGAAGTCGTGCACGCGGCCCGCGACATCGCCGCGCGCATGCCGCGGTCGCGGCTGGTCGTGGCGGGACACTCGCTGGGCGGCAACTTCGCCCTGCGCGTCGCGCTGCGCGCCCCGGCGGCCGGACTGGCGCTGGATGGGGTGGCCGCGGTCTGCCCCGTCCTCGATCCGGCGCGCACCATGGAGGCGATGGAGCGCGGGCTGCCGCTGTACGTACGCCACTTCGAGCGCAGCTGGCGGCGTTCGCTGGTGCGCAAGCGCGAACTGTTCCCGGAGCGGGTGCAGGTGGACGATGCGGTGCTGCGCCTTCGCATGCGCGCGCTCACGGAATGGCTGGTGTTGCGCCACACCGACTTCGGCAGCCTGGATGCCTACTTCGACCGCTATTCGATCGCCGGCGACCGCCTCGCGGGACTCACGGTGCCGGTCTCCATCCTGACCAGCGCCGACGATCCGGTGATTCCGGTGGAGGGTTTCCTTCGCCTGCGGCTGCCCGGCCACGCACATCTGGAGCTCGCGGACTGGGGCGGGCACTGCGGCTTCCTCGAGGATCGGCGCCTGGGCGGTTACGCCGAACGCTGGGCGGTCTCGCGCCTCGCGGGCACGGATTGAGCGCGGGCTACAATCGCGGTTTTCGGCGCGCCGCGCCGGCAGGACAGCCCGATGCAGGAACAGATCTTCGACGCGCTGCGCCGCGGCGACACCGCCGCCGCCCTGGACATGGCCCGCGCCTTCGCCGCCGGAACCCCGGATGACGCCGGGGCGCAGCGCCTGCTGGCGCTGGCGCTGCGCGGCAGCGGCGATCCAGCGGGAGCGCGCGAAGCCATCGAGCGTGCGATCGCGCTGGCGCCCGACGACGCCCGCCTGCACCTGGAGCACGCCCGCCTGCTGCTCGGCACCCGCGACCTCGAGGCGGCCGCGCAGGCACTGGACACCACCATCGGCATCGATCCCAACCAGTTCGGCGCCTATGTGCTCCAGGCCGAGCTGGCGATGGGCCGCAACGACCTCGAGGAAGCCGAACGCCTGGCCCGTCTGGCGGCGCGGGTGTCTCCGGACCATCCGACGCTGCAGTCGCTCGAAGGCACGATCGCGCTGCGCCGCGGCAACGCCGACGAGGCGCTGAAGCTGCTTTCCGCCGCCGCGGAGCGCGCGCCGGAGGATGCGGTGACGCTGCACGCGCTGGCCTTCGCCTACCTGGCCAAGGGGCACTTTGCGTTCGCCGAGCAGACCCTGCGCAAGCTGGTCGAGCGGCTGCCCGCGGCGAAGACGCTGCGGCTGATGATCGCGCAGCTGCAGTTCCGGCAGGGGCGTCCGGGTGACGCCGCCGACGAGGTGGCGGCGCTGTTGGAGGATGCTCCCGGCTCGCCGCCGCAAGTGCGCCGCCTCGCCGGCGAGCTCGAGCTTGTCGCCGGCCGCCCGGAGCGCGCGCTGCCCTTGCTGCGCGAGGCGCTGGCCGGCCTGCCCGGGGAGCCGCGCACGATGACCGCGATCACCGATGCCTGGCGCCGGCTGGGTGCGTTCGACGACGCCCGCGGAACGCTCGACGCCGCGCTCGATGCGACACCGGACAACGATGGGCTGTGGCGCGCACGGCTGGCCTTCGCGCCGGACGGACCGGGCTCCGCCGATGTGGTCGCGCGCTGGCGCAATACCAGGCCGGATTCGATCGAAGCCCTGGAGACCGCGATGCTGCTGCACGCCAGCGCAGGCCAGGCCGCCGAGGCCGAGGCCGCGGCGCGCGCGCTGCTGGAGCGTGCGCCCGGGCACCTGGGCGCGGAGCTGCGTGTGGCCGACGCGCTGCTGGGGCGGGATCCCGCCGAAGCGGTCCGTCACCTGGAGGAACTGCAATCCCGCCTCGCCCGTCCCGAGGAGCAGCGCCTGGTCACTGCCTGGCTGGGCGTCGCGCGGCACCGCGCCGGCGACTTCGCCGCGGCCCTCGAGGCCTGGACCCGGCACGGCGCCGAGGAGATCCAGGGACGCCTGCCCCTGCCTCCCGCGACGCCTGCGCCTGCGCAGTGGCCCGAGCCGGCCGCCGCGGCGCCGGACGCGCCGCCAGCCGCCTTCCTGGTGGGTCTTCCCGGTTCGCTCGTGGAGCGCGCGGCGGCGATCCTGGAGCCGGTGCTGCCCACGTTCCGCGCCGACCGCTTCAGCTCCCGGGCGCCGGCGGATCTCTTCCAGGACCTGGACGCCTGGCCCCGGATCGCCGCGGGCGAGATCACGGCCGACCGGGTCGTGGCCAGCTGGCGAGCGGTGCTTCCGGCCCGCGCCATCGGCGGTCCCGTGGTCGACTGGCTTCCCTGGTGGGACAACGTCTATGCCGCGGCCATGCGTGCCGCGCTGCCCGAGGCCGAACTGCTCCTGGTCCTGCGCGATCCGCGCGACATGCTGCTGGACTGGCTCGCCTTCGGCTCGCACACGCCGTTCCTGGCCCGGTCGCCGCAGGACGCCGCCGACTGGCTGGCCGCCGCGCTCGGACAGCTGGCGAGCCTCCACGAACAGGACCTGGTGCGCCACCATCTGCTGAAGGTGGACGACAGCGGCGAGGATGCGAAGGCGATGGCGGCGCAGCTCGGCGACGCGCTCGGCATCACCCTGCCCGAGCCCCCCGCCGGGTACTTCGGAGCGCCGCGCTTCGCCGCCGGCACCTGGCGCAGCTATGCCGACCTGTTGGCGGAGCCGTTCGCGGCGCTGGCGCCGGTGGCGCGCCGCTTCGGTTACCCCGACGCCTGACCACGAGGAGCACGACCATGCGCATCCAGAGCGAAAGCTTCGGCCACGGCCGGCCCATCCCCGCGGAATTCGCCTTCGGCACCCCCGACGGACTGGGCGGCAACCGCAACCCGCAGCTGTCCTGGAGCGGCGCGCCGGCGGGCACGCGTTCGTTCGCGCTGCTGTGCATCGACGCCGACGTGCCCACGGACCCGGCGCTGGTCGCCAATGCCGACGTCGACATCCCGGTGGAGCACCCGCGGGGCGACTTCACGCACTGGGCGATGGTCGACATCCCGTCGCAGGTCACTTCGATCGCCGCCGGCAGCTGCAGCGACGGCGTGACCCCGCGTGGCAAGCGCAACCCGCCGGGTCCGGCCAGCGCGCGCCAGGGCCTCAACGACTACACCGGCTGGTTCGCCGGTGATGCGGAGATGGGCGGCGACTGGCTGGGCTACGACGGCCCGTATCCGCCGGCGCACGACCTGCGCCTGCACCGCTACTTCTTCCGCGTGTTCGCCCTCGATGTCGAACGGCTGGACGTGCCGGCACGCTTCACCGGCGGCGACGTGCTGCGCGCCATGCAGGGCCACGTGCTCGCGGAAGCCGCGACCTGGGGCAGCTACAGCCTCCATCCCGCGAACCGGTAGGAGGCGACGTCGCGCGGCCGGGCGTGCGACCGGCCGTGGTGGTCCGGGCCGGCCTCAGTCGCCCGCCGGCAGCCAGAGCAGCAGGGCCGCGCCGAGCAGGATCCGGTACACCGCGAAGCCGGTGAACCGGTGGTCCTCGATATAGCCCAGCAGCCATTTGACGACCAGGAAGCCGGTGATCGTGGCCGCGGCGAAGGCGATGCCGACGTCGGTCCAGGCCTCGCCGCCGAGGGCACCGTCCGCGGCCAGCTCGACGAAGGCATAGCCGCTGGCCGCGAACATGGTCGGGATCCCGACCAGGAACACGAATTCGGCCGCATCCCGGCGCCGGCTGAGTCCGGCGAGCATGGCGACGAAGATCGCCGCCGCGGAGCGCGAGGTGCCCGGGAACACGCCGGCCACCACCTGCGCCAGGCCGACGAGGAGGGCGACTGTCCAGGTGACCGAGGTGCCGTCGCCGCCGCCGCGGCGCTCGGCCAGGCGCTCGGCCACGATCATCCAGACCCCGCCGACCACCAGCGCCCAGGCGATCGGCGTCACCGTCTCCGGCAGTTCCCAGCCCAGCAGCCGCACCGGAAGGCCGACCACCGCGGTGACGATGAACGCCGCCGCCAGCTTCATGGCGTAGTCGCGGTTGCGTGCATCCCCCAGGCCGGTCGCCAGCGCGACGATGCGTTCCCGGAACACCAGGGTGATGGCGAGGATCGCACCGGCCTGGATCACGATGTTGAAGAAGTCCGAACGCGCGCCGAGCCAACGCTGCGCGATCAGCAGGTGGCCGGTGCTGGAGATCGGGAGGAACTCGGTCAGGCCTTCGAGGATGCCCAGCAGCAGGGCGGCCAGCGGGTCGGTCATCGCCAGGGTCCGTGGGTCCGTGGATCGGGCCGCGGCCGGAGCCGGGCGTGCAGGATATGAGCAGGGCGGCAGCATAGCCGATCCATGGACTGCACCATGATGGTGAATCCAGCGTCCGTCGTGCACTTGCATGGTGCAGAATATCGGGCGGGTTTCACACCCGGCCAGCAAAATCAGTCACCTGGACGGTGGCATGAGGTTTGCGTCATGGATGTCGACACCGGGCGCGCCCGGACCTCCCGCCTCATCCCCACATCGGAGCCACCATGTCCTTCGACAACGTCGAAAAGCTGATCAGCGACCACCGGGTCGAATTCGTCGACCTGCGTTTCTGCGACATGCGCGGCGTGCAGCACCACGTCACGTTCCCGAAGTCGATCATCGAGCCCGGCCTGTTCGAGGACGGCAAGATGTTCGACGGCTCCTCGATCGGCGGCTGGCGCGGTATCCACCAGTCGGACATGGTGCTGCTGCCCGACGCCGGCACCGCCTTCCTCGATCCCTTCACCGCCGATCCGACCCTGGTCCTCACCTGCGACGTGCTCGATCCGACCACGATGCAGGCCTACAACCGCGACCCGCGCGGCATCGCCAAGCGTGCCGAGGCCTGGCTCAAGGCCAGCGGCATCGCCGAGCAGGCCTTCTTCGGCCCCGAGCCCGAGTTCTTCATCTTCGACTCGGTGCGCTACGCCAACGACATGGGCCACACCTTCTTCCACGTCGATTCCGAGGAGGCGGCGTGGAACTCGGGCCGCGAGTACGCCGGCGGCAACACCGGCTATCGCCCGGGCGTGAAGGGCGGCTATTTCCCGGTGGCGCCGCTGGACTCGCTGCACGACATCCGCGCCGAGATGTGCAAGACGCTGGAGGCCGTCGGCATCGAGGTCGAGGTCCATCACCACGAGGTCGCCAATGCCGGCCAGTGCGAGATCGGCACGAAGTTCAGCTCGCTGGTGCAGAAGGCCGACGAACTGCTGACCACCAAGTACGTGATCAAGAACGTCGCCTTCCGCAACGGAAAGACCGCGACCTTCATGCCCAAGCCGCTGGTGGGCGACAACGGCAGCGGCATGCACGTGCACCAGTCGCTGGCCAAGGGCGGCGTGAACCTGTTCGCCGGCGACGGCTACGGCGGCCTGAGCCAGACCGCACTGTGGTACATCGGCGGCGTGTTCAAGCACGCGCGCGCGATCAACGCCTTCGCCAACTCCAGCACCAACAGCTACAAGCGCCTGGTGCCGGGCTTCGAGGCGCCGGTGATGCTGGCCTATTCGGCCTCGAACCGCTCGGCCTCCTGCCGCATCCCCTACGTCTCCAACCCGAAGGCGCGCCGCATCGAATTCCGCTTTCCGGACCCGATGAACTCCGGCTACCTGATCTTCACCGCGCTGATGATGGCCGGGCTGGACGGCATCCGGAACCGGATCGACCCGGGCGGCCCCAGCGACAAGGACCTCTACGACCTGCCGCCCGAAGAGGCCAGGGGCATTCCGACCGTCTGCCACTCGCTCGACCAGGCGCTGGAAGCGCTCGACGCCGACCGCGAGTTCCTCAAGGCCGGCGGGGTGATGAGCGACGATTTCATCGACGCCTACATCACGCTGAAGATGAAGGAGGTCACCGCGTTCCGCGCGGCGACCCACCCGCTCGAGTACCAGATGTACTACGCCATCTGACCGTCGGAGGGAACGGCATCGGGGGTCTGCCGCACGGCCTCCGGGTGCCCGAAGAGGTAGCCCTGCCCGTAACGGCAGCCCAGCGCCACCAGCGCCGCCCGCTGCTCCTCGGCCTCGATGCCCTCGGCCACCACTTCCATGCGCAGGGCCCGTGCCAGCGACAGCACGGCGTCGATCACCGCCGCGCTGTTGTCCTGCCGGTCCAGCGCCTCCAGGAAGGTGCGGTCGATCTTCAGCATGCGCAGCGGGAAGGTGTGCAGGTAGCTCAGCGACGAGTAGCCGGTGCCGAAGTCGTCCAGCGCCACGCCCACGCCGTGCTCCTGCAGTTCCTGCAGGAGCATGCGCACCTGCTCCGGATTGTTCAGCAGCGATCCCTCGGTGACCTCGATCAGCAGCCGCGACGGGGCCAGCCCCGTGCGCCCGAGCAGGCCCAGCAGGCGCTCGGAGAAGTCGCTGCGCAGCAGGTGGCGCGGGGAGACGTTGATGGACAGGTAGCCTGAGCCCTCCCTGGCCGCCGCCAGGCTGCAGGCGCGCTTGAAGATGCGCCAGTCGATCGCCTCGATGATGCCGCTGGCCTCGGCCACTTCCAGGAAGTCGCCGGGGCGCAGCAGGCCGCGCTGCGGGTGGTTCCAGCGCATCAGCGCCTCGTGGCCGACCACGGTGCCGTCGGAGAGGTCGACGATGGGCTGGGAAGTGGGGCTCGAGCTCGTCGCGCCTGAGCGCCAGGCGCAGCTCGGCCTCCATGGTCAGCTCGTCCACCGCTGTGCGCTGCAGCGAATCGTCGAACAGATGCCAGCGATTGCCGCCCAGCGCCTTCGCCTGGTACAGCGCGGTGTCGGCATCGCGGACCAGGTCGTCGGTCTGCCGGTAGCGTTCGTCGGCGACCGCGATCCCGATGCTCGCCGAGGGTTCGAGCATGCGACCGGCGATCGTCACCGGCTGCGTCAGCTGGTCCAGCACGCGCCGGGCCACCGCGATGGCGGCCGATGGCCGGCCCGCCCGGTCCAGCGCGATCTCGCCCAGCAGGATCACGAACTCGTCGCCCGACAGCCGTGCCACCAGGTCGGGTTCACGCACGCAGGCCTGCAGGCGACGCGAGATCTCGCGCAGGAACTCGTCGCCGGCCAGGTGCCCGAGGCTGTCGTTGATGATCTTGAAGCGGTCCACGTCGAGGTACAGCAGCGCGCAGCGCCGGCCGGGCTCGCCGTGCACCCACAGCAGCGCTTCGTTGATCCGCCGATGCAGGTGGCCGCGATTGGGCAGGCCGGTCAGGGCGTCGTGCATCACCTCGTGCCGCAGACGCTGCTGGATGCGTTCGCGCTCGTGGATCTGGCGCCGCAGTTCGGCCGTGCGCTCGGCCACCCGTTCCTCCAGCTGCGCGTACGCCTGCTGCTGGAAGTCGGCGGCGCGCAGGCGCAGCAGGCTGGTCGCGATCTGCGAGGCGACGAAGGACAGCAGCTTCTGGTCCGCCGCGGTGTACTCCACTTCGCTGGTATAGCTCTGCACCGCGACCACGCCGATGCTGTGGCTCCCCGAGCCCAGCGGAACGCCCAGCCAGCACAGCGAGCGCGGCCCGGTGTCCACCAGGACGAGTTCACCCGCGTCCTCCAGCGCCTGCACCTCGCGCGGTCCGCCCAGGAAGGGCTCGCCCCGCCGCAGCACAAGCTCGGTCAATCCGCGGCCCAGCGGCCGGCCCTCGGGCATGTTCGGATCCCGCGTGCTCACGTAGTAGGGGAACTCCAGCCGCGTGCCGTCCTCGGAGCGCAGGGCGATGAAAAAGTTGTCGGCGTTGAGCAGCTGGCCCACGATCTGGTGGATGCGGGGGTAGAACTGATTCGAGCCGATGTCGGCACTTGCGAGCTTGGCGATCTGGAACAGTGCCGCCTGGAGTCGTTCGGCGCGCTCGCGCTCCACGATTTCCTGCTGCAGCGCGCGGTTGACCGCGGCCAGTTCGCGGGTGCGCGCCTCGACGTTGCGTTCGAGCAGGTCGGTGCTGCGCTTGAGCTCGAGCGCGGTGAGGATGTGGCTGGCCACGAACTCCAGCAGAGCCTGGTCCTCGGCGTCGAAGTCCACGCCGGGCGTGTACGTCTGCACCACGATCGCGCCCAGCGCCACGCCGTCGCGCAGGATCGGCACGCCGAGCCAGTCGATGCACTCGCTGCCGACCGCGCGCAGCGGACCGTCCACCTGGTGCGCCAGGCGCGTGGCGTCCCCGCGCAGCGCGCGCTGGCCCTGCAGGAGGTGCCAGGTCCAGGTGTGGCGCAGCTGTTCCAGCGGCAGCTTGCCGACGAACGGGGCCGGGTCCTGGACATCGACGAAATACAGCAGCTCGAGGGTGTCGGCGGCCGGGTCGCGCAGGACGATGTAGAAGTTCTCCGCGTACATCAGCGTGCCGACGATGTCGTGGATGCCGCGCAGCACTTCGGCCATGTCGAGGCTGGACACCGCCAGCTCGGAAATGGCGAACAGCGCGCGCTGCAGCTGTTCGGAGTGCTGCAGGCGCTCGACCTCGCGGGACAGGTCGGTCAGCGTCAGCTCCCGTGCCAGCAGCCGGTCCGCCGTCCGGACGGGGACCGCGAGCGCCGCCAGCAGCGCCTCGGCATCCGCATCGGGTGATGGTTCGAGCAGCAGGACGGCACCGCTGCCCGGCATCGGCACCGCGAGCGGCGCAGGATCGCCCGGAACGTCGGGAGCTGCGTGGGCCAGCCAGGCCCTGGCCACTCCAGGCAGGGCGCAGGCGATGCCGCGGATGGTGGTCGCCAGCGCCTCCGGCCCGTCTGCCTCCAGCAGCTGCTGGCGCCAGTCCAGTGCCTGCTGCGCGTGGACCGGCAGGGAAAGGCGCGCGTTCATGCGCTCAGCCGGAGATCCCGCTGCCGGGCGGCGATGGCGCGTGGGTCATCGGGAGCGGGGCCTGCCTGCTGCATGGATCTTCTGACGCGGCAATGTGTTGCGGTATCGGCCGGGGCGCCCGGTTCTTGAGCCTGAGCCTGCAGCGGAGTCTAAGCCGTTTCGCGCGCCCCCCCCAGGCGGGTGTCCAGCCGTTGGAAATGGGTTGTAATGGCATGCCGATGCGAGAGGGTCCGCGATGTTCCGCACCACCATCCTGCTCCTGTGCACCCTGGCCCTCGCGGCCTGCGTCCATTCGCCGCCGCGCAACCCGATGGCGCACTGGGTGCCGTCGCCCAACCACGACGAGCGCCGCCCGGTCGTCATCGTCCTGCACTACACCGAGCAGGACTCGGTCGCCAAGAGCCTGGACACGCTGCGCACCCGCAACAGCGGAGGGCCGGTCAGCTCGCACTACCTTGTCGGCGACGATGGCGCGATCTACCAGCTGGTCGCCGATGCCCACCGCGCCTGGCATGCCGGCGGCGGCCGCTGGGGAACGATCACCGACGTCAACTCGGCCTCCATCGGGATCGAGATCGACAACGATGGCCGCGAGCCGTTCACCGAGCCGCAGGTGCAGGCCCTGCTGCGGCTGCTCGAGGACCTGACCGCGCGCCTGCGCATCCCGCGCACGCAGGTGATCGGCCACTCCGACCTGGCGCCCTCGCGCAAGATCGACCCGGGCCCGCTGTTCCCCTGGAAGCGACTGGCCGAGGCCGGGTTCGGCGTCTGGCCGGCGGACGACGCGCCGCCGGCACCCGAGGGCTTCGACGCGCTGCGCGCGCTGGAGCAGGTGGGCTACGACATCGCCCATGGCGAAGCCACGATCCGCGCCTTCCGCCTGCGCTTCCGCGGCGATGCGGGGACTGCGCTGGACGCGGAGGACCTGCGCATCCTGCATGCGTTGACGATGCCGGGAGGTGCCGGCATCGCGGAGCCGGTCGTGTCCGGGCAGTAGCGGCTGGCGTCCGTCCCGCGCTCAGGCGTCGCAGGCCCAGTCGCGGAACGCGGCCATGGCCGCGGTTTCACCCCGCGTGCGAAGGCGCGTGAGCCAGTAGCCGCCCACGTCCACCTCGGTCGCCGACAGGCGGACCAGGCGGCCGCTGGCCAGGTCCTGTTCGAACATGCGCAGCGGCAGCAGCGCGACGCCGGCGCCGGATGCCGCGGCGGCCGCGATCGCGAGCGAGGAATCGAACACCGGGCCACGCAGGGCCGGCGGCGGCAGCCCGGCGGCGGCGAACCAGCGCGACCATTCGTCGGGCCGGTAGGAGCGCAGCAGCGGCAGGTCCAGCAGGTCGCGGCGGCGACGTACGCGTCGGGCCAGCGCCGGCGCGGCGACCGGTGCGAACGGCGCCGCGCAGAGGAAGGCCGCATCCAGCCCCAGCCAGTTGCCATCGCCGAACCGGACGGCCAGGTCCAGGCCCTCGCCGGCCTGGTCGATGCGGTTGTTGTGCGTGAGCAGTCGCAGGTCGATGCCCGGATACGTCGCCGCGAACTCCCCCAGGCGCGGCAGCAGGCAACCGGTGGCGAAGGTGGCCACCGCGCTCACCGTCAGCACTTCGCGCGCGGCCCCGGACTCGAACCGCGCCAGCGCGCCGGCGATGCGCCCGAAGGCATCGCGAAGTGCCGGGAACAGCGCTTCACCCTCGTCGGTCAGGGCGACACCGCGTGGCAGGCGCCGGAACAGCCGGCAGCCGAGGCGCGCCTCCAGCGACCGGATGCGGTGGCTGAGCGCTGCCTGGGTGATGCGCAGCTCCAGCGCCGCCTTCGTGAAGTTGAGGTGGCGCGCCGCGGCCTCGAACGCCCGCAGGCCGGTCAGCGGGAGGTGGGGATTGTCCATCGAGCCATTAGATCAGCTCATGCCTGCGATGAGATCCTGTCGATTGTGGCGGGGTGGCGACGCCTCCAGCATCGGATTCCCGATGGCTTGAGAGGAGGCGAGCGATGAGTGCAGGAGGTGCTGGCGCCGCAGGCCCGGCGGTTGGACTGGCGCTGTTGTTGCTGGGCAGCGCGGCAGTGGAGGCGCTCGAGCCGGGGGCGCCGACGGGCGCGGTCGGAGCGGAGGCCGCGACGCCGCTCCCGCAGCTGCGCGCCTACGAGGCACCCGAGCCATGGCGGCAGCCCGTGGCGCCGCTGCGCATCGCGGAGGACACCTGGCAGATCGGTACCGCCGGCCTCAGCGTGCTGCTCCTGGTGGGTGATGAAGGCGCGATCCTGATCGACGGTGGCATGCCGCAGGCGGCGGGGCAGGTGCTGGCCAACGTCCGCGCGCTGGGCCTCGCGCCTGCGGATGTGAAGCTGATCCTCCACAGCCACGCCCACGTCGACCACGTCGGGCCGCTGGCCGGACTCAAACGCGCCACCGGTGCACGCGTGCTGGCCAATGCGGAGTCCGCGGCGCTGCTGGCGCGTGGCGGTGCCGAGGACATCCATTACGGCGATGCGATGGTGTATCCGCCGGTGCAGGCGGACCGCCTGCTGCAGGACGGGGAAACCGTCGAGCTGGGACGACTGCGGCTCACGGTGCATTTCACGCCGGGACACACGCCGGGAAGCATGAGCTGGAGCTGGCAGGACCGCGCCCCGGACGGCACGCCTCTGCGGATCGTCTACGCCGACAGCATGAGCGCGCCCGGGTACCGGCTGCTCGACAATCCCGCTACCCCGGCATCGTCGAGGACTATCGCGCCAGCCTGGCCACGCTGCGCTCGCTGCCCTGCGACCTGCTGCTGACCCCCCACCCCGGCGCCAGCGGCTGGCGCTACGGCACCACGCTCGAACGCGTGCAGTCCCTCGATTGCCGCGGCTATGCCGACATCGCGGAGCGCGCGCTGCAGGCGGCCATCGACGCGGAGCGGCGTGCGGCGCCGTGAGTTCCGGCGGCCGAGTCGCCGTTCGGGAGAACCGGTCGGCAGCGCGTAGCGGGGGACGTCACGGCGTCGCGTCCGTCGGCGCCCGCGCCAGTATCAGGTGGCGCTCCAGGAAGCGCTCGATCGCTTCGAAATAGCCGGGTGCGAACCGTGCGCGGTTGTAGGGCCAGCGGCGCAGGCGCTCGTGGTCGGGATCGTCGGCGTCGGCGTGCGGGAACGGGGCGTCATCCTGCAGCAGGCGTGGATATTCCTCGGGGAGTCCGCTGGTGCTCTCCCAGAACAGGTGGTTGCTGCGCTCCAGGACCCGGATCTCGGCCCCGGGATTGGCCGCGAGCGCGGCCTGCATCGGCGCGAGGTTGGCTGCAGGGGGCACCAGGGGATCGTTCTCCCCCAACAGCGCCAGCACCGGCTGCCGGACCGCTGACAGCGCGGGCACGGGATCGTGGCGGTAGACCCGGCAGAGATAGTGGTACGGGACGAGGCCGCAACCCGAGAGCAGCGCACGCAGCCAGCGCGCCTGCCGACGTGCGCCGGCGCGGGCTCTCGCTTCCGGTGTCCCGTTCCGGCGCAGGGTTTCGAACCGCTCGCTGGCGATCTGCGCATGCACCGGCTCCGCCGGACCGGCGGCGAGGATCAGCGCGGCCACCCGCGGGTCGTCGGCCACCAGTGGCACCACGTATCCGCCCTGGCTGTGTCCGTAGAGCACGCTGCGCGAACCATCGAGGTCCGGGCGGGCGGCCACCCAGTCCAGCGCAGCGCGCACGTTGTCGGCGCGATCGGCGAAGTCTTCCTTGCGCCAGTCGCCGGTGGAGGCGCCCACGCCCTTCTTGCCCAGCGTCAGCACGGCCATGCCACGCCGGACCAGGCGTCGCTGCAAGGGCCCTTCGGCGGGCGAGATGCCGTCGCGGGAACCGGACACGGACACCAGCACCGGGACCCTGGCGTCGTCGTCGGGCCGCAGCAGGGTCGCGGCGATGCGGTGGGGGCCGGAAGGAACGAACACGCGCTCGAGCCGATAGGGCTGGCCGGATTCGGGGTCGACGATGCGTCGTGCCGGTTGCGGCCAGTCCGGCTGGGCGGCCACGGCCGCCAGCGGCAGCAGGCAGGGCAGGAGGAAGCACAGCCTGCGGGATGTCGTTCGATGCATTGGAGCGGGGCCTCTTCGTCAACGGGCGGTTCGCTGGTAGAACGTACGGTCGCCACCATCCCGGGGCGAGGACGACGAGGCGTCAGATCCGGCCATGAATCCCGACCGCACGATGGAGGTGCCACATCGCGTCGGGATGCTGGTCTATCCGGACGCGCAGCTCCTGGACATCGCCGGTCCGCTGGAGGTGTTCGCGCGCACGGCGCGCTGGCTGCAGGCGCGGCGATGCCTGGCGGTGCCCGCCTATTCGGTCGAGCTGGTCGCGGCCAGCGCCGGGCCGGTGGCCACGTCCAGCGGCATCGCGGTGGTGGCGCGCCACGGTTTCGAGACGGAGGAGGCGTTCGACACCCTGCTGGTCACCGGCGGCATCGGCTACGCGAGCGCCTGCCGGGACGCGGCGCTGATGGCGTGGGTCGCGCGGCACGCGGCACGGGTCCCGCGCCTGGGCTCGATCTGCACCGGCGCGCTGGTCCTCGCCGCCGCGGGCGTGCTCGATGGCCGGGCGGCGACCACGCACTGGGACTATCTCGACCTGCTGGCGGCACAGGCTCCCGGGTGCCGCGTCGACCGCGAAGCGATCTACGTCCGCAGCGGCCACGTCTACACCTCGGCCGGTGTCACCGCCGGCATCGACCTGGCATTGGGGCTGGTGGAGCAGGACTGGGGCAGGGCGGTCGCGGTGGCGGTGGCCCGGGAGCTGGTCGTGTACCGCCGGCGCACCGCCGCCCAGGCACAGGTGAGCCGGTTCCTGGAGGCGGAGCGTCGCGGAGACCGCTTCGGCGAGCTGCAGCTGTGGATCCTCGACCACCTCGGCGGCGACCTGTCGGTGGAGCGCCTGGCGCAGGTGGTGGCCATGAGCGTGCGCAACTTTTCCCGCCAGTTCCGCGCGCGTATGGGGGAAACACCGGCCGCGTTCGTCCTGCGGCTTCGCGTGGAAGAGGCCTGCCGGCGACTGGAAGAGGGGGGCGCGTCGTTGAAGGACATCGCCAGGCAGTGTGGTTTCGCGGACGAGCAGGCCTTGCGTCGTGCGTTCCGGCGCCAATTGGGCGTGCTGCCGCAGGCATACCGGCGACACACCACGGCGGCGTGACGGGTCCCCGCAATCACTCGTTCCTGCAGGTACCCACCGCTTCCGTCAGTACCGTCACCAGCGCGGCAAGTTCATCCGCGACGGCGACTTCGGCATGACGCCGAGGCAGATTGTGTACCTGGTTGCGCAGCCCCGCCAGCGGGCCGCAAACACCGTTTCTCCGCGTAGTGGCGGCTTGCAGGACCACGTCGAGCCTGGCGATGATGGACCGGGCGACACCTGCGCCCAACCGCCCCTGCTCGACCAGCGCGTCGATGCGTAGCTTGGCGTCGGTGACGACCTCGGCAACCGTTGTTGGTTCGGCAGGCTCGAGTTGCAACGTGAGCGTGGTTACAAGGCCGGGGGTGGTTTGCAGTTCCAGATAAACCTGTGGGGCCGCGATGGGTTCGGTCGGGAATACGTCACCGGCGAGCATGGTGGGAGTCACGTCAAGCGAAGTGACTTCCTCGAAGATCAATTGCCAATCGAAGATGGGCAGTCCCCCGAACTCACTGGATTCATTGATCCTGCCGCCGAACATGAGTACCTGGTCAATCAGGGTGACCCCGGACAGCACAACGTTGTCGAATGTCTGCACCGTGCCGCCGCTGACCAGCAGGGTGGGCTCGTGACCCGGCAGTTCCACGCGAAGCGACTGCATGGCGCGAACGAATATTCCCTGGTCGGGGAGCGGGTGTTCGTCATCCGTCGCGGCGTCTACCGTATACGACAGGTGGATGGTGGCTCCCACCGGAGCTTCGGCAGCCTGGGGACCTCTCACTTCGGTGATGGTGCCAATGTAGCTATGCGACACGAGGGACGCTTCCGCCGTCGAAACAGACAGCGCTCCACCGATGAGGAGGCAAGCGCACTGCAGGACCGCTTTCATGATGTCGTTCTCATCGAAATAGACCGATAGTGCTGGCAACGCCGGAACTCCTCGAGTGCGGCCAACGAGTTTTCGGCTTAGCCTGTACCGGCTGGTTCTGGCCGCTTGGACAGTCAGCTTCCGGGCAGGGGCCTTGCCCCGCGGCGGTGCTTTGCCCAGTGAGCGTGGGGCCGGATCGGTCCCCATGGTCGGCCGGCCCTCGTTGCACTAGATTGGTGCAATGCCCACCGCCGCCCCTTCCGCCTACGACCAGCTCAGCACCCCGGTGCTGACGGTGGGCGCCGACGGCATCGTGCTTGCCGTGAATGCCGCCTGCGCGCAGTGGCTGGTGGCCAGTGCGCGGCGCCTTGCGCGGATGCCGCTGGCGGCGCTCGAGTTCGAAGGTGACACGCTTGCCCGGTTGACCGCGGCCGGCGCGCCGCGTGAATCGGCGCGCCTCCAGCGCCTGGCGCTGTCCGTTCCGGGCGGCGCGCCGCGCTTCGCCGACGCCTGGCTCACTGCGGTCGATGACGGCGGCTGGCTGCTCGAGCTGCACCCGGTGGATGAATTTCCCGGCGACGATCCCGTGGCCGCGCTGCCGCTGGCGCTGTCGGCCGCGCTCAAGGGTCTGGCGCACGAGTTGCGCAACCCGCTCGCGGGCCTGAAGGGTGCGGCCCAGCTGCTGGCACGACGCCTTCCCGGCGACGATGCCGCGTCGCGCGAGCTGGTGGAGCTGATCGACTCCGAAGTCGTCCGCCTGGCACACCTCGTCGACCGTCTGCTCGATCCCGCGCCGCCGCGCGCGCACGTGCCGCTCAACGTGCATGCGGTGCTCGAGCGCGTGCTGCGCCTGGCGGAGGCCGAGGCCGGCTGGGCGGTGAAGCTGGTGCGCGACTACGACCCGAGCCTGCCCGGACTCGAGGGCGATCCCGATCGCCTGGTGCAGGCGGTCTGGAATCTCGTCCGCAACGCCATCGAGGCGGGTGCCGGCGAAGTCGTGCTGCGCACCCGCGCCGAACACGGCATACGCATCGGCGCGACCGCGCACGCGCTGGGCCTGCGCCTGGACATCCTGGACGACGGCCGGGGCGTGCCCGGGGAACTTGCCGAGCAGGTCTTCCTGCCGCTGGTCTCGGGTCGCGCCGAAGGCAGCGGACTGGGGCTGGCCCTGGCGCAACAGGTGGCGCGCGAGCACCAGGGCAGCCTGGCGTTCCGCTCGCGCCCGGGACACACGGTGTTCACCCTGCTGCTGCCGTATCCACCTGAAGGACGGGAGGCCCGCGATGACGCGCAGTGAACCCTTGGTCTGGGTGGTCGACGACGACCGCGCGGTGCGCTTCGTGCTGGCCACTGCCCTGCGCGAGGCGGGTTACGAGGTCACCGCGTTCGAGTCCGCGGCCGACGTGCTGTCCGCGCTCGACCGCGGCGGCCCGCGGCCGCGCTTGCTGTTCACCGACGTGCGGATGCCCGGCGACGACGGCCTGGCCCTGCTTGATGCGCTCAAGCGCAGGCTTCCGGCGCTGCCGGTGGTGGTGATGAGCGCGCATACGGATGTCGTCAGCACCGCCGGTGCGTTCCGCGGCGGGGCGCAGGAGTTCCTCTCCAAGCCCTTCGATCTCGACGATGCCGTGGCGCTCGCCGCCCGCGCGCTGGGCGAGGTCGACGCGGAGGCCGCGGCGCCCGGCGAGGCCGCCGGCGATGCTCACGCCGCCGACGATGTGCTGGTCGGCGACGCTCCGGCCATGCAGCAGCTGTTCCGTGCGATCGGCCGGCTCGCTCAGGCGCCGCTGTCCGTGCTGGTCACCGGCGAGACCGGTACCGGCAAGGAGCTGGTGGCGCGCGCACTGCATCGCGAGTCGCCGCGCGCGCGCGGGCCCTTCGTCGCGCTCAACACCGCGGCGATCCCCGCCGAACTGCTGGAGAGCGAGCTGTTCGGCCACGAGGCCGGCGCCTTCACCGGCGCCCAGCGCCGGCACGTGGGGCGCTTCGAACAGGCCGACGGCGGAACGCTGTTCCTGGACGAGATCGGCGACATGCCGCTGTCACTGCAGACCCGCCTGCTGCGGGTGCTGGCCGAGGGCGAGTTTTTCCGCGTCGGCGGACGCAACCTGATCACCGTGGACGTGCGGGTGATCGCCGCCACCCACCAGGACCTCGAAGCGAAGGTCCGCGATGGCAGCTTCCGTGCCGACCTGCTGCATCGGCTGGACGTGGTGCGCCTGCGCCTGCCGCCATTGCGCGAGCGCGCCGGCGACATTCCGCAGCTCACCGAGCGCTTCCTGCAGCGGGCGGCCGTCCGTTTCGGGGCGCCGGCCAAGCGGCTGTCGCGGTCCGCGCTGGAGCGGCTGCAGGCGCACGATTGGCCTGGCAACGTGCGGGAACTGGAGAACCTCTGCTGGCGCCTGGCCGCGCTGGCGCCGGGGGAGCGGGTGGGGGCGGCGGACCTCGACGGGATGCTGCGCCTGGACACCGCGGCGGGCGTGAGTGGTGTCGAGGCCGGCGCGGGATCGGCCACGGCTGCCCGCCGGGGAACGCAGGGACCGGCCGCGGACGACTGGGAGACCGCGCTGCGGCGGTGGGCGCACACCCGTCTGGACGAGGAGGCCGAAGACATCCATGCCGACGCCCGCGAACGCCTGGACCGCGTGCTGCTCGAGGCCGCGCTCGAACATACCGGCGGTCACCGCGGCGAAGCCGCCGCACGCCTCGGGCTGGGCCGCAACACGCTCACGCGCAAGCTCGGCGCGCGCGGGCCGAAGGCCTGAACGCGCGGCTCACGCGCCCGCCACCCGGCACGGGCTACGCTTGCGGCTTCCGCCTGCCGTCCATCGACACGATGCACCGTCCACTCGCTGCCCTGCTCGCCGCAGGCCTGCTCGCCGCCTGTGCCGGCACACCACCGTCCGCTCCTGCGTCCGCCGTGTCGCGGGAACCGCCGTCCCCGCGCGCGGCCGCCGGCAGCGCCAGCCTGGCCCATGCGAACCTCTCCTCCGCCTCGGCCACCCTGGCCAGCGGACGCATCACCCTGCGCGCGGAGTCCGGAGGCGTGCGCCTGTCCGGCGAGGTCGGCGGCCTGAGCCGCAACGGTGCCCATGTGCTGCAGGTGCACGCGCGCGGCGATTGCAGCGCCATCGACGCCTCCAGTGCGGGACCGTACTTCGACGCCAGCGGCGCCGGTGCGGCCAGCGGCGGCAGCGACCGTATCATCGCCAGCGAACGCGGGGTGGCCCGCGTCGACCAGCTCGTCACCGGCGCGGTGCTCGGCGGCGGCGCGCCCAACGATATCGCCGGGAAGTCACTGGTGGTTCTCGGATCCACGGCCGGCGCGACCGGCGCACGTATCGCCTGTGGCGTCATCACCATTGCGCCCGAAGGCGCGTCTTCGAAGGAGTAGAACCCATGCGCAGCATTTCCCTCTCCCTGCTCGCTGCCTCGCTGGCGGTCGCGCTCGCGGCCTGCGGTGCACCGAAGGATGGCGTGGACGAGGCGGCGACCCCGCCCGCCGCTCCCGCCGCTCCCGCCAGCGCCGACACTCCGGCCAGCCAGGCGCCCGCCATGGACACCATGTCCAACGCCGGCGCCCACGCCGTCCTCGCTGCGACCGAGGGCAATTCGGTCACCGGCGAGCTCGGCTTCCATGGCGATCGACGGCGGCGTCGCCATCAGCGGCCAGGTCAACGGCCTGGCGCCGGGCAGCGAGCATGGCTTCCACGTGCACGAGAACGGCGACTGCAGCGCGCCCGACGCGAGCAGCGCCGGCGGCCACTTCAATCCGCAGGCGAGCGCGCACGGTCGCGTCGGCGAGGGCGAACACCATGTCGGCGACACCGACAACATCGTCGCCGACGACACTGGCGTGGCCATGATCGATACCCGGCTCGAAGGTGCCACTCTCGGCGACGGCGCGCCGACCGACATCATGGGCAAGAGCGTGATCGTGCACGCGGATCCGGACGACTACACCACCCAGCCCACCGGCAACGCCGGCGCGCGACTGGCCTGCGGCGTGATCTCGCGGGCGATGTGAATCAGCGCGGGGCCGGGGCCGCGAGCTCCGCCCGCGCACCGTCCTGGCAGTGGACGAACTCCACTGCCAGGCCATGGGCCCGCAGCACGCCGGCGAACTGGCGCTGGCGTGCCTCGTAATGCCCGAACATGCGCGCGAGTCGCGCGTGGGCCTCTTCGTCCTCTTCCGGGACCGTCGCCGCAGGTGCGTGGCGGCTGCGCCATGCGGCGGGCGTGAACAGCGCCATCCGCACCGTACCGTCGCCGGCGTAGTGGAGGAGCGGTTCGGGGGGCGCATCGAGCCAGGCCTTCCGCGCCGGCGACAGCAGCGCGGTCTCGAGCAGCGGCCACAGCGGCGCCAGGCCCGCGTGCTCGTACTGCATGGCGGTCAGGGCGCAGAGATCGTGGACGGTGAGATAGCGGGCGTGTTCGACCCGCAGTCCGAAGGCCTCCTGCATGGCGAGCGCGGTACCGGCGCCGGCCATGCCTTCTTCCATCAGGTCGGCCTCGCAGCGGGCGGACACCCGCGCCGCGACCGCGGCATCGCCATCGAGCACGAAGGGCAGGAGGCGCAGCGGGCCGCCGGCATGTTCCGCCGACGGCGACAGCGCGCCCGGGAGCCGGCCCTGGTGGCTGCCGAAGGCGAGGATGCGGGCGCCGCCGCCGGGAGCGCGGGGCGCCTTGGCGGCGAGCTGCCACAGCTCCTGGTGCAGCGGCCAGCCCGGACGCAGCAGTTCGACCGGATCGAAGTGCGCGGCCACCAGGCTGCAGTCCAGGGCTGCGGCCTCCGGCGCGAATGCGGCGAGGTCGGCGGCGACCAGGGCCGCCAGCGCACCGGCTTCGGCCTGGGGCACGGCGTCGCGCGCGGCCCCGCTTCCGGGCGTGAGCTCGAGCGCCAGCGCGCCTAGCACGCGGTCGGTCCGGGGAGTGTTCGCTGTGATCTGGTTCATTGGCCCTGCGCGTGGGCGGCGCTAAACTCGCCACCATTATGCCTGCCATGGTCGGCGGGTCGTCGCGCGAGGTCTCAGATGCTGCATGGTCGCCCGGTCGCCGTCCTCGGCGGTGTCCGCATCCCGTTCTGCCGCCAGAACACGGCCTATGCCGACGTCGGCAACCTGGGCATGTCGGTGCGCACCCTGGGCGCGCTGGTGGAGAAGTTCGGCCTGCACGGCCGGCGCCTCGGCGAAGTGGCCATGGGCGCGGTGATCAAGCACTCCAGCGACTGGAACCTGGGCCGCGAGGCCGCACTGTCGTCCGGGCTGTCGCCGCTGACCCCGGGCATCACCCTGCAGCGCGCCTGCGGCACGTCGCTGGATTCGATCATCACCATCGGCAACAGGATCGCGGCCGGGCAGATCGAAAGTGGAATCGGCGGGGGCAGCGACAGCACCTCCGATGTGCCGATCGTCTACGGCAAGTCGCTGCGCCGGCGCCTGCTGGCGGCAAATGCGGCCAGGACCACGCGCGACCGGCTGGCGCAGCTCCGCGGCTTCCGCCTGCGGGAACTCAGGCCGGAGTTTCCCGGCGTCGTCGAACCGCGCACCGGCAAGTCGATGGGCGAGCACTGCGAGGACATGGCCAAGGAATGGGGCATCCCCCGCGATTTGCAGGACGAGTTCGCGGTGGGTTCCCACCACCGGCTGGCCGAGGCCTACGAGCGCGGCTTCTTCGACGACCTGGTGGTGCCCTTCCGCGGCGTCTCGCGCGACAACACCCTGCGCGCCGACACCACGATGGAGAAGCTGGCCGCGCTGAAGCCGGCCTTCGACCGCGTGTCCGGCCGCGGCACCCTGACCGCCGGCAACTCCACCCCGCTCACCGATGGCGCGGCCGCCTGCCTGCTGTCGACGGACGAATGGGCGGCCGCCCGGGGCCACGAGGTGCTGTGCCACATCCGCGATGCGCACGTGGCCGCGGTCGATTTCGTGCACGGCGAGGGCCTGCTGATGGCCCCGACGGTGGCGGTTGCCGAGATGCTCGCGCGCAACCGCCTGTCGCTGCAGGACTTCGACATCTACGAGATCCACGAGGCGTTCGCCGCCCAGGTCCTGTGCACGCTGCGCGCCTGGGAAAGCGAGGACTACTGCCGCAGCCGGCTGGGCCTGGATGCTCCGCTCGGCCGCATCGATCCGGCGAAGATCAACCCGGTGGGCTCGTCGCTGGCAACGGGGCACCCCTTTGCGGCCACTGGCGCGCGGGTGGTGGCCACCGCGGCGCGCCAGCTGCAGGAGCGCGGCGGGGGCCGCGCGCTGGTGTCGATCTGCACCGCCGGCGGCATGGGCGTGGTCGCCATCCTGGAACGCTGAGCCGCCGGGGTTCCGGCTCCGAACGCGGGAGCGGCCTACGACATGCGGGGGAGTCCATGCGCGTCCCGGTCTTCGGCTACGCCCGGATCCTCGATGCCCGGTCCTGACGCTTCGGCCGGCAGCGGCTCGACGGGCTCGCCGCGGCGAGCCCGCAGGGCATTGGCATAGGCGATGCGGGCGCGGGTGTCGTCGCCGGCGAACGTATGGCCGTGGCCCAGTTCCTCCCAGGCGTCCGGACCCGCGCCCTGGGCCAGTGCGCGGTGCAGCCGGTCCTCGGCCTGCGCCCAGTCGCCGCGGGCCCGCGCCAGCAGGGCCAGGGTGAGCAGAAGGGCGGGGCTCCCCGGGTGTCGCCGCAACCAGCGTTCGGCGGTCGCCTCGCGATGGTCGATGCGGCCGATCGGCAGGCGGCCATAGCGCGCGGCCAGGCCCTCGTCCCAGCGTGCGTCCAGCGCGTGTTCGATGCTTGAGGTCGCGGCATCCTCCCAGCCCAGGGCGGCGGCGCGTTCGACATAGGCGGCCACGACAAGGGGGTCGCTGCGCAGCGCTTTGTGCAGGCGTTCCCAGCGATCGGCGATCGCGTTGGAGTCCGTGGCCTCGGCCAGCGACTGGGCCGCCCAGCGTCGTTCGCGTTCGGCGAGCACCGCTTCCGGGCAGGGCCTGCTGCTGGCGCAGTGCGCCCAGGAGTTCATAGGCGTCGCCGGCCTGGCGCGAAGCGGCCAGGGCGTCGGCGCGCAGTGCCAGACCGCGCGGCGACAGGGGCTGCGCCCCCGGATCGTCGAGCGCGACCAGGGCATCGGTAGGGCGGTCCTCGGCCAGCGCCAGCTCGGCGCGGCCGATCGCGCGGGTCAGGGCATGGGTGGCGTCGATCGCGTCGAGGTGGGCGCGCGCCGCCGCATGATCGCCGCGGGCCATGGCGGCGCGGGCCGCGGCCAGGCGGGCGACCGCCGCATCGCTCCGGTCGCTGGCCTGCGGCAGCAGCTTCTCGGCGCGGGCGTAATGTCCCTGGTGCAGGGCCTCGAGGCCGGAGCCCAGGCGTGCACGCGACTGCTGGTCGCGGCGCCGGCGGAATGCGCGCAGCGGCAGCGCGACCAGCGACCACAGCAGCCACAGTGCGAACAGGGCCAGCACCACGGCCACCGCCACCCAGAGCAGGTTGGTGGTGTAGTCCCAGCCGCGGTAGCGCACGAGCACGTAGCCGGGATCCTGGGCCAGGAGATGCCAGGCCAGTGCGCCGATGATCGCCAGCAGGATCCAGATCAGCAGGTTGCGGAACAGGTTCATGGCAGGGCCTCCAGATGCGCCGGCCACCGTAGCGGCGATGGTGTCGTGGCCGTGTTCACTCTCCAGCGGCGGACGTCGCCGCGTGGACATCCGCATCTCCGGCGCGCTGCCGCCGCAGCTGGTCGAGGGTGGTCCCGAGTTCGGGCACGGCCAGGTCCAGCGGCATGGCCGCGATCGCCTCGAGTTCATTCCGCCGCGCCGCGCGCGCGGGCGAGTCCGGCCACAGCCGCGGCAGCCAGGTAGCCGCGCGGACGAGCGCGGCGGCATGGCCCCTGGCGTCGCGGCGTTCGGCGGCCGCGCGGGCGAGTGCGAGCTCCAGGCCCAGCGCCGCGCGCCCGGCGGCCCGCTCGCCCGCGTCGACGGCGAGGGCGTCGTCGCTGCGTCGTACGGCCACGATGCGCTGCGCCAGACGCTGCCACCAGTGATCCCGCGCGGCTGGATCCGCGCCCGGACCGCTTCCGCCAGCGCCCTCGTCACGCCCCGCCGGCGCGGCGTCGAGACCGGCCTCGAACGCATCGATGCGGACGATGGCGGCGACCCGCGGATCCACGCCCAGCGCATCGAGCGCGGCCCGTTCCTGCGCCAGCACCTGGCGCAGATCGATGTCGCCAGGGGAGGTCAATGCGTCGAGCAGGCGGGCGGCGAGGGCGTAGGCGCGGCGGGCTCCGTCGAGGTCGCCGGCCAGGAACAGGCGCTGCTGGCCCTGGGCGAGCAGCAGTTCGATCTCGTCCAGGCGCAGTGCGCGCGCGGCGTCGCGCGCAGGGTCGGCCAGGCGCTGCACACTCTCTTCCAGCAGGGCGGCGCGCTGGCCGATCGCCAGCAGCTCGTCCCGCAGCAGCCGGTTGGTGGCCTCGGACTGCTGCAGGCGCTTTCCCTGGGCCTGCTGGCCTTCGCGAAGGGTCGCCAGGCGCTGCTCGAGCGCGTCCAGGCGCTGGGCCTCTTCGGCCTCGGCGAGGCGGCGCACGTGCACTTCCTCCTCCCATGCCCGCCAGCCGAGGGCGCCGACGATCGGCAGCAGGATCACCAGGACCAGCCACGCGAAGCCGGAAGTGCGGCGCCCGGTGGGCGCCTGGGGCGGAGGCTGGAGGGAAGGCTCGGGCGCCGGGGGGTACGGGGTGTTCACGGGGCGTGGGCAGGATGCGGGGGCATCCATGTTAGGACTTCGCGGAGCCTCCGGCGCAGGCCGCGAGCATCGCCGAGGGCTGCGCGCTGGCGGCCACCGCCGCCACCACCAGCCCGTGGCCGCGGGCGAGTCCGGCCAGGCGCTCGCTGGCGGCCACCACGCGGGAGGTGCGCAGGCGGGCGAGCGCCTCCCCTGTCACCGTGGCCAGCACGTGTTCCAGCGCCTCGCCGCTGCTCAGCAGCAGCCATGCCGGCGCGTCGAGGGTGCGCAGCGCCGCCAGCGCCCGCGGCGAGGGCGCCACCGGTACGCGCGCATAGACGTTGGCACGCCGCACGCGCGCGCCGCGCCGCGCGAGGGTGGCCGCGATCACCCCGCGCCCGCCGGGTGCGGTGACCAGGCCCACATCGAGGCCATGCACATCCTGCAGCACGGGCAGGGCGAGCAGGCCTTCGCTGTCCATGCGCACCGGCGAGTCGACCCGGCCGATGCCGGCGCGGCGCAGGGCCCGGGCGGTGCCCGCGCCCACCGCCACCCAGGCCTGTCCGGCCTGCGGTCGCAGCGGCTGCAGCGCCGCCGCCGCAGGCACCGCCGCCGGGCTGGTGAACACCACCCGCGGCGAATCGAGGGCCAGTCGCAGGTCGGCGCGCGCGCGCGGGTCGGCAAGCCGTTCGATGCGCCACGGCGAGAGCGCCAGTACGCGCGCACCCATGGTCGCGGCGGCATGCCGCACGGCACCGTGGCCGCCGACCGGCCGCAGCGAGATGACGTAGCATCCGGACAGTCGCCCGGTGACGGCGTGTGCAGGCATCGCGCCAGCTTGGTGCCTTCCGCAAACGCCCGCAAGGCGTCGCCCCCCCCCAACACCACGGAATCCCCACGCATGCAGGTGGACGAAGAACTCCGCGCATTGGACGCGCATTACCGCTCGATGCCGCCGGTGGCGGCGATGGACATCACGATTGCAGCGCGCGAGGGCGACACCCTCACCCTGCGGGCCCCGCTGGCGCTGAACGTCAATGACAAGGGCTGCGCCTTCGGCGGCAGCCTCGTTTCGCTGATGACCCTGGCCGGCTGGGGTCTGGTGACCCTGCGCTGCCGCCAGCTCGGCATCGATGCCGACGTCTACGTGGCCGACAGCGAAGTGCGCTACCTGGCCCCGCTGTACGACGATCTGCAGGCCAGCGCCACGCTCGCCGACGGCAGCGGCTGGAGCCTGTTCGACCAGGCGCTGCGCAGCCGGGGACGTGCCCGCGTGCGCATCGGCGCCACCGTGCCGCTGCCTTCGGGCGGCGTCGCCACCACCCTGCGCGCCAGTTACGCGGCCATCGCCAGGGGTTAGCATGCATGCCCGCCGACGCCCCGTGGATCCGCCCATGAGACCGATGCGCTTCCGACCCGCTTCCCTCCTCATGGCGCTTGTCGCCGGCGTGCTGCTGGCCACCGGCTGCGCCAGCGGCGGGAGCAAGGGCGAGGCCCTGCAGCGCGCGCAGTACGCGTGGTCGGCGGCCATCCGCTGGGGTGACTTCGAGGGCGCCTGGAACCTGGTCGACCCGGAGTACCGCGAACAGAACCCGATGAGCGAGCTCGAACTCGAGCGCTACCGCCACATCCAGGTCTCGCACTACCGCGACGGCGCGGCGCAGACCACCGGCGACACGGTGGTGCGCGACATCGACATCGGCGTGGTCAACCGCCACACCATGGCCGAGCGCAGCCTGCGCTACCGCGAGACCTGGCGCTACGACCCCGAGGCGCGCAGCTGGTGGATCACCGGCGGCCTGCCGGACTTCTGGCGCGGGGAGTAACCGCGGCTTTGCGCCACCCCCTGCGCTGGGCGACAATCGCCACCCGCCGCCGACCAGCCTGGACACCGTGAACTTCGAAGAAATCTGGGCCTTCCTGGGCCGCAATCCCATGCTGTCGCTGGCCCTGGCCGGCATCACGGTGGCTCTGGTCTATACCGAGCTGATGCGGGCGTTCCGCGGCTTCAAGGGCCTGCGCCCCGCCGAACTGACGGCGCTGATCAACCGCGAGGACGCGCTGGTGGTCGACCTGCGCCCCTCGGCCGAGTTCGAGAAGGGCCACATTCCCGGTTCGAAGAACGTGCAGATGGCCCAGTTCGACCCCGAGAACAAGGCCCTGGCCAAGGCGAAGTCGCTGCCGGTGGTGGCGGTATGCAAGGCCGGGATGACGGCGGTGGATGCCGCGAAGCGCCTGCGCAAGGCCGGCTTCGAGAAGGTCTACGTGCTCGAGGGCGGCATCGGGGCCTGGCAGCAGGCCGACCTGCCGCTGGCCAAGGGGCGCGGCAAGTAGTCATCGGCGCCGTGCGATAATCACCGACTTTCCCGAATTTCCGCTGGAGTTGCCCGAGATGTCCGACCAGGAAGCCATGAACGCGAACGGTGCCGCCGCCGGCGCGCAGCCCACCGGTGCGCAGTTCACCGTCGAGAAGATCTACGTCAAGGACGTCTCGTTCGAGGCCCCCAAGACGCCCCAGGCCTTTGCCGAGCAGGGCCAGCCGCAGCTGCAGATGAACCTCAACCACCGCGTCACCCGCGTGGCCGAGTCGACCTTCGAGGTGGTGCTGGGCATCAACCTGACGTGCAAGCTGGACGAGGAGCGCACCGTGTACCTCGTCGAAGTGCAGCAGGCCGGCTTGTTCAACCTCTCCGGCTTCGACGACCAGTCGCTGGACGCGATGCTGGGCACGCACTGCCCGACCATCCTGTATCCCTATGCGCGCCAGACCATCGGTGACCTGATCCAGGCCGGCGGCTTCGCCCCCTTCCTGCTGCAGCCGATCAACTTCGATGCGCTGTATGCCGAGGGTCTGCGCCAGCGCGCCGCCCAGGCCGGCCAGCAGGCCGACGGTGGCACCGACCTGGCCAGCAGCGGGACCGGCGGCAACGCCTGAGTGGAGACGCAGCCTTCCATCGCGCCGCCGGCGAAACCGGCGGTCGCGGTGCTCGGCGCCGGCTCCTGGGGCACTGCGCTCGCCGCGCTGATCGCGCGCCACGGCCACCCGACCCTGCTCTGGGGACGCGATGCCGCCGTGGTCGCTGCGATCAACGCGCGCCATGAGAACCCGCGCTATCTGCCCGGCATCGGGCTGCCTCCGTCGCTGCGCGCGACCACCGGCCTGGCGGAGGCGCTGTCCTGCGCCGACCTGGTGCTCGTTGTCGTGCCTTCGCATGCCTTCGCCGTGACACTGCGTGCGCTGGCGCCGCTGCGGCCGGCACATGCCGGCGTCGCCTGGGCGACCAAGGGCTTCGAGCCCGGCTCGGGCCGCTTCCTGCATGAGGTCGCCGGCGAGGTGCTCGGCGCCGACGTGCCGCTGGCGGTGGTCACAGGCCCTTCGTTCGCGAAGGAGGTCGCGGCCGGCCAGCCGACCGCGGTCACCGTGCACGGTGACGACGAAGCCTTCGCCCAGTCGGTGGCCGACATCCTGCATGGCCCGACCTTCCGCGCCTATACAGGCAACGACATGCGCGGCGCCGAGCTTGGCGGTGCGATGAAGAACGTACTGGCGGTCGCCACCGGCGTCGCCGACGGCATGGGACTGGGGCTCAACGCGCGCGCCGGCCTGATCACCCGCGGCCTGAACGAGATGCTGCGCCTCAATGCCGCCATCGGTGGCCAGCCGGAAACGCTCATGGGCCTGGCCGGCCTGGGCGACCTGGTCCTGACCTGCACCGGGGACCTGTCGCGCAACCGGCGCCTGGGGCTGGCGCTCGGCCGCGGCCAGAGCCTGGACGACGCCGTGCGCGAGATCGGCCAGGTGGTGGAATCGGTGCAGACCGCCGACGAGGTGATGCGCCAGGCCGACGCCCACGGGGTCGAGCTCCCGATCTCGGTCAATGTGCGCGACGTGCTGCACGGCGACATCACCCCCGCCGAGGGCCTCGCGCGCCTGCTCGCCCGCGAACAGAAGGCCGAGTACGCCGGCCGGCTCATCGGCTGACGGACGATCTCCCCATCGCGGGGACGCTCCGTCCGAGTCCGGGCCGCCACGGGCGCTCCGGTGAAGTCCTGGCCGCCCGCCACGGACGCAGGGGGGATGCCCAGCCGGATTCTCCGCGTCCTGCTGCCAGATCCGGCCGCCGGCCATCCATGGCCGGCTCTGGGCATCCCCCCTGCATCCGCGGCGGGCACGACCTTTGGTCGCGGTCGGGACGAGGGCCACGTCGACCTCCGCGTCGAAACGGGGTGTCGTGACCAGGGTCTGCCCTGCTCGCGACCGCTCCTGCTCTTGATCTTCCCTCCCGAAGCCGCACAACGGTGGAGCCCGACCCGCGCACAGGGGGTGTGCGGACAGCCGGCCATGGATGGCCGGCGGCCGGCCGATGGGAGCAGGACGCGGAGACGGCCGGGGAGCACACCCCCTGTGCGCGGGACGGGCGGCGCGGACCCCAACGAGGCGGCCCCACCGTGCGCGGGACGGGCGGCGCGGACCCCAACGAGGCGGCCCCACCGTGCGCGGGACGGGCGGCGCGGACCCCAACGAGGCGGCCCCACCGTGCGCGGGACGGGCGGCGCGGGCCCCAACGAAGCGGCCCCACCGCCCGCGGGACGGGCTGCGCGGACCCCAACGAGGCGACTCCAAGGCGCGACGCTGCCCCAGAAGCGCGACAGCGCGCCAACTGCACGCCATCGCCCCCGGAGTCTGGAGAAGAACCAAAAAAATGACCCCGGACTTGCGGCCGGGGTCATTCATCGCTGGGCGGGGGAGAGAGGACGAGCCCGGCGATGACACGCGGGTTTTCCGCGGGAGGTCTACCAGGTGAAACGCGGACCGACGAACCATTCGGTCACGTCGCCGTTGAACTTGACGTCGCCGTTGACGCCCCAGTTGGCGTTGAAGTTCACGTTGGCGCCCAGGCGGCCGTAGAAATCGCCGTCGATGCCGCCGTCGTAGTCCTCGTAGCCGACCAGCGCATAGCCGTCGAAGTTCCGGGCCAGCAGGCCTCGGACGCCGACTTCGGTGCTCCAGCCGTCGAAGTCGAGGTCCCGGCCGCCGTCCAGCTTCTGGTAGGCGACGCGCGCCAGCAGGTCGGTGCGCGGGGCGATCTCGAGGTTGTAGCCGACGCCGATGTTGTAGCGGTCGAAATCCAGGGGGGTGTGGTCGATCTCCTGGTTGCCGAAGCCGCCGAAGACGTGGAAGTTGTCGTGGAATGCGAACGAGCCGCGAGCCGCATAGCCGTCGGCATCCACGTCGCCGTTGGAGGCCTGGTAGCCGGCGGTGACGTAGTTGTAGGACACGCCTTCGGCCGCATTCGCGGCGAACGGAACGGATGCCGCCATGGCAATGGCGATCAGGGTGCGCTTCATCAGGGGATTCCTCTTTTCTTCTGTTCTGTGGAGAGGACCGGCCACGGGGGCTGGGGAGGGGAGAGAACCGATCGGGGAAATCGGAAACCGCCCGTGGCCGGTGGATGCATTCTCGCGGCGCGACGGCAACCTCGCCTGAATAATGAACCTGCCGGTGCAGGAACTTTCCGGCCACCGGGTCTTCCGTAACAAAAAACGAACATTCATGTCAGGGAGGTGTCACCCCCCTCCTCCAGACTTGCGCGGTCCGCCAGGGGAGGTGTGCGCGTCCCGCGTCGCCAGGCCATGGGCCGTTCCCCAAGGAACAGCGCGACACCCCCCACGTGTCCCCGCCCTGCCCGGCCCACGCCGGGCAGTGGGGCACCCATTACCCAGGAAAATGCAGATGTACAAGACGACGACGCTCGCCACGGCGCTGGCCCTGGCCCTGACCGTGCATGCGCAGGCCCATGCCCAGAATCCCTCCGGCCATGCCGTTGCCGCGACGGGCGCAGGCGCCGGCCAGCAGGCCGTGCCTGCAGGGACCGGCTCCATCAACGGCGTGGTCACCGACGCCGGGCGAGGCGGCTACCTTGCCGGTGCGGAAGTCCGGATCGGTGGGCTGGACGTGGTGGGCGTGACCGGTTCCGACGGCCGCTTCACGCTGCAGCGCGTGCCGGCGGGCCGCCATGAGCTGACGGTCAGCTACGTCGGCCGCCCCGACCGGACGCAATCCGTCGAGGTCGCGTCCGGGCAGGTCGCCAGCGTCCAGATCGCCGTGTCCGCGACCGGCGCCGCCGCCACCGACTTCGACTCGGTCGTCGTCCGCGCCGAGCCGATCGCCGAGTCCGAGTTCGCCGCGCTGCAGGCGCAGCGCTCGTCGACCTCGCTGGTGAACGTGGTCGCCGCCGACTCGATCGGCCGCTTCCCCGACCAGAACGTGGCCGCCGCGCTCAGCCGCCTGCCCGGCATCGCGGTCGAGCGCGACCAGGGCCAGGAGCGCTACGTCAACCTGCGCGGCGCGCCCGCGCGCTGGACCACGATCGCCTTCGACGGCGTCAACGTGATCAGCCCGGCCGGGCGCACCGCGCGCCTGGACACCATTCCGTCCTCGATCGCGAGCCAGGTCATCGCCCGCAAGGCGATCACCGCGGCCATGCCCAGCGAGACGCTGGCGGGCAACATCGACATCATCACCCGCAGCCCGTTCGACTACGAAGGCCTGAAGATCGGCGCCGACGTCGGTATCGGCTACAACGACCTCGGCGGCGGCAAGCAGTACAACTGGGGCGGCTTCCTGTCCAACAAGTCCGCCGACGATCGCTGGGGCCTCCTGGTCTCGGCCTCCAAGTACTCGCGCGACATGGTCACCGACAACTTCGAGTCCGACCCGGAAGTGGCCTCCGAGGACCGCGAGCCGGGCGGCAGCGAACGCGTGTGGTTCGACGCCCACCAGAACAAGCTCTACCGCCTCACGCGCGAGAACGAGTCGGTCAGCGGCCGCCTCGAGTTCCGCCCCAGCGACGACCATCACTTCTTCCTGAGCTCGATCTACACCGAGTTCAGCGACCACGAGCTGCGCAACGCGATCGAGTGGGACTTCGACGCCAACGCCGTGCGCACCACGGACACGCGCCCGCAGTCGGAGGCCCAGCGCACCGGCTACGCCGACGTCCGCACCGGCAACACGCCGTGGCAGGGCACCCTGTATGGCGTGGAGATGGACAGCACGCAGAACATCGGCAACACCGTGCAGAGCATCTTCACCACCACGCTCGGCGGTGACCAGAACCTGGGCGACTGGCGCGCCAGCTGGCGCCTGAACTACACCGAGGCCGAGCAGGATTCCGGCCCGTCGTTCAACTCCACCTGGGTCAGCCCGTCCGAGCGCACCCTGCGCCCGACCGTCGACTACGATTTCACCAACCGCGCGCTGCACCGCGTGACCCTGTTCGAGACCATCCGCAACGCGGACGGCTCGTTCTCCAAGGGCAACCTGAAGCGCTCGCTGGATTCGCACGATTACAACTTCGTCAATCTCCGCTCCAACGCAGGCAAGGCCATCACCGACGCCTACAGCGCCCGCCTCGACCTGTTCCGCGACACCGAACTGTTCGGCCGCCCGACCGAGCTGCAGTTCGGCTTCCAGTACGACGACCGCACCAAGGAGAACGACCAGACCCGCTGGCAGGTCACCGCCGCGCAGCTGGCGGCCATGGGCATCGCCCAGCCGACGATGGCCGACTTCGCTTCCGACAAGCCCTACCAGGGCAACCTGCCGCTGGGTTACAGCTTCAGGTACCACGACGAAGACAGGGCCTGGGCGCTGCTGGACGGCCTGCGCGCCCAGGGCGCCGGCGGCATGGACGAGAGCGTGGTGATGGACAACTGGTACAACGTGCAGGAGCAGATCGGCGCGCTGTACGGCATGGCCACCACCCACTTCGACTGGGGCAACATGGTCTACGGCGTGCGCGGCGAGTACACCCGCAACGAGTCCTCCGCCCATGCCGAGGACGACGACGGGTACCGGAGGGTCACGGTCAGGGAGAGCGGCGTCGAGCTCTTCCCCAGCGTGCACCTGAACTGGGACCTCAATGACGAGATGAAGCTGCGCTTCTCGGCCAACACCGGCGCCGCGCGCCCGGACTACACCGACCTGCGCCCGAACTTCTCGATCAACGACGACGAGCAGGAGATCGACGGCGGCAACCCCTACGCGGACACCGAAAAGTCGATCGGCCTGGACGCCTACTTCGAGTGGTACATGCGCCCGCAGGGCTTCTTCTCCGCCGGCGTGTACTACAAGGACCTGCGTGACGTGCTGTTCGACGTCGAGATCCCGCGCTTCGGCAGGGACGACCTCAACGCGGCCGGCCTCGACCGTTCCCAGTACACCTACTTCACCCTGGCCAATGGCGGCGACGGCTACATCCGTGGACTTGAACTGGCCTGGTCGCAGAAGTTCGCGCCGCTGGCCGAACGCCTGGACCTGCCCCTGTGGGTCGGCGACTTCGGCCTCACCGCCAACGTGACCTTCAACGACAGCGAGGCGACCACGCCGGACGGCCGCGACGTGGCCCTGCCGGGCGCTTCGGACCTGATCTACAACACCTCGCTGTACTACGAGGCCCACGGCCTGTCCGCGCGCCTGAGCTGGCAGTACCGCGACGCATGGATCGACAGCATCGGCGACGGCGACGTCATGGGCGACGCGTACTGGGACGAGGTCGGCCGCCTCGACTTCTCCATGCGCTACGCCTTCAACGACCACGTCGAGATGTACTTCGATGCCAACAACCTGCTGAACGAGCCCGGCATCCGCTATCAGGGCATCCAGCGCCGCTCCACCGAGTTCGAGCGCTTCGGCAAGCGCTTCATGATCGGCGTGCGGATGAGCTTCTGACCGCAGGGGCGACCCGGAGCCGGCCCGCGCACGCGCGGGCCGGTTTTTCTTTTCTTGCACCACGGAGTACGAACATGGCCTTCCGACGCGCATCCGGCGCACTGATCCCCTGCGTGCTTGCCATCGCGCTGCTCGCCGCCTGCCAGCAGTCGCCGACAGGCACGCAGACCGACGCCAGCGGCGGGCAGACCGCGGCCAGCGTGGCCGGCGCCTCCGCGACCGGCGTCCCGGACGAAGTCGCGACCGCAGTGGACGCGATCCGCGCCCGCATGCTCGACCGCATCCCTGCGGAGCGCCTGGCGGATGCGACCCCGGCCGAGGTGCTGGCCCTGGCGGACGAGGACGAACTGCAGGCGCTGTCGACCGGCTTCCTGGGTTTCTCCGTGGACGCTCCGGCCATGGTCTACGTCATGCTCTCGCCGGATTCCGACGAAGAGCCGTTCTGGCTGGCCGCGCAGGGCTTCGAGCGCACCGGGCTGGTCGCCACCGTGGACGCCGAGGACACGTTCCGCGCCTGGCGCAAGCCCTTCGAAGCCGGCGAGGTCGGGCTGGGCGTTCATTCCATCGAGGGCGGCGTGAAGCCCTACTTCGTCCTGGTCGGGCCGGCCGCCGACGGTGGCGAGCAGCCGGTGGTGTCCGGTCTGCTCCCGGAGCGCATGGGCATCGCCACCGCGGTGGCCGGCACCCGGGTCTTCGCCGACGACACCGATACCCTGGATGCGATCGATCCCGCGCTGCAGGGTCTGGCGCTGCTGCAGACGCTGGAGAAGCGCGAGAACGAGGCCGCGCTGCTGGGCTGGTTCCGCGACACGCCGCACCCGGCCGGCGCCGACGCCGACCACGTCGTGCTGACCTGGGCCGGTGACCCCGCGACCAGCCAGTCGATCCAGTGGCGCACCGCGCCCGGCAGCGCCCACGCGCGCCTGCGCTACGCGGCCGAAGGCGATGACGCCGCATGGACCGTGGTCTCCGCGGCCAGCGCCGCACTGCAGACGCCCGACGTGGCCAACGACCCGAAGGTCATGCGCCATACCGTGGCCCTCGAAGGCCTGCGGCCTGGAACCACCTACCGCTACGCGATCGGCGACGGCCAGGCCTGGGGCGAGGCGCGCAGTTTCACCACCGCGCCGGCGCAGCCCCGGACCCTTCAGCTTCATCTACATGGGCGACGCCCAGGTGGGCCTGGAGACCTGGGGCACCCTGGTGCGCAAGGCGCACGCCGCGCACCCGCAGGCGGCGTTCTACGTGATGGCCGGCGACCTGGTGAACTGGGGCGAGCGCCGCGACGACTGGGACCTGCTGTTCCAGAATGCGGCCGGCGTCTACGACACCCGCCCGCTGGTGCCGGCGATCGGCAACCACGAAGTCGACCAGGGGTCGCGCCGCGCTGTACGTGGAGCAGCTCGACCTGCCGCGAAACGGCCCCGAGGGCATCGAGCCCGAGCGGGTGTACTCGTTGGAGTATGGCGACGCACTGTTCGTGGTGCTCGATTCCAACCTGCCCCCGGAGCCGCAGGTCGAGTGGCTCGACCGCACGTTGGGCACCTCGGAGGCCACCTGGAAGTTCGTCGTGTACCACCATCCGCTGTACTCGACCAAGCCCGACGACCGCGGCCAGCCCGAGCTGAAGGCGGCATGGGCGCCGCTGTTCGAGAAGCATGGCGTGGACCTGGTGCTGCAGGGCGACGACCACGCCTACCTGCGGACCTTCCCGATGAAGGGCGACCGGGTCGTGGACTCGCCGGCCGACGGCCCGATCTACATCCACGCCGTGTCCGGCACCAAGATGTACCGCCAGTCCGACGCGCCGTACATCGCGAAGCGCTTCACCGACATCGCGACCTACCAGGTCATCGACATCGACGGCGGGCGCCTGCAGTACACGGCCTATGACGTGCAGGGCCGGGTGATGGACGCGTTCACCATCGATAAGTGACGTGGCTTGCCGGGGCCGGCGCTTCAGCCGGCTCCGGCGAACTCCAGCTGCCGCCATGCCTCGTAGGCCACCACCGCCACCGCGTTCGACAGGTTGAGGCTGCGGTTGCCGGGCCGCATCGGCAGGAACAGGCGGCGGTCGTGCGGTACCGCTTCGAGCACCGCCTCGGGCAGGCCGGACGTCTCGCGGCCGAACAGGAACGCGTCGCCGGCGTGATAGCGCGGCGCGTCGTAGCGCACGCGACCGCGCGCGCTGAGCGCGAACAGGCGCGGTGGGGCGATCGCAGCCAGCGCGGCGTCGAGGCTGTCGTGTACCGCCACCCGCGCGTACTCGTGGTAGTCCAGGCCGGCGCGGCGGAGCTGGCGGTCGTCCATGTCGAAGCCCAGCGGCCGCACCAGGTGCAGGCGCGCACCGGTGTTGGCGCACAGCCGGATCGCGTTGCCGGTGTTCGGCGGGATCTCGGGCTGGTGGAGGATGATGTCGATCATGGTCGCGAAGCGTACCCGCCCGCGGCCGTTTACCAGGCGATGGTTTCGCCGTCGGTGCCCAGGAAACGCCCGCTGTCACCCTCGCCCAGTGCTTCGACCTGGCGGATCACGCCGGCCACGGCGTCCTCGGGCGCGACTTCGGCATCGCTGCCGCCCATGTCCGTGCGCACCCAGCCGGGACTGACCGCGACCACCACGATCCCGCGACCCGCGAGTGCCTGTGCGAGCAGCGCCGTGGCCATGTTCTGCGCGGCCTTGCTGATGTTGTAGCTGGGCGTGCCGAAGCGCTCGGTCAGCGCAATCGATCCCAGGCGCGAAGAGATGTTGACCACCCGCGCGCCGTCGGCCAACTGCGGTTCCAGCGCCTGGACCAGCAGCAGCGGGCCCGAGGCATTGACCCGGAAGCTGTGTTCCAGGTTGGCCTCGCCCAGCGTTCCGAAGCGCTCTCCGGAATGCAGCACTCCGGCGTTGTTGAGCAGCAGGTCGATGCGCCCGTCGTCGCCGAGCACCAGCGGCAGTTCCGCGGCGAAGGCGGTGCGTGAACGGGCGTCGGCCACGTCCAGCGGCAGCACGTGCAGGCGGCCGGGGTGTTCGCCGACCAGCGCGTTGAGCGCATGGGCATGCCCGGGATCGCGACAGGCGGCCACGACGTGGTCGCCGCGGGCGAGCAGCTGGCGGGTGAATTCGAGTCCGAGGCCGCGATTGGCGCCGGTGACCAGGGATGTGCGAGGGCGGGTGTCCATGGCGCGAGCATGCACCATCCCGCCGTTCCGGGACCATCGGACCACGTTCGGCGGCGCGCGCGGCTTACCATGAAAGGCTGCCCAGTCAAGGAAGAGCCCCATGCCGATGTCCACGCCTCCCCGTCACAGCGGCGCCGTCCTCGCCCTCGCGCTGGCCGCTGGCCTGGGTGCGGCGGCCGCGCCCGCATGGGCCGGGGCACCGCCGGCCCCGGCCACCGCAGGCGTCGATATTCCCTACGAGGAATTCACCCTGCCCAACGGCCTGCGCGTGGTGGTACATACCGACCGCAAGGCGCCGATCGTGGCGGTCAACATCTGGTACCACGTCGGCAGCAAGGACGAGCCCTTGGGCCGCAGCGGCTTCGCGCACCTGTTCGAGCACCTGATGTTCCAGGCCTCGGAGAACCACGACGGCGAGTACTTCGCGCCCTTCAAGCGGGTCGGCGCGACCGACCAGAACGGCACCACCAGCACCGACCGCACCAATTATTTCCAGAACGTGCCCACCACCGCGCTCGACACCGCGCTGTGGATGGAGTCCGACCGCATGGGCCACCTGCTCGGCGCGGTCACCCGGGCGGCGCTGGACGAACAGCGCGGGGTGGTCCAGAACGAGAAGCGCCAGGGCGAGAACCAGCCCTACGGCCAGGCCTGGACCAGGCTGATGAAGGCCCTGTATCCGGAAGGCCATCCCTACAGCCACAGCGTGATCGGCTCGATGAACGATCTCGACGCCGCTACCCTGGACGACGTGCACCAGTGGTTCCGCGCCTGGTACGGCCCGAACAACGCGGTCCTGGTACTGGCGGGCGACATCGACCTGGCCACGGCGAAAGAGAAGGTGGCGAAGTACTTCGGCCACATTCCCGCCGGTCCGGACATGGCACAGCCCGCTGTGGACGTCGCCCGCCGCACGGAGTCGACCCGCGAGACCATGCACGACAAGGTGCCGCAGGCGCGCATCTACCGGGTCTGGAACGTGGCCCAGGTCGGCGACCCCGACCTCGAGCGCCTGCAACTGCTGGCCCAGGTGCTGGGCGGAAGCCGTTCCTCGCGCCTGGACGCGCGCCTGCTGCACCGTGACCAGCTGGTCGACAGCATCAGCGCCGGGACCTACGTCAAGCAGCTGGGCTCGAACTTCATCGTGATCGCGAACGTCAGGCAGGGCGTGGACCCGGCGAAGGTGGAAGCGGTGATCGACGAAGAGATCGACCGCCTGCTGGCCGAAGGTCCCACCGCGGACGAGCTGGAACGAGCGCGCACCGTGTTCCGCGCCGGCTTCATCCGCGGCATCGAACGCATCGGCGGCTTCGGCGGCAAGGCGGATACGCTGGCCGAGTGCGCGGTCTATGCCGGCGATCCGGGCTGCTTCCGCGAGTCGCTGAGGATCATCGGCACCAGCACCGTCGCCCAGGTGCAGTCCGCCGGCCGCGCCTGGCTGGGCGGGGGCGACCACACCCTGGTGATCCTGCCCGGGGCGCGCACGCCGCTGGCCGAGGACCCGACCGTCACCCCCGCGCCCTGGAGCCTGCCCGAGGTCGACGCCCGCTACGTCGTGCAGCCGTCCGCGGTGGACCGCAGCCTGGGCGTGCCGCTGCCGGAGGAATTCCCGGAGCTGACGTTCCCCGAGGTCGAGCGCGCCACGCTCGGCAACGGCACCACCGTGGTGCTCGCGCGCCGCACGGGAGTGCCGGTGGTCCAGCTGCGTTACCAGTTCCCGGGAGCGGGCTACAGCGCCGATGCCGGCGGCAGCGCCGGTACCGCGGGCTTCACGATGGGCATGCTCGACGAAGGTGCGGCCGGGCTGGGAGCGCTGGAGTTCGCCGATCGCGCCGAGGCGCTGGGTGCGCAGCTGGGCGCGGGCGCAGGGCTGGACGCGGGCACGGTCTGGCTGTCCTCGCTGAAGAGCGAACTGGAGCCCTCGCTGGCGATGTTCGCGGACATGCTGCGCCGTCCGGACTTCGCCCGGGCCGAGATCGAGCGCGTGCGTGCCACCTGGATCGCGAACATCGCGCAGGAGAAGGCGCGGCCGCAGACTGCGGCCCTGCGCGTGCTGCCGCCGCTGCTCTACGGCGAGGGCCATCCCTATGCGATGCCGTTCACCGGCAGCGGCACCGAGGCCTCCATCGCCGCGCTGGACCGGGACGACCTGGTGGCCTTCCACCAGGCGCGGATCCGTCCCGAGGGCGCGACCCTGGTCGTGGTCGGCGACACCCGGCTGGCCGAGATCCTGCCGCTGCTCGAAAAGCACCTGGGCGACTGGTCCGGCAGCGGCCAGGCCGCCGCGGCCGCCCCGGCGATCCCCGCGGTGGCCCGTCCGGCCGCGGCCCGCGTGTTCCTGATCGACCAGCCCGGGGCCGTGCAGGCCAGCATCTACGCCGGCCAGCTGGTGCCTCCGACCACCGACGAGGGCGCGGTGCGCTTCGACATCGCCAACGGCGTGCTGGGCGGCGACTTCACCGCACGGCTCAACATGAACCTGCGCGAGGACAAGCACTGGTCCTACGGCGTCCGCAGCGGTGCATCCCCGGCCCTGGGCCAGCGCCCGTGGCTCGCCTCGGCGCCGGTGCAGATCGACAGGACCGCCGATGCGATGGCCGAGATGCGGCGCGAGATCGCCGCCTTCGCCGGCGGCGAGGCGCCGCCCACGGTGGAGGAGGTCGAGCGCATCCGCGCCATCAACACGCTGAGCCTGCCCGGCGCCTACGAGACCGCGGCCTCGGTGGCCTCGACCATCGCCGGCAATGTGCTTTACGGCCGCCCGGACGACTACGTGCTGCGGCGCAAGGCCGAGATCGAAGGCATGACCCGGGAGCAGGTGGCCGAAGCCGCGAAGAGCTTCGACGCCGGCGCCCTGACCTGGGTGGTCGTGGGCGATCTGTCCGAGATCGAGGCCCCGGTGCGCGCGCTCGGCTTCGGCGAGGTCACCGTGCTCGACGCCGACGGCAGGCCCGTGGCCCGGCAGCGATAGGGCACAATCGGGGAGTCCAGACGGAGTCGATCCATGCGCCAGCTGCTGTTCGTTCCCCTCCTTTTCGCCCTGTCGGCCTGCACCTGGGTGCACATGGCGCCGGGCGCGTCCGCCGTCCGCATCGTGTCCTCGCCCCCGGGCTGCGAGAAGCGCGGCGAGGTCGAGGTCTCGGTGAAGCACAGCATCGCGTTCATCGAACGCAACCCGCTGCGCGTCCGCGAGGAACTGGAGACGCTGGCCCGCAACGAGGCGCCCGGCCTGGGCGCGGACACCATCCACCCGCTGTCCGATCCCATCCGCGGCGCCCAGCGCTGGGCCGCCTGGCGCTGCGGCGGCTGAACCCCGCACCCCGGGGTGAATGGGGATGTGACCGGGTTCCGCGGCCGGCCAGTGCGCCCGGGGCGCGAAGCCAGTACCCTAGGCGGTCTTTGTTCCCGCATCGGCGGCACGCCCATGTTGTTCCAGCACGTAGCCATTGCCGGTCTCGCCCACATCGACGCGCCGCGGCGCCTGTCGTCGGACGAGATCAACGCCCGCCTGAAGCCGACGCTCGAGCGGCTGAAGATCCGTACCGACGTCCTCAGGGATATCGCCGGCATCCATGCCCGCCGTCTCTGGGATGGCGACATGCAGGCCTCCGACGCGGCCACGCTGGCCGGCGTGAAGGCGCTGGCCGATGCCGGGATCGATCCGGACAAGGTCGGCCTGCTGGTCAACACCTCGGTCAGCCGCGACTACCTCGAGCCGTCCACGGCCTCGATCGTCAGCGGCAACCTGGGCCTGCCCGACACCTGCCAGAACTTCGACATCGCCAACGCCTGCCTGGCCTTCATCAACGGCATGGACATCGCCAGCCGGATGATCGAGCGCGGCGAGATCGACTACGCCCTGGTCGTGGACGGCGAGACCGCGGACCTCGCCTACGAGAAGACCCTGGAGCGGATGACACGGGCCGACGTCACCGACGAGGACTTCCGCAACGAGCTGGCCACGCTGACGCTGGGCTCCGGTGCCGCCGCCATGGTGCTGGCCCGCGCCGAGCTGGTCCCGGGCGCGCCGCGCTACAGGGGCGGCGTGACCCGCGCGGCCACCGAATGGAACAAGCTCTGCCGAGGGAACCTCGACGGCATGATCACCGACACCCGCCTGCTCCTGATCGAGGGCATCAAGCTCGCGACCAAGACCTTCGAGGTCGCCAAGCAGAAGCTGGGCTGGGTGGCCGCCGAGCTCGACGAGTTCGTGATCCACCAGGTCAGCAAGGTGCACACCGCCGCCTTCACCAAGGCCATGGGCATCGACCCGAAGAAGGTCATGACCATCTTCGGCGAGCACGGCAACATCGGCCCGGCCTCGGTGCCGATCGTGCTCAGCAAGCTGCGCGAGATGGGCCGCCTGAAGAAGGGCGACCGCGTGGCCCTGCTGGGCATCGGTTCCGGGCTGAACTGCTCGATGGCCGAGGTGGTCTGGTAAGGCCCGGCCACATCGCAGTGTGAACGGGGCCGGCCTGTCCGGCCCCGCGTCGTTTCAGGGGGGCGCGCCTGTCCGCGCCGTCAGCGCGGTGGAGGTCGCGAGGCGCCATGGAATTCGGTTTCGAGGTGCTGGCCCTGCTGGCGCTGGCGGCCTTCGTCGCCGGCACCATCGATGCGCTGGCCGGCGGCGGCGGGCTGATCACCATCCCCGCGCTGATGGCCGCGGGCATCCCGCCGGTGCAGGCGATCGCCACCAACAAGCTGCAGTCGAGCTTCGGCACCACGAGCGCCGTGCTGGCCTTCGCGCGCCAGGGGCGGATCGATTTCCGGCGCTTCCTGTGGCCCGTCGTGGGTGCGTTCACGGGCTCGGTGGGCGGCGCGATCGCGATCCAGCGGGTGGATCCGTCCTTCCTCTCCGGCCTGGTGCCGGTGCTGCTGGTGGCGATGGCGGCGTATTTCCTGCTCGGCCCGAAGGCCAGCGAAGCCGAGCGCCACGCGCGGCTGGGTCATGCGGCGCTGGTCACCATCATGTTCGCGCTGGGCTTCTACGACGGCTTCTTCGGGCCGGGCACCGGATCGTTCATGGCCACGGCGCTGGTGGCCCTGTTCGGCATGGGCCTTGTGTCGGCCACGGCGCATACCAAGCTCCTGAACCTGGCGAGCAACGTCGCGGCGCTGGCCACGCTGGTGATCGGCGGAAAGGTGCTGTGGTCGGTAGGCCTGGTGATGGCGGTGGCGAGCATCGCCGGCGGCCAGCTGGGCGCGCATCTGGCGCTGGGCCGGGCCGGCGCGCGGCTGATCCGGCCGCTGCTGGTGGTGATGTCGCTGGTGCTGACGACGAAGCTGCTGATGGAGCCGGGGAATCCGCTGGTGGAGTGGGCGAGGTCGATCTGATCCGGTGGCCTCAATGGTATTCAATTTTCCTTGAAGCCGTCACGGGCGCGCGCGAGTCGAGAGCAGGACTCCCATCGCATGTCGCTGAGCCTCACCGAGATCCTCGACCGCGCGCGCCTTCGCCCGCGAGTGGGACGGTGAAACCCGAGCGCGGTAGTGCGTTGATTCAGTTCAGCCCACAGCACCTCTTGTACTTCTTCCCGCTCCCGCAAGGACACGCATCATTGCGCCCCGTCTCCACCTCGCGCCGGATCGGCGTGCGCGGGGTCAACGCCAGGACGCGGTGGTGGTTGAGGTCGGCCATCATCCCCGGGATGTCCAGGATGATCCCCAGCCGCTCGCGGTAGTCGACCGGCATCGCCTCCGCGGTCGGGTCGTCGGGATTGAGCGCCTCACCTGTGAGCAGCCGGTCGATGGCGTCGAAGACGTCCTCGATCCAGTCGTGCGCGTCCAGCCACGCATCCCACTCGTTCTCGCGCAGCGCCACGCCCTCGAAGAAGCCGTGGGCCCAGTCGCTGCCGACGTCGAGCTCGTCCTCGCGCAGGGCGTCGCCGGTGAGCTCCGGATCCTCGGGCAGCCACATCAGCGGCGCCAAGTGGTCGGGCAGGTCGCTGTCGTCGTGGCGCACGCGGGCGGTGCACATGTTCCAGTGGCCCATGAGCAGCTGCTGGACCTGGAGGGCCTCGTCCTCGTCCTGCCAGCGCGGCGGCTTGCCGCCCCAGACCACCGGCTGCCATTCGCTGGGAAGGACCAGCGAGGGCGAGACCGCCAGCGCGGTCAGGAAACCGTCCAGCGCCTCGAGGTTGAAGCCCTTGAACGGGACAGCGCGGCGGTCGAGCAGTTCGGACAGGCGCTCGATCTGCGCGTCGTCGAGGTAGGGCGGGGTCGCGGTCACGGAGGCGGGCCAGTCGGACGGGGGCACGCATGGTAGCCCTGCGGCCGCTGCGCGCGTGACTTCCGGCCCGCGAGGCCGGGGCGGCGGCGGCAGAACATCGCGCGTTCACCGGACTCCCTGGCAACCGGCCGTGGCCACGAACGCTTACCCGCTGCGCTCCGCGATCGCGTCGCCGCCCTGGGTGGTGGTGGCCGTGCTGCTCTATGGTGCGGCCTTCGCGGCCTGGACGTTCTCTGCAGGCTTGCCGATGCACCTGCTCCAGGCGCTGCAGGACGCCAGCGGGGGCTGGCTCCAGCCGACGCTGGGGCTGGCGTTGCTGCTCGGGCTGGGAATGCTCGGGCTGGTATTCGGGCCCGGCCGGCAACGGCCCGGTGGACTGGGCTGGCGTCTGGACGCGCTGCCGCCCGCGTTGGCCGCGACCCTGCTGCTGTGGCTGGCGATGCAGGCATCCACGATCCTCGCCGCGTGCCTGGAAGGCGTGCCGCCCACCTGGCAGGCCGGCTGGGCGCGCGGTGGAATGCTGCCCGGTGCGCTGCTGGCGCAGCTGCTGGGCACCGCGCTGGTCGAGGAAACCGTCTTCCGTGCGTGGCTGTGGCCGCAGCTGGCGCTGCAGGCCGCGAGCCGCGTTCCGGTGCGCTGGGCCTGGATGCTGGCCCTGCTGCTGTCGCAGGCGCTGTTCGCCCTGCTCCACGTGCCGGCGCGACTGGCGGCCGGTGCCGCTCCGGCCGAACTGGCCGGCATGGTGCTGGCCCTGTTCGCGACCGGGCTGGTGCTGGCGCTGATGTATGCCGCCACCCGCAGCCTGTTCTTCGTCGTCGGCGTGCATGCGCTCGGCAACGCGCCCACCCTGCTGTTCGAGGCCCGCGGACCGGAACCGACGATGGTGCTGCTGGCGGCCTCGACCGTGTTCGCGGTCGCGTGGTGGTGGTGGCACCAGCGGGCCGACGGAGCCGGCGTGCCGCCACGAACGACATTGGCATGAGGACATGAGTACATGGGCAACAAGCGACTGATGGGCAAGGTGGCCCTGGTGACCGGGGCGGCGCGGGGAATCGGCGAGGCCATCGCGAGGGCCTTCGTCGCCGAAGGGGCGTGGGTGCAGGTCACCGACATCGATGTGGAGCAGGGCGCCCGGGTCGCCGCCTCCCTGGGTGATCGCGCGGAATTCCTTCGGCTGGACGTTCGCGATGAAACCGACTGGCGCGAGGCCACCGACGCGGTGCTGCGGGCGCACGGGCGGCTCGACGTGGTGGTGAACAATGCCGGCATCACCGGCTTCGAAGGCCATGCCGGCCCGCACGATCCGGAGCACGCCTCGCTCGCGGCCTGGCGGTCGGTCCACGAAACCAACCTCGACGGGGTGTTCCTGGGCTGCAAGCACGCGATCCGCGCGATGCGCGCCACCGGAACCGGGTCGATCATCAACATTTCGTCGCGCTCCGGCCTGGTCGGCATCCCCGCGGCGGCGGCTTATGCGTCGAGCAAGGCCGGCGTGCGCAACCACACCAAGACGGTCGCGCTGTATTGCGCCGGGCAGGGCATGCAGGTGCGGTGCAATTCGATCCATCCGGCCGCCATCCTCACGCCGATGTGGGAGCCGATGCTGGGGACGGGCCCCGAGCGCGACGCGAACATGGCGATGTTCGTCCAGGACACGCCGCTCAGGCGCTTCGGCACGCCGGAGGAGGTCGCGGCGATGGCGGTGATGCTGGCCTCGGACGAGGCCTGCTACATCACTGGCGCCGAGCTCAACATCGACGGCGGCATCCTGGCCGGTTCCGTGGCCGTCCCTTCGCACTAGGCCCGGCCCGCGGCCGCGGACTTACAATGGCGGCCACTGCAGTCTTCCGCGCGCCGATGCATCTCCCCGGTTACCCCGCCACCCGCCACCGCCTCCAGGTCCGCCCGGGCATCGAGATGAGCTATCTCGACGAGGGCCCGCGTGACGGCGAGGTCGTGGTCATGCTCCACGGCAACCCGTCATGGAGCTACTACTGGCGCACGCTGGTGGCGGGACTGTCCGATCCCGCTTCCGGCAAGGGGTACCGCTGCATCGTCCCCGACCACGTCGGCATGGGCCTGTCCGACAAGCCCGACGACGCGCGCAACGCGGTGCCGCGCTACGACTACACGCTGCAGTCGCGCGTCGAGGACCTGGCCACCCTGCTCGACCATCTCGGCATCGACGGCCCGGTGACGCTGGCTGTGCACGACTGGGGCGGGATGGTCGGCTTCGGCTGGGCGCTGTCGCACCAGGCGCAGGTGAAGCGGCTGGTGATCCTCAACACGGCGGCGTTCCCGATGCCGGGGGCCAAGGCCATGCCCTGGCAGATCGCGCTCGGCCGCGACTACGACCTCGGCGAGATGGTGATCCGTGGCTTCAACGCGTTCTCCGCCGGCGCGTCGTGGTTGGGCGTGGCGCGGCGGATGCCGCCCGAGGTGCGCCGCGCCTATGTCGCGCCCTACGACAGCTGGAAGAACCGCATCGCAACGATCCGCTTCATGCAGGACATCCCGCTGTCGCCGAAGGACCGCGCGTGGCCGCTGCTGGAAGAATCGGGCCGTCGCCTGCACGAGTACGCGGGCCTGCCGGTCTTCATCGGCTGGGGGCTGAAGGACTTCGTGTTCGATCGACACTTCCTGGAGCGCTTCCAGGCCGAACTGCCGGGCGCGGAGGTGATGGCGTTCGAGGACGCCGCGCACTACGTTCTGGAGGACAGGCACGAGGTGCTGGTGCCGGCGATCCGCGCGTTCCTGGACCGCAACCCCCTGTAGGAGCAACTGTCTTTTTTCAGACCGAGGCTGGCTGCCAGGGTTTGCCATCCCTGAGCATGGCGTTGATCTGCCCGAGGAAGGCGCGCATGCAGGCAACCAGGGCCACCTTGGCGCATTTGCCGCGGCTCCTTAGAGCCTCATAGCGTCGCTTCAGGGCGGGCTGGGCGCGGATGGCGCTCCATGTGGCCATGTACAGCACGCGCCGGATTCCGGCACGGCCGCCCTGGATGCGCCGCAAGCCGCGCTTGCCGCCGCTGTCGGCGTTGTAGGGAGCAACGCCGACCAGGGCGGCGATCTGCCGGCGTTCGATCTGCCCCAGCTCGGGCAGGAAGGCGATCAGGGTGGCGGCGGTCACCGGGCCGATCCCGGGTACGGCCCGCAGTTGGGCGGAACGCTCGCTGTCGGCGTCAGCCACGGCTTGGGTGATGGCCTTGTCCAGCAGCGCGATCTCCGCCTGCTGCGCGCGCAGCAGGCGCTTCAGGCTGGCCACCACCAGCGGCTGGCCCTGTACCTGCTGCAGCCGACGCCGATCGTCGTCGCGTTGCTGCACCACCTGCGCACGGCGTTGCACCAACGCCTGCAGCCGCTGCTGTTGCGGCGTTTCCGCAGCGGCCGGCGGCATTTCGGTCACCTCCGCCATATGGGCCAGCATGGCCGCGTCGATCGGGTCGGTCTTGGCGGTCCGGCCCATCGCAGTGGCAAACGAGCGCGCCCGGTGCGGTGGCACGCGCACCACCGGCCATTCATCCTGCAGGGCAGCCATCACCGCCCGCTCGTAGCCGCCGGTCGCCTCCAGCAGCACCCGTTCCACCGGCAGCTTCCGCAGCCGCTGCGCCAGCGACCGGTGCCCGGCCGAGCTGTTGGCCACCTCGAACACCTCTCCGTTGGGCCGCAGCGCCACCGCCAGCGTGGCCTTGGCCACGTCGATCCCCACGAACACAGACATCTGCTTCTCTCCTAGACTGGACGGGAGAGCACTCTTGCCGGCCCATGCTTGTGCAGTGCGAGCTGCTGACTCGTTCAACTGTTCGGGCTCTGGCAAGAGCGTGGAGTGCGGGCGCCCTGGCTCCTACACGTGCTTCAGGGCACCCCAGCTTGTCGGCGTCCCGCACTCCGCTCTCACCTGCACGCTAGGCCAAAGCGAAGACACAAGCAGCTATAGCTGCGATGGCCGCCAGGGATCACAGCTGTCGCTGCTCCTGCGGGATCGGATGCCGCGCATCGCGGCTGTAGCCGCTCCTACAGGGGTGGATCAGGCCGCGATGGTGGGCGGCGGCGCGGGCGGAGGCGTGCCGCGGTCGTCGGGAGTGTCGCTGCCGTCCGGGTTGGCGTCGCGGTCGTTGGCCGCGGCCTCGCGCCAGATCCAGTCGGCCGGGGTCAGCACGGGCAGGCCGTGGGCCAGGCGGGCGTGGTCGCACTGCCGGCTGGGTGCGCCTGACTCCCACGAGGCCGCCACGTCGCGGCAGGCCTGCGGGCGGACCGGATGGATGCTGCAGCGGGAGCGGCGGCCGATGTCGGCGTCCAGCGCGATGCAGCGCGGACGGTCGCCACCTGCGGTGCCGCGCATGGCGCGTTCGTGGCTGCGCAGGGGCACGGTCAGCTCGGGCGGGACCCGGCCGCCCAGCGCGGGCTCGGCCTCCGACCAGTGGAAGCTGACCCGGTAGTGGGCGCAACAGGCACCGCAGCTCAGGCAGGGATGGGGCATCGGCGGGGCCGTTGGAGGGCTGGAAGAATTTTTTCCATCGCGCCGGCGTCGCGCAAGGGGGCGCTGCACCGGAGTTGCCGCACGTTATACAGTCCCTCGGAACTGCCTGGAGATTGGCCATGACGCGTGCCGGTTCGATTGCGCTCCGCATCCTTCTGTCGGGGACGTTCCTGTTGGCGACGCCGGCGGAGGCGGAGGCGCAGGACCCGCGTCCCGAGCGCGTTTTCACCACCGGGGAAGCCTTCGACCCCTCCGGGATCCCGGCCTATGCCGGCGACCACGCCGACGTCCATGCGCGCATCGACGCCGACCTGGACGCGCACGTGGCGGGGCTGCAGCGCTGGGTGCGCCAGCGCTCCATCAGCGCCCAGGACGACGGCATCCGCGACATGGCGCAGCTGCTCGCGGACGACCTGCGCGCACTGGGCTTCCAGGAGGTGGAGCTGGTGGAGACGCCGGGGCACCCGGGCGTCCTGGGCCATTACGACGCCGGCGCCGACCGCAGCCTGGTGGTCTACATGATGTATGACGTGCAACCGGTCGAGGACAACTGGCGCATCGACGATCCCTTCGCCGGCGAGCTGGTCGAGCACGAGCTGGGCACGGTGCTGATGGCGCGCGGCGCCACCAACCAGAAAGGGCCGCAGCGGGCCTTCCTCAATGCGGTGGACGCCATCCTCCGGACCCGGGGCACTCTGCCGGTGAACCTGTACGTGGTCGCCGAGGGCGAGGAAGAGCTGGGTTCGCCCAACTTCGGCGCGGTGGTGGCGCCCTGGCTGGACCGGCTGCGGAAGGCGGACGGGGCGTTCTTTCCGATGAACATCCAGGATCCGGCCGGGGACGCGACGCTCAACCTGGGCGTCAAGGGCATCATCTACTTCGAGCTGGAGTCCAGGGGCGGCGAGTGGGGCGGGCCGGCGAAGGCCGAAGTGCACGGCTCGCTCAAGGCGCTGGTGGATTCGCCGGCGCTGCGCCTGGTGCAGGCCATCGCCTCGATGACCACGCCCGACGGCAACACCATCCTGATCCCGGGCTACTACGACGCGGTGAAGGCGCCGGACCTGGCCGAACAGCGCCTGGTCAATGCGCTGGCGCGGGATGCCGACGATCGCCGGATGCAGGAGGCCCTGGGAGTGGCGCGGTGGATCGACGGCGACGAGGGCCGCGACGCCATCGTGCGCAACCTCTACGACCCGACGCTCAACATCGACGGGATCTGGAGCGGCTATACCGGCGAGGGGGTGAAGACCATCCTGCCGCACGTGGCGACGGCCAAGATGGATTCGCGCCTGCCTCCCGGGCTCGAGCCCGACACCGCCTACCGCATGCTGCGCGCGCACCTGGACGCGAACGGCTTCGACCGGATCACGGTGCGGCCGATGTCGGGCTATCCGGCGGCCACGACCTCCGTCGACGAACCGCTGGTGCGGGCCTCGATCGGGGTCTTCAACAAGTACGGCACCCGGCTGCGCGTCGCGCCCTGGCTGGCGGGCAGCGCGCCCTTTTACCAGTTCACCCGTACCCTGGGACTGCCCTTCGTGTTCGGCGGGCTCGGCCACGGATCCGGCGCGCACGCGCCCGACGAATACATGCTGATCCACCCGGCCCCCGGCGTGGAGGCCGCGGGGCTCGCGGAGATCGAGAAGTCCTACGTCGACATGCTGTTCGCCCTGGGAGCGATGGAGGACAGGGCCGGCCCATCGCCATGAACCCGCGGTGCACGGAGCGGCGATAATCTGCCGATGACCGAAGCCTGCAACATCGCCGCGGCGCTGCCGCGGCTGGCCGCCGAGGCGCCGGACCGCATCGCCATGCGCTGTCCCGGCCGGCACGGCCGCTACGGCGTGGCGCTCAGCTACGGTGAACTCGACCGGCGCAGCGATGCCATCGCCGCCGGCCTGGCCCGGCGCGGGATCTCGCGCGGCAGCCGCACGGTGGTCATGGTGCGGCCCACGCCGGAGTTCTTCCTGCTGATGTACGCGCTGTTCAAGGTCGGCGCGGTGCCGGTGCTGGTGGATCCCGGGATCGACAAGCGCGCGCTGAAACAATGCCTGGACGAAGCCGAACCGGACGCGTTCATCGGCGTTCCGCTCGCGATGTTCGCGCGCGCGTTGCTGGGCTGGGCGAAGGCGGCGAGGCTGCGCATCACCACCGGACGTCGTGCCCGCCTGGCCGACGCCACGCTGGCCGAGGTGGAGCGCGAAGGCGCCGGCGCGGGTCCGCAGCTGACCGCCACCGCGCCCGACGACGTCGCCGGCATCCTGTTCACCAGCGGCTCCACCGGGGTGCCCAAAGGCGTCGTGTACAGGCACCGGCACTTCGTCGCCCAGGTCGACATGCTCCGCGGCGCCTTCGGCATCGACGCGGGCGGCGTGGATTTCCCCACCTTCCCGCCGTTCGCGCTGTTCGACCCGGCGCTGGGCCTGACCTCGGTCATCCCGGACATGGATCCCACCCGTCCCGCGAAGGCCGATCCGCGGAAGCTGCACGCGGCGATCGCCCGCTTCGGCGTGACCCAGCTGTTCGGCTCGCCGGCGCTGATGCGGGTGCTGGCCGGGTACGGTGAACCACTGCCCACGATCACCCGCGTGACCTCGGCCGGTGCACCCGTACCCGCCGACGTCGTGGCGAAGATGCGCGGGCTGTTGCCCGACGACGCGCAGTTCTGGACGCCGTACGGCGCGACCGAGTGCCTGCCGGTGGCCGTGATCGAGGGCCGCGAACTGGTCACCCTGCGCGAGCGCACCGCGGCGGGCGCGGGGACCTGCGTCGGCCGTCCGGTGCCGCCGAACGAGGTGCGCATCATCCGCATCAGCGACGAGGCCATCGCCGAATGGTCGGACGCGCTGCTCGTGGAGCCGGGCCAGGTCGGCGAGATCACCGTCGCCGGCCCCTCCGCCACCGACAGCTACTTCAACCGCGAAGCGCAGACGCGGCTGGCCAAGATCCTGGAGAGGGGCGATGGCGATGGCGCGGCCGCCGCGGCCGACCGGATCGTCCACCGCATGGGCGACTTGGGCTGGTTCGACGCCGAAAGCCGCCTCTGGTTCTGCGGCCGGAAGTCGCAGCGCGTGGTCACCGCGGCCGGCACCCTGTGCACCGAGCAGGTCGAACCGGTCTTCGACACCCATCCCGAAGTCCGCCGCACGGCGCTGGTCGGCATCGGCGAGCGGGGACACCAGCGGCCATTGCTCTGCGTCGAACTCCGGTCCGGCATCGGGAAGTCCGAGCACGCGCGCATCGCCGGCGAGCTGCGCCATCTGGGCGAAGGCTTCGTGCATACCGCCGCGGTCGACACCTTCGCCTTCCACCCTGCGTTCCCGGTCGACATCCGCCACAATGCGAAAATCGGCCGGGAGAAGCTGGCCGCGTGGGCCGCGCGCGAGCTGCGCCGCGGCAGGGCATTCGAACCGGTCGGGCAGGAGGCGTAGCAAGGTGCGGGTACTGGTGACGGGCGGGGGCGGGTTCCTGGGCCAGGCCCTGTGCCGCGGACTGGTGGAACGGGGGCACGAGGTCACCAGCTTCAACCGCGGGCGGTACCCGCAGCTCGACGCGATAGGAGTGCGCCAGCTGCAAGGGGATCTCGCCGACCGCGAGTCGGTGATCGACGCCTGCGCCGGCATGGACGCGGTGCTGCACAACGCCGCCAAGGCGGGGGCCTGGGGCAGCTACGACAGCTACCACCGCGCCAACGTCATGGGCACCGGCAACGTGCTGGCCGGCTGCCGTGAGCACTACGTGCCGAAGCTGGTCTACACCTCCACGCCCAGCGTCACCCACCGCGCCACGCATCCGGTGGAAGGGGGCACCGCGGACACCGTCCCCTACGGCGAGCACCTCAAGTCGCCGTACGCGGCCACCAAGCTGATCGCGGAGAAGGTGGTGCTGGCCGCCAACGACGACACGTTGGCCACCGTCGCCCTGCGGCCGCGCCTGATCTGGGGCCCGGGCGACAACCAGCTCGTGCCACGCCTGGCCGAACGCGCCCGCGCCGGTCGCCTGCGCTTCGTCGGCGACGGCATGAACCGCATCGACACCACCTATATCGACAATGCCGCCCAGGCCCACTTCGACGCGCTGGAACGCCTCGACGTCGGCGCCGCCTGCGCCGGCCGCGCCTACTTCATCAGCAACGGCGAACCGATGGCGGTGCGCACGATCCTCAATGCCCTGCTGCGTGCCAGCGGCGCGCCCGAGGTCGAGGCCAGCATTCCCTTCCGCGTGGCCTATGTGGCCGGGGCCGCCTGCGAAGCACTGTGGCCGCTGCTGCGGCTGAAAGGCGAGCCGCCCATGACCCGCTTCCTGGCCGAGCAGCTCAGCACCACGCACTGGTACGACATGGCGCCGGCCACCCGCGACCTCGGATACGTGCCGCGGGTGTCGATCGCCGAGGGGCTGGCGCGGCTGGCCGCCTCCCATGGCTCCGGTGCCGTCACCTTCTGACGACCGGCCCCCGGCAACCATGGCTCCAGCCGTCCGTGTCCCGACGGACTGGAGAGCCGCCATGCTGAGCTACGCCATCATCTTCCTGATCATCGCGCTGGTCGCCGCCGTGCTTGGATTCAGCGGCGTCGCCGGCGCCGCCACCAACATCGCGTGGATCCTGTTCGTCGTGTTCCTGGTGCTGGCCGCGATCTCGTTCTTCCGCGGCCGCAGGGTCTGAGCCGCGCTGCGGGCGCCGTTCCACGCGGCGCGCCGACGGGGCATGCGCCGGCTCCGCTCCGGGGCCTGACGCGGGCGGGCCGGCCGCTACAATGCCGGCCATGGCCCGATCCCCTTCCCCGCTGTCCGGCTTGAAACCGCTGGCCGGCCGCGCACTGGAATCCGCGCTCAACCGCGCGCTGTCCCTGGACGACGACACCCGCCAGGCGCTTTCGCGGCTGGACGGGCGGCACATCGCCCTGCACCTCGCCTCACCGCCGCTGGCGATGTCGATCCGCGTCGATGGCGAGGCCCTGCGCGTGGGTCCCGTGGACGCCGGCGTCGAGCCCGACCTTGCGGTGCGTACCACGCTGGGGGGGACTGGTCGGGCAGCTGCAGGGCCTGCTCGGCAAGGGCGACGACCATGCCACGCCGAGTGGGCGGTTGCGCATCGAAGGCGATGCGGAGCTGGCGCGCGCGCTGCAGCGGATGGCTCAACGCTTCGATCCGGACTGGCAGCGGCCGTTCGTGGTCGCGTTCGGCGAGGTGGCCGGCATGCAGGTGGCCAACGGTGTCGCCGCTGCGCTGACGGGCGCGCGCCGGGCCGGCGCCGGCTTCGCCGCCGCGGCGGCCGAGTACGTGGTGGAAGAATCGCGGGACGTCGTCGGCCGCCACGAGCTCGATGCGTTCCACGATGACGTCGACGTGCTGCGGGACGACGTCGAGCGCCTTGCCGCGCGCATCGCACACCTGGCCGCGGCCGCCGCGGCCGTCGGGGGCGCACGGTGAGATCGGGCCTCCACGCGCTGGGGATCGGGCGCGTCCTGCTCCGCTATCGCCTGCATACGCTGTTCGAGGGCACGTCCGCCGGGCGCTGGCTGTGGCTGCTGCGGCCGTTCGTCCCCCGTGCGAGCAGCGCGGTCACCGGCCTGCCGCGCGGCGCGCGCGTGCGCCTGGCACTGCAGGAACTGGGGCCGATCTTCGTCAAGTTCGGCCAGGTGCTGTCGACGCGGCGGGATCTGGTGCCGGCGGACATCGCCGACGAGCTGGCGCTGCTCCAGGACCAGGTCGCGCCGTTCGACGGCGTGCAGGCGCGGACGATCGTGGAGCAGGAGCTCGGTCGCACGGTGGCCGAGGCGTTCGCGCGCTTCGACATCGTGCCGCTGGCCTCGGCCTCGGTCGCGCAGGTGCACGCGGCGCTGCTCCCGGGCGTCGACGGCGCTGCGCCGCGCGAGGTGGTGGTGAAGGTGCTGCGTCCGGGCATCGACGCGCGCATCGCCGACGACATCCGCCTGCTCAGGCGCATCGCCGACCTGGTCGCGCGCACCCATCCGCGCGCGGAGAAGATCCGTCCGCACGAGGTGGTGGAGGAGGTCGCCGCCACCCTCGCCGCCGAGCTCGACCTGCAGCGCGAAGGCGCCAACGCCTCCGTCCTGCGCCGCCACTGGGACGGCTCGCCGGACCTTTACGTGCCGGCCCCGGTGTGGTCGCACAGCACCGAGCGCATCCTGACCCTGGAGCGCGTGCACGGCATTCCCAGCGACGACATCGCTGCGATCGAAGCGGCCGGCCTGGACCGCAAGCTGCTCGCGGCCAAGGCCGTGCGCGTGTTCTACACCCAGGTGTTCCGCGACAATTTCTTCCACGCCGACGCGCACGCCGGCAACATCTGGGTCGACCCGGATCCGTCGCGGCGGCACAACCCGCGTTTCATCGCGCTCGACTTCGGCATCGTCGGCCAGCTCTCGGGCGAGGACCAGTACTACCTCGCCGAGAATTTCATGGCGATCTTCAACAAGGACTACCGGCGCATCGCCGAGCTGCACGTGCAGGCGGGCTGGATGCCGTCGACGCTGCGCCTGGACGAACTGGAGGCCGCGGTGCGCGGCGTCTGCGAGCCGTACTTCACCCGGCCGCTGTCGGAGTTCTCCCTGGGCGAGGTGCTGCTGAAGCTGTTCCGCACCGCGCAGCGCTTCCAGCTGACCCTGCAGCCGCAGCTGATCCTGCTGCAGAAGACCCTGCTCAACGTCGAAGGCGTGAGCCGGCACCTCGACCCGGAGATCGATATCTGGGCGGTGGCGCGTCCGGTGCTGGAGCGCATCCTGGCCGAACGCTACAGCCCCCAGCGCCTGGCCGCGGAGTTCCGCCGCCGGCTGCCGGAGCTGGCCACGCGCGCGCCGGAGATGCCGGGACTGCTGCACGCCTGGCTGACGCAGCAGGTCGAGGGGCGGCACCGGCTGGGGATGCACTCGGAGCAGATCGCCGAGCTGGCCCAGGTGGTGCGGGCGTCGCAGCGGCGCATCGTGGCCGCGATCCTGGGCGTCGGCCTGCTGGTCGCGGCGTCGGTGCTGTACGGGCTGGAGGCCGGCGGCCCGCGGCTGTGGTCGGTGCCGCTGGCGGCGTGGGTGGCGGGGCTCGGGGGCCTGTGGGCGATCCTGGCCGCGCGCCCGCGGTCGTGATCGCCGACAGTCCCGTGCCCGCCCCCCGTAGGCGCAGCTACAGCTGCGACCCGTCGCAGGACGCGGTTGCGGAAGAGATCGCAGCTGCAGCTGCTCCTGCAGCGGCTCCTGCGGAAGCTGGCGGGACGCTGCAGGTCCTGCATCTGGAAGACAGCTTCGCGGTGGTCGACAAGCCCGCCGGACTGATGGTCCACGACAGCAGGCTGGCGCGCGGCGAGACCGATTTCGCCGCCGACCGCCTGCGCGCGCAGTTCGGGCGTCCGGTGCACCTTGTGCACCGTCTCGACCGTGCCACCAGCGGCTGCCTGCTGCTGGCCTTCGACCGCGACACCGCCTCGGCCCTCGGCAGGTCGCTGATGGCCGGCGAAGTGGACAAGGCCTATCTCGCGGTCTGCCGCGGCTGGCCGGCGGAGGCGGAGTTCATCGTGGATCATCCGCTCGACGGCGGCCCGGGCAAGCCGCAGAAGAAGCCGGCGGTGACGCGTTTCGAGCGCCTGGCCATGACGGAGCTGCCGATTCCCTCGGCCGGCTTCGAGACCTCGCGCTACACGCTGCTGCGCGCCTGGCCGCAGACCGGACGCTTCCGGCAGATCCGCCGCCACCTGAAGCATCTTTCGCACCATCTGATCGGCGACACCAGCCACGGCGACGGCCGGCACAACCGCAGCTTCCGCCTGCTCGGCATCCACCGCATGCTGCTGCACGCCGAGCGGCTGGCGTTTCCGCATCCGCGCGACCCGACGCGGCGTGTCGAGGTGGTCGCGCCGCCCGACGCGGAGTTCGCGCGCGCCCTGGCATTCTTCGAGCGATGAGCACGCCCGCCGCCATCCGGATCCCGGAGGACGAAATCGTCGAACGCTTCGTGCGCGCGTCCGGCCCCGGCGGCCAGAACGTCAACAAGGTCGCGACCGCGGTGGAGCTGCGCTTCGACATCGCCAGCTCGCCCACGCTGCCCGACGCGGTGCGCGCCCGGCTGCTGGCCAAGCGCGACCGCCGCGTCACCGAGGAGGGCGTGCTGGTGCTCAATGCCCAGCGCTTCCGTACCCAGGAGCGCAACCGCCAGGATGCGCGCGAGCGGCTGGCGGCCTTCATCGAATCCGGACGGCATGCGCCGAAACCGCGAGTGGCCACGAAGCCCAGTCGCGCGGCGAAGGCGCGGCGGCTGGATGCCAAGCGCGAGCGTAGTACGATCAAGCGCGGCCGCACGGGCCGCGACTGGGACTGATGCGGACAGGGGCGCATGGGCCGAGCGAACGACGACATCCTGCCCGTGCTGCCGGCGAACGTGCCGCGGGTGAAGCCGAACCGGTTCACGCGATGGCTGGGCCGCAGCATCCTCCGCCTCGGCGGCTGGCGCATGGTCGGGGAGTTCCCCGACGAGCCGCGCGTGGTGCTGATCGCCGCGCCGCATTCGTCGAACTGGGACGGCATCTGGGGCTTCGCCGCCAAGCTCGGGATGGGCCTGGACATCAAGATCCTCGGCAAGCGCGAGCTGTTCTGGTGGCCGCTGGCGCCGCTGCTGCGCGCGCTGGGCGTGATCGCGGTGGACCGCAGCCGCTCGGCCGGGGTGGTCGAGCAGGTGGCGGAGATGATCCGCGGCAGCGAGCGCTTCTGGTTCGGACTGGCGCCGGAAGGCACGCGCCGGCGCGTGGAGCACTGGAAGAGCGGCTTCCTCAAGGTGGCGCGCGCGGCGGACGTGCCGGTGGTGCCGGTGTACTTCCACTATCCGGACCGGGTGATCGGAGTGGGTGCGCCGTTCCGCGTCGGCGACGACGATGCCGCGGAGATGGCGCGGGTCCGCGAGTGGTACCGGCCGTGGCAGGGGCGCAACCGCGGCTCGGTCTGAAGCGGTATCTTCGCAGGCCGCACTGGCGGTCGGACAACTGGAGGAGCAGGAATGAAACGATCGGGTCTTGTGGCGATGATGCTCGCCACGCTGGCATGGGCGCCGCTGGCGGCGGCCGCGGAGCCCGTGCTCGCCATCCACGGCGGTGCCGGCGTCGTCCGCGCCGGTCTGTCCCCCGCGGACGAAGCCGCGGCGCGCGCGGGCCTGGAACGCGCGCTGCGCGCCGGCCACGCGAAGCTGCAGGCGGGCGCCCCTGCGCTCGATGCGGTGGTCGCCGCCATCACCGTGCTCGAGGACGACCCGGCCTTCAACGCCGCGCGCGGCGCGGTGTTCACCCACGACGGCCGCAACGAGCTCGACGCCTCGATCATGGACGGACGCGACCGCGGCGCCGGTGCGATCGCCGGCGTCACCCGCGTACGCAACCCGATCCTGCTGGCGCGCGCGGTGATGGAACATTCGCCGCACGTGATGATGGCGGGCAGCGGCGCGGAGACCTTCGCCGAGGCACAGGGCATCGAGCTGGTCGATCCCTCGTACTTCCGTACCGAGCGGCGCTGGGAGCAGCTGCAGCGTGCCTTGCGCGAGGAGGCCACGGAGGGCGCGGAGGCCGGCGCCGCCGTCGATGGAAGGCGCGACGGCAGAAAGTATTTTGGCACCGTGGGCGCGGTGGCCCTGGACGCGGACGGCCATCTGGCCGCGGGCACGTCCACGGGCGGCATGACCAACAAGCGCTGGGGACGCATCGGCGATGCGCCGATCATCGGCGCCGGGACCTGGGCCGACGACCGCTGCGCCGTGTCCGGCACCGGCTGGGGCGAGTTCTACATCCGCACCGCCGCGGCGCATGAGGTCTGCGCCCGGGTGCGCCACCGCGGCGAGGGCATCGCCGCCGCGTCAGAAGGGGTGATCAACGGCGAAGTGGTGGACGCCGGGGGCAATGGCGGCGCGATCGCGCTGGATGCAACCGGCAACGTCGCCTTCCCGTTCAACACCGAGGGCATGTACCGCGGCTGGATCGGCGCCGACGGCGTGCCCCACGTGGCCGTGTTCGCGGACGAGGCGCTGCCGCTGCCCGCGGACTGAAGCCCGGGTCGCCTAGCGCTCCGAGTGCCCGCTGTCCTCGCGGCTCCGGCGCACGAACAGATCGGGCCGGATGAGGTCGATGAAGGCGCGCGCCTGCTGCGACAGCACCTTGCCCTTGCGCACGAGTACGCCGTAGCTGCGCGCCGGGAACCAGGCATCCAGCGGGCGGATCGAGAGGTGTTCCGCGTCGGCGTCGTCCAGGCAGATCGAGCTGACGATCGAGATCCCCAGGCCCATGGCCACGTACTGCTTGATCACCTCCCAGCCGCCGACCTCGAGCGAGACCGAGTACGGCATCCGCGCCTGCTGGAACACCAGGTCCACCAGGCGCCAGGTGACCTGGCGCTGCGGCGGCAGGATCAGCCCGTGCCGCGAGATCGCCTCCAGCGTCAGCCGCGGCATGGCCGCCAGCGGGTGGTCGCGCGGCGCGATCAGCATCGGAGTGAACGAGTACACCGGCACGTAGCTGAGGTCGGCGGGCACGTCGAGCATCGAACCGATCACCAGCTCCACCGTGTCCGCGCGCAGCAGGTCGGTGCCGTCGGCGCTGATGGTGTTGTGCAGGCGCAGGCGCACGTCGGGATGCTGCTCGCGGAAGGCGCCGACGATGCGCGGCAGCAGATAGAGAATGGTCGAGCTGTTGGCGGCGATCTCGAGCTCGCCGGCGTCCATGCCCGCCAGCTGGCGGCGGAACGCGGCGGGCAGGGCGTCGATGCCCTCGACCAGCGGCCGGGCGAGTTCGTACAGGGCCTCGCCCTCGCGCGTGGGCAGCATTCGCCGCCCGCTGCGCTCGAACAGCGGCGCGCCCATCTCGCGTTCGAGCGCCTGCAGCTGCTGGCTGACGGCGGGCTGGCTGACGTACAGGGCCTCGGCCGCGCGTGAGACCGAGCCGAGGCGCGCCACCTGGCAGAAGGCCCGGAGCGGCTTGAGACGGTCGCCCTTGTAGGCGAACCGGGGAGCGCGGGAAGGGTCCACGGCCGCATTCCTGCTTGTATATAAGCGTTACTTATCAATCGCATTGCAATATGTGTTTTGTCAAATAGTCAGGCGTGGGGGGATGGTGGTCGCGAGCCACACCGGAACCGACCATGTCCGCAGCCCCCCGTTCCGCCGTCCCCGAAGCCCGGCCTGCGCCCGGTGCGGCTCCCGCGCCCGACCTGCTGGACCGTGACGCCCTGGTCCTGCTGGCCGGCCTGCACCAGCGCTTCGAGTCCCGGCGCCGGCGCCTGCTGGCCGCGCGCCGCGAGCGCCAGGCCGTGTTCGACGCCGGCGGACTGCCGGACTTCCGCGCCGACACCCGCGCCATCCGTGACGGCGACTGGCGCGTGGCGCCCCTGCCCCGGGCCCTGCTCGACCGCCGGGTCGAGATCACCGGGCCGGTGGATCCGAAGATGGTCATCAACGCGCTCAATTCCGGCGCCAACTGCTACATGGCCGATTTCGAGGACTCGACCGCGCCGACCTGGGACGCGCTCCTCGCCGGCCAGCGCGCGCTGCGCGAGGCGGTGGGCGGCACGCTCGCCTTCGATGCCGACAACGGCAAGTCCTATCGCCTGAAGCCCGAAGCCGACCGGGCCGTGCTGATCGTGCGCCCGCGCGGCTGGCACCTGGACGAGAAGCATCTGCTGGTGGAGGGCGTCCGGATCTCGGCCAGCCTGTTCGACGCCGGCCTCTTCTGCCTGCACAACGGCGCCGCGCTGGCGGCGAAGGACCGCGGCCCCTACCTGTACCTCCCGAAGCTGCAGTCGATGGAGGAAGCCGCGCTCTGGAACGACGTGCTGACGCACATCGAGCAGGCGCTGGGCCTGCCGGCGGAGTGCATCAAGGTCACGGTGCTGATCGAGACCCTGCCGGCGGTGTTCGAGATGGACGAGATCCTGCATGCCCTGCGCGACCGCGTCGCCGGGCTCAACTGCGGGCGCTGGGACTACATCTTTTCGTACATCAAGACCTTCCGCGCCCACCGCGACCGGGCCCTGCCCGAGCGCGGCCAGGTGGGCATGACCCAGCCGTTCCTGAAGGCGTACTCGGAGCTGCTGGTGCGCACCTGCCACCGCCGCGGCGCGCACGCGATGGGCGGCATGGCGGCGCAGATCCCGGTTTCCGGCGACCCGGAAGCGAACGAGGCCGCGCTGGCGCGGGTGCGCGCCGACAAGGAGCGCGAGGCGCGTGCCGGGCATGACGGCACCTGGGTGGCGCATCCGGCGCTGGTGCCCCTCGCGAAGGAGATCTTCGACGCGGTGATGCACGGGCCGAACCAGCACGATGTGGTGCGCGATGACGCCGTCGCCGACCGCGACGCGCTGATCGGGCCCCCGCCGGGGACCATCACCCGCGCCGGCTTCGAGGGCAACGTCGAGGTCTGCGTGCGCTACCTCGCCGCCTGGCTCGACGGCAACGGCTGCGTGCCGATCCACTGGCTGATGGAGGACGCCGCCACCGCCGAGATCGCGCGCGCGCAGCTGTGGCAGTGGCTGCACGCGCGCGATCTCGGCGGTGACCCGGCGTGCCTCGACGACGGCACCCTGATCGACGACCGCCTGTTCGGGCAGGCGCTGCTGGACCTCCCTTCGCGCCTGGCCGCGCAGGGGCCGATTCCCGGCGCCGGCCGCGTTGCCGAAGCCATCGGAATGCTGGGAGAGCTCACCCGCAGCGACACGCTCGAGGAGTTCCTGACGTTGTCCGCGTACGAGCGGCTTGCCTGAGGCCGCGACACCGCCCCCTGCAGGAGCGGCTATAGCCGCGACCCGAATCCCGTCCGCGGCTATAGCCGCTCCTGCATGCCGAACCCATCCCCACTGGAGATCCACGATGAGCACGAAGCTTCCGACCGCCAGCGAGATCCGCCGCGACTGGACCACCAGCCCGCGCTGGGCGGGCATCGTCCGCAACTACGACGCCGAAGACGTGGTGCGCTTGCGCGGCACCGTGCACGTCGAGCATTCGCTGGCCCGCCTGGGTGCGGAGAAGCTCTGGAACTCGCTGCACGAACGTCCCTACGTCAACGCCCTCGGCGCGCTTACCGGCAACCAGGCCATGCAGCAGGTCAAGGCCGGGCTGAAGGCGATCTACCTCAGCGGCTGGCAGGTGGCGGCCGACGCCAACCTCGCGGGGCAGATGTATCCCGACCAGTCGCTGTACCCGGCCGACTCGGTGCCGGCGGTGGTCAAGCGCATCAACAACGCGCTGCTGCGGGCCGACCAGCTGCACCACGCCGAGGGCGACGACTCGATCGACTTCCTGCAGCCGATCGTGGCCGACGCCGAAGCCGGCTTCGGCGGCGTGCTCAACGCCTTCGAACTGATGAAGGCGATGATCGAGGCCGGTGCCGCCGGCGTGCACTTCGAGGACCAGCTGGCCTCGGTCAAGAAGTGCGGCCACATGGGCGGCAAGGTGTTGGTGCCGACCCGCGAGGCGGTGGAGAAGCTCAATGCCGCGCGCCTTGCCGCCGATGTCTGCGGCGTGCCGACGCTGATCGTCGCGCGCACAGACGCCGAGGCGGCGGACCTCCTGACCAGCGACATCGACGGAAACGATCGCCCGTTCACCACCGGCGAGCGCACGATCGAGGGCTTCTACAAGACCCGCAACGGACTGGACCAGGCCATCAGCCGCGGTCTGGCGTATGCGCCCTACGCGGACCTCGTCTGGTGCGAGACCGGCAAGCCGGATCTCGGCTTCGCGCGGGCGTTCGCCGAGGCGATCCACGAGAAGTACCCCGGCAAGATGCTGGCCTACAACTGTTCGCCCAGCTTCAACTGGAAGAAGAACCTCGACGACGCGACGATCGCCACGTTCCAGGACGAGATCGCGGCGTATGGCTACAGGTTCCAGTTCATCACCCTGGCCGGCTTCCACGCGCTGAACTATTCGATGTTCAACCTCGCCCACGGCTACGCACGCCGGCAGATGAGCGCCTTCGTGGAACTGCAGGAGGCGGAATTCGCCGCCGCCGACCGGGGTTTCACCGCGGTGAAGCACCAGCGCGAGGTCGGCACCGGTTACTTCGACGCCGTCACCCAGGCGATCCAGCAGGGCCAGTCCTCGACCACCGCACTGGCCGGCTCCACGGAAGAGGAACAGTTCCGCACGGCCGCGGCCTGACGATCCGCCGGCGGCGCGCGCTCATGCGGGAGCCGCCGGCCACGCCGATTGCGGATCATTCCGCGCTTCGGAACTCCACCACCCGGGCCTCCGTCACGTGCGTGATCCGCCCGCCATCCCAGTGGTACTGCAGGTGCGGTCCCTGCCGCACCGGCTTCAGGAGGTCCGGATAGAACGCCGCCAGGCAGGTGCCGCCGGGTGCCCGCACGCTGTCGTAGACGACGCCGTTTCCGCCAGCTTCGCGCAGTTCCACCGCGAAGCGCTGGCTGGCCGCATAGCTGTCCGGATCGTGCAGTCGGGGATGTCCGCCACGGATGTCGTGGAAGCGCCCGTCGACGTCGCCGAGGTAGCAGCGCATGTCCAGCACGCAGGCGGGTTCGCGCGTGGCGCGCAGGAAGCGCGACTTGTGGAACACCGTCTCGGCCACGGCCGTCCGCTGTTCGCGCGCGCAGTAGTACACGCCGAACCAGCCGGGGGTGAAGCGCGATCCCCCGGGATTGAGATGGGTGAACGCGGCCATGATCGGCGTGGTCCCCGGTCCGGAGATGCGCCGCTCGGGGGGCACCAGCGCGATCGTGCCGAGGGCCTCGCGCATGCGCGGGTTGGTCATCGCCTCCAGGTCGTGGAGGGCCGGGATGTCAGCCGGATCGGCGATGGCATCGAAGACCCCCACCGGCGGGAAGCGGCTCGACACCACGCGGTATCCCGGCCGGAACCGCACGCGGGCGGTGGCCGTCACCTGCATCAGCCCCAGCCCCGTTGGGCATCCAGGTACTGGCGCACCACGAACAGGTCGGCCACGTGCCCGCCGAGCATGCGTTCCAGGGCCGGTCTGCCGCCGAACAGGGGCGCATCGTTGGGGCGGCCGATCCATTCATCGGCCTGGCGCTCATTGCCGAAGATGAGATGCAGCGCCTTGTAGATGCCGAGCACGTAGCTGATCCGCTCAAGCACGTCGTGGGGCAGCTGGCCGGACAGATCGCGCTTCCAGCGGTAGAACGTGGAGCGGCCGGGGCTGCCGAGCAGCACGCGCTCCTGCTCGTTGCCGAGTCCCCAGAGTGCGGTGATACGGAAGAAGGCGCGCAGCGCCGGGGCCGCCAGATCACGACGGAAAGGCGCCTCGGCAACATGGAACCGGGTCATTGGGAGTGTCCCCAAGTGGACAGTCAGCGGAATGGTAGTCCCAATCGGGACTCCCTGCAACGAGGCCGGCGGGTCCGTCAGGAAGCGGCCGCCTGCGCCCGCGGATCGAAGCCGCGATAGCCCAACGCCTCGGCCAGGTGCGGACGCGCGATCGGTCCTCCGCCGGAGAGATCGGCGATCGTGCGCGCCACGCGCAGGATCCGGTGCATGGCGCGCGCCGACAGCTGCAGGTTCTCGATCGCGTGCTCCAGGAGCGCCTGGTCGTCCGCCTGCAGGCGGCAGTGTGCGACGGTGCCGGCCTGGTCGAGATGGGCGTTGAGCACGCCGGCGCGTTCGAGCTGCACTGCGCGGGCAGCCTCGACCCGGACGCGCACCGTCGCGCTGGGTTCGCCGGCGGGCGCGTCGGGCCGAAGCTCGGTGGGCGGAACGCGCGACACGTCGACGTGCAGATCGATGCGATCGAGCAGCGGTCCGGACACCCGGGAGCGATAGCGTTGCACCAGGTCGATGCTGCACTGGCATCGGCCGGAGGCATCCCCGGCCCAGCCGCAGGGGCAGGGGTTCATGGCCGCCACGAGCTGGAAGCGCGCGGGGAACTCGCTCTGCCGCGCGGCACGGGAGACGGTGACCGTCCCTGATTCCAGCGGCTCGCGCAGCACCTCCAGCACATGTCGGTTCCATTCGGGCAGTTCGTCCAGGAACAGGACGCCGTTGTGCGCGAGCGAGATCTCGCCGGGGCGCGGTTCGCTGCCGCCGCCCGCCAGGGCGATGGCGCTGGCGGTGTGGTGCGGAGCGCGGAACGGCCGCTGCCGCCACCGCGCCGGGTCGATCCCGCGACCGCTGACCGATGCGATGGCCGCGGTCTCCAGCGCCTCGGCCTCGCTGGCTTCGGGCAGGATGCCGGGCAGGCGCGAGGCGAGCAGGGTCTTGCCGCAGCCCGGGCTGCCGGCCAGCAGGAGGTGGTGGCTGCCGGCGGCGGCGATTTCGAGCGCCCGCCGGGCGCGCAGCTGGCCGCGCACATCGGCCAGGTCCGGCGCGCCGGCGCCGGGGCCGCCGACCGCTGCGCCGGCCTGCGCCTTCGGCAGCGGCCTGCGCCCGGCCAGGTGGGCGCAGACCTCGGACAGGGTGCGGGCCACGCGCACGTCCACGCCGCGGGCGAGCGCCGCCTCGGGCCCGTTGTCGGCGGGCACCACCAGCACCCGGCGGGCCGCACCGCAGGCCAGGGCTGCCGGCAGCACGCCGTCGACCGCGCGGAGTTCACCAGTCAGCCCCAGCTCGCCCAGGAATTCGTGCCCGGCCAGCGCCGTGCGTTCCAGCTGTCCGCTGGCCGCGAGGATGCCCAGCGCGATCGGCAGGTCGAAGCGCCCGCCGCCTTTCGGCAGGTCGGCCGGCGCCAGGTTGACCGTGGTGACCCGCGGCGGGAACTCGAACTGCGCGCAGCGGATGGCGGCACGCACGCGGTCCTTCGATTCGCGCACCGCGGCCTGCGGAAGGCCGACTATCGACATCCGCGGCAGCCCTCCGCTCATGTAGACCTCGACCGTGACTTCCGGCGCGCGCACGCCAGCGCGTGCACGGCCGTGCACGATCGCAAGTCCCGCCACGGCGGTGGCCTCAGTGCGGCTGCTGGGGTGATTGCGGCGGCATGGGCGCGGTCGGGGCGCCGGCCGCCAGCTGGGCCTCGAGCTGTGACACCTGCGCCTGCAGCGCCTCCAGCTTCTCGCGTGTGCGCAGCAGCACCGCCTGCTGCACGTCGAACTCCTCGCGGGTCACCAGATCCAGCCGCGCCAGCCCCGCCTGGAGCACGGACTTGAAGTTCTCCTGCAGTTCCTCGCGGCCTTCGCGCAGGCCGGGGGGCACCAGGCTGCTGAGGCGGCGGGCGAGGTCGTCGATGTGGCCGAGGTCGATCATGGGGTGTCCTCCGGTGTTGGCGGCAGCTTGGCCGCGGCGCGTCTCCCGCGCCATCGGCCGGACGCGCGCCGGTATATGGGAAAAGCCCGTCCGCCGCCCGGGCCGCGGTATCCTGCGCGCACTGCAAGCGGAGGCCGCGTGATGAAGATGATCATGGCGATCATCAAGCCGTTCAAGCTCGACGACGTGCGCGAGGCGCTGTCGGAGGCCGGCGTGGCCGGCATCACCGTGACCGAGGTGAAGGGCTTCGGCCGCCAGAAGGGCCATACCGAGCTCTACCGCGGCGCCGAGTACGTGATCGACTTCCTGCCCAAGATCAAGCTCGAGGTCGCGGTGACCGATGACCAGGCCGAGCTCGTCACCGAGGCCATCCTCAAGGCCGCCTCCACCGGCAAGATCGGCGACGGCAAGGTCTTCGTCTACGACCTCGAGCGCGCGGTGCGCATCCGCACCGGCGAACTGGACGCGGACGCGCTCTGAAGGAACTCCCGCGAGCCTGACCTCAGCCCAGGGCTTCGGCCATGAACGGCGGCATGACCTGCGCCGCCGCGTGGATGCCCGCGCTGTAGTACTTCGTCTCGAAGACCTTCGCCGCCGCGTCCGCCTCGCGGAAATCGAATCCGCGGCCACCCTTGCGCGCCAGCGTGCAGCTCCACCAGCCGGACGGATAGCAGGGCTGCGGGAAGGGCAGGGTCTGGAAGCTGTCGAAGCCGGCTTTGCCCATCTCCGCGCGCATGTCCCGGATGAGGTCGAGCAGCACCAGGGGCGACTCCGACTGCTGCACCAGGATGCCGTCGTCCTTCAGGGCCCGGAAGCAGCTCTCGAAGAAGGCCTTGTTGAACAGCCCAACGGCCGGGCCGACCGGGTCGGTGGCGTCCACGATCACCACGTCCAGGCTTCCCGGCGCGCAGTTGGCCATGTACGCGATGCCGTCGTCGAACAGCACTTCGGCGCGCGGGTCGCCGTTGGACTCGCACAGCTCGGGGAAGTGCTTCTCCGACATGCGCGTGACCTGCTCGTCGATGTCGCACTGCACGGCCCTCTCCACGCCCGGGTGGCGCAGCACCTCGCGCAGGGTGCCGCAGTCGCCGCCGCCGATGATCACGACCTGCTTCGGATCCGGGTGGGTGAACAGCGCCGGATGCGACATCATCTCGTGGTAGAGGAAGTTGTCGCGCGTGGTCACCATCATCGCGCCGTCGATCAGCATGACGTTGCCCCAGTCGGTCGACTCGAAGACCTCGATCTTCTGGAACGGCGACTGCACCTCGTCGAGCTTGCGGGTGATCCGGAAGCCGATGGCGGAGCCGGAGGGTTCGAAGTTCTCGTAGAGCCAGGTCGGGGAAGTCATTGCGCGTCCGGTGGGCGGGATCGAAGGCCGCGGATTGTAGCGGACGCGGTCGCCGCGGGCCGTGGGCATGCGGCGCTGAAGGCCGGTCGGCCGTTGACGGGGAAGGGCCGGCTGCGGCGGCTAGAATGCGTGTCCCTTCCGCGCCCCGGACACTCCCGCCCATGACCGCATGGTCCATCGACCAGGCCCGCAAGACCTACTCGATCCCCCACTGGGCCTCGGGCTACTTCGATGTCGACGCCGCCGGGCGGGTCGCGGTGCGCCCGCGCGGCGCCGGCGGGCCGGCAATCGCCCTGCCGGAGGTCGTGGATCGCGCCCTGGAGCAGGGCGCGAACATGCCGCTGCTGGTGCGCTTCCCGGACATCCTCGGTGATCGCCTGGGCGCGCTGCAGGCCGCGTTCGCGCAGGCCCAGGCCGACTGGGACTATCGTGGCGGCTACACCGCGGTCTACCCGATCAAGGTCAACCAGCACCGCGGCGTCGCCGGCACCCTGGCATCGCACGCCGGCGAAGGCTTCGGCCTGGAAGCCGGCAGCAAGCCGGAGCTGATGGCGGTGCTGGCGCTGTCGCGTCCTGGCGGGCTGGTGATCTGCAACGGTTACAAGGACCGCGAGTACATCCGCCTGGCGCTGATCGGCCGCAAGCTGGGCATGAACGTCTTCATCGTGGTCGAGAAGCCCTCCGAGCTGCGGCTGCTGATCGAGGAGTCGGCAACGCTGGGGGTGGAGCCCGTGCTCGGCGTACGCATGCGCCTGTCCTCCCTGGGCGCCGGCAAGTGGCAGAACTCCGGCGGCGACAAGGCCAAGTTCGGCCTCAGCCCGCGGCAGCTGCTGGACCTGTGGAAGTCGCTGCGCGACGCAGGCATGGGTGGCGCGCTGAAGCTGCTGCATTTCCACATGGGCTCGCAGATCTCGAACGTGCGCGACATCGCGCGCGGCATGCGCGAGGCCACGCGCTACTTCGTCGAGCTGTCGCAGCTGGGCGCGGAGATCTACTACGTCGACGTCGGCGGCGGCCTGGGCATCGACTACGAGGGCACGCGCTCGCGCAGCTTCAACTCGGTCAACTACGGCATCGCGCAGTACGCGTCGAGCATCGTGCAGCCGCTGGCGGATGCCTGCGAGCAGAACGGCCTGCGCCAGCCCCGCATCGTCACCGAATGCGGCCGTGCCATGACCGCGCATCACGCGGTGCTGGTGGCCAACGTGTCCGAGGTCGAAGCCGCACCCGAGGGCCGCGTGCCCGACGCGCACGACGACGAGCCTGCGGTCATCCGCCATCTGCGCGAGATCCACGATGAGCTGGACCAGCGGCCGGCGGTCGAGCTGTTCCACGAAGCCGCGCACCACCATGCCGAGGGGCTGAGCCTGTTCGCGCTGGGCCAGCTCGACCTGGTGCATCGCGCGCGCATCGACGACCTGTTCTACGCCATCGCCCACGCCGTCAGGTCGCGCCTGACCTACGACGAGAAGAGCCACCGGCCGCTTCTGGACGAGCTCAACGAGCGCCTGGTGGACAAGTACTTCGTCAACTTCAGCGTGTTCGAATCGATGCCCGACGTGTGGGCGATCGACCAGGTGTTCCCGATCGTGCCGATCGAGCGCCTGGACGAGGTCCCGACGCGCCGCGGCACCATCGCCGACCTGACCTGCGATTCGGACGGCAAGATCGACACCTACGTCGAGAACGAGGACCTGGACAGCTCGCTGCCGCTGCACCCGCTGCGTTCCGGCGAGAGCTACCGGCTGGGCTTCTTCCTGGTCGGCGCCTACCAGGAGATCCTGGGCGACATCCACAACCTGTTCGGCGACACCGACGCGATCGAAGTGAAGCTCGACGGCGCGGGCTATGCCATCGACCAGCAGCGCCGGGGCGACACCACCGATGTGATGCTCGACTACGTGGGCTACAGCCTCGACGACCTGCGCGCGGAGTACGATGCCAAGGTCGCCGCCGCACGGCTGCCGGCCGACGAGTCGGCGCGCCTGCGCGTGGCGCTGGAAGCCGGGCTCACCGGCTACACCTACCTAGACGACGCGCCGCTGGACTGAGCAGGCCCGATCGCGATCCGTTCCCCCAGAAGGAGGCCATGGCATGAAAAAGGGTTACGTCACCGACATCGAGGACCGCACCCTCGAGAACACCGATTTCCGCCGCGTCCTGTATACCGGCGCGCACCTGCAGCTGGTGCTGATGTCGCTGCAGCCGGGCGAGGAGATCGGCAAGGAAGTGCATCCGGACGTGGACCAGTTCTTCCGCGTCGAACAGGGGCGTGCGACGCTGCTGATCGACGGCGCGGAACACGTGCTGGAGGACGACGACATCGCCATCGTGCCCGCAGGCGCCGAGCACAATGTCATCAACGCCGGCGACGGTCCGCTCAAGCTCTACACGCTGTACGCCCCGCCGGAGCATCGCGACGGCACGGTGCACGCCACCTCGGAGGTGGCCCAGGAGCGGCACGAGGCCGATCACTACGACGGCAGGCCGACCGAGTAAGCCGACCGGGCCGGCCGTTCCGCGGCCGGCGCGATCAGGCCGGCGGCGCCCGCCACGGCGCCGCCACCAGCAGCACCCCGAGCAGCACCAGCACCACGCCGGTCGCGCGCATCCAGTCGACCGGCCGCTGCGCCTGCAGCACGCCGAAGTGATCGAGAAGCAGCGAAGCCACGACCTGGCCCAGCACCGCCAGGCAAATCGCCGCCGCCGCGCCCACGCGCGGGATCAGCAGGGTGAACACCGCCACGTAGACCGCGCCCAGCACTCCACCGATCCAGATCCAGGGAGGGAAGCGCGCATCGGGCACGGCGCTCCAGGGCGTGCGGGTCGCCAGCAGCCAGGTGCCCAGCACCACGCTGCCGACCAGGAACGACACGAAGGCCGCCATCACCGGCCCGTGCAATGCGGTGGCCAGGCGCGCGTTGACCAGCCCCTGCAGCGGCAGCATGGCGCCGATGGCCACGATCGCGAGCATGGCCAGCCATGCATTCCACGCCTGCGGCGCCCGGTGGATCTGCAGGCCCGCCAGCGACTGGCTCACCGGCATCACTTCCAGCCGGTTGATGTTGAGGTGCGGGGGCAGGTTCGCGATCCACCAGGTGGATTCGGCGATGTCCGCGGCGGTGATCGGCCTGGCACCCGCGTAGAGCGTGTCGGAGGCCGCCCGGTCGCCGCCGGTGCGCACCAGGGTGAACTCGGTTTCCGCCAGCCCTGGCTCGATCACGCTCACGCGCACGCCGGTTCCGTGCAGGTCCGAGCGCAGGTTGAGCGAGAACTGGTCGACGAAGGCCTTGGTCGCGCCGTAGACGTTGCCGCCGGCATAGGGATACACGCCGGCGATGGAGCCGATGTTGACGATCGCGCCGCGGCGCTCGATCAGCACCGGCAGCAGGCGGTGGGTGATGGTCACCAGCGCGGTGACGTTGGTGTCGATCATCTGCCGCCACTGCGCCAGGTCGCAGGCCTGCGCCGGCGCGGTGCCCAGCGCGAGACCAGCGTTGTTGACCAGCAGGTCGATGCCGCGGAACGGCTCCGGGATGGCGTCGAGCGCGGCGGCCATCGCGTCGGCGTCGCGGATGTCGAAGCAGGCGGTGTGGACGCGGTCGCGGCCGAGGCGTTCGGCCAGGGCGTCCAGGCGCTCGCCGCGGCGCCCGGTGGCGATGGCGCGCCAGCCGTTGGCGACGAAGCGCTCGACGATCGCGGCGCCGAAGCCGGCGGTGGCGCCGGTGACGAGCAGGGTCTTCATGTCAGCGGGCGCGGATCGCGAGGGCCTCGAGCCCGCCGTTGCCGAGCTTCTGCTTGGCCTCCGCGAGCTCCGAGGCGGTGGCGTAGGGGCCCATGCGCACGCGGTGCACGGTGCGGCCGTCGAGCTCGGCGGTCTCCACGCGCGCCACCAGGCCCAGGAGGGCGATGCGGGCCTTGAGCGATTCGGCGTCGGCGCTGCTGGCGAAGGAGCCGGCCTGGAGGATGTAGCGCGTGCCGTCGGCGGCCGCGGGCACCGCCGCCGGCGCCGGGCTTTGGACGGGCGGCGCGGGCGGCGCGGGCGGCGTCGCGGCGGGGCCGGCCTCTCCGGCGAGCGGAGCGGCGCCGGCCAGGTCGGCGGCGTCGGCGGCGTTCTCGCGCGCCTGAGCCTCGCGCTCGCGCTCCAGCAGTCCGCGCTGCCGCTCCTGCTCGGCGCGGGCGCTGGCGGCCAGCTCGGCGTCGGACATGGCGACCTCCTGCCCGGGGAGCAGGGTGTAGAAGTCGTACTGCGTGTCCGGCGCCGCGGGGGCCGCAGCGGCGGGCGGACGCGCCGGAGCCGGCGCATCGTCGGCCACGCTGTCTCCGGCCTCCGGGCGGGCGACGGCCGGGCGCGCATCGGGATTGGGCGTGGGCCGGAAGAAGCCCTGCTCACCCTCGGACCTGAGGAGCCTGGGCGCCGCCACCACCACCACGATCGTCAGCAGGATGCCGATGATCATCCACGCCCAGCCCGGCAGCGGCGCGCTGCTGCCGCTGTTGCGCCGGGCCTGGGACCTGCCGCGCTTCACTGCCACTTACATCGCCTCCGGGGCCTGCACGCCCAGTACGTCGAGTCCGTTCGCCAGCACCTGGCGCGTCGCCAGCGCGAGCGCCAGGCGGGCGTCGCGGACGTCCTTCGCGTCCACCAGGAACTGGTGATCGTTGTAATACGACTGGAAGGCCTGCGCCAGCTCCAGCAGGTACTGCGCCACCAGATGGGGTTCCAGCAGCTGGCCGGCCGTGGCCAGCAGTTCAGGCCAGCGGCTGATCGCGGTCATCAGCTCGAGCGCTGCGGCGCTGTCCAGGTCCAGTGGCTGCGCGAGGCCGTTCTCCAGGTCGAAGGCCAGGCCGCGCTCGTCGAGCTGGCGCAGCAGGCCGCAGATGCGTGCGTGCGAGAGCTGCACGTAGTACACGGGGTTGTCGAGCGACTGGCTGCGCGCGAGGTCGATGTCGAAGACCAGCTGCGAATCGGGCTTGCGCGCCACCAGGAACCAGCGGGTGGCGTCGCGGCCGGCCTCGTCGATCAGGTCGCGCAGGGTCAGGTAGCTGCCGGCGCGCTTCGAGAGCTTCACCTCCTCGCCACCGCGCATCACCGTGACCATCTGGTGCAGCACGTACTCGGGGTAGCCCTGCGGGATGCCGCGGTCGAGCGCCTGCAGCCCGGCCTTCACCCGCGCCAGCGAGCCGTGGTGGTCGGCGCCGAGCTCGGTGATCGCGCGCTCGTAGCCGCGCTCCCACTTCGACAGGTGGTAGGCGACGTCGGGCACGAAGTAGGTGTAGCTGCCGTCGGACTTGCGCATCACGCGGTCCTTGTCGTCGCCGAAGGCCGTGGTACGCAGCCACAGCGCGCCGCCCTCCTCGTAGGCGTGGCCGCGCTCGACCAGCTGGCGCACGGTGTCCTCGACCTTTCCTTCCGCATACAGCGAGGATTCCAGGAAATACACGTCGAAGGACACGCCGAAGGCGGCGAGGTCGCCGTTCTGCTCGTTGCGCAGCCAGGCCACGGCGAAGCGGCGGATCGCATCGATGTCGTCGGCGTCGCCGGCGCCCTGCACGACCTGGCCTTCGACCTCGACGCTGTCGCGTGCGAGGAAGGCGCGGGCGACGTCGGCGATGTAGTCGCCGCGATAGCCGTCCTCGGGCCAGCCGGCGTCGCCCGGGCTGATGCCGCGTGCCCGCGCCTGGACGGACAGCGCCAGGTTCTCGATCTGCACGCCGGCGTCGTTGTAATAGAACTCGCGCTTCACGTCCCAGCCATTGGCGTCGAGCACCCGCGCGATGCAGTCCCCGATCACCGCCGCGCGGCCGTGGCCGACGTGCAGCGGGCCCGTGGGATTGGCCGAGACGTATTCCACGCCGGCCACGCGGCCAGCGCCGCTGGCATTGCGGCCGTAGGCGGCACCCTGCGCATGCACCTCGCGCAGCTGGCGTTGCCAGGCTTCGGGCGACAGGCGGAAGTTGAGGAACCCGGGCCCGGCGATCTCGACCGCGGCGACGTCGCCGCCGGCAGGGATGGCTTCCGCCAGCGCCTGCGCGATCGCGCGGGGATTGCTGCGCGCCGGCTTCGCCAGCAGCATGGCGGCATTGCTGGAGAAGTCGCCGTGCGTGCGGTCCTTGGGGCGCTCGATCACGAAGTCGGGCGTGGCCAGGTCGGCGGGCAGGGTGCCCTGTTCACGGAGGGCGGCGATGCCCTGTCCGACCAGGGCCTTGAGCGTGGATTTCACTGGGGTTCGCGGCGGGAGCGTACGGCCGCACATTGTACGCGAGGCCCCGCGCGCGGCCGGCCGGGAGCCTGAACCGCCCCGGCTAGACCCAGCCGCGCGCCGCCAGCGACACCGGTGCGCCATCACCGACCACGAAGTGGTCGAGCAGGCGCACGTCGATCAGGCCCAGCGCCTGCTTCAGCTGGAGGGTGACCGCGCGATCGGCGGCGCTGGGTTCGCTGCTGCCGCTGGGATGGTTGTGGCCGACGATCACCGCCGCGGCGTTGTGCCCCAGCGCCCGGCGCACGACCTCGCGCGGATGCACCTCGGCGCCGTCGACGGTACCGCGGAACAGTTCCTCGAACGCCAGGGCGCGGTGTCGGGTATCGAGGAAAAGCGCCGCGAACACTTCGCTGGGATGCCCACGCAGGCGCTGGGCGAAGTAGCGGCCGGCCGCGGTCGGGTCGGTGAGCGCCTCTCCCCGCTCCAGGGCCGCCGCCATGTGCCGGCCGGCGAGTTCGAGCGCGGCGGCGAGCAGGCAGGCGGTGGCAGGGCCGAGCCCCGGGAGCTTCACCAGCTCGGGCGCGGGCTGGTCCAGCAGACGCCGCAGCGGGCCGTGGTCGGCCAGCAGCCGGCGTGCGGTGGCCACGGCATCGAGCCCCCGGACTCCCGAACCCAGGAACAGCGCCAGCAGTTCCGCGTCCGAAAGCGCCTGTGCCCCGCGCGCAAGGAGTTTTTCGCGCGGACGTTCGCTGCTGGGCCATTCGTGGATGTGCATGGGCGTGTCCCGGAAGATGGTCGTCGGCGGCCGGCGCGTTGCGGCGGATGGGCGCCGCGACGGGGGCGTCCGCACCGGCCGCCGACGTGGTGCCATTGCAGTCGATCCGCCGCCGCCGCGCCCCCGGGCGGCCATGGGCGTTCGGGTAAGCTGTCGGACCGTTCCCGGGTCAGGGCACCCCCAGGCATGGCAAAGGCCGACAGCAAACTCGATGGCGAGCGGATCCTGCTGTGCGTCTGCGGCGGGATCGCCGCCTACAAGTCCGCGGACCTCGTGCGCCGCCTGAGCGAGGCCGGCGCCCGGGTGCGCGTGGCGATGACCGAAAGCGCGACCCGCTTCGTCGACGCCACCACCTTCCAGGCGCTTTCCGGGGAAACCGTCCGCACCTCGCTCTGGGACCCGGCGGCCGAGGCCGCGATGGGCCATATCGAACTCGCGCGCTGGGCGACGCGGGTCGTGGTGGCTCCGGCCACCGCCAATACGCTGGCCAAGCTCGCCCACGGCTTCGCCGACAACCTCGTCACCACCCTCTGCCTGGCGACCACCGCGCCGCTGGCGCTGGCGCCGGCGATGAACCATCGCATGTGGCTGCATCCGGCCACGCAGGCCAACATGGCCCTGCTGCGCACGCGTGGGGCGCTGGTGGTGGGCCCGATGGACGGTCCGTTGGCCGAGGGCGAGTCCGGCCCGGGGCGCATGGCCGAGCCGCTGGACATCGTGGCCGCCCTGGCGGCCGCGAAGGCATGAGCGAAGGCGCGCTGGCCGGCCTGCGCGTGGTGGTCAGCGCGGGGCCCACCTACGAGGACATCGACCCGGTGCGCTTCATCGGCAACCGCAGCAGCGGCAAGATGGGCTTCGCCATCGCTGCCGCGGCGGCGAAGCGGGGCGCGGACACCGTGCTGGTCGCGGGGCCGGTGACCCTGGCCTCGCCGGCCGGGGTCGACCGCCGCGACGTGCGCTCGGCCGCGCAGATGCACGCCGCGGTGCTGGCCGCGCTGCCAGCCGACGTCTATATCGGTGCCGCCGCGGTGGCCGACTTCACCCCGGCCACCGTGGCCGGGGGCAAGATCAAGAAGCGGCCGGGCGGCGGCGGCCTGGTACTGGACCTGGTGCCCACCGCCGACATCCTGGCCGAGGTGGCGTCGCATCCGCTGCGGCCGCGCCTGGTGGTCGGCTTCGCCGCGGAGACCGGCGACCTCGAGGCCAACGCCCTGGACAAGCTGCGCCGCAAGCGCCTGGACATGATCGCCGCCAACCGCGTCGGCGTTGCCGGCGGCGGCTTCGAGTCCGACGACAACACACTGCACGTCTACGATGCCGCCGGTGTGCGGGTGCTCGGCCCGGCGCCGAAGACCCGGCTCGCCGATGACCTGCTGGACCTCGTCGCCGCGCGCCTGTCCTGATCCCCGCGCGTGCGACGCCGCCACCCGCCACGACACACGACCACCACGCAACAGAGGACGCCCTCCACATGCAGCACGCGCTGGACCTGAAGATCCTCGACCCGCGCATCGGCGGCGACTGGCCGCTGCCGACCCACGCCACCGGGGGCAGCGCCGGCATGGACCTGCGCGCCGCCATCGACGGGCCGCTCACGCTCGCGGGCGGCGACACGGCGCTGGTGCCCACCGGCATCGCCATCCACATCGCCGATCCCGGCCTGTGCGCGATGGTGCTGCCCCGTTCGGGGCTTGGCCACCGCCACGGACTGGTGCTGGGCAACGGCACGGGCCTGATCGACGCCGACTACCAGGGTCCGCTGATGGTCAGCCTCTGGAACCGCTCGCGCGACAGCTACGTGGTGCAACCGGGCGATCGCATCGCCCAACTGGTGCTGCTGCCGGTCGTGCGCGCGGAGCTGCGGGTGGTGGATACTTTCGAGCGGAGCGCGCGCGGGACCGGCGGCTTCGGTCATACGGGCACGCGCTGAAGGGGAGTACGGCATGGAACCGAAGGTTTCTGGCAGGAGCGGGCAGGCGACCGGCGCCGCGCCGTGGCTGCAGGTGCTGGCCGCGATCGTGCTGCTGCTGGCGGCGGGGCTGGCGTGGACCGGCTGGCGGCAGCTGCAGGACGGCACCCGGCGGGACGCACTGACGGTCAACCGCGATACCGTGGCGCAAGCGACCGCGAGCGCGTTGAACACCGAACTCGAGCGCCTCGAGGAGCGCCTGGCCTCGGCCCCGGTGCGCGACGCCCTGGCTGCCGGCGACCTGGCCGCCGCGGGTGCGGCGCTGGGTCGCGACTGGCCGGACCTCGAACATGCCGCGGTCCTCGATCCCGCCCTGGTGGACGCCTACCGCACGGCCCCGGAAGCCGGTTACGGTCGCATCGCCGTGGCGGAAGCCGCGGTGATCGAGGACAAGGCGGTGCTGTGGGTGATCCGCGACGGCGGCGCGCCGAAGGTCGCTCTGGCGGCGCCCGCGCGCACGGGAGACAGGGTGGTCGGCGTCGCCTACGTGCGGCTTCCGCTGGCGCGCGCCACCGGCAGCCTCGATGCCGTGGATCTGCCGGGCTCGAGCTACCTCGCGCTGCGCCAGGGCGGTTACAACCTGGCCGAGCGCGGCGACGCGGCCCATGCCGAATCGGCGGAACGCATGGCGGTGCCGGTGGCCGGCACCGGGCTGCGCGTCGCCGCCGGCCTGCCCGCGCGCGCGCCGGCGCTGTTCGGGCTGGCGGCGCTGCCATCATTTGTGGTCGCGGCGATGCTGGTGCTGCTGGCCTGGCTGCTGGCCCGTCTGCCGTCCCTGGCCGGCAGGTCCGAAGCCGCGGCGGAAGCCGACGCTCCCACGCTCGAGCAGGCGTTGGAGCGGGCGCCCGAAGGGGAGCCGGAGGACGAGGGCGCGGCCGATGGCCCGGAGCCGGCGCCGCGGACCGTGCGCGAGGCGGAGGTGCCTCCGGTCGCGATCGACCCCGGCATCTTCCGCGCCTATGACATCCGCGGCATCGTCGGGCAGTCGCTGGACGCGGGCGTGGCCGAGCTGATCGGCCATGCCATCGGCTCGCTGATGCACGAGAAGGGCCTGAAGGACATCGTGGTCGGCCGCGACGGCCGCCTCTCCGGTCCCGACATGGTGGCCGGGCTCACCGCCGGCCTGCGCCGGGCGGGGCGCGACGTCATCGACATCGGCATGGTGCCCACGCCGGTGGTGTACTTCGGTGCCTACCACCTGCGCACCGGGTGCTGCGTCTCGGTCACGGGCAGCCACAACCCGCCGGACTACAACGGCTTCAAGATCGTGGTCGGTGGCGAGACCCTGGCCGGCAAGGACATCACCGACCTCTACGCCCGCCTCGCCGACAACCGCCTGTACACCGCGCCCGCGCCGGGTGCGATGACCGAACGCGACATCGGCGGGGACTACGTCGAGCGCATCGCCTCCGACGTCCAGATCGACCGCCCGCTGAAGGTGGTGGTGGACGCCGGCAACGGCGCGGCCGGCGAGATCGGTCCGCGCGTGCTCGAGGCCATCGGCGCCAGCGTCGAGCCACTGTTCTGCGAGATCGACGGCACCTTCCCCAACCACCACCCTGACCCGAGCGACCCGCACAACCTCGAGGACCTGGTGAAGATGGTCCAGCGCTTCGACGCCGACCTGGGCATCGCCTTCGACGGCGACGGCGACCGCCTCGGCGTGGTCACCAGGGACGGCGAGAACATCTTCGCCGACCGCCTGCTGATGCTGTTCGCCGCGGACGTGCTCGAGCGCAATCCGGGCGCGGTGATCGTGTACGACGTGAAGTGCACCGGTCGCCTGCAGGGGCACATCCTGCGCCATGGCGGCAGCCCCCTGATGTGGAAGACCGGGCATTCGCTGATCAAGGCCAAGATGCGGGAGACCGAGGCGGAACTGGCCGGCGAGATGAGCGGCCACTTCTTCTTCGGCGAGCGCTGGTACGGCTTCGACGACGGCATCTACGCCGCCGCCCGCCTGCTCGAGATCCTGGCCGCGCGGCCCGAGAAACCGGGCGAGGTGCTGGCCGCGCTGCCGGCCGGCATCGCCACGCCGGAGATCAAGGTCGACGCCCCGGGCGGCAATCCGCACGCCTTCGTCGAGCGCTTCGTCGCCCGGGCGAGGTTCGGCGGCAACGCGCGGCCGTCGACCATCGACGGCCTGCGCGTCGACTTCCCGGACGGCTGGGGCCTGGTCCGCGCATCCAACACCACGCCGGTCCTGGTGCTGCGCTTCGACGCCGACAGCGAGGAGGCCCTGGATCGCATCCGCGGCGACTTCCGCGAGCAGCTGCTGGCGGTGGATCCGGAGCTGCCGCTGCCGTTCTGACCGGCGGGGGGCCTGCTAGCTCCCCTTCATGTTCCGGTAGCGCTGCAGCGCGGCCTCCAGGTCGCTGCCCAGCGAGGCCCGGTCGGCCAGCTGGCGCTCCATGATCGCCTGCTGCCGGACCAGGTCGCCGTGCTGCGACTGCACGCCGTCGGCCAGCGCCTTGCCCACCGGCTGGCCGAGCAGTTCGCGCTCGGCCGCCTGGCGCAGCAGCGACAGCAGGCTCTGCCGCAGGTTGGTGATGCTGAGCTCCGAAGTCCTGAGCGATTCCTCCACCAGCAGGATGCGCTCGCCGTAGGCGCGGCGCAGGTCGTTCTCGGTCGCATACGACTCGACCATGGCCAGGTCGCGACGCTTGCGGTCGGCCTCTGCCTTCTCGGCTTCCGCCGCGGCGCGCGCCGCGACCGCGGCCACGACGCGCTCGTCGTCGGTGAGCGCGCGCGGCACTTCGCCGGTGCGATTTCCGCTGGTGGCGCTGATTTCCGTGCGGGCACGGTCGATGGCGCTGGCCGGCACGGTGTCGCCGCAGACCTGGACGCCGTTCTCGTTCCAGCAGTAGAGCCTCTTTTCGGCGGACGGTTTCTGGGCCGCGGCCGCGAGCGGAAGCGCGGCGACCAGCGCGCCGGCGATGCAATGGATGGTCTTCATTCGCGTCCGTCCCCCCGGTCGGCCGAATCAGCGGGTCGCGCTGCCGTAGCGCGCACGATAGGCGAGCAGCCGCTCGCGCTCCGTCGTCAGTGTCCCGCTTTCGCCGGTGAACGCAAGCAGGTCGGCGAGGCCGGCGATGGCCACCACCGGCACGCCCTCGTGGGCGGTCACCAGCGCCGCCGCCGAGCGGCGATCGCCGGACGCCTCGTCCAGGATCTCCTGGCGGTCGAGCGCGATCGCCACGCCCACCGGTTCGCCGCCGCCGATGCGGATCAGCGCCAGCGCCTCGCGCACGGCGGTACCGGCGGTGAGCACATCATCGACCACCAGCACGCGACGGCCGGCCAGCGGCGCGCCGACCAGGGTGCCGCCCTCGCCGTGATCCTTGGCTTCCTTGCGGTTGTAGGCCAGCGGCAGGTCGCGACCGCGGCGGGCGTACTCGCAGGCGAGCGCGGTCGCCAGCGGGATGCCCTTGTAGGCGGGACCGAACAGCAGGTCGAACTCCAGCCCGGCGGCGTCGATGGCATCGGCGTAGCAGGCCGCAAGCGTTGCCAGCGCCGGGCCGGAATCGAAGCGGCCGGCGTTGAAGAAGTAGGGACTCACGCGCCCGGACTTGAGCGTGAACTCGCCGAAGCGCAGGGCCTCGGCCTCCAGTGCGAGGCGGAGGAACCGGGTGCGGTGGTCGGGCATGGGCGCGGGGGCGGCAACGGCGGAAGGCGCATTTTACCCGGGCCGCGGGTGGAGGTGCCGGAGCCGCCACCGGGAACGCTGCCGCTGACGGTGACCGGTGCGGTTGCTGCTGCCGGTGCCGATGCCGCCGCCCACAGTCGTGGCGGCGGTGCGCTAACCTTGCCGGGCGGCGGGCCGGATGCCCGCCGCGCCCGTCACAGCACCGGCAGTCCATGCGCATCATCAGCTTCAACGCCAACGGCATCCGTTCGGCCGCCAGCAAGGGATTCTTCGACTGGTTCCGCGTCCAGGACGCGGACATCCTCTGCATGCAGGAGACCAAGGCCCAGGAGCACCAGCTCGCCGCGGCCGACGGCGATGGCGTGCATCCCGGCTTCCTGCCCGATGGCTACCGGGCCTGGTTCAAGGACGCGATCACGAAGAAGGGCTACAGTGGCGTGGCGATCTACAGCCGCCGCGAGCCCGACGAGGTGCGCACCGCGCTGGGCTGGGCGCCGTTCGACGACGAGGGTCGCTACATCGAGGCGCGCTTCGGCAACCTCAGCGTGGTCTCGTTCTACATCCCCTCGGGTTCGTCGGGCGAGCTGCGCCAGGGCTTCAAGTTCGAGGTCATGGACTGGCTGAAGCCGATCCTCGACGAGTGGCTGGCCAGCGGCCGCGACTATGTGCTCTGCGGCGACTGGAACATCGTGCGCTCGCGCAACGACATCCGGAACTGGACCGGCAACCAGAAGAACTCCGGCTGCCTGCCGCCTGAGCGCGCCTGGCTCAACACGATGATCGCCGACGCCTGCGGCGACGGCCTGTGCGAGGCACCCACGCACGGCTGGCACGACGCGCTGCGCGTGCTGCGGCCCGACGCGGCCGACGAATACACCTGGTGGAGCAACCGCGGCGCCGCGCGCGCGAAGAACGTGGGCTGGCGGATCGACTACCAGTTCGTGACACCGGGCCTGGCGCAACGGGTGGAAGCCTGCGCCGTGCACCCGGAGCCGCGCTTCTCCGACCATGCGCCGCTGGTCGTGGACTACCGCGAATGAACACGGCCGCGGCGGGCGGCGGCCCCCCCGGTGTCCTACAAGGGCTGGCGCGGCATCCGTCGCGCGTTCGGCACGCCATCGGCCTTGACCATGCTGGTGCTGGGCTTCGGCTCGGGACTGCCCTTCCTGCTGCTGGCGTCGATGACGCTGTCCACGCGCCTGCGCGACGTCGGCCTCGACCTGGGCAGCATCGGCCTGATCAGCCTGGCCAGCTTCTTCTACCTGCTGAAGTTCCTGTGGGCGCCCCTGCTCGACCGCCATGCGTTCCCGCTGCTGGCCTTCCTCGGCCGCCGCCGCTCCTGGTTGCTGTTCTCGCAGCTGCTGGTGGCAGTCAGCCTGGGCGCGCTGGCCCTGATGCGCCCGGAGCTGGGCGTGGCCGGACTGGTGACGTGGGTGCTGGTCGGCTCGTTCGCCGGCGCGACCCAGGATTCGGTGGTCGATGCCTACCGTATCGAAGTGGCCCCGGCAGAGGCGCAGGCGGCGCTGGCTGCGACCTATACGCTCGGCTATCGCTTCGGCCTGATCCTGGGCGGCGCCGGCGCGCTGTACCTGGCGGAGTTCCAGGGCTGGCCCCGGGCCTACCTGGCGATGTCGGCGCTGATGCTGCTGCCGGTCGCGGCCACCCTGCTGTGCCGGGAGCCGGTGGCGCCGGAGTCGAGCGTGGTGCGCAGGATCGATTTCGTGGGCGCGTTCTGGCAGCCGTTCGCGAGCTATTTCGCCAACAACGGCGTGGCCCTGGGCCTCGTGCTGCTGGTATTCGTCGGCTGCTTCAAGTTCCCCGACCAGGTGATCGGGGTGATGGCGGGGCCGTTCTACCTCGATTCGGGCTATACCAAGGCCGACATCGCCACGGTCGCCAAGCTCTACGGGATCTGGGCGGGCATCGCTGGCGCGTTCGCGGGCGGCATGGCCGTGGCGGCCTTCGGCATCCGCCGCATGCTGCTGGTGGCGGCGATCGGGGTGGCGCTGTCCAACCTCGCCTTCCTGCTGATGGCCGAGTATCCGTCGCAGATCTGGGCGTTCTACGCGGCCATCACCGCCGACAACCTGTTCCAGGGCTTCGCGGGGGTGGTGCTGATCGCATTCATGTCCTCGTTGACCGATCGCAACTTCACCGCCACCCAGTTCGCGCTGCTGGTCTCGCTCGCGAACCTGCCGGGCAAGTTCGCCGGCGGTGTGTCCGGGTTCCTGGTCGAAGCGACGTCGTACTCGGTATTCTTCGTACTCAGCGCGCTCACCGTGGTCCCGACGCTGCTCTTGCTTGCATGGCTGTGGCGGCGTATCAAGGAGCCCGGAGCGCCTCCACTGCCTGCCGGGTCCTGAGGGAACGGGCCATGACCGAGATCGTGCTCAAGGACATCGACGAGGTGCTGCTCGACCGCATCCGGCGGGTGGCCGAGCGTCGTGGCTGGGAGCTGTCGCATGCGCTGCTGCACCTGCTGGAGCGGGGGCTGTACGCGGTCGAGGGCGACGGCGGGTTGAACTTCGACAATTCCGAGGCCGACGTGCTGCAGGCCGCGATCGCCGCGCTGGAGGACGTGCCGGACGGCGTGTTTTCGATGATCGGGCAGATCCCGCCCGGCACCGGCCGCTGACCCCACCCCACACGTGCCCGCCGGCCCAGGGCGGCGCGACTTCACGCCGGATGGATGGCGCCCAGGATCCGCGGCCCGGCGGCGCCGGTGACGCTGGCGATGTTCCCCGGCCGGCCCGCCAGCGTTTCCCGCGCCAGCCAGGCGAAGGCCATGGCCTCGATCGCATCCGGGTCCAGCCCGTGCGCGGCGCTCGACTCGACCACCAGGTCCGGAAGCTCTGCGGCCAGCGCCGCCATCAGCAGCGGATTGTGCACGCCGCCGCCGCAGGCGATCAGGCGCGCGGTCCGGGGCTGGGTCGCGCGCAGGGCGTCGGCCACGGTGCGTGCGGTCAGGGCGAGCAGGGTGGCCTGGACGTCGGCGGGAGCCTCGTCGCCGGCCAGGCGCGCCTCCACCCAGCCGAGGTGGAAGCGGTCGCGTCCGGTGGACTTCGGCGGTGCAACCGAGAACCAGGGCTCGTCGAGCAGCCGCGCCAGCAGCGCGGCGTCCACGCGGCCCGCGGCGGCGAAGGCACCGCCGCGGTCATGGGCCTCGCCGAGGTGGCGCAGGCACCAGGCGTCCATCAGGGCGTTGGCGGGGCCGGTGTCGAAGCCGCGCACCGGACCGGAGGCCGGAAGCAGGGTGAAGTTGGCGATGCCGCCAAGATTGAGCACCGCACGCGCCTCGCCCGGGTCGTGCAGCAGGGCCGAGTGCAGCGCCGGCACCAGCGGCGCGCCCTGGCCGCCGGCGGCGACGTCGCGGGCGCGGAACCCGGCGACCGTGGTGATCCCGGTGCGCTCGACGATGGTGGCCGCGCAGCCCAGCTGCAGCGTGAAGGGAAGCGGTCCGTGGGGGTCGTGGCGCAGCGTCTGACCGTGGGAACCGATGGCGACGACCTCGTCGGCGGCGGTGCCCGAGTCCTCGAGCGCGCGCAGCGCGGCGGCGGCGAACGCGCGGCCGATGGCCACGTCCAGGGCCCCGACCTCGTCCAGCGTCAGCGTGGCGTGCTGCTGGCCCAGCGCCACCAGGCGCGCGCGCAGTGCGGGATCCCAGGGGTAGGTGCGGGCGAAGCGCAGGGCAGGCCGCGCCTGCGGATGATCGCCTTCGAAGTCGACCAGCGCGGCGTCGATGCCGTCCGCGCTGGTGCCCGACATCAGCCCGAGGTAGCGGCGAGGGCGCGACACCGGCGCCGGTTCCCGCGCGGCCCGCGACGCGGGCTCAGCCCCGGCCGCGGCCCGTTCCGGCATCGCGGCGGTTGCCGGCGACGCGCGTGTCGTCGCCGGCCCCGGCGGTCGGCACCTGGGCGTAGATGATGTCCTCGACCGTGCGGATGCGCGCCAGCGCCGGGCCGGTCTGGGCCTTGAACGCGGCCAGGGCGGTGCCCTTCAGCGGATCCGGCTCGGGCATCGTGTGCTGCAGCGGGTTGCGATGCACGCCGTTGATGCGGAATTCGTAATGGAGGTGCGGGCCCGTCGACAGGCCGGTGCTGCCGACGCGGCCGATCACCGTGCCCTGGCTGATGCGCTGGCCCTGGCGGATGTTGCCGAAGCCGGACATGTGCGCGTAGAGCGTGGTGTAGCCGCGGCCGTGGTCGAGGATCACGGTGTTGCCGTAGCCGCCGCGCCAGCCCTTGAACTGCACGCGGGCGTCGCCGGCGGCCATGATCGGCGTGCCGGTGCGCGCGGCGTAATCCACGCCCTTGTGCTGGCGCACGTTGCCGCTCACCGGATGCCGGCGCGAGCCGAAGCGTGAACTCAGGCGCGCATACTGGATCGGCATGCGGATGAAGCTCTTCTTCAGCGGCCGGCCTTCCTCGTTGTAGTACTCCACCTTGCCGTCATGCTCGAAGCGGAAGGCGGTGAACGGCTTGCCCTTGGCGGTGAAGACGGCCGCCAGCACGTTGCCGGTGCGCAGCAGCTCGCCCTCGCGGTAGACCTGCTCGACGACCACGCTGAAACGGTCGTTCTGGGTGACGTCGGTGTTGAAGTCGATGTCGTAGGAGAAAATCTCGTCGGTCAGCTTGTTGATGGCCGAACCCGACAGTCCGAGCTTGCGCGCGGAATGGAACAGCGAGCGGCCGACCTTTCCGCTGACCACGGTGGTGCGGACCTCGAGCGGGCGCTCGACGACGGTCTCGACCACCCCCTCGTCGACCAGTGCCAGCACGACGCGCTCGGTCTCGCCACGGTCGTAGCGCAGCGCGTAGAACGCGCCCCGGCCGCCCTCGGCCGTGGGCGCCTCGAAGGCGAAGCCGAGCTGGGCGCCGGGGCGCAGGCGGGTCAGGGCCTGGCGCGCGCCGGGCTGCTCGAGCAGCGCGTGCATGGACGCAGCCGGAATCCCGAGCTCGTTGAAGATCGCACCCAGGGTCTGGCCCTTCTCGACCGTCACCAGCATCCAGTCGGTGGCCGGTGTCTGTTCGAGCGGGGGCCGGGCGGGCAGCGCCGGCAGCGTCAGCGACAGGGTGGTCAGGCGGGGGCTGTGCGGAGCGTCGACGGCGGTGTTGAAACCCGGCACGATGGCGAGCAGCAGTGCGCCGGCGGTGGCCGCGAGGCTGGCATGGGCCCACTGGCGCCGCGTCCAGCGGCGACCACCGGGAGTCGCGGCTTCGGCGCCGGTCTGCTGGCTGGAGATGAGGGTCTGGCGCGCGAGTTCGCGCAGGTTGTCCTGGCGGACGCGCTCACGGCGCTGCGCATCCTGCGACGGGGTCGATTCGTGCATGGTCATGGAGAGATCGGACCCCTGAGCCCGCGCGTGACGGGCATGTCACGGGGCCACCATAATCACGCGAAGATCAGGCGTCAAACGTTTGACGCGGCTGGATTTTCTCTCCGGCCAGAATTTAACTTGAAATTAACAGCGCATTCCAACCACGTCACGTTTTCACGTGGCCGACACCCACAGCAGGATCCAGAACCGTGTCCCAGAACTCCGATCAGGCCCTCGAACTCATCGCCCGCGGTACCGACGAACTCCTCAAGCGCGAGGAGCTCGAGGCCCGCCTGGCCGCGGGCCGCCCGCTGCGGGTCAAGGCGGGCTTCGACCCGACCGCGCCGGATCTGCACCTGGGGCACACGGTGCTGCTCAACAAGCTGCGACAGTTCCAGGAGCTGGGGCACACCGTCATCTTCCTGATCGGCGACTTCACCGGGATGATCGGCGACCCGTCCGGCAAGAGCGCCACCCGCAAGCCGCTGTCGCGCGAGGAGGTGCTGGCCAATGCGCAGACCTACCGCGACCAGGTGTTCAAGGTGCTCGACGAGGGCCGCACCGAGGTGCGCTTCAACAGCGAATGGTTCGGCAGGATGTCGGCCGCGGACATGATCCGTCTGGCCGGCCAGCACACGGTGGCGCGCATGCTCGAGCGCGACGACTTCGCCAGGCGCTATGCGGCGCAGCAGCCGATCGCGATCCACGAGTTCCTCTACCCGCTGGTGCAGGGCTACGACTCGGTCGCGCTGGAGGCCGACGTCGAGTGCGGCGGTACCGACCAGAAGTTCAACCTGCTGATGGGCCGCGGCCTGCAGGAGCACCACGGGCAGAAACCCCAGATCGTGTTGACCATGCCGTTGCTGGTCGGGCTGGACGGCGTCAACAAGATGTCCAAGTCGCTGGGCAACTACATCGGCGTCACCGAGCCGGCGATCGACATCGTCAACAAGACCATGAAGATCGGCGACGGGCTGATGTGGGACTGGATCGAGCTGCTGAGCTTCGACATCGGCATCGACGAAGCCGCGAAGCTCGGGGCCGAGGTGGCCGCCGGCACGCTCAATCCGCGCGAGGTGAAGCTGCGGCTGGCGCGCGAGCTGGCCACGCGCTTCCACGACGCCCCGGCGGCCGAGGCCGCGATCGCGGGCTGGCACGCGGCGGTGACCGGGCAGGGCGACACGTCGCTGCTGCCGCTGCAGGAGGTGGCGGTTCCGGCCGAGGGGCTGCGCATCGCGGCGCTGCTGACCGCGGCCGGCATCACGCCGTCGAATTCCGAGGCCAACCGCAAGCTCAAGGAGCGCGCGGTGAAGGTGGATGGCGCCGTGGTGGAGGACTCGACGACCGTCTTCGCACCGGGATTCGAGGGCATGCTGCAGGTCGGGAAACGGAACTTCGCGCGGGTGCGTCTGGTGGCCGACGCGCGCGGCTGAGTCGCACGGTCCTCGCGGTGGCCGCGCCGGGTCGCGCGGCCATGGATGCGACCGGCATCAGCAAAGACGGCGCCCCGGGGCGCCGTCTTCGTATCCGCCATGACGCGGGAGCCGGCCTGCCGGCTCCGCGTCCCGCCGGTCTCAGCCGCCGCTGCCGGCGCGCATTGCGTCGCGCGCGGCCTTGAAGGCATTGCCTTCGTACCAGGTCGGCCAGCTGCCGTCGTCGGCCAGGGTGCGGCCCACGCCATACAGCGCTTCCAGGTCCTGGATCGCGCCATCCAGGTTCCAGGACGGGTCGAACTCGTCGGCCGGCTTGTGGTACGCGACCTCGTTGTAGCGGCGCGCGTATTCGGCGCCGGCTTCCTTCCCGCCCTGCACCAGGTCGTCGCCGCCCTTGGCATAGAGCGCGGGCACGCCGGCCTTGGCGTAGTTGAAGTGGTCGGAGCGGAAATAGAAGCCACCCGCCGGGTTGCCTTCCTGCACCAGGGTGCGCTGCTGCGCGTCGGCGTACGTCTTCAGCACGTCCTCGAGCTCGGAGTTGCCCAGGCCGACCACGACCATGTCGCGCGACGGGCCGGCCACGCTCATGGCGTCGAGGTTGACCACGGCCACCGTCTTCTCCAGCGGGAACGCCGGGTGGGCCACCTGGTACTTCGAACCGAGCAGGCCCGACTCCTCCAGCGTCACCGCGACGAAGGCCACCGAACGCTTCGGCTGGCCGTCGGCCTTGAACTTTTCCGCGATCTCGATGATGCCGGCCACGCCGGTGGCGTTGTCGACGGCGCCGTTGTAGATCGTGTCGCCCTCGCCCTCGTGCTTCCCGAGGTGGTCCCAGTGGGCCATGTAGACGATGGCCTCGTCCGGCGCCTCGCTGCCGCGCAGCACGCCGACCACGTTGCGCGAAGAGGCTTCGCGGGTGGTGCTGGCGAGATCGAAGGACACGGTCGCGTCCAGCGGGACGGCCTTGAAGCCGCGCTTGCCGGCGGCGGCGTACAGCGCGTCCAGGTCCTGGCCGGCGTCGGCGAACAGTTGCTTCGCGGCCTCGGCGCTCAGCCAGCCCTGCGCGGGCAGGCGCGGTTCCGGATCGTCCGAAGCGCGCAGGTCGAACTGCGGGCCCGACCAGGAGTTCTTGACCACGTCCCAGCCGTAGGCGGCGCCGGCGGTGTCGTGGATGATCAGCGCGGCGGCGGCGCCCTTGCGCGCGGCTTCCTCGAACTTGTAGGTCCAGCGACCGTAGTAGGTCATCCGGTTGCCTTCGAACAGCGACTCGTCCTTGGCATGGAAGCCGGGGTCGTTGACCAGGATGACCACGGTCTTGCCCTCGACGTCGAGGCCCTCGTAGTCGTTCCAGCCCAGCTCGGGTGCGTCGACGCCGTAGCCGACGAAGACCAGTCCGCTGTCGGCCACCCTGATCTCGTTCTCGCCGGTGCGGGTGCCAATCACCATGTCGGTGCCGAAGGCGAGTTCGCGCGGGCTGCCGGCCACGTCCACGCGCAGCACGGTGGACTCGTCGGCGGTGGTCTCGATCATCGGCACGGTCTGGAAGAACGTGCCATCGTCGCCGCCGGGCTCGAGGCCGATGCGTTCGTACTGGGCCTTGATGTATTCGACGGTCTTCTCGCCGCCGGGTGCGCCGGGTGCGCGCCCCTCGAAATCATCGGAGGACAGGGTCTTCACCATTTCGGCGAAGTCGTCCTTGCTCAGTTCGGGGCTGAAGTTGTGCGTGGATGCGGGGGCCTGGCCGGCGTCGGCGCCGGTGGTGGGCTCGCCGCCGCATGCGGCCAGCGCCGTGGCCACGGCGAGGCTGAGCACGAGGTGGATCGGTCGCATTCGTTCGGGTCCTGCGTGGATGGAACGCCCGATTCTATGCCTTCGGCGCCCCGCCGGGGCGCGGCGCTCAGTCGCTGTCGCCGCGGGGCGGAGCGGTGGGCGTGGAATAGCGCAGGGTCTCGGCGCCCGTGACCGGGCCGGTGCGCGCGGTGTCGTGCACATACAGGACGACCTCGCGCTCGAACTCCAGCGGTCCGTCGACCGCAGCGCCGGGGCCGATGACGATCCGCTGCCGGCGGGTGCTGACCCGGATCGGCATCCAGTTCGCGTTCGGCTTGTGCACGCGCAGCGCGCCGCGCACGTGCGAGTCGACGCCGATGGTGACGTCGCCGCTGCTGGTTTCGACGTCGCCGGCCACGACCGTGGCGATCAGCCCGATGGCGCCGTTGACGGTGCTGACGTCGCCATCGACCTCGCCGCCGCGCCGGACCAGCACGCTTCCGTTCACGGTCTCGATGCCGCCGCCGACCCGGGCCCGCTCACCGACGCGGATGCTGCCGTTGACCGTGGACAGGCCGCCGCTCGCGATATCGTTGCCGGCGCGGATGCCGCCGTTCACGGTCTCGGCCGGACCGGTGCGGGCACCGTCCTCGAGGGTGATGCTGCCATTGACGGTTTCCAGGCGGCCGTACGCGGTGCCGGCGGAGGCGGTGATCGCGCCGTTGACGCGCTCGATGTCCCCGGCGGTGTCTCCCGCGGCAAGTGCGGTACCGGTGGCGAGCGTGGCGGCGAGCAGGAGAGCGAGGCGGGTCGCGAGGGAGCTGTCCATGGAACGAGTCTGCGCGCGCCGGGGCTACAATGCACCTGTCCAAGGTCACTGGGTCGAACGTCGTGCCTGAACCCGCCTCCGTCCGCCGCCCGAAGCCGGTGGTGCTGCTGATCCTCGACGGCTGGGGACACCGCGACGATCCGCGCGACAACGCGCTCGCGCTCGCCGCGATCCCCAACTGGCGCCGCCTGGTCGCCGAGCACCCGAGCGTGCTGGTGCACACCGAGGGTGTCCACGTCGGCCTGCCCGAAGGACAGATGGGCAACTCCGAGGTCGGGCACATGAACATCGGCGCCGGGCGCGTGGTCTACCAGGACCTGACCCGCATCGACGCCGCGATCGCCGACGGCGGTTTCTTCGCCAACGACGCGCTTCGCGCGGCCTGCGCCGCCGCGAACGCCTCCGGCGGCACCCTGCACCTGATGGGCCTGCTGTCGCCCGGCGGCGTGCACAGCCACGAGGCGCACCTGTTCGCGATGCTGGAGCTGGCCAGGCGCGAGGGCGTCGCGCGGGTGGCCGTGCATGCCTTCACCGACGGCCGCGACATGCCGCCGCGTTCGGCCGCGCCCAGCCTGCGCGCGCTGGAAGCAGCCTGCGCCGCGGCCGGCAACGCCCGTGTCGCCAGCGTCAGCGGCCGCTACTACGCCATGGACCGCGACCGGCGCTGGGAGCGCGTGCGGCGCGCCTGGGACGCGATCGTCGAGGCGCAGTCACCGCACCGGGCGCCAAGCGCCATCGCCGCGCTCGAGGCCGCCTACGCGCGCAACGAGAACGACGAGTTCGTCGCGCCCACCATCATCGAGGGCACCACGCCCATGCGCGACGGCGACGCGGTGGTGTTCATGAATTTCCGCGCCGACCGTGCCCGCCAGCTCAGCGCGGCCTTCGTGGCGCCCGGCTTCGACGGCTTCGAGGCGCGCCGCCCGGCGCTGTCGCGCTTCACCTGCCTGACCGAATACGACGCCATGCTCCCGGCGCCGCTTGCCTTCCCGCCCGACGACCTGCGCAACACGTTCGGCGAAGTGCTGGGCGCGAACGGCCTGTCCCAGCTGCGCATCGCCGAGACCGAGAAGTACGCCCACGTCACCTTCTTCTTCAACGGCGGCCGCGAAACCCCGTTCCCGGGAGAGGAGCGCATCCTCGTGCCCAGTCCGCAGGTCGCCACCTACGACCTGCAGCCGGAAATGAGCTGCCCCGAGGTGACGGAGAAACTGGTGGCCGCGATCGGGTCCGGCCGCTTCGACGTCGTCGTGTGCAACTACGCCAATCCCGACATGGTCGGCCACTCCGGCGACCTGCAGGCCGCGATCAAAGCGGTCGAGGCCGTGGACAGGGCGCTGGGCGAGGTCGTCGCCGCGGTCCTCGCACAGGGCGGGGAGCTGCTGGTCACCGCCGACCACGGCAACGTGGAGATGATGCGCGACCCGGAGACCGGCGAGCCGCACACCTCGCATACGGTCGGACCCGTCGACCTGGTCTACGTCGGCGGACGCCACGAGGCCCGGCTGCGGGAAGGCGGGGCGTTGCGCGACCTCGCGCCGACGATGCTGGACCTGCTGGGCGTGCCGAAGCCGGCGGAGATGACCGGCCGCAGCCTGCTGGCGTGAGGCGGGCGGCCGCGCTGCCGGCGCTGCTGTTCGCGCTGCTGCTCGCGGCCCCGGCCGCGCCCCTTTCCGCCCAGGAGAGCCGCGACGCACAGCGCAGGCTGGAGAAGGTCAAGCGCGAACTCACCGAGGTCGGCCGCGAGCGGCGCCGCATCGAGGGCCAGCGTGGCGGCGCCAGCCGCGCGCTGCGCGAGGCCGATGAGCGGGTCGCCCGCAATGCGCGGGAGCTGGCGGACACCGAAGCAGCGCTTGTCCGCAAGCAGGAGGACCTGACGGCGCTGGAGGCGCGCCGCGACGCGTTGGCCGGGCGCCTGGCCGTGCAGCGTGCCGAGCTGGCGACGCTGCTGCGCGCGGCCTACAGCGTCGGCGGCGCCGCGCCGCTGAAGCTGCTGCTGGCGCAGGACGACGTCGCCAGCGCCAACCGCAGCCTCGCCTACCACGGCTACCTGCAGCGGGGGCACAGCGCGCGCATCGCCGAGCTGACGGCGGAACTGGCCGGGCTGGAAGAGCTGGAGCGCGGTATCGCCGCCGAGCGCGAGGCCCTCGCCGCGGCCGGCGAGCGCCAGCGCGCGCTGGCGGCATCGCTCGACCGCGAACGCCGCGAACGGGCGAAGGCGGTGGCCGCGCTCGCTGCGCGCTACGAGGATCGCAGCGCCCGCGAAAAGGCGCTGGGCGCCGACGCGAAATCGCTCGAGAGCCTGCTCGCGCGCCTGCGCGAGGCTGCGCGCCGGGCCGAAGCCGAGCGCAAGGCCGAGACCGCGCGCCGCGCCGCCGCGGCAAGGTCCGCCGCCGGCCCGCCGGCCGACGGCGCCGCCGCGCGTGCCGGCAGCCCGGTGCCGGACGCCCCGAAGGTCGCCGTGGCGCGCACCGCGCCGGCGCAAGTGGGCGGACTGTCCTGGCCGCTGGCCGGCAATCTGCTGGCCGGCTACGGCGCGCGCATGCCCGACGGCCGCCGCAGCTCCGGGGTGCTGGTCGCCGCCGCGGCCGGCACGCCCGTGAGCGCGGTGGCCGAAGGCACGGTCGTGTTCGCGGAGTGGATGACCGGCTACGGGCTGATCCTGATCATCGACCACGGCAACGGCTACATGAGCCTGTACGCCCACAACGACAGCCTGCTCAAAGGGCCGGGCGACCGCGTCCGCCGCGGCGACGCGGTGTCCACCGTCGGCACCTCGGGCGGCCAGGGGCAGGCGGCGCTGTACTTCGAGCTGCGGCGCGACGGCAAGCCGATCGATCCGGATGCCTGGCTGCAGAAGCGCTGACCGGCGCCCGACGTCGCGGCCGGCATAATCACGGAGCCCCGCGCGCGAAAGCGCCGCCACTCGCCGACTTCCCGGAGCCACCGCATGCGCGCCCCCCTGTTGACGCTCGCCCTCGCCAGCCTGCTGGCCCTGCCTGCCGCGGCGCAGGAGCCTCCGGCTACGGCGCAGGAGCCTCCGGCCTCGACGCAGCCCGCGCCGCCGGAGGGGCAGGACGCGGAAACAGATGCCTCCAGCGCCGTGCCGCTGGAGGAGATCAGCCGTTTCGTGCTGGTGTTCAATGCCGTGCGCGCCGGCTATGTGGACGAGGTCGGCGACCACGACCTGATGCAGCGGGCGATCCGCGGCCTGTTGCTCGACCTCGACCCGCACAGCGCCTATCTCCAGCGCAGCGACGCGGAGGCCTTCGAAGAGGGCACCGCGGGCGCCTACGAGGGCATCGGCGTCGAGGTGATGCCGTTGCCGGACGGGAGCATGCGCGTGATCGCGCCGATGGACGACAGCCCGGCGCAGCGCGCCGGGATCCGCGCGGGCGACGTGATCGTGGCCGTCGACGGCGAGACGCTGACCCCGGCCAGCCATGAGGGCCGTGGGCCGCTGCGCGGACCGCCGGGCACCGAGGTCGCCGTCACCGTCGTGCGCGAGGGGGAGGCCGCGCCGCTGGAACTGCGCGTCGCGCGCGCGGTGATCCGTACCCCCAGCGTGCGCGGCAGCATCCGGGAGCCGGGCCTGGGCCAGGTGCGGATCGCCGGCTTCCAGGCCGACACCGCCAGCGATTTCGCCGCCACCGTCGACCGCCTCCATCGCGAGGCCGGCGGCGACGGGCTGCGCGGGCTGATGATCGACCTGCGCAGCAATCCCGGCGGGCTGCTGACTTCGGCCGTGCAGATCGCCGACGACCTGCTGGACAGCGGGGGCATCGTCAGTACCCGTGGCCGCATCCGGATCGGCGACACGTCGTTCAGCGCCACTCCCGGCGACCGCATGCGCGGGCGGCCGGTCGTGGTGCTCGTGGACGCGGGGTCGGCCAGTGCCTCCGAAGTCCTGGCCGGCGCACTGCGCGACAACCGCCGCGCCTGCGTGGTCGGCAGCCGCACCTTCGGCAAGGGCTCGGTGCAGACGGTGCTGCCACTGGACAACGGCGACGCCGTCAAGCTCACCACCGCGCGGTACTACACGCCCGACGGCACCTCCATCCAGGCCCGCGGCATCGAGCCCGACCTGGTGCTCGAGGGCGGAGCGGCGAACGGCGGATTCGCCGAGGCCGCGCTTCCGGGCCATCTCGCCGCGGACGGGCATGAGGACGGCCAGCCCGGACAGGTACTCGGCGGCGAGAAGCCGGTCGCGCAGGCGCTGGCCGCGCTGCGCCGGCTCGTTTCCGGCGGTGCCTGTGCGCCGCCGCCCGAGGCTCCGGAAGCCCCGGCCGCCGGAGATCGGCCCGCGGGTCAGTAACCCTTCCTGCGCCGCAGGCGGCGCGCGATGCCGCGTCGCGAGACCAGGGCGAACGCGACGCCGAAGGCGAAGCCGGAGATGTGCGCCGACCAGGCCACTGCGCCGAAGGCCGGGCCGATGTAGGCGAACACGATCTGCAGCGCGGCCCAGATCCCGATCAGCAGCGACGCCGGCGCACGCACGAACTCCAGGAACAGGCCCAGGGGCAGGACCACGCCCAGATGCGCGCGCGGAAACAGGGCGAGATAGGTGCCGATCACCGCCGAGACCGCGCCGCTGGCACCGATCACCAGGCGATCCGGAGTATCGATCACCATCACCGTGGCCAGATTGGCGACCGTGCCTCCGACCAGGAACAGCACCAGCAGGCGCCAGGGCCCCATCACCCGCTCGGCCGGCAACCCGAAGATCAGCAGGAACACCAGGTTGCCGAGCAGATGCGCCCAGTCGGCATGCACGAACAGCGCCGTGAGCAGGCGCAGGCCGCGCTCACCGTCGGCCCAGGAGGCCATCGGGCCCTGCGGCCCCAGCAGCCCGCCGGTCAGCGCGCCCCAGCGCGCCATCAGCGCCTGCTCCACGGCCTCGGGCCGGGTGCTGGCCCAGAGATGGACCACCCACAGGACCGCACACAGCAGCGGCGTGGCCCAGCGGAGGGTGGGAATCGAACGCGTGGGGATGGAGACGAACATGGATCGCGGGTCGCCGGCCAGGGGTCGCGCCAAGATAACCGGCCCGCCTGGGCCGGGGATGCCTCCGCCCTCCCATCCGCCACGGTATAGTGCGCCGGCGCCACGGTCGGGAGGGGTCTTCCGGCAGGTACCCAGGGCGGGACACATCGCCCGGTTGCCGCGGGCGCGCCCCAGCAAGTCACCTGTCAGGAGTGTCCAGAATGCGTATCTCCCCCCATGTCCAGGCTTCGGCCCTCGCGCTCGGCATCGCCGGCGCCCTGGCCCTCGCCCCGGCCCATGCGTCGGGCTTCCAGCTCAAGGAAAACAGCGTCAAGGGCCTCGGCGCCGCGTTCGCCGGTTCCGGCGTCAACGAAGGCGACGCCGCGGTCGTGGTCAACAACCCGGCCTCGATGGCCCGCTTCGAAGGAACCACCGTCCAGGCCGACCTCTCGGTCATCGACCTGAGCTACGAGTTCGAAGGCAGCGGCACCGACGTGCTCGGCCGCCCGCTCACCGGTGGCAATGGCGGCGACGCCGGCGACGTCACCCCGATCCCCGCGTTCTCGGTCATCCACAAGCTCGACAACGGCGTGGCGCTGGGCGCCATGGTCAGCGCGCCCTTCGGCCTGAAGACCGAGTACGACCGCGACTGGCAGGGCCGCTATTTCGCCGACACCTCCGACGTCAAGATCGTGAACCTGACGCTGTCCGCGGCCCTCGACCTCGGCGACCACGTCTCGGTCGGCCTCGGCGCCGTGTACTCCAAGGCCGACGTGACCCTGTCCAAGTCCGTGGACTTCGGCACCCTGCTGTTCGCCAACCCGGCGACCCGCCCGCTGCCCTTCGCGGTCCCGCAGGCCCGTGACGGCCATGCCGAGATCGAGGGCGACGACACCGGCTTCGGCTGGATCGCGGGCATCGCCCTCCGCCCGACCGACCGCTTCTCGCTGGGCGTCAGCTACCAGTCCGAGATCGACTACGAGCTGCGCGGCACCGCCACCTGGGAGGTGCCGGGCGACGTGCGCACGGTGTTCAACAGCAGCCCGATGACCGCGCAGTTGTTCCAGAACGGCGGCGCCAGCGCGAAGCTCACCACCCCGTCGACCACCGCCCTCGTGGCGCGCTACGACTTCACCGACCGTTTCGCGATGATGGCCAACTGGACCAGGACCGGCTGGTCGTCGCTGCGGGAAGTGCGGGTCCAGTTCGACAACCCGGATCCGGATTCGGTCGAGCCCTTCGAGTGGTCCGACACCGACTTCGTGTCGCTGGGTGCCGAGTACGCGCTCAACGAAGCCTGGACGCTCCGCGGCGGCGTGGCGCTCGACGAGACCCCGACCAGCCTGGCCCACCGCACGCCGCGCCTGCCGGACGACGATCGCAACTGGTACTCGATCGGCGCCACCTGGAAGGTCAGCGAAGCGTTCGACGTGGACTTCGCCTTCATGCACCTGAAGCCGAAGGATCCGAAGGTCCGCGTGTCCAGCGGCGGCAGCACCATCGCCGGGCCGTACGACGGCGACGCCAACCTGTTCGGCATCGCGGCGCAGTACCGCTTCTGAGCGGCGCATCGCGCACTCACGAAAAAAGCCCCGCATCCGCGGGGCTTTTTTCTGGTTCTTCTCCGGATCGAGGGGACGCTCCGTTCGAGTCCGGCTCGGCCGCCAGGGGCGCTCCGGTGAAGTCCGCGGCGGGCACGACCTTTGGTCGCGGTCGGGACGAGGGCCACGTCGACGTCGACGTTGAAACGGAGGGCGTCATGACCAGGAGCTGCCCTGCTCGCGACCGCTCTTGATCTTCCGTCCCGAAGCCGCAGAACGTCGGAGCCCGTCCCGTGCACAGGGGGTGTGCGGACAGCCGGCCATGGATGGCCGGCGGCCGGCCGATGGGAGCAGGACGCGGAGACGGCCGGGGGAGCACACCCCTGTGCGCGGGACGGGCTGCGCGGACCCCAACGAGGCGACTTCAAGGCGCAACGGTGCGCCAGAAGCGCGACAGCGCGCCAACTGCACGCCGTCACCCCCGGAGTCTGGAGAAAAACCTTTTTCTGGTTCCCCCTGCAGCCGCGGCGGGCGGCGTGTACTCCGGGGAGTTTTGGCCTCAGTCGTCCAGCGTCAGGAGCGACGCGTTGCCGCCGGCGGCGGTGGTGTTGATGGTCACCGTCTTCTCGGTGGCGAAGCGCGGCAGGTAGTGCGGGCCGCCGGCCTTGGGGCCGGTGCCCGACAGGCCCTGTCCGCCGAAGGGCTGCACGCCGACCACCGCGCCGATCTGGTTGCGGTTGACGTAGATGTTGCCGACCTTCGCCCGCCCCACGATGCGCTCGACGGTCTCGTCGATTCGCGAATGGATGCCCAGCGTCAGTCCGAAGCCGGTGGCGTTGATCGCGTCGACGACAGCGTCGAGCTGGTCGGCCTTCCAGCGCACCACGTGCAGCGCCGGCCCGAAGTTCTCACGCTCGAGGCGTCCGATCGAATCGATCTCCCAGGCGCGCGGCGCGAAGAACGTGCCGTGCGCTGCGGCCGCGGGCAGCGGGGCCTCGGCGATCAGGCGCGCGCCAGCCATCTCCCGCGCGTGCTCCTCGAGCAGGCACAGCGCGTCCGAGTCGATCACCGGACCCACGTCGGTCGCCAGCTCGCCCGGGTCGCCGACCACCAGTTCGGCCATCGCGCCGGCCAGCATGTCGATGACCTTGTCGGCGATGTCCTCCTGCACGAACAGCACCCGCGCCGCCGAGCAGCGCTGCCCGGCCGAGGTGAAGGCCGAACCGATCGCGTCCTTCACCACCTGCTCGGGCAGCGACGACGAGTCGGCGATCAGCGCGTTCTGGCCGCCGGTCTCGGCGATCAGCACGCCGATCGCGGCGTCGCGGCCGGCGAGCGCGCGGTTGATCGCGCGCGCGGTCGCGGTCGAGCCGGTGAAAGCGACGCCGGCCACGCGCGGGTCCGAGGTCAGCGCGGCGCCGACGCTGGCACCGTCGCCGGGGACCAGCTGCAGCACGGCCTCCGGGACGCCGGCCTCGTGCAGCAGCTTCACCGCCGCATGCGCGACCAGGTTGGTCTGCTCGGCCGGCTTGGCCAGCACGCTGTTGCCCGCGGCCAGGGCCGCGGCCACCTGGCCGGCGAAGATCGCCAGCGGGAAGTTCCAGGGACTGATGCACACGAAGACGCCGCGACCCTCGAGCTGCAGGGTGTTGGATTCGCCGGTCGGCCCGGGCAGGGTGTCCAGGGCGAACTGGCGGCGCGCCTCGCCGGCGTAGTAGCGCAGGAAGTCGACCGCCTCGCGCACCTCGGCGACACCGTCGACCACGGTCTTCCCGGCCTCGCGCGTGCACATGGCGATGAAGCGCGGCATGCGCTGCTCCATCAGGTCGGCGGCGTGCTCAAGGATCGCGGCGCGGGAGGCCGCGGGCGTCGCGTTCCAGGCCGGCTGCGCGGCCACCGCATTGGTCACGGCGCGCTGCACCGTGGCCTCGTCCGCGGGCTGCCAGCGGCCGACGGTGCGGCGGCGGTCGGCGGGGTCGGTGACGTCGATCCAGGACGCGGTGCTGCTGGCGCCGGGCACCAGCGGCGCGGCCGTCCAGTCGGTATCCCCGGCCGCGATGGCCGCGGCCAGGCCGCGCAGTTCGTCGTCGTTGGCGAGGTTGATGCCCATGGAGTTGGTCCTTTCATGGCCCTGCTGGCGATAGAGTCCGGCGGGCAGCGGGATGCGCGGATGCGGGATGGATTCGAAGGACGCCACGACCTCGACCGGGTCGCGCACCAGGTCCTCGACCGGCACGTCCTCGTCGGTGATGCGGTTCACGAAGCTTGAGTTGGCGCCATTCTCGAGCAGGCGCCGCACCAGGTAGGGCAGCAGGTCCTCGTGGCTGCCCACCGGCGCGTAGACGCGGCAGGGCACGTCGAGGCGGTCGCCGGGGATCACCTCGTCGTAGAGGTCGTCGCCCATGCCGTGCAGCTTCTGGAACTCGAACGGGCGGCCGGTGGCCATGCGGTGCACGGCGGCGATGGTCTGCGCGTTGTGGGTGGCGAACATCGGGTACACCGCATGGCCGGCGTCGAGCAGGCGGCGGGCGCAGGCGAGGTAGCTGACGTCGGTGTTGGGCTTGCGCGTGAACACGGGGTAGCCGGACAGGCCGTCGACCTGGGCGCGCTTGACCTCGGCGTCCCAGTACGCGCCCTTGACCAGGCGCACCGGGATCTTCCGGCCACCGCGGCGGGCCAGCCCGACGATCCAGTCGATGACGAACGGCGCCCGCTTCTGGTAGGCCTGGACCACGATGCCGAAGCCGTCCCAGCCGGCCAGGGACGCATCGCGCCATGCGGCCTCGATCACGTCCAGCGACAGTTCCAGCCTGTCGGCCTCCTCGGCGTCGACGGTCAGGCCGATGCCGTGGCCCTTCGCGCGCTGTGCCAGGTCCAGCAGGCGCGGCGCGAGTTCGGCCAGCACGCGCCGGCGCTTGGCGTGTTCATAGCGCGGGTGCAGGGCGGAAAGCTTGACCGAGATCGAGGGCGCGACGATGGCATCGGCATCGCCGCGCGTGTCGCGGCCGATGGCGTCGATCGCGCTGCGGTAGGCCTCCAGGTAGCGGTCGGCATCGCGCTGCGTCAGCGCGGCCTCGCCGAGCATGTCGAACGAATAGCGGTACTGGGCGTTGCGGCCCTTGCGCGCCCGCGCCAGGGCCTCGCCGATCGTGCGGCCCATCACGAACTGATGGCCCATGATCTTCATCGCCTGGCGCACCGCCAGGCGGATCACCGGTTCGCCCACGCGGCCGACCAGGCGCTTGAACGCACCATGCACGTCGCGCTTGGTCCCGTCGGCCAGGTCCACCAGGTGGCCGGTCAGCATCAGGCCCCAGGTCGAAGCGTTGACCAGCACCGACTCCGACTGGCCCATGTGCTTCTTCCAGTCGGCTTCGCCCAGCTTGTCGCGGATCAGGGCGTCGGCGGTGTCCTGGTCGGGGATGCGCAGCAGCGCCTCGGCCACGCACATCAGCAGCACGCCCTCCTCGCTGCCGAGGTCGTACTGGCGCATGAAGGATTCGACCACGCCCTGCTCCGGCGCGCGCACGCGCACGCGTCGCACGAGGTCGGCGGCGGTGGCGGCGATGGCCGCGGCATCGTCCGCGGGCTGGCGCGCCTCTTCAAGCAGCGCGCGGACCCGTGTCGCCTCGTCCGCGAGCCAGTGCCGGGTGATGGCTGCGCGCAATGGCTCGGGGGGCGGCGGGAGTTCGCCGAGGGGGAGGTCGTTCACGGTCATCATGCACGGCGTGGGGAAAGCCGGATTCTAGCGGTCGCTCCCGGGAAAAGCGCGGACGCGCGGTTCCCGTTGCGCACCGCCGCTTGCCGGTCAAGCAAGCCGGCGGCTATTCTCGGCGCGACGCAACGCGCCTGAGGGGGGCGCGACGGGTCCACTCGCCGGGCGTCGAGCCGGCTTGGGGACTTCCAGACAACCGTTCCAGCAAGCGGCCGCTGGCCGCGACGACATTGGGGTTGCACGCATGATGCAGGGTCGTTTCTTGCGGTGGGTGATGGCGGCCGCGGCCATGGTGCCGGTGGCGGCGCTGGCGCAGGCCGGTGATCCGAAGCCATGGCAGCTGAACATGGGGCGCGGCGTCACCGCGACCTCGCAGAACGCGTACGACGCGCACATGCTGGTGTTCTGGATCTGCGCCGCGATCGGTCTGGTGGTGTTCCTGGCCATGGGCTACGCGATTTTCGCCTTCCGCAAGTCCAGGGGCGCGGTGGCGGCGAAGTGGAGCCACCACACCGGGCTCGAGGTCCTGTGGACGGTGATCCCGGTGATCCTGCTGGTGGTCATGGCCTGGCCGGCCACCACGAAGCTGATCGCGATGTACGACACCCGCGACTCGGCCATGACCATCAAGGTCACCGGCTACCAGTGGATGTGGAAGTACGACTACCTCGGCGAGGACGTCTCCATCACCAGCCGCCTCGACCGCGAGAGCGACCGCATCCGCCAGAGCGGGGCGCGCCCCGACGCCGCCGCCAACCCGTACTACCTGCTCGACGTCGACAACGAGCTGGTGGTGCCGGTGGACACCAAGATCCGCTTCGTGATCACCGCCGACGACGTCATCCACTCCTGGTGGGTGCCGGCGCTGGGCTGGAAGCAGGACGCGGTGCCGGGCATCGTCAACGAGCACTGGACCGAGATCAGCGAGCCCGGCGTCTACCGCGGCCAGTGCGCCGAGCTGTGCGGCAAGGACCACGGCTTCATGCCGATCGTGGTGCGCGCGGTCCCGGTGGCCGAGTACGAACAGTGGCTGGCGGCCGAGAAGGCCAGGTCCGCCCCCGTGGCCGCGCAGGCCGCTCCCGCCCCCGCCGCGCCCGCGGCCGGCTGACAGAACGACTTCACGAGGCAGGCAGTCCATGTCCACCGCCACCGATACCCACGCCGCCCACGACGACCACCACGCCCACCGGCAGGGCTTCGTCGAACGCTGGTTCTTCTCCACGAACCACAAGGACATCGGCACGCTGTACCTGCTCTTCAGCTTCACGATGTTCATCATCGGCGCGGCGATGAGCGTGGTCATCCGCCTCGAACTGGCGGTCCCGGGCCTGCAGTACGTCAATCCGCACTTCTTCAACCAGATGACGTCGATGCACGCGCTGGTGATGATCTTCGGCGGCGTGATGCCGGCCTTCGTCGGCCTGGCCAACTGGATGATCCCGCTGCAGATCGGCGCGCCGGACATGGCGCTGCCGCGCATGAACAACTGGTCGTTCTGGATCCTGCCGTTCGCGTTCGCGATGCTGCTGCTGACCCTGTTCCTGCCGGGCGGCGCGCCGGCGGGCGGCTGGACCATGTACCCGCCGCTGTCGCTCCAGGGCGGTTCCAGCATGGCCTTCGCGATCTTCGCCATCCACATGATGGGCATCAGCTCGATCATGGGCGCGATCAACGTCATCGCCACCGTGCTCAACATGCGCGCGCCGGGCGTCGACCTGCTGAAGATGCCGATCTTCCCGTGGACCTGGCTGATCACCGCCTTCCTGCTGATCGCGGTGATGCCGGTGCTGGCGGGCGCGGTCACGATGCTGCTGACCGACAAGTTCTTCTCGACCTCGTTCTTCCACGCGGCCGGCGGCGGCGACCCGGTGATGTACCAGCACATCTTCTGGTTCTTCGGGCACCCCGAGGTCTACATCATGATCCTGCCGGCATTCGGCGTGGTCTCGGAGGTCATCCCGACCTTCAGCCGCAAGCCGCTGTTCGGCTACCAGGCCATGGTGTACGCGACCGCCGCGATCGCGTTCCTCAGCTTCATCGTGTGGGCGCACCACATGTTCACCGCCGGCATGCCGCTGGGCGGCGAGATCTACTTCATGTACGCGACCATGCTGATCTCCGTGCCGACGGGCGTGAAGGTCTTCAACTGGGTGACCACCATGTGGCGCGGGGCGTTGACCTTCGAGACGCCGATGCTGTTCTCGATCGCCTTCGTGATCCTGTTCACCATCGGCGGTTTCTCCGGCCTGATGCTCGCGATCGTCCCGGCCGACTTCCAGTACCACGACACCTACTTCGTGGTCGCCCACTTCCACTACGTGCTCGTGACCGGCTCGGTGCTGGCGCTGATCGCGGCCGTCTACTACTGGTGGCCGAAGTGGACCGGGCGGATGTACAACGAGGCCTGGGGCAGGTTCCACTTCTGGTGGACGATGGTTTTCGTCAACCTGCTGTTCTTCCCGCAGCACTTCCTCGGCCTGGCAGGCATGCCGCGCCGCATCCCCGACTACAACGTGGTGTTCGCGGACTGGAACCTGGTCAGCTCGATCGGGGCCTTCGGCATGTTCGTCACGCCCTTCCTGATGTTCGGCATCCTGTTCCACTCGCTGAAGAAGGGCGCCCCGGCGCCGCAGCGTCCGTGGGAAGGCGCGCGCGGCCTGGAGTGGACCGTGCCGTCGCCGGCGCCGCACCACACCTTCACCACGCCGCCGGTGATCCGCCCGGGCGACCTCGCCCACGGCGACCTGGACCCGGAAGGCCATGAGCTCGAGCCTGTCAGCGATGCCGGCCGGGCCTGACAGGCGCGATCCCGACGAGGTCGCGGCGCAGCGGCGCCGCGCCGTGCGCATGGCGCTGTGGCTCGGAATGGTGGCGGCGGCGATCTACGTGGCCTTCATCCTCTCGGGGGTGTTCGCGCCATGAGCGGAAAGCGTTCCAGCACCGCCGGCATCGGCAAGATGCTGCTCGCCTCCGCGGCGGCGTTCGCCTTCACCTTTTCGCTGGTGCCGCTGTACCGCATCGCCTGCGAGAAGGTCTTCGGCATCCGCCTGGACAACACCGCGGCGGAGGCGCCGGCCGGCGCAGGCGCCGCGGCCGAGGCGCGCATGGTCACGGTGGAGTTCGACGGCGGCGTGAACTCGGCGCTGCCCTGGTCGTTCCGCCCCAACCAGGCGCGCATGCGGGTGCAGGTGGGCCAGCAGTACGAGACCACCTACTACGCCCACAACGACGGCGACCGCGCGATCGTCGGGACGGCCACGCCGTCCGTGGCACCGGCGCGGGCCTCGGGCTATTTCGCCAAGACAGAGTGCTTCTGCTTCACCGCCCAGACGCTCGCGGCGGGCGAGACCCGCGACATGCCGGTGCGCTTCATCATCGATCCGTCGCTGCCGGCCGACGTCAGGACCATCACGCTGTCCTACACCTTCTACAAGAACGACGTCCTGACCGAGCGCGCGCAGTCCGCGGCGAAGGCCACGGCGTCGCCCATCCTGCCGCACGCGGCACCCTGACCCGGCAACGACGGATACCGACATGGCACACACGCAAGCCGCCCACGACCCGAACGTCTACTTCGTCCCCAAGGACAGCAAGTGGCCGCTGTTCGCGTCGGTGGCGCTGTTCGTCCTCTTCTTCGGACTGGCGAGCTGGTTCAACGAGGTGTCCTGGGGCCGCACGGTGTTCTTCACGGGCGTGGCCGGCCTGCTCCTGATCCTGTTCAAGTGGTTCGCCGACGTGATCCTCGAGTCGGTCTCGGGCTACCACAACCGCCAGGTCGACGGCTCGTTCCGGCTGGGCATGGTGTGGTTCATCTTCTCCGAGGTGATGTTCTTCGGCGCGTTTTTCGGCGCGCTGTTCTACGCACGCCAGCTGTCGCTGCCGTGGCTGGGCGGCGCCGGCGACGGCGTGATGACCAACGCCCTGCTGTGGGAGGGTTTCAGCACCGCCTGGCCGTCGGCCGGTCCGGGGGAGGTCGGTGGCGCGTTCCAGACCATCCCGGCCTGGGGCCTGCCGCTGCTCAACACGCTGATCCTGCTGACCTCGGGCGTGACCCTGACCATCGCCCACCACGCGCTGAAGGCCGACAACCGCCGTCAACTGCTGGTGTTCCTGGGCCTGACGGTTCTGCTGGGCTGCCTCTTCCTGTTCTTCCAGGTCGAGGAGTACATCCACGCCTACCGCGACCTGAACCTGACGCTGGGCTCGGGCATCTACGGCTCGACCTTCTTCATGCTCACCGGCTTCCACGGCGCGCACGTGACGCTGGGCACGATCATGCTGGCCATCATCTGGCTGCGCTGCGCGAAGGGGCACTTCACCAGGGACAACCATTTCGCCTTCGAGGCGGTGGCCTGGTACTGGCACTTCGTCGACGTGGTGTGGCTGGCGCTGTTCCTCTTCGTCTACGTGCTCTGACCGGGAGGTCCCTCCCGGAACGACGAAGGCCGGCGATCGCCGGCCTTCGCGTCTGCGCGCCGCGCCGCGGGCGCGCGCCGGGTGCGGCTCAGCCCTGGATGCCGTGCGGCGTGATCCACCCCATCCAGATCGACAGGAGCACGATCAGGATCAGCAGCACCGACAGTGCGATGCGTCGGGTGAGCGCGTTCACCGTGCGCTTGGTGGTGCCCTTGTCGACCAGCATGTAGTACAGGCCGGCGCCAAGATTCCATACGATCAGGATCAGGAATCCGATGACGAGCAGGGTTTTGAGCGAATCACTCATGCGGGCTGGCCTCCGGGGGGCCGGTGTGATCCGGCGAGTATCGCACCTGCGGTGGCGCCACGGATGAGCCGCGGCCGCACCCTGCTGGTCGGCTGGACCCTGGCGCTGCTGGCCATCGCGGGCTTCGTCGCGCTGGGCCAGTGGCAGCTGGGGCGGCAGCACGAAAAACAGGCGATGCTGGATGAAGTCGCGGCGACGCTCGCCTCGCGCGAGGCCGGGCCGCTGTCCGCGGCGGCCGACCCCGCGCGCGCCCGGTCGTACGACCGGGTGGGCGGTGCCGGCCATTTCGCCGAAGTGCCCGCGGTGCTGCTCGACAACCAGCAGCGTGGCGGACGCGCCGGCGTGCGCGCGTACCGCGTGTTCGTGCCCGAAGACGGCGGCGTGCCGCTGCTGGTGGAGCTTGGCTGGCTGCCGCTGCCGGGCGACCGCACGCTGCCCCAGGTCGCGCGCCCGGCCGGTCGCCGCGAGATCGCCGGCCTGCTGGCCCCCCTCCCTCGCACGGCATCGGCCCGGGCGGCCACGCGACGCAGGCCGACGGCACCTTGCTCGCGATCGGCCTCGATCCGACCGCGCTCGCTGCGCCGCTGCGCCAGCCGCAGCTGGCGCAGCGCGTGCTGAAGCTCGACCCCACGCTCGACATGGGCTATGCGCGCGACCTCGACGTGCTGCCCAACACCCTGCCGCCCGAACGCCATCTCGGCTATGCCGTGCAGTGGTTCGCGCTCGCCCTCGCGGTCTTCGCCACCGCCCTGGTCCTCACCTTCCGCAGGCCCCGCCCATGAACGACCCCACGCCCCCACCCTCCGTGTCCACGCGTGAGCGCAACCGCAATCGCGCGCTCCTGATCCTGATCGTGGCGGTCTTCTTCGGCAGCGCCATCGTTGCCGGGGCCTTGCGTTTCTCCGGCTGGCGGCCGGCCGGCATGAAGAACCACGGCGAGCTGCTGCAGCCCCCGGGCGATCTGCGCCAGGTCGTTCCGCGGCTGGTGGAGGGTGGCGAGTACCACTGGAATCCGGCCGAGCGCACCTGGCGGATCGTGGTCGCGCCGCCCCCGGAGTGTGCCGAGGCCTGCGTGACGCTGTCGCACGACCTGGACAAGGTCTGGCGCCTGTTCGGCCACAACGCCGACCACGTGCACATCCTCTGGGTCGGCACGCCGCCGCAAGGGGCGCTGCGCAATCGCGTCTGGAACGTCATAGAGCCCGCGCCGGCGCTGTCCGCGGAGCTTCCGGGCGTCGACGAAGGCGGCGCCGCCGGCGCTCCGGTGTATGTTGTCGACCCCAATGGCTTCGTCATCCTGCGCTATGCGCCGGGCTTCGATCCCGGCCACCTGCGCACGGACATGGCGCGCCTGCTCAAGTTGAAATGATGGCCAGCGAAACCCTCCCGCAGCACGGCGCCCTCCATATCCATCGCCACTTCCACCGCATCGCCTGGCTGGCGGTGGCGCTGGCGCTGGGCGTGATCGTGTTCGGCGCCTTCGTGCGCCTTTCGCACGCCGGCCTGAGCTGCCCCGACTGGCCGACCTGCTACGGCCGTGCGACCTGGCCGAAGCTGGCCGAGCACGTGGTCGACCACGTCGCCAGCGCCATCCGTCCGTTCGAGGACCACAAGGCCTGGCGTGAGCAGGTGCACCGCCATGTGGCGGCGCTGCTGGGCGTGCTGGTGCTGGCGATGGCCCTGCTGGCCGCGCGCCGCCGCCGGTACGGAATCGCCCAGGTCCTGGGCGCCGCCGGGCTGGTGGCGGTCGCGATCCCGACCTACATGGCCGGCGCGCACCTCGCCGCCTCACTGCTCGCGATCGCCGGCGAGGCCGTCCTGCTCGCCGCCGCGCTGCGTTGGCGCGGCGGCGACCTCGCGCGCGAGGCGTCGCTGACCCTGGCGGTGATCATCTTCCAGGCCCTGCTGGGCATGTGGACGGTGACCTGGCTGCTGAAGCCGGTGGTGGTCATGGGCCATCTGATGGGCGGCCTGCTGACCTTTTCGCTGCTCATCTGGATGGCGTGGCGCGCCACCCAGCGGCCGATCGTGCTCGCCCATGCCGGACGCCTGCGCCGCCTGCTGTGGCTTGCCCTGACGGTACTCGGCCTGCAGATCGCGCTCGGCGGCTGGGTCAGCGCCAACTATGCCGCGCTGTCCTGCGGCGCAGGCAGCTGGGCGATGGAGAACTTCCCGCAGTGCGCCGGCCTCTGGTGGCCGCCGACCGACTTCCGCGAAGGTTTCGTGCTCTGGCGCGGCATCGGCGTGGACTACGAAGGCGGAGTGCTGGACGGGGCGTCGCGCATCGCCATCCAGATGGCGCATCGCATCGGCGCGGTTGCCGCCACCATCGTCCTGCTGTGGGCGGCGGTGCGCATGCTGCGCACGCCGGGCCTGCGCGGCTGGGGCATGACGCTGGCGGCGCTCACGGTCGCGCAGGTCACGCTCGGCATCCTCAACGTCAAGCTGTCGCTGCCGCTGGAGGTCGCGGTGATGCACAACGGCGGTGCGGCACTGCTGGTGTTCGTGCTGGTGTCACTGCTTGCGCGCTTGCGCGGGGTGGACTGACGTGGCCACGATCGCGATCTGGCGCCAGTACTGGGCGCTGACCAAGCCGCGGGTGGTGGCGCTGATCGTGTTCACCGCGCTGGTGGGCATGTTCCTGGCGGTGCCCGGGCTGCCGCCACTGCGGGAGACCGTGTTGGGCTTCCTGGGCATCTGGCTGGCGGCGGCTTCGGCGGCGGCGGTCAACCACCTCATCGACCAGCGCATCGACCGGGTGATGGTGCGCACCGCCGCCCGGCCGCTGCCGACCGGTGCGCTGCGGCCGGCGCAGGTGCTGGCGTTCGCGGTGTTCCTCGGTGCCGCCTCGATGGCGATCCTGGTCGCGCTGGTGAACCCGCTCACGGCGCTGCTGACCTTCGCATCGCTGATCGGCTATGCCGTCGTCTATACGGGCTTCCTCAAGCGCGCCACCCCGCAGAACATCGTCATCGGCGGCATCGCAGGCGCGGCGCCGCCGCTGCTGGGCTGGGCCGCGGTCACCGGCATGAGGAACGAGTGGGACTGGGCGCATGCGCTCCTGCTGGTGCTGATCATCTTCGTGTGGACGCCGCCGCACTTCTGGGCGCTGGCCATCTTCCGTCGCGAGGACTACGCCCGCGCCCTGGTTCCGATGCTCCCGGTGACCCATGGCGTGCAGTACACGCGCTGGCAGATCCTGCTGTACACCGTGCTGTTGATCGCGGTGACGATCCTGCCCTGGGTGGCGGGCATGAGCGGGCTGTTCTACCTCGGCGGCGCGCTGGTGCTGGGGCTGGTGTTCCTGTGGCACGCCTGGAAGCTGATGGATCCGCCGGACGAGTTCTACGCCATGCGGGTGTTCAACTACTCGGTGGTCTACCTGATGGCGCTGTTCGCCTTCCTGCTGGTGGACCACTGGCTGCTGCCGTTCCTGCAGCCCGGGCCGGTGTTCGAGCTGCGGCGCATCGGATAGGGCGCTACTGGCCCGGCGCTGCGCCCCTGGCCTGCAGGAGCTCGCGCAGTTCGGCCTTGTCGACGGCGTCCAGGCCTTCCTCGCGCTGCTTCGCCAGCAGCTCGTCCACGCGCTGCTGCAGGGTCTGGCGGTCGAGCTGGGCGATGGCGTCGAGGAACTCGCGCGTCCAGCCGGGCTCGTCGCCGGGAAGGTCGATGGCGGCCAGCCTGTGCAGGGCGTCGGCCTCGGGACGGCCTTCGAAGTGCGCGAGCATGGCGCCGGTCCCGATGTCCGGCCGCCCACTGACGATCGCCACCAGCTCGGTCAGCAGCTCCACGCCCGGCTGGCGCAGCGCCACGAAGCGGTAGGGCGGCCGCAGTTCCAGCGCCAGCTGCGGCTTCTGCAGCAACAGGGTGATCGCGCTGCGCACCAGGCTGCGGCGCGGGGCATTGCCGGCCGGGCCTCGGCGGGCGCGCGCGACGGGGACGTGGACGTCGGGCGGAGCGCTGCGTGCGCCGACGCCGGTGAGCTCGGTCAGGCGCTGCCGCATCAGGTCGGCGAAGGCGCCGTCGGGCAGCTGCGCAAGCAGCGGCTTCGCACGTTCGGCCAAGCGCGCCTTGCCGTCGAGCGTGGCCAGGTTGATGCCGTCCTCGGCCAGGTGGTCGAACAGGAACTGCGAGAGCGGCACCGCCTGCGCGAGCCGCGTTTCGAAGCCGGGCGCGCCCTCGTTGCGGACGATGCTGTCGGGATCCTCGCCCTCGGGCAGGAACAGGAAGAAGGCCTGGCGGCCGTCCTTCATCCGCGGCAGCACCGACTCCATCGCGCGCGCGGCGGCGCGGCGGCCGGCGGAGTCGCCGTCGAAGCAGAAGTACACGTCGGGCGCATTGCGGAACAGCAGCTCGGCGTGGTCGGGGGTGGTCGCGGTGCCGAGCGTGGCCACCGCCTGGCTGATGCCGTGCTGGAACAGCGCCACCACGTCCATGTAGCCCTCGACCACGATCAGGCGCGCGATCTTCTGGTTGGCCTGGCGCACCTGCCACAGGCCGTAGAGCTCGCGGCCCTTGTGGAACAGCGGGGTCTCGGGCGAGTTGAGGTACTTGGGCGAATCCTCGGCCTTCAGCACCCGGCCGCCGAAGGCGATGGCGCGGCCGCGACGGTCGTGGATCGGGAACATCACCCGGTCGCGGAACTTGTCGTAGGTGTGGCCGCGGTCGTTCTTCGACAGCATGCCGGTGCGCTCGAGCAGCGTGAGCCGGCGTGGACTGGTGCCCAGTGCGTCCTTCAGCGCCGAGAAGCCGCCGGGCGCGTAGCCGATGCCGAACTGCTCGCGGATCGAGCCGTCCAGGCCGCGGCGCGACAGGTAGTCGTCGGCCTCGGTGCCGGGCAGGAGCGCGGTGCGGTAGAAGCGCGCCGCCTCGTCGAGCACCCCGAACATGTCGCGCGTGTCGGGATTCTCGTTGTGCTGCCGCGTTTCGCGCGGCACCTCGATGCCGGCGCGTTTCGCCAGTTCGTCGATCGCATCCAGGAACTCGAGCCGGTCGAAGTTCATCAGGAAGGAGATCGCCGTGCCGTGCGCGCCGCAGCCGAAGCAGTGGTAGAACTGCTTGGTCGGCGAGACCGTGAACGAGGGCGAGCGCTCGTCGTGGAACGGGCAGCGCGCCGAATACTCCCGGCCCTGGCGCTTGAGCGGCACGCGCGCCGCGATCACCTCGACGATGTCCGTCCGGGCGAGCAGGTCGTCGATGAAGGCGTCGGAAAGGCGTGCCATGGCAGCCCGCATGATCGCATGCGTGGCCGCGGCCGGCCGTGCCGAAGGCGCCCCGGCGCTGCGGGACGCCGTCAGGCCGGCGGCCTGTCCCTCCCCGACACGGACGTCGCCCGGATCGTCGCCGCCCGTCGCGCCGCGCGGCTCTCCAGCCTCCGGTACACGTCGCTGAACCTCCAGCGCTCGTCGATCACGGCCGTGATCATCGCGCCGACGAAGAACACGACCGCCGCGTAGTACAGCCACACCAGCAGCACCACCAGGGTGCCCATGGAGCCATAGGCGCTTCCCGGGGTGGCCCGGGCGATGTACAGCCCGATGCCCCAGCGCCCGACCACGAACAGCAGCGCGGTCAGCACTCCGCCGAGGAACGCCTGCCGCCAGCGCACCCGGCGGTCGGGCAGATAGTGGTACATCAGGGCGAAGGCCAGCACGTACAGCGCCATCGAGGCCAGGTTGCCCAGCACCGGCAGGGTGGGCGAGCCGGCGAACGCGATCTCCAGCGCCGTGGTCAGCGCCGCCGACACCAGCAGCAGGAAGCCCAGGGCGAGCACCACGCCGAACGAGAACACGCGCTTGCGCAGCCAGGCGTGCAGGCCGCCGCGCACCCTCCCGCCGGAGGCGTGGAAGAGCAGGTTGAGCGTTCCCTGCAGGCGCGCGAACACCGCGGTGGCGCCGAAGAACAGCAGGCCGGTGCTCCACCAGCCCGCCAGCGAACCTACGTCGGGCTCGGTACGCGCGTTCTCGAGGACGGTGCCGGCGACGATCGCCGCGCCGTCGCCGCCGATCGCCCGGAGCTGATCCAGCAGCGCCTCCTGCGCGGACGGATACAGCGAAGCGGTCAACCACAGCAGCAGCACCAGCAGCGGGGCCAGCGACAGGAGGGCGAAGAAGGTCAGCGACGCCGCATGGGTGAGGATGTCGACTTCGATGAAACGCCGGACGAGGGCCCAGGGCAGGGACCGCCTCAGGCCTTCGAAGGCCGACTCCAGGCGCCCGGTGATGAATCCGGCCATGCCGCCGAGGATGCGGCGGCGCCCGTGCACGCGACGTGGATCAGCCGGCCAGCGCCTTCTTCAGCAGCGCCGAGACCTGGCCCATGTCGGCCTGGCCGGCCAGCCGCGGCTTGAGCACGCCCATGACCTTGCCCATGTCGGCCGGGCCCGTGGCGCCGGTCTCGGCGATGGCGGCGTCGATCGCCGCCTGGACTTCGGCCTCGCCCAGCTTCTCGGGCAGGTAACGCTGGATCACCTCGATCTCGGCGCGCTCGATCGCGGCCAGGTCCTCGCGCGAGGCGGCCTCGTACTGGCTCACCGAGTCCCTGCGCTGCTTGACCATCTTCTCCAGCACCGCAAGCACCTGGGCATCGTCGAGCTCGATGCGCTCGTCCACCTCGCGCTGCTTGATCGCGGCATTGACCAGGCGGATCACGCCCAGGCTGGCCTTGTCGCCGCCCTTCATGGCGGCCTTCATGTCGTCGGTGAGGCGCTGCTTGAGGCTCATCGTGGAATTCTCCGGTTGCAACAACACAAGAAGCCGGCGACGCTCGCGCGTGCCGGCTTCAGGGGGACGACCTCGACCGCGGCGCGGGGCGCCGGCAGGCCGGATCAGTACATGCGCTGGCGCTTGGTGACGTCGCGCGAGGTGCGGCGGGCCTGGCGCTTCACCGCGGCGGCGGCCTTGCGCTTGCGCTCCTGGGTCGGCTTCTCGTAGAACTCGCGCTTGCGGGTCTCGGCCAGCACGCCGGCCTTCTCGCAGGTGCGCTTGAAGCGGCGGAGGGCAAACTCGAAGGGCTCGTTTTCGCGGACTTTGACGCTGGGCATTGGGAATCTCTGGTGTCGGGGTGCAGCCGGTTTCCAGCCGGCGAGCCGCGTATGATAGCCCTGACGCGGGCCTGGTGCAAACCGGCCGGGTCGGATCGCGGCTCCGGCCGCTGCCACGGCCGCCGACACTCCCGCGCCCATTACTGTCAGGAGCGGCTGCTGCCGCGTTTTCGCCCCCGCCCCAGCCCATGAAAGTCCTCGGCATCGAAACCAGCTGCGACGAAACCGGCGTCGCCGTCTACGACACCGGCCGCTCCGGCGCGGACGGGCTGCTGGCGCACGCCGTCTACAGCCAGATCGCGCTCCACGCCGAGTACGGCGGGGTGGTGCCGGAGCTGGCCAGCCGCGACCACGTCCGCAAGCTGCTGCCCCTGGTCCGCCAGACGCTGGCCGAGGCCGGGCTGTCCGTCGGGGACCTGGACGGCGTGGCCTATACCGCCGGTCCCGGCCTGGTCGGCGCCCTCCTGGTCGGCGCCGGGGTGGCCCGGTCCCTGGCCTGGGCGCTGGACGTCCCCGCCGTGGGCGTCCACCACATGGAAGGCCACCTGCTGGCGCCGCTGATGGAGGACGACCCGCCGGAGCCGCCCTTCGTGGCCCTGCTGGTTTCCGGCGGCCATACCCAGCTGGTGGCGGTGGAGGCGATCGGCCGCTACCGGCTGCTCGGCGAGACCCTGGACGACGCCGCCGGAGAGGCCTTCGACAAGACCGCCAAGCTCATGGGCCTGCCCTATCCCGGCGGTCCGCAGCTGGCCGCGCTGGCGGAGGCCGGCACGCCCGGCCGGTTCCGCTTTCCGCGACCGATGACCAACCGCCCCGGCCTGGATTTCAGCTTCAGCGGCCTCAAGACCCAGGTGATGCTGGCCTGGCGCGACAGCGACCAGTCCGACGCCACCCGTGCCGACATCGCCCGCGGCTTCGAGGACGCGGTGGTCGATACCCTGGCCATCAAGTGCGAACGCGCGCTGGACGAAGCCGGCTGCGACACCCTCGTGGTCGCAGGCGGCGTCGGCGCCAACCGCCGCCTGCGCGCGCGGCTGCAGGAGATGGCCGCCAGGCGCGGCGGGCGTGCCTGCTTCCCCCGGCCGGCGCTGTGCACCGACAACGGCGCGATGATCGCCTTCGCCGGCGCGCTGCGGCTGGAAGCCGGCCAGCGCGCGCCCGACGCCGTGCACGTCACGCCGCGCTGGGACATGGCCACGCTGCCCGAAGTCCGCGCGGCGGCAGCGGCGCCCGCCACCGGCGCCGGCCCCGCGCCCGGGCCGCGCTAAGCTGGCCCGCCGCCCGGACCGGCCCGCCATGGACCACGTCTTCATCGAAGGCCTCGAGATCGAGGCGCTGATCGGCATCTACGACTGGGAGCGGCGCATCCGCCAGCCGCTGGTCTTCGATCTCGAGATGCGCTTCGACAACCGGGTTCCGGCGGCGACGGACGACATCGCCGACACGCTCAACTACAAGGCCGTCAGCAAGCGCCTGGTCGAATACGTCTCGCAGTCGGACTTCGGCCTGGTCGAAACCCTGGCCGAGCGCTGCGCCGAGATCGTGCTGCGGGAATTCGACGTCGATTCGCTACGATTGAAGCTCAGCAAGCCCGGCGCCGTGCGCGGCGCGCGCGCGGTCGGCGTGGTGATCGAGCGTTCGCGGGGCGGCTGATCCCCGCACCTACGGAGATCCCATGCAAGTCCGACTCGAGGCGCTGCGCGAGACCCTGATGCCCTGGCCAGGGGCCTGGCCCCTGCTGGTGCTGTCCGCGCTGCTGCTGCTGGCGTGGCTCGCGAACTTCGTCACCAGGCGGATCCTGCTGCGCGGCCTGCGCCACGTGCTGGGCCGGCTTGCGGAACTGACCGGGCAGGCGGGCGACGGCTCCTTCAGCCGCATGCGCGTGGTCTCGCGCCTGGCCAACGTCGTTCCGGCGCTGGTGATCGGCGCCGGCATCGCGCTGGTGCCCGACCTGCCGCCGCAGCTGGTGGCCATCATCAGCGGGCTGTGCAAGGTGTTCGTGATCTTCACCGTCGCGCTGGCCTTCGGCCACGCGCTCGACGTCGCCAACGAGATCTACGAGCGCCGCCCGGACGCCCGCAACAAGCCGATCAAGGGCTACCTGCAGGTCGCCAGGATCATCGCCATGGTGCTGGCGGCGCTGGGTTCGGTGGCGCTGCTGGCCGGCGTCGACCTGGTGCACGTGCTCACCGGCCTGGGCGCGGCCAGCGCGGTGCTGATGCTGATCTTCCAGGACACCATCCTCTCGTTCGCGGCCAGCCTGCAGATCAGCGGCGACGGCCGCGTTCGCATCGGCGACTGGATCGAGATGCCCAGCCAGAACGCCGACGGCGACGTCATCGACATCGCCCTGCACACGGTGACCGTGCAGAACTGGGACAAGACCGTCACCACGGTGCCCACGCGCAAGCTGATCAGCGACTCGTTCAAGAACTGGCGTGGCATGCAGGAGTCGGGCGGCCGCCGCATCAAGCGCGCGATCTACCTCGACCAGCACTCCACGCGCTTCCTGGAGCCCGGCGAGGTGGCGCGCTTCCGCCGCTTCCGCCTGCTCGACGCCTACCTCGACGGCAAGTCCACCGAACTCCAGGACTGGAACGCGAAGCTGGCCGAACACGGCGCCGAGCCGGTCAACCGCCGCCGCGTCACCAACCTCGGCACCTTCCGCGCCTACGTCGAGCAGTACCTGCGCAGCCACCCCGGCGTGCACCAGGGCATGACCCTGCTGGTGCGGCAGCTGCAGCCGACCGCGGCCGGCCTGCCGCTGGAGGTCTACTGCTTCACCTCCGACGTGGCCTGGGCCGCGTACGAGGGCGTGCAGTCGGACATCTTCGACCACCTGCTGGCGATCCTGCCGGAGTTCGGCCTGCGCGTCTTCCAGGCGCACAGCGATGCGCCCGTCGAGGTGCGCCTGCGCGACGAGCGCACCACGGCGGGGAGCGCGGCCGGTGCGGGGGCGGAAGCGCCCGGAGCGGGACCCGGCTGATGGGCCGCGCCTGCCTCAGCCTCGGCAGCAACGTCGATCCCGAGCGGCACATCGCGCTCGCGTTCGCGGCGCTACGGGCGCGTTTTGGCGACATCCTCGCCTCCGACGCCTACCGCACGCCGGCGGTCGGCTTCGACGGCGCCGACTTCGTCAACGCCGCGGCGGTGGTCGACAGCGACCTCGACGTCCTGGCGCTCAACGACTGGCTGCACGCCCTCGAGGACGCGCACGGCCGCGACCGCGGCGGCCCGCGCTTCGGCGACCGCACGCTCGACATCGACATCGTGCTCTACGACGACCAGGTCCGCAGCGGCCCCGGCAACCTGCGCCTGCCGCGCGGCGAACTGCGCCACGCCTTCGTGCTGCGGCCGCTGGCCGAGATCGCCCCGGGCGTGCTGGAGCCGGTCAGCGGAAGCACGCTCGCGGAGCTGTGGGCGGCGTCGGACGAGCGCGGAGTGGCCATGCACCGCGTCACGCTGCCGGACGTCGGCGGTGACGCGGGCCCGGGGAGCGGTCACACTCCGGCAGGCGCCGGCATCCAGGGGGCGGCACCGTAGACCACGGCCGCGGGGCCGTGGCGCGACACATACCAGGGGAGAAGAAAGAATGTTCGAGAAGTTCTCGCGCAGCTGGGACATGGTGAAGGCGAGCGCCGCGGTGCTCCGCTCCGACCGCGAGCTGATGTTGTTCCCGGTGCTGTCGGGGCTGGCCACGCTGCTGGTGCTGGCCAGCTTCGCGCTGCCGACGTTCGCACTGGGCCTGTTCTCCGACGGTTTCGGCGTGGCCGGGGCGATGCTGGCTTTCGCCTTCTACTTCTGCACCTACAGCGTGATGATCTTCTTCAACTGCGCGCTGGTGGGCGCGGCCATGATCCGGCTGGAAGGCGGCGACCCGACGCTGGCCGACGGCTTCGCCGCCGCGCGCGCGCGCCTGGGTCCGATCTTCGGCTACGCCGCGATCGCCGCCACCGTGGGCGTGCTGCTGCAGGCGCTGAAGGGCAAGGACAACAATTTCATCGTGCGCCTGATCGGCAGCGGCGCGGGCATGGCCTGGACCCTGGCGACCTTCCTGGTGGTGCCGGTGCTGGTCAGCCGCGACATCGGGCCGGTGGACGCGCTCAGGCAGAGCATCGCCCTGCTCAAGCGCACCTGGGGCGAGAACGCGGTGGGCCAGGTGGGCATCGGCGCCGCCTTCGGCCTGCTGAGCGTCGGCGCGGTGATGCTGTCGGTGCTGCTGGTGGTGCTGGCGGCGCAGGCCTCGGCGGCGCTGGCGATCGTGGTGGGCGTGGCCTGCCTGCTGGGCGTGCTGCTGCTCGGTGTGTACCAGGCGGCGTTGACCGGCATCTACTCGGCGGTCCTGTACCGCTACGCGATGTCGCACGAGGTGCCGCCGGCGTTCCAGGGCACCGACATCGCGCACGTGTTCGCGGCCAGGCGCTGAACGCCGCGCGCCGCCTCAGCCGAGGTGGCGCCCGCCGTCCACCGCCAGCACGCTGCCGGTGGTGTACCGCGCATCGCGCAGCAGCCAGAGCACGGCGCCGGCGATCTCCTCCGGCGTGCCGGTGCGGCCCAGCGGGGTCATCGCCAACAGGCGCTCCCGCAGCGCCGGGTCGATGCCTTCCTCCGGCCACAGGATCGCGCCCGGCGCCACCGCATTCACCCGCACCTCCGGCGCGAGGGCGACGGCCAGGGCGCGGGTCGCGGCCTCCAGCGCGCCCTTGCTGGTGGCATAGGCGGCCAGGTCGGAGCGCGGCGCTCGCGCGTACACGTCGGACAGGTTGACGATCGCGCCGCGCGCGGCGCGCAGGTGCGGCGCCGCGGCCTGGGCCAGGAAGAAGGGCGCCTTCGCGTTCACCGCCATCATCGTGTCCCAGTGCCCGGGATGGATGTCGCCGAAGGTCGCCGGGGCGAAGGCCGAGGCGTTGTTGACCAGGGCGTCGAGGCGGCCGAAGCGGCCCACGGTCCGCGCCACCAGTTCAGGCAGCCGGTCGAATTCCCCCAGCTCGGCCTGCAGCGACAGCACGCTGCCCGCGCGCGCGGCCTCCAGCTCCGTCGCCAGCGCCGCGGCCTCGCCGGCCGACCCGCGATGGTGCAGCGACAGGTCGTAGCCTTCGGCGTGCAGGCGGCGCGCGATCGCGGCGCCGAGGCGGCGCGCGGCACCGGTGACCAGCGCGACGGGATGACCTCCCTGCATGGGCGACTCCGTAGTCCGGGCTGGACACCATAACGTCCCGCGCCGCGCGATTCCGTATCCTGTCGCGCGTTGCGCACCGGAATCCCCCATGCCCCTTCCCCCGATCGATCCTGAGGCCCAGGCGCACAGTGAGCGCCTGCGCGGTCTCATCCAGGCCGTCATCGCCGAGGCCGGCGGAGCCATCCCGTTCTCCCGTTTCATGGAGCTCGCGCTGTACGCGCCGGGCCTGGGCTACTACAGCGCCGGCAGCACCAAGTTCGGCCGCGCCGGCGACTTCGTCACCGCGCCCGAGCTCGGCAGCCTGTTCGCCGAATGCGTGGTGGAGTCGCTGGCGCCGTCGCTGCGCCAGCTCGGCGCGGACAGCGTGTTCCTCGAGATCGGCGGCGGCAGCGGCGCCTTCGCCGAAGCGGCCATCCGGCACCTCGACGCGCTCGACGCCATGCCCGCGCGCTACGCCATCCTCGAGCCCAGCGCCGACCTGCGCGAGCGCCAGCACGATCGCCTGCGGCAACGCCTGCCCGAGGCGCTGGCCGCGCGCGTCGAGTGGCTGGACCGGCCGCTGGGCGATGAGGACTGGAGCGGCGTGCTGTTCGCCAACGAGGTGATCGACGCGCTGCCGACGCCGCGCTTCGTGATCCGCGGCGGCGAGGTCATGGAGGAGGGCGTCTGCGTGAAGGCCGACGGCGGCTTCGCCACGGTCGACGTGCCGGCGGATGCGCTGATGACCGCCGCGGTGCGCCACGTGGAGCGCGAGCGCGACGAGGGCCCGTTCCGCGACGGTTACCGGTCCGAACTGCTGCCGCATCTTCCGTACTGGGTGCAGGCGGTGATGGGCCGCATGCAGGCGGGTGCGATGCTGTTCGTCGACTACGGATACCCCCGCCGCGAGTACTACGCGGAGACGCGCGACCGCGGCACCCTGCGGGCCTTCCACCGCCACCACGTGGTCGACGACGTGTTCGCGCGCGTCGGCCTGCAGGACATCACCGCTTCGGTGGACTTCACCGCGCTGGCCGAGGCCGGCACCAGCGCCGGCTTCGATTTCGCGGGCTACTGCAGCCAGGCCGCGTTCCTGATCGGCAACGGCCTCGAGCAGCGCCTCGCCGCGCAGGAGGCCGCGGCCGCCAGCGAGACCCAACGCTACGCTCTGCGGCGCCAAGTGCAGCAGCTCACCCTGCCCACGGCCATGGGCGAGCGCTTCCAGGCCATGGGTTTTGCGCGCGGGGTGCCGTTCGAGGCCGCGTTCCTGGCCGGCGACCTGAGCTTCCGGCTGTGATGCGGTCACGCTTCGGGCGCCCGCTCAAGCCCTTGCGCCAGCCCGGGGTCTGGTTCCTGCTGTGGTGCATGGCGGTGGTCGCGGTCGTGGGGATCTCGCTGCTGCCCATGGTCGACCAGCCGCACGCGCGCATCAGCGACAAGCTGCAGCACTTCATCGCCTATTTCGTCCTGGCCGCGGCCGCGGTGCAGCTGTTCGGGAGCTGGCGGGCGCTGATCGGCGCAGGGCTGGCGCTGGTACTGCTCGGCGTGGGCGTGGAGTGGGCGCAGGGAGCGCTGACCGAGACCCGCACGGCCGACCGGATGGACGCGGTGGCGAATGCCTTCGGCGTGGCCGCGGGCCTGGCGACGCGGCTGACGCCGCTGCGCAACCTGTTGCTCAGCCTGGAGGCGCGGTGGCTTCCGCGGCCTCCGGGCTGAGGCCATCCTCGCCGCGCAAGGTGCGCGCGGCGCCGATGGCGCGGATGCGCGCGCTGCGCAGCTCCGCGCCGAAGGCCGGGCCTTCCAGCCCGAGGTCGGCGATGTCGGCGCCGGTGATCGCGGCAGCGGCATCGCGCAGCCGCAGCAGTTCGGCGGCCTGCGGATAGGGCGCCTCGTCCAGGCCGGCGCGGCCGCGCTTGTCCGCCTCGCAGACGGTGGCCAACCGGCGCAGGCGCTCGGGCCTGCGGAAGCCGTCGCAGCGCGCCAGCAGGTCGTGCACGGTCTGGTCGCGCAGTCCGGCCAGGCGGTGTACGAGGAGATGTTCGCGGCAGGCCAGCACGCCCAGTTCGCGGTGCGCCGCCGGCACCCGCAGGCGCTCGCACAGCGCGCGCACCGGCGCCACGCCGCGCTGCTCGTGGCGGATGTGCTTCGGGAGCTCGTCGGCAGGGGTCAGCGCCTTGCCCAGGTCGTGCACCAGCGCCGCGAAGCCGACTTCGTCGTCGCCCGGGGCCAGGCTCGCGGCCATGTCGCAGACAAGCTCGATGTGGACGCCGGTGTCGACCTCCGGGTGGTACTCGGGCCGCTGCGGCACGCCGTAGAGGGCGTCCACTTCGGGCAGCACCGCGGCCAGCGCGCCGCAGTCGCGGAGCGTGCGCAGGAAGGCCGAGGGCTGTCTCGCCCGCAGCGCGCGCACCAACTCCTGCCAGACACGCTCGGGCGCCAGCTCGGCGAGTTCGCCGCCGGCGACCATGTCGCGCATCAGCGCCCGCGTCTCGTCGGCGACGGTGAAGCCCAGCGGCGCGAAGCGAGCCATGAAGCGCGCCGCGCGCAGCACGCGCAGAGGATCCTCGGCGAAGGCCGGGCCGACGTGGCGCAGTGCACGCGCCCGGATGTCACGGGCGCCACCGTGCGGATCGACCAGGCGGCCGTCCTCGCCTTCGGCGATCGCGTTGATGGTGAAGTCGCGGCGGCCGAGGTCCTCTTCCAGGCTCACGGAGGGGTGCGCATCGACCACGAAGCCGCGGTGCCCGCGCGCCGACTTGCGCTCGGTGCGCGCCAGCGCGTGCTCTTCGCCGGTGTCGGGGTGCAGGAACACGGGGAAGTCGCGGCCGACCGGCCTGAAGCCGGCCGCGAGCATGGCCTCGGGCGTCGCGCCGACCACCACGAAGTCCCGGTCGCCTGGAGGCAGGCCCAGCAGCCGGTCGCGCACCGCCCCGCCAACGAGATACGTCTCCATCTCAGGCGGGGCAGGCGAAGGGCTTGCGCACCGCCGCCGTGCGGCCGTGCATGCGGTCGCTCACCGGCACCGCCTCGCCGTCGAGGCGCCAGTCGTAGATCACGCTGAAGGCCAGCACGCGCGCCACGTAGTCGCGGGTCTCCTGGTAGCTGATGGTCTCGATCCAGAAGTCGGCGTCCATGTCCGGGCGCTGCGTCTGCCAGCGCGCGGTCGGCGTTGGCCCGGCGTTGTAGGCGGCGATGGCGACGTAGGGCAGGGTGTACTTGTCCTTCATCTCGCGCAGGTAGGCGGTGCCGATGCGGATGTTGGTGGCCGGGTCGTACAGCGAGGCCGCGCCCGCCCAGGGCAGGCCCAGCCGCCGCGCCACCGCGGCGCCCGTGGACGGCAGAACCTGCATCAGGCCCATCGCATTGGCCGGCGAGCGCGCGCGCGGATCGAAGGTGCTCTCGGCGCGGATCTCGGCGGCCACCCAGGCCGGGTCGAGGCCATGGCGCGCGCTCTCGGCGCGGATCAGGGGGTCGTGGTGGAGCGGGAAGCGCAGCGTGTACAGCCGCAGTTCCTCGGGCCTGCGCTGGCCGCCTGCATTGACCAGCCCGAACACGCCGCGATCGAACCAGCCGTTGTCCTGCGCGATCTCCACCGCGAGCCGGCGCTGGTGGGCGTCGAAGCGGGTGAGCGCGTCCTGCCATTCGCGCGCCGCCCAGGCCGCGCGCTCGATGCGGTACAGCGCCATCGCGCGCTGCAGGGCCGGATCCGCGGCCACGGCCGCCTTCTCCGCGGCGCTGCCGCCGTGCTCCAGCGGGCACAGGGCATACGGCTGGTCGATGCGGTCGGCCGCGAGGAAGCCATGGAAATCGGCACCCCGCGCCGCCGTGGCGTACAGCGGTCGCGCGCCGGCGCGGTCGCCGGTCAGCTCGCGCAGGCGGGCGGCGAAGTAGCTCCAGCGCGAGTCGCCGCGCTGCGCCGGGGGCATGCGGTCGATCGCCGCCAGCGCCGCCGGCCAGTCCGAGCGCGACAGCGCCTCGCGCACGCGCCACTCGTGCAGGCGGGCGTCGTAGGCGTCCTCGGGCACCGCGGCCAGTCGCCGCGCGCCGCCCTCGCCATAGGACGCCACCGTCCAGAGCGCGATCCGGTAGAGCACGCGGTTGCGCTCGGCGTCGGTGAAGCGCAGCGCCTCCGCCACGCGCGGCAGCAGCGCTTCGGCGGCGTCGGGGTCGGTGCGGGCGAGGGCGGCCAGGCCGTGCGAGGCCGCCAGGCGGCTGCGCGCGTCCTTCGGCCACGTGGTCGCGCTGGCGTCGGCGCGGCCCAGGTAGGCGGCGTAGGCCTCGGCCTGGCGGCGTGCCGCTTCCGGCAGGCCGCGCGCCGCCGCGCGCACCACCCCGGGCTGGTGCTCGGCGATGGCGGCGTCGATCCGTGCCCAGCGCAGGGTGTCATCGAGCCCACCGCGCTCGGCCAGCGCAGCGAACACGGGGTCGCAGGCGTCCGGCTGCGAGCGGGCCGCCTGCCGCCACAGTCGCTGCACTTCGGCGGTCCAGGCCGCGTCCGCGGCGCCGGTGCGCAGCCGTGCCTCGAGCTCATGGCAGGCCAGCGCCGCGGAGCGGGTGCCGGGCACCCAGGCTGCGCGGAAGGCGGTCCACTCCTTGCGTCGCGCCAGCTCGCCCAGCCAGACCGAACGGAAGGCCTCGGCGACCGGCTGGCCGCGATGGCGGTCGAGGAATTCCAGGGGCGCGGCATGGTCGAGGACGGACAGGTCGCGATGCAGGCGCGCATACGCGATCCAGCCCTGCAGCGGATGGTCGGCGCGCAGCGGCGGCGGTACCTGCCCGGCTTCGGCGGCGGCCAGCGCGCGCCGCGCGAGCTCGTCCTCCGGGCGCGTCTGTGCCTGCGCGGGAACGTGGAAGGTCGACAGGCACAGCGTCGCGGACAGTAGGATGGCGAGTTTCATGCAATGCATGCGGCGACTATATCGAACGGGTCCCCGGCCGATGCTGAAGGAGTCGATGTGATCGAAGGGTTCTGGATGTTCCCGCTGCTGGGCATGCTGGCCGGCGTGCTCGCCGGCCTGCTCGGCATCGGCGGCGGCCTGGTGCTGGTGGCGGCGCTGGCCTGGCTGCTGCCGCTGCAGGGCGTGCCGGTCGACCTGGCGATGCACGCGGCCCTGGCCACCTCGATGGCGAGCATCGTCTTCACGGCGCTGTCATCGGCCCGGTCGCACCACCGGCGCGGCAGCGTGCTCTGGCCGACGGTGCGCTGGATGCTGCCCGGACTGCTGGTCGGCGGCTGGCTGGGCAGCCGGTTCGCCGTCGGCCTGGAAGGCATCGTGCTGCGCTGGATCGTGGCGCTGTACTGCCTGCTGGCCGGCGCGCAGATGGCCTTCGGCGGCACGCGCGCCGACGGCGGCCGCGACATCGTGCCCACGGGCCTGCCGATGACGGCGGCCGGCACCGGCATCGGCGCGCTGTCGGCGGTGGTCGGCATCGGCGGCGGCAGCATGACCGTGCCGCTCCTGGTGTGGCGCGGCGTGCGGCCGGTGCGCGCGGTCGGCACCTCCTCGGCCTGCGGAGTGGCGATCGCCGTGGGCAGCGTCGTGGGCTATGCACTGAATGCGCCGCCCGGAGGGCTGCCCCAGGGCGCCGTGGGCTACGTCTACCTGCCCGCGGCCATCGGCGTGGCCATCACCTCGGTGCTGGCCGCGCCCTGGGGCACCCGCCTGGCGCACGCGATCAGCGGGCCGGCGCTGCGGCGGGTGTTCGCAGTGTTCCTGGTGGGCGTCGGCCTGAGCCTGGTGCTGCAGGGCTGAGCTGGCGCCACGGGCGTCGTCAGAAGCCCTTGACCGCCTGGAGGTGCAGCTGCCGGTAGCCGTAGTTCGTGCCGTCGCCGACCGGCGTGTTGCTGTAGAGCAGATGCATGCGCAGGTACCAGTCGCTCGAACTGCGCGGGCTTTCCACCAGCACCTCGGCCAGGCGTGCGGCGCGCCAGTCGGCGCCGGATTCGCGCTGGCGCCCGACGCCCGCGGCGGCCGAGTACAGCCATCCACCCCGGAAGCGGCGCAGCCGCAACATCGGCAGGATCTCGTCGAAGCGCCGCGGCGAGTAGTAGTCCAGCTCGCGCGGATGGCTGTTGTGGAAGCTGCGCGCGCGCACCTGCAGCCCGAGACCCTGGTCGGGCAGCAGCGGCAGCGAGTACGTCGCCCGCAGGTGGCTGCGCAGGTTGTCGCCCGGGAAGTCCTGGAGGCCGGCGAGCAGCGTGACCTGCTGTCCTCGTCCGCCCAGCGGGACGTCGAGCGCGGCGCCGGCGAAAGTCACGTAGCGCCCGTCGCGCCCTGCGCGGGTCTCGAGCACGTCGCGCTCGACGAAGTACTCCTGTCGCCACCCCTGGTCACGCACCAGCGATGCGCGACCCAGCAGCGTCTGGCCGTCGGTGCCGATCCTGCCGTCCCAGGCCAGATGGTCTCGGCCGCCGGCGAAGGCGATGTAGGCGCGGTGATCGGTCCAGCCGCTCTCCCCGACCGGCCTGAAGCGCGCATGTTCCAGCACCAGCCCGAGGTGGTTTCCCGCATCGTCGTAGCGCGCATATGCGGAGACCGCGGTCTTCGCGATCGTGGTGTCCTCGGCGTCGTCGGACGCGAAGACCTCGATTCCGCCGGCCGCCGGCGGCGCGGCCTGGACCGCGGATGCGGCCATCGGAGCCAGCAACGCCAGCCACAGCGCCGCGTGCGCTGCGAAGCCCGTGCGCGCGCTCATTTCGTTCCCCAGCTCTTGCGCAGGCCGGCGAGTTCGGAGATGTAGCCCCAGACGCAGACCGGTTGCAGGACCATCGAATACCCGAGCACGTAGATGAAGAAGCCGCGCAGGTTCCTGCGCACCTTCAGGTCCTGGCGTTTGAACATCCAGTGCTGGGTGCGGAAGATCAGCGCGTTCCAGAGGATCGCCAGCGGCAGGACCAGCAGGGTCATGATGCCGACGATGTGGTAGTACCCGAACAGCGCCGCGATGACGCCGGGGATGAACACCAGGGTGTAGACCACGTCCAGCGGCAGGAAGAACAGGTTCCACCAGATGAAGAGCAGGCTCAGCCGCGGCTTCAGCAGCAGCCTCGGACTGGCCCGGAACGCCTCGATCAGCCCTCGCGACCAGCGCTTGCGCTGCCGTGCGAACTGCGCGAACGTGTCGGGCACGTTGGTGAACACCACCGCGTCCTCGCAGTAGCCGATGCGATAGCCACGCTCCAGCAGCGCCCAGGACACCACGATGTCCTCGCCGACGCTCTGCGGCCAGCCGCCGACCTCTTCGAGCGCGGTCCGCTCGTAGATCGAGAACGCGCCCTGGGCCACCAGCGTGCCGTGGTACATGCTCTGCATGCGCTTGACCGCGGCGATGCCGTGGAAGTAGTCCCACTCCTGCACCCGCGTGAGCCAGTTCTGGCGCGAGTTCCTCGCCAGCACCGCGCCGGCCACCGCCCGGGTGCCGGGAGGGTCGGACAGATAGCGCTCCACGAGCTGGGCCATGGCGTCGCGGTACACCCAGGAATCGCCGTCGACGGTGACCACCAGTGCATCGGTCGTCATCGCCAGGCCGCGGTTGAGCACGCCCGCCTTGCCGACGTTGCGCTCGCCGCGGACCACGCGGAAGGAGTGGCCCGGCCTCGGCTCCGCCGCGGCGATGGCCGCCTCCGCGCGCTCGACGGAGTCGTCGGTGGAGCCGTCGTCGAGTACCAGCACCGTCATCGGGCCCGGGTAGTCCTGCCGCGCGAGGCTGGTGACCGTATGCTCGATGTTCGCGCCTTCGTTGTAGCAGGCCACCAGCACCGTCACGGCCGGATACTGGTCGGGCCGCCGCCGCGGGGGACGGCGGTCGAGGAGGATGGTGGAAATCAGGAAGCCGTTCATGAAGCCCGGGACATAGGCGATGAACGTGATCATGCCGATGGCCAGCGGCCGGCCGACCAGGCGCGACAGGTCGGACAGCCAGGGCAGTGACAGCCGGATGCTCAGCAGCGTCCAGGCGATCGCGATCGTGAGCGCGAGACCGAATTTCAGCGGAACGGGCAGATAGAAACCACGCCTGGACGCGGATTGTGGCGGCTCGGTCGCCGGCTCCAATGGCCAGGCGGGGCGGGTTTCCTTGTTCACCGGTCGTGCTTCCTTGTGGGCAGGTGCAGGCCAAGGACTGACCTTGAGCGTCAGAAAACGCCGCGAGGTAGCCCCTGGATTCCGCCACTTCGCTGCCGGATGCAGCAAAGGGCGGCGCACATGCCCCAAAAAGAAGCACAAATCGTGCCACTCGTCACATATTCAGGGGGCTTGTCCGGGCTTTACAGTTTGTTTACAACAGGGCAGCCGGCGGTCCGGAGGGGGACAACGGCCCGGCTTTCCAACAACCAGGAGAGCGTCATGACCATGCCACCGCGTTGCGCGCTCGCAGCCGCCATCTGCGTCGCGCTCCCGTTTGTCGTTCCCGTCGCTTTCGCACAGGACCAGCCCGATCCCACCACCCTGGACAGGGTCACCGTCACCGGCTCGCGCATCCGTCAGTCCGAACTCGAGACCCATGTTCCCGTGCAGGTCCTCACCCGCGAGGCCATCGACCGCAGCGGCTTCAAATCGGTCGCCGACGTGGTGCAGAACCTGACCGCCAGCGGTGCCGGCCTCAACACCAAGTTCAATTCCAGCGGCAACTTCGGCTTCCCGCCCGACGGTGGCGGCGTGGGCGCGGGTGCGGCCACGGTCGACCTGCGCCACCTCGGCCCCAAGCGCGTGCTGGTGCTGGTGGACGGCATCCGCTGGATCAACGAATCCTCGGGCTCCGGCGTGGGCTCGGCGGTGGACCTCAACACCATCCCGCTGGCGCTGGTCGACCGCATCGAGGTGCTGGAGGACGGCGCCTCGTCGATCTATGGTTCCGACGCCATCGCCGGCGTGGTCAACATCATCACCCGCAAGAACGTGCAGGGCGGCGACGTCGAGCTGCACTACGGCACCTACGAGGACCTCGGTGGCGACACCTGGGGCGTCGACATGGGCTATGGCGGCGGCACCGACCGCCTGCAGTGGTTCGTCGGCGGCTCGTACTTCAAGCAGGAAGAGGTGTCCTCGCTGGAATACGGTCCGTCCAGCGTGCCGGTGCCCGGCACCGGGCTGGCCAACGGCAGCTCCGCGACGCCGCAGGGCCGCTTCGTCTTCCTCGATCCCAACACCGGGCTGGTGCACAACCTGACCACGAACACGGGCGCCACCGCGCCGACCTTCGTCCCCGGGCAGGGCTGCGCCCGCACCGACGACTTCCACTGCTTCACCACCGCCGACCGCTTCAACTTCGCGCCCTACAACCTGCTGCTCACGCCGTCCGAGCGCAAGACGGTGTTCGGCCAGGTGCGCTTCGCGTTCAACGACAACATCGGGGCCCACGCGCGCGTCCTGTACAACGAGCGCGAGTCGGCCAACCAGGCGGCGCCGGAACCGTTCTTCCTCGGCACCGATGCCGGCATCTACAACCACTGGGGCGAAAGCTCGCTGGTGATCTCGGCGCTGAACCCGTACAACCCCTTCGGCTTCGACCTGACCACCGTCGGCCCCGATGCGAACCTGTTCCTGCTCGGACGCCGCCCGGTCGAAGGCGGCCCCCGCCGCTACCGGCAGGACGTCGAGACCTGGTACGTGGCCGCGGGGCTGGACGGCAGCTTCGACGTCAACGCCCGTCCCTGGAGCTGGGACGTGAACGTGGTGCGCAGCGAGAGCAAGGCCGAGCAGACCAACCTCGGCAGCTACAACCTGCGCCGCATCAACGAGGCCCTGGGCGATCCCGCCGCCTGCGCGGCGATCGCCGGATGCGTGCCGCTGGACCTGTTCGGCGGCGCCGGTACCATCACCCCGGAGATGCTGGCCTTCATCCAGCCGGTGGTGCGCGACGAGAGCGAGAACACGCTGACGCTGGCATCGGCCAACGTCACCGGCGCGCTGGCGCAGATGCCGGCCGGTCCGCTGGGCTTCGCCGCCGGCTACGAGTACCGCAAGTACGAAGGCAGCTACCAGCCCGACCCGATCACCGTGGCCGGCGAATACAACGGCGTGCCCTCGGGCCCCACCTCGGGCGACTACGACGTCAACGAGATCTACGTCGAGCTCGCGGTGCCGCTGTTCGCCAACCCGGAGCGCGGCAACGCGCTGGACATGAGCATCGCCGGCCGCTACTCCGACTACTCCACCTTCGGCGGCGAGAGCACGGGCAAGCTCGGCCTGCGCTGGCAGCTGGCGGACGAACTGGTGCTGCGCGGCTCGTTCGCGCAGGGCTTCCGCGCACCGTCCATCGGCGAGCTGTACGGCACGCTGTCGCGCTTCGACGCCACCCTGGTCGATCCCTGCTCCGGTGCCGCCAACGCGGTCCTTCCGGAGTGCGTGGCACAGGGCGTGCCCGCGGACTACGTGCAGACCAACTCGCAGATCTCGGTGGTGACTTCGGGCAACGCCAACCTGCAGCCCGAGACCAGCCGCAGCCTGAACCTGGGTGCGGTGTGGAGCCCCGCGTTCGCGACCGGCACCGCCTGGTCCGAGCGCATGGACCTGGGCCTGACCTTCTACAAGCACACCATCGACGACGCCATCCAGGCACCCGACGCCCAGGCGATCCTCGAGCGCTGCGTGTTCCAGGCCGATCCGTTCTCCTGCGCCTCGTACGACCGCAGCGACCGCGGCCAGATCGTGCGTTTCGACGACATCCTCGACAACCTCGGCACCATCCGCACCGACGGCTGGGACTTCAGCCTCGGCTGGCTGCTGCCCGAGCAGTCCTGGGGCCAGCTGCGCTTCGACGCGAAGGCCACGTTCGTGAGCGAATTCGAGCTCGTGAACGAGTCCGGCCAGGCCGAGCCGCGCGGGCCGGGCGTGGAGGTCAACGACAGCGCGATCCCCGAATGGACGTCCACGCTGTCGACGCAGTGGAGCATGGGCCCGTGGGCCCTGGCCTGGAACATGCGCTACATCGGCGAACTGCGCGAGTCCTGCGGCGGCGCCAACGGTTTCCCGATCTGCGACGACAGCGTCGCCGACCGCAACCGCATGGAGGCCACCACCTACCACGACCTGCAGGCGTCCTGGAACAGCGATGCCTGGCTGCGCGGCCTGCGCTTCGTGCTGGGCGTGAACAACCTCACCGGCGAGGACCCGCCGATCTGCCTGAGCTGCTCGCTCAACGGCTACGACGCGTCCACCTACGACCTGCCGGGGCGGTTCTTCTACGCGCGGGTGGGGCTGCGGTTCTAGATCGCGACGGAAGGCTGGCCGGCGCGGACTCCGCGCCGGCCGGGCTCAGTCGGTCCGCAGCGAAATCCGGGCGATCCGCTCGACGACGCCGCCCATCGCGGCGGCCGCCTCGTCGAACAGATCGCCATCGGCCGTGGCCATGACGCCCTCGAGGACATCCGCCAGGGCCTCCAGCGGCTTCTGCGCATCGACGAGCAAGTGGCGCGGATCCTCGTCGGACTCGCCAGCCGTGCCCGGCCAGGCTGTCTCCAACCCTGGAACGGCGCCGGCGACCCGCGGCTGCGGCGACCCGGGGACGGGACGCTCCAGAAGCTGCGCGCTCGCAACGTCGCCCGCACGCTTCAGCCGCGCCGCCAGGGCGGAGTGTGCTGCCGCGATGGCCGCTTCCTGCCGTGCCAGGAAATCGCGCAACGTCTCGACCGAGTCGAGCTGCGGCGGCCCGGGCCGCGTGGGACGACGCTCCCGGTGGTAGGCCCGACGTCGCCATCGGCGCAGCAGCGCCGCGTGCCGAAGCTCTTCCGCGCCGAGCTTCTCGGCTTCCGCCCTGGTCTGCTCGTTTTCGGCGCGGGCGGCCAGGTAGGCATAGAACGAGAACGCGCGCTCCTCGTTCTCGACCGCCACCGCGAAGGCCCTGTATGGCGTGAGCAAGGCGCTCCCGGCGATGTCTTCCCAGGAGCTGGACAGGTCGGCCGGCAGCCGCCACTCGAAGTCGCCTGACGCGGGACCTGGCTCTCCCACCGAGGCCGCCCAGCGATCCACGGCCACCACATGGCGACGCTCCTCGTCCAGCATCACGCGGAAGGCGAGGGCGGTTGCGGGTTCGCCGCGACGGTCCATCAATCCGGCGAGCAGGGCGTAGCGACGGACCGCTTCGTCCTCGATGGCCTTGGCGATACGCACCAGCGTGGCCATGTTGACGACGTCGATGTCGGGATCGTCCCGAAGAAGTGATCGCCGCCGCGTGGAGTGCTGGCGCCAAGGCCGATCCGCGTCGCGCCTGTCGGTGCCGAGGGAAAACGGTTCGTGCAGGCCGCGGTCGGAAGGGGTTCCACCCATTGCAGGCACCTCGCCTATACTGGCCCGAAGCCATCCGCGCCTGGCGGTCGCGGTGGACCAGCGCCAATCATCCCACATGTGTCGCGGGGGTAGATGTGAGCGATCCGGCTAGCGTTGCGTGGCGTGCGGTCCTCGCCATCTTCCTGTTCGGCGCGCTTTCATGGCAGCCGGCGGCCGCGCAGTCCCGGGCGACTTTCGACACCTTCGTGGACCAGGTCGCGCCAGGTGAGCTCGTGCCCGGAGCCGATCGCTTCGGGCCCACCCGACAGTCGCCGCCTGTCGCGCAGGTCTTCCGGGGCGACCAGCTGGTCGGCTACGCCTACCTGAATTCGCAGTACGTCAACGCGGACGGCTATTCCAGCAAACCCATCCACGTCCTCGTCGGGCTGGACACGGCCGGCACCATCGTCGGCGTCAAGCTGGTCGCGCACAGCGAACCGATCGTGCTGATCGGCATCCCCGAGAAGCGTGTCGTCGATTACCTGGCCGTCTTCGTCGGTTACAACCCGTTGAAGGCGGCGGCCGAAGGGACGGGTCCACCGCGCGTGGACCTGGTCAGTGGAGCCACGGTGACCGTGCTGGTGATGGGAGAGAGCGTCACCCGTTCGGCCGTGAGGGTGGCGCGGCTGCTTGGCCTGGACGGCGGCGGCACCGCCCCTGCCGCGGCAGCGGCGCGCGTCCTCGACCCGGAGGCCGGCACCGTCGCAGGTTGGCGGCAGCTGCTCGAGGAGGGCGCGGTCAAGCACCTGTCCCTGACCGTAGGCGATGTCAACCGCAGGTTCGCCGAAGCGGGCGACCCGGCAGCCGTGCGGCGCCCGCAGGCAGGCGCGCCGGACGATCCGTTCATCGACCTTTACGTGGCCCTGGTGTCGCAGCCGGCGATCGGGCGCAGTCTGCTCGGCGAGAGCGAGTACGCAAGCATGCTGGGGATGCTCGCCCCCGGCCAGCAGGCCATCCTGGTCGCGGGCGACGGCATCTATTCCTTCAAGGGTTCCGGATACGTGCGCGGCGGCATCTTCGACCGCATCGAACTGATCCAGGGCGCCGAGACGATACGCTTCCGGGACCAGCTGCATCGGCGCGTCGGATCGATTGCCGCCGCGGACGCGCCATCGCTGCAGGAAATCGGGATCTTCATCGTTCCGGAAGGCAGCGAGTTCGATCCGGCCCAGCCCTGGCGCCTCCAGCTGCTCGTTCAACGGGCGACCGGCGCGTTGAGCAAGGCCTTCGTGTCGTTCGATCTCCCGTATTCGATTCCGGCCCGATACACCCGGGCTGCCGCCCCACCGCCGGAAGCGGGCGCCGCAACCGCGCCTGCCGCGCGGGACGCGGCCGAAGCACCATCCGGGTCCGGCCTGGCCGCCACCGATGCGGGCGCATTCCTTGAAGAGGACACGGATCCGCTGTGGAAGCGGATGTGGCGGAGCAAGGTCGCCGCCATCGCCATGCTTGGCGTGATGCTCGTCGCGTTGACCCTGGTCTTCTTTTTCCAGGACGCACTGGTCAGGCGCGAGAAGCTGTTCGACCGGATCCGCCTGGCGTACCTCGTGACGACCCTGTTCTGGCTGGGCTGGGTCGCCCAAGCGCAGCTTTCCGTGGTCAACGTCCTGACGTTCACGACCTCGCTGCGCTCGGGATTCAACTGGTCTTCGTTCCTGATCGATCCCCTGATCTTCATCCTGTGGTGTTCAGTGGCGGTGGCGCTGCTGTTCTGGGGGCGCGGAGCGTTCTGCGGCTGGCTGTGCCCGTTCGGTGCACTGCAGGAACTGACCAACCGGGTGGCCAGGGCGCTGAAGGTTCCGCAGCTGAAGATTCCGTGGGGCGTCCACCAGCGCCTGTGGCCGATCAAGTACATCATTTTCCTCGGCCTGTTCGGCGTCTCGCTGGGATCCCTCGCCTTCGCCGAGCAGCTGGCGGAGGTCGAGCCCTTCAAGACGGCGATCGTTCTCCGCTTCATGCGCGAGTGGTGGTTCGTGCTGTTCGCCGTGGCGCTGATCGTCGCCGGGCTCTTCGTCGAGCGCTTCTTCTGTCGCTACTTGTGCCCGCTCGGCGCGGCGCTCGCGATTCCGGGGCGCCTGCGGATGTTCGACTGGTTGAAGCGCTACCGCGAATGCGGCAATCCCTGCATGCGCTGTTTCAAGGAGTGCCCGGTGGAGGCGATCCATCCGGAGGGCCACATCAATCCGAACGAGTGCATCTCGTGCCTGCACTGCCAGGTGCTGTACCACAGCGACACGAAGTGTCCGGTCAAGATCCAGCGTCGGCTCAAGCGCGAGCGGCGCGAAGCAACCGGAAGATCGATCCCGCTTGCAGTGATGCCCGCAGGCGGGGAACAGTCCGCAGCAACCTGAGCCTGCTGCGCATGGAACGATTTCCAGAGTGGAGAAGTGAAGATGGCTGACGACAAGAACAGATCGATCCACCAGGCGGCCGACGAGCCTGCGGTAACGGATTCAGGCAGAAGGGCGGTGCTGACGGGCGGCGTGACGCTGGCCGCGGGTGCCGTGGCAACCGGCCTGCTGACGGGCTGCGGGGACAGGAGCGCGCCGGGCAACGGGACCGCCCAGCCAGCCGGCTCCGCACCTGCCGGCGGCAGGACGGGCGCGTCGGCCGCCCTGGCCAAGGCGCATATCGCACCGGGAGAACTCGACGAGTACTACGGCTTCCTGTCGGGCGGCCAGAGCGGAGAACTGCGCATCCTGGGCATGCCTTCGATGCGCGTGCTGATGCGGATCCCGGTGTTCAACCGCTGCAGCGCCACCGGTTGGGGTCAGACCAACGAAAGCCTCAAGGTCCTTACCGAAGGACTGACCCCGGAGACGAGGAAGTACCTCGAGCGCCACGGCGGCACGTACGTCAACGGCGATCTGCACCATCCGCACATGTCGTTCACCGGTGGCGCCCACGACGGCCGCTACGTGTACGTGAACGACAAGGCCAACACGCGGGTGGCGCGCATCCGCTGCGACGTCATGAAGTGCGACAAGATCCTCGAGCTGCCGAACCAGCACACGGTCCACGGCATGCGCCTGCAGAAATTCCCGAAGACCGGCTACCTGTTCTGCAACGGCGAGGACAGCGTTCCGATCCCCAACGACGGCTCGGACCTGGAGAACACGAAGGAATACCGGAGCATGTTCACCGCGGTCGATGGCGAGACGATGCAGGTCGCCTGGCAGATCATCGTCAGCGGCAACCTGGACAACGTCGACTGCGATTACCAGGGGCTGTATGCCTTCTCCACCTGCTACAACTCCGAGGAAGGCGTGACGCTCGCGGAAATGACGTCGGCCGAGCAGGACTGGGTTACGATCTTCGACATCAAGGCGATCGAGGCCGCGGTCAGGGATGGCAAGGCGCAGATGATCGGGGGCGTTCCGGTTCTCGACGGTCGCAAGGACATGGGTTCGCCGTATACCCGTTATGTGCCGGTGTCCAACAGCCCGCACGGCATGAACACGGCACCCGACGGCATCTACGCGGTCGCGAACGGCAAGCTGTCGCCGACCTGCACCGTGTTCGACGTACGCAAGTTCCCGGATCTCTTCGCCGGCAGGATCGAGCCGCGCGACACGGTCGTGGCGGAACCGGAACTCGGCCTGGGTCCGCTGCATACCGCGTTCGACGGCCGCGGCAATGCCTACACGACCCTGTTCATCGACAGCCAGATCGTCAAGTGGAACATCGAGAAGGCGGTGCGGGCGTTCAACGGCGAAGACGTCGACCCGATCATCCAGAAGCTCGACGTGCATTACCAGCCGGGCCACAACCACACCTCGATGGGCGAGAGCAACGAGGCCGACGGGAAGTGGCTGATGTCGCTGAACAAGTTCTCCAAGGACCGGTTCCTCAACGTGGGTCCGCTGAAGCCCGAGAACGACCAGCTGATCGACATCTCCGGCGACGAGATGGTCCTGGTCCACGACGGCCCTTCGTTCGCCGAGCCGCACGACATCGAGATCATCCACCGATCGAAGGTCAACCCGGTCCATGTCTGGGACCGCAACGACCCCATCTTCGAGGACGCGCGGAGGCAGGCCGAGGCGGATGGCGTCAACCTCGCCGCCGCCGCCCAGGTGATACGCGACGGCAACAAGGTCCGCGTCTACATGACCTCGGTCGCGCCGACGTTCAGCCTGACCGAGTTCAAGGTCAAGCGCGGCGATGAAGTGACGGTCTACGTGACCAACAACGACACGGTGGAGGACCTGACGCACGGGTTCACCATCGTCAACTACGGCATCGCGATGGAAGTCGCTCCGCAGGCGACGGCCTCGGTGACCTTCGTTGCCGACCGCCCCGGCGTCTACTGGTACTACTGCCAGTGGTTCTGCCATGCGATGCATATGGAGATGAAGGGGCGGATGCTGGTCGAGGCCTAGGCGGATGCCACGCAGGTACCACCTCGCGCGCCTCGTCATCACGGTCTGCACGATGGCGTCCGCGCAGGTGCTTGCCGCCGAGCACCGGGTGACGCCGGGCACACCGCTGCAGCCGGTCGTCGAGGCTGCGGCGCCAGGCGACATCATCCGCCTGGCGCCGGGGCGGCATGCCGGCCCGGTCGTCATCGACAGGACGCTTTCGCTCATCGGCGAGCCCGGCGCCGTGCTGGCCGGGCCCGGCGCAGGCAGCGTGATCACCATCACGGCCCCGGATGTCCGCGTACACGAGCTGGAGGTCACCGGGTCCGGCGTCGACCTGGCGGCGATGGATTCGGCGATCCTCGTGCAGGAATCGGCGCCGCGGGCGGATGTGCGAAAGAACCATCTGGTCGACAACCTGTTCGGCGTTTACCTGCACGGTGCCGGCGGCTCGATCGTGCAGGGCAACGTCATCACCGGGCGCAGGGACCTGCGCATGGCCGAGGCCGGCAACGGGGTCTCGATCTGGAACGCCCCCGGCGCCGAAGTGATCGGCAACACCGTCAGCCATGGCCGCGACGGCATCTACGTCAGGGTCAGCAGGCAGAACACGTTCGAGGACAACACGTTCTCGGACCTGCGCTTCGCGATCCACTACATGTATACCCACGACAGCCGGATCGTCGGCAACAGGTCCCGGGGCAACCACGTCGGCTGGGCCATCATGTTTTCGGAGCGACTGGAGATCCGTGGAAACGTCTCCGTCAACGACAGGGACCACGGCCTGATGTTGAACGCCACCAACGGCTCGCAGGTGATCGGTAACACCGTCCTGGGGGGCGGGGAGAAATGTGTCTTCGTCTACAACGCCAATGCGAACAGGATCGTCGAGAACTGGTTCGAGGGCTGCCCGATCGGCATCCACTTCACCGCCGGCTCGGAGGGCAACACGATGGCCGGCAATGCGTTCGTGGCCAACCGGATGCAGGTCAAGTACGTGGGGACGCGCTACCTGGACTGGGCTTCGGAAGGCCGGGGCAACTACTGGAGCGACAATCCGGCCTATGACCTGGATGGCGACGGCATCGCCGACCGGCCGTATCGCCCCAACGACGTGATGGACGAGATCCTGTGGACCCTGCCGCAGGCCAAGGTGCTGACCAGCAGCCCCGCGGTGCAGATGGTGCGCTGGGCGCAGGCGCGTTTCCCGGCCCTGTATCCGGGCGGCGTCGTGGACAGTGCGCCCCTCATGCGTCCGCCGCGGATGCCCGGGGATGTTTCGCGATGAGCGTCATTGCGCAGTGGAGCGATGTGACGCGGCGATATGGCGACGTGAGCGCCGTCCGCGACGTCACCCTGGCCCTGCATGCCGGCGAGGCCACCGCCCTTGTCGGCCACAACGGCGCCGGCAAGACAACCCTGATCAAGCTCCTGCTCGGGCTCGTCCGGCCCGACGAGGGCCTGGTGCGCGTGGCGGGCGTCGATCCAGCCGGCGCGCGAGGTGCCGAAGCGCGGCGCACCCTCGGCTTCCTGCCCGAGAACGTCGCCTTCCACGGCGCGATGACCGGCAATGAACTGATGTCGTTCTATGCCGGACTGGAAGCGCCACTCGCCGCGCCGGAACCGCGAGCTGCTGTCCATGGTGGGCATCGCGGACGCGGCGGACCGCCGGGTTTCGACGTATTCCAAGGGCATGCGCCAGCGGCTGGGGATCGCCCAGGCCCTGATCGGCGAGCCGCGGCTGCTGCTGTTCGACGAGCCGACCAGCGGCCTGGATCCCGCCTCCAGGATCGACGTGTTCAACACCATCGACATGCTGCGCGGCAGCGGTGCCACGGTGCTGGTCTGTACCCATGCCCTGGCCGAGGTCGAGAACCGGGTGGATCGGGTCGCGGTCATGCATCGGGGCAGCCTGCTGGCGGCAGGCACCCTCGAAGAGTTGCGCGAGGGGATGGTGCCGGACGCCGGGATGAGGCTGCGCGTACGCGAAGGGGAGGCGGCGCGGGTGCTCGAAAGGCTGCCCGCAGGGAGCGAGTGCACCGCGCGCAGCGATGGCGCGCTCGTGCTCAGCGTGCCGGCGACGGAAAAGATGGCGGCACTGCGGGCGCTGGCGGCGATGGAGGAAGTCGAGGACATCGACATCGCGACGCCCGGACTCGAGGATCTTTACCGGCACCTGGTCCAGCAGGAGGCGGCCGCGGCATGAACGTGCTGAAACTCGCGATGCAGGAGGTCCGGGCCGGGCTGCGCAACCGCTGGGTGGTGGCGACCACGCTGCTGCTGGCCGCGCTGTCGCTGTCGCTGGTGCTGCTGGGGAGTGCCCCCACCGGGGCCGTCAAGGCCGATCCGCTCGCGGTCGTCGTCGTCAGCCTGGCCAGTCTCACGATCTTCCTGGTGCCCCTGATCGCCCTGCTGCTGTCCTTCGACGCGATCGTGGGCGAGCAGGAACGCGGCACGCTGATGCTGCTCCTGTCGTACCCGGTGGCGCGCTGGCAGGTCATCGTCGGCAAGGCCCTGGGCCAGGTCGGCATCCTGGGCGTCGCCACGCTGCTCGGTTACGGCGTCGCGGCAGGCGCGCTGGCGGCGGGCAGTGAAACCGGCGCGCCCGCCTGGGGCGCCTTCGCGACGATGGTGGCCACGTCGATCATGCTGGGTGCGGCCTTCGTGTCGATGGGCGTGCTGGCGAGCGCCATCGTGCGCGAGCGAGCGACCGCGGCCGGTCTGGCGGTCGGCATCTGGCTGTTCTTCGTACTGCTCTACGATACGGCCCTGCTGGGCATCCTGGTGGCGGACCAGGGGCAGCGCGTGACCCAGGGTGTGCTGGACGTCCTGCTGCTGCTCAATCCGGCGGACGTCTACCGGATCTTCAACATGACCGCGAGCGACAGCGTGGCCGTCTACAGCGGCCTGGCCGGTCCCGGCAATGCGGCGTCGCAGCCGCCGGCCGTCCTGCTCGCGGTGCTCGCCGCCTGGGTGGTCATCCCGCTGGCGTTCGCGGTGCTCGCATTCAGGAGGAGGCCGATATGAAGACTGTCGGGATGACCTGGGCCGCGGTCGGCCTCGCGATCCTGCTCTCCACCGCCTGCGAGAGGGCCGCGCCGGAGAGCCCTCCGCCCGCGCCCGCCGAAGTCTCCGACGAGGCGACCGGCCACTACTGCGGAATGCTGCTCGCCGACCATGAAGGCCCGAAGGGGCAGATCCACCTGAAGAGCCGGGATGGTCCGATCTGGTTCTCGTCCGTCCGCGACACCATCGCCTTCCTGCGCCTTCCCGAAGAGCCCCGGGACGTGGCAGCGGTCTACGTCAACGACATGGGCCGGGCGAGCAACTGGGACCAGCCGGAGGCGGGTGCCTGGGTGGACGCGCGCGCCGCCTGGTACGTGGTCGACAGTTCCATGCGCGGCGGCATGGGGGCGCCCGAGGCGGTGCCCTTCGCCACGGAGTCGGCGGCCGAGGCGTTCCGCGCCACGCACGGCGGGCGTATCGTCCGACTCGACGACATTCCCGATGCCTACGTGCTCGGCCCGGTGGATCTGCCATCCTCCATGCCGGAGCGCGAGCACGAACACTGAGGAACGGGTCATGCTGGATCGCCGACGCTTTCTCTCGATCGCCGCCACCGGCGCGGTACTGGGGTCGATGCCGTTCGGGCGTGCACTCACCGGGCCGGCGGCGGCGCCGGTCCCGACCATCTGGAAGGGCGTGGCGCTGGGTGCCCTGGCCTCGATGACGCTGGTCCACCCGGACCGCCCGCATGCGCAGGCGATGATCGACCGCTGCCTGGCGGAGATCGATCGGCTGGAATCGGTGTTCAGCCTGTACCGGACGGACTCGGCCCTGTCCCGCCTCAACGCCACGGGTCGGCTGGACGATCCGCCGGCCGAACTGGTCGAACTCCTGTCGTTCGGGCTTTCGCTGGCGCAGGCCAGCGGCGGCGCATTCGACCCCACCGTCCAGCCGCTCCTGCGGCTGTATATCGACCATTTCTCCAGGCCGGATGCATCGCCGTTCGGCCCGTCGGCCCTGGCGATCGGCCGGGCGCGCCAGCGTGTGGGCTTCGCCGACGTCGAAGTGGAGCCGGGCCGGATACGCCTGGGACGCCCCGGCGCGGCGATCACCCTGAACGGCGTGGCGCAGGGTTTCATTACAGACCGTGTCGCCGAGCTCCTGCAGGCCGAGGGATTCGACGATGTGCTGATCGACCTGGGGGAAGGGCGCGCGCTCGGCCAGCGTCCGGAAGGCGGTCCCTGGCGCGCCGCCGTCGCTGATCCCGCCGCACCGGGTCGCACGCTGTTCGAACTGCCGTTGGGCAGCGGAAGCCAGCGTTCCGCGCTGGCGACCTCCGGCGGCTACGGCACGCGATTCGGTCCCGATCCGCGGATCCATCATCTGCTGGACCCGCGGACCGGCCGCAGCGCGAACCACCATGCATCGGTGTCGGTGGCGGCGCCGCGGGCCACTCTCGCCGATGGTCTTTCCACGACGCTGTCGATCCTGTCGCCGGAGCGCCGCGCGCGGCTGCTCGCGGATCATCCGTCGGTGCGCGCGTGGTTCGTCGATGCGGCGGGCCGCGTGACCGGCCCCAGCGGTGAACCGGCGGGCCAGGCATGACTGCGGGGCGCGCGCCGGCAGGGCGCGACGGCGCATGAAAAAAGGCGGGGATCGCGATCCCCGCCTCGACGTCATGTCCGCGGATGCCTACTGGACGCTGATCACGCCGTTCATGAGGGCCGAATGCCCGGGGAAGCTGCAGAAGAACTTGTAGGGGCCGTCGCCCTGGATCTTGCTCACGGGGAAGGTGACCGAGGTCGTCTCCCCCCACCGATCATGTCGGTATGGGCGATGACGTCATCATCGTCGGCCTTGACATAGCCTGCATCCAGGCCCGCCGCCATGCCGTCGGCGACCACCTTGCTCATGTCGTCCGCCGTGGTGATCACCACGTTGTGACCCATGGCCGCGACCGGCATCTTGCCGACGTGCTTGAGCGTGATCGTGAACTCGGTGCACGAGGCGGGGACGGTGATGGAGTTCACGTTGTACTGCATCGCATCGTTGCCTTCGATCTCGGTCGCGCAGTTGCTGACCACGGCCTCCTTGCTGCCCTGCGCAGGCGCTTTGGAGGCGTCGGCCGGGGTGCTTGCTTCGGCCGGCGTGGCCGGAGGCGTCTGGGCGGGAGGGGTTTCGGCAGGAGCCGCCGCAGGCGGCGCGGCAGCCGGGGCGGCGGGAGCGGCGGGAGTCGCGGGCCGGTCACCGCAGGCCGACAGGGCCAGCGCGCAGGCGGCGGTCAGGAGGGGAAGTTTGATGTTCATGCGTTGACTCCGGAAAGGAATGGGGGCATGTGCAGAGAGACGAGGCTGCGCCACATGGGAGGGGAGGCGCACGCCGCGGCCGATGATACGCCCCGGCGTGCTGGCGCCCGTTATGGCAAGGCGCGCGGCAGCGCGGCGTGAATGGAGCGTCAGGCCGGAGCCGGAGCCGGCATCGTCGGCGGCAGGGGCAGCCGGTCGTACTGGGGAAGCCCGTCGGTGATCCCGTAGTAGTCGCCCTTCTCGACCACGAAAACGTGCAGCTCCGTGGAGGTCCCGCTGGCACCGTCGATAGCGCCCATGGCGATGCCGATCCAGTCCTTCGCGGGCGGATCGAAGAACATCGAACAGCCGCAGATCGAGCAGAACCCGCGCCGGACGCGCTCGGAGGACTGGAACCAGGTGATGTGTTCGGCACCGTGGATCTGCAGGGCGCTGCGGGGAACATCCGTCGAAACGAAGTAGTGCCCCGAGAATTTGCGGCACTGCAGGCAATGACACGCATCCGGCTGCCTGAGATCGCAGGACACCCGGAATGAAATCGCGCCACACATGCAGGAGCCGCTTTTCATGGGGTTCTCCGGTCGGGAAGGGCCGTCAGGCTGCCGAGGCGTTCTACTCGTCGCGGTCGGGGTCATGGTCGCTGTCGTCGGGAGTGTCGCTGTCGCTGGCGAACGCGTCCACCGGCAATTCGAATGCGATCGCCAGCACGCAGGGCTCGTCCGAGACGCAGGATGCCTTGTGCGGCAGTTCGGCGGGGCCATGCGCAAACGTCCCGACATCCAGCACGGTCGCTGCATGGCCGTCATAGGTCACGTGGAGCTTCCCCGACACGAGCACCATGTGCTCCGCGGACGTATGCCAATGCCGCGGAATGTCGGTCTTGCCCGGGACCTTGAAAAAGACGTCGGCGTTGTTCCGGGACGGGTCGCCCTGGAGGACCGCGATGGCGCAGCCTTCAGGCATGAACGCCGGGCAGGGACCCCAGTCCAGGGCGGGGTCCTGGAACGTCCTGGCCACCGGGGCTGGTTCGGCCACTGGCTGGGCGAACGCGAGGATGGGGAGAAGGGAAATCAGGAGGAGGGTGGGGCGGGACATGGCCGGGCTCTTGGAGTGAGATGCGTCAGCATGCAGCGATTGTCAGGCCCTGCTCCGCCAGGAAGAACTCGACCTTTCCGCAGCTTGGGAACTCATAAGCGTCAAAGTTCTCGCGGTTGGTAAAGAGCCTGCCGCGGCGAGTTCGTCGTTGACCCGGGCGGCGCGCAACCATCGCTACAGGTGGTACCGGATCGTGCCGCGCAGGGGTGGCCCGTTGAGCGTGCACTTGTAATGGAAGTCTGCATGCAGGCCGGTCACCTCGCCGCTGGTGGCGGTCTCGATCGCGCGCACCTTCAGCAGACCGGAGGCGTCTGCGCAGCTCTGGCTGACGTCCGCGCCGCGCAGTATCAGCAGGCCCGCGCTACGACCGTCGGCGAAGTTGCGGGTGGTGTAGGTCCGACCGGCTTCCAGCAGCATGCCGGGCGGCGGCGTGATGGCGATCGACCACAGGTCCTTGATCACCGAGGCGGTGTAGTCGATGCCGGCGGTTGTGCCGGTGAGCGTGAACAGGCTGGTGTCGCCGTGGTTCTCCTGCGCGATCCGGCCCCAGGCGAAGGCGGCCGGGCTGTCCACGGTCAGCGACAGGGGGTTGGTGTCGATGCGCAGCTCGCCGGTCAGGGCCGGGGCGCTCGCGGACCCGACCCGCTGGGTGAAGGTCAACTCAACCCCGCGCACTGCACCGGCGGCGTCGTAGTCGAGCTGGCGGATGGCGAACTCGCCCCAGACCGTGTCGCCATCCAGGCAGACCGGGTTGTCGGCGATTTCCATGGACGGTGCGCGGCCGGTCCGGTAGGGGCTGAGGCAGCCGGCATTACGATATACGCCCGGGCTGAGCCGTTCGCCGGGTGGCGCGACGAAGCTCATGAACCAGAAACCCGGCAGCACGCTCGCGCTCACTTCTCCGAATTGCTCCCCGACCGTGACCCGGAGTATTTCCCCCACCTCACTGAGCGTGAAGACGCCGATCGGCGGCGTATAGGTCCGCGACACGCCGGTGTCTTCATCGTGGACGATCAGGATGCGTTCGGCCGCGACCTCAGTGCTCGCGCCAACCAGCCCGAGGCCGACGCACACCACGGATGCCAGCCGGGAAACGGTGTTCATGGTTTTCCCTCCTCCACGTGTCGGCCCCGCCGCCGATTACTGGCTGGTACGAAGTTGCCTCCGATCACCGGCCAGCGGCACGGCAGGTTCAGACGGACGGTGCGGGAAACGGTGCTGCCGGAACCCGTGCGCGGCGGTGGACGGGGTCATTCACCACGGCCTCGCTGTAGTGTGCTGTCTGCCAAGTGCAGGCTCAAGCAGCTTCTTCAGCTATAAGAGGCCCGCCAAACCGTATACCGGCGATCTGTTCACCCAGTTTGCTGATAATCGGCATGCCCTTCCCCAACGGCATCCACGTACCTTCATCAAGCAATAAATTCACAACTGGCGTTATATGGAAATCTTGCGAGAATATCCATCCATCATGAACCAGGGCGGGCACGATACCGTGCAGTGCTTCTCGCGTGCCTTTTGCAACATCGCAATCGATATATGCAACCCGCACGGGGTAGGGGACACGAGTGCGGGCCAGCGTGTCTGCGAACCAACCTTTGTGGAAGGAGCAGACGCTTATTTCGCCATATCTCATGATATTTTCGCGAACCAGCTCCTCGGATGCAGCGTACTCGCCTGAGAAATCGTAACTTTCAGATTTCTCTTCCGGGGACAATTCCTCGACCCCTTCGAATGAATCGTAGATGGAAAGACGGTAGCCAAGCATCGAGCAGAGAACACTGAACTTTGCGGAACTCCCTCCATTGAAACAGCCTGCTTCCAGTAATGCTTCCCCCGCCTGCGCGCGCCGTTCGGACAGTGCCCGGCAGACAACAGATATTTCAGAAGGCCTGTGAGCATGCACAATGAACCAATCGATTACAAGGAATCGCCAGAATAATCTTAACTTGTCGAGTGGCGAGAGGTTCTTCAGAAGAATCAAAGGCCAGTAACCCAGAACAAAATATGGGAGCTTGATCCGTTGTCTATCAATATCTTGGCGGATATAGGGGCGCAAGTACCGAACATATAATGCACGGATCCGGCTGTTCTTGCGTCGCTTGGTTTTCATGGAAAACGCTCCCCAAGTAATGTTGTCCTGGTGTGCACGACCGTAATTCAGCATGGGCCTCGCGCCGGATCCCGCGCCTGCCCGAACAGTCCCTTCACGGCCAGGAAGCCTTTCAAGACCAGCTTGGTGCCATGAAAAAGGTTGAACAGCACGGCAGTGCCTGCGGAGCGGTCTGGCCACTGGATAGCAAACGCATGTTCCGAGGCAGATAGGACTTGATCCAAAGCCACAACATGCGAATTGGATGCGCGGCAATTCAACCGGCGACTGCATCTCGTGCCCGGACCCGGGTGGTACGACATCCGACAGCCTGCGGATGTGCAGTCAGGACTTGCCCATCCTGTGGCGGCCGAGCCGGACGAGCAGCGCGGCCTGCGCGAGGCCGGCTGCGCTCAGGTACACGCTGGTCTCGTTCCTGCGCGGCGAGAAGCCCGTCGCCGCCCACTCGCCCTCGCGCCCGCTTTCGTAATGGTAGTGATAGCGGTCGAAGCCCACGATGCTCGGGCCCCACATCATCGCCGGCGCGCCGGTGACGCGCTCCAAGCCCAGTTAGCTTGGAACGGTGTCCACGGAGCCGGCAGCAGCCCAGTCATACCGCCCTGAATCTGCCGGTATGCACCGAACTCGACTTCCGCGCGCACCCCATGCATCCCCATCAGCAGATCCTCTCCCCCTCACCTCCGAATATCCAGCAACTCCACCTCGAACACCAGCGAAGCCCCCGGCGGGATCAATCCGCCCGCGCCCTTCGCTCCATAGCCCAGGTCCGCCGGGATCAGCAGTTCGCGCTTGCCGCCAACGCGCATGCCGGCCACGCCGTCGTCCCAGCCGCGGATCACGCGGCCCGCGCCGAGCATGAAGATGAAGGGCTGGCCGCGGTCGACGGAGCTGTCGAACTTCTCGCCGCGCCTGTCGGCGGCGTCCTGGTCGTACAGCCAGCCGGTGTAGTGCACGCTGACCTCGTCGCCGGCGCGGGCGACGTCGCCGTCGCCCTCGCGCAGGTCGATTCGCTGCAGTTCGCCGACGTCGCCGCCGGTGTAGGGCGGTGGGGCCTTGCCGCAGGCGGCAAGCAGCAGCAGGGAGGACAGCAGCGTCGCGACGGCGCGGAGGGGGCGGTTGGACATGTGCGGCGGCTCGGGACGAGGATGCCCCGAGGGTAGCCCAGCGGCCGCGCCCGAGGGCCGCGGCGACGCGCGTCGCTAGGCGGCGATGCGGACTTCCGGGCGCACGGCCACGCTGCCGCGCTCGCCCATCAGCTGAAGTTCGCCGTCCTGCACCAGCACGTCCAGGCGCATGCCGCGCTCGCCGAGCGCCGCCAGCTGCTCCGGCACGTCGGCCGGCAGGGCGAGCACGGTGAGGTTCTTCAGCCGCGACAGCGCGCCGGCCGATTTCTCCCACCACAGGTCGGAGGCGCGGCCGCCGTAGTTCAGCACCACGACCTGGCGCGCACGCGCGCAGGCCTTGCGGATCCGCGACTCGTCCGGGTTGCCGAGCTCGATCCACAGTTCGATGTCGCCGGCGTAGTCGCGCCGCCACAGCGCGGGTTCATCCTCGTCGCTCAGGCCGCGGCCGAACTCCAGGCGCTCGTCGGCGTGCATGGCGAAGGCCAGCAGCCGCACCATCAGGCGTTCGTCGGTTTCGGAAGGGTGTTGCGCCAGCACCAGGTTGTGGGTGGCGTAGTAGTTCCGGTCCATGTCGCTGATCTGCAGCTCGGCCTTCACTACGGTGGACTTGGGCATGGTGTGGTGGTCGTGTCGGTGAGCGCCATTCCAGGCGCGGAGGGAGGGGCTCAGCGCTTCAGGGCCGCGGCGGGCACATCCAGCTCCACCGAAAGCGCCAGGTGGTCCGAGAAGGCCGCGGGGAACGCCTGCATGTCGCGGCAGCCCAGCGCATCGCTCACCAGGATGTGGTCGATCGCCTTCTGCGGCTTCCAACTCGGGAAGGTGTGCACCAGGGACGCCGGCGGCTGCAGCCGCGTCTGGCGGAACAGCGTGGCCATCTCGGGGCGGTCGACGGTGCAGTTGAAGTCGCCCATCAGCACCGCGTGCGGGCTGTCGGCCAGCAGTTCGGCGATGAAGGACAGCTGCGCCGCGCGCGACTGCGCGCCCAGCGAAAGATGGGCCACGGCGATGGTCAGGCCGTCCTCGCCTTCGCCGAAGCGGGCGATCAGCACGCCGCGGCCGTTGATGCGGCCGGGCAGGGGGTGGACCTCGATGTCCAGCGGCTCGAACTTGCTCAGCAGTCCGTTGGCGCTGGAGGCGAACTGGCCAACGCGGCGGTTGGGCTGGTGGGTCCAGTAGTCGAAGCCGCCGCGCTCGGCCAGGTAGTGGGTCTGGTTGGTGAAGCCCGAGCGCCAGCTGCCGGGGTCGGCTTCCTGCAGGCCGACGATGTCATGGCGGCCGGCCAGCCTGGCGATGGTGTCGAGCATGCCGCGCTTGTTGCCGACCGGGAGCAGGTGCGACCAGCTGCGGGTGGCGTAGTCGCTGTAGCGGCGGGTGCTGGAGCCGGCCTGGATGTTGGCGCTTAGAAGCTTCAGCCGCTGCGGCACGGCCATCACGCCGGTGCCGCCCGCCCCGGGGGCCGCGGCAGGATCGTCGGCCCCCGCCGCGAAGGCCGCGGCAGGCGCCGGTTGCTGGCCGTCAGCGCGAGCCACCGGCCTGTGCGGCGGCGGCGCGCTCGCGCGCGATCAGCCGGTCGGTGATTTCCAGCACGTTCTCGAGGGTGCGGCCGCGCACACGGTACTTGCCGTTGACCACGAGGGTCGGCGTGGCGTCGATCCCGCTGCGCACGATGAACTGCTTGGTGCGCGCGACCTTGGCCTTGACCGCGAAGCTGTCGATGGTGCCGCGCAGCTGGCCGGCGTCGACGCCCTGCTTCGCCATCCAGGCGACGATGTCCTCGGCGCTGGAGTTCGGGCGCAGGCTGCGCTCGATGTGCATGGCGTTGAACAGCGGCGAGTGCACGCGGTCCGCCACGCCGATGGCCTCGGCGGCGAAGTAGGCCTTCGGGTAGTTGTCCTGGTCGTGGAACACCGCCGGCAGGTAGGTGAAGCGCACATCGCCCGGCAGGCGCTTCTGCCAGGCGCCGACCAGCGGGTCGAAGGCGGCGCAGGCGCCGCAGGAATAGGCGAACACCTCGACCACTTCGACCTTGCCCTCGAGCGGCGCGAACGGCTGGCCGCCCGGGATCTCGACGTAGTCCACGCCGGCAACCAGCGGCGGGCCCTGGTCGGCGGGCGGCGCAGGCGTCGCTTCGGTGGCGGCGGGAGCGTCCGTCGCGGCGGTGGCGGGCGCTTCGGCGGCGTCTCCCGAGGGGGCGGCTTCCGAGGCGTCGCCGGCCGTGGCGTCGCCGGCGGAGGGTTCGTCGGACACCGCGTCGCTCTCGGGAGCGGCGGCACCGGCCGTCGGGGCCGGGGTGGCTGCGGGCGCGTCGGCGGTGGCGGGCGTTTCGCCGCCGCCGCAGGCGACGAGCAGCACGCTCAGGAGCAGGGAGGCGAACGTCAGGCGCTTGTTCATGGCTTGGACTCGTGTGATGCGGAGGACGTGGAAGCGGAGCCGGCCGCGGTGCGCTCGCGCGCGACCAGCAGGTCGGTGATGCGGAGCATGTCGCCGAAGCTGCGGCCGAGTACGCGGTAGCGGCCGTTCACGATGATCGTCGGCGTACCCTGAACGTGCGCGGCCACGACGAACGCGCGCGCCGCGTCCATGCGGGCGTCGGTCTCCGCGGAGCGCATGGCGTCCGCGACCGCGGTGCGTCCGAGGCCGAAGCCGGCCAGGAAGGTCGCGACCTCGTCCACCGACGCGCCGCGCTGTGGCAGGGCGTACTCGGCGTGGATGGCGCGGAAGGTGGCTTCGTGGGTCCGCGCCAGCGCGCCGAGCGACTCCGCCGCGAAGTATGCGCGGGCGTAGGCGTCGTCGCGGGTGAAGGCCGCCGGCAGGTAGCGGAAGGCGACGTCGCCGGGCAGCGCACGCTGCCAGGCCGCGATCAGGGGCTGGAAATCGTTGCAGACGTGGCACCAGTAGGCGAAGACCTCGACCACTTCGACCTTGCCCGGCTTCGCGTCCAGCGGGCGCCCATCCGGGATCGCGACGTAGTCGCGGCCCTCGACCAGGCCGTCCGCGGCCCGTGCCGGCGCGGCCATCGCGACCGCCGCGCTGGTGGCCAGGGCCAGGGCAAGAAGAAGTGGGATCAGGCGCTGGATCATCGACTGCGATTCCTGAAACAGGAAGCGCCGGCACAGGATCCTGGCCGGCGCTTCGGTGTACGCACCATGGTGGCCGCCGGCCCGCGGGGCCGGGCGGGGATCACGGCTGCTGGAGGTCCGTGGCCGGTGCGTCCGCCGGCACCGCGTCCGCGTCCGCCGGCGGCGCCTCGCCTTCGGCCGGTGCGGCTTCGCCGTCCGCGGGTGCGGGTGCGGCCTCGGCGGCGGGAGCCGGCGCGGGCATCTTCGCGATCGCCGCCAGGGTGGCCGCGTCGGGACGCTTGTGCAGGCCCTGCATGTAGCTCGCCAGCGCGCCGATCTCCTCGTCGGTCAGCCGGCCGGCCACGGCGGCCATGATGTCGAACATGCCGGTGTCGCGCTCGGTGGTGGTGCCGGCGCGGTATTCCTCGAGGCGGCGCGCCGTGTACCAGGCCTGCTGGCCGCCGACGTGCGGGTAGGCCGGGCCCGGGTTGCCGGCGCCGGTGGGGCCGTGGCAGGCCATGCAGGCCGGGATCGCGCGCTCGAAGTCACCGCGGCGGAACAGCTGCTCGCCGATCTCGTAGAACTTCATGCCTTCGTACGGGCCGGCGGCGACCACGGTGTCGTCGGCGATGCCGGCCGAGGCGGGCTGGGTCGCGAAGTGCGCGGCGACGTCGCGCATGTCCTGCGCCGACAGCATCGAGGCGAAGGGCTGCATGATCGCGTTGGCGCGCTCGCCGCTCTTGAACAGCGCCAGCTGGCGGGCCAGGTACTTCTCGCTCTGGCCGCCGATGTTCGGGTAGAGCTCGGGAAGCGTGCTCTTGCCGTCGGTGCCGTGGCAGGCGGCGCAGACGCCGGCCAGGGTGGCGCCGTTCTGGGCGTTGCCGGGCACCGTGTCGGCCAGCTGGGCCAGCGCGTCCACCGATTCCAGCGGCAGGGTCTCCACCGGCGCGGCTTCTTCCAGCGGGGCGACCGTGGTCTGGGCGAAGGCGACGGCACCGACCGCCAGGGCGGCGAATCCGGCGACGAGGTAGCTGCGGGCGTGGCGCATCGGGCTGGGCTCCGGGAATCTGGGCACCGGCCCGGGAGGGCACGGTCGCAAGGCCCGTCATTATCCAGTTGCCGGCTTCGAGCGGTCAAACCCGGGCCGTTTCGCGCCGGCCCGTGCGATCCTGTGCGCATGGCCAATCCACTCGCACGCGCCCAGTACCTGCTGTCGGCGCACGTTCCCCGCCAGCTGCCGCCCGACGGCGGCTTCGAGGTCGCCTTCGCCGGCCGCTCCAACGCCGGCAAGTCCAGCGCGCTCAACGCGCTCTGCCAGCAGAACGCGCTGGCCCGGGTCTCGAAGACCCCGGGGCGCACCCAGCAGCTGGTGTACTTCGAGCTGCCGCAGCACGAGGGCCGCTACCTCGTCGACCTGCCCGGCTATGGGTACGCCAAGGTGCCGCAGGACCTGCGCGCGCACTGGCAGGCCTTCCTCGACACCTACTTCCGCACCCGGCTGGCGCTGCGCGGCCTGGTGGTGGTGATGGACATCCGCCATCCCCTCAAGGACTACGACCGGCACATGCTGGGCTATGCCGTGGAGCGCGGGCTGCCGGCTCACGCGCTGCTGACCAAGGCCGACAAGCTCTCCCGCGGGGCCGTCGCCAGTGCGGTGCAGGCGGTGAAGCGCGACCTGGGCAAGAGCTATGGCGACACCGTCGGCGTGCAGGCCTTCTCCGGCGAATCGAAGCTGGGCGTCGACCAGGCGCGCGAGGTGATCTGCGGCTGGCTGGAGATCGCGCCCGACTGAGCGGCCGCGCTCGTCCGTCAGGCGGCGACGTCGAACAGGTTGCCGATCAGGCCCGAGGCGAGCATCGCCGCCGCGCCCCAGAACACCACCCGCATCGCGCCGCGCAGCAGCGGCGCGCCGCCCAGCCAGGCTGCGGTGGCGCCGGTCAGGGACAGCCCGACCAGGGTCGATGCGGTGGTGATCCCGGCCACGTGTGCGTGGGGCGCCAGCACCGCGGTCACGATGGGCAGGGCCGCGCCCGCGATGAAGGCCGCCGACGAGGCGAAGGCGGCCTGCAGCGGCCGCGGCTGCCTGAGTTCGTGGTAGCCGAGCTCGTCGCGGGCGTGGGCTCCCAGGGCGTCGTGCGCGGTCAGCTCTTCGGCCACCCGGCGGGCGAGCTCCGGATCGAGTCCGCGCTCGCGATAGATGTCCGTCAGCTCCTCGAGCTCGCGCGTGGGATGGTCGCGCAGGCCCTCGCGCTCCAGCGCCAGGTCGGCGCGTTCGGTGTCGGCCTGCGAGTGCACCGAGACGTACTCGCCGGCGGCCATCGAGAAGGCACCGGCCACGGTCCCGGCCACGCCGCTGGCCAGCACCACCGTCGGTTCCGCGCCGGCGGCGGCCACGCCCACCACCAGGCCTGCGATCGAGACCACGCCGTCGTTGGCGCCCAGGACCGCGGCGCGCAGCCAGCCGGCGCGTCCGCTGCGGTGGTGTTCGGGAGGCGGCATTGCGGGTTACCTCACAGGTCGATTGCGCCGCTGGCGGCGATGCTGCGATCCGCCGCTGTCGGCGGAAGGTCGCGGGGCACGCGATATAGTGACGCATTCCAGCGCCGGGCTGTCACCGGTCGCCTTGCCCCACAAGCGTCGACGAGTGCACCACGTGACCAGCCCAGAACCGACCCCGCCCGAGGCTCCACTCCGCTCGCGCGACGAACTCGTCGCCTATCTCGCCACCGGCCCGAAGCCGCCGGACGCCTGGCGCATCGGCACGGAGCACGAGAAGTTCGGCTTCCGCCTGGACGACCTGCGGCCACCCGCCTGGGAGGGCGAGCGCGGCATCGGGGCGCTGCTCGAGGGCCTGACCCGCTACGGCTGGGAGCGCGTGGAGGAGCACGGGCAGGTGATCGCGCTGTCCAAGGACGCCGCCTCGGTCACGCTCGAGCCCGCGGGCCAGCTGGAACTTTCGGGCGCGCCGCTGGAAACGATCCACGACACCTGCCGCGAGGTCGGCAGCCACCTGTTCGAGCTCAAGACCATCGCCGACGACCTGCGACTGGGCTTCCTCGGCATGGGCTTCCAGCCCAAGTGGGCGCGCGCGGACATGCCGTGGATGCCGAAGGACCGCTACCGGATCATGCGCGCCTACATGCCGAAGGTCGGCGGCCTGGGCCTGGACATGATGACGCGCACCTGCACGGTGCAGGTCAACCTGGACTTCGGCAGCGAAGCCGACATGGTGAAGAAGTTCCGCGCGTCGCTGGCGCTGCAGCCGATCGCGACCGCGCTGTTCGCCGACTCGCCGTTCACCGAAGGCCGGCCCAACGGCTTCCTCAGCTACCGCTCGCACATCTGGACCGACACCGATCCCGACCGCACCGGCATGCTCGACTTCGTGTTCGAGGACGGCTTCGGCTTCGAGCGCTACGTCGACTACATGCTCGACGTGCCGATGTACTTCGTGCACCGCGGCGGCACCTACCACGATGCCAGCGGCCAGTCGTTCCGCGACTTCATGGAAGGCAGGCTGCCCGCGCTGCCCGGCGAGCTGCCCACGCTCACCGACTGGACCGACCACATGACCACCGCCTTCCCCGAGGTGCGGCTGAAGAAGTTCCTGGAGATGCGCGGCGCCGACGGCGGGCCGTGGAACAGGATCTGCGCGCTGCCCGCCTTTTGGGTCGGCCTGCTGTACGACGACGCCTCGCTGGACGCCGCCTGGGACCTGGTGAAGGACTTCACGCTGGCCGAGCGCCACGCCCTGCGCGACGGGGTGCCGAAGCACGCGCTCAAGCTGCCGTTCCGCGGCGGCACCGTGCGCGACCTCGCCCTGCGCGCGCTGGAGATCTCCGCGGCCGGCCTCGCGCGCCGCGACCGCCGCAACGACCAGGGCCAGGACGAGTGCCACTTCCTCGACCCGCTGATCGAGTTCGCCGAGGCCAACGAGACCCCGGCCGAGCGCAAGCTGGCGCTGTACCACGGCGAGTGGGGCGGCGACATCGACCGGGTGTTCCGCGAGTTCGCATACTGACGCGCGGCGCACGGCGATGGCGGACAGCGAAACGCCCCCGCGAAGGGGGCGCTGTGTTGCCGTGGAGTGACGCCTAGCGGCGTTCGTCGCGTTTCTGCTGGTCCTGGCGCTGTCCCTGCTGTCCCTGCTGTCCTTGCTGGTGCTGTTTGCCTTCCTGCTGGCTGGGCGCGTGCTTGCCTTGCTGGTCCTGGGTGCCAGGGGTCTTCTGGGTCGGCATTTCGATATCTCCAATGCAAAGTCGAGCCGTTATCCGGCACCGACAGGAGGCGCCTTTCGCGATTCAACGCGCGTGAATTTTCCGGCAGGATTTTGCGGCGCTGCGCGCGGTCATTTTGGTGAATACCCGTTGTAGGCTGCGGACATGAACGATATCCCCGGCACGGCATCCGCCCCGTCATTGCGCGAACCGCTCGACTTCGCGGAAACCGACGCCCTGTTGCGCGACGACGTGCGCCGTCTGGGCGCGATGGTGGGCGACATGCTCGCCGAGCAGGTCTCGCCGGCGCTGCTGGAGCGGGTGGAAGCCGTGCGCCGGGCGGCGATCGCGCGGCGCGAGCACGGAGAGCCGGTCGATGGACTGGCCGCGGAACTGGCGCGGGTGTCGCCGGAGAACGCGGACGCGCTGGTGCGCGCCTTCTCGGCCTGGTTCGGTGCGATCAACCTGGCCGAGCGCGTGCACCGCATCCGCCGCCGCCGCGACCACCAGCGCGGCGAGGAGGGTCCGCAGCCGGGCGGCCTGGAAGCGGTGCTGGGCGCGCTGCACGCCGAGGGCGTCACGCTGGATGAATTGCGGGCGCTGCTGCCGCGGATGCGGGTGGAACCGGTGTTCACGGCGCACCCCACTGAAGCGGTGCGCCGCGCGCTGCTGGCCAAGGAGCGGGTGATCGTCGAACGGCTGGTGGCCGACATCGACCGCACGCGCACGCCCGACGAGCGCCTGAGCGACGAGGCGCGCATCCGCCAGGCGCTGGCCACGACCTGGCAGACCTCCGAGGCGTCGCCGCTGAAGCCGACGGTGATCGACGAAGTCGACCACGTCGGCCACTACCTGGGCGTGCTGTTCCGGGTCCTGCCGGCGTTCTACGAGGTCTTCGCCGACGCGGTCGAGGCGGCCTGGGGCGAGCGCATCGCCCTGCCCGATGTGCTGCGCTTCGGCACCTGGGTGGGCGGCGACATGGACGGCAATCCCAACGTCGGCGCCGCGACCGTCGAGGCGGCGCTGGCCGCGCAGCGGGCGCAGGTGCTGGGGCTCTACCGCGACGAGCTGCGCGCGCTGGGGCAGGTGCTGACGCAGACCCGCGACCGCGCCGGCATCGATGCCGTCGTGGAGGCGCGCCTGGCCGAGTACCGGGACGCGATGCCGGAGGCGGCGGCCAGGCTGCGTGCGCGCCAGGCCGACATGCCGTACCGGCAGCTGATGGAGCTGATGTCGGCGCGGCTGGAGGCGACGGCCGCGCAGGACGAGGGCGCCGATGCCGACGGCTGCGTCCGTGCCGGCGGCGCCTATGCCGACGTGCGGGAGTTCCTGGCGGACCTCGACCTGATCGATGCCAGCCTCGCCAACAACCGTGGGGAGCACGCGGGCCGCTTCGCGCTGGGCCGGCTGCGGCGGCGGGTCACGAGCTTCGGCTTCCACATGGCCGCCCTGGACCTGCGCCAGGACTCGGCGGCACACGATGCGGCGCTGGGCGAGCTCGAAGGCGTCGCCGACTGGGTCGAGCGGCCGCTGGAGGAGCGGCTGGCGCGGCTGCACGCGCTGATCGCGTCACCGCTGCCGGCCGCGCCCGATGCGACGGCCGCCGCGCCGACGCTCGACGTCTTCCGCACCGTGAAGTCCGCGCGCGCCCGCTACGGCGCCGATGCCTTCGGCCCCTACATCGTCAGCATGAGCCGCAGCGCCGCCGATGCGCTGGCGGTGCTCGCGCTGGCGCGGATCGCGGGCTGCGTCGAGGGCGGCGGAGACGGCGACGGAGAGGGCGAAGTCCCGCTCGACGTCGCCCCCCTGTTCGAGACCGTCGACGACCTCGAGGCCGCCGCCGGCGTCATGCGCGCGCTGTTCGACGATCCCGTCTACCGCCGCCACGTGCGCGCCCGCGGCGACCGCCAGGTGGTGATGCTCGGCTACTCCGACAGCGCCAAGGACAGCGGCCTGCTGGCCTCGCGCTGGGCGCTGCAGCGCGCCCAGGTGGACCTGATGCGGCTGGCGCGCGGGGCCGGCGTGCGCCTGGTGTTCTTCCACGGCCGCGGCGGTTCGGTCAGCCGCGGCGGCGGCAAGACCGAGCGCGCGATCATCGCCGCGCCGCGCGGCTCGGTCGACGGCCGCCTGCGCGTGACCGAGCAGGGCGAGGTGATCCACCGCAAGTACGGCATCCGCGCCCTGGCCCTGCGCAACCTCGAGCAGATGAGCGGTGCCGTGCTGCGCGCCAGCCTGCGGCCGCGCCCGCCGGAGCCGCGTGCACGCGCCTGGCGCGCGGTGGCCGACGCGCTCGCCGCGGATTCGCGTGCCTGCTACCGGGCGCTGGTGCACGAAGACCCGGGATTCGACGGCTACTTCCGCGCGGCCACGCCGGTCGACGTGATCGAACGCCTGCAGATCGGCTCGCGTCCGTCGCGGCGGCGCGAGGGCGGCATCGCCAACCTGCGCGCGATTCCCTGGGTGTTCTCGTGGTCGCAGAACCGTTCCGGCCTGACCGGCTGGTACGGCGTCGGCCACGCGCTGCAGCGCGGGATCGACGGGCACGGCCTGGAGGCCATGTCGGAAATGGCGCGCGACTGGCCCTTCTTCGCCGCCATGCTCGACGACGTCGAGATGCTGCTCGCCAAGTCGGACCTCGACATCTTCGAATGCTACTCGCGCCTGGCCGGCGACGCGCACGGCGTGTTCTTCCCCGGCATCGCCGCCGAGTTCGCGCGCACCCGCGACGCCATCCTCGCGATCAAGGGCGAGGACGAGCTGCTCGCCGGCGACTACCGCCTGCGCCTGTCGATCCGCCTGCGCAATCCCTACGTCGACCCGATCAGCCTGCTGCAGGTCGAACTGCTGCGACGCTGGCGCGAGGGCGGGCGCGAGGACGACGGGCTGCTGCGGGCGCTGTTCGCGACGGTCAACGGGATCGCCGCGGGAATCCAGAACACCGGGTGATCCGCACCGGTCCCGGGCCCACCGGGCACCCGCGGCGGCCGCGGCCGGAGTAAGGTGCGCGTCAGTCCCCGACTCCGCGAGCACGCCCATGACAGACACCGGACTCGTCTTCCACACCAACCCCATGTCGCGCGGCCGGATCGTGCGCTGGATGCTCGAGGAACTCGGCGTCGAGTACCGCACCGTGGTGCAGGAGTACGGCAAGAGCATGAAGTCCCCGGAATACCTGGCCATCAATCCGATGGGCAAGGTGCCGGCGCTGGAGCATCGCGGAGTGGTCGTGACCGAGGCGGCGGCGATCTGCGTCTATCTGGCCGACGCCTTCCCGCAGGCGGGCCTGGCGCCGGCGGTCGACGATCCGTTGCGCGGCCCGTATCTGCGCTGGATGTTCTTCGCCGCGGGCCCGGTCGAGGCGGCGGTCACGGCGAACGCGCTGGGCCAGTTGCCGCCGCCGGAGAAGGCGGGTTTCGTCGGCTACGGGAGCTATGACCAGACGATGGCCACGCTGGAGCAGGCGGCCGCGTCGGCCTCGCCCTGGCTGCTGGGCGAGCGCTTCAGCGCGGCGGACGTCTACGTCGGCAGCCAGGTCGACTTCGGGCTGGCCTTCAAGTCGATCCCGGAGAGGCCGGCGTTCACCGCCTGGGCCGAGCGCCTGCGCGGACGCGAGGCCTACCTGCGCGCGAAGGCGAAGGACGAGGCGCTGATGCCCGCGCAGGGCTGAGCCCGCCCGACACGCATGTGTCACAGCCGGTCGCTGTAATGGCCGGCCACGGATCTCCCGTGTCCGCAGGTGCAGGCATGACCGCGCACGCATCCCCCGTCGCGAGGCCCGCGGCGGCGTTCCCCGGCTTCGGCATGGCCTACCAGCCGATCGTGCGCCTGTACGACCATCGCGTGATCGCGCACGAGGCGCTGATGCGCCCCGAGGACGGCAGCTCGCCGCTGGTGTTGCTCGAGCATGTGCGCGGCGAGGGCCGCCTGGCCGTGCTGGAGCTCGAGGCCATGCGCCGCGCCGCGGCCGGCTACGATTTCGCGGCCGGCGGGCTGCTGCTGGTGAACATCAGTGCACGCGCGATCACGGACGGCTGCGCGCATCCCCGCGAGGTGCTGGACGCGCTGAAGGTCGGCGAGCGCGACCTGCGCAGCTATGTCATCGAGATCACCGAGCGCGACATCGTCGATGATTGCGGCCGGCTGGCGGATGCGATCGGCTACCTCCGCGCCGCGGGCGTGCGCGTGGCGCTGGACGACTTCGGCAACGGCCACTCCAACTTCGAGCTCTGGCACGAACTGTCGCCGGAATTCGTCAAGATCGACCGCTTCCTGGTCCAGGGCCTGGCCGACAGCCCCGGCCGGCTCACCATCCTCAAGGCGCTGGTGCAGGTGGCCGAGGGCTTCGGCACCGAGCTGATCGCCGAAGGGCTCGAGCGGATCGAGGACCTGCGCGTGCTGCGCGACCTTGGCATCCCCTACGTGCAGGGCTATCTGCTGGGCCGGCCCTCGGCCGATATCTCGCGCGAGGTCCCGGAGTCGGTGCGCGCCGAAGCCGGACAGAGGATCCAGGTGTGGCCGCGCGCGCACCGGCCATCGGCGTTCCGCCGCGTGCTGGCGGGACACATGCTGATCGAGGCGCCGAGCATCCGCGACACCGCCACCAACCAGGACGCCGAACTGCTGTTCCGGCAGAACCCGGAGCTGAGCGCGATCCCGGTGGTGGACCGCCATCAGGTGCCGGTGGGGCTGATCAACCGCCGCGTCTTCAACGAGCAGATGGCGCAGCCCTTCGCGCGCGAACTGCTGGGCCGGAAGCCCTGCACGGTGCACATGAACAGCTCGCCGGTGGTGAGCGACGTGCAGCAGAGCCTGGACGAGATGTCGCAGATCCTTCTCGGCGAGGACCAGCGCTACCTGCACGACGGCTTCATCATCACCGAGGACGGGCGCTATCGCGGCGTCGGCACGGGCGAGGCCCTGGTGCGCCGCGTGACCGAGCTGCGCATCGACGCCGCGCGCTACGCCAATCCGCTGACCCAGCTTCCGGGCAACATCCCGATCACCGAGCACATCGGCCGGCTGCTGGAGACCGGCCAGGGCTTCATCGCCTGCTATGGCGATCTCAACCACTTCAAGCCCTACAACGACCAGTACGGCTACTTCCTCGGCGACCGCATGATCCAGCTGGTCGCAAGCACCCTGCTGCGCCACGTGGACCCGCGCTGGGACTTCGTCGGCCACGTCGGCGGCGACGACTTCGTGATGCTGATGCAGAGCGATGACTGGCGCGTGCGCTGCGAGCGGGCGGTGGCCGAGTTCAACGCGGCGGCGCTGGGCCTGTTCGACGCCGGGGACCGCGAGCGCGGCGTGCTCGAGGGTGAGGACCGCAGCGGCCGCTACGCGACCTTCCCGCTGACCACGCTGACCATCGGCGTGGTCCGGGTCGAGCCGGGCGAGCGTGGCAGCGCCGAGGAGATCGCCTCCCGTGCCGCTCGCGCCAAGCGCGAAGCCAAGCGCTGCGGGCAGCCGATCCACGTGCTGGAGCGCTGAGTCCCGCCCAGGGGGGCGCAGGGCGCGGTGGCTGATCGCGGCGCGTGCGGCTATACTACCCCCCACTATCAGCCGGACCGCCTCCGTGCCCCATTCCCCCGAGGAAAAGAAGAAGGTCCTCGCCCGCATCCGCCGCATCCGCGGCCAGTGCGAGGGGCTGGAGCGCGCGCTGGACGCCGGCGCGGACTGTGCGCCGGTGCTGCAGCAGATCGCGGCCATCCGCGGCGCGGTCAACGGGCTGATGAGCGAGGTGCTGGAGTCGCACCTGCGCGAGCAGTTCGGGCAGGCCGCGCACTGCGATGACGATCGCGCCGCGCGCGTCGCCGAAATGACCGGCCTGATCCGTTCCTATCTGAAGTAACCGTTCGCAGGAGCCACACCATGAAGACCCGCGCCGCCGTCGCCTTCGAAGCCGGCAAGCCGCTGCAGATCGTCGAGCTCGACCTCGAGGGCCCGAAGAAGGGCGAGGTGCTGGTGAAGATCACCCACACCGCGCTCTGCCACACCGACGCCTTCACCCTGTCGGGCGAGGACCCGGAGGGCGTGTTTCCCGCGGTGCTGGGCCATGAGGGCGCCGGCATCGTGGTGGAAGTGGGCGAGGGCGTGACCAGCGTCAAGCCCGGCGACCACGTGATTCCGCTCTACACCGCCGAGTGCGGCGAGTGCCTGTTCTGCAAATCGGGCAAGACCAACCTGTGCGTGGCCGTGCGCGCCACCCAGGGCAAGGGCGTGATGCCCGACGGCACCACCCGCTTCAGCTACAACGGGCAGCCGGTGTACCACTACATGGGTTGCTCCACCTTCAGCGAATACACCGTCGTGGCCGAGGTCTCGCTGGCGAAGGTGAACCCGGAGGCCAATCCGGAGCACACCTGCCTGCTCGGCTGCGGCGTCACCACCGGCATCGGTGCGGTGCACAACACGGCGAAGGTGCAGGAAGGCGACTCGGTGGCGGTGTTCGGCCTCGGCGCGATCGGCCTGGCGGTGATCCAGGGCGCGAAGCAGGCGAAGGCGGGCCGCATCATCGCCATCGACACCAACCCGTCGAAGTTCGAGCTTGCGCGCGAGATGGGCGCGACCGACTGCGTGGACCCGAAGGACCACGACACGCCGATCCAGCAGGTGATCGTGGAGATGACCGGCTGGGGCGTGGACCACAGCTTCGAGTGCATCGGCAACGTCGAAGTGATGCGCGCCGCGCTGGAATGCGCGCACCGCGGCTGGGGACAGAGCGTGATCATCGGCGTGGCCGGCGCCGGCCAGGAGATCAGCACCCGTCCGTTCCAGCTGGTGACCGGCCGCAAGTGGATGGGCACCGCGTTCGGTGGCGTGAAGGGCCGCACCGAGCTGCCGGGCATGGTCGAGGACGCGATGGCCGGCCGGATCCGGCTCGAGCCCTTCGTGACCCACACCCTGCCGCTGGAGCGGATCAACGAAGCCTTCGACCTGATGCACGAGGGCAAGTCGATCCGCACGGTGATCCGTTACTGACCAAGCTACGCCCCGGCCCGATCTGGCCGGCACCTGTAGGAGCGGCTACAGCCGCGATGGCGGCTCGCCGCCAGAACGGTTCGCGGCTATAGCCGCTCCTACAGCTTTTTATCCTGGAGGTGGTTTGTGGAACGGATTGAACATCGCGCGTCGTTCGGTGGCTGGCAGGACGTGTACCGCCACCGCTCGGAGGTGCTCGGCTGCGACATGACCGTGGGCGTGTACCTTCCGCCGCAGGCGGCCGACGGTCCCTGCCCGGTGCTGTACTGGCTCAGCGGCCTGACCTGCACCGAGCAGAACTTCATCACCAAGGCCGGCGCCCAGCGCTACGCGGCCGAGCACGGGATCATCATCGTCGCGCCGGACACCAGCCCGCGCGGCAACGACGTCGCCGACGCCGAGGGCTACGACCTCGGCAAGGGCGCCGGCTTCTACGTCAACGCGACGCAGGAGCCGTGGGCGGCGCACTACCGCATGTACGACTACATCGTCGACGAGCTTCCGGCCTGGGTCGAGGCCGACCCCGCCGCCAGCGACCGCCGCGCGATCAGCGGGCATTCGATGGGCGGCCACGGCGCGCTGACCATCGCCCTGCGCAATCCCGGGCGCTACCGCAGCGTGTCGGCGTTCTCGCCGATCGTGGCGCCCTCGCAGGTGCCCTGGGGCGAGAAGGCGCTGTCGGCCTACCTCGGCGACGACCGCGAGGCCTGGAAGCAGCATGACGCGGTCGAACTGGTGAAGTCCGCGAAGGAGCGGCTGCCGCTCCTCGTGGACCAGGGCGAGGCCGACGAATTCCTCGAGAGCCAGCTCCGCCCGCACCTGCTGCAGGCCGCCTGCGAGGCCGCCGGCCATCCGCTGGAGCTGCGTATGCAGCCCGGCTACGACCACAGCTACTACTTCATCGCCAGCTTCATCGGCGAGCACATCGCGCACCACGCGGCGGCGCTGAAGGGCTGAGCGACTGCCACGGATCAACGCTCGGCCAGGCGGAAGTCCGTGTAGACGAAGCGTTCATCCCGCATCACCGTCCCGTGCCGGCGAAGCATCAGCGGCCATGTGAACATCGGCCCGGCGGAAACGCAGGTGTGGAACTCGCCGTTCTCGCCGCAGGGGTCCACGTCCGCGGGCAGGTCGGCGAGGAAGGCGGCGTCGAACGTGCGGCCGGCGAATCCGGCGTCGAGCTGCTGCGTGTCCACGCAGCACACGGCGGCCTCGAGCCCGCCGGCGACCATGTCGCGCGCGATCGCGGCGGTGTCGGCGCCGAACAGCGGGAACAGCGCGCGCCATCCAAGGCGCGCGCACAGCGCTTCGCGCCAGGCGCGGATGTCGGCCAGCAGCAGGTCCCCGAAGGCGATGGCATCGATCCCCGGCCAGCGCGCACGGGCCTCGTCCAGCGCGGCCGCGAAGGCGGCCTCGTAGCGGGCGTTGTCGCAGCCCTCCGGGATCCGCGATCCGATCAGCGGCAGCCCCGCCGCGGCGGCCTGCGCGCGCACCACGTCGACGCGGATGCCCTGCATCGACACCCGCTCCCGGCCTTCGGTGATCGTGGTCAGCAGGCCGACCACGTCGACCTCGCCGTGCCGGCGCAGGACGTGCAGCGCCCAGGCCGCATCCTTGCCGCCGCTCCACGCCAGCAGCGCGCGCGGCCGCGTGCCGCCGCCTCCGTCAGCCGGCACGGACGTCGCGCAGCTCCCACGCGCTGCCGGCGAGCAGGCGCATGCGGTGCTTGAACACGTCGCCGGGCAGGGTGGTGGTGGCCACCAGTTCCACCCGCCGCTCGCGCTGCACGCCTTCGACGCGGGCCGAGGGGTCGGTGGCGGCCAGCTTCGGGTCGACCTCGTCGGGCTCGTCCTGCGCGCCGCGCCAGCGCTCGAACAGCCGTCCGGTGCGCAGGGCCTCCTGCAGTTCCAGCGCCAGCGCTTCGGCGCCCTGCGCGGTGAAAGCGTACTCGCCGGCGGCGCGGGCAGAGGCCGGGTCGGGGATGGCGAGGAAGTAGCGTGTGGCCATGGAGGCGTCCGTTGCGTGGCGTTGGCGGAAGCTTAATACCAGCGCGTTAACCGCTCGTTGCACGGGATCATTCGAACGCGTGTTCCTCCGCGGCGAAACCCACCACCACCGCGCCCCGGCCGACGTTGACCATGCCGGTGGTGCTCATCACGCTCTCGAACACCTCGATGTTGCGGTCGGCGCAGGCGTCGCGCAGGCGCTCATGGCCGGGCAGGGCGCGCATTTCGTCGAGGTGGCCGCCATAGCAGAGGGTGACGGTCGGGGTCAGCAGGCCGGCCTGCACGCGCCGCGTCGCGAAGTCGAACATCGTCTCGACCGCGGGCTCGAAGCCCTTGATCCTGGCCACCGGGCCGGTCTCGCCGCGGAAGCCGCGCAGCACCGGCTTGATGTCCAGCGCCGTGCCCAGCGCGGCGCTCAGCAGGCTGATGCTGCGGTCGCCCTTGGCGCGCGCGCGGTTGCGGATGTAGTACAGGTCGCGCGGCACCAGGTAGCCGTAGGTGTGCCGGGCGAGCTCCTCCAGGCGCGTGCGGATGTTCAGCGGCTGCTCGCCGGCGGCCCGCATCCGCGCGGCCTCGACCGGCAGGATGCCCTGGGCGCAGAACAGGTTCCGGGTGTCGATCACGCGCAGCGCGAACGGCGTGCTGTTGCCGGCGGCCGCGCGCGGCTGCTTGTAGTCGTTGAGGATCATGTAGCTCGCCTTCTCCGCGTTGGCGAAGATCGGGCTGCGCGATCCGGTGATGGTCATGCAGAAGACGTAGTCGTAGTCGACCACCAGACGTTCGAGGAACAGGTCGCGGATCTGCTCGGGCGTGAACGGGATGGTCTCGGCGCTGGCGCCGCGCTCGGCGATGTGGGACTCGAGGAAGGCGAGCGTCTGCGCCTCGTCCCGGTGGTCGACCTGGACCGCGTCGCCGACGCGGACGGTGATCGGCAGGATGTCGACCTGTTCGCGCTCGAAGAACCCGGCCGGCAGGTCACAGGCGGAATCGACGACGAGACCGATGCGCATGGAATCTCCTTGGCAGGGCGGGCCGGCAGGCCCCGATCCTCGCACGGAGATGCGGTATCGGTCACATTCCGGGAGTGGAGGAGCGCCGGTTCCGGTCCGGAAGGGCGATCAGGATCCGGCGCGAACGGCCGTCAGGATTGTCGTGCGGCCGCGTCCCTGCGCGCGGCCTCGGCGGCCTCCGCCCGTTCGCGGCTGCGGATGAACAGGGGCACGCCGATGCCGATGCCGACCATGATCAGTGTGCCGGCGATCAGCAGCCAGCCCACGGGACGGGCAAGGAGTTCGACCAGGACAGGATGCATTGCAGTTCTCCCCAGGGGACCGGGGAGGATCATTGGCCGGAACCGGAGCCGGGGTATTGACCCCGGTCAATCGCCGCCGCGGACCGTGCCGCGGCGGCGGAAGGAGCCGCCGTCAGCGGCCGCCGGCGGCCGGCCAGGCGCGCGGCAGCTCGCCGCGGGCGGCGTCGGGCTCGGCGCGCAGGTAGCGGTCGCGCAGTTCGGTCTGGCGCGAACGCATGTCCACCGCGCGGCCGTCGAACCACACCCGGTGGGCCAGGCTGGCGACGTCGAGCGGGTCGCCGTCCCACAGCACCAGGTCGGCGCGCAGCCCCGGCGCGATGGCGCCGATCTCGCCGTCGACGCCGAACACGCGTGCCGGCACCCGGGTCAGGCCCGCCAGCGCGTCCTCCCAGGACAGGCCGTGGGCCACGGCGTTGCCGGCCAGCTGGCGCAGCTTGCGCGCATTGTGCGAGGAGTCGCCGGCCTGGGTGAAGCCGACCTCCACGCCTGCCGCGCGCAGCAATGCGGCGTTGCGCAGGCTGGCGTGGATGCGGTCGAAGTCGCCGGGCAGGTTGTCGAGCGGGTCCACGAACACCGGTACCTTGGCCGCGGCGAGCTCGCCGGCGACGCGCCAGGCTTCGCTGCCGCCGCGCACCGCCACACGCACGCCCTGCTTCTTCGACCAGCGCAGGAGCTGGCGGATGTCGGCGGCGCGCTCCACGGCCACCACCAGCGGGCGATCGCCGCCGAGATGGCGCTGCAGGGTGGCGCGGCCGGCCGGCGTCAGCAGGGCCACGCGCGCGTCGGCGGCGATGCGCCCGCGGGCCTCGTCCACCAGCTGGTCGAGCAGCATCCACTGCGCCGCCCGCGAGCCGCCGCTCAGATTGGCGGCGCGGCTGCCAAGGTCGACGAACAGCAGCTTCGGCCCGGCCGGCTGGTCGCCGCCGTCCAGACGCATCACCGCGCCCTGGCCGCCGACGATCGAGCCGCCGGCGCCGGTGCCGGCCGACAGCAGGGTGAAGCCGATGCCCTCCACCCGCGCCACCGGCAGCAGCAGCGAGTCGGGGTTCCAGGCCAGGGTGACGTCGAACTCCGGGCGCACGGTCATCTCGTGCGCGTTGGCGCCGAGCGCCAGGGTGCCGTCGGTGGTCGCGCTTTCGCCCGAGACCTCTTCGATGCCGATGCCGGTGATCCCGCCGAACAGCGCCGGCGTGACCGGGCGGCCTTCGGCATCGACCACCGTCGCGCCGCCGGCGTCCAAGCCGCTGTCGACGGCCGCGATGCGGCCGTTGCGCACCAGCACGTCGGCGCCCTGCAGGGTGCCGCGCTCGGTGGCGGTGTGCACGGTGGCGTTGCGGATCAGCAGGTCCTGGGCCTGCGCGCCCGCGGCGGCCAGCAGCAGCGCGGCCAGCGCGATTCCACGGCGGTTCATCGGGCACCTCCGGCGGCCGGGCCGCGGCCGAGCATGAAGTCCGAACGCGGCTGCAAGGCCGGATCGTTGCGGTCGTACACGGCGGCGCCGTCGATCCACACCTTCTCCGCCAGCGCGTACGAGCTGAAGGGATTGCCGTTCCAGAGCACCACGTCGGCCATCTTGCCGGCCTCGAGCGAACCGGTCTGGTCGGCGATGCCCATGGCCTTCGCCGGGTTGAGGCTGAGCCAGGTCATGGCGCGCTCCGGCGCGATGTCGATGCCGGCGCGGCGCGCGTTGGCCATCACCTTGGCCGTCTCCTGGTTCAGGCGCTGGATGCCCTCGCTGGAGTCGGAGTGCACGATCGCGCAGCCACCCGGGGCGCGGTCGACGATCGCCACGTTTTCCTGGATGCCGTCGAAGGCTTCCATCTTGAAGCCCCACCAGTCGGCCCAGAGCGCGCCGCAGACGCCATCGCGGCCGAGGCGGTCGGCGATCTTGTAGGCCTCCACGCCGTGGTGGAAAGCCGCGACCTTGAAGCCAAACTCCTGGGCCAGGTCGAGCATGGTGATCATCTCGTCGGCGCGATAGCAGTGGATGTGGACGAGGATGTCGCCGTCCATCGCGGCGGCCAGCGTCTCCAGCTTCAGGTCGCGCTTGCCCGCCTTGTCGCCATTGCCCTTGGCGCGCTTGTCGCGGTAGTCGGCGGCGTCGATGAAGGCGCTGCGGTAGCCGGCCACGTTGCCCATGCGCGTGGCCGGGCCGCCCTTCTGGCCGTAGACGCGCTTCGGGTTCTCGCCGCAGGCCATCTTCAGGCCGTGCGGTGCGCCGGGGAACTTCATCGCCTGGTAGCTGGTGGCGGTGACGTTCTTCAGCGTCACGCCGCGGCCGCCGACCAGGTTGGCCGAGCCGGGCAGGATCTGCAGGGTGGTGACGCCGCCGGCCAGCGCGGCATGGAAGCCGGGGTCCTGCGGCCACACCGAATGCTCGGCCCAGACCGCGGCGGTGACCGGCGAGGTCATCTCGTTGCCGTCGCTGTGCGACCGGGTGCCGGGGCTCGGGTAGACGCCCAGGTGCGAGTGGATGTCGACGATGCCCGGCGTGACCCACTTGCCGCGGCCGTCCACGCGGATCGCGTCGGCGGGCGCTTCGAGCCCGCGGCCCACCGCCACGATGCGACCCTCGCGCATCAGCACGTCGGCGCCGTCCAGGCGCGCGCCGGCGCCGTCGAGCACGGTCGCGCCGCTGATCAGCACCGGCGCACTGGCGATGCGCTGGTAGGTGCCGGGATAGGCGTCGCCTGGCGAGCCGGATGCAGTGCCGGCGGACGGCGTGGCGGCGCGGTCGCCCGCCGTGCCGGTGGTCGCGCAGCCCGAGGCCAGCGCGATCGCGAGCGCCGCGGCGAGCGCGGCGGGTGTCTTCAGTCTCATGAGTTGCTCCCCGGGGTCCATCGTCCACCCTATCCGTGGCGGCGGGCCGGCGGCAATGTGCGGAAGGTTGGGGGCCCCCGTGCCAGAATCCCGGAAACGAGGAGGACCGATGAAGGAAAAGGAACAGATCGTCGAGAACTGGCTGCCGCGCTACACCGGCGTCCCGCTCGACGGGTTCGGCGAGCACATCCTGCTGACCAACTTCGGCGGATACCTCGGCCATTTCGCGCGCCTCACCGGCGCGCAGGTCGTTGGCGCCGACCGTCCCATGCCCAGCGCCACCGCCGACGGCATCACCATGATCAACTTCGGCATGGGCAGCCCCAACGCGGCCACGCTCATGGACCTGCTCTCGGCGATCTGCCCGAAGGCGGTGCTGTTCCTGGGCAAGTGCGGCGGGCTGAAGAAGAAGAACCAGCTCGGCGACCTGATCCTGCCCATCGCCGCCATCCGCGGCGAGGGCACCAGCGACGACTACCTGCCGCCGCAGGTCCCGGCGCTGCCGGCCTTCGCCCTGCAGCGCGCGGTCTCGACCTCGATCCGCGACGCCGGCCTCGACTACTGGACGGGCACGGTCTACACCACCAACCGCCGGGTCTGGGAGCACGACGCCGCGTTCAAGGAGCGGCTGCGCAGCATGCGCTGCATGGCCATCGACATGGAAACCGCCACCGTCTTCGCCGCCGGCTTCGCCAACCGCATCCCCAGCGGCGCGCTGCTGCTCGTGAGCGACCAGCCGATGATCCCCGAGGGTGTGAAGACGGAAGCGTCGGACGCCCAGGTGAGCACGCGCTTCGTCGAAGGCCACATCCAGGTGGGCATCGAGGCGCTGCGCCTGATCCGCCGCCACGGCAAGTCCGTGCGCCACCTGAGGTTCGACGAATGAAGGCCGCCGATGCGCTGCCCCTGCCCACCGCGGGCGAGGTGGTCGGCTTCTGGCGCGCGGCCGGCTACGCCCGCTGGTTCGGCGGCGGCGCCGCCTTCGACGACGAGGTCCGCGGCTTCCTGGAGGCCGCGCACTTCGCCGCCGCCCGCCGCGGGCTGGAGTCCTGGATGGACGAGGCCGAAGGCGCCCTGGCCCTGCTGATCCTGCTCGACCAGGTCCCGCGCAACCTCTTCCGCGACAGCGCCCACGCCTATGCGACCGATCCGCTGGCCCTGCACTACGCCCGGCGCATGCTGGAGGCCGGTCTCGACCAGGAGGTCGAGCCGGCGCTGCGCATGTTCTGCTACCTGCCCTTCGAGCACTCCGAGGACCTGCTGGACCAGGAACAGGCCGTCGCCCTGATGCGCGAGCTCGGCGGCGACGCCCTCGACTACGCGATCCAGCACCACGAAGTCATCGAACGCTTCGGCCGTTTCCCCCATCGCAACCGCGCCCTGGGCCGCGTCAGCACCGCCGATGAACAGGCCTGGCTCGACGCAGGCGGCGGGTTCTAGCCCCGCACGCGTCCCCTCCGATGTAGGAGCAGCTACAGCTGCGACCCGTTCTTGCCGAGAAGCGGTCGCAGCTGTAGCTGCTCCTACAGGAGAGTTCCGGCGGGGGCCGGCCTCAGTACCGCGGAATGCTCCCGTCCACGTGTTCCGCCCAGGCGTCGATGCCGCCTTCCACGTTGTAGACCGCGCGGAAGCCGAGCTGGCGGAAATGTTCCGCCGCCTGCGCGCTGCGGTCGCCGTGATGGCAGAGGAAGGCCAGCGGTGTGTCCTTCGGCAGGCCTTCGATGGCGCCCGGACCGGCGTCGAGCGTCGAATGCGGCACCGGCACTTCGGCCTGCGCACGCTCCTCGGCCGGACGCACGTCGACCAGGCGCACCTCGCCCTTCGCACAGCGGGCCTGCGCATCCACCGGCGCCAGCGCGCGCACCGCCGGCGGGGCGTTCGGGTTTTCCACGACAAGGCCCTTGCCGCGGGAATCGTCCGCCCAGTCGATCACCAGGTTGTCGGCGCGCCGCGCCGCGGACACGTCCACCTGCACCGCGATGCCGCCGCAGTCGACGGTGAGCGCGCTCGGATCGCGCGTGGCCAGCGCAAGGCGGGTGCGGAAGCGCGGGTCGATGTCGACCTTCACCACCAGGTCGCCGCCGGCGTCGTCCAGCGCCTTGCGCAGCACCGGCACGGCCGCGGGCGTGACCGTGATGGCCGGCGGCGTGCGGTCCGGCGGCGGCAGCCCGAGCGCCGCGTGCAGCTCGCCGGAGCCGGCCATCTGCTCGATGATGTCGCTGCCGCCCACGAGTTCGCCGCCGATGTACAGCTGCGGGATGGTCGGCCAGTTGCCGTAGGCCTTGATGCCCTCGCGGATCTCGCCGTCGGCGAGCACGTTGACGTGCGCATAGGGCACCTCGAGCGACGACAGCGCGGCCACCGCCTTGGCCGAGAAACCGCACTGCGGCGCCCGCGGGTCGCCCTTCATGAACAGCACGACGCGGTTGGCCTGGAGCAGTTCGTCGATGCGCTGGCGGAGTTCGGGCGTGAGGGACATGGCGGGCACCGCGGTGTTGTGTGGGGCCGCCTAGGGTACTCCCCCGCGCCCTGCGACGGCCTTGACTGGCATCATTCGCGGGCCATGCCGCAGTCATCCCCGCTCCACGCCATCCCGCGCCATCCCCATGCCTGGGCCTGGGCCGCGCTGGCCCTGCATGCCGCCGTCGCCGCGGCGTGGTGGTGGCTGGGCTGGCCTTGGGGCCTGGCGCTGCTGCTGGCCGTGCACCTGGGCTTCGTGTGGGGCACCCTGCGCCCGGACTCGCGGCTGTTCGGGCCGGTGGCGACGCGTTTTCCGGCGGCGCACCCGGAGGTCTGGCTCACGATCGACGACGGCCCGTCCGACGACACCGCGGCCATCCTCGACCTGCTCGATGCCCACGGCGCCAGGGCCACCTTCTTCCTGGTCGGCGCGCGCGCTCGGGCGCGGCCGGAGCTTACGCGGGAGATCGCCGCGCGTGGCCACGGCATCGGCAACCACAGCCAGACCCATCCCCAGGCGCGCTTCTGGGCGCTGGGGCCGGGCGCGATGCGCCGCGAGATCCTCGACTGCCAGCGCACGTTGGCCGACATCACCGGCACTCCGCCGCGCTGGTTCCGCCCCGTCGTCGGCCACGCCAATCCCTTCGTGCACGCGCCGCTGCGCGAGGCCGGACTGGCGCGGCTGGGCTGGAGCGCGCGCGGCTACGACGCCGTCGAATCCGATCCCGCGCGCGTCACCGCACGCATCGCCCGCGACCTCGCCCCGGGCGCCATCGTCCTGCTCCACGAAGGCGCGCCGCACGGCCGCAGCGTGGAGATCGTCGCGGCGGCGCTGGCCGACGTGCGGCGCGCGGGTTTCCGGGCGGTGCTTCCGGAGGGGTGAGGGCTCCAGCGTGATCAGTCGCGTGCAGCGACGATCAGCCAGTTGTTGAAGGGTGTGTTGCCGTACAGCGGCCGGAACTCCACGGCGAGACCTGCGGCACCGAGGCGCGATTCGAGCTCGTCGCGCGTCGGATAGCGCTTGGGGACCTCCTGCATCCAGCCGGCGAAGTGCGCCAGCCGGTCCGTGATGCGGGTGGTGCGGCCACGGCGCGTGTCGTCGCCCAGGCCGCTGCGGATCACCAGCTTCGCGCCGGGCACCAGCATCGACGCGGTGTCGTCGAGCAGGATGCCCTGCGCCTGCGCGTCCAGGTACTGCAGCACGTCTAGGATGGCCACGCTGCCGCGGTGCGGCGGCCAGCCCTGCGCCAGGTCCATGACGTCGAACCGTGCGCCGTCGGCGAGTCCCGCGCGCGCGGCGATCCCACGCCCGCGGCGGATCTTGTCGGCGTCGATGTCCACGCCGTGCCAGGGCATCGACTGCCCGTCCAGGCGCAGTGCGTGCAGCAGCAGGCCCAGTCCGCAGCCGAGGTCGAGCACCGGCGCCGTGGTCCCGCGCAGCGCCTCCAGCACGCCGGGATACAGCGGATCGGTGCGCAGCTTGGTCAGCGTGTAGTAGTAGTCGTAGCGGTTGCCGTAGAAGCGTCGCGGCAGGAAGGCGCGGGCGATCGCGCGCGCCTCGTCGGGCGGGAAGGGCGCTTCGGCGGAGCGGGCGGTCATGGCGTGGGCGTCGTCCGTGGCGGCTGCAGCAGGCGGCGCGCGACCGGCAGGGCCAGGCGCGTCCATTCGGCATACAGGGTGGAGGAAGGGTGCAGGCCGTCTCCGGCCAACATCGCGGGCTCGGCCCCGCGCGCGCGGCTCACCGGCGCGATGTCGACGAAGGCGACGCCGCGCGCCTCGCAGGCGGCGCGCGCCGCGGCGTTGAAGGCATCGAGCTCGCGTGCGATGGCGTCCGTGTCGCGGCCGGAAGCGGCGCCGAACGGAGTCACGCCCCAGTCGGGGATAGACAGCACCAGCACCCGGTCGGCGCGGCCGCCGGTGAAGCCGATGGCGCGCGCGAGCAGGTCCGCGAACCCGCGGACGTACTCATCGACGCTGCGTCCGCGGTACTGGTTGTTGACGCCGATCAGCAGGCTGGCGAAGTCGAACGGCCCCTGCGGATCCGCGGCGTCGATGGCCGCGTCGAGCTCGTCGGTGGTCCAGCCGGTGGCGGCGATGGTCAGCGGGTCGCCGAGGTCGACGCCTTCGGCGCGCAGGGCGCGGGCGAGCTGGTGCGGCCAGCGGCCGGAGTCCGGGACGCCTTCGCCGATGGTGTAGGAGTCGCCGAGAGCGAGATAGGACAGGGGCATGGGTCCGGCGATCCTGGGACGTGGGGTCGCAGCTGCAGCTGCTCCTGCGGGGCGGGGCGCGATGGGCGGGTGCCGAGACTAGCGGAATTCCCGGAATGCCGGGCAGTCGGGGGCCGCAGCCGTCGCCTGCGTCTCCATCAGCAGCGGCATGAGGCTGTGCGCAGCGTGGCTTGCCACTTCGGCCAGCGCCGCCGCAGGCGTGGTGTCGCCCACTTCGTACGTCACGGCCGGCGCGCCGAGGCGGCAGAACGCCCAGTTCTTGAACACCGGGGTGCGCGCGGCGGAGGGCTTCTCCTCGATGTCGAAGCCGGCCTGCATCGCCGCCATCCACGCATGCAGCACGCCGCCCGGCGCGCGCGAGGGATCCTCGGTGACGGTGTAGAACACGTCGCGGAAGGTGGAGTGGAAGTCGATGGCGAAGGCCACGTCGCCGGGGCCGATGCCGCGTGCATCCAGCAGGTCGCGCAGCGCGCGCGTCTCGGGCTGCGCGAAGGGACCCCAGTCGCGGTTGATGTCGACGCCGTTGGCGTTGCCGCGCCAGTGGCCTTCGACCACGCCGTCGGGGTTCAGCAGAGGAACCACCAGGACATGCACCCGCTCGCGGAACGCACGCGCCTGCGGCGTGTCGGCCGCCAGCGCCTCCACGAACGCGATCAACGCCTGGCTGCCGGTGTTCTCCGGCGGGTGCTGGCGGCCGAGCACCAGCAGCAGGGGCGCGCCCGTGCCGGCACCGAACTCGAAGGCCTGCAGCGACCGTCCCTGCACCGAGCTGCCGAAGGTCCGCGGCGCGACGCCCGCCTGCGCGGCGACGCGCGCCGACCAGCGCTCGAAGTCCCCGGGCAGGAACGGAGGCTGCGCGAACACGCGCAGTTCGCCCGCGTCGAGCGGGACGCGCAGGCGCGCGGTTCCGTCCACGTCGAGTTCGAACTCGTCGTCACCGGCCTCGCGCCACGCCTGGCCGTCGGCGCTCAGCTTGGGCACGTAGCGGTGGCGATGGTCGTGCGCATAGGCGAACTGCAGTTCCAGCGCGCGCGGCGCGTCGGCCTGGACGCGGAAGCCGTACCAGGCGCTGGGGTTGATCGGGTCGGTTTCGGGCGCCACCACGATCCGGTAGCGGCCTTCCCCCAGGCGCTCGACCGCCGACAGGCGCGCGGCCGGCAGCAGGTTGTCGAAGCCGATGCCGTCCTCGTCGAAGCGCCAGGACCGCCGCACTTGCGGCACCACCCGCGGCTCGTCCGCAGCGGCGGTCGCGGTCGGCGCGACGCTGTCCCCCGCGGGCGCCTCCGCGACCGGGCTAGAGGCGCAGCCGGAAAGCAGCAGCGCCAGGGCGGTGGCCAGCCAGGGAGCGCCGTTCAAGGCGGCGCGTCCGCGGCGGTGCGGGCGTTCGTCGGTGCGATGGTTCATTTCGGATCCAGGTGGGACGTGCCGCGCGATGGTCGCAGGCAAGCCTGCGCCTGCCAACCGGTGCGCCCCTCCGACGGTAGAATCGCGGCCATGAGCCGCCGCCGCCACCGCACGTGAACCCCGCGCCCGCCGACCTGCAGGCGATCGGCTGGCGCGACGCCGTCGATCGGCGCTGGCAGGACGCGATGGCGGCCCATCCCGGCGCCGCCCCCGCGCGCGTGGTGGAGCAGCATCGCTCCGGCTACATCGTGGCGACGGGCCCCGGCGATGGCGTCGCGGTGGAGTCGCTGCCCGAATGGCAGCGCCCGCCCGGATATCGCAGGGGCACCGTGGCGCCGGACGACCGGCCCGCGGTCGGCGACTGGGTGCTCGTCGAGGACGGCAGGCGGATCGTCGCCCTGCTGCCGCGCCGCAGCGCGATCAAGCGCGGCGCCGCAGGCGAGCACTACCGGCAGCAACTCATCGCAGCCAACGTCGACGTGGCCTTCGTGGTCTGCGGCCTGGACGGCGACTTCAACCCGCGCCGCATCGAGCGCTACCTGTTGCTGGTACAGGGCGCGGGCGTGCAGCCGGTGGTGGTGCTGACCAAGGCCGACCTCCCCGGAGCCGACGCGGCCGCCGCCCACGCCGCGCTTGCCGCCATCCAGGCGCTGGGGGTGCCGGCGGTGGCGGTGAATGCGAAGGACGCCGCTGCGGTCGAAGCGCTGTCGCCGTGGCTGCGACCCGGCGACACCGCCGTGCTGGTCGGCAGCTCCGGTGCGGGCAAATCCACGCTCACCAACACCCTGCTCGGCGTCGACAGGATGAAGACCGCCGCGGTGCGCGAACACGACGCCCGGGGTCGCCACACCACCACCCATCGCGCGCTGATCCCGCTGCCGTCCGGCGCCTGCCTGATCGACACGCCGGGCATGCGCGAGCTCAAGCCCACGGGCGAGGAGGAGCTCGCCGACGGGGGGTTTGCCGACATCGAGGCGCTCGCCGCGGAATGCAGGTTCCGCGACTGTGCGCACGACAGGGAGCCGGGCTGCGCGGTGCGCGCCGCGATCGCGCGCGGGGAGCTCGACGAAGGCCGCTTCCTGAACTACCTGAAGCTCGGCGGCGAAGTCGCCGCCGCCTCGGAGCGCCTCGCTTCGCGCCTGGCCGACAGGCCGGGCGCGAAGGTGCATGCCCCGCGTCCGCGGAAGCACGACCGGGGGCCTGGCTAGTCCGTCGCCGCCCGCGCGCGCGTGTCGCGCAGGGTCTTGGCGAACACCGTCAGGAAGCGGCGCGCGGCTTCGGGCGGCGGCCGGTCCTCCAGGTGCACGCACTGCACCTTGAAGCGCAGCGGCGGCGAGAACGGGCGGTGCGACATGGCCGGGCCGGCCGCGGCGCGCGCGGTGAACTCGTCCACCACCGCCATGCCGACGCCGTTCCGCGCCAGCTCGGCGGCGATGTAGAAGGTCTGGTTCGAGACCACTTCGTTGACGGTGACGTCCTGGTGCTGCAGTTCGCGGTTGAGCAGGTCGCCGACCGGGCCGCCCGTGGTCAGGCCCACCAGGTTCTGCCCGTCGAGGATGCGCAGCGGCACCTGCTCGCCGACGCCGGGGAGGGTCATGGTCCGGAACAGCAGCATCAGCTCGCCGGTGTCGATGTCGCGACGCTTCATCCGCGGGTGGGTCGGCGGGTCGTAGGCGATGGCGATGTCGCAGCTGCGCTCGTACAGGGCCTGGAACAGCGCGTCGTGGTGCAGCGTCTGCACGTCGAAGGTGACGTCCGGGTGGCGTGCGCGGAAGCGGGCGATGGCCAACGGTGCGATGTGCAGCCCGAGCGAGGGCACGACCGCCAGCCGGACGCGGCCGCCGGACAGGCTGCGCAGGTTGCCGACCGTCTTCTGCAGCGAGGTCAGCCGGCTGAAGACTTCGGACACCTCGACGAACAGTTCGTGCGCTTCGTCGGTGGCGACCAGGCGGCCGCGCACCAGGCGGAACAGCTCCAGGCCCAGGCGCTGCTGGGTGTGGTGCAGCACCTTGCTGACCGAGGGCTGTGATACATGCAGCGCACGCGCGGCGGCACTGATCGAGCCGGTGGTGTAGACGGCGTGGAAGACCTCGATCTGGCGGAAGCGCATGTCGGTCCGGCACTCCTGGGGGCAACGGTCATCATCGTCGTCCGCGGCGCGGGTGTCGCATGACTAAGGTTGTGCCGCCTGTCCTTCGCGGCGCGGATCGGCGGCGCCCTGCAGGCCGTCCCGGCTCACCGCCACCCCGTGCAGGCCCGAATCCTCGCCGGCGCCGGGCACGACCTCCATGCCCAGCCCGGACAGGGCGGCGCGCAGCGGTGCCGGGAAGGCGCCGGCCTCGCCGTTGAAGCGCTCGCCGCGGGCCACCAGGTTCGGCAGCGCGATCGCCTGCTGCAGCGGCAGGTCCCAGTACAGCCAGCCGACCAGGGCCTTGGCGACGTAGGCGGGGATGGCGTTGCCGCCGGGCGAGCCGATGGCACCGGCGAAGCGGCCGTCGCGGTCGAGCACGATCACCGGCGACATCGACGAGCGGGGTCGCTTGCCCGGCGCGATCGCGTTGGCGGCCGCCGCGCCGGGGCCCCAGGAGAAATCGGTGAGCTGGTTGTTCAGCAGCATGCCGCCGACCACGCGCCCGGAGCCGAAATAGGACTCGATGGTGGTGGTCATCGACACCGCGTTGCCGGCGGCGTCGACCACCACGAAGTGGCTGGTGCCCGCGGGCTCGGCGGTGGCGTCGGCGTCGTTCGCGGGGGCGCCGTGCGGCCGGCCGGGCGCGGGTGCGCCGGGCGCGGCGCGCGTGCCGATCAATGCGCGCCGCGCGGCGATATAGCCGGGGTCGAGCAGGCCGTCCACCGGCACGTCCACGAAGAGGGGATCGCCGACGTAGTGGTCGCGGTCGGCGTACATCAGGCGGCTGGCTTCGGCGAACAGCAGCCAGGCCTGCGGATCCTCGGGTCCGCGCCCGGCGATGTCGGTGCCGTCGAGCAGGAGCATCAGCTGCAGCAGACCGACCCCGCTGGCCGGCGGCGGCGCCGTGCAGATCACCCGGGCGCGCAGGGGGCGGCAGATCGCATCGCTGCGCTCGGCGACGTCCACCAGCAGGTCCGCGGGCGTCATGCGGGCGCCATGCGGCGGGTCCGCGACGCGCGCCAGCAGGGCGTCGGCCAGTGGGCCCGTGCGCAGGGCATCGGCACCGCGCGCGGCGATGGTGCGCAGGCTGGCGGCATAGGCCGGGTTGCGGAAGGTGTCGCCGACGCGCAGCGGCGTGCCGTCCGGGCCGGCGAACAGTGCCACCACGTCGGGCGCCGACGCCTGCGGGAAGGTGCCGACAATGTGGCGGTGCAGCCGCGGCGTCACCGTGAAGCCCTGTTCGGCGCGCAGCGCGGTGGATTCGAACAGGGTCGCCCAGTCCAGCGCGCCGTGCGCGGCGTGCGCGAGCTCGAGTGCGTGGAGTACGCCGGGGACGCCGGTGGCGCGACCGCTGAGCATCGCCCCGGCGCGCGGCAGCGCGCGGCCTTCGGCGTCGTTGAACAGGTCCGGACCGGCGCCGGCGGGCGCGCGTTCGCGGCCGATCCAGCTGTCCACGCGGCCCGATCCCGCGTCGTAATGCAGCATGATCGCGCCGCCCAGGAGGCCCGAACTCTGCGGCTCGACCAGTCCCAGCATCGCCTGCACCGCGACCGCGGCGTCGATCGCGCTGCCGCCACGGCGCAGCACCTCCAGGCCGGCTTCGGTGGCGAGCGGGTGTGCGCTGCTGACCAGGCCCGCCTGCGGAGGGTCGGCGGCATCGGCAACCGCCGTCTCGCGCAGGCCGGTGCCGCAGGCCGCCAGGCCGAGGAGGAGCAGGAGGGCGAACGCGCGGTACGGCGTCGCCGGGGATGCGTGCAGCGATGACGAGGCCAAGGGCGGGCTCCTCTGCGGAAGGCCGGCGCCACGTGGGCCGCCGGCCGGTAGCGGTGGCCGCGAGGCTATCGCGATCGTGGGCCGCATGCCCCTCGCTTTGCCGCCATGCTCCATAGCCCCGCTGCATACCTCCCTGCAGGAATGCTGCACGACAGCAGGGGCCGTCTGGGGCAGTGTCGGGATGGAAACTGGAGATCCGGAACCATGCGCAGTCCCTTCGCCTTCTCCCGAGCGGCGCTGCTCGCCCTCTGCCTTGCCGCCGCCGCGGCCGCGCCGGCGCAGACACGGCAGTTGCTCAACTACGAGCAGATCCACAAGCCCGTCGTCGCCGACGCCGGCATGGTGGTCAGCCAGAGCGACCAGGCGAGCCGGATCGGCGCCGAGGTCCTGCGCGAAGGCGGCAACGCGGTCGACGCCAGCGTGGCCATGGCCTTCGCGATGGCGGTGACCCTGCCGCGCGCCGGCAACATCGGCGGCGACGGCTACATGCTGATCCATCTCGCGGACGGGGACCGTGCGGTCGCGATCGATTTCCGCTCGATGGCGCCCGGGCTGGCCACGCTCGATGCCTACGTCGGCGACGACGGCACGCTGCAGGGCCATCAGGCCGGCATTCGTGCCGCGGGCGTACCGGGCACGGTGGCGGGGCTGGCACTGGCGCACGGGAAGTACGGGCGGCTGCCGTGGAAGCGGCTGCTGGAGCCCGCGATCCGGCTGGCCGAGGACGGCATGGTGCTCAGCCGCGACGAGGCCTTCGCGCTGGACTGGGGCCGGGAGCGCCTAGCGCGCAGCGCGGCGGGGGCGAAGGTCTTCCTGCATCCGGACGGCTCCGCGCTGCGCGCGGGCGAGCGCCTGGTGCAGGCCGACCTGGCCTGGTCGCTACGCCAGATCGCCGAGCACGGCGCGGACGCGTTCTATCGCGGCGCCATCGCCGAGCGGCTGGATGCGGGTATGCGCGCCCACGGCGGACTGCTGCGCAAGGCGGACCTGGCCGCCTACCGCGCCATCGAGCGCGAGCCCCTGCGCGGCAGCTATCGCGGCCACACGCTGTTGACGATGCCGCCGTCCAGCGGTGGCGGTCCGGGCATCGCGATGACGCTCAATATCCTGGAGCAGTTCGATCTCGCCGCGATGGGCGCCGGTTCCGCCGACGCCGTCCACCTGCTGGCCGAAGCCACCAAGCGCGCCTGGCGGGATCGCAGGGCGCATGCGAACGATCCGGCCGCCGCGCGCGTGCCGCTCGAAGGCTTCGTGTCGAAGGCCTACGGCGCGTCGCGGGCCGCCGGGATCACGATGGACCGCGCCATGCCCGCCAGCGACGTGGCCGCCGGCGACATCTGGGCCCATGAAGGCGCCGACACCACCCATTTCTCGGCGGTGGACGGCGAGGGCAACGCGGTCAGCACCACCTACACCATCGGCTCGGACTTCGGTTCCGGGGTGATGATCGAGGGCACCGGCTTCCTGCTCGGCAACCTGATCGGCAATTTCTCGCTGCAGCCGCAGCTCGAGGCCGTGCGCGAGGGCCGCGACGCGCCGGCGAATGCGCTGCGGCCGGGCAGCCGTCCGGTGTCGAGCATGTCGCCGACGATGCTGCTGCGCGACGGCCGGCCCTGGCTCGTGACCGGCAGTCCCGGTGGCAACACCATCCCCGGCACGATCGTGCAGATGATCGTCAACGTCGTCGACTTCGGCATGAACATCGCCGAGGCCACCGCGTTCCCGCGCATCCACCAGCAGGTCACCGAGCGGGGCGAGCTCGACATCGAGCGCGGTTTCAGCCCCGACACGCTGCGCATCCTGCGCGAGCGCGGGCACCGGCCGGAGCAGGGCGAGACCATCGGCAGCACCCAGACGCTGCTGCTGGAGCCGGGCCGCGTGGAAGGCGCCGCGGATCCCCGGCGCCCGGGGGCATCCGCCGCCGCGCAGTAGGTGCGGGGGTTCGCAGGCATAACCTGCCGCTATGGGATGGGCTCAAAAAGCGAGGCTTCGCGAAGGTGCAAGGTCGCTACAGTCCGGGCAGGGGGGCGCGATACCGCGCCGATCCGTGTCTTCGGAGGAAGTGACCACATGCACCATCGCCTGACCAGACCGACGCTGCTCAGCGTCATCCTCGCATCGACGCTGCAGAGCATGGCATTCGCGCAGCAGCCAAGCGCCGAGCCGGCGCAGCCACAGACCGAGGCCGAGGCCAGGGCGAAGGAACTCGACACCGTCGTTGTGGTGGGCAGCCGGCTCGCGAGCACGCGCGCCGAGGGTCCGTCGCCGGTGGTGGTGATGGACGAGGAGAAGATCGAGGCCACCGGCGCCATCTCCGGCGACGAACTGCTGCAGGCGATGCCGCAGGTCGGCGACATGATGTTCAACAACAGCGACACCGCGGCCAACCTCAACGCGGCGCGCGGCGACGTCGGCTCGATCAACCTGCGCAACCTGGGCACCGGCAACACGCTGCTGATGGTGAACGGGCGCCGCATGGTGCCGCACCCGGGCACGCAGACCGAATCGCTCGTGCCGCGCCAGACCGCGAACATGAACGCGATCCCGCTGTTCGGCACGCGCCGCATCGAGACCCTGCTGGGCGGCGCCTCGGCGCTGTACGGCTCGGACGCCGTCGCCGGCGTGGTCAACGTGGTGCTGGACACGCATTACCAGGGCTTCCAGGTCCAGACCCAGTACGGCGGCTCCGAGGACGTCGAACTGCGCCAGGGCAACATCAACTTCAAGGCCGGCAAGTGGTTCAACGACGGCCGCACCCGCGCGACGCTGGTGGGCGGCTGGACGCACCGCACCGACCTGCCGGCGACCGAACGCGACTACAGCGCCAACATGGACCGCCGCGCGCTGATGGACGGCACCGAGTTCGAGGGCGTGGCCGCCTTCGACGACCGCATCACCGGCAGCGCCTGGGGCGTGTTCCAGACCGTCGGCAACGTGGCCGTGCGCGGCCCCGGCAACGCGCTGATCACCAACGGCAGCGGGCAGTTCCACATCGACCCGGTCGGCCACCACGGCTGCACCGCGGCGCTGGACGGCAACGTCTGCATCAACACCGGCGCGCAGAACACCACCATCGACCGGCCGCTGCGCTTCAGCCCGAACCACCAGCGCCAGATCCTCGGCGAGCTCGACCGCATGAACGCGTTCGGCACGATCGAACACGACCTCGACGACAACTTCGTCGCCTTCGGCGAGCTGGCCTGGTACAAGGCGCGCTACGAAGGCATGCGCGAGCAGGCCGCACCGCTGGGCGCGGCGCCGATCCTGGTGTCGAAGAACAACTACTACAACCCCTTCGGCGCGATGTACCGGGCCGACGGCTCGCTCAACCCGTATCGACTGGCGGGCATCAACGCGCCGGTGGAAGGCCTGGACGTGCGCCTCACCAGCTACCGTCCCACCGACACCACGCGTCCTTACACGGTGGACGACGACCAGTACCGCTTCCTCGCCGGCGTTCGCGGCATGGTCGGCGGCTTCGACTGGGAGGGCGCGGTGCTGTACTCGTCGGCGACCACCACCGACACCCAGCACGGCTCGATCAGCAACACGCTGTTCTCCGAGGCGCTGTCCTGGAACACGCCGGACGCCTACAACCCCTTCCTGGGCGGCAACCCCGGTGACTGGGGCGCGCCGAAGGACCCCGGGCAGAACCAGGCGGCGATCGACCACTTCTCCGTGCCGGTGGTGCGCGAGAGCAGGGCGACCCTGTTCCAGCTCGATACCCGCTTCATCCGCGAGGACCTGTTCCGTGTGCCGGCCGGCGACGTCGGCGTCGCCTTCGGCGGCGAGTGGCGCCGCGAGACCCTGGACGACGACCGCGATCCGCGCTTCGACGGCACCTACACCTATACCAACCCGCTGACCGGCGCGATCACCAGCGACGTGCTCGGTGCCAGCCCCTCGGGGGACAACTCGGGCGACCGTGAGGTCGGTTCGCTGTACGCCGAGTTCGCGATCCCGCTGGTGTCGCCGCAGATGGGCGTGCCGCTGGTGCGCGCGCTGGACCTGCAGGTCGCGGGCCGCTACGAGCACTATTCCGACTTCGGCGGCGTCGCCAAGCCGAAGGTGTCGCTGGCCTGGGACATCGTCGACGGCATGATGTTCCGCGCCAACTGGTCGCAGAGTTTCCTGGCGCCGAACATCCTGCAGATGTACGCCGAGGGCACGACCGTCAGCAACAGCCGCACCGACTACTACGTGTGCGAGGCCGACATCCGCAACGGCACCATCGACGGCGTGCATCGCTGCGGCCGCACCTACAGCACGATGGCGATCCGCAGCGGCAACCGCGACCTGGATCCCGAGACCGCTGAGACCTGGTCGGCCGGCTTCGTGTTCCAGCCGCGCTTCCTGCCCGAATCCACCCGCATGACCTTCACCACCGACTACTGGGAGATCCAGCAGGAGGACGTGATCGGCATCCTGGGCGAGGCCACCCACCTGGCCCTGGACTACCTGCTTCGCATGCAGGGCTCGTCCAACCCGGCCGTGGTCCGCCTGGCCCCGGACGAGGCGCGGATCGCCCTGTTCGAGGGCACCGGGCTGGACCCGGTGGGCATGGTCGACTACGTCGACGACCTCTATATCAACCGCCTGCCGCGGACCACGCGCGGCATCGACTTCGGCGTCGACTGGCGCCTGCGCACCGACGCCGCCGGCACGTTCAGCGCCAGCCTCAACGCCACGCGCCTGATCCAGATGACACAGGATCCCACCGCCGACGAGACGCGCATCTTCGAGGCCCAGGAGTCGGGGCTGATCGACGACAACTTCGACCTCCGCAACGCCGGCAACCTGCTGGGCGTGAACGGCAAGCCCGAGTGGCGCGCGACCTTCAGCACCTCCTGGCGCAAGGGCGCATGGGGGCTGGGCGCCTTCGTCAACTACACCGATGGCTTCGAGTCCACCGGAGCGGTGTCCAACCTCGGCAACTACTATCCGGTGCCGAGCTGGACCACGACGAACCTCTGGGCCGAGCACCGCTTCGACGGACGCGACGGCTTCCTCGACGGGACGCGGGTCCGGTTGACCGTCCGCAACGTCGGCGACCGCCAGCCGCCGCTGACCCCGAGCGCGCTGGGCTTCAACTCTTCGCTGCACAACGCGCTCGGTCGGGGCTGGTACCTGACGGTGACCAAGTCCTTCGACTGAGCCAGCGCCGCCGTCGCCAGGAATGGCGACGGCGGCCGCGGCGCACACGATCGAACCACCTGCCGGAGGACGCATGAAGGAACGGAAGAACGTGGGCCGTCTGCTGTCCTTGTGCACGACCTTCCTGCTGGCCTGCGCCTGGCTGCCCTCCGTCGCCAGCCCCGGCATCGACGACCGGCTGCGCGCCCTGATGGCCGAGCACGGGACGGTCGGCCTTGCGGTGGTGGTGGTCAGGGACAACGCCGTCGTCCATCGCAGCAGCCTGGGCTGGAAGGATCTGGAGCGGGAGATTCCGCTCGACGAGGACGACGTCTTCCGGATCGCCTCCATCTCCAAGTCGTTCGCGGCCACCGCGGTGATGCAACTGGTCGAACAGGGGCGCCTGTCCCTGGACGACGACGCAGGCGACCTGATCGGCTTTCCGGTGCGCAACCCCGCATACCCGGACCGGCCGATCACGCTGCGCATGCTCATGAACCACACGTCGTCAATCACCGACGGGACGCACTACGGCAGCCTGGACGTGATCGACCCGCGCACCGGCGGCGCCTGGCGGGACAGCTACGCCGACCGCGCTCCCGGCGAGCGCTACGAATATTCCAACCTCGGCTACAACATGGTCGGGGCGATCGTGGAGCGGGCGTCCGGCGAGCGCTTCGACGCCTACGTCAGGCGCCATGTGCTCGAGCCACTCGGGCTGTACGGCGGCCATCTCGTGGACGCGCTCGACGAAGGCAGGTTCGCCCGCCTCTACCGCTGGCGCGAGGACCAGGGCTTCGTGCGCTCCGACCAGGCCTACCTGCCCCTGGGGCCGCGCCTGGACACCCACGTGATCGGCAAGGACGCGCCCGTCTTCTCGCCCACCGGCGGCCTGAAGATCTCCGCGGCCGACCTGGCGACGTGGATGCTGGTGCACATGAACCACGGCACCTGGAACGGCGTGCGGATCATCAGCGCGGAACACGCGCGCGCGATGCAGTCCCCCACCGTCACCATCGACGCCACCTCCGCCTACGGCCTGGGCCTGCGCACCGAGCGTGCGCTGCTGCCCGGCGTCGAGCTGACCGGCCACACCGGATCCGCCTACGGCCTCTACAGCTCCATGTTCTTCGACGTCGAGAAGAAGTATGGTTTCGTGGTGATCACCAACGGCACCCGCGACATGCGGGTGCGGGACGAGGTCAACGGGGCCCTTCATGAGCACTTCATCACCGGCGCAGGGAGCCTGCCGCCGGAGGAGTGAGCTTGCCGGTTCCATGCTGGATCCAACACACCGGGGGAGTGGAGGCATGAAGCGGATGGCACTGGCCCTTTTCGCGTGGGCTCCGTTGGCGTTCGCGGCGGATCCGCCCGTCGTGTCGGACGCGGCCACGATGGAACAGGCCGGAATGGTCGACATCCGCAGCCTGGTGCCGGACATGTCCCAGGCGATCGCCTACGCCGGCAGCGACAACTTCGTCGGCGCACCGGTGGACGGGTACGAGGCGCCACGCTGCTGGCTGAAGCGCGATGCGGCCGAGGCGCTGGCGCGGGTGGATGCCACGCTGCGTGAGCGCGGCATGCGGCTGCGCATCTTCGACTGCTACCGGCCCGTGCGCGCGGTGGCGCACTTCATGCGCTGGGTGAACGACACGGCGGACCAGCGCACCAGGGCCCGGCATTACCCGGACCTGGACAAGTCGCAGCTGCTGGACGGGTACATCGCACCGGTGTCCGGCCACAGCCGTGGCACGACCGTCGACCTCACCCTGCTCGGATGCGACGCGCGTGGCGCCGCCTGCGAGCCGCTGGACATGGGAACGGACTTCGACTTCTTCGGGCTTCGCGCCAACACGGCGTCGCCCGAGGCCAGCGACGCACAGCGCGCCAACCGCCAGCTGCTGGTCGAAGCGATGGCCGCCGAGGGCTTCGGCAACTATCCGATGGAGTGGTGGCATTACACCTACCGGTCGGGTCCGGGAGCCGGTGCGCTGTACGACGTGCCGGTGACCATTCCCGCCTCGATGGGCCGGCAGGCGGAGATCGAACGTCTGATGCAGCCTTACGACGGCGACGTTCCCGGCGCATCGCTCCTGGTGCTGAAGGATGGTCGGGCCGTGGTCAGCCGCGGCTACGGGCGATCGAACCTGGCGCGCGGCACGCAGGCGGATGCAGCGACCAGCTACCGCCTCGCATCGGTCACCAAGCCGTTCACGGCGGCCGCGATCCTGCTGCTGGCCCAGGACGGAAAGCTCTCCCTCGACGATCCGGTGCGCACGTGGCTGCCCTCGTTGCCCGCGGCGGCCGAAGGCATCATCGTGCGCCACCTGCTGAATCACACCTCGGGCCTGCCCGACTACGAAGACCTGATGTCGAAGCCCTGGCCGGGCCAGATTCTCGACGCCGGCGTACTGACCCTGCTGGAAACGCAGGACCGACTGCATTTCGAGCCCGGCAGCACCTACCGCTACAGCAACAGCGGCTACGCGCTGCTGGCGCTGATCGTCGAGCGTGCCTCGGGGATGTCCTTCGCCGACTACCTGCGCAGCCGCATCTTCGTGCCGCTTGGAATGCACGGCACCCACGCCCGGGTCGAGGGCGGCCCGGACATTCCGTACCGTTCCTGGGGCTACAGCGCGACCGACGGGGGCTGGGCCGCGACCGACCAGAACCCGTACAGCGCAGTGCTCGGGGACGGAGGCATCTACTCCAGCATCGACGACCTCGCCCGCTGGGACGCTGCGCTGGACGACGACCGCCTGTTCAGCGACGCGACGCGCGCGATGGCGTTCGGCAGGCAGGCCGCGGTGCCCGACGGGCAGGAAACGACGTACTACGGGTTCGGCTGGCGCGTGACCGGAGACGGCGGCAGGCAGTGGCACAACGGCGAAAGCATCGGCTTCCGCAACGCCTATGTGCGCTGGCCGCGGCACGGCCTGACCGTGGTCCTGCTGAGCAACCGCAACGATCCCACGCCCTACCGGACCGCGCTGGAGATCGGCGGGCTGTTCCTGCGGGACGAGCTGCGCCGCACTAGGGGAGCCACGCAAGAAAAACCATAACCCCCGCCTGTCGAGCCGTTCTTCCAATGAGGAGAGAGTAGAGCTATGTCGATCGCACGTCGTTCGTCCAGGCGCCACGCCCCGACCGCCGCCATCATGCTTGCGCTTGCCGTTCCGGGCACCGCGGCCGCGCAGTCGGAAGACACTGATCCCGCACGCACCGCCAGGACACTGGACTCGGTGACCGTCACCGGTTCGCGCATCAAGCGCACCGATGTGGAAACGGCATTGCCGATCACCATCATCCAGAAACAGGAGATCGAGGCCCAGGGAATCACCTCCGCCGAGCAGCTGCTGCAGTTCCTGAACATCTCCGGCAACGGCTCGGACAATCTCGTCGCCCAGGTGGGCGTGGGATCCGACGAAATGCGTGGCAACAACGGCGTGTCGGGTGCCAACCTTCGCGGCCAGGGCGCCGACGCGACGCTCGTGCTCCTCAACGGCCGCCGCGTGGCCACCCACGGCCTGCGCGGCCAGGCGGTCGACCTGAACTCCATCCCCTTCGCCGCGATCGACCGCGTGGAAGTGCTGCGTGACGGTGCCTCGGCGGTGTACGGCACCGACGCCATCGGTGGCGTGATCAACTTCATCACCCGCAGCGACTATCGGGGCGTCACGGTCAATGCGGGCTTCGACGTGACCCATGACGGCGGCGGCGACATCTACAACGCCAACATCCTCGGCGGCGTCGGCGACATCAGCACCGATCGCTGGAACGTGTGGGGCACGCTGAACTGGAAGAAGAACGAGATCCTGACGGGCTCCGACCGGGATTTCGCCACCACCTTCCAGCCGAACCGTGGCCTGTCGCCGGATACGCGCGGCACGCCGTTCGCGACGGTCACCAACTCCGCGGGGGGCATCATCACCGGCTCCCTGCCCGATCCCGCCGGTGGCGGCAACCAGTCCTTCATCAATCCCCTCGACCTGCCCGGGGGGCCTGGCTGCGAAGCCGGTGGCGACCTGATGGGCCCCTATGAACACCTGATGTGGGGCGTGGCCAGCGCCAAATACGCCTGTGCATGGGACTACCCGGCCGCACGGGTGATGCAGCAGCCGCTGGAGAGCGTCCAGGCGATGGGCCGCGCCACCTTCGGGATCGGCGACGGCCACCTGTTCTATATCGAGGGCATGAAGTCGCGGGTCAAGTCGAACCGCCAGTTCGAGTCCCAGCAGATCACCTCGGGCACGACCGGATCGCTCAACCCGAGCACGTGGTATCCGCTGAACGACATCACCCGCGACACCTACAACGAGGTGTACGAAGCCATCCGCGGGTTCTTCTATCCGGGCTCCGCGGCGCTGAGCAGCGTCGGCAACCTGGTCTACGGCAACCGCATTCCCTACCGCTGGCGCTGCGAGGCCTGCGGCCCGCGCGAGGTGCTCACCACCACCACCGCCTGGCGCCTGCTGGCCGGGATGGAAGGCGACATCGGCAGCTGGAACTACGATCTCGGCCTGTCGCGCGCCTCCAGTCGGGGCGAATCCACCCTGGGCAACGGCTACTACTTCACGACCGAATTCCAGCGGGCGCTGGGCAGCGGCCACATCAATCCTTTCATCATGCCGGGCGAGCAACAGAGCGAGCAGGGCATGGACCTGCTCCGGGCCGCGTCGGCGGCCGGCGTGAAGCTGTACGGAGGTGAATCCACCGTCACCACGCTGGACGCGTCCTTCGCCGGCGGCCTGGGCTGGACGCTGTGGGGCGGCGAGGTGCAACTGGCGACGGGCATCGAGCTCCGCCGCGAGGAATTCGGATTCGCCGGCAAGCTGGAAGGCGAAGCCGCCACCCGGGCCATCTACCAGGCGCCGTTCGACGTCAACAACGACCAGCCCGATGTCGGCCGCGACATCAAGGCGCTGTACGTGGAGGCCTATGCGCCGGTGCACGAGACCCTGGAGCTGACCCTGGCCGTGCGCCACGACGACTACGACACCTTCGGAGGCACCACCAACCCGAAGTATTCGTTCAAGTGGCAGCCGTTCGACGCGCTGGCGTTCCGGGGAGCCTACAGCACCGGCTTCAAGGCGCCGGAGTTCACCAAACTGTACGGCGGCAGGCTCGAAGGCGAATACACCGGCCTCGATCTCGCCGACCCGGCCCTCTGCCCCGGCGGCGTGCCCAACTCCAGCGTGCCCGGGTGCGAGTTCATCAACCGGCCCGGACAGGTGTTCGGCGGCAACATCAACCTGCAGCCCGAGGAGTCCGAGCAGAGGAGCCTGGGGGTGGTCTACGCGCCCACCGACACCTTCAACATCAGCCTCGACTGGTGGGAGATCGAGCGCCTGAACACCATCCGCGCGCCCGACATCAACATGCTCCGGGATTTCTACCATCTGTTCGCCGACCGGTGGATCCGCAACCCCGACGGCTCGCTCGATCATCTCGATCGCACCTTCGCCAATACGGGCGGCACCCTGACGAGCGGCGTCGAGCTGGACGCCAACCTGCGCGGTGAACTGGGCGGAGGTGCATGGCAGGTCAACCTCAACGGGAGCTATATCGACAACTTCCAGCAGAGGGTGCTGCTGGAGATGCCCTACGGCGACAACGAGGTGGGCAGGTACGTGCGCTTCTTCAATCTGCCGCTGAAATGGAAGCACACCTTGAACTTCGGCTACGTCAAGGGCCACTGGGCGCACACGCTGACCCAGGTCTATCGCCACGGCTACAAGGACGAATTGCCGGTCAGCATGGTGCGGGGCACCTGGACGCCGCCGGACTGGAACCCCGACGTGGACCGTTACATCACCTACAACTACGGCGTGACCTGGACCGGCCTGGAAAGTACGAAGATCACTTTCGTCGTGCGCAACCTGCTCAACACCGATCCGCCGTTCACGGCCCACCAGAACGACTTCGCATCCGGGGCGGCGTGGGAAGCCCGCATCGGCGACCCGCGCGGCCGTTCGTACGGCCTGATCGTCGAGCACAGGTTCGAATGACGCTCCAGGCCGGTCGCCGCCGCTTCATCGCGGCGGCCGCGGGGGCGGCCCTTGCCGCCCCCTCCCGGCGTGGGCCGCGCCGCTGCTGGGCGCGCAGGACAGACGGCGGGCGCTCGCGGCCAACGCCTGGATCGAGGTCGATCCGGCCGCCTTCGAGCACAATCTGCGCTTGATCCAGGCCATGTCGACCGGCGGGGCGCGGACGTGCGCGGTGATGAAGGCCGATGCGTATGGCGCCGGCATCGAGCTGGTGATGCCCAGCATCATCCGGGCCGGCATCCCGTACGTCGGCATTGCCAGCACCGAGGAAGCGCGGATGGCACGGTCCTGCGGATTCCGTGGCCGGCTGATGCGGGTGCGCGCGGCCACGTCCGCCGAGGTCGAAGGGGCGCTGCCCCATGACGTCGAGGAACTGGTGGGAGGCCTGGATGCGGCGCGGACCATCGCCGGGATCGCCCGCAGGCATGGCCGGCGGCCCGCGCGGGTCCACATGGCCCTGAACTCGGCGGGCATGAGCCGCAACGGGCTGGAGCTCGGCAGCGCGCAGGGACGCCACGAGGCCTTGGAGATGGTGGCGACCGAAGGCCTCCAGATCGTCGGCCTGATGACGCACTTTCCGGGAGAGGAGCCCCCGGACCTGCGCCAAGGCGTGGAGACATTCAAGCGGGAGGCCGCGTGGCTGTTCGCCAACACCGCGCTGCGTCGCGAGCGCGTGCTGTTGCACGCCGCAAACTCCTTCGCCGTCCAGCACGTCCCCGAATCGCATCTGGACATGGTTCGCCCCGGAGGCGCGCTGTACGGCTATGGCGGCACGCCCAAGCCGCCCTTCGTCCACGTGGCCTCGTTCCGGACGCGCGTGGCCTCGGTCCAGGCCTACTCCGCGGGCAGCACCGTGAGCTACGACCGCACCTTCACCCTCGAGCGCGATTCGCTGCTCGCCAACCTGCCCGTGGGCTATTCGGACGGCTATCGGCGCGCCTACTCGAACAGGGGATCGGTGCTGGTGCGCGGGCAGCGCGCGCCGGTGCTGGGCCGCGTCACCATGAACACCACGATGGTGGACGTGACCGCCATCCCCGGCGTCGAGCCGGGCGACGCGGTCGTGCTGTTCGGCAGGCAGGGGGAGGACGAGATCACCCAGGCCGAGATCGAAGCGGTCACCGGAGTGATCCTCGCCGACCAGTACTCCGTCTGGGGCAGCCTCAATCCGAAGTTCCGGCGACCCTGAGCGTGCGCGCCCCCCGGGGTGCGCTCGCCCGCGCTCAGCTCCAGAAGTTGATGAAGCCGGTGATGATCAGCGCGTTGGTGAAGTCGATGAAGAAGGCGCCCACCAGGGGCGCGACCAGGAACGCGCGGGGCGCCGCGCCATAGCGCTCGACCAGGGTGCGCATCACCGCCATCGCGTTCGCGGTGGTGCCGAGCATGAAGCCGATGAAGCCGCCGCCCATCACCGCCGCGTCGTAGTCGCGGCCCATGGCGCGGAACACCACCAGGCAGAACGCCGCCACCATCGCCACCTGCAGGCCGAGGTTGACCAGCAGCGGCAGCGCCAGGCCGGCCAGTTCCCACAGCTTGAGGTTCATCAGCGCCACCGACAGGAACAGCGCGAGGCAGACGTTGCCGATCAGGTCGGTGGTCGGCACCGACATGCGGATCCAGCCGGTGGCGTCGTCGATGTTTCGGATCACCGCGCCGACCAGCATCGCGCCGACGTAGGCGGGCAGGGTGATGCCGGTGGCCGAGATCAGATCGCTGACCCAACTGCCCAGCCACATGGCCACCAGGATCACCACGATGCTCTTCAGCGCGCCGTACTCGCGCTGGGCCTCGGTCTGGGGCAGGGGCGTGGTGTCGATGCCGTCGGGCGCCGTGTGGTCCAGCGGCCGGGAGGACACCAGCCCGAAGCGGCGGATCAGGACCGTGATCACCGGCCCGCCGATCAGCCCGCCGAGCACGATGCCCGACATCGCCGCGGCCACCGCGATCGACTCGGCGCCCTCCACGCCGGCGGCCTCGAACAGGGGCGCGAACGCCAGCCCCGTCGCCGGTCCACCGGTGAGCGTCGTGGACCCGGCCAGCACGCCGAACAGCGGATGCAGGTCGAAGCCGACCGCCACCGCCATGCCGAGCAGGTTCTGCGCGACCGCGAAGGCCGTGGCCAGGGCCAGGAACACCAGCACCTGCTTGCCGCTGATCTTCAGCAGGCGCAGGCTGGCGTTGACGCCGATGGTGGTGAAGAACGCGATCATCAGCGGGCTCTGCAGGCCCGTGTCGAGCACGAAGAGCGTGGTGCCGCGGTCGTACGCGACCCAGGCCGCGATCGCGAACACCAGCCCGCCGATCACAGGCGGCGGCAGGTTGTAGCGCTCGAGCACGGGGATCGCGCGGCACAGCGCGTACCCCAGGAACAGGGCGATGCCCGCGAGGGCGAGGGTCTGGACGGCGTCGAGTTGCAGCATGGGCGTTCCTTCTCGGTGTCACGCCGCCCGCACACGGCGGGTGGCGCTCAGGGGCAGGTGCCCGGAGGCGGACGATGCTGCAGCACCCGGCCGGGAAGGGCATGTGCCGCTAGACCCCCGTCGATCATCGGCACGCCATTGACGAACAGGTGCACGACGCCCTCCGACAGCACGGCGGGCCGCACGTAGTCGGCCCTGGGCGCATAGGCCGCGGGATCGAACACCAGGACGTCGGCGAACTGTCCGGCACGCAGGAAACCGCGATCCCGGATGCCGAAGGTGGTCGCGGTCAGGCCGCTGGACCGGTGGATGAAGGCGGCCATGTCGATCACGCCCTCGGCGGCCACGAAGCGCGCGTACTTCTCGGGGAAGGTGGCGTGCTGGCGCGGGTGGCCGTCGCCGCCGTCCGACGCGGTCAGCACCCAGGGCTGGCGCATGAACAGCTCGACGTCGTCGCGGTGCATGTTGAACGACGCGATCCGCTGCGCCGAACCGATGCGCCCCGTGCCGCCCTCGCGGATGATGCGCAACGCGGCCTCGACCGGGTCGAGGCCGGCCTCGTCGGCGAAGCGCTGCAGCGTGCGTGCGCTCCACGGCCAGCCGGTGCCGGTCATCAGGATCGCGTCGGCACCGCCGCGGCGCTGGAGGTTGTCGCGGATGCCGTCGCGGATGCGCGCGGCGGTCGCGGGATCGTCGAGCCGTTCGAACAGCGCGGGGCGGCCACCGTCCATGGCCCAGTCCGGCAGCAGTGCGGCACCGAGGCCGGTGGAGGACGCCAGCCAGGGGTACTGGTCGGCGGTCACGCGCTGCCCTTCGGCCTGTGCGCGTTCGATGCGCGCGATCACCGCGCCGGCACTGCCGTGGACGTCCGCCCCCAGGGCCTTGATGTGGCCGATGTGCACCGGAAGCCCGGCGCGCCGGCCGATCTCCAGGACCTCTTCGATCGACCCCATCAGCCCCAGCGAATAGCTCGACTCGTCGCGCTGGTGGGTGTCGTAGACGCCGCCGCGGATCGCCGCCTCGCGCGCGAGCGCGACCACTTCGTCGGTCGAAGCGAAACTTTGCGGTGTATAGAACAGGCCCGTGGACAGGCCGAAGGCGCCCTCGCACATCGCGTTCGCGACCAGGCCGCGCATGCGCGCCAGTTCGGCCGCGTCGGGCGCGCGCGCGTCATCGCCCAGCACGCGCCGGCGCACCGGGCCCAGGCCGACGTGGGCGGCGACGTTGGTGCCGGTGCCCGCGGCCTCGAGCGTGGCGCGCTCGGCGGCGATGTCGGGCGTGCCGCCGCCGTCGATGCCGATGAAGATCGTGCTCACGCCCTGGTGCAGCCAGGGCAGGAGGCGCCGCATCGCCGGGTCCGGCGAACGCAGGTAGGTGTCGGGGTGCGTGTGCGGGTCGATGAAGCCCGGCGACACCACCAGTCCGGCGGCGTCGATCTCGCGCGCGGCGCGATAGCGCTTCCGAAGACCGGGGCCGACCTCGAGGATGCGGTCGCCGCGGATCGCGATGTCGGCGATCCGGCCCTCGCCCGCGCCACCGTCGAACAGCAGCCCATCGTGGATCAGCGTGTCGGCTTCGGCCGTCGGCGCCTGTTCCGGCAAGGGGCCGGCGCAGCCGGCGAGCAGCAGCAGGCCGGGCAGGCAGGCCGCCAGTGCCCCGAGCCTCATGCGCTGTGCGCGACCTTCGCGCGCGTGCCACCGCCCCACAGTTCCGGAGCCGGCGGCTGCAACAGGCCGTCGCGCATGACCGCGCCCCCGGCATGGTCGTCCTTCAGCCACAGCGGGCCGTCGAGGTCGACGAATTCGGCGTGGCGCGCGACGTGCCACGCGGGTGCGATGGCCAGCGAGGAACTGATCATGCAGCCGACCATGATCCCGAAGCCCTGCGCGCGCGCCTCGTCCAGCAGCTCCAGCGCCCCGGTGAGGCCGCCGGTCTTGTCGAGCTTGATGTTGACCACCTGGTAGCGTCCGCGCAGTCGCGGCAGGTCGGCGGCGGTGTGGCATGACTCGTCGGCGCACAGGCGCGCCACCGAAGTGAAGCCGAGCAGTGCGTCGTCCTCGCCGGCCGGCAGCGGCTGCTCGACCAGGTCGATGCGCGCTTCCGCGAGTACCGGCTGCAGCGACTGCAGCAGGTCCAGCGTCCAGCTTTCGTTGGGATCGACGATGAGGCGCGCATCGGGCAGGACGTCGCGCACGGCGCGGATCTGCGACGCCGGGTCCACGGCGTCGACCTTGATCTTCACCAGGTCGAGGTGGGCGAGCGAGCGCGCCGCCGCGGCCATCCGCTCGGGCGCGTCGAGGCTGACGGTCTGCGCACTGGCCAGCGCCGGCAGCGCGCCGGAATGGCCCAGCAGCGCGGATACCGGAAGACCGATGTTCTGCGACACCAGGTCCCAGAGCGCGCAGTCGATCGCGTTGCGCGCCGCGCCCGGGGACAGCAGCTCGCCCAGTCCGCGGCGGTCCAGCCCGCCGGCGATCGCCGCCGAAAGCAGCGAAGCCTCCTTGATCACCGAGCCCACGCTCTCGCCGTAGCGGGGGTAGGGCATGGCTTCGCCGCGGCCGGTGAGGCCACCGCGGCTGATCGTCGCCACTACCGCCTCGGCCGAGGTGCGGACGCCGCGGGAGATGCGGAACGGCGTGGCCAGCGGATGGCTGGCGTGGGCCAGGCTCAGCACGGCACGGCGTCCAGCAGCCGGTCGACGATGCGCGCCACGCCGTCGCGCATCGGATCCTGCGCCGGCAGGCCGAGCAGATCCTCGGCCTCGCGGCAGGCGCGCGCGGCGCCGTCGGCGTCCAGCTTCGAGGTATTGAGCGCCAGGCCGACCGCGACCACCCCGGGACTGGTCAGGCGCGCGGCCTCGAGGTTGGCTTCGAGCGTGGCGGCGAGATCCGGCAGCGGGTAATGCCGGAGACCGCGCATGTGCGGGCGGCCGGGTTCGTGGCAGAGCACCAGCGCGTCGGGCTGGGCGCCATGCAGCAGGCCGAGAGAGACGCCGGCGTACGAAGGATGGAACAGCGATCCCTGGCCCTCGATCAGGTCCCAGCCGCCGTCATGGCGGTCGGGCGACAGCCATTCGATGCCACCGGAAATGAAGTCGGCGACGACCGCGTCGATCGGGATCCCGCGCCCGGCCACGAAGATGCCGGTCTGGCCGGTGGCGCGGAAGTCCGCGGCCAGCCCTCGCGCGCGCATCTCGGTCTCGATCGCGAGAGTGGTGTACATCTTTCCGGTCGAGCAGTCGGTGCCGACGGTCAGCAGCCGGCGTCCGGCGCGCTTGATGCCGTTTCCGACCGGGGTGGGCGGTGGTGTGCGGGCGTCGAACAGGTGTCGGCCGTTGCGCTGCGCGGCCTCGACGATCGCCGGATGCGAGACCAGCCGCTCGTGCAGGCCCGAAGCGACGTTCATGCCGGCGTCCAGCGCGGCGACGATGTCCGCGATCGAGTCCGGGCCCATGCGCCCGCCGGCGTTGGCTACACCCACGATCATGGTGTTGGCGCCGGCGGCGCGGGCCTCGGCGAAGCCCATGTCGGGAATGTGCACGCTGGTCCTGCAGTCCGGCCCGCGGAACTGGCCCACGCACCATTCGGGCCGGAACTGCACCAGCCCGCGCGCGGTCTTGGCGGCGAGGTCGTCCGCCGCGTTGCCCAGGTACAGCAGGAAGGGTGGCGGCCAATGCGAAGGGTCGCTGGAGGAGGGGGAAGCGGTGGACATGGTCTGGGGCGTCCTGTGCGGCCCGGATGGGCTGGGGGGATTCCATCTTCTGTCCTGGGCCCGCACCCCGCCATTGAAAAGATGCCCCCCGCGCATAACCCCGGGTTATGGCAGCGGGGGCGGCGTCTGCCGGGGGGCTAGAATGGAGGGCCCGCCCGGACCGCAGCCACGCCATGACCGAACAGCCGCCCGCCAGCCCCTCGAACACCGAAGAATTCAAGCAGGCGGCGCTCGACTACCACCGCGCGGCGCCGCACGGAAAGATCAAGGTTTCGGCCACCAAGGCCCTGGTGACCCAGCGCGAGCTGGCGCTGGCCTACTCCCCCGGCGTGGCCTACGCCTGCGAGGCGATCGTCGCCGACCCCGACGAGGCCAGCACGCTGACCGCGCGCGGCAACCTGGTGGCGGTGATCTCCAACGGCACCGCCGTGCTGGGCCTGGGCGATATCGGCCCGCTGGCGGGCAAGCCGGTGATGGAGGGCAAGGGCGTGCTGTTCCAGAAGTTCGCCGGCATCGACGTCTTCGACATCGAGGTCGACGAGCGCGATCCCGACAGGCTGGTCGAGATCATCGCGTCGCTGGAGCCGACCTTCGGCGGCATCAATCTCGAGGACATCAAGGCGCCGGAATGCTTCATCGTCGAGCGTAAGCTGCGCGAGCGGATGAAGATCCCGGTCTTCCACGACGACCAGCACGGCACCGCGATCACCGTGGGCGCGGCGGTCCTCAACGCGCTCGAAGTGGCCGGCAAGCGCATCGCGGACGTGAAGATCGCGCACTCGGGCGCCGGCGCCGCCGGTATCGCCTGCCTCGACATGCTGGTGGCGCTGGGCGCGAAGCCGGAGAACATCCTCTCGGTCGACCGCGACGGCGTGCTGTACACGGGCCGCGCCGGGCTCGACCCCGACCGCGCGCGCTACGCCCGCGACACCGGCAAGCGCACGCTTGCCGAGATCGTCGCGGGCGCCGACGTCTTCCTCGGCCTGTCCGCCGGCGGCGTACTCAAACCGGAGATGGTGGAGACCATGGCCGCACGCCCGGTGATCCTGGCGCTGGCCAACCCGACGCCCGAGATCCTGCCCGACGAGGCGCGCGCCGTGCGCCCGGACAGCCTCATCGCCACCGGCCGCTCGGACTACCCGAACCAGGTCAACAACGTCGTCTGCTTCCCGTACATCTTCCGCGGCGCGCTCGACGTCGGCGCGACCGAGATCAACGAGTCGATGAAGCTCGCCTGCGTGCATGCCATCGCCGACCTGGCCAAGCGCGAATCCTCCGATCTCGGCGCGGCCTATGGCGGCGACGTGCTCTCCTTCGGTCCCGACTACTTCATTCCCCGGCCCTTCGACCCGCGCCTGCTGATGATCGTCGCGCCGGCGGTGGCGCAGGCCGCGATGGACTCGGGCGTGGCGCGGCGCCCGATCGACGTCGACGCCTACCGCGAGCGGCTCGCCCAGTTCATCCACCGCACCGGCCTGGTGATGAAGCCGGTCTACGAGCGCGCGCGCGCCGACGTGAAGCGCATCGTCTACGCCGAGGGCGAAGAGGAGACCGTGCTGCGCGCGGTGCAGTCGGTGGCCGACGAGCAGCTGGCGCGCCCGATCCTGATCGGGCGTCCCGAAGTCATCGCCCACCGTATCGAGCGCCTCGGCCTGCGGCTGCAGGAAGGCCGCGACTTCGACCTCACCAACATCCACGACGATCCGCGTTTCAACGACTACTGGCGGCAGTACCATGCGCTCACCGAGCGCCGTGGCGTGACCCCGGACGCGGCCAAGAACCTGATGCGCTCGCGGCCGACCCTGATCGCTGCGCTGATGGTCCAGCGCGGAGAGGCCGACGGCATGATCTGCGGCCTGGTGGGCCGCTACCACAAGAAGCTTGGTTATCTGCGCACGGTGTTCGGCCTCGACCGGGGCGTGGCCGGGACTTCGGCCATGACCGGCGTGATCAACGACCGCGGCGTGTGGTTCTTCCTCGACACCCACGTCCAGATCGAGCCCACCGCCGAGCAGATCGCCGAGGCCACCCTGCAGGGCGCCTACCGGCTGCGGCTGTTCGGCATCGAGCCGCGGGTGGCGCTGCTCTCGCATTCCAATTTCGGCAGCCACGACAATCCCAGCGCGGCGAAGATGCGCAGGGTGCGCGAGATCCTGGTGAAGCGCGCGCCGCGCCTGGACATGGACGGCGAGATGCAGGGCGACACCGCCTGGGACTCGGTGCTGCGCGAGCGCATGTGTCCGAACACCACGCTGACCGGCCGCGCCAACATGTTCGTGCTGCCCAACATCGACGCCGCCAACATCGCCTACAACCTGGTACGGGTGATGACCGACGGCGTGGCCCTGGGTCCGATCCTGATGGGCGTGGACCATCCCGCGCATGTCCTGACCGCCGGGGCCACGCCCCGTCGCGTGGTCAACATGACCGCGATCACGGCGGTGGAGGCGCAGCTTCGCGCGACGCGGCGGGGACCCGCCCATGGCGAAGCCGCCGAGGGCGGGCAGCAATGACGCGCTGATGCGTGCGCGTGCGCGGTTCCGCGGCGGGCTGCATCGCCCCTTGCCGGCTCAGCCGTGCCCGCGTCCGCTGCGGCCCGGGTCCGGCACCAGCGGACGCGCCAGTTCCACCACTCGCGCCATCTCGTCCTTCAGCACCACGGCGTCGGCGCCGCAGTCGGCCTCGTCGCCGCGCAGTGCGCCGGTGAGCAGCACGTAGCGCGCCGCGGGCGCACGCTGACGGACCGCCGACATGGCCTCGGCCCCGGACCAGCCGGGCAGGTTCAGGTCGCAGAGGACCAGCTGCGGCTCCCAACCGGCGAGCGCCGCGTCGAGGTCGTCCGCATGACGCAGCCTGCGGCACTCCACCGGCAGCCCGGCGTCGCGCAGCGCGAACTCGGCGAGCTCCGCGTCATCGTGTGAATCATCGACGATCAGCACCCTGATCGCCATGGCTCAACCCTCGACGGGGCCTTCGTTGAGCACCGCCCAGAACTTGCCGAGCGTGCGCACCGCCTCGAAGAACTGGTCGACGTCCACCGGCTTCACGACGTAGGCGTTCACGCCCAGGTCCCAGCTTCGCGCCAGGTCGTTCTCCTCGCGGGATGAGGACAGGATCACCACGGGCAGGCGCTTGAAGTCGTCGTGCTGGCGCAGCCGGGTGAGCACTTCCAGGCCATCCATGCGCGGCATCTTGATGTCCAGCAGCAGCACGGCCGGCTCGCCCTCGGGGCGGTCGGCGAAGCGGCCGCGGCGGAACAGGTAGTCCAGGGCCTCGACGCCGTCCTCGACATGGACGATGGGGTTGGCGAGGTGGGCGTCGCGCAGCGCATCGATGGCCATCTCCGCATCGTGCGGGCTGTCCTCGGCGAGCAGGATGGTGCGGATGGCGGTCATGGGGTCTGGCTCCGTTGGCCCAGGTCGAGGTTGGCTGGAAGGGTGAAGTGGAAGGCGGCGCCCTTTCCAGGCTCGGACTCGGCCCAGACGCGCCCATTGTGCCGTGTGACCACGCGTTTGACGCTGGCCAGGCCGATGCCGGTGCCCGAGAACTCGCTGGGCGAATGCAGCCGCTGGAAGACGCCGAACAGCTTGTCCGCATAGGTCATGTCGAAGCCGGCCCCGTTGTCGGCGACGGTGAACACGTGGGCGCCCTCGTCGTCCCGGCGATGGGTCACGGTGACCACGGCGGGCTCCCTGTTCATGCTGTACTTGACCGCGTTGCCGAGCAGGTTGCTCCAGAGCTGGCGCAGCATGTTCTCGTCGCCCACCAGGACCGGCATCGGCCGGATGCGCCACTCCACATGGTGGCCGGGGGCGTCGCCGGCGACGTTGGCGTCGAGCATGGCGCGCGTTTCCTCGACCAGCGACTGCATGTCCACCGCCTGCAACCGCAGGGCGCTGCGACCCAGCCGCGAGTAGACCAGCAGGTCGTCGATCAGCGCCGACATGTGCCGGGCGGAATCGCCGATCACGTCCAGGTAGTGGATGCCCTTCTCGTCGAGGCCGTCGCCCAGGTGGCGGCGCAGCTTCCCGGCGAAGCCGGCGATGTGGCGCAGCGGCGCGCGCAGGTCGTGCGAGACCGAATAACTGAACGCCTCGAGTTCGCGGTTGACGTCGGACACTTGGTCGACCTTGCCCTCGAGCTGGCGATTGAGCTCGCGGATGTGCGCTTCGCTGGCCTTCTGCAGGCTGATGTCGCTGGCGGTCACCAGCACGGCATGCTCGTCGCTGTCGGGCAGGTCCATCAGGCGCGCGTTGACCAGCATCACGCGCTCGAGGCCGTCGGCCGTCCGCTGCTGCAGTTCGTAGTCCCACAGTTCGCGCCCGCGACCGCCGACGTCGCGCAGTCGGCGCAGCGTTTCCTCGTCGTCCCAGGCCCCGTCGCCGACTTCGGCCAGGCTGCGGCCGCGGGCATCGCCCTCGATGCCGAACAGTTCGGAGAAGGCGGCGTTGTGCATCACGATGCGCAGCCTGTCGTCGATCAGCACGATGGGTTCGCGCACCGTGTCCAGCACCGCCGTCGAGCGCCGGTTGGCGCGCTGCGAGGCGACCTCGGCGCGGGTGCGGTGGTCGGCGGCGCGGGTGGCCACCGCCGCCACTCCCAGCAGCAGCAGGATCTGCGCGATCAGGGTGCCGGCCGACAGCCAGTCCGCCTGGCGCCGCGCACGTTCCGCTTCCGCGGCGCGCTCGTCCAGGTGCGCGCGCTCGGCCCCCGTCATTTCCGCGGTCGGCGCCTGCACCGGGAACTGTTCGGCGAGGCGCTGCAGTTCGTCGCCGTCGATGCTGCCGTCGCTGGCCTGCAGTCGCCCGATCTGGTCCAGGCGCTGGCTGATGCTCTGGCGCAGGGCCCCGACCCGCACCTGCTGCTCCGGCGAGTCGCGGGTGAGCTCTTCGAGCCGGTCCAGCGCCGGCACCACGATGGTGAGGCTGTGGTCCAGGCGCTCCTCCAGGACCGACGCCCGTGCGCCGAGCGCGCGCTCCAGCGTGGCGGCTTCGATGTTGCGCACCGCGGCGTTGAGCGCCTGCGCCGTGGCCTCGATTTCCAGCATGTGCGCGGCCCTGGCCTGCGCCTCGCGGATCCGCTCTTCCGCGGCGCGCGTCAGCAGGAACGGGCCGACGACGATCGCCAGCAGCGCCGCCAGCAGCAGCGGCACCCGCCAGCGCGGGTCGAACTGGAGCGGGGCGGAAGACATCGGCCTGGCGGGATCCCCTGAGGCGGCGAGCCGGCCGCAGCCGGCCGCAGGATCATGCGGGAAGCGCGGCCTCGGGGCAACGCCGCCGCCGCCGCCGGCCGACCGGCGCTGGTAGAATCGGGAGTCCCCGAACCACGACTGACACGGCCGCTGCGCCGTTGCGGAGAAAGCATGAACAGCTGGCTGAACGACGTCCTCGACAACGATCCGGATCCGACCGAGTCCAGGGAGTGGCTGGAGTCGCTGAAGGCGGTCATCGACGCCGACGGCACGGAGCGCGCGCACCAGCTGCTGGAGGGCATGGTCGAACTGACCCGCCGCGCGGGCGGCCACCTGCCGTTCGCGCCCACCACCGAGTACGTCAACACCATTCCGCCGCACATGGAGGCCCGGATTCCCGGCGACCAGGCCATGGAGTGGCGCATCCGCTCCATGATCCGCTGGAACGCGATGGCGATGGTGGTGCGGGCCAACCGCAAGCCCGGCGACCTCGGCGGCCACATCGCCAGCTTCGCCTCCGGCGCCACGCTGTATGACGTCGGCTTCAACCATTTCTGGCGCGCGCCGTCGGAAGACCATCCCGGCGACCTGCTCTACGTCCAGGGTCATTCGTCGCCGGGCATCTACGCGCGTTCCTTCCTCGAAGGCCGCCTGACCGAGTCGCAGATCGACCACCTGCGCATGGAGGTCGACGGTCGCGGCATTTCCTCCTATCCGCATCCCTGGCTGATGCCCGACTACTGGCAGACGGCCACGGTGTCGATGGGCCTGGGCCCGATCGCCGCCATCTACCAGGCGCGCAACTGGAAGTACCTCGAGGCCCGCGGCCTGATGCCGAAGACCGACCGCAAGGTCTGGTGCTTCCTCGGCGACGGCGAGACCGACGAGCCCGAGAGCCTGGGCGCGATCTCGATCGCCGGCCGCGAGGGCCTGGACAACCTGGTCTTCGTCATCAACTGCAACCTGCAGCGCCTGGACGGCCCGGTGCGCGGCAACGGCAAGATCATCCAGGAGCTGGAAGGCAATTTCCGCGGCGCCGGCTGGAACGTGGTCAAGACCATCTGGGGCAGCTACTGGGATCCGCTGCTGGCGCGCGACCACGACGGCATGCTGCGCAAGCTGATGATGGAGACCGTCGACGGCGAGTACCAGAACTGCAAGGCCTTCGGCGGCAAGTACACGCGCGACAACTTCTTCGGCAAGTATCCGGAGACCGCGGCGATGGTGGCCAGCCTCTCCGACGAGGACATCTGGCGCCTCAACCGCGGCGGCCACGACCCGCACAAGGTCTACGCCGCCTACATGAACGCCGTCGAGACCAAGGGCCAGCCGACCGTGATCCTGGCCAAGACGGTCAAGGGCTACGGCATGGGCTCGGCGGGCGAGGCGCTCAACCCCACCCACCAGACCAAGAAGCTCGACGACGAGGCCGTGCGCGCGTTCCGCGACCGCTTCCGGATCCCGCTCGACGACGAGCAGCTCAAGGATGGCGCGGTGCCGTTCTACCACCCCGGCGAGAAGTCCGAGGAAGTGGAGTACATGAAGGAGCGCCGCGCCGCGCTCGGCGGCTTCCTGCCGCAGCGCCGCCGCAAGAGCACGCAGACGCTCGCCGCGCCGAAGCTCGAGGTGTTCGAGCGCCTGATGAAGGACACCGGCGAGCGCGAGATCAGCACCACCATGGCCTTCGTGCAGTCGCTGGGCCTCATCCTGCGCGACAAGCAGGTCGGCCCGCGCGTGGTGCCGATCGTCTGCGACGAGGCGCGCACCTTCGGCATGGAAGGCCTGTTCCGCCAGATCGGCATCTACGCGCCCCACGGCCAGAAATACAAACCGGTCGACCGCGACCAGCTGATGTACTACCGCGAGGACGAGGCCGGCCAGGTGCTGCAGGAAGGCATCTCCGAGGCTGGCGCGTTCGCCTCGTGGCTGGCGTCGGCGACCAGCTACAGCACCAACGACCTGCCGATGCTGCCCTTCTACATCTACTACTCGATGTTCGGCTTCCAGCGCATCGGCGATGCCGCCTGGCAGGCGGCCGACATGCGCGCGCGCGGCTTCCTGCTCGGCGCCACCGCCGGCCGCACCACGCTCAACGGCGAGGGCCTGCAGCACGAGGACGGCCACAGCCACCTGCTGGCCGGCGCCATTCCCAACTGCCGCGCCTACGACCCGACCTTCGCCGCCGAGGTGGCGGTGATCGTGCAGCACGGCATGGAGCGCATGCTCGACCAGCAGCAGGACGAATACTGGTACCTGACGCTGATGAACGAGAACTACGCCCACCCGGCGCTGCCCGAGGGCGCGGCCGAGGGCGTGATCCGCGGCATGTACCTGCTGAAGGATGCCGGCAAGCCGAAGAAGGGCGAGCTGCGCGTGCAGCTGATGGGCTCGGGCACGATCCTGCGCGAGGTGATCGCGGCGGCGGAGCTGCTGGACAAGGACTTCGGCGTGACCGCCGACATCTGGTCCTGCCCCAGCTTCACCGAGCTGCGCCGCGACGGCTTCGACGTGGAGCGCTGGAACCGGCACAACCCCGAGGCGAAGACGCCGCGCAAGGCCTATGTCACGCAGCTGCTCGAAGGCCGCCAGGGCCCGGCGATCGCCGCGACCGACTACGTGCGCGCGTTCCCCGACCAGATCCGTGCCTTCGTGCCGATGCACTACACGGTGCTGGGCACCGACGGCTTCGGCCGCTCGGACACCCGCGCCAACCTGCGCCGCCACTTCGAGGTCGACCGCTTCCACATCGCCCACGCGGCGATCGACGCGCTGGCGAAGGACGGCGGCATGACCGCGAAGGACGCGGCGCGCGCGCTGAAGCTCTACAGGATCGACACCGACCGCCCGAACCCGCTGCTGGCGTGACCGCGGGGCTGCTGCCGGGCCCCGGGGCCTGCTAGATTCCGATCGGAATCCAGCACCCGGGGGGCACGGAATGGCGGCGGCAACGCAGGAGCTCGAACTGTTCGTCCGGGAGGCGCTCGCGAAGGGCGCGTCGAAGCCGGAGGTCGCCGCCGTGCTGGCGGCGGCCGGATGGGAAGAGGCGCAGGTGCGGAGCGCGCTCGACGCGTACGCGGATGTCGTCTTCCCGCTTCCGGTGCCGCGTCCGCGCCCATACCTGTCGGCGCGCGAGGCCTTCTTCTACCTGCTGTTGTTCGCGACGCTCTATCTCAGCGCCTGGCACATCGGCAGCCTGCTGTTCAACCTGATCGAGCGCGCCTTCCCGGATCCGGCCGATTCCGCGTACGCGGTCGCCCGGCTCGGTCCGGCGATGCGCTGGTCGGTCGCGTCAGTGGTGATCGCGTTCCCGGTGTTCGTGTTCCTCTCCCGCCACCTGTCGCTGGAACTCGCCCGCAGCCCGGCCAAGCGCCTGTCCGCGGTGCGCCGCTGGCTGACGTACCTCACGCTGTTCATCGCGGCCACGGTGCTGATCGGCGACATGATCGCCCTGGTCCACAGCCTGCTGGGCGGCGAGCTCTCGATCCGCTTCCTGCTGAAGGTCCTGGTGGTGGCGGTGATCGCCGGCACCATCTTCGGCTGGTACCTGCACGACCTGCGGCGCGAGGAGCGCGAGGCGTGAGCGGCGTGAGCGGGGGGTCCGCGGGGCGCCGGGTGCTGGTCGCAGCGGCGGTCGTGGTGGTGGCGACCCTGCTGGCCTCGATCGCCGTGATGGGCCCACCCTCGGCGCAGCGCGAAGAGCGGCTCGACGCGCGGCGGCTGGAGGACCTGCGCCGCATCGAGCGGCTGGTCGATGCCCACTTCGAGCGCACGGGCGTGCTGCCGGTCGACCTTGCGGCGCTGGCGCGGCCGGGCCTGGAGTTGCCATCCGATCCGGCCTCGGGCACGCCCTACGGATACGAGTCGCTCGCGGAGCGCGCCTACCGCCTGTGCGCGGTGTTCGCCACCGACAGCGCGCAGCGGCGGGCGCAGCGCTGGGAAAGCGACGAATGGAGCCACGCGGCGGGCCGCCACTGTTTCGACCTCCGCGCCCCGGGACGCAGCGACGCGCGGATGGCGGAGCCGGAGGGGCTGGAAGGGTCGGAGGAGCCCGAGGCGCCGTAGCCCTGGTGCGGGCTCAGCCTCCGCCCGCGGGGCGCATGTCGCCGGTCTCGATCATCCGCTGGTGCCACGACAGCGCCTCGCCCAGCAGGTGCGGCGTGTGTCGTCCGTAGCCGTCGCGGCAAGCGCGGTCGAAGTAGTCCTGCAGCAGCGGCCGGAAGTCGGGGTGCGCGCAGTGGGCGACCACCTGCTTCGCGCGCTGCGTGGGCGAGAGTCCGCGCAGGTCGGCCAGGCCCTGGTCGGTCACCAGCACCATGGTGTCGTGTTCGGTGTGGTCGACGTGGCTGACCATGGGCACGATGGAGGAGACCTTGCCGCCCTTGGCCGTGCTGGGCGACATGAACACCGACAGGTAGCCGTTGCGCGCGAAGTCGCCGGAGCCGCCGATGCCGTTCATGATCCGGCTGCCGGCGATGTGCGTCGAGTTGACGTTGCCGTAGATGTCGGCCTCGATCATGCCGTTCATGGCGATGCAGCCCAGGCGGCGGATGACCTCGGGATGGTTCGAGATCTCCTGCGGTCGAAGCAGGATGCGCTTGCTGTAGAAGTCGACGTTGGCGTTGAACTCGGCGATGCCGTCGGGGCTGAGCGAGAACGAGGTCGCCGAGGCCATGCGCAGCACGCCATCCCGGATGAGCTTCAGCATCCCGTCCTGGATCACTTCGGTGTACGCGGTCAGGCCGCGGTAGCCGCCGTCGGCCAGGCCAGCGAGCACGGCGTTGGCGATGTTGCCCACGCCCGACTGCAGGGGCAGCAGGGTGTCGGTCAGGCGTCCGCGCTTCACCTCGTGCGCCAGGAAATCGAGCAGATGGCCGGCGATCCGCTTCGAAGCCTCGTCCGGCGGGCTGAAGGCCGAATTGCGGTCCGGCGCGTCGGTCTCGACCACGGCGATGACCTTGTCCGGGTCCACGCGCAGCGAGGGCTCGCCGATGCGGTCGTCGGGCTGGACCAGCGGGATCGGCCTGCGGTTGGGCGGCAGCGCGGTGCCGTAGTAGATGTCGTGCATGCCGTCCAGCGCCTCGGGCTGCCAGCGGTTGACCTCGAGGATCACCTTGTCGGCCTGCTCCAGCCAGGTCTTGTTGTTGCCCACCGAGGACGAGGGAACGAGGCTGCCGTCATCGCGGATCCCGGCCACTTCGACCACCGCGATGTCGATCTTGCCGAAGAAGCCGAACCAGGTGTGCTGGGCGACGTGGCTGAGGTGGATGTCGATGTAATCCAGCGTGCCCGCGTTGATCCGCTCGCGCACGGCGGGATCGGACTGGTAGGGGAGGCGCAGCTCCATGCCCTCGACCTTGGCCAGTGCGCCGTCGAGCTCGGGCGCCGTGGAGGCGCCGGTCAGGACCTTGATGCGGAAGCGCTCGCCGGCGGCATTCGCCTGTTCCACGCGAGCGGCCAGCGCCTGCGGCACGGCCTTGGGGTAGCCGGCGCCGGTGAAGCCGCTCATCGCCACCGTCATGCCCGGGCGGATCGCCTTCGCCGCCTCGTCCGCCGAGACCACGCGGTCCCGGAACAGGGGATGACGGATGCGCTCTTGCACGACGGATGCTCCTGGACGGGTCGGACGTCCATTTTATCGGCCGACCCGCGCCACCGCGGCGCGAAAGGAGGATGCATCGTTGCAGAAGGGGGTGCTCGGGACTCAGCGGCCATCCCGGTCCGCATCGCCCGGCAGGCGTTCCTCGACGCGATGCCAGGCGTCCCGCACTGCGGCCCTGGCATCCTGCCAGCCGAGGCGCGATTCACCCTTGGCCCGCTCCCAGCCGCGTTCGAGCTCGGATTCGGTGGCCGGCGACCAGGACGCATCGGGGCGGGCGCTGCGCTCCCGGGTGCCGTAGCGATAGGCCGCCCGGTAATCGTCGTAGCTGTAGCCGTCGCTGTAGTAGTCAGCCTTGTCGTAGGTCTGCGAGAAGTGCCGATCGGTGTCCTCGTAGGCGTTGTAGGTCCGGTCGGTGCGTGCGTACGCGTCCTGCACCGCGGGGCGGGCGGCCTCCCAGTCGAGACCGGAGTCGCCGCGGCCGCTCTCCCAGCGCTGCCGGAGCTGCGGTTCGATCTCGTTCCAGTCGCGGCTGCCGGCCTCGTTCCGGTACTCGGTGCCCATGCGGTAGGCGGGAGCGTAGTCGCGGTCGAAATCGCGGTCGCGCTGGTAGTAGTCGCGGCGGGTGGCGTCCTGGCGCCAGTATTCGACTTCGGCGGTGGGGTCGACGCGTTCCGCGAGCGCCTTGCCACCGATCGCGCCGCCCACCGCGCCCATGCCGCCGCCGACCAGGGTGCCGATCGGTCCGAACAGGCTGCCCAACGCCGCACCCGCGAGTGCGCCCGCGGTGCCTCCGGCGGCCACGCCGACCGGATGCGAGCCCGGGGCGCCGCTGATGGGATCGCGATTGGCGTCCGGGGTGGTGTCCCTGCTGTTCATGTGCGTGTTCCTGGCTTGTCGGGGGAGGCCGACTATTGCCTGCTCGAAGTTGCGAGGACGTGCACGGTGCGCGCAGGCAGCGCTAACAACTGCATGGAAGGAAAAAAGAAAGGTTCTTCTCCCGATCGAGGGGGCGCTCCGGTGAAGTCCGCGGCGGGCACGACCTTTGGTCGCGGTCTGGAAGATTTTCCAAGAGCGACGTCGACGTCGAAACGGAGATCGTCATGACCGGGAGCAGCCCGGCTCCGCCGCTCCTGACCTTCCCTCCCGAAGCCGCAGAACGCCGGAGCCCGTCCCGTGCACAGGGGGTGTGCGGACAGCCGGCCATGGATGGCCGGCGGCCGGCCGATGGGAGCAGGACGCGGAGACGGCCGGGGGAGCACACCCCCTGTGCGCGGGACGGGCTGCGCGGACCTCAACGAGGCGACTTCAAGGCGCGGCGGTGCGCTAGAAGCGCGACAACGCCTACTCAAGATCCGGGCAGCGTTCCCCGGAGTTGGGAGATGAACCAAAAAAGACACCGGCGCGGGGCCGGTGTCTTGCTGTCCTTCCGTGGTCACAGCCCTCGGCTGCGGTCGCGTGCGTCACTTGGTCGGCTTGACCATCAGCCCCCGGGTGTCGACGTCGACCACCCCTTCGATGTCGCTCGCGATGCGGCGGGCTTTCTCGATCTGCGCCTCGCTGGCGACGTCGCCCTTCAGGGTCACCACGCCGTTGACGGTCTCGACGTGGATCTTCAGGCCGGCGACATCCTCGTCCGCGAGCAGGCTGCTCTTGACCTTGGTGGTGATCCAGGTGTCGCCGACGGGCTGCTCGGAATCGTGCTGGTCCATGCGCTCGGTCGGCGGATCCTGGTCGTTCGCCATGACGTTGCCGCCGGTGATGAACAGGGCCAGGGCGGCCGCGGCGAGGCCGGTGTGCTGGAAGCGGTTGTTCATTGGGAGTCGCTCTCTTCTGCGGGGGAGGCTGCGATTCTCGGCAGGGCGGTATCCACGTCGCGTGATCGGGTGCAACGGACGATGAACGTCCGGCCTCTTCATCGCCGTTTCGCGTGGCGCCGCGAACACTGTCGCGAACCCCCACAGGACCCAAGGAGCATCCCATGAGACAACATGCGGGCACCCTCGCACTCGGCCTGTCGTTCGCGCTCTGCGTCGCGGGGAACGCCGTCGCGCAGGCTCCCCCCGGTACCTACGACGCCATGACCTCACCGCAGATCCGTGCCGCGCTCGAAGCACAGGGCTATACGAAGATCAACGACCTCGAGTTCGAGGACGGTGTCTGGAAGGCCGATGCGCGCAGCGCCGACGGCCAGCGCGTGGAGCTGCGCGTCGATCCCGCCACCGGCAAGGCCTGGCCGGAAGACGCGGTCGCGGAGCTGAGCGAGGCCGACGTCCGCGCAAGGCTCGCCGCCGAGGGCTATACCAAGGTGCACGACGTGGAGTTCGAGGACGGCATGTGGACCGCGGAAGCCGAGGACCCCGGTGGACGCAAGGTCGGGCTGACCCTGGATCCCGATACCGGGCGCGTGGTCGGCAAGGATCGCTGAGCGGGTCGCCGCCGGCGGGCGCATGGAGCGCGCCCGCGGCGTCCAGGGGGCGGCGCGCTTCCGCGCGACGCGGACGTCCGACTCAGGCGATGTCGCGGAAGTAGGGTTCGACCCTGCCGTTCATCTTCATGGTCATGGGATTGCCGCGGCGATCGAGCGCGCGTCCGACCGCGACCCGGATCCAGCCTTCGCTCACGCAGTATTCCTCGACGTTGGTGCGCTCCGCGCCGTTGGAAGCGGATGCCCACGCCGCGGGCCATGACGGCCTCGTCGTAGTGCGGGCTGCGCGGGTCGTTGCTGAGGCGGTCGGGGGAGTCTGGCTCATCTCGGTTCCATTGCTGTGGGCGTCGCGCCGGACAGGCGCGGCGCAGGAGGATACGTGGCGGCGGCGCGCGCTGCAGCTAGGCCGCGGGCCGGCCTTCCGGCGCACCCCGGCCGAGCAGGTCGGGCAGCGGCTCGCCCGCGGCGGTGAACCCCAGGGCCACTGAATTCAGGCAATGGCGTTCTCCGGTGGGCGGCGGGCCGTCGGGGAACACGTGGCCGAGGTGGCTGCCGCAGCGGGCGCAGACCTCTTCCACGCGGACCATGCCGTGGCCGAGGTCGCGCACGTAGCGGATGTGTGCGGGGTCGAAGGGGGTGGTGAAGCTCGGCCAGCCGGTGCCCGAATCGAACTTGGCACTGGAGCGGAACAGCGGCAGGCCGCAGAGGCCGCAGGTGTAGACGCCGTCCCGTTTGTTGTCGAGGAAGGCGCCGCAGAACGGTGCCTCCGTGCCGTGCGCGAGCAGTACGCGGCGGGCGTCATCGGCGAGCGCTTCGATCAGCGCGCGGCGCTGCGCGTCGTCGGGCGGGGACAGGTCGAAGGCGGCCATGTGCGGCTCCTGCTGCGGGAAGTCGCGCCCATTATCGCCCCGGGTCGCCGCGCGGCGGCCCTGGCGGCGGGCGTTGGCGATCACCGCGCGCATCTGCGCGCGGTCGCGGTGCCGCGAGATCGGCGTCGCGCCGAGCGCGATCGCGCGCTCGCGCAGCTCGGCGGGGACATCGTAGTGCGCACCGCTGGCACGGTCCTGGAACGCGTGCCGCGGCATCCCCAGGGCGGCGGCGAATGCGTGCAGCTCGTCGAGTGTGTCGGCCATCAGATGCGCCCAGCGTCGCCCGCGCCAGGAGGTCACGGCATCGTCCACGTACACCGCCATTCAGCCTGCTCCGCGCGGACACGCCGTGTCCAGCAGTGGTGCCAGCGCGGTCCAGACGTGCGCGGCGATCGCCGGCTGCGCGGCCGCGGTCGGGTGCAGGTTGTCCTCCTGGAACTTGGCGCGCTCGGCGGCGACGGGTTCGAGCAGGAACGGCAGCAGCGGGACGTCGAAGAAATCCGCCAGCTGGCGGAAGGTCCGCTCGAAGCCGCGCGTGTAGTCCGGGCCGAGGTTCGGTGGCATGCGCATGCCGACCAGCAGGACCTCGGCCCCGACGTGCTGCGAGGCCCCGATCATGCGCGCCAGGTTGCGGTGCAGCTCGGGCAGCGGCAGGCCGCGCAGGGCGTCGTTGGCGCCGAGCGCGATCACCACCACCGCAGGGCGGTGATGCAGCACCTCGCCGACCACGCGCGCGGAGCCGCCGGCGCTGGTTTCGCCGCTGATGCTGGCATTGACCACGCGGCATCCGGGGAAGTCGCGCGCCATGCGCAGTTCGAGCAGCGCCACCCAGCCCTGGTCCGCGGACAGTCCGTAGCCGGCCGACAGCGAGTCGCCCATCACCAGCACCGTGCGCCGTGTATCGCCTCCGCCGTCCGCGCTTTGCGGCGCGGCCATCGCGGGCGCGAGGACAAGGACCGCCAGCAGCAGGCCGCAGGCGCGCAGCAGCATGCGCCGGGCAGGACGGAGGGGTCGCGGCATGCAGGGCTCCATGTTGGTGCATCGCGGTGGAGAGGCGCTCATGGTGGCCATGATGCCTGAGCGCGACGCCCGGCCCGCCGCCCACCGGTGCGCCGGAGCCTGTGCACGGGCGGCGCGTCGCGGCCGTGCCAACCGATGGCACGCCTGCGCCGGGCTGCCGACCGATATCCTTGCCGCTCCCGCCTCCGAAGGGACGTCCATGACCGAGCAGCACCCCACCGATTCCGCTGCACCCGCCATCGCCATCGCCACCGCCCTCGCGGCGCGCTCGCTCGGCAAGCGGGTGAAGCTGCCTGACGGCGAGCTGGTGATCCTGGACGGCGTGGATTTCAGCGTGGAGCGCGGCGAGAGCGTGGCCGTGGTCGGGCCGTCGGGCTCGGGCAAGAGCACCCTGCTGTCGCTGCTTGCCGGCCTGGACGTTCCGAGCTCCGGCGCGGTGACCATCGACGGTGCGCCGCTGTCGACGCTCGACGAGGATGGCCGCGCCCGCGTGCGCGCGGCGCGGGTCGGCTTCGTGTTCCAGAACTTCCAGCTGCTGCCCTCGCTGACCGCGCTGGAGAACGTGATGCTGCCGCTGGAGCTGCGCGGCGACGCCGATGCCGAGGGTCCGGCGCGAGCGATCCTCGCCCGCGTGGGTCTCGGCGAGCGCCTTGGCCACTATCCGCGCCAGCTGTCGGGCGGCGAGCAGCAGCGCGTGGCCGTGGCCCGTGCCTTCGTCACCGGGCCCTCGCTGCTGTTCGCCGACGAGCCCACCGGCAACCTCGACACCGCCACCGGGCAGGCGATCATCGAACTGCTGTTCGCGCTCAACCAGGACGCCGGCACCACCCTGGTCCTGGTGACGCACGACGAGCACCTGGCCGGCCGATGCCGACGCACGCTGCGCATCGAGGGCGGGCGGCTGGTGGCCGACACCCGGCCGGCGACATGAAGGTCGCCGGACTCGCCTGGCGACAGCTGCGCCGCGACCTCGCGTCGGGCGACGTGCGCATCCTGCTGGCCGCGCTGGTGCTGGCGGTGGTGGCGGTGACCGCGGTGGGCTTCGTCACCGACCGCGCGGGGCGCGCGCTGGCGATCGAGGCCAACCGCCTGCTTGGCGGCGACGCGGTGCTGCGCAGCGACGCACCGATCACCGGGCCTGTGCGCGAGGCGGCCATGGCCGCCGGCCTGCGCCATGCCGACACCATCGAGCTCGACACCATGGTGCGTGTGGGCGAAGGCGTCGCGGCGCAGCTGAAGCTGGGCGAACTGCGCGCGATCGGCGAAGGCTTCCCGTTGCGCGGCGAATACCGCGTCGCCGGCGCCGACGGGGTCGAGCGCGCGGCGCAGGGCGTGCCTGCGCCGGGCACGCTGTGGATGAGCCGCGGCGGCGCCGACACGCTCGGCGCGCGCATCGGCGACCGCGTCGGCGTCGGCACGCTCGAACTGCGCCTGGCGGCGCTGGTGGTGCAGGAGCCCGACGCCGCGCTGGACTATTTCAATGTCGCGCCCAAGGTCTTCATCCATCCGGACGACCTCGCAGCCACCGGCCTCGTTCAGGAAGGCAGCCGCATCCGCTACCGGCTGGTGGTGGCCGGTGACGCCGGCGCGGTCGAGCGGTTCACCGCGGCGGCGCGTGCCGGCCTCGCGCGCGGCCAGCGCCTGGAGACCGCGGCCGACGCGCGGCCGGAGGTGCGCTCGGCGCTCGACCGCGCGAGCCGTTTTCTGGGCCTCGCCGCCCTGGTGTCGGTGGTGCTGGCAGCGGTGGCCGTGGCCATGGCTGCGCGTCGGCACAGCGCGCGCCATCTGCAGGGTGCGGCGGTGATGCGCTGCCTCGGCGCCAGCCAGGCGACGCTGGCCGGGATCCACGTGGGCGAACTGCTGCTGCTCGGCCTGGTGGCCTGCACCGCGGGCGTGGTCATCGCCTGGGGACTGCAGTGGTTCATCGGCAACTGGCTGGCCGGAATGCTCGGGATCGATATCCCGCCGGCGGGCCTGGCGCCGGCGCTGGGCGGCTGTGCGGTCGGCCTGGTGGTGCTGCTGGCGTTCGCCGCGCCTCCAGTGCTGGCGCTGCGCCGCGTGCCGGCGCTGAGCGTGCTGCGCCGCGACCTCGATCCCGCCGAGCCTTCGGCGCTCATCGTGCTGGCCGCGGGCATCGGCGGCATCGCCGCGCTGCTGTGGTGGCAGGCGGGCTCGGCGGCGCTGGGGTTGGCGATGCTGCTGGGCATCTCGGCCACCCTGGGCGTGCTCGCCCTGCTGGCCTGGCTGATGATCCTGGTCGTGCGCCGGCTGCGCGCGCGCCTGCGCGGCGCCGCGCGCTACGGCCTGGCCAACGTCAGCCGGCGCGCGGGCACCAGCATCGCCCAGGTGTCGGCGCTGGGCCTGGGGTTGATGGCGCTGCTGCTGCTGACCTTCGTGCGCACCGACCTGATCGCGCGCTGGCAGCTGTCCTTGGCCGAAGAGGCGCCGAACCGCTTCATCATCAACGTGCAGCAGGACCAGGTGGCCGGCGTGGCCGAGGTCGCGGCGGCGGGGGGGCTGGCCGAACCGGTGCTCTATCCCATGGTCCGCGGGCGCCTGGCCACGCACAACGGCCGCGCGGTGAATGGTGCCGATTACGATGCGGACTCCGGCGACGGAGAAGCGCGTCGCGCGCGCCGCCGTGCCGACCGCGAGTTCAACCTGTCCACCGCCGCCGCGCTGCGTGACGACAACCGGGTCACCGCGGGCGAGTTCTGGGGCCCGGAAGGTGCCGACGGGGTCGAGATTTCCGTCGAGTCCGGCTTCGCGGAGTCGCTGGGCTGGGCGCTGGGCGACCGCGTCGCCTTCGACATCGCCGGCCGCCGCATCGAGGGTCGAATCACCAGCCTGCGCGAAGTCGACTGGGAGAGCTTCCGGCCGAACTTCTTCGTGCTGTTCTCGCCCGGCGCGCTCGACCGCTACCCGGCGAGCTGGATCACGGCGGTCAGCGTGCCCCAGGGCGACACCGCCTTCACCCGCGCGCTGGTGCAGCGCTATCCCAACGTCTCGGTGATCGACGTCGACGCCGTGCTGGCACAGGTGCGTGGCACCGCCGACCAGGTCTCGACCGTGGTCGAGGTGGTGTTCTGGTTCGCGCTGGCGGCGGGCCTGCTGGTGCTGCTGGCCGCGATCAGCGCCAGCCAGGACGAGCGCCTGCTCGAGGGCGGGGTGATGCGCGTGCTCGGCGCCAGCCGACGCCAGCTGCGGCTGGCGCAGGCGTCGGAGTTCGCGGCCATCGGCCTGCTGTCGGGCCTGGTGGCGGCCGTCGCGGCCTCGGTGCTGGCCGGGGTGGTCGCCACTCGTGTCTTCGACCTGCCGTGGACGCCGGACCCCGTGATGGCCGCGATCGGCGGGCTCGCCGGCATGGGCGCCGCCCTGCTCGCCGGCCTGTGGGCCACGCGACGCGTGCTCGACGCGCCACCCGCGGTGACGCTGCGCGAACTGCAAGGCTGAGGACGGGGCGGGGCTCAGCCCTCGACGGGACCGGGTTCGGCGTCGAAGCGCCGCGCGTAGCCGCGCTCCACCGCGATCGCGGCCACGTCGTCCCCGGCGCTGTCCGGCGCGCCGTAGACGGCGTAGACCACTTCGCCATTGCGGCGCCCGACCTGGTGCAGGCGGTAGCGCGACTGGCCGCTGCCTGTATCGGGCGGGTAGTGCGTGGGTGGGACGGCGGCATCGATGTCGAGTTCGCTGTTGTCGACGGGGCCGCCGACGAAAAGGGCGCGCATGCGGGGATCCTCTGCTTGCGGTGGGCCTGGGCACCGATGCTGGCAAAGCGCGCATTCGCGGGTGATGAAGCCGGCACCGGCGGCGCATCCGCGTGCCCCGCGGCACTACAATCGCCTGCCTCCAAGCCATCCGATGCAGGCCACGATGTCCAGCCACGGCGATCCCGCGCTCGACGCGCTGATGCTTCCCTTCGCCGACGGGACGCTGCCGCGCGCGCCGGGTGCGCTGTTCCTGCGGGCGCGTGGCGGTGCCGCGCTGTCGCCGAGCGACTGGCCCGGACTGGTCTGGGAGAACCCGTTCAGGCCCGACGCGGAGTCGCTGCGGCGGGCCGGGTTCGAGCTGCAGGCCGGAGATGCCGACGAAACCGCTGCTGCCCGTGGAGGAGGGGCCGGCGAGGCGGGTGCGGGCGATGCCGTCGAAGGCCGCTGGCCGCTGGTCCTGCTGTTGCCGCCGCGCCAGCGCGACGAGGCCCGGGCGCTGTTCGCCGAGGCCCTGGCGCGCGCCGCGCCGGGCGCGCCGGTGGTCGCCAGCGTCGCCAACGACGCCGGCGCGAAGTCCGCGGAGGCCGACTTCGCGCGCATCGCCGGGCCGGTGGCCAGCCGCAGCAAGCACAAATGCCGCGTGTTCTGGGCGCGCGCGGGGCAGGCAGGGGGTGATCCCGCGCTGGCCGCGCAGTGGCGCGCCCTCGACGCGCCGCGGCTGGTCGCCGGCGGCCGCTTCCTGAGCCGGCCCGGGGTCTTCGCCTGGGACCGCATCGACGCCGCCTCCGCCCTGCTCGCGCGCCACCTGCCGACCGACCTTCGCGGCCGCGCCGCCGACCTCGGCGCCGGCTATGGCTACCTGTCCGCCGAACTGCTGGAGCGCAACCCGGGCATCGCCGCTCTCGACGCCTTCGAGGCCGATGCGCGCGCGCTGGCGATGGCAAGGCACAACCTCGCCGGTTTCACGCCGCGGGTGGCGCTGGGCTTCCACTGGCACGACGTGGCCACGGGCCTGCCAGGCAGCTATGACGTGGTGGTGACCAACCCGCCTTTCCACGCACCGGACGGGCGCGAGCGCCCCGATATCGGCCGTGCCTTCATCGCCGCCGCCGCGGCCGCGCTGCGTCCCGGCGGCCGGCTGTGGCTGGTCGCCAACCGGCACCTTCCCTACGAGCAGGCGCTGGGCGGCGGCTTCGGCGAGGCGCGGATGGTGGCGCAGGAGGGGGGCTTCAAGGTGGTGGAGGCGGTGAAGGCGGGCGGTGCCGGAGTGCGTGGGGCTTCGCGTCGATGAAGCTGATCAAGGCGCTGGCGAACCTCGGTCACGGCAGCCGCAGGCAGGTGGCGCTGATGTTCCGCGAGGGCCGCGTCACCGACGCCGCCGGCGAAGTGCTGTACGCCGACGACCAGCCGGCCTGGGAGGACGTGCGCGTCGACGGCGAACCGCTCGATCCGCCGCCGGGCCTGGTGCTGATGCTGCACAAGCCCGTCGGACACACCTGTTCGACGAAGGACCGCGGGCGGCTTGTGTACGACCTGTTGCCCCCGCGCTTCGCGCTCCGCTCGCCGGTCCTGTCGACGGTCGGCCGCCTGGACCGCGAGACCAGCGGTCTGCTGCTGATGACCGACGACGGACAGCTGCTGCACCGGATCATCTCGCCGAAGTCGAAGCTGCCGAAGGTGTACGAGGCGACGCTGGCCGGACCGCTGCGCGGCGACGAGGCCGCGATCTTCGCCAGCGGCACGCTGATGCTCGATTCGGAAACCACGCCGCTGCTGCCGGCGGAACTCGATGTCGTGTCGCCCACCCTGGCGCGGCTGACGCTGCACGAGGGCCGCTACCACCAGGTGCGGCGCATGTTCGCGGCGGTGGGCAACCACGTGCTGGCCCTGCATCGCAGCCAGGTGGGCGGACTGTCGCTGGGCGATCTTCCCGAGGGGCAGTGGCGCATCCTCGACGCCGCGGATCGCGACCGGATCTTCACTGCGTCCGCTTAGGGAAAAGTGGTGGGGGTGCGCGCCGCGGGAGCCGGCTGGCGGGGGAATGCTCCACCCTGCGTCCAGCCATCCATGGCTGGAAACAGGGCCGTGGGCCATCCATGGCCCACTTTCCGCACTCCCCCCGCCATCCGGCTCCCGCACCACCTTCATGGCACGGCCGATTGACTGGTTCTTATCCCTGGACGCTCAAGTGAAGTCCGGGCAGTCCGCTTTTTATTCCTTCCCGAAGCCGAAGAACGCCGGAGCCCGTCCCGCGTACAGGGGGTGTGCGGACAGCCGGCCATGGATGGTCGGCGGCCGGCAGTGGTAGCAGGACGCGGAGACTGCCGGGGGAGCACACCCCCTGTGCGCGGGACGGGCCGCGCGGACCACAACGAAGCTGGGCTTCAAGCAGCGGCAACGCGCCAACAACTGCACGCCATCGTCCGGCCCGAGCCCGAAGTCCAGAACTCAGCCCTGTGACTCCTGGGGATCCTGGAACAGCTCCTGCCACCCGGAATGGCCCAGCTTCCGCAGGGTCTCGATGTTGCGCTCGACGATCCCGTCGGGATCGGGGAACGCCTCGACCGCGCGGGAGACGCTGTCCTCGCGCAGCAGGTGCAGCGTCGGCCAAGGCGAACGGTTGGTGAAGTTGGCGATGTCGTCCGGATCGCTGCCCGCGAACCGGTATTGCGGATGGAAGCTCGCGACCTGCAGCACGCCCTCGAGCCCGAGTTCCTCGACCAGCCCGTCGGTCACGTCGAGGAAGTCGTTGTAATCGAGGAAGTCCTGCAGCACGTGCGGATGCACGATCAGGGTGGTGTCGGTGTCCGTCGCCGGCGTGTCGCGCAGATGCAGCAGCTCTTCGCCGAGCTGCGCCAGCAGCGCCACTTCGTCGCGCGCCTCGCTCAGCACCATCCGCACCTGGCCCTTGTTGACCACGGCCTTCGCGAAAGGACAGAGGTTGAGGCCGATGACCGCCCGCTCCATCCAGCGCCGCGTGTCCCCGATCGCATCCATCATGTCCCTCCTTCGGGGAGCCTTGCGGCTTGCGTCAGTCGCGGAAGTTGTCGAACTGCAGCGGCAGCTCGAACTCCTTGCCGCGCAGCAGGGCCATCACCGCCTGCAGGTCGTCGCGCTTCTTGCCGGTCACCCGCAGCTTGTCGCCGTTCACCTGGGTGTCGACCTTGAGCTTCGAGGCCTTGATCTCGCCCTGGATCTTCTTCGCCAGCTCGCGCTCGATGCCCTGCTTGACCGTGATCTTCTGGCGCGCGCCGGCGACGTTGCTGTCGACGTCGCCGAACTCCAGGCAACGGGTGTCGATCTTCCGCGCGGCCAGCCGCGCGCGCAGGATGTCGGTCATCTGCTGCAGCTGGAACTCGCTGGGCGCGCGCTGGGTGATCACCGCTTCCTCGCGCTCGAAGGCCGCGTCGACGCCCTTGAAGTCGAAGCGCGTGGTCAGCTCGCGGTTGGCCTGGTCGACGGCGTTGGTGAGTTCGTGGGTGTCGACTTCGGAGACGATGTCGAAGGACGGCATGGCGGCGACTTCCGGTCGATGGAACAGGGCGTCAGGGTACCGCAACGCCGCCGCCGCCGGCCTCGGGCATCATGGGCGTCCACCTTTCCACGCCCTCGTCCGGACCCCGCCATGCACCCGATGGACCCCGTCGCCAGCGAGGACGTGGCCGCGCGCGACCGCCGCCGTGCCATCGTCGCGATGCTGCTGGCGGTCGCGGTGCTGTGCCTGATGGACGCGTGCATGAAACAGCTGGCCGGCACCTACCCGCCCATGCAGGTGGCGGCGCTGCGCGGCCTGGTCGGGCTGCCGCTGGTGCTGGTCTGGGCCGGGGCCACCACCGGACTGCGCCCGCTGTTCCGCGTGCACTGGCCGCTGCACCTGCTGCGCGGAGGACTGGGCGTGGTTTTCCTGTCCTGCTTCATCGCCGGTCTGCGCGACCTGCCCATGTCCACGGCCTACGCGATCAGCTTCGTGGGCCCGCTGCTGGTCACGGCGATGGCCGTTCCGCTGCTGCGCGAGCACGTGGGGCCGCGGCGCTGGACGGCGATCGTGGTCGGCATCGTCGGCGTGCTGGTGGTGCTGCGGCCGGGCGGCGAGGGCGTGCTCACGCGCGCCGGCCTCCTCGTGCTGGCGGGCACGGCCTGCTACGCGGCTTCGGTGGTGATCGTGCGCATGCTGGCGCAGCGCGACAGCGCGCAGTCGCTGGTGTTCTGGTTCCTGGCCATGGTCGCGGCCGGCGCGGGACTGCTGGCGTGGCCGCAGTGGGTGCCGCTGCGCATGGAGGACGGCTGGTTGCTGGCCGGCATCGCCGTGTCCGGGACCCTGGGCCAGGTCGCGCTGACCCACGCGTTCCGCCTGGGCGAAGCCTCGCTGATCGCGCCGCTGGAGTACACGGCGCTGCTCTGGGTGGTGCTCCTCGACCTGGTGCTGTGGCAGGTCCTGCCCGACGGCATGACCTGGCTGGGCGCCGCGATCATCGTGGCGAGCGGGCTCTATCTGATGCGGCGCGAGCGCGTGGTGCGCGCGCGACCGGCGGTGGCGGACGAAGGGTGAGCGGCGATCGCGCCGGGGAACGTGCTCCACGCCGGGCGACACGCTCCGCATGAAAGGAAGCGGGCCCGCGACGGGGCCCGCTCGGGGTACTGACGCGAAATGCAGTGGTCAGAAGCGCGCGCCGACGCCCACGCCCAGCATCACCGGGTCGAGCCGGGCATCGCCGGCCTTCACGCCATCGATCCTCAGGTCGGAATCGGCCTGGAACCAGCGCGCATCGGCGCGGGCGAACCAGGTCGGCGTGATGTTCATGTCGAGGCCCACCGTCGCCACTGCGCCCTTGGCGGTCTCGACGCCGACGCGTTCGCCCGCGGCGGTGGCCGTCTCCTTGTCGTAGTTGGTCTCGTGGTAGCCGAGGCCGACGAACGGGCGCAGCATGCTCTCGGGCGTACCGAAGCGGTACTGGCCGCTCAGCGAGTAGGGCTGCGCATCGACGCTGCCGACCTTGCCGCCGTCGGCGTTGACCCGCTGGCCGTAGCTGTCCGCGGCCCAGGCTTCGATGCCCCAGTTGTCGCTGATGTGCCAGGTGACGCCGAGCGTCGGCGTGCCTTCGCCGTCGAACTGCGTGCGGGTGCCGGCGATCCCGGGATTGCGGGTTGGCTCGACCATCGAATAGCCGGCGACGACGGACACGCGCTTGTCCGCGGCGCTGTCCTGGGCGAAGGCGATCGGGGTGATGGCAATGGCCAGGGCGGCGGGAATCAGCATCTTCATGGGGGACATGGCAAGTCTCCTCGTTACGAACGTATCGGCCCCGGGAGTGGGGCGCCGCCAAGCTATCGGGGCGCGCATGAATCGCTCTTGTCGCGGCCGCGCGGCGAGGGGAACTTCCACACGCCGGGTTCATCGTGCACACAGCGCGTCCACGCGGAGAGGAGGCGAAGGAATGGCCAGCAGAGCTTCCGAGGCGCAACAGCTCGCCAGGGTGCATCACTCTCGTCCCGGAGTCTGTAGAAGAACCAAGAAAGGGCGCTGCCGGACAGCATCGGAGGTGGCGCGGACATGCGGTCCGGCGCCGGCTGCGGCGTCAAGGTTGGCGCGTGCTGCGGGGCGGGGCCACAATAGCGGTCCGCCCGAGCGAACAGATGTGGAGATCCCGATGGCCAGCCCCCAGGAAGCACGCGTACCGGATATCGGTGGTTTCGACGATGTGCCGGTGATCGAGGTGCTGGTCGCGCCGGGCGACAAGGTCGAAAAGGACCAGGGCCTGATCACCCTCGAGTCCGACAAGGCCACGATCGAGGTGCCGGCGCCGTTCACCGGCACGGTGCGCGAGGTCAAGGTCAAGGTGGGCGATACCCTGTCGGAGGGCGGCCTGGTCGCGCTGATCGAGCCTGCCGAGGCCGACGGTGCCCCCGCGCCCGCCGCATCCGGACCGTCAGGCGGCGCGGAACGCGCCCAGCCCGACGCGCCCTCGAAGGCCACGCCCGCCGCGGAGACCGGCATCCAGGTGCCGCCGGTGGTGGTGCCCGAGGCCGCCGACAACATCGCCCGGGCATCGATCGATCACCAGGCCGGCGTCGCCACGGCCGAGGATGCGGCGCCACCGCGCCGCTTCGACGCCGACGCCGTGCTGCCGGGCAAGGTGCCCTATGCCAGCCCCGCGGTGCGGCTCTTCGCCCGCGAGCTCGGCGTCGACCTCTCGCAGGTGAAGGGCAGTGCGCGCGGCGGGCGGATCACCCGGGAAGACGTCCAGCAGTTCGTCAAGGGCGCGCTGCAGGGCGGCACGACGGCGGGCGGCGCGGCGGCAGCCGGCGCCGGGCTCTCGCTGCTGCCCTGGCCGAAGGTGGACTTCGGCAAGTTCGGCGAGGTGGAGGAGCAGCCGCTGTCGCGCATCAGGAAGATCAGCGGCGCCAACCTCGCCCGCAACTGGGCGATGATCCCGCACGTCACCCAGCACGATGCCGCCGACGTCACCGACCTGGAATCCCTGCGCGTCGCGCTCAACAGGGAGGGCGAGCGCGCCGCCGCGAAGGGCGAGGGCGTCAAGCTGACGATGCTCGCCTTCATCATGAAGGCCAGCGTCGCCGCCCTGCAGAAGTTCCCGGAGTTCAACGCTTCGCTGGACGCCAGCGGCGAGACCCTGGTGCTGAAGAAGTACTTCCACATCGGCTTCGCCGCCGACACGCCCAACGGCCTGGTGGTGCCGGTGGTCCGCGACTGCGACCGCAAGGGCATCAACGAGATCGCGCAGGAGACCGCGGCGCTGGCGAAGAAGGCGCGCGAGGGCAAGCTCGGGCCGGCGGAGATGTCCGGCGGCTGTTTCTCGATCAGCTCGCTGGGCGGCATCGGCGGAACCGCGTTCACGCCGATCATCAACGCGCCGGAAGTGGCGATCCTCGGCGTCTCGAAGGCGGCCATGCAGCCGGTCTGGAATGGCGAGGCATTCGCGCCACGGCTGATGCTGCCGCTGTCGCTGAGCTACGACCACCGCGTGATCGACGGTGCCGCGGCGGCGCGCTTCACCGCCTACCTCGCACAGCTGCTCGGCGACATGCGCCGGGCCATGCTCTGAGGGCGCGGACATGGCGAACACGATCGAAGTGAAGGTTCCCGACATCGGCGGCCTCGACGGCGTGCCGGTGATCGAAGTGCTGGTGGCGGTGGGCGACACCGTCGCCGTCGATCAGGGGCTGGCGACGCTGGAGTCGGACAAGGCGACGATGGAAGTGCCGTCGTCCGCCGCCGGCGTGGTGCGCGAGGTGAAGGTCAAGGTCGGCGACACCGTGTCCGAGGGCAGCGTGGTGGTGTTGCTGGAGGCCGGGGGCGCCGGTGGCAAGGCCGACGACAGGGCCCGCGCGGCCGCGCCGGCGCCGTCCGCCGATGCCGGTCCCGGCAAGCCGCCGGTCGCGCGCTCGCACCGCGCGCCCGCCGAACCCGAGGTGCCCGCGCCGGTCGCGCCCAGCGGACGCAAGGCCGACATCGAATGTGCCCTGGTGGTGCTGGGCGCGGGTCCCGGCGGCTACACCGCAGCCTTCCGCGCCGCCGACCTCGGCATGGACGTGGTCCTGGTCGAGCGCTACGAGGCGCTCGGCGGCGTCTGCCTCAACGTCGGCTGCATTCCGTCCAAGGCGCTGCTGCACGCGGCCGCGGTGATCGACGAGGCTGCGCATGCCGCGGACTTCGGCGTCACGTTCGGCAAGCCGGAGATCGACCTCGCCGCCCTGCGCGGACACAAGGAGCGCGTGGTCGGCCAGTTCAACAAAGGCCTGACCGGGATGGCGAAGCAGCGCAAGGTGCGCGTGGTCCAGGGCACCGGCAGCTTCGCCTCGGCCCACGAGCTCGAGATCACCGGCGCCGACGGCCAGGTGCAGTTGCTTCGCTTCGGCCAGTGCATCATCGCCGCCGGTTCCCAGCCGCTGGAGCTGCCGGGCTTTCCCTGGGACGATCCGCGCGTCATGGATTCCACCGGTGCGCTGGAGCTGGCCGATGTCCCGAGGAGGCTGCTGGTCGTCGGTGGAGGCATCATCGGCCTCGAGATGGCGACGGTGTACCGCGCGCTGGGCAGCGAGATCACCGTGGTCGAACTGGCGGACCAGCTCATGCCGGGTGCCGACAGGGACCTGGTCAAGCCCTTGGCCGACCGCCTGAAGAAGCAGGGCGTGGCCATCCACCTGAAGACGAAGGTGGTCGAGGCCAGGGCGCAGAAGAACGGCATCGCCTGCGGCTTCGAGGGCGAGAGCATTCCCGACGGCAAGCTGTTCGACCGCGTGCTCGTGGCCGTGGGCCGGGTGCCCAACGGCAGGCGCATCGGCGCGGAAAAGGCCGGCGTGGCCGTGGACGGGCGCGGTTTCATCGCCGTGGATGCGCAGATGCGCACCAACGTCCGCCACATCTTCGCGATCGGCGACATCGTCGGCCAGCCGATGCTGGCGCACAAGGCGTCGCATGAAGGCAAGCTCGCGGCCGAGGTGGCCGCCGGCGAGAAGCGCGAATGGATCGCGCGCGTGATCCCGTCGGTGGCCTATACCGATCCCGAGATCGCCTGGGTGGGCGTGACCGAGGCGGAGGCGAAGGCCAGCGGCATCCAGGCCGGCGTGGCGAAGTTCCCGTGGGCCGCCAGCGCGCGCGCGGTCGGTATCGGCCGCGGCGAGGGCTTCACGAAGCTGCTGTTCGACGAGGGCAGCAACCGCATCATCGGCGGCGCCATCGTCGGCCCGCACGCCGGCGACCTGATCTCGGAAGTGGCGCTGGCGATCGAGATGGGCGCGGAGGCGGCCGACATCGGCCACACCATCCATCCGCACCCGACGCTGTCGGAGTCGGTCGCGATGGCCGCCGAAGCGTACGAGGGGACCATCACCGACCTCTACATGCCGAAGAAGAAGCGCGGCTGAGCCGCGCTTCCGGCCGGGGCGCGAACGCGCCTGTGCTGCACGGGCCCGCGAGTACGGGCAGGCGCCCGCGCCTCAGGACGGGCCAGCGGGATCGTCGAGAAAACCGAAGCCCCGGCGGGTGCCGGGGCTTCCTGCGCGGCCGGGCCCGGATCGACGAGGAGACCGGGCAGGCCGTGCCCTGTTGGAGACCGCGCCGGCGGCGAAGGGTTCCCGCACGCGGACAATCCGCCGGCTTCCGCGGGACAGGCGCGCGTTCAGCTGTTTCCCCCGGATGGCATTGGCCGCGCGCGCGGAGTGACTGCTATACTTCCGGGGCTCGACGGGGCCCGTTTGTCACGGCCCCCGCACCACGGCCACAGGACACCACGTGTTTGATCCCCTCGCCGCAGGTCCGCGGCTGGTGCGGCGCACGATCACCCGGCAGGGGATCGCGGTCGCCGCGCTGGCGCTTGCGCTGCTCGCGAAGGGGTCCGCATGGGCCCTGGGGGCGGCGGCGGGGGGCGTGGCCATCATCGTGGGCGGTGCGCTGTATGGCGCGCTCGCGCTCGGTGGGGGCATCACACCGGCGGCTGGCGCGCTGTCGCGGCTGGTGCTGGGACTGACGGGCAAGTGGGTCGTGGTGATCGCGGCGCTGTTCTTCGCGATCGCAGTGGCGAAGCTGCCACCCCTCGCGGTCATCGGGGGCGTGGTCGTCGCCCTGGTGGCACAGGTGCTGGCCATGGCCGGCGGACATCGAAACGGGAATCCTTGAAATGGCGGCTGCGGCGGAACTCACCCCCACCAGCTACATCCAGCACCACCTGCAGAACCTGACCGCGTCGGTCGGCGAGGGGGGGCTTCATGACCCTCCACGTCGATACCCTGGTCAGCTCGGTGGCGATGGGCTTGTTCATCACCTTCCTGTTCTGGGCCGGCACCCGTCGCGCCACTTCCGGCGTGCCCGGCAAGTGGCAGGCCTTCGTCGAGATCCTGCTCGAGTTCGTCGACCGCCAGGCGCGCGACACCTACCACGGTTCCAGCAAGCTGGTGACGCCGATCGCGATCACCCTGTTCTTCTGGATCCTGATGATGAACATGCTGAAGTTCATCCCGGCCGACTTCTTCGCCATTCCGCTGTCGTGGGTGGGCGTCGAGTACTGGAAGCCGGTGCCGACCGCGGACGTCAACGCCACCCTCGGCATGTCCATCAGCGTCTTCTTCCTGATGCTGTTCTTCGCCCTGCGTTCGAAGGGCCTCGGCGGCTTCACGAAGGAATTCCTGACCGCGCCCTTCGGCAAGTGGATGATGCCGTTCAACCTCATCCTCAATATCGTCGAGTGGCTGTCGAAGCCGATCTCGCTGGCGATGCGACTGTTCGGCAACATGTTCGGCGGCGAGATCGTGTTCCTGCTGATCTGGGTGCTCGGCGGCGCCGGCCTCATCGGCATGCTCGGCGGCGCGGTGTTCGGCCTGGGCTGGATGATCTTCCATATCCTGGTGATCCCGCTGCAGGCCTTCATCTTCATGATGCTTTCGATCGTCTACCTGAGCCTGTCGGAAGACAGCCACTAAGCGTTCCAGCTCCTCCAGTTCCACCCTCCACCCTTTCGTCCAACCAACTCAAGCAATACGCCCGGAGATAACCATGGAAACCATCCTCACCACGCTTGCCCAGGTCCAGGCCTTCACCGCCCTCGGTATCGGCATCATGGTCGGCCTCGCCGCGCTCGGCGCCGGCATCGGCCTGGCCATCATGTCGGGCAAGTTCCTCGAGTCGGCCGCGCGCCAGCCCGAGCTGATCCCGGTGCTCCAGGTCCGCATGTTCATCACCGCCGGCCTGATCGACGCCGCGTTCATCATCACGGTCGCCGTCGGCCTGCTGTTCGCCTTCGCCAGCCCGTTCATCGGTCCGTGGACCGCGCAGCTGGCGCAGCTGGCCGGCTGATCCCGGCGCGCACGGTGCGGGCGGCCAACGTCGCCCGCATCCCGCAGCAGGGCCGGCATGCACCCTGACCGCATGCCCCGACCACCACGACAGGCACCGCCATGAACATCAATCTCACCCTGATCGCACAGGCGCTCGCATTCGCCGGGCTGATCTGGCTGATCGCCACCTTCGTCTGGCCGCCGCTGCTCAAGGCCATCGAGGAGCGCCAGCAGAAGATCGCCGAGGGCCTCGCCGCCGCCGACAACAGCCAGCGCGCGCTCGCGCAGGCGCAGGACAAGGCGAACGAGGAGCTCAAGGCCGCGCGCACCAAGGCCAACGAGATCATCGACCAGGCGCACCAGCGCGCGAACCAGATCGTCGAGGCCGCGCGCGTGGAGGCGCAGACCGAATCGATCCGGCAGAAGGCGCTGTCCGACGCCGAGATCGAGGCTTCCGCCAACCGTGCCCGCGAAGAGCTGCGCCGCCAGGTGTCCGCGCTCGCCGTGACCGGCGCGGAGAAACTGCTCAAGCGTGAGATCGACGCCAACGCCCACAAGGCGCTGCTCGACGAACTCGCCGCGGAGATCTGAGCCCGATGAGCCAGGAGATCACCCTCGCCCGTCCCTACGCCCGCGCGGCCTTCGCGATCGCGCGCGACCGCGGCGAACTGGCGGGCTGGTCGCAGGCGCTGGCGCTCTCCGCCCGCGTCGCGGCCGACCCGCGCGTCGCGCCGCTGCTGGGCCACCCGTCGCTCGCCGACGCCGAGGCCGTGGAGCTGCTGGCGCCCGGCGCGGCGACGGCCGGACAGCGCGATTTCCTCGCGCTGCTGGCAGCGAACGGCCGCCTGCCGCTGCTGCCCGAGATCGCCGGCCTCTACGAGGACCTGCGCGCCGCGGCGGAGAACGTCGTGCGCGCCACGGTGACCTCGGCGGCCGAGCTGTCGGAGGGCGAGCTGGCCACCATCCGCGCCGCGCTCGAGCGCCGCTTCGGCAGCGCGGTCGAGGTCGAGCGCGCGGTCGATCCCGCCCTCATCGGGGGCGCGGTGATCAGCGCCGGCGACGTCGTCATCGACGGCTCCCTGCGCGGCAAGCTCGCGCGCCTGCAGTCGGCCCTGGGCGCGTAGGAGCAGCTACAGCTGCGATTGCGACAGCTCGATCAAGTACCCAGGCCATCGCGCCCCCGGCCCCGCCGGACCCGATGACCACCACAAGATCCACTTACCGCGCACCAGCCGCTGGCGCGCACCGAGGAACCGGAAATGGCAAGCACCCAGCTCAACCCCTCTGAAATCAGCGAACTGATCAGGAGCCGCATCGAGAAGGTCAAGCTGGCCGCCGAGGCGCGCAACGAGGGCACGGTCACCTCCGTGTCCGACGGCATCGTGCGCATCTACGGCCTGGCCGACGTGATGCAGGGCGAAATGATCGAGCTGCCGAACGACACGTTCGCGCTCGCCCTGAACCTCGAGCGCGACTCGGTCGGCGCCGTCGTGCTCGGCGACTACGAGCACCTGCGCGAGGGCGACGTGGCCAAGACCACCGGCCGCATCCTCGAAGTGCCGGTGGGCCCGGAGCTGCTGGGCCGCGTGGTCAACGCGCTGGGCGAGCCGATCGACGGCAAGGGCCCGATCGCCGCGAAGATGTCGGCGCCGGTCGAGCGCGTCGCCCCGGGCGTGATCTGGCGCAAGTCGGTCGACCAGCCGGTGCAGACCGGCTACAAGTCGGTCGACGCCATGATCCCGATCGGCCGCGGCCAGCGCGAGCTGATCATCGGCGACCGCCAGACCGGCAAGACCGCAATGGCCATCGACGCCGTGATCAACCAGAAGGGCACCGGCATCAAGTGCGTGTACGTCGCCATCGGCCAGAAGGCTTCGACGGTCGCGAACATCGTCCGCAAGCTGGAAGAGAACGGCGCCCTCGAGCACACCATCGTGGTCGCCGCCACCGCGTCGGAATCGGCAGCGATGCAGTACATCAGCGCCTACTCCGGCTGCACCATGGGCGAGTACTTCATGGACCGCGGCCAGGATGCGCTGATCGTCTATGACGACCTGTCCAAGCAGGCCGTGGCCTACCGCCAGATCTCGCTGCTGCTGCGCCGCCCGCCGGGCCGCGAAGCCTATCCGGGCGACGTGTTCTACCTGCACTCCCGCCTGCTCGAGCGCGCCGCGCGCGTGTCCGAGGAATACGTGGAGCAGTTCACCAAGGGTGAAGTGAAGGGCCAGACCGGCTCGCTGACCGCGCTGCCGATCATCGAGACCCAGGCCGGCGACGTCTCCGCGTTCGTACCGACCAACGTGATCTCGATCACCGACGGCCAGATCTTCCTCGAGACCGACCTCTTCAACGCCGGCATCCGCCCGGCCGTGAACGCCGGCATCTCGGTGTCGCGCGTGGGTGGCGCGGCGCAGACCAAGATCATCAAGAAGCTGTCGGGCGGCATCCGCATCTCGCTGGCGCAGTACCGCGAGCTGGCGGCGTTCGCTCAGTTCGCCTCCGACCTCGACGACGCCACCCGCAGGCAGCTCGAGCGCGGCCAGCGCGTCACGGAGCTGATGAAGCAGAAGCAGTACCAGCCGATGTCGATCGCCCACCAGGCGCTGTCGATCTACGCCGTCAACGAGGGCTACCTCGACGACGTCGCGGTCAACAAGATCGGCGCCTTCGAAGCGGGCCTGCACGCCCACTTCGACAACACCGCCGGCGAGCTGGTCTCGAAGATCAACGCCAGCGGCGCCTGGAACGACGAGATCGAAGCGGCGTTCCGCAAGGGCATCGAGGACTTCAAGGCGACGGGCTCCTGGTAAGCAGGGCGGGGCCCACGGGCGCGGCGGCTTCCGGCCGCGGCGCCTGAGGCGGCCCCGGACCCGGGACCAGGAATTCCAGACCACATCTAGCGAGCGATCACATGGCCGGCGGCAGAGAAATCAAAACCAAGATCAAGAGCGTGCAGAACACCCGCAAGGTGACGCGCGCGCTGGAAATGGTCTCGGCCTCGAAGATCCGCAAGGCGCAGGAGCGGATGAAGGCCTCGCGCCCGTATGCGCGCGCGATGAAGCAGCTGATCGGGCACCTCGCGCAGGCCAACACCGACTACCGGCACCCGTTCCTGGTGGAGCGGCCGGAAGTGAAGCGCGTCGGCTACATCATCGTGTCGTCCGACCGTGGCCTGGCCGGCGGGCTGAACAACAACCTGTTCCGCAAGCTGCTCGGCGAGATGCGCGAGTGGCGCGAGAAGGGCGTGGAGGTCGACGTCGTCACCATCGGCCAGAAGGCGACGGTGTTCTTCCGCCGCCTCAAGGTCGGCATGCTGGCCAGCGTCAGCCACCTCGGCGACAACCCCGAGGTCGAGCAGCTGATCGGCATCGTCAAGGTCATGATCGACGGCTTCGTCGAGGGCCGGCACGACCGCGTGTTCGTGGTCTACAACGACTTCGTCAACACCATGACCCAGCGTGCGGCCTTCGACCAGCTGCTGCCGCTGCCGCCCTCGGACGAGCAGCTGATGACCCATGACTGGGACTACCTGTACGAGCCCGACGCCGAGTCCGTGCTCGAGCACGTGCTGACCCGCTACATCGAGTCGCTGGTGTACCAGGCGGTGATGGAGAACATCGCCTCCGAGCACGCCGCGCGCATGGTCGCGATGAAGGCCGCGAGCGACAACGCGACCAAGCTGATCGACACGCTGAACCTGGTCTACAACAAGGCCCGGCAGGCGGCGATCACCCAGGAAATCTCCGAGATCGTGGGCGGCGCGGCGGCGGTCTGATCCAAACAGCATGTGGGAGGGGCCGCAGGGCCCGGTCCCGAGCAACGGCGGCCATGGCCGCTCCCGCAAACGAGAAAACAGCAGGTTCCAGAGGACTTAAGTGATGAGCAACCAGGGCAAGATCGTCCAGATCATCGGCGCCGTCGTCGACGTCGAGTTCCCGCGCAGCGACGTGCCGAAGGTGTACGACGCGCTGAAGGTCGACGGCACCGAGATCACGCTTGAGGTGCAGCAGCAGCTGGGCGACGGCGTCGTGCGCACGATCGCGCTCGGCTCCACCGACGGACTGAAGCGCAACCTCGTGGCCACCAACACCGGCAGCGCGATTTCGGTCCCGGTCGGCGCCGGCACGCTGGGCCGCATCATGGACGTGCTCGGGCGCCCGATCGACGAGGCCGGCCCGGTCGAGGCCTCGGCGCACTGGGAGATCCACCGCGCCGCCCCGTCCTACGAGGACCAGTCCTCGTCCACCGAGCTTCTGGAAACCGGCATCAAGGTCATCGACCTGATGTGTCCGTTCGCCAAGGGCGGCAAGGTCGGCCTGTTCGGCGGCGCCGGCGTCGGCAAGACCGTGAACATGATGGAGCTCATCAACAACATCGCGAAGGCGCACTCGGGCCTGTCGGTGTTCGCCGGCGTGGGCGAGCGTACCCGCGAGGGCAACGACTTCTACCACGAGATGAAGGACTCCAACGTCCTCGACAAGGTGGCGATGGTCTACGGCCAGATGAACGAGCCGCCGGGCAACCGCCTGCGCGTCGCGCTGACCGGCCTGACCATGGCCGAGTACTTCCGCGACGAGAAGGACGAGTCGGGCAAGGGCAAGGACGTGCTGCTGTTCGTCGACAACATCTACCGCTACACCCTGGCCGGTACCGAAGTGTCGGCGCTGCTGGGCCGCATGCCGTCGGCGGTGGGCTACCAGCCGACCCTGGCCGAGGAGATGGGCGTGCTGCAGGAGCGCATCACCTCCACCAGGACCGGTTCGATCACCTCGATCCAGGCCGTGTACGTGCCCGCGGACGACCTGACCGACCCGTCGCCGGCGACCACCTTCGCCCACCTCGACGCCACCGTCGTGCTGAGCCGCCAGATCGCGTCGCTGGGCATCTACCCGGCGGTGGACCCGCTGGACTCGACCAGCCGCCAGCTCGATCCGAACGTGATCGGCGCCGAGCACTACGAGACCGCGCGCAAGGTCCAGGCCACGCTCCAGAAGTACAAGGAGCTCAAGGACATCATCGCGATCCTGGGCATGGACGAGCTGTCGGAAGAGGACAAGCAGGCCGTGTCGCGCGCGCGCAAGATCGAGCGCTTCTTCTCGCAGCCGTTCCACGTGGCCGAAGTGTTCACCGGTTCGCCGGGCAAGTACGTGCCGCTGAAGGAGACCATCCGCGGCTTCAAGGGCATCGTCGACGGCGAGTACGACCACCTGCCGGAGCAGGCGTTCTACATGGTCGGCAGCATCGACGAGGCGGTCGAGAAGGCCGCGAAGATGGCCGAGAAGGCCTGAGGCAGGTAGGGACCCATGACCACCATCCGTTGCGACATCGTCAGCGCCGAGGCCGAGATCTTCCGCGGCGAGGCCACCCTGGTGGTCGTCACCGGTGAAGTCGGCGAGCTCGGCATCGCGCCGCGCCACGCGCCGCTGATCACCCGCCTGAAGCCGGGCAAAGTGGTGGTGACCCAGGCCGACGGCCAGAAGCTGGACTTCGCCATCAGCGGCGGCATCCTCGAGGTGCAGCCGCAGGTGGTGACCATCCTCGCCGACACCGCCATCCGCGCCGACGAGATCGACGAGGAGAAGGTGCGCAAGGCGAAGGAAGAGGCCGAACGCGTGCTGGCCGGCCGCGGCGAGGCCATGGACCTGGTCGAGGCCCAGAAGAAGATGGCCGAGGTCGCGGCCCAGCTGCAGGCGCTGGAGCGGCTGCGCAGGAACCTCAAGCACTGAGGACGGCAGCCGTCCGCGAAGAAAGAGCCCCGCCACGCGCGGGGCTTTTTCGTGGTTCAGAGGCGGTAGATCCAGTGCCGCGACACGACGAATCCGAGGACGCCCAGCCCCGCCTCGACCAGCGGTTTGGCCAGCCACGCCCACTGGCGCCCCAGCAGATCATCGATCGCCTCGATCGCGACCGTGCTGAGCAGGGTCATCACCAGCCACATGGCCACGAAGCGCAGCAGCTGCCTGCGACCCAGGGCGTGCCCCTCGCCGGTGAAGGTGAACTTGCCGTTGAGCCAGAAGCCCAGCAGCGCCCCGCAGACCCGGCCGACGATGTTGGCCAGGCCGATCCGCAGGCCGAGGTGGCTGAGCAGCACCATCACTGCCCAGTCCAGCAGCCACTGGATGCCGCCGATCGCCAGATAGCTCGGGCCCTGCCGGACCAGGCTCATCGCGGGCGCTCCCCGGACCCGTGGATCCGGAACCCGGGCATGACATTCGGCGCGGTCGGCGGCATTGCGCGCATGCTAGCAGCACCCCTCGCTAGAATGGCCTGCCGGCAACCGCGACAGGACGCACCATGCCCGACGAGCACAGTCCGATGACCGAACTCCACGTCGTGATCCTCGCCGCCGGCGAGGGAAAGCGCATGCGGTCGGACCTGCCGAAGGTGCTGCAGAAGATCGCCGGCCGGCCGATGCTCGCGCATGTGATCGATGCCGCGCGCGCGCTTGGGCCCGCCGCCATCCACGTCGTCCATGGCCACGGCGGCGACCAGGTGCGTGAAGCCTTCTCGGGCCAGGCCGACCTGGAGTGGGTGGAGCAGGCGAGCCGGCTCGGCACCGGCCATGCCGTGCGCGAGGCGATGCCCGGCGTGCCCGACGGCGCCCAGGTGCTGGTGCTCTACGGCGACGTGCCGCTGATCACGACCGCCACGCTGCGACGCCTGCTCGCCGCCGGCGACCGCCTTGCCGTGCTGGTGGCCGAGGTCGACGATCCCCGCGGCTACGGCCGCATCGTCCGCGATCCCGAAGGCAACGTGGGGGCGATCGTCGAGGAGAAGGACGCCGACGCCGCGCAGCGCCGCATCAGCACCATCAACACCGGCGTGCTGGCCGCCGAGGCGACCGCGCTCAAGAACTGGCTGGGCCGGCTGTCGAGCGACAACGCCCAGGGCGAGTACTACCTGACCGACGTCTTCGCCATGGCGGCGGCGGAGTACAGCGCCGCGGAGATGGTGTTCGTCGACGATCCGGTCGAGACCGAGGGCGCGAATGATCCCTGGCAGCTGGCGCAGCTGGAGCGCGCCATGCAGCGGCGCCTGGTGCGCGCGCTGTGCGGCGAGGGCGTGCGTTTCGCCGATCCGGCGCGGGTCGACATCCGCGGAGAAGTCACGGCCGGGCGCGACGTCGAGATCGATGCCGACGTGGTGTTCGAGGGCCGCGTGGTGCTGGGCGACGGCGTGCGCATCGGGCCGTTCTGCCGCATCCGCGACGCCGAACTCGGCCCGGGCACCGAGGTGCGCGCGCACTGCGACATCGAGGGTGCGCGCACCGAGGGCGCGGTGCGCATCGGCCCGTTCGCGCGCCTGCGCCCCGGCACCGTGCTTGCCGACGGCGTGCACATCGGCAACTTCGTCGAGACCAAGAACGCGGTGCTCGGCGTGGGCAGCAAGGCCAGCCACCTCAGCTACCTGGGCGACGCCGACATCGGCGCCGGCGTCAACGTCGGGGCCGGCACCATCACCTGCAACTACGACGGCGTGAACAAGTCCACCACCACGATCGGGGACGGTGCGTTCATCGGCTCGAATTCGTCGCTGGTGGCGCCGGTGACCATCGGCCGCCAGGCCACGATCGGCGCCGGTTCGGTGATCACCGGCAACGCGCCCGAGGGCAAGCTGACCCTCGCCCGCGGTCGCCAGCAGACCATCGACGCCTGGCATCGTCCGACCCGGAAACCGGAACCCCCGGCCTCCTCCTCCCCGTAGGGGTTCAGTCGGGCAGCACCATGCTCACGCACAGGCCGCCGCCCTCGCGGTTGAGCAGGGCGAGGCGGCCGCCGTGGGCTTCGGCGATTTCACGCGCCAGCGCCAGGCCCAGGCCGGTGCCGTGGCGCTTGGTGGAATAGAACGGCAGCAGCGCGTTCGACAGCACCGTTTCGTTCATGCCGCTGCCGCGGTCGAGCACGTCGATGCGCCAGCCTTCGGGCAGGCGGCGCAGCGAAACGCGCACGCCTCCGGGCTCCGAGCCGGATTCGTGCGCGTTCTTCAACAGGTTGAGCATCGCTTGCCCGAGCTGGGCGGCGTCGGCGCGAACGCTGCCCTCGACGTGGCCCTCGATGCCGAATTCCACCTGGCTGCGCAGTCGCTCCAGGAAGGCCTGCCACTCGATCGCTTCCAGCCGCGGCGCGGGCAGCTTGGCGAAGCGCGCGTAGTCGCGCAGGAAACCCTCGAGGTGGCGCGCGCGCTCCTCGATCGTGGCCAGCGCCGCCGGCAGGCGCTCGTACTGGCCGCGCTTCAGCAGCTCCGCGCCCGAGTGGGCCAGCGACGCGATCGGTGCCAGCGAATTGTTGAGCTCGTGGCTGATCACCCGGATCACCTTCTTCCAGGTCTGCACCTCCTGACGACGCAGCTCGGCGGTGAGCTGGCGCAGCAGCACCAGTTCATGGCGGCGTCCGTTGAGGCGGAACAGGCGGCGGCTCAGGTGGTAGATGTCCTCGTCGTCCTCGCTGCCGACGGTGAACATGCCGTCGCCGCCGCGGGCGAAGGCGTCGCGCAGCGCTTCGGGCGCGCGCGCGAGCAGTTCGTCGAAGGCCACACCCTCGAGCCGGTGCCCATCGCCCAGCAGCTTGCGTGCCGCGAGGTTGCCGAGCACGACGTGGCCGGACGGATCCACCAGCAGCATCGCCACCGGCGTGTTCTGGACCATGGTGTCGAGCAGCAGCTCGCGCTGCACCAGGCGCTGGCGCTGGTCGCGGAGCGTGTCGCCCAGCGCACGATGCGCGTCCACGAGTTCGGCCAGCTCGCCGCGGCCGTCCCAGGACACCCCGAAGCTGTAGTCGCCGTCGCGGTAGCTGGCCACGCTGCCGGCGAGCGCGCGGAACAGCGAACGCGCCGGACGCAGAAGGCGGCGCACGTGGTAGAGCAGCAGCGGCAGCGGCAGCAGCACCGCCACCGGCAGCGCCAGCCAGCGCGGCCGGATCCAGGTCTCGAGCCACAGCGCCAGCCCCACCGCAAACGCCATGCAGACGAGCGCGAGCGCGACGAAGGCCAGGCCCAGCGGCGGGCGCCAGGGCCGGCGCATCAGTCGCGTCGGATGCCGAGGCGGTCGAGGCGGCGGTACAGCGCCTGCCGCGACAGCCCGAGTTCGCTGGCCGCCTGCGCCAGCACGCCGCGGCTGCGGGCCAGGGCGGATTCGATGGCGGCGCGATCGGGTTCCTCGGCGACGTGCGCCCCGTGCGTGGAGCCGCTGGCCGCGGGCAGTCCCAGCGCGTCCCCGGCGACCGCCTCGCCGGCCGACAGCAGCGCCGCGCGCTGCACTACGTTGCGCAGTTCGCGGACGTTGCCCGGCCAGGCGTGGCGCAGCAGGGCGCGCTCGGCGTCGGCGCGCAGGCGCTTGCCCGGCGGCAGGAAGTGCAGTGCAAGCGGCAGGATGTCGTCGGGCCGCTCGGCCAGCGGCGGCAGCCGCAGCTCGACGGCGTTGAGCCGGTAGTAGAGATCCTCCCGGAAGCGGCCGTCGCGGATCATCGCCGGCAGGTCGGCGTTGGTGGCGCTGACCACGCGCACCCTGACCTGGCGTTCGCGATTGCTGCCCAGGCGCGCGAAGCGTCCGGTCTCGAGCACGCGCAGCAGCTTCATCTGGCCGGCGGGCGGCAGGTTGCCGATCTCGTCCAGGAACAGGGTGCCGCCGTCGGCGGCCTCGAACTTGCCCTCGCGCGCCTTGCCGGCCCCGGTGTAGGCCCCGGCCTCGGCGCCGAACAGTTCGGCCTCGATCAGCTCGCCCGGCAGCGCGCCGCAGTTGAGCGCGACGAACGGGCCGTCCTTGACCATCGAGTTCGCGTGCACGATCTCGGCGATCTTCTCCTTGCCGGCGCCGTTGGGCCCGGTGATCAGCACCGGAAGCTCCGAGCGCGCCACCTGGCAGGCCAGCGCCAGCAGCCGTTCGCTGGCGGGGTCGGCGTAGACCACGCCGCACAGGTCGTGGCCCTGCGCCAGCGCGTCGCGACGGCGGCGCTCGGCGCCGCGATGGCGGGCGAGTTCACGCCGCGCCTCGGACAGCTCCAGCAGGTTGTTGACCGTCGCCAGCAGCCTGCGGTCGTCCCATGGCTTGGCCAGGTAGTCGGCGGCGCCGGCCTTGACCAGGTCGACCGCCGACTCGAGGTGCGTCCAGGCCGTGAGCAGGATGACCGGCAGGTCGGGTTCCCGGCCGCGGATCGCGTGGAACAGCGCGATGCCTTCCTCGCCCGAGGTGGTGTCGGCATGGAAGTTCATGTCCTGCACCACCAGGTCGACGCCGCCCTCGCGCAGCCGCGCCAGCCCCTCGTCGGGGGACCGCGCGGACACGCTGTCGATGTCGTGCAGCGAGAACAGCACCTCCAGCGCTGTGGCGACGGCGGGATTGTCGTCGATGATCAGGATGGTCGGCATCGGACCCGGATCATACGCTGCGCGTGGCCACGGCCGGAGGCACGGAGGCCGCGCGGCGTGCCGGGCCGTAGACGGCGATCTGCCCGAGCAGCCACAGCGTGACCGCGCCCACCGGCAGGTAGGCCAGCGGCAGCCGCGGCAGCTCGTAGCGGCCCATCAGCAGCTGGTTGATGCCGAAGGCCAGCAGCATGCCGAGGGTGATGCCGATGGTGGCGAGGATGAAGTTCTCGGTCTGGAAGTAGCGCAGGATCTGGCCCCGGGTGGCGCCCAGCGCCCGGCGGATGCCGATCTGCTTGCTGCGCTGCTGGACCCAGAAGCTTGCCAGGCCGACGATGCCCAGCGCGGTGACCACCAGCAGGGCGAGGCAGACCACGCTGAGCAGCACGATCATGTCGCGGTCGGCGCGGAAGAAGCGGTCGCGGATCGCGCTGTAGGTCTGCTGGTCGATCACCAGGCGGTTGGGGTCGACCTTCTCCAGCGCGGCGACCGACGCGGCCAGCACCTCGTCGCGGCGCGCGGGGTCGGTGACGCGGACCATGTAGGAGCCGCCGTTGGTGTAGTTGTTCCGGACCGGCAGGATCAGGGAATCCGTCATGTTGCCGCTGCCGGCTTCGTTGGGCCGGGTGAGGGTTTCCGCCACGCCGATGATGGTCAGCGGCACCGGGCCCAGGTAGACGGTCCTGCCCAGGGCGTTCGCGCCCGGGAACAGCTTCTCCGCGACCGATGCACTGACGATGGTGGGGCTGGACAGGGTGCTGTAGTCGGTGACCTGTTCCAGGGCGGTGGCGTCCATGAACTCGTCCGGCCGGAAGTCGCGGCCGGCGGCCAGCCGGATGCCCAGGGTGCGGACCATGGCCTCGTCGCCCTGGTATGTCGCAGCGACCAGCGACGCACGCTCCTGCTCCGGGCTCAGGGTCAGGCCGGAGTTGGAGGCGCTGCTGGAGAACGGGAACTGGTTGACCATGGTGACCCCGGCCACGCCGGGCACGGCGCGCAGCGCCGCCATGTCCTCGCGGGTGCGGGCGTCTGCATTCTCGGTGGGGCCGATGCCGCTGAGCCGGATCTGCAGCAGTTCCCGGTCGGCGATGCCGCTGGGCCGGGAGACGGCGTCGATGCGCTCGGCGATCAGGAACAGCGCGTTGCAGACGATCGCACAGCTCAGCGCGATCTCCAGCACGATCAGCGCCGCGGCCGTCCTGTGCCGCAGCAGGGTGGAAAGGATGGGTCGGATGTCCATGTGTGGTTCCTCGAACGGGAAGGGCCGGGTCGGGCCTACTGCGATTTCAGCTGTACCGCGGGCGTGATCTGCATCGCGCGCCACGCCGGCAGGAGGCCGGCGAGCAGGCTCGCGACCAGTGCGAGCCCGAAGGTGGCGAGCAGCATCGAGCCGTCGAGGTGGGCGAGGGCGGCATAGCCGGTCGGACGCTGACGCACCGCCCAGAGGCCCAGCAGCGCCAGCCCGAGGCCGAGCACGCCGCCAGCGAGGCCGACCGTGCCCGCCTCCACCAGGCACTGCGCGAAGATGTCCCGCCGCGACGCGCCCAGCGCCCGGCGCACTCCGATCTCGCCGCCCCGGCGCAGGAACTTGGCCAGCAGCAGGCCGACGGTGTTGAGCAGGCAGACCAGCAGGAAGCCCAGCGCCAGCCACATCTGCAGGCGCACGTCGCCCGGCACCACCTGGCGGAAGTCCAGCCAGGACATGACGTCGCGCAGGCGCACGTTCGGTTCGCGCTGGAAGCGGCCGGCGGTCTTCTGCTGGGCGGAGTAGTTGTCGAGCCAGGCCTTGTAGTCGCCCGCCTGCGCCGGGCTCTCGAGCTCGACCCAGTACTGGATCCAGGCGCAGGCCGCGGCGATGTCGCGGCTGTCGCTGACCGGGCTGTTGCCGAAGCAGTTGGTCATGCCGGTGGTCGTCAGATCCAGGTCCATGGCGGTGGAGAAGGGGATGAAGACCTGCTCGTCGCGGCCGTAGGCACCGGTGTTGAGGTCGTAGAACTTGGGGCTGGGCGACCAGTCGTCGAGCACGCCGACGATGCGCAGCGCGCTGCCGTCGAGACGCAGTTCGCGGCCGGTGCTGTCGGCGCCGCCGAACAGCTTGTCGTTCAGCGTCTTCGAGATCACCACCACGCGGGCGCGGGCGTCGTCGTCGCTCCGGCTCCAGCCCTGGCCGTGGAGGAAGGGTGCCTCGAACATCGGGAAGAAGTCGGCGGTGGCATAGCGCGCCTGGTCGATGAAGGGCTTGAGCGTCGACGAGCCGGGCTCGATGATCGTGCGGCCGCCGACCATCATCGCCTGGCGCACGCCGCGCGCCTGGCGCAGCAGTTCCTCGGCGTCGTAGCGGGTGAGCAGTTCCATCGGCTCTTCGCCGGGAACCTGGGTGGCGACGGGTTCGGGATCCAGCTGCACCAGGAACAGACGGTCGCTCTTGCCGGGGATCGGGTCTCCGGAGAGCACCTTGAACACCGTCAGCGTGGTCATGCTGGCGCCGATGCCCAGCGCGATCGCCAGCACCATCAGCGCGGTCAGCGCCTTGTTGCGGCGGAAGCTGCGCAGGGCGAGCCTGAAGTAATAGGCGAACATGGCTGCGTCCTCAGGCGTCGGCGTCGGCGGCGGCGTTGGCGTTGGCCACGGCCTCGGCCTCGATGCGGCCCGCCCGGGCGGCACGGGTCAGGCCGGGCTCCACCGTGAGGTCGGTTGCCATGCCGTCGACGATGTGCACGTTGCGGTGCGCGCGCGCGGCCAGCTCCGGGTCGTGGGTGACCATGACGATGGTGGTGCCCTGCTGGTTGATGTCCTCCAGCAGCTCGAGCACGCTGCGCGCCATCTGCGTGTCCAGGTTGCCGGTGGGTTCGTCCGCCAGCAGCAGGCGCGGGCTGCCGGCGAGCGCGCGAGCGATCGCCGCGCGCTGCTGCTGGCCGCCGGAGAGTTCCGCCGGGAAGTGCTTCATGCGCGAACCCAGGCCGACCATGCCCAGCGCGTCCTCGATGCGCAGCTTGCGCTCGTTGGCGGGCATGCCGCGGTAGCGCAGCGGCACGTCGACGTTGTCGAACAGGTTCAGGTCCGGGATCAGGTTGAATCCCTGGAAGATGAAGCCGATCTTCTCGTTGCGCAGGCGCGAGCGCGCGTTGTCGCCGAGCCCCCTCACGTCGACGCCGTCGAGGTGGTATTCGCCGCCGGTGAAGGTCTCGAGCAGACCGGCGATGTTGAGGAAGGTGGTCTTGCCCGAGCCGGACGGGCCGGTGACGGCGACGAACTCGCCTTCCTTCACGCTGAGGTCGAGCGAGCGCAGCGCGTGCGTCTCGACCAGCTCGGTGCGGTAGACCTTGGTGACCTGGCGCATGTCCAGCATGGCGGTGGATCCTTGTTAGGTGGCGGAAGAGGGCATCAGTGCGCGCGGAACATGCCGGGGAGGACCGAGTCCGGCACGTAGTGGTGTGACAGCTGGAGCGCACGGTGGGGTTCGCCGTTCGCGGATTCAGCGAACGGGGCGTCGGGGTGCACATCGAAGTGCGACAGCCCGCTCAGGCGCCGGGGGACGGCGTCGGCCAGCTCGGCCGAACTCCAGTGCGGCCGGGGGGGGAATTGATGCTTGCGTTCATGGTCATTCTCCGGAAATGCGGACGCGGTCCGCTTGCTGGAACTGATCGCTGCCCGACACGACGATGCGTTCGCCGGCCTGCAGCCCTGAAACGATCTCGACGGCGGAGAGGCTGGAAGCCCCGGCCTGGATCGGACGCCGCGTGGCGCTGCCGCCTTCCACGACGTAGGCGAAGCTGCCGCCATGCTGTTCGAGGAAGGGGCCGCGTTCGACCATCAGCACGTCGTTGCGTGTATCCATTACGATGCGCGCCGACAGCCTCTGGTTCTGCCGCAGTCCGGGCGGCTGCTTGCCATCGGCGAAGCGCAGGCGCGCATTTACCTCGCCGTTGACGACTTCCGGCGACACCGCCGAGATCTCGGCCGGCCACTGCCTGCCGACGCTGCTGACCTCGGCCGGCATGCCGATGCCGAGGTCGCGGGCGAAGCTCTCCGGGACCTTGATCTCGACCTCGAACTGCGACAGGTCCACCACGCCCAGGATCGGCGCGTTGGCGGCCACGTTGGTGCCCTGGGCGATCTGCACCTGGCCGACCTGGCCGTCGAACGGCGCGCGCAGCGTGAGCGCCTCCACCTGGCGGCGCAGTTCCGCCACCACGGCTTCCTGGCGCTCGGCCAGCAGGCGCTTGTTGCTGGCGTCGATGCCGGCGCCCTGGCCCTGCAGCGCGAAGTCCTGCCGGGCCGCGGCCACGCCGATCTCGGCCTTCTTCAGGCCGTCGAGCGCGCGGTCGTACTCGTTCTTCGACACCGCGCCGCCTTCCCAGGCGCGCTGGTAGCGTTCGACGTCGCGCTGGGCGGCGACGTGGTCGATCAGCGCCTGGTCGAGCAGCTTCTGCGCATCGGAGCGGGTCAGCCGCGCGTCGAGCATGGCGCGGTTGGCTTCGCCCTGCAGGCTGGCGAGCGTGGACTCTTCCTGCACCAGCCGGCTGCGCAGTTCGGGACTGTCGATCACCGCCAGCTCCTGGCCCTTCTCCACGGTATCGCCGGCCACCACCCGGAGCGTCACGGTGCCGCCGGCGATCGCGTACAGCGTGGGGCTGTTGGCGGCAATCACGCGCCCGTCGGCCGAGAGGTCGCGGACCAGGTCGCCGCGCACCACTTCGGCGATGCGCAGGCGCGAAGCATCGAGCGAGCGGCCGCCGGAGGCCCAGGACGCCACCGTCCACGCGGCCGCGGCCAGCAGGAGGACACCCGCCAGCGCGGGCCAGGTCCAGCGCCGCAGGCGTCGTCCAGTGGCGAGGGGCTCGCGGGGGGCGTCCTGGCCGGACGTATCACGGATGGGGCGGAGAGGGGACATGGAGCGTTCCGGGGTGGTGTTCACCCTGGGATACGCAGGCTCCGTGCCAAACGCCAAGTCTCTGATCCGGAAGGGTTTCAGGCCGGGGCCGCAGTGTCCGGAGCGAGCGTCCCGGACGTCCGCCGGTGTCCGCCACCGGACGCAGGAGGGGGCATCTCCCCGCGCGCCCTTCCGGTCAGATTGTTAAACATATGTGTATTTCAGGTTCAAGTGAGATTAGTATCGGGTCGCTCCATCGTTCAGGTGGGGTCCAGTGGCGACGAGAAGGGGAGCCTCACGGCAGTCGCGGCAGGTCTTTGATTCCTATTCCGGAGAGAGAGATGAACCCGAAACGCAGCAAGCTGCGGGAGGCGATTGCGGTCGCGCTCGCCGTCAGCGCAGTCGGCATCGCAGGAACCAGCACCGCTTTCGCACAGGACCAGGGCGCCACGGAGACACTCGCGAGCGCCACCACCCTGGACACGATCCGGGTCACCGGCACCCGCATCCGCAGCCAGACGATGACCGCGTCCAGCCCGGTCACCGAGATTTCCCAGGAAGAGTTCAAGTACTCAGGCGCCACCACGGTGGAGGACCTGGTCAACCAGTACCCGCAGCTGGCGCTGGATTTCGACAACTTCCTCAACAACGGTTCCACCGGCTATGCGACCGTGGACCTGCGCGCCATGGGTCCCAGCCGGACCCTCGCGCTCGTCAACGGCCGCCGCATTCCCAAGGGGCTGGGCGAAACGCCCGACATCAGCATCGTGCCCGCGGCGCTGCTGCAGCGCGTCGACGTGCTCACGGGTGGCGCCTCGGCCGTCTACGGCTCGGACGCGATTGCCGGCGTGGTCAACTTCATCCTCGACAACAGGTTCGAGGGCGTCAGCGTCAACCTCGGCTATTCGGGCTACCAGCACGACAATGACAACGGCTACATCCAGGGGCTGATGGACCAGCGCGGCTTCGACTATCCGACCGGAGACTCGGGGCTGGACGGGACCACGCGCAACATCGACCTGGCCATCGGCGGCGCGTTCGGCGAGGGCGGCCACGCCATGGCATGGGCGACCTGGCGCAAGGGCCGCGCGCTGCTGCAGGGCCAGCGCGACTACTCGTCGTGCGCGCTGAACGGTGCAGGTACCGCCTGCGGCGGCTCTCCCACCGCCGACCCCGCCAACTTCTACATCGTGGCGCCCGGCTCGGGCCTGTACACCTACGTCGCGCCTTCGACGTCGGGCTGGGTCATCCCGGACGGTCCGAACGTGTACAACTACGCGCCGATCAACTACTTCCAGCGCCCGGACACGCGCTTCACCGCCGGCGCCAGCGTCACCTACGACGTCAACGAATATTTCCAGCCGTACCTGGAAACCATGTTCGTGAACCGTCGCAGCGGCACCCAGATCGCGCCGTCGGGCGCGTTCTTCACCGACCTCGTGGTGAACTGCGGCACCGCCGTCATCGGCACCATGTGCTCGGACATCGGCATCACCGACGACGAGTTCGTCGTCTATGTCGCGAAGCGCAACGTGGAAGGCGGGCCGCGGCTCTCGAATGACGAATCGACCAACTACAGCATCGTCGCGGGCGCCACCGGCGCGCTGTTCGACTCCGGCTGGACCTGGGACGCCTCGCTCCAGTACGCGCGCACGACGGCGATGTCGGAGAACCACAACGACTTCGTGACCACCCGGGTGCGCGACGCGCTGCTGGGTTGTCCGACGGGCTCGTTCGACGGCTGCATCCCCTACGAGGTGTGGTCGGACAGCGTCACGCCGGAGCAGGCACAGGCGCTGCAGGGCGTCGGCATCGTGAACTACGCCACGGACATGAAGGTGTTCAACGCCTACGCGACCGGCGACCTCGGCTTCGGCATCGTCGCCGACAGGCCGATCAGCGCCGTGGCCGGCTTCGAGAAGCGCAACGAACGCTTCAAGCGCGTCGCCGACACCAACATGCAGACCGGCAACTTCACCGGCCTCGGCGGTCCGACCACGAACCTGTCCGGCGGCTACGACGTCGAGGAAGTCTTCCTGGAGGCCAACGTGCCGCTGGTCGCCGACGCCGCGGGCTTCGACAGCGTCGACCTGCAGCTCGGATACCGTTACACCGACTACAGCACGTCCGGCACGGTCGACACCTGGAAGGTGGGCCTGGGCGCCGGCTTCGCCGACAACCGTTACCGCTTCCGCGCCGGCTTCAACCGGGCGATCCGCGGCGCCAACATCGGCGAGCTGTTCGCGGACCAGCAGATCGCGCTCTGGGCCGGCGACGATCCCTGCGCCGGGCCGACGCCCGAGTTCACCGCCGCCCAGTGCGCCCGCACCGGCGTCAGCGCGGCGCAGTACGGGAACGTCGCCGCCAATCCCGCTGGCCAGAACAACCAGTTCACCGGCGGCAACCCGAACCTCCAGCCGGAAATCGCCAACACCTGGACCGTGGGCTTCGCGGCCAGCCCGATCGACAACCTCGAGCTGAGCATCGACTACTACGACATCGAGCTCGAGAACGTGATCGGCACCATCGGTGCGCGCACCATCATCAACCTCTGCGCCAACGGGCAGGACGCCATGTGCGCGCTGATCCGCCGCAACGCGGTCACCGGCGATCTCTTCCGCGGCAGCGATCCCGACACCTCGGGCCTGGTGGTCAACACCAACGGCAACTTCGGCACCCGCCGTTTCCGCGGCATCGACCTCACCGGCGGCTACGGCTTCCAGGTCGGCCCCGGCCGGCTCACGACGTCGTTCGTCGGCAGCTACATCCTCGAGCGTTCCTTCCAGCCGGTTCCCGGCGACAGCTCGGCGGACTACAGCTGCGAAGGCCTGATCAACAGCCAGTGTTCGACCCCCGAGTGGCGCCATATCGCCAACGTCCGCTACGCCTTCGACCGCTATACGGTCGGCCTGCGCTGGCGCTACATCGGTGAGATGGACTACCGCAACGTCGACGGGTCGACGCCGGCCAACGACCGGTTCCTCAGCGGCCCGGGCAAGCAGAAGGCCTTCAACTACATCGACCTGTCCGGTTCGGTGCGGCTGGGGGACAACATCACCTGGACGGTGGGTGTGAACAACATCGCGGACAAGGAGCCGCCGATGATCGGTGGCAACCTGAGCCCGGCCAACGCCAACGCGCTGGGAGGCTACGACCAGGCCGGCCGCTACGCGTTCACCAGCCTCACCTTCGACTTCTGACCCTTCGGGGGTCGAGTCGACTCTCATCTCCAGACAGCGGTACTTGGCGGCGGGCATGTCCCGCCGCCATTCTTTTCCTTTCCATGCGACTAGACTCGGACCAGCAACCGGGCGGAGGCAGTGGATGGCAGTGAGCGGAGACGCCCCGGACGGGGTGGCGCAGGGATACGCACTGTTGCGCGAAGGCCTGGTGCAACAGGCCACGGACCACGTCTTCGGCCTGCTGCAGGCGCGGCCGGACGACGTCGACGCGCTGGTGCTGGCGGGCGAGGCCGCGGTGGCCGGCGGCACGCCCGATGCCGCGGTCGGCTACATGCAGCGCGCGATCGACGCCAGCGGTGGCAACGACGGTCTGCGGCTCAAGCAGGCGAGCCTGCTGCTGCACCTGCGCCGCCGGCGCGAGGCGTTCGAGCTGGCCCTGGCCGTGGCCGGGACCGCGCGGACCCGCGGCGACGGCCGCGCGCTGTGGCAGGCGGCCAGCATCGTCACCAACTGCAACCGGCCGGGGAGGCCGTGCCGCTGTACCGGCAGGCGCTCGAGATGATGGGGCCGCAGCCAGGCCTGCTGTACGACCTGGCCGTCGCGCAGTTCTTCACCGGCGAATTCGAAGCGGCCGAATCCAATCTCGACCGGATGCTGGCGACCGCGCCGCAGGCCGGCCATGCGCTGTATCTGCGCAGCACGCTGCGCCGGCAGACGCCCGCGCGCAACCACGTCGACGAGCTGAAGCAGCGGATCGCCGCCGGACTCGGGCGCCCCGACTGGGACGCCGCGGCGTGGTACGCGCTGGCCAAGGAGCTGGAGGACCTGGGCGATCACGCGGCGGCCTTCGACGCTGTCGACGCCGGAGCCCGCCTGCGCAGGCAGTCCCTGGACTGCGACATCCGGGCCGAGTGCGAGGCCCAGGCGCAGATCCGCGCCGCCTACGGCCGAGAGGCGATGGCCGCGCCCGCGCGGGGCCATGTCGGCGAGGGTCCGATCTTCATCGTCGGCATGCCGCGCACCGGCACCACCCTGGTCGAACGCATGCTGGTGCAAGGGGGGAGCGTGAAGTCGGCGGGCGAACCGCTGGACCTGGGCAACCTCATCGGGGCCCATGCGCGCGAGGCGCTGAAGGCGCACCCGGGCCTGACCGCGGCCGAAGCATCGCTGCACATCGACTTCGAGGCGCTGGGGCGCGAATACGTGCGTGGCGTGGCCGAGGCGGCGGGTGCGGAACGCTTCATCGACAAGATGCCGGCCAACTACATGTACTGCGGGCTGATCCGGAAGGCGCTGCCGGATGCGCGCATCATCCATCTGCAGCGCGATCCGCTCGACAGCTGCCACGCGGTATACAAGACACTGTTCTTCAGCGCCTGGCACTTCTCGTACGACCTTGACGAACTCGCCCGCTACTACGTCGCCTACCGCCAGACCATGGCGCACTGGCACGAGGTGATGCCGGGCGCGATCCTGGACGTGCGCTACGAGGACCTGGTGCGGGATCCGGACGGGCAGGCCCGGCGCATCCTCGAGTGGTGCGGGCTGCCCTGGGACCCGGAGACCCGCTATGGCGAGGCACCCGCGAGGGTCGCCTTCACCACCGCCAGCGCGGCCCAGGTGCGCGAGCCGGTGCATGCGCGCTCGGTCGGGGGCGCGCGGCGGCACCGGGCGCGGCTGGAACCCGTCGCGCGCAGGCTCGCCGAAGCCGGAATCGCCGTGGACTGAGCGTCCTTCAGGGCGCGGGCTGCATGTCGAAGGCCACGGTGACCCGCGGTTCGGGATCGTCGAAGGGCAGGGTGCCGTGCCAGAGGTAGGACGGGAACACGACCAGGGTGCCTGGCCGCGGCTGCACCAGGCGGCGGGGACCGAGGTCCAGGCCCAGCGATGCCATTGGCTGCCCGAGCCGCAGCCAGCCGGGTCCGCCGGCGGCGTCATCGGCGGAGCGCTGGACCGAGCGTGGCAGGGCCACGTAGAACGCCGAGCTCAGCCAGCCTTCGTCGTGGATGTGGTCGGCGTGGTGGCCCGCGCTGCGCAGGCGCACCGACCATGAGCCGACGAAGCGGACTCCGCGCTGCCGGCGGGCGAGGAAGGGGTGTCCTGGATCCGCGGGCAGGCCGGCCAGCCAGGCTTCGACCGCCGCCCGCAGCGCTCCGGCCGCGGCGCTGACCACCGGGTCGTCGCGGCCGAACAGCCGGCCCGGCGTCTGGGTGCCGCCGCGCACGCTCTGTGCGCGCGGCTCGCGCGACGCCAGGTGCAGGCCGGCGAGGGTCGCGTCCAGCGCCTGCAGGAAGCCGGGCAGGTCGTCGTGGCCGGGCGGGGGCTCGACCGCGATCTCGCCCACCAGCCGGTCGTAGCCGAACAGCCAGTCCTCGCGGGGGTCGCCGGCCAGCCGCCAGGCGGTGCCGAGCAGGCTCCAGGCCTCCTGGTTGCCCGGGTCGCGCCGCGTGGCGCGCTCGGCGCAGGCGCGGGCGAGGTCGGGCTTGCCGGCGCGGAAGGCGTGGCGCGCATGGGCGTTGAGGAAGTCCACGCGGAGATCGCCCAGCTGCGCGGCGACGCGGGCGTACAGCACGCCGGCTTCGCCGTCGCGGTCGAGGCGGTCGAGCGCGTCGGCGGCCAGCCAGTCCAGCGCTGGCTGGCCCGGCGAGGCCTTGCGCAGCGGCTGGAGCCACTCCAGCGCTTCGGCGCTGCGGCCGGCCTCCAGAAGCGCACGCACGCAAGCCAGCTGGAGCGGAAGGTTGGCGCGCTGGACACCGGCCGCTGCGCACAGCGGCGCCAGCGGATCCTCGCCCGGGGCCAGCGCATCGCCATGCTCCCAGAGCAGGTGCGCCAGCGACTCGTGTCCGCCGACGAAGCCGGGATACTGCGCCACCAGCGCGCGCGCGGCGGCCAGCGCCTGCGCCGGCCGGCCCTGGTCCTGGAGCAGGCCGAGCAGCGCGTTGCGCACCTCGGGTGTGTCGCGGCCGAGTGCCTGCGCACGCAGCAGGCAGTCGCGCGCGGCCTGCAGCCGTCCCAGCCGCCGCAGCACCGCGCCGCGGTTGACCCAGGCCGGCGCTTCGTCCGGCGCGAGGCTGGTCGCCCGCTGCAGCGCCTCTTCGGCGGCCTCGAGCTCGTCCAGCGCCTGCAGGGCGCTGCCCAGGCCATGCCAGGCCTGGGCCGTGGCAGGGCCCAGCGCGAGCGCGCGTTCGAACTCGACGCGGGCCTCGCGAGGCCGGCCCAGACGCAGGTGCAGGCTGCCCGCGTGGAGTGCGGTTCGGACGGTGGCGGAGCAGCCACGAAGCACCCGAAGCGCCTCCTCGGGCCGGCCGCTCCGGCCCAGCCACGTGGCATGGTTGAGCGCGATCACCTCGTTCCCGGGGGCCAGCGCGGCCGCGCGACCGAAGGCCACGTGCGCGCCGGCCGCGTCACCGGCATCGGCCAGGCACATCGCCAGCAGCAGCTGCGCGGTCGGCCGCCTGCGGCGCCTCGGTCACCAGCGCCCGTGCAAGCCGCAGCGCGGCGGCGCCGTCGCCTTCCTGCAGCCGGGCCTGCGCGGCGAGGAAGCGCTGCGCCTGCGCAGGATCGAGCGGGCGCGCGGCCGGCACGCCTAGTGGACGCGCCGGGCGCGCAGGGAGACGCCGCCCGGCGTGCGCAGCATGTGGCTGCCCAGCGCGCCCTTGGAGATGCGGACCGGATCTCCCGGGGCGAGCGGGCCGGCGGTGCCGGCGGGCACGGTCCAGCGCTGGCCGTTGTCGAGGGTGAGCCAGCGCTGGCCGCCGGCGGTGTCGATGCGGTCCACGCGGGCCTCGATGCGGTCGGGTTCGACCTCGTGACCGGGTTGGCCGGGGTTTCGCAGCACCGGGGCCCGGCTGCGATGCGGGAGGCCGAATTCCTCCACTGCGCGCGCGGCCGCGGCCTCGCGCACCGTGTCCGGCGGCGGGAAGGCGCGGTCGTAGCAGGCCAGGCGCTCGGCGGGCTGGGGCGTGGCCGCGCAGGGATGGGCTGCGGCCGGCTGTGCGAGGACGCCGGCCGGCATCGCGAAGACGAGCAGCAGCCACAGCAGCGGGAGGTGCGGACGGGGCATCGCGATCTCCGGGTTCGGCCCGCGGGCGGGCGCTGGACTAGAGTATGCGTCCACGCGCGGGAGGGCGCAGATGCAGGACGCTGGCAGCGACATCGCGCGGCTGCGGCGCCGGGCCGGCGGACAGCTGGCGCGGCGCGCCTGGGCGGCGGCGATCGCCGACCTGCGCGCGCTCCTCGCGCAGGCGCCGCAGGACGCCGACGCCTGGTTCAACCTCGGCTACGCGCTGCGGCATGCCGGGGCCTTCGAGGAGGCGCTGGACGCCTATGCCGAGGCCCTGCGCCGCGGCGTGGCCGATCCGGCGATCGCGCACCTGAATCGCGCCGCGATCCTCGCCGACCATCTGCGCCGCGACGAGGCCGCCGAAGCGGAGCTGGGGCGCGCGCTGGCGCTGGTGCCGGAGCATCCGGGCGCGCTGCTCAACCTGGGCAACCTGCACGAGGAGCGGGGTCGCCGTCCGCAGGCCGTCGAGGCCTACCGGGCGCTGCTCCAGCGGGGTGACGGTGATCCGGCCGCCGCGGAGGCACTGGCCCGGCTGGCCCAGCTGCAGCCGCCAGCCGCCGTGGACGATCCGCTGCTCGAGCGCCTGCAGCGCGTCGCCGGGTCGCCGTCGCTGGCGCCGGCCACGCGCGCGAACCTGTGGCTGGCGCGAGGGCGTGCTCTGGACGCGCTGGGTGCGTCCGCGGAGGCCTTCGACGCGCTCGTCCGCGGCAAGTCGATCGCCCATGCGGACCAGGCCGCCTACGACCCCGCCGCCGCCGAAGCGCGCGTGCAGGCGGTGCTGGATGCGTTCCCGCTGCCGGCGCCGGACATCACCCCCACCGGTGCTGCCGGCACGGCGCCGGCGATGGAGCCCGCGCCGCTGTGGATCTGCGGCATGTTCCGCTCCGGCTCGACCCTGCTCGAACAGGTGCTCGCCGCGCACCCCGCGGTGGCGGCCGGGGGCGAACTCGACCTGCTGCCGCGGATGGTGGCCGGAGCCCTGGCTCCGTTCCCTGCGTCCATGGCCACGCTGGACGCGCCGCGGCTGAGGGCGCTCGCGCAGGCGTACCACCGGGCGGCGGTCGCGCGCCTGCCTCCCGCCGCGGGCGTGCGCTTCTTCACCGACAAGCGCCCGGACAACCTGCTGCTCGTGGGGCTGGCGAAGAGGCTGTTCCCGCGGGCGAAGGTGGTGGTCACGCTGCGCGACCCGCGCGACGTCGCGCTGTCGATCCTGATGCAGCACCTGAATCCGCGCGTCTTCCCCTGGGCGGCGACCCTCGACGGCATCGGCCATCACTTCCTGCTCCAGCGCAGGCTGGCGGCGCACTGGCAGGCGTTGTATCCCGACGACGTGATGGCCTTCGACTACGACGCCTTCGTCGCCGCGCCGGAAGCCCCGCTGCGCTGTCTGCTCGATGCCCTCGGCCTGTCGTGGGATCCCGCATGCCTGCGCTTCCACGAACTCGGCAACACGGTCAAGACCGCCAGCGCCTGGCAGGTGCGCAGGCCGCTGTACGGCGATGCCTCCGGCCGCTGGCGGCGCTACGGGGGCGCGCTGCGGCCGCTCGAGCAGATGCTGCTGGCGGCGGGCGTGGACCTGCCCGCGGCCTCGGATCAGGCGCCGGTCGCAGCCCTGTAGTCGCGCATCGCCCTGGCCAGTGCCTGGACCATCGCCCGCTCCTCCAGCGACAGCAGCGGATTCCACACGTCGAAGATCAGCACCACCCGCAGCCGGTCGCTGTCGTTGCGCGCCTCGTGCTCGATGGTGTCGTCGAACACGAACACCTTGCCCGGTTCCCAGCCGCGGCGGTCATGGCCGACGCGGAAGCTGCAGTCCGGCGGCACCACCAGCGGAAGGTGCGCGACCAGGCGCGCATTGGTCTCGCCGGTGTGCGGCGGGATGTGGGTGTGCGGCGCCAGTGCGGAGAACATCGCGTTCGGGCACAGGCCGGCGATGTCGACCGTGTCCACCGCTGCGAGTGCGTCCGCGGTGGCCGGGCACTGGGCGATGTTGCCGGGCACCGGGTCCCCGTGCGCCCAGAGGTGGAACGAGCTCCAGGCGCGGGAATGGTTCAGCGCCTCCCACTGGTTGACCGGCTGGTCCGGGCGGTAGGCGATGTAGGGCTGGAAGCGGTCGAAGCGCTCGGCGACCAGGGCCTCGAGTTCGGCGAGGATCTCGGGGGTCCGCGCCTCCAGGCCGGGAATCCAGGGGAACAGAGTCGGATCATGGAAGGGCTGGGCCGGCAGCCGCGGCACGTGCAGCTGGTTGCACTCGGAGTGGTAGGGGCGGGAGCGGCCGGCAAGGATCGACACCGCCTCGTCCCAGCGCCCCGCCACCGCGGGCGCCACGGCCTGCCTGGGCGCGGCCAGTGCCTGCTCCAGGAATGCGGCCAGCGCCTCGCCGTCGCGGGCCACGACCCCGCTCGCATGCTCCAGGCGCCGCTGCAGCGCCGGCGGCCAGTGCGGGCGCGGCGGAGCGACCTTCAGCGCGTCGCGGAACACGGCTGCCGCGGCCGGCACGCGACCGGCATGCTCGAGGAACTCCCCCTTGGCCAGCAGCGCGGGCAGGAAATAGGGGTCGAGCCCCAGGGCCGCATGGATCGCATTCCACTCGGCCGCGCCGTCGCCGAGGTCGCGGTGGACCACCCCCAGGGTCAGCGCCAGCATCGGATCGGCCGGGGCGATCGCGCGCGCGGCCTCCAGCAGTTCCAGCGCGCCGCGGGCGTCGCCGCGCTGGTGGGCATGCACCCCGAGGCTGAAAAGCGCCTGCACGTTGCCGGGATCGAGCGCGCGCACCTGCGACCACAGGCGTTCGGCTTCCTGCCAGCGGCGTGCGTTCGCGGCGCTGCCGGCGGCCGCGATCAGTGCCTGGAGACGTTCACTCACGAGGGACCCTCCGGGACGTCGATCCCCCGATTCTAGGCGCGCCGCGCTCGGCCTGGACAGCGCCCGGGAGCCAGCCTGCGTGCGAACCGGGCGAACCGGGCGGTGCCCTACAATGTCCGGCCAACCCAGGAGCAGTCCATGTGCGGCATCGTCGGTGCGATCGCTGATCGCGATGTGGTCCCGGTCCTGATCGAAGGGCTCAAGCGCCTGGAATACCGCGGCTACGATTCCGCGGGCATCGCGGTGGTGGACGGCACCGAGGTCCGGCGGGTGCGCCGCACCGGCCGCGTGTCGGAGATGGAGGCGGCGGCCGGCAACGAGGGCTTCTCGGCCACGCTCGGCATCGGCCACACCCGCTGGGCCACGCACGGCGGCGTGACCGAGTCCAATGCGCACCCGCACGTCAGCCACGGCGTGGCCCTGGTGCACAACGGCATCATCGAGAACCACGAACAGCAGCGCGAGCGCCTGCTCGGTCTGGGCTACGAGTTCGAATCGCAGACCGACACCGAGGTCATCGCCCACCTGATCCACCATTACCTGCAGTCCGGCGACGACCTGCTGGCCGCGCTGCAGCGCGCGGTCAAGGAGCTGCACGGTGCCTATGCGCTGGCCGTGGTCAGCCGCCGGGAGCCCGGGCGCATGGTGGTCGCGCGCATGGGCTGCCCGCTGCTGGTCGGTCTGGGCGAGGGCGAGAACTTCGTGGCCTCGGACGTCTCGGCGATCCTGCAGGCCACCCGCCGCGTGATCTTCCTGGAGGAAGGCGACACCGCCGAGATCACGCGCGAAGGCGTGCAGGTGTACGGCGCCGACGACCGGCCGGCGCTGCGCGAGGAGCACCTGTCCGATGTCTCGCTGTCGTCGCTCGAGCTCGGGCCGTACCGGCACTTCATGCAGAAGGAGATCCACGAACAGCCGCGCGCGCTCGGCGACACGATGGAAGCCATCATCGATGCCGGCGGCTTCGGGCCCGAGCTGTTCGGCAAGGAGGCCGCCGACGTCCTCGGCCAGGTCGAGGGCGTGCTGATCCTCGCCTGCGGCACCAGTTTCTACGCGGGCTCCGTCGCCCGCTACTGGATCGAAGCGATCAGCGGCCTGCCGTGCAGCGTCGAGATCGCCAGCGAGTACCGCTACCGCACCGCGGTGGCCAACCCGAAGCAGCTGGTGGTGACGATCTCGCAGTCGGGAGAAACGCTCGACACGATGGAGGCGCTGAAGTACGCCAGGTCGCTCGGCCAGCACTTCACGCTGTCCATCTGCAACGTGCCGGAAAGCGCGATCCCGCGCGCCAGCCGGCTGGTGTTCTACACCCGCGCCGGCGCCGAGATCGGCGTCGCCTCCACCAAGGCCTTCACCACCCAGCTGGTCGCCCTGTTCGCGCTGGCGGCGACCCTGGCCAAGCTCAATGGCCGCCTGCCGGAAGAGAAGGAAGCGGCCTACGTCGAAGCCCTGCGCCACCTGCCCGGAAGCGTGCAGCACGCGCTGAACCTGGAGCCGCAGATCGCGATGTGGGCGGAGCAGTTCACGCCCAGGCAGCACGCCCTGTTCCTCGGCCGCGGGGTGCACTACCCGATCGCGCTCGAAGGCGCGCTCAAGCTCAAGGAGATCTCGTACATCCACGCCGAGGCCTATCCCGCCGGCGAGCTCAAGCATGGTCCGCTGGCGCTGGTCGACGACCGGATGCCGGTGGTGGTGATCGCGCCCAACGACAGCCTGCTGGAGAAGGTGAAGTCGAACATGCAGGAAGTGCGCGCGCGCGGCGGCGAACTGTTCGTGTTCACCGACGCCGACAGCAACTTCGGCGAGAGCGAGGGCGTGCACGTGATCCGCACCGAACGCCACGTCGGCGTGCTGAGCCCGATCGTGCACACCATCCCGGTGCAGCTGCTGGCCTACCACGTCGCGCTGGCGCGGGGGACGGACGTGGACAAGCCGAGGAACCTGGCGAAGAGCGTGACGGTGGAGTAGGCGCGGCTCCGCGCGCCGGCACCCGCGGCGGTCAGGGCTGCGGCGGCGCGTCCTCCGGCGCCGCTTCCGCCGCCTCGCCGGCATCCTGGGCCTCGGGCGGGACGCCCGGCGCCGGCGGCATCGGGCCAGTGCGCGCACCGGTCCGCGCAACCCGCCAGACGATGTTCGCCAGGTCGTCGGCCACGAGCAGCGCACCGCGCGGATCCACGGTCACGCCAACGGGCCGTCCGCGCGTGGTGCCGTCCTCGTCGCGGAAGCCGGTGGCGAAGTCGATCGGATCGCCCGCGGGCCGGCCGTTGCGGAAGGGCACGAACACCACCTTGTAGCCGACCGGGTCGGGACGGTTCCAGCTGCCGTGCATGCCGACGAAGGCGCCGTCGGCGAACTCCGGGCCCATCGCCGCGCTGGAGAAGTCCACGCCCAGCGCCGCGACGTGCGCGCCCAGGCTGTAGTCGGGCGTGATCGAGGCCGCGACCTTCTCCGGGTTCTCCGGCTTCACGCGGGTGTCCACGTGCTTGCCCCAGTACGCCCAGGGCCAGCCGTAGAAGCCGCCCTCGCGCACCGAGGTCAGGTAGTCGGGCACCAGGTCCGGCCCGATCTCGTCGCGTTCGTTCACCACCGCCCACAGCTGGCCGCTGCCGGGCTGGATCGCCAACGCGGTGGGGTTGCGCAGGCCGGTGGCGTAGGGGCGGTGCATGCCGGTGGCGACGTCGATCTCCCAGACCACGGCGCGGTCCTGCTCGGCGTTCATGCCGCGCTCGGTGATGTTGCTGTTCGAGCCGATGCCGACGTACAGGAAGCGCCCGTCGGGGCTGGCCGCCATCGCCTTGGTCCAGTGGTGGTTGATGTCCGAGGGCAGGAGCGTCAGCACCTCGGGCTCGCCGGCCGGGGCCTGGGTCATGCCCGGCTGGTAGTCGAAGCGCACCACCGCACCCTGGTTGGCGACGTAGAGGTCGCTGCCGACCAGCGCCAGGCCATAGGGCGCGTCGAGCCCCTCGGCGAACACCGTCTGCAGCTCGTACTCGCCGTTGCCGTCGGCGTCGCGCAGCAGGGTCAGCCGGTTGCCGCTCTTCACCCGGGTCGTGCCCGCGGCCTTGATCGGGCCGGCGATCACGTCCTTGGGCTTGAGCTTCGGCGCGTGGCCGCCGCGGCCCTCGGCCACCAGGATGTCGCCGTTGGGCAGCACGAGGGTCTGGCGCGGGATCAGCAGGCCGGTGGCGATGGCGCGGACCTCGAAGCCCTCGGGCACGACCGGCATGCGGTCGCCCCATGGCGCCGGCTCGGCGATCACCATCTGCGGCAGCAGGCCGCGTTTGGGCTCGGGCAGCTCCGGATTGGCGCCGTACTGCAGCGGTCCCGGGTCGGGGTTGCAGGCGGCCAGCACCAGCGTGGCGGCGACGGCGGCGGCAAGCCGGAGGGGGCGGTTCATGGCACACCTCCGGCGCGCCCCGTGACCGTCGCGAACCATGCCGCCAGGAGAGCGAGGGCGAAGGCGATCACCGACAGCACCAGGCCGCCGGGCATGCCGGCCCAGGCGTCGCGGGCATGCATGAGCGCGTTGAAGAAGCCCGCGATCCAGGCCGCGAGCAGCGCCAGCGTGTGCACCACCGCGGCGCGGGTCCGGCTGGCAGGAAGCACGACGGGCAGGGCGCTGGCCAGGGCGGCGGCGCCGACGACCAGGCCGCCGACGATCAGCCAGGAGGCGAAGTTGTTCCACTGGATCTCGTAGCTGCGCGCATAGGCGATGTCGCTCAGCAGCGCGCCGAGGAAGAGCGCCAGGGTGCCCCCGAGCAGCAGGGCGTGGACGGGATGTGACGCTGCAAGCCGGCGCGGGACGGTTGCGACCATGGTCGGATCCTCCAGGTGTCAGGCTGTCGATACTTGGATATCCGCGGTACAGGCCGCGTGTATGGCCCCCGCCGGCGCGCTGCCGCGACAGGGCGCGATGCTATGGTCTCCGTCTTCCGCCGCGCCGCTCTCGACGATGGGTACCTACGCACTCGGCTCCGTGTTCGCGCCCGCCTCGGTGGCGCTGGTGGGATCCAGTCCGCGCGAGCGCTCGCTCGGCCGGCTGGTGCTGAGGCAGATCATCGACGGCGGTTTCCCGGGGCGGATCGGCGTCGTCAACCGGCGCTATCCGCAGATCGAGGGCGTGGCCACCGCGCCGCGGCTGGCCGGACTGGACTTCGCGCCGGAACTGGTGATCATCTCCACGCCGCCGGCGGCGGTGGCGCGCGCGGCGGCTTCGGCCGCGGATGCCGGCGCGCGCGCGGTGGTCGTGCTGACCCGCGGCCTGGGCGCGGGGCCGGGCTCGCACAGCGAAGCGCTGCAGGCGACGGCGCGCGCGCGCGGGCTGCGCGTGCTCGGGCCCAATTGCCTGGGCGTGATCTCGCCGCACGCGAAGCTGCATGCCAGCTTCGCGGCGCACCGGCCGCCGCCCGGCGACCTGGCGCTGGTGTCGCAGTCGGGCTCGGTGGCCGCGGCGATGATCGAGTGGGCGCGTCCACGCGGCGTCGGTTTTTCCGGCGTGGTGTCGCTGGGCAATGCCGTGGACGTCGACTTCGCCGACATGCTCGACTGGTTCGCGACCGATCGGCACACGCGCGCGATCCTGCTCTACCTGGAGCACGTGGGCGATGCGCGCAAGTTCCTTTCGGCCGCGCGTGCCGCGGCGCGCGGCAAGCCGGTGGTGGTGGTGAGGCCCGGGCGGCATGCGCGCCCGGCGTCGCCGCCGGCCAGCCACGCTGCCGCGCTGGCGACGCCGGACGACGTCTACGAAGCCGCGTTCCGCCGCGCCGGCCTGCTGCGGGTGCACGCGCTGGACGAGCTGTTCGCAGCCGCGGAAACGCTGTCGCACCTCGGCAGCGTGCCCGGTCGCAGGCTGGCGGTGCTGACCAACGGTGCCGGCACCGGCATGCTCGCGCTCGACCGCCTGCAGGACCTGGGCGGCACGCCTGCGGTGCTGTCGGAGGACACCGTGCTGCGGCTGGACGAAACGCTCGAGCGCCGCTGGTCGGGGACCAACCCGGTCGACCTGATCGGCGATGCCAACGGGCCACGGTATGCCGCCGGCCTCGAAGCCCTGCTCGACGATCCCGGCAACGACGCCGTGCTCGTGGTCAACGTCCCCACGGTGCTGTCCGACCCGCTCGAGACCGCCGGCGCCGTGGCCGGCGTGCTGGGCGCGCGCAGGGGCGGCGGACCGCGCAAGCCGGTGCTCGCGCTGTGGCTGGGCGATGATCGCGGCGGCGCGAAGCTGCTGGGCGAGGCCGGCTCGCCGACCTATGCCAGCGAGGCCGAGGCCGTGCGCGGCTTCATGTACCTGGTGCGCCACCGCGAGGCGCAGACGGCGCTGATGGAGACGCCGCCGAGCCTGCCGGAGGACTTCGCCGTCGACCGCGAGGCCGCGCGCGCGGTCATCGGCGCGGCGATGGCCCAGGGCCGCGAATGGCTGGACCCGGTCGCCACGACCACGCTGCTGGCCGCCTATGGCATCGACATCGCCACGCCGGTGCCGGCCGCCGACGCCGCCGCAGCCGTACGCGCCGCGCAGCCGCTGCTCGAGGCCGGCCGCTCGGTGGCGGTCAAGGTGCTGTCGCCCGACATCGCGCACAAGTCCGACGTCGACGGCGTGCGCCTGCACCTGGCCAGCGCCGACGCCGTGCGCGAGGCCGCCGGCGAGATACTCGACCGTGCGCGCCGGCTGCGCCCGCATGCGCGCATCGACGGCGTCAGCGTGCACCCGATGGTTCTGCGCCCGAAGGCGCGCGAGGTCATCGCCGGCATCGCCGACGACCCGGTGTTCGGGCCGGTGGTGGTGTTCGGCCGCGGCGGCACCGCGGTCGAGGTGATCGACGACAAGTCGCTCGCGCTGCCGCCGCTGGACCTGCGCCTGGCACACGAGCTGATCGGGCGCACCCGGGTCTCGCGCATCCTGCGCGGCTACCGGGACGTGGCGGGCGCCGACGAGCGCGCGCTGGCGCTGGTGCTGGTGAAGCTGGCGCAGCTGGCCGCGGACTTCCCCGAGGTGCGCGAGGTCGACATCAACCCGCTGCTCGCCGACGCCAGCGGCGCGGTGGCGGTCGATGCGCGGGTGGCGCTGGCACCGCCGAAGCGCCTGCATCGCGGCCGCGGCCATCCGCGATTCGCGGTGTTCCCGTATCCGACCGAGCTGGAGCGCAGGCTGGTGCTTTCCAACGGCCGGGAGGCCTTCGTGCGCCCCGTGCGGCCGGAAGACGACGCCATGTTCCGGCGCTTTTTCGCGAAGGTCAGCGCCGAGGACCTGCGCATGCGCTTCTTCCGCGCGGTGCGCGACTTCAGCCACGACTTCATCGCACGCCTGGTGCAGCTCGACTACGCGCGTTCGATGGCGCTGGTGGCGATCGACGTCGAAAGCGGCGAGATGCTGGGCGCCGTGCGCCTGCTCGCCGATCCCGACTTCGAACGCGGCGAGTACGGGATCATGGTGCGCTCCGACCTCAAGGGCGCGGGCCTGGGCTGGCGGCTGATGCAGGAGATGATCGGCGTCGCGCGCTGGATGGGCCTGGCGACGATCGAGGGCCAGGTGCTGCGCGAGAACAGCACCATGCTGTCGATGTGCCGCCAGCTCGGATTCCGGGTGGTCCCGGACCCCGACGATTCCACGCTGATGCTGGTCAGCCTCCCGGTCCCGGAAAGCCATCTGTAGGAGCGGCTACAGCCGCGATCGGGGAGTGCCGGAGGAACGGAGCGGCTTTCGCGGCTATCGCCGCTCCCACAGGTCAGGGCTGCGGGATAATGGCCGCGGCATGCGCAAGATCCTGCACATCGACATGGACGCTTTCTATGCGTCGGTGGAGCAGCGCGACGATCCCTCGCTGCGCGGTCGGCCCGTGGTGGTGGCCTGGCGCGGTGCGCGCTCGGTGGTCTGCGCGGCCTCGTACGAGGCGCGGGTCTACGGCGTGCGCTCGGCGATGCCCGCGGCGCGCGCCGAGCGCCTATGCCCCGACGCGGTGTTCGTGCCGCCGGACTTCGTCCGCTACAAGGCGGTGTCCAGGCAGGTGCGCGGGATCTTCCTCGCCCACACCGACCTTGTGCAGCCGCTGTCGCTGGACGAGGCCTACCTGGACGTCACCGCGCCGAAGATCGCCTCGCCCAGCGCCACGGACACCGCGCGCCGGATCCGCGCCGAGATCCGCGAGACGACCGCGCTCACCGCCTCGGCCGGCATCGCGCCGAACAAGTTCCTGGCCAAGATCGCCTCGGACTGGAACAAGCCCGACGGCCAGTACGTGGTCAGGCCGTCGCAGGTCGAGGCCTTCCTGACGCCGCTGCCGGTGGCGAAGATCCCCGGCGTCGGCAAGGTGATGGAGAGGAAGCTCGCCGACCTCGGCATCGCCACCGTCGGCGACCTGCGCGGCTTCGCACTGGATGAGTTGCAGGCGCGCTTCGGCAGCTTCGGCGCCAGTCTGTACCGGCGCGCGCGCGGCATCGATGAGCGCCCGGTGGAACCGGACCAGCCGGTCCAGTCCATTTCGACCGAGGACACCTTCGCCACCGACCTGCCCCTGGCCGAACTGGAGCCGGCGATCAGGGCGCTGGCGGCCAAGGCCTGGGCGGCGACCCGGAAGACCGACCGGGTCGGCCGCACCGTGGTGCTCAAGCTCAAGACCGCGCAGTTCCGGATCCTGACCCGCAGCTTCACCCCAGACGCGCCGCCGGCCTCGGAGGAGGAGGTGATCGCGATCGCGCTGGCGCTGCGCGAGCGGGTCAGGCTGCCGGAGTCGACGCGCTACCGGTTGGCCGGAGTGGGGCTGTCGGGCTTCCGCGATCGCGATGAGGGGCTGCTGCAGCCGGCGCTGTTCGCCTGAGCCGGCGCCCCTGGCGCAGGTCCAGCCACAGGCTGTAGCCCGCGGTGAGCGCCGGGAACAGGTTCTGCACCACGCCGACCGCGTCCTGCTTGGCCGAGAACACGAAGTACGACAGCGCCATCAGGCTGCCCACGAGGCTCATCACCCAGAACGCGCGCGGGATCACCGGACGCCCCGCCATGTGCGAGGCCACCACCTGCACGCCCCAGCGCGCGGCGAACATCAGCGTGCCGGTGAGGCCGATGATCTTCCACGCCGTCATGTGCATGCCGGTCCATGCCAGCCATGCGATCGGTGCGTCCATGTCCATGTTCAGCCCTCGTCTTCGGTCACGGCGGCGACCGGCGCGCGCCGGATCAGCCAGGCCACGCCGCGCAGGTCGGCGATGCCCACCAGGGCACGGCCGAGGTTGTCGTACTTCGAAACGCCCGAGGTCCGCGGACGGTGTCCGACCGGCACGCTGAGCGTGCGCCAGCCCGCGCGCTGCACCAGCGCCGGCAGGTAGCGGTGCATGTGGTCGAACCAGGGCAGGTCGAGGAAGGTGGCGCGCTCGAACAGCTTCAGGCCGCAGCCGGTGTCCGGCGTGGCGTCGCGCAGCAGGCGCGCGCGGATGGCGTTGGCGATGCGCGAGGCCCAGCGCTTGCCGGCGCCGTCGCGACGGGTGACGCGCCATCCGGCGAACAGCCGCACCGCGGGATCGGACTCGTCGCGGCAGGCGAGCAGGCGCGGGATGTCGGCCGGGTCGTTCTGGCCGTCGCCGTCGAGCGTGGCGATCCAGGCTCCGCGCGCGGCGCGTACACCGTTGCGAAGCGCGGCGCTCTGCCCGCTGCGCGCGGCGTGGCGCAGCACGCGCAGCTCCGGCAGCTCCTCGCGCATCGCCCGCAGCGCGGCGGCGGTGCCGTCGTCGGAGGCGTCGTCGACGCAGATGACCTCGAACGCGATGTGGCCGCGCAGCGCCGCCGCCACCTCGCGCAGCAGGCCCGGAAGGTTGCCCGCTTCGTTGAAGGCGGGGATCACGACCGACAGCGGCAGCGGAAGGGCCGGGTGCGGCGAGGGGTCGGCCGAAGGCGCTGCCAGAGTCAGGGAAGCATCCGGCAGGGTGGCCCGCGGCATGGCGTCCGTGGCCACCCGCCGGATCGGAACGGGGTTTGTGGGGGCAGGTTGGGCCTGCGACATGGCGTGGGCCGCGTAGGTGAATTGGCGTCCAGTCTCCGGCCGCATTCGTCAGAAGGCTGTGGGAACTTTGTCGAAATTTCGTTGCGGGGCTGCCTGTCAGCCTGCGCCGGTCCCGGGTTCGCAGCCGGGGCGCATCGCGCTCGCCGGCACCAGCCACCAGTCCAGCCGGCTGGCGCGGCCCAGGGGCAGGGCCTGCGCGCGGTCCACGCATCCGTCGAGCGCCGGCGCCGGCACCAGCACCCATCGGGTCGACGGGGCGGCGGCCAGCCATTCCGCGGCATCGCGCCACTGTGCCTCGACCGGCCGCTTGAAGCCGAACTCGACCAGCGGTCCCAGCGCCTGCAGCAGGAACTGTTCGCGCCACGCCACCAGGGCCAGCTCGCCGTCGGCGCCGACTCGCGCGGCGGCGTCCTCCATCAGCCCGCGGCCCGAACTGCTCCGGTCCAGCGCCGGACCGATGCCGAGGCCCATCGCCAGCCACACCAGCGCGGTCGCCGTCGGCAGCGCGAGGTGCAGGCGGCCGCGCCGGCTCCACGCCGCCACCGCCAGCAGGCCGAGGCCGAGCGCCAGCAGCGTGGCCAGGGCCTGCCGGACCTCGCCGGGTGCGAGCGCGCGCTCCGCGGCCAGGCGCAGGGCCCAGCGCCCAGCGCCAGCGAGGCGCTCTATCACGCCCGTCCCCGCCGTCCCGTCGAGGGCACCGGTCGCGGCCAGGCCGCTCGCGCCGGCGAGCACCAGCAGTGCGGCCAGCAGCCACAGCCAGGCGCGCAGCACCCGCGCCGGGCCGTGCCGCCGCAGCAGCGCGGGCAACAGGGGCGCCGCCGCCACGCACAGCGCCGGCAGGACCGGAAAGATGTAGACCTCGCGCTTGCCGGGACTGGCGCTGAAGAACAGCAGCACCAGCAGCGCCCAGCCCAGCAGCAGCCACAGGCGCGCATCGCCGCGGCGCAGGCGCCGCCGCCACGCGGGCAGCAGCCAGGGAGCCAGCAGCACGCCGGGCAGCCACATCGTGGCCATCGACTGCAGGTAGTACCAGGGCGGTTGCACGTGGTGCCAGGCGTTCGCATAGCGCTCGCCGGTCTGGCGCAGCAGCAGCTCCGCGGCATAGGCGCGCAGGTCCGGCGAGGGATCACGCAGGAGTTCGAGGCCAAGCGGGCCCAGCCAGACCGCGGTTCCGGCGAGGAAGGCCGGCAGCAGCGCGGCCCAGCGCCAACCGTCGCCGGGGGCCGCGCGCCAGCCCATCGCCGGCAGCCGCCAGCGCGCAGCGAGCCACGGCAGCAACACCAGCAGCGGCAGGAAGCCGACGCCCTTGGTCACCGTGCCGACGCCGGCGGCGAAGGCGCCCAGCCACGCCGCGCGCCAGTCCGGCCCGCGCAGCAGGTGCCGGAGCAAGCCCCACAGCGAGAGCGTGGTCAAGGCCACCAGCACCATGTCGATCTGCGCGCGGCCGGCCTGCAGGCCGAACTGCAGGCTCGCGAACAGCGCGCCCGCCGCCCAGGGCGCGAGCCCGGGGCGCCACAGCCGCCGCGCCAGGTCGCCGGTGAGCCACAGCGTCGCCAGCGCGCCCAACAGCGACGGCAGCAGGAAGGCCAGGTTCAAGTCGCGCACCGCCACCGCGGACGCGGCGACCAGCCACATGAACACCGGCGGCTTCTCGGCATAGCGTTCGCTGCCGCGCATCGGTACCAGCCAGTCGCCGGATTCGACCATGTGCTTCGCCGCCAGCACGAAGCGCGGCTCGTCCGCCGGCGCCGGCGCGCGCTGGCCGAGCGCGGCCCCGAAAACCAGTGCGGCCAGCAGAAGCAGCAGTGCGAGGCCGCTGTTCCATCGGTGACCGGCGGCGGCTGGAGGAGGGGTCGTCATCGGCGGCGCAGGGTGGCAGGTCTGGCGCATGATCCCGATGCAAGGTGGAAGAGACGTCGGAACCGGCGTGCCACGATGTGCTCCGACGCCGTTCCGACGGCCCACCGGCGATCATTGCACGCCAAACGGGAAGTCCACATGCGCCTGCTGGTCATCGAAGACAACCGCAACCTGGTCGCCAACATCTTCGAATACTTCGAGGCGCGCGGGCACCTGCTCGACGCCGCGCCGGACGGGCCCAACGGCCTGCACCTGGCCGGCGCACAGGCCTACGACGCGATCGTTCTCGACTGGATGCTGCCGCGGCTGGACGGCCCGGAAGTGCTGCGCCGGCTGCGCGACGCGGGCAACGACGTACCGGTGCTGATGCTGACCGCGCGCGACGAGCTGCCCGACAAGATCGCAGGCTTCCGCGCCGGCGCCGACGACTACCTGACCAAGCCCTTCGCCCTGCCCGAACTCGAGGTGCGGCTCGAGGCGCTGGTCCACCGCGCCACCGGCCACGGCCGCCGGCGGGTGCTGGAGGTCGCCGACCTGAGGCTCGACCTCGCGACCCTCGAAGCCACCCGCGGCGGCCGCGTGCTGCACCTCTACCCGGCCTGCCGCAAGCTGCTGGAGGTGCTGATGCGCGCCAGCCCCGCGGCGGTGACCCGCGAGCGTCTCGAGCATGCCCTCTGGGGCGACGAACCGCCGGACGGCGACATGCTCCGCTCGCACGTCTACGAGCTCAGGCGCAGCGTCGACGGGCCGTTCGCGGTGAAGCTGATCCACACCCTGCCGCGCGTCGGCTACCGCATGGCGATGCCCACGGAGGAGGGTGCGGACGGATGAGGACGCGCAGGAGCCTCCGTCGACGCCTGATGCAGGCGCTGACCGCCTACGTCGCGCTGCTGTCGCTGGTGGTGCTGGTGCATGGCTACACGCTCAACGAACGCGCCGAGGCCCTGGTCTGGGAGTCCCTGCTCACGGCCGAGTTCGAGCACCTGCTGGAGCGCCGGAGCGAAGAGCCCGGCTACCAGTGGCACGACACCGACACCCTCGTGCTGTTCGGCGACGCGCGCCCGCTGCCGCCGGAAGTCGTCGCGCTCGGCCCGGGCCTGCACGACGAGGTCCGGATCGGGGACGGCGAGTACGTGCTGATGTCGCGCGAGGTCGGCGGCGACATGCTGGCGCTGGCGATCGACATCGCCGACTTCGAGCGCAGCGAGCGCGAGATCGCCGCCACCCTGCTGGGATCGACGCTGCTGGTGGCGGTCCTGCTGGGCCTGTTCGCCATGCTGGGCGCGCAGCGCCTGGTGCGGCCGCTGACCGACCTCGCGCGGCAGATCTCGCGCCTGGTCCCCGGGGAATCCGCCACCCGGGTCGAGGTCCCGGCCTCGGCGGGGGTGGAGCTCGAGGTCATCGCCCAGGCCGTGAACGGCTACATCGATCGCAACGCCGAGTTCGTCGAGCGCGAGCGCGCGTTCATCGACAGTGCCAGCCACGAGCTGCGCACGCCGATCTCGGTGATCGCCGGTTCGGCCGAGCTGGCGCTGGCCATGACGGCAATGCCGCCCGAGGCGCGCGCCAAGCTTGCCCGCATCCACCGCACCACCCGCGACATGGAGCGCCTGCTGTCGCTGCTGCTGGTGCTGGCCAAGGATCCGGCGCGGCTGGCACAGGCCAACGACCGCATCCTCCTGGGCGAACTGCTTCCGGAGATCGTCGACGATCACCTTCCGATGGCCGCGGCGAAGGGCCTGGAGATCGCGCTGGCGCCGCTGCCATACTGCGAACTGCTCGCTCCGATGCCGGTGGTGCAGGCGGCGATCGCCAACCTGCTGCGCAACGCGATCGAGAACAGTGACAGCGGCGTGATCCACGTGCGCCTGCGCGACGACGCGCTGGTCGAGATCGAGGACCCGGGGCAGGGCATGAGCCCCGAGGAGATCAGTGCGATCTACGCACGCGCCGCGCGCGGCGGCGTGCGCGACGGCGGCGGCATCGGCCTGGACCTGATCACGCGCCTGTGCCGGCACCTGGGATGGGTGCTGGAGATCGAGTCGCAGCCGGGGTGCGGCACCCGGGCACGGCTGGATTTCGGCAGCGCGCGGGTCGCCCGCAACCCGCCGGCACGCGGCGCGAGGTAGGCTCCCGGGTTGCCCGGCATCCTGCGCGGCGCGGAGAAGAGATGGTGTTTCCCTGGAAGCTGGTGCTGTTCGACCTCGACGGCACGCTGGTGGATTCGGCGGCCGACATTGCCGAAGCGGTCAACCGCACGCTCGACGAACTCGGCCACGGCCGCGAGGACGAGGCCATGGTGCGCTCCTGGATCGGCCTGGGGGCGCGGGTGCTGCTCGACAGCGCGCTGCGCCATGCCGGCAGCCGCGCCGGCGTGGACGAGACCCTGCCGCGGTTCATGGCGCACTACGAAGCCTGCCTGCTGCTCAACGCGAAGCTGTACCCCGATACGGTCGAAACGCTCGCCGCGCTGGCCGGTGCCGGCGTGGCGATCTCGATGGCGACCAACAAGCCCGAGCGCATGGCGCGCGTGCTGGTCGATGCGATGGGCATCGACGGATACTTCGCGCACATCGTCGGCGGCGACACCCTGGCCGAGCGCAAGCCGAACGCGATGCCGCTGCTGCATCTCGCGGCGCTGCACCGCATGCCGGTGCACGACACGCTGATGGTGGGGGACTCCGAGGCCGATGCCGGCGCCGCGAGGGCGGCCGGCATGGACCTGGTGCTGCTGCGCCACGGGTACCCACGCGACTTCGACCTCGATCGCGCGGGCGCGGTGGCGGTGCTCGACGACCTGGCCGGGCTGCCCGCCCTCACGAAACCCCCGATCGTCACCCTGTAGGAGCGGCCATGGCCGCGAAGACCCTTGCCGGGAGCGCGGGCCATCGCGGCTGTAGCCGCTCCCACAGCCGCCCCCACAGGGTCATGGGTCAATTGGCGGGGCTGTAGCGCAGGGTCAGCCCGTACTCGCGGCCGGGCTGGTTGTACCAGGCGATGGTTTCGTACTCGCGGTCGAACACGTTGCTGACGCGGGCCTGCAGGGTCCAGTCGGCGTTGATCGCGTACTCGACGCGCAGGTCCAGCGTGCCGTAGCCCGGCAGCCGCACGGAGTTGGCGGCGTCGTCGAAGCGTTCGCCGCTGCCGAAGGCGCTGACGCCCGCGCGGAAGGCACCGAACGCGCGGTCCACGTCGACGCGCGCGGTATTGCGCGAGCGCCGCGGCAGCCAGTTGTCCAGGTTCGGGCCGGCACTGCGGTTGCGGGGGTCGATGTGGCTGAGTTCGGCGTTGAGGTCCCAGCCCGCCAGCGAGAAAAAGCCGGTCAGCTCTGCGCCGCGGATGCGGGCTTCGTCGACGTTCACCAGCGCGAAACCCGCGTCATAGCCGATCAGCTCGTCGACGTCGGTCTGGAACGCGTTGAAGCTCCAGTTCCAGCCATCACCGTACTGCGCGATGCCGAGGTTCAGCGTCCGCGACTCTTCGGGCTCCAGGTCCGGGTTGCCCCAGCCGCCCGGGTAGTAGAGGTCGTTGAAGGTCGGCACCTTGAAGCCGGTGCCGGCGCTGGCGGTGAAGCGGAAGCCGTCGCCGAACTTCAGGCCATAGCCGAGGCTGCCGGTCGAGTGGCCGCCGAACTGCTCGTTGTCGTCATGGCGCAGGCTGGCTTCCAGGCTGTGCGCGCCGAAACCGCCCTGGTACGCCAGGAACACGCCGGTGTTGTCCCGGCGGTCGACCGTGAAGTCCGTGCTGCCGGTGACCCGGTCGCGCATCCAGTCGATGCCGGCGCTGAGCAGTTGCGTGCCGCCGACGGCGAAATCGCCCTGCGCCGAAGCGGTGTCGCGGCGGGTGTCGATGGTGCTGGCGAAGCTGCGCGTGCCGGTGGCGTGGTCGAAGAAGTGGCTCTCGGCCTTGTCGTCGGCGCGGCCGATGCGAACGTTGACGTCGGCACCCTCGCGCGGCCGCCAGCCGAGCCGGCCGCCGAAGACCTGCTGCCGGTTGTCCGCCTCGTTGCCGCCGAACACCGTGCCGTCGTACTCGTTGAAGGCGTCGGCCACCATGGCGTGACCCTCCAGCTCGACGGTTTCGCCGAGCTTGCCGCCGCCGCGCAGGCTCACCGATGCGTTGCGGTAGCCGTCGCGGTCGGGTTCGTCGGCGTAGCAGCCGGCGCCCCAGCCCGCGGCGGTGCCCCGGCACGAGTCGATGCCGTCGGTGCGCTGCCACGCCCCCTGGGCCTGGAACCAGCCGCGCTCGCCGCCGCCGCCGATGCCCGCGCTGGCCTGGCGCAGCGCGTTGCTGCCGACGCCCAGGCTGAAGTTCGACCGCAGGCCTTCGCCGTCGCCGGCACGGCGCGTGAAGATCTGGATCACGCCGCCGATGGCTTCGGAGCCGTACAGACTCGAACGCGGTCCGCGCACGATCTCGATGCGCTCGATCTGCTCCAGCGGCAGGTCCTGGAACATCACCATGCCCGCGGTCGCCGAGCCGATGCGGACGCCGTCCACCAGCACCAGCACGTGGTCGGACTCGGTGCCGCGCAGGAACATCGAGGTCAGCTTGCCCGGGCCGCCCTGGTTGGCAAGGTTGATGCCGGCGCGGCCGCGAAGCAGGTCGACCAGCGAGGCGGCCTGGCTGCGTTCGATCACCGCTCGGTCGATCACCTGCACCGGGACGTTGCTGTCCTCGGCCTTGATCGCGGTGCGGGTGGCGGTGACCACGATGGTGTCGAGGTCCGTGGCCTGGATCGCGCCGCCGGCGATGGCGACCGGGGACAGGGCAAGCGCCACGGCGAGGAACAGGGTCTGGTGTTGCGGTTTCATCGATCGGGATCTCCATGCGTCGCGCACGCCCGCGCGACCGGTGTGGGTCGGTCGCGACAGAAAGGGAGATCCGACGGAAGGCCACGCACGCACGCGGGGCGACTGCCGCCGCGACGCCCTCCGCATCGCAACCAGTGGGCTTCCTGGCCGGTCTCCGGGCTCGCGGGCGGATGCAGGCCGGCTTTCCGACCATCACGTCCAGCCCCGGCGCCTTCCCGTGCGGATGCACAGTGGCGGTTTGCCGGGGTGTTACCTCGCTTACCGTTGCGGGGGCAGCGCCGGAATGCTTCCTCCGCATGGCGCGGGCGGAAGGTCACCGGCTTCCCGTTTCAACCCTCGGGGGAATCCCCTCGGGTCACCAGAAAGTGTGCGCAGTCTAAGGCCTTGGCGGCCGGCTGCCCAGACCTTCCGCATCCTCGTCGACCTGCTGCATGATCGTGGTGGTCACCGGGCCCGCCGGCGGACGGTTGCGCGGCGGCGGCAGCTCGGCGATCGCCTCCTCGGCGGCCGCCACCAGCTCCACGCGCCGGGCATCAGGGACCTCCTGCCAGTGGCAGTCGCACAGTGCGCCTTCCAGCGCGTAGAGCAGGTTGAGGCTCGGCTTGAAGCCGGCGCGCTTGATGCGCATGAAGGCTTCCAGCGGTCCCGCCTCGGCGAGGGCCTCGGGCGTCCTCAATCCCACCTGGCGCAGCCAGGCGGCGGATTTCGGTCCGATGTTGCGCATTTTCAGCGGCGGGGTGCTCATGCCCCCAGTGATTCCAGATACACGCCTGCGATCTCCTCGAGCCCCTGCTGGTCGACAACGTCGAACCGGCCGGGAACCGGACTGTCGAGATCGAACACGCCCACCAGGGCGCCGTCGTGGAACAGCGGCACCACCAGCTCCGAGCGCGAGGCCGCGTCGCAGGCGATGTGCCCGGGAAAGGCCTCGACGTCCTCGACGCGCTGGGTGAGGCCGCTGCTGGCCGCCGCGCCGCAGACGCCGCGGTCGAGCGGGATGCGCACGCAGGCGGGCTGGCCCTGGAAGGGGCCGACCACCAGTTCGGTGCCGTCGAAGAAGTAGAAGCCGACCCAGTTGAGATCCGGGAGAGCGTGGTAGACCAGCGCCGACAGGTTGGCGGCGTTGGCGATGCGGTCGCGCTCGCCGGCGAGCAGGGCGCGCGCCTGGGCGGCCAGCTGGGCGTACTGCTGCGGCTTGTCGCCGCTTAGACTTTGCGATGTGAACATGCCCCCCAGTCTAGCGCCTGGCGTGCTGGTGACCGGAACCGACACCGGCGTCGGCAAGAGCCTGGCCAGTGTGGCGCTTCTGCATGCGCTGCGCGGGCGCGGGCTGCGCGCGGTCGGCATGAAGCCGGTCGCCGCCGGCTGCGAGCCGACGCCCGGGGGCCTGCGCAACGAGGATGCGCTCGCCCTGCAGGCCGCCAGCATGCCGTCCCCGGCGTACGCCGACGTCAATCCGTGGGCGCTGACGGAGCCGACGGCGCCGCAGCTGGCGGCGCGCTCCGCCGGGATCACGGTGTCGATGCCGCCGCTGCTGGAGGCCCATGCGCGGCTCGCGGCCACCGCCGACGTCGTGGTGGTCGAGGGCGCCGGCGGCTGGCTGTCGCCGCTGGCCGACGGCATCGAGCACGCCGATCTCGCGCACGCGCTGGACCTGCCGGTGATCCTGGTGGTGGGCCTGCGCCTGGGCTGCCTGAGCCACGCGCGGCTGACCGCGCGTGCGGTCACCGGCGACGGCTGCCGCCTGCTGGGCTGGATCGGCAGCGCGGTGGATCCCGGATTCGAGCGTCGCGACGACTACCTCGGCCTGCTGCGCGATGCGCTGCCGGCGCCCTGTCTGGGGGTGCTGCCGCATGCCGCGGCGCCCGAGCCCCGCATGCTGGCCGGCTGCCTCATGGCCGCCGCGGATGCCGTGGCCACCCTGACTTCAGGCACGATCGCTCCACGGTGACGCTGCCATACTCCGCGGGTTCAAAAATCCGCCCCCGGGGAAGACCATGCGCCGTGCCGCCATCACGCTCCTGTTTCCGCTCCTGGCGCTGGCCGCCTGCGGTGGCGACGTCCCGCCCGCGGCGCCGCCGCCGCCGGAGCTCGGCGTGGTCGTGGTGCAGCCGGGCGACGCCCTGCTGAAGCGCGACCTCGTCGGCCGCCTCGCGGCCTACCGCAGTGCCGACGTGCGTGCCCGCGTCGCGGGCGTGCTGCAGCGCCGCGCCTACCAGGAAGGCAGTGACGTCCGCGAAGGTCAGGTGCTGTTCGAGATCGACCCGGCGCCCCTGCGCGCGGCCGCGAGCGAGACCCAGGCCGCGCTGGCCCAGGCCCGTGCCAACCAGGCCAACGCCCGCGCTGCCGCCGACCGCGCGCGCAGCCTCGCGCCGCAGAAGTTCATCTCGCAGTCCGATCTCGACAACGCGCTCGCCGCCGAACGCAGTGCCAGTGCCGCGGTCCAGGCCGCGCAGGCGGCGGTGGAGAGCGCCGGCATCAACCTCGGCTACGCCACCGTGCGCGCACCGATCTCCGGCCGCGCCGGCAAGCAGCAGGTGACCGAGGGCGCGCTGGTGGGGGAGGGCTCGGCGACCCTGTTGACCACCGTCGACCAGATCGATCCGCTGTACGTGAACTTCACCATGGGTGCGGCCGAGCTCGACCAGGTGCGCGCGATGCAGCTCGACCGCGAAGGCGCGGTGCAGGTGCAGGTGCAACTGCCCGATGGAAGCCCCTACGCGCATGCCGGCCAGCTCGATTTCTCCGGCGACACCGTGGACCCGGACACCGGCGCGGTCTCGCTGCGCGCGATCCTGCCCAACCCCGACCGCCGCCTGCTGCCGGGCACCTACGTGACCCTGGTGGCGACGCTGGGCGTGCAGCACGGCGTGTTCCCCGTGCCGCACGCCGCGGTGCAGCGCGATGCCACCGGCCCCTACGTACTGGTGGTGGGCGCCGACGACACCGTCGCGCGCAAGGACGTGACCATCGACCGCTCCGAAGGCGGCGACTGGATCGTCACCGCCGGCCTGGCCGCGGGCGACCGCGTCGTGGTCTCGGGCCTGCAGCGCGCGCGCGTGGGCGAGCCGGCGACGGCGACCCCCTGGCAGCCCGCGACGAGCGGTGATGCCGGCGACGACGCGTCCGCGCAGGACTGACGACGATGCCCCGTTTCTTCATCGATCATCCGGTCTTCGCCTGGGTCATCTCGATCCTGATCGCGCTCTCCGGCGTGATCGCCCTGCTCAACATGGGCGTGGAGTCCTACCCGAACGTGGCTCCGCCGCAGGTCACCGTGGGCGCCACCTACCCCGGCGCCGACGCCGCCACCACCGAGCGCGCGGTCACCCAGGTGATCGAGCAGCAGCTCACCGGCATCGACAACCTGCTGTACTTCAGCTCGAGCTCCAGCTCCTCGGGTCGCGCCAGCATCACGCTGACCTTCCAGACCGGCACCGATCCCGACATCGCCCAGGTGCAGGTGCAGAACAAGGTCGCGCTGGCCACGCCGCGCCTGCCGACCGAGGTCACCCAGCAGGGCGTCGTGGTGGCCAAGGCCAACGCCGGCTTCCTGATGGTGGTGGCGCTGCGCTCGTCGAACCCGGCCTTCGACCGCAACGCGCTCAACAACCTCATCGGCGCCAGCGTGCTGGAACAGATCTCGCGCGTGCCCGGCGTCGGCAGCACCCAGCAGTTCGGCTCCGAGTACGCCATGAACATCTGGCTCAACCCGGACCGGATGCAGGGCTACGGCCTGTCGGCCAGCCAGGTGCTGCAGGCCGTGCGCGGCCAGAACGTGCAGTTCGCGGCCGGCTCGATCGGCTCCGATCCGGCGCCCGAGGGCCAGGGTTTCACCGCCACGGTCTCGGCCGAGGGCCGCTTCAGCACGCCCGAGCAGTTCGGCGACATCATCCTGCGCGCGGACGGCGACGGCAGCACGGTGCGGCTGAAGGACGTGGCGCGTATCACGATCGGCGCCCAGGGCTACGGTTTCGACAGCAAGTTCAATGGCCAGCCCACCGGCGCCTTCGCGGTGCAGCTGCTGCCGGGCGCGAACGCGCTGACCGTGGCCGAGGCGGTGACCTCGCGCATGGACGAACTCCAGGGCAGCTTCCCGCAGGGCGTGGAGTGGTTCTCGCCCTTCGACAGCACCACCTTCGTGACCATTTCGATCAAGGAAGTGGTCAAGACCCTGCTCGAGGCGGTGGTGCTGGTGTTCCTGGTGATGCTGGTCTTCCTGCAGAACCTGCGCGCGACCATCATCCCGACCCTGGTGATCCCGGTAGCGCTGCTCGGCACCTTCCTCGGCCTGAGCATGCTCGGCTTCACCGTGAACCAGCTGACCCTGTTCGCGATGGTGCTGGCGATCGGCATCGTGGTCGACGACGCGATCGTGGTGATCGAGAACGTCGAGCGCATCATGAGCGAGGAAGGCCTGGCACCGCGCGAGGCCACGATCAAGGCCATGGAACAGATCACCGGCGCGGTGGTCGCGATCACCGTGGTGCTGGCGGCGGTGTTCATCCCCAGCGCGCTGCAGGGCGGCGCCTCGGGCGAGATCTACAAGCAGTTCGCGATCACGATCGCGGTGGCGATGGCCTTCTCCGCCTTCCTGGCGCTGGGCTTCACGCCCGCGCTGTGCGCCAGCTTCCTGCGCAAGGAGGACGCGCACCACGGCGAAGGCGGGGGCGGCCGGCGCCGGAACATGGTCTACCGCACCTTCAACCGGTACTACGACCGGATCGCCGCCACCTACGTGCGCCACGTCGGCAGCGCGATCAGCCATGCGCCGCGCTGGATGCTGGTGTTCGCGGCCCTGGTGGTGGTCACCGGGCTGCTGTTCACGCGGCTGCCCGGCAGCTTCCTGCCCGAGGAGGACCAGGGCTATGCCATGGCCATCGTGCAGCTGCCCCCGGGTTCGACCCTGCAGCGCACCCAGGCCGTCTTCGAGGACGTGCGCAGGACGCTCGAACAGGTGGACGGCTACGAAGGCATGATGCAGGTCGCCGGCTTCAGCTTCATCGGCCAGGGCGAGAACGTCGGCATGGCCTTCATCAAGCTCAAGGACTGGAGCGAGCGGGACGGCACCGTGCAGGACTTCATCCAGGCGGCGAACGGCGCGCTGTACGGCATCCGCGACGCGCAGATCTTCGTGGTCAACCTGCCGACGGTGCAGGGTCTGGGCCAGTTCGGCGGCTTCGACATGTACCTGCAGGACCGCGCCGGCCTGGGGCGCGAGGCGCTGACCGGGGCGCGCAACCAGCTGCTGGGCGCGGCGGCGCAGGACCCGGCGCTGACCGCGGTCCGCCCGAACACGCTCGAGAACGCGCCCCAGCTCAAGCTCACCGTCGACCGCGTGCAGGCCCAGGCCATGGGACTGTCGGTCGCGGACATCTACAGCACCATCCAGCTGATGCTGGCGCCGGTCTACGTCAACGACTACTTCGCCGACGGCCGCGTGAAGCGCGTCAACATGCGCGCCGACGCGCCCTACCGCACCGACCCCGGTTCGCTGGCGCGCTTCCATACGCCCGGCCCGGCGAACGCCGAGGGCGAGCGCAGCATGATCCCGCTGTCGAACGTGGTCTCGTCGCAGTGGGTGATGAATACGCCCTCGCTGACCCGCTACAACGGCTATTCGGCGGTGAACATCGTCGGCTCGCAGGCGCCGGGGCACAGCTCGGGCGAGGCCATGGGCGCGATGGAGCGGATCGTCGACGAGGAGCTTCCGGCCGGCTTCGGCTACGACTGGGCGGGCATGTCCTACCAGGAGATCATCGCCGGCAACACCGCGACCCTGCTGCTGGTGCTGTCGGTGGTGGTGGTGTTCCTCGCACTGGCCGCGCTGTACGAGAGCTGGTCGATCCCGGTGGCGGTGCTGCTGATCGTGCCTCTGGGCATCCTCGGCGCGGTGGTGTTCACCACCCTGCGTCCGGGGCTGTCGAACGACATCTTCTTCAAGATCGGCATGATCACGGTGATCGGCCTGGCGGCGAAGAACGCGATCCTGATCATCGAGTTCGCGGTGCTGGAGCGCGCCCAGGGCAAGCCGCTGCGCGAGGCGGTGGTCGAGGCCGCGCGCCTGCGCTTCCGTCCGATCCTGATGACCTCGTTCGCCTTCATCATGGGTGTCACGCCGATGGCGCTGTCCACCGGCGCCGGTGCCAACGCACGTCACGCGCTGGGCACGGGCGTGATCGGCGGCATGCTGTTCGCGACCTTCCTCGGCCTGCTGCTGATCCCGGTGTTCTTCGTCACCGTGCGCCGGGTGCTGGGCGAGCGGCTGGACGGGCCGGCGCCGGCGGAGGGATCGGCTGCCGGTTGATGTGATGCATGCGCGCGCGGGCCGGAGCTTCCGGCCCGCTCCGCTGTGGTCCGCGCCGCCGGTCCCGTACACAGGGGGTGTGCTCCCCCGGCAGTCTCCGCGTCCTGCTACCACTGCCGGCCGCCGGCCATCCATGGCCGGCTGTCCGCACACCCCCTGTGCACGGGACTGGCCCGGGCGTTTCCCGGCTTCGGGACGAAGAGCATGAGCGGTCGCGCTTTTGCCTTCGCTCCCGACCGCCACGAAGGTTCGGGCTCGCCGTGGACGCAGGGGGATGCCCAGAGCCGGCCATGGATGGCCGGCGGCCGGATCTGGGAGCAGGACGCGAAGAATCCGGCTGGGCATCCCCCCTGCGTCCGCGGCGGGCGGCGCGGACTCTCCCGGTGCGTTCCGCTTTTTCTTGGCGCGCGGTCGTCAGCCGCCGGCGCCGTGCCCCGTCAGCGTCATCCCCGCCTCGCCCTGCCAGTAGCCATTGCGCGCACCCATCGGCGCCAGCGGCGCGTCGGCAGCCCGTGCGGCGTCGAAGCGCTCGACGATCTCGCGCGTGCCCTCGGCCTGCGGATAGATCCGCAGCAGATCGACGCCCAGCGCCGCCAGTGCCGGCAGCTCCGGGCCGAGGTCGGTGGTTTCCTCGCCCTGCACCTGGATGCCGTTGATGCGCAGGAAGGGGCGCCCCTCGCGGGTGGCCAGGGGCATGCCGTCGGGATAGTCGATGCAGCGGAAGCCGCACTGGTCCTTGGGCAGGTCGAGCGCGCGCGCGGTGAAGCAGCGCGCCGAGAACGAGAGCGGAAGCCGGCCCCAGGCGATCACCTCCAGCTCCGGCATCGCGTGGCCGTCGGCGTGCATTCCGTCGCGCAGCTCCTCGATCAACTGGCGACCCTGCTCGACGCCGGGCACCCAGCGCCGCAGGCCGTCCTCGACCAGCATCGACAGCGCGCGGTGGTTGTAGACGTTCAGCGTCGGACCCGCGACGAAAGGCACGCCGGCGAGGCGGCACAGCTGGACCGCCGACAGGTCGTTGGCTTCGAGCCAGAAGCCGCCGTGCTCGACCTGGCGCTGCAGCACGCCGAGCTCGGACTCGGCCTCGATCAGGGCCAGGCTCGACAGCACCACCTCCTTGCCGGCGGCTGCCATCTCTTCCGCCAGGTTCAGCCAGTCGATGGTGCGCAGTTCACGGCGCTTGCTGCACACGGTCTCGCCCAGGTAGACGACATCCACCGGCCAGGCGGCCACGTCGCGGTAGAAGTCCAGGGTGCGTTGGCGCGGCCAGAAATACTGCAGCGGGCCGAGGCTCAGCTTCATGCGAAGGTTCCTTTCGATGCCCGGCGACTCAATGCCAGGCGCGGTGGTAGGGGCCGAGCGTGGTCTGGTGGCCTTCGGCATGCGCTGACAGCTCGGACTGCCAGCGCTGCTGCAGCGTCCAGGCGCCCGGGTCGGCGCGATGGCGGTCGATCGCCGCGCGCCAGGTGCGGGTGACCGAGGCCACGTAGGCCGCGCCGCGCTGCCGGCCCTCGATCTTCAGGGCGGTCACGCCGGCCTGCGCCAGCCGCGGCAGCAGCTCCAGCGTGTTGAGGCTGGTCGGCTCCTCGAGCGCGTGGAAGATCTCGCCGCCGACTTCGAAGCGGCCCTTGCACACGGTGGGATAGCCGGCGGGTTCGGCCGGCTGGAAGCGGTCGATCAGGACGGTGTTCAGGCGCGCGGTGCGGCTTCCGTCGTCGAACTCGTCCCAGCGCACGAACTTCGCCGGCGAGCACACGCCGTGGCGGTTGGGCGAGGCGCCGGTGACATAGCTCGACAGCTGGCAGCGGCCCTCGACCATGATGCACAGGCTGCCGAAGGCGAAGACCTCGATCGCCACCGGCGCGCGCTCGCACAGACGCTCGACCTGCTGGATCGAGAGCACCCGCGGCAGCACCGCGCGGCTGATGCCGAAGCGCTCGAAGGCGTACTGCAGCGCGGGCGCGGTGGTCGCCGAGCCCTGCACCGAGAGGTGCCGCGGCATGCCGGGATGCGTGCGCGCCGCGTAGTCGAGAACCGACATCTCGGCGGCGATGATCGCGTCGCAACCCAGGCCGGCGGCGGTATCGACCGCAGCGTGCCACTGCGCCACGCGCGCGCTGTCCGGATAGGTGTTGAGCGCGAGGTAGACCTTCGCGCCCTTCGCATGCGCGTAGCGGATGCCGGCGCGCAGCTCGTCGTCGCTGAAATTGAGCCCGGGGAAGGCGCGGGCGTTGGTCTGGTCGCGCAGGCCGGCGTAGACCGCGTCGGCGCCGGCGTCGACCGCCGCCTGCAGGGCCGGAAGATTGCCGGCGGGACAGACCAGTTGCATGCAAGGCTCCACGCGGGGATGAACGGGCATCCTCGCCGCCGCGCGGCGCCGGCGTCCTTGACCTGGATCAACCGCCGGACCGGCCTCGACTGCGGGACGCGCTTAAGCCGGCCATAAGCCTGCAGGCGTGCAATGCGGACGCGGGCAGGTGCCCGCTCGAAGGAGAATTCCATGAACGCCCCGTTTCCCCTGCCTGCCGTTGCCGCCGGCCGCGATGCCGGCACCCGGACGTCGACGGTCAAGGTCTGGGACCCGCTGCTGCGCCTGTTCCACTGGTCGCTGGCGGCCTGCGTCCTGGGCGCGTTCCTCGTCGAGGAGGGCGACATGGCGCACCGGCTGCTCGGCTACACCGCGCTCGGTCTGATCGCCTTCCGCGTGCTGTGGGGGCTGGCCGGTCCGCGGCAGGCGCGCTTCAGCAGCTGGGTCCGCGGCCCGCGCGCCGTCGGCACCTACCTGCGGGAACGGCTGGCAGGTCGATCCAGGCGCCAGCTCGGCCACAACCCCGCCGCGGCGGTGATGATCCTGGTCCTGATGGCCGGCGTCGCGGCCGTGGGCCTGACCGGATGGATGCAGACCCTGGACGCCTACCACGATCTTGAATGGCTCGAGGAGCTGCACGAGGCGCTTGCCTACGGGCTGCTCGCCCTGGTCGGCGTCCACGTGCTGGCAGCCATCACCGAAAGCCTGCACTACCGCGAGAACCTGGTCGCCGCGATGATCCACGGCCGCAAGCGGGCGCTGGAGGACGAGGGTCCCTGAGGGAAGGGCGCACGCCCCTGCCGGCCCCCCGCGACGGATGCGGCCGGCAGGGGTAGGGTGCACGCATGCGCATCCTGCTCGCCGAAGACGACCAGGCCCTGGGCCGCGCCCTCGCCGACGGGCTGCGCCACCTCGGCCATGCCGTGGACTGGGTGGACGACGGCCGCCACGCCCTGCATGCGTTCGATTCGGTGCCCTATGCCGCGGCGGTGCTCGACTGGAACCTGCCGCGGATGAGCGGCGTCGACGTCGTCACCGCCCTGCGCCGCCGCGGAGACCGTACGCCGGTGCTGCTGCTGACCGCGCGCGATGCGATCGACGACCGCATCGCCGGGCTCGACTGCGGCGCCGACGACTACGTGGTCAAGCCCGTGCACCTGGATGAGCTGGCCGCCCGGGTGCGCGCGCTGCTGCGACGCTCCGGCGGCGATCCGGCGCCAGTCCAGCGCCTGGGTGCGCTGGAGCTGGACCCGTCCGCGCGCAGCGCCCGGCTGGACGGCGCACCGCTGGAGCTGTCCCCGCGCGAGTACGCCCTGCTCGAAGCGCTGGCCGCGCATCCGGGGCGTGCGCTGTCGCGGGCGCAGCTGGAGGAGGCGGTGTACGGCTGGGGCGAGGAAGTGGCCAGCAACGCGATCGAAGTCCACGTCCACCACCTGCGCCGGAAGCTGGGGCAGGGCTGGGTGCGCACCCTGCGCGGCGTGGGCTACGCGCTGTACCCGCCCGTCGCCGCGCGGGCGACGGCGGATGGCGAAAGGCCGCCGGCATGACGCGCCCCTCGCTGCAGCGCCGCCTGCTGTGGTCGGTCGGCCTGCCGGTGGTCGCACTGTGGCTGGGCGCCGGGCTGTGGCTGGCACAGGTGGCTCGCCACGAGACGGCGGAAATGTTCGACCGCGAACTGGAGCGCACGGCGGCGAGCGTGCTGGCAGTCCTCGCGTCGATGCCCGACGCGGCGCTGGTGCAGCGCGACGTCCTGGACACCATCGACGCCATCGAGGACGCGGACGACGAGGGCGCACGGCCGGAGATCGTGGTGCGCGACCGGCGCGGCGGGGTGCTGCTGGATGCTTCCAGCCTGCCGGTGCTCGAGGTCGATCACCGCGAGGCGCATTTCCACACCCTGCAGCACGACGGCGAGACCTGGCGCGTCTACCAGCGCTGGGATTCGGCGCAGCGGCACTGGATCCAGGTGGCGGCGCCGCTCCACGACCGCGACGAGTTGATCGGCGGCCTGGCGCGGGCGATGGTGCTGCCGCTGCTGGCGCTGCTGCTCCTGCTGCCCGCTGCCACATGGTTCGGCCTGCGCGGCGGCCTGGCGCCGCTGCGCGCGGTGTCGCGCGCGATCGCGACCCAGCCGGCGCGCACACCGACCCTCACGCGCGATGACGTGCCGGGGGAGCTGCTGCAGCTGACCCGTGCCGTCGATGCGCTGGTCGGTACGCTGGATGCCGCCCTCGCGCGCGAGCGCCGCTTCACCGCCGATGCTGCGCACGAACTCCGGCATCCCCTGTCCGTGCTGCAGCTGGAACTCGACCTGGCCACCGGCGCGACGGACGCCGCCCTGCGCATGCAGCATCTGGACCGGGCGCGCGGTGGCCTGCGGCGCATGGAGCGCCTGGTCGAGCAGTTGCTGACGCTGGCGCGGGTGGAGTCGCTGGACGCGGTGCGCGACGCCGAGGTGCTGTCGCTCGGGCAGCTGGCCCGCTCCGTGGTCGCGGATGCCAGCGAACGCGCGATCCCGCGCGGCGTGGAACTGTCGTTCCTGGCCGAGGGCGAGGTCCGCGTGCGCGGCAGCGCCGGCCTGCTCGGCATCGCGCTGCACAACCTGGTGGACAACGCCATCGGCCACGGCCGTTCCCCCGGGCGCGTGGAGGTCGCGGTGCGCGAGCTCGGGGACCGCGCCGAATTCAGCGTCGAGGACGAGGGCCCCGGCTTCCCGGAGGAGCATGGCGGCCGGCTGGGCGAACGCTTCCTGCGCAGCGGCGGCAGTGGCAGCGGGCTGGGCCTGTCCATCGTCCACGCCATCGCCGCCCTGCACGGCGGTTCGCTCGCGGTCGGGCGCTCGGCGCCGGGAGGTGCGCGCGTGGTGCTGCGCCTGCCCAGGGCTCCCGGTCCAGGCTGACCGGCGTCAGGCTCGGCGCGCCGTGTCCAGCACGCCGGCCCACAGCGCATCCACGCGCCGCTCCACGTCCGGATCCGGCACGATCGGACGGCTCCACTCGCGGCTGGTCTCGCCGGGCAGCTTGTTGGTGGCGTCGATGCCGAGCTTCGAGCCCACGCCCGCCACCGGGCTGGCGAAGTCCAGGTAGTCGATGGGCGTGTTCTCCACCAGCATGGTGTCGCGCGCCGGGTCCACGCGCGTGGACACCGCCCAGACCACCTGCGACCAGTCGCGCACGTCGATGTCGTCGTCGGTGACGATCACGAACTTGGTGTAGGTGAACTGCCGCAGGTAGGACCAGACCGCCATCATGATCCGGCGCGCATGCCCGGGGTACTGCTTGCGGATCGAGACCACGGCGATGCGGTAGGAGCAGGCCTCCGGCGGCAGGTGGAAGTCGACGATCTCGGGGAACACCTTGCGCAGGATCGGCACGAAGATGTCGTTGAGCGCCATCGCCAGCACCGAGGGTTCGTCGAAGGGCGCGCGGCCCATGTAGCTGCCCTGGTAGATCGCGTCGCGGCGCAGGCGCATGCGTTCGATCCGGAGCACCGGGAACTGCGCTGCAGCGTTGTAGTAGCCGGTGTGGTCGCCGAAGGGGCCCTCGAGCGCGGTCTCGCCGGGATGGATCACGCCTTCGATCAGGATCTCGCTGCCGGCCGGGGCGTCCAGGCCGGTGCGCTCGCTGCGCCAGATGCGCGTGCGCTGGCCGCGCAGCAGGCCCGCGAACTCGTACTCCGACAGCGTGTCCGGCACCGGCGCCACCGCCGCCAGCGTGGTCGCGGGATCGACCCCGATCGCCACCACCACCGGGAAGGGTTCTCCCGGGCGGTCGGCGCACCAGTCGGCGAAGTCCAGCGCGCCGCCGCGATGCGGCAGCCAGCGCATGATCACGCGGTCGCGGCCGATCACCTGCATGCGGTAGATGCCGATGTTCTGGCGCGGCTTGCGGGTGCCGCGGGTGACCACCAGGCCCAGGGTGATGAGACGTGCGGCGTCGCCCGGCCAGCAGTGCTGGATCGGCAGGCGCGAGAGGTCGATGTCCTCGCCTTCGAGCACCTCGTCGTCGAACTCCGCTTCGCGCACGGTCTGTGGCGCGACCAGGGCCAGCTGCGCCAGCTCCGGCCAGGTCGACAGTGCCTGCTTCAGGCTCGACGGCCAGCGCGGCTCCTTGATCGCGGCCAGCAGCTCGCCCAGTTCGCGCAGCGAGGCCAGCGGTCGCCCGGCCAGCGCGGCCTCGATGCGCGTGCGGTGGCCGAACAGGTTGCCCAGCAGGGCGTGCCCGGCGCCCACCGGCTGCTCCATCAGCAGCGCCGGGCCTCCTTCGCGAAGGGCGCGCAGGCAGAGCGCGGTCGACTCCAGCACCGGATCGACGGGCGCGGCGACGCGCCGCAGCTGGCCGTCGCGCTCCAGTCGCGACAGGAACGAGCGCAGGTCATGGAAGGCCACGCGGAATCCCCCGGATCCTGATCGAGGGCGACAGCCTCACCCCCGGGCCGGGTCGGCGCCCTGACGCCGGTCAAGCTGACGGCGAGTTGATCCAGGTCAGCGACGCGCCGGGCCGCGGATGGTCTGCTGGCGGCGGACTCCAGGGAGCTTCGGGACGGCTTGGACACGATGGCGGACGGTTCGCTGGCGCGCATGCGCCTGGCGATCGGCGGGATCGACCACGCGCTGGTGCTGCTGCTCGGCGCGCGCGCGCGCCTGGCCGTGCGCGCGGGGCGCTGCAAGGTCCGCGCCGGGCGTCCATTGGCGGACCCCGAGCGCGAGGCCCGGGTCCATCGCCGGGTCGAGGCCGTCGCCCGCCGCATCGGCCTGCCCGCCTCGACCGCGGACGGACTCGCCGCCCTCGCCATCGCCGATGCCCGCCGCGCCCAGGGCATCGATCCGGATCCGGACCCCGCAGCACACGCACCGCCCATCGGAAGCAGGCACGCCATGCACATTCCCCACCTCCCCCCGAGGCCGCCGCCACGCTCCTGCGCCTCGTGCCTCCGCCCCGGCGCTGGGCGCCGCTGCTGCGCGCGCTGCCGCCCCGGCTGCAGCAGCGCCTGCTCGAGCGCGCCATGGCCGCGGTGCTGGCCGCGCCGATCGCCGATGGCAGCCTCGACTTCATGGAGGGACGCCGGCTGGGCATCGACGTGACCGACCTCGATCTGCACTGGGTGGTGGAGCTGCGCGACGGCCGCCTGCATGCCGGCGATGGCACACCCGAGGCCAGCGTGAGAGGCACCGCCACCGACCTGCTGCTGCTCGCGGGCCGGCTGGAGGACGCCGACACTCTGTTCTTCCAGCGCCGCCTGGTGCTGACCGGCGACGTGGAGCTCGGCCTGACCGCGCGCAACACGCTCGATCGCCTGCCGTGGGAAGCAGTGCCGCTGGCCCTGCGCATCGGGCTCAACCGTGGCGCGAGGCTGGCGCGTGCCGCCCGCAGCGCCCACCTCGGCCTGGGAACCGCGGCATGAGCGCGCTGCCGGAGACCGCCGTCCCGCGCTGGCGCGACGGCCTGGAGCAGGACTACGCACCGCTGGTGGAGACGCTGGAACGCCTGATCCCCTGCATGGAGGTGCCGCTGCACCTGCCGTGGATCGATGCCATCAACGCGCTGAAGAAGGAGCGCGGGGCGGTGATCATGGCGCACAGCTACCAGTCGCCGGAAATCTTCCACGGCGTCGCCGACATCACCGGCGATTCACTGGCGCTGGCCCAGGCCGCCGCCGACTGCGACAGCGACCTGATCGTGCTCTGCGGCGTCCACTTCATGGCCGAGAGCGCGAAGATCCTGGCGCCGCACAAGACGGTGCTGCTGCCCGACCTCGAGGCAGGCTGCTCGCTGGCGTCCTCGATCACCGCCGCCGACGTGCGCGCCCTGCGCGCCGCCCATCCCGGCGTGCCGGTGGTGAGCTATGCCAACACCTCGGCCGAAGTGAAGGCGGAATCCGACGCCTGCTGCACCTCGGCCAACGCGGTGCAGGTGGTCGAGGCGATCGCGGAGGAAACCGGCAGCGATCGCGTGATCTTCCTCCCCGACCGCTACCTCGGCAGCTGGGTGGCGACGCAGACGGAGGTCGAACTGGTCCTGTGGAACGGCAGCTGCGAGGTGCACGAGACCTTCACCGCACAGCAGGTGCGGCACACCCGCGAACGCTTCGACACCAGGGTGGTGGCGCATCCGGAGTGCCCGCCGGAGGTGCTGGCCGAGGCCGACTTCGTCGGCTCGACCAGCGCCATGGGGCGCTGGCTGGCGAAGGAGCGGCCCGGACGGGTGGCGATGATCACCGAGTGCTCGATGGCCGACAACCTGCGCGGGCAGTTCCCGGAAATCGAGTTCATCAAGCCCTGCAACCTGTGTCCGCACATGAAGCGGATCACCCTGCCGAACATCCATGCCTGCCTCCGCGACATGCGGCACGAGATCCACATCGCGCCGGACGTGATCGAGCGCGCGCGGGCCGCGCTCGACCGGATGCTGGCCGTGGGGCGGCGCGAACGCGTCTGATGCACGGCGGTTCCGCTGGCGGTGCGCCGGTGCTTGTGGTCGGCAGCGGCGTCGCCGGGCTGTGTACGGCCCTGGCGGCGGCGCCGCGCCCGGTACTGCTGGTCGGCCGCGGCCGGCAGGCGGAGGACAGCGCCAGCGTGCTTGCCCAGGGCGGCATCGCCGCCGCGCTGGCCGCGGATGACAGCGTGGCCGCGCACGTCGAGGACACCCTGGCCGCCGGCGCCTGGCACAACGACCACGCGCGCGTGCGGCTGCTGGCCGGCGCCGCGGCCGACGCGGTGGCGTGGCTGGAGGCGCAGGGCGTGGCCTTCGACCGCCGGGGCCGGACGCTGCGCCTGGCGCGCGAAGGCGGACACCGCTGTGCCCGCGTGGTCCACGCGGGCGGTGATGCCAGCGGCGCGCGCATGGTCGCGGCGCTGGGGGAGGCGGCGCGCAGGGCGTCGCATATCCACTGGCGGGGCGGGGTCGACGTGCATGGCCTGGAGCTTCGCGGGGGTCGCGTCACCGCTGCCTGCCTGCGCGCGCTGCACGACGACGGCGCCGGGCCGGTGGACGAGTGGATCGAAGTCGCCGACGTGGTCCTGGCCACGGGGGGCATCGGCGCGCTGTTCGCGCGTACCACCAATCCAGTGGTCGCCGATGGCGCCGGGCTGGCGCTGGCGATGGCGGCCGGCGCCGTCGTGGCCGATCTCGAATTCGTGCAGTTCCATCCGACCGCGCTCGACGCCCCCGGCCATTCCCTGCCGCTGGTGACCGAAGCCCTGCGCGGCGCCGGGGCGCGGCTGCTGGATGCGACCGGGCGGCCGTTGATGGCCGGCCGGCATCCGCAGGGCGACCTCGCTCCGCGCGACGTGGTGGCACGCGCGGTATGGGAGGCGGGCCGCCAGGGCGGCGGTGTGCGCCTGGACGCGCGCGGCCCCGGTATCGACTGGGAGCGCGCGTTTCCCACCGTGCTGGCGCACTGCCTGGCCTACGGCATCGACCCGCGGACGAGGCCGATCCCGGTGGCGCCCGCGGCCCATTTCCACATGGGCGGGGTCGTCACCGACGCCCTGGGCCGCAGCAGCATTCCGGGGCTCCATGCGGTGGGCGAGGTCGCCTGCACCGGCGTGCACGGGGCCAACCGCCTCGCCAGCAATTCGCTGCTGGAGGGCGTGGTGTTCGGGCGGCGGCTGGGCGCGCATCTGGCGCAGTCCGTGCCTGCGGCGGTGGATGGCGGCGCGGTGCGCCGGGTGCTGCGCGGACCGGACCTCGACGCGCCTGCCCTGGTGCGCCTGAGCGACCTGCTGTCCGCTGCGGCCGGGCCGGTGCGCACGGCGGCTGGCCTGGCTGCGGCGCTGGCCGAAGCCGGCGATCTGGCGTCTTCCGGATGGCAGGCGGAACTGGCGGCTGCCCTCCTGCGCGCTGCCCGTGACCGTCGCGGCAGCCTCGGCGCCCACTGGCTGGACGATTCCCTGGTCCGCGAGCAGGCATGAAAGGCACGCTCCGCTGGAGTCCGGGCCGCCTGCCACGGACGCTCCGTTCGAGTTTTTGCCGCCCGCCACGGACGCAGGGGGGGATGCCCAGCCGGATTCTCCGCGTCCTGCTCCCAGATCCGGCCGCCGGCCATCCATGGCCGGCTCTGGGCATCCCCCCTGCATCCGCGGCGGGCACGACCTTTGGTCGCTGTCGGGAAGAAGATCGACGTCGACGCTATGTCGATGTCGAAAAGGGGGGCATCACCGGGAGCAGCCGGGCAGGCCGCGACCGCTCTTGATCTTCGGTCCCGAAGCCGCAGAACGCCGGAGCCCGTCCCGCGCACAGGGGTGTGCGGACAGCCGGCCATGGATGGCCGGCGGCCGGCAGTGGCAGCAGGACGCGGAGACTGCCGGGGGAGCACACCCCCTGTGCGCGGGACGGGCCGCGCGGACCCCAACGGAGTATGGAGAAGAAGCGAAAAAACCCGGCAGCCTTGCAGCTGCCGGGTCAGGAGAGTGGCGCCGTGCGTGGGGAGGGGATCGCGCGGCGCCGGATTCCGTTGCCGGAACCCCTCGGGGAGAGAGCGTGCTCTTAGCTGCGGCTCTTGCCGGCGGCCGCCTTGGTGGCGGTCTCGACGGCTTCCTCGGCCTGGGCCTGGGCGGCCTCGACCTGGCCCTTGGCGATCCGGGCGATGGCCTCGTTGGTGGCCACGACCTGGCCGAAGGCTTCCTGGCTGGCGCTGACCGAGCGCTCGATGCTCTCGCGGGCGGTCTGCACGCCCTTCGGCCACACGGCCTTCAGGCCGTCGACGTCGCGGACCTCGGCCAGCTCGCCCCAGAAGGCGAAGGCGGCGTTGGTGTTCTGCTCGAGGGTCGACAGCTGCAGGCCGATGGCCTTCTCGGCGCTGGACAGGGCCAGGCGGTTGACCTGGGCGGCGGCGTCGGCGAACTGGCGCGCGGTGGCGGTGAACTGCTCGTTGATGTTCTGGTACATGGCGGGTTCCTGCTGGTGTCCGGCAGGGAATGCCGGTTTGTGCGGTGCAGCATAGGCCAGCCCATGTTGCAGTGCAACAACCGTTCGTCGGCTCGTTCAGACCCGGGTTGGCGGGCGTCCTGGAGCCGCCCAGCCCTAACCCCGGTAGCGGCAGCCCGAGGTGCAGGTCTCGTGGACGACCACTTCCGAGAGCTGCGGGAGCCCCGGCTTCAGCCGCTCCCAGATCCACACCGCCAGGCGCTCGCTGGTCGGGTTTTCCAGCCCCGGGATGTCGTTCAGATAGTGATGATCGAGTTGCTCGTACAGCGGGCGGAAGGCCGCCTTGATGTCGGCGAAGTCCATCACCCAGCCCGTGTCGGCGCCGGGCTCGCCGGACACGTGCAGCTCGATCCGGAACGAGTGCCCGTGCAGGCGCGCGCACTTGTGGCCCTCGGGAACGTTCGGCAGCCGGTGCGCGGCCTCGAGGGTGAAGACCTTGAAGATATCCATGGTGCGGAACTGCAGCGGGGGCGGACGCGCAGGATAGCGCAGGGCCCGCCGGCGGCCCGCGACGCAGCCTCAGTCGAGGGCGTCGGCAGGCACCCGGACCGCACCTTCCATCAGCACGCGCGCGCTGCGGCTCATGATCGCCTTGGTGGCGGTCCAGCGACCGCCGGCCTCGACCGCCTCGGCGCCCACGCGCAGTGTGCCCGAGGGGTGCCCGAAGCACACCGCCTCGCGCGGACCGCCGCCTGCGGCCAGGTTCACCAGCGTGCCGGGGATCGCGGCCGCGGTGCCGATGGCCACGGCGCAGGTGCCCATCATCGCGTGGTGGAGCTTGCCCATGGAGAGTGCGCGCACGTTGAGGTCGATGTCCGACGCGGCGATGGCCTTGCCGCTGCTGGCCACGTAGTCCTTCGGCGGCGCCACGAAGGCGACCTTGGGCGTGTGCTGGCGGGTGGCGGCCTCGTCCGGCGTCCTGATCAGGCCCATGCGCAGCGCGCCAGCGACGCGGATGGCCTCCAGCGTGGCCAGCGCGGCCCGGTCCTCGTTGATCGCCGGCTGCAGCTCGGTACCGTCGCAGCCGACGTCGGCGGCGTTGACGAACACGGTCGGGATGCCGGCGCTGATCATGGTCGCCGGCAGCGTGCCCAGGCCCGGTACTTCAAGCTCGTCGACGAGGTTGCCGCTCGGGAACATCGCGCCGCCGTCGCCATCCTCGGAGGGATCCATGAACTCGAGCACGATCTCCGCGGCCGGGAAGGTCACGCCGTCGAGCTCGAAGTCGCCGGTCTCCTGCACCTCGCCCTTGGCGATCGGCACGTGCACCACGATGGTCTTGCCGATGTTGGCCTGCCAGACGCGCACCGCGAACGTGCCGTCCTGCGGCAGTCGCGCCCGGTCGATGAAGCCGTTGGCGATCGCGAACGGACCGACCGCGGTGCTGAGGTTGCCGCAGTTGCCCGACCAGTCGACGAAGGCCGAGTCGATCGAGACCTGGCCGTAGAGGTAGTCGACGTCGTGCCCGGGCTGTGTGGACTTCGAGATGATCACGCACTTGCTGGTCGACGAGGTCGCTCCGCCCATGCCGTCGGTGTGCTTGCCGTAGGGATCCGGCGAACCGATCACGCGCATCAGCAGAGCGTCGCGCGCCGGGCCGGGCACGCGCGCGGCCTCCGGCAGATCGTCGAGGCGGAAGAAGACGCCCTTGGAGGTGCCGCCGCGCATGTAGGTGGCGGGAACACGCAGCTGAGGAGCAGGGAGCTGGGGGAGATGGGTCATGGAGTCGCGGCTCTCGGGGTTGCCGCCATTGTCCGGCAGAACGGGGCCGGGTCCCACCTCCCGGGCGGCGAGCGGCCGCTTCAGAGCGTGAACATGCCCATGAATTCCCGCACCGGCATGGCCTCGAGCCCGTCATGGTCCCGGACCGCCGCCAGTATCCGGTCCTGCCGCTCCCGCGGGAACCGACGCGCCAGGTTGCGGCGGAACTTGTCCTCCAGCATGGGAACGCCCTCCGCGCGACGACGGCGGTGGCCGACCGGATACTCGACGACGACCTCGTCGAGCACGGTCCCGTCGCGGAGCGTGACGGTGAGGCCATTGGCGATCGAGCGCCTGGCGGGATCGTGGTAGTCCGCGGTGAAGCCGGGGTCCTCGACGCAGTGGATGCGCGCGCGCAGGGCGTCGATGCGCGGGTCGGCGGCCACCTCGTCCTCGTAGTCCGCGGCGGTCAGCCGGCCGAACAGCAGGGGCACGGCCACCATGTACTGGATGCAGTGGTCGCGGTCGGCGGGATTGTCGAGCGGTCCCTGCTTGTCGATGATCCGGATGCACGCTTCCTGGGTGCGGATCACGATCCGCTCGATGTCGGTGGCGTCGCGGCCAAGCGCGCCGAGCCGCGCGTGCAGCTGCATCGCCGCCTCCACGGCGCTCTGCGCGTGGAACTCGGCCGGGTAACTGACCTTGAACAGCACGTTCTCGATGACGTAGCTGCCGAAGCCGCGGTCGAAGCGGAACGGCAGGCCGCCGAAGGACACGTCGTAGAAGCCCCAGCGCGGCGCGGTGAGCGCGCCCGGATAGCCCATCTCGCCGGTGGCCGCGATCAGCGCCAGCCGCACCGCGCGGCTGCAGGCATCGCCGGCCGCCCAGCTCTTGCGCGAACCGGTGTTGGGCGCGTGGCGGTAGGTGCGCAGGCTCTGGCCGTCGACGAAGACCTGCGACAGCGCGGCCAGCGACTGCTCCCGGTCAAGCTCCAGCAGCCGGCAGGCCGTGGCCGTGGAGGCCAGCTTCACCAGGACCACGTGGTCCAGGCCCACGCCGTTGAAGGCATTGAGCAGCGCCATCACCCCTTGCACCTCGTGCGCCTTGATCACGCACTCCAGCACGTCGCGCATGGTCAGCGCCGCGCCGTTGCGGCTGCGCCAGTCGGCCACCGCGAGGATCGCGCCGAGGTTGTCGGAGGGGTGCCCCCACTCCGCGGCCAGCCAGGTGTCGTTGTAGTCCAGCCAGCGGATGGTCGCGCCGATGTCGAAGGCGGCCTTGACCGGGTCGAGCTGGAAGCCGGTGCCCGGGACGCGCGCGCCGTGCTCCAGTGTGGCGCCGGGGACCACCGGGCCGAGCAGCCTTGTGCAGGCCGGGTAGTCCAGCGCTTCGAACGCACAGCCAAGCGAGTCGAGCAGGACGTGGCGGGCGGTCTGCCAGGCGAGCCCGGACGTCGGCTGGAAGTCGCGGACGTAGTCGGTGATGGTGACCAGGACTTCGTCCCAGGCTGGGCGGGCGTTGTCGTCAGCTGGCACGCGCGGTTCCGGGGCCGGAGGGGTGGGTGTCGCCAGTGTGTCCTTCATCGTGGTCGGCGTGGTGAAGAAAGAACGACATGCGCCTTGCATGCGATATACGCGGATGCCGGGCCCGGCATGGCCGGGTCAGTCGTCGGCGTCCGCGATCCCCCTGCTGGATGTATTCGAGGATCGCCGCGCGCTCCTCCGCCGGAGGGGAGAAATGCGACGCGAGCACGCGCTCGAGCCACTGGCTGCGCTCGCCGGGGTTGGGGTGCTTTTCTGCCCAGCCTGCGAAGTCCCCTGTGTCGTGGCAGCGCGCACAGCGGTCGTGGAAATGTGCGGCACCGCCGGCACCGGCGGCGGAGGGTGGACCGCCTCCGGCGACGGATACGGCGTCGGGCGAGGAGGGGCCGCCGCGGATGGCGAACACGATCGCGGCGACGATGAACACCGCGCCGATGGCGAGCGTGGCGCGGAGCAACGTGTCGTGGCGCATGGCGGTCCTCCCTTTCAGCGGTAGCTGAAGTGCTCCGAGACGATGTTGCGGTCCCGCACGCCCAGTCCGGACAGGGCGGCTTCCACCGCGTCCATCATCGGGGCAGGGCCGCAGACGAAGTACAGCGCATCCGGATGCACGTGGCCGTCGCGCGCGCGCAGGCAGGTCTCGACCACCTCGCGGTCCAGCACGCCGGTGACGCCGCTCCAGCCTGCCGGCGGCTCCGACAGGACCAGGTGCAGCCGCAGGTCGAGCTCGCGGGCGATGGCTTCGAGCTCGTCGCGGTAGAGGATCTGCGTGGCCGCGCGGTTGCCGTAGAGGACGTCGACGGGATGCGGCCAGCGCTCCGCGCGCAGCGCACGCAGGATGCCGACGACCGGCGCGAATCCGACGCCCCCACCGATCAGTACCAGCCGCGTCGCGTCCCGGCCGGCGAGGGTGAAGGCGCCGTGCGGCCCGTCGAGCCAGGCCGTGGTGCCCACCGGCACTTCGCCGATCCGGTCCGTGAAGTCGCCGTTCTGTTTGATGGTGAACTCCACCCGTGGCCGATCCGCCGGTGCCGATGACATCGAGAACGGGTGCTCCACCAGGCTGAACGAGGAATGCCCGAGGTTGAGCCAGGCGAACTGGCCGGCCTGGAAGTCGAAGGCCGGTCCACGCACGGGCTCGACCACCACCCGCCAGGTCCGCTCCGCCACGGGCTCGTTCACCGTGACCCGCCAGGGGGAGCGCCGCTGCAGCATCGGCTTCACCAGATAGACGTGGGCCAGCGAGGCCAGCGCGATGCCCGCCAGCACCTTCCAGAAACCGGCCAGGACCGGATCGGCGCCGTAGGGGCCAGCCGCCAGCGCGTGATGTGCGCCGAGGATCGCGATGAGCGCGGCGCCGGTGCCATGGCCGAGGCGCCAGGCCTCGTAGCGGAACGGCAGCCGGTCGCGCCATGCGCCCATGGCCATCAGCGCGATGAGGACCAGCCAGGCGACAAGGCCGGTCCGCAGGCCCGGCGCGGCGAACATTCCCGACAGGCGCGACAGCGCCGCGCCGGGACCGTCGCCCAGGGCGGGGACGGCGTAGAGCAGCGGGTGGACCAGGAGGAACGCGAACACGCCCCAGGCCGCGAGCTGGTGGAAGCGCATGGTCACGTCGATGCCGACCCGCCCCGAGACCCGGCGGAACCGGCCGGACAGCAGGAACTGCGCCAGCAGCATCGCGAAGGCGATCATTGCCAGCCCTGAGGAAAGCTCGCGCCAGAAGCCGCGGCCTGCTCCGCCCTGCAGCGCGGCGAGCGGCAGCGGCGCAAGGCCGAGCGCCGCATAGAGCAGCAGCAAGGCCGGCGCCGATGGGCCGGGCGGGCGGGGAGTGTCGGTGTTCACCAGGGCCTATGGTGTCCGTTCGCGCCTGCCGGGGAGCATGGAGCCTGCCCGGCAGGGCCGCAAGCGGAAGCCTGGCCCGGGTCAGCCGGCGCTGTTCGCCAGGAAATCCTGCGCGAACCGCTGCAGCACGCCGCCGGCCGCATACACTTCGACGTCCTCGTCGGAGTCGAGGCGGCAGGTCACCGGCACCTCGACGCTGGAGCCGTCGCGACGATGGACCACCAGCGCCAGCGTCGCGCCGGGCGCGGGCGCGCCGGCCACGTCGAAGGTTTCGGTGCCGTCGATGCCCAGCGTTTTCCGCGTCGTGCCCGGTTTGAACTGCAGCGGCAGCACGCCCATGCCCACCAGGTTGGTGCGGTGGATGCGCTCGAAGCCCTCGGCCACGATCGCTTCGACGCCCGCCAGGCGCACGCCCTTGGCCGCCCAGTCGCGGCTGGAGCCCTGGCCGTAATCGGCGCCGGCGATGATGATCAGCGGCTGGCCGCGCTCCATGTAGGTCTCGATCGCTTCCCACATGCGGGTGACGCTGCCTTCCGGCTCGAGGCGCGCCAGCGAGCCCTGGCGCACGCTGCCGTCTTCGTTGCGCACCATCTCGTTGAGCAGCTTCGGGTTGGCGAAGGTCGCGCGCTGCGCGGTCAGGTGGTCGCCGCGGTGGGTGGCGTAGGAGTTGAAGTCCTCTTCCGGCAGGCCCATCTTCGCCAGGTATTCGCCGGCCGCGCTCGACGGCAGGATCGCGTTCGAGGGCGAGAGGTGGTCGGTGGTGATGTTGTCGCCCAGCACTGCGAGGGGACGCATGCCCTTCAGCGTGCGCTCGCCGGCCAGCGCGCCCTCCCAGTACGGCGGGCGGCGGATGTAGGTCGACGTCGGGCGCCAGTCGTAGAGCGGGCTCACCTGCTCGCCGGTGTCGACGTGCAGGCGGAACATCGGCTCGTACACCCTGCGGAACTGCTCCGGCTTGACGCTGGCCTTGACCACGGCGTCGATCTCCTCGTCCGTCGGCCAGATGTCCTTGAGCGTGACGGCATTCCCGTCGGCATCGATGCCGAGCACGTCCTTCTCGATGTCGAAGCGCACGGTGCCGGCGATCGCATAGGCGATCACCAGCGGCGGCGAGGCGAGGAAGGCCTGCTTCGCGTACGGATGGATGCGGCCGTCGAAGTTGCGGTTGCCCGAGAGCACCGCCACCGCGTACAGGTCGCGGTCGATCACTTCCTTCTGGATGTCCGGATCGAGCGCGCCGGACATGCCGTTGCAGGTGGTGCAGGCGAAGCCGACGATGCCGAAGCCGAGCTGTTCGAGCTCCGGCAGCAGCTTCGCCTCCTCGAGATACAGCTGCACCGCGCGCGAGCCCGGCGCCAGCGAGGTCTTCACCCAGGGCTTGCGGATCAGTCCGCGCGCGTTGGCATTGCGCGCCAGCAGGCCGGCGGCGATCACGTTGCGCGGGTTGGAAGTGTTGGTGCAGCTGGTGATGGCGGCGATGATCACCGCGCCGTCGGGCAACAGGCCCTCTGCTTCCTGCGCGCGCGCGGCATCGAGGCCGACGGCGATGCCGCGCTCCTCCAGCGCCGCGGTCGGCAGCCGGCGGTGCGGGTTCGACGGACCGGCCATGTTGCGCACGACGGTCGACAGGTCGAAGTGCAGGGTGCGCTCGTAGGTCGCGTTGGCGAGGTCGGAGGCCCACAGCCCGGCGGTCTTCGCATAGGTCTCGACCAGGGCGACCTGCTCGTCGCTGCGGCCGGTCAGGCGCAGGTAGTCGAGCGTGTTGTCGTCGATGAAGAACATCGCCGCGGTGGCGCCATATTCCGGCGCCATGTTGGAAATGGTGGCGCGGTCGCCGATGGTCAGCGCCGCGGCGCCGGGGCCGCGGAATTCCAGATAGGCGCCCACGACCTTCTGCTGGCGCAGGAACTCGGTCAGCGCCAGCACCACGTCGGTGGCCGTGATGCCGGGCTGCGGCCGCCCGGACAGCTCGACGGCCACCATTTCCGGAGTGCGCATCCACGAGGCGCGGCCCAGCATCACGTTCTCGGCCTCCAGGCCGCCGACGCCGATCGCGATCACGCCCAGCGCGTCCACGTGCGGGGTATGGCTGTCGGTGCCGACGCAGGTATCGGGGAAGGCCACGCCGTCCTGCGTGTAGATGACGGGCGACATCTTCTCCAGGTTGATCTGGTGCATGATCCCGTTGCCCGGCGGGATCACGTCGACGTTGCGGAAGGCCTTCTTCGTCCAGTCGATGAAATGGAACCGGTCGGCGTTGCGGCGGTCCTCGATTTCACGGTTGCGGGTGAATGCATCGGGATCGAAGCCGCCGCATTCCACCGCCAGCGAATGGTCGACGATCAGCTGCACCGGCACCACGGGATTCACCTGGGCCGGGTCGCCGCCGGCGTCGGCGATCGCGTCGCGCAGGCCGGCCAGATCGACCAGGGCGGTCTGGCCGAGGATGTCGTGGCAGACCACGCGCGCCGGGAACCAGGGGAAATCGAGGTCGCGACGGCGCTCGACGAGCTGCAGCAGGTAATCGTCGATGCGCTCCGGCTCCGCGCAGCGCACGATGTTTTCGGCATGCACGCGCGCGGTGTAGGGCAGGGCCTCCCAGGCGCCGGGCCGCAGCGCTTCGACCGCCTCGCGGGCGTCGAACCGGTCGAGCGGGGTTCCGGAAAGGGGCTTGCGGTACTTGCGGTCGGTCATGTCGGCACGGTGCGTGGACGGGAACGCCTAGTGTATCGCCGCGCCGCGACTTGCCCTGCATCAACGAGAAGGCCGGCGGACAGGGGCATCATGGATCCACGGACCGGTCCGCGGTCCGCATCCAGGAGGACGAAATGCCCGAATACAGTTGGCTGCTGCTGGCGATCCTGTTGCTGGTGCCCTCGCTGGTCGTCGGGTTCCTGCGCTTCGGCCTGCGCAAGCCCGCTTCGGCGATCAGCGGCGCGGGCGGGATCCTGTTCTCGGTGATGACCTTCGCGGCAGCGATCTGGATCATCATCGACAAGGTTTCCTGAATGATCCCGCCCGTGATCGGGTGTATTGGCGGCGCTCGGAAGAATTCCGGTTCCATATATTCGACATATTCGACATATTCGACGGGTCGTGGAATCGAAACTAGAATCTCCCGATCCCTCAGCCGGAGTCATTGATTTGGCCAACCTCGCGACCGCCCTGAAAGCCGAGATCACCCGCCTTGCGCGCAAGGAAGTGAAAACCCAGACCGAAGCCCTGCGGAAAGCCAGCGCCGGGTACCGGCGGGATATCGCAGCGCTCAAGCGCGAGGTCGCGGCGCTCGAGCGACGGCTGAAGTCCGGAACGCGCGCCGTGAAGAAGGCCGAGGCTCCGGCGGAGGAAGGCCAGCGCGTCCGCTTCTCGCTCAAGGGCCTGAAGTCGCATCGCGCGAAGCTGGGCCTGTCCGCCGCCGAGTACGGCCAGCTGGCCGGAGTCAGCGCGCAGTCGATCTACAACTGGGAAGCCGGCAAGACGGTGCCGCGCCAGTCGCAGGTGCAGGCGCTGGCGGCGCTGCGCGGCATGGGCAAGCGCGAGGCCGCGAAGCGGCTGGACGACGCCGCGGAATAGTTTTCCGGCGCCGCCTTTCCGGGACCCGAGGACGCCGATGACCGCGGAAGCGCCGCAGTTCCCGCCGTATCGCACCGATGCCAACGGCAACGACGGGCTTTGGCGCCTGCTCGAGCATGTGCGCAGGGCCGGTCTGGCACCGGTGCGCGCCGCCATCGTCCATCCCTGCGATGCGCTGAGCCTGCGCGCGGCGATGGACGTGCGCGACGCCGGCCTGGTGCTGCCGGTGCTCGTGGCACCGCGTGCAAGGCTGGACGCCGCGGCCGCGGAGGCCGGCGTCGACCTCACGGGAATTCCCGTCGAAGACGTGCCCCACAGCCACGCCGCCGCCCTGCGCGCCGCGGAACTCGCCCGCACCGGCGAGGTCGAGATCCTGATCAAGGGCAGCCTGCATACCGACGAACTGCTGTCGGCGGTGGTCGCCCCGGCGTCGGGCCTGCGCACCAAGCGTCGCGTCAGCCACTGCTTCGTGATCCAGACGCCGCACTATCCGAGACCGTTCCTCGTCACCGACGCCGCGGTCAACCTTGCGCCCGGCCTGCTGCAGAAGGCCGATATCGTCCGCAACGCGATCGATCTTGCGCATGTGCTCGGCATCGCGCGTCCGAAGGTGGCGATCCTGGCCGCGGTCGAGACCGTGAATCCGTCGATGCCGGCCACGCTGGACGCCGCCGCGCTGTGCAAGATGGCCGATCGCGGCCAGATCGAAGGCGCCGTGCTCGACGGGCCGCTGGCCTTCGACAACGCCGTCTCGATGGACGCCGCGAAGGCCAAGGGCATCGTCTCGCCGGTCGCGGGACAGGCCGACATCCTGGTGGTGCCGGACCTGGAGAGCGGCAACATGCTGGCCAAGCAGCTGATCTTCATGGGGCAGGCGGCGAGCGCCGGCATCGTGCTGGGCGCGAAAGTGCCGGTGGTGCTGACCAGTCGCGCCGACCCGCGCGAATCACGGCTGGCATCGTGCGCGATCGCGCTGATGCTGGCGCACCACTACCGGCAAAGCCCGCCGTGAGCGCGGAAGCCGCGGCGCAGCCGTCGGCGATGCCCCTGGCGCCCACCGTGTCGTCGTCGGGCGCAGACCTGGTGGTGGTGCTCAACTGCGGCTCCTCGAGCATCAAGTTCGCGGTGTTCGATCCGGGTATCGAGCCGCTGCCGCGCAAGCCGCTGTGGAACGGCAAGGTGCAGGGCATCGGCGGGCCGAAGCCGGACTTCGGTGAAAGCGGCGTCGCGCCGTTCCCGGTCACGCTCGATCCCGCGCGCCCGTACCGCGACGCGCTGGCGCTGATCCGCGGACGCATCCTCGCCCGTCTGGACGGCCGCCGCGTCGGGCTGGTCGCGCATCGCGTGGTGCACGGGGGAAACCGGTACTTCGAACCCGTGCGCGTGGACGCCGGCGTGCTCGACGACCTGCGCGGCTATATTCCGCTGGCACCCCTGCACCAGCCCTTCGCCCTGGAAGCCATGGGCATCCTGCTGCGCGAGTACCCGCGACTGCCCCAGGTGGCCTGCTTCGACACCGGCTTCCACCACAGCCTTCCCGACGTCGAGAAGCTCCTGCCCCTGCCCTGGGATGCCTGGCAGCGCGGCCTGCGGCGCTACGGCTTCCACGGCCTGTCCTACGCCTACATGGCTACCGTGCTGCCCGAGCGACACGGCGACGCCGCGCGCGGCCGCACCATCGTCGCCCACCTCGGCAGCGGCGCCAGCCTGTGCGCGATGCAGGGTCTGGAGAGCGTCGCCACCACGATGGGCTTCTCCGCGCTCGACGGCCTGATGATGGGCACCCGTACCGGAGCCCTGGATCCCGGCGCGCTGATCTACCTGATGGAGATCGAGGAGCTGGGCCTGGAGGAGGTCGGCCAGCTGCTGTACCACCGGTCGGGGCTGCTCGGCGTCTCGGGAATCTCTTCCGAACCGCGGGTGATCGTGCGCCACGAGGACGACGACGGCGAAGCCGGGGAGCGCGCCCGGATGGCGCTGCAGCTGTACGTGCGCCGCATCGTGCGCGAGATCGGAGCCATGGCCGCCGTGCTTGGCGGCCTGGACATGCTGGCGTTCACCGCCGGCGTGGGCGAGCACAATGCCTTCATCCGGGAGCGCGTATGCAGGGACCTGCGCTTCCTGGGCGTCGAGCTGGACGAGGCCGCGAACGGAGCCGATGCACCGGTCATCTCCTCCGCCGACAGCCGGGTGCTGGTCGCCGTCGAGCCCACCAACGAGGAGTGGATCGCCGCCCGCCAGGCGATGGAATGCCCGGGGGTGGCCGCGTCTTCAGGCAGCCCCGGGCGAGGCCGGCGATAATGCGGGCATGAGCAACAAGGCCGATCGCATCCGCGCCGCCCTCCAGGCGGCACTGTCCCCCAGCCACCTCGAGGTGCTGGACGAAAGCCATATGCACAGCCGGGGGCTGGAAACCCACTACAAGGCGACGGTGGTCAGTGAAGCCTTCGCCGGCAGCTTCCCGGTGCGCCGGCACCAGACGGTGTATGCCGCCCTGGGCGGGCTGATGCAGGAGATCCACGCGCTGGCGCTGCACACCTACACGTCCGACGAGTGGGCCGCGCGGGGCGTCGCCCCGGATTCGCCCCGCTGCATGGGCGGCAGCCGGCACGACGCCGCGATCACGCCCGCCGCTCCGGCTCCGGCTCCGCGCGCCGACTGAGCACCGCGGCCGTGCAGGCGGTCGCCCCGGGGGCTTGAAAAAAGCCTCCGGGCGCACAGATCGGTAACCGTGCCGGGCGGTGACCCGGACAGACCGAGGAGACCGAAGATGAGCCAGATCAGCAAGCGGGGCGGATGGCCCCGCGCCCAGGATCCCATGGGGCAGCTCTTCGAACGCCTGTTCGAAGGCAGCCTCCTTGGCGAGAACAGCAACGACGAGTCCTCCGTGGTGACCAGCCAGTGGGCACCGCGCGTGGACATCAAGGAAGAGCCGGACCGCTTCGTGCTCTACGCCGACATTCCCGGCGTGGACCCGGCGGACATCGAGATCCAGATGGACAAGGGCCTGCTCACCATCAAGGGCGAGCGCAGCAGCGTGAAGAAGGACCAGGGCGAGAACTACTCGCGCATCGAACGCAGCCACGGCGTGTTCCATCGCCGCTTCGCGCTGCCCGACAGCGCCGACCCGGAGGGCATCACCGCCCACGGCGAGCACGGCGTGCTCGAGATCGTGATCCCGAAGCGTCCGGAAACCACCCCGCGGCGCATCCAGGTCGGGCCGCGCAACGACAAGGGCTGAGCATTCCGGCCATGTGCACCCCCGAAGCCCCGCCATGCGGCGGGGCTTTTTCATGGTTCTTCTCCCGATCGAGGGGACGCTCCGTTCGAGTCCGGGTCGGCCGCCAGGGGCGCTCCGGTGAAGTCCGGGCCGCCCGCCACGGAAGCAGGGGGGGATGCCCAGCCGGATTCTCCGCGTCCTGCTGCCAGATCCGGCCGCCGGCCATCCATGGCCGGCTCTGGGCATCCCCCCTGCATCCGCGGCGGGCACGACCTTTGGTGCGGTCTGGAAGTTCAAGAGCGACGCTACGCCGAAACGGAGAGCGTCATGACCGGGAGCAGCCCGGCTCAGCCGCTCCTGACCTTCCCTCCCGAAGCCGCAGAACGTCGGAGCCCGTCCCGTGCACAGGGGGTGTGCGGACAGCCGGCCATGGATGGCCGGCGGCCGGCCGATGGGAGCAGGACGCGGAGACGGCCGGGGGAGCACACCCCCTGTGCGCGGGACGGGCTGCGCGGGCCCCAACGGAGCCGCTCCTGAGCGCGGGACGGGCTGCGCGGACCCCCAACGAGGCGACTTCAAGGCGCGGCGGTGCGCCAGAAGCGCGACAACGCCTACTCAAGATCCGGGCAGCGTTCCCCGGAGTTGGGAGAAGAACCTTTTTCATGGGTGCCCGACGCGCGAAGATGGCGTTTTCGCGGAGTGACCATGGCCCAGCCGACGTCGCGCAGGAAGTGGTTGCTGACAGGAGCGGTCGTGGCGGTCGCGCTGCTGGCGGCCTGGGTGATCGCCGCCGCGCGCGGTCCGGCCCTGGCCGGCTATCACGTCACCGCCGGGCCGATCGTGCAGAACGTGGTCGCCACCGGCCGGATCGCGGCACCGTCGCGGGTGCAGGTGGGCGCCGAGATCTCCGGCCTGGTGCTCGAACGCCGGGTCATGGATGGTGATCGCGTCGCCCCGGGCGACGTGCTGGTGGTGCTGCGCGCGCGCGACCTCGAGGCGCGACGCGACGAGGCGCGTTCGGCGCTGGCCGCGCTGCGCGAGGCCGATCGCCCCGACGCCCGGGCGCGCCTGCGCCGCGCCCGGGCCGAACTCGCCCAGGCGGAGCGCGACCTGGTGCGCCGCCGCGAGCTGGGCGAGCGACAGCTCGTCTCGCGCGAGAGCGTGGAACAGGCGGCCCAGGCCGTGGTCGCCGCACGCGCCGCCGCCGACCAGGCGGCCGTCGCGCTGCAGGCGCTGGACGGCGGCGCCCGCGAGGCTCAGGCGCGCGAGCGCCTCGCTGCCGCCGAGGCCGACCTGGCGCGCGCGGTGATCCGTGCCACCGTCGCCGGCACGGTGCTGGTCCGCAACGTGGAGCCCGGCGACACCGTCAGGCCGGGGGACGTCCTGCTCGAGATCGCCCGCGATGCCCCCGGGGAAGTGCTGCTGGCGCTGGACGAGAAGAACCTCGAGCGGCTCGAGGCGGGCCAGCCCGCCACCTGCATCGCCGACGCCTTCCCTGGCCGCCCCTTCGATGCCACCGTCTTCCACGTCGCGCCCAGCGTCGACCCGACGCGCGGCACCGTCGACGTGCGCCTGCGCATCGATCCCCCGGTCGACTTCGTGCGCCAGGACATGACGGTGACCGCCACCATCCTCACCGGCCGTAGCGCGCGGGCGCTCGCGGTGCCGAACGATGCCCTGCTCGGCGCCACTCCCGGCTCGGACGAGGCCGGCGTGCTCCGCGTGCGCGACGGCCGCGTGCGGCGCGTCCCCGTGCGCCTCGGCCTGCGCGGCCTCGCGATGAGCGAGGTGGTCGACGGCCTGGCCGAAGGCGACAAGGTGCTCGCCGCCGGCGCGCTCGGGCCGGATGCGCTCCCCGAGGACGGCGACCGCGTGCGCATCGAGGGCCAGCCCCTGCCCGACGCCGGCGGTGCCACCCGCGGCGAGCTCCCGGTCCGGTTCAACTAGGCGATGTGGATCGAGTCCACCATCGCCATGCGCTTCCTGCGCCAGGGGCGGGCGCAGACGCTGCTGATCCTGTTCGGGATCGCGGTCGGCGTGGCGGTCATCGTCTTCGTCACCGCCCTCATCTCGGGACTGCAGGAGAACATCATCGAGCGCACCCTGGGCACGCAGTCCCATGTGCGCGTCGAGGCGCCGCGCGAGATGAACCGCGTGGCGCCGGCGCCCGACGGCGTGCTGCAGCTGGTGCTGGAGGATCCGCGGCCGCAGGCGCTGCGGCCGATCGACAACTGGATCGGCGTGCGCGACGTACTCGACCGCCTGCCGGGGGTCACCGCGGTGTCGCCGGTGGTGTCCGGCCCCGCCTTCGGCCGCCGCGGCACAGCGGTTGAATCGGTGGCGCTCGTCGGCGTGGACCTGCCGCGCTACCTGCGGGTGATCCCGCTGGATGAAAGCATGGTCGAGGGCCGGCTGGAGGTCGGTTCCGGCAATGCCGTGGTCGGCCGCAAGCTGGCCGAAGACCTCGGGCTGCGCCTGGGCGGCAAGCTGCGGCTCCAGGCCGGCGACGGACGCGACGCGGTGGTCAACGTCGCCGGCATCTTCGAGCTCGGCGTGCGCGAGCTCGACGCGCGCTACGTCTACGTCGACCTCAAGCAGGCGCAGTCGCTGCTCGCGCTTCCCGGCGGCGTGACCGTGATCGACATGACCGTGGAAGAGCTGTTCGCCGCCGACCGCATGGCCGCACGCGTGCGGGGCCTCACCGGACTGCAGGCCGAGAGCTGGATGGAGACCAACGCCCAGCTGATGAACGCACTCAGTTCCCAGAGCATGTCCACGCGCATGATCAGCGTCTTCGTCGCGATCTCGGTCGCACTGGGCATCGCCAGCGTGCTCGCGGTGAGCGTGGCCCAGCGCACGCGCGAGATCGGCATCCTGCGCGCGATGGGCACGCGGCGCGCGCAGATGCTGCGGGTGTTCCTGGTGCAGGGTGCGGTGCTGGGGCTGGGGGGCTCCGCGATCGGCGCCCTGTCGGGCCTCGGCCTGGTGGCCGCCTTCAACACCTTCGGCCCGCGGCTGTTCTTCATCCCGCTGCCGCCGATGCTGGTCCCGGCGGCGATGGCGCTGGCCACGGTCGCCGGCATGGTCGCGGCCTTCGTGCCCGCTTCGCGTGCCTCGCGCATGGATCCGGTGGAGGCGATCCGTGGCTGACGATCGGGAAGTGCTGCGCCTCGAAGGCCTGCGCAAGTCCTACAACCTGGGACGGCCGAACGAGGTCGAGGTGCTGCACGGCATCGACCTGCGCCTGGACAGTGCCGACTTCGCCGCGCTGGTCGGACCCTCGGGGTCGGGCAAGAGCACCCTGCTCAACCTGATCGGCCTGCTCGATTCGCCCACCGCCGGCGAGCTCTACCTGCGCGGTGAACCCACGCGGGCCATGGACGACGAGGCACGCACCGCACTGCGCGGGCGGCACATCGGCTTCGTGTTCCAGTTCCATCACCTCATCACCGCGTTCACCGCGCTGGAGAACGTGCTGATGCCGTGGATGGTGGCCAACGGCAAGCCCGATGCCGCGATCATCGACACCGCGCGGGGACTGCTGGCCGACGTGGGGCTGGAACAGTTCGTGGATCGCCGGCCCGACCAGCTCTCCGGTGGCCAGCAGCAGCGCGTGGCCATCGCGCGCGCGCTGGTGACCCGGCCCGCGCTGCTGCTGGCCGACGAGCCCACCGGAAATCTCGACACGAAGACCGCTGCCGAAGTGTTCCAGCTCCTGCGGCGGTTCAACGATCAGTTCGGCTGCGCGGTGCTCGTGGTGACGCATGATCCGCGGCTGTCGGAAACCTGCGACCGGACGATCGCGCTGGTGGACGGTGAAGTGCGCTCGGACGAGCGGCACGAACCGGAAAAGCGCTGACGCACGGGGCAGCTTTCACCTGGCGTCGACCGTTGCACCGCACAATGCGCCCGGCCGCGAGCAGTGTCACAGTGCCTGCCGAGCGCGTCGTTGCAGCATCAACGCAGGTCCGGGGAGCGTTCCAATGAAAGCGACAAGCCTGGTTCCGGTTCTCCGCCTTGCGGGATCCATCGTGCTGCTGCTGATGGCGGTGGCCGTGGTCTACGCCGGTTACACGGCGATCTCCTATTGGCCCTCGATCGCGGTCTGAGGAAGGACGCATGAACAAGCGGCAGTCCCGGGTATTCGCAATCGTCGCAACGGGGCTCGCCGCCGTTGCCTTCATCGGCCTGACCCTGCACAGCCACACCCGCTTCGACGATCTGACCAATGCGGCGGACATCACGCCCGAGGTCACGCAGGGCAAGGATGTCTGGCACAAGTACAACTGCATCAACTGCCACACGCTGTTCGGCGAAGGCGCCTACTACGCGCCCGACCTGACCAAGATCGCGCAGCACCGCGGCGAGGCCTACCTCAAGGCCTACATGCGCGATCCGTCGCAGTTCTACGACGAGCAGCGCCACCGTCGCCTGATGCCGACCCAGAACCTGAGCGACGTCGAGATCGAGAACCTGGTCAGGTTCCTCGACTGGGTCTCGAAGGTCGACAACCAGGGATGGCCGCCCAGGCCGATCCTGGTCGCCGGCGGGACGACCATCGTCGCCGCGCAGGGCACCGCCGCAGGTGCGGCGGAGGCGGGGACCGTGAGGCCCGTGCGTGCGGACAGCGATCCGCGGGCGATCGGAGAGAACCTGTTCGGTACCGCGGTGCCCGTGTGTACCGCCTGCCACTCCCTGCAGCCGGGCGTCCAGCTCGCCGGTCCGTCCCTGGCCGGGATGGCGGAGCGGGCCGCGCGGACGATCGCATCCCCGGACTACACCGGCAGCGCGACCGACGTCGAGGGCTACATCCGCGAGTCGATCGTCTCGCCCAGCGCCCATCTGGTGCCAGGCGCCATGTTCTCCGCGGATGGCACGTCCTTCATGCCCAACACCTACGCGGACACCCTGACCGGGGAGCAGATCGACCAGCTCGCGGCATTCCTTGCATCCATGAAGTAGACATACGGCGGGCGTGCTGCGCCGGCATCGGGAGACCTTCCATGCGCTACAAGTCCCAATCGGTGGCCTACTGGTACTTCGCTGTGGCCATGGTGCTGTTCGGGCTGCAGATCGTGTTCGGGCTGCTGTCGGCTTCGAAGTACCTGGGGCCGGACCCGCTGCTGTACATCATGCCTTTCGACGTCACCAAGACGATCCACACCAACCTGCTGATCGTCTGGGTGCTGACCGGCTTCATGGGCGCGACCTACTGGATGGTGCCGGACGAATCCCGGACCGAGCTGTACAGCACGAAGCTCGCCTACTGGCAGCTTGGCCTGTGGACGGTGATGGGCGTCACCGCGGTGATCGGGTATTTCTTCCGCTACGGCACCGGCAACAAACTGCTGGAGCAGCCGCTGCCGCACAAGCTGGTCATCGTCATCTGCATGCTGATCTTCCTCTACAACATCGGCATGACCATCAGGAAGTCCGGGCGTTTCACGACGACCGAAGGCGTGCTGCTGGGAGGCCTGGCGCTCTCGGCGGTGCTGTACATCCCCGCGCTGCTGCACTACGAGAACTACACCGTCTCCATCTTCTACCGCTGGTGGACGATCCACCTGTGGGTCGAGGGCGTGTGGATGATGATCATGGCCGGCTTCCTCGCCTACCTGCTGATCCGCCTGTCCGGCATCGACCGCGAGGTGATGGAGAAGTGGCTGTACGTGATCGTGGGCCTGGTGTTCTTCGCCGGCATCCTCGGCACGGCGCACCACTACTACTGGGTCGGCGTGCCCCAGTACTGGCTGCCGATCGGCGGCTTCTTCAGTGCGCTCGAGCCGCTGGCCCTGGCCGCGATGGCGATCTACGCCTACGCGGCGATGCGGCGCGGAGGGGTCAGGCATCCGAACACGCTGGCACTTCACTGGACCATCGGCAGCGCGATCTTCGCGCTGTTCGGCGCGGGCCTGCTCGGCCTGGCCCACACCTGGCCCGGCGTCAACAAGTGGACCCACGGCACCCTGATCACGGCGATGCACGCCCACTCCGCGTTCTACGGCGCCTACGCGATGATCATCATGGCGATGATCAGCTACGCGCTGCCGGGCCTGACCAACCGGCCCCCGGGCAAGCACTCGCCGCTCGGGTACTGGGCCTTCTGGCTGCAGATCTCGGGCATGTTCGGAATGACGCTGTCGTTCGGCACCGCCGGCATCGCCCAGGTCTACCTGGAGCGGATCATGGGGATGGGCTACCTCGACGCCCAGCTCAAGATCCAGGTGCACTTCCTGATGCTGTTGCTGACGGCGACGGTCTTCGCCACCGGGGTGGCGATGTTCATCTTCGACTTCTTCAGGTACCGGCCCCACTTCGAGGTGGTGGACGACATCGTCGAAGGGCTGGCCGTGCCAGGGGAACCCTGACCGGTGGATGCGCGCAGGGCGCCGGAGGCGGGAGGGCCGTACTACCTTCCCACCGGCAACGAGGTCGAGGTCGTGGAGCAGTGCCATGCCGGCGGGCTGGCGGTGATGCTCAAGGGCCCGACCGGGTGCGGCAAGACGCGCTTCGTCGAGCACATGGCCTGGCGGCTGGGCCGCCCGCTGGTCACGGTCTCGTGCCATGACGACCTCACCGCGAGCGATCTCATCGGGCGCTTCCTGATCCGCCACGACGACACGGTCTGGCAGGACGGTCCGCTGACCCGGGCCGTGCGCCAGGGCGCGATCTGCTATCTCGACGAAGTGGTGGAAGCACGGCAGGACACCATCGTGGTCCTGCACCCGCTGACCGACTACCGGCGCATCCTGCCGATCGACCGCACCGGCGAGACCATCGAGGCCGCGCCCGGCTTCCAGCTGGTGATCTCCTACAACCCCGGCTACCAGCGCATGCTCAAGGACCTCAAGCCGAGCACGCGCCAGCGCTTCGTCGCGATCGAACTGGACTTTCCGGCACCGCAGGCCGAGGCCGCGATCGTGGCCACCGAAAGCGGCGTGGACAGAGGGACCGCGATGGCGCTGGTGGAGCTGGCTGGCCGCCTGCGCTCGCTGCGGGACCGCGGGCTGGCCGAGGTGCCGAGTACGCGGCTGCTGATCGCCGCCGGGCGCCTGGTGGCCATGGGCATCGGCGTCCGCGAGGCCTGCAGCGTCGCGGTGGTCTCGCCCCTGAGCGACGACCCGACCCTGCTCGGCGCGATGCGCGAACTCGTCGACGCGATGTTCCCCTAGGCGGGTGCGGTCGTGGCCGAAGCCGAGGACCTGGTCGTCGATGCCGCGCGGCACGCCACGATCTTCATCCGCGACGCCTGGCGGCGGCACTACGCAAGCGAGCCGCAGGCACCGGTAGCGCTCGCCTCGCTCGCACGCCGCCTCGATCTCCTGCTGTCGGCCGCCTGCGGCACCAGCCTCCCACTGCGGGTGGCGCTGCCACCGGCGCGTCCGACGGCGCTGCACCGGCTGTTCACCCCGCGCGCCTATCCACGCCACCGGCAGGCGGTACCGGCGACCAGCGGCGACGCCATCTGGCTCCCTGGACACCTGGGCATCCGCGATCCGGTCGAGGCCTCGGAGCTGTACCGTGCGATGGCGCTGCAACAGGCGTTCCGGGCCATGCGCGGCAGCGCGCAGGCGATCCTGGCGCAGCCCGGCGCGCTGCTGCGCGATACTGCGCTGGTGCTGGAGGCGCAGGCGGCCGAGGCCGAGGTGGCGCAACGCTTCCCGGGCCTGCTCCCGGCGCTGCGCCGCCTGCGCCGGCGTGCGCTGGAGGCGCGACCGCCGCTGGCCGATTTCGCTCCGGCGCGACGGGCGCTGGAACAACTGGTGCGCGGGATCCTCGAAAGCGACCCCGCCGCCTCCTGCGACGCAGTGCAGCGGCCGGGCGCGGGGGGCTGCCCGGATCGCCACCCGGATCGGTCGAGGCGTCGCTGGCCGCGGCCGCGCGGCTGGTCCGGGACTGGGCCATCGACGGGGCGGACGTGCGCCGGTTGGGGTCCATGCCGCTCCTTCGCGACTGGTGGACCGGCGAGCTGCGCCAGGCCACGGGAGGCCACGCCCACGTCATGGACGGCCACCCCTTCGAACACGACGAAGAACCCGGGGACGTGCGCAGCGCACGCATGGAGCGGCGGCCCGAACAGCGCGAAGCGACCGACGACGAAGACAGTCCGGGTGACCCCGGCGCCTGGATGATCCAGCAGGATGCCCCGCACGAGATCGCCGAGGACCCCTTCGGCCTTCAGCGTCCGATCGACCGCGACGACGAGACCAGCGCCGACGAGTACGGCGACATGGTGTCCGAACTGGCCTCCACGCGGATGGTCGCTGCCCCCGATCCGCCGCGCGAGGTGCTGCTGTCGGACGATCCTCCGCCCGGCCGCGCGATGCTCGAGTCCGGGGAGCAGGGCGGAGCCGGGAGCTGTTTCCGCTATCCCGAGTGGGACCATTCCACGGAGTCCTACATCGAGGACGGCACCACCGTGCGGATGCTGTCGTCGGTGGCCGGCGATCCGCGCTGGGTCGACGCCATCCTGGCCCGCCACCGTGCCCATCTCGACGGGATCCGCAGGCAGTTCGAGCTGCTGCGCCCGGAACGCATGCGCCTGCGCCGGCAGATCGACGGCGAGGACATCGACATCGACGCCTGCGTCGAGGGCCGCGCCGACCTGCGGGCCGGGGGCTTTTTGCGCGAGGGGCTGTACGAGGCGCGGCGGCCGGGCCGGCGCAGCATCGCGGTTTCGCTGCTGGTGGATGCCAGCGGCTCCACCGACGGCTTCATCGGCGACGGCCGCCGCGTCATCGACGTCGAGCGCGAGGCGCTGCTGCTGGTCTGCATGGCCCTGCAGGGGCTGGGCGAACCGTTCTCGGTCATGGCCTTCTCCGGCGAAGGGCCGCACGGCGTGACCGTGCGCATGCTGAAGGACTTCGACGAGCGCTACGACGAGGACGTCGCGCTGCGCATCGCCGGCCTGGAGCCCGAGCACTACACCCGTGCCGGCGCCGCCATCCGGCACGCGACCGCGCTGCTGATGCGGCAGCCCGCCGAGCACCGCCTGCTGTTGGTGCTGTCCGACGGCAAGCCCAACGACGCCGACCGCTACGATGGGCGCTTCGGCGTCGAGGACATGCGGCAATCGGTGGCCGAGGCGCGCCTGCAGGGCGTTTTTCCGTTCTGCCTGACCGTCGACCTGCAGGCACCGGCCTATCTCCCGAAGGTGTTCGGACCGGACAGCTACGCGGTGCTGTGGTCCCCGGAGCGCCTGCCGATGGCGCTGCTGGAGTGGACCCGGCGCCTGCTCGCCCGGTGATGCCGCATCATGGCGCCAACGGGTATCGGGGAAGGACGGTATGACGCGACGAATCAGGATGTGGTGGATGCCGGTGGCGGTCGCCGCGACGCTGCTGCTCGCGGGTCCGGTCGGTGCGGCCGACGACGCCCCGGCGCCCGAACGCCCCCGGGCGCGCGACGCCGGCGTGGTGATCGGAGTGCGCGAGCCCGGCCCGCGCAACGCCATCATCGACGTGCCGGGCGTGGCGGTGGGACACGCTACCGTGGTCGAGGGCGATGGGCTGCGCACGGGGGTCACCGCGATCCTTCCGCACGGGGGCGACCTCTACCGCGAGCGCGTGCCCGCGGCGATCGTGGTCGGGAACGGCTACGGCAAGCTGCTGGGCGTCACCCAGGTGCAGGAGCTCGGCGAGCTGGAAACCCCGGTCCTGCTCACCGGCACGCTGGGTGTGTGGCGCACGGCCGACGCGCTGGTGGAATGGCAGCTCGCGCGGCCGGGCATGGAGGACGTGCGTTCGCTGAACCCGGTCGTGGGAGAAACCAACGACGGCTACCTCAATGACATCCGCGCGCGTGCGATCACGCCCGCGCACGTGCGCGAGGCCCTGGAGTCGGCATCGCCCGGCAACGTCGACGAGGGCGCGGTCGGCGCGGGCACCGGGACCGTCGCGTTCGGCTGGAAGGGCGGCATCGGCACCAGCTCGCGCAGGCTGCCGGCGTCCGAAGGCGGGCACACGGTCGGCGTCCTGGTGCAGAGCAACTTCGGCGGCCGGCTGACGATCCGCGGCGTTCCGCTGGACGACCTGCGGCCGGAGGCGCTGGCACTGGCGGCAGGCAACCGCGAGCTGCCGCCGGACAGCGGCGATGGCAGCATCATGATCGTCGTCGCCACCGACGCGCCGCTGGATGCCCGCCTGCTGCGGCGGCTGGCGGCGCGCGCGCTGCTGGGGATGGGGCGCACGGGCGGCGACATGAGCAACGGGTCCGGGGACTACGTGATCGCGTTCTCGACGGCGCCGTCCATGCGCAGGATCCAGGGTGATCCGCCGCAGCCGGCGGCGGTCCTGGCCAACGACGCCATGACGCCCCTGTTCGAAGCCGCCGCCGAGGCGACCGAGGAGGCCATCGTCAACTCGATGTTCCGCGCGGAGACCGTGCACGGGCACCGCGGGACCGTGCGGGCGCTGCCGCTCGAAGGGGTGCTGCCGATGGTGGTGCCGGAGCGGTGAAGGGCTAAAGTCCGGCGCGCACCGGCCGATAGGGGCCAGACGAGCCACGCACCTGGATGTTCCGATGCTTCGCAACTGGCCGTTGGCGACCCGCCTGTGCCTGGGCCTTGGACTGCTGCTGCTGACCTGGCTGGCGGTGACGGCGACGGCGGTGCATGGGCTGGCGGGAACGCGGGACCGGCTCCACGAGCTGGCCACGGACCACTTCACCAAGGTCGTCCAGGCCAATCTGCTGATCGACCGCGCCAATGACATCGCACGGACGCTGGCGCAGGGGCTGCTCGAGGGGGACGATGCGGATCTCGACCGGGTTCGCGAGCTCGCGAGGAGTGCGCGCAGCGCTGCCCAGACCAGCCTGGACTGGCTCTGGAAGCACCAGAACGGCCCGGAAGAGGGGGAGCTGCTGGGCGCCGTGGAGCGTGGGCGATCGGCATACATCGCCGCCCAGGAGGAAATTTTCCGGATCGCCGGCGAAGACGGACCGGTGGCGGCGCGGGCGTTCTACCTGGGCACCGTCCTTCCCCTGCAGGAGGCCTACGTCGCGGACGTCGAAGCGCTGGCAGGGCACCACGCGCGGGTCGCCACGACGCGCAGCGCGGAAACCACGGGTGATACCCGGACGGCCCTGTGGCGGCTGATCGCGGTGGCGGTGCTCGCGGCGGTGGTCGCGCTGTGGTTCGTCGTCCGGCTCGGGCGAAGCGTCACCGACCCGCTGGGCGAAGCCGTGCTGATCGCCAACCAGGTGGCGTCGGGGCAGATGGACGTCCCCGCGCCACCCGGGTTCCGTGACGAAGTGGGGCGCGTGCTGCAGGCCCTGCACGCAATGGCCGGCAAACTCGCCGAAGAACGGACCGCGCTCGCCGACAGCGAGCGGCTGTTCCGCCTGCTCGCGGAGCACTCCAGCGACGTGATCAGCCTGCACGACGCGAAGTGCAGGTATACCTATCTCTCGCCCGCCTGTCGCACGCTGCTCGGACGCGATCCCGAGGACCTGCTTGGCAGGACGCCCGAAGCCCTGGTGCACCCCGACGACCTGCCGAGCGTCCGGTGCGAGCACGCGCAGCTGCGAGGCCAGCAAGGGGGGGCGGGACTATCACCTCACCTACCGCGTCCGGCATCCGGATGGAACAGACCGCTGGATCGAGGCGGTCGGCCGACGGATCGCGGACGCGGGGGCCGGCCGCGAGCACGAGATCGTGTCGGTCATGCGCGACGTCACCGAACGCCACCAGGCGGAGCAGCGGCTGCTGGAGAGCCGCGACCTGCTGGCACGCTCGCAGTCGCAGGCGCAGCTGGGAAGCTGGCGCTTCGACCCGGAGACCCGGCAGCTGGAGCTCAGCGTCGAGGCGAGCCGCATCTGCGGCTGTGGCAGCACTACGCAGGTCGACGAGGCCGCCCTGCTCCGCCGCGTGCATCCCTGCGACGCCGCTGCCCTGGTCGCGTTCTGGGAGCGCGTGAAGACGGGTCACCCCGGCGAAGTCGAGTACCGCATGATGGTGGAGGGCGGAGAACGCTGGCTGCATTCGCGCTGCGATCCGGAGATCGCCGAGCCCGGCAAGCGCTGCCGGGTCGTCGGAACGACCCAGGACATCACCGCGATGAAGCTGAAGGAAGCCGAGCTGCTGGCCTCGCGCCAGCAGCTGCGCGAGCTTGCCGCGCACCTCGATCAGGCGATGGAGAGGCGGCGCTCGCACGTCGCCCGCGAGATCCACGACGAACTGGGCCAGTGCCTGACCGCGCTGCGCATGGAAGCGGCGATGGTTCGCGCCCGCTTCGGTGCCGATCTGCCCGAAATCGCCGAGCACATGGCCACGATGAAGCGGACCATCGACCAGACCATGGCCGTGGTCCGCGACGTCGTGGTGATGCTTCGCCCCGCCACGCTGGATGAGGGCCTGGTGCCCGCGGCCGAGTGGCTGCTGTCCGACTTCCGCAGGCGGACCCGTATCGCGGTCCGGCTGGATGCACCCGAGGAGGATTTCGAACTGGATGGCGACCTGGCGACGGCGGCGTTCAGGATCCTGCAGGAGGCCCTCACCAATGTCGGCAACCACGCGCGCGCCAGCTGCGTCTCGGTGTCGATCGCATGCGCGGGCGGACAGCTGGAACTCCAGGTGCAGGACGACGGGATCGGCTTCTCGCCGGACGCCACCGGGTGTGAGCGGACGTTCGGGCTCCTGGGCATGCGCGAGCGCGCGCTGATGTTCTCCGGTGCGATCGAGGTTGACAGCGCGCCGGGCCGTGGCACTACGCTGCGCGCCTCCATTCCCCTGTCTCAAGGTCGCGAACACGCATGATCCGGATCCTGATCGCAGACGACCACGCCATCTTCAGGCAGGGTCTGGCGCGGCTCATCGGCGGCACGCCGGGCATGGGTCTGGTCGGCGAGGCGGCGAACGGCCACGAGGTGCTCGACGGCGTCCGTGCGCTCTCGCCCGACGTCCTGCTGCTTGACCTCAGCATGCCGGGACCCGGCGGCGTCGACCTGATCAAGCGTCTGCGGAAGGAGGCGCCGGGCGTGCCGGTGCTGGTCCTGACCGTCCACGACGAGACCGAACTCGCGCGACGGACGATCCGTGCCGGCGCGGCGGGCTACCTGACCAAGGACGGCGAGCCGGAGGACATGCTGGATGCGGTCCGGGCCGTGGCGCGGGGTGGCAACTACGTGGCCCAGCAGATGGCGGCGCGACTGCTGTACGACCAGCTGCGCCCCGATGCCGGCGCGCCGCACCGCGTGCTGTCCAATCGCGAGTACCAGGTGTTCACCGAGCTCGCGCGCGGCGTGCCGATCGCGACGATCGGCGAGCGGCTGCACATCTCGCCGAAGACCGTCAGCACGCACAAGGTCCGGATACTGCAGAAGCTGGGCCTGAGCGGCGACGCCGAACTCATCCGCTACGCGCTGCGGCATCGCCTCGTCGAGTAGCGGGGTCGGCTTTCCGTCAAGGAGCGGATGGCCGAACGCTTTTAATCCTGCGCCTACAGCGCTTGTAGTCCGTGGCTGATCGGCAGCGGCAGGATGTCCCGGTAGAACTGTGCGCTGTTCATCAGTTCGGGGGCGCGGCATGGAGATCCGGATCGACGGTATCCGGGATGGCGAGGCGCGGGCGATCCTTCGCGGTGCGCTCACCATCCAGCATGCGCGCGCGGCGCTGCCGCTGCTGCTCGACGCGCTCATGCGCGGGCCGCGCATCGAGTTCGACCTGTCCGCCGTCTCCGCGCTGGACGCGGCCGGGCTGCAGCTGCTGATGCTGTGCAAGCGCGAGGCGGCGCGCGTGGGTTGCCGCCTCGAGCTCGTCGGCCACAGCGAGGTCGTGGTCGAGCAGTTCGAACTGTTCGATCTTGCGGGCTATTTCGGCGATCCGCTGTACCTGCGTCCGGCGCTGCAGGCGGGAGCCTCTCCATGAACCTCGTCGAACGCGCCCGGCAGACCTTCTTCGGCGAGTGCCGGGACCTGTTGCTGGAGATGGAGGAAGCGATCGCACTGCTGGCGATCAACCCCGGCGACCGGCCCGCGCTCGACGCGGTCTTCCGCGCCGCACACACGATCAAGGGCTCGGGCGGACTGTTCGAACTGGACCACCTGGTCGGCTTCACCCACCAGCTCGAGGGCGCGCTCGACCATGCCCGCGAGGGCCGGCTGGACCTGGACGCCGGGACGATCTCCCTGCTGCTGCAGTGCCGGGACCACCTGGAAACCCTGGTCGACCGCGCCGTGGCCGGCGTCGAACCGGACGCGGTCAGCATCGACCAGGGCGACGTCCTGCTGGCCAGGCTTTCGGACCTGCTGGACGACGCCTGTGCGGCGGCGATGGAAGCCTTGCCCCTGTCGTCGTCGCCGGTGGCGGAAACGCAGCGCTGGGAAGAGGAAGCCGAGACCTGGCACATCTCCGTGCGCTTCGGCGCCGACCTGTTCCGCAAGGGGCTGAGTCCGGTGCCGGTGCTGCGGTGGCTCGGCACCCTGGGCCGGCTCACCCATATCACGACCCTGGCCGAAGCGATGCCTCCGGCCGAACGCATGGATCCGGAGGCCTGCTATCTGGGCCTGGAGATCCGGCTGCACAGCCAGGCCGGCAAGGAAGAGATCGAGCAGGCCTTCGAGTTCGTGCGCGAAGACTGCGAGCTGCGCATGCTTCCGCCAGGCAGCCGCATCGAGGACTACCTTCGTCTGATCGACGAGCGTCCCGAGGATCCCAGGCGCCTGGGCGAGATCCTGGTCGCCTGCGGTGCGATCACCGCACGTGAACTCGCCACCATGCTCGAACTGCAGGCGGCCGAAGACGGCGGCACCGCGGCCAGGCCGCCTCTGGGTGAACTCGCAGTGCGCAGCGGCATGGCGCCACCGGAGGTGGTCGAGGCCGCCTTGAGCCGACAGCAGGAGGCCCGGCAGCGCACGGGCGAGAACCAGCTGATCCGCGTGCAGTCGGAGAAGCTCGATCGCCTGATCGATCGCGTCGGCGAACTGGTTGTCGCGAGCGCCGGGGTGGGGCAGAGCGCCGCCATGGTCGGGGAAGGCGGCCTGCTCGAGGCGGCGTCGGCCATGGCGCGGCTGGTCGAGGACATCCGCGAGGACGCGATGCGGCTGCGGATGGTCGAGATCGGCGAGACCTTCAGCCGCTTCCGTCGCGTGGTGCGCGAGATCAGCCGCCAGTTGGGCAAGGACATCGAGCTTTCGATCACCGGCGCCAGCACGGAGCTCGACAAGAACCTGGTCGAGCAGATCGCCGAGCCGCTCACCCACCTGGTGCGCAACGCGATCGACCATGGCATCGAACCGGCGGCGGAGCGACGCCTCCGGGGCAAGCCGGAGCGTGGTTCGATCCACCTGGCGGCCCGCCACGAAGCCGGCAGCGTCGTCATCGAGATTGGCGACGATGGGGGCGGGCTGGATCGCGCCCGGATCCTGGCACGCGCCATCCAGCGCGGCCTGATACCCGAAGACGAGACCTTGACCGACACGGAAGCGTGGAACCTGATCTTCGCGCCCGGCTTCTCCACCGCCGAGAGGGTGACCGACCTCTCCGGCCGCGGCGTGGGCATGGACGTGGTCAAGCGCAGCATCGAAGCCCTGCACGGCTCGATCGAGATCGAGTCCGACGCCGGTGCCGGCACCACGTTCCGTATCCGGTTGCCGCTGACGCTGGCGATCATCGGCGGTTTCCTGATGGGCGTCGCCGGCACCCACTACGTCGCGCCGCTGGACACCGTCGTCGAGTGCGTCGAGCTGGCGCCCGGCGTCGGGGCCGCAGGCTATCTCGACCTGCGCGGCGAGGTCCTGCCGCTGCTGCACCTGCGCCGGCATTTCGGCCTCGGGGGCGAGTCCGGCCGGCGGCAGAGCGTCGTGGTCGTCAGCAGCCAGGGCACCCGGGCCGGGCTGGTCGTCGACCGCCTTGAAGGCGAGCTGCAGGCCGTGATCAAGCCCATGGGCGAGCTGTTCGCGCGCCTGGTGGGCATCTCCGGCACGACCATCCTCGGCTCCGGCGCGGTCGCGCTGCTGCTCGACGTTCCCTCGCTGCTGGCGAGTGTCGGCAGCGGCCGGCACGACGCGGCGGTCCGCACTCACTGAATGTCTGAATCACCCAAGGAAACAACCCGCATGTTCAAGAACATGAAGATCGGTACGCGGCTGGGTCTGGGCTTTGCCCTGATGCTCGCGCTGCTCGCCACCCTGGTGCTGGTCTCGCTGGACCGGCTCAGCGCGCTGCACGCCGACCTCGACGAGATGGCCACCAGCCTCTACCCGAAGACGGTGCTGGCCAACGGCGTCATCGATGCGGTGAACGGCATCGCCCAGGCCATGGCGACCACCCTGGTGGTGACCACCGACCAGGAGCGCGCCCGCCAGCGTACGGCGATCGAAACCCAGCGGGCGTCGATCCTGGAGAAGATCCAGGTGCTCGACGAGATGGTCGTCCTGCCGCGCGGCCGCGAACTCCTGGCCGGAGTGAAGGCGGCCCGCCAGGCCTATGTCGACTCGCAGCTGACCTTCCTCGACCTGGTCGACGGGGGGCGCGCGGAGGAAGCCCGCGACTACTACCTGCAACAGGTCAGCGGACTGCAGGTGGAGTACGTCACCAGCGTCCAGTCTCTGGTGACGTTCCAGAACGAACTGATGGACACCGCCAGCGCCGAGGCCCAGGCGGCCTACGAGTCGGCCTGGACGATGCTGCTGACCATCGCCGGCGGCGCCATCGTCCTCGCGATCCTGGTCTCGCTGCTGGTGACCCGGAGCATCACCCGGCCGATGGGCGTGGCCGTCGAGGCCGCGGGGAGGCTGGCGAAGGGCGACCTCACCGTCCAGGTCCAGAGCGACCGCGGCGACGAGACCGGTCGCCTGCTGGCCGCGATGGCGGCCCTGATCGGCCGCCTGGGGCAGATCATCGGCGAGGTCCGGGCCGCGTCCGACAACCTGTCCAGCGCGTCCGAGCAGGTATCGGCCACGGCGCAGACGCTGTCGCAGGGCGCCAGCGAGCAGGCGGCCAGCGTGGAGGAGACGTCGGCCTCGGTCGAACAGATGAACGCCTCGATCGCGCAGAACACCGAGAATGCCCGTGTCACGGACGGCACCGCCAGCCAGGCGGCGAAGGAGGCCGCGGATGGCGGCGAAGCCGTGCGGCGCACGGTCGCTGCCATGAAGAGCATCGCCGGCAAGATCGGAATCATCGACGACATCGCCTATCAGACCAATCTGCTCGCGCTGAACGCGGCGATCGAGGCGGCTCGCGCCGGCGAACACGGCAAGGGGTTCGCCGTGGTCGCGGCCGAGGTCCGCAAGCTCGCCGAGCGCAGCCAGGTCGCCGCGCAGGAAATCGGCGAGCTCGCGACCGACTCGGTGGAAATGGCCGAAGGCGCGGGGCGACTGCTGGAAGCGATGGTGCCGTCGATCCGTCGGACATCGGACCTCGTGCAGGAGATCGCCGCGGCGTCCAGCGAGCAGTCCGGCGGCGTCGGCCAGATCAACGCGGCAATGAGCCAGCTGAGCCTTGCCACGCAGCAGAACGCGTCCGCATCGGAAGAACTTGCGGCCACCGCGGAGGAGATGAGCAGCCAGGCCGAACAGCTGCAGACCCTGATGGGCTTCTTCCGCCTGGACCAGCACCAGCATCAGGCGACCGTGGCGCAAGGAGGAGGCGATCGTCGGCGCCTCCGTCCCGGCGCCGAACCGTCCCGGCCGGCGACCGCCGCGGCCGGCGAATTCGTCAGCTTCTGAGCGCGACGATCATGACGGCACTGGTGAAGCATCGAACGGCCGACTTCGAGCAGCCGGAACGGGGGGCCAGCCAATACCTGACCTTCCTGCTGGACGGCGAGGCGTTCGCCGTGGACATCCTCAACATCCGCGAGATCATCGAGTTCGGGAACCTGACCACGGTCCCGCTGATGCCTGAGTTCATCCGCGGGGTGATCAACCTCCGCGGCGCGGTGGTTCCGGTGGTGGACCTTGCCAACCGGCTCGGCCGCCCGGTGGGCGCGGTGACCCGGCGCACCTGCATCGTGATCCTCGACGTGCATGCCGACACCCCCGGCTCGGGCCATGTGGTGCACACGCTGGGCATGGTCGTGGACGTGGTCAACGAAGTGCTCGACATCAACCACGCCGACATCGAGCCGGCGCCGGCGTTCGGGACCCACATCCGCAGCGATTTCATTTCCGGAATGGGCAAGGTGGACAGCGGCTTCGTCATCATCCTGGACGCGAACCGCGTCCTGTCGGTGGACGAGATGACCCGGCTCGATCTCAGCGTCGCCGCCGGCCGATGAACCTGCCGTCGCCGGTGCAGACGTCGCCGCGCATGCCGTCGATGGCCGCGCCGGACTTCATGGCGGGCCAGGTCGTGCTCAGCGACGCCGCCTTCGAGCAGATCCGCGCATGGCTGCTGCGGACGTCCGGCATCAGCCTGGCCGGAGGCAAGAAGGCCATGGTTGCCGGCCGGCTGGCCAAGCGCCTCAAGCAGCTGGGCCTGTCCAGCTACGAGGACTACCACCGCATGGTGCTGTCGCAGCCCGGCGAAGCGCAGCGGGCGCTGGACCTGCTGACCACCAACGAGACCCACTTTTTCCGGGAGAAGCCGCACTTCGACTTCCTCCGCGAGCGGATCCTGCCCGCCAGCACCCGTCCGCTGCGGGTCTGGAGCGCGGCCGCGTCCAGCGGTCAGGAGGCCTACAGCCTGGCGATGGTGCTGGCGCGGCACGCGCGTCACGACGGCTGGGAGGTGTTCGGCACGGACATCAGCGCCGACGTGATCGAGCGCGCGCAGCGGGGCCAGTACGACATCCGGCAGGCCGGCCAGATCCCGCCCGAGGACCTGCGCGCGTACTGCCTGCGCGGCATCGGCAGCCAGGACGGCACGTTCATGGTCTCGCCGGAGCTGCGGCGGCGGGTGCGGTTCGCAAGGATGAACCTGGCCACGGAGCTGCCGGATGTCGGCATGTTCGACCTGATCCTGCTGCGCAACGTCCTGATCTACTTCCCGCCGGAGGTCAAGCGCCAGGTGGTCGGGCGCCTGGTCGCACAGCTTCGCCCGGGCGGCTGGCTGATGGTGGGCCATTCCGAAAGCCTGTCCGACCTGGGCCTGCTGACTGCGCTGGCCCCCTCGGTGTACGTCAAGCCGTGATCGCCGCAGGCGCCGTCACCGAGGTCTACCTGCAGCCCGGGGGGCTGTGGTTCGGTGATGGCGACGTCCGCCTGCGGACCCTGCTCGGCTCCTGCGTGGCGATCACGCTGTGGCATCCACGGCAGCGTTGCGGAGGCATGTGCCACTTCATGCTGCCGGGCCGTTCCGCCGCGCCGCTCGCCGCGCCCGATGGCCGCTACGCGGCGGAGGCCATGGACTGGCTCGTGCAGCGCGTCGCGGCCACCGGCCTGCGCCTCGTGGAGTTCCAGGCCAAGCTCTTCGGCGGGGGGCGGATGTACCCCGATGGCGGGGGCCGGCTGCCATCGGGCTCGATGTTCGCCGTGCACGAACGGAACGTGGATGCCGCCAGGGCGCTGCTGTCCGGACACCGGCTGGTGGCCGTCGCCGAACACCTCGGCGGAAGGGGGGCATCGCGAACTCCGCTTCGAACTCGCCACCGGGGAGGCCTGGCTGCGGCACACCGCGCCCCGGCCACAGCTCCAGATGGCTGGAGGGATCAGCGCATGAAGCCGATCCGGGTGATGGTTGTGGACGATTCCGCGGTCATGCGCCAGGTGCTGTCCGAGGTGCTGGCGCGCGAGCGCGACATCGAGGTCGTCGCCACCGCCTCCGATCCGCTGTTCGCGCGGGAGAAGATGGCGCGGGACTGGCCGGACGTGCTCGTGCTGGACATCGAGATGCCGCGCATGGACGGTCTCACCTTCCTGCGCAAGCTGATGGCCGAGCGGCCGACGCCGGTGGTGATCTGCTCCACGCTCACCGATCGCGGCGCGGACGCGACCATGCAGGCGCTGGCCGCCGGTGCGGTCGAGGTCGTGCTCAAGCCGACGATCGGGCTCCGCGAGTTCCTGTCGCAGGACAGCGGAATCCCCGACGCGGTGCGCGCCGCCGCGCGCGCGGGCGCGGGCATGTCGCACACAGGCCCGGCCGTCCGGCCGAGCGCGCGCATGGCGCCGACGGCGGGACATGCACCGGTGCCCGCCGCCGCGTCCGCACCGCTTGCGCCGGTGTCGCACCCGGTGCAGGTCATCGCGATAGGTGCCTCCACCGGCGGCACCCAGGCGCTGGAAGCCGTGCTGACCGGACTTCCGGTGGGCTGCGCGGGCATTGTGGTCGTCCAGCACATGCCCCAGCGATTCACCGCCGCCTTCGCGGGTCGGCTCAATGCGCTGAGCCGGATCGAGGTGCGCGAGGCCCGCCATGGCGATGCGGTCCGCCCCGGCCTGGCCCTGGTCGCACCGGGCGGACGGCAGATGGAGCTGGTACGCAGCGGCGGCGGCTACGCGGTGAGCGTGACCGACGGTCCCCCGGTCAACCGTCATCGCCCCTCGGTGGACGTGCTGTTCGAGTCGACCGCTCGCGCCGCTGGCCGCCACGCGCTGGGAGTGATCATGACCGGGATGGGCAACGACGGTGCGCGCGGCCTGCTGAGGATGCGTGAGACCGGGGCGGTCACGCTGGCCCAGGACGAGGCAAGCTGCGTGGTCTACGGAATGCCGCGGGAGGCCGTGAAGCTGGGCGCCGTGCAGCACAGTCTGGGTCTGTCGGCGATCGCCAGGGAGCTCGGACGCCATGCCGCAGGCTGAAGGCGGACAAAGCCCGGCCGGCAGCGGCCGGCTGCTGCTCGCCAGCGCTCTGTTCGCGAGCCTGTTCGCCGTCCTGCTGCTGCTCTGGTCCACGACGACCCTTCCGCAGCGACCGGTGCTGCTGGTGGGCCTGCTGATGACGTCCTGCTACGCCCTGTTCACGCTGAGCACGCTGCGGCTGCGAAGGTCGGTCCAGCGCTTCAGTGCCGCGCTGCGCGATTCCGAAAGCCGCAATCATCGCTACCGCAGCATCATCTTCAATGCGCCGGATGCGATCCTCATGGTCGACGCCGACGGCCTGATCTGCGCCTGCAACGGCAAGGCGGAGCAGCTGTTCGGATACACCCGGACCGAGATGGTCGGCAGGCCGGTGGAGATGCTGCTCCCCGAGCGCATCCACGCACGACATCGCAGGCATCGTGCCGGGTTCGATCCCGGTGTCCACAGCCTCCCGATGACGGGCCGGCGCAACGTCGTCGGCATGCACCGCGATGGGACCGAGATGGCGCTGGACATCGCGCTCAGCGTCGAGACGGAAGCGGGCTCCGCACGCTTCATCGCCTTCGTGCGCGACATGCGCGAGCGCGAGCGGCTGGAGCAGGCACTGCTGCAACAGGCGCTCCACGATGCGCTGACGGATCTGCCCAACCGCACGCACTTCATGGAGCAGCTCGCCGACGCGATCCGGAGCGCCGGCGACGGCGGCGTCGCGGTGATCCTGCTCGATCTCGACAACTTCAAGACCATCAACGAAAGCTGGGGCCACTCGCAGGGCGACCAACTGCTCATCCAGATCGCGAGGACGATCGCACTGAAGATGCCGGAGCAGTCCTTCCTGGCACGGATCGGCGGCGACGAATTCGCGATCCTGCTGCGCGGACTGTCCGCGCCCGCGCACGCCGTGGAGATGGCCAACCAGGTCCTGGAGGCGTTCCAGGCACCGTTCCTGCTCGACCGCCAGAGCGTCCCGAGCAGCGCCAGCGCCGGTGTGGCCGTGTTTCCCGAAGACGGCGACGACCACCATGTCCTGCTGCGACGCGCCGACCTCGCGCTGTTCGCCGCCAAGTCCGAGGGCCGCGGCTGCATCCGCAGATTCCGGCCCTCGCTCGAGACGGACGTGACCCAGCAGCTCGAACTGCAGGTGCTGCTGCACGAGGCGCTGGCGAAGGGGCAGTTCGACCTGCACTACCAGCCGCAGCTGTCTCTTGCGAGCCGGACGGTCTGTGGATTCGAAGCCCTGTTGCGCTGGCGGCACCCGACCCGCGGGAACATCGCGCCGGGGGAGTTCATCCACGTCGCCGAGGCCAGCGGGCTCATCGTGCCCATCGGTCACTGGGTGCTCGATGCTGCCTGCCGGCAGATCGCGAAGCTGCTCGCTGCCGGCACGCCCATGCCGATCGCGGTCAATCTGTCCGCGCACCAGGTCCGGCAGGACGACCTGGTCGATCGCGTCGCCGACGCGCTGCGGCGCCACGCGGTGCCTGCGAGCCTGCTTGAGCTCGAACTCACCGAAAGCGCCGTGGTCCGTGATTACCGGCAGGTGGCGATGACGTTGCGTCGCCTGCGTCGCCTGGGTGTCCAGCTGGCGATCGACGACTTCGGAACCGGCTATTCCTCGTTCGCCTATCTCAAGGATTTTCCGCTGCACAAGCTCAAGATCGACCGCTCGTTCATCGCCGACCTGGAAAAACGCAATGGCCTGCCGGTGGTCCAGGGGCTGGTGAGCCTCGCGCACAGCATGGGTCTGACCGTCCTCGCCGAAGGCGTGGAAACGGAACGGCAGCAGGCCCTGCTGGAAGCCTGCGGCTGCGACGAACTGCAGGGATGGGTGTTCAGCGCGGAACTGCCGGAGGAAGAGCTCGCGGACTTCCTCCGGCGGCAGGCGCCGAAGTGATGCGTGGAATGAAGGCGGCCGCGAGGCGGCTGAAGGGACACGAGCCGCCCTGTCCGCAGGGCGTCGGTGGCTGTCCGGGCGGCACGCGGCTGGCCCGCTGCGACGCCGCGAGGGCCTCACGGCCCGGACGCTGCAATGCCGATGTCGTGCGCCACTTCCTCGTCTTCTCCCGGGTCGTGGGCCTGTTGCTGATCGGGGTCGCGCTGTCCGTCCTGCTGGGGTGGTCACGCGGCCTGGTCATGCTGGCGGCGGTGGTTCCGGGCCAGGTCACGATGAAGCCCAGTGCCGCGATCGGATTCCTGATCGCGGGCGGTGCCTTGTTGCTCGCCCACCACGGAGGTCGGGCCGCACGCGCGGGCAGCACCGTGTGTTCGGTCTCCCTGCTGCTGCTGGGCGCGGCCGTGCTGGTCCAGTACCTGTGGGGAGCGGATCTGGGGATCGACCACCTGTTCCCGGATCCGGATGCAGGACGGCTCGGACGGCCGCCGGGGCGGATGGCCGAGCTGGCGGCCGTCGGATTCATGCTGCTTGGCGGTATCGGCCTGCTCATGGCAGTCGACCGCTGGCTGTGGCTGCGCGATTTCCTGGCGCTCGGAGTGATCGCGATCGCCATGGTCGGCCTGGCCTCCTACGGCGTCACCCTGGCAGGCCAGCGGGGTGAACTGTTCAGCCATCTTCCGATCCTCACCGCGGTGCTGCTCCTGCTGGGCGCGCTGGGCTGGATGTCGGCCACGCCGACCGTCGGGCTGACCCGCGTGGCGACCGCCGACAGCCTCGGCGGCGTGCTGGCCCGCAGGCTGCTGCTGCCTTCGCTGCTGCTGCCGGCCGCCTTCTCCTTCGCATTCAAGGCCCTGCAGCTGCGGTCTGGAGTGTCGGACGCGTTCGCGCTCGCACTGGCGGCCCTGTTCACCGGCGGAACCGTGGCCTGCCTGATCTGGTGGGTGGCTGCGCTCCTCGACCGCATCGAGCGACACCGGGACGAATTCAAGGTCCTGAGGGACCACGCGACCACCGACACCCTCACGGGCCTGATCAACCGTCGCGGGTTCGACGCCGCCATCAGCGAGCTGCTGCGCCGCAAGAAGCATTTCGGGATGCCGTTCTCCCTGCTGCTGGTCGATCTCGACAGCTTCAAGAACTACAACGACCGCTTCGGACACCTCGCCGGCGACGAGGTGCTGCAGCGCACCGGCCGCATCCTGCGGGACGTCATGCGTCCGCTGGACGTTGCCGCCCGTTACGGCGGCGAGGAATTCGCGGTGCTCCTTCCGGAGGCCGGCATCACCGCGGCGGCGGCGGTCGCGACGCGGATCGCCGAGAAGTTCCACGGCGACGGCTGGCCGAACGGCCCGGTCACCGCCAGCATCGGCGTGGCCGAGGCCATGTCGGGAGAAACCGCGAGCGAGCTCATCGCCCGCGCCGATGGAGCTCTCTACGAGGGCAAGCGGACGGGACGGGACAGGATCGTGCTGGCGGAGGCGATGCGGAAGAGCGCGGCGTAGGATGGTGGCTACGGGTGATCCGGGGGGGGCGTGATGGGATGGCAATGGATTCTGGTCGGCGCGCTTGCCGGTCTAACAGGGGGTTGTTCGGCCCAGGCAGCCGAGCGCGTCAATCCGGAGCACATGCAGCGTGCCCCGCTGGTTGCCGGGCCCGGGGCACTTGACCCACGCATTATCGGCAAGTGGGAGGTCTGGATCCCGGGTGCAGTGCAATACCTGGCAGATGGCCGCGCGGTGTATCAGCAGTATCAGCCGGGTGCCGCAATGAACCAGTTGGAGATCGCCCGGGACGGCAGTTATCGCTGGGGTGGGCAGCGCGGACGCCTTGAAGAAGTGCGTCCATGGCACCACCAGCCTGGCCGGCGCTACTACCGCGTGCGGCGCGCCAATGGCGATGAATTCGAGTTCTATCATGCAGACGACGGGGATCGGCTGATTGTTCTGTTCGGAGGCGTGGGTGGCCACGCCGCTACCGGTACACGACTGGCCGGCGGCGGCCTGCAAGCCGCTCCCGGGGCCACCCGTACGTTCCGTGCGGGCGAGCGCGTCGAGGTTGATTGGAGCGGACGCTGGTACCCCGCTCAGGTGCGCAAGGTGGACGGCGGCCGGTATCTCATCGGTTACGACGGTTATGACAGCAGTTGGGACGAGTGGGTTCCGCCTGCCCGGATTCGCCCGCGGGCATCGGAAACGAAGGGCCCTGGCACCACAGGGCAACCGTCGGTCTCCACGGGGGCTGACCCTCTCGGGATGGATTGGGCTGGCAGTTCATCCATGGGCGGTAACGGGAACGCGACTTCGGCTTCTGACGCAAATCCTTTGGGGGTCCAGTGGCAAGGAGATACGCGTGCGCCCCCACCTCCAACGGGCAGGGGCGATAACCCGCTCGGCATGGAATGGGTGACGAACGGATCGCCGCCATCTGTGGTCCAGCCCCGGCCACAGAGCCCGCTCGAGCCTGCGGGCCCGGCGCCAATACTGTCACCGGGCGTCGTGCAAGGGCCGCCGGTCCCCACCCCGACCACACCGCCGCCCACCAACCAACCGCCGGTGCCGCCCGATCCGAGCCCGGCTGCGCCTCTGCCCGGTGGAGCGACACCGCTCCTGGTTGACCGGTGGCTTTACCAGGCCGTTGCTTTCCAAAGCAGCGACGGCCGGCTGGACAGCGAGCACCGAGATGTCCGTGGAGCGCTGACGTTCAAGCCCGACGGCAGTTACGAGCAGGATCTGACCATCGGCGGAATCCTCAACGCCATCAAAGGCCGCTATCGCGTTGTTGGTGACCGTGTCATCACGGAATACAGCTGGCGCGGACAGACGGCATCGGACGAAATGGTTATCCAGCTCAGTGCCGATCGCCGACTTCTGACACTCGTCCGGCACGGATCTCCTGCCGTCTGGTACACGCTACGGCGGGCCGAGTAACGCACTCAAGCCGCCTTGCCGGAAGGCCGCGGCGTGCGCCTGTCACAGGAAAGCCCGCATCGATGGCGGGCTTTTGTCGGCTAACACATTGTCCTTACAGGAAAATCTGGTGGCTATGGGTGGAATCGAACCACCGACCTCGGGATTATGAGTCTCGCGCTCTAACCGTCTGAGCTACATAGCCATGAGACTCGCGCGCGGTGCGCAGCGAGCCCGCAATTGTCCACTTGCGGGGCCCCGCCGTCAAATCCCCGTCCCCGGCTTGTCGCTCCCGGCTGGCCGTGGCAGAGTCGCCAGCAGTGACGCCGGATGCGTCGAAAGACTGCAGGAGTCCGCATCGTGATCGATCCGGACGGCTATCGCCCCAACGTGGGCATCGTGCTGATGCACCCCGACGGCCGCGTGTTCTGGGCGCGGCGGGTGCGCCGCGACGGCTGGCAGTTCCCGCAGGGCGGGATGAACTCCGACGAGACGCCGGTCGAGGCCATGTACCGCGAGCTGCGCGAGGAGACCGGGCTGCTGCCCGGGCACGTGGACGTGCTCGGCGTGACACCGGGCTGGCTGCGCTACCGGCTGCCGTCGCGGGCCATCCGCCGCAACGACCGTCTGGTCTGCATCGGGCAGAAGCAGGTCTGGTTCCTGCTGCGTTTCACCGGCACCGACCGGGACCTGCGCCTGGACCTCTCCGAGAAGCCCGAGTTCGACCATTGGCGCTGGGTGGATTTCTGGTACCCGCTGGAGCATGTGGTCAACTTCAAGCGCGGGGTCTACACCCGGGCGCTCCAGCACCTTGCGCCCTTCGCTCGGCAGGTGGCGGGCGCGACTGCGGTGCCCACCATCAGTCTGGAATCCCAGAGGAGTCGGGGACGGGGCGGCGGAGCGAGGACGGGTGGCGGTTGCGCCGCGCCAGGCCGCGGGCCGGCGGCGCCGCGCAGGTTCCCGGTCGACTGATCTCTCGCTGCCACGCGGCGCCGCGCAGGATCCTGCGGAGCGGGTCCAGTTGCAGTCGATCCTCATTCAGCATTGACAATCATTCTCATGTGGGCGGACAATCCTCCTGTTCCCGGATCTGCGAGCGAGCCGTGTACGTCTGTATCTGCAACGGGGTGACCGACCACCAGATCCGCGAGGCGGCGGCTGCCGGCTGCGGCAGCATGGCGGAACTCACGATGCGCACCGGCTGCGGTGCCAGCTGCGGCAGCTGCGTGGACACCGCCGCGCGCCTGCTGGACGAAACGGCCGCGCGCCGGGTCTTCCAGGTGCTGCCGCTGGCCGATGCCGCCTGAGCCACCGGCTGCGAGGCGCGCGTCGCGCGCGCCGGGATGATCACGATTCCCGTTCCGCCACCCGCCCGGCGGTTGGCGCTACAGTCCCGTGCATCTTCCCACTACGCCGGAGGCCTGCCATGAAGGGCGACCCCAAGGTCATCGAGTACCTCAACAAGGCTCTGTACAACGAGCTCACCGCGATCAACCAGTATTTCCTGCATTCCAAGATGCTGAAGAACTGGGGCCTCGAGGAACTCGCGAAGCACGAGTACGAGGAGTCGATCGACGAGATGAAGCACGCCGACCGGCTGGCCGACCGCATCCTGTTCCTCGAGGGGCTGCCGAACTTCCAGGCGCTGGGCAAGTTGCGCGTGGGCGAGAGCCCGCGTGAGGTCCTGGAGTGCGACCTGGCGCTGGAAATGGACGGTCTGCCGCTGCTGCGCGAGGCGATCGCGTACTGCGAATCGGTCAAGGACTACACCAGCGGTCACCTGTTCCGGGACATCCTCGATTCCGAGGAAGAGCACGTCGACTGGATCGAGACCCAGCTCGACCTGATCACCCGCGTGGGCGAGCAGAACTACCTGCAGTCGAAGATGGACGGCTGAGTTCCATCCCCTCCCAACCGTAGGAGCAGCTATAGCTGCGACCTGGGATCGCGGTCGCAGCTATAGCTGCTCCTGCAGCGGGAACCCGGGCAACCCGGGAAACCCTAGGCCTGCGCCGGGCTGGCGGCCTTCAGCGCCGCGCGCGCGCGCGAATTCGTTGGCCACCAGGGCCACCGCCACGGCGGGGCGCTCGAGCAGGCGCTCGCGCGCGCCCAGTTCCACGCGTTTGGCCGCGGTCGACAGCGACATCGCACCCAGGTTCGCGCTCGACGACTTCAGCGAGTGCGCGGCATCGCGCAGGGCGTCGTAGTCCGGACCGATGGCGGCCTGCTCCAGGGCGGCGATCAGCCGCGGCGAGTCGTCCAGGAAGACGTCGATGAGATGGTCGAGGTCGCCGCCGAGCACGGCGCGCAGTTCCTCCAGGACCTCATGGTCGAGCACCGGCGGCAGCTTGGGAGGCGGGGCCGCGGGCGTCGGCGCGGCCGATGGCGCGACCGCATCCGCGTCGGCGTCCGGGCTTTCCGCGACCGGAGGGGCATCCCCGGCCTGGACGGTTCCGACCCCGTCGCCGGCATTCGCGTCGGCACGACCGGGTGGAAGCATGTCCCCGGTCTCGGGATCCACCCGGTAGGACTCGCGCTGCGCCGCGGCCGCCGCGGCCTCGGCGTTCCACCAGCGTGCCAGCGTGCGTTCCAGCTCGCTGCGCGTCACCGGCTTGGCCAGGTAGTCGTCCATGCCCGAGTCCAGGCATTTCTGGCGGTCGCCGGCCATGGCGTTCGCGGTCATGGCGATGATCGGCACGTGGCGGCCGTCGCCGGCGTCCTGCTCCATCTCGCGCCAGCGGCGTGTGGCGCTGTAGCCGTCCATGACCGGCATCTGGCAGTCCATCAGCACGATGTCGTAGCGGGAAGCCTCCATGCGCAGCAGCGCGGCCTCGCCGTTGCTGGCGGTGTCGCAGGTGATGCCGAGCACCGACAGCAGGCGCTGGCCCACCATCAGGTTCACGGGGTTGTCCTCGACCAGCAGCACGCGCGCGGTGCGCATCGGGGCCGGGGCCGGCGGAGCGGGTCGGGTGGCGTTGGCCATGGCGGAAGGTTCCCTGACGTTGTCCGGTGCCTGCGTGGCGGAGCCGCCCAGCAGGGCGGCGCGGAGGTCGGCGTCGGGGGACTGCCGGCTGAGGAGGGTGACGCTGTGTCGCAGTTCGTCGGGGACCGGGTCGTCCCCGTAGAGGCAGACCAGCTTGAGGTCGCCATAGACGGCCTGGCGGCCGAGGTTGCGGTGCAGGGCCACCGCGGTGCTGCGCATGCCGGCGAGGTCCGCCAGCACCAGGGTATAGGCCCAGGGCGTGCCCTGGTTGGCAGCCACGCGCAGGCGGTCGAGGGCCTCCTGCGTGGTCTCGACGGCGCTCACGCGCAGGCCCCAGTTCGGCAGCAGCATCGACAGCCGCAGGCGCAGGCGCGGATCGGCGCTGAGCAGCAGCAGGCGGCCGCGCGCCGTGCTGTCGCCGGTCGCCGACGGCATGTCGCCGGTCGCCTTGAGCAGCGGGATCTCGAACCAGAAGGTGGCGCCCTGGCCTGGCACGGATTCGACGCCGATGCGTCCCCCCATCAGGTCGACGATGCGCTTCGAGATGGCCAGGCCCAGTCCGGTGCCGCCATAGAGGCGGGTGGTGGAGGCGTCGGCCTGGGTGAAGGCGGTGAACAGCCGCGCCTGCGAGCCGGTCGGGATGCCGATCCCGGTGTCGGCCACTTCGAAGCGCAGCTGGTGCTGTGCCGCGGTCTCGCCGATGCGGCGCACCGACAGCGAGACCGAGCCGCGCTCGGTGAACTTGACCGCGTTCGAGACCAGGTTGCCGAGCACCTGGCGCAGGCGCACCGGATCGCCGCGCACCGCAAGGCGGACCGCGGGGTCGATGTCCAGGCGCATGCGCAGGCCCTTGCCCTGCGCCGGGCGCTCCATCAGCTGCACCACGCCGTCGAGCAGCTCGCGCAGGTTGAAGCCGGTGGTCTCGAGGTCGAGCTTGTCGGCCTCGAGCTTGGAGTAGTCGAGGATGTCGTCGACGATCCGCAGCATCTGCTGCGAGGAGGTGTAGGCCGTACGCACCAGCTCGGCGTGGTCGGCTGCCAGGCGGGCGTGCATCAGCAGATCGAGCATCGGCACGATGCCGTTGAGCGGAGTGCGGATCTCGTGGCTCATCGTGGCCAGGAACTCGCCCTTGGCCATCACCGCCGACTCGGCCGCCTGCTTGGCCTGGCGCAGCTGCTGCTCGAGCTGGGTGTGCTGCGCGATCTGCGCCTGCATCTGTTCCATGGCGACTTCATCGCGCCGCGCGCGCTCGTCGGCCTCGTCCATCTCATGGTCGCGCCGGCGCACGCTGATGTGGATCGCGGCCACCGCGAACAGCGCCAGCAGCACCAGCACCAGGGCCGCATGCTGCCAGGGGCCCGCGAGCCCCAGCAGGTCGAGCATCAGGGTCGCCGCGGCGCCGGCGGCCGCCCCCAGTGCCAGCCAGCGCAGCATCATCGCCGAAGGACGGGCGCGGGTGATCATCTCAGAGCACCGAATGGTGGAAATCGAAGTCCAGGCCGCCCGCCGCCTGCTGCACCAGGTTGCCCTGGATGAAGTCGACGCCGCTCATCCACAGCGTGGCGGCGGCCTGGGGGTCCTCCACCTGCGGGCCGATGACGAGCAGGCCGAGGCGGTGCGCGCGCTCGATCGCGTCGCGCATCCCGTCGCGCACGGCCTGGTTGTCGAGCTTCTGCGAATAGCACGGGGCGAGCCGCACGTAGGCCAGCGGCAGCTGCGCGAGCAGGGCGTCGGCCTCTTGGCCCGACTGGTATTGCCCCAGGCACAGCTGCACGCCGGCCGGCACCATGGCATCGCAGAACTCGCGTAGCGCCAGGGTGTGGATCAGTGCTTCTTCCTGGCGTACGTCGATCACGATCCGCCCGCTCTCGATGCCGTAGGCGGCGAGGATCCCCAGGACATGTTCGGCGTGGCCTTCGCGGGCCAGGCTGCGCGCCGACTGCGATACGAACAGGCGCACCGGCTGTCCCGCGGCGGCGCGCTCGTGGAGCACGGTCACCGCCAGTTCGAGCGCGCGCTCGTCGATGTCGTGCATGAGGTCGGCCGCTTCGGCGGCAGGCAGGAAGCTGGCCGCCGCCTGCAGGCTGCCATCCACGTCGCGCATGCGCAGCAGGGTCTGGAACTGGGCCTCGTCGCCACCGCTCACGGCCACCACCGGCTGGAACGCGAGTTCGATGCGGCCTTCCGCCAGCGCCTGGCGCACCGATCCGGCCATGGCCTGGTCGTGGTCACGCTGGCGCGGAGGCTGGTACCCGGCGACCGCGATCGGCTGGGTGCGCGCTTCGCGAAGCGCGCGCTCGGCCGCGCCCAGCGCGCTGCTGGCGTCGCCGTAACCGTGGGACAGCGCGGTGTAGCCGACGTAGGCGCGCAGGCGCACATCCTCGCCGTTGACGCTGAAGCCTTCGCGGCCCAGGGCGTCGCGCAGCATGCGCGCACTATCGGGCAGCTGGTCGGGCCCGAGCCCGGTGGCGTGGACCAGGTAGATGTTGTCGCCCAAGCGCGATACGGCATGGCCGGAAGCGGCTTCGCGGACGCGGGTCGCGGCATCGGTCAGCAGTTGCTCGAGCCCGGCGTAACCGTAACGGTCGCGGAGCGCGCCGACGCCGGCGATCTCGACCAGGTAGAGCGCGCCGCTGGGGTCGCCGGGGATCATCGAATTCAGGCGTTGCAGCATGTGCGAGCGGGTGAACAGGCCGGTGGCGGGATGCCGCGTGCCGCCGCTGCGTTCGTGTCGGAGCAGGCGGGCGCGACGCACGCGGCTCTGCACCGCGGCGATCAGATGCCGCGGCCGCACCGGCTTGGTGAGGAAGTCGTCCGCGCCGACCTCGAGCACCTCGAACTGGCGTTCGGGGTCGGGGTCGCCGGTGAGGAACACGATCGGCACGTGTCCGTGCGTGGCGTGCCCGCGGATCAGGTGGGTGAGTTCGACGCCGTCCATGCCCGGCATGTGCAGGTCCATGAGGACCAGGTCGGGGCCGAAGGTCTCCAGCGCCGCCATCACCTCGGCGGCCACCGAGACGACCGCCGCCTGCATGCCGGCGCCGCCGAGCACGCTTTCGGCGAACAGCGCCTGGCTGAGGTCGTCTTCCACCACCAGCACCCGGTAGGGCGCGTCCGTGGTGCCGTCGGCGGCGACCGGGGGCGTGACCGGCGGCGGGGCCGGCTCCATCGGCGGATCATCGACGCGCACCGGCTCGGGCGCGGCGGCGTCGGCGCACCAGCGGCGCCAGTAGTGCGCGGGCGGGAACTCGGCGCGCACCGGCGCCGCCGGGCGCGACGCTTCCGTGCCGGTACCTGCTGCGATCCTTCTGCCGGCTGCTACGCTCACCGCGGGGTCCTCCGTAAGGTGTGGAGGACCGGCGCGCAGGCGCCTCCCCCGAACGGGGAAGCCTACAACGATTGGGCGGACCGGACGTGGGACCGCGGTCGCGTTCAGCTTCGGCCGGAGACCGGGGCCGGCCGGCGCCTGAAGAGTCTGCGCCACACCCACCACAGGGCCAGGGCCAGGAGCAGGCTCAGTGCGAGCGCGATTCCGAGCGCGAGGAGCGGATTGGCCAGCGCCAGAGCCAGCAGGCCGATGGCGGCCACGTCCTCGGTGGCGGAAGCGCCCCAGTTGCTCAGCGGCTCCGGGGACGCGTTGATCAGCACCCGGCTGCCGGCCTTCAGTGCGTGGCTGCCCAGCGCCACGCCGGCGCCGGTGGCGAGCATGCCGGCGGACAGTTCGCCGTCGGGCGAGAGCGCCGCCGCGGCCAGGAAAGCGCCGGCGGGGACCCGGGCCAGGGTCTGCAGCAGATCCCAGCCGGAATCGACGCCGGGGATCTTGTCGGCGAAGAACTCCACCAGCGCCAGCGCGCCGGACACGCCCAGCACCCAGGGAGACATCGTGACCTCCAGCGCGGCCGGGAGCTCCAGCCAGCCCAGGGCTCCGGCGATGCCGACGCCGAACACGGTGAGATAGACGCGGATGCCGGCCAGCCAGGCGAGCAGGATGCCGGCGGCGAACAGGTGGGCTTCGGACATGGCCGCGCTCCAGGGCGAACTGCATCCGGGCGGAGTATAGGCACGGCCGCGTTCACCCGGCGCCTGCGCCGCGCCCGTGCGGCGGCGTTACCATGCGCGGATGCCGGACTCCCCGCCGCCCGAACATCCGCACCCGCGCGCGCACATGATCCTGATGGGCGTGCTCGCGGCCTGCCTGCTGTTCGGACTCTGGGGGATCTGGACGGTGGCCAGCGGCGGCGGTGGCGACGATGCTGCGGCGCTGCGGGACGAGGTCGATGGCTTGCGCCAGGAGATCGCCACGCTCGCGCGCTCCGACCAGGTCAGCCGCGAAGCCAACAGCGATCTGCAGATCACGCTGGCCGAGCGCGACGAGGAGATCTCCGCGCTGCGCGCCGACGTGGCCTTCTACGAACGCCTGGTCGGCAGCACCAGCCAGCGGCGCGGTCTGGCCGTGCACGGGCTGCGCCTGCAGTCGCAGGGCGAGGGCGCCTGGCACTTCACCGCCACCCTCACCCAGACCCTGAACCGGGCGGCGGTGAGCAGCGGCAGCCTGAGCATCGCGGTCGAGGGCTCGCGCAACGACAGTCTCGAGCGTCTGACGTGGGCCGAGCTGCGGCAGACGGAGGACGCGCCGGGCGTGGAGTATTCGTTCAAGTACTTCCAGCAGGTCGAAGGCGACCTGCTCCTGCCCCCGGGCTTCAAGCCGCTGCGCGTCATCGTGCGCCTGGCGCCGCCGCGCGGCGCCGCGGTTGAGGAGTCGTTCACCTGGGCGGAAGCCACGGCGGCGACGCCCCGTTCCGCGCCGGACGCTTGAAGCCCGCGTCCGCGCCCCCCATGCTTGATGCCATGAGCACCACGATCGATCTCTCCGCACCCGGCTACCAGACGCTCGACCGCCCGCTGGACTTCACGCCCGCGGCCGCGGCCAAGGTGCGCGAACTCATCGCCGAAGAGGGCAACGACGCCCTCAAGCTGCGCGTCTACATCCAGGGGGCGGCTGCTCGGGCTTCCAGTACGGCTTCGAGTTCGACGAGGAGCAGGGTGAGGACGATCTGGCCGTGGCCACCGACGGCGTGACCCTCGTGGTCGACCCGCTGAGCCTGCAGTACCTGATGGGCGCCGCGGTCGACTACGTCGAAAGTCTCCACGGCGCACAGTTCACCATCCGCAATCCGAACGCGAAGTCGACCTGCGGCTGCGGCAGCAGCTTCACGACATGACTCCGCGGCGCGCTGCGCCGTTCGCCTTCGTCGAGGCGCCGCTGGACCGCGCCGAGAACCTCCGTGACGACCGCGATGCCCTCGCCCGGCTCTGGGTGCAAGGCCGGGCGCTGGTGCTCGATGCCGAGGGGCGGTCCTGGGCGGATGCCGCCGGCGCGCTGCTGGCGCCGCGGGCCGCGGACCTGGCCGATGGCCCGGGCGAAGCGCTGTTCCTGGGCCTGCGCGGCGGCGAAGGCTGGTTCGCGGTGCGCGAGGAGGATGCCGGCGACGGCTCCGTGCCCTCGCGCATCGACCTGCGCAGCGCCGCCGCGCAGTGGCCGGACTTCGAGGCCACCGCCTTCGCCCAGGCGCGCGCGGTGCTGCACTGGCGCGCGCGGCACCGCCACTGCGGCGCCTGCGGCGGCGTCCTGGACTACCGCCGTGCGGGCTGGCTGGGCTGGTGCGGCGCCTGCGCGCTGGAGCACTACCCGCGCAGCGATCCCGCGGTGATCGTCGCGGTCAGCGACGGCGAGCGGCTGCTGCTTGGTCGCGGCCCCGGCTGGGCGCCGCGGCGCTATTCGGTGCTGGCGGGCTTCGTCGAGCCGGGGGAATCACTGGAGCAGACCGTGGTGCGCGAGGTCTTCGAGGAGTCCTCGGTCCGCGTGCGAGGCTGCCGCTACCTGGCCTCGCAGCCCTGGCCCTTCCCCTCGTCCCTGATGCTCGGCTTCGAGGCCGACGCGGAGCCCGACGAGCCGCACTGCGCCAGCGACGAACTGGAGGATGCGCGCTGGTTCGGCCGCGACGAGGTCGGGGCCGCCCTGCGCGGCGAATCCGGGCCCGACGGCCTGTTGCTGTCGCCGACGATCTCGATCTCGCGCTGGCTGATCGAGCGCTGGCACGCCGGCGGCTGAGCGCGGACGCCGGGCGGGGCTAGAATCGGTCCATGTTCTCGACCCTGTTCGCTGTGGTGGTCGCGCTGGCCCTCGGGCATCTGGCGCCTGCGTTCGCCGCCGCCGTGCGTGACTTCGGCTGGTACCGGGCCCTGCTGGCCCGGCTGGACCGGCACTTCACTGCCGACGGCTTCTGGCGCAGCCGCTGGGGCCTGCTGCTGGCGCTGGTGCCGGTGCTCATCGTTGTCGGCTTCGTGCAATGGCTGCTCGACGGGTTCGCCTTCGGACTGCCGGCGCTGCTGTTCGGCGTGGCGGTGGTGTTCTACGCCTGGGGGCCACGCGATCTGGACCTCGATGTCGACGCCGTGGTCGGGGCTGCGGATGCGGCCGAGCGCCGCGAGGCATTGGCGCGGCTGCGTCCCGCTGCCGCTGCCGGGGCGGGCGAGGCCCGCGACGAGGTCGGCCGCGTCTTCGTGGCCGCGCTGCGGCGCTGGTTCGGGGTGCTGTTCTGGTTCGTGCTGCTCGGCGCCGTCGGCGCCCTGCTGTACCGGCTCGTGGCGATCGCCGCCGAGGACGAGCCGGCGCTGTACCTGCCCGCGGATTCCGTGGACGGCGCACGCAGGCTGCTGGCGGTACTGGACTGGCCGGTGGCCCAGCTGATGGCGCTGTCGTTGGCGCTGGTAGGCAACTTCGACGTGGTGGTGTCGGCGTGGAAGGCGGCCGGTGGCTCGGCCCTGCGCGCGGGCACCGGCATGCTTGCCGCGGTGGGGCGCGTCAGCGTGCGCTGGGAGCTGGACGAGGAGGCGGGCGATCTCGCAGCCGCCGCGTCCGCGACCGTGGAGGCTGTCGACGCCGGGCTGGACGGGACCGGGACCGGCGATCCTGGCGTGCCGCCCGGGGCGGAGCCGATGGCCGGCATCCTGGATGCACCGCTGGGCCAGGTCATGCGGGACGCGATGTCGCTCGTCTGGCGCGTGCTGCTGGTCTGGCTGGCCGTGCTGGCCCTGTTCGTGGTGGCCGGCTGGGTGAACTGAACGTCACGGATCGGGCGGCTGCGGCGGTGGCAGCGCTGCTCGGCTGCGTCCCGCGCTTACGTGCTCGAACGCGGCCAGGGCCGCGGCCCGCCCCTTCGCGAGGTCGACGACCGGTTCTGCCGGATAGTCGCCGATGTGCCCGCGCGCCGCGGCACCCGCCAGCCATGGCGCATGCCTTGCGCGTGGCGGCAGGCCACGCAGTTCCGGTATCCAGCGCGCGATGTAGTCGCCCTGCGGATCGAACCGCTGCGCCTGCAGCACCGGGTTGAACACGCGGAAATAGGGCGCCGCGTCCACGCCGGTGCCGGCCACCCACTGCCAGCCGAGCGTGTTGTTGCCAAGATCGGCGTCGACCAGCGTGTCCCAGAACCAGCGTGCACCGTGCAGCCAGTGCATGCGCAGGTGCTTGGTGAGGAAGCTGGCCGCGACCATGCGTACGCGGTTGTGCATCCAGCCGGTCGCCCGGAGTTCGCGCATGCCGGCGTCCACGAGCGGGATGCCGGTGCGGCCCCGCTGCCACGCGCGCAGCAGCCGCGGGTCAGGCGGCGCCCAGGGGAAATCGTTGAAGCGCGGGTTGAAGTCGGCTTCGCTCGTATGGGGGAAATGATGCAGCACGTGCCGGCCGAACTCCCGCCAGACGAGCTCCCGGACATAGGCGCGGCGCTCCTCGACGGAGCCGGCGTCGGCCAGCCGCGCGACGATCCGCGTGGCGGTGATCTCGCCGAAGTGCAGGTGGGGCGACAGCCGCGAGGTGAGGCTGCGGGCTGGAAGGTCGCGTCCGGCGCTGTAGTCGTGCAGCCCTTCCTCGATGAAGGAGTCCAGTGCCCGGTCGGCGCCGGCCTCGCCGGGCGTCCAGTGCCGCCAAAAGGAGGCGTCCCAGCCCGGGGCCGGCCGCAGGCCCAGCGCATCGATGCCGGTTTCGCCGGGCAGCGCCTCGAACGGTGGCAACCGTTGGGGGGCAGGTGATGGCGGCATCGGATTCCACTGGCGCCGGGCCGCGTTCCAGAACGGCGTGAACACGCGGAACGGATCCCCGCCGCGGGTCTCCAGCTGCCAGGGCTCGAACAGCAGGCCGCTGCTCCAGGCGTCGGCGCGCAAACCCAGGGCGCGCAGCCGCCGTCGGAGGGCGATGTCGCGCTGGTCGACGGCGGGTTCGTGGCGCCGGTTCCAGAACACGGCGGAGGCGGCGGTCGACGCCGCCGCCGACTGCAGCACGTCGCCGCTGTCGCCGGCGAACACGTGCAGGCGGCTGCCGCGCGCGCGCAGGTCCGCGTCGAGTGCATGCAGGGCGCGATGGCGCCAGGCGTTGGACGCGGCGCCGGGCACCCATGTCCCCTCCTCGTGGGGGGCATGGATGTAGACCGGCAGCGGTGCCAGTCCGGCCTTCAGGGCCGCCTGCAGCGCCGCATGGTCCCGCAGCCGCAGGTCGTCGCGGAACCAGACCAGCGCGACCGCGCTCATCCGGGGCGGCTTGCGGTCCGCAGCAGGGGCAGGATCTGGTACAGGGCGGACAGTGCGACCAGGACGTAGACCAGCCGCGCCAAGGCAGCGTCCTGGCCGCCGAACAGCGTGGCGACCAGGTCGAACTGGGCGGCGCCCACCAGCCCCCAGTTGATGCCGCCCACGATCACGAGCAGCAGGGTGACGATGTCGAGGATCTTCATGGTTGTTTTCCCGCGGGTCAGTTGGAGGGCATCAGCACGGCGTCGATCACGTGGATCACGCCGTTGCTGGCGGCCACGTCGGCCTTCACCACGCGGGCGCCGTCCACGGTGACCCCGTCGCCGCTGGCGCGGATGTCGATGCTTTCGCCGTTGACCGTCGCCGCCTGGTCCATGGTGGCGACGCGCGCCGCAGGAAGTCTGCCGGCCACGACGTGGTAGGTGAGGATGGCGACCAGCCGGTCCCTGTTCTCCGGCTTGAGCAGTTCGTCCACGGTACCGGCCGGCAGGGCGGCGAAGGCGGCGTCGGTCGGCGCGAAGACCGTGAAGGGACCGCTGCCCTTGAGCGTGTCGACCAGGCCGGCCGCACCGAGGGCGGCGGCAAGCGTCTTGAACTGGCCCGCGGCCAGGGCGGTCTCGACGATGTCGGCGCTGGCCCGTGCCTGGGAGGCACCGGCCCCGCCGGATGTTTGCGGGGCCGCGAGGGCCACCGGTGCGGCCAGGGCGAGAGCGAGGGCGGCGACCAGGGTGGGCGCGATACGGCGGGGGGAATGAAATGCGTGGGTGTTCATCTGCAGTCTCCGTGGTGTGTTCCGGACATGCAGTTTCAAGGGACGCCTGTTAGGAATCTGTACAACATGATGTTGTACATATCTTGTACATTGCACGGCATGTACCCGGTCAAGGCTGCCGCCGAGCTCACTGGACTGACGCCCGCGACCCTGCGCGCCTGGGAGCGGCGCCACGGCGTCGTGGTCCCGCATCGGGATGCCAGGGGTCGCCGCGTGTACGACGCGGCGATGGTGGAGCGCCTGGCCCGGTTGCACCGGCTGATCGACCGTGGCCACGCGATCGGGCAGCTGGCCGCGCTGGACGATGCGGCGCTTGAGCGGCTGCTGCAGGAAGGCCGGCACGCCGGCTATGGCGATGTCGACGGGCTGCCCGACCGGATGCTGCATGCGATCGCCGACTATCGCGTGGACGCGTTCGATCGCGAACTGTCGGTGGCGATCGCGACCCTGCCGCTCGCGGTGTTGATCGCGCGCGTGGTCGGCCCACTCCTGCGCGAGGTCGGCGTGCGCTGGGCCGACGGACGCCTGGCGATCGCGCAGGAGCGGCTGGTCAGCAGCCTGCTGCGTGCGCGCCTGCTGTCGGTGCTCGACCAGCATCCCCGGGAGCGGCAGCCGCGCGTGCTGTTCGCGACCCTGCCTGGCGAGCGGCACGAGCTCGGCCTGATCGGCGCGGCGCTGCACGCATGCGATGCCGGCGTGCCGGTCCTGTACCTGGGCACGGAGCTGCCCGCGGAGGAACTGGCACGGGTGGCCACCCGGCTGCATGCGATGGGCGTCGCAGTGAGCTCGATGGATCCCGGCCAGGCGCGGGTGGCGCTGGAGGAGTTGCAGAGGCTCGATGCCGCCCTCGAGCCGGGCGTCACGGTCTGGCTCGGCGGCGCGAATGCGCGCTATCTGGCCGAAGAGCTGGCGCTGCCGCGCGTGTGCGCGGTGATCGATCCGGCGACCCTGGGATTGCTGGCGCGCCGGGTCTCCTGATCCGCGACAGCGTCGCTACGGATGGTCGCCGCGGAGCGAGCGGACGCGGGCCTCGAGCATCTGCGCGTCGGCATCGGCCCCGGGAACCGGTGCTTCGGCCATCACCGACACGGGCGCGCGGAAGCGGCGCGGCACCCGCATGCGGCCCAGGCGTCCGCTTGCGGCCGCAGTGCTGCGGCGGCTCCACATGCTGCTCCACATGTTGCGCAGGGCCATCGGCACCACCGGCACCGGACGCCGTTCGAGGATGCGTTCGACGCCGGACTTGAACGGCTGGATGTCGCCATCCGGCGTCAGCCGGCCTTCGGGGAAGATCAGCACCAGCTCGCCGCGGGCCAGCGCCTCGTCGATGCTGTCGAACGCGCGCCGCATCATCGCCGCGTCCTCCTTCGGGCTCGCGATCGGAATCGCGCCGGCGGCACGGAAGATCCAGCGCATTACCGGGATCTGGAAGATTCGGTAGTACATGACGAAGCGGATCGGGCGCGGCACGCTGGCGGCCAGGATCAGTGCGTCCATATAGCTGACGTGGTTGCAGACCAGCAGCGCCGGGCCCTCATCGGGCACGTGGCGCTCGATGCCGTGCAGCTCCAGCCGGTACAGCGTGCGCACCAGCAGCCAGCTGACGAAGCGCATCGCGAACTCGGGGACGATGGTGAAGATCCAGCCGGTGACCAGCAGGTTGGCGATCGCCAGCGCCAGGAACACCTGCGGGATGCTCCAGCCCAGCGCCTGCTGCACCGCCAGCCCGGTCACCGCCGCGGCGACGATGAAGGCCGAGTTCTGGATGTTCAGGCCGGCGAACACCCGCGCCATCTCGTCCTTCGGTGTGCGACTCTGGATCAGTGCGAACAGCGGCACGATGAAGAGCCCGCAGGCGAAGCCGATGCCGCACAGGTCGATGGCGATGCGCCAGCCGTTCTCGGCGGCGAGGAAGCCGGCGATGTCGAGCCCGGCCTGCGGCGCCAGGCCGCTGCGCGCGACGTACAGGTCGAGCATGAAGGCGCTGATGCCCAGCGCGCCCAGCGGCACCAGGCCGATCTCGACCGTGCGCGCGGACAGCTTTTCGCACAGCAGCGAGCCGGTGCCGACGCCGACCGAGAACAAGGCCAGGCCGAAGATGTACAGGCTGGTCGAACGCTCCGCCGCGCCCAGGTGCAGCTCGGCGTAGTTGGGCAGCTGCGCGGTCAGCACCGTGCCCACGAACCAGAACCAGGACACGCCGAGGATGGCGTTGCGCACCGCCGGCGTGCGCCGTGTGAGCCGCCAGGTGCGGATCGTGCCGGGGATCGGGTTCCATTCGATCGCGAGGTCGGGCTTGCCGGCGTCCACACGCGGGATCAGGCGCGCCACCAGGTTGCCGATGACCGCAAGCGTCACTACCGACGCCGCCGCGGCTTCCGGTCCCCACGCACCCGCGACCTGGAACACCAGCCCGCCGTAGATCATCCCGGCGAGGATCGACAGCGAGGTGCCCATCTCCACAAGGCCGTTGCCGCCGGTGAGCTCCTCCGGCTTCAGCACCGCCGGCAGGATCGAGTACTTCACCGGCCCGAACAGCGTCGACTGCATGCCGGTCGCGAACAGGGCCACCAGCAGCAGCGGCATGTGGCCGAGCAGGAAGCCGATGCCGGCCAGCGTCATGATCCCGATCTCCATGGTGGTGGTGATCACGATCAGCCGCTGCTTCTCCAGCTTCTCGGCGAACTGGCCGGCGATGGAGGAGAACAGGAAGTAGGGCAGGATGAAGAGCGCCGGCGCGAGGTTGGTGTAGAGCGTGCGCTGGTCGCTGTCCACGCCCAGATGGAACAGCAGGCCGATGATGGCCTGCCGGTAGACATTGTCGTTGAAGGCGCCCAGCGCCTGCACGGCGAAATAGGGCAGGAAGCGCCGCTGGCGCAGCAGCTCGAACTGGTTGTACGCCATGCGTTCCCCTCCCGATCGACCCTGCCATTCTGTAGGAGCAACTGTCTTTTTTCAGACCGAGGCTGGCTGCCAGGGTTTGCCATCCCTGAGCATGGCGTTGATCTGCCCGAGGAAGGCGCGCATGCAGGCAACCAGGGCCACCTTGGCGCATTTGCCGCGGCTCCTTAGAGCCTCATAGCGTCGCTTCAGGGCGGGCTGGGCGCGGATGGCGCTCCATGTGGCCATGTACAGCACGCGCCGGATTCCGGCACGGCCGCCCTGGATGCGCCGCAAGCCGCGCTTGCCGCCGCTGTCGGCGTTGTAGGGAGCAACGCCGACCAGGGCGGCGATCTGCCGGCGTTCGATCTGCCCCAGCTCGGGCAGGAAGGCGATCAGGGTGGCGGCGGTCACCGGGCCGATCCCGGGTACGGCCCGCAGTTGGGCGGAACGCTCGCTGTCGGCGTCAGCCACGGCTTGGGTGATGGCCTTGTCCAGCAGCGCGATCTCCGCCTGCTGCGCGCGCAGCAGGCGCTTCAGGCTGGCCACCACCAGCGGCTGGCCCTGTACCTGCTGCAGCCGACGCCGATCGTCGTCGCGTTGCTGCACCACCTGCGCACGGCGTTGCACCAACGCCTGCAGCCGCTGCTGTTGCGGCGTTTCCGCAGCGGCCGGCGGCATTTCGGTCACCTCCGCCATATGGGCCAGCATGGCCGCGTCGATCGGGTCGGTCTTGGCGGTCCGGCCCATCGCAGTGGCAAACGAGCGCGCCCGGTGCGGTGGCACGCGCACCACCGGCCATTCATCCTGCAGGGCAGCCATCACCGCCCGCTCGTAGCCGCCGGTCGCCTCCAGCAGCACCCGTTCCACCGGCAGCTTCCGCAGCCGCTGCGCCAGCGACCGGTGCCCGGCCGAGCTGTTGGCCACCTCGAACACCTCTCCGTTGGGCCGCAGCGCCACCGCCAGCGTGGCCTTGGCCACGTCGATCCCCACGAACACAGACATCTGCTTCTCTCCTAGACTGGACGGGAGAGCACTCTTGCCGGCCCATGCTTGTGCAGTGCGAGCTGCTGACTCGTTCAACTGTTCGGGCTCTGGCAAGAGCGTGGAGTGCGGGCGCCCTGGCTCCTACACGTGCTTCAGGGCACCCCAGCTTGTCGGCGTCCCGCACTCCGCTCTCACCTGCACGCTAGGCCAAAGCGAAGACACAAGCAGCTGCAGCTGCGACCAGCCGCGGTGCGGCGACTCTGTGGGAGCAGCTACAGCTGCGACCTGGCTGCTCCTGCAGGGGAGGGGGCGCGGGCTTCAGGCAGGAAGGCCGGCGGCGATGTCGGAGATCATCCGGAACGAGCGCAGGCGGTGGCCGAAGTCGTACATGTCGGACACGATCATCAGCTCGTCGGCCTGCGTGCGATCGATCAGCGCGCGCAACCCTTCGCGCACCGTGTCGGGGCTGCCGTAGATGCTGTGCGCCAGCATCTGCGAGGCCTGGGCCTTCTCCTGCGGCGTCCAGTACCGCTCGATGTCGTCCACGGGCGGTTTCGTGAGTTCGCGCGCGCCGCGGAAGATGCCGGCGAAGGACATCTGTTGCGAGGTCGCGAGGAACTTCGCTTCCTCGTCCGTCGGCGCGGCGATCACGTTGACCCCCACCAGCGCGTATGGCCGGTCGAGCTGCGCCGAAGGCTGGAAGCGGCTGCGGTAGATCGCCAGCGCCTGGTCCAGCATCTGCGGCGCGAAGTGCGAGGCGAAGCCGTAGGGCAGGCCCAGCTCGGCGGCCAGCTGCGCTCCGAACAGGCTGGAGCCGAGGATCCACAGCGGCACGTCCGTGCCGGCCCCCGGCACGGCCTCCACGCGCTGGCCGGGGCGCGTCGGGCCCAGCCAGGCCTGCAGTTCGAGGACGTCCTGCGGGAAGCGGTCGCCGCTGGCGGGGTCGCGGCGAAGGGCGCGCACGGTCACCTGGTCAGTGCCGGGCGCGCGGCCCAGGCCGAGGTCGATGCGGCCCGGAAACAGCGTGGCCAGCGTGCCGAACTGCTCGGCGATCACGTAGGGCGCGTGGTTGGGCAGCATGATGCCGCCCGCGCCGACGCGGATCCTCGTGCTGCCCGCCGCCACGTGCGCGATCACCAGCGAGGTGGCCGCGGTGCTGACCGACGGCATGTTGTGGTGTTCGGCGATCCAGAAGCGCTCGTAGCCCCAGTCTTCGGCCTGGCGAGCCAGCTCGCGGGCCTCGTCGAGCGCGGTGCGGATGTCGCCGCCTTCGCGCACGCGGCCGAGTTCGAGGATCGAGAGGCGGGGCATTGTGGGACTCCGTCACGGGGGAAGGCACGAGCCTACTGGATGCGCTCGCGTAGCATCACGGAAGAGCACATCTGGGAGCTGCTCAGCCCCGCTCGCGCTCCACTGCCCGCCAGCCGATGTCGTGGCGATGGAACTCGCCCGGCCAGGAAATGCCCGACACCGCGGCATAGGCGCGCTGCTGTGCGTCGGCCACGCTGTCGCCCAGCGCGCAGACGCACAGGACGCGGCCGCCGGCGGTGACGGCGTGTTCGCCCTCGAGGCGCGTGCCGGCATGGAAGACCTTGGTGTCCGGCAGGTCCGGGGCGTCGATGCTGTTGATCGCATCGCCGATGCGCGGCGACGCCGGGTAGCCTTCCGCGGCCATCACCACGCCCAGCGCCGGGCGCGGGTCCCAGTCGGCCTCGATGCCTTCGAGGGCGCCGTCGATGCCGGCCTCGACCAGCGCGGCGAAGTCCGAGCGCAGGCGCATCATCACCGGCTGCGTTTCCGGGTCGCCGAAGCGCACGTTGAACTCGATCACCTTCGGCGCGCCGTCGGCGCCGATCATCAGGCCGGCGTAAAGGAAGCCGGTGAAGGGCGCGCCGTCCGCGGCCATCCCGGCCACGGTCGGCTCGATGACCTCGCGCAGGATCCGCGCATGCACCTCGGGCGTGACCACCGGCGCCGGCGAGTACGCGCCCATGCCGCCGGTGTTGGGGCCCGTGTCGCCGTCGCCCACGCGCTTGTGGTCCTGGCTGGTCGCCATGGGCAGCGCGAAGCGGCCGTCGACCATGGCGATGAAGCTGGCCTCCTCGCCGTCGAGGAACTCCTCGATCACCACCCGCGCGCCGGCTTCGCCGAAGGCCTCGCCGGACAGCATGTCCTCCAGCGCGGCCTCGGCCTCGGCCAGGGTCGTCGCCACCACCACGCCCTTGCCCGCGGCCAGGCCGTCGGCCTTGACCACGATCGGCGCCCCCTGTGCGCGTACATGGGCAAGCGCCGGCTCGAGCTCCGTGAACACGGCGTAGTGCGCGGTCGGGATGCCGTGGCGGGCGAGGAACTCCTTGGCGAACGACTTGCTGCCTTCCAGCCGCGCGGCCGCGGCGGTCGCGCCGAAGACCCGCAGCCCGGCGGCGCGGAAGCGATCGACGAGGCCCGCCACCAGCGGCGCCTCGGGGCCGACCACGGTGAACGCGATGCCGCCGTCACGGGCCAGCGCCAGCAGCCCCTCGATGTCGGTGGCCTTGACCGCCACGTTGCGGCACTTGGCCTCGACCGCCGTGCCGGCATTGCCGGGCGCGACCAGCACCTCGTCCACGCGCGGCGACTGCGCCAGCTTCCAGGCCAGCGCGTGCTCGCGCCCACCCGAACCAATGACCAGAACCTTCATGCTTCGACCTTGCCGTCAGTTGGATGGGAGCATAGCCCCCTGAGTCAGGGGGCGATTCGCGCCGAAGGCGCGAATGGGGGTGTGGCAGCGCAGGGCGGGGCCCGAAGTTCGCGCAGCGAACTTTGGGATTGATGCCCGGCGCAGCCGGACATCAATGCCTGAAGTGTCGGACACCGGTGAACACCATCGCGATGCCGTGCTCGTCCGCCGCCGCGATCACCTCCGCGTCGCGCATCGAACCGCCCGGCTGGATCACCGCGCGGATGCCGGCTTCGGCCGCGGCGTCGAGGCCGTCGCGGAACGGGAAGAACGCATCCGACGCCATCACCGAGCCCGGGACCTCGAGTCCGGCGTCGGCGGCCTTGATGCCGGCGATGCGCGCCGAATACACGCGGCTCATCTGTCCGGCGCCGACGCCGACGGTGGCGTTGTCCTTCGCATACACGATGGCGTTCGACTTCACGAATTTCGCCACCTTCCATGCGAACAGCAGGTCGGCGAACTGGGCTTCGGTGGGCGCCAGCCGCGTCACCACGCGCAGTCCGTCGCGGGTCACGACGCGGTCGTCGGCGGTCTGCATCAGCAGCCCGGAGCCCACGCGCTTGACGTCGATGAAGCCGGCCGAGGGCGGCGCCGACGGAATGCGCAGCACGCGCACGTTGGCCTTCTTCCGCGCGTAGTCCAGTGCGCCTTCGTCATAGTTGGGCGCGAGCAGCACCTCGACGAACTGGCGGTCGAGGATGGCCTTCGCGGTGGTGGCGTCCAGCGGACGGTTGAAGGCGATGATGCCGCCGAAGGCCGACGTCGGATCGGTCGCGTAGGCCCGTCCGTAGGCCTCGCCGCAGTCCGCACCCACCGCCACGCCGCAGGGGTTGGCGTGCTTGACGATCACGCAGGCCGGGGCCTCGAACTGGCGCACGCACTCCCAGGCCGCGTCGCTGTCGGCGATGTTGTTGTAGCTGAGCTCCTTGCCCTGCAGCTGCTCGAAGGTGGCCAGGGAGCCCGGCGCCGGATGCAGGTCGCGATAGAACGCGGCCTGCTGGTGCGGGTTCTCGCCGTAGCGCAGGTCCATGACCTTGACGAAGCTGCCGTTGGCCTGGGCCGGGAACAGCGCGCGCTGCGGCACGTCGTCCGCCGTGCCGGTGACCGCGGACAGGTAGTTCGAGATCGCGGCGTCGTACTGGGCCACGCGGTTGAACGCGGCCACCGAGAGCGCGAAGCGCGTCGTGGCCGACAGCGCGCCGCCGTGCGCGGCCAGCTCATCGATGATCCCGGCGTACTGCGCCGGATCGGTGGCCACCGCCACGCGGGCGAAGTTCTTGGCCGCCGAGCGCAGCATGGCCGGGCCACCGATGTCGATGTTCTCCACGGCTTCGGCCAGCGTGCAGTCCGCGCGCGCGGTGACCGATTCGAACGGGTAGAGGTTCAGCACCAGCAGGTCGATGGCACCGATGCCGTGCTCGGCCATCACCGCCTCGTCCACGCCGGCGCGGCCGAGCAGGCCGCCGTGCACCAGCGGGTGCAGGGTCTTGACCCGGCCGTCCATCATTTCCGGGAAGCCGGTGACCTCCGACACGTCGCGCACGGGCAGGCCGGCCTCGCGCAGGGCGCGGGCGGTGCCGCCGGTGGAGAGCAGTTCGACGCCGCGCGCCGCGAGGGCCTTGGCGAGTTCAACCAGCCCGGTCTTGTCGGATACGGACAGCAGGGCCCGGCGCAGGGGCAGGCGATCGACGGTCATTGCACGTGGGGGCAGCGGGGAAACGGCGATTATACGGCCGCCGGCCGTCCGGCCCGCCGGATGCTCCGTGCTCAGGTGATGCCGTAGTCGCGCAGCTTGCGGCGCAGCGTGGCGCGGTGGATGCCGAGCATGGTCGCGGCGCGGCTCTGGTTGCCCTCGCAGTGGTTGAGCACTTCCACGAACAGCGGGATCTCGAGCTCGCGCAGGGCGATGCCGTACAGGTTCTCGGCATCGCAGCCGTCGAGGTCGCGGATGTAGCGGCGCACGGCCGTCGCCACGTGCTCGCGCAGCGGCGCACGCGGCGTGCCGCGGGACTGCGGCTCGTTGGTGTCGGCAGCGTTCAATCGGACCCCGGGGCCGTGTTCGCGCGAAAACGGCGCGCGGCGGAGATCGAGTCTAGCGCGCCCGCCGGATCGCTGCCATTGCCCCGGCTCAGCGGAAATCGAAGGCGAAGCCGACCGCGCCCGGTCCGGGTTCGAGCACGTCCATGCGGATCACCGCGCCCTGGCCGCTGCCGATGAGTTCCGAGGGCGGCTCGCCGCCGAGGTACTCCGCGGCGGCGAACGCGCGTGCGCCCAGCGGACGGCCGTCGATGTCGGACAGCGTCAGCACCAGCTGCGGCCAGGGCTGCGCCCAGGCGGCATCGTTGCGGAAGCTGGCGGTGATGCGCAGTGCGCCCTCCGCTTCGGGGTGCGGGCGCACGTCGCGCTCGAGGAGCGCGAACGCCGACGGTTCGCGCCAGGGCGGCAGGCTGCAGCGCAGCACCGCGCAGGCGCGCTCGACCAGCGGCCGCCAGCCGGCGTCCGCCGCCAGGTGCGCGCGTTCGGCGAGCAGCCACTGGAGGCCGAGCAGGAGGGCCAGTCCGGCGATGGCCGCGGCCATGGGCCAGCGGCGTCCCGCGGGCGCGGCGTCCCCGCCCGCGCGACGGCGGCGCGCGAAGCTGGGCTCGGAGCGGCCCGCGCGGAGCGGGCCGGGCGGACCTTCGGGCGCCAGGTCCGCCTGGGGTCCGGGCTCGGGTACCGGTTCTTCCGCGGCCTCCGCAGGCGCGGGGTCGGGTTCCGCTTCCGCCGGCCCCGACGACTCCTGCTGCAGCAGGTTGGCGATCGGGATGGCCGGCTGCGCGGCGCGATCGGTGGCCGGATCGCCCGCTTCGGGCCCGGACCCGCCGCCCACGAACTCGGCGACCGCCGCCGCCATTCCGGAGCGCGCGTCCGCGGTCGGGTACGGAGGCGCGGCCACCCCGCGCAGCGGCGCGGCGCAGCGCGGGCAGCGCTCCGGCGGCTCGTCGGTCGCCGGGTCGGTGGCGACGAGAGCGTGGCAGGACGGGCAGTTGACGAACATGCGTGCTATTCAAGCATGCGCCGCGCGCGCCCCGCAGCCTCAGCCGCGGCGGACGCCGTCGATGCGGACCCAGTCTCCGTCCACGGTCACCTGCAGGTCGTCGAACCAGGCGCCGTAGCGCGCGAGCAGCGGTGCCTGCTGGCCGTCGAGGATGCCCGACAGCGCCAGCCGGCCGCCCGGCGCGACCCGCGCGGCGATGGTGTCGGCCAGCTCGTCCAGCGCCGAGGCGAGGATGTTGGCCACCACCACGGGCCAGGAGCCCTTCGGCGCATCGTCCGGCGCGTGGACCGAGAGACGGTCGTCGACGTCGTTGCGCGCGGCGTTGTCGGCGGTGGCCAGCAGCGCCTGGGGATCGTTGTCGATGCCGGTGGCGTGGGCGGCGCCGAGCTTGAGCGCGGCGAGCGCGAGGATGCCGCTGCCGCAGCCGAAATCGAGCACGTGCGCGCCGGTGAGCACGCCCTCGGCGGCGAGTCCGTCCAGCCACCGCAGGCACAGTGCGGTGGTGGGGTGGGTGCCGGAGCCGAATGCGAGGCCGGGATCCAGTCGCACCACGGCGGCGTCGCTGCCGGCCTCGTCCGGCAGTTCCTGGTTCCATGGCACGACCCAGGTCCGCTGGCCGAAGCGCAGCGGCACGTACTGGTCCATCCAGGCCCGTTCCCAGTCCTGGTCCTCGACGGTACCGAACGACACCCGCGTCCAGTCCAGTCCGGGATCGAAGCTCTCCAGCGCGGCGAGCAGCAGCAGGGGGTCGGCGTCGGGTTCGAACAGGGCGCTCAGCGCGACCTCCGCCCACAGGGGCGTCTCGCCGACGCCCGGCTCGAGGATCGCGCGTTCGTTGCCGGTGTCGGCGTCCGCGTCGAGCATGACCACCGCCAGCGCCCCGACATCGTCCAGGGCGTGCTCGTAGCGTGGCAGCTCCGACTCCTGGCAGCGCAGCGTGAGTTCGAGGTATGGCATCGCGGGTCGCCCGTCAGCGGATCGAGAGCGACTTCTCCTTGCGCTCGGACAGGCGCTTCTCCAGATAGTGGATGTTGCGTCCGCCCTCCTCGAAGCCGCGGTCGGCGAGGATGCGCTGCTGCAGCGGGATGTTGGTCCGGATGCCGTCGATCACCATCTCCGAGAGCGCCACCCGCATCCGGCAGATCGCCTGCTCGCGGTCCGCGCCGTGCACGATCAGCTTGCCGATCATCGAGTCGTAGTTGGCCGGCACGCGGTAGCCCTCGTAGACGTGGCTGTCCACGCGCACGCCGGGCCCGCCCGGGGCGTGGAAGTGCTGGATCAGCCCGGGCGAGGGCAGGAATGTGTCCGGGTCCTCGGCGTTGATCCGGCACTCGATGGCGTGGCCGCGCAGCACCACGTCCTCCTGGCGGATCGACAGCGGCCGGCCGGCGGCGATCATCAGCTGTTCGCGGATCAGGTCGATGCCGGTGACCATCTCGGTGACCGGGTGCTCGACCTGGATGCGGGTGTTCATCTCGATGAAGTAGAAGCGGCCGTCCTCGAACAGGAACTCGAAGGTGCCGGCGCCGCGGTAGCCGATGCGCAGGCAGGCCTCGACGCAGACCTGGCCGATCTCCTCGCGCATCTGCTGGGTGATGCCGGGCGCGGGCGCTTCCTCGACCACCTTCTGGTGCCGGCGCTGCATCGAGCAGTCGCGCTCGCCGAGGTGGATCGCGTGGCCCTGGCCGTCGGCCAGCACCTGGATCTCCACGTGGCGCGGGTTCTCCAGGAACTTCTCCATGTAGACCATGTCGTTGCCGAAGGCCGCCTTGGCCTCCTGCTTGGTGGTCGCGATGGCGCCGGGCAGCGCGGCCTCGGTCTGGACCACGCGCATGCCGCGACCGCCGCCACCGCCGGCGGCCTTCACGATCACCGGATAGCCGATCTCGCGCGCGATGCGCACGTTTTCCGCGGCGTCGTCGCCCAGCGGTCCGCCGCTGCCGGGCACGCAGGGCACGCCCGCGGCCTTCATCGCTTTGATCGCCTCGACCTTGTCGCCCATCAGGCGGATGGTGTCGGCCCGGGGGCCGATGAAGACGAAGCCCGACTGCTCCACGCGCTCGGCGAAGTCGGCGTTCTCGGCCAGGAAGCCGTAGCCGGGATGGATGGCCTGGGCATCGGTGACCTCGGCGGCGGCGATGATGCTGGCCATGTCGAGGTAGCTCTGCGGCGACGGTGCCGGGCCGATGCAGACCGACTCGTCGGCCATGGCGACGTGCTTGAGGTTGCGGTCGACCGTGGAATGCACGGCGACCGTGCGGATGCCCAGTGCGTGGCAGGCGCGCAGGATGCGCAGCGCGATCTCGCCGCGGTTGGCGATGACGACCTTGTCCAGCATGGTCGCCGCCTCAGCCGATCACGAACAGCGGCTGGTCGAATTCGACCGGCTGGCCGTTCTCGCCGACGATCGCGAGCACGGTGCCGGCGACGTCGGCCTCGATCGGATTGAACATCTTCATCGCCTCGATGATGCCCAGGGTGTCGCCCGCGGCCACGGTCTGGCCCACGGTCACGAACGGCGGCTTGTCCGGCGCCGGCGAGGCGTAGAAGGTGCCGACCATCGGCGAGCGCACCACGTGGCCGTCGGGCAGGGTCGGGCCGGTGGGCTCGGCGGGACGACCGCCGGTGGCGGCCTGGACCGGCGACTGCATCGGCATCACCGGGCCATGGTGCGGCTCGGCAGCCGCGTGATGCGGCTGCGGTGCGGCATGGCCGGTGCGCGGCGTGCGGGCCAGGCGCACCGACTCCTCGCCCTCCTTGATCTCGATCTCGGCGAGGTTGGAATCCTCGAGCAGATCGATCAGTTTCTTGATTTTTCTCAGGTCCATGCGGGCCTCTCGGGTCGAGCCGGGCGTGTGCGCCGGCGGTGGAGATCAGGGTTCAGGACGCCGGCGCCAGGCGGGCCAGGGCGGCGTCCAGGGCAAGGGAATAGCTGGCGGCGCCGAAGCCCGCGATCACGCCGATCGCCAGGTCGCTGAAGAAGCTCTGGCGGCGGAAGGGTTCGCGGGCGTGCGGGTTGGACAGGTGCACCTCGATGAAGGGAATGGCGACCGCGGCGAGCGCGTCGCGCAGGGCCACCGAGGTGTGCGTGAAGGCGGCCGGGTTGAGCAGGATGAAGGCGGTGCCGTCGCGGGCGGCGGCCTGGACGCGGTCGACCAGGACGTGCTCGGCGTTGGACTGCAGGCTCTCGAACGCCATGCCGGCGGCCTCGGCGCGCGCGCGCAGGCCGGCGTCGATCGCGGCCAGGGTGTCGCGGCCGTAGATCTCCGGCTCGCGGCTGCCGAGCAGGTTGAGGTTGGGGCCGTGGAGGACGAGGAGCCTGTCCATCGTGGCGCTTGACCGCCTTTGCGAAAAACGGCGGCCAGTCTGGGGCAAGCGACGGATCGTGTCCAGATCGCCGAAGTTTTGCGAATAAGCCACGCTTTAAGCGCTTGTTTGAATCATTCGCCCTTGCCCGCCCAGCCGTCCAGTTCGCCGTGCACGAAGGGGCCGATGCGCTGCTTCAGCAGCCGGCCGTCGGCGGAGACCAGGACGGTATAGGGCAGCACGCCGCGCTGGTTGCCAAGCTGGACGCCGCTGTCGCGGGGGCCGGCGGCGTCGATGAGGATCGGATAGCGCACCGGGATGCGCGCCAGGAAGTCCTCGACCGCGGCCTGGTCGTCGAGCGCGATGCCGACCACACGCACACCCGTGTCGCCCTGTCCGGCGGCGAAGCGATCGAGTTCGGGCATTTCCTCGATGCAGGGCGGACACCAGCTGGCCCAGAAATTCACCAGCAGGGGGCGGCCTGGGAAGTCGTCCGGGAGGGTCCGCGGTGCGCCGGCGAGATCGGGCAGGGTGATGGAGGGAACGGGGCCTCCGCGCTTCGCGATGGCAAGGCCTTCCGGGGCCGGTGGTGCGACCGCGTCCATCGCCCCCTGCACGGCGCGCTGGCCCAGTTCGGTGCGCAGCAGCGGCCCGGGACCGTTGACCGCCAGTCCGGCCGCCACGCCCAGCACTCCTGCGGCCAGCGCCGCCAGCAGGATCGTGCGCGTGCGCATCAGCGCGCCGCCCGTTCCAGGGCCGCGATCGCCGTGTCGCGGTCGAGGACCGCCGGCAGCACCTCGCCCTCGCCGCCGCCGCGCGGGTAGACCACGTACAGCGGCACTCCCACTGCGCGATGGGCCTCGAGGAAGGCGCTGATCTCCGGGTCCACGTTGGTCCAGTCGCCCACCATGTAGACCGCGCCGGTGCCCTCCAGCGCGCTGATGAAAGCCGGGCTGGACAGGACGCGCTCGTTGGCCTTGCAGGTCACGCACCAGTCGGCGGTCATGTTGATGAAGACGGGCGTGCCTGCGTCGCGCAGCTCGCGCAGGCGGGCAGCGGAGTAGGGCACGCTTTCGCCTTCAGCGGCGGCTGCCATCGTCGTCGGGGCGGGCAGGCCCGTGACCAGCCAGGCCGGGGACAGCGCCACCAGCAGCAGCGCGATCGCCGGCAGCCTGCGGACCCAGCCGCCCCGCATGCGCGCGTGCTCCAGCCACCACAGTGCCAGCGCCATCAGCGTGACGCCGATGGCGACCAGGGCCATGGCGTCGACGCCGCGCTGGCGGCCCAGCACCCAGGCCAGCCAGATCGCCGTGAGGTACATGGGAAAGGCCAGTACCTGCTTGAACGTCACCATCCACGGGCCCGGCTTCGGCAGGCGTCCGGCCAGCGCCGGTATGAAGCCGACCAGCAGGAACGGCAGCGCCAGGCCGAGGCCCAGCGCCAGGAACACCAGCAGCGCCACCGCCGCAGGCGCGGTGAAGGCGTAGGCCAGGGCGCCCCCCATGAACGGCGCGATGCAGGGGCTGGCGACCACGCAGGCCAGCACGCCGGTGAAGAAGTCGCCCACCGGCCCGGTGCGCGCGGCCAGGCCGCGGCCGAGGTTGGCGCTGCCGCCGATGCTGAACACGCCGGACAGACTCAGCCCGACCGCGGCCAGCAGCAGCACCAGCGCGGCCACGAAGCCCGGCTGCTGCAGCTGGAAGCCCCAGCCCATGGCCTGGCCCGCGGCGCGCAGCCCCAGCACCAGCAGACCGATGGCGGCGAACGCCACCAGCACGCCCGCGGTGTACCAGATCGCGTGGCTGCGGGCGTGCGCGCGGCTGGCGCCGCCCTGGGCCAGGCCCAGGACCTTCAGCGACAGGATCGGCAGCACGCAGGGCATGATGTTGAGCAGTACGCCGCCAGCCAGCGCCAGCAGCAGGGCCAGCGCGAGGCCGCCGCGCCCGGGCGCGGACGCGGGCGGCGTGCTGCGCGCAGCGTTGTCGACGGTGGCATCGCCTCCGGCCCTGGAAGCGGCCGGGGCGGAGGTGGCCGGGACGGGATCCGCAGCCGGCGGCGGGGACGCATCCAGCACCCCCGCAGCGGTCGCCAGTGCCTCCGCGGCTCCGGCAGCGTCCGCGTCCGCCGGCGCGCCCGGGGCGGAGCCCGCGCGCGCACTTGCCGGCAGCGACAGGCGCACGCTGCGGGTCATCGGCGGATAGCAGATGCCCTCGTCCTGGCAGCCCTGGAAGGTCGCCGTGAGCACCGCGTCGCGCGGCTCGCCGTGGCTGCGGCGCAGCGGCAGCGGCACGTCCACCTGGTCGAAGTACACGACCACGTCGCCGAAGTAGCCGTCGTTGTGCTGGACGCCGCCGGGCCAGCGCGGTGCGCCGGCCTCGATGCCGTCGGCTTCGAGGCGGAAGCTGCTGCGGTCGCGGTAGACGTAGTAGCCGGGCGCCGGGGTGAAGCGCATCAGCACGGTGTCGCCGTCGGCGACGATGGCCTCGAAGGTGAAGGCCTGGTCCTCGGGCAGCGGCAGCGCGCCGGCGCGGCCGGCCAGCGCCGGGAGCCCGGAGCCCGCGCGTGGAGCGCCCGCGCCCAGGGCCTGGCCGAGCGCGGCGAAGCCGGCGTCCGGCCGCGCCGGCACGGCGGCGGCCGGGGCCGGCGGCAGCGCCACCGTCACCGTGCGCGTCTGCGGCGGATAGCAGATGCCGATGTCCGCGCAGCCCTGGTAGCGGACCTTCAGCTGCGTGCGTGCGGCGACGGCCTCGCCGGGGAGCACGGCGAGCACGCGCTGGCGGTAGGTCTCGACCTCGCCGAAGAATTCGTCCACATGGCGCTTGCCGGCCGGCAGCTGCAGTCCGTCCGCCGCGGCGCGGAAGCCGTCGTCGACCGGCTCCGCGCCCATGCGGTGGCGATAGAGGTAGTAGCCCTCCGCGATCGTCCATTCCAGCTCGATGCGGTCGGGCGCCGTGGCTTCCACGCGCAGCGCGAAGGCCTCGTCGACGGGGAGCAGGTCCTCGGGGCCGGCCGCGTGCGCCGACGGCGCCAGCAGCACCGACAGCAGGAGCATCGCGGTCCATGCCCGATCTGCGAGGCTGCGCAGGACGCTCATGCCACGGGCTCCGCGCGCGTTTCCGCCTCGACCCAGTCGAGCCAGGGAGCGGAGCCGCCGACGGTCTCGAAGGCCATGATCTCGGGCAGATCGTAGGGATGCAGGGCCTGGATGCGCGCCGTCAGTGCCGCCAGGCGGTCGCGCGTGGTCTTGACCAGCAGCAGGACCTCTTCCGCGCGCTCGATGCGGCCCTGCCAGCGGTACACCGAGGCCATCCCCGGCTGCACGCTCGCGCAGGCGGCCAGGCGCTCCTCGACCAGGGCGCTCGCGATCGCGTCGGCGCTCCGGACGTCGGGACAGGTGCAGTGGCACAGAAGAACGGTCATGGGCGCGAAGAGATGGGTCGGACGTCCGATAGGGTAGCGGACCGCCGACGCCCGGGTGCCGGTGTCCCCGGCACGCTGCGGCCCGCGCGGGGGACGCACCATTCCGGATGCCTGCACAACGAGGGAGTTGCCGGGCCCTTATCCTTGTCGCCCCTCCCCCGCCCGTTCATCAGGTGTTTCCCCCATGCAGGTTCCCCACCGCTCTGCCGCGCTGCGCGCCGGCCTGGCGCTGGCCCTGGCGTCGGCGTCGTTGCCGGCGCTGGCCGCGTCCAACGTCGAGGTCGCTGCCGGCGCCTCCTTCACCACCGACAACGAATCCACCGGCGTCGCCTCGGTCGCGTGGCTTCCCCGTCTCGGGTCGATGGAGAAGGCCGTGATCCGTGCCGAAGTGGGCGCGATCCACGTCGATGGCCGCGGCCACGTCCCCGGCCGAGACCTGGCCGACAGCGTCACGGTCGGCTTCGCCGGCCTGCGCTACGAGCGCACCGACAACGGCCTGACGCTGGGCGCCGGCGTCGGCGCCCAGTCCGGCGAGACCGACGCGCTGTCCGGCGACCCGCAGTTCGTCACCACCGCCGGCTGGCGGTGGGACCGCTTCTCGCTGCTCCTGCGCCACATCTCCAACGCCAGCCTGCACAGCCCCAACCGCGGCGAGACCATGCTGGTCGGCGCCTGGCGCTTCTGAGCCCCTTGAATCCCCGTTGAACGACTCCACCTAGGGGGCATCCCGGCCCTTGCCGGGTTTTCGCGGCGCGCGTTCTGGCACTCGGCAGGGCCGACTGCTAGACTTCGCGACCGATTTGCCATTTGTTCCAACAAAATCAATCACTTATGAGGATTGCCATGAACCTGAAGCCGCTCTACGACCGCGTGGTCGTCAAGCCGATCGAAGCCGACGAAGTCACCGCCGGCGGCATCGTCATTCCCGACAACGCCAAGGAAAAGCCCACGAAGGGCGAAGTGGTCGCCGTCGGCGAGGGCAAGGCGCTGGACAACGGCAGCCTGCGCGCGCCGAAGGTGAAGGTCGGCGACAAGGTCATCTACGGCCAGTACTCCGGCTCGGCGTACAAGCACGAGGGCACCGAATACAAGATCGTGCGCGAGGACGACATCCTCGCCATCGTCGGCTGAGCGCTCCGAAGCGCACCGCAATCCCGGTTCCGACCCCACTCCACTGATCCATATTCGAGGTAATACACATGTCCGCGAAGGAAATCCGCTTCGGTGAGGACGCGCGCGCCAAGATGGTGCGCGGCGTCAACGTGCTCGCCAACGCCGTCAAGGCGACCCTGGGCCCGAAGGGCCGCAACGTCGTGCTCGACAAGAGCTTCGGCTCGCCCACGATCACCAAGGACGGCGTGTCCGTCGCCAAGGAGATCGAGCTGGCCGACAAGTTCGAGAACATGGGCGCGCAGATGGTGAAGGAGGTCGCCTCCAGGACCTCCGACAACGCCGGCGACGGCACCACCACCGCGACCGTGCTGGCCCAGGCCTTCATCCGCGAGGGCATGAAGGCGGTCGCCGCCGGCATGAACCCGATGGACCTCAAGCGCGGCATCGACCAGGCCGTGGTCGCCGCCGTCGCCGAGCTGAAGAACATCAGCAAGCCGTCGTCGACCAGCAAGGAGATCGCCCAGGTCGGCACCATCTCCGCCAACTCCGACGCCAACATCGGCGACCTGATCGCCCAGGCGATGGACAAGGTGGGCAAGGAAGGCGTGATCACGGTCGAGGAAGGCTCGGGCCTGGACAACGAACTCGACGTCGTCGAGGGCATGCAGTTCGACCGCGGCTACCTGTCGCCGTACTTCATCAACAACCAGCAGTCGATGTCGGCCGAGCTGGAAGACCCCTTCATCCTGCTGCACGACAAGAAGATCTCGAACGTGCGCGACCTGCTGCCCGTCCTCGAGGGCGTGGCCAAGGCCGGCAAGCCGCTGCTGATCATCGCCGAGGAAGTCGAGGGCGAGGCCCTGGCGACCCTGGTGGTCAACACCATCCGCGGCATCGTGAAGGTCTGCGCCGTGAAGGCCCCGGGCTTCGGCGACCGCCGCAAGGCGATGCTGGAGGACATGGCGATCCTCACCGGCGGCACCGTGATCTCCGAGGAAGTCGGCCTGTCGCTCGAGAAGGCCACGATCAAGGATCTCGGCCGCGCGAAGAAGGTGCAGGTCTCGAAGGAGAACACCACCATCATCGACGGCGCCGGCGAGTCCACCGGCATCGAAGGCCGCATCAAGCAGATCAAGGCGCAGATCGAGGAGACCTCCTCCGACTACGACCGCGAGAAGCTGCAGGAGCGCGTGGCCAAGCTGGCCGGCGGCGTGGCGGTGATCAAGGTCGGTGCCTCGACCGAGATCGAGATGAAGGAAAAGAAGGCCCGCGTCGAGGACGCCCTGCACGCCACGCGCGCTGCGGTGGAAGAGGGCGTGGTCCCGGGCGGCGGCGTCGCGCTGCTGCGCGCCAAGACCGCCATCGAAGGCCTGAAGGGCGCCAACGAGGACCAGAACCACGGCATCGTGATCGCCCTGCGCGCCATGGAGGCCCCGCTGCGCGAGATCGTGAACAACGCCGGCGAGGAGCCCTCGGTCATCCTCAACAAGGTCAAGGACGGCAAGGGCAACTTCGGCTACAACGCCGCCAACGGCGAATACGGCGACATGGTCGAGTTCGGCATCCTGGATCCGACCAAGGTCACCCGCACCGCGCTGCAGAACGCGGCGTCCATCGCCGGCCTGATGATCACCACCGAGGCGATGGTGGCCGAGCTGCCGAAGAAGGAAGAGCCCGCCATGGGCGGCGCCGGCGGCATGGGCGACATGGGCGGCATGGGCTTCTGATCCACGCCAGCCCCGTGTCAACGCAGTAAAGGGAAAGCCCCCGCAGCGATGCGGGGGCTTTCCTGTTGGAGCGTGTCGGGCCTGCGGCCTCAGTCGGCGGGCCGGAAGCTCCAGTTGACGGTGGTCGTCCCAAGGCCATTTCCGCCCAAGGCGCCGGACACGAAGTCCAGCTCCGCCACCCAGATGGGCGTGTCGACCTGCGGATCATGGATATCGTCCTTGCTCCGTACCGGAATGGCTGCCGAGCCGCTGATGGACGCGGACGACGTGATCTCTCCCTCGTACCAGACCGTGTTGATCCAGCGGTAGCCGCTGTAGTCCTCTGTCTTGTCGCCCAGGCTGTTCCAGCGCTGCCCCGAGCCGTGGACCTCCGCCTGCAGGTGGAACTGGTAGATGCACCTGCGTGCGTCCAGGATCAGGGTCAGCATCGAGCCTTCCTCGGACATGTCCGGCTCCTGGCGCTTCAGCGCGCCCTGTCCGTTGAACGTGTCGTAGGACGATAGCGTTCCGCCGGTATAGCTGTGGTATGTGAAGTCGATGCTCGCGGTGCCGCGGGGCAGAGGACTGTAGTACTGCACGAGATAGTCGTCACCCCGGAACTCGCGGCGGGTGCGCTCCTCCATCTCGGCGTCCAGGCTGACCCGATGGTTGTACTTGACGTGGTGATCGCTCCTTGCATTCCAGACATCGCGCGAATGGGTGTACGACACCGTCCCGGTCCAGGCCTTGGCCTTCAGCAGGTCCTCGTCGCAGCTGCCCTCGGCGGCGACCGACACCGGTGCGGTGAGCCAGTCGCGGCGGCCGTCATGGATGAGCGTCAGCTGCGGTGCGAAACTGCCCCGGCGCTCGAAGGTCTGCGTGGTGTGCGTGGTTGCGAGGCAGTCGTCGAAGCGCTGCCGCTTCGAGCCGTCGCCCGGATCGAACTCGCAGGCCGGGGCCTTGCGGTCCGGCGGCCACGGCACGTTCCAGGAGAACCTGGCATCCACCGGTGCCTGTCCCGAGTCCGGCGAGCCGAAGAAGCTCCAGTCGGTGAACACTTCCGTCTCGCTCTTCATGTCGCTGCCGTCGATGCGCAGGGTCGGCTTCCACGCGCCGCCCTCCTCGAGCCGCGAGGTGTGCTGGAACTCGTGCCTGACCTGGTCCGTGTCCGTGCAGTCCGGAATCCGCTCAGGCTGCGAGCCATCGCCGAAATCGATCGTGCAGGGAACGGGGCTGCCGTCCTCGCGCCGCGGCAGCGTCCACTGCAGCGAGGTGCGGTGGGGCGCGCGGCCGCGCGGCTGCAGCGCCTTGAACGCAATGTCGACCGCCACCTCCTCGGAGGCTTCCGGCATCTCCGTGCCGAATGCGCCGCCGCTCCAGACGCAGCCCCAGCACAGGGTGTTGTCGACCAGGACTTTTCCGCGCCCGCCGCCGCGCGGCATCATCCGCACCTTCGCGACGCCGGTGGCCGTGCCCAGCCATTCGAGGTCCTCTTCGCGCGGTGCAAGCACGCCCGGGTCGTAGCTGAAGAGCGTCACCAGGTCGGCGCTGTCGACTTCGAGCGGCCCCCAGGTCCGTGCGGGCATGGTGAACACATCCGGGTTCATGCCCCGCGGTGGCTCGACGCCCCACTGCCGCAGCGCCATCATGTACAGGTCGATGACGAAGAAGCCGACCTTGGTGATCTGCCCCTCGAAGCGCGCGCTGAGCTTCGGCAGGCCGAGGACGGACTTCACCAGGTCCACCAGGTCGTTGGCCGTGATGGTCTGGGGCTGGTTGCGTGCCTCCACCATCAGCCGCGACTTCGTCATGTCGCCCTTGCGGATCAGCGTGGGATGGACCTCGAGCTCGAAGCGGCCGAGGACCGAAGGCAGCAGGGACGGCGCGATCTTCTCCATCGTGAAGTTCACCACGCTCAGCAGGGCGCTGGTGATCTGGTGCACGACCATGGCCTTGTTGGCGTACTTGTCCATCAGCTCGCTGGTGACCGGGTCCAGGCCAAGTGCACCCAGCGCGATGCCGATCGAGTCGGCGTAGGTATCGGCCGTGGGCTTGATGTAGGCCTGCGAGAGGTCGGTGATCAGGCCATGCGCCTGCATCTGGCAGGCCAGCTCGAAGGCCTTGCCGCCCTGCCGGCACCGCGGGCCCGTCGGCAGGGGCGGCAGTCCCAGTGACATGGGCAGGGCGGCACCGGCCGCGACCTGGCCCGGCCCCCGGAACACCGCGGCCCTGGCCGCGTAGTGGCCGGCGACTCCGCTCGATGCCAGCAGCGCGTCCGTCAGTTCGAGGTCGGCGGCGGCACCCTCGAGCCAGGGAGAATTGCCTGCAAGCACGGCGGCCAGCGACCGGTCACCCTCGCTGACCAGTCCCTTCAGCATCGCCATCACCGCGCGGCGGTGGGCCATCTCCCGGTCGTCCTGCGCGGGCAGGGTCTCGAAGATCAGTTCGTATCCGGCGACGATGGTGTCCAGCGATTGCTGCACCTTCGCGGTCGTGCCCGGCGCGCGCTGGAGTTCGAGCACGCGGATGCCGCCCTTGCTCCTCGCGAGCAGGGCGTCGCCGCTGCGCAGTTCGATCGCCTGCTCACCGCGCGGTGCGATGGGCCAGCCGTCCTGGCCGAAGGTGACCGGCACATGCGTCTGCACGCGACCGTCGGCGAGGCGCTGCGAGGCGACCACTTCACCGCCGATCCGCACCTCGAACTCCATGCCGGGTGCGATCTCCACGCCGGACAGGAACACCGGCGCGGCGGGTGCGGCTTCGACCGGCGCGAAGGCAAGCGTCGCCGGTCCGGAGGGCTGCGTGGATGGCTCCGGGGTCGACCGCAGGAGGAGGACGGCGAGCACGATGGTCGCGGTCGCCGCAGCGCCCGCCACCACCTTCCGCCGGTGCGGCAGCCACAGGTAGAAGCGCCGCAGTCCAGGCCATGCCGTTCCACGCAGCCAATGCCAACCGGCCGGGATCGCCCGCTGCACGATGAATCGTCCCGTCGCGAGCAGCAGCGCGTACAGGTGCCTGCCCACGAGCCAGAGGAGCGCTCCGGCAGCACGTGCGACACGCGTGATGGCCTGCTTCCAGTCAGTGTCCATGTTGCTTCCGTGATGTGCGTGGTGGGGTGACGCGGGCACCGGTCACCGGCGCAGCAGTCCGCGCAGCAGGCCCTTGGCGGCGTCCCTGGCGGAATCCTTCGCGGAATCCTTGGCGCTGTCTTCGACCGGCTCCGCGGACATGCCTGCACCCATGCCTGCGCCCATCAGCATCGCGGTGGACTTGTTGCGCAGGTGGACGCGCCATTCGTCGCCCTCGATGGTGCGGGTGTCGCCATAGGCGATCATCTGCACCATCGGGTGGGCCGCGAAGATCTCCTTCGGGATGGCGCAGCGGCGCGTTCCGGGCGAGAGCAGCGTGCCCTTGCCCAGCCACTGCGAGATCGTGTTGCCGGGCAGGTAGGACATCAGTTCGGGGCCGGCGTAGCCATCCTCGGAGCTGCTCCACATCACCACCACGTCGCCGTCCATGCCCATGGCGTGGATGAAGTAGGCGCGGGCGCCGTCGACGGGGTTCCAGTCCAGGCTGATGCCCTGCGCCGCCTCGCCGCCGCTCCTGAGCTCGAGCTCGGGCATGAAGTCCTGCGCGGGGTCGATCCGGAAGTCGATGGGACGGGACAGGCCGTCGCCGGTCACGCTGTGGGCGCCAACCAGCGAGGCCTTGCCCGGGACCGTCTTGCGGCTCGACTGGTTGGGCCAGAGCGCGTAACGGGGATCGGACTCGACGCCCAGCTTCGGCACCGCACGCGGCTGCGGCGCGCTGCCCGACATGGACTGCCTGCCGTTGCGCACGGTCACTGTGAACTTGCGCGGCTGGCCCTTGCGCGCCTCTTCGCCGCAGCCCCAGTAGAAGCGCACCTCGTAGTTGCTGTCCTGGGCCAGGCCCGGGATGCTGCCGTCGCTGACGCCCGGGGCGGTGGCCACGCGCTGCTCGGGCGGCAGCAGGTCCAGCGCCTTGCCCAGGCGAAGATCCTTCGGGATCGCCTGCGTGGCGGGCGATCCGGGCTTGCGCGTGTTGTCCAGCGCGATGTCCAGGTAGCGGCCGGGCATGCCGGGATGGCGGGCCTGCCCGTAGGCGGCGGTGCCGCCGGCCATGTTGCCGGCCAGGCGGCCGAGCGCGCCCATCCCGCCCATGCCAGGCAGGGTGTGGGTGGCGACTTCGACGTGGAGTTCGGCCTTCTGGGCGGCGGCGGGATGCGGCACCACCAGCGCCGCCAGGCCGGAAAGCCCGGCGGCGACGGCGGCGGAAACAGGGCTGATACGGGTATCCATGCGGATGCTCCTGGGGTCCGAGCATCAACATTCGAGATCCGGGGGCGGGAACCGCCACCCGGCGCGACACCGCCAGGTCAGTGCGCCGGAGCCTCGGCCGACCCCGATGCCCGCGCGGCGTAGCGCCGGGTTCCGGGGTGGTCCTCGCCGAAGGTCCGCGAATAGGCCTCGAAGGCCTCGGTGATCGCCGGGCGCGCCAGCGCGGGCCGGTACGCGTCCATGAAGTCCGCCCGCGCAGCCAGCGTCCGCACCCACTGCGTGCCATTGTCGACGCCCGCGGCGCGGGCTTCGGTGACGACGCGGTCGAAGATTCCGGCCGCCTCCTGCACACGGCCCAACTTCGCCAGGGCGCGGGCGCGCTGCACCTCGGCGACGGCAACCCTTCGTGGATCGTGGTACTCGGCCTTCGCGTACACGGCAAGCGCTTCGTCCACGAAAGCGAGCGCCTCGGCGGCCCGGCCCTGGTCCAGCCGGAGCAGTGACAACTGGAGGATGGTGTGCCCCACCTGGGGATGTGCATCGCCGAGGAGATTTCGCCGCAGCGTCAGCGATTCCTCAAGCAGCGGCTCGGCCTCGTCGAAGCGGCCCAGCCGGCGGTAGAGGTTGCCGAGGTTGGTGGTGGCGATGGCGAAGTGCATGTCCTGCGGGCCGTACTGCTCCAGGGCCATCTCGCGGGCGCCGGAGCTGAAGGGCTCGGCCTCTTCGTCGCGTTCGGCCAGCTCCAGCGCCAGCGCCAGGTTGTGGTACGTGCCTGCCCGCAGGGGAGTACGGCCCTCCGGATCGATGGCTTCCTGGAGCGCAAGCGCCTCGCGCAACCGTGCTTCCGCCTCGCCCAGTCGACCGATGTGCAGCAGCGCCAGTGCCACGTTGATGCGCACCACGGCCTGCTCGGGATGCGTCGGCGCATGGATCAGCCTGGTCAGCTCGACGGCCTGGTCCGCCTGCGCGTGTGCCTCCTCCAGGTCGCCCCGCTCCAGTGCGAGCCCGAACAGCGTGGTGTGGACCGGCAGCCGGCGCGAGGGGGACATGCTGTCGATGGATTGCAGCGACAGGGCTTCGCGCAACAGGTCGTCCGCACGCTGCGCCTGCCCCGTACCGAACATGTCGAGGGTGGAAGCCAGCGCGAAGAGGTAGGAGAAAAGTGTTTCGTCGGAGACATCGTGTCGCCGTGCGAGCTCCAGCGCGGCCTCGAGGCGCCCGATCGCGGCGGGCACCTGCCCCGTGGAGGCCAGGGAGGCGCCCAGGTCGACCAGCATCCGGCCATGCTCGGGGCCCGGCACCTTTCCCGTCGAGGCAAGGAGGGCCTCCGCCTGTTCGAACTCCGCCACGGCCTCCTCGTGGCGCAGTTCGCTCATGTGGAGACCGGCGAGGCCGAGCTTCGCCTGCAGCAGCTGCTTCCCATCGCCGTGGATGCCGGCCAGCTCCGCGCCTTCCCGCACCAGCGGCGCCGCAGCCTCCAGCTCGCCGATCCTGCGATACAGCTCGCCAAGCAGGAGCAGCATCTCGGTGCGCAGGTGCGGTGTGTCCGGGAAGGCGGTGCGGATCTGGTGCGCGCCCTGGTCGAGCAGTTCGCGCGCGGTGATCACGCGGCCCTGGGCCACGTCCGGGTCGCTGGCCTCGAACAGCTGGACCATGAAATTGCGCGCGGCCAGTGCCCGCTCGGCTTCCAGGCGAGCCTCGCGCGCCTGCCAGAGGGTCGCGCCGAGGCCGGCGGCCAGGCTGGCCGCCACCAGCACCGCGGCGGCAACGCCGACCTTGTTGCGGCCGACGAACTTGCGCGCGCGGTACGCCATGCCCGGCTGCCGTGCCATCACCGGCCGGCCGTCCAGCCAGCGCCGCAGATCGTCCGCGAAGGCTTCGACGGAGTGGTAGCGGCGCTCGGGCTCCTCGGCCAGTGCCTTCAACAGCACCCGGTCGAGATCGTTCTTCAGTGGCGTGTAGTGGCGGTGGTATGCATCACCGCTGGCGCGCACCAGCGCCGAAGGTCGCGTGGTGATCGCGCGCTCATCCGAGGATCGCGGCGTGCGCCCGGTCAGCAGCCGGTGCAGCAGCGCACCCAGGCCATAGATGTCGATCGCGGTGGTGGGCAGGGCACCGTGCAGCTGTTCCGGCGCGGCATAGCCCGGCGTCAGCGCGCGCCAGAGCGTCTGCGTGCACTCGCCTTCGGCGTCGGCGAACTGGCCGATGCCGAAGTCCAGCAGCCGGACGTGGCCGTCGGCCTCCACCAGCACGTTCGACGGCTTCAGGTCACGGTGGATCACCAGGTTGCGATGGGCGAAGGCCACCGCATCGCAGACTTGCAGGAACAGCCTGGCGACGCCGCGCGCGTCCAGGCGGTGGCTGTCGCACCAGGCGTCGATGCGCTGGCCCTCGACCAGCGGCATCGCCAGCCAGCAGGTGCCGTCGGGGCCCGTGCCTGAATCGATCAGCGGGGTGATGTTGGGGTGGTTGAGGCGGGCCAGGATCTCGGCCTCGCGCTGGAAGCGGTCGCGCCCGGTGGCGCCCAGCGCGCCCACGGTCAGCACCTTCAGCGCGGCATCCTGGCGGGCGATGCCGTCGCTGCGCGAGGCGCGATAGACCACGGCCATGCCACCGCGGCCGAGTTCGGATTCCAGCGTCCAGTTGCCCAGGCGCACGCCCGACAGGTCCGAGGCGGGCGTGGCCAGGACGGCGCTCGGCCGGAGGTGCGCGTCGATCAGCCGCTGCAGCCGCGCGCGCACGCCCGGGTCCGTGTCGCGCGCCGCCAGCCAGGCCTCGCGGCCGGCGGCCTCGATGTCGAGCCACTGGTCGAACAGCGCATCGGCCTGCTTCCAGGCGTCCATGCCTTCCCGCTCAGCCATCGCCGCCCTCCTCGAGCATGGCCAGCAGGAAGGCGCGCGCGCGTTCCCACTCGCGCTGCGCGGTGCGCTCGGAGATCCCCAGCAGTTCGGCGACCTCCTTGAACTCCAGCCCGGCAAAGTAGCGCAGCTCCACCACCTGGCGGCGTTGCGGACTGAGCTCTTCCAAGGCGTCCAGGCCCTCGTGCAGGGCGAGCACTCCGGTGTCGGCGGCACCCGTCGGGGCCGCGGGCGAAAGCTCTTCGTCCAGCTCCACGTGGACCGCGCCGCCGCCGCGCTTCTGCGACAGGCTGCGGCGCGCGTCCTCGACCATGATCCAGCGCAGGGCCTGGGCCGCGGCCGCGAAGAAGTGGCGGCGGTCGACCAGGCTCAGGCTGTCCGAGGAGGTCACGCGCAGGAACAGCTCGTGCACCAGCACGGTCGGGGTCATGGTCGCGTTGCAGCCCCGCAGGCGCGAGCGCGCCATGCGCATGAGCTCCGGATACAGCGCCTGGAACACCTCGCCGAGGCGCTCGGGCTCGCCGTTCCTGGCGCGGACCAGCAACTGTGTGATTTCCGTATCCATCACGCGGCTCCCCTCCCGGATCCGTGTGGAGCGGCGGACGTTAGCAGCGCCGTCTGGTGGTCGCAATCCACGCGCACCTGCCGTGAGCCTTCGGTTGGGGGCATGCCCGCTGCGTGACGGGGCCGTGTCGCGATCCTGTGCCACCCGATGCGACAATCCCGTTCCACCCGACGCGGCGGATCCCCGATGGCCGGCGCCACCCTGCTCACCCTGCTCGACGACATCGCGACCCTGCTCGACGACGTCTCGGTGCTGACCAAGGCCGCGGCCAAGAAGACCGCCGGCGTGATCGGCGACGACCTCGCGCTCAACGCCCAGCAGGTCGCCGGCGTGAAGGCCAGCCGCGAGCTGCCGGTCGTCTGGGGGGTGTTCAAGGGATCGCTGGTCAACAAGCTGATCCTGGTGCCGGCGGCGCTGCTGATCAGCTGGCTGGTGCCGGTGCTGGTGGTGCCGCTGATGATGGTCGGCGGCGCCTATCTCTGCTACGAAGGCTTCGAGAAGGTGGTGGAGAAGCTGTTCCACCGCCACGGGAAGCTCGACCCCGAGGCGCGCGCGCAGGCGGTGCTGGCCTCCGGGGAGACCCCGCGCGAACTGGAGAAGAAGAAGATCCGCGGCGCGGTGCGCACCGACTTCATCCTCTCGGCCGAGATCATCGTCCTGTCGCTGGCGGTGGTCGCCTCGCAGCCACTGGTCACGCGCACGATGTCGCTGTCGGTGATCGCGCTGGTGGTGACACTGGTGATCTATGGCCTGGTCGCGGCGATCGTGAAGATGGACGACGTCGGACTGTGGATGGACAAGCGGCCCGGCACCGTGGTGCAGGCCCTGGGGCGCGCGCTGGTCTACCTGGCGCCCTGGATGATGAAGACGCTGGGCGTGATCGGCACCATCGCCATGTTCCTGGTCGGCGGCGGCATCTTCGTGCACAACATCGATGCCCTGCATCGCCTGATGGAAGCGATGCAGGGGTGGGGCGTCCCGGCGTTCCTCGCCGACATCGTCGCGAGCCTGGTGGTGGGCGTGCTGGTGGGCGCACTGGTGCTGGGCGCGGTCAATCTGTTCAATCGCGTGCGCGGCAAGTCGCCCGCCGCGGCGCACTGAGGAGTACGCATGCACGGCAATGCCGCGCGCGCAGGGCGCGCGACCGTGGGTCTCGCCGCCGGAGGCACCGGCGGCCATCTGTTCCCGGCGGAGGCGCTGGCCCGCGAACTGCAGGCCCGCGGCCACGAGGTCGTGATCTATACCGAGTCGCGCGGCGCGCGTTTCACCCGGGCGCTGGAGGGCCTCCCGCACGTGGTGCTGCCCGCACGCAGCCTGGCCGGGGGCCTCGGCGGCAAGCTCGCGGCGGCGGCGGTGATCGCGCGCGCCACGTTGCTGGCGCGCGCCGACATGAAGCGGCGCGGGGTGGCCGTGCTGGCCGGCTTCGGCGGCTATCCCAGCTTCGCCCCGGCGCTGGCCGCGCGCAGCCTGGGCCTGCCGCTGCTGCTGCACGAGCAGGGTTCGCGGCTGAGCATGGCCAACCGCTGGCTGCTTCGGTTCGCCGATCGCGTGGCGACCTCGTTCGGCGCCATCGCCGGCGTGGAGGCTGGCGCGCGCCACAAGCTTGTGGAGACCGGCAATCCGGTACGCGCGTCGATCCTCGAGGCGGCGCACGCGGCTTACCCGCCGCTGGCCGACGGCGCGCCGCTGCATCTGCTGGTGGTCGGTGGCAGCCAGGGCGCGGCGGTGTTCGGACGCGTGGTCCCGCCGGCGCTGCGGGCCCTGCCGGAACCGCTGCGCGCCCGGCTGCGGCTGTCGCTGCAGTACCGCGGTGACGACGCGGATGCGGTCGCCGCCGCGTTGCGCGACGCCGGCGTCCAGGTCGAGCTTCGCCCCTTCTTCGACGACATGGCCGCGCGCCTGCGCGATGCCCATCTGGTGGTGACCCGCGCCGGCGCCACCACCATCGCCGACCTGCTGGTGGTCGGGCGGCCCGCGATCCTGGTGCCGATCCCGCAGGGTGGTTCCCGCGAGGAGCAGCGAGGCAACGCCGAAGCGCTGGAGCGCCTCGGTGCAGGCTGGTGCATGCGTGAGGACGACGGCGGATTCACCGCCGAAGCGCTGGCGGCGCGGCTGCATGCGCTGTTCGCCGGTGCGGAGGTCGACGCGCCCGCCGGCGGCACGGTGCGCGCGCCCGACGACGCGCCGCTGACGAAGGCCGCCGCTGCGGCCGCGCGCCTGGGCCGTCCCGATGCCGCCGTTCGCCTGGCCGACGAGGTCGAGTCGCTGCTGGCCGTACCCAAGCCGTCCGCGACCGCGGGCAGGAGCTGACGCATGGCCGTGAACGACGACGTCCTGATCATCGGCGGCGGCCACAACGGCCTGGTCTGCGCCGCCTACCTCGCCGGCTCCGGACTGAAGGTCCGGGTGCTGGAACGCCGCGGCATCGTCGGCGGCGCCGCGGTGACCGAGGAATTCCACCCCGGCTTCCACAACTCGGTGGCCAGCTACACGGTGAGCCTGCTCAACCCCCGCGTGATCGCCGACCTGCGGCTGGCCGAACACGGGCTGCGCGTGGTCGAGCGGCCGTTCTCCAACTTCCTGCCGCTGCCCGATGGCCGCGCCTTCCGCCTCGGCGGCGAACATGGCCTGGCGGAAGTGGCGAAGTGGTCGGCGCGCGATGCCGAGCGGCTGCCGGAATACTTCGCCATGCTCGAACGCGTGGTCGCGGTGCTGCGCGAACTGATGCTGCTGACGCCTCCGAACGTCAGCGACGGCTTCGTGCTCGCCGACTGGCTGGCCTCGTTTTCGGTTGCGCGGCGCCTGCGGCACCTGGACATGCGCGGACGCCGCGACCTGCTCGACCTGTTCACCAAGTCCGCCGGGGAACTGCTCGACCACTGGTTCGAGGGCGAGCCGCTGAAGGCGGCGCTGGGCTGGGATTCGGTGGTCGGCAACTTCGCCAGTCCGTACACGCCGGGCAGCGCCTACGTGCTGCTGCACCACGTGTTCGGCGAGGTGAACGGCAGGCAGGGCGCGTGGGGACACGCCATCGGCGGCATGGGCGCGATCACGCAGGCGATGGCGGCCGAGTGTGCAGCGCGCGGGGTGGTGATCGAAACGGATGCGGAGGTTTCGCGGGTGCTGGTGGAAGGCGGACGCGCGGTGGGCGTGCGGCTTGCCGATGGCCGCGAGCTGCGCGCGAACGCCGTCGCCAGCAACCTCAACCCGAAGCTGCTGTACACGAAGCTGGTGCCACGCGAACACCTCGACGACGACACCGCGCAGCGCATCGAACGCTACCGCTGCGGCTCCGGCACCTTCCGCATGAACGTGGCGCTGTCGGAGCTGCCCGACTTCACCGCCGCACCCGGAACGACCCTGCAGCCGCACCACCAGAGCGGCATCCTGGTCGGCCACTCGCTGCGCCATTTCGAGCAAGCGTATTTCGATGCGAAGTCGAAGCAGCACAACGCCGGCTGGTCGCGCGCGCCGATCGTCGAGCTGGTGATCTCCTCCACGCTGGACGACACGCTTGCGCCCGCCGGGCATCACGTGGCGAGCCTGTTCTGCCAGCACGTGAACCCGGAGGTCGACGGCGGCTGGGACGCGCATCGCGACACCGTGGCGCGGCTGATGATCGACACCGTCGACGCGGTCGCGCCCAACTTCGCGCGCAGCGTGCTCGGCTTCGAGGCCCTGTCCCCGCTCGACCTGGAGCGCAGGTTCGGGCTCGTGGGCGGCGACATCTTCCACGGCTCGCTCGGCCTGGACCAGCTGTTCTCGGCGCGGCCGCTGCTGGGGCAGGGCAGCTACCGGGGTGCGCTGCCGGGCCTCTACCTGTGCGGCTCGGGTACGCATCCCGGTGGCGGTGTGACCGGGCTTCCGGGGCGGAACGCGGCGCGCGAGCTGCTGCGCGATTCCGGCCGCCGCTTCATGCCGGAACGGACCTGAGAGTTAATGAACTGGTGAGTCTCGTTTTGCGCTGCAGCGTGCAAGTTGCGTAACGCTTCCTTCACGATCGCCCTGCACCCGACGTGGGGGAGGGAGCAAAGCCCGGAAACGGTTCCGCCGTCTCCGGGCTTTTTTTTGGTTCTTCTCCCGATCGAGGGGACGCTTCGTTCGAGTCCGGGTCGGTCGCCACGGGCGCTCCCGTGAAGTCCGGGCCGCCCCCTGCGTCCGCGGCGGGCACGACCTTTGGTCGCGGTCGGGACGAGGGCCACGTCGACGTTCGCGTCGAAACGGAGGGTCATGACCGGGAGCTGCCCGGCTCCGCCGCTTTCGATCTTCCCTCCCGAAGCCGCAGAACGCCGGAGCCCGTCCCGTGCACAGGGGGTATGCGGACAGCCGGCCATGGATGGCCGGCGTTTTTATCTGGCGAGCGCGAGCGCCAGGTCCTCCGCCTCGGCACGCTTGATTTCCGTCGGCAGCACCATCTCGCGCAGTACGGGCAGGGCCTCGTGCAGCAGGTCCCGGGCGCCGGCGTGGTCTCCGCGCAGGGCCAGCAGTCCGGCCAGCTCGGCGTGGGCGATCGCCAGGTTCAGGGCTCCTGCAGTCTGCAACCGTTCCACCGCCTCGCGCTGCGCGCGCTCGGCGTCTGCGTGGTTGCCACGATGGCGTTCGAACTCCGCCTCGGCGCGCAGTGCGTGGGCGAAGATCGCATGGGTGTCCGGCACGAGTTCGCGGAAGATCGCGCGCGTCTCGGCCAGCAGCGGCATGCCCGTGTCCACGTCACCCCGGCGCCGGGCCAACAGCACGCGTTGCCAGGTGGCCAGCCCGTGTTCGACCGAACCTTCGCCATCCAGCGCCACGGCGCGCGCATGCAGATGGCGCAACCTGGCGTCGGCCCCGTCGAAATCGCCGGTCAGGACCAGGCAACGGGCGTGGTTGAGTTCGAGTTGTCTGCGCCAGGCGTCGTCGGCGGGCGTGCCGGCCTCGTCGAGCCGCGCGATCGCGCGTTCGAACAGCTCCAGCGCGCCGGCGTAGTCGCCGGCATTCTCGTGGACAGAAGCCCGGTTGCTCAGGCCGATCGCGGCGTTGAGCGGGTCGTCGGATGCCTCCGCGCTCAGCGCATATGAATGCTCCAGCGCTTCCAGCGCCTCGCGGTAGCGACCCTGCTCGTTCAGCACGATGCCCAGCGTGCTCTGCAGCGAAGCCATCCAGGTTCCGGTTTCGCCCGACATCCGTGTCCGCAGCGCGATCGCCTCGCGGATGATCGGCTCGGCGGCGTCGGCGTCCCCCAGCCCTGCCAGCGCGTCCGCCTTGTGCCGCAGCAGTCCGACCCGAGTAGTGGCCAGGGCAGGGATGGCATGTCTGTCGGCCAGTGCCAGCGCTTCGTCGGCCAGCTCCAGTGCCTGCGCATGATCGCGCCCGGCGCTCAGCGTGCCGCTCAGCAACTGATAGGCGGCGAACAGTGGCTCCAGCGGTGGCTCGGACATGGTCCTGCCTGCTTCGATGGCCTGGCGCCAGTAGTCCATCGCAGTGACCGGGTCGCGGGCGCCGTAGTGGCCCGATCCGAGGCCGACCAGGGAATGCAGTCGCTGTCCCGGGTCGTCGGGGGCGAACCTGTCGCGCCATGCGGCCGCGCGCTGGTACAGAGCCAGACCCTGCTGGCCGCGCCCCACCTCGTCCAGCGCGCCGGCGTAGAAGCCCAGAGTCCTGGCCAGGGCCACGGCCTCGTCCCGATCGCGTGGCTCCACGCCGGCAAAGCCGGGCTCGAACAGCTTCACCGCCGTGCCCATGTCGCCCAAGGCGTGGTACAGCTCCGCCAGCGTCCGCTGCACCGGCTGGCGCACTTCGGGGGCAACGGTGGCGCGCCTGTCCAGTTCCAGGCGGGCCTTGTCCAGCAGTTCGCGCACGCTGATCTGCGGGCTCAGCGCGTGCTCCGGGGAAGCGGCGCCAAGGGTGTCGGCGAGGAAACGCAGCGCCTCCTGCGCGTGCGCGGCCTGACGCTTCGCCTCTCCCGCCTGCCACATCGCCAGGCCCGCGCCGAGCAGCAGTGCCACGGCGGCGACGCTGCCCGCCGCCGTCAGGGCGCGATTCCGCCGCAGCCACAGGCCGGCTCGCTTCCAGCGGCCGGGTGCGACCACGCGCAGTGGCTTGTGTCCGCGCCAACGGTGCAGGTCGTCAGACAGGGCCTCGACGGAGGGGTAGCGGTGTTCCGGAGCGCGCTGCAGGCAGCCCTGCACGATGCTGGACAGGTCGCCCCGCAGGGCCTTGGCCAGTGATTCAGGGCGGTGGCCGCGCGCGGCGGCGACTTTGGCGCCGATGCCTGCGGCGGCCCTGGACAGGCGCTTGGGCTCGTGGCCGAGCTGAAGCAGCTGCCGCTGCAGTGGTGTGTCCTGATCGATCCCGAAAGGGTGTGCTCCAGCGAGCAGGCGGTACAGCACGACGCCCAACTGCCAGATGTCGGTGGCGGTGGTGATCGGCGCCGCCTCAAGCTGTTCGGGAGATGCGTATTCCAGGGTCAGCGCGCGTTCGCCGACGGTGGCGGCGCCGGTTTCCTGCAACTGCTTGGCGACGCCGAAGTCGAGCAGTTTCACGCGGCCTTCGTCGTCGACCAGGATGTTCGACGGCTTGAGGTCGCGATGCACCACCAGATTGCGATGCGCGTATTGCACCGCTTCGAGCACCTGGGCGAACAGTTCCGTGCGCGCCCGCAGGTCCAGGCCGCGCGCGTCGCACCAGGAGTCGATGGGCTGGCCATCGACGCACTCCATGACGAAATAGGGCTCGCCGTCGTCCGTGAACCCACCGTCGATCAGGCTGGCGATGCCGGGGTGCCGGAGCTGTGCCAGCGTCTGTCGCTCGCGCAGGAAGCGCTCGCGCGTGGCGGGCGAGTCCGCGCCGATGCGGATCAGCTTCAGTGCGGCGCGCTGTCGATACGCTTCGTCACTGCGCTGCACCTCGTGCACCACGCCCATGCCGCCGTGACCGAGGATGCCGGTGATCTGCCATGCGCCGATGCGACGGCCGCGCAGGTCGGGCGGGTGTGGCGGCCGTGCGGCCAGTTCCTCGCTCCAGCGCGCGGCATCGCCGGCGAACGGCTCGGTGTCGCCGGCGTCGGCAGCCAGCAACCGTTCCACCAGTGCACGCAGCCCCATGTCGCCGGCGCACAGAGACGCCAGTCGGGCCTCGCGCCTGTGCGCGGGCAGTTCCACCAGGGCGTCGAAGAGCTCGCCGGCGCGCTGCCAGCGGAGGCGGTTTTCCGGCGTCACTGTTCCAGCTCCGTCTTCAGCCAGGCGCGGGTGCGGCGCCAGTCGCGGCGCACGGTGCGCACGCTGACCTCGAGCAGATCGGCGATCTCGTTCTCGTCGTAGCCCCCGAAGTAGCGTAGTTCGACCATGCGCGCCGCGCGCGGGTCGAGCAGGCGCAGGGAGCGGAGCAGTTCGTCCAGGCGCAGCACCTCGATCTCGGCGGCATCGTCGGACGCAAGGCAGTCGGTCAGGGTCATCCGCTGCCACTGGCCGCCATGCTTTTCGGTCTGCCGCTGACGCATGTGGTCGATCAGGATCTGGCGCATCGCCGTTGCGGCCAGGCCCATCAGGTGCCGTCGGTCGTTCGGCGCAAGCACCTGGTTGCCGGCCAGTTTCAGCCAGGCGTCATGGACCAGTTCGGTCGTCTGGAAGGCTTCGCGGCCGCCGCCTCTCAGGCGTGCGCGCGCCAGCTGTTTGAGCGGTCCGTAGACGGCTGCCAGTACCGCTTCACCTGCCGCCGCGTCGCCGCCCCGTGCCTGCGCCAGCAACAGCGTCAATGCTGGATTTTCCTGGGCGGACATGGCGGCGAGTCTGGCATGGGGCATGGACTTCCACCAGTTGACGGACGCGATCCATTCTCATTGTGATGGGCGGGTGTCCTTTCATCGCCCCGCTTCTCGATTGGTCCTGTCGACCGTCCATCAATCCGGGGAGTTGACCATGAAGCCACACCGTCCGTTGTCACAGCCACGCCTGTTCCAGGTCCTGTCCGCCGCGCCGGCGCTGGCGCTGGCGCTCGCGGCGCCCGCCTGGGCCTCCGACGACTGCAAGCCGCATCCCTTGTTCACGCCGATGCAGGGTTATCACGTCGTGCAGTGCGAGTACTCCGATTTCGATGCCAAGGACGTGCCGGTCGGGCTTGTCAGGGACTATCTCGAAGCGGAGATGAAGACGGTCGAAGGCATCTACGAGTACGTGACCTACGGGATCGACGATGGTGTCGCGCCCAGTTCCCCCCTGAAGATCCTGCGCAACCACCTCGATGCCGCGAAGGCGCGGGGCGCCACCGTGGTCTGGCAGCCGGGCAAGGAATCGTTCGCCGCAAGCGAGTGGGCCGACATCCAGCAGCAGATCGCGACCCTGCGAATGCACGAGGGCGGACGCGAGTACTGGGTGCACCTGGGCTCGGTGAACGACGGCGACTACTACGCCATCGCCAGCATGACCAGCGAGGCCATGGTCCAGGAGGTTTCGGCCAACGAACTGCTGCAGCAGTTCGCCCAGCAGGGCTTCCTTACCCTGGATGTCCACTTCGACACCGGCAAGGCGAGCATCCGCGCCGAATCCGCGGCGGTGCTGGACCAGGCGGCGTCGATGCTGCAGCAGGTGCCGTCGGTGCATGTCGAGGTTGGCGGGCATACCGACAACATCGGGAGCGCTGCGTCCAACCTGACGCTCTCCCAGCAGCGCGCGAACAGCGTGCGTGCCGCGCTGATCCAGCGCGGGATCGACGACGGGCGGCTGACTGCGAAGGGATATGGCGACACCGAACCCGTGGCCGACAACCGCAGCGAAGTGGGCCGTGCCGCGAACCGCCGGGTCGAGATCAAGAAGACTGGCGGCGTCGTCGCCGCAGTGCCGGCTGCCGCCACCGCACGGCCGGCGGCGCCGTCGCCGTCCCCGGCACCGGCGCAGGAGAAGCCCAGGAAGGAAGGGCACGCGGGTCGCTTCGCGCGCGAGCGCGCGGAGAACGCCGGAGAGGCGGCCGAGAGCGAGGCTGGTGCCGCGGTCGACGGCAAGGTCAGGGACAAGGCGCGCCGCATCCTCGACCGGATCCTCTGACGGTCCGATCCCGGATTCATCCCATTCCATTCCATCCAGCACCAGAGGGACCGACATGCGTGCATCCAACCTGATCCTGTTGTCCGCGGCGTTCGCGCTGGCCCTCGCGGCCTGTGGCGGGGAAAAGTCCCCCGAGCAGCAGCGCGCCGAGGCCGTGGCCGAGATGCAGGACACCGCCGACCGTTTGAAGCATCTCTCTTCCGACCCCGCCGAGGCCGAAGCCCAACTGCAGGCACTGGGCCGGGACATGGAGGAACGGCTTGCGCGGGCCAAGGCCAGCGAGCGCGAGGCCGTCGTCGACGCCTGCGCCTTCCTCGCCGAGAGCGACGTGCTCGAGCTGGTCGGATCGCCGGCGACCCTGGAACCGATGCCGCGGATGGGCTCGTCCTGGGGCGGCTGCAACTACGGTCCCGCCGAGATGACCGCGGAAACCATGGGCAGCGGCCGCTTCCTGATGGTCAACATCCGCCCCGCCAAGGAGTTCGAGGCCACCGTCGACTACCACCGCGGAAGCGGCACGGTGACAGGGGCCTCCGGCCTCGACGGGCAGGCATGGCTCGACGGCAAGTCGCTGCTCTGGCAGCCGACGGGCAAGCCGTGGTTCGTGTTCGTCAGCGGTGGCCCGATGGGCAGGCAGGACCCCGCCTTCGCGCTGGATGCGGCGAAGCGGATGACGCTCCCCTGATCCGCCATGATCCGCATCGACATCCTCAGGGCGGCCCTGGCCGGCCTTCTCCTGGCCGCAACGCCCAGTGGCGCAGTCGCACAGGACGCACGCACGCGGGAGATCCTCGAGCAGCAGCGCGAGGGACTCGAGACCGGTGACGAACAGCTCAGGCGGGGCCTGGGTCGGCTCGAAGGGGGCGGCGCCGGGGACATGCAAAGCCTGGCCGAAGGCATGGTCGACGTGGCCCAGGGCTTCTGCACCATGCTGACCGCCAACGACCAGGCCTTCGGAGCGTTGGGCGTCGATTTTTCAGGCCTGATCGGGCAGGCGCAAGGAAGCGGCAACGCCGAACGCTATTCGCAGGCGCGGGACGCCTGCGGCCAGATGCCGTCGGAGGCCGAGGGCTTCGCCCTTGCCGGTTGCGCGGACATCGTCGTGGGCGGACGGACCACCCTGACGGCGTCCACCGGTGGCACCTATCGCTTCACGGCCAGCAAGCAGGGCGTCCTCGACATCGCCACGCGCGGCAACAGCGCTGTCCTGACCGCCATCGCGCCGGGCATCGTCACCGTCAAGGCCGAGCGCACCGGCGGCGGCCCGGGCGGAAAGGCCACCGCCTCAGAAGTCGTGCACGCGCTGGAGGTGCGCTCGATCAACGGCGGGCAGCCGGCGGAGATCGGCATGTACGACGCGCGGGGCCGGCGTATCCAACAGGTGGACGTGCCAGTGAAAGTGCAACCCCGGGGGGCGGCGCGCCGGGTCGTCTACCAGACCGACCCATCGGTCGTGGAAGCCATCGGCGATGCCGGCGGCCTGCTCGGGTTGCGTCCGCGCGCCCCGGGCACGGCCACGGTCCAGGCCATGAGCGCCTGCGGCGAGCCCACGGGCGCCCCGCTGCAGGTCGAGGTGCGGCCCTGTACGGACGAAGTCATCGCGAAGCTGCGCGAAGAGCAGGCGCGCCTGGACCGGCGCAGGGACGCCATCCTCGCAGGTATCCGTGAAGTCCTGGAGGATCCGGAGTTCGAGCGCTCTCTGCGCGACTTCGAGGGCAACGCGACCGAACTGGCGGTCAAGCTCGCCGAGCTGGCGCTTGCGGTCACCCGTTTCCCGAAGTCCGCCAACCGGTTCAAGGCCATGATCGAGGAGGGCAGTGCGCTGAAGGACCTCCTGACCACCGTGGCCGATGCCTACAGCCTGCTCGGTTATGTACGGACACTCGCGGAGGCCGGCAACGATCCCCATGGCCGGGAGAGGACGCAGGGTGTCGTCGGGGATGCTTCTCTGGATGTGCTGTCGAAATCGCTGGACCGCTTCAGGGGCGACTCGAGGGTGGGGATCGCCAACACGATCCGGCAGTTGTTCCGCGCCACGGTGAACACCGCGCAGAACGTCGGCGCCTCGGTGGGCGCCGCCCAGCGGCTGGAGGAGTTGGACGGACAGCTCGACGCGGTGATGGCGGAAATGAAGGACCTGTGGCGGCGCCGGGAGCTGTGCAAGGATCGGCGCCAGCCTCGGGAGCAGCCGCCCGCAGGCGAGGGGTCGTCCGCAGGCGAGAGGTCGCCCGCGGGCGAGGGGGCGGCGCAGAAGCCGGCGCAAGAGCCCCGTGGGGGCGCGCCGATGGAAGACCGACCCACGCCGCAGCCGGGGAAAGTGGTCGAAATCGGAGACGACGACGCACCGGTGGAACCTGCGGCCACCGATACGGCCGACGATGCGGACAGCCCGGATGCCCCCCGGACGCTCCGGAGCCGCCGGACTCTCCGGCCGCCGCCGCATCCCTGGCCGCCCTCATGTTCGAGCGCCAGTGCCCCGGCTGGGACCCGGTGGCTGGATTGCAGGAGGGCGTGTTTACCGCCCTGGCCGGCAACATGCGTTCGCTGGGCGGGCTCTACGCAGGGCGGGAGGAACAGTTGCTGGATCCGCTGGCCGAGCACGCGGGCGGGGTTCTTTCAGCGCTGCAGGAGTTCGTGGAGACCGCGCGGAAACCCGAAGGCCAGCAGCAGGCGGGGCTCGAACGCGTCGGCCTGCTGTTGCGGAAGCACGACCCGGGCGCGCTGGTCGAGCGTGCGCCGCCGCTGCAGGCGATGGCGGTGCAAACCCAGGCCTGTGCCGGGCTGCTCCGCAACTCCTTCGAGGTGAAGATCGAGGAAGTGCGCATGCGGTACTGAAGCGGGGCGGACGGAGGCGGGATCGGTGCGCGGCGCAGTGACACAATCCGCGCATGGAACCGCCTCCCTCCGCCGACGCTCCTGATCCGCATCCTGCCCTGGGCGAACTGGTGCGGCGCAGCTTGGCGCCGCTGCCGCCCGGGCTTGCGGAGCGCGATGGCGATGCGCTGGCCCGCGTCGCCGTGGCCAGCGACTTCGCACTGGACGTCTTCGCCCGGCAGCCCGCGGTGCTGGGAAGCGCTGCTCGACGATCCGGCCGCCGCGCCGCCTGCGCCCCGGCTGGATCCCGACCGGCCGGACACATGGCCCGGCCTGCTGCGCGCTTACCGCACGGGGTTCTCCGCGCACCTCGTCTGGCGCGACGTGAACGGGCTGGATGGCGTCGCCGACACGCTGTCCGGCAGCACCCGCCTGGCCGAAGACTGCCTGCGCCTGGCGCTCGACGCGCTCGAGATCCAGTTCGCGGCCCGCCACGGCGTCGTCCGCGACGCCGCCGGCGCGCCGGTGCGGCTGGTGGTGTTCGCGCTCGGCAAGCTCGGCGGCGGCGAGCTCAACTTCAGCTCCGACATCGACCTGGTCTACGCCTATGCCGAGGCCGGCGAGAGCGACGGCCCGCGTCCGCTGGTCGCCGAGGAGTACTTCGCGCGCCTGGGCCGGGCCCTGGCCAGGCTGCTGGACGAACCCACGGCCGACGGCTTCTGCCACCGTGTCGACCTGCGCCTTCGCCCCTTCGGCAACGCCGGGCGGGTGGCGCTGAGCTTCGCGGCCATGGAGCAGTATTTCCAGCGCGAGGGACGCGACTGGGAGCGCTACGCCTGGCAGAAGGCGCGGCCGGTGGCCGGCGACATCGCGGCCGGCGAGCGCTTCCTGGCCGCGCTGCGGCCCTTCGTCTACCGCCGCTACCTCGACTACGGCGCACTCGCCGGCCTGCGCGAGATGAAGGCGGCGATCGCCGCCGAGGTCGCGCGCAAGGAGCTGGCCGACGACATCAAGCGCGGCCCCGGCGGCATCCGCGAGATCGAGTTCCTGGTGCAGGCGCTGCAGCTGATCCGCGGTGGACGCGAGCCGGCGCTGCGTGGTCGCGGCCTGGTGCCGATGCTCGACGCGCTGCGCATCGCGCGCCAGATCGAACCGGAGACGGCGGCCGACCTGGCCGAGGCCTACCTGTTCCTGCGCCGGCTGGAAAACCGCCTGCAGATGCTGCGCGATGCGCAGGTGCACGCGCTGCCGGCCGATCCGGTCGATCGCCTGCGCATCGCGCGCGGCCTCGGATACACGGCGTGGGAGGGACTGCTGGCCGACCTCGCGCCGCGTCGCGCGCGCGTGGCCGCGGAGTTCGACGCGCTCCTCGCCCATCGCGACGAATCGCGCGGCGACGTCAGCGGCGACCTGGCGGGCTACTGGCGCGCGCTGCCCGAGGGCGGCGACGCCGCGGTGCTGGCCGCCGCCGGCTTCGGCGATGCCGGCGAGGTCGATGCCGCACTGCGCGACTTCGCGCGCTCGCCCAGCGTGGGCGAACTCTCCGACGCCGCCCGTGCGCGCCTGGACCGGGTGATGCCGGTGATGCTGCAGGCGAGCGCACCGGCCGATCGCCCGCTGCAGGCCATGCGACGGCTTCTGGCGCTGCTGCACAACATCCTGCGCCGCGCCAGCTACCTCGCGCTGCTCGACGAACAGCCCGCGGCGCTGGCGCGCCTGATCGGCCTGGTCACGCGCAGCGCCTTCCTGGCCGAACGCGTGGCCGCGCATCCGCTGCTGCTCGACGAACTGCTGGACGCGCGCGTCGAAGGCCCGATGCCCGACCGCGCCCAGCTCGCCGCCGCCTGCGCCACGGCGCTCCAGCGGGACGACGTGGAGGGGGTGCTGTTCGCACTCAATGAAACGCGGCAGGCGTTGAGCTTCCGCATCGCCCTCGCCACGCTCGACGCGCGCCTGGGGGCGATCGACAGCGCACGCCAGCTGGCCTGGCTGGCGGACGGCGTGGTCGCGGTGGTGATCGAGCTCGCCCTGCGCGAGATGCGGACGGCGCACGGCGTCGTCGCCGACGCGCCGTTCGCGGCGATCGGCTACGGCAGCCTGGGCGGCGAGGAGCTCGGCATCGGCTCCGACCTGGACCTGGTGTTCCTGTACGACGCGCCGGCGGACGCGGCGTCGGACGGAGCGCGGCCGCTCGAGGCGCAGCGCTGGTTCGCGCGCCTGGCGCAGAAGATCGTGCTGCTGCTGGGCACGCTCACCGGCGCGGGCCGGCTGTACGAGGTGGACGTGCGCCTGCGCCCCGACGGTGGCAGCGGGCTGCTGGTGTCGTCGCTCGCCGCCTACGCCGAATACCAGCGCGAGCGCGCCTGGACCTGGGAGCAGCAGGCGCTGGTCCGCGCGCGCTTCGTCGCCGGCGACGAGGCATTGCGCAGCGGCTTCGAGCACGTCCGCGCATCGGCGCTCGGACGGCCACGCGAGCAGGCGGCGCTCGTCGCCGACGTCGCCGGCATGCGCGCCCGGATGCGCGCGCAGCTCGACCGCAGTGCCGGCGGCCTGTTCGACCTCAAGCAGGGGGAAGGGGGCCTGGTCGACCTGGAGTTCCTGCTGCAGGCGCTGGTGCTGGGGCATGCCGCGGAGCGCCCCGCCTTGCTCCTGCCGCGCGCGACCCGCGAACTGATCGTGGCCTGCCGCGATGCCGGCGTGCTCGACGACGCCACGGCCGCGGCGCTCGGCGGGGCGCATGCCGCGCTGGTGTCCCTGGGCCTGGCGCAGACCCTCGATCGCCGTGCGCGCATCGTGCCGCTTGACGGATCACTGGATGCCGCCCGCGCCGCCATCACCGGGGCCCTGCGCGCGGCCGGCCTCGCCCCGGCCGGATAGCGACCGGCCGGATCAGCCGGCCCTGGCCGCGTCGATGTCGATCCCCGCCAGCCGCTGCAGGGCTTCGGCGTACTTGGCGCGCGTGCGCTCGATCACTTCGGCGGGCAGGCGTGGGCCGGGGGCGGTCTTGTCCCAGTCCAGCGTCTCAAGGTAGTCGCGCACGAACTGCTTGTCGTAGCTCGGCGGGCTGGTGCCGACCTCGTAGGCGTCGGCCGGCCAGTAGCGCGAGGAGTCGGGCGTGAGCATCTCGTCCATCACGTACAGGCGGCCATCGGCGTCGGTGCCGAACTCGAACTTGGTGTCGGCCAGGATGATGCCGCGCTCGGCCGCGTATTCCGCGGCGAACGCATACAGGCGCAGCGTCGCGTCGCGCACCTGCTCGGCCTGCTCTGCGCCGATCGTGCGCACCATGGTGTCGAAGTCGATGTTCTCGTCATGGTCGCCGGCGGCGGCCTTGGTCGAGGGGGTGAAGATCGGCTGCGGCAGCTTCTCGGCCTGTCGCAGGCCGTCGGGCAGGGCGATGCCGCTCACGCGCCCGGTGCGCTGGTAGTCCTTCCAGCCGCTGCCGATCAGATAGCCGCGGGCGATGGCTTCCACCGGCACCGGCTTCAGGCGGCGGGTGACGACCGAACGCAGGCGGTAGGGTTCCGGATCCACCCCCGCGGGCAGCACCGAGGCCACGTCGATGCCGGTCAGGTGGTTGCGCACCAGGTGCTCGGTCCGGTCGAACCAGAAGTTCGAGACCTGGCAGAGCATCTCGCCCTTGCCGGGGATGGGGTCGGGGAGCACCACGTCGAAGGCGCTGAGGCGGTCGGTGGCGACCATCAGCAGCAGCGGGCCGAACTCCTCGGGACCGGAGCCGGGCGGGAGTCCGTACACATCGCGGACCTTGCCGCGGTGGAGCAGTTCGAGCCCGGGCAGATGGGCTTCGAGCAGGGTCGTTGCCATGGGTCGTCTTGGAGCCGTCGGGGGGGCATTGTAGCGATGCGGGGCGCCGGCGCGAGCCCGCGGGCGGTAGAATCGCGCGCATGAAACGCTGGTATGGAAAAGTCCTGGGGTTCATCGCCGGCTGGCTGCTGATGCGGCATCCGGCCGGCGGCCTCATCGGGCTGCTGATCGGGCATGCCTTCGACAGCGACTGGTTCCGCACCGCCCGCGGCGACGCGTACGCCGTGCTCGGCCTCGAGGAGGGCGCCAGCGACACCGAGATCGACCTCGCCTACCGGCGGTTGATGGCGCAGTACCACCCCGACCGCATGGCCGGCGCCGCGCCCGAGCTTCTCGAGCAGGCCCAGCGGAGGGCGGCCGAGGTCAACCGCGCCTACGACCGGATCCGCAAGAAGCGCGGGCGCCGGTAGCAGCCGGGCCGGTAGAATCGTCCTCCCTCCCGTCGCCGCGGTTTCCGCGCGGCGGGGCCGCTTCCCAACCTCGAGTCCGTCATGCAGCCCACCGTCATCGCGCCCTCCATCCTTTCCGCGGACTTCGCCCGCCTCGGCGAGGAGGTCGACGCCGTTCTCGCCGCGGGCGCCGACTGGGTGCACTTCGACGTGATGGACAACCACTACGTGCCCAACCTCACCGTCGGGCCGCTGGTGTGCTCGGCGCTGAGGAAGCACGGCGTCACCGCGCCGATCGACGTGCACCTGATGGTGTCGCCGGTGGACCGCATCGTCGGCGACTTCGCCGAGGCCGGCGCCACCCTGATCAGCTTCCATCCCGAGGCCAGCAGCCACGTCCACCGCACGGTCCAGCTGATCCGCGCGGCCGGCTGCCAGCCCGGCCTGGTGCTGAACCCCGCGACGCCGGTGGAAGTGCTGGACTACGTGCTCGACGAGCTCGACCTGGTGCTGCTGATGTCGGTGAACCCGGGCTTCGGCGGCCAGGCCTTCATCCGGTCCGCGCTGGACAAGCTGCGCAAGGTGCGCGAGCGGATCGACGCCTGCGGGCGACCGATCCGCCTGGAAGTCGATGGCGGCGTCAAGCCCGACAACATCGGTGCGATCGCAGCGGCCGGCGCCGACACCTTCGTCGCCGGCTCTGCGATCTTCGGGGCGCCGGATTACGCCGGGGTCATCGAGCGCATGCGCGCGGAAGTGGCGGCCGCGGTCCGGGCATGAGCGCCGGCCAGGGTCCCGGCCGCGGTCCCGGCGTGGCCGCGTGCCCCGTCGGCGCACGGGCCCGCCGATGACCCCCGGACAGTTCCGGCGCCACGCCGACGCCGGCCATACCCGCATTCCCGTGGTGCGCGAGGTGCTCTCCGACCTCGACACGCCGCTGTCGGTCTACCTCAAGCTGGCCGACGGCCCGCACAGCTGCCTGTTCGAGTCGGTCGAGGGTGGAGAGCGCTTCGGCCGCTACTCGATCATCGGCCTGCCGGCCGCGCGCGTGCACGAGTTCCGCGGCCACCGCTACGCGCTGCGCGAGCACGGCGAGGTGGTGGCCGAGCGCGAGGTCGCCGACCCCTTCGCCGAGGTCGAGCGCCTGCGCGCCGAGCAGTCGGTGCCCGAGGTCGAGGGCCTGCCCGGTTTCAGCGGCGGGCTGGTGGGCTGGTTCGGCTTCGAGTGCATCGGCTACATCGAGCCGCGGCTGGCGGCCGGTGCGGGCCTGCGCGACGACCTCGGCACGCCCGACATCCTGCTGATGCAGTGCGACGAACTGGCGGTGTTCGACAATCTCAAGGGCCGGCTGTACCTGGTGGTGCACGCCGATCCGCGCGAGCCGCAGGCGCTGGCCCGGGCGCAGCGGAGGCTCGACGCGCTGGTGCACCGCCTGCGCCAGGCCGGGGCCGGCTATCCCGAGACCCTGCGTCCGGCAGCGCTGGACGAGGAAGACTTCGTTTCCGGCTTCACCCGCGAAGGTTTCATCGACGCGGTGGCGAAGGTGAAGGAGTACATCGCCGGCGGCGACGTGTTCCAGGTGGTGCTGTCGCAGCGGCTGACGGTGCCGTTCGAAGCGCGTCCGGTGGACGTGTACCGCGCGCTGCGCGCGCTGAATCCCTCGCCGTACATGTACTTCCTCGACGTCGGCGGCACCCAGGTCGTCGGCAGTTCGCCGGAGATCCTGGTGCGCATGCAGGGCGGCGAGGTCACGGTGCGCCCGATCGCCGGCACCCGCCCGCGCGGCGCCACGCCGGCGGAAGACGCGGCGCTGGAAGCCGAGCTCCTGGCCGACCCCAAGGAACGTGCCGAACACCTGATGCTGGTCGACCTCGGCCGCAACGACGTCGGCCACGTGTCGGAGCCGGGCACGGTGCAGGTGGGCGAGCAGTTCGTGGTCGAGCGCTACAGCCACGTCATGCACATCGTCAGCGAGGTCACCGGCCGGGTGCGCGAAGGGCTGTCCTACGCCGACGTGCTGCGCGCGACCTTCCCCGCGGGCACGGTCAGCGGCGCGCCGAAGATCCGTGCGCTGGAGATCATCCGCGAGCTGGAGCCGATCCGCCGCAACGTCTATGCCGGCAGCATCGGCTACATCGCCTGGAACGGCGACGCCGACATGGCCATCGCCATCCGCACCGCGGTGATCCAGGACGGCCGCCTGCACGTGCAGGCGGGCGCCGGCATCGTCCATGACTCCGACCCCGTGAAGGAGTGGGAGGAGACGATGAACAAGGGCCGCGCGCTGTTCCGCGCGGTGGCGCAGGCGGCCGGCGGACTTTGAGGGGCTCAGGCCCGGATGATGAAATCGATCACGATCGCGCCGGGCTCGCGCTGCAGGTAGAGGATCTCCAGGCGCTGGCCGAAGCGCTCCTCGAGCTGCGCCAGCAGCGGCAGCGGGTCGTGGTCGTTGACGAAGCGCATCGCTTCGCCGGGCTGCAGCGCACCCAGGGCGCCGAAGATCGCCGAATGGCGGAAGCGGCGCGCGATGCCGCGGGCGTCGAAGGGGTGGGCGGTGTACTCGGGCGCAGCGGTGGCGGCTTCGGTCATGGCGGGGTCCTCCGGTGGAACCGCCAGCCTGCCGACCACCGAACTGCGCGACCATGACCCAGGTCAGGACGGCGACGATCCGCGGTCGCGTCGCGCCAGACGCGCGAAGCCGTGCCAGAGCAGCCACGTCGCGCCCGCCAGGTAGGGGATGCAGGCTGGCACCCACATCAGCACGCCGGCCAGCTGCTGGTCGGCGAGGGCATCGAGGCCGAGCCGCGGTGCGCGCCCGGCGTAGACGGGATACAGCGGCCGCGTGGCGAAGGTCAGCAGCGCGCCGAGGAAACCCATCTGCATCATCACCGCGAGCATCGCCACGACGCCCGCGCCCGCCCCGAGGTGCGGATCGCGGAGGCGCTTCCACATCGCCGCCCACAGCCAGAGGCCGGAGGCGAGGAATGTGCCGTGCATGGCCCAGTGCACCGGGTCGCTGTCTAGGGCAGCGGTCGTCGCCGCCGGCAGGTGCCAGGCGCCGAGCACGATGCCGTGCGCGACCGACGCGGCGATGAGCGCGTCCGCCATGCGCGACGAGGCCGCACCCAGCGAGTGGTGGAGCCCCCGCGCGAGACGGGCGGGCAGCGCGTGCGCGACTACGGCCAGGGGCCGCCCGGCGAGCAGCAGCGGCGGCACGAAGGCGATCAGCAGCATGTGCTGGGCGACGTGCGCGGCCAGCGACCACTCGCCGTATCGATCCAGCGGCCAGATCGTCGCCAGCAGGAGGACGAGGACGCCGGTCGCGGCGGCAGCCACGCCTTCGGCACCTGCGCCGGCGCCGGCACCGGCGCGACGCCACAGCCGTGCCAGGCCGATGGCGTAGAGCAGGACCCAGGCCGCCAGGGGGAACAGCAGCCAGGGGGTGAGTGACCAGGCGGTGGCGAGCGTCGGTGGGTGCGCGTGGCCCGCATGCGCGGACGCCGCTCCGGGCGCGAGCGCCAGGCCTGAACAGAACGCGAGCAGGGCCGTCATCGAGAACCGACCGCGGCGCGAAGAAGGCCGCGGACGTCGCCGCGGCCGCGCACACGGCCGCTTCGCACGCGGCGCGCCAGGCTGGGTCCGGTTTCCCGGGACGCCGCCATGTACCTCTGGCTCAAGATCCTGCATGTCTCCGCGATGGTGCTGTGGTTCGCGGGGCTCTTCTTCCTGCCGCGGCTGCTGGTCGCGCGCCACCGCGGCGAACGCGACGCCGACCCGGGCTGTTCCGGCGTGGTCGCCAATCGTGTGTTCTTCCGCCTCGCGTCGCCCGCGGCGCTGGTGGCGATCGCGAGCGGCATGACCCTGATCGCCTACGGACCGGACGGTGCCTGGCTGGTGGTGAAGCTCGTGCTGGTGACCGGCGTGGTCCTGCTGCACCTGTACATGGGCGTGGTGCTGTACGAGCTGGGCCAGGGACGCGACCGCCACGGCGTCGCCTTCTACCGGATCCTGGGCTGGGCGCCCCTGCCGGTGCTGTTGGCGATCGCCGCGCTCACCGCCGCCAAGCCGGCCACCGTAGGCGACCTGCCGCCGCCGCCGGGCACGGAGGCTATTCCTGCGGTGGCGCATCGGGGCCATCGTCGTCTCCGCCGGCGTCAGCGGCCACGCCGATGCCATGGTGGAAGCTGAGTCCGCCGCCCAGCCAGCCGGCGACTCCCACCAGCAGCACCATCAGCGAGGACAACAGCAGGCCCCAGGGCCAGACCGCCGCCACCGGATCCGGCCAGCGCAGCCAGGCATTGCCGGCGGCGACCGCCAGCAGCATCAGCGCCGCCATCGCATGGCTCCAGGCGGAGACATGCCGGCGCACCACGGGAATCAGCAGCAGGTCCACCAGGCCCACTGCGGCCGCCACCACTCCGATCGCCAGGCCGGAAACATTGAGCACCGCCCCCATCTGTGCCCAGAACGGCAGGCCACTCCACAGGAACAGCAGGTCGCCGGCTGCGACCACCGCCAGGAAGGCGATCGGGAACACCACCAGCATGGGATGGACCGGGTGCTTGCGGATGGACACCCTGCTCTCGACCGTATGGCTGAGCCCGGGCGGCTCGGGCGGACGCAGGGCGGCGTTCATCGGGTGCATCCCGGCAGCAGGAGGACGGGGAGGGTGGTGTAGACGATCGCCGTCGCGGAAAGCACGCAGAGCGCGCCGGTGACCGCGGCCGCGAAGCGTCGCCGGGAGGCGATGCGGGGCGGCATGTCCGCGTCCAGGCGCGCCACATGCCAACCGCGCCATGCGCGCAGGCCGAGCCAGGCGAGTACTGCGAGCGCGACCACCGTCAGCGCGACCAGCCACCAGGCCAGGGCTTCGGATCCCGCCAGCCGCAGACGGTCGAGGCCTTCCTCGCAGGCCACGCCCTGCAGGGAGTAGACCGCCACCAGGTGCAGGGCCCACACCGTCATCGGCGCGCCCATGCCGGTCAGACGCCAGGGGGAAAGCACGTCCTTCATGCCAGCCTCGGGAACAGATGCAACACGCTCCAGGCGAGCAGGCCCTGGGCCACGGTGTAGCGCCAGAGCGCGGCGGTGATGCGCGCCTCGAGCGGGTGCCCGGCGCTGACCAGTCCCTGGCGCAGCCGTGCGGCGACGAACAGCGCGAACAGGATCGCCAGCGCCACGTGCGCGGCGTGGAAGCCGGCGAGCGTCCAGGCCACGGACGCATAGGCGTGATTGCCGGGCGCGCCTGTGGGCGCCATCGCCCGGGCGTGGGCGGCGATGAAGACGGCTCCGAGCAACGCGGTCCAGGTCCAACCGCGGGCGGCCCGCGCCAGCGCACCCTGGCGCAGCGCGCGCGCGGCGAGCCGCGTCGCCGCCGCGCAGGCGAGCAGCAGCCCGAGCGCGACCAGCGATGCCGGCCAGCTCGCGATCCCGATCCCGATCCCGTCCGGCGGCCATGCGTCCGTCCCCAGCCACAGGTAGAAATAGCTGAAGACAAGCGACGCGAACAGGGAGCCGTCCACCAGCAGCGACATCACCAGCGCCCACCATCCCGGGGCGTTGCGCGCGGCGTACTGCGTGGGCAGCACCAGGCCCGCCTCGGCCTCGACCGCATCCGGCCCGCCGGGATCTCCGGTGGTCCAGCCCCAGCGCCAGAGCAGCGCCAGCAACGGCAGCGCGATCGCCGCCGCCAGCCAGTACAGCTTGGCGAGGAAGGCCGCCAGCAGCGCCGCCAGCACCAGCGCCGCCAGCAGCGGAAGCCGGGTCGGTCCCGAGATCCGGATCACCTGTTCGGGCCGCGCATCCAGGATGCTGGAGCCGATCAGCTCGCGGACGCCGTGGCGCGCTTCGCCGAGCAGGCCGTCGGGGCGCTGCGTGGCCTCGGCCAGCCGCGGATCCGCCCACAGCGGATCGCGCCCCTGAACCCGCGGCACCGAGGCGAAGTTGAAGTCCGGAACGGGATGCTCCAGCGCCCATTCCAGGGTGCCGGCGCGCCATGGATTGCGGCGCGCGCGCGGGCCGTGGCGGAAGCTCAGGGCCACGTCCAGCAGCACCGCGACCATGCCCACCGCCAGCACGAAGCCCGCCGCGGTCGAGACCAGGTTGGGCCAGTGGAGGCCGAGTTCCGGAAGATAGGTGTACGCGCGCCGCGGCATGCCCAGCAGGCCGGTGAGGTACATCGGCAGGAAGGTCAGGTTGAAGCCGATGAAGACCAGCCAGAACGCGGTGCGGCTCAGGCTCTCCGAGGGTTCGCGGCCACTGGCCAGCGGCAGCCAGTAGTGCAGCCCGGCGAACAGGGGGAACATCAGCCCGCCGATCAGCACATGGTGCAGATGCGCGACCACGAAGTGGCTGTCGTGGGCCTGCCAGTCGAAGGGCACCATCGCCACCATCACCCCGGTCAGCCCGCCCGGCACGAAGACGAAGAAGAAGCCGAACAGGTACAGCGTCGGCACCCGCAGCCACGGACGGCCGGCCCACAGCGTCGCGATCCACGCGAACACCTGGATGCCCATCGGGATCGCCACCGCCATGCTCGCGGCGCTGAAGAAGGCCAGCGCCAGCAGCGGGATGCCGACGGTGAACATGTGGTGCACCCACAGCCCGAAGCTGAGGAAGCCGGTCCCCACGAGGGCCAGCACGATCCAGGTGTAGCCCACCATCGGCCGGCGCGCGAAGGTCGACACCACCATCGACACCACGCCTGCGGCGGGCAGGAAGATGATGTAGACCTCGGGGTGGCCGAACAGCCAGAACAGGTGCTGCCACAGCAGCGGGTCGCCGCCGAGCGCCGGATCGAAGAACACGAAGCCGAAGGCGCGCTGGATCTCCAGCAGGATGCTGGCGAGGATCAGCGGCGGGAAACCGAACACGATCATGAACGACGTCACCAGCATCGCCCACGCGAACAGCGGGATGCGGCGCAGGTCCATGCCCGGCGCCCGGCAGACCAGGATGGCGACGATCATCTCCACGGCCGCGGCCACCGCGGAGATCTCGGCGAAGGTCACGCCGATCAGCCAGAAGTCTGCGTTGAGGCCGGGCGACCAGGTCGAGTCGGTCAGCGGCGCGTACATGAACCAGCCCGAGTCGGGCACCGCATCGAACAGGAAGCTGGAGTACAGGAACAGCCCGCCGAACAGGTAGCACCAGTAGCCGAAGGCCGACAGCCGCGGGAAGGGCAGGTCGCGCGAGCCGATCATCTTCGGCACCAGGTAGAGCGCGAAGCCCTCCATGACCGGCACCGCGAACAGGAACATCATCGTGGTGCCGTGCATGGTGGTGAATTCGGCGTAGCGCTGCGGGTCCAGCACCAGGTTTCCGGGCCAGGCCAGCTGCAGGCGCATGAACATCGCCAGCAGGCCGGCGACGAGGAAGAAGGCCAGGCCGGTGACGATGAAACGCAGGCCGATGGTGGAGTGGTTGACCGCGGCGAGGCGACCGCGCCAGCCAGGCGGCGTGGCCCAGGTGGCGCGGAGGGCGCTCAGCCGCTCGTCCTCGGGCGTAAGGCCGGGAGGTGCGGAAGCATTCACCGCCCGGTCTCCGCCTGGCGCGCCAGCCACGCCGCGTGCGCAGTCTCATCATGGACCAGCACGTCGAACGCCATCACCGTGTGCCCGGTCCCGCAGTACTCGGCGCACTGGCCGCGGATGCGCCCGCCCCGGTCGGCGCGCAGGCGCAGATGGTTGATCCGACCGGGGATGGCGTCGACCTTGCCGCCGAGGCGCGGAATCCAGAAGGAATGGATGACGTCCGTGCTGGTAACGCGGAACTCGACCCTGCGGCCACGCGGCAGCGACAGCACGTCCAGCGATTCGGCCACCACCCCGCCCTGCGCGTCGAAGTAGCGGAAGCGCCAGCGCCAGCGCTCGGCGATCACATCGACGCGCGCATCGACCTCCCGGTCCAGGCCGGTGATGCGCGCGCTGGACACCGAACCGTGGACGAGCAGGCCGGCCAGCAGCACCGGCGGCAGCACCAGCCCGCCGCCCACGATCAGCCGCTGCGGCTTCGCCAGCGCTCGCGTGTTCCGCCCTCGATACAGCGCCCAGGTCACCAGCGCCATCACCAGCATCCACACCGCCAGCGCGCCCCAGAACATCGCCCACCAGATGCCGGCGATGGCTTCGGCGGCGGGGCCGGCCGGGTCGAGCGTGGACTGCGGGCCGGTGCAGCCCGCCAGCGGTGCGAGGACCGCCACCACGCCGAGGCGGACAGGTGCGAAGCGCGCGTTGGCCCCGATGGCGTCGACTCCCGTTCTCCCGGCCGGCGCGGACGCCGGGTGGGGAGCGTCCGCAGTCGGGGCACGCTATCGGGCGGTCCGGGGAGCGGGCGTGAATGCGCCGGTCAGCTGCCCGCGTTGCCGGCGCCGGAAGGCGCGGCTACTTCGCATGCCATTTGCCGTCGTCGCCCTTCGCGTATTTTTCCTTGACCGCGGACCAGGCCACTTTGTGCGCGGTCTCCTCCCGCGAGGCATCGCCGCGCCGGTCGTCGGCGTCGGCGTACTGGTCCCAGGCGCTGTTGTAGGCCTCCCTGTAGATCTCCTGCGCGTGCTTCGGCACGTTGTCCCGGACCGACTCCGGAAGCTCGCTGATGCTGGAATAGGGCATGGGGATGCTCCGTCGCAAACGGTCCGAAGGTAGGCCGGGCGGCGTGGCCTGCCCGTGATGCGCCGGTCCCGGATCCGGCCACCGGAATTGCGAACTGGCGCGGCCCCGAGACGCGGGGGCCGCTGGCGGGGGAAAATGGAGTCCGTGGAACAACAGGGTGGCCGCACATGCTGCTGATGATCGACAACTACGACAGCTTCACCTTCAACCTCGTCCAGTACCTGCAGGTACTCGGCGCCGAGGTGGAGGTGGTGCGCAACGATGCGCTCACCGTGGACGACATCGCGCGCCGCGCGCCCAGCCACATCGTGATTTCGCCGGGGCCGTGCACGCCCGACCAGGCCGGCGTGTCGCTTGAGGTCGTCGAGCGCCTCGGTCCGACCACGCCCATCCTGGGCGTCTGTCTCGGCCACCAGGCCATCGGCCAGGCCTACGGCGGCCGGGTGGTGCGCGCCGGGCGGATCATGCACGGAAAGACCTCGCCCATCCGCCACGCCGGGAACGGTGTGTTCGCAGGGCTGCCCGACGGCTACGAGGCCACGCGCTACCATTCCCTGGTGGTGGAGCAGGCGAGCCTGCCGGACTGCCTCGAGGTCACGGCCTGGACCGAGAACGACGACGGCAGCCGCGAGGAGATCATGGGCCTGCGCCACCGCACGCACCCCGTGCAGGGCGTGCAGTTCCACCCGGAGTCGATCCTCAGCCAGCACGGGCACGCGCTGCTGAGGAATTTCCTCGACGCCTGAGGCCGCCCGGCGGCCGCGCCTGCCGCGTATCGCGACCCTTACCTCCGACATAAACCAGCCTCGATCATGCCCATCACTCCCCAGGAAGCGCTCCAGCGCACCATCGAACACCGCGAGATCTTCGAGGACGAGATGTTCGACCTCATGCGCCAGGTGATGCGCGGCGAGGTCTCGCCGCAGATGACGGCGGCGATCATGATCGGACTGAGGGTGAAGAAGGAGACCGTCGGCGAGATCACCGGGGCGGCGCGCGCGATGCAGGAGCTGGCGAGGAAGGTCGACGTCGCCGACCGCAGCCACCTGGTCGACATCGTCGGCACCGGTGGCGACGGCGCGAACACCTTCAACATCTCCACTGCGTCGAGCTTCGTGATCGCCGCCGCCGGAGGGCGGGTGGCCAAGCACGGCGGCCGCAGCGTGTCGTCCACGTCGGGCAGCGCGGATGCCTACGAAGCCCTGGGCGCGGCCATCGAGCTGTCGCCGGAGGCAGTGGCGGAGTCGATCGCGCGCACCGGCATCGGCTTCATGTATGCGCCCGCCTATCACCCGGCGATGAAAGTGGTGGCGCCGGTGCGCCGCGAGATGGGCGTGCGCACGCTGTTCAACATCCTCGGCCCGCTGACCAATCCCGCCGCTGCGCCGTCAATCCTGATGGGCGTGTTCCATCCCGACCTCGTCGGCATCCAGGTGCGCGTGCTGCAGGAGCTGGGCGCCGAGCGGGCGCTGGTGGTCTGGGGCCGCGACGGGATGGACGAGATCTCGCTGGGCGCCGGCACGCTCGTGGGCGAGCTGCGCGACGGCCAGGTGCGCGAGTACGAGATCCATCCCGAGGACTTCGGCATCCCGATGGCCGCCAGCCGCAACCTGCGCGTCGAGGGTGCCGCGGAATCGAAGGCGATGGTGCTCGATGCGCTCGCCGACGCCGAAGGGCTGCCGGGCCGGATCGTGTCGCTCAACGCCGGCGCGGCGCTGTATGTGGCCGGGGTCGCGGACTCGATCGCAAGCGGCGTGGTGCTCGCGCGCGCGACGATTGCTTCGGGCGCGGCGCGGGCGAAGCTGGACGAGTTCGTTGCGGTGACCCGGGAGCTCGGCGGCGGCGCGACCACGATGGCCGCTCCGGCCGGGGGTGTCGCATGAGCGCGACCGGGGCACCCGACGTGCTGGCGCGCATCCTCGCGCGCAAGCTGGAGGAGGTCGCCGAGCGGAGCGCGCGCACGCCGCGCGCGGCATTGCGGGCCCGGCTGGCCGATGCGCCGGCACCGCGCGGCTTCGCCGCCGCGCTCGAAGCGAAGATCGCCGCCGGCCACGCCGCGGTGATCGCCGAGGTCAAGAAGGCCAGCCCGTCGAAGGGCGTGATCCGGGAGGATTTCGATCCCGCGGCCATTGCGCGCAGCTACGAGGCCGGCGGCGCCGCATGCCTTTCGGTGCTCACCGACGTCGACTTCTTCCAGGGCGCCGACGACTACCTGCGGCAGGCGCGCGCCGCCTGCCCGCTGCCGGTGCTGCGCAAGGACTTCGTCGTCGACGGCTACCAGATCGACGAGGCGCGCATGCTCGGCGCGGACTGCGTGCTGCTGATCCTGGCCGGCCTGGACGATGCGCGTCTGCACGACCTCTGCGCGCAGGCGCTGGAGCTGGGCATGGACGTGCTGGCCGAAGTGCACGACGCCCGCGAGTTCGAGCGCGCGCTGCGCCTGCCGCCGGTCGACGGCCGCGCGCCGCTGCTGGGCGTGAACAACCGCGACCTGCGATCGTTCGAGGTGTCGCTGGACACGACGCTGGCGCTGAAGACGCTCGCGCCCGAAGGCCGCCGCCTGGTGACCGAGAGCGGCGTCATGACGGCGGACGACGTCGCGCTGCTGCGCGGCGCGGGCGTGGATGCGTTCCTGGTCGGCGAAGCCTTCATGCGCGCCGACGACCCGGGCGCCGCGCTGCGCGGGATGTTCGGCACATGAGCGGCGCGCCGCCGCGAGACGGCGCGCCGCTGGTCGTCTTCGATTTCGACCACACCCTCTACGACGGCGACTCCGGCAGCCACCTCTTCGCCTGGCTGATCAGGCGCAGCTGGTGGCGCACCGCGCTGGCGCTGCTGCTGGCGCCGGTGTTCGGGCCGATGGTCGCGTTCCTGCCGACGCGGCGCGCGGGCATTTCCGGCTTCGTCTGGGCCGGAACCGTGGGCTTCCGGCGCGTGCGCGACCTCGACGCGCTCACCGACGCCTACGTCGCCGGCCACGTCGACGAGATCCGGGCCCGGCTGCTGCCGGTGGCCCTGGAGGTCTTCCACGCCCACCGCGAACGCGGCGACCGCGTGGTGGTCGCCACCGGCGCGCCACCCGAGCTGGCGCGCGCGATCCTCGCCTTCGTCGCCCACGAGGATGTGCCGGTGGTCGGCACGCTGATCGGCCCGCGCTTCGGCGCCGTGGTCGCCGCGCGCCACTGCCACAACGAGGAGAAGATGCGCATGCTGCGCGAGCGCGGCTGGGGCGACGTCGACGCCGCCTATTCCGACTCCTGGGCGGATCTGCCGCTGCTGCGGGCCGCGCGCCGGCCGGTGGTGGTGAATCCGAAGCAGGCCGCGATCGGACGCTTCCGTGAGGCACTGCCGCCGGGCACGCCGGTCCTCAACTGGGGCTGCCCGGGTCGCGGCGGCGAGCCGGTCGCGGTCGGCGTGGGGCCGGACGGCATGCTGCCCTCGGACCGCGGCTGAGGCGCCCGCCGACGGCCCGGATACCGGATTCGCGGCAGGCCGCCCTGCCGCTGCGCCCTCAGCCGGCCAGCGCCCGCCAGATCTGGAAGCCCGCGATCGCCAGCACCAGGCCGCCGACCGCGAACAGCACCGCGCGCTCGCGCACATGGCGCACCAGCAGCGCCGCCAGGGGCGCCGCGATCGCTCCGCCGACCAGCAGGCCCAGGATCACCTGCCAGTGCTCGAGCCCGATCGAGAGCAGGAAGGTGATCGAGATCGCCAGCGTGACCACGAACTCCGCGGCGCTGACGCTGCCGATGCTGGTCCGCGCCTCGCCGCCATGGGCGAGCAGGGTGGACGTGGCCATCGACCCCCAGCCGCCGCCACCGATGGCGTCCAGCAGGCCGGAGACGAAGCCGAGCAGGCCCACCCGCTTCACTTCGCCGCGCGGTAGCCGGCGCCCGAACGCGCGCAGCAGGATCAGCAGCGCGAGCACGAACAGATAGCCGTAGATCCAGGGCTTGATGGTGTCGCCGTCGATGCGGCTGAGCAGGGTGGCGCCGATCACGCCGCCGATCACGCCCGGCACCGCCAGCCGCAGCATCAGCCTGCGGTCGACGTTGCCGAGCATGCCGTGGGCGGCGCCGGACACGCCGGTGGTGAACACTTCCGCGGTGTGCACGCTGGCGCTGACCGCGGCCGGTGGCATGCCCATGGCCAGCAGGATCGAGGACGACACCAGGCCATAGGCCATGCCCAGCGCGCCATCGACCAGCTGCGCGCACAGGCCGATGGCCACGAACACCAGGAAATGGCTGCCGAGCAGGTCCGCCATGCGACGTGGTCCGGATTCAGGCGTCGCCGAGACGCTTGATGAAGCGCAGGGTGCCGTCGCCGAAGCCGCAGGCCCGGTAGAAGGCGTGGGCCTCGGTGCGCTGCGAGCCGCTGGTCAGCTCGATCCGGGCGGCCCCCGCGGCGCGCGCCCGGCGCTCGGCCTCGCGCAGCAGCTGCCGGCCGAGTCCCCGGCCCTGCGCGCCGGGAGCCACCACGAGGGCCGTGATCCGGCAGGTGGTGGTGTCCAGCGGCAGGTAATACATGAAGTCCAGCGCGACCAGGCCGGTCACCAGCCCGCCGCAGCGGGCGACCACCAGGGCCTGGCGGTCGTTGGCGGTGATGGTGGCGATGCGGCGCGCGGCGTCCGCGGTCTCGCAGGGATAGCCGAGCGCGCTGAGCAGGGCGGCGACATCGTCGGCATCGATCGCCGACGCGCTGCGCAGGTCGGCGTCCGGCAGCGTTCCCGCGTGCTCGAACGCCGGCATCGGCTCAGCGGGTGCCGTAGAGGACGATGGTCTTGCCGCGGGCGTGCAGCTTGCCGTCGGCCTGCAGCTTCTTGAGCACGCGCCCGGCCATCTCGCGCGAGCAGCCCACCAGCCGCGCCAGCTCCTGGCGCGACACCCGCAGCTGGGTGCTGTCCGGGTGGCTCATGGCCTCCGGCTCCTTCGTCAGGTCGTGCAGGGTGCGGGTGATGCGGTCGGTGACGTCCAGGAAGGCCAGGCGCCCGGCCTTGCGGCTGGTGTCGAGCAGGCGCCGCGAGAGCTGGGCCCCGATCGCGTACATGATCTGGGTGGCATCTCCGGACAGCGAGCCGTCGAACAGCTGGTACAGGCGTTCGTAACTGATCTCGGCCAGTTCGGTCTGCACGCGCGTGCGCAGGACCACCTCGCGCACGTCGGACTCGATGAACAGGCCCATCTCGCCCACGAACTCGCCCGGACCGAAGTAGCCCAGGATCAGCTCCCGGCCGTCGTCCTCCTCGGTGATGATGCTGACCGAGCCGCTGACGACGTAATACATGGTTCCCGCCTGGTCGCCGGGGCGGAAGACCTCGGTGCGCGCGGGATAGCGTCGCCGGTGGCAGTGGGCCAGGAAGCGCTCGATCGCCGCCGGCGACGGCATGAGGGGATGCGGGGGACGCCGGAAGGTACTGAGGATGGCCACGGGGTTGTTGGTCATGGACTGGTTGAACGGGGAATCGACCTAGGGTAGGCCGTCGGCCGCCGCCGGGCAAACCGCCTCGAGTGCGTCCTGGGGGCCTCAAGCTTGCTGTTGCTCGCCGCGACCGGTCCTTTGCTCCATAATCGCGCACTTTCCGCCCGAACCGGGATCGTATGACGTGGTCAAACCGCTGCCCCGCCTGAAGCTGCAGGGATTCAACAATCTCACCAAGGCGCTGAGCTTCAACATCTACGACGTGTGCTACGCCGTCTCCAAGGACGAACGCCAGCGCTACATCGAATACATCGACGAAGAGTACAACGCCGACCGGCTGACGCAGATCCTGACCGACGTCGCCGAGATCATCGGTGCCAACATCCTCAACATCGCCCGCCAGGATTACGATCCCCAGGGCGCGTCGGTGACGATCCTGATCTCCGAACAGCCGGTGATCGACAAGGCCGACGCCAAGGGCGTGATCTCCGACGCGGTGGTCGCGCACCTGGACAAGAGCCACATCACCGTCCACACCTATCCCGAGACCCATCCGCAGGCGGGCATCGCGACCTTCCGCGCCGACATCGACGTCGCCACCTGCGGCGTGATCTCGCCGCTGAAGGCGCTGAACTACCTGATCGAGAGCTTCGAGTCGGACATCGTCATCGCCGACTACCGCGTGCGCGGCTTCACCCGCGACATCAAGGGCAAGAAGCACTACATCGACCACAAGATCAATTCGATCCAGGACTTCCTGGCCAAGAACATCAAGGCGCGCTACGAGATGTTCGACGTCAACGTCTACCAGGAGAACATCTTCCACACGAAGATGCACCTGAAGGACTTCGACCTGGACCAGTACCTGTTCGAGGAAAAGGCGCGCAACCTGTCGTTCAAGGAGCGCATGAAGATCGAAGCGCTGCTCAAGCGCGAGATCGAGGAACTGTTCCACGGGCGCAACCTGGTGGAGTGACCACCGATCGCGGGACGGCCCGCGCGCGGGAAGCTTCCCGCGGACGAAGACCGACGGCGGTCCGGAGCGAAGGCTCCGGGCCGCTTTTTCTTTTACGGCGCCGCCGGCGATGGTTTCCGGCCGACGCGGAGGACGAGCGGATGGCATGGATCTATCTGGTGGTGGCCGGACTGTTCGAGGTGGTCTGGGCGCTGGGCCTGAAGTACACCGAAGGGTGGACCCGGCTCTGGCCCAGCCTGGGCACGCTGGCCGCCATGGTGGTCAGTTTCTGGTGCCTGTCGCAGGCGCTGCGGTCGATCCCGATCGGCACCGGCTATGCGATCTGGACCGGAATCGGCGCCGTGGGCGTGGCCGCCTTCGGCATCCTGGTGTTCGGCGAGAGCGCCTCGCCCGCGCGGCTGGCCTGCATCGCGATGATCGTGGGCGGCGTGGTCGGCCTGGAAGCTGGTCTCGGGCTGAGCGGCTCAGATCCGGTAGGCGACGGTCTTCATCACCTTGGAGGCCATCGCCATCAGCGCCGGGATCGGCTGCGGCAGCACGCGGGCGCCCGCCGCCTCGGCGTTGTCGGCATGGCGGGCCTCGTCCACCTTCATGGTCTCGAGGATGGCGCGGCTGCGCAGGTCGGCCCCCGGCAGGGTCTGCAGGTGTTCCTCGAGGTGGGCCTCGACCTGGCGCTCGGTCTCGACGACGAAGCCCAGGTTCCAGCCGTCGCCGCGCAGCCCCGCCAGCACGCCGATGGCGTAGGCACCCCCGTACCACAGCGGGTTGAAGATGCTCGGCCTGCTGTCGAGCTCGCGCAGGCGGTCGTCGCACCACGCCAGGTGGTCGGTTTCCTCCTGCGCCGCCGCCAGCAGGTGCGCGCGGGTCGCCGGGTCGCGGGCCACCGTGGCCTGGCCGACGTACAGCGCCTGCGCGCAGACCTCGCCGACGTGGTTGACGCGCATGAGCCCCGCCGCGTGGCGGCGTTCGGCGTCGTCCAGCTCCACCTCCGGCTCGCCGGCGCCGGGATTCGGCCGTTCGGCGCGCGGCCGGCCGGCCACGGTCTCGAGGGCGTTCTGGGCATCCGCCAGCAGGCGGTCGAGGGGGGAGAGGCTTCGCGTGGTCATGCGTGGATTGTGCGCCCTGACGGGGGGGAGGTCATCCGGCCGTCGGTGTCCGATCTCGCGACAGCGCTCGGGGCAGGGTGCCATCGGGTCCGCAGCCGGCATAAAGACCACCACGTGGTCAGCCGGCGGAGGGCCCGATGGCACCCTGCCGCCGCCAACCAGTCCCGCCCCACCAGCGAGTTGCGGTCTCCGGGGGAGCCCGGTACAATTCCGCCTCTTGCGTTCCCCGAACGTGAAAACGCGAGGCGAAGTTCCGCAGGGCGATGGCCCGCGCAACCAGCCCGACCAGTCACCCCTGAGAGTTACTCGATGAAGACCTTTACCGCCAAGAACGAGACCGTCCAGCGCGACTGGTTCGTGGTCGACGCCACCGGCAAGACCCTCGGCCGCCTGAGCACCGAGATCGCGCGTCGCCTCCGTGGCAAGCACAAGCCCGTCTACACCCCGCACGTCGACACCGGCGATTACATCATCGTGATCAACGCCGAGAAGATCCACGTCACCGGCAACAAGCTCGCCGACAAGATGTACTACCGGTTCACCGGGTACATCGGCAACCTGAAGTCCGAGACCCTGGGGCAGGCGCTGGAGCGCCACCCCGAGCGCGTCATCGAGCACTCGGTCAAGGGCATGCTCCCGAAGAACACCCTGGGCCGTGCGATGTACCGCAAGCTCAAGGTGTACAAGGGTTCCGAGCACCCGCACGCCGCCCAGCAGCCGCAAGTCCTGGATATCTAAGTCATGGCAATCACCCAGAATTACGGCACCGGCCGTCGCAAGTCCTCCACCGCCCGCGTGTTCCTGCGCCGCGGCACGGGCAACATCACCGTCAACGACCGTCCGCTCGACGAGTTCTTCGGCCGCGAGACCGCGCGCATGATCGTGCGCCAGCCGCTCGAGCTGACGAAGAACACCGAGAGCTTCGACATCAAGGTCACGACCTCCGGCGGCGGCACCACCGGCCAGGCCGGCGCCATCCGCCTGGGCATTGCCCGCGCGCTGGTCGAGTACGACGAGGGCCTGAAGTCCGAGCTGCGCAAGGCCGGCTTCATGACCCGCGACGCCCGCGAAGTCGAGCGCAAGAAGGTCGGCCTGCACAAGGCACGCCGCGCCACCCAGTTCTCGAAGCGCTGACCGCGGTATTCAGGGTCGCTTCGCGCGATCCTGCGCTACAATCGCTGCATAGCCCCGTCGCCAAGCGGTAAGGCACCTGACTCTGACTCAGGCATTCGGTGGTTCGAATCCATCCGGGGCTGCCACATCGCAACAAGGTCCGAAGCCCGCCGAGTGCGGGCTTCGTCCTTTCCGGGCCGGGCGCCAGGCGGCGGCCGCCACGCCCGCGCCCGCCGTGGCCGCCCCGGGGCAACGCCATGGCCATCACCTTTCCGCCGCCGTACACGCCCGAAGGCGCCGAGCGCGACGCCCTGCGCGACGAAGGCTATGCCCTGCTGTCGCCGGCCGCCGTGGCGGGGGTCACCGGGCTGGCTCCGGACGAGCTCGCCGGCCTGACCGTCGGCTGGGATGATCTTCCCCCCGACGCGTACCTGCGCGACGGCGGCCGCTACCGCTACCGCCGGCACTCCTGCTTCGTGGTCGAAGGCGAAGCGGTGCGCATGGCGCCGCATCGCGCGCACTGGCAGTCGCTCGACTACAACGCCCTGCATGGCGGCATGGCGCGCATGTACCAGCCGCTGTCCGACGCGCTGGTGGCCGGGCCCACCTGGCCGCGGCTGCTCGCCGCGCTCGGCGGACTGTGCAGCGGAGTGCGCCACACCGGGCCGTGGTACGTCGAGGCGCACCAGTTCCGCATCGATACCAGCGGCGGCATCGGCCGCCCGACGCCGGAGGGCGCGCACCGCGACGGCGTCGACTTCGTCGCCGTGTTCGTGGTCGGCCGCGAGGGCATCAAGGGCGGGGAGACGCGCGTGTTCGATGCCGCGGGCCCCGACGGCCACCGGTTCACCCTCGAGGAGCCCTGGTCGCTGCTGCTGATGGACGACACCCGGGTGATCCACGAATCCACGCCGATCCAACCGCTGCTGCCCGATGGCCGTGGCCACCGCGACACCCTCGTGCTCACGTATCGCGCGGGGGCGTTCCAGGGCGAGGACTGAGAGCTTTGCCGCACGCAGATCCCTGACACAAAGCGCGTCCCGCGCACTTGGCCCGGTCCCGCTACAATCCCGGCATTGCGAAGTTCCACGGAGTGGCGATGAAGCTGGGTTCCCTGAAGGAAGGCGGCCGTGACGGCACGCTGGTGGTGGTGTCGCGCGACCTGGCGCGTGCGGTGCGTGCCACCGGCATCGCTTCGACGCTGCAGCAGGCGCTCGAGGACTGGTCGAACATCGCCCCGCGCCTGGCCGCGCTGTCCGAGGCGCTCGACGCCGGCCGCGCCGACGGCGTCTTCGACCTCGAGCCCGCACAGCTGGCCGCGCCACTGCCGCGCGCCTACGAATTCGTCGACGGCAGCGCCTACCTGCCGCACGTCGAGCGCGTGCGACGCGCGCGCGGCGCCGAAGTGCCCGAGACCTTCTACACCGACCCGCTGATGTACCAGGCGACGAGCGCCGGCTTTTTGGGCCCGCGCGATCCGGTGCGCGTGGTGAGCGAGGACTATGGCATCGATCTCGAGGCCGAGATCGTGGTCGTCACGGACGACGTGCCGATGGCGGTGACGCCGGAGCAGGCCGCCGGCCACATCCAGCTGATCGGCCTGGTCAACGACGTGTCGCTGCGCAACCTGATCCCCGGCGAGCTGGCCAAGGGCTTCGGCTTCCTGCAGTCGAAGCCGCGTTCGGCGCTGAGCCCAGTCTTCGTGACCCCGGACGAGCTCGGCGATGCCTGGCGCGGCAACAAGCTGCACCGGCCGCTGGTCACCCACGTCAACGGGGAGTGGTTCGGCGCGCCGGAGGCGGGCGTGGACATGCAGTTCGACTTCGCACAGTTGGTGGCGCACGCGGCGAAGACGCGACCGCTCTCGGCCGGGACCCTGGTCGGATCGGGCACGATCGCCAACCAGGACACTTCGCTGGGCGCGTCCTGCTTCGCAGAGAAGCGCACCGTCGAAGCGCTGGAGCACGGCGCACCGAAGACGCCCTTCCTGGCCTTCGGCGACCGCGTGCGCATCGAGATGTTCGACGCCGGAGGCGCGAGCATCTTCGGTGCCATCGACCAGTTGATCGAGCATCAGCCCGCGCCCTGAGCCGCGCCGGGCGGCGCCCGGACAGGATCAGGGGGGCGGCTGTGGAGCGTCGGATCGGGGCGTGGATCAGGGGGAGCGGGCATGGCGATCCAGGGTGAAGTGGCGACGGGCGGCAACGACAGCAGCGCCAATGGGGCGCTGTGCCTGCATTCGTACTGGCGCTCCAGCGCCGCGTACCGCGTGCGCATCGGGCTCAACCTCAAGGGCCTGAAATACGACATCGCACCGGTGCACCTGGTGCGCGGCGGCGGAGAGCAGCATGCGCCGGCGTTCGCCGCGCTCAATCCGCAGGAACTGGTGCCGGTGCTGCAGCACGGCCAGCGCATGCTGCGCCAGTCGCTGGCGATCCTCGAATACCTCGACGAGATGTGGCCGCAGCCGCCGCTGCTGCCGGCGACTGCCCGCGAGCGCGCCCGGGTGCGCGCGCTCGCGCAGGTGGTCGCCTGCGACATCCATCCGCTGAACAACCTGCGCGTGCTGCAATACCTCGAGCGCGACTGGGGGGTGCCACAGCCCGAGCGCGACGTCTGGGTCAGGCACTGGATCGAGGGCGGCTTCCGCGCGCTGGAGGCGCTGCTCACGGACAGCGCGTCGACCGGCGAGTTCTGCGAGGGCCACCAGCCCACGATCGCCGACTGCTGCCTGGTGCCGCAGGTCTACAACGCGCGGCGCTTCGGCGTGGACATGGCGGCGTATCCGCTGATCGAGCGCATCGAGCGCCACTGCCTCACGCTGCCGGCCTTCGACGCCGCGCGTCCCGAGCGGCAGCCCGACGCTCCGGGCTAGGCTAGGCGTTGCCGGCGAAGACGTTGGCGTAGGGGTCGTGCTCGCCTTCGCCACCCTCGGACAGGCGGAACTTGAGGTCGAGGCCGTCGCGCGAGTCGGCGGCGCGCAGCGCGGTCTCGCGCTCGATCCGGCCCTCCTTGTACAGCCGGAACAGGCACTGGTCGAAGCTTTCGATGCCTTCCTCCAGCGACTCCTCCATGGCCTGCTTGATCTCGTGCACCTGGCCGCGGCGGAGCAGGTCGCGGATCATCGGCGTGTTGATCAGGACCTCGGTCGCCGGCAGGCGGCGGCCGTCCACGCCCGGCACCAGGCGCTGGCTGATCACCGCGCGCAGGTTGAGCGCCAGGTTCATCAGCACGTTCTTGTGCGCCGCCTCGGGGAAGAAGTTGAGGATGCGCTCGATGGTCTGGTCGGCGTTGTTGGAGTGCAGCGTGGCCAGGCAGAGGTGGCCGGTCTCGGCGAAGGCGATCGCCGCCTCCATCGTGGTCGCGTCCAGGATCTCGCCGATCAAAATGACGTCGGGCGCCTCGCGCATCGCGTTCTTCAGCGCATTGTGGAAGGCGTGGGTGTCGAGGCCGACCTCGCGCTGGTTGACGATCGACTTCTTGTGCCGGTGCAGGTACTCGATCGGGTCCTCGATGGTGAGGATGTGGCCCGAGGTGGTGCTGTTGCGATGGTCGATCATCGACGCCAGCGTGGTCGACTTGCCCGAGCCGGTGGAGCCGACGATCAGCACCAGGCCGCGCGGGGCCATGATGATCTCCTTCAGCACCTGCGGCAGCTGCAGCTCCTCGATCGAGGGAATGGTGCTGCGGATGGCGCGGATCACCATTCCGACCTCGCCGCGCTGCTTGAACACGTTGACGCGGAAGCGGCCCGAGTCCTGCAGCGACAGCGCCATGTTCAGCTCCAGGTCGCGCTCGAACTGCGGCACCTGGCCCTCGTCCATCAGGGAGTAGGCGATCTTCTTGACCATGCCCGGGGGCAGGCCGGTGCTGCCGAGCGGATACAGCTTGCCTTCGACCTTGATGTACACCGGCGCGCCGGTGGTCAGGAACATGTCGGAGGCGTTCTTCTCCGTCATCAGCTTGAGAAAGTAGCCGATGTCCATTCGCGTGGATCCCCTCTCGCGCCGCACCGCAGTTTGCGATCCGGGCGGATGCTGTTGACAATGGCGGGGCGCCCCCATAACCGCGACGGCCCCCTATATGCGCTTTAGCTTCGCACACTTCCCGGCACGCCTGTATGGCGCAGGTCTCGTTACGGCGCTTGCCCTGGCCGGCTGCGCAAGCCTGCCGCCGCCGACCGCCGAGCTCTCCGCCGCGCAGCAGGCGGTGGCCCGCGCCGACGCCGCCGACGCCCAGCAGTACGCGCCCCGGGACCTGGACCGCGCGCGGACCGCCCTGAGCCGTGCCCAGGCCGAAATGGCGGCCGGCAACGAGCGCGACGCCCGCGCGCTGGCCGAGCTGTCGTCGGCCTCGGCCGATCTCGCCAGCGCGCGCAGCGCCCAGGCCCAGGCCGAGGCCACGCTCGCCCAGCGCCGCGCCGAGGTGACCTCGCTGCGCCGGCGCCTGGGAACGGAGGACCTGCCATGAACCGCACGCTCGCTGCCGCCGCGCTCGCGGCCCTGATGTTCCCCGCCACCGCGATGGCGCAGGACCGCGTCGCGTCCGGAGACGTGGTCGCACCCCTGCAGGCCCGCCTGCACGCCCTCGATGCCGACCCCGAGCGCGCCCCGCTGGCGGCCTATGAGCGCCTGCGCGCCCGCCAGGCGCTCGACGCCCTGGCCGCGGCCCGTGGCTCACAGCCCAGGGCCGACGCCCGCCAGGTCGCGGAATGGCGGGTGGAAACCGCCGAGATCGCCGCCGCCACCGAGCTGGCCCGGCGCGAGATCGACCGCCTCGACCGCGAGCGCAGCGAGCTCCTGGTCGAGGCAAGCCGCCAGGACGCCGCCCGCGCCCGCGCCGAGGCCGAACGCCTGCGCATCCAGGCCCGGATCCAGGCCGAGGAGGCCGAGCGCCTGCGCCTGGAGGCGGAGATGGAGTCCGGCGCCCGCCAGCGCGCCGAGGGCGCACTCGACGACGTTGCCAGCGCCCAGGCCGCACGCCTGCGGGCCGCCCGCGAGCGCGAGGCCGCGCTCCGGCGCCAGGAAGCCGAGCTGCTGAAATCCCTCGAGGAAGACCCGCGCTGAGGTGTCTCCGGGGGGCGGCGGGCGACGTTCCTGCAGGCCTATGGCGACCACGTCACGTTCCCGCCGGGCGGCCCTTGCTCCCCCTGCTGGGGAGGAGTAGGGTCGATCGGGAAGCAGGCTCCCGCTCCCCCTGACGGAGTCGCTTCTGGAAGGGACCGATATCGTGAAGGCAGCCAGCGACTCCAGAGGGAACGTCGCCGCGGGCAACCAGCCCCGCGGACGCTCCCGAGGGATGGCGACCGGAAGCCCCCAGTGTCCCTTCTCCACGATACGCCCCGTGCCGCAAGGTCCGGGGCGTTTTTGCATGTCCGCGCGGCACGCAGGCGCGGGCCCCAGGCTGAAGGAGGTCTCCATGTTCGAAGGGCAACCCCAGGCGGAACTCGACGCGCTGTTCAAGCAGAACCCCGAATTCCGGCAGCTCTACCACCACCACAAGGAACTCGACAAGAAAGTGCTTGACGCCGAGCTCGGCGTGCTCCCGATCGACGACACCACCCTGTCACGGATGAAGCGCGAGAAGCTCGCCGCCAAGGATCGTCTGTCCCTCATGTACCAGGCCCTCGCGCACTGACCGCCACGTCCCCCATGTCGTAGCCAGGCCGCGCGGGCGGCGGCGCCATCCTCGTCGGTTGCCGCCGCCCGCGCCGGTTCCTCCCGGCCCGCACCCGTCCGCCGATGCGATAATCGGCGTCCCGTCGCACGCAGGCCGCCACGCATGCCCATCCACGATTCCGTCCTCGGGCTCATCGCCGACACGCCCATCGTCAAGGCGCGCAGCCTCGACGCCGGCTGCTGCGAGCTCTACTTCAAGCTCGAAAGCCAGAACCCCGGCGGCTCGATCAAGGACCGCATCGGCATGAGCATGATCGAGGCGGCCGAGAAGCGCGGCGACATCCGGCCCGGCGACACCCTGGTCGAAGGCACCGCCGGCAACACCGGCATCGGCCTGGCCCTGGTGGCGCAGCAGAAGGGCTACCGCCTGATCCTGGTGGTCCCGGACAAGATGAGCCGGGAGAAGATCTTCAACCTCAAGGCCATGGGCGCCGAGGTCGTGCTGACCCGCTCCGACGTCGCCAAGGGCCACCCCGACTACTACCAGGACCTCGCCGAACGCATCGCCCGCGAAACCCCCGGCGCGTACTTCATCAACCAGTTCGGCAACCCTGACAACCCGGCCGCGCACGAGTTCGGCACCGGCCCCGAGATCCTGCGCCAGATGGCCGAGGTGGGTGGGCTGGACGCCGTGGTCTTCGGCTGCGGCAGCTCCGGCACCATGAGCGGGCTGTCGCGCTGCTTCGCCGGACAGGCGCCCGATGTCGAGATGATCCTCGCCGACCCGGTCGGCTCGATCCTGGCCGAGTACATCAACGAAGGCACGCTCAGCGAGAAGTCCGCCAGCTGGATGGTCGAGGGCATCGGCGAGGACTTCCTGCCGACCATCTCCGACTTCTCCCGCGTCAAGAAGGCCTATGCGATCTCCGACAAGGAGAGCTTCCTGGCCGCACGCGAACTGCTGGCGAAGGAGGGCATCCTCGGCGGCTCGTCCACCGGCACCCTGCTGGCCGCGGCGCTGCGCTACTGCCGCGAGCAGACCGAGCCGAAGAAGGTGCTGGTGTTCGTCTGCGACACCGGCAACAAGTACCTGTCGAAGATGTACAACGACTACTGGATGCTCGACAACGGCTTCATCGAGCGCGAGCAGCACGGCGACCTGCGCGACCTGATCCTGCGCCCGTACGCGCAGAAGGACACCGTCGTGGTGAAGCCGGACGACCTCCTGGTCACCGCCTACCAGCGCATGAAGCTCTACGAGATCTCGCAGCTCCCGGTGATGGACGGCGAGCGCCTGGCCGGCATCCTCGACGAGTCCGACGTGCTGATGCACGTGTACGGCAAGGAGTCCCGGTTCCGCGACCCGGTGTCCACCGCCATGGTCAGCAAGCTCGAGGTGCTGGACGTGAAGTCGCCGGTGGAGGCGCTGCTCCCGGTGTTCGATTCGGGGAAGGTGGCGATCGTGATGGACGGGGAGAAGTTCCTGGGGCTGATCACCAGGATCGATCTGTTGAACTGGCTGCGGCGGCGGGTGAACTAGTCCCTGCGAAAGGGGTAACCGGTTGCCCTTGCGGCCGCCTCCACACGGCGTATACTCCGCGTATGCATACATGCATACGCAGGGTCGGAAATGGAGTTCGAGTTCGATCCAGGGAAGGCACGCGGCAATCTGACAAAGCACGGCATCGCGTTCGCCGATGTCGAGCCCGTTTTCATGGATCCGCAGGCGATCACCAACCGTTCCGACCGGAAAACTGCGCAGGGCGAGTTCGAGGAGCGCTACATCAGCACGGGCATGGACGCGCTTGGGCGCATCGTCACGGTGGCCTGGACGCCAAGAAACGGCAATGTCCGGCTGATTTCGGCACGCCGCGCAAGGGAAGAGGAGAAGGCTGGCTATGAGCAGCGATGAAGACATCCTGGACAGCTACGTCAACGATGCGAAAACAGCGCGTCGTGGTGCCGTCCTCTCCAGCGAGGGCAAGACGCGCATCACGATGTATCTGGACAACCGTGTCATCGAGCATTTCCGTGAAGTGGCCACAGCAAAGGGCCGCGGCTACCAGACCGAGATCAACGATTGTCTCGTTGCCGCGATGGAGCGCCACAGGCAGAAGCCTGTTCCCTCGCGAACGTTCGTCCAGGGACTCGTGATCACCAGTACTGTCCAGTCCCGTCATGTGCGGGAACCGGTGGCTCGCCCCCTGCGCACGCGCTCGAGCGTCTTCGCGAGGTTGGGATGAGCCCCCAGGATCAGGCCGAGGGACGGAATGACCCCAAGGCAGGGCTGTCAGCCAGGCTCGCCATCGAGGGGCAGAGCGTCGACTGGTTCCTGCAGGAGCTGGTCGAGTTCGTGAACCGGACGGAGGGAAATGAAATCGGCCTCACCCTGCATGTCGAAGGCGCCATCGTGACCGGCACCCTCGTCAACGCCAGGCGCTGGTTCCAGGAGTTGTCGGAATTTCTCGAGTCGCAAGGCGTCGACGCCGGACTTGCGGAATGGATCGGCGGCTACAGCGAGGTCTACGCACAGCGCGACGAACTTCCGGATGACGAGAAATCTCCGCCAGTCTTCCTGCACCTGCGTGCCGCCCGGACCGTAGGGACGTCCGGAGACTCGGTACCCACTGACGAAGGGGTCTATTGGCGCGGCCGTGTCAACGCGGTATCCGGCTTCAGCTTCGGGACGTTCGGTCCCGCGGCGCACCGGTAAACTTCCCGGTATCCCGCACGCCCGGGGCCGATTTCTTTCAGGAGTGCATGACATGTCCCACGCTGATTCCGGTGAACTGGCCCTGGCCACCCTCGCCATCCACGGCGGTCAGTCGCCGGACCCCTCCACCGGCGCGGTGATGCCGCCGATCTACGCCACCTCCACCTATGCGCAGTCCAGTCCCGGCGAACACCAGGGCTTCGAGTACTCGCGCAGCCACAATCCGACGCGCTTCGCCTACGAGCGCTGCGTGGCGGCGCTGGAGGGCGGCAGCCGCGGCTTCGCCTTCGCTTCGGGCCTGGCGGCCAGCTCGACCGTGCTGGAACTGCTGGACAGCGGCGACCATGTGGTGGCGATGGACGATCTCTACGGCGGCAGCTACCGCCTGTTCGAGCGCGTGCGCCGGCGCAGCGCGGGGCTGGACTTCAGCTTCGTGGACCTGTCCGACGTGGCCGCCTTCGAGGCCGCGATCACGCCGAAGACCCGCATGGTGTGGATCGAGACGCCCACCAACCCGATGCTGAAGATCGTCGACCTCGCCGCGGTTGCCGCGGTGGCCCGCAAGCGGGGCCTGCTGGTGGTCGTCGACAACACCTTCGCCTCGCCGATGCTGCAGCGTCCACTGGAACTGGGCGCGGACCTGGTGGTGCACTCGGCCACCAAGTACCTCAATGGGCATTCGGACATGGTCGGCGGCATGGCGGTGGTCGGCGACAACGCGGAGCTGGCCGAAAAAATGGCTTTCCTGCAGAACGCCATCGGCGGCGTGCAGGGCCCCTTCGACAGCTTCCTGGCCCTGCGCGGCCTGAAGACCCTGCCGCTGCGCATGCGCGCGCACTGCCAGAACGCCCAGGTGCTGGCGGAGTGGCTGGAAACGCACCCTGCGGTGGAAAAGGTGATCTATCCCGGGCTGGACTCGCACCCGCAGAAGGCGCTGGCCGCGCGGCAGATGCACGGTTTCGGCGGCATCGTCTCGATCGTGCTCAAGGGCGGCTTCGAGACCGCGAAGCGCTTCTGCGAACGCACGCGGCTGTTCACCCTGGCGGAATCCCTGGGCGGTGTGGAGAGCCTGGTCAACCACCCGGCGGTGATGACCCATGCCTCGGTGCCCGCCGAGCGCCGCGGCCAGCTCGGCATCAGCGATGCGCTGGTGCGGCTGAGCGTGGGGATCGAGGATGTCGAGGATCTGCGGCGCGACCTCGAAAACGCCCTGGCGGGCTGAGCCGCCAAGGGACGCGGGGATGCCGCCGTCAGTCGGCGGCGGCCTCGGATGGGAGCCGGCAGCTCACTTCCACCGTCTGCCGGCTCGCCACTTCAACGGACTCCCAGTACATCGGACAGACGATCAGGCCCTGCTGGCTGCGGACGTTCAGGATCAGCTGCGGCTGGCCGATGATCAGCGGCAGCCGGCTGTTGTCGATGGCCGATTTGTCGAAGGCGACGTCGCCGGCGCCGGACATCGGCTGCGAGGTCCTGCCGAGTTCGATCAGGCCCAGCTCGTTGGCCTGGCCCGAAGCCTCCGGAGTGGGATCGCCGGCGAAGATCGCCTCGACAAGCACCTGGTCTCCCTTGGCCTTCAGTTCGGCGTTGGCGGCTGGGGACAGTGTGATCCGGGCATGCACGTCGGCGACCACCTTTTCGCGCGGCGCGGGCGCGGCGCCGGCGGCGGGAGCGGCATCGGCCCCAGCCCCGGCGTCCTCGGCCGGATCTTCCTCGCGGCGCGCGCAGGCGGCCAGGACGAGGATGGTGGTGCCGAGGATCAGGAGTCGGGAAGCGAGGTTCATGGCGGCTTTCCTGGAAGAGCGCATGGCAGTCAGTCGATCGGGTAGGTGGTGCTGCCGCCATTCAGCGGGGTGGGCACGGACGGAGTGGGCAGCGGGGACAGCTCCAGCAGTTCCAGCCGGTCGACCACCGCCTGGCTGACCACGGCGGCACGGTCGTCCGACTCCACGATGTAGGGCACGATCATCAGCACCAGTTCGGTCTTGGTCTTGCCGCTGCTCTGGCTCTTGAACAGATTGCCCAGGACCGGGATGTCCTTGAGCAGCGGGACGCCGCTGTTGGAATTGGTCAGGCGTTCCGACATCAGGCCGGCCATCACCACGGAACCGCCGTCGCGCAGGCTGAGCGAAGTGTTGAGGCTGCGGTTGAAGATCGCCGGCGAGCCGATCGCCGCGTTGTCGGCCACCGGCATGGCCTCGCTGACCTCCTGGCTGATGTCCAGGTCGATGCGGTCGTCCGAGTACACCGTGGGCTTGATGCGCAGGATGATGCCGGTCTTGCGGTACTGGATCGACTGCAGCAGGTTGGTGTTGCCGTCGGTGGTCTGGTTCGACGTCGTGGTCATGCTGATCGTCGGCACTTCGGTGCCGATGTCGATGTTCGCTTCGTTGCCGCTCTTCACCAGCAGGCGCGGCACCGACAGGATGTTGACCCGGTTGTCGTTGGCGAAGGCGGTCAGGGCGAAGCGGTTCTGCCCCGCCACGTCGAGCAGGTAGGTGAGGCCGCTGCCGCCACCGGAACCACCGTTGTCGCCGCCGCCGCCACCCAGGACGCCGGACGTGATGGTGCCGTCGAAGCGGCCGAAGCCGTTCTTGGCCAGCCAGGCGACGCCGAACTGGTCGCCTTCCTCGAGCGTGACCTCGGCGATGGTGACTTCCACCATGACCTGGCGCGGCGCGTGGTCCATCTGCCGGATCAGGGTGAGCATGCGCTCCCACTGGGTCGGGTCGCCCTGGAAGATCAGCGCGTTTCGCGGCTCGTCCACGATCAGGCCGCCGAGGCTGGTCGGGCGCGACGGAGGCGCCGCGGTGGCCGGCGCGCCGCCGACGGTGCTCGAGCTCTCGGCCTGGGCCCGCTGGCTCAGCGTCATGCTGCCATTGAGGACGCTTGCCAGGTCGGCCGCCTTGGTGTTCTTGACCTGGTAATAGAACATCGAATCGGCGCCGCCGCTGGTGTTCGGCCGGTCCAGTTCCCGCGCCCACGACACCGCGAAGTCAAGGACCTGCTGCGAAGTCGCGAAGATCAGCACGGAATTCACCGCCTGCACCGGCACCACCATGATGCTCGACGGATTGCCCAGCATGCGGCTGGCCCCATAGCCCTGCACGTTGAGGATCTCCACCAGCCGGTCGGCCAGCTGCTCAGCGCCCATGAAGGCGGGTTCCAGACGGGTGCTCACGCGTCCTCGCATCAGCGGCCGGTCGAATACCCGCAGCGCCGCAATCGCCTGCTGCACCTGGGCGGGCTTGCCGCTGATCAGGATCGCATTGCGCTGCGCGTCTTCCTGCGCCTTGACCTCGTTGCCGAACAGCGTGGTGAGCCAGCGCGTGGCGTCGCCGCTGCGTACCACCTGCAGTTCCACCAGCTGGAACACGGGGCGATGGCTGACCGGTACGTCCGGGAGGGCCCGGCCGCTCACGATCAGCGGCGGCGTGGACGAGGCGCCCTTCTGCTGTACGCGCACCTGGACCAGATCGCCCTCAAGCTGCACGCTGACGCCGTAGTCGGCCAGCACCTGGCGGGCAAGCAGGAACAACTGCCGGGGTTGGAGCGATTCGCTGGTGTGGAGCGTCACCAGTTCCTGGAGCTTGGTGACCGCAGGGTCGATATTGACGTTGAGGCCCAGGATGGTGCCGAAGACTTCGTTGGTGAAGACCGGGATCGGCAGGCTGTCGACGTTGACGCTGACGGGCATGCTGCCCATCGGCGGCAGCCGCTCGCCGGTTTCAAGGTCGGCGACCGCGGTGCTGGAAATTCCCGACGAGGGCGTGTCGGATTCGCGCAGCACGCGCGGCGGCGAGTCGGCGGGCTCCGACGGAAGCCCTTCCGCGATGGCGCCCGCGCGCGCCGGTATTCCCAGAGGTTCGGGCAGCGCGAGCTTTTCCGGCGTGGTGGTGCAGCCTGCCAGCAGCAGGGCGCAAGCGAACGCGGCTGGCGCGATCCTGACGGCGTGATGACTCATGTAGCCTTTTCCCTTGGTTCTTCGGCCTGGGTTGCGTCGGCGCACTCCCCGGACGTGTCTACGGGCGCTTGCCTGTGCAATCGATACACCCTGAGGCAACCACCGGATTCGGTCGTGATTCCATCGTGCCGGATGTCGCGCACCGTACTCCCGTCGGGCAACGAGCCGCCCACCTGGACCCGCGTGGGCGCGGACTCGCCCCCGCGCAGGATCAGAACGACAAGCTCCGGCCCGGCGACCAGGCCGGCCAAGCGCCAGCCACGGTCCGGACCGCCGGAATCGCCTGGGCCTCCGGCGACGTCCTCACCCTGCCAGCCCACGCTCCGTCGCGCCGCCTGGAACTGGTCCTGCGAATAGCGCTGCAGTGTATCCGCTGCGGGCAGCGCCCACGGCGGTTCGACCTGCTGCGCACGCGGAATCGGTGGCGGCGGCCACGCCACGCCTGCCACGACGCCGAGGACGGCCGCCGCGGCGAGCCCGAGCACCGGCTTCCTCATGGAGTCTCCCCCCTGATGGCTGGCGGTAATAGGCGTTGATGCCGATGTCGACGGACCCACCCCGTCCGCTCCGGATCGTGATCGTTTCCACCACCATCAGGTTGGGCGAACTCTCGATCTGCCGCAGCATCTCCATGGCCTGGCGGGCCGAGAGCGCACCGGCGATGCGGCCGTGGACGCGGATGACGCCCGCCGGCGATTCCAGCACATGCGCGCTGTCCACCGACACGTTCAGCTCGCGCCGGGCAGCGACCGCCGTCGACAGACCGCGCAGCCAGTTCTGCAGGCTGGCCTGCGCCAGTCCCACGGTGCTCGCCTCGGGAAGCTGGGCCCACAGGGCGTCTTCCATCGTCGCGGCCTCCGCGGCGCGGGCCAGCCAGATGTCCTGGCCCTCCAGCGCGCGCGTGCGGCGCAGCCGGGCCTCCTCGTCGATCGCCTGTTGCTGCATCGACACACGCAGCCCGTCCAGCGCCTGCCATGCGAATGCCGCCAGCAGCAGCACGATCAGGAACAGCGCCCACTTCAGCCGGGGATTGTCCTCCACCTGCCGCTTCAGCGCCTGCCATTGCACCGACGCCCAGCTCACGGAGCGGCCTCTGCGGCGGCATCGGTCGTGATGTTCGCGCGCAGCGTCACCTCGTTCTGCTGCCGTGACAGCTCGGTGGCCACGTCCTGGAACAGGGGCGATGCCTCCCACACCGTCACCAGGAACTCGGGATCGGGCTGCGGCATGCTGATGATGGCTTCGATCCGCTCGGGCACCGGCTGGTGCCACATGCGCATCTGCCAGTCCCGGCCCTGCATCACCTGACCCGCCTCCGCGAGCAGGCGGAGCTGCGAGGGCTGCCCGCGCAGGGCGAGCAGCTGTTCGATGTCGACCGCGTGCGCATCGGCGCGCTGGCGCGCGTCGAGAATCCGTGCCAGCGGTTCGTCCAGGGTCGCTGCCGCCTGCCGCGCGCGCGCGGTGTCGACCGCCGCGCGCATGATGCTGCCCAGCTGGAAACCACTGGCCAGCAGGAACAGCGCTCCGGCGCCGAGCGCGATGCGCGGCAGGAACTGCTCGATTCCGGCCAGCGGCGTGGCCCGCCCGTGGCCCGAAGAGCTCCATGGCGCATCCGCCACTGGCGCAGGCTGCGGCGGCGGCACGTCCCCTTCGGCAGGCAGTCCCGCGCCGCGCAGGAACGCATGCCAGTCCTGCGCCGAGGGCGGTTCGCCCCAACAGCGGCTGGCCACCGGATGATGCGCCTTCCAGATGCGTCCTTCGAAGCCCGACGACACCGTCAGGAGTTCCGCCCCCGCCTCGGTAGTTGCACCGGTCAGCAGGGCCTCGGGCACGAAGCGGAGGCGGCGGGGTCGTTCTCCGCCGAGCAGTTCCAGCACGCGGGACTGCGACCAGTACCAGACGGCTGCGCGCGGCCCCGACCAGGCCACGCCGAAAGCGGGATCGGAGAAGGGCGCCGCGCGGCGCACGGTCGTCTCGAGGAATGGCTGTCTCTTCTTCTCCGGCACCTTGCCCGCATCGACGGAGAGGAACAGGCACAGTTCCCGCGCCACGACGCAGGTCAGTGCATGCGGATTCTCACCGCCCGGCAGCGGCTGGCCACCCCGGGTCCCCAGAAGCGTCCGGCGGGGTGAGAAGCGGAGTTGCAGGCGCTGCAGCCACGGGTTGATCGGATGGATTGCCACGCGGCAGGGTGACCTCGTAGTCGATGCGCCAGGGCGGACTGCCTTCCAGGTAGGGGGTCAGGGTCCAATGGACCAGTCGCCTGGTGCCGAGCCGAGCATCCCATAGGGTAAGGCTGCCCGACAGGTTTGGAAAGAGCGTCAGCAGGCCGTCGGAGACGGCGGGATCGATCGGCACCAGCTGCTCCACCTGCCAGGTGGACATGAAAGGCGCCTGCCGCCGCAGATCCACAAGGCGTGCCGCATGGTCGTCGTCCAGGCCCGGGAGCAGGGCGAGCACTTCGTGCGGCGCACTGTTCACATTGATTTCCACCGAACGCGCCGTGGTCAGTCGGCGCAGCAGCTGCTCGTCCGTCAGTGGAGCCAGCAGTCCGTTCCAGCCGAGCACACGCCGCAGTTCGAGCGGGCTGGCAAACGCGCGGTTGCTGGGGGGCGGCAGTCCGGCCTTGCGGTAGTCGTCCTTCTCCGCCCCGCCGAGCCGGTGCAGATCGTCGGCGTCCTGGTAGTCCAGGCGCTTCGCTTCCAGCGGTCCCCAGTCCTGGGCCGGGCTACCCATGCTGGTGTAGAAGCGCTGCATCAGCAGCTGGCCCGCCCAGTTGGGACTGAGCAGCCCGCGATCGTCCTGTATGGAAAACCGCGCATTCCCCAGACCGGCATAGGGCGTCGAGTCCAGGCGGATCTCGTTGCCGACCGGCACGACGCTTTCCCCCTCATCGTCCGCGTCGTTGCGCATCCGCTCGATCGCCGGAATCTTGCTGTCGTCGACGGTGAGTCCGCCGAGGGTGCGGAACTGGACGGACAGCATGTAGAGCAGCGTGTCGCGCGTGGACACCATGTCCAGCTCGCCATCCAGGCGGTCCACTTCGAGCTGGGCCTCGGCCACGGCCTGGCGGCCGGCCACGGCCACCGCGGTCGCCAGCAGGGTAAGGACGACCAGCAGCGCCAGGACCAGCACCAGCACGAAGCCGCCCTGCTGGCGGGCGTCAGTCCGGCTCACGTTCGAAGGCCCGGTAATAGGAGTTGCGGTCGCCGGCCACCGCGGCGATCCATACATGCGCCGGCTGGCCGTCGGCTTCGATGGTCAGCATGATCGCGGCCGGCAACTGGTCGTGCAGTCCGAGGCGCGGCGGCCACTCCGCATGGACTTCGCCCTCCCGGTCGATGAAACCGAAGTGCGCGGGTCCGCCGCCGGGCAAGGGCAGGCGCAGGGTGTCGTCGTGTTCGGTGAGCAACAGCCAGGCCACCCCGGCCTCATCCTCGAGCCGCCAGCGGATGGGTGTGAGCCCGCCCTGTCCGGACAGGACCGGAGCCAGGGTGATCCCGGCCACGCCGTCCGCATCGCCTGTGAACACGGGATCCTCCAGCGGCGTCAGGCCCCGCAGCGAGTCGCGCAGCCAGTCCTGCGTCAGCACCGTCTCGCGCGCGGCCTCTCCGATCGCGGCGATGCCCGTCTGCGCGCGCTGCCACTGGCCGAGCGACTGGAAGCCGAGCGTCAGGGCCATGGCCGCGATCATCAGGACGACGATCATCTCCAGCAGGGTGAAGCCGCGGGCGCGCGCCGTCATTCGACGAATCCCCCGCTGCGCGCCTGCACCCAGCCCACGCGCCGCACCTGGAATTCACGCACCACGGCGCCTTCCCGCGCGACGCGCACGTCCAGCCGGTAGAGCGCGAAGTCGAACAGCGTGGGCATCCCGGCCTGGCTGATCCCGGGGCGGGTCGGCGTGAGGGGTGTGGAGTCCCAGCTGACGGTAAGCGGCGGGATCTCGCGCGTGCCGCTGCGCTCGGACATCGGATTGATCGACTCGATGGCCGCCAGCGCCGAACGTGCGTCCGCGACCGCCCGCATCTGCGCCTGCGCGCGCGTCACTGCGATGGTGTTGGTGGACAGCCAGCCGTAGAGGGCCAGCAGGCAGGTCCCCATGACGACCATCGCCACGATGGCCTCCAGCAGCGTGAATCCCGCCTGCGCGGAGCGGCTGGTGCAGGCTCGGACCGCGTTCACTGCGGCGGCGTCCGGATGATCCGGCAGAAGGGCGCCTCCACCCGGAAGTCGACCACCTGGCGGCGGGTCAGCAGCCGTCCCTGCGCATTGCCGCAGGCGCCGTTGGGCCGGACCACCAGCGCCTCCTCCATCTCGAGGGACCAGCCTTCGGGCAGTACCGCCGGCATGCTCGCACCGTCGTCGGGCGGCAGGCGGATCGCGCGGCCCTGTTCGCGCGCCGCCGTCGGCAGTGCGGCCAGCTGCCGCAGCACCTCGTCCACATCGCCCGCCTCGCGCCACGACTCGATCATGCGGAAGCCCGCGGGGGCAGCCATGCCCACGGCCAGCCCCATCAGCGCCAGCACCACCACCATCTCCAGCAGCGTGTAGCCGGAGGCGCGCGTCACGGCGCGGGCAGTTGCCCGATGTCGGCGTCGTGGCCGGTGCCGCCCGCCTGGCCGTCCGCACCGTACGAGAACAGGGTGAAGGCATGGTCGCCTGCCGCCCGCGGCGAATACTGATAGGGATTGCCCCAGGGGTCGGCCGGGACCGTCTCGTCCAGATACGGACCCTGCCAGCGGTTGGCCAGCCTGGCGTCGGACGGGCGCTGGGTCAGCAGCTGCAGGCCTTCGTCCTCGGTCGGGAAGCGGCCGATGTCCAGGCGCATGGTCTGCAGCGCGCCGCGCAGCATCTTGACCTGGGTTTCCGCGGTCTGGACCTTGGCGCGGTCGGCCTGGCTGAACAAGCGCGGCCCCACCAGTCCCATGATCAGGCCGATGATCACCAGCACCACGATCATTTCGAGCAGGCTGAAGCCGCGGATGCGGGACGGGGAGCGGAAGGACTTGCGCATGCGGGAACCGGAGGGGTGTGCGGAAACCCGATTCTAGCGTGGGAGCGGCATGCCCAACTGGTAACCTTCCGCAACCTTTCCGCAGTCCCAGGCATGGCCACCCTTCCGCAACCAATGAGCATGCGCGCCGCCAATCTCTTCGCGCTCTGGCGGACCCTGGTCGCGCAGGACCTGAAGGCGCGCTACCGCGGCACCCTGCTGGGCTGGGCCTGGCCGATGCTGTTGCCGATGCTGATGCTGGCGCTGTATGGCTTCGTCTTCGGAACCGTGTTCCGGGCGCGCTGGCCGGGCCTGGCCGAGGGCGACCATCTCGGTTTCACGCTCAACCTGTTCGCGGGCCTGCTGGTCCATGGGCTGCTGGCCGAATCCGTGGGGCTCGCGCCGGGCCTGATGCAGCGCAACAGCAATTTCGTCCGGAAGATGGTGTTCCCGCTGCCGGTCCTGGTCGCGGTGCCCTTGGGCACCGCGCTCGTGCATTCGCTGCTGGGCCTCGCCCTCCTGGTCGGCGTGAACGGGTTCTTCGCCGGAGGCTGGCACCTCTCGGTGCTCGCCGTGCCGCTGGTGCTGCTGCCCTATCTGATGCTCCTGTACGGACTGGCCCTGGTGTTCGCCGCGCTGGGTGTCTATCTCCGCGACCTCGGGCAGTTCACCGGCATCCTGGTGGTGGCGGTCCTGTTCACCGGCAACGTCTTCTTCCCGCTGGACATGGTGCCGGAGGCCTTGCAGGGCATCGTCCACTTCAATCCCATCACCTGGCCCACCGAGACACTGCGCGACTGCATCCTGCACGGCCGCTGGCCGGATCCCGGTCGCTTCGCAGGCTATTCGCTGGTCGCGGCCGTGGTGTTCGCCGTCGGCTACAAGGTGTTCTCCGTGCTGCGCCGGGGCTTTGCGGACCTCCTATGAACGCGATTGCAGCGACCACCCAACCCCTGCTCGGCCAGTTGCTCCTGGAGCGGAGCGCCGTGCGCCCGGCGGATCTCGAGCGCGCGCTGGAACTGCAGCAGGACGTCGGCGGCAGGCTGGGCAGCCTGCTGGTCCGCATCGGCGCACTGTCCGAAGACCAGCTGCTGGACGCGCTGTGCCTGCAGCTCGACCTGCCGCTGGCCGGCCGCGACGTGGCGCTGCCGGAATCGGCCGCGGCCTGGGTGGTCCCCGGCGATGGCCAGGCCACGCTCGACTGGATGCGCGACCGTGGCGTGCTGCTGTGGGAGGACGGCGACGGCCAGGCCTGGTGCGCCAGCCGCGACCCGCTCGACCCGGCGCTGCAGGAAGTGCTGGCCTATCTCTATCCGCAGCGCCCGGTGCGGCCCGTGCTGGTCACCGCACAGCTGCTGGAGCGCACGCTCGATCAGTTGGCGCAGGAAGCGCGCGGCGACGGCCATGGCAGCGACGACGTGCGCCACCTGCGCGAACTGGCCGAAGAGGCGCCGGTGGTCGAACTGGTCAACAGCCTGCTCGCCCAGGCGGTCGAACAGCGCGCTTCGGACATCCACCTCGAACCCGACGAGCGCGAGTTCGCGGTCCGCTTCCGCATCGACGGCGTGCTCTACAGCCGCCTGCAGCTGCCGCGCGAGCGCTTCGACGCCGTGGCCTCTCGGCTCAAGCTGATCTCGGGCATGGACATCGCCGAGCGCCGACTGCCGCAGGATGGACGCCTGAGCGTGCGCGCCAGCGGCCAGGCCATGGATATCCGCGCCTCGGCGCTGCCCGGCGTGCACGGCGAATCCATCGTGCTGCGCCTGCTGCCCAAGGAGCGCAAGGACCTGGGCCTGGAGCGCCTGGGGATGGCCCCCGACCATCTCGAGCTGCTGACCGCCTGGAGCCACGAGGCGCACGGCATCGTGCTGGTCACCGGGCCCACGGGCTCGGGCAAGTCGACCACCCTGTATGCCACCCTCGCTGCCGCGGACGACGGCCGCAAGAAGATCATCACGGTCGAAGATCCGGTCGAGTTCCAGCTGCCCGGCATCACCCAGATCCAGACCCATGCCGACATCGGCCTGACCTTCGCCGGTGCGCTGCGTTCGATCCTGCGCCAGGACCCGGACGTGATCATGGTCGGCGAGATCCGCGACCGGGAGACGGCAGAGATCGCCATCCAGTCGGCGCTGACCGGCCATCTGGTGCTGTCCACCGTGCATACCAACGACGCACTGGGCGCCTTCACCCGGCTGATCGACATGGGCGTCGAGCCCTTCCTGGTGGCCACCCCGCTCAAGGGTGTCCAGGCGCAGCGCCTGGTGCGGCGCCTGTGCCCGCACTGCGCGCGCCCGGCCACCGGCGTGCTGCCGGCGATCGCCGAAGAGGCCGCCCGCTGGGCGCGTCGGGTGCTGGGGGACGCACCGGCGCGCTGGATGGAGCCGGTCGGCTGCGGCCAATGCCAGAACACCGGCTACCGCGGCCGCATCGGCATCTATGAGCTGGTGCCGGTGGACGAGGCCATGCAGCAGGCCGTGGTGGCCGGCGCCAGCCACCAGCAGCTGCGCGCCATGGCCCGCGAGCGCGGCTTCCGCTTCCTGCGCGAGGACGGCCTGCTCAAGGCCTGGCAGGGCCTGACCTCGGTGGACGAGGTGCTGCGCGTGACGGCGGTCTGACGCATGCCCCGCTACCGGTTCAATGCGCTCAATGCGGAGGGCGCCGCGCTGGAAGGCGAGGTTTCCGGCCAGTCCGAGCGCGAGGCCGCCCGCAGCCTTGAGCGCCGCGGGCTGTCGGTGATCTCGCTGCGGGAGGAAGGGCTGCAACCCTCCCGGCGCCTGCCCGGCGCGCGCCGGCAGAGGCGCCTCCGCAGCACCGACCTGATCCTCGCCCTGCACGAACTGTCGACCCTCCTCGCCTCGGGCGTGGGCCTGGCCGAGGCGGTCGCGGCCCAGACCCGCTCGGCCCACCACCCGCGCCTGCTGGCGGCCTTCGAGTCGATGTCCGCCGCGCTGCGCCAGGGCCAGGCGTTTTCGCAGGCGCTGATGGCCACCGGCCTGCCGCTGCCGGCCTATGTCGAGCCGCTGGTGCGCAGCGGCGAGAAGGCCGGCCAGCTCGGCCGCGCCCTGCACGATGCCGTGGCGCAGATGGAATACGACGAAGGCGTGCGGACCGAGATCCGCCAGGCGCTGACCTATCCGGCCGTGCTGGTTCTCGCCGGCCTGGGCGCGGTGGTGATGATGTTCACCTTCGTGGTGCCGAAGTTCTCGGCCCTGCTCAACCGCGCCGACAGCCTGCCCTGGCTGGGTGCGGCCGTACTCAACACCGGCATGTTCGCGCGCGAGTGGTGGTGGGCCCTGGTCCTGCTGCTCGCGGCCCTGGCCGCCACCGCCGCCCGCTTCCTGCGCGACCCCGCCGCCCGGGGGCGCGCCTACGAATGGCTGGAGCGCGTGCCGATGCTCGGCACCTGGCGTGTCGAGTCCGAGACCGCCGCCTGGGCGCGCGTGCTGGGCACCCTGCTGGGCAATCGGGTACCGCTGCTGGATGCGCTCGGCCTGGCGCGATCGAGCGTGCGTGCGCCCGGGCGCCGCGCGCGCCTGGACGAAGTGGCGCGCAACGTCCGCGCCGGTGCCACCCTGGCCGACTCCCTGGAGGAGCAGCAGACGCTGACCCCCACCGGCTACAACCTGGTGCGGGTGGGCGAGCGCTCCGGCGAGCTGCCGGCCATGCTGCAGTCCCTGGCGCGGCTGTGCGAAGAAGCTGGCCGAAGGCGCATGAAACAGTTCCTGGCCCTGCTCGAGCCGGCGGCCATCCTGCTGATCGGCGGCGCCATCGGGGTGATCATGATCGGCATCATCCTGGCGATCACCAGCGCCAACGACCTGGTGGTGTGAGCGCCCCGGCGGTCATCCGGGGGTCATCTTCTTGAACGGAAACGAGCCTAACCGTGTGTGCGGTCACGATTTTTTCCCGTTCAGGTCCGATCCGGTTCATGGGGCGTCAAGCTGCTTGACGTCGCCGTAACCCTTTCGTTAAGGTGCCGCGGTAGCTTGCTGTCCGGGGATTCAGGGGGGGGCGCCGCATTCATTCAACCTTCCGGGTTCACGTAAGCGACCGGTCTACCAGAGGGCTTGCCCAAACGGTGCCGGGGTAAGCGGGTGGCCGGTAAGAGCTACGGGTAAGTACTTACACAGCTGTTTAACCCAAGTAAATGGAGTTTTTCGACATGTCGAAGTTCAACAAGGCCAGCGTCATCGCGGTTGCCATCGCTGCAGCGATCGCCGCGCCGGCGGCTTACGCTGTCACTGCCAGCGGTGCCACCACCACCATCAACTCGAACCAGTTCGGCAGCGCCACGGCGAACGTTACCGTTCCGGACTTCTCGATCACCGCCGACAGCAGTGACGTCTACCTGGGTCGCACCGCGGGCTACAGCGTCAAGGTGACGCTGCCGGCGGGCGTGACCATCAACACCCTGATGACCGACGCCAACGTGGAAGCCGCCGGGAATGCCGAGTCGGCGACCCTGGTCACCGGTACCGGTACCGCAAACAGCAATACTTTCACGGTCCTGGTCGTGCCGGACGCTGGTGAGGCCGGTGACGTGGGTCCGCCGGTTGTTCCGGCGCGTGCGGCTGGCACCAAGGTGGGCGAAGGCTTCACCGTCAAGGGCCTGAGCCTGAAGGGCGTGGCCGGTACGCTGGGTGCGGGTGGCAGCCTGAACGCCACCATTACCGTGCTCGATCCGACCACGGGCAGCACGCTTGGTTCGACCAGCGGGACCCTGGTCAAGTCGGCGGAAGGCCTGAGCGTCAAGTTCACGCCGAATGCGACGGCGGAGAAGATTGACGTGGGTGTCGGCGGCACCGACACGCGCAAGATCTTCTTTGTTGATGACGGCGCCACCCCGGCGTACGGTGTTGGTGAGGGCGACGCTGCTATCGCCTTCACGGGCGGCAGCATCGACATTGCCGAAGCCACCGGTGTGGATGCTTGGCTGGCGGCGCTTGTGGCAGCTCGCGCTACCGTGACCATGACTGGCGATTTCAGCGCCTACAAGGCCTTGGCCGCCGCCGATCAGGGTGACTATTACCAGGCGCCTGTTGCCACGCTCAACGGTGTGACGGGCACCATTTCGACCGATGGCAAGACGCTGACCTTCACCAACGTCGACTTGAACGGTAACGATGCTACGGGTTCGGCTACCAACAGCCTGGAGCTGGTTCTGAAGGGCAACGGCACCACCGAAATCCAGCCGACCGCGATCTCGGTTACGGCGGTCATCGATCCCGATGGCACAGGTACCGCTTACCGCACCACCACCGTTGCTGGCTCGCTGTCCCCGATCGAGTACAACGGTGCGGTGGTCAAGCTGTACAACGTCAACCCGGCTTCGAACCAGGTGCAGGAGTCGCTGCTGCGCTACACGAACCCGACCGCCGTTCCGCTCAACGTGACGCTGACGGGTGTGGACGACGCGGGCAAGGCTTCGACTGGTTCCGCCACGTTCACCCTGCCGGCCTACGGCTCGATCAGCCTGCGTTCGGTCGAGATCGAGAACGGCTCGGGCAAGCTGGCCGGCTCGCTCGGGGCGCCGACCTCCGGCAAGTGGATCATCACCGCCACCGCCGAGGGCAGCGAGCTGATCGCTTCCGGCCTGAACCGCAGCAACTCCACCGGCGTGATCAGCGAGCTGAACAGCGAGAAGGGCCACAACCTCCCGCTCTGACCGTGACAAGGCAGTACCGGATCTGATCCGGTACTGCTGCAAGACCCGGGCGGGCAGCGCAAGCTGCCCGCCTTTTTGTGCCTGGACCTGGGGCAGGCGCCTGTCGCAGCGGCGCGCCGGGTATCCTGTGCGGCCTGATCCCCTCGGACCCGCATGAACACTTCCGCCCCCGCGCTGGACGTGCGCAACGTCGGCAAGACCTATCACCTGTGGCCCAGTCCTGCCAGCCGGCTGTGGGGGCCGCTGCTGTACCGCATGTCCGGCTGGACCCGCTGGTTTCCCGCGCTCTCGCAGCGGCTGCTGGCCGGGGCGCAGGCGCGCCTGCATACGCACCGTGCCCTGGAGGGCGTGAGCTTCAGCCTGGAGCGCGGGGAGGCCCTGGGCATCATCGGTCTCAACGGCAGTGGCAAGAGCACCCTGCTGCAGATCATCGCCGGTGTGCTGCCAGCGACCACTGGCACGGTGGTGGCCAACGGCCGCATCGCGGCCCTGCTGGAGCTGGGTTCCGGCTTCAATCCGGAGCTGACGGGGCGCGAGAACGTGCGCATCAATGCCGCCATCCTCGGCATCACCCCGGCGCAGCTGCGCGAGCGCCTGGACGACATAATCGCCTTCGCCGACATCGGCGAGTACATCGACGAGCCGGTCAAGACCTACAGTTCGGGCATGGCGCTGCGGCTGGCGTTCGCGGTCCAGGTGCACATCGACCCGGACATCCTGATCGTTGACGAGGCGCTGGCGGTGGGCGATGCCGCGTTCCAGGCCAAGGCCATGGCGCGCATGGAGCAGATCCTGGCGCGTGGCACCACGCTGCTGTTCGTCGGCCATGACCTCAACGTGCTGCGTGCGTTCTGCCAGCGCGGCATCCTGCTGGAGGAGGGCCGGGTGACGGCCCAGGGCCTGCCGGAGGACGTGATCGAGCAGTACCTGTTCCAGGTCCATGCCAAGGCCAGCGCGGCGGCTGCGGCCGATGCGCCGGTGCGCACGGACCAGGGCTTCGCCTCCCCGGACGGTGCGATCCTGCGCGCGACCCTGCGCGACGGTGTCCGGAACATCGCGCTACGGCACGGCGACCCGGTCGACGTGGACGTGGAGCTGTTCGCCGATCCGGCGATCGGCGCCGCGGCCTGCATCGTCGACGTGCTCGACCGGCGTGGGGTCCCGGTCAGCGGTCGCCGGGTGCGCCTGCCGCCGCGCTCGGGGGAGGGGCGGCTGCAGTTCCGGATCCGCTTCCAGGCCCTGCTGCAGCGCGGTGCCTACCGGGTCCGTCTGCGCCTGGTCGACGCCCCCGGGATGGAGAATGCGCGGGTGCTGGCGCGCCATGACGGGGGACTGTCGTTCGAGGTCGTGGACGACTGCCGCGAAGAGTTCACCGGGCTGTTCCCCTTGCCGGCGAGCGTGGAGTTCGCCGAAGCTCCGGTGCAGGCGGAAGGTGGCTGAGCCGGTCTCCGGCGTGCCTGCGGAAGGCCCGCGGATCCGCTTCCTCCTGGGCGGCGTCCAGAAGGGCGGCACCAGCGCGCTGGCGCGCTTCCTCGCGGAGCATCCGCAGCTGGCGCTGCCGGCCCGCAAGGAGGCGCACGTGTTCGATGCGACCGACTTCGACGAGGCCTGGAGCGTGGACCAGGTGGACGCGCGCTTCGCGCCGCACTTCGACGCCGCAGACGAAGTCGGTGCCGATCGCCTGCATGGCGACGCCACGCCGATCACGCTGTTCCATCCCGCACTGGTGGCCCGGGTGGCACGCTACAACCCGGCCATGCGCTGGGTGCTGCTGCTGCGCGATCCGGTGGAGCGGGCGGTCTCGCACTATTTCATGGAGCGTGGCCGGGGGCTGGAATCGCGCTCGCTGCTGGCGGCCGTGCTGCTGGAGCCCTGGCGCCTGCGCAAGCACAGCGACGACTGGTCGCCGGATTCGCCGCTGCGGGTCTGCAGCTACGTTGCACGCGGCCGGTATGCGGGACAGCTGGACGTGCTGCTGCGTCACTTTCCGCGCGGGCAGGTGCTGTTGCTGCGTTCGCGCGACCTGGCGGCGCGGCCGACGCAGGTGCTCGCGCAGGTGACGGATTTCCTCGGCGTGTCCCGGCTGCCCGACCGTGCCGGCGGGACGGAGCGGGTGTTCGTGGGCGACTACAGGCCGCCGGCGGCGTGGTCGCCGGGACGGCTGGCGCTGCGCTGGCGACTGCGCGGCGAGGTCGCCGCGCTGGCGCGACGGCATGGCGTGCTGCTGGACCCGTAGGCGCTGTACCGACCTCAGAGCCCCTCGCGCTCGCGCGCCCAGCACCACAGGCGATAGTCCTCGGCGTTGAGGGCCAGCAGGCTGCGCTCCTGCGCCGGCTCGAGTGCGTAGGGACGCCCGGCATTCACAGGATTGGCGTTGGCGTGGAGAGACGTGCCCAGGTCGAGGCCGAGGACCTGCTGCATCCGCGCGAGGCTGCCGGCCACGTCCTCGGCGAAGCCGTAGCAGGCCACGCGTCCGCGAGGGACACCGCGCAGGAATTTCGCGCAGGTGTTGCGGAAGCGCGGCACGCGGCTGAACTCCTCCAGCGTCAGGCCGGGGCGCAGACCCGCCACCGGCTGCAGCGGGCGCCCGGCCGCGACCTCGCGCCGGTAATGTTCGTAGCGGGACACCGCGCGCTGCGCCGGGTGGCGGAGCCAGGTCACCATGGGTGCCCGCAGCGGCAGGTACTTGAGCGCGAGGAAATGGCCGTGGACCGCCTGGTAGCCGGCGAGGCGGCGGGCCAGCAGCGGCCAGTGTCCGACCGCGGATGCGATCCGCGGCACCGTGCCCCGGGAGAGCGGCCGGTCGTCATAGTCCTCGAGCAGCGCCGCGCCGAAGCGCTGGCGCAGCAGCAGGCCGAAGCTGGTGCCGGACGTCTTCGGGATATGGACGGAGATCAGCATCGGGCGCGGGCGGGCCAAGGCTCAGGATTGTCGCAGAATCGATATACTTCCGCGTCCGATCGCCGCCGAACATCCCACTGACGTGAACGAGATGCGCGGCGTGGCCGCTCCCAAGCGCGAGTTGCTGCTGGTCCTGGGCATGCACCGCAGCGGGACGTCGGCGCTGGCGGGCATGCTCGAGAAGGTCGGCGCGGTACTCGGTGAAGACCTGATGCCGCCCACGGCGGACAATCCCAAGGGCTATTTCGAGAACACCCGCGTCGTGGCCGCGCACGAGCACCTGTTCGATGCGCTCGCGATGGCCTGGGACGATCCGCGCCCGATGCCTTCGGACTGGAACGAAGGTCCCGTCGCCGAACACGTGCGCGAAGCGCTTGCCGACGTGGTCCGGACACTGGCCGCTAACGACTCCACGGTCGTGGTCAAGGATCCGCGCAGCAGCCGCACCATGCCGCTGTGGCTGGACGCCGCGCGCAGCGCCGATACCCGGCCGGGCGCGCTGCTGATGGTGCGGCATCCCGACGAGGTGGCGGCTTCGCTGCAGCGTCGCGACGGGCTGTCGCGTCCGCGCGCGCATCTGCTGTGGCTGCGCTACATGCTCGAGGCCGAACGCGCCACGCGCGGCGTACCGCGGGTGTTCGTGGCGTATGAAGCGGTGCTGCGCGACTGGCGCGCCGAGCTGGCAAGGATCAGGGAGCGGGGGCTGGGCCTGGCGCTGCGGCCGTCGGCCGCTGCGGAGGCCGAGGTGGATGCGTTCCTCGACGGCTCGCTCCGCAACCACAGGTCCGCGCCGGAGGACTGGGAAGCGTCGTCCTTCTGCGCGCCGCTGGCGGCGGAGCTGCATGCTCTGCTGCTGCGCGGGGCGGAAGGCGCGGAGCCCGACGTGGCCGCGTTCGACGACATCGCGCGGCGCTTCGACGCGGCTTCCGCCGGTTACTTCGCCGCCGTCGACGATGCCGCCGCGCGCGACGTGCCGTTCCTGCTGGAACGCGAGATCCACAGGCAGGGGCTGGACAAGTCGCGCGTCGACACCTCGCTGCAGCTGGCCGCACTCCTCGAACTGTGGCGGCCGCTGACGCCGCTGCGCGAGCCCGGGCGCTGCCGCTTGTACTACCGGGAGGCGACGACCTCGTTCGTCGAGGCGTACACGGTATGGGCCGACGCGGTGTCCTGCGGGGATGGCAGGTGCGCCGAGTTCGTGTTGCCGGCGGGTGCGCGGCCGGATTTCCTCCGTATCGACCCGGACGATGCGCCGGGGGTGTATTCGGTACTGTCGCTGGCCATCGGCGGGACGCAGGTCGACGACCTGCCCGAGCGCGTGGGCGCCATCAGCGAGATGCAGCTGCACGCCGATTCGCCGGGCGTCGCACTGCGCCTCGCGGCGCTTGGGGACGACCCGTATTTCGAGGTCGACGTGCGCGGACTGCCGCAGCAGGTGGGCGACGACGGGCGGGCGCGGGTGGAGATCCGGTTCCGGCTCGAGACCCTGGCCACCGGATTCGACGAGCGGCTGCACGCGCTCATGGCCAGCGGCGAAGCCGGCCGTGAAGCGTTGAGAGCGCAGGTGTCCATGGTCGGCGAAGCCCAGGCCGCGCTGGCAGCGTCCCTGGATACGCTCCGTGACGCGCTCGGCGAGAGCGGGCGGCTCCAGGAAGAGATCCGCGCGGCAACGGCCCGTGACCATGCCCTGGCTGCCGAGCTCATGACGCTGCGCGCCCAGCAGGCCGAGCTGCTGGCCTGGGCGCGACGGCGCTCGTCGGCCCACTGGTGGCGTCATTTCCGCGGCCTGCTGGCGAGGCGTGTCCCGATCGATCTGGCGCTTATCCCTGCGGGCGATGCCCGCCGTGAAGCCGACGGCGCGGACGCAGCCTGGGTCTGCGAGGGCGGGGACCCCAGGTTCATGCTCGACAGTCGCGACCGGACGCTTGACGGCGGCTGGTACCTGCTCGAAGCCGACCTCACTGATCTCGACGGCCCTCTGGTCGCCCCCTGCCTGTATCCCGACTACGGCGACGGCATCTACGAATCCGAACGGCTGCCCCTCCCCGAGCCCGACGCGGACGGTCGGTTGCGCGCCGTGATCCGCCTGAAGGGGCCCGTCACGGCGCTGCGCTTCGACCCCAGCACCCGCAACACCCGCTTCCGCCTGCCGGGCCTGCGCCTGCGCCGGCTCGGGCGCGGCCGTGCGTTGGCGACGATGGCCCGCCTGGCGGGGCAAAACGGTGGGCCGCGACCGTGGCGGCAGCGCTTCGACATGCTGCGCGTGGTCGCCAAGGCGGCCTTCGCCCGCGGGCTGCGCCATGGCGGCGACGTGGCCTATGCCCGGTACACCGCGGCGACCCTGCCCGAGGGCGACGACTACGCCGCCTGGGTCCGCGACCACGACACCCTCGACGCCGCCGCGATCGAACGCCTGCGCGGCACCGTCGATGCGCTCTCCGCGCGCCCGCTGGTCTCGATCCTGCTGCCGGTGTACCGGACGCCGGAGCGCTGGCTGCGGCGCTGCCTGGACAGCGTGCTGGCCCAGGTCTACCCGGACTGGGAGCTGTGCGTGGCCGACGATGCGTCCGCGTCGCCGCAGGTGCGCAGCGTGCTCGAGGAGTACGCCCGCCGCGACCCGCGCATCCGGGTGACCTTCCGCGAACGCAACGGCCACATCTCGGCCGCCACCAACACGGCGCTGGAGATGGCGCGCGGCGACTACGTCGCCCTGCTCGACCACGACGACGAGCTGCGTCCGCACGCGCTGCTGGAGATGGTCGCCGCCCTCGGCGCCAATCCGCGCTGGCGGCTGGTGTATTCGGACGAGGACAAGATCAGCGGGAAGGGCGAGCGCTTCGATCCCTACTTCAAGCCGGACTGGAACTACGAGCTGCTGCTGGCCCAGAACTGCATCTGCCACCTGGGCGTGTACGACACCGCGCTGGTGCGCGAGGTCGGCGGCTTCCGCGAAGGCTTCGAAGGGGCGCAGGACTGGGACCTGGCGCTGCGCTGCGTGGAGCGACTGCGGCCCGACGAGATTGGCCACGTGCCGAAGGTGCTGTACCACTGGCGCGCGATCGCCGGATCCACCGCGCTCGGCCTGGACCACAAGGACTACGCCGGTGGCGCGGGGATGCGGGCGGTGGAGGAGCACCTCGAGCGGACCGGGCAGCGCGCGCGCGTCCGCGCCAACCGCGCCGGCCATCTCGAAGTCCATCGGGCGGTGCCGTCGCCGGCGCCGCGGGTCAGCCTGATCATCCCGACGCGGGACCGCGTCGAGCTGCTGCGCACCTGCGTGCGGAGCATCCTCGACCGGACCGACTATCCCGACTACGAGATCCTCGTGGTCGACAACCAGTCCTCCGAGCCCGCCACCCTGGAGTATTTCCGCAGCCTCGAGGCCGAGCCGCGGGTGCGGGTGCTCGCCTACGACGCGCCGTTCAACTATTCGCGCATCAACAATTTCGCGGCAGAGCAGGCCACGGGCGCGATCATCGGCCTGGTCAACAACGACATCGAGACCATCGGCCCCGAATGGCTGGGCGAGATGGTCGGCCAGGTGGTGCGCCCGGAGATCGGCGCGGTCGGCGCGATGCTCCGCTACCCCGACGACACCATCCAGCACGCCGGCGTGGTGCTCGGCATCGGCAGCGTGGCGGGCCATGCATATACCGGCCGGCCGGCCGGCTACGAAGGCCAGTGCGGTCGGGCCCTGGTCGCACAGGAGGTTTCGGCGGTGACCGCGGCCTGCCTGCTGGTCAGGAAGGAGGTCTGGGACGAAGTGGGCGGCCTGGACGAGCGCCTGGTGGTGGCCTTCAACGACATCGATTTCTGCCTGCGCCTCCTCGATGCCGGCTACCGCAACGTGTGGACGCCGTACGCGACGCTCTACCACCACGAGTCGGCCTCGCGCGGCTACGAGGACACGCCGGAGAAGATGGCGCGCTTCCAGGGCGAGGTCGCGATCATGCGCGCGCGCTGGGGCGATGCGCTGCTGCATGACCCGGCCTACAACCCCAACCTCACCCTGACCGGCGCGCCGTTCGAGCTGGCGTTTCCGCCGCGGGCGCCGAGGCCCGGCCCCGGCCCGGTGCCGGGCAGGCCCGGCCAGTGGCGGCGGGACGGTGCCCGCCCGGCCTCAGGGTAGCGACAGGCCCCGGCAGGCCAGGGCCAGGCGGCGGTTGCCGCGGTGCAGCGGGCGCCGCGGGACCGAGGCGATGTCGTAGCCGAGGAAGGCCAGCAGGAACTGCAGGCCCATGAACACCGGCAGCGCCGCCAGCATCACCGTGCCGGCGGGCGTGGCCACGTTCGACTGCATCGAGTTCCACCACGTGATCGCACCGAACGTGCTGCCGCCCAGGACGAGCACGATCCCGGCGACCAGTTCGAGGGGAGGCCAGCGACAGGTCGCGCAGGAAGTAGTTGTAGAAGATCCGCTTGCCGAAGTTCCGAGTGTGTTTCGCCAGGAACTCGCCGAGGACGCGCGAGACCTTGAGGTTGCTGACTTCGTCGCCGTAGTGCGCGTCCATCGGCACGTCCACCGCGACCGCGCGCAGGGTGTTGAGCCGGAACAGCAGGTCGGTCTCGAAGAAATAGCGCTGGCTGATCCGGTCGAAGGGCAGGCGGCGGGCGACGTCGGCGTGGATCGCGGTGTAGCCGTTGGTGGGGTCGAAGAGGTCCCAGTAGCCGGTCGAGAGCTTGGCCATGAACGACAGCACGGCGTTGCCGAAGATCCGCAGCCGCGGCATGCGCGCGATGTTGGTCAGGTCGAAGAAGCGGTTGCCCTTGGTGTAGTCGGCGTCGCCGGCGAGGATCGGTCCGACGAAGTGCCCGATCAGGCGCGGGTCCATCTGGCCGTCGCCGTCGATCTTCACGATCACGTCGGCGCCGGCGTCGATCGCCTGCCGGTAGCCGTGCAGCACGGCGCCGCCCACGCCGAGGTTGGTCGGGTTGACGTGCACGCGCACCCTGGGGTCGGTGCAGGCCTTGCGCACCAGCTCGCCGGAGCCGTCCGGGCAGGCGTCGTCGACGACGATGATGTGCTCGACGGCGTCGGGAATGGAGGCCAGGACGTCCAGGATGTGCGCGGTCACCCGGTAACAGGGCAGGACCACCGCGATGCTCGGAGGGCGCGCGGCATCCGTGGCCGCCTTGGAGTCGATCATGGATCCAGCCTGTGCAAGGACGGACGGGTCGTGGAGCGGGCGAGGGAGCGATGCCGGCGGCCATGGTAACCGGGCGGCCCGCTACACTGCAGCAGGCGACAGCCGCGACCATCACCCTGGCCCCGAACGCGATGACCACCAACCCCGACGCCTACGACGGCCGCTACACCCGTTACCAGTTCGACCGCAGCGGGCTGCGCAAGTGGGTGCGGGGCTTCTACCTGCGTTCGGCGGCCGCGCTGGTGCAGGGGCCGACGATCGACTTCGGCTGCGGCATCGGCGAGCTGCTGCGCACGCTTCCCGGAGGATCCACGGGCCTGGAGCTCAATGCCGCCACCGTCGAGCACTGCGTGGCGCAGGGCCTGGACGTGCTGCACTACGACGCCGCCGGGGACGACTGGACGATGTCGCCCCTGCGGCGGCCGGGCCGGCGCTACGGCTCGATCGTGATCAGCCATGTGCTCGAACACCTGGACCGCCCCGCCGAATGCCTCAACAGCCTGCTGCGTGCGGCGCGCGGCTTCGGCGTCGAGCGCGCGCTGGTGATCGTGCCGGGTCGCCGCGGCTATGCCAGCGACGCGACCCATCTCACCTTCGTCGACCTGGCCATGCTCTCGCAGCCGTCCGTCCTGGCCGGCACAGGCTTCACGCTGTCCGGCTCGCACTACTTTCCCGGCAACGTGCGCGCCTTCGGCGACGTCTTCCCGCACCACGAACTGCGCGTCCTCTACACCGCATCCCCCGAATCCCACCCCCCCCACCAACGCCCCCACCGACGACCTGTAGGAGCAGCTACAGCTGCGACCCGCGTCCGCGGCACATCGGGGTCGCAGCTGTAGCTGCTCCTGCAGGTGTGGAGGCAGGCGTGGGGTCAGGCGGGATTGCTGCGGTAGGCGATGCCATAGGTGGCGGCGATGGCGTCGGCGACCGGACCCGGCCACATCATCCGCAGCAGCGCCCGGTCCTCGGCCGCCCTGGCGCCGCCGGCGATGCCCGCCGTGGTCTCGCTGTCGGCGTGCACGCGGTGCTCCATCAGCACCTCGCGCACGTAGACGAAGGCGCCCGGGCGCCGCGCGAGCTCCAGCCAGGCGGCCCAGTCCAGGTCGATGCGCAGGTCCTCGCGGAAGCGCAGGTGGTTGCGGGCCTGGTCGATGGTCACCGCCGGGCAGGGAATCGCGCAGCCGAAGCGCAGCGTGTTGGTCTTGAAGAAGCGGGTGCCCGCGCGCGAGCCGCCGAGGAAGCCGAGCTCGAGCAGGGCGCGCTTGATGCGCAACAGCGTGGTGTCCACGCGGATGCCGTCGAGGGTGCGCTCGGCGTAGCCGGTGAAGACCAGGCTGGCGTCCGGGTGCCGCTCCGCCGCGTCCAGGGTGGCCGCGGTGAAGCGCGGCAGGTAGACGTCGTCCTGGTGGGCGATGGTCACCCAGCGCGTGGTCGCGCACGACAGTGCGAAGTTCCAGTCGATGCCGATGCCGCCGCCGCGCTCGTTGACGCGCAGCTGCGCGCCGTACGCCGCGGCCAGTGCCTCGATGCGCGGGCTCGGCGTGGGCGTGGCCACGATGATCGAGGTCGGGCGCTCCTGCGCCGCCAGCGAACGCAGGCAGGCCTCTAGGTGGGGAGACTCGCCGTACGCCGGCACGACGAAGCTGTGGTTCATGGGAACGCGGACTCCGGGCGGACCTGGCCGCCGATTATAGGAAGCGCGGTCACGCTCGACCGGCGCGTCATCGATCCGCGACGCGCGCGTACAGCGAGAATCCCTGCACCGGTTCGCCGATCCTGCGCAGGCAGGCGAGGTCCGCTTCCGGCGCCTCGCCCGGATACGCGAGCCGGTTGATGCCCAGCGCCTCCAGTGGCGCGGCGCAGACGTCCACGCGCAGGCGATAGAGGTCGGCCTGCACCAGGTCGAAGGCGGGCGCCTCCAGCGAAGCGTCGGATTCGACCTGGATGTGCGCGTACCGGTTCCAGACCTCGGCCGAGCGCGCGTCGGGATCGAGCACGCGCATGACCTCGTGGTCCGGCGCGAAGGTGGCGCCGCCCAGGACGTCCAGGCCGACGGCCTTGAACGCCTGCGGGAGGACGAAGCTGCCGACCACGATCCAGCGCGCCGGCCGCTCGCCTTCGCTGGCGGCGACGGCCGCGGCCAGCACCGGCTTCTCGAGCAGGGGCGCCAGTCCGCGCGACACCGGGTTGACCGTCGTGCCCGGGATCGACAGCGCGACCACGAACAGCGCGAACGCGAGGCGGCTGCCGCGCACGATCGCCCAGGCGCCGAGCGCGACGAGCGCGGTGCCCAGCAGCAGGCGTGTCCGGGTGAAGAAGGCCGGATCGATCTCCTGCAGCTGCAGTCCGTAGGCCCAGGCGAGCACGGCCGCGATGGCCGCGAAGGCGGGCTGCGAGGCGCTCAGGGGCGGCCGCGGCATCGCGCGCAGGCGGGCCATCCAGACCGTGACCAGGACGACCGAGGCCACGCCCAGCGCCACCGAGGCCCGCGGCGGCGGCACGAAGGACAGCAGCAGCAGCCGCGAGACCGCCTGTGCCGCTGCGTCGGGCAGGGCGATGGTCATCCAGGCCGCGAGCAGCAGGCAGAACGTGGCGAGAGACACCAGCAGCCCATCCTTCAACGCGCGCCGCCCGTGCCAGAGCATGGCGGCCACGACCAGCGGGAACAGCACGATGTAGTCGCTGGATTCCGATGCATTGGAATTGACGTAGGGGAAGTCCGTCTCTCCGAAGCGCCAGCCTTCGAACACGCCGTCGAAGGCCATGCGCCAGGGCATCGAGCCGCCGACGGTCGAGCGCTGGCCGGGGTAGACGGTGGCGGAGACCACCTCGATGGTCGCGGCGGCGTCGACGGCGAAGCGGTAGAGCAGCACCGCGAGCACCGCCGCGCAGGCCGCCAGCGCGCCCAGGCGCAGGCCGGCGCGGTGCCGGAAGCGCGCGCGGTCCGCGCGCGCCAGCGCCACGCCCGCCACGATCGCGGCGGCCGCATAGGCCAGGGGCACCTGGAACGCCGGATAGAGCTGGAATGCGAACGTCGCCGCGCCCAGCAGGAAGGCCAGCACGCCGAAGGCGAAGGTCGCACGCCGCGTCGCCAGGCAGACGGACAGGAATCCGAGCAGGGTCAGGCACAGCCCGACCAGGATTTCCGGCAGGTTGGTCGAGAACCACCACTGGGTGAACGAGGACAGGCACAGCCAGGCGCTGCCGAGGAACGCGATGCCCGCGTCGCCGCGGGTGAGCAGCAGCAGCAGCAGGAATGCCGACAGGAACAGGCCCAGCGTCTTGTACATCCAGAACCAGGAGACCGCCCGCTCGACGTCGAAGAGCGCGAAGCCCCAGAACTCCGGCTGGAAGGCGGTGATCGGATGCCGGACCGGCACCGAGGTCAGCAGCGTGGCGTTGAGCGCGCCGATGGCGGGGTTGTGCAGCGGATAACCGTTCGCGGCCTGGCTCAGCATCCATGGGGTGTGTACCAGCCATTCGTCGGTGCGGATGGCGCGGGGCTCGCCGACCAGGAGCGAGTCGCCGGCCGACGGCGTCGGCAGGTACGCGTCCCACATGCCGGCGGACGAGAGGTTGATGCGGCCGGCCACGCCCGCGGCGGCCAGGGACAGGCCCAGCGCGACGACCAGGAAGGATGCCGGGGTGAAGACGATCGTCCCCTCGTCGCTGCAGGCGCGCGCGGCGGGCTCCAGCCGCGCCATCCAGCGGCGCGCGCGGTCGCGGACGCGGGGTGCGTGCTTCAGCGCGAACCGCAGCGCGATGTCGAGCAGGACGACCCCGAAGCCGCAGAGGAGTGCGGCCAGGAGCCGCAGCCCGTGCGTCCGGCGCTCCAGCGCGCTCAAGGTGTCCGGGGGCAGCCGGATCTCCAGCCAGGGATCGTTGCCCAGGGTCTCGAAGCGGAGTCCCCCGGCATCGCGCGCCGGCGGTCCGGCATGGTGCGCGGACGCCGGTTCGAGCGGGACGTCCGCCCGCGCCGTCTTGAGCCACAGGACCTTGCCGCGGAGCTGGAGTCCGTGCAGGGCGATGGCGCCGGGTCCGGTCGCAGGGTCCAGGCGCAGCCGCGACACCGGATCGGACGACGCGATGTCCACGCGGTATTTCTGCGCCGTGCCGTCGCTGACGGTGGCGAAGGACACGCTCTTGCCGGCGCTGAACTCCTCGCCTTCGGCGGCGTGGAAAATTTCGCCCGGTCCGGGCGCCGTGGCGGAGAACTCCAGGTTGACGCGCAGTTCGTGGCGCGACAGCAGGAACAGCCAGGCGAGGAGAGCCGCGACCGCGAGGATGGCCGCGGTACGCGGCAGCGCGCGGCCGCGCGGGGGCTTGGCCGCCGCCGCGGCCGATGTCACCCCGGGCTGCCCGGCTGTGCGGCCGCGGTCACCAGCACCACGCCCACCGAGATCAGCACCAGGCCCAGCCATTGCGCCTGGCCCAGGCGTTCACCGAAGAAATACCAGCTCGCCGCGGCCATCAACAGGTAGAACGTCGAGCCCGAGAGCGCGAACGCGATCGAGAGCTTTTCCCGCGAGATCACGAACATCCAGGACACGTAGCCCAGGACCTGCAGCGCCAGCGCGGCGTAGACCATTGGCGACAGGGCCGCCCCCCAGAGGAACTCGATCGGCCCCTGCGCCATGAGCGGCTTCAGGTCCGTCACCGCGCGCTTGAGGATCAGCTGGCCACCGATGGTGCACAGGGTGGTGAGCAGGACCAGGAGATAGACGATCATCGCTGCGTCAGCCGCCCAGCGCCGCGTCCAGCTCCGGCAGCACCTGGAACAGATCGCCCACCAGGCCGATGTCGGCGATCTCGAAGATCGCCGCGTCGGGATCCTTGTTGATCGCGACGATGGTGCCGGCGTCCTTGATGCCGGTGAGGTGCTGGATCGCGCCGCTGATGCCGACGGCCACGTACAGCTCCGGGGCGATGATCTTGCCGGTCTGGCCGACCTGCATCTCGTTGGGGCAGTAGCCGGCGTCGACCGCCGCGCGCGAGGCGCCCACCGCCGCGCCGAGCCGGTCGGCGAGCCTGTAGACGATGTCGAAGTTCTCGGCCGAGCCCACGCCGCGGCCGCCGGAGACCACGCGCTTCGCGCTCTGCAGGTCGGGGCGATCGCCGCCGCCGGCGGCGAGGCCGACAAAGCGGGTGTGCGTGGGGAGGGGGGGCGTCGACGCCCACGGCCTCGACCGCCGCGCTGCCGCCCTTGCCGGCCTCCTTCCACGAGGCGGTGCGCACGGTGGCGACCAGGGTCTGTCCGGCCGGCGCCTCGACGGTGACGATGGCGTTGCCGGCGTAGATGGGGCGCTTGAAGCTGTGTTCGCCTTCCACGGACATCAGGTCCGAGACCTGCGGCACGCCGAGCAGCGCGGCCACGCAGGGCATCAGGTCCTTGCCGAAGGTCGAGCTGGGGCCGAAGACGTGGCTGTAGCCCGCGGCCAGCTTCGCCACCTGCGGCGCCAGCACCTGGGCGATGGCGTTCGCGTTGGCCTCGTTGGCGACGGTGAGCACGCGCGAGACGCCGGCAAGCTGCGCCGCTTCGGCGGCCACCGCGGCCGGGTCGGCGGCCAGCACCACGATGTCGATGGCTTCCGGCGACAGCGCCTGCGCGGCGGTCACGCACTTGGCGGTGGAGCCGTTGAGCTTGCCGTCGGCGTGTTCGGCGACGATGAGTACCTTGGCCATCAGAGCAGCCCCTTGTCCTTGAGTGCGGCGACCAGTTCGGCCGCGTCCTTCACCATCACGCCCTTGCTGCGCTTCGCGGGCGCGGCGTGGTGCGTGGTCTTCAGGCCCTGGCCCTCGTCGACGCCGAGGTCGGCCCAGGCGATGGACTCCATCGGCTTGGACTTGGCCTTCATGATGTCGGGCAGCTTGATGAAGCGCGGCTCGTTCAGGCGCAGGTCGGTGGTGACCACGGCGGGGAGGTCCACCTCCAGCGTCTCGAGGCCGGCGTCGACCTCGCGGGTGACCGTGGCCTTGCCGTCCGCCACCTCCAGCTTCGAGGCGAAGGTCGCCTGCGGGCGGCCCCAGAGCGTGGCCAGCATCTGGCCGGTCTGGTTGGCGTCGTCGTCGATCGCCTGCTTGCCGAGGATCACCAGGTCCGGCGACTCCTTCTCGACCAGCTTCAGCAGGGCGCGGGCGGCGGCCAGCGGCTGGACCTCCTGGCCGGCTCCGGTGACCACGTGGATGGCGCGGTTGGCGCCCATGGCCAGGCCGTTGCGCAGGTGCGCCTGGGCGTCGGCCGGGGCGATGGTGGCGACCACGACCTCGCTGGCGATGCCCTTGTCCCGCAGGCGCAAGGCCTCTTCCAGCGCGATCTCGTCGAAAGGATTGGCCGAGAGCTTGACGCCCTCGGTGACCACGCCGGAACCGTCCGGCCTGACCTGGATGCGGACGTTGTAGTCCACCACTCGCTTGTAGCCGACGAGGATCTTCATCGTTGCGGAGGTCCCTGGGGAAAGAGGAGCGCCTGCGGCGGACCGGAAGCGCCCGCGGCGGACCCGGCATTTTAGCGGCCCCGGCGTTCCCATGCGAATCGGACACCGCCCGCCCCCGGCGAATGCGGCAACCCGCCCCACCGGAAAATGCGTAGTCCGCCCCCCCCGGCAAATGCGTAATCCGCCCCACGGCAAACGTGTAGGAGCAGCTACAGCTGCGACCCGCACCCGCGGTCGCCGCTATAGCGGCTCCTACAGGGAGCACCCGCGGTCGCCGCTGTAGCGGCTCCTGCAGGGAGCACCCGCGGTCGCCGCTGTAGCGGCTCCTACAGGGAGCGGAGGGCCCGGCGCGCCTGGGGCCACTGTCCGAAGGTACGGTCCGGCGGCGCGCGCGCTGGCGCTAGACTGTCGGCCTTTGCCCGTTTCCAGGAGCTGCACGATGGCCCAGGCCGTTGCCCCGACAGCGGGGACCACGAAGACCAAGGTGTATCCGGATGCGGCGGCCGCGCTGGCCGGCGTGGTGGCCGACGGCCAGACGCTGGCGGTCGGCGGCTTCGGCCTCTGCGGCATCCCCGAGGCGCTGATCGCCGCGCTGCGCGATTCGGGCGTGACCGGCCTGACCGCGATCTCCAACAATGCCGGCGTCGACGGGTTCGGCCTCGGCCAGCTGCTGGCGACGCGGCAGATCCGCAAGATGATTTCCTCCTACGTGGGCGAGAACAAGGAGTTCGAACGCCAGTTCCTGGCCGGCGAACTGGAGCTCGAGTTCAACCCGCAGGGCACCCTGGCCGAGCGCCTGCGCGCCGGCGGCGCCGGCATCCCGGCCTTCTTCACCGCCACCGGCTACGGCACCGTGGTCGCCGAGGGCAAGGAGACCCGCGAATTCGGCGGCAAGCACTACGTGATGGAGACGGCGCTGGTCGCGGACGTGGCCCTGGTCAAGGCCTGGAAGGCCGACGCCGCGGGCAACCTGGTGTTCCGCAAGACCGCGCGCAACTTCAACCCCGCCTGCGCCATGGCCGGCAAGGTCTGCGTGGCCGAGGTCGAGGAACTGGTGGAGGTGGGCGCGATCGACCCCGACCAGGTGCACCTGCCGGGCATCTACGTCGACCGCATCGTGGTCAACGCTTCGCCGGAGAAGCGCATCGAGCAGCGCACCGTGCGCGAAGGAGGCAAGTGATGGCCTGGACCCGCGACCAGATGGCGCAGCGCGCCGCGCGCGAACTCGCCGACGGCATGTACGTGAACCTGGGCATCGGCCTGCCGACGCTCGTGGCCAACCACATCCCCGAAGGCGTGGACGTGTGGCTGCAGAGCGAGAACGGCTTGCTGGGCATCGGCCCGTTCCCGACCGAGGACGAGGTCGACGCCGACCTGATCAACGCCGGCAAGCAGACCGTCACCGCGCGCCAGGGCGCCAGCTACTTCGGCAGCCATGATTCGTTCGCGATGATCCGCGGCGGACACATCGACCTCGCCATCCTCGGCGCGATGGAAGTCACCGACACGGGCGACCTCGCCAACTGGATGGTGCCCGGCAAGATGGTCAAGGGCATGGGCGGCGCGATGGACCTGGTGGCCGGCGTGCAGCGCGTGGTGGTGCTGATGGAGCACTGCACGAAGAACGGCGAGCCGAAGATCCTGCCCGAGTGCACGCTGCCGCTGACCGGCGTGGGCGTGGTCAGCCGGATCATCACCGACCTGGCGGTGTTCGACGTGACCCCCGACGGCCTGGTGCTGGTCGAGGCTGCGGACGGCGTCGACGCGGACATGCTGCGGGAGCGCACGGGAGTTCCCTTCGCGACAGCGGGCTGAATGGGCCGGGCGACGCAGCCTGGACGCCAGTCAGCAAGTGCTCACCGTCTTTGAATCTACGCGGGGGTAGTCTCGGGTTTCCCTGTTCCCGAGAGTGCCGCCCCCATGTCTTCCAGCTTATCGACCTTCCTCATGGTCGCGCTGGGCTCGGTCGTTCTGGCCGCCTGCGCCCCCGAGTCCCAATTATCGGCGACTGCATCGACCGGAGCGTCTGAAGGCGCCAGTGGCCTCGCCCCGGCCGACGCGGCTGCCGAGCGCGCGACCGCGGCGCCGCCGCGCTTGCGTCCCGCCGACGACACCATCGCCGGCTATGCCGACCGCGGCGACCTCGTCGGCTACGACGCGGTCCGTACGATCCAGCGCCGCGGCGCGCACACCTTCTATCCGGTGCGGGTGAGCGAAGCGCATGCGCTGGACGCGATCGCCACCGGCACCCTGCACGTGACCGGCCCGGACGGTCGCCGGATCGACCTGACGTACGAGCGCCACGTCGAGCATCCCAGCGGTGACTGGAGCTGGATCGGGCGCGACGAGCACGGCATGGACGGCATCCTGACCTTCGGCGAGAAGGCGGTGTTCGGCGTGCTGCCCTATGGCGAGGACGACGCGCTGAGGCTGACCACCAACGCCGGCCAGACGTGGATGGCGACCACGGCGAAGGGCGTGCTCTCGCCCCTGGAGCGGCGGATCAACGCCGGCCTGGTGGGACCCGATTACCGGGTGCCGCCGCCGCTACCGGAGCCGCAGGGTCCGCGGATGGCGGGCGCCGGAAAGTCGGTCGTCGCCGCCTCGGCGGAGCCGCCCGCGACCACCACCACCGTCGACGTGCTGCTCGGCTACACGCCGGGCTTCGCCGGCATGCTGGGCGGCACCTCGCAGGCGCAGACCCGCCTCAACCACATGGTCACCGTCGGCAACCAGGCCTTCACCAACAGCGGCGTGGACGTCAGCCTGCGCCTGGTCGGCACGCTGCAGGTCAGCTACCCCGACAGCGGCAGCAACGAGACCGCGCTGGAGCAGTTGACCGGCAGCAACGGCCAGACCACCGTGCCGATTCCGGCCGCGCTCCAGCCGCTGCGGAACGCGCGCGAGGCCTATGGCGCCGACCTGGTGTCGCTCGTCCGCCGCTTCCGCGACGCCGATCAGGGAGGCTGCGGCATCGCCTGGCTGATCGGTGGCGCGCAGACCGAGATCCAGCCGGGCCACGAGCGCTTCGGCTACTCCGCGATCAGCGATTCCAACGGCATGCAGGCCCCGGACAACGGCCACTACTGCCGTGACGAGACCCTGGTGCATGAGCTCGGCCACAACCTGGGTTCGCAGCACGACATCGAGAGCGCGCGCGGCACCGACGGCGTCCTCGATCCGAACGAATACGGGCGCTACCCGTACTCCTTCGGCCTCAGGACCGATGCGGCCAACGGCAATTTCTACACCGTCATGGCCTACGGCACCCAGGGACAGACCCCGTGGCGCGTCTTCTCCAATCCGGAGTCGACCTTCTGCGGAGGCCGCCCCTGCGGCATCGTCAACCAGGCCGACAATGCGCGCAGCCTGCGCAACACCTCGCCGTTGATCGCGGCCTTCCGGAACAGCGTCGCCGGCGGCGATACCAGTGCCGCGGAGAACGACGTCGACGGCGACGGGCGTTCGGACGTGCTGTTCCACAACCCGGTCACGCGCGAGTTCAGCTACCGCATCATGAACGGCACCGCCGTGGTGCGGGCGGCCCTGATCGGCAACGTCGGCCCGGGCTATACGGTGGCGGCGACCGGCGACTTCAACGGTGACGGTCGCGAGGACGTCGTCTGGACCAGCGCGGCGCGCGATCTCTACATGTGGACCGGCAATGGCAACACCTTCCAGTCCGTGTTTTTCGGCACCTATCCGCCAGGCTGGCAGGTGGTGGGCGCGGGCGACGTCGACGGCGATGGGCGTGCGGACCTGCTGTTCCACAATCCGGGCACGCGCGAGTTCAGCTACCGCATCATGAGCGGCACCATCGTGGTGCGCGCGGCCCTCATCACTCCCGTGGGGCCGGGCTACACGGTGGCGGCGACCGGCGACTTCAACGGCGACGGACTCGTCGACATCGTCTGGACCAGCGCGGCCCGGGACCTCTTCATGTGGACCGGCAACGGCAACACCTTCCAGTCCGTGTACTTCGGCAGCTATCCGTCGGGCTGGCAGGTGGTGGGCGCGGGCGACGTCGACGGCGACGGGCGTTCCGACGTCATGTTCCACAATCCGGTCACGCGCGAGTTCAGCTACCGCATCATGAACGGCACCACCGTGGTGCGCGCGGCCCTGATCACCCCCGTGGGGCCGGGCTATACGGTGGCGGCGATCGGCGACTACAACGGCGACGCGATGGCGGACGTCGTGTGGACCAGCGCGGCCCGCGACCTCTTCATGTGGACCGGAAACGGCAACACCTTCAACTCGGTGTTCTTCGGCGGGTATCCGGCCAACTGGGGGGTGGTCGACTGATCGACCGTGGCTGAGTGGCCCCGAGTCCGTGACCGGACGCGGGGCTGCCTCCCCCGCCTCAACCGGGCCGTGCGAACCGGTATGGGATCCCCTGGGGATCCGGTGCCGGTTCCCCGCAACACGCGGCAGCGGTGTCGAGCCGGTAGCCGGCGGCCTCGGCGACGGCGACGAAGCTGCGCTCGATCGCATGGGCCAGCGTGCCGTCGTCCTGTCCCCGTTCGGGCTCGAACTCGTCCCGCGACAGGTGTGCATCCAGCAGGGGCCGGAGGGCCGCGACGCGGACCCAGAACATGCTGCCGGCGACGAACCGGGCGCCGGCGATGTCCGCGGCCGGCAGGCCCAGCCGGCGGCCCAGATGGGCCAGGTGACCTGCGTTGGCACCGAGATAGTCCCGGACAGGCTGGACGTGGCCTTCCGGCGCGACGAGCCCGAGCCGGGGATCGCTCGAGAACGCACGCAGCACGCCCTCGAACCTCGCCGGCGTGGCCAGGCGCTGCAGCAGTTCCCGCCGCCACAGATCGCCGTCGTCGCGGTGGGTCGAGCGTTTGGTGTGCAGTTTCAGCACGACGTCGACCGCAGGCTCCAGGCGGTCCAGCATGTCCAGGAATGGCAGCACGTCGCGGCCGCGGTTCTCGACCTCGACGAGTTCGGCAGCCAGCCCCCGGCGCTGCAGCAGGGTGTCGACGGCGGCGCGGCGGTCGGCCGGCAGGGTGACCAGGAGACGGTGCGCCTTCGCGTGCTCGCCCAAGGCGTCGAGCACCTCGTCGAGGACCTCCGGATACCAGGCGTGCACGACGATGGCGCTGCGGATGGCCGGCCCGTCGCCGGCTTCGGCCGGTTCCGCAGGGCAGGCGGCGGCAAGCGCCTCGCGCGTGGCTTCCAGCCACGCATGCCCGAGCCGGCTGTCGGGCTCCAGCACCGCGCCTTCGGCCCATTCGTTCCAGGCGTTGATGAAGACCAGGTCGCCCGCCTTCCCTCGCGGCAGGCGGTCGCGGATCGTCGCCGCCAGCCAGTCGCGGTAGCCGCGGGGTGACGCATGCAGGTAGCTGCGCCCGCGACCCGGCCGCCGCGGCTCGTTGTCCCAGCCGCAGTTGACCGCGGGATGGAGGGGGTAGGCCGGCATCGGGCGCCCCGCCCATTCTCGGGCCAGGTCGCGCCAGTCCGGGGCCTCGCCGCGCCAGTCCGGGTTCAGCAGGCGCTGCGTCGCCGCCAGCGACGGAGGCGAGGACAGGTTGGGGGGGAACTCCACCGCTGCGTCGAAGCCGATGGCGCGCGGATCGTCGCGTTCGAACGCGTGCACGCAGGCGAGATGGATCTCGCCGACGCCATGGTCGCGGCACCAGGCACGCCACCGCGCGGCGGTGGCCGGAGGGTCGGGCAGCAGTCCGGTCCGGTAGACCAGCAGCACCGGCCGGCCGTCGATGCGCAGGTAGCGCGGATCGCGCAGGTACGCGGCCACGTGTGCGATGAACGCGAGATCGTCCTCGGGGCTGTGCGACTGGCCGATCAGGATGTCCTGTTCGCGCCCGTCCCAGCGGCGCGACCAGTTCTCGTTGGCCCAGCACAGGCAGATCGGGAAGTCGATGGCCGGGTGATCGAGCCACTGGCGCAGCGGCGCCTCCAGCAGCGTCCTGCCGCCGAACCAGTAGAAGTAGGTGCAGAACGCGGAGACGCCATGCTCGCGCGCGAGTTCGACCTGGGCCTGCAGGGTCTGCGGCAGGCGCAGGTCGTAGAACCCGAGATCGTCCGGCAGGCGCGGCTGCGCATGGCCCTCGAACTGCGGCAGTGCGCGCGCGACGTTGCGCCATTCGGTGAAGCCCTTGCCCCACCAGGCGTCGTTCTCGGGGATCGGATGGAACTGCGGCAGGTAGAACGCCACCAGCCGGGCGGGCAGGGGGTCGGGCACGGGCGCGCCGGTGCGGACGCGATGGCCGATCGCGCGGCCGCCGGCCTGCGCGCGCGGGCGCCACTCGGGGATCGCCGTCGACCACTGCCCGGTCGGCGGCGGCGGCAGCAGTGACGGCGCCGACGACAGGACGCGCTGCCTGGCGCGGTCGCGGACGGCGTCGGTCATCGGCAGGGCGCGGAAGGCCCAGCGCGCGACGGCGAACGCCGCGCGATGGACCCGCACCGGCCAGGACGGCGCGCGCGTGCTCACAGGTTCTGGTAGTTCGGCCCCGAACCGCCCTCGGGCGTCACCCAGGTGATGATCTCGTAGGGATCCTTGATGTCGCAGGTCTTGCAGTGCACGCAGTTGGCGGCGTTGATCTGCAGGCGCTTGCCGGTGCCCGCCGGGCCGTCCGGATCGTCGACGATCTCGTAGACGCCGGCCGGGCAGAAGCGGGTGCAGGGGTTGCCGTATTCCTCGGCGCAGCGGGTCACGCAGACCGTGGTGTCGTGCACCAGCAGGTGCACGGGCTGGTCCTCGTCATGCTCGGTGGCGGCGAAGTAGACGCCGGCCAGGCGGTCGCGCGGCGCGAGTTCGCGCTGACCCCAGCCGCGGTCGGGTGATTCGTACTCGCCCAGCTTGCGCAGCGAAGACCAGTCGGGCGTCACCTTGAGCGTCCACGGCGTGTGCCCGCCCAGCGCGGTCTCCAGCGCGGCGTTGGCCAGGCCGAACCACAGCCCCTTCTTGAAGCCCGGCTTGATGTTGCGCACCGCGCGCAGCTCGCGCATGGCGTCGGAGTCGCGCAGCTTCGCGTCGAAGCCCTCGGGCTCCAGTGCGCTGCCGGCCAGGTGCTCCGCGGCCAGCATCCCGCTGCGGATGGCCTGGTGCGTGCCCTTGATCTTGGGCACGTTGAGCAGCCCGGCGGTGTCCCCGATCAGCAGCGCGCCGGGCATCTCCACCTTGGGCAGCGACTGCCAGCCGCCGGTGACGATCGCGCGCGCGCCCGCCGACAGGATGCTTCCGCCCTCGAGCAGCGGCTTCACCGTGGGATGGTTCTTCCACTGCTGGAAGGCCTCCCATGGCCTGTACTCCGGATCCCGGTAGTCGAGACCGCTGACGAAACCCAGCGCGACCTGGTCGCCCTCCAGGTGGTACAGGAAGCTGCCGCCGTAGGTCGCACTGTCCGCCGGCCAGCCCAGCGAGTGCACGATCTTCCCCGGCGTGGCGCGGCCGGCGGGCAGCTGCCAGAGCTCCTTGATGCCGATCGAATAGGCCTGCGGGTCGCTGCCGGCGTCGAGGCCGAAGCGTTTCACCAGGCGCTTGGTCAGATGCCCGCGCGCGCCCTCGGCAAGCACGGTGACCTTCGCGTGGATGTCGATGCCCGCGGTGTAGCCCGGCTTCTGCGAGCCGTCGCGGGCGATGCCCATGTCGCCGATGCGCACGCCGATGACGCGGCCGTCGTCGGCGTGCAGGGTCTGCGCGGCGGCGAAGCCCGGGTAGATCTCGACCCCCAGCGCCTCGGCCTGCGGCGCCAGCCAGGCGCACATCGCGCCCAGGCTGACGATGAAGTTGCCGTGGTTGCGCATGCCCGGCGGCACGACCGGGAACTTCCGGCCGCCGTCCTTCGTCAGGTACCAGAGTTCGTCTTCGGTCGCGGGCACGCAGACGGGCGGCGGGCTGTCGCGCCAGCCGGGCAGCAGTGCGTCCAGTGGACCGGGTTCGATCACCGCGCCCGACAGGATGTGGGCGCCGATGGTGCTGGACTTCTCGATCACGCAGACCGAGATGTCCGGGTCGATCTGCTTGAGCCGGATCGCGAACGCCAGGCCGGCGGGGCCGGCGCCGACGGTGACGACGTCGTATTCCATGACGTCGCGTTCGGGCTGGGGCACCTCGACGGTGGCGCTGGGATCGGCTTGCTGGTTCATGCGGCGGGTCCGTGCGGCGGATGCATGGATTGTCCCGCATCCCGCCCGACCCCGCATCCCGCCCCACCCCGCATCCCTCGGACACTGGTAGGAGCAGCTACAGCTGCGACCGGCGAAGGTCGGCGGATCGGGTCGCAGCTGTAGCTGCTTGTGTCTTCGCTTTGGCCTAGCGTGCAGGTGAGAGCGGAGTGCGGGACGCCGACAAGCTGGGGTGCCCTGAAGCACGTGTAGGAGCCAGGGCGCCCGCACTCCACGCTCTTGCCAGAGCCCGAACAGTTGAACGAGTCAGCAGCTCGCACTGCACAAGCATGGGCCGGCAAGAGTGCTCTCCCGTCCAGTCTAGGAGAGAAGCAGATGTCTGTGTTCGTGGGGATCGACGTGGCCAAGGCCACGCTGGCGGTGGCGCTGCGGCCCAACGGAGAGGTGTTCGAGGTGGCCAACAGCTCGGCCGGGCACCGGTCGCTGGCGCAGCGGCTGCGGAAGCTGCCGGTGGAACGGGTGCTGCTGGAGGCGACCGGCGGCTACGAGCGGGCGGTGATGGCTGCCCTGCAGGATGAATGGCCGGTGGTGCGCGTGCCACCGCACCGGGCGCGCTCGTTTGCCACTGCGATGGGCCGGACCGCCAAGACCGACCCGATCGACGCGGCCATGCTGGCCCATATGGCGGAGGTGACCGAAATGCCGCCGGCCGCTGCGGAAACGCCGCAACAGCAGCGGCTGCAGGCGTTGGTGCAACGCCGTGCGCAGGTGGTGCAGCAACGCGACGACGATCGGCGTCGGCTGCAGCAGGTACAGGGCCAGCCGCTGGTGGTGGCCAGCCTGAAGCGCCTGCTGCGCGCGCAGCAGGCGGAGATCGCGCTGCTGGACAAGGCCATCACCCAAGCCGTGGCTGACGCCGACAGCGAGCGTTCCGCCCAACTGCGGGCCGTACCCGGGATCGGCCCGGTGACCGCCGCCACCCTGATCGCCTTCCTGCCCGAGCTGGGGCAGATCGAACGCCGGCAGATCGCCGCCCTGGTCGGCGTTGCTCCCTACAACGCCGACAGCGGCGGCAAGCGCGGCTTGCGGCGCATCCAGGGCGGCCGTGCCGGAATCCGGCGCGTGCTGTACATGGCCACATGGAGCGCCATCCGCGCCCAGCCCGCCCTGAAGCGACGCTATGAGGCTCTAAGGAGCCGCGGCAAATGCGCCAAGGTGGCCCTGGTTGCCTGCATGCGCGCCTTCCTCGGGCAGATCAACGCCATGCTCAGGGATGGCAAACCCTGGCAGCCAGCCTCGGTCTGAAAAAAGACAGTTGCTCCTACGGGGGTGAGGAGGGGGGGTGGCGTCGGGGTTGGGGAAGCGGCTGCGCGGGCGTGGGCGTCGCCGGTGGTGAGTGTCCAGCCGGCGACCTCGCGGCCCAGCGTTTCCAGGGCGCGTGTGTAGGCGTCGGCCACGCTGGCGACGTCGGTGGCCGTGGACGGCTCGGCGATGGTGAAGGTGCGCGCGGCGACGATGCCCTGCTCGCGCGCGCGCAGCAGCTTGGCGTGGAGTTCGATGGTGGCCGAGGGCACCGCGCGGCCGGCGTAGTCGGCCTCGAAGCGGCGCAGGTCCAGCAGCAGGCGGTAGTCGGGGGCCACGCCGGCGCCGCGTCGGGCCACGCCGGGGACGTGGCCGGAATCCTCCAGGGTGCGCAGGATCACGTCCTCGACCATGTCCGAGGGCGACCGGGCCCAGCTGGCGCCACCATAGACCTGGAGCTCGCCGGGAACGGGCCGGACCACCACCCGGAAGGTGTCGACGGTGCGCGCGGCGCTGGGCGGGCTGACCGAAAGCTGCCAGTCCACCCGGGGCCAGGAGGCGTCGGCCTGGATGCGCGGGGCGGGGGCGAAGATCGCGCCGCGCTCGCGTTCGCCGCCGCCCAGGATCGAGCAGGCGCCCAGCGCAAGCGCGGCCGCGACGGCGGCGCCACGGGCGAGGAGGATGGTCGGCTTCATTCGGGTTCGAACTCCTTCGGTGCGTCGCGGCCCAGCAGGTAGCGCGCGGGGTTGGAATCGAAGCGGTCGCTGATCCGGCGCAGGTCGCGGACCAGCGCCCGCAGCTCGGCCAGCGTCGGCGCCAGCTGTGCCAGGCCGTCGTTGGCGAAGCTGTTGATGGCGTTGCGGTTCTCGCCGAGGATCGCGTCGGCGCTGCCGGCCGCGGAATCGATCCGCGCCAGCGTGGATTCCAGGCGTTCGACCATGGCGGGCAGCTTCTGGACCAGCTCGCGGTCGATGCCGGTCATGGCGCGGTTGGACGTTTCCACGGCCTCGATCAGCTTCTCGCTGGCCACGCGGGTGTTGGTGATCAGCGATGCCAGGTCCTCGCGTTGCCCGGCCACCGCGCCGGTCATGGTCTCGACGTGCTCGAGCGTGTTCGCGATGCGCGCCACGTTCTCATCGCTCAGCACCTCGTCCAGGCGCGCCACCAGGCGGTTGGCGGTGTCGGAGATGTTCTGCAGCGCCGAGGCCTCGGTCAGGATCACCGGGATGGCGTCGCCATCGCGTGCCGCCAGCCGCGGCGCTTCCGGGCTGCCACCGGTGAGCTGGATGAAGGTGGCGCCGGTGAGGCCGGTCATCGACAGCTTGGCGCGGGTGTCGACCTTGACCGGAACGTCGGCGAGCACGCGGATGCGCGCGACCACCCGGCGCGGATCCTGCGGCGCCAGCGACAGCGAATCCACCGAACCCACGCTGATGCCGTTGTACTGCACCGCGCCGCCTTCGGTGAGGCCGGTGACCGGCTCGTTGAAGACCACGTGGTAGGCCTGCCAGTTGCGGTCGCTGGAATACTTCGCCGCCCACAGGCCGAACAGCAGCATGGCCACCGCCACCGCCAGGGTGAAGGCGCCGATGAGGACGTAGTTGGCCTTGGTTTCCATCGCTCAGGGCTCCCCGGCGGTGCGTCGGCCCGCCTGTCTTGCCGCGCGGCCGCGCGGGCCGTTGAAGTAGTCCTGCACCCAGGGATGGTCGAACCGCTCGATCCGCTCGACGGTGTCGGTCGCCACCACCCGCCGGTCGGCGATCACCGCGATGCGGTCGCAGACAGCGTACAGGGTGTCCAGGTCGTGGGTGATGATGAACACCGTCAGCCCGAGCGCCTCGCGCAGGGTGAGGATGAGCTCGTCGAAGGCGGAGGCGCCGATCGGGTCGAGGCCGGCGGTGGGCTCGTCGAGGAACAGCAGCGGCGGGTCCAGCGCCAGCGCGCGCGCAAGACCTGCGCGCTTGCGCATGCCACCTGAGAGCTGCGAGGGCAGTTTGTCGAAGGCGTCGGCCGGCAGTCCGGCGAGCTTGACCTTGAGCAGGGCGAGCTCGCGGCGCAGGTCTTCGGGCAGGTCGGGATGGTGCTCCTTCAGCGGCACCTCGACGTTCTCGCCCACGGTCAGCGACGAGAACAGCGCGCCATCCTGGAAGAGCACGCCCGAATTGCGTTCCACGTACAGCCGGTTCTCCGGCTCGTCGGAGCGCGCATCGACGCCGAGCACCTCGATCTCGCCGGCGTCGGGCGTGCGCAGGCCGATGATCGAACGCATCAGCACCGACTTGCCGCTGCCCGAGCCGCCGACCACGCCGAGGATCTCGCCCTTGCGCACGTCGAGGTCGAGGCCGTCGTGCACCACCTGGGCGCCGAAGCGGTTGACCAGCCCGCGCACGCGGACGACGGCCTCGCCGGCGCTCACCAGCCCACCTGCATGAACCAGATCGCGGCGAAGGCGTCGAGCAGGATCACCAGCGAGATGGCCTGCACCACGCTCGACGTGGTGCGCTCGCCCAGCGACTGCGCCGTGCCCTGCACCTGCAGGCCCTCGAGGCAGCCGATCAGGCCGATCACCACCGCGAACACCGGCGCCTTGGCGATGCCCACGAGGAAGTGCCGCAGCTCGACGGTGTCCTGCAGGCGTACCACGAAGGCCTGCGGCGGGATGCCGACCTCGAACGCCGCCACCGCCATGCCGCCCGCCAGGCCGGCGATCATGGCGATGAAGGTCAGCAGCGGCAGCATCACCAGCAGCGCCAGCAGCCGCGGGATCACCAGCAGGTCGATGGGGTCCAGTCCCAGCGCGCGGATGGCATCGACCTCCTCGCGCGACACCATGATCCCGATCTGCGCGGTGAACGCGCTGGCGGTGCGGCCGGCGAGCAGGATCGCGGTGAGGAGCACCCCGAACTCGCGCAGGAAGGCGACGCCCACCAGTTCGACCACGAAGATCGTGGCGCCGAAGTCGGCGAGGATGGTGGCACCGAGGTAGGCGATGACCGCGCCGACCATGAACGACAGCAGGGCCACCAGCGGCATCGCGTCCAGGCCCACCTGCTCCATGTGGTGGACGGTGGAGGTGAGGCGCAGCCGCCGCGGCTGGCGCACGGTGCGCCCGAGCTTGGCCAGGCTCTCGCCGAGGAAGCTCACCAGGGCGGCCACCTCGCGGCCGTTGTGGTGCATGGCCATGCCGAGGCGGGCGAGGGCGGCGACGATGCCGTATTCGCGGCGTCGCTTCGGCCGGTCGTCGGCCACGTCCTCGATCGCGGCGACCAGGGCCAGGTGTTCGTCCCGGAAGCGCAGCGCGTCGTCGGCCAGGCCGCGGCGACGGGCGAAGCGCAGCAGCTGCAGCACGCCCAGGCTGTCGAGGCGTTCGATGCCGGCCGCATCCACGCCGGTGGCGCCGCCGGGCGCCCCGGACAGCGCCGCGGACACTGCCCCGGCGTGGTCGAGGGTCCAGTTTCCCGACAGGCGCAAGCGCTCGCCGTCGAGCACGAGCGTTGGAGGGCGGGCGGCGGGCATCGGGCGGAAGGCGTCCGTGTCGGCGAAGGCTGCACGCGAGGATACCGAACACGGGGCGCTGCGCGCGTGCGATGCTTCGCACCCATGTCGCGCCCGTTCCCCCAGGAAGCCTACGCCGCCCGCATCGCCTTCCTGGTCGAGCTGGCCGAACACCTGCACATGTACGGCACCACCGGTCCACGCCTGGAGGCCGCGATCGAGATGGTCGCGCACCGGCTCGGCCTGGAGTGCGAGCCCTGGACCAATCCCACGGGCATGGTGCTGTCCTTCAGCGATCCGATGCGTCCGCCCGGCGACAGCGACGCGACCCGGGTGCTGCGCCTGCCGCCCGGCGACAACGACCTCGGCCGCCTGTGCGACGTCGACCGCATCGCCGAAGACGTGCTGGCCGGGCGCCTAGGCCTGGCCGAAGGCCATGCCGCCCTGCGCGCGCTCGACCGGCCGCTGTCCCGCCGCCAGAGCGCGATGCAGGTGATGGGCTTCGGCCTGGTGGCAGCAGGGGTGGGCGGACTGCTGCGCCTGCCGTGGCTGGACATCGCCACCGCCGCGGTGATCGGTCTGGTGATCGGCCTGCTGCATGTCGCCGCGCGCACGCGGCCGCGCCTGCGCGAGGCCGGAGACGCGGTCAGTGCCATGGTGGCGGCCTCGATCGCGATCCTGGTCGCGGCCTGGGTGGCGCCGCTCAACCTCAACACCGTGATCATCTCGGCGCTGATCGTGCTCATGCCCGGCCTGACCCTGACCAACGCCATCAACGAACTCACCAGCCAGCACCTGATCTCGGGCACGGCGCGGTTCGCCGGTGCGGTGGCGATCATGATCATGCTCACGGTCGGCACGATGGTGGCGATGGTGGCCGCGGACATGCTCGGCATCGAACCGCAGGTGCGCGCGTGGCGGCCCCAGCCGGACTGGGTCGAATGGTGCGCGCTGGCGGTCACCGGATTCGCCTTCGCGGTGCTGTTCCGTGCGAAAGCGCGCGACTACCCGCTGGTCGCGGCGGCGGCGGCCACCGGCTACCTCGTGTCGCGCACCGCCGGGCAGGCCTGGGGCGCGGAGTTCGGCATCTTCCTGGCGGCGCTGGTGATCACCGCCGCGGGCAATGGCTACGCGCGCTGGGCCTGGCGGCCGGGCGCGGTGGTGCGCGTGCCCGGCATCATCCTGATGGTGCCGGGCAGCGCCAGCGTGCGCACCCTGATCACCTCGGTGCAGCAGCAGGACCTGGGCGCCGGACAGACCGCCGCGATGGCGGTCGTCAACATCCTGCTGGCGATCGTGGCGGGGCTGATCTTCGGCAACCTGCTGCTGCCTGCGCGGCGCAGCCTGTGACCCGCAAGAACCTCCCGCAGGAGCAGCTACAGCTGCGACCCGGACTTGGCGTCGACGTGGGTCGCAGCTGTAGCTGCTCCTGCAGGAGGGGTCTGGACAGGGGGTCAGGCGATGAGGAAGTCCTCGGGCCTGCGGCCCTTCGCCACTTCCTCGGCCATCCAGCGCGGCTGCTTGCCGCGGCCGGTCCAGGTCTGCTCGGGGTTGGCGGTGTTGCGATACTTCGGTGGCACCTTGACGCCAGTCTTGCGTGGCGCCCGCGGAGCCTTGGCCGCGCGGGGCGCGGCCCCCGCGGAGGTTCCGAACAGCTCCTCGATGGTGTAGCCCTCGGCGGCGGCCGCGGCCTTCAGGCGCGCGCGCACGGCGGCGATCGGCTTGCGCTTCTTGAGCACCGTCTTGCGCTTCTTCGCGCGGGTGATCAGCGAGTCGAGCTCCCTGGCCGAAAGCGTGTTGAGGTCGATGGACATGCGGTCTCCGATGGTCTGGGGGTGGATGCCGGACGTCCGGCGACGCCGCGATGGTAATCGCCATCGCCCACGACCGGCAAAAAAGTTCATCTCCCAACTCCGGGGAACGCTGCCCGGATCTTGAGTAGGCGTTGTCGCGCTTCTGACGCACGGTCGCGCCTTGGAGTCGCCTCATTGGGGTCCGCGCAGCCCGTCCCGCACACAGGGGGTGTGCTCCCCCGGCAGTCTCCGCGTCCTGCTCCCACTGCCGGCCGCCGGCCATCCATGGCCGGCTGTCCGCACACCCCCTGTGCGCGGGACGGGCACGACCTTTCCCGGATTCGTGACGGGAGATCAAGAACGGTCGCTCGCGTCCGGGGACATCGCCGTCACCCTCGTCTCCACTCCCCACGTTGCGACACAGCGGTTTCGCCGTAGCCATCACTTCTGCTTTCGCTCCCCACCGCGACGACGGTCCGAGCCCGGCGCGGATGCAGGGGGATGCCCAGAGCCGGCCATGGATGGCCGGCGGCCGGATCTGGCAGCAGGACGCGGAGAATCCGGCTGGGGGCATCCCCCTGCGTCCGTGGCGGGCACGACCTCTGGTCACGGTCTGGAAGAAGGTCAACGCCTAAATGGTCGCGTCGTCATGATCAGGAGCGGCCCCGGGCCGCGACCGCTCTTGATCTTTCCTCCCGAAGCCGGAGAACGCCGGAGCCCGTCCCGCGCACAGGGGGTGTGCGGACAGCCGGCCATGGATGGCCGGCGGCCGGCCGATGGGAGCAGGACGCGGAGACGGCCGGGGGAGCACACCCCCTGTGCGCGGGACGGGCTGCGCGGACCACAACGGGGCCGCTCCTGTGCGCGGGACGGGCTGCGCGGATCCCAATGAGGCGACTCCAAGGCGCGACCGTGCGCCAGAAGCGCGACAACGCGCCAACTGCACGCCGTCACCCAGGAGTCTGGAGAAGAACCGGAAAAATCCCGCAGCGTGTCTTGCAGGAACCGCTAGTGCCGCGACCCCTGCGGACCCGCCAGCCGCTCCAGCAGCGCTTCGCGCTCCAGGTTCTCCGCTTCCGCCGCGGTCCGCGCGCGGTACTCGAAGGTCCCGGCCTCGAGGCCGCGCCCCGACACCACCACACGGTGCGGAATGCCGATCAGCTCGATGTCGGCGAACATCGGCCCCGGGCGCAGGCCGCGGTCGTCCAGCACCACGTCGAGCCCGCGCGCGGCGAGTTCGTCGTGGAGCGCGGCCGCGGCTTCCGCCACCGCCGGATCGTTCTTCGGATTGATCACGCAGACCGCGACCGTCCACGGCGCCATCGCCTCGGGCCAGACGATGCCGGCGTCGTCGTGGTTCTGCTCGATCGCCGCGGCGACGATGCGCGACACCCCGATGCCATAGCAGCCCATCATCGGCACCGCGGCCTTGCCGGCGGCGTCGAGCACGGTGCAGCCCATGGCCTCGGCGTACTTCCGGCCGAGCTGGAAGATGTGGCCGACCTCGATGCCGCGCATCAGGCGCAGCACGCCGCCATCCTCGGCGCGATCGCCCTCGACCACGCTGCGGACATCGGCGACGGCGTCGGGCTCCGGCAGGTCGCGGCCCCAGTTGACGCCGGCGAGGTGTTCGCCCCGGCGGTTCGCGCCGACCACGAAGTCGGCCATCGCCGCCACCTCGAGGTCGGCGACCACGCGCACCGGCTTCGCCGGCGCCACCGGGCCCAGGAAGCCCGGCTCGCTGCCCAGGTGTTCGAGGATCTCGGCCTCGGTGGCCATGCGGTACTCGCCCAGGCCCGGCACCTTGGACAGCTTGATCTCGTTGACTTCGTGGTCGCCGCGGACCAGCACCACCACGAACTGCGGTCCGCCGTCCGCATCGTGGCCGACCACGGCCACCGACTTGGCGGTGCGCTGCAGCGGGATGCCCAGCAGTTCCGCCACCGCCTCGCAGGTCCTCTGGGTGGGCGTGTCGATCGTGCGCATCGCTTCCGTCGCCGCCGGGCGCGGCCCGGGCGCCGCGGCGCGCGCCGTTTCGACGTTGGCGGCGTAGCCGGCGGCGTCGTTGTCATTGCCGGTGTCCGACCAGGCGATGGCGTCCTCGCCGGAGTCGGCCAGCACGTGGAACTCCTGCGAGGCGTCGCCGCCGATCGCGCCGGTGTCCGCCAGCACCGCGCGGAAGCGCAGGCCGAGGCGGCTGAAGATGCGGGTGTAGGCCGCGTGCATCTTCGCGTACGAGGCCGCCATGCCCTCGGCGTCGACGTCGAACGAGTACGCGTCCTTCATCAGGAACTCGCGCGCGCGCATCACGCCGAAGCGCGGGCGGATTTCGTCGCGGAACTTGGTCTGCACCTGGTAGAAGGTCACCGGCAGCTGGCGGTAGCTGGCCAGCTCATGGCGTGCGAAGTCGGTGACGACCTCTTCGTGGGTGGGGCCGTAGGCGTACTCGGCGTCCTTGCGGTCGCGGATCTTCAGCAGCTGGCCGCCGAACTTCTCCCAGCGGCCGGTTTCCTCCCACAGTTCGCGGGGCTGGATCGAGGGCATCAGCAGCTCGATCGCGCCCGCGGCGTCCATTTCCTCGCGCACCACGGCCTCGACCTTGCGCAGCACGCGCAGGCCCAGCGGAGACCAGGTGTAGATGCCGGCGGCGAGCTTGCGGATCATGCCGGCCTTGAGCATCAGCCGGTGGCTGGCGAGCTCGGCTTCGGCGGGCGTTTCCTTTTCGGTGTGGAGGTGGAACTGCGACAGGCGCATCGGCGGCATCATCGGTCTGGTGGCTCGGACCGGCGATTGTGCCATGCAGCACGGGCCGTGCCCGCCCTGCCTCCCGTAGGGACAGGGTTGGCTCAGGGCGCGCAGTAGGCCTTGGCCGCGGCCCGGGCCAGTTCGAGCTGGGCGGCGCGCTGGGCGGCGTCGAGCACGGTGTCGGGCTTGCCGTCGCCGTCGGTGTCCTGCTGCACCTCGCCTTCGCCCTGCAGTGCGGCGATGTTGGCGCGGGCGATGATGCAGTTGGAGTTCCCGGCGGCGGTCGGTGCCGCTGCGGTCGGCGCGGCCGCGGTCGGCGCGGTGCCCTCCGACGAGGTGATCAGCCGGTGCTGGTAGTCGCCCCGGGGCGGTGGCGTCTGCGAGTAGTGGGTCACGCCCTTGGCGTCGGTCCACTGATAGACCTCGCCGGTGGTCTGCTGGGCGAAGGCCGGACTGGCGGCGAGCGCCAGAATGGCGACGGACACGATGCGATGCATGGCGGGGACTCCTGGGGCGCCTGGGGGCCGTGGCCGTGATTGCAGCACCGGGGCAGGGCCCGCGCAAGCGCCCTGCCTCCGTTCCGGACCGCGCCGATGCCGGCGGCGGCGCCGGCGGCGACGGGTACACTTGCCGGCATGGACCAGCCCACCCAGCCGCCGCGCCGCGGCCGCGGCATCTACCTGCTGCCGAACCTGTTCACCACCGGCGGCCTGTTCGCGGGCTTCTTCGCGATCATCGCGGCCTCGCAGGGGCGCATCGAGGCCGCCTGCGTGGCGATCTTCGTCGCCGCCATCCTCGACGGCCTCGACGGCCGCGTGGCGCGCCTGACCAACACCCAGAGCGAGTTCGGCGTGCAGTACGACTCGCTGGCCGACCTGGTGAGCTTCGGCATGGCGCCGGCGCTGGTCATGTACCACTGGTCGCTGGTGGCGCTGAAGCTCGACGGCAACACCATGGGCAAGGTCGGCTGGCTGGCGGCTTTCCTGTATGCGGCCTGCGCCGCGTTGCGCCTGGCGCGCTTCAACAGCCAGGTGGGCAAGGTCGACAAGCGCTGGTTCATCGGACTGGCCAGTCCGGCCGCGGCGGGGGTCATGGCGAGTTCGGTCTGGACCTTCCACAGCCTCGACCTCGATGGCGTTTCGCTGCGCTACGTGGCGCTGGCGATCACGGTCGTGTCCGGCCTGCTGATGGTCAGCCTGTTCCGGTACACCAGCTTCAAGGGCCGCGGCAGCGGGCCGGGCTCGGACCGGGTGCCGTTCTTCGCAGTGCTGCTGATCGTGGCGGCGCTGATCGCGCTGTGGATCGATCCGCCCAAGACCCTGCTCGCGGTGCTGGGCGCCTATGCGCTCTCGGGTCCGGCAGCGTGGCTGTGGCGCCTCCGCGGGCGCCGCGGAGCGGCGGCGGGGTGAGCGCGGTGGCCTGGGATCCGTGGCAGCGGGAGGTGCTGGAGGCCCTCGGCCACCGGGTCTACGCGCGTGCGCCGCGGCCCGGGGACGTGGTGCCCGAGGATCCGCTCGCCCATGCCCTGTTGCGCGCGGCCGGGCGCACGCCCTCCGACGCCGACGCCGCTGCGCTGCTGCGCGAGCTGCCGCCGCTTGCGGCGCTGCGGGCCGATCCTGCCGCGAAGCGGGCGCTGTGGCCCAGGCTGCGCGCCCTGCGCCGCGGGGGCGCGGCGTGATGAACGCCGCGGCCATCGAGACCTATGCGCGCCAGAGTCCGGTCATGCGGCCGATGCGCGAGGCCGACCTCGAAGCGGTGATGGTGGTCGAGCGCCGCGCCTATCCATATCCCTGGTCGATCGGCATCTTCCGCGACTGTCTGTTCGCCGGCTATCCGGCCTGGGTGCTGCTCGAAGGCGGGGCCTTCATCGGCCACGGCGTGCTCAGCCTGGCCGCCGACGAGGCGCACGTGCTCAACGTCTGCGTGGATCCCGCGCGCCAGGGGCGCGGCCACGGCCGCCGGCTGCTGCGGGCGATGGTGGAGGCTGCGCGCGGGCGCGGTGCCTGCCGTGTGTTCCTCGAGGTGCGGCCGTCGAACCCCGCGGCGATCGCGCTGTACCAGGACGAAGGCTTCAACGAGATCGGCCGCCGTCCGCGCTACTACCCGGCCGACAACGGCCGCGAGGACGCCATCGTCATGGCCATGGAGCTGCTGTAGGAGCAGCTGTAGGAGCAGCTGTAGGAGCAGCTACAGCTGCGACCCGCGGTCGTCACCGATGTCGCGAACCGGGTCGCAGCTGTAGCTGCTCCTGCAGGGGAGGAGAGGGGCGAAGGGGAGGGGGCGGCGCGGGTCAGAGGCGGGCGCGCTGGGCGCTGAGGGCCTCGTGCTGGGCGGTCCAGTCGGCCAGGCGGCTGCGCTCCTGTTCGACCACGGCCGCCGGGGCATTCGCGACGAAGGTTTCGCTGGCGAGCTTGCCCTGCGACTTCGCCAGTTCCCCGGCCACGCGCTTGAGCTCCTTGTCCAGGCGCGCGCGCTCGGCGTCGAGATCGACCAGGCCTTCCAGCGGCACGAACAGCTTCAGCTCGCCGACCAGTGCGGCAGCCGCCGGTGGCGGATCGCCGGCGATCGCCTCGATGCCTTCGACCCGGGCCAGGAAGCCCAGCTGCGAGCTCAAGCGCCCGATCCGCGCAGCGTCCTGCGCGCCGCCGCCGGAGACCAGCAGGCGGACGGATTTCGCCGGCGACACGCCGAGTTCGCTGCGGATGCGGCGAAGCGCGGAGATCATGGCCTTCAGCCACTCCACGTCCGCGGCCGCCGCCGAAAAGTCCTGGCCAGCGAAGTCCTCGCTGCGCGGATACGCGCGCGTCATGATGCTGCCGCCCTCGATGCCCAGCCGCGGCGCGACCTGCTGCCACAGCTCCTCGGTGACGAAGGGCACCAGCGGGTGCAGCAGGCAGAGCAGGCGTTCGAGCACGAACAGCAGGGTGTGGCGGGTGCTGGCGGCGGCTTCGGCGTCGCTGCCGTTGAGCGCCGGCTTGGCCAGCTCGACGAACCAGTCGCAGAACTCGTTCCAGGCGAACTCGTACAGCGCCTGCGACAGCAGGTCGAAGCGGTAGCTGGCGAAGTGCGCCTCGGCCTCGGCGGTGACCGCGGCGAGGCGGGCGAGGATCCACTGCTCGGGCGCCGTGCGCGCGGCCGGCGCGCCGGTCATCGCGGCGGTGCCTTCGCTGTTCATCAGCACGAAGCGCGTTGCGTTCCAGAGCTTGTTGCAGAAGTTCTTGTAGCCCTCGGCGCGCGCCAGGTCGAACTTGATGTCGCGGCCGGGGCCGGCGAGCGCGGCCATCGTGAAGCGCAGCGCATCGGCGCCGAAGGCGGGGATGCCTTCCGGGAACTCCCTGCGGGTGGCCTTCGCGATCTTCTCGGCCATCTTCGGCTGCATCAGGCCGCTGGTGCGCTTGGCGACCAGGTCCTCGATGGAAATGCCATCGATGATGTCCAGCGGGTCGAGGATGTTGCCCTTCGACTTGGACATCTTCTGGCCGTCCTTGTCGCGCACGAGGCCGGTGACGTAGACGTCGCGGAAGGGCAGGCGGCCGGTGAAGTGGTCGGTCATCATGATCATCCGGGCGACCCAGAAGAAGATGATGTCGAAGCCGGTGACCAGCACGCCCGACGGCAGGAACTCGTCGTAGCCGCGCTCGGCCATGGCCTCGGCGTCGGGCCAGCCCATGGTGCTGAAGGGCCACAGCGCCGAGGAGAACCAGGTCTCCAGCACGTCGGAATCCTGGCGGAGCGCGCCGGTGTAGCCGGCGGCGTCGGCCTTCGCGCGCGCCTCGGCCTCGTCGCGGCCAACGAAGATCTCGCCGCCTTCGCCGTACCAGGCCGGGATGCGGTGGCCCCACCACAGCTGGCGGCTGATGCACCAGTCCTGGATGTTGCCCAGCCAGTGGCGGTAGGTGTTGATCCAGTTGCCCGGCACGAAGCGCACCTGGCCATCGGTGGCGTCCGCTCCGCCGGCGAGCTCGAGCCCGCGGGCGCCCAGCCCGTCCATGCGCACGAACCACTGGTCGGTCAGCCACGGCTCGATCACCTGGCCGGTGCGGTCGCCGCGCGGCACCTGCAGTGTGTGCGGCTTCGCTTCCAGCAGCAGGCCGTGGGCGTTGAGGTCGGCCAGCACCGCCTCGCGCGCCTCGTAGCGGTCCATGCCGCGGTAGTGCAAAGGGATGGCGGCGTCGCCGCACACGATCGTGGCGTCGGCGGTGAGCACGTTGATCATCGGCAGGCCGTGGCGCTGGCCCACCGCGTAGTCGTTGAAGTCGTGCGCGGGCGTGACCTTGACCACGCCGGTGCCGAAGTCGCGGTCGACGTAGTCGTCGCTGATCACCGGGATCCGGCGGCCGGTCAGCGGCAGCGTGACCGCCTTGCCGACCAGCTGCGCGTAGCGCTCGTCCTCGGGATGCACCATCACCGCGGTGTCGCCGAGCATCGTCTCCGGGCGCGTGGTCGCCACGACCAGCCAGTCGCGGGTCTCGCGCAGCGTCTCGTTGCCTTCGGCGTCGCGCTCGACGTGCACGTAGCTGGCGCCGTCGGCCAGCGGGTAGCGGATCGACCACAGGTGGCCGTCCTCTTCCTCGCTCACCACCTCCAGGTCGGAGATCGCGGTCTGCAGCACCGGGTCCCAGTTGACCAGGCGCTGGCCCCGATAGACCAGGCCTTCTTCATGCATGCGCACGAAGGCTTCGACCACCGCCTTCGACGCCAGCGGGTCCATGGTGAAGACGCTGCGCGACCAGTCGCCGGACGAGCCCATCCGGCGCATCTGGCGCTCGATGGTGTCGCCGGACTGGCCCTTCCACTCCCAGACCTTCTCGATGAAGCCCTCGCGGCCCAGCGAGTCGCGGGTCTCGCCGCGGCACTCGCGGTCGAGGTTGCGTGCCACCACCATCTCGGTGGCGATGCCGGCATGGTCGCTGCCGACCTGCCACAGGGCGCGGAAGCCGCGCATGCGGTGGTAGCGGACCAGCGCGTCCTGCAGGGTGTGCTGGAAGGCGTGGCCCATGTGCAGGGTGCCGGTCACGTTCGGTGGCGGCAGCAGGATGCTGTAGGCCGGGCCGTCGCCGGCGGGCGCGAAGGCGCCGCTGGACTCCCACTGCGCGTAGAGGCGGGATTCGAAGGACTTGGGGTCGTAGCCGGTGGCGAGGGTCATCACATGTCGTATTTGTTGAGGGTGAAGCCGCGTGCCTTGTACTGCTTCCAGCGCTCGCGCAGCGGCTCGCGCGCCGACGGGTCTGCGGGCACCACTTCCAGGACGCGCTGGAAGGCGCCGTCCACCGGCGCGTCGCGCAGGTTCAGCAGCAGCGGGCGCAGCGGCGCGTCGATTTCCGGCGGCGCGATCAGCACGTCCGCCTCGCCGTCGCCGTCCTCGCCGTCGTCGAAGCCGGTTCCGGCGATCTCGTGCGGGATGTAGGCGTCGGGCTCGAACGACCACAGCAGGTCGTCCAGCCGTTCGGCCTGCGCCATGTCGCGCGCGAGCACCAGCATCGGCTGGCCGGCCGCGCAGGCCTTCTTCGCCAGCTCGCAGACCAGCAGCAGCGGCTCGTCACGGAAGCGGGGCTTGGCAATGAGGTAGAAGTCGGCGCGCATTCTCGGTCCCGGGTCGACGCCGGGGCCGGCCGGCTTCCGCAGGCGGAAGCCCGGACCGGCCCGGGCGGCTTACTGTGCCGCCTGCTCCAGCAGCCACTGCGACAGCAGGCCCACCGGACGGCCGGTGGCCAGCCCGTTCTTGCCGCTGTGGCTGGCGCTGCCGGCGATGTCCAGGTGCGCCCAGCGCTGGCCGTCGGTGAAACGCGACAGGAAGCAGCCCGCGGTCACCGCCCCGGCCCAGCGGCCGCCGATGTTGTAGACGTCGGCGAAGCTGGAGTCGAGCATGGTCTGGTATTCGTCCCACAGCGGCAGGCGCCAGGCGCGGTCGAAGACCTGCTCGCCGGCGTCCAGCAGTTCCTGGGCGAGGTCGTCGTGCTTGCTCATCAGGCCGGTGGCGAAGCTGCCGAGCGCGACCATGCAGGCGCCGGTGAGCGTGGCCACGTCGACCATGGCCTGCGGTTCGAAGCGCTGCGCGTAGGTGAGCGCGTCGCACAGGATCAGCCGGCCCTCGGCGTCGGTGTTGCCGACCTCGATGGTCTTGCCCGACATGCTGGTGACGATGTCCGACGGGCGGTAGGAGTTGCCGTCGATGGCGTTCTCGACCGCCGGCACCACCACCACCAGGTTGACCGGCAGGTCCATGCCGGCGACGGCGACGAAGGTTCCCATCACCGAGCCGGCGCCCAGCATGTCGTACTTCATCTCCTCGATGCCGCCCTGGGTCTTCAGGTTGACGCCGCCGGTGTCGAAGGTGATGCCCTTGCCGACCAGTACGTAGGGCTTCGCGTCGCCGCCGTTGTTCCACTTCATGACGATCAGCCTCGGCGCGTTGGCCGAGCCGCGGGCGACCGCGAGCAGCGAGCCCATGCCGAGCTTTTCCATGTCCTCGCGCTCGAGGATCTCGCAGGAGGCCTTGTCGAACTTCGCGGCGAACTCCTGCGCCTGGCCGGCCAGGTAGGCCGGGTTGCAGATGTTCGGCGGCAGGTGGCCGAGCTCGCGGGTGAAGGCCACGCCGGCGGCGATGGCTCCGCCCTGGGCCAGCGCCGTGTCATCGGTGCCGGCGAGTTCCAGCCGCTCCAGGCCCTTCTCTTCGCGCTTCTTGTTCTTCTCGCCCAGCGTGGCGGTATAGCGGTAGGCGGCGTGGCTGGCTGCGATCGCGGCCTGGCGGATGGTCCAGGCGGCGTCGCGGCCGGGAACCTCGAGTTCGGAGAGCGTCAGCAGCGCCGAGCGCACCGGACCGGTCTTCAGCGCGCGCACGGCATCGGCGACGGCCTTGAGCCAGGGCGCGACCGCGAACTTGGCCGGTTCGCCCAGACCCACGACCAGCACCCGCGGCGCGGCCACGCCCGGCAGGTCGTGGAGCAGCGCGGTGTGCCCCGTCTTGCCGTCGATGTCGCCGCGGGCCACCAGCTCCGACAGGCGGCCGCCGCTGGCCTTGTCGAGCGCGCGGGCCGCGGGGCTCAGGGTCTTGTCGGCGAAGGCGCCGACCACCACGCAGTCGACGGCGGCGGTGGCGGGAGCGGCACTGTTCAGGGCGAGTTCGAGGGTCATGGGGTCCTGTTCTGCGGTTTGGCGTGAAGTGTTCCTTACAATCCGCGGACCAGAATGCGGCCTTGCGCCGCGGCGCCGGCGTCCCGGCGCGGTCCTGGCGGTGTATGGACGAACCCCCGATTCTAATGCAAGGCCGCCCCCGGATGCCGAAGCTCGACAGTTACCTGTTCCGCGAATTCGCCCAGTCCACGTTCGCGGCCCTGGTGGTGCTGATGATCGTCAGCCTCGGCGGGGTGTTCGCCGACGTGCTCGGCGACATCGCCCGCGGGCGGGTCCCGGCCGGCCTGATGCTCTCCCAGCTGGGGCTGATGGTGCTGAACTACCTGCCGCTGATCCTGCCCCTGGGGCTGATGCTGGGCCTGCTGATGGCGATGGGCCGGCTGTACCGCGATTCCGAGATGCCGGTGCTGGTGGCGACCGGCGTCGGCCCGCGGCGCCTGCTTCGGCCGCTGCTGATGCTGGTGGCGCCCGTGGTGGCATTCATCGCCGCCTGCTCGCTGTGGCTGGGCCCCTGGGCCAACGACTACGCCCAGCGCATGGTCGCCGAGGGCAATCGCAACCTGCTGCTGGCCGGGCTGGAGGCCGGCCGCTTCGTGGAGCTTCCGGGCGGCGGGGGCGTGGTCTACGTCGGCGCGATGTCCGGCGAGGGCTCCGCGCTGTCGCGGGTGTTCGTCTATCGCCAGGACGGCGACCGCATGGACGTCACCACCGCGCGCACCGGGCGCCTGACGGTGGACGGGCCCGAACGCTACCTGGACCTGGGCGACGGCTTCCGCGTCGAGGGTCCGCTGGCCGACACCCTCGACTTCCGCATGATGCGCTACGCGCGCAACGAGATGCGCCTGCCGGACGCCGAGACCCGTTCCGCGGAGGACAACCCCGAGTTCGACACCACCCTCGAGCTGCTGGGCGATCCGCGCCCCGAGGCCCGCGCGCAGCTGCATGCCCGCATCGCGCCGCCGCTGCTGGCGGTGGCCTTCGCGCTGCTGGCGGTGCCACTGGCGCGCAGCCCGCCGCGGCAGGCGCGGTACGGACGCGTCGCGGTCGCCTTCCTGGCCTATGTGGTGGGCATGAACCTGATGCTGCTGGGCACCCGGTGGCTGGCGGACGGCGTGATTCCGCTGCGCCTGGGGCTGTGGTGGCTGGTGCTGCCTCTGCTGGCGGCGGGCACCTGGTTCTACTTCCGCGACGGCCATGTCGCCGCGCCGCGCCGCCGTCGCGCGGGAGGCGCGGAATGAGGCCGTTCCCGAGGATCCACGACCTCCTGGTCGCGCGCGTGGTGGTGGCGACCGTGCTGCTGGTCTGGGTGGTGCTGGTGGGGCTGGATGCGGTGCTGGCCGCGGTCGACGAGGTCGGCAACATGGGCGAGGGCGACTACGGCTTCGTCAGCGTGCTCACCTACGTCGCCTACACCCTGCCGCGGCGCGCCTACACCATGTTCCCGACCGCGGCTGTGATCGGGACGCTCATGGGCCTGGGGCAGCTGGCGGCCTCGTCGGAGCTGACCGCGCTGCGCGCGCTCGGCGTGTCCCGGCGCCGGCTGAGCGTCTCGGTGGCGGTGCCGCTGGCGCTGCTGACCGGGGTCATGATGTTCAGCGGCGAAACCCTGGGCCCGGGCGCCCAGCGCAGCGCGGACGCGATGAAGGCCGCCGCGCGCTCCAGCGACATGATCGTGGCCCGGTACTCCGGGCTGTGGGCGCGCGAGGGCAACATCTTCCTCAACGCGCGCGACGGCCGCGAGCGCAGCGAGGGGGGCGAGGCCTGGCTGGAGCTGGACGACGTGCGCCTGTTCGAGTTCGACGAGGGTGGGCGACTGGCATCCGTCGCCCAGGTCGGTCGCGCCGAGCACCGCAGCAGCGGCTGGCTGCTGCGCGACGTCCGGCGGATGACGTTCGAGGAACGTTCGGTGGCCGAGGTCCACGTCGACGAGGAACGCTGGGAGTCACAGCTCGACGCCGCCGCGCTGGCCGCCAGCGCCGGGGCCTTCCGACCGCGCTACATGTCGGCGCGCGAGCTGGCCGAGGGCATCGACTACCGCCACCGCAACCGCCTCGATGCCAGCGAGTTCGAGGAGCACTACTGGGGACGCTGGTACTACCCGGTCAACGTGCTCGCGCTGTGCCTGGCGGCGATGCCCTTCGCCTTCGGCTCGCTGCGCAGCGGCGGCCTCGGGCGCAGGCTGTTCATCGGCGTGGTGTTCGCGCTGGGATTCTGGATGCTGCAGAACCAGGTCGCCAAGCTGGCCGCGGTCTACGGCTTCGACTACCGGCTGGCCTACGCGGCGCCGCCCCTGCTGATGCTCGCGGTGTCGTGGCTGCTGTTCCGGAGGCGGAGCGGCTGAAGCGCCTGCCGCGAGGCCCGCTCGCCCGGCCGCGCGCCCTCGCGGCGGTTTGAATCCGCCGCGGCCCGCGCCGACAATGGCGCCCCCTGACATTCCGGCCGTTTCCCATGTCCATCCTCCGCATGACCGACCTCGACCTCGCCGGCAGGCGCGTGCTGGTCCGCCAGGACCTCAACGTGCCGGTGGCCGACGGCCGCGTGACCTCCGACCAGCGCATCCTGGCCTCGCTGCCGACGCTGCGCGCGCTGCTGGATGCGGGCGCGGCGGTGATGGTGATGTCGCATCTCGGACGGCCGAAGGAAGGCGAGTGGAACGCCGCCGATTCGCTGGCGCCGGTTGCCGTGCGCCTGGGCGAGCTGCTCGGGCGCGAGGTGCCGCTGGTCCGCGACTACCTCGACGGGGTCGAGGTCGCGCCGGGCCAGCTCGTGCTGCTCGAGAACTGCCGCATGAACGTCGGCGAGAAGGCGGACGACGAGGCGCTGTCCAGGCGCTACGCCGCACTCTGCGATGTCTTCGTCATGGACGCCTTCGGCACCGCGCACCGCGCCCAGGCCTCCACCCACGGCGTCATCCGCCACGCGGCGCAGGCCTGTGGCGGTCCGCTGCTGATGGCCGAGCTCGACGCCCTGGGCAAGGCGCTGAAGGATCCGGCGCGGCCGATGCTGGCGATCGTCGCGGGCTCCAAGGTCTCGACCAAGCTCGAGCTGCTGTCCTCGCTGGTGGGCAAGGTCGACCAGCTGATCGTCGGTGGCGGCATCGCCAACACCTTCATCGCCGCGGCCGGCCATGGTGTCGGCACCTCGCTGCACGAGGCCGACCTCGTCGATACCGCCAGGAAGATCATGGCCGACGCCCGCGCGCGAGGCGCCGACATCCCGGTGCCGACCGACGTGGTGGTGGCGCCGGCTTTCGCCGCCGACGCGCCGGCCACGGTCAAGGCGGTGGACGCGATCGGCGAGGGCGAGATGGTGCTCGACATCGGCCCGGAGACCGCGGCGCGCTACGCGAAGCTGATCGCCGGAGCGGGCACCGTGGTCTGGAACGGGCCGGTCGGCGTGTTCGAATTCGACGCCTTCGGCAAGGGCACCGAAACCCTGGCGCGGGCGATCGCGGCCTCGCAGGCGTTCTCGATCGCCGGCGGCGGCGACACCCTGGCGGCGGTCGACAAGTACGGGATCGCCGACGGCGTGTCCTACATCTCCACGGGCGGCGGCGCCTTCCTCGAGTTCCTCGAAGGCAAGGAACTGCCGGCGGTCGCAGCGCTGGAGCGGCGCGCCGGCTGAGCGCGCCGGCACATGGTGCCGGACGCGCAGCGCACGCCGCGCCGCGGCGCGCGCCGCGCGCGATCGGGCTCGGCTAGCATTGGGGCATCCCCGAACTGCCGAACACGAGGCCCCGATGTCCGAATACCGCCGTGGTACCCGCATCCTCGCCACCCTCGGGCCGGCGACGGACGCGCCGGGCGTGCTCGACGCGCTGGTGCGCGCGGGCGTGAACGCGGTGCGATTGAACCTCTCCCACGGCGTGCCGGCCGACCACGTCCGCCGCGCGCAGGAGGTCCGCGAGGCGGCGGCCCGTGCCGGCGTGGAGGTCGGGATCCTCGCCGACCTGCCGGGGCCGAAGATCCGCATCGAGCGCTTCGAGGGCGGCCGCGTCCAGCTGCGCGCCGGCGAGCGCTTCGACCTGCATGCGCGCAGCGATGCCGCCCTGGGCGACGCGCGCGGCGTCGGCGTCAGCTACCTCGGCCTGCCGGCCGACGTGGCGCCCGGCGACGTGCTGCTGCTCGACGACGGGATGGTGCAGCTGCGGGTCCAGGCGGTGGAGGGCGCGACCATCGCCACCACCGTGCTCAACGACGGCGTCCTGTCCGACCGCAAGGGCCTGAACAAGCAGGGCGGCGGCCTGTCGCTGGGTGCGATCACCGACCAGGACCGCGAACTGATCCGGGTCGCGGCCGAGATCGATGCCGACTTCATCGCGGTCTCGTTCTGCCGCAACGCCGAGGACATGGAGGAGGCGCGCCGCGTCGCCCGCGCCCACGGATGCGACGCCGCGCTGGTGTCGAAGATCGAGCGTGCAGAGGCGATCGAGAACCTCGGCGGAATCATCGATGCCAGCGACGTGGTCATGGTCGCGCGCGGCGACCTGGGCGTGGAGATCGGCGATGCCGAGCTGCCCGGGCTGCAGAAGAAGATCATCCGCGAGGCGCTGGCCCGCAACCGCGTGGTGATCACCGCCACCCAGATGCTGCAGTCGATGGTCGAGAGCCCCATGCCGACGCGCGCCGAGGTGCTGGACGTGGCCAACGCGGTGATCGACGGCACCGACGCGGTGATGCTTTCCGCCGAGACCGCGGCCGGCGCCTGGCCGGTGCGCGCGGTGGAGGCGATGGACCGGATCTGCAAGGGCGCCGAGAAGCAGTTCGAGCACGACACCGATTTCGAACAGGCGCAGCGGGGACTGGAGCGCGCCGACCAGGCGATCGCCATGGCGGCGATGTTCCTCAGCGAGCACATCGGCGTGGCCGCGATCGTGGCCATGACCGAATCGGGCGGCACCGCGCGCTTCCTGTCGCGCTTCCGTTCCAGTGCGCCGATCTACGCCTTCTCGCGCCACGCCGGCGCGCGCCGGCGCATGAGCCTGATGCGCGACGTGTTCCCGATGGCCCACGACAGCCGCGGCCAGGGCGCGCGCCAGGCCGCGCGCGACGCCATCGGCCTGCTGGTGGGCGCGGGCCTGCTGGAGTCCGGAGACCGCGTGGTCTTCACCAGCGGCGAGGCCATGGAGACCCACGGCGCCACCAACACCCTGCGCCTGCTGCAGGTGGGCCCCGACGGCACCGCCCAGGGCCTGGGCGGACTCTGATCCGGGGGGGAGGCGGCGCGAAGGCCGGGGGCGGCAAGGACGGCTATAATGTCCGGCCCCGCCGCCAGCCCGGAGTGTCCCTGCACATGAGCATCGAACAGCTTGCCGAAACCGCCCTCGCCATGGTCGCCCCGGGCAAGGGGATCATCGCCATCGACGAGTCCACCGGGACCATCGCCAAGCGCTTCGCCGGCGTCGGCATCGAGAACACCGAGGAGAACCGCCGCGCCTACCGCGAGCTGCTCCTGTCCACGCCGGACCTCAACGAGTACATCAGCGGCGCGATCCTGTTCGACGAGACCATCCGCCAGAAGACGAAGGACGGCGTGCCCTTCGCGCAGTTCATGACCGACAACGGCATGATCCCGGGCATCAAGGTCGACAAGGGCACCCACGCCCTGGCCGGCTTTCCCGGCGAGGTGGTCACCGAAGGCCTCGATGGCCTGCGCGCCCGCCTGGAGGAGTACTACAAGCTGGGCGCCCGCTTCGCCAAGTGGCGCGCGGTGATCAACATCGGCGACGACATCCCGTCGGGAACCTGCATCGAGGCCAACGCCCATGCGCTGGCGCGCTACGCCGCGCTGTGCCAGGAGCAGGGCCTGGTGCCGATGGTGGAGCCGGAGGTGCTGATGGACGGCAACCACGACATCGAGACCTGCTACGAGGTCAGCGAGGTCACCCTGCGCGCGCTGTTCGACGCCCTGTACAACCAGAACGTGGCCCTCGAGGGCACGATCCTGAAGGCCTCGATGGTGCTGCCGGGCAAGGACAGCGGTGAGCTGGCCCCGGTGGAGGAGGTGGCCGAGGCCACCCTGATGTGCCTGAAGTCGGCGGTGCCGGCGATCCTGCCGGGCATCGTGTTCCTGTCCGGCGGCCAGTCCGACGACGACGCCACGGCGCACCTGGACGCGATGAACCGCATGGGCCCGAATCCGTGGCCGCTGTCGTTCTCCTACGGCCGCGCCATGCAATCGGCCGCGCTCAAGCTCTGGTCGCAGGACCTGGTCGGCAACTACGCCAAGGCCCAGGCCACCGTGTACCAGCGCGCAAAGGCCAACGGTCTGGCCGCGCTGGGGCAGTGGACCCGCGGCTGATCGCGCCAGGCGAAGAAAAAGGCGGCCTCCGGGCCGCCTTTTTTTTGGTTCTTCTCCCGACTCCGGGGGTGACGGCGTGCAGTTGGCGCGTTGTCGCGCTTCTGGCGCACCGTCGCGCCTTGAAGTCGGTTTGTTGGGGTCCGCGCAGCCCGTCCCGCGCACAGGGGGTGTGCTCCCCCGGCAGTCTCCGCGTCCTGCTGCCACTGCCGGCCGCCGGCCATCCATGGCCGGCTGTCCGCACACCCCCTGTGCGCGGGACGGGCTCCGGCGTTCTGCGGCTTCGGGAGGGAAGATCAAGAGCGGTCGCGGCTGGGGCCGCTCCTGCTCATGACGACGCGACCGTTTCGGCGTTGACCTTCTTTCCGGCCGCGACCAAAGGTCGTGCCCGCCGCGGATGCAGGGGGGATGCCCAGAGCCGGCCATGGATGGCCGGCGGCCGGATGTGGGAGCAGGACGCGCAGACATCCGGCTGGGCATCCCCCCTGCGTCCGTGGCGGGCGGCCCGAACTTCACCGGAGCTCCCCTGGCGGCCGACCGGACTCGAACGGAGGCGTCCCCTCGATCGGGAGAAGAACTTTTTGCCTCAGGGCAGGCCGGCCAGCCAGTCGTCGTCGCTGCCCTCGGCCACGCCCTCGAACAGCGGAGTCGAGAAGTAGCGTTCGCCGGTGTCGGGCAGCATCGCCAGGATCACCGCGCCTTCGACGGCACCCCGTGCGACCTCCAGCGCGGCGGCCACCGTCGCCCCGGCCGAGATGCCGGTGAAGATGCCTTCCTCCGCCGCCAGCCTGCGCGAGATCGCGATGGCGTCCGCGTCGGTCACCGACAGCACGCGGTCGGCCACTTCGCGGTTGAGCACTTCCGGCACGAAGTCCGGGGTCCAGCCCTGGATCTTGTGGGGAGTGAATTCCGCGCCCTGCAGCAGCGCCGCGACCGAAGGTTCCGCGGCCACGACCTCCACCTCCGGACGCGCCAGCTTCAGCATCTCGCCCACGCCGGTGAGCGTGCCGCCGGTGCCCCAGCCGGTGACGAAGTGGTCCAGCCGGCGGCCGGCGAAGTCCTGCAGGATCTCGGCGGCGGTGGTGTTGCGGTGGTAGGCGGGGTTTGCCGGATTGGCGAACTGGCTGGCCAGGAACCAGCCGTGTTCGTCGGCCAGTTCCTTCGCGCGGCGCACCATGCCGCTGCCGCGTTCAGCGGCCGGCGTGAGGATCACCTTGGCGCCGAAGGCGCGCATCAGTTTGCGGCGCTCGATGGAGAAGGTCTCGGCCATGGTGGCCACGAACCGGTAGCCGCGCGCCGCACAGACCATCGCCAGGGCCACGCCGGTATTGCCGGAGGTGGCTTCGACCACGGTGTCACCGGGCTTCAGCAGGCCACGCTGCTCGGCGTCGAGGATGATGGCCAGGGCCAGGCGGTCCTTGACCGAACCGCCGGGGTTGAAGGATTCGACCTTCGCGTACAGGTCGATGCCTTCGGGCGCGAGCCGGTGCAGGCGCACCACCGGGGTGCGGCCGATGGTGTCGAGGATGCTGTCGTGGATCATGGCGTCGTCCTGGTTGGGGGAGGGGACGTGCCGCGGGCCCGGCCCGGGCGAGGCCAGAGTGCGCCGTAACGTACGCAGGCGCCAGTGGTTGACATGAACGCCGCGTCCCGCGGACGGGCCTGATGGCATACGTCGCCGGGACGCCACCCCGATAGAATCCAGCGGTTCCCCTTCCCTCTTTCGCAGAGACCGATGCCCCACGCCTCCGTGTCCCGCCCCGGCTTCCGGGCCTGTTGCGCCGCCCTGTTGCTCCTCGTCCTCGCGGCCTGCGGAAGCGAAGGGGGTGCCGGTGGCGGTGGCGGTGGCGGGGCTCCCGCGGCCGTGGTCACCACGACCACCGTGGGCATCCGGCCGTTCAACGACCGGATCCGCGCGCTGGGCACGGTGAAGGCGCGTGAAGCGGTCGAGGTCACCGCCAAGGTCAGCGAGATCGTGGAGCGCGTCCATTTCGACAGCGGCGACGTGGTCGCCGCCGGGGCGCCGCTGGTCACCCTCAGCGGCGAGCAGCAGCGGGCCGCGCTGGCCGCTGCCCGCGCGACCGCCGAAGAGGCGGACCGCATGCTGCAGCGCCAGCAGGAGCTGGCCGCACGCCAGCTGATCGCGCGCGCCACGCTGGATTCCCAGCGCGCCACCCGCGACAGCGCGCTGGCGCAGGTGCGGCAGATCGAGGCCAACCTGGGAGACCGCGTGATCCGCGCGCCCTTCGCGGGCGTGCTCGGCGTGCGCCAGGTCAGCCCCGGTGCGCTGATCACCCCGGGCACCGTGGTCGCCACCCTCGACGACCTGTCCTCGGTCCATGTCGACTTTCCCGTGCCGGAAGCGCACCTGGCGAACGTCGCACTGGGCCAGCGCATCACCGGCACCAGTACCGCCTGGCAGGGCCGCGGCTTCGAGGGTACGGTCAGCAACGTCGGCTCGCGCGTCGACCCGACCAGCCGCGCCTTCAGCGTGCGCGCCGACTTCGCCAACCCCGAGCACATGCTGCGCCCGGGCATGCTGCTGGAGATCGAGCTCGAGCGCGCCGAGCGCCAGGCGCTACTGGTGCCCGAGATCGCCGTGGTCCAGGTCGGCCGCGAGTCCTTCGTCTACCGCGTCACCCCCGACTCCACGGTCGAGCAGGTGCCGGTGACCATCGGCTCGCGGGCGGTCGGCATGGCCGAGATCCTCTCCGGCATCCAGCCCGGCGATCGCATCGTCGTCGACGGCACCGGCAAGCTGCGCCACGGCAGCGCCATCGTCGAGGCCGCGGATGCGGACTCCGGGGGAACCGAAGAAACGACGGAGGGCTGAGCCATGATCCTGTCGGACCTGTCCATCCGCCGCCCCGTCTTCGCCACGGTGATGAGCCTGCTGCTGATGGTGGTGGGCGTGATGGCCTTCACCAGGCTGACCGTGCGCGAGCTGCCGGCGATCGATCCGCCCATCGTCTCGGTCGACGTCAGCTATCCCGGCGCTTCGGCGACCGTGGTCGAGACCCGCATCACCCAGGTGCTGGAAGACGCGCTGTCGGGCATCGAGGGCATCGAGACCCTGCAGTCGCGCAGCCGCAACGGGCGCTCTTCGGTGACCCTGGAATTCACCCTCAACCGTGACATCGAGGCGGCCGCCAACGACGTCCGCGACGCCATCGGCGGCGTCGCCGACCGCCTGCCCGACGAGGCCCGGGCGCCCGAGATCGAGAAGGCCGACAGCGATTCGGACACCATCATCTGGCTCAACATGAGCTCGGCGACGATGGACACGCTGCAGCTGTCGGACTACGCCGACCGCTACGTCGTCGACCGCCTGTCGAGCCTGGACGGCGTGGCCCAGGTGCGCATCGGCGGCCGGCAGCGCTACGCCATGCGGGTCTGGCTGGACAGCGCGGCGATGGCCGCCCGCGGCATCGCCCCCAACGACATCGAGGCCGCGCTGCGCGCCGAGAACGTGGAGCTCCCGGCGGGGCGCATCGAGTCCGGGAGCCGCGACTTCACCCTGCGCGTGGAGCGCAGCTACGTCGAGCCGACCGACTTCGAAGCCATGCCGCTGCGCAAGGGTGCCGACGGCTACGTGGTGCGCCTGGGCGACGTGGCCGAGGTCGAGCTGGCCTCCGCCGAGCGCCGTGCGTACTACCAGAGCAACGGTCAGCCCAACATCGGCCTGGGCATCGTCAAGACCTCGACCGCGAACGCGCTCGACGTGACCCGCGCCGCGCGCGAGGCCGCGGTCGAGATCCAGAAGTCGCTGCCCGAGGGCACGAACATCTTCGTCGCCTTCGACGACACGGTCTTCATCGAGGCCTCGATCGAGCGCGTGTACTGGACCCTGATCGAGGCGATGGCGCTGGTGCTGGTCGTGATCTGGCTGTTCCTGGGCAGCTTCCGCGCCGCGCTGATCCCGGCGGTGACGGTGCCGGTCTGCCTGCTGGCGGCCTTCATCCCGCTGCTGCTGTTCGGCTATTCGATCAACCTGCTGACCCTGCTGGCGCTGGTTCTGGCGATCGGCCTGGTGGTGGACGACGCGATCGTGGTGCTGGAGAACATCCAGCGCCGCGTCGACCTCGGCGAGCCGCGGCTGGTGGCGTCGGTGCGCGGCACGAAGCAGGTGGCGTTCGCGGTGATCGCGACCACCACGGTGCTGGTCGCGGTGTTCCTGCCGGTGGGCTTCATGGAAGGCAACACCGGCCGCCTGTTCCGCGAGCTCTCCGTGGCGCTGGCCGGCGCGGTGGCGCTGTCGGCTTTCGTGGCGCTGACGCTGACGCCCATGATGGCCTCGAAGATGGTGCGCCCGCACACCGAGGAGAAGTCGAACCCGGTCAACCGCTGGTTCAACGCGCGGCTGGCCTCGGTGACCGCCGCCTACGGCCGCAGCGTCTCCGGCATCGCCGCGCGCCCGGCGTGGCAGGTGCTGGCCGGCGTGCTGCTGGTGATGGCGGTGAGCCTTGCGGCGGCCTGGGGACTATCGCGGCTGGTGCCGTCCGAACTCGCGCCCGCCGAGGACCGCGGCTCGTTCTTCGTGTCGCTGGTCGGCCCGGAGGGCGCCGGTTTCGACTACACCGTGCAGCAGGTGCGCGAGGTCGAGAAGATCTTCGCCCGCCGCGTGGCCGAGGAGGACAGCCCGATCCGCCGCTACAACACCCGCGCGCCGGGAGGCTGGGGCGCGAGCGAGGAGATGCACACCGGCAACGTGATCGTCTTCCTCGAGGACTGGGACAAGCGCGAACAGAGCACGGCCGAGGTCGCCGACTCGCTGCGCTCGGAGCTGGGCACGCTCAGCGGCGTGCAGGCGCAGCCGCGCGTGGGCGGCGGCCTGGTCGGCAGCCGCGGGCAGCCGATCCAGATGGTGCTGGGCGGCCCCGAGTACCGGGAGATCGCGGCCTGGCGCGACCTGGTCATGCAGCGGATGGAGGCGCACCCGGGCTTCTTCTCGGTCGACTCCGACTACAAGGAAACACGCCCGCAGATGCGCGTCGAGATCGACCGCGCGCGCGCCTCCGACCTCGGCGTCAGTGTCTCCGACATCGGCCGCGCGCTGGAGACGATGATGGGCAGCCGGCGCGTCACCACCTTCGTCCAGGACGGCGAGGAGTACGACGTGCTGGTGCAGGCCGGCCGCTCCGGCCGCGCCGAGCCCGCCGACCTCGCCGCGATCGAAGTGCGCGCACGCAGCGGCGAACTGGTGCCGCTGTCGAACCTGGTGACGCTCACCGAGGTCGCCGAGGCCGGCAGCCTCAACCGCTTCGACCGCCTGCGCGCGATCACCATCAGCGCAGGCCTCGCGCCCGGCTACCCGATGGGCGATGCGCTGGCCTTCCTCGAGGACGTGGTGCGCACCGAACTGCCCGACTACGCCCAGGTCGGCTGGAAGGGCGAGTCCCGCGAGTTCCGGAAGGCCGGCGGCGCGGTGCTCCTGACCTTCGCCATGGCGCTGCTGGTGGTCTACCTGGTGATGGCCGCGCAGTTCGAGAGCTTCGTGCATCCCTTCGTGATCATGCTGACGGTGCCGCTGGCGGTGCTCGGCGCGCTGATCGGGCTGGCGGTGACCGGGGGCACGATCAACCTCTTCAGCCAGATCGGCGTGGTCATGCTGGTGGGCCTGGCGGCGAAGAACGGCATCCTGATCGTCGAGTTCGCCAACCAGCTGCGCGACGAGGGACGCGGCGTGACCGAGGCCATCGTCGAGTCGGCGACCGTGCGCCTGCGTCCGATCCTGATGACCTCGATCGCGACCGTGGCCGGCGCCCTGCCGCTGGTGCTGGCCGGCGGCCCCGGTTCGGCCAGCCGCGCCACGATCGGCGTGGTGATCATCGCCGGGGTCGCGTTCTCGACCCTGCTGTCGCTGTTCGTGGTGCCCGCGTTCTACCGGCTGTTTGCGCCCTGGACGCGCTCGCCGCTGGCAGTGGCCCGGGAGCTGGAGAAACAGCAGCGCGAAGTGCCCAGCGTCGGGGGGCACGCCTGACGCCGGGGGCGGACTTTCGGCCCTTTGGCATCCGTGCGTCGATCGTGGAGAATCGGGCGGTTCCGGGGCCGGGGAGACGTGGTGCCGGTGCATCGCCACCCACCACTGGAGCCAGCCCTTGGAACAGATCCTCGACTTCATCAACTCCATCATCTGGAGCAAGGCGCTCATCGCGCTCTGCCTCGGCGCGGGACTCTGGTTCTCGTTCCGCACGCGTTTCATGCAGGTGCGCGGCATCATCGAGATGACGCGGCTGACCTTCACCGGCCAGAAGTCGGAGGCCGGCGTGTCCTCGTTCCAGGCGCTGTCCATGTCCATGGCCGGGCGCATCGGCATCGGCAACATCGCCGGCGTCGCCACCGCGATCGCCTTCGGCGGCCCGGGCGCGATCTTCTGGATGTGGGTGATGGGCTTCCTCGGCGCATCGACCTCGTACATCGAGTGCTCGCTGGCGCAGATCTACAAGGAAAAGGACAACGAGGGGCGCTACCGCGGCGGCCCGGCCTATTACATCGAGAAAGGCCTGGGCATGAAGTGGTACGCGCTGGCGTTCGCGCTGGCGACGCTGGTCGCCGCCGGCCTGCTGATGCCCGGAGTGCAGGCCAACGCCATCGCCGACGGCATCGCCAACGCCTGCCAGGGCGGGATCTGCGGCAGCCTGGACGGCGAGTGGATGGGCATGCCGGAGCGCGACGCGCTGAAGCTGGGCACCGGCATCGTGGTCGCCGGCCTGCTGTCGCTGATCATCTTCGGCGGCGTCAAGCGCATCGCGGCCTTCGCCGAGCTGGTGGTTCCGTTCATGGCTATCGGCTACATCCTCACCGCCGTCTTCGTGATGGTCGTGAACTACGAGTTCGTGCCGGAGATGTTCCGGATCATCTTCAGCAGCGCCTTCGGCATCCACGCCGGCTTCGGCGCGATGCTGGGCCTGGCGGTGGAGTGGGGCGTGCGCCGCGGCGTATACGCCAACGAGGCCGGACAGGGCACCGGTCCGCACGCCGCCGCCGCGGCCGAGGTCTCGCACCCGGCCAAGCAGGGTTACGTGCAGGCCTGGGCGATCTACTTCGACACCATGCTGATCTGCACTTCCACCGCCTTCCTGATGCTGGCCACCGGGATGTACAACGTGCACGGGCCCGAAGGAACGATGATGCAGGAGGCGTTGCCGGGCATCGAGGCCGGCGCCGGCTTCGTGCAGAGTGGCATCGACACCGTCCTCCCGGGCTGGGGCTCGGGCTTCGTGGCGCTGGCGCTGTTCTTCTTCGCCTTCACCACGATCATGGCCTACTACTACATGGCCGAGACCAACCTCACCTACCTCAACGGCCACAAGACGAGGCCGCTCGCCACGCTCCTGCTGCGGCTGGCGATCACGGGCATGGTGGTCTTCGGCGCGTACCACAACGCGAAGACGGCCTGGGCGCTGGGCGACATCGGCGTCGGCCTGATGGCCTGGCTCAACATCATCGCCATCTTCCTGCTGCAGAAGCCGGCGCTCGCCGCGCTGCGCGACTACGAGGTGCAGAAGAAGGCGGGCAAGGAGCCGGTGTTCGATCCCGAGGCGCTGGGCATCCGCAATGCGACCTTCTGGATGCGGAAGAAGCAGGGCTGATGGCGAAGGCCGGTTCCGCCGACGAGATCCGCCTGCACGGCTTCAACGCCGTGCAGGCCGTGTTCGCGCGGCGCCCCGAGGCGATCCGCAAGCTGTACCTGGCCGAGGCGCTGATCCCGAGGCTGCAGCCGCTGCTGAAGTGGTGCGTGGCCAACCGCGTCGGCTACCGGGTGGTGGAAGACGAGGACCTGCGCAAGCTCGCCGCCAGCAGCCACCACGAAGGCGTGGTCGCCGACGTGCTGCGCGAGGCGCCGCTGCCGCTGACCGCCTGGCTGCGGGATCTCGCCGACGGGCCGGCCTGCGCGCTGTGGCTGGACGGCGTCGGCAACCCGCACAACCTCGGCGCGATCCTGCGCTCGGCGGCGAACTTCGGCGCCGCGGTGCTGCTGCCGAAGCATTCGCCGCTGCAGCTCTCGGGCGCCGCGGCGCGCGTGGCCGAGGGCGGCGCCGAGGCGGTGCCGCTGGTGCGCCTCGGACGCGAGGACAACGCCATCGCCCAGCTGCGCGGGGCGGGCTTCGGCCTGGCGGCGACGGTGGTGGCCGGCGGCGACGATGCCTTCGCCGCCGCGCTGCCGCGGCGGCTAGTCTACGTGATGGGCAGCGAGGGCGAAGGCATGTCGCCGGCGCTGGTCGAAGCCTGCGACCTGCGGCTGTCGATCCCCGGCACCGGTGCGGTGGAGAGCCTCAACGTCGCCGCGGCCACCGCGGTGCTGCTCGCGCGCTGGTGGCAGTCCGCCACGGCCGCCCCTCTGTAGGAGCGGCTGCAGCCGCTCCTACAGGGCGGGAGCGGGATCCGTGGGGGCGCTGCCGAAGTCGCCCTCGGCGTCGGCGGCGAGGTAGGCGAAGACCGCATAGGCCGCGGCGTTCTGCGCCAGCGCGTCGGGATCGATCTTGTCGAGCGTGTCGTCGGGCGTGTGGTGGAGGTCGAAATAGTCGGTGCCATCCTGGCCCAGCCAGGCCCAGGTCGCGCCCTTGCGCGCGATGCCGATCAGGTCGGGTCCCGGACCGCCCTCGCCGGGCAGGCGTTCGATGCCCAGCGGCGCAAGCGCCTCGGCGATCTTCGCTTCGGCCGCTTTCGCATGCGCCGGCGCACCGGTGTTGAAACCGTAGATCCGGCCGGCGCCGAAGTCGCTCTCGGCCACGATCTGGTGGCGGGCGACGTCGCCGGCATGGCGGTCCGCATACGCGAAGCCGCCGATCAGGCCCTGTTCCTCGTTCGCGAACGCCACCACGCGGATGCTGCGCGCGGGCCGCCGCTCGAGCGCGGCGATGTGCACCGCCGCGGCCATGGTGATGCCGACGCCGGCGCCGTCGTCCACCGCGCCGGTGCCCAGGTCCCAGGAGTCGAGGTGGGCGCCGATCAGCACGAACTCGTCGGGACGGCTGGCGCCGGTGATCTCGCCGATCACGTTCTGCGAGGTGTACTCGCCGTCCCATCCGCAGTCGAGCGCGACCCGCATGCGCACGGGGCCGCGCGCGAGCAGGCGCGCGAGCTGGTCGGCGTCGGGCACCGACAGCGCGGCGCTGGGCACCGGATCCAGGCCCGCGTCGAAGCGGGTGATGCCGGTGTGCGGCATCCGGTGCGAGTCGGTGCCGACCGAGCGCATGATGAAGCCGGCAGCGCCGGCGCGGACCGCCGCCGAGGGGCCGCGGCTGCGCACCCGCGAGCCCGGGCCGTAGCCGCTGCCGTCCCGTGCGCGTTCCATCCGGTAGTCGACGAAAGCGATCTTCCCGGCCAGCGAGCCCGCCGGAGCGGCTTCCAGCGCGGCGAGGTCGGCGAAGCGCACGACCTCGCCCTCGACCGTGCCGCCCGGGCTGCCGCCCAGCGCGCTCAGCGCCAGCGGCTGCGCATTCGGACCCAGCACGGCGGCGGACTCGCCGCGGCGGACCCATTTCGGGAAGGTCACCGGCTCGGTCCAGACGCGGTCGAAGCCGAGCTCCGTGAACTTCGCCCGGGCCCATTCCACCGCGCGTGCGTCGGCCTCGCTGCCGGCCAGGCGCGGGCCGATCTCGGTGGTCAGCGACTCGGTGATGTCCCATGCCAGGCTGCTGGCCAGCGCAGCTTCGCGCAGGCCGGCGACGGCGGCCATGGAGGCGTCGGCGATGCGGGTTTCGACGGTGGCCGGGGTGCTGGCCCCAGCGGTCTCGGCGGCGACGGCGGGAAAGGATGCGGCGATTGCCGCCGAGAGCAACATCGGGACCAGGCGCATGGCGCTCCGCTGCATTCGAAAAGGACGAAGCCACGAGCTTAGCAACCCGCGGCCCCGCGTCGATGTGCGTGAAGTCCTGCTGCCGCTGGGAGCTATCGCTTCAGGGAGTCGCGGATCTCGCGCAGCAACAGGACGTCCTCGGACGGCGCGGCGGGCGCTTCCGGCGCGGCCTGCTTGCGGTTCAGGCGGTTGATCGCCTTGACGACCATGAAGATCGCGAAGGCGACGATGACGAACTGGATCAGCGCGTTCAGGAACACGCCGTAGCCGATCTCCACCGCCGGCACGACTTCGCCCGCGGCATCGACGGTGGCGCCCTTGAGCGTGATCGCGAGGTCCGAGAAGTCGACGCCGCCGATGAGCAGGCCGATCGGCGGCATGATCACGTTGTCGACCAGGGCGCTGACGATCCTGCCGAACGCGGCGCCGATGACCACGCCCACGGCGAGGTCGATGACGCTGCCGCGCATCGCGAATTCCTTGAACTCGTTCCTCATGCCCATGGCCTTCTCCATCGTCCTGGCGGGAATCGCCGCTAGCCTACACGCGCCGGGGCGATCCGGCACCGGAGCACGATGGCGTCGTCCAGCCGGGCCTCGCAGTCGTCGCCGGGTGACAGGGCGGCCACGCCCGCGGGCGTGCCCATGAACACCAGATCGCCGGCGCGCAGGGCATAGAGCTTCGACAGCTCATGCAGGATCTCGGGCACGTCCCAGATCAGGTCGGACAGCAGCGCGGCCTGGCGTTCGGTGCCGTTGACCGCCAGCGACAGCCGGCGGGGCGCCAGTTCGCCGATGTCGGCCGCAGGCACCAGTTCGCTGACGGGCGCGGACTCGTCGAAGCCCTTGCCGGTGTCCCAGGGCAGGCCGGCCTTCTTCGCGGCGGCCTGCAGGTCGCGACGGGTCAGGTCCAGGCCCACGCCGTAGCCGAACACCAGGGCCTGGGCCTCCTCCGGATCGAGGACGCCTCCGGGGGCGTCATGCCCCAGCGCCACCACCAGCTCCACCTCGTGGTGCAGATCGGAGGTGGCCGGCGGGTAGCGGACCTCGCCGCCGATGACGACCGCGTCGGCCGGTTTGGAGAAGAACACCGGGCTGCCACGCTCGGCCTTCGAGGCCGGGGCCTGCGCGCCCATCTCGCGGGCGTGGTCGGCGAAGTTGCGGCCCACGCAGTACACGCGGCGCACGGGGAAGCTGCCGCCGCCGCGCACCGGCACGCGGACCGGCGCCGGCGCGGGGATCACGTCGGTCATGGAAGGCTCCAGGAAAAGGGCGCGCGTGGCGCTCAGTAGGGCAGGGTATGCACCGGCTTGTCGACGACGCGGTACTCGGCCTCGACCACGCTGCCGCCGCGCGCCTGCGTCCGGCCGCCGCGGGTCAGCAGGCGGCGCACCAGGCCGGCGGCGAGCATCGCCGTGCCGACCACCACGCCGACGACCAGCAGCGCGGCCAGCAGCGCCAGGCCCACCAGGCCCACGGCGAGGCGCAGGAGTGGATGGCGGGGCTTGCGGGGTGCGAACATTGCGCCCAGCTGGCTGGCGTCGAAACGCGCGTGGACGCTGCGGAAGGTGCGGTTGATCATGCGGCGGTGCCAGAATGTGAAGACTTGGTGACGGTGCGAGTATCAGCCCGATGACGCCCAGAGATGTAAGTGAAGCGTTAACCGATGGCCGCGGTAGCCCCCTGCTTTCGCTGGACGCCCTGCCCGCCGGCGGCTTCGCCGAGGCCGAGGCCCCGGTCGACGGTGTCGCGGAATCCCTGATCCTGCATCGCGCCGCGGACGGTGCCGTGCGCGCCTGGCTCAATGTCTGTCCGCACGCCGGCCGGCGCCTGGACTGGGCGCCGGGGCGGTTCCTGGTCTCGAAGACGGGGCTGCTGGTGTGCGCGGTGCACGGCGCCAGCTTCGAGACGGTGGGCGGCGTGTGCGAAGCCGGGCCCTGCCGGGGCGACGCGCTGCGCCCCGTCCCGGTCGAAGTCCGCGGAGAGGCCGTCTGGCTCGCCGACCCCTCGGCCGTTCCCGGGCAGGTGTAGGAGCAGTTGCAGCTGCGACCGGGTTTGCCAGCGTGCGGTCGCAGCTGTAGCTGCTCCTGCAGGGGGTGCCGCAGCCGGGCGGGGGCACCGGCTCAGAAGATCAGGTTCACCAGCGCCACCACCACCAGCAGGTAGGCCACCGACAGCGGCGCGCCCACGCGCCACAGGTCGCGCGCGGAATAGTCGGCGGGGCCGACCACCATCGACACCACCGGGTTGGACGAGGTCACCAGGTTGTTCGAGGCCGACAGCGCCACGATCAGGGCGAAGACGGTGGGATCGCCTCCGGCGGCCAGCGCGAGGTTGATCGCCAGCGGCACCATCACGATGGTGGCACCCACGTGGCTGATGACCAGCGAGAACGTGGCGGTCAGCGCGGCGACGGTGAACTGGATCGCCCACACCGGCAGTCCCTCGGGCAGCGCCTCGATGGTGTGGCCGGCGATCCAGGCCGCGGCACCGCTGGTGTCCATGGCCCAGCCGAGCGGGATCAGGCAGGCCATCAGGAAGACCGTCTTCCAGCTGATCGCCGAATAGGCTTCGTCCATCTTCAGCACGCCGCAGACCAGCATGCCGGCGACGCCGGTCATCAGCGCGATCGAGGTCGGCAGGTCCGAGCCCAGCGCCACCAGGATGGTGACCGCGAAGATCGCCATCGCCACCTTGAACTTGTGCGGCCGCTGCTCGCCCTTGGGGAAATCGGTGACCACGACGAAGTCGCGGTTGGCCGCGGTCTGCGCCAGGTCCTGCCAGATGCTGTGCAGCACCAGCATGTCGCCGGCGCGCAGCGGCAGGTTGCGGATGTCGTCGCGCAGCACTTCCTTGTCGCGGTTCACCGCCAGCAGGCTGATGTTGTAGTTCTTGCGCATCGCCAGGTCGGCGGCGCTCTTGCCGATGAACTTCGAGGTCGGCGGCACGACCGCCTCGGAGATGCCGGCCCGACTTGGGTTGAACAGGTCGCCGAACTCGCGCAGCCGCGCCGACATGCGCAGCATGTTGTTCTGGGCGAAGTCGGCCACCTGCTGCCGCGGGCCCATCGCGCCGATCACGCTGCCGACCCAGATGCGGGCGTCGCCGGGCGGCGCCAGGCGCGCGTCGTTGCCGGTCTTCAGCGCCAACAGCAGCGGCGCGCCGTGCAGGCTCTCGGCCTCGCCCAGCGCCATGCCCACCAGCGGGCTGTCGGCGCTGACGGTGAGCTCGAACACGTCGCCCTCGATGCCGTAGGCACGGGCGAAGTAGCTCTGCGTGCGCGCCGGGGTCACGCTGCCGTCGCTCTCGCCGCCGCCGCCGAGCAGGCGGTCGCCGAAGAAATGGAAATAGGCCAGCGCGATCACCAGCAGGGCCAGGCCGATCGGCAGCGGCGCGAACATCGGCAGCGGTTCGAGCGTGGCCACGCCCGACGGCAGGTTGGCGTTGGCCGCCACCAGGAGGTCGTTGAGGAGGATCAGCGGCGAGTTGCCGACCATGGTCAGCGAGCCGCCCATGATGATCGCCGCGCAGATCGGCAGCAGGAAGCGCGACAGCCGCAGGCCGGTGCGCGAGGCCAGGCGCGAGGCCACCGGCAGGTACAGGGCCATCACCGACGGGTTCTGCATGAATGACGAGTTGAGGCCGGCGATGGCGGAGGTGTAGAGCAGCAGCCGCTTCTCCATGCCTTTCGACCGTCGCAGCAGCCAGGCGGCCAGCCGGTTCAGCGCGCCGGTGCGGTCCAGGCCCATGCCCAGGATCATGGTCGCGATGATGCTGATCACCGCGTTCGACGAGAAGCCGTTGAAGATGTCCTCGGGCGCCACCAGGCCGGTCAGGCCCAGCACCACGAGCACCACCAGCGCGACGAGGTCGGCGCGCACGCGCTCGAACAGGAACAGCACCATCACCATCGCGACCAGCCCGAGCACGAGCTTCATGTCGGTGGTGAGGGCAAGCGTTTCCATGTCCTGCGTCTAGTCCCCGGTCCTGTCGTAGAGCAGGTCCCACACCCCGTGGCCGAGGCGCTGGCCGCGGCTCTCGAAATGCGTCTGCGGACGCCATCCGGGCCGCGGCACGTGGCCCCGTGGCCCCGCGCGGTTCTCCAGCCCCCGCGTGGCGTCGAGCACGTCCCACATCTGCTCCGCATAGTCCTGCCAATCGGTGGCGAGGTGCAAGCGCCCGTCCGGCGCGAGCTTGCGCACCAGCAGCGCGGCGAAGGCGGGATTCACCAGCCGGCGCTTGGTGTGGCGCTTCTTGTGCCAGGGATCGGGAAAGTAGATGCGGACTTCATCGAGGCTGGCGTCGGCGACCTCGTTCTCCAGCACCTCCACGGCATCGTGGTGGTAGAGGCGCACGTTGTCGCTGCCGTCCTCGGCGAGCGCGTTGAGCAGGCGGCCCACCCCCGGGGCGTGCACCTCGATGCCGATGTGGTCGCGGCCGGGGTCGTTGGCGGCCGAGAATCGCAGCGCCTCGCCGTTGCCGAAGCCGATCTCGAGGATGCGCGGCGCACTGCGGCCGAAGGCGGCGTCGAAGTCGAGCGGCGTGCCGGCGTAGTCGAGCCCGAAGCGCGGCCACAGCGCGTCGAACGCGCGCTGCTGCGCCGGCGTGAACCGTCCCTGGCGCAGCACGAAGCTGCGCACCCGGCGATGCCCGTCCTCGACGGTGAAGGGCTTGGGCGGTGCCTTGGAGCCCGGGCTCGAGAACGGGTCGGTCATCAGCCGACGAGGCCGTCGACCGGAGACGAGGCGCTGGCGTAGCGCTTGCGCGGGATGCGTCCGGCGCGGAACGCGGCGCGGCCGGCCTCGACCGCGAGCTTCATCGCATGCGCCATCAGTACCGGTTCGCGCGCGCCTGCGATGGCGGTGTTCATCAGCACGCCGTCGCAGCCGAGCTCCATGGCGATGGCGGCGTCGGACGCGGTGCCCACGCCGGCGTCGACGATGATCGGCACCTTGGCGTTGTCGACGATCTCGAGCAGGTTCCAGCGGTTCTGGATGCCCAGGCCCGAGCCGATCGGCGCGGCCAGCGGCATGACCGCCACGCAGCCGATCTCTTCCAGGCGCTTGGCCAGGATCGGGTCGTCGGAGGTGTAGACCATGACCTGGAAGCCGTCGGCCACCAGCTCCTCGGCCGCCTTCAGGGTCTGCACCACGTCCGGGAACAGCGTGCGCTGGTCGCCCAGCACCTCGAGCTTCACCAGCGAATGCCCGTCGAGCAGCTCGCGGGCCAGGCGGCAGGTGCGCACGGCCTCGTCCGCGGTATAGCAGCCCGCGGTGTTGGGCAGGATCGTGTAGCGATCCGGCGGCAGCACGTCGAGCAGGTTGGGCTCGCCCCGATCCTGGCCGATGTTGGTGCGCCGGATGGCGACGGTGACGATCTCGGCGCCCGCGGCCTCGGTGGCCTGGCGGGTCTCCTCGAGATCCTTGAACTTGCCGGTGCCTGTGAGCAGGCGGGACCGGAAGGGCGTTCCGGCAATGACGAGGGCGTCGCCGCCGCGGGGGTCTGGGCTGGTCATTGCGCCATTATCACGCAAGCGCCGCCGGTCAGCCGCCCCCCCAGGGCGTGCACGATCTCGATCCGGTCGCCGTCCTTCAGCGCGTGTTCGGCGTGCAGGCTGCGCGGCACGATGGTCCCGTTGACCTCGACCGCGACCTTGCGCCCGGCCAGCTCCTTCGATTCCAGCAGGGCGAGGACGGTGCAGGGGCCGGCCAGGGCCTGCGGCTCGCCGTTGAGGATGATGTCCATGGCGGCATTGTCGCCCGCCGGACGGGCGATTGCATGGCGGGCGGGCCGGCGGCTTGCCGCACTGCACATTGAGCCGGTGAGCGGCGGCGTGGAACGATGGCGGCTTCGTGCCCGGGCAACGGGCCCCGACTCGCCGCAAGGAGCTACCGATGTCGACATCCCGCCCCATTTCCGGCCCGCTGCTGGCCGCAGCGCTGGCGCTGGCCGTCCTTCCCGCCACCGCCAGCGACCAGCCCTTCTCGCGCACTGTGTTCTTCGGCGACAGCCTCACCGACTCCGGCTATTTCCGGCCGCTGCTGCCCGCGAACGCGCGGGCGGTGACCGGCCAGTTCACCACCAACCCCGGCCTGGTCTGGTCGCAGTGGCTGGCCCAGAACTACGGCACGGGAGCCACGCCCAACGGCAACGGCCAGACCGGCGACAACCATGCGGCCGGCGGCGCGCGCAACGGCATCGACGTCAACGGGGCGCTGGGCTTCACGCCTTCGCTGGCCACCCAGGCCAGCCGCTACCTCGCCGCCAACGGCGGAGTGGCCGATCCCCGCGCGCTCTACACGGTCTGGGGCGGCGCCAACGACCTGTTCGCGGCGGCCGCGGCTCCGGCCAACGCCCCGGCCATCGTCGGCGGCGCGGTGGCCGCCCAGGCCGGGATCGTCGGCAGCCTGCAGGCCGCCGGCGCGCGCTATGTGCTGGTCCCCAACATCCCGGACCTCGGTCTCACCCCGTCCTTCCGGGCGCAGGGGCCGGCGGCGGCCGCGCAGGGCACGGCCCTGGCCACGGGTTACAACCAGGCGCTGTACGCCACCCTGGCGGCCAATGGCCTGCGCGTGATTCCGGTCGATACCTTCGGCTTCCTGCGCGAGATCGTGGCGGACCCGGGGCGGTTCGGCATCGGCAACGTCACCGGTACGGCCTGCATGCCGCAGATCACCGCGCAATCGCTGACCTGCAACCCGACCAGCCTGGTCAGCCCCGACGCCCCGAACACCTATCTGTTCGCCGACGGCGTGCACCCGGCCAGCGGCGCGCATCGCGCGCTGGCCGACCTTGCCATCGCCGCGATCGAGGGGCCGCGCCAGATGGCGGTGCTGCCGCATTCGGCCGCCGGCACCGGCCGCAACCGCGCCGCGCGCGTGGACGCGCAGGTCGCCGGCCGCGGCGACGCGACCGGCACGCGCTGGTGGGTCGACCTGCGCGGGGACTTCCAGCGCTATGCGCACGGCGACCACTACGACGGCGCCGGTCCGGCGCTGACCGTGGGCATGGACCGTGGCGACGGCGGCTTCACGTATGGCGGCTTCATCGGCTATGGCGTCCAGGCCAACGACTGGGGCGGGCGGCGCGGCGACTGGGACCAGTCGGAGGCCTCGGTGGGCGCTTACCTGGGCTGGCGCAGCGAGGCCGGCGCCTGGATCAACGGCCAGCTCGGTTACACGCGCCTGGATTTCGACGTCGAGCGCCAGGTGCCGCTGGGGCCGGCGCTGCGCACGCATGCCGGCTCCACCGACGGCAGCAACCTGAGCCTCGCCCTGCAGGGCGGCTGGAACCTGGGCGGGGGCGCGCTTCGCCACGGCCCGGTGCTGGGGGTGGTGGCGCAGCGGATCGAAGTCGACGGCTTCAGCGAGAGCGATCCGACGCTGTCGACCGCGCTGGGCTATCTCGACCAGGAGTTCGATTCGATGGTCGGCAGCGCGGGCTGGCAGTTGGCGTATACGATCCACGACCACCTGGTGCCGTACGCACGGCTGACCATCGACCGCGAATTCGAGGACGAGGCCGGGGAGGCCTTCGCGCGCTCGCTGTCGATCCCGGGCGCGCTGCCGTACGCGGTGCCCGGCGTGGAGTACGACCAGTCCTGGACGACGCTGACCTTCGGTGCGCGCACGCGGTTGTTCGGCCTGGATGCCGACATCGGCGCAAGCATCAACAGCGGCGAGAAGCGGGGCAGGCAGGCCATGGTCTTCGCCAGCGTCGGCGCCGGATTCTGAAGCCCGGTGCGCCGCGCGGCAGGGCCGCGCGGCGTTGCCAGCCGCTTGGCAACGCCCTAGACTTGCCGCGCATCGCGGGTGTAGTTCAATGGTAGAACTGCAGCTTCCCAAGCTGCTAACGTGGGTTCGATTCCCATCACCCGCTCCATTCCGACCCGCGCCGCCCCGATCCGCATCCCCGGGGGCCCGGAAGCCGACGATCTCTCCCGAGACCCCGAGCGACTCCGCCTCCCCGCGGCTGGAAGACCCCGCTCATGGCGCTCGTGTTTCCGGGGTGAATGGACACATGGATTTCCACGGCCCGGCCTGCATGCGTCCGGCAACGGGATTCCCTTACCATGCCCTTCCGCACTCCGGGACATTCCAATGAAGAAGCTGTTCATCCTGCTGGCAGCGCCGCTGCTTTCCCTCGGCCTTTCCGCCACCGCGCTGGCGGACGAGCGTCCCGCGCATTTCAAGGGCGAGAAGGCGGAGACGTTCGAAGAAGCGCTCGCCCACCTCTCCTCCTACAACGCGGAGCTGCAAACGATCCTCGCCAAGGGTGAGCTCGGGCCGGAAGACACTGCGAAGATCCACCAGATCACCTACACCCTCGAGAACGCGCTGGAGAGGATCAGCGAAGACGTGGAAGAGATGCAGGAAACGCTGGAGGAACTCCACGTGGCGTCGGAGCGTTACCAGGTCGACGTGGTGAGGACGCAGGGCCGGGAATACCTCGAGGCGGCGACAAAGCTCACCCGCTAGGCCCGTTCCTCCGGGCTCCCACGCGACGCTCCCGCGCAGGCGCACATGAAGCTCGCGATCCTTTCCCGAAACGGCAAGCTCTACTCCACGCGCCGCCTGGTCGAGGCGGCGCGGCAGCGTGGGCACAGCGTTCGCGTGCTCGACCCGCTGCGGTGCTACATGCGCATCGGCAGCCAAGGCTTCGCGCTGCGCTACAAGGGGCAGTCGCTGGCCGGCTACGGCGCGGTGATCCCGCGCATCGGTGCGTCCATCACCCGCTACGGCAACGCCGTGTTGCACCAGTTCGAGTTGATGGGCTGCCACACGCCCAACCCGTCCCGGGCGATCGCCGCCGCACGCGACAAGCTGCGCTGCCACCAGCTGCTGGCAGCGCAGGGCATCGACATGCCGGTCACCGTGTTCGGCGACAACCCGGACGACACCGACGACCTGCTGGCCCTGCTCGGCGAGCCGCCGCACGTCATCAAGCTCACCGAGGGCAGCCAGGGGCGGGGCGTGATGCTGACCGAGAAACCGTCCGCCTCGCGCAGCGTGGTCGACGCGCTGCGCGGGCTTTACGCCACCTTCCTGATGCAGGAGTTCATCGCCGAAGCCGGCGGTTCCGACATCCGCTGCCTGGTCGTGGGCGACGAGGTGGTGGCGGCGATGCGCCGCCAGGCGCCCGAAGGCGACTTCCGCGCCAATCTGCACCGGGGGGGCAGCGCCGAGGCCGTAGTGCTGTCCGCCGCCGATGCCGCGGTGGCCGTGCGCGCCGCGAAGGTGCTGGGCCTGGGCGTGGCCGGGGTGGACCTGGTGCCTTCGGCCCGCGGTCCGCTGGTCCTGGAGGTCAACGCTTCGCCCGGCCTGGAAGGCATCGAGTGTTCCACTGGTGTCGATATCGCGGGCCGAATCATCGACTTCGTTACGGCAGAAGCGGCCGGGGCGGGCATGCAGTCGCGCAAGCGCGTGAGACGCGCGCGTGCCATGAAAACAGAGCCCTGCGTTTAACGCCTCTTTAATCGGGCCGCGGGTAGCGTGATCCGACCGAAATCCCTGCGTGTCACCGGTCACTCCTGTCGTCAGTCGTGGATTGCGGTCATCGGGGCAATACTGTTCGGCCCGGGCAAGCAGATTGCCCGGGCCATTTTCTGCCCGCCACCGCGGCCGTCGCGCGGCGCTCGCAAGAGGCTGTGCAAGAATCGCCGACAGACGGGAACGCGCCCACCGGGGCGCGGTCCAACACCGACTCCTGACAGGGCCCACGCATGCGCATCCTCGTGATCGAAGACAACCAGGACATCGCCGCCAACATCGGCGACTACCTGGAGGACCGCGGCCATACGGTCGATTTCGCCGCCGACGGCGTCACCGGGCTTCATCTGGCGGTGGTGCATGATTTCGACGCCGTGGTGCTCGACCTCAACCTGCCCGGCATGGACGGGCTCGAGGTCTGCCGCAAGCTGCGCAACGAGGCCCGCAAGCAGACTCCGGTGCTGATGCTGACCGCTCGCGACAGCCTCGACAACAAGCTGGCCGGCTTCGATTCCGGCGCCGACGACTACCTGATCAAGCCCTTCGCGCTGCAGGAGGTCGAGGTGCGTCTCAACGCGCTGGCACGTCGCGGCAAGGGTGTGCAGACCCGTGTCCTGGAAGTGGCCGACCTCGAGTACAACCTCGACACCCTCGAGGTGCGCCGCGGCGGCAAGCTGCTGCAGCTCAATCCCACCGCGCTCAAGATCCTGCAGGCGTTGATGGAGGCCGCTCCGGCGGTGGTCACCCGCCAGGAGCTGGAGACCCGGGTCTGGGGCGAGGAGCTGCCGGACTCGGACAGCCTGCGCGTGCACATCCACGGCCTGCGCGCGGTGATCGACAAACCGTTCCCGACCCAGCTGATCCAGACGCGGCATGGCATCGGCTATCGCATCGCGGCACCCGATGTCGAAAGCTGAGGGCGGGGTCCCCGCGCGGGGCATCCGCTCCAGGCGCCGCTACCGGCGCCGGCTGCGCAGCCGCATCATCCTGTCCTTCGCCCTGCTCGGGCTGGGGCTGACGGCCATGTTCGCGATCGCCGCGGCCTACGTCGGCGCGGTGGTCGAGGACCAGGCCGTGGGAGCGGTGCTGAAGGAGAACCTCGACGATTACGCCGAGCGCTTCTACGTCGACCAGTCGGCGCAGCTGTCGCCGCTGGGCAGCGTGCGCGCCTACGTGTTCGGGCCGGACAAGTGGCACAACGCGCAGCCGGACTGGATCGACCTCGAGTCCGGGGTCTACAACATGCATGGCATCCAGGATGGCAAGCCTTTCGTCTACCGGCTTGTTGTGAAGAAGGACCCGGACTACTGGTTCTTCGTCGCCCAGGACACCACGAGCACCGCCGAGGTGCGCGCGCGCATCAAGCTGATCCTGATCGCGGCGGTGGTGCTGTTCACCGCGCTTGCCGGACTCATCGGCTGGTGGTCGGCGTCGCGCGTGATGCGGCCGGTGTCGGAGCTGGCCAACCTGCTGGGGGCGTCCGACGAAAGCGCGCGCCCCGCGGCCCTGGCCCCGCACTTCCCCGACGACGAAGTGGGCGAGCTCGCGACCGCGCTCGACGACTACGCCACGCGCCTGACCGAGGTCGTCCAGCGCGACCGCGAGTTCAACGCCGACGTCAGCCACGAGCTGCGCACGCCCCTGGCGGTGATCAGGGGCGCGGTCGAACTGCTGTTGACGCGCCCCGGGCTCGACGACAAGACCGTGGCGCGCCTGCAGCGCATCCAGCGCGCCGAGCAGCAGTGCACCGACCTGATCAGCGCCTTGCTGCTGCTGTCGCGCGCCGAGCGCGGACACGGCAATACCGATGTGTGCCGCGTCGCCGAACAGCTGCTCGAGGCGCACCGCTCGCAGCTGGGTTCCAAGGACCTGGAGCTGCGCCTGGAGGGCGAAGCCGGGACCTTGATGGTGGACGCGCCGGAGGCCGCGGTCTCGGTGGCGTTGGGCAACCTCATCGGCAATGCGGTGAAGTACACCGCCGCCGGTGCGGTGGTGGTCCGCCTGCACGAGCGCGCGGTCGATGTCATCGATTCCGGACCGGGCCTGAGCGACGAGGACGCCGCCAACCTGTTCGAGCGTGGATATCGCGGGAGCTACGCCGAGCACACCCATGGCGGCGGCATCGGCCTGTCGATCGTGCGCCGGCTGTGCAGCCTCTACGAGTGGCAGGTGCGGGTGGTGCCGGGCGAGGAGCGCGGCGTGGTGGCGACGCTGCGCTTCGAGGCCGGCGACGGGGACGGCGCGACCGGTTGAGGCCGGTCGCGCGAGGCGCTCATCCGCCCAGCGGCTCCAGCCAGCCATGGCGGTCGGGCGTGCTGCCGTCGAACAGACCGAAGAACAGTTCCTGCAGGCGCAGGGTGACCGGACCGGCGCGGCCGGCACCCACCTGGCGGCCGTCGACCGAGCGGATGGGCGTGATCTCGGCGGCCGTGCCGCACATGAAGAGCTCGTCGCAGAGGTAGAGGTATTCGCGCGGCAGGTCGCGTTCGACCACCTCGATGCCGGCGTCGCGCGCAAGGCGGATGATCGAGTCCCGGGTGATGCCGTTGAGCAGGGCCGCGCTGACCGGCGTGGTGTGCAGCGCGCCGTCGAAGACCAGGAACAGGTTCTCGCCGGCACCCTCGCTGAGCAGGCCGGTCGAGGCCAGCGCGATGCCTTCGCCGAAGCCCAGGCGCCGCGCCTCGCGCGCGACCAGTTGCCCGGAGAGGTAGTTGCCGCCCGCCTTGGCACCCGCGGGAATGGTGTTGGGCGCGAAGCGCTGCCAGCTGGAGACGCAGGCGTCGATGCCCTCGGTCAGCGCACCTTCGCCCAGATAGGGGCCCATGTGCCAGCTCGCCACCGCGACGTCGATCGGCGTGTCCGCGCTCAGCCCGAAGCCGCCGAGGCCGCGCCAGGCGACCGGCCGCAGGTAGGCCTCCTTCAGCCCGTTGCGTTTCACCACCTCGTGGCAGGCGGCGTCGAGCTCGTCGGCCGTGTAGGGGATCGCCATCTCGTAGATCCGCGCCGACGCGAACAGGCGGCGGGTGTGGTCGCGCAGACGGAAGATGGCGCTGCCGTCCGGCGTCGCGTAGGCGCGGATGCCCTCGAACACCGAGGAGCCGTAGTGCAGGGCGTGCGACATCACGTGGGTGGTCGCCTCGGCCCAGGGCTTGATGCCGCCGTTGTGCCAGATCCATTCCGGGTACCGCATCGCGCCGCTCCGCTGTGTGGAACCCGCATTGTGCCGCAGCGCGCCCGCGCGGGGTCCTGCGCTCAGAACGTGATCCACCAGCAGTCCATGTGCCGGCGGAGCCCGAAGGTGGCGGAGGAGGGCGTGACGCCGTCGGCCAGCGTCTGTTCGATGCGCAGTCCTTCCGGCTGTGCGGCCTCGCGCGGTGGCGGCGGAGACGGTGGCGGAGGCGTCCCGCCGGCCACGGTCCACGCGGCCGGCACGGACGTGGACGCGACCACGGGTGCCGGGCGCACCTCGGCGATGTCGAGCAGGGGGCGCTGCGCGATCGCGTCGAGGCGGTCGATCACCTCGTAGCCGCTGCGCGTGGACAGGCCGGTCCAGTGGTAGCTGCGGGCCAGGCGGTTGGTGTCGCCGGCGTCGATGGCCGCACCGACTTCGAACACCAGGTCGTCCAGGCGCCGGGCGCAGCCGCCGCGGTAGCGCGGCGTGCCGGCCGCGGCGCCATCGTCGATCCGGAGACGGCTTTCCACCGCGCCCATCGAGCCGCAGCTGCGGTCGGTGTACACGGTGCCGCCGTCGGCTGCGGTGCAGCGGCGGATCTGTCCGACGGCGGGTGCGGTCAGCGTCGTGGTCGCGGCCAGGGCCAGCAGCAGCGCGCCGGTCGGGGCAGGGCGTCGCAGGTACGGCATCGGCCAAGGGTAGCGCGCGCGGATGCCGCGCAGAAGCATCGCGGACGCGTGCGGCGCGCCTCAGTTCAGCCTGTCGAGCACCGCCATTGCGGGACGCGCGAGGTTGAGCGTGTAGAAGTGCAGGGCCGGAGCGCCGCCGTCCACCAGGCGCCGGCACAGGCTGGACACGACGTCCGCACCGAGTTCGCGGATGCTGTCGGCGTCGTCGCCGTAGGCCGCCATGCGCCTGCCCAGCCAGCGCGGGATCTCCGCGCCGCAGGCCTCGGAGAAGCGCCGCAGCTGGTTGAAGTTCGCGATCGGCATGATGCCGGGCACGATCGGCACCTCGACGCCGAGTGCGCGCGCCTCGTCGACGAAGCGGAAATAGGCGTCGGCGTTGTAGAAGTACTGGGTGATGGCGCCGTCGGCACCGGCCTCGACCTTGGCCCGGAAGTGGCGCAGGTCGGCGAGCGCGTCCTCGGCCTGGGGATGGGTCTCCGGGTAGCAGGCGACTTCGATGTGGAAGTGGTCGCCGTGTTCGGCGCGGATGAAGGCGACCAGGTCGGCGGCGTAGCGGAATTCGCCCGGATGGCCCATGCCCGAGGGCAGGTCGCCGCGCAGCGCCACGATGCGGCGGCAGCCGGCTTCGCGGTAGCGCTCCAGCAGTGCCGCGATCTCGTCGCGGGTGCCGCCGACGCAGGACAGGTGCGGCGCGGCGTCCAGTCCGTGCCTGTCGATCAGGCCGCGCACCGTGTCGCCGGTGTAGCTGAGCGTGGATCCGCCGGCGCCGAAGGTGCAGGACACGTACTCCGGCGCCCAGGCCTTGAGCCGGGCCGCGGTACGGTCGAGCTGCGCGCGCTGCTCGTCATTCTTGGGCGGATAGAACTCGAAGCTGATCGGGGTCATGGCGTCGGGGGTGTCCTGGTCCGGCAGGATAATATCGCTTTATCGCGATGGAAGGTATGAGAAAGCGGCCCCGGGGCGGGCCGCCGCGCCGCCGGACCGGTCAGCCGACGGCCTCGGGCGCCCTATGGCGATGCGGCAGCAGCGCCCAGCGCGGGTCGGCCGGGCGCATGTCCCTTGCCAGCCATTCGCGGGAGGCGGCTTCGGCCCGGGCGATGAGGGATCCGGTGCGTGAGAAGTCATAGGCATGGACCGCGAGCGGACAGAGCGGCGGGACCACGATCAGTTGGCAGCGCGAGGCGAAGCGGTCGATGTCGGCCAGCAGCTGGCGCATGGCCAGCAGGTTCAGCGCGTGCAGGGCCATCGCGATCGCCCCCCGCGGCGGGGCGTCGAGTGCGCAGGATGATCCGGTCGGCAGCACGAAGGCCCGGGTGGCGCCGAGCGACACTGCGGCGGCGATCGGCGTATTGCTGGAGATGCCACCGTCCATCAGTGCCCGGCCGCCGATTTCCACCGGCGGGAAGACCGCCGGCAGCGCCGTGCTCGCCAGGAGCGCCGTGCCCGCGTCGCCGGAAGAGATCACGACTTCGGTTCCGTCGAGCACGTCGGTGGCGACGACGTGGCAGGGCAGGGGCATGTCCTCCAGCCGCCGGCAGGGGAGCTCGGATTCGATGAGCGCGCGCAGCCGGTGCGGCTGTGCGAAATGGCCGCGGCGACCGAGCAGGCAGAGCGCCGCGTCGCGCATCGTCAGCGGGAAGATGTCGGCCCTGCGCAGCCGCAGCCATGTGCGTTCCAGGTGCGCGACCCCATCCCCGTGCGGTTCGGCCGCATAGCGGGCTCCGTTGAGCGCGCCCACCGAGGCCCCGACGACGAAGTCCGGCGCGATGCCGTGATCCGCCAGGGCCTTGAGCATGCCGACCTGGACCGCCCCGAGGCTGCCGCCGCCCGCCAGCACGAACGCGGTCCGTGTCGGGCCCGGGCCGCTCATGGAAAGGCGAAGGTGCGTTCCCCGGCGAGCGCGGCCTCGAGGCGCAGGTTCTCGAGGTCGCGCCCGACCGAAGCCGCCGCGACCAGGCGGCCGCCCCGGTAATAACGCGCGGTGAAGTCGCGCCGGGACGGTTCGCCGTCGATGCGGATCCGGTCCCAGCCCTGGAGGACGCCGCTGCAGCGCAGGGCCACGCCCTGGTGGTGAGTCCAGAAGAAGGGCACGTCGGCGAACGGCTCCGGATCGCCGAGCAGGTTCGCGGCCGCCACCTGGCCCTGGCGCTCCGCATGGACCCAGTGTTCGATGCGGAGATCACCGTCGCCGTGCGGATAGCGGGCGACGTCGCCGGCGGCGAGGATGCCGGGAACCGCCGTCCGCAGGCAGGCATCGACCAGGATGCCGTCGCGTACCGCGATCCCGGTGCCCGAGACGAGCTCCGTGCGTGGCGATACTCCGACGCCCACGACGACCACGTCCGCGGGAATGCCGGTGCCGTCCTCGAGGGTGACGACGCGGCCGTCGAAGTCCTTCACCGTCGCGTCCGTGTGGAAGACGATTCCCCGCGCCCGGTGCAGGTCGAGGAGGAAGCCGCCGACATCGGGCCCGAGCGCGCGCGCCATCGGCACCGCCTCCCTTGCGACCACGTGGACCTCCAGGCCGCGCGACCGCAGCGCGCCGGCGGCTTCGAGTCCGATGAAGCCGGCTCCGACGAGTGCGACCGAGGTGGCGTGCGCGCAGGCGGCCACGATCGCGCGCGCGTCGGCCAGTGAGCGCAGGGTGAAGACGTTGGGGCGGTCGAAGCCGGGGAGCGTCAGCAGCCTCGGCTCCGCGCCGGTGGCGATGAGCAGTGCGTCATAGGCGATGCGCGCGCCGTCGGCGGCAAGCAGGTGGCGTGAGGCGGTGTCGATCGCCCGGACCTCGCAGCCAAGGCGCAGATCGATTCCGTGCGCATCGTAGAAGTCCGCCGCCTGCAGCGGGATCCAGTCCTCGGGCGCGGTGCCCGCGAGGTAGTCCTTGGACAGGTTGGGACGGTCGCAGGGCGGCGCCTCGTCCGCGCTCAGCATCGACAGTGCGCCTGCGAACCCCAGACCGCGCAGACGTTCGGCCGCCGCGAAACCGGCCGCCCCGCCACCGATGATCGCGATCCGTCCCGGGTGGCCGCGCCTGCGGCGGGGCGACGTCGGCGCGGGCGGCGAGGGCGCGGTGTCCGGCGCGCGCACGAACACGGTGTCGTCGATGATGTCCACGTCCCATCGGGCCAGCGGAGCGAACGCGGGAGCGCGCAGCGCGGCCCCGGTGCGCAGGCTGAAGCAGGCGTGGTGCCAGGGGCAGTGGACTTCGCCATCGAGCACGAGGCCGTCGGCCAGGGGCCCGCCGTAGTGGCTGCAGGTGCCGCCGACCGCGTGAACGCCATCGTCGAAGCGGGCCAGCAGCACCGGCGCGCCGTCGACGTGGCCGGCCAGCGTCCCTCCGCGGGGGATGTCCGCCAGCGGAATGCCGCCTGCGAGGTCGGGGCCGGAAGGAATCGTGTCGGTCGGTGCCATGGTCGACTCCTGGCGCCTGGCACATGCCCGGCGCCCCTGACGCGTCAGCAAGGGATGTCCTCACAGGAGCAGACGCCATGCTCGACGTCCGCCGGCCAGCGCCGACCTGTCCCGCCACCGCGCGCGGCGTCGGCCGCGCGGCGCTGCGGGGCACGTCGGCAGCGCCCCGAACGCAAACGGGCGCCTTCCGGCGCCCGCTGCGGTTGCACGGACCGGCGCGTGCCGGTCAGTAGCGGTAGTGCTCCGGCTTGAACGGACCCTCGACCGGCACGCCGATGTAGTCGGCCTGTTCCTTCGTGAGCTTCGTCAGCTTCACGCCGATCTTCTCCAGGTGCAGGCGCGCCACTTCCTCGTCCAGCTTCTTGGGCAGGATGTAGACCTTCCTGTCGTACTCGTCCTTCTTCGCCCAGAGGTCGATCTGCGCCAGCGTCTGGTTGGAGAACGAGTTCGACATCACGAAGCTCGGGTGGCCGGTGGCACAGCCCAGGTTCACCAGGCGGCCCTCGGCGAGCAGGAACATGGCATTGCCGTTCGGGAGGACGAACTTGTCCACCTGCGGTTTGATGTTGACGATCTCGACGCCCGGCAGCGCCTTCAGCGCATCGACCTGGATCTCGTTGTCGAAGTGGCCGATGTTGCAGACGATGGCCTGGTCCTTCATCGCCGTCATGTGCTCGACGCGGATGATGTCCTTGTTGCCGGTGGTGGTGACATAGATGTCGGCCTCGCCGAGGGTGTCCTCGACGGTCTTGACCTCATAGCCCTCCATCGCCGCCTGCAGCGCGCAGATGGGGTCGATCTCGGTGACGATCACGCGGGCGCCGTAGGCGCGCAGCGAGGCGGCGGAACCCTTGCCGACGTCGCCGTAGCCGCAGACCACGGCCACCTTGCCGGCCAGCATCACGTCCAGCGCGCGCTTCAGGCCGTCGGCCAGCGACTCGCGGCAGCCGTACAGGTTGTCGAACTTCGACTTGGTGACCGAGTCGTTGACGTTGATCGCCGGCACCAGCAGCTTGCCGGCGTCGGCGAGCTGGTAGAGGCGGTGCACGCCGGTGGTGGTCTCTTCGGACACGCCCTTCCAGTCGGCGACGACCTTCGTCCAGTAGCCCGGGCGCTCCCTGGCGACGCGCTTGAGCAGGTTCTTGATCACCTGCTCCTCGTGGCTGCCCGAGGCCGAGTTCACCCAGGACTCGTCGCCCTGCTCGAGCTCGTGGCCCTTGTGGATCAGCAGGGTCACGTCGCCGCCGTCGTCCACCACCAGCTGCGGGCCGAGGAAGCCGCCCTGGCCGTCGGGGAAGGACAGGGCGTCGAGCGTGCAGTCCCAGTATTCCTCCAGGGTCTCGCCCTTCCAGGCGAACACGGGAGTGCCGGTGGCGGCGATGGCCGCGGCGGCGTGGTCCTGGGTGCTGAAGATGTTGCAGGACGCCCAGCGCACGTCGGCGCCGATGTCCTTCAGGGTCTCGATCAGCACCGCCGTCTGGATGGTCATGTGCAGCGAGCCGGTCACGCGCACGCCCCTGAGCGGGGCGTCGGCGGCGTGCTTGCGGCGGATGGACATCAGACCCGGCATCTCGTGCTCGGCGATGTCGATCTCCTTGCGGCCCCAGTCGGCCAGGGAGATGTCGGCGATCTTGTAGTCACCTTCTGTCGAGAAGGTCTTGACCTGTGCGTTCATGCGGAAGCTCCGGTTTCTGCTCCCTGTCCCGCTCGCGGGAGAGGGTGGGTGAGGTGAACCGGGCGCCGTTCGGGTGCGGCCCGCCGAGCCTGGCCGTGCTGGTTCCACGGTCGCAGCGCCCCTCGGCGGAGCCCCGGATTATATCCCGGCGTGCATGACCGTCGCCACGTACCCGCCGCGGTCCCAGGAGCTAGGCTGGAAGTTTCCCCGGACAGGATCCACGCCTTGGCCAAGCCCGCCCTGAAGCACCTCGCCGTCCCGCTGCTGTTCGCCAGCCTGCTGTTGTGTTCGCCCTCGCCCGCGGACGCGCGCCAGGCACCGGCCGCCGACACCGCCACGGCGTCCGGCTACCGCTTGCCGGAGGCCGCGCTGCGCAGCATCGTCGATGCGCCCTTCGCGCCGCGCCTGTCGCTGTCGCCGAAGCGCGACCTGATCGCCTACATGCAGGTGCCGTCGCTGCCCGGGATCGACGTGGTCGCGCAGCCTGAGCTGAAGCTCGCGGGCCTGCGGATCCACCCGCGCACGCATTCGGCCAGCGCCTTCAGCTTCATCGACGATCTGTGGCTGCAGGGGGTGGACGGCGGTGCCGAGCGCCGCATCGCGGGGCTGCCGCAGCCGCTGGCGCTGTCCTCGCTGCAGTGGTCCCCCGACCAGCGCCACATCGCGTTCAGCCATGTCGATCCTCGCGCGGGGCGCGTTGAGCTGTGGCTGGTGGACGTGGCCGCGGGCCGGGCGCGCCGGCTGCTGGATCAGCCCTTGAACGGGGTGGTCGGCAGCGGCTTCGACTGGCTGCCCGACAGCAGCGGGCTGGTCGCCCTGCTGCGGCCGCAGGGGCAGGGACCGGCGCCGGCGAGCGACGGCGTCCCCGCCGGGCCGAACATCCAGCAGACCGATGGCGGCGGCCAGGTGCAGAGCCTGCGCACCTACCAGGACCTGCTGCGCAATCCGCATGACGAGGCGGTGTTCGCCTATTACATGACCAGCCAGCTGGTGCGCGTGGGCCTGGACGGCCGGGTGCGGGCCATCGGCGCGCCCGAGATGTACGTGGGCGCGTCGGTGTCGCCGGACGGCCGCCACCTGCTGCGGCAGCGCCTGGAGCGCCCGTTCTCGTACTCGGTGCCGTACTTCCGTTTCCCGCGGCGGATCGATGTGATCGACCTCGAGGGGCGCCTGCTGCATACCGTGGCCGCGCTGCCGCTGGTCGAGGGACTGCCCACCGGCAACGATGCAGTGGCGACCGGCGTGCGCCGCATCGGCTGGCGCGCCGATGCGCCCGCCACCCTGGTCTGGGCCGAAGCGCAGGACGGCGGTGACCCGTCGCGCGAGGTCGAGGTCCGCGACCGCGTGTTCGCGCACGCCGCGCCGTTCCGCGGCACTCCCGACGTGGTGGCCGACCTGACGATGCGCTATGGCGGCATCAGCTGGGGCCACGGCGGACTCGCGCTGATGTACGAATCCTGGTGGAAGACGCGCCAGCTGCGCGAGTGGCGGCTGGCGCCGGACACCGGCGCCGCGCCGGTGCTGCTGCGGGAAGGCTCGTACGAGGATCGTTATGCGGATCCGGGGTCGCCGGTGATGCAGTCCGACGAGCGCGGCTTCGCGCGCCTGCTGACGACCGGCGACGGCGACACCATCTACCGCATCGGCGACGGCGCTTCGCCGGAAGGCGACCGGCCCTTCCTCGACCGCCAGCACCTGGGCGAAGGCACGACCGAACGCCTGTTCCAGTCGGAGGCGCCCTGGTACGAGTCGCCGTTCGCGCTGCTCGACGCCGGTGCCTTGCGCATCCTCACCACCCGCGAATCGCCGACCGAGCCGGCGAACGTGCTGCTGCGCAGGCTGGACGGCAGTGAAGCGCCGGTGGCGCTGACCGACTTCCCGCACCCGACGCCGGCGCTGCGCGGCGTCAGCAAGGAACAGATCCGCTACACGCGCGCGGATGGCGTCGAGCTGACGGCCGACCTGTACCTGCCCGCGGGCTACGACGCGAAACGCGACGGCCCGCTGCCGATGCTGATGTGGGCCTACCCGCGCGAGTTCAAATCCGCCGAAGCCGCGAGCCAGGTGCGCGGCTCGCCGCACCGCTTCAACCGGATCAGCTACTGGGGTCCGCTTGCCTTCCTCGCCGAGGGCTACGCGGTGCTCGACGGCCCGACCATGCCGATCGTGGGCGAAGGCGATGCGGAGCCCAACGACACCTATGTGAAACAGCTGGTGGCGAGCGCCCGGGCCGCCGTGGACGAGGTCGTGGAGCGTGGCGTGGCCGACCGCGATCGCATCGCCATCGGCGGGCATTCGTATGGCGCGTTCATGACCGCCAACCTGCTGGCGCATTCCGACCTGTTCCGCGCGGGCATCGCCCGCAGCGGCGCCTACAACCGTTCGCTGACGCCGTTCGGCTTCCAGGCCGAGGAGCGCAATTACTGGCAGGCCACCGACACCTACCACGCGATGTCCCCGTTCAACCACGCCGGCCGCATCGACGAACCGGTACTGCTCATCCACGGCGAGCAGGACAACAACTCGGGAACCTTCCCGATGCAGAGCGAGCGCATGTACGCCGCGATCAAGGGCCTTGGCGGCACCGCACGCCTGGTGATGCTGCCCAACGAATCGCACGGCTATCGCGCGCGCGAGTCGATCCTGCACATGCTGGCCGAGACCAGCGAGTGGCTGGAGAAGTACGTGAAGGAGGCGGCGCCACGCGCGACCGGTCCGTAGGAGCGGCCGCGGAAAAAGGTTCTTCTCCGGACTCGGGGGTGACGGCGTGCAGTTGGCGCGTTGTCGCGCTTCTGGCGCACGGTCGCGCCTTGAAGCCGCTTCGTTGGGGTCCGCGCAGCCCGTCCCGCGCACAGGGGGTGTGCTCCCCCGGCAGTCTCCGCGTCCTGCTGCCACTGCCGGCCGCCGGCCATCCATGGCCGGCTGTCCGCACACCCCCTGTGCGCGGGACGGGCTCCGGCGTTCTGCGGCTTCGGGAGGGAAGATCAAGAGCAAGAGCGGTCGCGAGCAGGGCAGCTCCTGGTCATGACGCTCTCCGTTTCGACGTCCTCCGTTTCGACGTCGACGTCGCTCTTGGAAAATCTTCCAGACCGCGATTAAAGGTCGTGCCTGCCGCGGATGCAGGGGGGATGCCCAGAGCCGGCCATGGATGGCCGGCGGCCGGATCTGGGAGCAGGACGCGGAGAATCCGGCGGGGCATCCCCCCTGCATCCGCGGCGGGCGGCCCGGACTCGAACGGAGCGTCCGCGGCGGGCGGCCCGGACTCGAACGGAGCGTCCGTAGCGGGCGGCCCGGACTCAGACGGAACGTCCCCTCGGTCTGGAGAAGAACCGAAAAAAGCGGGCCGCATATGCGGCCCGCCCTTCATTCCCTGCCCGGCACCGTGGGGTCAGAGCTTCGCGGCCTTGCGCAGCTCCTCGGCCTTGTCGGTCTTCTCCCAGGAGAAGGCGGTGGCCGTCTGTTCCTTGCCGGCGGCGTCGATGTAGCTGATCTCCTGCGGCTTGCGGCCGAAGTGGCCGTAGCTCGCCGTGCGCTGGTAGATCGGGTGCACCAGGTCGAGCATCCGGATGATGCCGTACGGACGCAGGTCGAAGTGGCGGCGGATCAGCTTTTCGATCAGCGCGTCGTCCACCTTGCCGGTACCGAAGGTGGTGACCGAGATCGAGGTCGGCTCGGCCACGCCGATGGCGTAGCTCACCTGGACTTCGCAGCGGTCGGCCAGACCCGCGGCCACGACGTTCCTGGCGACGTAACGCGCGGCGTAGGCGGCCGAGCGGTCGACCTTGGACGGATCCTTGCCCGAGAACGCGCCGCCACCGTGCCGTGCCCAGCCGCCGTAGGTGTCGACGATGATCTTGCGGCCGGTCAGGCCGCAGTCGCCCACCGGGCCTCCGATCACGAACTTGCCGGTCGGGTTGATGTGGAACTTGGTGCCCTTGTGCAGCCACTTGGCGGGCAGTACCGGCTTGAGGATGTGCTCGCGCACCGCCTCGACCAGGTCTTTCTGCTTCACGCCCGGATCATGCTGGGTCGACAGCACCACGGCGTCGATCGCCACCGCCTTGCCGTCCTCGTAGCGCAGGGTGACCTGCGACTTCGCGTCCGGGCGCAGCCACGGCAGGGGCGAGTTCTTCTTCTTGCGCACCTTGGCCTGCTGCTCGACCAGGCGGTGCGAGAGGTGGATCGCCGCCGGCATGCCGCTGTCGGTCTCGTTGGTGGCGTAGCCGAACATCAGGCCCTGGTCGCCCGCGCCCTGCTGCTCCGGATTCCTGCGATCGACGCCCTGGTTGATGTCGGGCGACTGCTTGCCGATCAGGTTGAGCACGCCGCAGGTCTCGCCGTCGAAGCCGACGTCGCTGGAGTCGTAGCCGATGTCGAGGATCACCTTGCGGGTCAGCGCTTCGAGGTCGATCCACGCCGAGGTGGTGATCTCGCCCGCGATGATCGCGACGCCGGTCTTGACCATGGTCTCGCAGGCGACGCGGGCGCGCTTGTCCTGGGCGAGGATGGCGTCGAGCACGGCATCGGAGATCTGGTCGGCGATCTTGTCGGGATGGCCCTCGGAGACCGATTCGGAGGTGAACAGGTAGGACGGGCTGGTCATCGCGGCTTATATCCCTTGATGCGGATGAAAGGATGGGCGCGCATCATACACGGGCGCGCCGGCCCGCGCATTGTGCCGCCTGGGCATCCCCCTGACAGACCGCCATGCCGCCCCGCAGATGGCACCGGGGAACGTCATCGTGCGGCAGCAATTCGGCAACGGCGCTGTCGCGGTGCCGACGCAAGCTGCTCCCTGCACCGCGGAGGAGGCGTTCGGGGGGACGATGCCGCAGCTCGAAGAACACCTGCGCCAGCGCTGGCCCCAGTGGTTCCGGGGCCGCCGGGCGCAACTGGCCAGGCCGCTGCTGCGGGGCATCGGCCGCTGGTCGCGCCTGGACCGGATCGACGCCTTCCTCGATTCGCATGGCCACCTGCGGGGTTTCGAATTCGTGGCGGCGGCCCGCGATTACCTCGGGATGCGCTACGAGGTCGATCCGGAGGAGCTCCTGCGCATTCCCGCCCGCGGCCGCCTTCTTGTGGTCGCCAACCATCCGTCCCGGGCGCTCGATGCGCTGGCCCTGCTGGACTGCATCGGGCGCGTCCGCCGCGACGCATGCATCGTCGCCAACGACCTGCTGTCCCTGGTCGAACCCTTGGGCGATCTGCTGCTGCCGGTGCGCGTGCTGGGTGGCCGGGCCAACGGCGGCAGTCTGGCGGCGATCGAGCGGGCGCTGCGCGAAGAACGCTGCGTGATCATCTTCCCGGCGGGCGAAGTGTCGCGGCTCGGCCCCCGCGGCGTGCGCGACAGCCGCTGGCGCCGCGGCTTCCTGCGCTTCGCGCGCGCGACCTCGGCGCCCGTGCTTCCGGTGCGGGTGGAGGCGCGCAACTCGCCGCTGTTCTACGGGGTGTCGGCCTTGTACAAGCCCGCGGCCACCGCCCTGCTGGCACGGGAGATGTTCGCGCGCCGGCAGCAGCCGCTTCGCCTGCGCGTGGGCTGGCCGCGTGCGGTCGCGCCGGACGCCGATACGGCATCGGTCCTGCGCGAGGTGCGCCGCACGCTCTACGCCATCGGCCGCCGCAGCGAGGCGCGGGTGGCCGGAATGGAACCGATCGCGCCGCCCCTGCCGGCCGCGCAGGTGCGCGCGGCGATCGCCGGCTGCGAGCGGCTGGGCGAGACCGGCGACGGCATGCGGATCCTGCTGGCGCGCTTCGACGGGCCGCGCGCTGCAGGCGCCGCTGCTGCAGGAGCTGGGTCGCCAGCGGGAGATCGCCTTCCGCAGCGTGGGCGAGGGCACCCGCCGGGCCCGCGACCTCGACCCCTTCGACGCCCACTACGACCACATCCTGCTCTGGGACGAGGCCGCCTCGCGCATCGCCGGGGCCTACCGGGTGGCGCGCGGCGCCGACGTGCTCGCGCGACGCGGGCTGGCCGGCCTATACACCGCATCGCTGTTCCGCTACGCCGACGACGCCATCCCGCGCATCGCCGAAGGCCTGGAACTCGGGCGCAGCTTCGTCGCGCCGGACTACCGTGGCGGTCGCAGCCTCGACTATCTCTGGCAGGGCATCGGCGCCTATCTGGCGAGCCGGCCCGGCCTGCGTTATCTGTTCGGCGCGGTATCGATCAGCGGCGCGCTGCCGCGGGAGGCGCGCGAGCAGCTGGTCGCCTATTACCAGCGCTACCACGGGGCCGGCGGCGCGCTGGCCACCGCCAGCCGGCCCTTCGAATACTTCGCCGCGCCACCGTGCTTCGGCGCGCTGGACGCCGCCACCGCCTACGGCGTGCTCAAGGCGAACCTGGCCGCGCAGGGCGCCGGAGTACCCACGCTCTACCGCCAGTACACCGAACTGTGCGAGCCGGGCGGCGCGCGCTTCCTCGCATTCGGCGTCGACCCCGCGTTCTCCGACTCCATCGATGGGCTGGTCGAGGTCGATCTGCATCGCATCCGCCCCCAGAAGGCCCGACGCTGGCTGGGCCGCAGGGAGGAGCCGGCATGAGCGACAGCACCACCCCCTCGAGGCGCGCGGTCTTCGTTTCCGACGTGCACCTGGGATCGCGCCACTGCCATGCGGCCGAGCTCGCGGCCTTCCTCGAGGGACTGCGCTGCGAACGCCTGTATCTGGTCGGCGACATCATCGACCTGTGGTACCTGGCGCAGCGGCGCGCGAGCTGGAGCGTGGCCCACAACCGCGTGGTCGAAGCCCTGCATGCGCTGCGCCGCGCGGGAACCGGCATCGTCTACGTGCCCGGCAACCATGACCGTCCCGCACGCCGCCTCTGCGGCCTGGCACTGCCGGCCATGCAGGTGCGCAGGCGCACCATCCACACCACCGCCGACGGCCGCCGCCTTCTGGTCACGCATGGCGACGACTACGACGGCATCACCCACTTCGGCAGCCTGCAGGAGAAGTTCGGCGACTGGCTGTACTACCGGATCCTGAGCGGCAACAAGCTGCTCAACCGGGTGCGGCGCCGGCTGGGCCTGCGCTACTGGTCGCTGTCGGAATTCCTCAAACAGCGCAGCGGCGCCGCCGAACGCTACATCGCGCGCTTCGTGCAGGCGGGCCTGGACGATGCACGGCGGCGCGGCCTGGACGGGATCATCTGCGGACACATCCACCGCCCCGGCCTGGTGCAGTGCGACGGCCTGGTCTACGCCAACGACGGCGACTGGGTGGAGAGCCTCACCGCCCTGGTCGAGGAGCACGATGGCTGCCTGCGGCTGCTGTCGCATCGCGGCGAGGTGCTGGCCGAACTCGCACCGCGCACGACCGGCGCGCATGCGGGACGTGTGTTCGCTCAGGCGGCCTGACGGAAGCGCTGCCGGAACTCAGCGTCGAGGCCCCGCGTCGCGCGCGATCGCCGTCGCGTTGGCGATCGGTTCCGGAGCGCCGGGCTGCAGGGTGATCGCGAACACCACCAGTGCCCAGGGCTGCGATGCCGGCGCGGTCATCCGCAGCTCGATCGCCGAGACTTCGCGCCCCGGCCGTGGATTCCGCAGTTCCGCCGCGAACAATGCATCCCCGTGTCGTGTCGTCAGCGCGGTCCGCAGACCGTCGGGAAGCACGTGGTCCTCGCCCAGGACATAGGTGGGGGTCGGTGCGCTGTGCATCGGCACCGTTCCGCGGCTGCCGTCGCGGTAGTGGAAGGTGAAGGCGGCCACCGGGCCGCTGGGCGCCTGCATCGGCGTGGCCAGCGCGTTCAGCACCCGTGCCGCGTCGTAGCGGCCCGGCGGTACCACGATCCTGCCGGTGGTTTCGGGACCCCGTACGTCCGGCAACTGCCGGTTGCCGTACCGGCTCAGGGTGAACAGGCCACGCAGGTCGTAGTCGACCCCGAGCAGTCGCTGGCGACCCATCGGGATCCAGCACCGGTTGGACAGGGCCATGGCCAGCACGCCGTCCCCGACCGGCTGGATCGGATGATGGAGCGGGGCGGTGAACAGCGCGCCCAGGTCCAGCGCCTCCGGCGGCAGGCCGGGCGGACGCGGTGGCACCTCCGGCGTCGCAGGGAGACAGGACCAGAGCGGGAAGGGGACGCTCTGCGCCGCATGCGGAGCGGCTTGTCTCCGTTCGCGCAGCAGCGCCTGCACGGCCGGGTCGGGGGCGCTGAAGCGGCCCCCTTCGGTCGGCGACACCAGGGCGGCCTCGGACGCCAGCACGGTCACGGGTCGGTCGTCCTCGGAGAGGCGCCAGTGCATCCAGCGGCCCAGGAACGTGCGCGCGAGCAGGCCGCGTCCATCGGGCGAGAACGCCAGCTGCGTGATCTCATCGGGATCCGGCAGCCAGTGCCTGAGCGCGGGGCCCAGCGGGCGCCCACTGTCGACGTCGACCAGCAGGACACCCGTCGAAACCGCCTGGGCCAGGATCGCGCCGTCCGGGCTGAACGCCTGCGCATGCACCAGGCGCGCGCCGCGCAGAGTGCTGATCGCGTGGGTCTCGCCGTCGACGTCGAGCAGCAGGGACACGTCCGTGAGCGCGGTGAAGCCGGGAGTGCCGCTCAGCGCCATGCGTCCGTCCGAACCGCGCTGCTGCAGATCGAAGGCGCGCGCCGCGATGGGCAGCACACCGAGCGGCTGGCCGTCGCGCAGCGACCATCGACGCAGGCCGTTCTCCAGAGCGAGGGGGCTCTGCAGGTACTGCACCACTTCGTCGCGCCCGGGCGCGTGCGCGGTGAGCTGGACCCGGCTTCCTGCCGGCGCCGGAAAGCGCAGCCGCGGCCGCCCGAGGTCGGCGAGGTCGAACAGCATCGTCGCTCCGGGCGCGTCGAGCAGCAGGCGGCCGCCTTCGATCACGCGCGCGGCCGTGAACGGTTGCGGCGTGGAGGGGCCGAGCGCGTGGCCGTCGATCAGCGACCAGGCCCGCAGCGTCCCCGTACCGTCCTCCGCCGCGGCGTCCAGCCAGCGCGCGACCACGGCCGAGCCGTCGGGCGCGAAGGCCAGGTCGCTGGGGCTGCCACCCAGGGCGATCGGTGGAAAGCGAAGCCTCCCTTCGCGCCAGTCGAAGACGTGGAGTTCGTGGCCGCTGCTCGCCACGAGACCGCGGCCGTCGCCGGTCAGGACGGCGAAGCCTGCGACGTCCGGCAGCGGCATCGGCGGCGATGCGGCCCGGCCGGTGGCCACGTCGAACACCTGCAGGCGCCCGCCGTCGATCGTGACCACGTGCTGGCCGTCGAAGGCCAGCGGTGCTTCCTGTCGGGTCGGCGCCGGCCATGGCAGGAGCGGCGTCGGCGGCAGTCGCCACAGCCGCAGGCTGCCGTCCTGTCCGCCGGTGGCGAGCAGTCCGCGCCGCCGGTCGAACATGCTGGCGAAGCGCGGCAGGAACGACGGATGGGTGATTTCGGGTGCCACCTGGCTGACCTGCGCCGGACTGCCGCCCTCGCGGGTTTCCGAAGGGGTCGACCAGATCCGGATGCGGTCGAACTCCATCAGCAGCGCGAGGCAGGTCTCCTGTGGCCGGGCGGGGCCGTCGCCGCAGTCGAACTGGTGGCCCCAGAGCGGATTGTCGTCGCGGACCCGCCCCACGATCCGACCGTCCGGGACACCGAGGATCAGGAAGTCTCCGCTGGCGAAGCTGGCGGCCAGCTTCGTCCCGTCGGCGGAGAACGTCAGCCAGGCCGGACGCGCGATCCCGGGCAGCAGGACGCGCGTGCTCCCGTCGCGTGGATCCATGAGCATGACTTCGCCCGACATCCGTCCCAGGGCGAGATGGCGTGCATCCGGGCTGACCGCCCATGCGCGGAACCGGTCGCTCTCCGGCCCGGGAGCCAGCGTGTGGCGTGCGGCCAGCGTGTGCGGGTCCAGGATGTGCAGACCGCTGGTGCCGTCGATCATGGCCACGAAGGCGGTGCCGGGTGCGATGAGCCAGTCGTGGTGCCGGGCGATCGGGACCAGTCGCTTCGGGCCGAGCGGCCGCCAGCCCGCGGCCTCGAACATCTGCATCCAGCCGCGGCGGTCGCTCAGCAGTACGTGGCGGCCGTCAGGGCTCCATGCCTGGTAAGTCGCGCCTTCGAGACCGGGCCGGTCGGGGGCGATGGTCCGTTGGCCGTCCGCCACCGCCAGGCGGTGGGTGGAGGCCCCCGGGAGGTGGTGGACCAGCGGTGCGTGCTCGGTCACCAGCAGCCACCGGTGGTCCGGCGTGAAGCGGAGATGGCGCAGCTGCGAGTCTCCGTCGAGGCCCGCCTCCGGGCCCAGGTCCACCTGCCACAGGCGCGTGCCGTCCGCGATGGAGTACAGCGCGACCCGGTTCTCGCCGAGGCCCAGCGCCACATGCCGGCCGTCGTCGCTCAGGGCGAGGGCGTGCACCGGTTCACCCGCGTCGATCACCGCCAGCAGCATGGGGGCCTGCGTCCGGATCAGCTGCAGGCGCAGGCGTTCGGAGTGCGCCGCCCGGGTCGCGCCGGCCTGCTCCTGTTCGGCGAGGTTCGCCGCCAGCAACGGCAGCACCTGGTAATCGCGTCCCTCCTGGAGCAGCCGCCAGGCGGTTTCGTGCCGCTGCGCCCAGAGGTTCTCGCGCGCGCTGGCGGCGCTGTCCTCGGCGACGCGGCGCAGGTGGTTGGTGGCCACCAGGCCTGTCGCCAGCGCGACCACCGCAAGCAGCGAGATCGCCGCCAGCCTGCGTTCGCGGCGCGCCCAGCGCAGGGTGCGCGGCACCAGGCCCAGCGGCCGCACGTTGACCTGCCGGCCCTCGAGGAAGCGGCCGAGGTCGTCGGCCAGTGCACGTGCGCTGGGATAGCGCAGACCGGGATCCACCTGCAGACACCTGAGGCAGATCGCTTCGAGGTCCCGGGAGAGCTTTGGACGGTAGCGGCGCGGATTGCGCACCTGCCCGCGCCGGCGCATCGACTCCAGCGTGCGCATGCCGCTGCGTTCGAACGGAGCGTGGCCGGTCAGCGCTTCGTACAGGGTGGCCCCCAGGCCCCAGACGTCGGCGGCCGGCCCCAGCACGTTCCCGGGCACCAGTTGTTCGGGCGCCATGTAGCCGGGCGTGCCGGCGATGCTGTCGTCGGCCACGGCCTGCGGGTGGTCGACGCGGCGCGCCAGGCCGAAATCGGTGATCCGCGGCACGCCGTCGGCGGCGAGGATCACGTTGGCCGGTTTCAGGTCCAGGTGCAGAACGCCCAGACGGTGGGCGTAGTCCACCGCCTCGGCCACGGTGCGCAGGCAGGCGGCGGCCTCGCGCGGCGGCAGCGGGCCGGTCCGGGCGAGGCGCTGCGCGAGGCTTTCGCCGTCGACCAGGGCCATCGCGTAGTAGACCAGGTCCCCGTGTTCGCCGAAGTCGTAGATGGTGACGATGCTCGGATGCTGCAGACGGGCGGCGTTGCGCGCCTCGCGGCGGAGGGCATCGATGAAGTCGGGGGTCGCCCAGGCGCCGTCCACGAGCAGCTTGATCGCCACCGGGCGGTCGAGCGACCGCTGGTGCGCGCGGTATACCATGCCCATTCCACCGCGGCCGATCGGCTCCCTGAGCTCGTAGTCGCCGAACTCGCGCTGTGCAGGATCGTCGAGATCGAGTTCGAGCCCGACGCTGCCGTCGCCGGAGGGACAGGTGCCGTCGCTGTCGCCGGAGCCGGCACGGACATGCGTGCTCGGCCCGAGCGCCACTCGTGCCAGCCTGGTCCGCGCAGCGGCGGACGGATTGTCCGTGGCCTTGCCGTCGCTCCCGGTCACCGCGTCCGCTCGCCCAGCGCGCGGCGGAGCTCGAGCAGCTCCTCCTCGAGCTGGTCCGGATCGCGGACCGTCGCCAACAGTTCCAGCCGCACCAGCTGCCTCAGGCGTTGGCGCATCCTGTGCGCCTGCACCGCCAGGGTGTTGCCGCGCACGCCGGTGCGTTCGGCCAGCTGGCGGAGTTCATGTCCGTCCGCCCGTTCAACCAGCAGCGGCGCCAGCAGGGCGTACTGCGCCTGTCTGCCGTGTTCGGCCCACTCCCGCTGCAGCCGCCGCGTCGCGCGGGCCACCACGGTCTCCAGCCAGGCCCGGGTGAAGGCGTCCTCGGGCCCCGGGGCATCGTCGGGCAGCTCCGCGACGACCTGTGTATCCAGGTGCGCGGCATACCGTTTCAAGGCATGGGCCTGTGCCTGCCGGTCGGCGACGAAGCGACGCAGCGCGGTCAGCAACAGATTGCGGAAGCGGCCGCGGTCGGGATCCGCCTGCGGATACCACCCGCGCTCGAGCACGCCGAGGAAGAAGGCCTGGGCAAGGTCCTCCCGCGTCGGCGTGGCCGCAGCGTCGCAGGTAGGCCAGGACCGGCGGGCGATAGGCCTTGCAAAGCTCCTCCAGCGCCACGTGCGCGCGAGCCGGATCATCGCGGGCCGCCGCGATCAGGCTCCAGCGGGTGGTCCGGAACTGGCTCATTGCTGTCCATCCTCGTCAGGACCAACGCCGGGGGGCCGCGGCGGGCGGCCACCCGGTGCCGCGCAACGGTTCAGCGGGGATCATCCTCCCCCTCGGCCACGTCGGCGACCAGCGTGCGCGCCGGGGTCGCGTCGCCGCCCTGGCGGTACAGCGGGATCGGGCGTCCGGCCACCAGGTCGTTGTAGCGCTTGGCGCCCAGCGCCTGGCGGAACTGCTTGTCGGTGCGGAGGAAGTTGACACGGTACTCGGGGGAACCGCTGTGCGCCCCGACCATCATGCGCACCTGGCGTTCGCTGAGCCCGGTCTCGGCGGCGAGCTGCTGTGGCGTCACGAAAACGGGAGGCGCGTTGACGACGATCCTCAGATCCTCCTGGGCCGCCGCGGGAAGGGCGAGGGCGGACAGCACTGCGAGCGTGGCCAGTCTGGCGTTCATGGCGGTGTTCCTCTGTAAGGGTGTGCCGTTCTCTGCCGGCACCCATGTATTCGGCATCCGCCGCCGGCGATTACACGGTCGCCGCTGAACCCGGTCGCGCAGGGACTCGGCGCTTTTCATTTATTCCCTTGTTGGAACAATCAGTGATTCTGGCGTCGATATACTGCTGTTTTGCGTTCAATACCATGTGCTCATCCACTTTTGAACCCACCGGAGAGCCAGCATGAGCAACCCCGTCATCCAGTCCCTGCGCAAGCGGCGCAGCCAGTACAGCCTCGGCAGGCAGGTCCGGCAGTCGCAGGCCGAGATCGAAGCCCTGATCAAGGAGGCCATCCGCCTCAGCCCGTCCTCGTTCAATTCGCAGTCCTCGCGCGCGGTGATCCTGTTCGGTGCGCAGAGCGAGAAGTTCTGGGGGCTGACCCGTGAGGCGCTGCTTCCGCTGGTGCCGGCCGACGGGTTCGCGGCCACCGAGTCCAAGCTGGCGTCGTTCGCGGCCGGCGTCGGCACCGTGCTGTTCTACGAGGACCAGAGCGTGGTGAAGGGCCTGCAGGAGAACTTCGCGCTGTATGCGGACAACTTCCCGGTCTGGTCGGAGCAGTCCTCCGGCATCGCCCAGGTGGCGACATGGACGGCGCTGGCCGAGGCCGGCATCGGCGCCAGCCTGCAGCACTACAACCCGGTCGTGGACGAGGCCGTGCGCAGGGAATGGGACATCCCGGAGAGCTGGAAGCTGCGCGCGCAGATGCCCTTCGGTTCCAACGAGGCTCCGTTCGCCGAAAAGACGTTCATGGACGACGCCGACCGCTTCAGGGTCGTCGCCTGACGACCCACGGCGGACGACACCCGGGAACCCGGGCACGCCCTGGGATTTTTTTTTCATCTCCCAAGTGAGGGACGCTCCGTCGAGGTTCGCGCCGCCCGCCGCGGAGGCCGGGGCCGCCGCTCCGGTGAGTTGGTCGCAGCCCACCGCGGAGGCAGGGGGGATGCCCAGCCGGAAGCGTGCGCGTCCTGCTACCGAATCCGGCCGCCGGCCATCCATGGCCGGCTCTGGGCATCCCCCCTGCCTCCGCGGCGGGCCCGATCTCTGGTCGCGGTCTGGAGGAGAGCAAGGGCAACAGCAACGGCGACGGCGACGCGACGTCGAGACAAGTCGATGTCGAGGTCGATGCCGAAGGCGGTTCGGTCGTCATGCAGGAGCGGCGCAACGAGCGCGTGACCGCTCTTGCTTCTGCTCGTGATTTCCGTTCCGAAGCCCGAGAGCGCTGGAGCCCGTCCCGCGTGCAGGGGGTGTGCGGACAGCCGGCCATGGATGGCCGGCGGCCGGCAGTGGCAGCAGGACGCGGAGACTGCCGGGGGAGCACACCCCCTGCACGCGGGACGGGCAGCGCGGAGTCACAGCGGAGCAACCCAGGGACGCGACACCATCGCCCCGGAGTTGGGAGAAGAACCTTTTTTCCGGCAGCCGCGCTCAGGCGGCCGTGCGCAGGGCCTCGCCCGCCGACAGCGCGTCGAAGTAGTCGCGGGTCAGGTCGAGCTGGGCGCGCGCGGTTTCCGCCCGGTTGACCACGGCGCGGAAGGCGGCGTTTTCGGGCCGGTCCTTCGCGTACCAGCCCAGATGCTTGCGCGCGATGCGCACGCCGGCCGGCTCACCGTGGAATTCGTGCAGCGCCTGCAGATGGCCGATGAGGATGTCGCGGACCTCGGCCGGCGAGGGCGGCGGAAGGCGCTCGCCGGTGGCCAGGAAGTGCGCGATCTCGCGGAAGATCCACGGCCGGCCCTGCGCCGCGCGCCCGATCATCACCGCGTCGGCGCCGGTGTGCCGCAGCACGGCCAGCGCCCGTTCCGGCGAGTCGATGTCGCCATTGGCGATCACAGGGATGCGCAGCCGCGACTTGACCTCGGCGATGGTGTCGTATTCGGCCTCGCCGGCGTAGTGCTGGTCGCGGGTGCGGCCGTGGATGGCCAGCGCGGCGATGCCGCTGTCCTCGGCGATGCGCGCGATCGCCAGCGCGTTGCGCTGCCCGGCGGCCCAGCCGGTGCGGATCTTGAGTGTGACCGGCACGTCCACCGAGGCAACCACCGCCGCGAGGATGCGCGCCACCAGCGCCTCGTCGCGCATCAGCGCCGAGCCGGCCCAGGTGCTGCAGACCTTCTTCGCCGGGCAACCCATGTTGATGTCGATCAGCTGCGCGCCCTGGCCGGCGTTGTGGCGCGCGGCCTCGGCCAGCTGCTCCGGCACGGTGCCGGCGATCTGGACGCTGACCGGGTCGGGCTCCCCGGCGTGGTCCATGCGCCGCAGCGACTTGGTCGTGTTCCAGAAGCGCGAGTCGCTGGTGGTCATCTCGGACACGGCCAGGCCCGCGCCGAGCTGCTTGCACAGCAGCCGGAACGGCTTGTCGGTGACGCCGGCCATGGGCGCGAGGATCACCGCCGGTTCGATGGTGTGTGGGCCGATCCGCATGTCGGCATTGTCGCCGATCGCACGTGGCGGCGGTCGCGGACGCCGCTCAGTCGGGGCCGTAGCGGGCTTCGACCTCGCTTGCCGAGGGCATCGCCGAGGACGCACCCGGTCGCTCGGTGGAGAGCGCGGCGAAGCGCGTCGCCTGGCGCACGACTGCCGCGAACGGACGCTGCGGATGGAGCGCGAGCCCGGCCGCGAGAGCGCCGTTGAACGCGTCGCCGGCACCGGTGGTGTCCACGACCTGCGCCGGCGCGGCCGGGCAGCGGTAGTGCGGGACGGAGTCGCCGCGCAGGTTGTCCTCCCGGTGCGAGACGAAGCAGCCGGCGGCGCCGAGGGTCAGCACCAGGGTGCCGCGCGGCAGCAGGATGCGGCACAGCCGGTGCAGGGCGGCTTCGTCCATGCCGCCGAGCGCGGCGGGATCCACGGTATCCCCGCAGTGGCATGCCAGCAGCGCGGCGAACTCGGTCTCGTTGGGCGTCAGCACCTCGGTCACCAGCAGCAGCTCCCGGGCGCAGGCGGCGTTGGCCGGGGCCGGGTTGAGCACTGTGTGCGCGCCGCTGGCGCGCGCCAGGCGCAGTGACTCGACCACCGTGGCGACCGGGGATTCCAGCTGCGCGAGCACCACGTCGGCGGCCGCGATCGCCTCGCCCTGGGCGGCCACGAAGGCCGGAGTGAGCGCGGCGTTGGCGCCGGCGCCGATGACGATGCTGTTGCCGCCTTCGGCATCGACGAAGATGCCCGCGGTTCCGGTGGCGGTCGCGGCCTGGTGGGCGCGCAGGTCGATGCCGTGCGAGGCGGCCAGGCGCCGCGCAAGGCGTCCGCCGTCGTCGTCGCCGAGCGCACAGACGAAGGTGGTGGCAGCGCCGGCCGCGGCCGAGGCGACCGCCTGGTTGAACCCCTTGCCGCCGGCGCCGGTCGCGTACTCGCCGGCCAGGGTCTCGCCCGGGCGCGGCAGCTGCGCGCAGTGCCAGGCGTGGTCGACGTTGAAGGAGCCGACGACGACGACGCGGGGCACGTGCCGCTCCTCAGGCACCGATGTGCGTCAGCACGCCGGCGATGGTCGCGGTCATCAGCGTGGCGATGGTGCCGCCGAGCACCGCGCGCAGGCCGAAGCGCGCCAGGTCCTGGCGGCGGTCGGGCGCCAGCCCGCCGATGCCGCCGATCTGGATCGCGATCGAGCTGAAGTTGGCGAAGCCGCACAGCGCATAGGTCGCGATCAGGCGGCCCTCGTCGCCCAGCGTGACGCCTTCCATGCGTCCGTTGACGATGTCCGCCAGCTGCAGGTAGGCGACGAATTCGTTGATCACCACCTTCTGCCCGATCAGCGAACCGACGGTGCCGGCGTCTTCCCAGGGCACGCCGATCAGCCAGGCCACCGGCGCGAGCACGTAGCCGAAGATCGCGGCGAGGTCGGTCGGCTTGCCGATCGCCGCCGAGAGTCCGGTCACGTCGCCCAGCCAGGTCAGCGGCGCGTTGATCATCGCGATCAGGGCGATGAAGGCCAGGAGCATGGCGCCGATGTTGAGCGCCAGCTTCAGGCCGTCGCCGGCGCCGGCGGCGGCGGCGTCGATGACGTTGCTGGTGGTCTTCTCGACCTCGATCCGCACCGTGCCGCGGGTCAGCGGCTCACCGGTCTCGGGGATCAGGATCTTGGCGATCACCAGGGTCGCCGGCGCGGCCATGATCGAGGCGGCGAGCAGGTGCTTGGCGTAGAACGCCTGCTGCCCGGGATCGCCGGCGCCCAGCATGCCCACATAGGCCGCGAGCACGCCGCCCGCGATGTGCGCCATGCCGCCGATCATCATCGTGATCAGCTCGGATTCGGTCATGCGCGAGATGTAGGGGCGCACGGTCAGCGGTGCCTCGGTCTGGCCGATGAACACGCTGGCGCAGACGCTTGTGGTCTCGGCGCCGGACACGCGCATCACCCGGGTGATCGCCAGGGCCATGATCCGGACCACGAACTGCATCACGCCCAGGTGGTAGAGCACCGCCATCAGCGATGCGAAGAAGATGATCGTCGGCAGCACCTGGAAGGCGAAGATGAAGCCGTAGGTCCCGACGTCCATCAGGTTGCCGAAGATGAACTCCGAGCCGGCGTTGACGAAGGCCAGCACCTGCACGAACAGACGTCCGAGCCAGTCGAAGACCTCGCGCCCGCCCGGGACCAGCAGCACCAGCGCCGCGAACGCGACCTGGAGGGCCAGGCCGGTGCCGACCAGCGTCCAGTCCACCCGCCGCCTGTTGTTCGAGAAAAGCCAGGTGATCCCGACCAGCACGGCCAGGCCGAACACGCCGAAGCCGATCCGCGTCAACACGTCCATCCGGAACCCGTTCCCCTGGCACTGCCGCGGGCCCGCGGCGACGGGGCAGGGTAGTGCAGGCGCGGTAGCCGGGCAACCGCGCTCAGGCGTCGCGGGCCACGATCCGGTTGCCGCCCGCGGCCTTGGCGAGCTTGAGCCTGCGGTCGGCGCAGCCCAGCAGCCCGGAGGTGCTGGCACCGTCCTGCGGCCAGGCGGCGATGCCGGCGCTGAAGGTGAATGCGAACGCCTCCTGGCCGCGCTCGGGCAGGAAAGGCAGCTCGATCAGCCTGCGGCGCAGGCGGTCCAGGCGTTCCCAGGCGCTGCCGGCCGGGCAGTGCAGCACCATCACGAACTCCTGGCCACCGATCCGGACCAGGGCCTCGTCCGCGAGGAGCGTCTCGCTGATGGTCGAGGCGATGTGGCGCAGGGCGCGATCGCCGGCCAGCGGCCCGACCTCGTCGTTGACGCGCTTGAAGCGGTCGATGTCGAGCAGGACCATGGTCAGCGACGCGCCGGAGTTGCGCGCGGTGGCGAACAGATGCGGCATGCGCTGCAGCAGCCAGGAGCGGTTGGGCAGGCCGGTCAGGCCGTCGTGGCCGGACAGCTCCACCAGGGCCTGCATGCGGCGCACCACGGCGGCGGTCACGGCGGTCGCCAGCACGAGGAGCAGCACGCGCAGCGTTTCGCTGCCGGCCCCGGAGACGCCAGGATGCAGCGAGACCAGTCCGTCCCATGACGGGCCGAGCGCGGACACTGCCGCTGCCAGCAGCGCGTACTGGACCAGGGCGAGGCCGCCCGCGAACAGGGTCAATCGACCGTCGGCGCGCAGCGCGGCGGAGGCGATCACCAGCAGGTAGAACGGCCAGACGCCGGTGGTGCCCGCGATCGCGACGGACGGTTCCCTCGCCGCGATCGCCGCGAGCACCGCGGTAACCACGGTGACGTCCCAGGCGCAGCTCGCGAACGGCAGCCAGGGCCTGCGTACGCGGGCCAGCACCAGCCACATCAGGGCGACCGCGATCGCCAGCACGGCGGCACCGAGATGGAAGAGGACCCAGCCCGTGCCCGCGCCGAGGGCGGCGGCCGCGAGCGGCAGCGACAGCGCCAGCCCGCAGAGCAGCAGGCGCGCTCGGGCGACCATGCGCTCGCCGCGCGCGCCCAGTTCGCGCATGACCTCGTCGGGCGGCACCACCAGGCGCCGCATCGCGTTGCGGATCCGGCCTTCCTCGGCGTGCATCTGCCTGCTTCTCCCTGGCCTGCGGCGGAAGCATAGCGCGGTCGCGCGTACACTGCGGGACCCGCAGCGTCGATGGAGTCGTCCACAGATGGAGTACCGCAGGCTCGGTGCCTCCGGCCTGGCGCTTTCCGCGCTGTCCTTCGGTGCCTGGACCACGTTCGGCCGCGGCGTGCCCCGCGGCGAGGCGCGCGATCTGGTCGCCGCGGCCTGGGACCATGGGATCAACTTCTTCGACAACGCCGAGGGCTATGCCCACGGCGAGGCCGAACGGGTGATGGGCGACGTGATCGCCGACCTGCGCCTGCCGCGGGACGGCTTCGCGGTCTCGAGCAAGGTGATGTACGGCTCGGTCGCCGATCCGCGGCCGATGCAGAGGGGCCTGTCGCGCAAGCATGTGCACGATGCCTGCCATGGCGCGCTGCGACGTCTGCGCGTGGATTATCTCGATCTGTACTTCTGCCACCGCCCAGACCCTGCGGTGCCGGTGGTCGAGACGGTGGCGACGATGGACGCGCTGGTGCGCCAGGGCAAGGTCATGTACTGGGGCACATCGGAGTGGCCGGCAGCGCTGATCCGCGAGGCCCACGCGGTGGCGCGCGCCCACCACCTGCAGCCGCCGACCATGGAGCAGCCGCAGTACAACCTGCTGCACCGCAGGCGCGTGGAGCTGGAATACGCCCCGCTCTACGCCGAGTTCGGCATGGGCGCGACGGTGTGGTCCCCGCTGGCGTCGGGCCTGCTGACCGGGAAGTACAACGACGGCGTTCCCGCGGGATCGAGGCTGGCCGGCGACGCATGGTTGCGGGACGTGGTGATCGGCGATCCCGGGGATGGCCGACTGGACCGCGCGCGCCGCTTCAGCGCGCTGGCCGCCGACCTGGGCCTGGCGCCGGCGGCGCTGGCGATCGCCTGGTGCCTGCGCAATCCGCATGTGTCCACCGTGCTGCTCGGGGCGAGCCGGGTGTCGCAGCTGCTGGACAACCTGGACGCGCTGGAACTCGCCGGGCAGGTGGACGCCGGCGCATGGGGCCGCGTCGAGGCCGCCACGTCGGGCTGAGCCACGGTGGCCGTCCGGCCGGCGTCTATACTCCGGCCATTGTCTGGGGAGGATGCGGAATGTCCGGAGGAACCTTCATCGCCGCCGTGCTGGCGCTCGCGTTCATCATCTTTTTCTTCAAGATGGTGCGCATCGTGCCGCAGGGCTACGAGTGGACCGTCGAGCGCTTCGGCAAGTACACGCACACCCTGTCGCCCGGGCTGCACCTGTTGATCCCGGTCATGCAGGCGGTGGGCCGCAAGGTCAACGTCATGGAGCAGGTGCTCGACGTGCCCTCGCAGGAGGTGATCACCAAGGACAACGCCGTGGTCAAGGTCGACGGCGTGGTCTTCTTCCAGGTCCTCGACGCCGCCAAGGCCGCGTACGAGGTCGCCCACCTCGAGGTCGCGACGATCGCCCTGGTGCAGACCAACATCCGCACCGTGATCGGTTCCATGGACCTGGACGAGTCGCTCAGCAACCGCGAGTCGATCAACGCCCAGCTGCTCAACGTGGTCGACCAGGCCACCCATCCCTGGGGCATCAAGGTCACCCGCATCGAGATCCGCGACATCCAGCCGCCGCGCGACCTGGTCGATTCCATGGCCCGGCAGATGAAGGCCGAGCGCGACCGCCGCGCGGTGATCCTCGAGGCCGAGGGCCATCGGCAGTCGGAGATCCTGCGCGCCGAGGGCGAGAAGCAGGCCGCGATCCTCCAGGCCGAGGGCCAGCGCGAGGCCGCCTGGCGCGAGGCCGAGGCCCGCGAGCGCCTGGCCGAGGCCGAGGCCAAGGCCACGCGGATGGTGTCGGACGCCATCGCCGCCGGCGACGTGCAGGCCATCAACTACTTCATCGCCCAGAAGTACGTGGAGGCGTTCAGGGAGCTTGCCACCGCGCCCAACCAGAAGTTCGTGCTGATGCCGATGGAGGCCAGCGGCGTGATCGGCTCCATCGCCGGCATCGCCGAGCTGGCGAAGGAGGCGCTGGGCAACCAGCAGTCCGACACCCGCCGGCGCCTCGACGGCGCGCCGCGCACGGGGGTTGAGCCATGAGCTGGACGCTCAACACCACCGCATGGGCCGCGATCGCGCTGGTGCTGATGGCGGCGGAGACCTTCATTCCCGGCGCGTTCCTGCTGTGGATGGGCATCGCTGCCGCGCTGGTGTGGCTCGTGGTACTGCTGTTCCCCGGCCTGGGCCTGCTGGTCCAGGTGGTGCTGTTCGTGGTGCTGAGCGTGGTGGCGGTACTGGCCTACCTGAAGTGGGGCCGCCGCCGCGAGCGGCCCAGCGACCGACCGCTGCTCAACCGCCGCGCCGAGCAGCACGTCGGCCGCGTCGTGGTCCTGGACCGCGCGATCAGCGGCGGGCAGGGACGGGTGAAGATCGGCGACGCCTACTGGGTGGTCAGCGGGCCGGAGCTGGAGGCCGGCACCCGCGTGCGGGTGGTCGCGGCCAACGGCATGGTGCTCGAGGTCCGCGAGGTCGACTGATCCTGCTCCTGCAGGGGGCACGGTCGGCGATAATGGCCGGCCGCCCCACAGGAGCCCGCCCGCCATGACCCGCAAGACGATCCTCAACGATTCCCACCGTGCCCTCGGGGCGAAGATGGTGGACTTCGGTGGCTGGGACATGCCGCTCAACTACGGTTCCCAGATCGAGGAGCACCACGCGGTGCGCCGCGACGCCGGCATGTTCGACGTCTCGCACATGACCGTGGTCGACCTGCACGGCCCGCGGGTGCGCGACTTCCTGCGCCGGCTGCTCGCCAATTCCATCGACAAGCTCAAGGTGCGTGGCAAGGCGCTCTACACCTGCATGCTCGACGAACGCGGCGGGGTGATCGACGACCTGATCGTCTACAACCTCGGCGACGACTTCCAGCGCCTGGTGGTCAATGCCGCCACCCGCGACAAGGACCTGGCATGGATCAACGCGCAGGCCGCGCCATTCGACGTCGAGGTCCGCGTGCGCGACGACCTGGCGATGATCGCCGTGCAGGGCCCGCAGGCCCGCGACAAGGTGCTGGGCCTGGTGCACGCCGACGACCGCGACGCGGTGGCGAAGCTGGGCAGGTTCGCCAGCCTCGACGTGCGCTCCGCCGGCGGAGCGCCGCTGTTCGTCGCACGCACGGGCTACACCGGCGAGGACGGCTTCGAGATCGCCCTGCCGGAGGAACACGCCGTCGCCTTCTGGGACGCGCTGGTCGCCGCCGGCGTGGCTCCGGCGGGCCTGGGCTCGCGCGACACCCTGCGCCTGGAAGCGGGACTGCCGCTGTACGGCCAGGACATGGACGAGTCGGTGACGCCCTGGGAGGCCGGCCTCGGCTGGACGGTGTCGCTGGACGAAGGCCGCGAATTCAACGGCCGCCCGGTGCTCGAAGCCCAGCAGCAGCGTGGCGATGCCCGCCAGCTGATCGGTCTGGTCATGGACGAGAAGGGCGTGCTGCGCCATGGGCAGAAGGTGCTCGCAGCCAGCGGCGAGGGCGAGATCCTGTCCGGCACCTTCGCGCCCACGCTGGGCAAATCGATCGCCCTCGCCCGGATTCCCGCGGGTGATCCCGGCGAGGTGCGCGTGGACATCCGCGGTCGCGAGGTCCCGGTGCGGGTGGTCGCATGGCCCTTCGTGCGCGGCGGCAAGGCTGCCGAAGGCATTTGATCCACCGTTCCGGCGCTTCGTACACTAGCCGCCCCATCTCCCCAGCAACGCCGTTCCCGGAGCAGCAGCAATGAGCGATATCCCTGGCGATCTGAAGTTCATGAAGTCCCACGAATGGGCCCGCGTCGAAGGCGACGGCAAAGTCACCGTCGGCATCTCCGACCACGCACAGGGCCTGCTTGGCGACCTGGTCTACGTCGACCTTCCCGGCGTCGGCGACAGCGTCGAGGCCGGCAACGCCTGCGCCGTGGTCGAGTCGGTCAAGGCCGCCTCCGACATCTACGCGCCGGTCTCCGGCACCATCGTCGAGGTCAACGCCGCGCTCGCCGACAAGCCGGAGACGATCAACGAGGACGCCTTCGGCGAGGGCTGGCTGTTCGTGATCGAAGCCAGCGAGCCGGACCAGATCAAGGACCTGCTCGACCCGGATGCCTATGCGGCGATCATCGAGGGCGACGACTGACGCACGCGTCCACCGTCACCGCGCACCGCGCGGCACCGCTTCCACGAACGCCGGGCAATGCCCGGCGTTCGTCGTTGCGGGGTGCGCACGGTGTCCGAAGCTTCGCGCACTTTCGCGCAAACCGGTGGTTGCGGCACCGTCCGGGTGTGCGCGCATGCACCTCGCCTGCACGCGCGCGGAGCCTGCGCGCGCGCGCCGCCGCCGCCCGGTGTCCGCGTCGACGCGATCGACGTGGTGTGGCCGTGCATTTCCGGAAGAGTGCTTAAAACAAGCGTTTTTACGCATGTGCATCGCGATCGTCCCGTTGCCTCCGCGTGGGTTCGGGCGCAGCGATGCATCGTTCCGGTGCGCGGATGCGGCCACGCCGGCGCCCGTGCACGCCGCGACGGAGGGCGAAGGGTGTTGACACCGAAAAAACCGTGATTAGGTTTCGCCCAACAAGACGCGGCCACAGAAGCGAGTGAGTGCGACCCGGAAACCAGCGCGTGACACAACTCAGTCCTCCGCCCGGATGGTTGCCATGGTGGACTCAGGCGTTGTCTTCCCCGCAAAAGCTCGAGGCCGATGGATGCATGCAGCCCGCGGCGCAGTGCGCAGCGGGTTTTTTCGTGCCGATGGACCGGCATGGAGGGATGCGCTCCGGCGCTCCCGTAGTGGTGACGGGCAGGGATCGCCCGGAGACAGGATCCGGTACGGCGCGCCCAGCGCGTCGTCGGTTGGTCGCGGGTCCGATACCCGCGGCGGGTTTCCTACTGGGCAGTAGTACCTGCAAGTCCCACTGACGAGGAGAGCCATCACATGGCCACGAAGAAAGTCGCGAAAAAGAAGCCTGCCAAGAAGGCGGCGAAGAAGACAGCCAAGAAGGCCGTGCGCAAGGCGGCACCGCGCAAGGTCGCCAAGAAGAAGGTCGCCAAGAAGGCTGCCAAGAAGGCCACCAGGAAGGTCGCGAAGAAGGCGGCAGTGAAGAAGGCGGTGAAGAAGGCCGCGAAGAAGACCGCGAAGAAGACCACCAAGAAGGCGGTGAAGAAGGCCGGGGCGAAGAAGACCGCGAAGAAGGCGACGAAGAAGGTCGCCAAGAAGCGCCCCGCCAAGAAGGCCGCGGCCAAGAAGGCCACCGCCAAGAAGACCGCGAAGAAGGCGGTGAAGAAGGCTCCGGCGAAGAAGGCGGCGAAGAAGACCGCCAAGAAGGCGACCAAGAAGACCGTCGCCAAGAAGACCGCCGCCAAGAAGACCGCCACGAAGAAGACCGCCACCAAGAAGGCGGCGAAGAAGCGCGCTCCCCGCAAGGCCAAGGCGCCGGTCGTCTCCATCCCGGCCGCGCCCGCGCCGCTGATGTAAGCAACCCCGATTGCCGTAGATCCGACCCCTCTCCCGCAGCCCAGGCGGGGGAGGGGTTTTTCATGTGTGACGAGCGGTGGCCGGTCAGTGCGGCCCGGCGATGGATGCGGCGGAGCTGCCGCCGCCGACCGCGTCGGCTCCCGTTGTCGCAGCGGAACCTGAAGACTGGTCTGGTGCGACGCCATCGGTCGGGGCGTTGGCGAGCATCAGCTCGTCCACGTCCTCGAGGTCGACGTCGAGCCAGGCCTGCGGGGTGAGGCCGATCGCGCTGTCGAGAATGGTCGGGAGCAGGCCGGTCGGCACGCTGGTCTCGCCGTTCCACAGCAGCACCACGCCGAGGTCGCGCTCGGGCATCAGCGCCATGAGGCCGCGATAGCCCTGGACCGCGCCGCCGTGGAAGACCACGCGGTGGCCCGCATACTCATAGACGCGCCAGCCCAGCGCATAGCCGGCATCGTTCAGGCGCTCGCGCCTCCAGGACGAGGTGCGCATCTCCCGGGGGGTCGCCACCAGCGGCTGCTGCAGCGTGGCCAGCAGGGGCTGGGGCAGCACGTCGGGACGGCGGCCGGATTGGGCGATCAGCCACTGCGCCATGTCGCTGATGCTGGCGTTGACGCCGGCCGCCGGGGCCACGCGGTAATAGGTGGGCTTGGGAGTGAGCGAGCGCCAGCCGCCGCCGGCGCGCACATGCGGCTTCGCCCATCGCGGGCTGGCCTGTATGCCTTCCAGTCCGTAGCTGGCGTCATCCATGCCCAGCGGCTTGAAGATCCGGCCGGTGACCGCCTCGCTGAAGAACTGGCCGGTGGCGGCGAACACCACGTCGCCGACCAGGCTGAAGGCGACGTTCTGGTAGTTGTAGCAGTCGCCCACCTCGCAGGTCATCGGCGCATCGGCGAGCTTCTGCACCAGGCTGCGGTAGTCGGCGTTGCCTTCGATCTCGCGGTCGTAGGTATTGCGGCCGAGGCCGACGCGATGGCTGAGCACGTCGGCGACGGTCAGCTTGCCGGCGGCCTCGGGATCGGAGAAGCGGAGCGCCGGCATGAAGTCGGCGACGTTGCTGTCCCAGCGCAGCGATCCTTCCGCGACCAGAAGACCGGTGACCGTGCCTGCGAACGGTTTCGACAGCGACGCGAGACGGAACACGGTGTGCGCGTCCACGGGCTCCGCGGAGCGCACGTCGGTGATGCCGTAGCCGCGGGCGCTGAGAACCTCCCCCTGGTGGACGATGGCCATGGCCAGCCCGGGCACGCGCTGGTTGGCCACCACCGCCTGCGCCATCGCCTCGAAGCGCGCGACGTCGAAACCACTGGCCAGCGGCATCGCCGTGGTGCCTGGAGGCAGCATCGGCGGGACCTCGTCGCGCACGCCGGCCGCGGTCTCGTCCGCGGCGTCCAGCGGTGCCGGCCATTGCATGTCGGTCTGGGCGGCCGTGCCGATCGCCATCGGCATGAGGCATGCGAACAGGCCCGCGCCCATCAGGAGGCGGCGAGGAGTGCGCGCGGCGTCTTTCATCGGACGTTTCCCCTGCGTATGCTCGACTGCCGGGTGATCATATGCGCCCGGTTCCGCAATTGCATGAACAAGGGGAGCTTTGATGTCCAGTCTGCTGATCCTGTTCGTATTCATTGCCCTCATCGCGGTCGCGCTGATGTGGGGCGTGGGCATCTACAACGGCCTGGTCGCGGCCCGGAACGCGTTCAAGAACGCCTTCGCGCAGATCGATGTCCAGCTGCAGCGCCGCTTCGACCTCATCCCCAACCTGGTCGAGACCGCAAGGGGCTACCTGAAGCATGAGCGCGAGACCCTGGAAGCGGTGATCGCCGCCCGCAGCGCGGCGATGTCGGGCCTGGCGGCGGCCAAGGGCAACCCCGGCGACCCGGCGGCGATGGCCGAACTGGCGCAGTCGCAGGGCCTGCTCAACGGTGCGCTCGGCCGGCTGATGGCGATCGCCGAGGCCTACCCGGATCTCAAGGCCAACCAGAACATGATGCAGCTCACCGAGGAGCTCACTTCCACGGAGAACCGTGTCGCCTTCGCGCGCCAGGCCTACAACGATTCGGTCATGGCCTACAACATCAGGCGCGAGGTGTTCCCGTCCAACATCCTCGCCGGCATGTTCGGCTTCGACGCCGCGGCGCTGCTTGAGATCCCGGCGGACAAGGCCGAGGTCCGCGAGGCGCCGAAGGTCCAGTTCTAGCGTTCGATGAACTTCTTCGAACAGCAGGCCAGGGCACGCCGCAGCAGTTCGCGCCTGGTGTTCCTGTTCGCCCTGGCGGTGGCCGGCATCGTGCTGGCCATCGACCTGGCCGTGGCCCTGGTGGCGGGACCGGATCCGCGGCTGCTCGCCTTCACCACCCTCGCCGCGCTGTGTGTGATCGGGCTCGGGTCGCTGTACCGGCTCGCGTCGCTGCGCGGCGGCGGTGACGCGGTGGCGCTGCAGTTCGGCGGTACGCCGGTGCCGGATGACGCACGCGACCCTTCGCTGCGGCGACTGCGCAACGTGGTCGAGGAGATCGCCATCGCCTCGGGCGTCCCGGTGCCCGGTCTGTACGTGCTTGAGAAGGAAACGGCGATCAACGCGTTCGCCGCCGGCTACTCGTCCAGCGACGCCGCGATCGCCGTGACCCGCGGCGCGCTCGACCGCCTCAACCGCGACGAGCTGCAGGGCGTGATCGCGCACGAGTTCAGCCATGTGCTCAACGGCGACATGCGGCTCAACATCCGCCTGATCGGAGTGCTGTTCGGCATCCTCATGATCAGCCTGATCGGGCGCAAGGTGCTGTACCTGGGCAGCGGCAGCCGCGGCCGCGACACCGCGTGGATCACGGTGGCGGCGCTGGTGGCGCTGGTGGTCGGCAGCATCGGCCTGTTCTTCGCGCGCATGATCAAGGCCAGCGTCAGCCGTTCGCGCGAACGCCTGGCCGATGCCTCGGCGGTGCAGTTCACCCGCCAGACCGCCGGGCTGGCCGGCGCCCTGAAGAAGATCGCCGGTCTGCCGGACGGCGCGCGCCTGAACGACAGGGCCGACGCCGAGGAGGCGAGCCACATGCTGTTCGGCGACGGCGTCGGATTCAGCGGCCTGTTCGCCACCCATCCGCCGATCCTCGAGCGCATCCAGGCGCTGGAGCCGGGCTTCCGCGGCGAGCAACTGGAGCGCTTGCGCTCGCAGTGGGCGCTTGCGCCCCCCTCGGGGCTGGAGGAAGACCGCATGATGGGCCTGGACGCCCCGCGCGCCGTGCTGCCGGCGCACGACGCGCGCCTGGACGTGACGCCGCCCATGGTCGCCGCCCAGGTCGGCGCGCCGGAGGCCGACGACTACCGGCGCGCGGATGCGATCGTCAGTCGAATGCCCGAGGCCCTGGTCGCGCTGGCACATTCGCGGGACGCGGTGCGGTCGCTTGTGCTGGGGCTGCTGCTGGACCGCGATGACGCCGTCCGCGAGCGCCAGCTGGCCGAGATCACCGCACGCCTGGGTGACGGCGTGGCCCGAGGGGCGGCCATGCTGCAGGGCGGGGAGCTGGCCGCCCTGCACCCCATGCAGCGCCTGCCGCTGGCGGCGATCGCCTTCCCGGTGCTGCGGCGGCGCCCGCGACCGGACCTCGAGGTCTTCCTCGACACCGTGCACGCCGTGGTCCATTGCGATGGCCACGTTTCCCTGTTCGAGTACTGCCTGGCGCGCCTGCTCGCGGTGCAGCTGCGCGAGTCTCTCGACCCGCGCCGGCACGCCAGGTTCGGCCGACGCAAGCCCGGCAGCGTGCGCACCGAGTTCTCCACCCTGCTGGCCGTGGTGGCGCAGGCCGGCAATCCCGACGACCCGGCCGCTGCGCAGCGCGCCTACCTGGCCGGACTGCAGCGGGTCCTGCCGCGCGACCACATGCCCTATGCACCGCCGGGCGACGGCGTGCTGGCGCTCGACCGGGTCTGGCCCGCGCTCGATGCGCTGGAACCGCTGGCCAAGCAACTGATGGTCGAGGCGGTGACCGCCGCGGCCAGCCACGATGGCCGCATCTCGGTGGCCGAGTCCGAGCTGCTGCGCACGATCTGCGGGGTGTTGCACTGTCCCTTGCCGCCGGGGCTGGAAGCCGCCTGAAGGCCGGTGCGGAACGCTCCGGTGCCGGCACAAGGTGGCGGCGCGGGGCGGCGATCGGCTAACGTGCCCCGAGCAATGGGCGGCAACCACGGGACGGCGGTTCGATGAGCAGCGAGCAGGCAGGCGCCGACCGGCGCCTGGGGCGCCTCCGGGCCGCGCTCGGCACCTCGCCGCCGCTGTGGTGGGCGATGCTTTATTTCTTCAGCCTGCTCTGCGGCTACTACGTGTTGCGCCCGGTGCGCGACGCCATGGGGGCCTCTTCGGACGCGGCCGCGGTGTTTCCCCGCGGCCTGATCGCCCTGGGTGAACGTTTCGGCATCGAGGTCGGCGACTTCATGCTGCAGCTGCTGTTCACCGGGACCTTCATCGCCATGGTGCTGCTGCAGCCGCTCTACGGCGCGCTGGTCTCGCGCTTCCCGCGACGCGTGTTCCTGCCCGCGGTGTACCTGGTCTTCATCGCCTGCCTGCTCGGCTTCTGGTGGGCCTTCGACAGCGGCATCGCCGGACGCGGCGCGACGTTCTTCATCTGGGTGGCGGTGTTCAACCTGTTCGCGGTGACCGTGTTCTGGAGCTTCATGGCCGACGTGTTCGACAACGCGCACGCCAGGCAGGTCTACGGTTACATCGGTGCCGGCGGCACCATCGGCGCCCTGGTCGGCCCCGCGATCACCCGGTTCCTGGTCGAGCCGGTCGGCGTGGCCAACCTGCTGCTGGTGTCGGCCGGGTTCCTCTGCGTCTGCCTGCTCTGCATCATGAAGCTGCGGCCCTGGGCGCTGGCGCGCGAACGCGCGCAGGGTGGCGCGGGCCACGATGGCCGCGCGATGGGCGGGTCGGTGCTCGCCGGCCTGCGTCTGGTGTGGCAGCGGCCGCTTTTGCGTGCGCTGGCGATGCTGATGTTCTTCGGAGTCGGCGTCGGCACCATGCTCTACAACGAGCAGGCGGCGATCGTGCGTGCGGCCTTCGAGACCGCCGAGCAGCGCACCGCGTTCTATTCCACGCTCGACTGGGCGATCAACGGACTGACCATCGCCATCCAGCTGCTGCTGACCCGCTTCCTGCTGCAGCGTTATGGCATCGCGCCGCTGCTGCTGCTGCCAGCGCTGGCCATCGTGCTCGGCTTCGCGGCGCTGGCGGCCTCCCCGCTGCCGATGCTGGTGGCCCTGGTGCAGATCGTGACCCGGGCCAGCGAGTTCTCCCTGGCCAAGCCCGCGCGCGAGACGCTGTACACGCGCGTCGACCGCGAAGAGCGCTACAAGGCCAAGGCCGTGATCGACACCGCGGTCTACCGCGGCGGCGACCTCACGTTCGTCTGGGTGCACAAGGCCCTGGCGGCCTTCGGTTCGAGCATGGTGTTCCTGGCCGGGCTCGGCATCGCCGTGGGCATGGCCATCGGCGCGTGGCGCGTGGTGCGCGCGGAGCGCACGCTGCCGGAGGATCCGGCCGTGGAGGCCGAGGCGCGCGCCAGGGCTGCCTGAGCCATCGCGTTTTCCTTTCTGAAAGCGAGGGCGCCGTCGAAGGCGCCCTCGGTGTGGTCCCGGAGTCAGGCCGCTTCGCGTGTTCCGTCGGGGCGGTGGCGGTCGTAGTACGTCGCCGCGCGCAGCTCGTGGCTGTCGAAGTCGTCGACGCTGATCGCGTCGAGCGTCATCGCGCGCAGTTCCTCCAGCTGCGTGCGCTCCTCTGCGGTGATCCAGCCTTCGCGCACGCCCTCGTCGAGCTGGCTGGCGAAGTCCAGCGCTTCGATGCCCTTCGTCTTCAGCGCCTTGAGGAACTTGCGCTCCACCGGTTCGGCGGCCACGGCGGCGGCCAGGTAGCTGTCGATGCGGCCGGCCGGGTTGTTGGCGCAGGGCGTGGTGAACACGCCCCGGGCCAGCCGGTCGCGGGCCTCGTTCGGCGACATCAGCAGCGCGGCCACGCGGTGGCCGAGGCGATCGCCCGGAGCCACGGCACGCCGGCCGAGCGGGAAGATCAGCGTCCACATCAGCCAGCCCACCGGACGGATCGGGAAGTTGCGCAGCGCCGCCGACAGCGCGGACTCGATCCGATAAATGCTGTCGTGGTAGGCCCAGGCCAGCAGCGGCCTGTCCGTGGCCGGGGCGCCCTCGTCGTGGTAGCGCTTGAGCATGGCGCTGGTCATGTACAGGTGGCTGAGCACGTCGCCCAGGCGCCCGGACAGCGACTCCTTGAACTTCAGCCTGCCGCCCAGCATCAGCATCGACACGTCGGCCATCAGCGCGAGGTTGGCGGAGTGGCGGTTGAGGCGGCGGAAGAAGCGCTTCGTGTAATCGTCACCCGGTGCGGCGCCGAAGCGCGATCCGGTGAGCGCGAACCACACCGAGCGCACGGCGTTCGAGATCGCGTAGCCGATGTGGCCGAACAGCGCATCGTCGAAGGCCTCCAGGCCCGCGCGTTCGTCCGGGTCCTGGGCCGCCTTCATCTCCTTCATCACCCACGGATGGCAGAGGATCGCGCCCTGGCCGAAGATCAGCAGGCTGCGGGTCATGATGTTGGCGCCCTCGACCGTGATCGCGATCGGCGAGGCCTGCCAGGCGCGGCCGGCGAAGTTGCGCGGCCCGAGGATGATGCCCTTGCCGCCGATCACGTCCATGACGTCCTTGGCGACCTCGCGGCCCATCTCGGTGCAGTGGTACTTGGCGATCGCCGAGGGCACCGCCGGCACGTCGCCGCGGTCGACCGCGGCCGCCGTGGCCTGCGACAGCGCGCTGATCGCATAGGCCTTGCCGCCGATGCGCGCCAGTGCCTCCTCGACGCCCTCGAAGCGGCCGATCGACAGGCCGAACTGCTTGCGGATGCGCGCGTAGGCACCGGTGGCCACCGCACCGATCTTCGCGCCGCCGCTGGCAGTGGAGGGCAGGGTGATCGAGCGCCCGATGGACAGGCATTCGCTGAGCATGCGCCAGCCTTCTCCGAAGCCGTTCTCCTCGCCGATGATCTGGCTCAGCGGCACGAACACCTCGCGCCCGCGCACCGGCCCGTTCTGGAACGGCGAGTTGAGCGGGAAGTGGCGGCGGCCGACGTCCAGGCCTTCGACCGAGCGCGGCACCAGCGCGAGGGTGATGCCGATGTCCCGCGTGTCGCCGAGCAGGCCGTCCGGGTCGTACATGCGGAAGGCCAGGCCGATCAGCGAGGCCACCGGCGCGAGCGTGATGTAGCGCTTGTCGAAGGTCAGCCTGACGCCCAGCACCTGGGCGCCGTCCCATTCGCCCTTGCAGACGATGCCGTAGTCCGGGATGGAGGTGGCGTCCGAGCCCGCGAACGGTCCGGTCAGCGCGAAGCAGGGCACTTCACGGCCGTCGGCCAGGCGCGGCAGGTAATGGTCCTTCTGCGCGCGGGTGCCGTAGTGCATCAGCAGTTCGCCCGGGCCGAGCGAGTTGGGCACGCCCACGGTGGAACTGACCACGCTCGAGACCGAGGCCAGCTTCTGGATCACCTTGTGGTGCGCCAGCGCGCTGAAGCCGAGGCCGCCGTATTCCTTCGGGATGATCATCCCGAAGAAGCGGTGGTCCTTCATGAACTGCCACAGCTCCGGCGGCAGGTCGGCGCGGACGTGGGTGATGTCCCAGTCGTCGGTCATGCGGCAGAGTTCTTCGACCGGGCCATCGAGGAAGGCCTGCTCCTCGGCGGTGAGCTCCGGCTTCGGCTGCGACATCAGCACGTTCCAGTCCGGCGCGCCCGAGAACAGCTCGCCCTCGAAGCCGACCGAGCCGGACTCCAGCGCGATGCGCTCGGTCTGCGACAGCGGCGGCAGGATCTTCCGGTAGAACTTCAGCAGCGGTGCGGTGACCAGCGGCTTGCGGATGAAGGGAAGCAGCAGCGGCACCGCGACCAGGGCGGCGATTCCGATCGCGACGATGGTGGCCGCGCGGTCGGCGCCCAGCAGCCAGCAGGCGGCTAGGCCCGCGGCGGTGATCGCCGCCCAGGTGGCCAGGCGCGTCCGGTGATAGGCCGCGAAAGCGCCGATCGACAGCAGGACGAGGAAGGGGATGACGGTACTCATGGCAGTCTCCACGGACGCCGCGCCCGCACCGGGCGGGCCGTACGGGTCAGTATGGATAGCGCAGCGACGCGCTGTCAACGTGGCAGGGCTCGATACTGTCCCGCACCCAAGCGTATGGATACACTCGGGGCATGAAGACCTCAGCCGCGAAGGCCAGCAAGGGTGAGCGCAGCCGGCTCAGCGCCGAAGACTGGGCCGAGGCCGCACTCGACCTGATCGCCGAGCAGGGGGTGGCCGCGGTGGCCGTCGAGCCGCTGGCGCGTCGCCTGGGCGTGACCAAGGGCAGCTTCTACTGGCACTTCCCCTCGCGCGACGCCCTGCTGCAGGCGGCGCTGGAGCGCTGGGAAGCGCATGAGGAACAGGACGTGTTCGGCCGGCTCGAGGCCGTGCCGGATCCCGGCGAACGCCTGCGTGCGCTGTTCCAGATGGTGGCGCGCGAGTTCAGGTCGCACGTGGTCTACAGCGCCCTGCTCAAGGCGCCCGACCATCCGGCGGTGCAGCCGGTGATCGGACGCGTCTCGCAGCGGCGGCTGGACTACCTCACGGCATCGTTCCGCCAGGCCGGCCTGGCGCGCACCGATGCCAGGCATCGCGCGCGCCTGACCTATGCCGCCTATGTGGGCTTCCTGCAGCTCAATCTGCAGTTGCACCAGGCGCGCATGCCGCAGGAGGAATTCGACGAATACGTCGAGCACCTGATGGACACCCTGGTCCCGCGCTGAATATCCCGGTTGGCAATTGACGCGCTGCAGCACGGCGGCCGGTCGCGCGCTCGCTAGAATTGCGTGTCCAGCCTTGAACGAGCGCACTCCGGAGGCGCGAGACATGAATGCAGTTCCCCAGCAGGGCGCCAACGCGACGCCCGGCACCCGGCTTCCGTCCCTGCGCCAGTGGGTGGACGAGGTCGCGGCGCTGACCCGTCCCGACCGCATCGTGTGGTGCGACGGCAGCGACGCCGAAGACGCCGCCCTGAAGGAGGCCATGCTGGCCGACGGCACGCTGATCGCGCTCAACCAGGACACCCATCCGGGCTGCTTCCTGCACCGTTCGCACCCCGACGACGTGGCCCGCGTCGAGCACCTGACCTTCGTCTGCCACCAGGATCGCGAGGATTCCGGTCCCAACAACCACTGGATGGCACCGGCCGAGGCGCACGCGAAGATCGACGCCCTGTTCGATGGCTGCATGCAGGGCCGCACCCTGTACGTCGTGCCCTACTGCATGGGCCCGATCGACTCTCCGCTGTCGCGCTGCGGCGTGGAGATCACCGACTCGCCCTACGTGGTCGCCAACATGCGCCTGATGACGCGCATGGGTGCGGCCGCGCTGGCGCGGATCGAGCGCGAGGGCGCCGAGGGCAAGCCCTTCGTGCGCGGCCTGCATTCCACCGGCGAACTCGATCCGGACCGCCGTTACATCATGCATTTCCCCGAGGAGCTGACGATCAAGTCCTACGGCTCCGGCTACGGCGGCAACGCGCTGCTGGGCAAGAAGTGCCACGCGCTGCGCATCGCCTCGCACCAGGCGCGGCATGAGGGCTGGCTGGCCGAGCACATGCTGATCGTCGGCATCGAGAACCCGCAGGGCGAGGTGCACTACGTCGCCGCCGCCTTCCCCAGCGCCTGCGGCAAGACCAACCTGGCCATGCTGATCCCGCCGGAGTCCTATCGCGAGAAGGGCTGGAAGGTGTGGACGGTCGGCGACGACATCTGCTGGATGCACCCCGGCGAGGACGGCCGCCTGTGGGCGATCAATCCCGAGGCCGGCTTCTTCGGCGTCGCGCCGGGGACTTCGGAGAAGTCCAACCCGAACGCGCTGGCGTCGATCCAGCGCGACACCATCTTCACCAACGTCGCCGTCACCGACGACAACCAGCCGTGGTGGGAAGGCCTGGACGATCGGGTGCCCGCCATCGACTGGCAGGGTCGTCCCTATGATCCGGCCAACGGCCCGGCCGCGCATCCCAACTCCCGGTTCACCGTCAGCGCCCGGCAGTGCCCGACGTACTCGCCGCACACCGAGAATCCGCAGGGCGTGCCGATCAGCGCGATCGTGTTCGGCGGGCGCCGCGCCTCGCTCGTGCCGCTGGTGTTCCAGGCCCGCGACTGGGCGCATGGGGTGATGGTGGGCGCCGCCATGGCGTCGGAAACCACCGCTGCCGCCACCGGTGCCGTCGGCGTGGTCCGGCGCGATCCGATGGCGATGAAGCCGTTCTGCGGCTATCACTTCGGCGACTACTTCAGGCACTGGCTCTCGTTCGACAGGCCGGGCGCCAGGCTGCCGGCGATCTTCCACGTCAACTGGTTCCGCAAGGACGACGACGGCAGGTTCCTGTGGCCCGGCTTCGGCGAGAACATGCGGGTGCTGGAGTGGATCATCGGGCGGGTCCGCGGCGAGGCCGCGGCGGTCGACAGCCCCGTCGGCCTGCTTCCGGAGGCGGACGGCATCAACCGCGACGGGCTCGACGGCGTCGACTTCGAACAGCTGTTCGAGATCGATGCCGAAGGCTGGAGCAGCGAGTTCGCCGCGATCCGCAGCTACCTGGACGAGCTCCAGCCGCGCGCACCCGAAGCGATCGTCAGCGCAGCCGGGCGCTGATGACACATCCCCGGGGCCGGCGAAGGCCGGCTCCCGGACCAGGAGCGGCGCAGGGCGTGCTCCCGCGGGGGCGGCGAGTGTCGGGGGCGGAATCAGCTCGACCGGTCGGCGCGAATGGTCCAGCCGACCAGGTGTTCCCCGTGATGCAGGGGCGCGGCCTCGGCCCCGGTGAAGCCGATATTTTCCAGCGCTGAAAGGAGCCGTTCGAGAGCGGTCTCGTCCAGCGCGTGCTCGCACAGCTCCAGGCTGCGCAGTCGCGCGCCTTCCAGTGCACGATCGTGGTCCCGGTGTGCCTCGACCGCCTGGTTTGCGTCCATGTGGCCCCGCATGATCGCGTCGATCCGCGCCGCGATCGCACTGCGCGCGTCGAGCAGCGCGTCCGGGAACACCTCGCGTCCGGCGAGTTCCCCCAGTGCGCGCATCGCCTCGTTGAATGCGGCGCGGGTGCGTCCCGCCTGCGGATCCGCGACCAACCGCTCGCGTTCACCGCGCGCGGCCAGCACCAGGTAGGGATACAGCGCGGCCGCACGTTCCATCAGCCCACCGGGCGCGCGCAGCCAGTCGATCATCCGCACCTCCGCGCGCGCCACCCCCGCCAGCCGCGAGCCGGCGTGGTGCACGACAAGCGCCAGGCGGCCGCCGCCGGTGGTGATCCGCGCGACTTCCGGCAACGAGCGCGCGAGGTCGCTGTACTCGAGCCCGTACTGGCTCACCACAAGGTCGAAGCCGGCATCGGCGAACCCGGTCTCCTCGGCGGCGATGCCGGAGTGGAAGCGGAGCCGCCCGCGGCAGGCCGCCGGCGCGGAGGCCAGCCAGGCCGGGTCGGGCGATGCCAGGTCGATCGCGACCACCTGCGGCAGGGCATCCCCGCGGAGCTCGCACAGCAGTGCGGGCAGGGCACCATTGCCGGTGCCGATGTCCAGCACCCGGTCGTCGGCATCCAGGGGGGCGAAAACCTGCTCCCAGAACCTCCGGATCGCGCCGGAATAATTGCCGTCGAAGGAGCCGGCCAGCGAATGCAGCGCGCCCGCCTTCCAGTACTGCGTCCATGCGTCGCGGCGCGCGTCGATGCCCGCGCTCATGCGCGGCCGCCCGGAGCGTTCTGCACAGGGTGATTCGTGATGATCAGGATCAATGAGGCGCTTCCCGGTGTTTCTGTCCGTCGCTTGACTATCGGCCAACGCGGGATCATTTGCCATCGTGCGAAAGCCACCTCGCACGAAAAAGCTCATCTCCGGACTCGATGGGAGCGTACCCTCGATCGGGGGAAGAACCCAAAAAGGTTCTTCTCCGGACTCCGGGGGGCGGGGCGCGCAGTTCGCGCGTTGTCGCGCTTTTGGCGCAGCGTCGCGCCTTGGGGTCGCCTCGTTGGGGTCCGCGCAGCCCGTCCCGCGCACAGGGGGTGCGCTCCCCCGGCCGTCTCCGCGTCCTGCTCCCATCGGCCGGCCGCCGGCCATCCATGGCCGGCTGTCCGCACACCCCCTGTGCACGTGACGGGCTCCGGCGTTCTGCGGCTTCGGGACGGAAGATCAAGAGCGGTCGCGAGCAGGGCGGCCCGGACTTCACCGGAGCGCCCGTGGCGGCCGGCCTGGACTCGAACGGAGCCTCCCCCACGATCGGGAGAAGAACCCAAAAAAGGGAGGCCTCTTTCGAGGCCTCCCTTCGTGTCGCGGATACCAGCCTGGATCAGAAGCGCTGGGTGTAGCGGACGTAAGGCACGCGGCCCCACGGGTTGTACACGTACGAGTCGTACGAGGTGCCGCCGTATGCAGCTTCGAACACCGGATCCTTGTTGGCGAGGTTGTTGACGCCGACGGTGATCGTCGCATTCCAAGGGGCGTTGTAGCTGGCCTGGACGTCGTGGAGGATCCAGGACGGCAGACTCTGCGGCAGGGCGGCGAAGGTCGCAAGGTTCCGATCCTGGGCCGCGGTGCGGTTGTCCGTACGGACCAGGGCGAGCCACTCGCGATGGGCGAGGGACTGGGTGCCGTGGATGTACGAGATGTTCCAGGTGAAGTCGAAATCACCCATCGTCCACACGTTGTTCAGCGACGCCTTGATGCGCGGGTAGGTGGTCGCGTTGGTGGCGCCGCTGCGGCGACCCACGATGCTCTGCCCACCGTTGCTGCTGTACTCGGACATGTAGGTGGCGGTCAGCAGGTTGCGCAGACGGCCCCACTCGCCCATGTCGAAGTTGGTACGCATGCTGAAGTCGTAACCCTGCGTATCAACCCAACCCAGGTTCGCGTAGCCCGTCTGGGCGTTCACGATGCCGCCGGTCGCGGGATCGAACTGCGCACCCAGGCCCAGCGGCTGGTTCGGCAGCACGGTGCCCTGCGGGAAGGTGCTGATGCCCGTCGGACACATCGAGGTCGTGCCGCGGAGGCAGCCGACCACCGTCCCCAGCCCGACGCTCGTGATCGAGTTGTTGATGGTGATGTTGTAGTAGTCGAGCGTGAGGTTCAGCCAGTCGGTGGCATCCCACACCGCGCCCAGGGTCCACTGCTCGGAAGTCTCCGACGACAGGGCCGGGTTGGCGATGCTGTAGGTGTTGACCTGGATGTTGCAGCTGGTGTTGCCGGTCATCATCCGGCAGGTCGCCGGGTCGCTGGTGAACGTGGCGCTGTAGGTGTCCTTCTGGGTCAGGATGTCCAGCGTCGGCGCGCGGAAGCCCTCGCCGTAGGACGCACGCAGGGTCAGGCTGTCGAGCGGCTGGTAGCGGAACGAGACCTTCGGCGAGGTGTCGCTGCCGTAGTCGCTGTAGCGGTCATGACGCGCGGCCAGGCCGATCTCGAAGTTGTCCAGGACCGGGAACAGCATCTCGGCGTACGCGGCGGTGACGTCGCGCGAACCGGCGGCGGAGTTGCCCGCCGAACCCACGATCTGGCCCGACTCGGACAGCGGATCGTAGTTGTCCTGGTAGTACTCTTCGCGGTACTCGGCGCCGACCACCATCGCGGCGGTGCCGCCGCCCATCTCGAACAGGTCGAAGCCCGCGCTGCCGTAGAACTCCTTGACGGAGGTCTTCATGTCGCGGCTGATGGTGGCGGTGAAGCCCAGGGCGGTCGCATCGCCGGCGAAGGGATCGTAGATGTTGTAGCGGCCGTCGGTGATCGGAGCCTGGGCCAGGCCACCCACCACGTAGTTGCGGCCGAGGTCGACGGCGCGCGACTGCACGTAGCGCATGCCGAAGTCCAGGTCCACCGCGCCCACGCGGCCTTCGAAGCCACCGGTGAAGCTGAGGGTGGTGTTCTCGACGGTGGTGTCACGCGGGCCCAGCGCGGCGAAGCGGTGGAACAGGTACAGGTCACGGCCGGCCAGCGACTGGTAGTACGGATCGGCCGCGTGCGGGTTCAGGCCGCCGTTGGCAGCCAGGGTGCCAGGGTGGTTCGGGCTGCCGGCCTTCAGGAGGATGGCGCCGCCCGGGAACGGGGACGACGGAACCGGCGCGTAGCGGCCGAAGACGTCGACGCGGGTGCCGCTGGCGGCGAAGTAGGCCAGCCAGTCGTCGTTGATCTGCACGTCGCCGCGGGTGAACACCGCGGTGTTCTTCTGCGAGGTCAGGTTGGCCGAGGTGGCCGCGTGGTCGTACTGGCAGACCGGGCCGTCGGTGCCATTGCCCAGCGGTCCGTTGGTGGCGTGGAACAGCGACTCGCCGTTGGTGCACAGGCCGGGAACGGCGGTGCCGAACACCGGATGCGACAGGCGGTTGCCGACGCCGGTGCCCGTGCCCAGGGAGAAGTTGTTGGAGTAGATCGAGCCCGACGGGGTAGCGGAGTTGTACCAGTAGTCGCGGTCACGCGTGAAGATGATGTCGCGGTTGGTCAGCGAGGCGCCGGCGAGGATGCGGGCACGATCGCCGCTCGCGCCGCCGATGACGCTGTACTCCTCGGTGTCGCCACCGGCCTCGGTAGGACGGCCCATGCCGACCGTGTACTCCATGCCCTCATAGTCGCGACGGGTGATGATGTTGACCACGCCACCCAGCGCGTCCGAACCGTACACCGCCGACGCACCGTCGGACAGCATCTCGATCCGCTCGACCGCGGCCATCGGGATCGAGTTCAGATCCTGGCCCTGGCCGAGCATCGGCGCGGTCGGGGCGCGGCGACCGTCGATCAGGATCAGGGTACGGGCGCTGCCCAGACCGCGCATGCTGATCGTGGAGGCGCCGGCGCCGGAGCTGCCGGAGGTGGTCTGGTAGGAGCCGAACGAGTTGAACGTGGTGTTGCGCAGGTAGTCGGCAACGGACACGTCACCGCTGGCTTCAAGCTGCGCGCGGTCGATCACGGTGACCGGCAGGGCCTGCTCGATGTCGGCGCGCTTGATGCGGGAGCCGGTGACTTCGATGCGGTCGAGCGTGGTGGCACGCTCGCTGGTGGCCTGCTGGTCCTGGGCGAAGGCGACGCCCGTACCGGCGACGGCGGTGGCGCCCACGACGAGCGCGAAGGTGATCGCGTCGCGGAGCTTGGTGGTCTTCAATGTCATCTCTCTCTCCGAGGTGAGTCTTGGGTCAATTCCCATGGGAACCTCACCGGTGGAGTCAAGGCAGACGCCAAGGCCGGCAAGGCCGTCGCCGATAGTAGCCGCGTCGGAGAGAAAATTAAAGTGTTGTTAAGACGCGCGCCCCTCGTTGCGAGAGGTCGCGAAAATCAAGGGCTTAGAGGTCCTGCTCGTACCTGATATAGGGCACGGTGCCTTCGTCCTCGCGCCCGTTGAGGCTCGGTGCGAAGGGATTGCGTCCCTTGGTCACGAGATTGTCGGCGCCCACGGTGAGCTGGCCGCTCCAGGGAGTGCGCCAGGTCAGGCCCAACCCCAGGCCCTCCCACTTGGGCTGCCCCGGCGTCTCTACCACGTGGCCGACGACGCTGGCGCCGAAGGGGCCGTAGCCGCCGCCGATGGTGAGGCTGTGCGAGGTCCAGGCGTCGCCGATCCCGAGGTGGGTGGCTTCGGCCGGGGTCATCAGGGTGGCCTTGGCCACGGTCCCGGCGATCGAGACCATGCCTTCGCGCCCGATGTTGTGCTGGGCGAAGACGGTCAGGTCGTTGACGTCGACCGTTGCGCCTGCGCCCTGGCTGCCGCGCACCAGCCAGACGGGCAGGCTGCCGCTGCCGCTGCCGGCGCTGAGGCCGATGCGGGCATGGTCGCTCGCCCTGAAGGCAGCGGTGCCGCGGGCGTGCGTGCCCGCGCGGTCCTCGAAGGAGGCGAGCATGCAGTTGTTGGCAAGGTTGCCCAGCGCACTGGCGAGCCCGGTCTTGCGGTCGCAGAACACGCCGAGCGAACTGCCTGCGCCGATCCCGAAGGCGGCATCGAGCGCACCATCGTCGAAGCTGCGGCTGCCCTTGTTCCCGGCGGGCTCAAGCAGCAGCAGGGCCTCGACCTTGCCGCTGGACTGGTTCCACACCGGGAGCACGGCCTTGTCGCGCTTGCCCAGCTGCTGCGCGTGCACCGGCGCTCCCGCCCCGAGGGCGAGGGCAGTGGCGAGCAAGAGCGACAGTGGCGCAAGGCGCGGCTTCATGGCCTGCCATAGACCTCGTATCCCGGCGGGAGTTCCGCCCCGATGATGGGAAGAACTCTAGTCGATTTATGTTTCCTTAACAATCCCCGGTCCCGCTCACTGAAGCCGCGAGGGGGCATCCATTTGGCCTCGCGCGTCGGTGAAGAGGGCGTGTACGGCCCCGGCGTCGAACGCGTAGGCCTGGCCGCAGAATTCGCAGCGGACCCGGGCTTCGCCGTCGATCACGGCGGCCTCGGCCTCTTCCCGGCCCAGCGACTCCAGCATCGCCTCCACCCGCTCCCGCGAACAGGAGCAGCCGAAGGCCAGAGGGTGGCCGCCGACCCGCTCCGGCGACTCCTCATGGAACAGGCGATGCAGGAGGACCGGTCCCGGCGTGGCCAGGAGTTCGTCGGCTTCGAGCGTGGAGAAGAGGGCGCTGGCGCGGGCCCAGCCGTCGTCGTCGCCACCGTCGGCGGGGAGCTTCTGCAGCATCAGGCCGGTGGCCTGGTCCTCGCCGGCCGCGAGCAGGATCCGGGTCGGCAGCTGTTCCGACTGGACGAAGTAGGCCTCGAAGGCCTGCGAGAGGTCCGGTGCATCCAGCGGCACCAGGCCCTGGTAGCGCGAGGTCTCGCGACTGCCGATGCCCGGGTTCTCGATCGTGATCGCGAGCAGTGCTTCCCGCGCCGAGGTCGCCGAGTCCGCCGATGTCGCCGGCGCCTTCGGTCATGCGCGCGATGCCGCGCAGCGTGCCGGCGGCGGTGCATTCCGCGAACAGCGTGCGCAGCGCACCCTCGCCGCGCAGCTGCACGGACAGGCGGCCGTCGACCTTGACGTGGGCGGTGAACAGCGCCGAAGCCACCGCGGCTTCGCCGAGCAGGGCGCGGACGTTCGCCGGATGGTCGTCGCTGGCGGCGATGCGGCGCCAGGTGTCGTCGAGGCGCACGTGGACACCGCGCACCCCGGCGCGCGGCAGCAGGAAGCGTGTCAGGTGGTCTCGGGTGGGGGAGGTGTCGGGCATGCGGGATCCGGGGGTTGGCGTTGTGGCGGGGCCGCGGCACGGGATAATCGCCGCTTCCGCCCGTTCGGGCGAACCGTGGAGATGGGGATGGCGCGGGGCGGGAACAAGGACGCCGAGGCAGCGCACGCGCCGCAGCCGCCGGCCGGCCGCAGGCGACGCAGCCGCTGGCACTGGCTGTGGAAGCTGCCGCTGGCGCTCGTGCTGCTGAGCGTGGCGCAGGTGCTGGTGCTGCGCTTCGTGGACCCGCCGTTCACCTCGTTCATGGCCATCCGCCAGTTCGAGGCGCTGGGCGCCGGCGATACCGGCTTCCGCATCGCCTACGACTGGCGCGACCTCGAGGCCATCGCACCATCGCTGCCGCTGTCCGTGGTGGCCGCGGAAGACCAGGACTTCGCGCGCCACCGCGGCTTCGATATCCGCGCCATCGAGCGCGCGCTGGAGCACAACGCCCGCGGTGGGCGCATCCGCGGCGGCAGCACCATCAGCCAGCAGCTGGCCAAGAACCTGTTCCTCTGGGGCGGTCGCAGTTGGGTCCGCAAGGGCGCGGAAGCCTGGTACACGGTGCTGATCGAGACGCTGTGGCCGAAGCGGCGGATCCTCGAGGTGTATGTCAACGTGGCCGAGTTCGGCGACGGCATCTATGGCGCCCAGGCCGCGGCGCGCAGCTACTGGGGCAAGGACGCCGGCGCCCTTGGCGCGAACGAGAGCGCACGGCTGGCGGCGGTGCTGCCGAGCCCGCGCCGCTACAGTGCGCACCGGCCCGGCCCGTACGTGCAGCGGCGCGCGCGATGGATCGAGCGCAACGTCCGCAACCTCGGCGGCGAAGCCTGGTTGGAAGCCCTGGAGTGAGGTCGGTGCACGTTAGGATGGCGGCATGAATCGCGACCGGTTGACCGTGGTGGTGGCGGCCTTCAACGAGGCCCAGTCGCTGCCCGAACTGCATCCCCGCGTGGCCGCCGTGCTGGCGCGGCTGGCCGCCGCCGACGGCGTCGATGGCAGCGTGCTGTACGTCGACGACGGCAGCACCGACGGCACCTGGCGGGTGCTGCAGGACCTGGCCGCCGCCGACCCGCGCGTGTCGCTGCTGCGGCTGTCGCGGAATTTCGGCAAGGAGGCGGCGCTGACCGCCGGCCTGGACCGTGTGGTCGACGGTGCGGCGCTGATCCTCGACGCCGACGGCCAGGATCCGCCGGAGCTGATCCCGGAGTTCGTCGCGCGCTGGCGCGAGGGTTACGACGATGTCCATGGCACGCGCCTGGCGCGCGAGGGCGAGAGCTGGTTCCGGCGCGCCTCGGCGCACGCCTTCTATCGCGTGATCCAGCGCCTGTCGAAGACACCGGTCCCCGCGGACACCGGCGATTTCCGCCTGCTGTCGCCGCGCGCGCTGGCCGCCCTGCGCGGACTTCGCGAGCGGCACCGCTTCATGAAGGGGCTGTTCGGCTGGATCGGTTTCAACCGCACCAGCATTCCCTATCGACGCGAGCCGCGCCTGGCGGGGCGCAGCAAGTTCAACGCCTGGCGGCTGTGGAACTTCGCGCTGGAGGGCATCACCAGCTTCTCCAGCGCGCCGCTGCGGCTGGCGACCTACCTGGGCGGGGCCACGGCGCTGGTCGCGTTCGGCTATGGCCTGTGGGTCGTCGCCAAGGCGTTGTTCCTGGGTGACCCGGTGGCGGGCTGGCCGACGATGATGGCGGTGATCCTGTTCCTTGGCGGAGTGCAGCTGGTGGCGCTGGGCATGATCGGCGAGTACCTGGGCCGGCTGTACGAAGAGTCCAAGCAGCGTCCGCTGTACCTGGTCGACACCTGGTCGCCGGCCGAAGGGGTATCCTCGGCCGTGCCACCCATGATCGAGCGAGGCCGCGATGCGCACGGTGAGGCAGCTGCTGGAGTCGAAGGGGTCTGAGGTCTTTTCCATCGGGCCGGATGCGGCGGTGATCGACGCTATCCGGCTGATGGCCGAGAAGGGTATCGGCGCGCTGGTGGTGCTGGAGCCGGGAGGACGGCTCGCGGGCATCGTGTCGGAGCGCGACTACGCGCGGAAGATCGTGCTCGAAGGGCGCTCGTCGCGGGACACGCCGGTGCGCGACATCATGACCGCGGACGCGGTCACCGTCGGCCTCGACGACGACGCGCCGGCCTGCATGCAACTGGTGACCGAGCGTCGCATCCGCCACCTGCCGGTGGTGGTGGACGGGAAGCTGGTCGGCCTGGTGTCGATCGGCGACCTGGTCAAGGCGGTGATCGAAGAGCAGCAGTTCGAGCTCGAGCACCTGCAGCGCTATATCAAGTCCGAACCGGCGGTGGGGCACCGCGCGCCCTAGCGCGCGTACTCGCCGCCGCAGTCGCTGTCCTCGCCGGGCCCCAGCTCGAGCGTGGCGAGCAGCGCCGCGGGCGGCGCGATGCTGGCCAGGGTCAGCGCGATCGCGCCACGCAGTCCGAGGCGCGCCATGTCGGGGTGGAAGCCGGGGTCGCGGAAGCTGCCGTCGATGACCAGCGGTGAGCGCAGCGCGAGGATGCTGCGGTCCTTCGGCCGCGGCTTCAGCAGCAGGTCCAGCCGTTCCTCGCCGAGATCGATCGTGCCCTCGCCGACGATGATGGTGTCTTCGGTGTCGAAGGCCAGCGCGCGCGTGGTCATCACTCCGTCTTCGATCGCGAAGTCGCCGAAGGCGCAGCGGATCGCGACCCTGCGGTCATGGCCGAGCATGAACTTGAGCGCCTCGTAGATGTCGAGACCGGCGAATTCGAGCAGCAGGTTGCTGATCTCGCCGCGCCCCATGCCCAGCGCGGCATCGCCGTCGGCGGTGGCGAGCATGTCGGCGATGGAATTGCCGGTGCCGCGGATGTCGATGTCGCCGCCGAGGCGGCCGATGGCGTCGTCGGTGAGCCCGGCGTCCGGGAACAGCTGCCCCAGGTCGAGGCCGCGCAGGCGGATCGCGGCGTCGGTGCGGATCGCCTCCTGGCGCGCGTCCATGCGCACGGTCGAGCGCACGCGGCCGCCGGCGACGCCGAAGTCCAGCGGTTCCAGTCGCAGCAGCCCGTCCTCGAGCAGGACGTGCATGTCCATGTCGTCCAGCGGCCAGCCCGGCGCCACGATGCGCGTGGCCTTCCAGAGCACGTCGGCATCCATGGTGCGCAGCTTGGCCAGGTCGTAGGGTGTATCGGGCAGCAGGCGGCCTTCGGCGGCCCGCTTCGCGGCACGTGCCTCGAGCACGGCATCGCCCGAACCTCCTGAATCGCTCTCGGGTGGAGCGCCGACGAAGCCGGCGAGGTCGTCGAAGTCGAGCAGCCTGGAATGCAGGTCGCCCTCGAACCGCAGGCGCTCGCCGCCGGTGGTGATCCTCGCACTGCCGCCGAGGTCGCTGTCGCCGACCTTGCCGCTGAAGCCCTCGTAGCGCCATACGGCGTGGTCGCGCACGAGGCGGCCGTCCAGCGCGTAGTGCGGCGTGTGCGGCAGGGCGATGCCGAGCAGCGGGTACAGGTGCGCGAGGTCCGTGCCGGACAGCGCCATGCGGATGTCGAAGGCCGACAGCCCCAGCAGCCGGGTGATCGCGCCGCGCGCATGCGCCCGCGTGCTCCCGGCGCGTGCGCGCAGATCGACCGCGAACGGGGTGTCGGTGTCGCGCAGTTCCAACGGCGAGGCCACGGCTCCGCTCACTTCGAAGGCTTCGCCGCGCCAGTGGCCGTCGCCACGCAGGGTGAGCGGGCGCTCGCCCTCGCCATCGCCGGCATCCCGGCTCTGCAGGGCGAGGTCGACGTCGGTCCCCTTCGCCGCGTCGACGAAGCGCAGGTGCCCGGCCTCCACCCGCAGGCGGTCGATGCGCGGGCCGTCGCCCTCGCCCGCCATACCGTCGAAGTGCCAGTTGTCGCCGTCTTCGCCCGCCTCCAGCAGCAGATCCGGCCTGACGAGCAGCAGTTCGGGCAGATGGACGCGGCCGGCCAGGAGCGGGAACAGGCGGACGTGCAGTTCCAGCATCGCGGCGCGGGCCATCACCGGCTGCGCGGACCAGTCCGCGTTGCCGAGCGCAAGGCCGCCGGCGCGGACCACGGTGGTGCGTCCGAGGTCGACATCGAGGTCGCCTGCGATGTGGAAGCTGCGGCCCGTGCGTGCGGACACGAGGCTTTCGACCGGACCCTTGAACCAGTTCCAGTCCCAGAGCAGCGCCAGCACGAGCACGGCCACCGCAACGGCGGCCAGCACGGTTCGCCAGGGATGCGCGCGGCCGGCCGCAAGCGCCGCGGATGACCAGGGTCCCACGCGCCGTGGTTGCTCGGTCGCCATGCGCGTTCCTGAGGGGGAGGCGCGATCACCCTCCGACGGCGGCGGTAAAACCGCGGTGAACGACGCGGGTGGCGTTCAGGCGGGCAGCGTCACCTGCGCGATCACCGCGACGTAGTGGCAGACGCTTCCGGCGATGCAGAACACATGCCAGATCGCATGCGAATAAGGCAGTGCCTCGCGGTGGTAGAAGACCGTGCCGAGCGTGTAGAAGACGCCGCCGGCGAGCAGCCAGCCGAAGGTCCAGGCGTCGAGCGCGGCCAGTATCGGCCTGATCGCCACGAGGACCAGCCAGCCCATGGCAACGTAGATCAGGGTCGACAGGCGCCTGAAGCGGCCGGTGTAGAACAGTTTGAAGACGACGCCGGCGAGCGCCAGCGTCCAGATCGCCGCGAACAGGCCCCATCCCCACGGGCCGCGCAGGGCGACCAGGGTGAACGGCGTGTAGGTGCCGGCGATGAGGAGGTAGATCGCGCAGTGGTCGAACACCTTCAGCCGACCCTTGAGCACCGGGTGCTGGAAGGAGTGGTAGAGGGTGGATGCCAGGTACAGCAGCAGCAGGCAGGCGCCGAACACGATCGCCGCGCCCAGCTGCCAGCCGTTGCCGTACAGCGCGGCCAGGGTGACCAGAACCGCGCCGCCTGCCAGCGCGGCAGTCGCGCCCAGGCCGTGCGTCAGCGCGCTGGCCAGCTCCTCGCGCCTCTCGCGCAGCGTCATCGTGGACATGGCGGAATCCCCGGGGGAAGGAACCGCCCGGATCATGTCATACGTGCGCGGTCTCGCGGGTGGCGGCGAAGCGGACGTCCGGCCAGCGTTCCTGGGCGAGCTGGAGGTTGACGCGGCTGGGCGCGAGGTACACGAGCTCCCCGGCGGCGTCGATGCCGAGATTGGCGGCATTCTTCTCGCGGAACTCCTCCAGCTTCTTCTCGCTGTCGCAGTGGATCCAGCGCGTGGTGGCCACGCCGACCGGCTCGAAGATGGCGTCGACGCCGTACTCGGCCTTGAGCCGGTAGGCGGCGACGTCGAACTGCAGCACGCCGACCGCGCCCAGGATCAGGTCGTTGGACATCAGCGGCCGGAAGAACTGGGTCGCACCTTCCTCGGACAGCTGTTCGAGCCCCTTCTGCAGCTGCTTGAGCTTGAGCGGGTCGCGCAGCCGCGCACGGCGGAACAGTTCCGGCGCGAAGTTGGGGATGCCGGTGAACGAGAACCGCTCGCCCTCGGTGAAGGTGTCGCCGATGGAGATGGTGCCGTGGTTGTGGATGCCGATGACGTCGCCGGGCCAGGCCTCGACGGCGATCTCGCGGTCGCTGGCCATGAAGGTCAGCGCGTTGGCGAGCTTCATTTCCTTGCCGCTGCGCACGTGGAAGGCCTTCATGCCGGCCTCGAAGCGGCCCGAGCACACACGCATGAAGGCGACGCGATCGCGGTGCTGCGGGTCCATGTTGGCCTGGATCTTGAACACGAAGCCGGTGAGCTTCGCCTCGTCGGGCATCACCGCCCGCTCCGTGGTCTCGCGCGGCTGCGGCGGGGGCGCGTGCTTCACGAAGAAATCGAGCAGCGGCTGCACCCCGAAGTTGTTGACCGCCGAGCCGAAGAACACGGGCGTCTGCCGCCCCGCGTGGTACGCGTCGAGGTCGAAGGAGTGGCTCGCGCCCTGCACCAGCTCGAGTTCGTCGCGCAGGTCGGACAGCATGTCCGCGCCGATGCGCGCTTCCAGCAGTGGGTCGTCGATCGAGGCGAAGATGGTCGAATCCTGACGGGTGAAGTTGCGGCCCTGTTCGTACAGATGCACTTCGCCGCTGATCAGGTGCACCACGCCCTTCAGGCGCTTGCCCATGCCGATCGGCCAGGTGACCGGTGCGCACTGGATGCCGAGCACCGTCTCCACTTCGTCCAGCAGCTCGATCGGGTCCTTGCCTTCGCGGTCGAGCTTGTTGATGAAGGTCATGATCGGCGTGTCGCGCATGCGGCACACCTCCATCAGCTTGATCGTGCGCTCCTCCACGCCCTTGGCGACGTCGATGACCATCAGCGCGCTGTCCACCGCGGTCAACACGCGATAGGTGTCCTCGCCGAAGTCGGCGTGGCCGGGGGTGTCGAGAAGGTTGACGATGCGGCCGTCGTAAGGGAACTGCATCACCGAGCTGGTCACCGAGATGCCGCGCTCCTGCTCCAGCTTCATCCAGTCGCTGGTGGCATGGCGCGCGGCCTTGCGGCCCTTGACCGAGCCGGCCATCTGGATCGCGCCGCCGAACAGCAGCAGCTTCTCGGTCAGCGTGGTCTTGCCGGCGTCGGGGTGCGAGATGATCGCGAAGGTGCGGCGGCGCAGCGCCTGCCGGGAAACATCGGACATGGGGTCGACGCCCGGGGGCGCGCGTGGCTGGAAAGAGGGAGGCGATTATAGACGTGCGTGAACTGTGACGCCGTTCGCCTTCGGTGCCATCAAGGCGCGGATACGCCGGCCGCTAACGGACGCAGGCGGGCGATCCCCCGGCCATGCGCGTGGAGAAGGCTGTGCACATAGTTTTCGTGGAAGGCGAACCCGGGCCGATGGACGGGCTGACGCGGGCCCTGGCCGAGTTCGGGCTGGACTGGAGCGTGGAGACCGTCTCGGGCGCGGAGAACATGGATGCCCTGGACACGGCCGACGTGCTGGTCAGCGGCATGCCGTCGGACCCGGCTGCGCGCGACAGGCTGGTGGCGCTGCGGGCGCGTTTCCCCGGGGCGGTGCGGGTGCTGCTGCTCGGGCCCGACCAGGACGCAGGCGCGGTGGGCCTGCTGGATGGCGCGCACCGGGTGCTGCAGGCACCGTTGGACGCGAACGAGCTGATCGACGCGGTCGAGGGCATCGGCGACCTGCGCGAGCTGCTCGACAGCGCGACGCTCAAGCAGTACGTGGGGCGCGTGGACTCGCTGCCCGCGGCGCCGCGCATGTATTTCCAGCTGGCGCGCCTGATGCGGGACCCCGATGTCGGGCTGGGCCGGATCGCCGAGGAGCTGTCGCAGGATCCGGCGCTGGTCGCGCGCGTGCTCAGGCTGTGCAATTCGGCGTACTTCTCGGCAGGACGCGAGATCACCGACATCCGCTCGGCGGTTGCGCGCCTGGGCCTGCAGACCGTGCACCGGGTGGTGCTGGCCAGCGAGGCCTTCGGCAACGCCGCAGGTCTCTCGGCCGCCGAACGCGAAGCCATGCAGGACCGCGCGCTGCGCACTTCGCGCTTGGTCGGCCGCCTGCTCGCGGGCCCGAGCGCGGAGCTGGCCGCCACCGCCGGATTGCTGGCCGAAGTGGGGCGCCTGCTGCCGCCGCCGGCCGACGGCGCCGCGGCCCCGGAGTACACGGAAGCCGGCGCCTACCTGCTGGGTCTGTGGGGGCTGCCGATGCCCATCGTCGAGGCGGTGGCGTTCCACCGTCGACCGCGACGCGGGCGTGCGTCGGGCTTCTGGGTGACCGGCGCCCTGCACGTGGCCGCCGCCCTGGTGGCCGGCGAAGGTCTGGACGATGCCTACCTGCAGTCCGTGGGCGTGAGCGCGCGGCTGCCGCAGTGGCGGGCGCTGATGGAGCAGGACGCGCGCAGCGCGGCGTAGCTGCCACCCCGCGCGGCACTATGGCCGCGCGGCATCCACCGGGGCCTCGGCGAAGCGCAGGACACCCGTGGGCCCGAACATCCGGAACGGCAGCGAGGCCAGGCGCCGGCCGCGGTTGGCCTGCACCGCGAAATGCAGATGCGGGCCGCCGCTGTAGCCGGTGCTGCCGGAGCTGCCGATCCGCTGGCCGCGGCGCACGCGCTCGCCCTGGCGCACGTGTACGCCCCCCGGCGCAAGGTGGGCGTAGACGGCCATGGTGCCGTCCTCATGCAGGATGCGGACGAAGTTGGCGCGATCGACGCCTTCCGGCGAATCGAGTCCGCCGTGGGCGAAGCCGGCCTCCGCCTGCATCACCACGCCCTCGCGCGCGGCCAGGACGGGCGTGCCTTCGGGGACGGCGAAGTCGACGGCGTGCCGGTTTTCTGCGTCGCGGTGGCTGAAGCCGCCGCCCCAGCCCTGGGCCACATGCAGCATGCGGGTGTCCAGCGGCCAGGCGTACTCGACATCGCGCGGGCGGGCGCCGGGATGGCCCGGGACCACCTCCAGCAGCAGTTCGGCATCCGCGCGCTCGACGCGTGACACCAGCACCCGGCCGCGTGCCGGCACGGTGGCGCGGGCGGGCAGCGGCGGTTGCGCCGAGGGTGTCGCGCCGCGGGCACTGAGCATGACCTCGACCGGCCCCGCGATCAGGTTCTCGGCCCAGGCCTCGGGTCCGTCGCCGCGATCCACGACGTCCAGGCGCGCCAGCGGCGCAGGGCCCGTGGACATGCCGCCGGCCGGCCCGGCCGAGACCTCGGTCGTGCAGCCGGCGACCAGCAGCAGGATGGCCAGGCGGAGGCGCATCGGCTCAGCGCAGGCAGCCGGGGTCCAGGCCGAGCGCCTCGACGACGTCGCGCAGGTCGAATGCCGCCACCGCGCGGTCATCGTGCACTGCATACAGGACGCCGCCCGGGAAGCGCGGCGTGGCCGCGGCGTGGAGCGTGGCGCCGTCGGTGTTGGAGGTGACCGTGCCGTGGAAGCTGCCCGCGGGCGCCAGGCTGTCGCGGTGGAAGAGGTGGAACGCGGTCAGCGGCTTCCGCTGGTCCACTGCCAGCCAGTAGCCACCGTCCGTGCCGCAGGTCCACAGGAGCACTCCCTCGGCCTCTCCGGCGAAGGTTCCCGCGGGCAGGCTGCGCCCGCTCCAGCGGCCATCGAAACCGTAGACATGCAGCGTGGACGAGCCGGCATCTTCCTCCGCGACCATCAGCCGCGCGTGCAGGGGATCGCCGGCGATGGACTCGACCCTGTCCAGGCGCGCCGGCCCGGCGGTCTCGCCGAACGCGCCGAGATAGGCGGCGTCGGGATGGCCCTGGTCGTCGAAGCGCAGACGGTAGCGGCGTATGCGCTGCGCCAGCTCCTCGGCGGGGGGCACCACGTCGTGGCGCTCGCCGTACATGAAGCTGTCGGTGACGAAGACCTCGAGTTCACCGGGTGCGCGCTCATGCAGCCAGATGCCGTAGGGGCTGCGCAGCTCGTCGTTGCCGAAGCTCGCCAGCGGCGCGAACTCCGGCAGCGACAGCAGCTGCACGCGGCGATTGTCGCGCTCGACCACGAACAGCACGTCGCCGAAGACCGCGAGGCCGTTCGGGCGGTCGAACGCGCCCGCGGCCTCGCCGCGGGAGCCGACGGTGCCCGACAGCCCGCCGGTCTCGCCGTCGAGCAGCACCAGGCGATGGCTGGATTTCGCGGTGGCCAGCAGCCAGGTGGCGCCGTCCGCGGAGGTCCAGGTGACCACGGAGTCCAGCTCTTCGCCAGGCATCGCGGGCGAGACCCAGGCCTCGGCGATCCGTGCCGGCGTCGGCACCGGAGCTGGAGATGCCGCGGCAGGCCCGCCGGCCGGCACGGGCGGGGCGCTGGCGCATGCAGCGAGCAGGAGGGCGAGCGCGCCCGCGAGGATGGGTTTCGGCATGGCGTGGATTATGCGGCTCGCAGCGGCGCGGCCGACACCCCGCTCAGCACTCGATGACGTTGACCGCCAGCCCGCCGCGGCTGGTTTCCTTGTACTTGTCCTGCATGTCGCGGCCGGTGTCGCGCATGGTCTTGATGACCTCGTCCAGCGTGACCTTGTGCTTGCCGTCGCCGCGCAGGGCCATGCGCGAGGCGTTGATCGCCTTCACCGCACCCATCGCGTTGCGTTCGATGCAGGGGATCTGCACCAGTCCGCCGATCGGGTCGCAGGTCAGGCCCAGGTTGTGCTCCATGCCGATCTCGGCCGCGTTCTCGATCTGGCTCGGCGTGCCGCCGAGGGCGGCGGTGAGGCCGGCGGCGGCCATCGAGCAGGCCACGCCGACCTCGCCCTGGCAGCCGACCTCGGCGCCGGAGATCGAGGCGTTCTCCTTGTAGAGGATCCCGACCGCGGCGGCGGTGAGCAGGTAGTCGAACACGCCCTGCTCGCTGGCACCGGGGCAGAAGCGCTCGTAGTAGCGCATCACCGCCGGCAGGATGCCGGCCGCACCGTTCGTGGGCGCGGTGACCACGCGGCCGCCGGCGGCGTTTTCCTCGTTCACCGCCAGTGCGTACAGGTTCACCCAGTCGAGCGTGGTCAGGGGGTCGCGCATGCCGGCCTCGGGACGCTCGGACAGTTCGGCGTACAGCGCCGGCGCGCGGCGGGCCACGCGCAGGCCCCCGGGCAGGGTGCCGCCGTTGGCGATGCCGCGCTGGATGCACGACTGCATGGCGTCGTGGATCTGCCGCAGGCCGGCGCGCACCTCCTCCTCGCTGCGCCAGGAGGTCTCGTTGGCCATCATCAGCCGCGCGATGGTGATGCCGTGCTCCTCGCACTGCGCCAGCAGTTCGCGACCGCTGTTGAAGGGATAGGGCACCGGCGTGGTGTCGGCGACGATGCGGTCCTCGGCGGCCTCGTCCTGGTTGACCACGAAGCCGCCGCCGACTGAGTAGTAGTCGCGCGTGGCGATCACCTCGCCGTTGGCGTCGTAGGCGGTGAAGCGCATGCCGTTGGTGTGGTGCGGCAGCTTCTGGCGCTTGTTCATCACCAGGTCGCGCTTCTCGTCGAAGGGCACCGGATGGCGGCCGAGGAGGTCCACGCGCTTCTCGCCGCGGATGCGCGCCAGCGCGGTGGGGATGATGTCGGGGTCGATGCTGTCGGGGTGCTGGCCCTCCAGGCCCATCAGCACCGCCTTGTCGGTGCCGTGGCCGCGACCGGTCAGCGCCAGCGAACCGAAGACTTCGGCGCGCACACGTACGACGTCCTGCAGACGCCCCGGCTCGTCCAGCCAGTGCTCGACGAAGCGCGCGGCCGCGCGCATCGGCCCGACGGTGTGCGAGGAGCTCGGCCCGATGCCGATCTTGTAGAGGTCGAAGGTACTGACGGCCATGCGCGCCCCGGAGAACGGTGTCTGCCGCCTATGATAGCCGCCGCCATGTCGCCCGGTTCCGCCGCGCACGGCACCATCGCCCCCAGCCACGGACCCGTGCCGGCATGCACCTGACCCTGTTCCAGCGCGACGACTGCCACCTGTGCGACCTCGCGCTCGAGGTGCTGGCGGCGGCGCGCTCGCCCGAGTTCGAAAGCGTATTCATCGATGGCGACGAGGTGCTCGAGGCGCGCTACGGGGAGCGCGTGCCGGTGCTGCGCGACGAGGGCGACGGGCGTGAGCTGGCATGGCCGTTCGACGCCGGCGCGCTCCAGCGCTTCCTTGCTCCCGTCGGACGCTGACCCGCGGAGCGACCGTCGTCAGCGCGCCGCCTCGAGTTCGATCCGCACCTCCACCGCGTCCCCGACCAGGGAGCTCCAGGCCGTACTGCCGAACTCCGCGCGGCTGAGCGTGGTGGTGGCCGAGAAGCCCACCGTATGCCTGAACGGCGGCAGCGGATAGCGGCGCTCGGCGTTGCGCACGGCCTCCAGCACCACGTCACGGGTCATGCCTTGCAGCGTGAGCTCGCCGTGGATGCGCGCGCGGCCGGCGTCCAGCGGCTCGATGCGCGTGGAGCGGAAGACCGCTTCGGGGTGGCGCCCCGTGTCGAGCAGGCCGCGCGCGGCGATGGCGCGATTCCAGGCCTCGTCGCCGAAGTCGAGGCGCGACAGCGGGATCCTCGCCTCGACGTGCGCGCCCTCCCAACTGCCGGGCACGAGTTGCAGCGTTCCGGTGGTGCCGGAGACGGTGCCGATGGCCTTCGAGAAGCCGGCGTGGTCGACCGCGATCGCGATCCGCGAGTGAACCGGATCGATCGCATGGCTCCGGGCGTCCGGATGCGCCGGGGGCGCAGACGGCATGGCCGCACCGGCAACAGACGGCGCCGTCGTCGCGGGGCGCGAGGGCATCTGCGCGCAGCCCGCCGCCACGGCGCAAAACGCGGCCAGTACCGCGACCCACCTGGTCGGCCGCTGGCGATGGAGGTGCATGGCGTGCTCCGCGGCTGGGCCGGGCAGGGCCGATGGCCGATTCTAGGCCGCCTGTGCGGCCGGCGGTGAAACTTGCGCCAGCGCGAGGGCGTTGCGACGATGCCCCGGGGATCCGGTGGCGCCTCGAGCGCACGACCGTGGGGAGAGCGATGCGGCGCTGGGCGATGCATTCATGGCTGTGCCTGCTCGGGCTGATGCTGTCCGGCGTCGCTGGCGCCACAGTGCCGCTCCTGCCGCAGCCGCGCCAGATCAGCGTGTTCGACGGCCTGCCGTCGAATCGCGTCAACGCCATCGCCGAGGACCGCCGGGGCTATCTGTGGATCGCCACCCGCGACGGGCTGGCCCGCTACGACGGTGTCGGCTTCCGGGTCTGGCGCACCGGCGAGGGCCTGCGCGACGACTTCGTGTGGTCGGTGCACGTCGACGCCGCCGACCGGGTCTGGATCGGCACCTCGAAGGCGGGGCTGGCCATGCTCGACGGCGACCGCGACCGGTTCACCTGGCACGACCGCGCGACCTGGCCGGAAATGGCCAGCGACGACATCTGGTCGATCGCGAGCACGCCCGACGGCGCGGTCTGGTTCGGAACGTCGCACGGGGGCCTGCACCGGCTGTCCGCCGACGGGCGCATGCACCGCTACGGACACGATCCCGCCGACCCGCGCAGCCTGCCGTCCGACGGCGTCTCGCACCTGGTGGTGGACCCGCGCGACGGCACGCTGTGGGTCGGCACCAAGGGCGGGGTGGCACGCTGGACCGGCGACGGATTCGAGCGGCTGCCGATCGAGCGGCTGGGCACGGCGATGGTCGACGGCATGACCATCGATGCCGCCGGAAGCCTGTGGATGGGCATCCATGGCGCCGGCATGGTGCGCCACGCCGACGGTCGCATCGAGCAGCTGCCCTGGATCGATCCTCTGCTCGGCGACCGCGCGCTGAGCATGATGCTCGAGGACTCCAGGGGGGCGCGCTGGCTGGACACGCGCAGCGGCATGGCCTGGGTCCATGACGGCCGCGTCGACGACGTGCCGCTCTACAGCACGACCAGCCGCGGAATGGTCCGTCCGGCCTGGTCGAGCGCGTACGAGGACCAGGAGGGCGGGCTGTGGTTCGCCAGCGCCGACGCCGGCCTCTGGCACCTTCCCGCCAACTGGCGCAACTTCACCGTCCTGCAGCGGCGCATCGGCGACGCGGGCTCGCCGGCCAATGCCTTCGTCTACGGTGCCGCGCCCTCTTCCGCCGGTTCCGGGCGAGGGCTCTGGCTGGTCGGCAGCGGGGGCGTGCTCGACCATCTCGATCCCGAGAGCGGCGCCGTCGAGCACCGGCTGTCCGCGGCCTGTGGCGCGCTGTTCATCACCGGCGTCATCGAGGCGCGCGACGGCGGCGTCTGGCTGGGCTGCCAGGACCAACTGGTGCGCTTCGAGCCGGCGAGCGGCCGGGTGCGCCGCTGGCTGGCCGACGGCAGCGCCGACGCCGCCCCCCCCGGGGCGTATCTCCCAGCTGGTCGAACACCATGACGGCAGCCTGTGGCTGGGAAGCCACCAGACGATCCAGGTGCGCGCGGCCGACGGCCGCGTGCTCGACACCATCCATCGCGGCGGGGGACGTGGCCTCGAGGCGACGATGGCGATCGAGCACCTGCTGCATGCGCCCGATGGCGGCATCTGGGTCGCGACCAGCGGCGGACTGCTGGCCTGGGACGAGGACACGCGCAGGTTCGCGCGCGTACCGGGCGGACCGGATGCGGCGGTGTACAGCGCGGCGGTGGACGGGGAACTGGTCTGGCTGGCGGGCTATGGCGAACTCTGCGCCTACCGCTGGAACGGGGCTTCGCTGGTCCCCTTGCGCAGCGTGGGCGCAGGGCAGGGCATGCCGATGGTCGCACCGGGAGGGGTGGCGGTCGACGATGCCGGCGTGGTCTGGCTGACGACCGTGCGCGGGCTGGTGCGTTTCGATCCCGAGCGCGGACGCCTGCGCGTCTACGGCGTCCGGGATGGCCTGCCCAGCCACGAGTTCAGCGAGTATCCGATCGCGACGTCGGCGCAGGGCTACGTTGCCGCGGGGACCGCGGACGGCCTGTTGCTGTTCCACCCGCGGCTGGTGGAATGGAGCCGGCGCACGCCGACCCTGGCCATCGAATCGATCGACCTGAGGCGCGGCGACGCGCGCGTGGTGCTCCCGTCGCAGCCGGTGCTTGCGCTGCGCCACGACGACCGCGACCTGCGCGTGGTCGCGCGCCTGCTCTCGTTCACCGACGCCCACGCCCACCGCTACCGCTTCCATCTCGAAGGCTACGACCCCGACTGGGTGGAGACCGGAGCCGAAGGCACGCGCGCGTTCGCGCGCCTGGCCCCCGGCAACTACCGGCTCCGCGTGCAGGCGCGGAACGCCGACCACGACTGGACGCCGGTCCGGGCCGTGCAGCTGCGGGTGGAGCCGCCGTGGTGGCAGACACCCTGGGCGGTCGCACTGCTGGCGGCGCTCGGGGTGCTGGCACTGCTGTGGATGGTGCACGGCTACCGGCAGCGGCTGAAGCGGCGGCACGCGTGGCAGTTGCACCAGGAGAAGCGGGAACTCGCCGAGCAGGCCTCGCTGGCCAAGACCCGGTTCCTGGCCACGCTGGGACACGAGGTGCGCACGCCGATGACCGGCGTGCTCGGCATGAGCGAGCTCCTGCTGGGGACCGGCCTGGACGCGCGGCAGCGCGGCTATGCCGAAGCGATCCGCCGTGCCGGCGATCACCTGATGCGCCTGGTCAACGACGCCCTCGACCTCGCGCGGATCGAAGCCGGCAGGCTGGAGCTGGTCGTGCAGCCCTTCGATCTCGTGTCGGTGCTGAAGGAGGTGGGCGAACTGGTCGAGCCGATGGCGCGCCAGCGCGGGCTGGTGTTCCTCAGCCACGTCGACGCCCATACTCCCCGCTGGCTGCTCGGCGACGCCGGCCGCGTGCGCCAGATCCTGCTCAACCTGCTGGGCAACGCGGTCAAGTTCACCGAAACGGGGAGCGTTTCGCTGCAGGCGGCACCGATCGCGACCGGTGGCGTGCGCCTGGTGGTGTCGGATACCGGGCCCGGACTCAGCGAGGAACAGCAGGCGCATATCTTCCGCCGCTTCGAGCAGGCGGAGGGCGCGCGCACCGCCTCGCGCTACGGCGGCAGCGGCCTGGGCCTGGCGATCTGCCGGGAGCTCGCGGCGGCCATGGGCGGGCGGGTCGAGCTCGACAGCACGCCGGGGCAGGGCTCCGACTTCACCGTTGATCTTCCGCTGACGGCCGCAAGCCCTCCGATCGTGGAGGCGGCCGGCGATGACGCGACGCCGGTGCCGGGTCGGCCGCTGTCGCTGCTTCTCGTGGAAGACGACCCCACGGTCGCCAGGGTGATCGCCGGACTGCTGCGCACCCTGGGCCACGAGGTCGTGCACGTGCCGCACGGGCTGGCGGCGCTGGCCGAACTGGACGCCGCGACGTTCGACATGGCCCTGCTGGACCTCGACCTGCCGGGCATCAACGGCCTGGCGCTGGCCAGCCAACTGCGCGCCCGGGGCTTCAAGGCGCCGCTGCTGGCGGTGACCGCCCGCGCCGACGCCGACGCCGAAGCGCTGGCGCGCGAAGCCGGCTTCGACGGATTCCTGCGCAAGCCGGTGACCGGCGCGATGCTTGCCGGGGCGATCGACGCCCTGCGTCCGGCGTCACGCGACGGCGACTTCGCCTAGGACCGCGACCGGCCGGGCGCGCATGCCCGGGCCGGTCGCGGGGGGTCAGCGACGGCTGTGGGCGTGCACCTCGTCGACCAGTACGCGCACGTGCTCCGGATCCATGTCCGGGGACATGCCGTGGCCGAGGTTGAAGACGTGGCCCTCGCGCGAGCCGCCGTTGCCGTCGCGCCAACTGTCGAGGGCCCGGCGCACTTCGCGGCGGATCGCCTCGGGCGAGCCGTAGAGCGTGGCCGGGTCGAGGTTGCCCTGCACGGCGACCCGGCCACCGGTGCGGCGCGCGGCCTCGCCGAGCTCGACCAGCCAGTCCACCCCCACGCCCTCGGCGCCGGAGGCGGCCAGGTCCTCGAGATAGGCCGCGTTGCCCCTGCCGAAGACGATCAGCGGCGTACGTTCGGCGCCTTCGCCGCGCTCCAGCTCGTGCGCGATGCGGGCGAGGTAGGGCAGCGAGAACTCGCGGTACATCGCCGGCGACAGCACCCCGCCCCAGGTGTCGAAGACCTGCAGCGCCTGGGCGCCGGCCGCGCGCTGCGCGGCGAGGTAGGCGATGACGGCATCGGTGTTGACCGAGAGCAGGGCGTGCAGCGCCTTCGGGTCGTTGTGGGCCAGTGCCTTGATGCGCGCGAAGTCCTTGCTGCCGCCGCCCTCGACCATGTAGCAGGCCAGGGTCCAGGGGCTGCCGGAGAAGCCGATCAGCGGCACGCGGCCGTCGAGTTCGCGGCGGATCACGCGCACCGCGTCCATCACGTAGCCCAGTTCCGTCTCCATGTCGGGCATGCCCAGCTTCGCGATCGCGGCGGCATCGCGCACCGGGCGTTCGAACTTCGGGCCCTCGCCGTCGACGAAGTAGAGGCCCAGGCCCATCGCATCGGGGATGGTCAGGATGTCGGAAAACAGGATCGCGGCGTCCAGGTCGAAGCGCTCGAGCGGCTGCAGCGTGACTTCGCAGGCGAGTTCGGGGTTCTTGGCCATGGCCAGGAAGCTGCCGGCCTTTGCGCGGCTGGCGCGATACTCCGGCAGGTAGCGGCCGGCCTGGCGCATCAGCCATACCGGCGTGCAGTCCACGGGTTCACGGCGCAGGGCGCGCAGGAAGCGGTCGTTCTTCAGTGTCTGGGTCACATCGGGGTCCTGTGTCGCGGCGCGCGGGGGCTCACGGCCTCGGCGTGTTCGCGCCCTGCGCGAACATCACCTGGAAGCCGCGCTTGAGCTGCTGGTCGCGCGCCTGTTCCAGCGCGCTCACCGCGCTGGCCTGGTCGAGGAACTGCTCGCGGCGCACCGTGCTGCGGCCGCCGATCTGCCCGGTCTCGCGCACCAGCGTCCAGCCGCCCAGGAGGTCGGGCTGGAGCATGAGCTGCACGAAACGCGGGGCCTCGGGGCCGCCGGGTCGCTGTTGGAGGAGCAGGCGCATCCGCCGATTGTAGCCGGGGGCAACGGCGTCGGACGCCCCCCGGACCGGGGCGGGGGTCCGCTGCCGGCGCCGTTCAGGCGGTGCGCAGCACGTCCAGCACGGCATCCTCGGGCACGTCCGCGGCCACGCATGCGCGACCGGGCCCGTCCCAGAGCACGAAGCGCAGTCCACCGGCCACAGCCTTCTTGTCCAGGCGCATGCGCGCGACCAGCGCCCGGGGATCCAGGCCATGGGGCAGGCGGGCGGGCAGGCCGAAGCGCTCCAGCAGCCGGCGCAGCGCCTCCGCGTCGGCGTCGGCCGCAAGCCCGAGCCGTGCCGCCAGCCGCGCGGCCAGCACCATGCCCACGGCCACCGCCTCGCCGTGGTTCAGGCCGTCGTAGGCCTGCTCGGCCTCGATCGCATGGCCGAAGGTGTGGCCGAAATTGAGGAGGGCGCGCTCGCCGCGCTCGAAGGGGTCGCGCTCGACGATCGCGGCCTTGTGCGCGCAGCTGCGGGCGATGGCCTCGGCCAGCGCGGCGTCCTCGCGCTCGAGCAGGGCGCCGATGTGGCCGGCCAGCCAGTCGAGGAAGCCGGCGTCGGCGATGGCGCCGTACTTCACCACTTCGGCCAGGCCGGCGCGCAGCTCGCGGTCGGGCAAGGTACGCAGCACCGAAGTATCGGCGAACACCGCGCGTGGCGGATGGAAGGCGCCGACCAGGTTCTTGCCCGCCGGAAGGTCCACCGCGGTCTTGCCGCCCACCGAGGAGTCGACCATGGCCAACAGGGTGGTCGGCAACTGCACGCAGTCGATGCCGCGCATCCAGCAGGCCGCGGCGAAGCCGGCGAGGTCGCCGACCACGCCGCCGCCGAGCGCGTAGACGCAGGCGTCGCGGGTGGCACCCAGCGCGGCCAGGGCGGCAACGGCGTCGCCGAATCCGGCCAGCGTCTTGGCCGCCTCGCCCGCCGGGAGCACGAAGGTGTCCAGCCGCACGTCCGGGCGCGCGCGGCGCAGGGCGTCGCGGACGACGTCCGCGTACAGCGGGGCGACGTGGCTGTCGCTGACCAGCAGGACATGGCGGCCGCGCAGCGGGGCGGCCAGCGCGTCGCCGTCGGCCAGCAGGCCGGCGCCGATGGCGATGGCGTAGGGCGCGTCGCCGCCAACCTCGATGTGCCGTGCCGCGGTCACGCGGCCGGCTCCGCCCGCGGTCCGGCCGGGTGGCCGCGCCACTCCGCCTCCAGCATGGCCGCCAGCCGCTTCGCGGCCTCGGGGGTGGACAGCGCGGTGGTGTCGAAGGCGAAGTCCGCGACGTCCGCGTACAGCGGACCTCGCTCGTCGGCCAGCCTGCGCAGCGTGGTTTCGCGGTCGCCGACGGCGAGCAGCGGCCGCGTCCGATCGCGCTCCAGGCGCTGCAGCTGCGCTGGTACGCCGGCCCGCAGGTAGACCACGAAGCCGCCGTCGGCCAGCAGGCGGCGGTTGCCGGAATCCAGCACCGCGCCGCCCCCGGTGGCGATCACGGCGTCCGGTCCGGCGAGCAGGGCCGCCAGCACCTCGCGTTCGCGTGCGCGGGAAGCCCGGCTCCCCCACGCACTCGAAGATCGTCGGGATGGTGGTGCCGGTGCGCCGCTCGACCTCATGGTCGCTATCGGCGAACTCCAGCCCGAAGTGCCGCGCCAGGCAGCGCCCGATCGAGGTCTTCCCGGCTCCCATGGGACCGACGAGCACGAGGTGGCGGGCGGAATGCATGCGCCGATGCTAGCAGTCGACGACGCGGCGCAGGCGCGGCCTTAACACCCGTGCCGCGAGCATGGAGCGGGCCGCCACGCCGGCGGTGCCAACCCAGGGAGTCGAACATGTCGGTCGCCAAGGTCATCGAACTCAACGCGTCCTCGCCCACCAGCGTCGAGGATGCCGTGCGCAGGGGGCTCGCAAAGTGCGCCGAGACCGTGAAGAACATCAAGGGCGCCTGGATCAACGAAACCAAGGTCGTCACCGATGCCGGCGGCAACATCACCGAGTGGCGGGTGAACCTGCGGATCAGCTTCGTGGTGGATTGAGCCCGGTCGCGCCGGGCGTGCCGGCCGTCCACGCCGTCGCCCGCCGGTGCGGGTCGAGCGCGATGACGCGATCGGCGATGCCCGGCAGCGTGCGCAGCGCCTGCCGGCTCACGCGTTCGCAATGCTGGACGAAGCGGTCGATGCCGGCCCGGTCCATGCCTCCGCCGGAGCCGCCCATGCCCTCCCCGGAATCCCCGGGGATGGTGCGTGCCGCGCGCAGCGCCTGCTCCGCTTCCCAGCGCCATGCCGGCACCACGTCGAAGGAGGGTGCCTGCAGCAGGAGCAGCCGGTCGATGCGGCCCCACAGCGCTGGATACCCGCGCGCGAGCGCGGCGTTGCACCCGCGTCGCCACAGGCCGTCGGCGTCCTCGTCGCGTTCGAGCGCATTGAGGGGCGTCGCCAGCGCCGCCGGTGCTTCCGGCGGCGTGCACAGGAACCAGCCTTCGAACAGCACCAGGTCCACCTGGCCCGCGCTCGGCCACCGGTCTGCGGGGATGCGGTCGTCGGCCAGTTTGTCGAAGCGCGGCAGCAGAGTGCCGCGGCCCGCGCGCAGGGCGTCGAGCACTTCGATCGCCAGCGGCAGATCATGGGTTCCCGGCGGCCCCCGGGTCTCCAGCAGCGGGTGCACCTCGCGCGCCAGGCGCAGGCGCCGCGCCCGCGACAGGTAGAAGTCGTCGATCGACAGCACGGCGCAGCGCAGGCCGCGCCGCCCGGCCTCGCTCGCCATCTGGCCGGCGAGCGTGGACTTGCCGCTGCCCTGCAGGCCGCTGATGCCGTAGATGCGGACGTCGGCGCGCAGCGCATCGTCGAGCATCGCCGCCACCAGCCCGGCTTCGAAACGGCCCTTGGCCATGTGCATCGGCGGCGCCATCCGGGCACGATAGCGCAGGCGCGGGCACGGCCCGCGCCGTCCATCCAGCACCACCACGGAGCGCGCCTGCCGATGACCGATCTCTATGCCGAAGCCCTGGCGACTTTCGACCTGCTGTTCGAGGAGGCCCTGGCCGCCGGCGAGCCCGACCGCACCGCCATGCAGCTCGCCACCGCCACGCCCGACGGCCGGCCCTCACTGCGCACTGTGCTGCTGAAGGCGCACGACGCGCGTGGCTTCGTCTTCTATACCCACCTCGACGGTCGCAAGGGCCGCGAGCTGAAGGCCAACCCGCGCGCGGCGCTGCTGTTCCACTGGCCGCGGGTCCGCCAGGGCGTGCAGGTGCGCATCGAGGGCGGGGTGGCGATCGTCGACGAGGCCGAGGCCGACGCCTACTTCGCCAGCCGTCCGCGCGGCAGCCAGTTGGGCGCCTGGGCTTCGCTGCAGTCGGAGACGCTGGAGTCGCGCGAGACGTTCGAACAGCGCCTGGCCGGCTGCGAACGCGAGTTCGAGGGCCGCGACGTGCCGCGCCCGCCGCGCTGGAACGGCCTGCGCGTGGACCCGGAGCGCATCGAGTTCTGGTACGGCGCGCAGTTCCGGTGGCACGAGCGCTGGCTGTACGAGCGCGACCTCGCCGGCGGCTGCGGCAAGCGGATGCTCTACCCGTGAACGGCGCGCCCGCGCCGCTGCGCGGCCCGCGGCGCATCGTCTGCCTCACCGAGGAACCGACCGAGACCCTGTACGCGCTGGGCGAGGAACACCGCATCGTCGGCATCAGCGGCTTCACGGTGCGGCCGCCCCGGGCGCGCAGGGAAAAGCCGAAGGTCAGCGCCTTCACCAGCGCGAAGATCGACGCGATCCTGGCCCTGGAGCCCGACCTCGCGATCGGCTTCTCCGATATCCAGGCCGACATCGCCGCGGAGCTGGTGCGTCGCGGCGTCGAGGTCTGGATCAGCAACCACCGCAGCGTCGAAGGCATCCTCGACTACGTGCGCCGGCTGGGGGCACTGGTGGGCGCGGCGGCGCGCGCCGAGGCGTACGCCGACGACCTCCGGCGCGGGCTCGACGAAGTGGCTGCGCGCGCGGGCTCGCTGCCGCGACGCCCGCGCGTCTACTTCGAGGAATGGGACGAACCGCCGATCACCGGCATCCGCTGGGTCGCCGAGCTGGTGCGGATCGCCGGCGGCGACGACGTGTTCCCGGAGCTGGCGGCCGAACCGCTGGCGAAGCAGCGCATCCTCGCCGACCCGTCGGAGGTCGTGCGGCGGGCACCGGACATCATCGTCGGCTCCTGGTGCGGCAAGAAGTTCCGCCCCGACCGCGTGGCGGCGCGGCCCGGCTGGGACGTGATCCCGGCCGTGCGCGACGGGGAGCTGCACGAGGTCAAGTCGCCCCTGATCCTGCAGCCCGGCCCGGCGGCGCTGACCGACGGGCTGCGCGCGCTGGCCGGCATCGTCCACGGCTGGTCGGAGAGGCACCCGGGATAGTCCTTCCCCCCGCTGACGTGCCATGCAGGTTCTGCCATGATCGGCGCTTCGACCATGGGGATGGGGAGCGCGACATGAACCAGGCTGCGATGCACGACTTCGGCAGGCTGCTGCTGCGGGTCACCCTCGGGGTGCTGATCCTGCTGCATGGCATCACCAAGCTGCGCGGCGGCATGTCCGGCATCGAGGGCATGGTCGAGGCGCAGGGCCTGCCGGGTTTCCTTGCCTATGGCGTGCTGGTGGGCGAGGTGCTGGCGCCGCTGATGCTGCTGGCGGGCTTCCATGCCCGGACCGGCGCGGTGCTGGTGGCGATCAACATGCTGTTCGCGATCGCGTTGGCGCACATGGGCGAACTGGGTCGGCTCAACAACACCGGCGGCTGGGCGCTGGAGCTCCAGGGCATGTTCCTGGGCACCGCCATCGCCATCGCCCTGCTGGGTCCGGGACGCTACGGCATCAACCAGCGCTGAGCCCGCGGGGCCGGCCTCAGTCGTTGGCCGCGGAAAGCTCGCGGCCGCGCACGGTGGCCGCCTCGATGGCCGCGGCCACCAGGCCGCGCAGGCCGCCGGCCTCGAAGGTCTCGATGGCCGCCTGGGTGGTTCCGCCCGGCGAGGTCACGCGGCGGCGCAGCTCCGCCGGGGTCTCGCCCGTGCCGGTCAGCATGCGCGCCGCGCCGAGGATGGTCTGCAGCACCAGCGTGCGCGCGGCGTCGGCCGGCAGGCCCTGGGCGCGCGCGGCTTCCTCCATCGCTTCGGCCAGCAGGAAGACATAGGCCGGGCCGCTTCCGGACACCGCGGTGACCGCGTCCATCAGCGCCTCGTCCTCGATCCAGACGGTCTCGCCGGCGGCGGACAGCAGGGCCTGCGCGCGCTCGCGGCCGGCGGCATCCACGGCCGCGTTCGCATGCAGCCCGGTCACGCCCGCGCCAAGCAGGGCGGGAGTGTTGGGCATGGCGCGGACCACGGCGGCGTCTCCGCCCAGCCACGCCGAGAGCTGGCCGGCGGTGATGCCGGCCGCGATCGAGACCGCCAGGGGCCGCGCCGCGCGCGCGCTCGGCGCCAGTCCTTCGCAGACCTCGCGCATGACCTGGGGCTTGACCGCGAACACCCAGGTGCCGGCGCCGGCGATCGCATCCACCGCATCGGCATGCGCGCGCACCCCGAAATCACGGACCAGCGCGGCACGCAGCGCCTCCACGGGTTCGGCGACGCTGATGGTGGCGGCGTCGGTGCCGCGCGCCAGCATTCCGCCGATCAGGCTGCGCGCCATGTTGCCGCCGCCAATGAAGGCGAGGTGCTCCGCCGCGGCGGTTCCGGAACGGGTCATGGCAGGTCTCTCCTGGTCGCGTGGCCGACCATTGTCGCCGAGCGCGCCGGTGGCGGCGACCGCCTGGCGCGGCCGCGTCGGCCTCAGGCCGCCGGGCGCGGACCGAACAGCGCCGTGCCGATGCGGACCATGGTCGCGCCCTCGGCGATCGCCAGTTCGAAGTCCGCGCTCATGCCCATCGACAGCGTGTCGGCGGTGGGGTGCGCGGCCTGCAGCGCCTCGTGCAAGGCGCGCATGGCCACGAACGCGGCGCGGCGGACCCCCGGGTCGGGATGCGGCTCCGGGATCGCCATCAGCCCCCGAAGCTTCAGGGCCGGTCGCGCGGCGATGGCCTCGGCCAGTGCCGGAACTTTGTCCGGCGTACAGCCGTGCTTGCCGGCCTCGCCGTCGACGTTGACCTGGATGAGCACGTTGAGCGGCGACCGCCCCGGGGCGCGAGCCGAGGCCAGCGCACTCACCAGCTTCGGCCTGTCGACCGACTGCACCCAGTCGAACAGTGCCGCGGCCTGGGCCGCCTTGTTGGACTGCAGATGGCCGATCAGGTGCCATTCGATGCCGCGACCCTCGAGCGCGACCACCTTGGGCGCGGCCTCCTGCACGTAGTTCTCGCCGAAGGCCAGAGTGGATCCCGGGCGGAGTGCGGCCCACGCGGCGGCGAGCGCTGCGATCTCGTCGGCATTCCGCGTCTTGCCGACGGCGACCAGGCGCGGCAGTGGCCGCCCGGCGGCGCGGGCCGCGTTTTCCATCGAATCGAGGATGCGCGCGAGAGGGTCGGTGGGCATCGCCTGGTGCTCCAACAGCGCTGGTTCTGTGACGCGGATACGGGGCTATACTGCCCGCGGGGAGTACTCTGGCGCCAGCCGCGACACGGGTCGGGCGCCTCGCCACCACCTTGTGCACGGCCCTGGGGAGCATGCATGGATATCGCCGAACTCCTGGCGTTTTCGGTCAAGAACAAAGCCTCGGACCTGCACCTGTCCGCGGGCCTGCCGCCGATGATCCGCGTCGACGGCGACGTCCGGCGCATCAACGTTCCGGCGCTGGACCACAAGCAGGTCCACGCGCTGGTCTACGACATCATGTCGGACAAGCAGCGCCGCGACTACGAGGAGTTCCTCGAGGTCGACTTCTCGTTCGAGATCGCCGGGCTGGCGCGCTTCCGCGTCAACGCCTTCAACCAGAATCGCGGCGCGGGAGCGGTGTTCCGCACCATTCCATCCGAGGTGCTGACGCTGGAGGACCTCGGTACGCCGCGGATCTTCAAGGAGCTGATCGACCAGCCGCAGGGCCTGATCCTGGTCACCGGCCCGACGGGTTCGGGCAAGTCGACCACGCTGGCGGCCATGGTCGACCACATCAACAAGAACGAGTACGGGCACATCCTCACCATCGAGGACCCGATCGAGTTCGTGCACACCGCGCAGAAGTGCCTGATCAACCAGCGCGAGGTGCACCGCGACACCCACGGCTTCAACGAGGCCCTGCGCTCGGCGCTGCGCGAAGACCCCGACTACATCCTGGTCGGCGAACTGCGCGACCTGGAGACCATCCGCCTCGCACTGACCGCCGCCGAGACGGGCCACCTGGTGTTCGGCACCCTGCATACCTCCAGCGCCGCCAAGACCATCGATCGCATCATCGACGTGTTCCCCGCCGGCGAGAAGCCGATGGTGCGCTCGATGCTGTCGGAATCGCTGCGCGCGGTGATCTCCCAGGCCCTGCTGAAGAAGGTCGGCGGTGGCCGCACCGCCGCCTGGGAGATCATGGTCGGCATTCCCGCCATCAGGAACCTGATCCGCGAGGACAAGGTGGCGCAGATGTATTCGGCGATCCAGACCGGCCAGCAGCACGGCATGATGACGCTGGACCAGCACCTGCAGGACCTGGTCAAGCGCAGCATGGTGACCCGCCAGCAGGCCCGGGACTACGCCAAGGACAAGCGGCTCTTCGAGTAACCGGAGCACCCCATGAGCGCCATCGATTTCACCTCCTACCTCAAGCTGATGGCCCACCAGAAGGCGTCGGACCTGTTCATCACGGCCGGCATGCCGCCGTCGATGAAGGTCCACGGCAAGATCTCGCCGATCACCCAGAACCCGCTGACGCCGCAGCAGTCGCGCGACCTGGTGCTCAACGTGATGACGCCGCCGCAGCGCGAGGAGTTCGAGCGCACCCACGAGTGCAACTTCGCCATCGGCGTGTCCGGCGTCGGCCGCTTCCGCGTCAGCTGCTTCTACCAGCGCAACCAGGTCGGCATGGTGCTGCGCCGGATCGAGTCCAGGATCCCGACGATCGAAGAGCTGAACCTGCCGCCGATCATCAAGACGCTGGCGATGACCAAGCGCGGCATCATCATCTTCGTCGGCGCCACCGGCACGGGCAAATCCACCTCGCTGGCGTCGATGATCGGGTACCGCAACCAGAACTCCACCGGGCACATCATCACCATCGAGGACCCGATCGAGTTCGTCCACAAGCACGAAGGCTGCATCATCACCCAGCGCGAGGTCGGCATCGATACCGACAGCTGGGAGAACGCGCTCAAGAACACCCTGCGCCAGGCGCCGGACGTGATCATGATCGGCGAGGTGCGCACCCGCGAGGGCATGGACCACGCCATCGCGTTCGCAGAGACCGGCCACCTGGTGCTGTGCACCCTGCACGCCAACAACGCCAACCAGGCGATGGACCGCATCATCAACTTCTTCCCCGAGGACCGGCGCGGCCAGCTGCTGATGGACCTGTCGCTCAACCTCAAGGGCGTGGTCGCGCAGCAGCTGATCCCCACGCCCGACGGCAAGGGCCGCCGCGTGGCGATGGAGATCATGCTCGGCACGCCGCTGGTGCAGGACTACATCCGCGACGGCGAGATCCACAAGCTCAAGGAAGTGATGAAGGAGTCGACCAACCTCGGCATGAAGACCTTCGACCAGAGCCTGTTCGAGCTTTACCAGGCCGGCGAGATCTCCTACGAGGACGCGCTGCGCCACGCCGATTCCGCCAACGAGGTGCGCCTGCGCATCAAGCTCGCCCAGGGCGGCGACGCGCGCACGCTGGCGCAGGGCCTGGATGGCGTCGAGGTGGCCGAGGCCAACTGAGGCGCGGGGCTTCCGCGACGGTCCGTTCCGCAGCATCCGGCAGGGGCGCCCATGTGGCGCCCCTTTCCTTTGCGCACTTTTTACCTCGCACGGGCGACAATGAGGGGCCGATTCATCCACTTCCCGGAGATTCCCGAATGGCCTTCACCCTGCCCCAGCTTCCCTATGCCTACGACGCGCTCGAACCGCATATCGACGCACGGACGATGGAGATCCACCACACCAAGCACCACCAGACCTACATCAACAACGCCAACGCCGCGCTCGAGGGTACGGAGTGGGCCGGCCGGAGCGCGGAGGAGATCATCGCCAACCTCGACGCCCTGCCCGAGGACAAGCGCACGCCGCTGCGCAACAACGCCGGCGGCCACGCCAACCATTCGCTGTTCTGGACGGTGATGTCGCCGCAGGGCGGTGGCAAGCCGGCGGGCGAGGTGGCGAAGCGCATCGACAGCGACCTCGGCGGCTTCGACGCCTTCAAGGAGGCCTTCACCAAGGCCGCACTGACCCGCTTCGGCAGCGGCTGGGCCTGGCTCTCGGTCGACGGCTCCGGTGCGCTCAAGGTCGAGAGCAGCGCCAACCAGGACAGCCCGCTCATGAAGGGCATCGGTTCCGGCAACACCCCGGTCCTCGGCCTGGACGTCTGGGAGCACGCCTACTACCTGAAGTACCAGAACCGCCGTCCGGAATACATCGCCGCGTTCTACAACGTGATCGACTGGAACGAGGTCGAGCGCCGCTACCGGGAAGCCACCGCCGGCTGAGACTCTCCCTTCCCCCCGCGCCGCGGGGGAAGGGGCGGCGACTGCGCCCGGACACCGGGCGCAGTGGGTCGCCACTGGCTAGAATGACACCATGTCCACGCAGCCCACATCGCTCGCCAACCAGCTGCTGGTGGCCCTGCCGTCCCTGGCCGATCCGCATTTCGAGCGCACCGTGTCGCTGGTCTGCCAGCACGACGCGGGCGGCGCCATGGGCGTGGTCGTCAATCGGCCCTCCGACTACTCGCTGGGCGAGGTCTTCGCCCAGATGGGCATCGCCTGCGATGACGAGGCGCTGTGCGCCACCCCGGTGCTCGCCGGCGGTCCCGTGCACCCGGAGCGCGGCTTCGTGATCCACGACGGGGACCGCGACTGGGACTCCACCCTGGTGGTCGGCGGGGGCCTGCGCGTCACCACCTCGCGCGATGTGCTCGACGCAGTCGCCCGCGGCGAAGGACCGGCGAAGCTGCTGGTCGCTTTGGGTTGCGCCGGCTGGAGCGCCGGCCAGCTCGAGGCCGAACTTGCCGCGAACAGCTGGCTGACCGTGCCCGCCGACGCGGAGCTGCTGTTCGCGGTCCCGCTGGAGGAGCGCTGGCAGGCCGCCGCCGGCCGTATCGGCGTCGACATGGCGCACATGCCCGACTACGCCGGCCACGCCTGATGGCGACCATCCGCAGCGACGCCACGGTGCTCGGCTTCGACGTCGGCGCACGCCGCATCGGCGTCGCCGTCGGCAGCGCCTTCGGTCACGGCGCGCGCGCGCTGGCGGTGGTCGACGTGCATGCCGGCCAGGTCGACTGGCCGGCGGTCGACCGCCTGCATCGGGAATGGCGGCCAGGCGGCTGCGTGGTCGGCGATCCGATGACCCTGGAGGGAGGCGACCAGCCGATCCGCGCCCGGGCCCGGGCCTTCGCCGGCGAGATCGCGCGCCGCTATGCGCTGCCGGTGGTGATGGTCGACGAGCGTTCGAGCTCGATCGAAGCGGCGCAGCGCTTCGCGGTCGACCGCGCCGAAGGACGCCGCCGCCGCCGCGATGCCGCCGCGCTGGACGCCGTTGCCGCGGCGGTCATCGTCGAGCGCTGGCTGTCCGCCCCGCAGGACGCCGTCCCGGTCGATCCCGACAGCCCACACGCCGACGTCTCAGCATGAGCCTGCACCTCCAGTCCACCGAAAGCGGTCGCCTGCGCCATCTGCTCACCCTCGAGGGGCTCCCGCGGGAGACTCTCGTGGCCCTGCTCGACCGCGCCCAGGCCTTCGTCGACCACGGAGGCGCCGCCGACCCGCGCACCGCGCTCGCCGGCACCGCGGTCTGCACCCTGTTCTTCGAGGCGTCCACGCGCACGAGGCTCTCGTTCCAGCGCGCGGCGCAGCGCCTGGGCGCCGACGTGCTGGGCTTCGATGCCTCGACCTCGTCCACCAGCAAGGGCGAGAGCGCACTGGACACCCTGCGCACCATCGAGGCCATGGGCGTGCGCGGCTTCATCGTGCGCCAGCGCGAGGACGGCGGCGCGGCACGGCTCGCGGCCGCCGCGCAGCCGGGCACCGCCGTCGTCAATGCCGGAGACGGCCGCAGCGCGCATCCGACCCAGGGGCTGCTGGACGTACTGACCTTGCGCCAGGCCAAGGGCGCGGACTTCGCCCGGCTGAAAGTGGCGATCGTGGGCGACATCCGCCATTCGCGGGTGGCGCGTTCGGAGCTGCACGCGCTGCGCACGCTGGGCATCGGGGAGATCCGGGCGTGTGGCCCCGCCGGCCTGCTCCCCGGGGACGCGACCCTTGACGGTTGTGGCGTGGGCGACGATCTGGACGCCGCGCTCGACGGCGTGGACGCGGTGTTCATGCTGCGCTTGCAGCGCGAGCGCATGGCCGAGGGTCTGGTGCCCTCGCTCGAGGAGTACCACCGCGACTACGGTCTGACCGCCGCCCGCCTGCGCCGTGCCGCGCCGGATGCCGTGGTGTTGCATCCGGGGCCGATGAACCGCGGAGTGGAGATCAGCGACGAGGTGGCCGACGGCCCGCAGTCGATGGTGCTGCGCCAGGTCGCCAACGGCGTGGCCGTGCGCATGGCGGTGCTGGAAGCCCTGCTGGCCTGAGCCGCTGCGTGGCCCGTGCTCAGCGCAGCAGGATCACCGTCGCAAGCCCCAGGAACGTGAAGAAGCCCATCGAATCCGTGATGGCGGTGAGGAAGATCCCACTGGCCAGCGCCGGGTCGAAGCCCAGCCGCTTCAAGGTCACGGGGATCAGTACGCCCGACAAGGCGGCCAGCAACAGGTTGCAGGTGAGGGCGATGAAGATCACCACCGACAGGCTTGGGCTCCGGAACCAGACCAGCACGACCAGACCCAGCACTGCGCCCATCAGCAGGCCGTTGAGCAGCGCCACCCGCAGCTCCTTCCACAGCAGGGTGCCGATGTTGGAGGCGCCCACCTGGCCCAGCGCGATGCCGCGCACCATCAGCGCGAGCACCTGGGTGCCGGCATTGCCGCCGAGGCCGGCGACCATGGGCATCAGTACGGCCAGCGCGACCAGCTGGTCGATCGTGTCCTCGAACTGGCCCACCACGTTGGCAGCGACGAAGGCGGTGCACAGGTTGACGAACAGCCATACCAGTCGCCGCCGCATGGCGCGCCACACAGGGCTGAACAGGTCCTCGTCCTCATCGAGGCCGGCGGCGCCCAGGGCCCTGTGCTCGGCCTGCTCGCGGATGATGTCGATCACGTCGTCGACGGTGATGCGGCCCAGCAGTGTGTTGCTGTCATCCACCACCGGAGCGGACACCCAGTCGTTGTCGGAGAATCTGCGCGCGACCTCCGGTGCCGGAGTGTCGACGTGGATCGACTCGAGTTCGTCGTCGATCAGCTTGTTGATGGGCCTGCCGGGTTCGCAGGTGACCAGGTCCTGCAGCGCCACCCACCCGATCAGCTGGTGGCGGCGGTTGACCACGTAGAGATGGTCGGTGTGTTCGGGCAGTTCGCCGCGCAGGCGCAGGTAGCGCAGCACCACGTCGACCGTGGTGTCGGCGCGCACCGTCACCACGTCGGGGTTCATCAAGCGGCCCGCGGTGTCCTCCTCGTAGGACAACACCTGCTCGAGGCGCTCGCGGTTTTCGCGGTCCATCGAGCGCAGGATCTGGCCGGTGACCGCTTCGGGCAGGTCCTCGACCAGGTCGGCGAGGTCGTCGATGTCGAGGTCTTCGACCGCGGCGACCAGCTCGTCAGGATCCATGTCGGCGATCAGGCTCTCGCGCACCTCGTCGCCGACGTGGACGAGCACTTCGCCGTCGTCCTCGGGATCGACCAGGCCCCAGACCACCATGCGCCGGTCGGGCGGCAGTGATTCGAGCAGGTTGCCGATCTCGGCCGGCGCCAGGGTGTTGACCAGCCGCCGCACCGGACCGAGGCGACCGCTGTCGAGCGCATCGGACAGCAGGCGCAGCTGGCGCGCGGTCTTGTCGTGGCGGACGGCTTCGGCCATGGATTGCTTCCGGTGGGCGCGTCGCGCGACGGGGATGCGCGAACGGGTCAGGCGTTCATGCGCGCATTATCGCCTGCGCCGGCCGTCGCGAGCCAGCGTTCGATGCCGGCCTGGTCGCGTGCCCGCAGCAGCGCCGGTGCGCTCCGGCGCAGCGCAGCCAGGTCATGCGCCCGCACTGCGCGCCGCACTTCGAGCAGGGTGCCCGGGTGCATGCTGAATTCCTCCAGTCCCAGAGCGAGCAGCAGCGGAGTGAACGGCGCGTCGCCGGCCATCTCGCCGCAGACCGCGGCCGGGCGGCCGTGCGCACGCGCGGTCGAGAGCACCTGGTGCAGCAGCTGTATGACCGCCGGATGCAAGGGGCTGTGCAGCGCGTGCAGGGCGTCGTTGCCGCGATCGGCCGCGAGCAGGTACTGCACCAGGTCGTTGGTCCCGATCGAGATGAAGTCGACCAGGTCGATCAGCGCCGGCAGAGCGAGGGCCGCGGCGGGAACTTCGATCATCGCGCCCAGCGGAATGTTCTCGGCCACGGCGTGGCCTTCGCGGCGCAGGCGCGCGCCGACCTCGCGCACCAGCCGGCGTGCGGCCAACAGCTCCTCCCGTCGCGCCACCATCGGCAGGAGGATCCGAAGCGGTCCGTAGCCGGAGGCGCGCAGGATCGCGCGCAGCTGGGTGGTGAACACGTCGCGCCGGCGCAGCGCCAGACGCACGCCGCGCACGCCGAGCGCGGGGTTGGGCTCGGAGGGCAGGGCGAGCCCGCTGCCATCGGCCTTGTCGGCGCCGATGTCGAGGGTACGGATGGTGACGGTGCGGCCCGTCATGCCGAGCACGACGTCGCGGTAGGCGACGAACTGCTCCTCCTCCGATGGCAGCCCGTCGCGCTGCAGGAAGAGGAATTCGGTGCGGTACAGGCCGACCCCGGCAGCGCCGAGCGCATGGGCCTCGGCCACGTCCCCACGGGACTCGGCGTTGGCGTAGAGGCGGATGTCGACGCCGTCGAGCGTGCGCGAAGGCTCGCGACGCAGACGGTGCAGCTGGCGGCGCTCGCGCTTGCCTTCGCGGACCCGTTCGCGGAAGGCGTGCAGGTCTTCGGCGTCGGGGTCGACGATCACCAGCCCGGTGGCGCCGTCGATCATCAGCACGTCGCCGTCGTTGACCTGGGCAAGGGCCTGCGGCGCGCTCACCACCAGTGGCACGTGCAGGCTGCGGGCGAGGATGGCGCTGTGGGAGAGCAGGCTGCCGCCGGCGGTCACGATGCCGAGCACACCGCGGGCATGCAACCGCGCGACCTCCGAGGGCGCCAGGTTGTCGGAGACCAGGATCTCGCCGGCCACGCCGCTGACCTGGGCATCGTGGCGATGCAGGGCCGCGTGGATGCGGCCGATGACGTGGTCGATGTCCTCGACGCGGCTCCGGAAGTAGGGGTCGTCCATGCCCTCGAACACCGCCGCCAGGCGGTTGCGCTGCACGCGCAGGGCGTAGTCGGCGCCATAGAGTTCGTTGGCGATCAGGCCGTCCAGGCCCTGCAGCAGTTCGGGATCGTCGAGCAGCAGGGCATGCAGGTCGAGGAACTCGCCGACCTCGCCGGCGAGCGCACCATGGAGGCGCGCCCGGAGCTCGCGGAGTTCCGCGCGCACCATGCCGATGGCCTCGTGCAGGCGCGCGATCTCGCCTGGCACGTCGGCCACCGCGATGCGCTCTTCGGCGACTTCCAGCGCATGCGGCTGGCGCACCCGCGCCCGGCCGAGGGCATTGCCCCGCGATGCGCCATGGCCGGGGAACAGCTGGCGCATCAGTTGCCCTCGTCGAAGCGCCGCTCGAACAGCGCGCACACGGCGTCCGCGGCGGCGGCCTCGTCGGCCCCCTCGACCCTCAGGGTCACCGCGGTACCGGTGCCGGCGGCGAGCAGCATCACCCCCATGATGCTCTTGGCGTTGACCTCCCGGCCCTTGGCGGTGAGGGTTGCGTCGACGTCGTACTCGGACAGCAGCTGCACCAGCCGCGCGGTCGCGCGGGCGTGCAGGCCCAGCCGGTTGGCCACGGTGAGCTCGCGTTCGATCATGGCCGGCCCGCCTCAGGCGTCATCGTGCACCACTCCATTGCGGGCGCCCGCGGCCGCCACCGCCGGCAGTTCGTCCAGGGGAAGTTCGGGATAGTTCAGCACCCGCAGCAGCATCGGCAGGCTCAGCGCCGAGACACGGCGCACCGGCGTGCCGAGGTGCGCCAGGCGCGCGGCGAGGTTGGCCGGGGTCGCGCCGTAGAGATCGGTCAGCAGCAGCACGCCGTCGCCGCCGTCGGCGCGGCGCAGCGCGGCGCTGGCAGCCGGAAGCATGGCGTCGGGATCGGCGTCGTACGACATCTCGAAGACCTCCACCGCCAGCGGCAAGGGGCCCAGCAGCCGGCCCGCCACCGATTTCAGTGCGGTGCCGATGCCAAGGTGGGTGACGAGCAGGAGTCCGACGGCCATCGGCACAAATTAGCAGAGCGGCATGACGGTCCGGAAGCGCCGCGTGAGTGGCGCACCGTTCCGGGGCTCAATCCAGGCCGCGGTGGTGGGTGGCCACTTCCTTCCAGCCTCGCGCGCGGGCATGGTCCGCGGCCGCTTCGGCGAGATAGACCGAGCGGTGCCTCCCGCCGGTGCAGCCGAAAGCCACGGTGACGTAGCTGCGCGTGGATGAATGCATGCGCGGCAGCCAGGTGTCGAGGAAGGCGGTGACCTGCTGCAGGTACTCGCCGACCTCGGCCTGGCTCTCGAAATATTCGCGCACCGGGCCATCGCGCCCGGACAGCGGCCGCAGCCGTGCGTCCCAGTGCGGATTGGGCAGGGCGCGGGCGTCGAACACGAAGTCCGCGTCCGGCGGGACGCCGCGCCGGTAGGCAAAGGACTCGAACAGCAGCGACAGCGAAGAGTCCATGCTGAGCCCGAGCTCGGTCAGCACCCTCCGGCGCAGCTGGTGCACGTTGAGCTCGCTGGTGTCGATGATGATGTCGGCCAGCGACTTCAGGGGGCGCAGGACCTGCCGCTCGAGCGCGATGGCGTCGGACAGCGGCAGGCCGAGCCGCGTCAGCGGGTGTCGGCGGCGGGTATCGGCGTAGCGCCGGAGCAGCACGTCGTCGGCGGTGTCGAAGAACACCAGCTTGGGGTCGAAGCCCATCGCGCCCACCGCCGACAGCCACTCCGGGATGTTCGCGAGGTCGCCGCGGCTGCGCACGTCGACGCCCACGGCGAGCTTCTGGGAGGCGCGCTCCGGGTGCGTGGCGCTGCGCACGAAGTCGGGCAGCAGCTCCGCCGGCAGGTTGTCGACGCAGTAGAAATCGAGATCCTCGAACGTGTTCAGCGCAACCGTCTTGCCGCTGCCGGACATGCCGCTGACGATGATCAGCGAATGACCCGTATCGTTCATGCCGTCCCCCGCTCCAGGAAGTGCGAATGGCGGGCAAGGAAGGCCGCGGCCGGGTCCACGCCCTTGGAGCGCAGCACGTGCACGCGGGTGGCGGCCTCGGTCAGCACCGCAAGGTTGCGGCCCGGCATGACCGGCAGGGTGATCATGGGCACGTCCAGGTCGAGCACCCGGCGCGAACCGAGGTCGCCGGTGAGCCGCACCATGCCGCTGGAGTCGCTTCTGGCGGGCGCGGAATCGGGACGGGCGAGGTGCACGATCAGGCGCAGGTACTTGTTCCGCTTCACCGCGGTGTCGCCGAACATCTCGCGGATGTTGAGCACGCCCAGACCGCGCAGTTCGAGCAGATCCTGCAGCAGCTCCGGACAGGTGCCGTCGAGCACGTCGGGCGCGATCTGCGCGAACTCCGGCGCGTCGTCGGCGACCAGGCGGTGGCCGCGGGTCACCAGTTCCAGCGCGAGTTCGCTCTTGCCGGTGCCCGATTCGCCGGTGATCAACACGCCGACGGAATAGATCTCCATGAACACGCCGTGCAGCGTGACCCGCGGCGCCAGCGCGCCCGCCAGATGGTACTGCAGCACGTTGTACAGCTCGTGGCCGCGGCGCGGCGACGCCCACAGCGCGATGCCGGACTCCTCCGCCATCTCCACCACGTCTTCGGGGCAGGCCTGGCCCTTGCTCACCACCAGCGCCAACGGCCCGAACTGGAGGATCTTCTCCACCGTCTCCCAGCGCTGCCGCGGCTCCAGGCCGTCCAGCCAGGCCAGCTCCTCGCTGCCGAGGATCTGCACCTTGTTGGGATAGATGATGTTGAGGTAGCCGGCCAGCGAAGGTCGGCGCGAGACCGTCTCGACCGCCTCGAGCCGGCGCGTGGCGCCACCCTGGCCGGCGACCCAGCGCAGCTCCAGCCGATCGCGGAGCTGGTCGAAGAGCGCCTGTGCGGTGATCGCCGCGTTCATGATGCCGGTGCACGCCGCCGCGCGCCGCTCAGCAGCAGCTTCCGCAGCGCCGCGATATCGCGTGCCTCACGCACCGTCTCGCGGAAGTCGGGGTCGGCGAACCGTCCGGCCAGTTCGGACAGGGTGTCGAGGTGTTCCTGGGTGCGGTCCCGGGGCGAGGCCATCGCGAACACCAGGTCCACCGGCTGGCCGTCATGGGCCTTGAAGTCCACCGGAGTCGCCAGCCGCAGGAACGCGGCGACCGGCTCGCCGAGGGCGCCGCTGCGGCAGTGCGGGATCGCCACGCCGCGGCCGATGCCGGTGCTGCCGAGGGCCTCCCGCCCGCGCAGGCCCTCGGCGATCGGCCCGGTCCAGTCCGGCGAGTCGCCGCTGAGCAGCCGGGCGGCCACGTCCAGGACCTGATCGCGGGTGCCGGGCGCCACCACCTGCACGATGCGATCGGCGACGAGCAGGTCGGTGTAAGGCATCCCCCCGGGCCCTGGCGGCGTCAGCCGAACTCGCCGTCGCGCACGGCGTTGCCGCCGCGGCGGTGCTGGTCGATCATCTTCTTCTTTTCCTTGACCAGCATCCGGTCGAGCTTGTCGGCGAGCAGGTCGATGGCCGCGTACATGTCGACGGCACGGGCGTCGGCGTGCAGCGTCTTGCCGGCGATGCTGACGGTGGCTTCGGCGCGGTGGTCGGGCTTGTCGACGCTGAGCTGGGTGCGGACCTGGAGCGGCGGGTCGTACAGCTTCGACAGGCGCCCGAGCTTGCTCTCGACATAGTCGCGCAGGGCCGGGGTGACGTCCATCTGCTGGCCGTGGGTCTCGATGAGCATCGCAACCTCCTTTCTCCGTGGGGCCGCGGCATCGCGCAGGGCGGCGCCGTGGTTGTCAGGGACAGGTTACCCCAGCCCCGGGAGGCCGGAAAGCGCTCCACCAGGGTTCACGCGATGCGCACGCGCTCGTGCGACGACGGGATGTTCAGGGCCTCGCGATACTTGGCCACGGTCCGCCTGGCCACCGGCACCCCGCTGTCCTTGAGGCGCTCCGCGAGGCGGGCATCCGACAGCGGCTTGCGGGGGTCCTCCGCATCCACCAGGCGCCGGATCATGTCCTGGATGGCGGTGCTGGAGGCCTCGCCGCCGCCGCCGGTGTCGATGCCGGAGGCGAAGAAGGCGCGCAGCGGAATGGTGCCGCGCGGCGTGTGCACGTGCTTGCGGGCCACCGCGCGGGAAACGGTGGATTCATGCATGCCGATCTGTGCGGCCACCTCTCGCAGGGTCAGCGGCCGCAGCGCCTGGGGACCGAATTCGAGGAAACCCGACTGCTCGCGCACCAGGCAGTTGACCACCTTGAGCAGGGTTTCGCCGCGGGCCTCGAGGTTCCTGAGCAGCCAGCGCGCCTCCTGCAGGCGGCCGCGCAGGTAGCCGGCGTCGGCGCCGGCGGCGTGCTGCAGCATCCGCTCGTAGCCGCGATGGATGGTGAGGCCGGCGTGGCGGCCTCCGGCCAGCGTCACCTTCCAGAGACCGTGCTGGCGCGAGATGCTGCAGTCGGGCACCACGTAGGTGTCGTGCGGCATGCCACCGATGCTCGAGCCGGGGCGCGGGTCCAGGCTGCGGATCAGCTGCAGCGCCGTGGCCGCCTCCTCGGCGCTGCAGCCCAGGGCCTCGGCCAGTCCGTCGGTACCGAGCCTGGCGAGGCGTTCGATGTGCGTGGCCACCGCACGGCGCGCCAGCCCGCGGCCCGGCGTGTCCGCGTCCAGGGCGTCGAGCTGCAGCGTGAGGCATTCGCCGAGGTCGCGTGCCCCGACGCCGGTGGGGTCCAGGCGCTGCACTTCGTGCAGGACCGCGGTGATCTCTGCCTCGCTGCACTCCAGCTGCGGCGACAGCGCTTCGGCGATCGCCGACAGGGGCTCGCGCAGATACCCGTCGTCGTCGATCGCATCGACCAGGGCTCCGCCGATCAGCAGCTCGCGCCGGGACAGCTGGCCGAGGCCGAGCTGCCAGGCGAGGTGGTCGCGCAGGGTCTCGGACTGGGGGATGCGCTCGGAGGCGTCGCCGTCGGGATCGTCGTCGCGGCCGCCGCGCCCGCCGTCGGCCCAGGCGGCGTCGCGCGGATCGTCCCAGTCGTGGCCGGCCGCGGCATCGCCGCCGGCGTCGTCGGCCGCCCCGATGTCAGGGGCGGGGGATTCCGCGCCGGCGGTCGACAGCGCTGGGGCTTCCTCCCATTCCAGCAGCGGATTGCTCTCGACCGCGGCGTTGATCTCGGCTTCGAGCTCGGGGACCGCCAGCTGCAGCAGATGCAGGGCCTGGCGCAGCTGCGGCGTCAGAACCAGGTGCTGTCCCAGCGATGTCTGCAGGCGAGCTTTCACGGCATTCCCGGTCGGGCGGGGATGCCCGCCGTCACAGCCGGAAGGAATCCCCGAGGTACACCCGGCGCACGTCCGGGTCGGCCAGCAGCGCGTCCGGAGCCCCCTGCGCGAGCACGCTGCCGTCGTTGAGGATATACGCGCGGTCGCAAATGCCCAAGGTCTCGCGGACGTTGTGGTCGGTGATCAGCACGCCGATGCCGCGGGCCTTGAGGTGCCGGACGATGCGCTGGATCTCGCCCACGGAGATCGGGTCGACGCCCGCGAACGGCTCGTCGAGCAGGATCAGTCGCGGGCGCGCAGCCAGTGCGCGGGCGATCTCGACGCGGCGGCGTTCGCCGCCCGAGAGGCTGGCGCCCGTCTGTCCGGCGACGTGCCCGACCTGCAGTTCGTCCATCAGCGACTCGAGCTCGGTCTCGCGCCCCTTGCGATCGAGGTCCTGGCGCAGTTCGAGCACCAGCATGATGTTGTCGGCCACGCTGAGCTTGCGGAACACCGAGGGTTCCTGCGGCAGGTAGCCCACGCCCAACCGCGCCCGGCGATGCATGGGCGCGCCGGTGATGTCGTGGCCATCGAGCACGATGCGCCCGGCATCGGCCGGCACCAGGCCGACGATCATGTAGAAGCAGGTGGTCTTGCCGGCACCATTGGGTCCGAGCAGGCCCACGACCTCGCCGGCATCGAGCGTGAGCCCGAACCCGCGCACGATCTCGCGCTGGCGGTAGCGTTTGCGAAGCCCTTCGGCGACCAGCATCAGCCGCCGCCCTGGCCGGGTTTGGCGCCCTTCGGCAGGATGCGGGTGCGGATCTGTCCGCCCTGCTCGCCGCCACCCTGCACGCGGCCGGTGGCCATGTTGTAGACGATGCGCCCGCCGGACATCGTGCCGCGGCCGGGCTGGTCGAGTTCGACGTCGCCGGTGAACACCACGGTCTCGGTCTGCAGGTCGTAGTCGACGTTGCCCGCGCTGGCGTTGATGGAGCCGCCGTCGTCGAGGTCCTGCTTCAGGCGCACCGGGGAGCCGCTGAGGATGATCCGGGTGATGTCGCCACCGCCGCGGCGCACGTCGGCCCTGGCGGCGCGCACATCGAGCGTGCCCTGGACGATGCGGACGTTGCCGGTGAAGACGCAGGGACTCCCGTCGTCGGCCAGCGAGCAGTCCTGGGTGTTCGAGGTCAGGTCCATGGGCTGGTTGCGGTCGCCGGATTTCGCCCATGCGGGTGCGGCGGCCATGGCGAGGGCCAGTGCCAGCGTGGCGGGCAGGAAGCGGCGGCTAGCGGCGCGTGGGGACATAGCGGACCTGGACCTTGGAGGTGAGCTGGAAGCGCTTTTCGGCCAGATCGGCTTCCATGCCGGTGCCGCGCATTGTAGTGCCGGGCTGGGTGATGGTCACGGGGCCGTCGCCGTGCGCGCGGCGCTGGCGCGGAAACACGGCCAGGGCGTCGGTCTGCATGCGCAGGTCGTGCTCGCCTGCGGGGTCGGACACGGCGACCACGTCGCCGTGCAGGCGCATCTCCTCGCTGTCGGCGCTGATCCAGCCGGTGGCCGCGCGCAGGTCCCAGTACAGTCCGTCGCCTTCCTCGGGCAGCAGGAACACGGGTTCGCGCAGGGCCATGGTCGCGTCGACCGGGTCGCGCCTGAGGTAGGGTGCGCGCAGGGTGAAGGCCTCGGCGCCCCTGTCGTCCAGCGATACCAGCTGGAAGTCCTCGAGGACGTAGTCGGAGCGGTCGCCGGTCGAGGGGTCGGCAGGCGGCTCGACGTGCTGTCGCCAGGCCGACCAGCCGCTGGCGACGGCCGCCACCAGCAACACCACGATCATGGCGCCGCGCCAGCTCACTGCCGCGCGCCGCCAGCGTCGCCGCTCTGGCCCGCGCCGCGGGCCGCAAGCAGCAGCTCGCAGAATTCGCGTGCGGCGCCGGCGCCGGCGCGGGCATTCGACTGCCAGTGCACGTGGCCGAGGATCGCCGGCTGGGCGTCGGCCGGCGCCGCCGCCAGGCCCGCGGCCGACAGCACGGCGAGGTCGGTGAGGTCATCGCCCATGAATGCCACTTCTTCCGCGGCCAGACCCAGGCGCGTGCGCAGGGCTTCGACGCAGGCCAGCTTGTCCTTGATGCCGGTATGGGCTTCCACGCCCAGGTCGCGTGCGCGGATCTCCGCGGCCGGGCTGGTGCGCGCGGTGACGAAGGCGACCGCGATGCCGGCGCGGCGCAGCAGCGAGATGCCCAGGCCGTCGTGGACGTGGAAGGCTTTCGTCTCGGTGCCGTCGGCGGCGATGTACAAGCGGCCGTCGGTCAGGGTGCCGTCGACGTCGAAGCACACCAGGCGGATGCGGGCGGCGCGGGCGGCCAGATCGGCGGACGGGGCGGGGCGGGGCGGGGTCGACATGGGCGCGCGATCACACCACGCGTGCGCGCAACAGGTCGTGAATGTTCAACGCGCCGGCCACGCGGCCGTCGTCGTCCACCACCACCAGGCCGCCGATCTTGTGGGCTTCCATCAGCTGCGCCGCTTCGACGGCGAGTGCGCCGGCGCCGATGGTCCGCGGGCTGCGCGTCATCACCTCGGAGATCGGCGTGGTGCGCACGTCGATGCCGGCGTCCAGGCTGCGGCGGAGGTCGCCGTCGGTGTACAGCCCGAGCAGCCTGCCTTCATCGTCCACGACCGAGGTCATGCCCAGCATCTTGCGGCTGATCTCGGCCAGCGCCTCGCTGACCGTGGCCCCGGCGCGCACGCGGGGCACGGCGTCGCCGGTGTGCATCACGTCGGCGATGTGCAGCAGCAGGCGGCGGCCGAGCGCGCCGGCCGGATGCGAACGCGCGAAGTCGTCGGCGGTGAAGCCGCGGGCTTCGAGCAGGGCCACGGCGAGGGCGTCGCCCATCGCCAGCGACGCCGTGGTGCTCGAGGTCGGCGCCAGGTGCAGCGGGCAGGCCTCTTCGGGCACGCTCACGTCGAGGTGCACGGCGGCGGCGCGGGCGAGGGTCGATCCCGGGCGCCCGGTCATCGAAACCAGCGCATTGTCCTGGCGCTTCAGCACCGGCAGCAGCTGCAGCACCTCGTCGGATTCGCCGGAGTACGACAGCGCCAGCACCACGTCGGCATCGGTGACCATGCCGAGATCGCCGTGCCCGGCCTCGCCCGGATGCACGAAGAACGCCGGGGTGCCGGTGGAGGCGAGGGTGGCGGCGATCTTGCGCGCGACGTGGCCGGACTTGCCCATGCCGGTGCAGACCACGCGGCCGCGGCAGGCCAGCAGCAGCGCGCAGGCGCGCGAGAATTCGCCGTCGATGCGCGCGGCCACCGCCGCCAGGCCGCGGGCCTCGATCTCGAACACCCGCCGGCCGCTGGCCGCGAAATCATGCGCGCCTCCGCCGCCGGGAGGCTGTGTGTTGCTGGCGGACATTCCGGGCCGGGCCCTTTTCCTTTAGGCTAAGCCGTTCATCTTACGCGGATTGTTCCGCGGCCTGCGTCGAGAGGCGCGGCCTGGCGGCCGCCGCTCACGCAGCCTTCATGACCGGGACGATGCCGTGCACGCCGACACCATCCGCAAACTGATCGAAGACGGCCTGCCCGGCGCCGAGGTGGAGGTGCGTGGCGACGATGGCGTGCACTTCGAGGCGCTGGTGGTGCATCCCGACTTCGCCGGCCGCCTGCCGCTGGCCCGCCACCGCATGGTCTACGCCACGCTCGGCAGCCTGATGGGCAACGAGATCCACGCCCTCGCGCTGCGTACCCTGACCCCCGACGAGCAGCGGCCCGGCTGATGCAGAAGATCGTCGTGAGCGGGGGTGCGCGCCTGGACGGCGAAGTGCGCGCCTCGGGGGCCAAGAACGCGGTCCTGCCGATCCTGTGTGCGACCCTGCTGGCCGACGAGCCGGTGGAGGTCGGCAACGTCCCGCACCTGCATGACGTGGTCACGACCGCCCGGGTGCTCGGCGGGCTGGGCGCGGAGGTCACCCATGACGCGGACGGCAGCCACGTGGTCGTCGACCCGCGCAGCGTCGACAGCCACATCGCGCCCTACGAACTGGTGCGCACCATGCGCGCCTCGGTGCTGGTGCTGGGCCCGCTGGTGGCCCGCCACGGAGCGGCCGAGGTCGCGCTGCCGGGCGGCTGCGCCATCGGATCGCGCCCGGTCGACCTGCACATCCGCGCGCTGGAAGCGCTGGGCGCGCGCATCACCGTCGAACACGGCTTCATCAACGCCCGCGCCGGCCGGCTGCAGGGTGGCCACGTCGCCTTCGACATGGTGAGCGTGGGCGCCACCGAGAACGTGCTGATGGCCGCGACCCTGGCCCAGGGCACCACGGTGATCGACAACGCCGCGCGCGAGCCGGAGATCGTCGACCTCGCCGACTGCCTGCTGGCGATGGGCGCCGACATCGAGGGCGCGGGCACCTCGCGCATCGTGGTCCGCGGCGTGGAACGCCTGCATGGTGCGCGCCACGAGGTGGTCGCCGATCGCATCGAGGCGGGGACCTTCCTGGTCGCCGGCGCGATCACCGGCGGCCGGGTCACCGTCACCCATGCGCGTCCGGACACGATGGACGCGGTGCTGGAGCGCCTGGCCGCCGCCGGGGCCGACATCGCCATCGAAGGCGACCGCATCACCGCCGACATGCGCGGCCGGCGCCCGCGCGCGGTCGACATCAGCACAGCGCCGCACCCGGCCTTCCCCACCGACATGCAGGCGCAGTTCATGGCCCTGGACTGCATCGCCGAGGGCGTGGCGACGATCGACGAAACCATCTTCGAGAACCGCTTCATGCACGTGAACGAGCTGATGCGGCTGGGTGCGGAGATCCACATCGACGGCCACCGGGCCACGGTCACCGGCGTGGAGCGGCTGAGCGGGGCGCCGGTGATGGCGACCGACCTGCGGGCATCGGCCTCGCTGGTGCTGGCCGGCCTGGTCGCCGAGGGCGAGACGGTGATCGACCGCGTGTACCACCTCGACCGCGGCTACGAGCACATCGAGCGCAAGCTCTCCGGACTGGGCGCCCGCATCCGCCGCATCGACTGAGCGGAACCAACGAGTGGCCGGATGCGCGACTCAGTGCACCGCGGTCAGGCGCAGGTCGATATGGTCCCTGCCGTCGCGCCGCTGCAGGATGCGGGCCGGCACCGGCAGGCCGTCCACCACCCAGGCGATGATCTCGCGCTTGCCGTCCCTGCGCACCACGCGCTTGGCAGTGTGCGACTTGCCCCCGATCTCGATGGTCTCCTCGCCTGCCACCTGGAAGCGCTGGCGCTTGACCCGGCCGTCCTCCACCAGGCGGTAGTCCAGCGGCTTGCCGGCGGCCACGTCGCGCACCAGCACCAGGTTCATCAGCATGCCGTCGAGGTCGCCCTCGTGCAGTTGGACCGGGCCGGCGCGGTCGGGCTTCACGTCGCCGCTCCAGCGAGCCACGCCGCTGTCCCAGTCGTAGTCGGCGGTGACCGACTTGCGCTTGACCAGCATCGCCGCCAGGCCGCCGGTGCCGCGCTGGCTGTCGACGCTCGACAGCGGGCGCCATTCGCCGCCATCGGTTTCGAACACGGTGCTCTGCTGCAGTTCCGCGCCCATGCCGCCAATGTCGATGCGGTATTCCCAGCGGTCCTTGCCGACGCCGGCGAGGCTCATCTTCGCGGTGGCCTCCAGGCCCATGTAGGTGGCCTGGTAGTCGGCGTTGAACGGCTTGATCGCAAGCGCGGGCATCGCGGCCAGGGCCAGCAGCACGCCGGTGCATGCGACTGCGGCACGGCCGCGGATGGATTTCAGGTTCTGCATTCAGTGGACTCCTTCGTATGCGACCAGGCGCAGGTCGATGCCGTCCTCGCCGTCCTCGCGCTGCAGGATGCGGACCGGCGTGGGCACGCCGCGCGCCACCCACAGGATCGTTTCATCATCGCCGCCGTTGGTGCGTGAAACGCGCAGTGCCTCCCAGGACAGGCCGTCGACCTCGACCTTCTCCGTGGCCTCGGCGACGGCATATTCGTGCTCCCGTACGCGTCCGCCGTCGACGAAGCGGTAGCCCAGGCGGCGCCCGGGGGCTGCGTCGCGGACGATCGCGAGGTTGATCAGCAGGCCGCCCATGTCGCCTTCGCGAAGCGCCACCGGTTGACGACGCGCGGCCTTGATGTCGCCCTCCCAGCGTGCGCTGCCGGCCGCCCAGTCGTAGACGCCTTCGACCTCGCGGTCCACGAACAGCGCCTTGCGCCGGGTGCTCTGGCGCAAGGGGCGGTACTGGTCGCCGACCACGTCGAAGACGGTGTCCTGGTCGATGTCCAGGCGCACCCAGCGCGCCAGGCCGCGGTTCCCGGTCACGTCCAGTCCCAGCAGCCAGTGCCCGTCTTCCCGGGCCAGGCGCATGGTGGCGGCTCCGGCCGGCCGGCCGCCGTTCCAGGCGTCGTAGGTGGCCAGGAAGGGCTGCAGCGCGGCCGCAGGCTCCCGGATTCCGCTGTCGGCCTGCACGGATGCGGCCGCGGTCGCGGTGGACACGGTCGCGAGGACCGTCAGCAGGAATGTATGGACGGCGCGCATGCCGGACGGATCATGCCCGCAGGCGGTTGGACGCCAGCTGAAGCGGCGCCCGCAGCGGCTGCCCGTCGAATTCCACCACCCCCTCCCGCAGCACGATCCGGCCTGCGCAGAGCAGCTGCAGCGCGGCCACCATCAGCGGGTGTTCGACCTCGAGCACCCGCCCGGCGAGCGCGACCGGATCGTCTCCGGGCAGTACCGGCACGCGCGCCTGCGCGATCACCGGTCCGCCGTCGAGGTCGGCGGTGACGAAGTGCAGGCTGGCGCCGTGCTCGGCCGCGCCCGCGGCCAGCGCCCGGGCGTGCGTGTCCAGGCCCTTGAAGTCCGGGAGCAGGGACGGGTGGATGTTGACGATGCGGCCGGCCCAGGGCGCGACCGCGGCGGCGCCGATCAGACGCATGTAGCCGGCGCAGACGACATAGTCGGGGCGGACCGCTGCGACCATGGCGAACAGCGCGGCGTCGAACTCGTCGCGGCCGGCGAAGTCGCGCGGCCGCAGCGCCCGGGCCTCGATGCCTGCGTCGCGCGCCCGCTCCAGCGCATGGGCGCCAGGCCTGTCGCCGAAGACGCCGGCCACCCGCGCGTCCAGGCGCCCGTCGGCGATCGCGTCGAGGATCGCCTGCAGGTTGCTGCCGCGTCCCGACGCGAGTACCGCCAGGCGCGGCGTCGCTGCTCCCGTCATCGACGCTCAGCCGATGCGCACGCGCGGCGTGCCTTCGGCGGCCGGCGTGACCCTGCCGATCGTCCGGTGGGCCAGCGCCAGCGCGTCCAGCGCCGTCGACACCGCGCCCGCCCGCGCCGGGTCCACGACCAGGACGAAGCCGATGCCGCAGTTGAAGGTGCGCCACATCTCTTCGCGTGCCACCGCGCCCTCGCGCTGCAGCCAGTCGAAGACCGCCGGCATGGTCCAGGCCGAAGCGTCGATCTCCAGGCCCAGGTCTCCCGGCACCACCCGGACGATGTTCTCGGTCAGGCCACCGCCGGTGATGTGCGCCATGGCGTGGATGGCCTCGCCCTGCGCGCCGCGCAGCAGTTCGAGCACCGGTTTCACGTACAGCGCGGTGGGTGCCATCAGCGCGTCCTCGAGGCGCACGCCGTCGAGGTCGGTGTCGCCCGGGCGCCCGGCGCGGTCGTAGATTCGGCGGATGAGAGAGTAGCCATTCGAGTGCGGGCCGCTGGAAGCGATGCCGATCAGCACGTCGCCGACGGCCACGCGGGCCCCGTCGCGCAGCTCGGACTTCTCCACCGCGCCGACGGTGAAGCCGGCGAGGTCGTACTCGCCCGGGCCGTACATGTCCGGCATTTCCGCGGTCTCGCCGCCGATCAGCGCGCAGCCCGCCAGCTCGCAGCCCCTCGCGATGCCGCCGACCACCGCCACCGTGGTGTCGATGTCGAGCTTGCCGGTGGCGAAGTAGTCGAGGAAGAACAGCGGCTCGGCGCCCTGCACGAGCACGTCGTTCACGCACATGCCCACCAGGTCGATGCCGATGGTGTCGTGGCGGCCGAGCTGCTGCGCAAGCTTGAGCTTGGTGCCGACGCCGTCGGTGCCCGAGACCAGCACCGGTTCGCGGTACTTGCCGGACAGGTCGAACAGGGCGCCGAAGCCGCCGAGGCCGCCCATCACCTCCGGGCGGAAGGTGCGCTTCACCAGCGGTTTGATGCGTTCGACGACTTCATTGCCCGCGTCGATGTCGACGCCGGCGTCACGGTAGGTCAGCGGAGTGGGGCTGGTCACGAGGTTTTCGCCGGACGGGAAAACGGTGATTTTAGCAGTCCCCGCGCCGGCTTCATGGACGCGACGCGCCCGCTGCGGCACCATTCCGGCTGATATCGGTCCAGGGAACCACGATGCCGAAGGCGTTGCTGCTCACGCTGCTCATCGCGCTGCTGCTCCCGGGCTGGGCCCAGGCCCAGCGCGTGGAGGGCGACCGCGCCGGGGCCAGCGGCATGTACCAGGCCGAGGTCGTGGTCGGCAGCCAGGCCGATTCCGCTCGCCAGGCCGGTTTCGCGCGCGCGCTGGCCGAGGTGCTTGGGAAGATGTCCGGCGACGCCGACGTCACCAGCCGCCCCGGTGTGTCGCGCGAGCTGCGCCGCGCCGGCGATCTGGTCGAAGGCTACGACTACCGCCAGGACGAGGGCCGATCGGCCTCCGGCGCGCCGACCTACACCACGGTGCTGGTGGTGCGCTTCCGCGAGTCGGAGGTCGATGCGATCGCAGGCGCCCTCGGCCTGCCGGTCTGGCCGGAACCGAGGCCGAAGCCGGTGCTGTGGCTGGCGATCGACGACGGCAGCGGCCCGCGGTTGGTGGCCCTGCAGCACAACAACGTGGCGCGGCCGGTGCTGGATCGTGCTGTGGAGCGCGGCTACCGCCTCGGCCTGCCCAACGGCAGCGCCGCCGAGCAGGCCGCGGTGGGCGCGATCTGGCGCGGCGACACCGCCGCGATCGCGCGCCTGTCGGCGCGGTACCGTCCGCCGATGCAGCTCATCGGCAAGCTCTACCGCGTGGGCGCGGGCTGGAGGGCCGACTGGACCTTCGTCGACGACGGCCGCGTACTGTCCACCTGGTCCGGGGAGGACGCACTGGCCCGCCGCGCCATCGCCTCGGGTGCCGACGGCGCCGCCGACGCCCTGGTGCGCCGCTACGCCAGGGCCAGCGAAACCGGCGAACCGGCGATCGAGCGCGTGGTGGTGACCGGGATCAACAGCGCGGGCGATTTCGTGCGCCTGTCCTCGTGGCTGCAGTCGACCCCGGTGGTACGCGGCATCCGCCCGCTGCGCGCGACGCCCAACAGCCTCGAACTGGAGCTCGACCTGCTGACCGGCCTGCCCGGCTTCCGGCGCATGCTCGAGGACTCGGTGCTGGTGGAGTCCGGCGGCAATATCGAGGGCGTTCCGCCCGAGTTCCGCCTGCGCTGAGGCGCCGCACATGACTGACGACGACCAGGTCATCCCGCGCTTCATCATGCGCCTGCAGTGGGCGCTGCTGCTGTTCGCGGTCGGCTGGCTGGTGTGGCTGCTCGGCCCGATATTGACGCCCTTCGTGCTGGCCGCGCTGCTGGGCTGGCTGGGCGATCCGCTCGTCGACCGGCTGGAGGCCAGCGGGCGCTCGCGCAACACCGCGGTGGTGCTGGTCTTCACCGCCATGCTGCTGCTGGTGGTGCTGGCGCTGGTGATCCTGGTGCCGATGGTGGTGGACCAGGTGCGGACGCTGGTGGACTCCCTGCCGGGCTACCGTGACTGGCTGCTGCAGACCGTGCTGCCGTGGATCGAGGCGCGTGCCGGCATCGACCTCGGCGCCTGGCTGGATCCCACGCGGGCCCTGGAGTTCTTCCGCGAACACTCCGAGCGCGCCACCAGCCTCGCCACCACCGCGCTGGGCATGGTGTCGCGCTCCGGCTTCGCCATCGTCACCTGGGGCGTGAACATCGTGCTGGTGCCGGTGGTGACCTTCTTCTTCCTGCGCGACTGGGACCGCATGGTCGCGGGCGTGGCCTCGGTGGTGCCGCGCGACCATATCGACACCGTGTCGCGGCTGGCGCGCGAGTCCAGCGACGTGCTCGGCGGCTTCCTGCGCGGGCAGTTCCTGGTGATGCTGATCCTGGGCGTGATGTACGGCGTCGGCCTCTGGCTGGTGGGCATCGAGCTGGGCCTGCTGATCGGGCTGATCGCGGGCCTGTTCACCTTCGTGCCCTACCTGGGCCCGACCAGCGGCATCGTGCTGGGGGTGGTCGCGGCGCTGGTCGAACACGGCGACTGGCAGCATGTGGCCGGCGTGCTGGCGGTGTTCGGCATCGGCCAGCTGATCGAGAGCTACTGGCTGACGCCGAAGCTGGTCGGCGACCGCATCGGCCTGCACCCGGTGGCGGTGATCTTCGCCGTGATGGCCGGTGGCGTGCTGTTCGGCTTCGTGGGCATGCTGATCGCGCTGCCGGCGGCGGCGGTGGTCAATGTGCTGCTGCGCTTCGCGCATGAGCGCTACACCGCGAGCCGCTTCTATGCCGGGGAGGCGGGTCTCGCCACGGGGGCGAGTGCCGCGGAGGCGACCGTCGCCGCGGATGCCGGCGCCGCGGCGCGCGACGAGGGCGGCCGGAACCGCGACGACGCGTGAGCAGGCAGCTGCCGCTGGCGCTGCGCTATCCGCCCGACCAGCGCTTCGATACCTTCGTGGCTGCCCCGCCCGGCGCGCTCGCACAGCTGCGCGCGCTGGCCGCCGGCAGCGGCGGCTGGTTGTACCTCGACGGCGCGCCCGGAACCGGCAAGACCCACCTGGCGCTGGCCGCCTGCGCCGAGGCCGAGTCGCTGGGGCATCGGGCCGCCTACCTGCCGCTGGCGGCGGCGGCCGGGCGCCTGGCCGCCGCCCTGGAGTCGCTGGAGGGGCCCGGGCTCGTGGCACTGGACGGGCTGGAGGCGATCGCCGGCCAGCGCGAGGACGAAGTCGCCCTGTTCGACTTCCACAACCGCGCGCGGGCGGCCGGTGGCCGCCTGCTCTACGCCGCGGCGGCGGCGCCGGCGGCGCTTCCGGCCGGATTGCCCGACCTCAGGTCGAGGCTGGCGCAGTGCGCCCGGATCGCCCTGCAGCCGCTGGACGATGCCGGCCGCGCCGAAGTGCTGAGGTTGCGCGCGCGCCGCCGCGGCCTGCAGTTCGACGAGGCCGCGATCGCATGGCTGCTCAGGCGCGCGGGGCGCGACCTGGCAGGGCTGACCACGCAGCTCGACGCCCTGGACCGGGCGTCGCTGGCGGCCCAGCGGCGGGTGACGGTGCCCTTCCTGCGCGAGATCATCGGGGCCGGCGGGGGGCGATCGGACTGATCAGCGGTGGTACTCGCCGGCGCGCTCGGGCTGGTAGGTGACCTCTTCGATCACGACCTTGATGCTGCCACCGCCGGGCTTGGGCCATTCCATCTCGTCGCCCTGGGACAGCCCCAGCAGCGCGCTGCCCACGGGTGCGAGCACCGAGATCCGGTCGGCGCTGCCGTCGGCGTCGCGCGGGTAGACCAGGGTGAGCTGGAAGCTCTCGTCCGGGCCCACGCGGAAGCGGACCGTCGAGTTCATGGTCACCGTGGTCGGCGGAACCTCCTTTGGCGGCACCACGTCGGCGCGCAGCAGCTCGGCCTCGAGCGCCTCGCGGCCGGGGAAGGTGCCGTCGGGAAGGGATTCGAGCAGGCTCTCCAGCCGCTCGGCATCCAGCGTCGAAATGGTGATCTTGGGTCGGGTGTTCACGCGTGCGTCTCCTGCAATGCGTCTGCCGCCAGCAACGCGCCCCGGGCGACGTCTCGCGTCGGCCGGGGCGCGGGGAAGGGGGGCTGCGATGTTCCTTGGCGGTCAATGTAGCCGCAGCCGGCGCCGATCTCAATCGGCCCCTGCCGGCCCGTCGAAGCGCCAGTGCCAGGGCTCGTACACGATGCCGTGGGGGTTGTCCCGCGGGTAGCTGAGGGTGAAGCCGTGGCCGCCGGCGTGCTCCGAAAGCCAGGCGAAGGCCGCGGTGGCCTCGAACGACTCCTCGGCCGCCGGCTCGCCGGGCGCGCTGATGTCGATCGCGCGGCCGGAATGGTGCTCCGACCAGCCCGGTGCGGCATTGACCGCGAGGATGTCGTCGATCGCCTGGCCGCGCGCCAGCTTCCTTTCGATGATGCCAGCCTGGTGGTCGTGGCTGCGGTATCCGGAGATGGCCTCGAGGACCACGCCGTCGCGGATCGCGGCGGCGACCAGGTTGCGCCAGCCGCGCGCAGCGTCCACGCGCAGCCAGAGGGCGCGCTGGTAGCGGTCGCGGCCCGCCGACGCGAGCCATGCGGGTTCGGGCTCCAGCGCCAGGCCGGTGCGTTCGGCGTAGGCGGCGCCGTCGATGCCCAGGGCCTCGAGGCGATCGGGCAGGCGCGCCGGTGGCAGGGTGGGGACCGCGTCGATCCCGGCGCGCAGGGCCGGCTGGGGCGAATGCGCGAGCGCATGCAGGGCCGCGTCCAGTCCCGGCTCCCGGGCCAGCCGCGGAACCAGGGCAAGCAAGCCCTCGGGCAGGACGGCGGCGAGCAGGGCGCCATCGCGCTTGCGCCGCAGCACGGTGCGGGCGCGGGCCAGGGCGCGGGCGCCATGGTTGCCACGTGCGCGCAGCACGCCGCCTGGCCACAGCTCGATGTCGGGGGTATTGGCGAGGATGGCGTCGCGGCCGTGCATGGCGACAGGCTAGCGGCTGGCGCCGTGTCCCGCCATCGCGCGCAGCCGGTCGAGGAGGGTGCGCGGATCCACGGCCTCCAGCACCAGGTCGTGGCCATTGCGGGTCGGCACCCACAGGACGCGCGCCCCTCCCGCGGTGGCCACCAGCGCCCGGTTGCCGTTGCGGAGGCGGTACCAGCCGCTGCGGAAACCGGGGAGCGACATGCCGTTGGTCCTGAGCATCGGGCGGTACTCGGGCCGCTCGCCGAGGTCGACGGGGCGGGCGTGGTCCAGGTCCAGGTCGTCCCGGCGGAAGCGACGCGTATAGAAGGTCGTCGCCACCTCCAGCACGGTTCCGTCAAGGCGCAGGCGATGGCGCCGGGTCAATCGCGCGAGGACGGCCCACAGCAGCACGCAGAACGCGGCGGTGCCGAGGAGCGGCCCGGCAGTGGCATTGCGCTCGTCCAGCAGCTCGGCCAGGCCGAGCAGCACCAGCGGCAGGAGGACGACCAGTGCGAACAGCCAACGGCGCGCGCCCGGCGAGGCCTGCACCAGCGCCACGGCGGAGTCGCCGGCGCCGGGCCGGCGGGAGTCGATCTCGGTCACTGTCCGTCCTCTGTCTTTTTCTTCGCCGGCTTCGGCAGTCTGCCGGCCCTGCGCAGGGCTTCGCGCAGCACGTACTCGATCTGTGCGTTCGCGCTGCGCAGCTCCTCGTCGGCCCAGGCCTGGACCGCCGAGAGGATCTCGGCGTTGATCCGCAGCGGATAGGCCTTCTTCTCAGCCACGGCGACGGCCGCGACCGCGGGTACGCGAGGCGTCCATGTCAGTACAGCGAGCCCGAGTTCACCACCGGCTGCGCCCCGCGGTCGCTGCACAGCACCACCAGCAGGTTGCTGACCATCGCCGCCTTGCGCTCCTCGTCGAGCGCGACCACGCCGCTCTTCTCGAGTTCGGCCAGGGCCATCTCGACCATGCCGCAGGCGCCGGCGACGATGCGCGCGCGCGCCGCCACCACCGCGTTGGCCTGCTGCCGCTGCAGCATCGCCTGGGCGATCTCGGGCGCGTAGGCGAGGTGGCTGATGCGCGCCTCCAGCACCTCCACGCCGGCCGAGGCCAGGCGTTCGTCGAGATGCCGCTTGAGCTCGTCGGAGATCTCGGCCGGATGGCTGCGCAGCGACATCTGGCCCTCGTCGTGCTGGTCGTAGGGATAGCTGGTGGCCATGGCGCGAAGGGCCGCCTCGGACTGGATATGCACGAAGCTTTCGTAGTCGTCGACGTTGAACACGGCCTCCGCGGAATCGACCACTTTCCATACGATCACCGCCGCGATCTCGATCGGGCTGCCGTCGAGCTCGTTGACCTTGAGCTTTCCGCTCTCGAAGTTGCGCACCCGCAGTGACACCTTGCGCTTGGTGAGGAAGGGGTTGTTCCAGCGCAGGCCGTTGTCGTGCACGGTGCCCACGTATTTGCCGAAGAGGCTCAGCACCGCCGACTGGTTGGGTTCGACCATGTAGAGGCCGGCCAGGCAGAACAGCGCGACGCCACCCGCCACGATCGCACCGACCAGCTGCGCGACGGCGCCGCCGCCGATCAGGGCGTCGAAGAAGAACCAGCCGCAGACGAGCGCGACGGCAAGCAGGAACAGCAGCATCGGGATGCCGGAGAGCGAACGGACGGGGTTTTCCTTCATGGCGACTTCCTCGGGGCCCGGCTGGGGCGTGCCGGATATTGATATCCAAGTGATATCACATTGTCAAGAAGCGGGGGCGGGCCGAGCGCCTGACATGCAGGCGCTCGGCCGGGCCGGGCGACCTGCGATGATGTGGCCACCTTCCACGAGAGCCGAACCGATGACAGGCCGCGACGGATACGCCGTGTTCTTCTTCCCGCAGGCGCTGGAGGCGCTGGGAGACGCCATCAAGCCCTACATCCAGGACAGTCCGGTGGTGGGGCCGCACGTGCCCTGCGACGAGGTCGACACCGGTGGCGCCCTGGTCGAGATGACGCTGCGCGGCCGCATGCCCACGGGCGAGGACGTGAGCCTGGAGCTGATGGTGCCCACGTCGATGGTGCGGATGATCGTGTCGCGGCAGAGCGGTGAAGTGTTCGGCTTCGGCCCGCGCAGCTACGCGGCGCCGGTGCCGGCCGAGCTGCCCGCGATCGGCGCCTCCGCGCCGCCGGCCGCGGCTCCGCCCCGGGCGGTACCGGACAGCGGCGGGGACGGGTCGCCCACGGTCGAGGATGCTCCCGCCGGCGACGATGCCGCGAAACCCGCGCCCTGAAGGCGCCTCCGGGCTCAGTCGGTCAGATCCACCCAGACCAGGCGATGGTCACTGCCATCGACGATGTCCGCCCCGTCCTCGCCGGGCGCCGGCCAGTACACGCCTGCCCCGGCCACGCCGAACCTGGTGGACGGCAGCACATAGTCGAGTCGCAGCGGCCCCACGCGGGGTCCGAAATCACCGGTGGCTTCGGCAACGCTGCCGCGGCGGCCGGGCCGGTCAGCGCCGGCCGCGTGGACCGCGCCCGCGCTGCGCGGAGCGGCCATGCGCAGGACGCGCGGATGTCCGATCAGCCCGAGGATGGCCTCGTGGCGACCATCGCCGTCGGCGGGATCATTGTTGAGGTCGCCGAGGACCACGAAGCGCGCGTCCGGCGCCAGCCCGCCGCAGCGGCCGGCGTCGTCGCAGAGCCAGGGCGCGTCGTCGCCGCGGATGTACTCGCTCCAGAGGCGGATCTCGTCGTGGTTGCGCGCACCGTTGCGGTCTTCCGGGCCATCGAACACCGGAGGCGTGGGGTGCGAGGCCAGCATGTGCACGATGCCCGATGGCGTGCGCACCGGCACGTCCCAGTGGGACTTCGAGGACAGGCGCAGCCGCGCCCAGATCGCATCGTCGTGCCAGGGGGCACCGGTGGCGGGGTCGACCGGTCGCGCGGCGCCGGGCATCGCGCTCCAGCGCAGGTGCTGGAACGTGCGTGCGGCGGCGTCGTCGATCGGGTGCTTCGACAGCAGCAGCATGCCGTACTGCCCGGGGTGCAGGCCGTAGCCCCAGGCGTCGTTGCCGCGTCCGCGCGCGGCGGCCGCGTCTTCCCCCGGCACCGCGGCAGCGGCGCCGACGTGGCCGCTGCGGTCGAGGTCCAGGCCACTGGGCACGCCGGTGTTCACCGGCGCGAGATAGCGGTAGGGATAGCGCAGCGCGGCGCTGCCCCCGGCCTGGGGCATCTCCAGGTAGTCGCGCTGGAAGACATCGGCGGCCGCGCCGCCGGCATCGAAATCGAACTCGTTCAGCAGCACCACGTCGGGCCGTACGCGCTGCAGCACGGCCGCCACCTTGCGCGCGCCTTCGTCACCGGCCTCGAGCCGCCGCAGCAGGCCCCCGGGCTGGTCGGAGTAGAGCGAAGCGTTGTACGCGGCGACGCGCAGCGGTCGGGAGTGGTTCATGGCCTGGCCTGGGTCGCCGTGGACGTTCACGCGCACGCAGCCGGCGAGCAGGGCGCAGCAGAGGAGGGCGATCAGTCGCGCGCTCATGCGTCGCCCCGGGGCAGCGGTCGCCAGCCTCGGCCTTCGAAGTGTTCGAGGGGTTGGAACCTGCGCTTGTAGTCCATTTTCGGGTGTCCCGCGATCCAGTAGCCAAGGTACAGATGGTGGCGTCCTTCGCGCCGGGCCCAGTCGATCTGATGCAGGATCGCCAGCGTGCCCAGGCCACGAGCGGCTTCGCCGGGGTCGTAGAAGGTGTAGACCGCCGACAGCGCATCCTCCACAAGGTCCGTGACGGCCACCGCCAGCAGACGTCCGTCGGCGCGCAGCTCCAGGAAGCGGCCCTGCGACCAGCTGCCCACCAGGAACTGCGCGAACTCCGTCTTGCCGTGGTCGTCCATGCCGCCGCCGGGGTGGCGGCCGACCAGGTAGCGGCGGTACAGCTCGAAGCGCTCGGCACTCTCGCCGGCGGGCAGGATCCGCACCTGGACGTCGGCGTTGCGCGCAAGGCAGCGGCGCTGGCTGCGGTCGGGCGCGAAGTCGGCGACTGGAATCCGGACCGGCACGCAGGCGCGGCAGCCGTGACAGTGCGGGCGGTAGACCAGGTCGCCCGAGCGACGGAAGCCCCAGGACAGCGCCTGGGCATAGGAGTCGGCCAGGCGCGGATCACCCGGTTCGAATACCAGGTCGCGCGCCAGACGCCCGGGCCAGTAGCCGCAGGGATGTTCCGCGGTGTGGAAGAGACGCAGCGGCGCGGGCTCAGGCATGGCAGGCCCTGCGCGCTGGCACATGGATGGTGCGGTGCATGCGCGCAGGATACTGCGCCGCGTCGCGTCCGCCGCGAACCGGCTGGCGGCTGAACGGATACGGCCGGCCGTCAACCGCCTTCCGTGCCGGACGTTGACCGGGGCACCGCAGCAATGCCGCTGCCGGCAAGGAGTCGCACATGAAGCGTCATGCCCTGTTTTTCGCCACCGTCCTGGCCGTGGCTTCCCTTGGCGGCGCGGGCCTGGCCGTCGCCCAGTCCGCACCGTCCGCGCCATCCGCACCCGACACCGATGCCACCGCACCGCGTGTCATGAAGGGCGAGCGCATGAAACGCCACGGTGCGCGCAACGCCGTCCACCATGGCGGCCGCGCCATGCACGGCGGGATCGAACGCATGGACAGCGACGGCGACGGCCGCGTCAGCCGCGCCGAGTTCGATGCCGCGAAGACCGCCCGTGAGCAGGCTCGCGAGGAGGCCCGCGCCGCCCGCGGCGGCGCCATGGTCCGGCACATGGCCTTCGATTTCGATGCCATCGACGCCGACAGGGACGGCTACATCGTCCGCAGCGAAGTGATGGCCCACCGCGATCGCATGCGGGAGCAGATGCGGGCCGAGCACGGGAAGCGTTTCGCCGAGGCCTTCGCCGCCGCCGACCTCGATGGCGACGGCCGGCTCAGCCGGGCGGAGGTGGACGCGAAGATGCCGCACCTGTCGAAGCGCTTCGCGTGGCTGGACGACAACCGCGACGGCTTCCTCGGCCGCGACGAGCTCGAGGCGGGCAGGGGCCGCTGAGCGCGGCGTTCCGGAGGATCGGGTGGCGCCAGGATCGGCGCCGGGGCCCGCGTCTCATGGCGCGGGCTGTTTTTCGGTTCTTCTCCCGATCGAGGGGACGCTCCGTTCGAGTCCGGGTCGGCCGCCAGGGGCGCTCCGGTGAAGTCCGGGCCGCCCGCCGCGGACGCAGGGGGGGATGCCCCGCCGGATTCTCCGCGTCCTGCTCCCAGATCCGGCCGCCGGTCATCCATGGCCGGCTCTGGGCATCCCCCCTGCATCCGCGGCGGGCACGACCTTTCGTGCGGTCTGGAAGAGGGCACGTTGACGTCCACGTCAAAACGGAGAGCGTCATGCCGGGAGCATCCCGCCCGGCTCCGCCGCTCCTGATCTTCCCTCCCGAAGCCCGAGAACGCCGGAGCCCGTCCCGCGCACAGGGGGTGTGCGGACAGCCGGCCATGGATGGCCGGCGGCCGGCCGATGGGAGCAGGACGCGCAGACGGCCGGGGGAGCACACCCCCTGTGCGCGGGACGGGCCGCGCGGACCACAACGAAGCCGCCTGAGCGCGAGACGGGCGGCGCGGACCCCAACGAGGCGGCTTCAAGGCGCGCGGAACGTGACCGCGGCTCAGCGGACTCCGTCGGTGAACCAGTCACGGCCTTCGCGACGGACCGCGACCTTGCGCGGCTCGCCGCTCCCCACGGTGATCCGGACCGTGCCACTGCCGGAGCCGTCGGTGGTGTAGCCGCCGACGTCCACCACGAGGCGGTCGTCGCCGCAGGCCGAGGCCGGCGCCACGTCCAAGCCTTCGGCCGACAGCTGCTGCAGCAGCGCCGGCTCCGGATCGGCGCCGTCGATCGCCAGGCAGCCGCGGGCGCCGTCGGCGGCCGCCAGCTCCGCGCGCAGCAGGGTGGCGGCGAGGGCCGGTGGCGTCGCGAGCACGAAGGCGGCATCGGGCAGGGTCGCCACCTCCGGCATCGCCGGCGCGACCGGCGCCTCCGGCAGGGTGCCGTCACGGCGGGGCGGCCCGTCCAGCCTTGCGGCGGCGGCGGGTTCGCCCATGCCGGCCCCGGCCCCGGCTTCTTCTCCCTCGGTCCCGTCTCCCTGGCCGGCCCTGTAGGCCACCATCACCAGAGCCACCATCACCGCCACCGCCAGCAGCATGCCGTAGCGGAAGCGGCCGCCGCCGCGCGCGGACAGGGGCGAACGGTCGCCGCCGGCCAGCGCCGCAGGCGAGGGCAGGTAGCTTTCGCCGCGTACCGGCAGCTCCTGCAGCAGGCCGGCCTCGCGCAACAGGCGCCGCGCTTCGGGCTGCTGGTCGGAGCGGATCACCCACACCGCCGGCCGGGGAGCGCTGGCGGAGTGTTCGCGATAGCTGAAATTGCCGCGGATGGCGCCGCGATAGGAGCGTCCGTCACTGATGCGGACCTCGATCCCGGCCTCCTCGAGCATCCCGGCGACCGCCTCGACATTTTCGATGCGGGGACTGGAGAACACCTTGCGCATCGGCGTCAGCCCCCGGCCGGGACGTGGCCGGTGCGAACGTCCCCGATGACGCGGATCATGCCTTCCTGCGCGCTGCTGGCGACCAGCCGGCCGGTGCGGTCGTAGATCGAGCCGCGCGCGAGGCCGCGCGATCCCTGCGCGCTGGGGCTGTCGAGGGAATACAGCAGCCACTCGTCGGCGCGGAACGGGCGATGGAACCACAGCGCGTGATCCAGCGAGGCCATCTGCACGTTCGGCTGGTAATAGCTGATGCCGTGCGGGAACGTGGCTGTGCCGAGCAGGTGGAAGTCAGAGGCGTAGGCCAGCAGCGCACGGTGCAGTTCGGGCGAGTCGCCGACCCGCTCCGCGAGACGGAACCAGACCTGCTGGTAGGGCGGCCGCTTGGGCGGGTCGAGTTCGTCGCGCGGGTAGACGTGCCGGAACTCGAACGGGCCGCTGCGGTCCAGCCAGCGCTGGATCTTGGTCGGCAGCCTGGACAGCACCTTGTCCGGGATCGCCGGCGCCGGTTCGAGGTCTTCCGGTTGCGGCACCTCCGGCATGGACAGCTGGTGCTCGCGGCTGTCCTCGTGCTCCTGGAACGACGCCGCGCAGAAGAAGATCACCTGGCCGTGCTGGATCGCGGTCACCCGGCGCACCGAGAAGCTGCCGCCATCGCGCGTCCGGTCGACGTCGTAGACGATCGGGTGGTCGATGTTGCCGGCGCGCAGGAAGTAGGCGTGCAGCGAGTGCGCGTGGCGGGCATGGGTCAGGGTCGCCTGGGCCGCCGACAGCGCCTGGCCCAGCACCTGGCCGCCGAAGACATACTTGGTGCCGATGTCGCGGCTCTGGCCGCGGAACAGGTTGTCCTCGAGGCGCTCGAGGGTGAGCAGGTCGAGGAGTTCGGAGGCGGGAGCGGGGACGCGGCTGGGCATCCGCGGATTATACGGACCCCCGGCGCGCGCTTTCTCTTCGCTCCCCCTTTTCCAGGCGCTGCAGCGGAGTGGCGGCGAGGACGCGCGCCCAGGGGAACAGCGGTCCCGGGTCGAGCTTGCGACGCACCTGGACAGCGGGGTCGTCGCTCGCCGGCACCAGGCCGGTGTCCAGGTCCTCGTGTCCGGCGATCCAGCGCAGCGCCGGCAGGTCCACGGACAGCGTCGCCAGCAGCGACAGCAGCGCCTCGATCTGGGCGTCGGGGTACGGCTCCTCCATCGCCTGACGGCGCGAATCCAGCCAGTCCGGCCAGCGCCCGCTGTTCACCAGTTCGACGCCGATCGAACGCGCATTGAAGCCGCGGACGTGGTGCGCCACGCGCGCCGGATCCACCCAGCGCTCCACCCGGCCCTCGCGATCGATGTACCAGTGCCCGCTGTTGCCGGTGCCGCTGGCGGGATACAGCACGCGCTCGCCGAATCCGCGCGCGGTGGCCAGGTCGGGCAGTTCGGTGCAGTGCACGACCACCAGGTCGATCTGCCGCAGCGGTCTCGCGTCCAGCAGCTCTTCGTAGGGCAGGGGGTGGATGCGCACGTCGCGGCCGGGTCGGGAGGCCCCGCGATGCTAGCATTCGCGTTCCCCCGAGACCCCTGGACCCCCATGACCGCACGCGGGCATTGCATCCTGTCGCACGGCTTCGAAAGCGGCCCCGATGCGACCAAGGTGACCGCCCTCGCCGAGGTCGCCGATCGCCTGGGCTGGAGCCACGAGCGGCCCGACTACACAGGATTCGATGCGCGCCGCGAGGCCGGCCGACACGGTGACGTTGCCGCGCGCCTGGGCCACCTGCAGACGCTCGCCGCCGCCCGCGCCGCGCGGGGGCCGCTGGTGCTCGCCGGTTCCAGCCTGGGTGCCTGGATCTCCGGCCGGGTCTCCCTGCAGGTGCCGGTGCGCGCGCTGTTCCTGATGGCTCCGCCGGTGAACCTGGCCGCGGCCCACCCGCTGCAGGCCGCGGAGATCCCGACCGTGATCATCCACGGCTGGGGCGACGAGCTGATCCCGGCCGCCGACGTGGTCGCCTGGGCGGCGCCGCGGGGCGACCGCCTGCTGCTGGTCGACGACGACCATCGCCTGTCCACCCACGTCGAAACCTCGGCGGCGCTGTTCGAAGCGCTGCTGTCCTCGCTCGCGCCGTGAAGTTCTTCGCCAGCTGCGGCAAGGGCCTGGAATACCTCCTGGCCGACGAACTGATGGTCCTGGGCTGCGTCCGCGCCACGGCCACGGTCGCCGGCGTGAACGTGGAGGGCGGCCTTGCCGATGCCCAGCGCGCGGTGATGTGGTCGCGCCTGGCCAGCCGCGTGCTCTGGCCGCTGGCCGATTTCCCCTGCGCCGACGAGGACACGCTCTACCGCAGCGTCGCGGCGCTGCCCTGGGCCAGCCACCTGGCGCCGGGCCGCACCCTGGCCGTCGACGCACGTGTTTCCGGCGACGGCATCACCCACGCCCGCTACGCGGCGCAGCGGGTCAAGGACGCGGTGGTCGACAGCCTGCGCGCCGACACCGGCACGCGCCCCGACGTCGACCTGGAGTCGCCCGACCTGCTGCTGAACCTGGTCGTACGCAAGGGTCGCGCAGTGCTGTCGGTCGATCTGGGCGGCGGCGCCCTGCACCGCCGGGGCTGGCGCCGGGCGCAGGGCGAGGCGCCGTTGAAGGAGACCCTGGCGGCTGCCGTGCTGCTGCGCGGCCAATGGCCGCAGGTGCATGCCGAAGGTGGCGCGCTGCTCGATCCCATGTGCGGCAGCGGCACCCTGCTGGTCGAGGGCGCGGCGATGGCCGCCGACGTGGCGCCCGGCCTGCTGCGTCACGGCGGGCTGGTGCCATCGCGATGGAACGGCTTCGACGCCGAGGGCTGGGCGGCGCTGCGTGACGAGGCGCTGGAGCGCGAGCGCGCAGGTCGCGCCGCGCTCCGGCCGGTGTTCTTCGGCAGCGACGTCGACCCCGCCGCCCTGCACGCCGCACGGGAGAACGTCGAGGCCGCGGGATTCATCGACGTGGTGCGACTGGAGGAACGCCAGGTCGCCGCGCTGCGGCCGATGGCGCAGGTGCGCGGCCTGGTGGCGAGCAATCCGCCCTACGACGCGCGCCTGGCCGCTGACGCCCAGCTCTACCGTGGCCTCGGCGACGCCCTGCGGCGGATCGCGCCGTACTGGCGGGCGAGCCTGCTGTGCGGCAGCCTGGAACTGGCGCGCGCCACCGGACTGCGCCCGCAGAAGGTTTACCAGGTGTTCAACGGCGCCCTTGAGTGCGCCCTGCTGGTCGTCGATCCGGTGCAGCCGCCATTGCGCGAGGACGCCGGCCCGCGGCCGCTGTCGCCGGGCGCGCAGATGCTGGCCAATCGCCTGCGCAAGAACCTGCGGGCCTCGAAGTCCTGGCGCGCGCGCGAGGGCATCGGCTGCTACCGCACCTACGATGCCGATCTGCCCGAGTACGCGGCCGCGATCGACGTCTACACCGAAGCCGACGATCCCGACGCCATCTGGCTGCACGTGCAGGAATACGCGGCTCCGGCCGACATTCCGGACGCCGACGTGCGCCGCCGTTTCGGCGAGGTACTGGCGGCGGCGCGCGAGGTGTTCGGCGTGCCGCGCGAGCGCGTGGCCACCAAGGTACGCGCGCGCGGCAAGGGCGGCAGCAAGTACGCCGCCGACGCGGCGCTGCGCCGCGGCGAGACCATCGTCGTGCGCGAGGGCGCGGCGCGGCTGCGGGTGAACCTGTTCGACTACCTCGACACCGGACTCTTCCTCGATCACCGGCCGCTGCGTGCGCGCCTGCAGCGCGAGGCCCGCGGCAAGCGCTTCCTCAACCTCTTCTGCTATACCGGCGCGGCCACGGTCCATGCCGCCGTCGGCGGCGCGGCCACCACCACCAGCGTCGACCTGTCCGCCACCTACCTGCAGTGGGCTTCCGACAACCTGCGCGGCAACAGCGTCGACGGCCGGCCCCTGGGCGGCAGCCGCCACCGGCTGGTGCAGGCCGACGCCATCGCCTGGCTGGAGGGGGACGCGGGCGAGTACGACCTGGTGTTCTGCGATCCGCCGACCTTCTCCAATTCCGCCCGCGCGGACGATTTCGACATCCAGCGCCAGCACGTGCGGCTGCTGCGGGCCGCGGTCGCCCGGCTGGCTCCCGACGGCGTGCTGTACTTCTCGAACAACTACCGGCGCTTCCGGCTGGACGCCGGGGCGGTGGCGGAGTTCGCGGAATGCGAGGACATCACCGCGGAGACGATCCCGCCGGACTTCGCCCGCAGCCCGCGGATCCACCGCGCCTGGGCGTTGCGGCCGCGCGCCGTCTCCACCACCGTGTAGGAGCAGCTACAGCTGCGACCCGGGAGTCGCGGGCCAGTGGGTCGCAGCTGTAGCTGCTCCTGCAGGGGCGGCTGGAGGGCGGCTGGAGGGCGGCTAGAAGGCGGGCGGGTGGGGCGGGGCACCGCAGCGTTGCAGCCGGGACACTGTTCCCGCAGCCCGCAGCCATCATCATGTGGAGTGTCCACTCCACCGAGACATTCTCCCATGACCACCGCCCAGTTCGACTCCACCCGCGTCGTGCGCAAGGTGCAGGGCCAGGCCGCGTCCGATGGCGCCGGCGTGAAGCTGACGCGCGTGATCGGCGGGCCGCAGCTGCCGGATCTGGATCCGTTCCTGCTGCTCGACGAGTTCGGCACCGACCGGGCCGAGGACTATATCGGCGGCTTCCCCGACCATCCGCATCGGGGCTTCGAGACCGTCACCTACATGCTCGACGGGCGCATGCGCCACCGCGACAACCACGGCAACGAAGGCCTGCTGGTGCCGGGCAGCGTGCAATGGATGACGGCCGGCCGCGGCCTGGTGCACTCGGAGATGCCGGAACAGGAGGCCGGCCGCATGCGCGGCTTCCAGCTCTGGGTGAACCTGCCGGCAAGGGACAAGATGATCGAGCCCCGTTACCAGGAGTTCGCGCCGGACCGCATTCCGCTCGCGACTCCCGCGGCGGGCGTCGAGGTCCGGGTGATCGCCGGCGCGATCGCCACGGCCGGCGGCGGGCGCGTGCGCGGCCCGATCGAGCAGCCCGCCACCGATCCGCTCTACCTCGACGTGTCGCTCGCCCCCGGCGTGGCCTGGGAGCATCGCCTGTCCGAGGGCCACAACGCGTTCACCTACGTGTTCGAGGGCGACGCCCGCATCGGCCGCGGCGACGAGGCGCGCCGGCTGGCCAGCCACGAACTCGGCGTCCTCGGCGGCGGCGACCTGTTGCGCATGGAGGCCGGCGACGCCGGTGCGCGCCTGTTGCTGGTCTCCGGGCGACCGCTGCGCGAGCCGGTGGCGCGCCACGGGCCGTTCGTGATGAACACGCGCCAGGAGGTGATGCAGGCCTTCGTCGATTTCCAGGAAGGCCGCTTCTGAGGCCTCAGTTGACCGAGAGGCGGACGTCGTCGAAGCGCAGCGATTCGGCCAGACGCATGGCCTGCGACAGTTCCTCTTCGTCACCGCCGCGCAGCGAGATGTGGGCGACGTGGTGGCGTCCGAGTTCGAGCAGGGCTTCGCGGACCTCGACGCCGACGGTGCCCGCCAGTTCGCTGCGGTACCACCAGGTCTGGTTGCCGTCGATCACCCCTTCCTGGATGCGGTCGGCGCGGCGCGGACGGAACGGGGCTTCACCGGTGATCATCACCGCCAGCACCTGGCGGCCGTCGCTGTCGCGGATGGCCTTGCAGAACGTATAGCCCTTGCCGTCGAGTTTCTCCCAGACGAGGGCGCTGCCGGGCGGAAGCGTGGGGCAGTCGCTGGCGGACTGCGCATGTGCGGCGCCGGCCGCGGCGAACAGCAGGGCCGTGGCCAGCATGGCGGTCGCTTTCATTTCCTTCCCCCTTGGCGGCATGGGACACGTGCCGCGTCACCCGATCCTGCGTGGAGCGTCGCGCTTAAATCCGTGACGGGCGTCACGTTTTCGGGGCCCGGAGCTTCGTTCCGTCCGATTCTTCCGGATCGCCGCCGCGAACCAGCCGGTCCGCCAGCCGCAATGGCTCCGGCAGGCGATCGCCCCGGGTGAAGCGCATGACCAGGTCCGCCGCGGAGGCCAGCGCCACCCGGTGCCCCGGTGAGACCACCAGCGGTGGATGGCCGGGCCTGCTGCGCAGCAGCCAGCCCAGCTGCCGACGCGTCGGGTCGCGCAGCGCGGTGTAGGCGCCGCGGGTCTCGTGCGGTTCGGGCCCGGTGCCGTACAGGAGCGACCGGGCGACGCCGATGCTCGGCAGTCCGGCCGCGACGCCGAAACGCGCGGCGATGCCCATCCCCTGCGGATGGGCGATGCCGTGGCCGTGCACGAGCGCGAGGTCGGGGGCGTGCGGCAGCGCTTCGAGCGCGGCGAGCAGGGCCGCCTGCTCGCGACTGGCATGCGTGTCGCTGGTGCCGGTCCCCGCCGCGGGCAGGCACACGAGTTCGCCGGCCAGCACGTCCAGCGTCGTGGCGTCGAGCAGCACCGAGGCGGCGCGGACGGCGCCATCGCCATCGGGACCGGCGGCGAAACCACCGATCGTGGAGAGCGGGTCGGGGAAACCGTCGCGCAGGGACGGGGAGGGGGGCGGAGGCATTGTCGCCACAGGATACGCCCGCGGCTCAGCGTCCTGCGTCGAGCTCCCGGGACAGTGCGTCCAGCCGCTGCGGTGTGCCGACATCGGTCCAGCGGCCGGCATGGCGCCTGCCTTCGATGCGGCCGCGCGCCATCGCGGCGCGCAGCACCGGCGCCAGCCGGAAGCGCGGCGGCTCCTCGTTCGCGCCTGGCGCATCGCCGACGGCGCTGCGCCAGCCTTCGAACAGGGATGGCCGGTAGACGCCGATGCCCGCGAAGGTCAGCCGCGGCCCGCCCTCGGCATGCAGGCGGCCATCGGCATCGAGCACGAAATCGCCCTCCGGATGGTGGTCGGGGTTGTCGACCAGCACCAGGTGGGCGTCGCCGGCCGGCTCCCGCGGAAGGCGCGCGAAATCGAAATCCGTCCAGATGTCGCCGTTGACGGCGATGAACGGCCCTTCGCCGAGCAGGGGCAGCGCGTGCAGCATGCCCCCGCCGGTTTCCAGCGGCGTATCGCCCTCGTGCGCGTACTGGAGGCGCAGGCCCCAGCGCGCGCCGTCGCCCAGCACCTCGGGGAAGCGCGGCGCGAGCCACGAGGTGTTGAGCACCACCTCGCGCACGCCGATCGCGGCCAGCTTCTGCAGGTGCCACGCGATCAGCGGCCTGCCGCCTGCCTCGAGCAGCGGCTTGGGCGTGTGGTCGGTCAGCGGGCGCATGCGCTCCCCCAGCCCGGCGGCGAAAACCAGAGCCTTCATTGCCACGCGCTCAGCCCGCCGCGGCCGTGGCCAGGGCCGGGCGCACGTGGCGGTCGAGCACGCCCGCCAGCGGGGCCAGTTCCGGATGTCGCGGCAGCGCCCCGTCCAGGTAGGCGAGGAAGCGCGGCGCGTCGGCGATGTACTTCGGTTTGCCGTCGCGATGGCACAGGCGCGCGAAGATGCCGAGCACCTTGAGGTGCCGTTGCACGCCGATCAGGGTGGCGTCGCGCAGGAAGCGTTCGCGCGACGCCGGCACCGGCACCCCCGCGGCGAGCGCGCGAGCGTGGTAGCCGGACAGCCAGGCATCGACGCGCGCCGGCGGCCAGTCGAGGAAGGCGTCCTTGAACAGGCTGACCGGGTCATAGGCGACCGGCCCGAGCACCGCGTCCTGGAAATCGAGCACGGCCAGGCCGCCGTCCACCGGCATCAGGTTGCGCGGCATGTAGTCGCGATGCACCAGCACGCGCGGCTGGGCGAGCGCACTGTCGATCAGCAGGCGGAAGGCGAGGTCGAGCGCATCGAGGTCGCCGCAGTCCAGCGACACGCCGAGATGGCGGCCGAGGAACCATTCCTCGAACAGCCGCAGTTCGCGTGCGAGCAGGTCTTCGTCGTAGCGCGGCAGGTCGTCGGGTGCGGGGATCGCCTGGATGCGCAGGAGCTGGTCGATGGCGGCATCGAAATACGCATCGGCGTTTCCCGCGTCGATGACCTGGAGCAGGGTGTCCGTGCCCAGGTCCTCGAGCAGCAGGAAGCCGCGCTCGACGTCGCGCGCCAGCACGTGCGGCACGCGCACGCCGCCGGCGGACAGCAGGTCGTGCATGCGCAGCCAGGGCCGGACGTCCTCGAGCGCGGGCGGGGAGTCCATCACGATCAGGCTGGCGATGCCCGGAGCGGTCGTGCGCCAGTAGCTGCGGAAGCCGGCGTCGGCGGAAGCGCGCGCGAGGGCCAGGTCGCGGTGCCCGCCGGCCTGCCGGGCCCAGTCCAGGCGTTCGGTCGCGCGCGGGTCGTCGGTGGCTGCGTTCATGCATTCTCCAGGCCGCGGGGCGGCGGTGCGCACAGGGTAAACTCCGCGCCTCCACCTTTCGACAGCGCAGGCGCCCGACGCGATGAATCCGCTGCAACCCGTGCTCCTGTCCGGAGGCTCCGGCACGCGCCTGTGGCCGCTTTCGCGGGAGGCCTATCCCAAGCAGTTCCTGGCGCTGGCGGGCAGGCACACGATGCTGCAGGACACCTGGCTCCGGGTCGCGCCACTGGCGTCGCAGGCGCCGATCGTGGTCGCCAACGAGGAACACCGCTTCCTGGCCGGCGAGCAGCTGCGCCAGGTCGGCGTCGACGGCGCCGCGATCGTCCTCGAGCCGGTGGGCCGCAACACCGCGCCGGCCATCGCCGCCGCCGCGCTCCAGGCCATGGCCGGCGGCGACGACCCGCTGCTGCTGGTGCTGCCCTCGGACCATGTGGTGCGCGACGCCGCCGCCTTCCAGGCCGCCGTGCGCGAAGCGTCGCCGGCGGCGGAGTCGGGCGCACTGGTCACCTTCGGCATCGTCCCGGAGTCGCCGGAAACCGGCTTCGGCTACATCCAGGCCGGCCCGGGCAGGGGCGTGCGCCAGGTCCTGCGCTTCGTCGAGAAGCCCGATGCGGCCACCGCGCGGGCGTACCTGGAGGAAGGCGGCTACTACTGGAACAGCGGAATGTTCCTGTTCCGCGCCTCGCGCTACCTGGAGGAACTGGGACGCTTCCGCCCGGAGATGCTCGAAGCGGTGCGCGCGGCCTTCGCCGGGGCCACCCGCGACGGCGACTTCGTGCGCCTGGACCGGGACGCCTTCGCCGCCGCGCCGGCCGACTCGATCGACTACGCGGTGATGGAGAAGACCGGCACGGCGATGGTCCTGCCGGTGGACATCGGCTGGAACGACGTCGGCTCCTGGTCGGCGCTGTGGCAGGTGAGCGCGCAGGACGCCCATGGCAACGCCCACAACGGCGAGGTCATCGCCATCGACAGCCGCAACAGCTACGTGTGGTCGCGGCGCATGGTCGCCCTGGTCGGCGTCGACGACCTGGTCGTGGTCGAGACCGACGATGCGGTGCTGGTCGCGCGCAAGGACCGGGTGCAGCAGGTCAAGGACGTGGTTGCGCGGTTGAAGGCCGACGACCGCAGCCACGCGGTGCTGCATCGCGAGGTGCACCGACCCTGGGGCAGCTACGATTCCATCGACAGCGACACCGGTTTCCAGGTCAAGCGCATCAAGGTCAAGCCTGGCGGCCGGCTGTCGCTGCAGTCGCACGCGCACCGCGCCGAACACTGGATCGTGGTCCGCGGCACCGCGCGCGTGACCCGCGACCATGACGTCTTCGAATTGCACGCCAACCAGTCGACCTACATTCCGCTGGGCGCGAAGCACCGGCTGGAGAACCCGGGAAGCGATGTGCTGGAGCTGATCGAGGTGCAGTCCGGCGACTACCTGGGCGAGGACGACATCGTCCGCTACGACGACGTGTACGGGCGCTCATGACCGGGAGCGACGCCATCGATCGCCAGCTGGACCGCCTGGAGTCCGCCAGCCTGCACGTGCTGCGCGAGGTCGCCGGCCAGTGCCGCAGGCCGGTGATGCTGTATTCGATCGGCAAGGACAGCTCGGTGCTGCTGCACCTGCTGCTCAAGGCCTTCGCGCCGGCCAGGCCGCCGATCCCGCTGTTGCACGTGGACACCACGTGGAAGTTCCGCGAGATGATCGCGTTCCGGGACCGTCGCGCGGCGGAGACGGGCGTGGAACTGCGCGTGCACATCAACCCCGACGGCGTGCGCGAAGGCATCGGTCCGCAGAGCCACGGTGCCAGCCGGCACACCGAGGTGATGAAGACCCTGGCGCTGCGCCAGGCGCTGGACGCCGGTGGCTTCGACGCCGCGATCGGCGGCGCCCGCCGCGACGAGGAAAAGTCGCGCGCCAAGGAACGTGTGTTCTCCTTCCGCGATCGCAACCACGGTTGGGATCCGCGCCGCCAGCGCCCGGAGCTGTGGAACCTGTACAACGCGCGGGTGAGCCCGGGCGAGAGCATGCGCGTGTTCCCGCTGTCCGACTGGACCGAACTCGACGTGTGGCGCTACATCCGTCGCGAAGGCATACCTGTGGTGCCGCTTTACTTCGCCGCCGAGCGCCCCGTGGTCGAGCGCGACGGCACCCTGGTGATGGTCGACGACGATCGCTTCCAGCTGCGCCCGGGCGAGTCGCCGGTGATGCGCCGCGTGCGCTTCCGCACGCTGGGCTGCTACCCGCTGACCGGTGCCGTGGAGTCCGCCGCCGCCGACCTCGACGCCATCATCGCCGAGATGGAGTCCGGCACGCAGTCCGAACGCGCCGGTCGCCTGATCGACCACGCCGAGGGCGATTCGATGGAAAAGAAGAAGCGCGAGGGCTACTTCTGATGACGCGCGACTTCCTGCGCATCGTCGCCTGCGGCAGCGTGGACGACGGCAAGAGCACCCTGATCGGACGCCTGCTGGCCGAGGCCGGGCGCGTGCCCGACGACGAGCGGGCGGCGCTGGCGAAGGCCAGCGTCGTGCACGGCACCCGCGACGGCGACATCGACTACGCACTGCTTCTCGACGGCCTCGAGGCCGAGCGCGAGCAGGGCATCACCATCGACGTCGCCTGGCGGCACCTGGAGACTCCGCGGCGCCGCTTCCTGATCGCCGACTGCCCGGGACACGTGCAGTACACGCGCAACATGGCCACCGGCGCGTCCGTGGCCGATCTCGCGATCGTGCTGGTGGATGCCACCCGTGGCCTGTTGCCGCAGACCTTCCGCCACACCGCGATCGCCTCGATGTTCGGCGTGCGCCATGTGCTGCTGGCGGTGAACAAGATGGACCGGGTGGACCACGACCGGGCTGTCTTTGATGCGATCGCCGGTGCCTACGGCGAACACGCCGCGAAGCTCGGCATCGCCAGCGTCACCGCGATCCCGCTGGCCGCGGCCACCGGTGCCAACGTCACCATCGCGGCCACGGACTCGATGCCCTGGTACGCCGGTCCGACCGTGCTCGGTCACCTCGAGTCGGTGGACCTGGAGGCGCGTGGCGCCACCCTGCCGGCGCGCCTGCCCGTGCAGCTGGTACTGCGCGATGGCGACGGCGGCCGCTGGCTCGCGGGCACGCTCGTCTCCGGCAGCCTGCGCGGGGGCGATACGCTGCGCGTGGAGCCCGGAGGCGTGGCCGTCACCGTCGCCGGCCTGCGCCGCAGCGGCATGGAGGTCGACGTCGTGCACGCCGGTGATGCAGCATCCGTGCGTCTGGCCGAGGACGTCGATGCCGCGCGCGGCGACGTGCTGGCCGCGACCGCCGCGCCGCTCGCCGCCAGCGACCAGTTCGCCGCCGACCTGCTGTGGTTCGACGACTCGGCGCTGCTGCCGGGCCGCCGCTACCAGCTCCAGTCCGGAACCCGCCTGGTCGGTGCGCGCGTCGGCGAGATCAAGCACATGCTCGATCCCGAAACCCTGCAGCCGCTGGCTGCCCGGCGCCTGCAGGCCAACGACATCGGAGAGGTCACGCTGGCGCTGGACGCCCCGATTCCCTATGCGCCCTACGCCCGAGAGCCGGCCATGGGCAGCTTCATCCTCGTCGACATGCTCAGCCGGGCCACCGTCGGTGCCGGCATGATCCGCCACGGCCTGCGCCGCGCCGACAACATTCCCTGGCAGGCGCTGGACGTGAGCCGCGAGGTGCGGGCCGCGCTCAAGGGCCAGCGCCCGCGCTGCGTCTGGTTCACCGGGCTGTCGGGCGCGGGCAAGTCCACGATCGCGAACCTGGTCGAGCGCGGACTGGTGGCGCGAGGCTTCCATACCTACCTGCTTGACGGCGACAACGTGCGCCATGGCCTCAACCGCGACCTCGGCTTCACCGACGAGGACCGCGTCGAGAATCTGCGCCGCGTCGCCCACGTCGCGCGGCTGATGACCGACGCCGGCCTGGTGGTGCTGGTGAGCTTCATTTCGCCGTTCCGCGCCGAGCGCGCCTCGGCGCGCGCGCTGTTCGACGAAGGCGAGTTCATCGAGGTTTTCGTCGATACGCCGCTGGCCGAGGCCGAGCGGCGCGACGTCAAGGGTCTGTACGCCAAGGCCCGCCGCGGCGAGCTGCCCAACTTCACCGGCATCGATTCGGTCTACGAGGCACCGGAGGCGCCCGAGCTGGTGCTCGACACCATGGCCGAAAGCGCGGAGGCGCTGGCGGAGCGGGTGATCTCCCTCCTGCTCGACTGAACGCCAAGCAAGAAAAAGGTTCTTCTACCGATCGAGGGGGACGCTCCGGTCGAGTCCGGGCCGCCTGCCACGGACGCTCCGTTCGAGTGCTGGCCGCCCGCCACGGACGCAGGGGGGATGCCCAGCCGGATTCTCCGCGTCCTGCTGCCAGATCCGGCCGCCGGCCATCCATGGCCGGCTCTGGGCATCCCCCCTGCATCCGCGGCGGGCACGACCTTTGGCCGCGGTCGGGAAGAGGGCCGCGTCGACGTCCACGTCGAAACGGAGAGCGTCATGACCGGGGGCTGCCCGGCTCCGCTGTTCCCTCCCGAAGCCAAGAACGTCGGAGCCCGTCCCGCGTACAGGGGGTGTGCGGACAGCCGGCCATGGATGGCCGGCGGCCGGCAGTGGGAGCAGGACGCGGAGACTGCCGGGGAGCACACCCCCTGTACGCGGGGCGGGCGGCGCGGGCCCCAACGGAGCCGCTCCTGAGCGCGGGACGGGCTGCGCGGACCCAACGAGGCGACTTCAAGCAAGGCGCAACGGTGCGCCAGAAGCGCGACAGCGCGCCAACTGCACACTCCATCGCCGCGGAGTCTGGAGAAGGACCACGAAAAAGCCCGGCGGTGCCGGGCTTTTTCGTGCATGCAGCGACCTTTCTCAGCGCTTGCGTCTGCCGTTCACCGCTTCAGCGATGAACAGCAGCACGATCGCACCGATCAGCGAGGCGACGAAGCCGACCGGTTCGCCCTCCGCGTACCAGCCGGCCATGCGCCCGACCCAGCCCGCGAACAGCGCGCCGGCGATGCCGAGCAGCACGGTGAGGATGATGCCGATGTTCTGCCTGCCGGGCTTGATCAGGCGCGCCAGCACGCCGACCACGAAGCCCAGCAGGATGATCCAGAGCCAGCTGCTGCCGCCGAACACGCCTTCCATACGCTCCCCTCCCGGTGGATGACGACCGGAGGTTAGCAGCAGCCGTGGTCGCCGTGGCGGGTGCCGCTGTCGGCAGCCACCGCGGCGCCCGTGGTCTCGCCGCGTGCGCTCGCGGCCTGGTGGGCAGCGATCACGTGGGCCACGGACGCGGTCACCCGCTTGCCCATGCCGATGTGCAGGAATTCGTTGGGGCCGTGCGCGTTCGAGTGCGGGCCGAGCACGCCGGTGATCATGAACTGCGCGCCGGGGAACTTCTCGCCGAGCATGCCCATGAACGGGATCGAGCCGCCTTCGCCCATGTACATCGCCGGACGCCGGTAGAAGGCCTGGCTGGCGGCGTCGACCGCGCTTTCAAGCCACGGAGACATGGCCGGGGCGTTCCAGCCGGTGGACGCCTTCTCGAGCTCCAGGGTGACGCTGGCGCCGTTTGGCGGGTCGCGCAGCAGCACGTCCTGCAGCAGTGCGCCGGCGCGCTTGCCCTCGAGCGTGGGCGGCAGGCGCAGCGACAGCTTCACCGCGGTATGCGGGCGCAGGACGTTGCCGGCGGATTCGAGGGCCGGCATCCCACCGATGCCGGTGACCGACAGCGCCGGCCGCCAGGTGCGGTTGAGCACCAGCTCGGTGAGGTCGTCGTCCATGGGCGTCATGCCGGGCAGGAAGGGGAACTTGTCATAGACCGCGGTGCCCAGCACGTCGGCGCACTTGCGCGCCTGGGCCACCCGCTCGGCGGGAATCTCCACGTGCAGGCCGTCGAGCAGGATGCGGCCGGTCCGTTCGTCCTCGATGCGCGACAGCAGCTGGCGCAGCAGGCGGAAGCTGGACGGCACCACGCCCGAGGCGTCGCCCGAGTGCACGCCTTCGTCCAGCACCTTCACGGTGAAGTTGCCGCCGGCCATGCCGCGCAGCGAGGTGGTGCACCACAGCTGGTCGTAGTTGCCGCAGCCCGAATCAAGGCAGACCACCAGCGAGGGCTGGCCGATGCGGTCGGACAGATGGTCGACATAGGCGGGCAGGTCGTAGCTGCCGGATTCCTCGCAGGCCTCGATCAGCACCACGCAGCGCGCGTGCGGGACCTTCTGCTCCTGCAGGGCCATGATCGCGGCGAGCGAGCCGTAGATGGCGTAGCCGTCGTCGGCGCCGCCGCGGCCGTACAGCTTCCCGTCGCGCAGCACCGGCTTCCAGGGGCCGAGATCGTCGTCCCAGCCGGTCATTTCGGGCTGCTTGTCCAGGTGGCCGTACAGCAGCACGCAATCCTCGGCGCTGCCGCCATTGGCGGCGGGAATGTCGATGAAGATCAGCGGCGTGCGGCCTTCCAGGCGCACGACCTCGAGCTGCATGCCGGGGATCGGCTGCGCGCGCGCCCAGCCTTCCATCAGCCTGACCGCGTCCTCCATGTAGCCGTTCTTCACCCAGTCGGCGTCGAACATCGGCGACTTGTTGGGGATGCGGATGTACTCCACCAGCTGCGGGACGATCTCGTCGTCCCACTTGGCGGAGACGAACTTCCCGACGCTGTCGGGGTTGATCAGGCTGGCGTCCATCGGAGGCACCTTGGTCTCTGCGGGGGGCCCCGATTCTACGCCGCCCGGGTCGGGGTTTCCGGACCGCACCGCACGCAGCGTGCCGGCACGGTCGCGGGTGCGGTGGCGATGGCCGGCGGACGGGCCGCCCGTCGAGACTGGTTCCGCCGGCGCCAGCGGCCCGGCGCAATGGAATCCACCACGCAAGGAGAGCGCCATGATTCCCCTGAAGTCCGTGCTTGCACCGCTGCTGCTGTCGCTGCTCGCGGCCGGCAGCGCCTTCGCCAGCGAGAAGGTCAACATCAATACCGCCGACGCCGCGACCATCGAACGCGTCCTGGTCAACATCGGCGCGTCCAAGGCCGAGGCGATCGTGGCCTACCGCAAGGCGAACGGCGCCTTCAAGAGCGCCGACGAGCTTGCCAAGGTCAAGGGCGTGGGCTTGAAGACCATCGAACGGAACCGCGACCGCATCGTGGTCGGCGGCGCCACGGCTCCGGCCGCGGCCAAGGCGGCGCCGAAGCCCGCGGCTCCCAGGCCCGCCGCATCTCCCGGGTCCTGAGCGCCCCTGTGGCTTTTCCGGCACACGGACGCGCCGGAAGGCGGGCGTCGCAGGGCTCTGCCGCCCCGCATGCGTCCGCCGGAACGGTGGCGCACCGGGACGCAGGGACGCGTCCCGGGCGCCGCTTCCGCGGCGCTACACTCCCGCCATGTCCGACGGGATCGCCTTCGCACGCCATTTGCCGGCCCACGGTTACCGGCGCCTGCGCTGGCGCAACGGCCTGGGCTGGACCCGCGAGATCCACGCGGCGGAGGACGGAGGAGGGGGCTGGGACTGGCGACTGTCGATCGCCGAGATCGAGGCTGACGGCCCCTATTCCGTGTTCCCGGGCGTCGAGCGCGAACAGGTTCTGCTGTCGGGCGGCGGCCTGGCGCTGGACTTCGGAGGAGGCGACGAGCGCCGTCTCGCGCCACCGCATGGGCGCCAGCGGTTTCCCGGCGACGTGCCGGTGGAGGCGCGGCTCGAGGCGGGCCGGGTCGAAGTGTTCAACCTGATGTGGCAGCCGCGGCGGGTGGCGGCGCGGCTGTGGCACCGGCCGCTGGTGGGTTCGATGCTGTTGTTCGTAGACCCCGGCACGACATGGGCGGTGCACGTGATGGCCGGGCGCGCCGAACTGGGCGGCGGGGATGCGCACACGCTGCTCGAGGCCGGCGATACCGCGCTGCTGGCCAGCCACGCCGGGCGCGGCCGGCAACTGGTCGAAGGCGCCGGCGAACTGCTGCTGGTGCGCGTGGAGCCCGCGGCCCGATAGGCGTAGCGGCGAACCTACTCGCGGTCGTCCCGCGTCCACACGCTCCCGTCGTCCTCCCGCTTCACCGGGAACTTCGCCACAGGCTCGTACGCCGGAGCGCACAGCGCCCGGCCGTCGCGGACGTCGAACTTCGCCCCGTGCAGCACGCATTCGATGGTGCCGTCCGCGGGCTCGAAGATCCCCGCGGACAGCTCGAAGTCCTCGTGGCTGCAGACGTCCTCCAGCGCGTACAGCTCGCCGTCGAGGTTGAGCACCAGGATCGGCGTGCCCGTGGTCTCGTCGAACACGCTCTTCATCTCGCCCGGAAGCAGTTCGGCGCCTGCGCAGACGAAGGTCCAGGCCCCGCTCACAGCGCCTTCTCCAGCACCGCGAAGCGGAGGTCGTCGCGCCTGGGCACGCCGAAGCGGGCATCGCCGTAGGGGAAGGGCAGATGTTCGCCGGTGCGGCGGTAGCCGAGGCGCTCGTACCAGGCGATCAGTTCTCCGCGCAGGTCGATCACCGTCATCCGCATGCTGGAAAGGCGCCATTCCGTGCGAGCGATGCGTTCGCATTCGGCCACGACTGCGCGCCCGATGCCGCCGCCCTGCAGGGTCGGCTCGACCGCGAACATGCCGAAGTAGCCGCGGCCGCCATCGTCGGCGACGTGTGCGCACGCCAGCAGCGCGCCGTCGCGGAGCGCCAGCAGCACGCGCGAGCGCGGCCGCCCGATGTCGGCGCGCAGCACCTCGGGATCGATGCGATCGCCGTCCAGCAGGTCGGCCTCGGTGGTCCAGCCGGCGCGGCTGGATTCGCCGCGGTAGGCGCGGGTCACCAGCAGCACGATGGCGTCGATGTCGGCCTCGGTGGCCGCGCGGAACTGAAGTTCGCCCATGGGCGTGATTCTGCCGTTGCGGGGCCGGCCTACGCCAGCAGGGTGCGCACCTTGCGCAGCGCGGCGATGAAGGCTTCGATCTCGTCGTGCGTGTTGTAGAAGGCCAGCGAGGCGCGGCAGGTGGCGCTGACCCCCAGCCACTGCAGCAGCGGGTGCGCGCAGTGCTGGCCGGAGCGGACCGCCATGCCCTCGAGATCGAGCAGGGTGGCGAGGTCGTGCGAGTGCACGCCCTCGATGGCGAAGGAGACCACCGCCGCCTTGCCGGGTGCGGTGCCGAAGATCCGCAGGCCTTCGATCTTCGCGAACTCCTCGACGAGGTGCGCCAGCAGCTCCTGCTCGCGGGCTTCGACATTGTGCATGTCCAGCGCCGAGAGATAGTCCACGGCCGCGCCCATGCCGACGAAGCCGGCGATGTTGGGCGTGCCGGCCTCGAACTTCCGCGGCGGATCGTTGAACACGGTGCCGCCGTCCAGGCGCACCTCCTTGATCATCTCGCCGCCGCCGATGAAGGGCGGCATGGCCTCGAGGTGCTCGCGCCGCGCCCAGAGCGCGCCGGTGCCGGTGGGCGCGCACATCTTGTGGCCGGTGAGCGCGTAGAAGTCGCAGCCGATCGCGGCGACGTCGACCGGGCGGTGCGGAAGCGCCTGCGAGCCGTCGACCACGGTGGTGATGCCGCGCCTGCGCGCTTCGCGGCAGATGTCGGCCACCGGGTTGACGGTGCCGAGCACGTTGCTGACATGGCCGACCGCCAGCAGCTTCACCGCGCCGGTCATCTTCGCGTGCAGCATGTCGATGTCGAGGCTGCCGTCGGGCAGCAGGTCGACGACGTCGATGCGGGCGCCGGTGCGCTCCGCGACGAGCTGCCAGGGCACGATGTTGGCGTGGTGCTCCATCCGCGTCAGCAGGATGGCGTCGCCCGCCTTCAGCCGCGGCAGCGCCCAGGAGTAGGCGACGAGATTGATGGCGAAGGTCGTGCCGCTGGTCAGCACCAGATCGTCGGGGCGGGCATTGATGAAACGCGCCAGCCTGCCACGCGCGCCTTCGTAGGCCTCCGTGGCCTCGCTGCCGAGCTGGTGCACGGCGCGGCTGACGTTGGCGTTGTGGCGGCGGTAGAAATCGTCGACCGCCTCGATCACCGTCGCGGGCTTCTGCGAGGTGTTGGCGGAATCGAAGTAGACCAGCGGCTTGCCGTGGACTTTGCGCTGCAACAGCGGGAAATCGGCGCGGACCGCCGCCCAGTCGATCGTCGCGGCGCGTGCATCTTCCCCGGGGCCGGCAGCGGTTGGCCGAGCGCCCGCCGATGTGCCCGCGCCGCCGGCATGCTGGCCCGGGGCGCTCATGCGAGCGCCTGCGCCTGGACCGAGCGCTCCAGCCTGACTTCCAGCAGTTCGCGCTGCGCAGGCGTCTCCATCACCGACAGCAGCGGTTCGCGTACGAAGGCCGCCGTGAGCAGCGCCCGGGCCTCCGTCTCCGGGAGGCCGCGCGAACGCAGGTAGAACAACGCCGTCTCGTCGAGCTGGCCGACGGTGGCGCCGTGCGCGGCGGTGACCTCGTCGGCGTGGATCACCAGCACCGGCTGGGTGTCGATCTCGGCGGTGTCGGAGAGCAGCAGGTTCTTGTTCGACAGCTTCGCGTCGGTGCCGTCGGCGCCCTCGCGGATCTCGATGCCGCCGTGGAAGACCGCGCGGCCGCGCCCTGCGGCCATGCCGCGCCAGAGCAGCTCGCAGCGCGTGTCGCGGGCGATGTGCTGGATGCCCAGGCGGGTGTCGAGGTGGCGGCGGCCGGCGGCCAGCAGCACGCCGTTGGCGACCAGTTCGGCGTTGTCGCCTTCCAGGCGCACGTTGAGCTCATGGCGCGAGAGCGCGCCGCCGAGCTCGAGGTCGAGGCGGCGGTAGCTCGAATCGCGGGCGAGCACGGCGTCTGTGCGGCTGATGAGCGTGGCGCGCGCCGACTCGTCCTGGATGCGCGCATGGCGCAGCGTCGCGCCCGCGGCGACGTGGACGTGGGCGATGGCGTTGCCGAGGTGGGCATGGTCGCCGCCTGCGAGGTGGTGCTCGACCACGGTGGCCGACGCACCGCGGCGCAGCTCGACCAGGTGGCGTGAATGCCAGGCCTGGTCGCCCTCGGCCGGCTGGCCGAGGAAGACCAGGTGCACGGCGGACTCGACCGCGACGCCTTCGGCGATGCGCAGCACCGCGCCGTCATCGGCCAGCGCCGCGTTGAGCCGGGCGAAGACCTCGTCGGCCCGGTCGTAACTGCGCGCCAGCACGTTGCTCTCGCGCGGGTCGGGATCGGCGAGGGCCTCGGCCATGGTCAGAAGGCGGGCGCCCTCGGGGAGGCCGGACAGGTCGGACAGCGCGGCGTCGTGGCGGCCGTTGACGAAGACCAGGCGCGGCGCCGGGATGCCGGCCACCAGCGCGGGATCGACCGGCGCATGCGGAAGCGGCGCGGGGGAGAATTCGCGGCGCTCCAGCGTGCGCAGCGAGGTGTACTTCCAGGCTTCGACGCGTGCGTGCGGCAGGCCGTCGCGCAGCGCGGCATCGAGCGCGGCGCGGCGCGGGCCGTCGCCCTTGAAGCCGGTGGCGAGAGAGTCGAGCAGCGTCGTCGCCATCACGCCACCGCCTCGGGCACCTTGCGTTCGCGCAGCCACTCGTAGCCGTGCTCCTCGAGCCTGAGGGCCAGCTCCGGGCCGCCGGACTCGACGATGCGGCCGTCGGCCAGCACGTGCACGTAGTCGGGCCGGATGTACTCGAGCAGGCGCTGGTAGTGGGTGATCACCAGGAAGGCGCGATCGGGCGAGCGCAGCGCGTTGACGCCCTCGGCCACCTGGCGCAGGGCATCGATGTCCAGGCCGGAGTCGGTCTCGTCCAGGATCGCCAGCTTCGGCTCCAGCACCGCCATCTGGAAGATCTCGTTGCGCTTCTTCTCGCCGCCGCTGAAGCCCTCGTTGACGCCGCGGTGCAGGAGCTTGTCGTCCAGGTGCAGCACGCCGAGCTTCTCGCGCACCACCTTCAGGAACTGCATCGAATCCAGCTCCTCCTCGCCGCGCGCCTTGCGCTGTGCGTTGAGCGCGCTGCGCAGGAAGTAGGTGTTGTTCACGCCCGGGATCTCGACCGGGTACTGGAAGGCGAGGAAGACGCCTGCGGCGGCGCGCTCCTCCGGCTCCAGCGCCAGCAGGTCGGCACCTTCGAACTCGACGCTGCCTTCGGTGACGTCGTAGCCGTCGCGGCCGGCGATGATGTTGCCAAGCGTCGACTTGCCGGCGCCGTTGGGACCCATGATGGCGTGCACCTCGCCGGGCTTCAGCGCGAGGTCGAGGCCCTTGAGGATTTCACGGTCGCCGCCGACGGTGGCATGGAGGTTGGTGATCTTGAGCATGTCTGTCTCTTGTCCGGGTTGGGGCCGGCGCGTGATCGCCCGGTCCGTGCAATTCCTGTAGGAGCGGCTACAGCCGCGAACCCGGCACCCTCACGGCGCCGGTCGCGGCGATCAGCCCACCGATCCCTCGAGGCTGACCTCGAGCAGCTTCTTCGCCTCCACCGCGAACTCCATGGGAAGTTCGCGGAACACCTGCTTGCAGAAGCCGTCGACGATCAGGCTCACCGCGTCCTCCTCGCCCAGCCCGCGGCTGCGGCAGTAGAACATCTGGTCGTCGCTGATCTTCGAGGTGGTGGCTTCGTGCTCGACGGTGGCGGTCGGATTCTTCACCTCGATGTAGGGGAAGGTGTGCGCGCCGCAGGTCTTGCCGATCAGCAGGCTGTCGCACTGGGTGTAGTTGCGCGCGCCCTCGGCCTTCGCGCCGACCTTCACCAGGCCGCGATAGGTGTTCTGGCCGCGTCCGGCGCTGATGCCCTTGCTGATGATCTTCGACTTGGTGCGCTTGCCGAGGTGGATCATCTTGGTGCCGGTGTCCGCCTGCTGTCGGTGGTGGGTGAGCGCCACGGAATGGAACTCGCCCGAGGAGTCGTCTCCCAGCAGCACGCAGCTCGGGTATTTCCAGGTGATCGCCGAGCCGGTCTCGACCTGGGTCCAGATCACCTTGCTGCGCGCGCCGCGGCATTCGGCGCGCTTGGTCACGAAGTTGTAGATGCCGCCGACGCCGTTCTCGTCTCCCGGATACCAGTTCTGCACCGTCGAGTACTTGATCTCGGCATCGTCCAGCGTCACCAGTTCGACCACGGCCGCGTGCAGCTGGTTCTCGTCGCGCATCGGCGCCGTGCAGCCCTCGAGGTAGCTCACGTGCGAGCCCTCCTCGGCGATGATCAGGGTGCGCTCGAACTGGCCGGTGTGGCCGGCGTTGATGCGGAAGTAGGTCGACAGCTCCATGGGGCAGCGCACGCCCTTGGGGATGAACACGAACGAACCGTCCGAGAACACCGCCGAATTCAGCGCCGCGAAGTAGTTGTCGCCCACCGGCACCACGGTGCCGAGGTATTTCCGCACCAGGTCCGGATGCTCCTTGATGGCCTCGGACATCGAGCAGAAGATGACGCCCTTCTCGGCCAGTTCCTTGCGGAAGGTGGTGCCGACGGACACCGAGTCGAACACCGCGTCCACGGCCACGCCGGCGAGCTTCGCGCGCTCGTGCAGCGGCACGCCGAGCCTGTCGTAGGTGTCGAGCAGCTCCTGCGGCACCTCGTCCAGCGACTGGTACTTCGGCCCCTTGGGCGCGGAGTAGTAGCTGATGGCCTGGAAGTCGATCGGCGTGATCGAGAGCTTGGCCCAGTGCGGCACCGGCATGGTCAGCCAGTGGCGGTAGGCGGCCAGGCGCCATTCGGTCATCCACTCCGGCTCTTCCTTCTTGGCCGAGAGCGCGCGGATCACGTCTTCGTCGAGGCCGGGAGGAAGGGAGTCCGACTCGATCTCGGTGATGAAGCCGGCTTCATACTTGCGGCCGAGCTGCTCGTGGATCTCGCGATTCGCGACGGGTTCTTCGACGGGTGTATCGATCTGGGTGGCCATGGGGACTGCCTGGGTCTTCATGCGGTGGCGAGGCGGGCGGGGATGCGCTTTGGCGCGCCGGGTCCGGTCTCGGGAACGGGTAGGGGCGGCTCCAGCATCTGCGCCAGGCTGACGCCGCGCAGGGCGTCGGCGACGATGTCGTTGATGCGGCGCCAGTTGGCGCGCGCGCCGCACTGGTCGGCGATGCCGCAGCTGGTGTCCTCCAGGCTGCATTCGGTCATCGCCAGCGGACCTTCCATGGCCTCCACGATCTCGATGAGGCTGATCTCCCGCGCCGGCCGTGACAGGCGATAGCCGCCATGCGCGCCGCGGAAGGCTTCCAGCAGCCCCGCCTGCGCCAGCGGCTTCAGCACCTTGCTGACCGTCGGGGGCTCCAGTCCCGCGCGCTCCGCCAGTTCGACCGCGCTCAGCACGCGGTCCGGCTCCGCGGCGAGCACGGTGAGCACCACGGTGGCGTAGTCGGTGAGGCGGGTGACGCGAAGCATGGCGGCGGCGGGCCTTAAAGAGGACCGAAATTGTACCATTTGCAGCGACCCCGTCCAAGCCGGGGGACCGCGCCGCAGCCGGGGGCGCGATGGAACATCCCCTGCGCATGCACCACAATGGCCGCTTTCGCAACGGAACCGCGCCACCGATGGCCAAGAGCAGCAAGGACAAGACGGGCAGGAAGAAGAAGAAGATCGAGGCCCGCCGGTCGGAGATCCACGGCAACGGCGTGTTCGCAACCGCGGCGATCGAGAAAGGCGAGCGCATCGTGCGCTACAAGGGCGCGCTGCGGACCCACGACGAGGTGGACACCGATTACGGCGACCTGGAGGAGAACGGCCACACCTTCCTGTTCACGCTCAACGACGACTACGTCATCGACGCCAACATCAGCGGCGGCGTCGCACGCTGGATCAACCACAGCTGCGCGCCCAACTGCGAAGCCGTCGTGGAAGAGGACGACAAGGGCCGTGCGCACAAGGACAAGGTGTTCATCGAGGCGCTGCGCCGCATCGAGCCGGGCGAGGAGCTGACCTACAACTACGGCATCACCCTGGACGAGCGCCACACGCCGAAGCTGAAGAAGCTCTGGGGTTGCCGTTGCGGCGCGGCCAATTGCACGGGAACCATGCTCCAGCCCAAGCGCTGAGGCCGTCGGACGTTCCCGGCCGCGCACCGATGCGCGCGGCCGCGGAATCGTTCGCATGACTTGTGACAGTCGGTTCCCGGTGCCTTGGAGCTTAGGGTGCCCGCCAACGGGAGCGGGATGCTCCCCACCGGAACCCCCATGTCCATCCGAAGCTGTCGCAAGACTGCGCTCGTCGCCGCCCTCGTGGCCGCGCCGGGCGCCTGGGCCGTCGAGATCGACGGCCGCATCGATCCTGCCGAGTGGGCCGGGGCGCACCACGTCACCGACTTCCGCAAGGTCCAGCCGCTGTCCGGCGAACCGGGATCGCTCGCCACCGAGGCCTGGGTGCTGGCCACCCCGGAAGGCCTGGCAGTCGCCTTCCGCAACCACCAGCCGGCCGCGGTGCCGCGCACCCGCCAGCGCGTGCAGCGCGATTTCAGCGAGCAGGTCGACCGCGTCAACCTCATGGTCGACTTCGACGGCGACGGCCGCACGGGCTACAACTTCGTGGTCGCCTCGACCGGCGGCGTCAGCGACGCCGTGATCACCAACCAGAGCGAGTTCAACGGCGACTGGGACGGACACTGGCACCACGCCGTGTCCGAGGAGGGCGACATCTGGTCGGTTGAGGTGCTGATCCCCTGGTACATCGCGCCGATGCGCGGTGGCGACGGCGGCACCCGCACGCTGAAGGTCTACCTCGACCGGGTGGTGGGCTCCACCGGCGAGCGGATGGCCTGGCCAACGGCCAGCTTCCAGCGCCCGCGTTTCCTGTCCGACTTCGCGCCGCTCGAGGTGCCGCTGTACAGCCGGTCGCTGCTCGCGGTCACGCCCTACGTCTCGGGCCTGTACGACAAAGTCGACGGCCGGGGCGACGGGAAGTTGGGCGCCGACCTGTTCTGGAAGCCGAACGGCCAGTTCCAGCTGACCGCCACCCTCAATCCCGACTTCGGCCAGGTCGAGAGCGACGACCTGGTGGTGAATTTCAGCGCCACCGAGACCTTCATCAGCGACAAGCGTCCGTTCTTCACCGAGAACCAGGGCCTGTTCGAATTCACCACGCCATCCGACTACAGCCAGCTGCTGTACACGCGCCGCATCGGCGGTCCGGCCGACGACGGCCGCGGCTCCGGCGACATCGACGCCGCGCTCAAGCTCAATGGCAGCGTCGGCGCCGTGAAGTACGGCCTGTTCGCCGCGGAGGAGTCGGGCGAGGCCGGGCGCAGCTTCTCCGCCCTGCGCCTTGTGCGCGACTTCGCCACGCAGAATGCGGGCTTGATGCTGACCCGCGTCGAGCGGCCCTGGCTGGACCGCGAGGCGACCGTGCTCGGCGTCGACCACAACTGGCGCCCGACCGCGCGCTGGAACGTCCGCAGCCGCCTGTTCGGAAGCCGCATCGCGCAGGCCGGCGACGACAGCGAGGACCTGGGCGCCACCGTCTGGGCCGACTACGAGATGGACCATGGCTGGCGCCAGCAATGGATCGCCATGCACTTCGGCGACGCGCTGGAGATCAACGACATGGGTTACCTCTCGCGCAACGACCTCAACTACGGGCACTGGCAGGTCTCTCGGCGTTTCACCGATCTTCCGGACGACTCCCGCTATGCGTCCAAGGACTGGCGAGTGCGCGCCAGCTCCACCTGGAACGACCACGGACAGCGCATCCGCAACGAGTTCCGGCTGAGCCGCAGCAGCCAGCTGCGCGACGGAAGCAACGAGTACGCCCAGCTGAGCCTCAACGGCTCCGGCGTGGACGATCGCCTGACCCGCGGCCATGGAGTGCTGCGCCTGCCGTCGAACTTCAGCGCGTTCTTCGAATACGGCCGTCCGCGCAAGGGCCGCTGGGCCTACGGCCTCTACGCCCAGGTCTTCAGCCATGGCCTGGCCGGCAACGAACGTCTGGGCCATGCACTGGAGATCCAGCCGACCTGGTTCGCGAGCGACGCCCTGCGCGTGCATCTCGGCGCATCCTCGATCCATCGCCCGGACTGGTTGCTGTGGCGGGGCGGCAACCTGGTCGGCAGCTTCGACGGGCGGGAGGTCGCGTTCACGACCGGCCTGGATTGGGCCATCGGTCAGCGCCAGGAGCTCCGGGTCAAGCTGCAGGCCCTGGCCATCGACGCGCGCCTGCGACAGGCCTGGCGGGTCGATCCCGCGGGCCGCGCGGTCGCCAGCGACGATCCGGTGGACGATTTCAGCGTGCGCACCCTGGGCTTCCAGGTGCGCTACCGCTACGAGCTCGCGCCCCTGTCCTATCTCTACGTGGTCTATGCGCGTGGCGGCTACCGCGACAAGCCGTTCTCGGAATCGCCTTCGTCGGCGCTGCGCGACAGCTTCGACCTGCGCGACGACGAGCAGCTCCTGGTCAAGTTCAGCTACCGCTTCGAGCTCTAGGGCGGCGCGGCGAGCGCGCGCCGGTGCGGCTGCAGCCATGCCAGCAGCATGCCGAGCAGCACCATGGCCACCAGGTCGAGCGCCACCTGGCGCAGCATCAGGGACAGCGGCAACGGCTGGGCGACGAAGGCGAGCATGTGTCCCGGCACGTACGAGACCAGCGCCACCGCCAGGCCGAAGCGGGCGCCGCGGGCAAGGTCGATTCCATCACTCGCGGGCATGCGCCGGTACAGCCACGTCATCGCCAGGCCGAGCAGCAGGTAGGCGGGGACGATCCAAGCGGCCTGCGCATTCGCCTGCTCCGGGGAGCGGTAGAGCGCGGCAAGCGCCTGGTACTCGCCCCGCAGCAGCAGTCCGTGGACCAGGAAGCCGAAGAGCAGGCCGGCCGCCCCCACCACGATCCCGCAGATCCAGAAGCGCTTGTCCATGCCGGCACCGTCAGGCGCGGCCGCGTGCCGCGCGATGGCCAGAGCCTAGCGCCACGCGACGCGCGCGTCGATCCGCGATGGCCCGCAGGCCGGTACGCCACGCGGCCGCTGCGTTTCACCGCCCCTGAAACGACTCGGGACGGCATTCGCCGTCCCGAGCAGGTGAAGCCTGGAACGTGCGGTCAGGCCGCGGCGTCCTTGAGCTTCTTCAGCGGACGCACCTTGACCTTCACCGAGGCCGGCTTGGCGGCGAACCACTGCTCTTCCTTGGTGAACGGGTTGATGCCCTTGCGCTTCGGCTTGGCGGCGACCTTGACCGAGGTGATCTTCAGCAGGCCGGGCAGGGTGAAGCTGCCGACGCCCTTCTTGCTGACCGACGCGTGCACAGCGTTCTCGAGCGAGGCGAGCACGGCGCGGACGTCCTTGGCGGCAATGCCGCTGGAGTCGGCGATGTGCGCGACCAGGCCCGACTTGGTGAGGGCTTCCTTGATCGGCTTCGGAGCGGCCGGCTTGGCAGCGGCGGCTTTCTTCGGGGCGGCCTTCTTAACCGCCTTGGTTGCTTTCTTCGCCATGTGTGTGTGATTCCGTTTTATCGGTAGATGGGTAGTCGGCCGACCCCGTCGGCAGTCGCAATGTAGGACATGGCCGGGGCCGCGCCAAGGGGAAAACGCTTGAAACCCGCAACTTTTTCGTTCCCTGCCGGTCGCGGAAGGGCTATTCGTCGTCCTGGCGGGGATGCCAGCCTTCCGCCAGCCGCCGCTGCAGCGGAGCCGGAACGGGCTCGTAGTGGCTGAAATCCAGCGAGTAACGGCCGCGGCCGGCCGTCACCGACTGCAGCTCCGCCGGGTAGCCGTCGAGCTCGGACAGCGGCACCTGGGCCTTGATCACGATGTTCCCGCCACGCGCGGAATCGGTGCCGGAGATGCGTGCGCGGCGCCCCGCGAGGCCACCGCTGATGTCGCCCATGTGCGCTTCGGGCGCGGTCACCACCAGATCGACGATCGGTTCGAGCACCGTCGGCGACGCCTTGGCCACCGCGTCCAGGAAGGCCTTCCGCGCGGCGGTGGTGAACGCCACTTCCTTGCTGTCGACGGGGTGGTGCTTGCCGTCGTGCACGATCACGCGCACGTCCTGGATCGGATGGCCGGCCACCGCGCCGCCGGCCATGGCCTGGCGCACGCCCTTCTCCACCGCGGGGATGAACTGCCCCGGGATGGTGCCGCCCTTCACCGCGTCGACGAACTCGAAGCCGGCGCCCCGCGGCAGGGGTTCGACGCGCAGCATGACCTCGCCGAACTGGCCCGCGCCGCCGGTCTGCTTCTTGTGGCGATGGTGGCCCTCCGCGGCGGCGGTGACGGTCTCGCGATAGGCGATGCGCGGCGTCCGCGTTGACACTTCGACGCCGTGGCGCTCGCGCAGGCGCTCGAGCTGGATGCGCAGGTGCAGCTCGGACAGGCCGCGCACCACGGTCTCGTTGGTCTCGGCGTCGTGCTCGACCTGGAAGCAGGGATCCTCTTCGGCCAGCTTGTGCAGCGCCGCGGCGAGCTTCTGCTCCTGGCCGCGGCTGCCGGCCTCGACCGCCAGGCCGAACATCGGCCGCGGATAGGCCATGGGCTCGAGGCGGATGTGGTCCTCGTCGTGGCTGTCGTGGAGGACGGCGTCGAAGTGCAGGTCCTCGACCTTGGCCACCGCGGCGATGTCACCGGGCACGGCCCGGTCGATCTCGAAGTGGTCCTTGCCCTGGATCCGGTACAGGTGCGCGACCTTGAAGGGCTTGCGGCCGTCGTCCACGAACAGCTGCTGGTCGCGCTTCACCGTGCCCTGGTGGACCCGGAACACGCCCAGCTTGCCGACGAAGGGATCGTTGACGATCTTGAAGACGTCGGCGATCACGTGGGCGTCGGGATCGGGGCGCGATCCGACCGGCTCCGCGGCGTCGCCCGCGCCGCGCCGGAACGGCGGCGGATTGGCCTCGCCCGGGTGCGGCAGCAGGCCTGCGACCACGTCGAGGAACTCGCGCACGCCGACGCCGGTGCGCGCCGACACGAAGCAGACCGGCACCAGGTGGCCCTCGCGCAGGCAGCGCTCGAAGGCGTCGTGCAGCTCGCCGCGGCCGAGCGCGGCCTCGCCGCCGTCGAGGTAGTGCTCCATCACCGACTCCTCGATCTCCACCACCTGGTCGAGGATGCGCCGGTGCCAGTCCGCCACCGGGCCGAGGTCGCTGTCGCCGCCGTCGCCGGCGAAGCAGTCGACCACGCGGGTGCCGCCATCGGCCGGCAGGTTGACCGGAAGCACTTCCGGGCCGAACTCCTCGCGCAGTTCGTCGAGCAGGCGCGCGCAGTCGGCGCCATCGGCGTCGATGCGGTTGACCACGATCGCGCGGCACAGGCCGCGGCGCGCGGCGTGCTCCATGATCCTCCGGGTGCCGTGGCCGACGCCGGCGTCGGCATCCACCACCACCGCGACCGTTTCCACGGCGGACAGCGCCGACAGCGCCACTCCGCGGAAGTCGGGATAGCCCGGCGTATCGAGCAGGTTGACGTGGATGCGAGTGCCGTCGGCGGCGCGATGTCCGATGCCGGCGATCGCCGCGTCGATGGAGTGGCCGCGGGCGCGCTCCTGGGGATCGAAGTCGGACACGGTGTTGCCGCGCTCGACGCTGCCTGCCGCCTGGATCGCGCCGCCGGCATGCAGCAGGGCTTCGAACAGCGTGGTCTTGCCGGCGCCCGGATGGCCCGCCAGGGCCACGTTGCGGATGTCTTGCGTTGCGTGGGACATGGGTCCGTTTCTCCCTGGCTGGGCGGAAAGGACGTCATGGCTGTCCGTCGCATGCGTGCGACCGGGCCTGCGCGGCGGGCGGTCATGGCGGACGGGCACCTTAGCGCGCGCTGCGCGGGGGCGTCGCGTTGCGACGCAGCATCGGGAATGCACCGCCGGGGGCCACGCGCGCGTCACGGCCGCCGCCCCAGGATGGACGGCCCGATACGACCACGGAGCGAACGACATGGGCATCTCGCGCAAGGCCACCGCGCACTGGGAGGGCGACCTCAAGTCCGGCGGTGGCACCATCAGCACGCCGGCCAGCGGGCTGATGGACGGCACCCGCTACGGCTTCAACAGCCGCTTCGGCGACGAGAAGGGCACCAACCCCGAAGAACTGATCGCGGCCGCGCACGCGGGCTGCTTCACGATGGCGCTGGCGAATGCGCTGGCCGAGGCCGGGCATCCCGCCGACGCGGTCGATTCGCGCGCCGAGGTCGACCTGTCGATGGAGGGTGGCCCCACGCTGAGCGCGATCCGGCTCTTCACCAGAGCGAAGGTGCCGGGCATCGACGCCGCGAAGTTCCGCGCCATTGCCGACGACGCCAAGCAGAACTGCCCGGTGTCGAAGGCGTTGTCGGCGGTGCCGGTCACGCTCGAGGCCGAGCTGCTCGCCTGATCCCCGGCCGTGCCGTTCCCGGGGCGCGGCGGCACGCCGCCGTTGCCCCGGAGCGCGAACGCCGACATAGTCGCGCGGTCCGCCACTGGAGTCCGCGCATGCGCCGCACCGTTCCCGCTTCTTCCCTGCCCCTCGTCGCCGGCATCCTGCTGGCCCTTGCCGGAGCCGCGCAGGCCGACGGCGAGCGCCTGCTCACCGCGGCGCGGATCCACACCTCCGACGCGGCGACGCCGGTGGCCACCGCCATGGTCTGGGATGCGGAAGGGCGCATCGTCGCCGTCGGTGATGCCGCCGAGCTGGCCGTGCGCCATCCCGGCGCCGAGCGCATCGACGCGGGCGACGCCACCGTGGTCCCCGGCCTGATCGACGCGCACGCGCACCTGGTCGGGCTCGGGCATGCGCTGATGCAGGCCGACCTGGTCGGCGCGCGCAGCACCGGCGAGATCGTCGAACGCCTGCAGGCCTTCGCGCGCGACCTTCCCGAGGATGCCTGGCTGATGGGCCGCGGCTGGGACCAGAACCTGTGGCCGGAGAAGGCCTTCCCGACCGCGGCCGTGCTCGATGCCGCCTTCCCCGATCGACCGGTGGTGCTGGAGCGCGTCGACGGCCACGCCACCTGGGCCAACAGCGCGGCGATGCGCGCGGTGGAGCGCGACCTGTCCGGCGACTGGCAGCCCGAGGGCGGCCTGATCCTGCGCGAGGACGGCAGGGCCACCGGCGTCTTCGTCGACACCGCCGCGCGCCTCGTCTACGCGCCCGCGCCCGAGCCGGACGCGGCCTGGCAGGACCGGGCGATGGAACGCGCGCTGCGCCACGTCGCCGCCCTCGGTCTGACCGGCGTGCACGACATGGGCACCGGGCGCGGTGGACTGGAAGTGATGAAACGCTTCGCCGACCGCGGTGCGCTGACCCTGCGCGTGCGCGCCTATGCGCAGCGCGACAGCAGCCTGATCGACGATCTCTGCCGGGACGGACATTACAGCCACCCGTCCGGCCGGCTCGACATGCGCGGTGTGAAACTGATGATCGACGGCGCGCTGGGCAGCCGTGGCGCGGCGCTGATCGAGGACTACAGCGACGACCCGGGCAACCGTGGCCTGTTGCTGCAGACGGAGGAGGACTTCGAGGCCGCGGCGCGCCGCGCGCAGGGTTGCGGCCTGCAGGTGGCCACGCACGCCATCGGCGACCGCGGCAACCGCATCGTGCTCGACACCTATGCACGCGTGCTCGGCGATGCAGCGTCCGGCGACCACCGCTGGCGCGTGGAACATGCGCAGGTGATGGCGCCGGGCGACATCGCGCGCTTCGCCGGGCTGGGGCTGGTGGCCTCGATGCAGCCCACGCATGCGACCTCGGACATGGGTTGGGCCGGCGATCGCCTCGGCGAGGCCCGCCTGGCCGGTGCCTACGCCTGGCGCAGCTTTGCCGAGGCCGGAGTGCCGCTGGCGCTGGGTTCGGACTTCCCGGTGGAATTCGCCGATCCGCGCCTCGGCCTGCTGGCTGCGGTGACACGCCAGGACGTCCACGGCCTGCCCCCGGGCGGCTGGCTGCCGGGCCAGGTGCTGACCGCGGCCGAGGCGCTGCACGGGTTCACCGCGGGCGCGGCCTGGTCGGCGTTCGACGATGACGAGACCGGACGCCTGGCGCCAGGGCTGCGTGCCGACTTCGTGATCCTCGGGCAGGACCCGCTGGCGGTGCCGGCCGACCGGCTGGACGAGCTCGAGGTGCGATCGACCTGGGTCGACGGCCGGCCGGTGTACGAAGCCAGGTGATTACCAGTCGATCGTTCCGTTCACGATGATGCGCGCACGGCCGCCGGACCAGACCTCGCCGTCGGCGTCCACGCGCAGCTCGATGATGGCGTCGTGGCCGACCTCGCGACCCTGGCTGATGCGGTAGAAGCCGCCTTCGCCGGGAAGCGCGCCGCGATCCGACAGCCAGGCCGCGAGGGTGGCGTTGGCGGCGCCCGAGGCCACGTCCTCGAACGGTGCCGGCGAACCGACCCACGCGCGGACGGCGAGGTGGTAGACCGGATCGTCGCTGCGCGCGAAGACGCACAGGCCCATGCTGCCGGTGGCCTCGGCCAGGGCGCCGACCGCGGCCCAGTCGGGCGTTGCCGAACGCAGCTCGGCTTCGTCGCGCAGTTCGGCCAGCCACCAGCGGCGGCCGCCGTCCATCAGCACCGGCGGCAGCGCGCCCAGGGCAAGCCCGGCCAGCGCGGCGCGCAGGCGCGCGTCCGCGGCGTCGGCCACCTCGACCACGCGTGCGCGCGGCGTGCGCACCGCGACCGTGCGCCTCCCGCCTTCGCCGTCCACCCGAAGCGGCAGTTCGCCCACCGCGCAGGACTGCACGAGCTTCCCCTCGCGCGCGGTCACCAGGCCGCGGTCGAGCAGCACGTACGCGGTGCCCACGCTGGGGTGGCCGGCGAAGGGCACCTCGCGGCGCGGGCTGAAGATGCGCACGGCGTAGTCGGCCGTTGCGGTGGGCGAGGGGAAGACGAAGGTGGTTTCCGGCAGCCGCGTCCAGCGCGCGATCGCCTGCATGGTCGCGTCGTTGAGGCCGGTGGCGTCGGGGACGACGGCCAGCGGGTTGCCGGCGCCGGAACGATCGGCGAACACGTCGAGCTGGACATAGGGGCAGGCGGGCATGCGGTGCTCCGGCGCGGCGCGCCAGTGTAGCGGCGGCCGTGCCGATCGGGACCGTGCGCGGCTAGAATCGCAGGCCGTGTCCGATCCGCCGGCGTGCCGGCCGTCCATGCCCGACCATTCCGAACCCGCCCGCTGGATCGTGCTCAAGTTCGGCGGCACCTCCGTGTCGCGCCGCGAGCGCTGGGACACCATCGGTGCGTTGGCCGCCTCGCGCGTCGACACCGGCCATCGCGTCCTGGTCGTCGTTTCCGCCCTGTCCGGCGTGACCAACGCCCTGGGTGCGATCGCCGACGGTGCGCCCGACGCCGTGGAGCGCGCAGAAGCGCTGATCGAGCGCCACCGCGCCTTCGCGGTCGAACTCGGGCTCGACCCGGACGCCGCGGTCGGGGCCCGCCTCGACGCGCTGCGCAGTCTGGTGGCCGATCCGCGTGCTTCCACGCGGACGCTCGACTGGCAGGCCGAGCTGCTGGCGCAGGGCGAACTGCTCTCCTCGACGCTGGGCGCCGCCTATCTGCGCTCGCGCGGCCTGGATTTCGGCTGGTGCGACGCCCGCGACTGGCTGCAGGCGGTGGGCCTGCCCAACCAGAACGACTGGACCCGGAGGCTGTCGGTGGCCTGCCGCCGCGAAGTCGCCGGCGACTGGCGCACGCGCTTCGACGCCCAGCCCGGCGGCATGCTGCTCACCCAGGGCTTCATCGCCCGTCACGAAGACGGCGGCACCGCAGTCCTCGGCCGTGGCGGCTCGGACACCTCCGCGGCGTACTTCGGCGCACTGCTCGGCGCCGCCCGCGTGGAGATCTGGACCGACGTGCCCGGCATGTTCAGCGCCAACCCGCGCGAGGTGCCCGACGCCCGACTGCTCGCGCGCCTGGACTACGCCGAGGCGCAGGAGATCTGCACCACCGGCGCCAGGGTCCTGCACCCGCGGGCGATCAAGCCCTGCCGCGACGCCGGCGTGCCGATGGCGATCCTGGACACCGCGCGCCCGGAGCTGCCGGGCACGCGCATCGACGGCGATGCCGCCACCGTGCCCGGGGTCAAGGCCATCAGCCGCCGCGACGGCGTGGTGCTGGTGTCGATGGAGACCATCGGCATGTGGCAGCAGGTCGGCTTCCTGGCCGACGTCTTCGACTGCTTCCGTCGCCACGGGCTGTCGATCGACCTGATCGGCTCGTCGGAGACCAACGTCACCGTGTCGCTGGATCCGAACGAGAACCTGGTCAGCACCGACGTGTTGGCCCGGCTGTCGGAGGACCTGGCGCGCAGCTGCCGGCTGAAGGTGATCGCGCCGTGTACCGCGATCACCCTGGTCGGCCGCGGCATGCGCTCGCTGCTGCACCGGTTGTCCGATGTCTGGGCGACCTTCGGCCGTGAGCGCGTGCACCTGATCTCTCAATCGTCCAATGATCTCAACCTGACCTTCGTCATCGACGAAGCCGACGCCGGAGGCCTCATGCGGGAACTGCACGATGAACTGATTTCCAGCGGCGCGATGCCGGTGCGCGAAGCCGATGTGTTCGGACCGCGCTGGAGCGAAATCGAGGGCCGGCTGCGCCGGCGCCCGGTGCCGTGGTGGCATGGGCGGCGCGACGAACTGCTGGCGCTGGCCGCGGAAGGCACGCCGCGCTACGCCTACGATCCCGGCACCGTGCGCGCCCGCGCCCGGCAGCTGGCGGCGGTGGAGGCCGTGGACCGCCGCTTCTACGCGATCAAGGCCAATCCGCACCCGGAAATCCTGCGCCTGCTGGTCGAGGAAGGCTTCGGGCTGGAATGCGTGTCCGCCGGCGAGCTGGCGCACGTGTTCGAGGCATTGCCCGGGCTGGATCCGGCGCGCGTGCTGTTCACGCCCAGCTTCGCCCCGGTCGACGAGTACGCCGCCGCCTTCGGCCGGGGCGTGACGGTCACCCTCGACAACGTCGAGGCGCTGGAGCGCTGGCCGGAGGTCTTCCGCGGCCGCGCGCTGTGGCTGCGGGTGGACCTCGGCCGCGGCGAGGGCCACCACGAGAAGGTGCGCACCGGCGGCCCGGCCTCGAAGTTCGGGCTGCAGGTGGATCGCGTCGAGGCCTTCCTGGCCGCCGCGCGCGCACTGGACGTGCGGGTCACCGGGCTGCATGCGCACCTGGGCAGCGGCGTCGACACGCCCGACCACTGGCGCGAGGTCTGCGACGAACTCGGCGGCATCGCCGAACGCATCGGCAGCATCGACACCATCGACATCGGCGGCGGCCTGCCGATCCCCTACCGCGAGGACGACGAGCCCTTCGACCTCGAGGCCTGGAGCGTCGGCCTGGCCGAGGTCAAGGCGGCCTACCCGGCCTACCGCCTCGCGATCGAGCCGGGCCGCTTCCTGGTGGCCGAGGCCGGCGTCCTGCTGCTGGCAGTCACCCAGGTGGTGGAGAAGGGCGGCATCCGCCGCGTCGGCGCCGACGCCGGCATCAACGCGCTGATGCGTCCGGCGCTGTACGACGCCTGGCACGACATCCACAACCTGTCGCGGCCCGACGGCGAGACCGTGGCGTTCGACGTCGTCGGGCCGATCTGCGAATCCAGCGACGTCTTCGGCCGCCAGCGCCCGCTGCCGCGCGACACCGCGCCCGGCGACGTGCTGCTGGTCGCCGACGCCGGCGCCTACGGCATGGCCATGGCCAATACCTACAACCTGCGCGCGCTGCCCGCGGAGACCCTGCTCCCGGAGACCGGGGAATGACCGGAGCGTTCGATCGCGAGGCGGTGGCCTGCTTCCGCTTCGTCGGCTGCGCCTTCGACCCGGCGACCGGCGAGGCACGACTGGCCTATGCCTTCGACGACGGCCCGGAGCTGGTCGAGACGGTGATTCTCCCGGGCGCGCCGTTCGCGCTGGACGCGACGCGTGCGCCGGCCGTGGAGCATGCGCTCCGGCTGCTCCACCTCGTCGCCGGCGTCAGCTACTACAAGGCCGCGGTCCCGGAGTGCATCCGCATCGACGGCTACGGCATCGACGCCGCCACGGCGGCGCTGCTCGAGGACGTCTACCTGCATGGACTGGGCGAGTTCGCCTATCGCAACGCGCTGGACCTGCACGGACGCATCCGGTTCCCGGTGGAAGGGCCGGCCGAAGCAGGAGTGGGTCCGGGCGCCGGAAGCGCGGCGGGCGGCAGCCATGGCCGCGCCCCCGCGGCCGGCCTGAGCTCCCACGCCCTGGTCGCCATCGGCGGCGGCAAGGACTCGCTGGTCTCGATCGAGGCCCTGCGTGCCGCCGGCATCGGACAGACCGTGGCCTGGGTCGGCGGCTCGCAGCTGATCCGCGCCTGCGCCGAGCGCACCGGGCTGCCGACGCTCAACATCCAGCGCCAGCTCGCCCCCGAACTGTTCGAGTACAACCGCCAGGGCGCGTACAACGGCCACATCCCGGTCACCGCGATCAATTCCGCGATCCTCGCCCTCGCGGCGGTCGTGCTCGGCGTCGACCAGGTGGTGTTCTCCAACGAGCGCTCGGCCAGCTACGGCAGCCTGATCGAAGGCACTGGGGAGGTGAACCACCAGTGGTCCAAGGGCTGGGCCTTCGAACAGGCCTTCGCCGCCCACCTGCGCAGCCACGTTGCGGCGGACCTGCGCTACTACTCGTTGCTGCGGCCGCTGTCGGAGCTGGCGGTGGCGCGCCAGTTCGCGAGGATCGACCGCTACGACGGCTGGTTCTCCAGCTGCAACCGCAACTTCCACCTTCTCGGCGAGCGCCCGACCAGCCGCTGGTGCGGCGTCTGCCCGAAGTGCCATTTCGTGTTCCTGGCGCTGGCTCCGTTCATGCCCAAGCCGCGCCTGGTGGCGATCTTCGGGCGCAACCTGCTCGACGACCGGTCACAGCTGGGGGGCTACGATGCGCTGATGGAATACCGCGACCACAAGCCCTTCGAATGCGTGGGCGAGGCGCGTGAGTCGCGCGCGGCGATGGCGGCCCTGGCCGCGCGCCCCGAGTGGCGCGAGGACGCGGTGGTCGCGCGCTTCCGCGGAGAGATCCTGCCGCAGCTGGGCGGCGAAGCGCTGGAGATCGCGCCGCTGCTGGTGCCCGATCCGGAGCACGGCATCCCGGACGGGGTCTGGAGCCGGCTGCATGCGTATTTCGCAGCTTGAGGGCCGGCGCCTCGCGCTCTGGGGCTGGGGCCGCGAGGGCCGCGCCGCGTACCGCGCGCTGCGCCTGCGTCTGCCGGCGCAGCCGCTGACGCTGTTCTGCAACGCCGAGGAGGCTGTCGCGGCGGCGGCGCTGGGCGACGGTCTGCTGTCCATCGAGACCGAGGCGAACGCCGGCCGGCTGTCGGCCTTCGACGTGGTGGTGAAGTCGCCCGGCATCAGCCCATACCGGCCGGAAGCGCTGGTCGCCGCGCACGCCGGCACGGCCTTCGTCGGCGGCACCGCGCTGTGGTTCGGGGAACGTGCGGAGGAGGGCGGGGTCGCGCGCGGCGTGGCCTGCGTCACCGGCACAAAGGGCAAGAGCACCACGACCGCGCTGCTGGCGCACCTGCTGCGCGCCGGCGGCGTGCGCACGGCGCTGGCGGGGAACATCGGCCTGCCGCTGCTGGAGCTGCTGGACGACGAGGCCGAGGCCTGGGCGATCGAGCTGTCGAGCTACCAGACCGGCGACGTCGCCGCCGGCGGCGTGCGACCGGACGTGGCGGTGGTCACCAACGTCTTCCCCGAACACCTGGACTGGCACGGCGGCGAGGAGTGCTACGTCGAGGACAAGCTGGCGCTGGTGACCCGCGCGAAGCCGCGGGTCGCCGTGCTCAACGCCGCCGACCCACGGCTGGCAGCGCTTGGAGCGCGGCTGGATCCCGCGACCGGAGTGCGCTGGTATGGCCGGGAGGACGGCTGGCACCTGCGCGGGAGCATGCTGCATCGGGGCGGCCTGGCGGTGTTCGATACCCGCGACGTGCCGCTGCCCGGGCGCCACAACCGCGACAACCTGTGCGCGGCGCTGGCGGCCGCCGAAGCCCTGGGCCACGACGCCGTGGCCCTCGCGCCGGCCGCGCGGACCTTCCGGCCCCTGCCGCACCGGCTGCAGGTCCTGGGAACCCGTGGCGGCACCACCTGGGTCAACGATTCCATCAGCACGACGCCGCACGCCACGCTGGCGGCGCTGGACGTCTATCGCGACCGGCGCGTGGCACTCCTCGTGGGCGGCCACGACCGCGGCCTGGACTGGGCGGACTTCGCGTCACGGATGCGCACGCACGCGCCGGCGGCCGTGGTGACCATGGGCCGCAACGGCCCGCGCATCCACGCGCTGCTGGCGGCGGTGGCGGACGAAGGCGGGTTCGACCTGCGCGAAGCGGCCGACCTGGCCGGTGCGGTCGCGGCCGCGCGCGAGGCGCTGGCAGCCGGTCCCGGGCCGGAGGCTGGCGACGTCGTGCTGCTGTCACCCGGCGCACCGAGCTTTGGCGCCTGGCGCGACTATGTGGAGCGAGGACGCGACTTCGCGCGCCTGGGCGGTTTCGATCCGGATGCGATCTCGGAGATCCCGGGACTGGGGATCGCGGCGTCGAATCCGGACTGAAAAAACGTTCTTCTCCCGACTCCGGGGGCGATGGCGTGCAGTCGGTGCGCTCCCGCGTTCTTGGTGCACTGTCGCGCGGTGAAGCCGCTTCGCTGGGGTCCGCGCAGCCCGTCCCGCGCACAGGGGGTGTGCTCCCCCGGCAGTCTCCGCGTCCTGCTCCCACTGCCGGCCGCCGGCCATCCATGGCCGGCTGTCCGCACACCCCCTGTGCACGGGAGGGCTCCGGCGTTCTCCGGCTTCGGGGCGGAAGATCAAGAGCGGTCGGAGCCGGGCTGCTGCCGGTCATGACGCTCTCCGTTTCGAGGTGGGCGTCGCTTCTAGAAACCTCCCAGACCGCACGAAAGGTCGTGCCCGCCGCGGATGCAGGGGGGGATGCCCAGAGCCGGCCATGGATGGCCGGCGGCCGGATCTGGGAGCAGGACGCGGAGAATCCGGCTGGGCATCCCCCCTGCGTCCGTGGCGGGCGGCCCGGACTCGAACGGAGCGTCCGTGGCGGGCGGCCCAGACCTGAACGGAGCGTCCCCTCGATCGGGAGAAGGGCCAGAAAAGGCTGGGCCGTCCTCCAGGCTTTCTAGGCGCTGCGTTCCACCGCGTGCCGCACCAGGCCGCGCAGCGCGGCCACAGCCTCGTTGTCCTGCAGTCCGTCGAGCGCGGCCTCGGCCATCGCGGCGTATTCCCGGGCGCGGTCCAGGCTGTATTCAAGGCCGCCGCTGGCGCGGATCGCGGCCATCGCTTCGTCCAGCGCGCCGGCATCGCCCTGCTCGACGATCGTGCGCAGGCGGGCGCGCGTGGCGTCGTCGGCATGCGCCATGGCGTGGATCAGCGGCAGGGTCATCTTGCCCTCGGCCAGGTCGTCGCCCAGGTGTTTGCCCAGGGCGGCCTCGTCGGCGCTGTAGTCGAGCACGTCGTCGGCGATCTGGAAGGCGATGCCGAGGTTCAGGCCATAGTCGTGCAGGCGCTGCTGCGTGGCTTCGTCGCCGCCGGCCAGCAGCGCGCCCAGGCGGGTGGCGGCGGCGAACAGGATCGCGGTCTTGCGCTCGATCACGCGCAGGTACGCGGACTCGTCCACGTCGGGGTTGCGCACGTGCAGCAGCTGCAGCACCTCGCCCTCGGCGATGCGGTTGGTGGTGCCGGCCAGGATCTCCTGCACCGGCATCGAGCCCAGCTCGACCATCAGTTCGAAGCTGCGCGAGTACAGGAAGTCGCCGACCAGCACGCTGGCGGCGTTGCCGAACACGGCATTGGCGGTGCTGCGGCCGCGGCGCAGGTCGGATTCGTCGACCACGTCGTCGTGGAGCAGGGTGGAGGTGTGGATGAACTCGACCACCGCCGCCAGCTGGTGCGCGTCCGGACCCTGGTGGCCCAGGGCACGCGTGGCGAGCAGCAGCAGCATCGGGCGCAGGCGCTTGCCGCCGCCGGCGACGATGTGCTCGGCCACCTGGTTGACCAGGACCACGTCGGAGGCGAGGCGGCGGCGGATCAAAGCGTCCACGGCCGCCATGTCGGCGGCGGCGAAGGCCTGGACCTCGGTCAGCGGCAGGGCGGGGCGGGCCGGGTCGGCCGGGGCGTTCGGATCCATGTCGGGCGCATGTCTGGGGATCGTCATTATAGGCGGCGGTGCCTGCGGCCGGTGTGCCGCACGGGCTTCCCCGATGCGCCGGCGCGGGGCCGGAGGATGGCCCCGGGCGGGCGGGTATACTCACGCTTTTCCTCCGCCAATCCCGGCGGGGAACGCAAGGAAACCAGGACCATGGCCCGCGGAATCAACAAGGTCATCCTCGTCGGCAACCTCGGCAACGATCCCGACGTGAAGTACACCCAGAGCGGTACCACGATCACCACGATCAGCGTGGCCACCACCGAGGCCTGGAAGGACAAGCAGACCGGCCAGATGCAGGAACGCACCGAGTGGCACCGGGTGAAGTTCTTCGGCCGCCTGGCGGAGATCGCCGGCGAATACCTGAAGAAGGGCCGCCAGGTCTACGTCGAGGGCTCCCTGCGCACCGAAAAGTACACCGGCAAGGACGGCGTCGAGCGCTACTCCACCGACATCATCGCGAACGAGATGCAGATGCTCGGCGGCGGTGGCGAGGGCGGGCAGCGCGGCGGCGGTGGCGGCGGCGATTACCAGCGTGGTGGTGGAGGCGGCGACTACCAGCGCGGCGGTGGCGGCGGCGACTTCCAGCGCGGCCAGTCGGCCCCGGCGCGGCAGACGCCGGCGGCAGCCGCTTCCCAGTTCGACGATGGCATCTCGGACGACGATATTCCGTTCTGACCGCCCCCGCGGCCGCAGCAGCACATCACGGAGGATTTCCCCCAATGTCCACCTGGCTGGTCACCGGCGGCGCCGGTTTCATCGGCGGCAACTTCGTGCTTGAAGCGGTCGCGGCGGGCGTGCGCGTCATCAACCTCGATGCGCTCACCTATGCAGGCAACCTGGACACGCTGTCCTCGCTCCAGGACAACCCGGACCACGTCTTCGTGCACGGCGACATCGGCGACCGCGCCCTCGTCGAGCGCCTGCTGGCCGAGCATCGTCCGGACGCGGTGGTGAACTTCGCCGCCGAGAGCCACGTCGACCGCTCGATCGACGGCCCCGCGGCGTTCGTGCAGACCAACGTCGTCGGCACCCTGGCGCTGCTGGAAGCGGTGCGCGACTACTGGAAGGGGCTGGAAGGCGGGGCGAAGGACGCGTTCCGCTTCCTGCACGTGTCCACGGACGAGGTCTACGGCACGCTCGGCGAGACCGGCCTCTTCACCGAGACCACGCCGTACGCGCCGAACTCGCCCTATTCGGCGTCCAAGGCGGCCAGCGACCATCTGGTGCGTGCCTTCCACCACACCTACGGGCTGCCGGTGCTGACCACCAACTGCAGCAACAACTACGGCCCCTACCATTTCCCGGAGAAGCTCATCCCGCTGGTGATCGCCAAGGCCCTGGCCGGCGAGCCCCTGCCGGTATACGGCGACGGGAAGCAGGTGCGCGACTGGCTGTTCGTCAGCGACCACTGCGAGGCGATCCGCACGGTGCTCGCGAAGGGCCGCGTGGGCGAGACCTACAACGTCGGCGGCAACGCCGAGAAGCAGAACCTCGAAGTGGTGAAGACGATCTGCGCGCTGCTCGACGAGCGCCGTCCGCGCGAGGACGGCAGGCCGCGCGAATCGCAGATCGCGTTCGTGGCCGACCGGCCGGGTCACGACCGCCGCTACGCGATCGACGCCTCCAAGCTGCGCGACGAGCTGGGCTGGGTGCCGAAGTACACCTTCGAACGCGGCATCGCCGAGACCGTCGACTGGTACCTGGCCAACCAGCCCTGGGTGCAGCGCGTCCTCGACGGCAGCTACCGGCTGGAGCGGATCGGGGTCGCGGCATGACGGCGCGCCGCGGAATCATTCTCGCCGGCGGCTCCGGCACGCGGCTGTACCCGATCACGCAGGCGATCAGCAAGCAGCTGCTGCCGGTGTATGACAAGCCGATGATCTACTACCCGCTGAGCACGCTGATGCTCGCCGGGATCCGCGAAGTGCTGATCATCAACACCCCGCACGAGCAGGCGCTGTTCCGGCAGCTGCTGGGCGACGGCTCGCAGTGGGGCATGGACATCCGGTACGCGGTGCAGCCGAGTCCGGACGGCCTGGCGCAGGCCTACCTGATCGGGCGCGAGTTCGTCGGCGGCAGGCCGAGCTGCCTGGTGCTGGGCGACAACATCTTCCACGGCCACGGCTTCACCGAGATCCTGAAGCGCGCCGATGCGCGCGGGGACGGCGCCACCGTATTCGGCTACTGGGTCAGGGATCCGGAGCGCTACGGCGTGGCCGCGTTCGACGCCGGCGGCCGGGTGGTGGGCCTGGAGGAGAAGCCGGCGCAGCCGCGCTCCAACTACGCGGTCACCGGGCTCTACTTCTACGACGGCCGGGCCAGCGACTTCGCGGCTTCGCTGAAGCCCTCGCCGCGCGGGGAGCTCGAGATCACCGACCTCAACCGCTGCTATCTCGAGGAGGGCAGCCTCCACCTCGAGCAGCTCGGCCGCGGCTATGCCTGGCTCGACACCGGCACCCACCAGTCGCTGATCGAGGCCTCGAATTTCATCGAGACCGTCGAGGCGCGCCAGGGCCTGCGCGTGTGCTGCCCGGAGGAGATCGCCTGGGGCAACGGCTGGATCGACGACGCCGACCTCGAGCGGCTGGCCGCGCCCCTGTCCAAGAACGGCTACGGCCAGTACCTGCTGTCGCTGGCCAAGCGCGGAGTGGTGCGATGAAGCTGGTGGAGACCGGCCTGCCCGGCTGCGTGGTGATCGAACCGCAGGTGTTCGGCGACCAGCGGGGCTTCTTCTTCGAGTCCTTCAACGCCGACCGGCTGGCCGCGCACGGCCTGACGCCGGCCTTCGTGCAGGGCAACGTCTCCTCGTCCACGCGCGGCGTGCTGCGCGGGCTGCACTACCAGTGGCCGAAGCCGCAGGGCAAGTACGTCTCGGTGGTCGAGGGCGAGGTCTGGGACGTCGCCGTGGACATCCGGCGCGGCTCGCCGACCTTCGGCCAGTGGACGGCGGTGGTGCTGAGCGCGGAGAACAAGCGCCACTTCTGGATCCCCGAAGGCTTCGCCCACGGCTTCGTGACCCTCAGCGAGCGCGCCGTCTTCACCTATCTCTGCACCGCGACCTACGACCGCGAGGCGGATGCCGGAATCCGCTGGAACGACGCCAGCCTGGCCGTCGACTGGCCGCTGGCGCAGCCCGTGCTCTCCGACAAGGACGCGCGCGCGCCCTTCCTGGCCGAGGTGCCCGAGGAGCGGCTGCCGGTCTACGCGCCGTGAGGCTGCTGCTGCTCGGTGCCAACGGGCAGGTGGGCCACGCCCTGCGGCGCGAGCTGGCGCCTCTGGGCGAGGTCGTCTGCACGACGCGCAGCGGCGCGCTGCCCGACGGCGGCACCTGCGAGATCGCGGACTTCGACCGGCCGGACATGCTGCCGGGCCTGGTCGAGCGGCTGTCGCCGGATGTCGTCGTCAACGCCGCGGCGTACACCGCCGTCGACCGCGCGGAGGAGGAACGCGGGGCCGCCTTCCGCGCCAATGCCGAGGCTCCCGGCACGCTGGCCGCGGCCTGCGCCCGACGTGGCGCGCTGTTCGTGCACTACTCCACCGATTACGTCTTCGACGGCAGCGGCACGCGTCCCTGGCGCGAGGACGACCCGACCGCTCCGCTGGGCGTCTACGGCGCGAGCAAGCTCGCCGGCGAGGACGCCGTGCGCGGCATCGGCGCACGCCACATGATCTTCCGCACTGCCTGGGTCTACGGCGCCCACGGCCACAACTTCATGCGCACCATGCTGCGCCTGGGCGCCGAGCGCGACGAGCTGCGCGTGGTCGCCGACCAGGTCGGCACGCCGACGCCGGCGCCGCTGATCGCCGCCGCCACCGCGCACGCGCTGCGCACCCGGCCCGAGGCCAGCGGCCTCTGGCACCTGACCGCGAACGGCGGCACCAGCTGGCACGGCTTCGCCGAAGCGATCTTCGCCGGCGCCGTGGAGCGCGGACTCCTGGCGAGGGCGCCGCGGGTGCTGCCGATCACCACCGGCGAATACCCGACGCCGGCGCGCCGCCCGGCGTACTCCCGCCTCGACACCGCCCGGTTCCAGACGGATTTCGCGACCACGCTCCCGCAGTGGGGCGACGCGCTCGACGCGGTCCTCGACGGAATGATGTCGGCCTCCTGAGCCACCGCCGCGGCACGACCGGCGCTGGACGCCCGATGCCGGATGGGGATAGCTTGTCGGCCTTCATACGGGGAGCGATGCAATGGCCAACCAGGGGGGCGGACCCGTTCCGCAGCTGACCTTCCGCGCAGTGCTGCTGGCCATCGTGCTGGCGGTGATCCTGTCAGCGGCCAACGCCTATCTCGGGCTGTTCGCCGGCCTCACCATCGCCACCGCGATCCCGGCGGCGGTGGTCTCGATGGGCGTGCTGCGCCTGCTCGGCGGCGGCACCATCCTCGAGAACAACATCGTCCAGACCGGCGCCTCGGCCGGGTCGTCGATCGCGGCCGGCGTGATCTTCACGATCCCCGCTCTGATCATCCTCGGGTACTGGGACGACTTCCGCTACTGGTGGGTCCTGGCGATCGCGGGCCTGGGCGGCCTGCTCGGCGTGCTGTTCTCCGTGCCCCTCCGGCGCACGATGATCGTCGAGAATCCGTTGCCTTTCCCCGAGGGCAAGGCGGCGGCCGAAGTGCTCAAGGCCGGCGAGAATCCCGGCCCCGGCCTGCGGATCCTCGCACTGGCCGCGACCGTGGGTGCGGTGGTCAAGCTGGCCGCGCAGGGCGGACTGCGGATGATCCCCGACAACGCCGTGGGCTCCGGCTACGCCGGCAACTACCTGGCCTACATGGGCACCAACCTGTCCCCGGCGCTGCTCGGCGTGGGCTACATCGTGGGCCTCAACATCGGCATCGTGGTGCTGTCGGGCGCGATCCTGTCCTGGAACATCGCGATCCCGCTCTACCACGCCTTCTTCCTCGCCAGCGATCCGGTGCTCTCCACGCAGCTTGCGGGCGCCTCCGCGGCCGACGCGGCCGGTGCCATCTGGTCGACGAAGATCCGCTACCTCGGCGTCGGCGCGATGCTGATCGGCGGCATCTGGACCCTGTTCTCGCTGCGCAAGTCGCTGCTCTCGGGCGTGAAGAGCGGCATCGCCGCCGCGCGCAAGGGCAGCGGCGAGGCGGTGGCCGAGACCGATCGCGACCTGCCGATGAAGTGGATGCTGATCGCACTGCTGCTGTTCGTGATCCCGCTGCTGGTGCTGTACCAGGCCATCGTCGGCAACTGGTTCGTCAGCGTGCCGATGACGATCATCATGATCGTGGCCGGCTTCCTGTTCGTGTCGGTCTCGGCCTACCTGGCGGGCCTCGTCGGGTCGTCGAACAACCCGGTGTCGGGCATCACCATCGCCACCATCCTGTTCGCGGCGGCGGTGCTGCTGTTCCTGCTCGGACGCGATTCGCCGGTGGGCGCGGTCGCGGCGATCATGATCGGCGCGGTGGTGTGCTGCGCGGCGGCGGTCGGCGGCGACAACCTGCAGGATCTCAAGGCCGGCTACATCGTCGGTGCCACGCCCTGGAAGCAGCAGCTGATGCTCGGCATCGGCGCGTTCTCCTGCGCGCTGATCATGGCTCCGGTGCTGAACCTGCTGGCCCAGGCCTACGGCATCGGCGCGCCCACGCCGGACCAGCCGCAGTCGCTGGCCGCGCCGCAGGCCACCCTGATGGCGTCGGTGGCCCAGGGCATGTTCGGCGGCAAGCTGCCCTGGGACATGATCGCGATCGGCGCCGGCGTCGGCGCTGCGATCATCGCCTTCGACGAGTGGCTGAAGGCCCGCGCCTCCACCTTCCGCGTGCCGGTGCTGGCGGCGGCGATCGGCATCTACCTGCCGATCGAGCTGATGGTCCCGATCTTCCTGGGCGGCGTGCTGGCGTGGCTGGTGGAGCGCAGGCACGGCATCGATCGCACGGACGAGGTGGCGCGCGACCGCGTGCACCGGCCGGGCACGCTGTTCGCGGCCGGCCTGATCACCGGCGAGGCCTTGATGGGCATCGCGATCGCCATCCCGATCGTGGTCAGCGAGCGCGCCGACGTGCTGGCCGTGGCGGAATCGCTGCACTTCAACCAGTGGGTCGGGCTGGTGGTGCTGGCCGTGGTGGCGTGGATGCTCTATCGCAGCAGCACCCGCCCGCAGCCGGCCGTGGCGCCCGTGGAACCGGGCCCGCGCTGACGGCCGCAGGCGGAAAACACGACGTTCCGCCTTTGCGCAGCCCGCCCGCCGCCCCTACCATCGGGCTTTCCGTCCGGAGTCCACTTCCATGCCGCGCATCGCCCTGCTGACCCTGTGCCTGTTCGCCGCGCTGCCCGCGGTCGCCGACGCCCGCGGGCTGGAGGGCCGCGACCTGGCCGCGCTGGAACGGGTCTCGTCCCCGACGCTGTCGCCGGGCGGCGCGCAGCTGGTCTTCGCGCAGCGCTCCGTCGATTTGGAGGCCAATTCCTCGACCTCGGCTCTGTACGTCCGCGACCTCCGGACCCGCGACGCGACGCCGCCGAAGCGCCTGACGCCCGAGGGCTGGAACGTCAACTCGCCCTCGTTCTCGCCCGATGGCGCCACCGTCTATTTCCTCAGCGCGAAGAACGGCTCGCAGCAGCTCTACGCGATTCCGCTGGCCGGCGGCGAGCCGCGCCAGCTGACCGCGTTCGAGGTCGGGATCGGCACCTACCACGTTTCGCCGGACGGTGGCCGAGTGGCCTTCAGCGCAGACACCTTCGGCGAATGCGGCGCGGACTTCGCCTGCACCAAACAGCGCCTGGACGCGCGCAAGGACTCCAGGGTCAGCGGCGTGGTCTACGACCAGCTGTTCGTGCGCCACTGGGACACCTGGGCCGACGGCCGCCGCAACCGGCTGTTCGTGGCCGCGCTTCCGGCCGACCGGGGCACGCCCGTCGCCGCCGCCGGCGCCATCAGCGCCGAGCTCGATGGCGACGTGCCCGGCAAGCCCTTCGGGGGGCCGAGGACTACGCCTGGGCCCCCGATGGCCGGAGCATCGTGGCCAGCGTGAAGGTGGCCGGCCGCGAAGAACCCTGGTCGACCGACTTCGACCTCTATCGCCTCGACGCCGCCGGCAAGGCCGCGCCGGTCAACCTCACCGCCGACAACGCGGCCTGGGATGCCGGTCCGGTGTTCAGCGCCGACGGGCGGACGCTGTTCTACCGCGCGATGGCGCGCCCCGGCTTCGAGGCCGATCGCTATGCGCTGATGGCCCTGGACCTGGCCAGCGGCGAGCGCCGCGAGATCGCCCCCGGCTGGGACCGTTCACCGAGCAGCCTGCAAGCGTCCGCCGACGGCAGCGCTCTCTACGTGGCGGCGCAGGACACCGGCGAATACCCGCTGTTCCGCATCGACGTCGCCAGCGGCGAGGTGACGAAGCTGGTAGGCGAGGGCAGCGTGTCGTCCTACCAGGTCGAGGGCGACACCCTGGTGTTCAGCCGCAACACGATCGATACCGGCGACGTGATCTACGCCACCACCCTCGATGTCTCCAGCCTCCGTGCGATCACGCCGACGGCCGCCGAGCGCCTGCCCGACGTGGAGTTCGGCGCCTACGAACAGTTCAGCTTCGAAGGCGCGAAGGGCGCCACCGTGTACGGCTACGTGGTCAAGCCCTGGGACTTCCAGGAAGGCCGCGCGTACCCGGTGGCCTTCCTGATCCACGGCGGCCCGCAGGGCAGCTTCGGCAACGGCTGGAGCTACCGCTGGAACCCGCAGACCTATGCCGGCCAGGGCTATGCCGTGGTCATGATCGATTTCCACGGCTCCACCGGCTATGGCCAGGCCTTCACCGATGCCATCAGCGGCGACTGGGGCGGTGCGCCGCTGGAGGACCTGCAGAAGGGCTGGGCCGCGGCGCAGGAGAAGTACGGCTTCCTCGACGGCGACAGGGCCTGTGCGCTCGGCGCCAGCTACGGCGGCTACATGGTCAACTGGATCGCCGGACAGTGGAACGGCCCTTGGAAGTGCCTGGTCAACCACAACGGCGTCTTCGACACCCGCTCGATGGGACTGGTGACCGAGGAGCTGTGGTTCACCGAGTGGGAGAACCGCGGCACGGTCTACGACAACCCCGAGGCCTACGAGCGCCACAACCCGGCGCGGCACATCGACAAGTGGCGCGTGCCGATGCTGGTCGTGGCCGGCCAGAACGATTTCCGGGTGCCGATCGACCAGAGCCTGTCGACCTTCACCGCGCTGCAGCGCCAGGGCATCGAGTCGCAGCTGCTGTACTTCCCCGACGAGAACCACTGGGTGCTGAAGCCGCAGAACAGCGTCTTCTGGCACGACACCGTCAATGACTGGCTGAAGCGGCACATCGGCCGATAGCAGCAATCCGGCGCCCCCGGCCGCAGCGCGGCCGGTCGGGCGCGCCTGCATCCATCTTTTTCCGAACAGACAGGAACATCGCCGATGGCACCACACGCCGCCGCACCCGAAGCCGCCCAGGAAGCCGCCGCCATCGATGCCATGGATCCCGCCGGGGTGGTCGATGCGATCGATGTCGCCGCGCCGGTGATCGGCAGCGACATCGTCGTCTTCGGCCTCATCGCGGCCACGCTCGGGCTCATCTTCTGGCTCGCGTCGGGTCCGACGCCGTTCTGGAAGAAGTTCTTCGCCTGGGTGCCGGCACTGCTGCTGTGCTATTTCGTGCCCGCCATCTACAACACCACCGGCCTGATCGACGGCGAGGGCAGCGAGCTCTACTACATCGGCAGCCGCATGCTGCTGCCCGCCGCGCTGGTGCTGCTGACGCTGTCCATCGACCTCAAGGGCATCCTCAAGCTGGGGCCGAGGCTGCTGTTCGTGTTCTGCGCCGGTACGCTGGGGATCGCACTGGGCGCGATCGTCAGCTTCCAGCTGATGGAATGGGTCTGGCCCGCCGCCGTGGCGGGCGACACCTGGAAGGGCATGGCCGCGCTGTCGGGCAGCTGGATCGGCGGCGGCGCCAACATGGTGGCGATCCGCGAGATCTACGGCACCGACGCGACGCTGTTCGGGCAGTTCGCGGTGGTCGACGTCGCCATCGCCAGCCTCTGGATGGGAACCCTGCTGTTCCTCGCCAACCGCGCGCAGCAGATCGACGCCCGCAGCGGCGCCGACACCCGCGCCATCGACGAGATGAAGGAGCGGATCTCCGCCTACGAGGCCGCCAACGCGCGCATCCCGACGCTGACCGACCTCATGGTGATCGTGGGCGTCGCCTTCGGCCTGGTGGGCCTTGCGCACTTCGTGGCGGATCCGGCATCGGCATGGTTCAAGGCCAACGCCGCCTGGGCCAGCCAGTTCAGCCTGGACACGCCCTTCGTATGGGTGATCGTGCTGTCCACGCTGGGCGGCCTGCTGTTGAGCTTCACGCCCATGCGGCGCCTGGAGAACGCGGGCGCGTCGCGCGTCGGCACGGTGCTCCTGTACTTCCTGATCGCGTGCATCGGCATGCAGATGGATTTCATGAAGCTGGCCAACCGGCCGGAGCTGATCGCGATCGGCGTGATCTGGATGCTGGTGCACATCGTCGTGCTGTACGCGGCGGCGAAGATGGTGCGCGCGCCGCTGTTCTATTTCGCGGTGGGCTCGCAGGGCAACATCGGCGCGGCGGCCTCGGCGCCGGTGGTCGCGGCGGCCTTCCATCCCACGCTGGCGCCGGTGGGAGTCCTGCTGGGCACGGTGGGCTATGCCACCGGTACGGTCTTCGCCTATGGCATCGGCCAGGTCCTGCGGGTGATGGCCGGTCAGTAACCGTCTGCCGGATGCGCCTGCTGCGGCCCGTTGTATGACATCGACGGCCGCGGGGCGGCGTCGGAGGCCGCCACGCGGGCGGCGGCGTGATGCAGGGGCTCCGAGGTCGCGGTGTCGAGGTCCACGGTGATGCGCCGCTGCGCGGGATCGTCGCGGCCGCCCTGGATGGCGAACAGGCGGGCGCCGTCGGCGCTGCATGCCAGGAGATCGATGCGCGCGATGCCTGAGTCGCGCGCGCGCAGCGCGATGCAGCTTGCCGCGCTGAGCAGGCTGTCGGCGGGCAGCCGCGGCAGCCGTGTCGTGTCCTGGAGGTCCCGCAGGCCGCGGAGTGACTGGAGCACGAGCGCGGCCGCGCCCTGCGTCCGCGCATCGCGCGCCGCGGAAGGTTCCAGCGCGCTGATGACCGTGTCCATCGAGTGCCGGTCCAGTGCATGCGGGAGACGCACGACCGGCACTCCCCGCTGGAGGAAGGAGAGCGGATCCGGGTCGGGCAGCCGGATCCGGTGGCCGATCGGATCGGGCAGGACGGTGCGGGTCCGGATCATGTGCTCCTGGAGTTCGGTGAGGATGTCGTTGTCCACGGTGTAGCGCCGGACATGGCCGCTTTCCGCCGCGAGGTCGCGCACGTCGCGCGCGATGCCGAGCCGCTCCAGCGTCGAGTCGCGGACGCCTGCGGCATTGAACGTGACCGCGGCGACCCCCGTACGCAGCGAGGCCACCGCAGCGAGGCCGCCGCCGAGCGAGTGCCCCGTCATGCCCACCAGTCGGGGGCCCAGCGCTTCGCTCACCTCCGTGGCCAGTTCCACGGCCTGCCGGTACTGGGGGGCCGGCAGGCCCGCCGCCTGCCGCAGATTGCCGATCCAGTCGACGGGTTCGTCGGACCCGCGGAACGCGAGGATGTAGCCGTGACCGGGATGGACGTAGAGCCGGGCGGCGAATCCGGTCTGTCCGTCGTGCAGCGGCGAACCGGCGACACCCAGGCCCGCCAGCTCCGCAGCGGACACCACCGACCAGCCGCCCACGGCGCCGCCATCCCCGGCATAGACATCCCGCGCCAGCAGCGCGAGCGTCCGGTCCAGGGCATGCGGCTGCCGGCCGGCAAGATCGCTGTCCGTCGCGGTGCGGCGCGGCGGGGGCGCGGGAAATTCCCGTGTCCTGTCCATGTCACCGTCCCTGTGACTGCCGGATCCGGGCCGGCCCCCGGTTCCGCGCTACTCCGGGCTGCCTCCGGAGCCATCGTCGAGCAGGCGCCGGATGCGGGCGATGTCCTCGCGGGCGGCCTGGTTGAGGAAGCGCTCGGGCCCGGCGAAGAGATAGCGGTCGAAGGTATGACCGCGACCATTGCGCGCCCCCGGATCGGCGCCCCCCTCCAGCAGGAGCAGCGCGTGGCCCGGCGTCCCGATCTTCGCCGCGACATGGAGCGGCGTGTTGCCCGTCCCGTCGGCCTGGTCGGGGTTGGCGCCGGCGCGGAGGAGCAGGGCGATGTGGGCATCGTTCCCCTCCCGGATCGCCGAGGTCAGGGGGCCATGGCCGTGCAGCGCCGGCGTGTCCAGGTCTGCGCCCCGCGCGATCAACGTCGCCAGGAACCTGGAATCGTGGACCCGGGCCGCGAGATGGATCGCCGACTCCCCGTCCATTCCGTTCACGTGCGGATCCGCGCCCGCATCCAGCAGGGCCTCGAAGCCGGCATGGCTGTCGGCGAGGATCGCCCACTCCAGCAGGGTCACCTGCCTGTCCCCGCGTGCGTCGAGGTCGACCCACGGCGCGAGGCGCCTCACCGCGACCACATCGCCCGCCCGGGCCATGACCGCGATCTCCGCCATGCGGGCATCGTCGGGAAACGCCCGTCCCGCGAGTTCCAGGTCCATCCTTGAAACCTCCCGGTTGCCGCAGCCGGACAGCAGCAGGCCGGCGGCGGACGCGGACAGCAGGAGTGCCAGGGGGAGAACGCGACAGGTACGCATGGTGTCATCCGATGACGTGCGATGTCGGGTCCACGCTACGTCACCCGCCGGATCGCGGGCAATCGGAGAATTCCCACCCCGCCGGCCCGTACGGCCGGCGGATGCGCATCAGCAGCAGCGGAAGCCGCCGCGCCCGCCGTAGCGTGCTTCCTGCCGTTCGCGGAAGAAGGTCGGGTAGTCCATTGGCTCCCGGTCCGGGTGCTTCTCGAGCACGTGCCGGACGTAGTTGTCGTAGTCCGGGATGCCGCAGCACAGGCGCGCGGTCTGCAGAAGCCTGCGCCACACACGCCTGTGGGTGGCGAAATAGTCCAGCGGAACCAGCGCGCCGGCCATCAGAGCCAGGCCTTCTGCTGTTCGGGCGTCAGCGCCACGTAGGGCGTTTCGCGGTCGGTGCGCGCCGGGTTCGCACGCGCCTTGCGCACGGCGCCGACCGAGTAGACGAGGACGGCCAGCACCACGAACATGAAGAGCGCGGTCAGGCCGGCGTTGACGTAGTTGTTGAACATGATCTGCTGCATGCCGCCGAAGTCCTTCGACGGCGCGATCAGGTTGCCGGCGACGATCGCGTCGCGGTAGCGGTTGGCCTGGGCCAGGAAGCCGACGCCCGGATCGGCGTCGAAGATCTTGATCCAGCCGGCGCTGAGCGTGCAGGCCAGCAGCCACGCGGTCGGCACGATCGGCACCCAGGCGTAACGGTCCTTCTTCATCTTGAACAGCACCACCGTGCACAGCATCAGCGCGATGCCGGCCAGCATCTGGTTGGCGATGCCGAACAGCGGCCACAGCATGTTGATGCCGCCCAGCGGGTCGGTCACGCCGACGTACAGGAAGTAGCCCCACAGCGCCACGCAGCCGCCGGTCGCGATGAGGTTCGCGCCCCACGACTCCGTCCTGCGCATGGCCGGCACGAAGTTGCCGAGCAGGTCCTGCAGCATGAAGCGCCCGGCGCGGGTGCCGGCGTCCACCGCGGTCAGGATGAACAGTGCCTCGAACAGGATCGCGAAGTGGTACCAGAACGCCATCATTCCCTCGCCCGGAATCACCGCATGGAAGATCTGCGCGATGCCCACCGCGAGGGTCGGCGCGCCGCCGGCGCGCGAGATGATCGAGGCCTCGCCGACGTCGCTGGCGGTCTGCGTCAGCACCTCGGGCGTGACCACGAAGCCCCAGCTCGAGACGGTCTCCGCAACGGCCACCGGATCGGTGCCGATCAGCGCCGCCGGACTGTTCATGGCGAAGTACACGCCCGGGTCGATCACCGCGGCCGCGACCATGGCCATGATCGCCACGAACGACTCCATCAGCATGCCGCCGTAGCCCAGATAGGTCGCATGGCGCTCGTTGGCCATCAGCTTGGGCGTGGTGCCCGAGGCGATCAGGGCGTGGAAGCCCGACACCGCGCCGCAGGCGATGGTGATGAACAGGAAGGGGAACATGGAGCCCTTCCAGACCGGGCCGCTGCCGTCGATGAACCGGGTGAGGGCCGGCATCTTCAGCTCCGGCATGACGATCAGGATGCCGACGGCGAGACCGAGGATGGTGCCGATCTTGAGGAAGGTCGACAGGTAGTCGCGCGGCGCCAGCAGCAGCCAGACCGGCAGCACCGCGGCGACGAAGCCGTAGCCGATCAGCATCCAGGTGATCTGCACGCCGGTGAAGGTGAAGGCCGGGCCCCAGGTCGGGTGCGCGGCGACCTGGCCGCCGGACCAGATCGCCAGCATCAGCAGCACCAGTCCGATCACCGAGATCTCGCCGATCTTCCCGGGACGGATGTAGCGCATGTACAGGCCCATGAAGATCGCGATCGGCACCGTGGCGATCACGGTGAACATGCCCCAGGGGCTTTCCGCCAGCGCCTTCACGACGATCATCGCCAGCACCGCGAGGATGATGATCATGATCAGGAAGGCGCCGAACAGCGCGATGGTCCCGGGCACCCGGCCCATTTCCCCGCGCACCAGGTCGCCCAGCGAGCGGGCGTCGCGGCGGCTGGAGATCACCAGCACCATGAAGTCCTGCACCGCGCCCGCGAGCACCACGCCGGCGATCAGCCAGAGGGTCCCGGGCAGGTAGCCCATCTGCGCCGCCAGCACCGGGCCGACCAGGGGGCCGGCGCCCGCGATCGCGGCGAAGTGGTGGCCGAACAGCACGTGCTTGTTGGTGGGCACGTAGTCGAGGCCGTCGTTGTGGACCATCGCCGGCGTCGCCCGCGAGGCGTCGAGGTTGAACACCCGGTCGGCGATGAAGCGCGCATAGAAGCGGTAGGCGACGAGGTAGATGGACACCGCGGCCGCCACGATCCAGAGCGCGTTGATCGACTCGCCGCGGCGCAGCGCGATGGTTCCCAGGCAGAAGGCGCCCAACAGGGCGAGGGCTGCCCACGCGAGTTTTCCTGCCGGACCTTTCATTGTCGCCTCGCGTCGTGATGGGACGCGGAAAGGGTCGCGCCTGCGGCCTCCGGGGTCAATCGTATTGCATCGCACAATGACGAGCGGCGGCTACGACTTTGGTCGAGGTCCGGTCCGCCACAACACCGCCGCCAGTGCCAGCTGGACCGGCAGCAGCAGCGCGATCCAGTGACCGTTCCGCTGCGACTGCAGCGGCATCCAGAGCAGGAACGGCGCCACCGCCACGCCGGCGACGACCGCCGCCAGCACGACCCGGAAAACCGTCCCGCCCTCGCCGCCGCGGGCGATCCGCCAGGCGCCGGGCAGCAGCAGCAGGCAAAGCGGGTTGAACAGCAGCAGGTTGTGGTTGGCCCAGCCGTAGCGGTGCGCAGTGCCCAGCCAGATGTAGAGCATCAGGGCGCCGAGCGCCGTGCACAGCAGCCAGGCGGGAAGCGCCACCGCGGCGACCGCGCTCGGTCGCGAACGCCCGGCCCAGGCCAGCACGGCCAGTGCCAGGCCCGCCAGCAGCCAGGGCCACCACGCCACGCGCCGGGGCTCGGGTTCGGGTCCCAGCCGGTGCGGCAGCAGCACCTCCTCGCGCAGCACCAGGGGGCGGCCATCGGGCAGGCGCGCGTCGCGCAGGGCCTGCGCGAGCCGCATCGGCACGAAGGCATCGTCCCAGAGCGAGTTGGGGCGGTCGGACGCGGGGCCGAGGCCGAGGTCGAAGCCCAGCGCCATGAGCGGCGCCGGGCGGGCCAGGCGCACCGCTTCGCTGCGGTAGGTATTCCCCTGGGAGCGGACCTGCAGGCTGCGCGCCAACTGGCCGCCCAGCGCCGTATCCAGTGCGTCGCGCACCCGGGTCGAACAGTTGTCGGTGAAGTAGTTGTAGCTATAGGCCGCGTTCGCGGGCAGTGCGTTCCATGCCAGGCGTGCGGCCAGTTCCGCGGCCGCCGCGTCGTCGAGGTCGAGCCACTGGATCGAGGCGCCGCGCCCAACGCTGCCGTAGTAGGCGAGGTCCTGCGCCAGCGGCATCGCCGCCAGGCGGTAACGCATCTCGCCGTGGATGAAACGCCGCTGGAACCCGGGCTCGTCGGGATCGAACAGGCCGAAGTTGTAGGACAGCGGCGGCCCGGCGGCGGGATCGTCGACCACGATCGCATTGTGGCCGAAGCGTTCGAAGAAGATCTCGCCCGGCTGCATCGTGACCACGCCGATCCGCGGTACCGCCAGGGCAGGCAGGGCAAAGGCGAGGACTGCGAGGAGCAGGGCCGGCAGCGCGATGGCGCGCGCGCGGCGCGGCTCACTCCCCATGGATCGACAGGTGCAGGGCATGCAGCCGGCGTGCGTCGGCGCTGGCCACGCGGAAGCTGAAGCGCCCCAGGGTGAGCTCCTCGCCGGCTTCGGGCAGGTGGCCGATGGCCGCGGTCACCAGGCCGCCGATGGTGTCGTACTCGTCGTCGTCGAAGTCGGCGCCGAAGCGCTCGTTGAAGTCTTCGATCGGGGTCAGGGCGTCGACCACGTACTGGCCGTCGGCCTGGGCGGCGATCAGGGCTTCCGGGTTCCCGGCCTCGTCGTGTTCGTCGTCGATCTCGCCGACGATCTCCTCCAGCACGTCCTCGATGGTGATCACGCCGGCCACGCCGCCGTACTCGTCGATCACGATCGCCATGTGGTTGCGCGACTGGCGGAACTCGCGCAGCAGCACGTTGAGCTTCTTCGACTCGGGGATCAGCACCGCCGGACGCAGCAGCTCGCGCACGGTGCGGGGTCCGTTGTCCGCGACCACGCCGCGCAGCAGGTCCTTGGCCAGCAGGATGCCGAGGATCTCGTCCTTGTCCTCGCCGTGCACCGGGAAGCGCGAATGGCCGGATTCGACCACCTGCTTCATCAGCTCGATGAAGCGCGCGTCCACCGGCAGCGAGACCATCTGCGAGCGCGGCACCATGACGTCGCCCACGGTCATGTCGGAGACGGCGATCGCGCCCTCCATCATCCGCAGGGTGTCGGCCTCGATCAGGCCGTCGGACTGCGCGTCGCGCAGCAGTTCGACCAGGTCGTCGCGTGTGTCGGGCTCGCCGGTGATCGCCGAGCCCAGGCGCTCGAGCCAGCTTCGCCGGCGCTCCGGAGGGTCGGGGGTGGCGCTGGTACTGCCGCTGCTACTGTCGTCTTCTGACATCTCGCTCGTATCGTCGCCCGGAGGAGTGGGGCGGAGCCGTGAGTTTACCGCGTCGGTTCAGGGGGTGCCGTAGGGGTCGTCGATGCCCAGGCCGGCCAGGATCCCGCGTTCCAGCTGCTCCATGGCCTCGGCCTCGACGTCGTCCTCATGGTTCCAGCCGAGCAGGTGCAGTGTGCCGTGGACGGTCATGTGGGCGTAATGGGAGGCCAGCGGCTTGCCCTGCTCGCGGGCCTCGCGGGCGATGACCGGGGCGCAGAGGACGAGGTCGCCCAGCAGCGGCAGGCGCACGCCCTCGGGCAGGCCCTCCGGCAGGTCGGCGGGGAAGCTCAGCACGTTGGTGGCGTAGTCCCGGCCACGGTAGTGGCGGTTCAGGGCGCGGCCTTCCTTCGCATCCACCAGGCGGATCGCGAGATCGGCCTCGCGGATGCGCCCGGCGAGGGCCGCGGCCACCCATTTGCGGAAGCTCACAGGTGCCGGAAGCCCCGCGCGCGGCAGGGCATAGCCGACGGAAACGTCGAGGCGGACGGGACCCTGGGTCATGGGCGGAAGTCTACGCCGGACCCGTTGCCGCGTCCGCCGCGTCGCGGCGCTCGTAGGCGTTGACGATGCGTGCCACCAGCGGATGCCGCACCACGTCGCGCGATTCGAAGAAGGTGAAGCTGACGCCGTCGACGTCGCGCAGCACGTCCACCGCGTCGCGCAGCCCGGACTTCACCTGCTTGGGCAGGTCGATCTGGGTGAGGTCCCCCGTGACCACCGCGGTGCTGCCGAAGCCGAGCCGGGTCAGGAACATCTTCATCTGCTCGATGGTGGTGTTCTGGGCCTCGTCGAGGATCACCCAGGCATCGTTGAGCGTGCGCCCGCGCATGTAGGCCAGTGGCGCGATCTCGATGACGTTCTTCTCCAGCAGCCGCAGCACCTTCTCCACGCCCAGCATCTCGTAGAGCGCGTCGTACAGCGGGCGCAGGTAGGGGTCCACCTTCTGCGACAGGTCGCCGGGCAGGAAGCCGAGCTTCTCGCCGGCCTCCACCGCAGGTCGCACCAGCACCAGGCGCTGCACGCGGGAGTCGTTCAGGGCCTCCACCGCGCTGGCCACGGCGAGGAAGGTCTTGCCGGTACCCGCCGGACCGACGCCGAAGTTGATGTCGTGGGTCGCGATGGCATGCAGGTATTTCTGCTGGTTCGGGCCGCGGCCGCGGATGGTGCCGCGCTTGACGCGGATGGCGACCTCCTGCGGCACGAAGTCGCCGTCGCGCGCAGGCAGCGGCGCCTCCTTGTCCTCGCCTGCCGCGCGCGCGGCGTTCAGGCGGAGGTTGATGCCGTGACCGTCGAAGGTTTCGGTCGCGGCCTCGCTGTAGAGGTCGCGCAGCAGGCGTTCGGCGACGTCCACCTGCGAGGCGTCCATGCCGGTGACGCGGAAGATGTTGCCGCGGTTCGCGATCTCCACGCCCAGCGCCAGTTCGATCTGGCGCAGGTGGGCGTCGAAGGCGCCGGCGAGGTTGGCCAGGCGTTCGGTGTCGTCGGGCTCGAGGATGAAGTCGCGCTGGTGGGGTCTGGACATGGCGGAAGGGTAGCGCGCACCCGGTCACGGGGCCATCGACGGCCCCCGGTCGCGCACGAGCAGCACGACGCCGATCACCGCGAGCAGCAGCGATCCGCCCAGCCAGATCCAGCCGGCGGGGTTGCCGGTGTCGCCGTCCCGGACCAGATGGAGCCAGGCGCGCGCCGATCCCAGTGCCGCCAGTCCGCACATCCACAGCGCGAGCGGATCCCGGCGCCGGCGGCGTGCACGCGGAGCGGGATCGGGTCCTCCGCGTCCGGCCGGTGGCAGCGCCACGACGCGGTCCTCAGGCCGCGGGTGGCTGCTGTGGCAACCCCCGGCTCGTGGCCACCCGTCCGCGCAGCGAATTGCTGAGCGCCTCGGTGATCACCACGTCGACGAACCGACCGACCAGCCGCGGGTGCCCGGCGAAGTTCACCGAGCGCATGTTCTCGGTCTTGCCGGTGAGCTCGTCCGGGTTCCTGCGGGACGGGCCGGTGACCAGGACCCTCTGCACGCTGCCGACCATCGCCCTCGAGATGCGGGCCGAATGTTCGCTGATGTGCGCCTGCAGCCGCGACAGCCGCGCATGCTTGACCTCGCTGGACACGCTGTCCTCGAGGTCGGCGGCCGGCGTGCCGGGCCGGCGCGAGTAGATGAAGGAGAACGACTGGTCGAAGCCCACGTCCTCGATCAGCTTCATGGTCTTTTCGAAGTCGGCGTCGGTCTCGCCGGGGAAGCCGACGATGAAGTCCGAGCTGATCGAGATGTCCGGGCGCACCGTGCGCAGCCGGCGGACCTTCTGCTTGAACTCCAGCGCCGTGTAGCCGCGTTTCATCGCCGACAGGATACGGTCGCTGCCCGACTGGACCGGCAGGTGCAGGTAGTTGGCCAGCTCCGGCACGTCGCGGTAGGCCTCGATCAGCGAATCGGAGAACTCCAGGGGGTGCGAGGTGGTGAAGCGGATGCGGTCGATGCCGTCGATCTCGGCGATGGTGCGGATCAGCAGGCCGAGGTCGGCGAACTGCGGCCCGGTCGTCGCGGCGGCCGGGCCGTCGATCCCGCCGGCGGCATCGGTCGCGCCCATCGGGCCGCGATAGGCGTTGACGTTCTGGCCCAGCAGGTTGACCTCGCGCACGCCCTGCGCGGCGAGCTGCATGACCTCCACCAGCACGTCCTCGAACGGACGGCTGACCTCCTCGCCGCGCGTGTAGGGCACGACGCAGAACGAGCAGTACTTGCTGCAGCCTTCCATGATCGAGACGAAGGCGCTGGGACCCTCCGCGCGGGGTTCCGGGAGACGGTCGAACTTCTCGATCTCCGGGAAGCTGATGTCGACCTGGGGCAGGCCGGTCTCGCGCCGGCCGCGCAGAAGCTCCGGCAGCCGGTGCAGGGTCTGCGGGCCGAAGACCAGGTCGACGAAGGGCGCGCGCTTCACGATCGCCTCGCCCTCCTGGCTGGCCACGCAGCCGCCCACGCCGATCAACACGGGCCGGTCGCCCTGTTTCAGGCCTTTCCAGCGCCCGAGCTGGCTGAACACCTTTTCCTGCGCTTTTTCGCGGATCGAGCAGGTATTGACCAGTATCACGTCGGCTTCTTCGACGTTCGTGGTCAGTTCCATTCCGTCGGAAGCGGCCAGCACGTCGGCCATGCGGGCCGAGTCGTACTCGTTCATCTGGCAGCCGTGGGTCTGGATGAAGAGCTTGCGGCCGCGGTGCGCGGGGCCGGCGGGGGCGCGGGAGTCGGTATCGGTCATGGCGGGTTCCGGGGGCGCGGAGGCGGGGCGCTTCACAACGGCAAAGCCGGTAGTCCGGGCGGGGCTCGCCAGTTTACCCGTGCCGGAAGCGGCCGCTTCGGCGGGTCGGGGGCGTTTCCGCGAGCATGTTCACGGTATCGGGCCTTGGCAAGGCGGCCGCCAGCATGGAGACTGCGCGCGACGGAGGGGCGGGGATGAATCGCTTTCGGACGATACTGGGTCTCGCCAGCATGGCGATTGTCGGCCTTGGCGGCATGGCCCCGGCCGGGCCGGCCGTGGCCGGTACCATCTACCGCTGCGACGCCGGCGACGGCGTCACCAGCTATGTCAGCAAGCGCATCCAGGGCGCGCGCTGCACGGTGGCCAGCACCTTCGCGTCCTCGCGTCCCGTCCGGCCGTCCACGGCGCCGGCCGCCTCCACGGCATCGGGCGCCGTCGGTGCGGTCAAGGCCTCCACCGCGGTGGAAGGTTCGCCGGCATCGATCAGCGCCAACGCGCCCGCCACCTTCATGGGCACCGGCCAGGGCACCGCGCCCGCGCCTGCGCCCCGGCCCAGGCCACCGGCCGGCGCCGGCCAGCGGCGCCTGGTCCAGGGCCAGGTCTACTCCTACGTCAAGGACGGCGTGCGCCACTACACCAGCCGCAAGCCCGGCGGCGGCGGCGCCAGCGCAGTGCGCACCATCCGCTACAGCTTCTTCGAGACCTGCTACGCCTGCGGTTCTCCAGGCGTCGACTTCGGCAGCGTCCGCCTCAATACCACCGCCTACCAGGCCGAGGTCAGGGCCGCTGCGGCCGAGTTCGGCGTCGAAGAGGCGATCATCCGCGCGGTGATGCACGCCGAGTCCGCCTTCAATCCCAATGCACTGTCGCGGGTCGGCGCCCAGGGGCTGATGCAGCTGATGCCGGCCACGGCCGACCGCTTCGGCGTGGTCAATCCCTTCGACCCCGCGCAGAACATCCGCGGCGGCGTGCAGTACCTGGCCTGGCTGCTCAAGCGCTTCGAGGGCGACCTGACCCTGGCCGCGGCCGGCTACAACGCGGGCGAAGGCGCGGTGGACCGGCACAAGGGCGTGCCGCCGTACAACGAAACCCGGCGCTACGTGGAGCGGGTGGGGCTCCTGGCCGACCGCTACCGGGGCAGGACGGTCGCGAACTGAGGTGAGGGGGGCGGCCCCGGCGTTGTCCCCTGAATCGGCGTTCCGCTACACTTCAGCGTCTTTGGCGGCGGGCTTCCGGTAGCGGTAGCCGCGCGCGGCAGCCAATACCAGTAGCGACCAGACGATTTCCGGAGTGGTAATGGGCAATGAAGGGGTTCTGGATCCTGTCGGGGAGGGCACGGTCGACAACGGCCGCCGCCGCTTCCTGACAGCCACCACCGCAGCAGTCGGCGCTGTTGGCGCCGGCGTGGCCGCGGTTCCGTTCATCAAATCCTGGTTCCCGAGCCAGCGCGCCCAGCTTGCCGGCGCGCCCGTGACCGCGGACATCAGCGCGCTGGCCGAGGGCGAGCGCCTGATGCTGGAGTGGCGTGGCCAGCCGATCTGGATCGTCAAGCGCTCGCAGGCGATCCTGCAGGCGCTGCCCACGCTCAACGACCAGCTGCGCGACCCGGAGTCGGCGAACGTCGAGCAGCAGCCCGACTACATCCGGGCTGCCAACCCCGAGCTGCGCTCGCTGAAGCCGGAAATCTCCGTGCTCGTCGGCCTGTGCACCCACCTGGGCTGCTCGCCGGAGATGGTGGCCAGGATCGGCCCGGCGCCGTTCGACCCGGAGTGGAAGGGCGGCTATTTCTGCCCCTGCCACAAGTCCAAGTTCGACATGGCCGGGCGCGTCTACCAGGGCGTGCCGGCGCCGACCAACCTCGTGGTGCCGCCGCACCATTTCGCCGACGACAACACGATTGTCGTCGGCGTCGATCCGCAGGGGGCCGCGTAAGCCATGTCCAACGTGATCATGCGTACCGCAAACACCGTGATGGACTGGGTGAACGAGCGCGCGCCGGGCATGATGCCCGTGTACCGGAAGCACATGTCCGAGTACTACGCGCCGAAGAACTTCAACATCTGGTACATCTTCGGCGTGCTGTCGATCGTGGTGCTGGTCAACCAGATCGTCACCGGCATCTTCCTGACGATGCACTACAAGCCGTCCGCCGCCGAGGCCTTCTCCTCGGTCGAGTACATCATGCGCGACGTCGAGTGGGGCTGGCTGATCCGGTACATGCACTCCACCGGCGCCTCGCTGTTCTTCATCGTGGTCTACATCCACATGTTCCGCGGCCTGATGTACGGCTCGTACCAGAAGCCGCGCGAGCTGGTGTGGATCCTGGGGATGCTGATCTACCTGGTGCTGATGGCCGAGGCCTTCCTGGGCTACGTGCTGCCCTGGGGCCAGATGTCGTTCTGGGGCGCGAAGGTGATCATCTCGCTGTTCGGCGCGATCCCGGTGATCGGCAACGGCCTGGTCGAGTGGATCATGGGCGACTACCTGCCCAGCGACGCCACGCTGAACCGCTTCTTCGCCCTGCACGTGATCGCACTGCCGCTGGTGCTGCTGCTGCTGGTGGTGCTGCACATCTTCGCGCTGCACGAGGTGGGATCGAACAACCCCGACGGCGTCGAGATCAAGAAGGGCCCGAAGGGCAACCGCTGGTCGAAGACCGCGCCGGCCGACGGCGTCCCCTTCCACCCGTACTACACGGTGAAGGACACCTTCTACGTCGGCCTGTTCCTGATGGTCGCGGCCTTCATCATCTTCTTCGCGCCGGCCTTCGGCGGCTGGTTCCTGGAGCATGACAACTTCACCGAGGCCAACCGCCTGGTGACGCCCGCGCACATCAAGCCGGTGTGGTACTACACCCCGTACTACGCGATGCTCCGCGTGGTCCCGGACAAGCTCGGCGGCGTGATGGTGATGTTCGGCGCGATCGCGATCCTGTTCCTGGTGCCGTGGCTGGACCGCGCCCGGGTCAGGGTCCTACCGCTATCGCGGCTGGCTCTCGAAGCTGCTGCTGGCGCTGTTCGCGGTCAGCTTCGTGTGGCTCGGCAAGATCGGCGCCGGCCCGGGCACCGACCCGGTCGAGACCATCGTCGGCCGCTTCCTGACCTTCTTCTACTTCGCCTTCTTCATCACCATGCCGTTGTGGACAAAGCTGGACAAGACCAGGCCGGTGCCGGATCGGGTGACGACGCATGACTAAGCCCATGACCCTCATCAGCCGCGCCGCCGGTTTCGCAGCCGCCATGCTGCTCTCGTTCTCCGCGCTGGCCGCCGCCGCCGGCCCTCTGCAGCAGGCAGGCACCGACCTTGGCGACAAGGCCTCGCTGCAGCGCGGCGCGCAGCTGTACATGAACTACTGCTCGTCCTGCCATTCGCTCAAGTACCTGCGCTATTCGCGCATGGCCGAGGACCTGGGCCTGACCGAGGAAGAGGTGATGCAGAACCTCAACTTCACGGGCGCCAAGTTCGGCGAGCAGATCCTGACCGCCATGCCGGCGGAAGGCGCGGCGCAGTGGTTCGGCGTCGTGCCGCCGGACCTGAGCCTGGTCTCGCGCGTCCGCGGCGGCGACTGGATCTTCAGCTACCTCAAGTCCTTCTACATCGACGACGGGCGTCCGGTGGGCTGGAACAACACCGTGTTCCCCAACGCGTCCATGCCCAACGTGCTCTGGGAGCTGCAGGGCATCCAGCGCCCGGTCTACGGTGGCGTGGACGCGGCCACGAACGAGCCCCTGATCGACCGCCTCGAGGTCGCCGCGCCGGGCACCATGGATGCGGCCCGGTTCGACCAGGCCGCGCGCGACATCACGGCCTTCCTCGAGTACGCCGGCGAGCCGATCGCGGTCAAGCGCGAGGCGATGGGCGTCTGGGTGCTGCTGTTCCTCGCCTTCTTCACCTTCCTGGCGTGGCTGCTGAAGAAGGAATACTGGAAGGACGTCCACTGACGGCAGCGGCGGAAAACCGGGCAGCCGCCCGCGACGGGCGGGCGGCGCCGATGCGGCTGGCGGATTCCGGCCGCGGGAGAGTTGTTCGATGATGGCAGCGAGTCCGCGCATGCGAAATGCACTCACGCTCTTTTCCTCGGTCGACGACGTCCTCTGCCATCGGGTCCGCCTGGTGCTCGCGGCGAAGGGCGTCACCTACGACCTGATCACGGTCGATCCCAAGGATCCGCCGGAAGACCTCATCGACCTCAACCCCTACCACTCGGTGCCGACCCTGGTGGAGCGCGACCTGGTGCTCTATGCCTCGAGCGTGGTCACCGAGTACCTCGACGAACGCTATCCGCATCCGCCGCTGATGCCGGTCGATCCGCTGTCCCGCGCGCGGCTTCGCCTGGCCATGCTGCGCCTGGAGCACGACTGGGTGCCCGAGGTGCGCGCGATCCAGACCGGCACCCGGGCCCAGGCCGAGGCCGCGCGCAAGCGCCTGAGGGAGCTGCTCACCGCGTCGGTGCCGCTGTTCAAGGCCTTCAAGTTCTTCCTGAACCCCGAGATGAGCCTCGCCGACTGTGCGATGGCGCCGATCATCTGGCGGCTGGAGGCGCTGGGCATCCCGCTGCCGAAGGACGGCAAGGCGATCGAGGACTACGGCAACCGGATCTTCCGCAACCCCGGCTTCGCGCGCAGCCTGACACCGCAGGAACGCAACCTGCGCGAACTGCCGGACTGAGGTCGGCTCGGGCTAGAATCGGGGCATGAACGATGTGCCCCGGATGACCAGCCACCGCCCCTATCTGCTGCGGGCGCTGTACCACTGGATCGTGGACAACGGGATGACGCCGCACCTCCTGGTCGACGCCGCGCGTCCCGGCGTGCGCGTGCCGCCGCACACCGTCAAGGAAGGCCGCGTGGTGTTGAACGTGGCCGAGCGTGCGGTTGCGCGCCTGGACATGGACAACGAGGCGGTCAGCTTCACCGCCCGCTTCGGCGGGGTCAGCCATCCGGTCGTGGTGCCGGTGGGCGCGATCCTGGCGATCTACGCCCGCGAGACGGGGCAGGGCATGGCGCTTCCGGAGGAGGCGCCCGGGCCCGGCGATGACGCGACCGCCACCGGCGCGACGGCGGACGAGGCCCGGGCCCGTGGCGCACCGGGCAACGAGGTGGTGCTTGGCGTGGTCCCGGGCGGCGTCGACGAGGATGCCGCTTCACCCGGCGACAGCGGCGATGACGGCCATGGCGACGGGGATGGCGATGGTGACGATGGCGCCCCGACGCCGCGCCGCGGCGCCCATCTGCGCGTGGTGAAGTAAGGCTCAGTCCTTGCGATGCAGGGATGAAGCCACCGCGGCCTCGGGCCCTGCAAACGACACCAGCTGGCGCCCGTGGAAGACCATGCGCCCGCGCTGGCGGTCGGTGCCGTCGTGCGAGTACTCGAAGCGGGAAGCTGCGCTCGAGTCCGAGGCGACCATCGTCCCGCCGGCGCAGGCGCCACCCGGCGGCATGCACGGTCTGGTCCAGAAGCTGCACGCCGGCGCTGCGGCAGGCGGAACGGCCGACATCGATCGCGTGCTCGGTGGCCGCACGTCCGGCGTTCCACCACGCATAGGCGACGGCGCCGGCTATCATCAGCAGGATCAGGCTGGGCATGGCTGTGCAATGTGGGCCCGGCCGATGATTTCAGCAAGCCTTGCGTGGGCTTCACGCAGCACGCCGCAGTTTCCGTCGAATGAACAGTACCCGTCAGGCCGACACCACCGCCGACCCGCAGCCGTCCCCGCCTGCCGGCGCGGGCCCCGAAGCCACGCTGGCCACCGTCGTGCGCCCGGTGTTGCCTCCCTACGTGCTGCGCGGCGTGGGCGGCGCCGGCTTCGGCAGGACCTTTCCGCTGCTCGGACCGACGACGCTCGGCCGCGCCGCCGACTGCGGCATCCACCTCGACCATCCCGGCGTCTCCCGCCAGCACCTGCGCTTGACGCCCACCGCGGAGGGGCTGCTCGTTGAAGACCTGGGATCCACCAACGGCTGGCTGCTGAACGAGAAGCCGCACGAACGCGCCTGGGCGCGCCATGGCGACGAGCTGGGCATCGATGCGCTGCGCTTCCGCGTGGTCGCGCCGGGCGCGCCGGCGGCGGACCCGCGACCCGTCGGCGGCACGCAGCGGGCGGCGGGGACATCCGCCTGGTGGTGGGTGGCCGCGGTGGCCGCGCTGGCGGCGACCGTGGCCCTGGTGCTGGGCCAGGCCGGCGGGTGAGTCCCGGGGCCGGTCGAGACTCTAGGCCGGCGGTGGTCCGAGCTTGAGCGACAGGTCCACCGCGCGCAGGTGCTTGGTCAGGCCGCCGATGGAAATGCAATCGACGCCGTCCGCGGCGATCGCGGACAGCGACTCGAGTCCGACGCCGCCGGAGACTTCCAGCGGGATCCGGCCGGCGACGATGCGCACCGCCTCGCGGCGCGTCGGGGGTCGAAGTCGTCGATCAGGATGCGATCGCAGCCGGCGTCGAGCGCCTCGCGCAGCTCGGCCAGGGTCTCGACCTCGACGATCAGCGGCAGCTCCGGCTGGCTGGCGCGCGCGGCGGCAATGGCGGCGGAGATCGAGCCGGCCGCGCGCACGTGGTTCTCCTTCAGCATCACCGCGTCGTACAGGCCCATCCGATGGTTTTCGCCACCGCCCACGCGCACCGCGTACTTCTGGGCCTGGCGCAGACCCGGCAGGGTCTTGCGGGTGTCGAGGATGCGCGCGCGGGTGCCGCGCACCGCATCGACGTGGGCGGCCACGGTGGTCGCGGTGCCCGACAGCGTCTGCATGAAGTTCAGCGAGGTGCGCTCGGCGCTGACCAGGGAACGGGTGCGGCCCTGCAGCGTGGCGAGCACGGTGCCGGGGGGCACGCGGTCTCCCTCCGCCACGCGCCAGACGATGGCGACCTGCGGATCGAGGGCCCGGTGGCAGGCGTCGAACCAGGGCCGGCCGCAGACCACGGCCTCTTCCTTGCACAGCAGGTAGGCCGCTTCCGGCGCATCGGCAAGCAGGGCGGCAGTGACGTCGCCGCTGCCCAGATCCTCGGCGAGGGCGCGCTCGACGTCGGCGTCCACCGCCGCGGCGGGCGGAGGTGCGAAGCGGGGCGGGGCATCCGCGACCGCGCCGGATCCGCCGTCCGCGTTGCTCATGCGCCCGGGAAGCCGTCGGCCTGGGACGTGGCGATGGCTTCCTCGGCCAGCAGCACCGGGATGCCGTCGTCGACGCGGTAGACCGTGCGCCGGTCGCGGGTGACCAAGGCCTCGTGCAGCGGAGTGGATTGCGGCGAGTCATCAGCGCGCCGCACGCCGCCCGCAGCGATCGCCCGGTTCAGCGCCTCCAGTCCGGCGGGTTCCAGCAGCGCCAGCGGCTGCCGGCTGGCGGGGCAGACGAGGATGTCGAGCAGCTTGCGGTCCATGGCATACGGTCGCGGCGTGGGCCCGCTAGAATACGTCTTTGCCACCGGGGACGGCCAATGACCGCCAGCAACCGCCCACCCGTCGTCGGGGTCGTGATGGGTTCACGATCCGACTGGGACACCATGCAGCATGCGGCGCAGAAGCTCGGGGAACTCGGCATTCCGCACGAGGTCCGCGTGGTTTCCGCGCACCGCACACCCGATGCCCTGTTCGAGTACGCGGCCACCGCGCGCGAGCGCGGCCTGAAGGCGATCATCGCCGGCGCCGGCGGGGCGGCGCACCTGCCGGGCATGCTGGCCTCGAAGACGGCGCTGCCGGTGCTCGGCGTGCCGGTGCAGTCGAAGGCGCTCAATGGCATGGACTCGCTGCTGTCCATCGTGCAGATGCCGGCGGGCGTACCGGTGGCCACCTTCTCGATCGGCAACGCAGGCGCCGCCAATGCGGCGCTGTTCGCGGCCGCGCAGCTGGCCGCCGCGGGCGATGCCGACGTGGCCGCGGCGCTCGATGCCTTCCGCCAGCGCCAGACGGACGACGTCGCCGCCGGCGACGACCCGCGCCGGTGAAGGCGATGACCACGATCGGCATCCTCGGGGGCGGGCAGCTGGCGCGGATGATGGCGCTGGCCGGGGCCCCGCTGGGCCTGCGCTTCTCGGTGATGGACACCAGCGCGGAGGCCTGTGCCGGACAGTTCGCGCCGCTGGTGGTGGGCGACTATCGCGACCGTGCCACGCTGGAGGAGTTCGCCTCGGGCATCGACATCGCCACCTTCGACTTCGAGAACGTGCCCGCCGGATCGGCCGAGTGGTTGAGCCGGCGGGTGCCTCTGTTCCCCGATCCGCGCGCGCTGGGGACCAGCCAGGACCGCCTGGCCGAGAAGACCCTGCTCGGCGAACTCGGGATCCCGGTGCCGGGCTACGTGGCCGTGGATACGCCGGCCGGCCTGGAGGCCGCGATCGCCCGCCTGGGCACGCCCTGCATCCTCAAGACCCGTCGCCTGGGCTATGACGGCAAGGGCCAGTTCCGCATCCGCGCCGCGGCCGATGCCGCGGCGGCCTGGGAGGCGCTCGGTGCGCAGGCCGCGGCCGGGGGGCTGATCCTCGAGGCCTTCGTGCCGTTCGAGCGCGAACTGAGCGTGGTGGCGGTGCGCGGTCGCGACGGCGAGTTCCGCACCTGGCCCCTGACCGAGAACTGGCACGTCGACGGCGTGCTCTCGGCCAGCCTTGCTCCCGCACGCGTCTCCCCCGGACTGGAGGCGCGTGCCGTCGGCCATGCCCGCGCCCTGGCCGAGGCGCTGGAGTATGTTGGCGTGTTCGCGCTGGAGCTGTTCTGCCTCGATGGCGGACTGCTGGCCAACGAACTGGCGCCGCGCGTGCACAATTCCGGCCACTGGACCATCGAAGGCGCCGAGACCTCTCAATTCGGGAACCACCTGCGCGCGGTGCTCGGCCTGCCGCTGGGTGCGACACGCGCGCTGGGACGCGCCTGCATGCTGAACTGGATCGGCGAGATGCCGGATCCCGTCGCGGTGCTGGCCGAGCCCGGGGGGCACTGGCACGACTACGGAAAAACCCCGCGTGCCGGCCGCAAGGTCGGCCACGCCACCCTGCGCGCCGACGACGACGAGGCCCTGGCGGCCGCACTGGAGCGCGTGGGTGCCGCGCTTGGCCGCGAGGCGCAGGTGGCCCCGGTGGTCGCGCGGCTCCGGGAGTAGCGGGAACTATCCGCGCAGCGGGGGACGGGGCAGCTCCGCCGTCATCTCATGTTCGAAGCCACGAAGCCCCAGTCGATCACGTTCCACACCGCCTCCACGTATCGTCCGCGCGCTTCGCGGTAGTCGAGCAGGTAGGCGTGCTCCCAGAGGCTCAGGCCGAACAGGGGGCGGTCGTCGCCGGTGATGGGCGAGGCGGTGTTGGCGGTCACCGCCAGCGCCACCGAGGCATCCGGCCGCTGCAGCAGCCAGATCCAGCCCGAGCCCTGCAGCGCGGTGGCCATGGCCGCGAACCGCCGGCGGAAGCGCGGGATATCACCGGACCGGCGCACGATGGCTTCGGCCAGCTCACCCTTCGGCTCACCGCCGCCGCCCGCCAGCGCCGGCTTCAGGCCGCGCCACTGGAACGCCAGGTTCCAGGCCTGCGCCGCATGCTGCTGCAGCGCGCCCTGCGCGCCGCGGACCAGGTCCTCAAGGCTGGCCGAGCCCATCCCGGCGCCAGGGGCGAGCGTATTGACGGCGTCGACATGGGCGCGCTGGATGCGGCCGTGCTGGAGCTCGATGGTCTCGCCCGACACATGGGGTTCGAGGGCTGTGCGGTCCCAGGGCAGGGCGGGGAGTTCGATGGACATGGACGCTACAATAGCGCGATCCCCTTCGCGCGCCGCGCGCCGCGCGGCCGCTGGCCGCCGCCCACTGACGGAGCCGTCATGCCCATCACCGAACGCATCCAGGCCGAGATTTCCAGCCACCCGGTCGTCCTTTTCATGAAGGGCACGCCGCAGTTCCCCATGTGCGGTTTCTCCAGCCGCACCGTGGTCGCGCTGCGCGAGGCCGGCGCCGACATGTCCACCCTGCACAGCGTCAACGTGCTCGAGGATCCGGAGGTCCGCGCCAACCTGCCGCGCATCTCCAACTGGCCGACCTTCCCGCAGCTGTTCATCAACGGCGAGCTGATCGGCGGCTGCGACATCACCCTGGAGCTGTTCGAGTCGGGTGAGCTGGCGCGCATGCTCGCGGAAACGCAGAAGGCGTGAGCACCCCCGCGGCCTCGGTGGAGGCGTCGGCCGTGCTGGCCGGGCGCGTGGTCCTGGTGACCGGCGCCCACGGCGGGCTCGGCGCGGCGTCAGCGCAGGCCTGCGCGCGTGCGGGCGCGACCGTGGTCCTGCTCGGCCGCCGGGTGCCGAAGCTCAACCGCGTCTACGATGCCATCGCCCGCGACCCCGCCGGGCTGCCGGAGCCGGTCAACTATCCTTTCGATCTCGCCGGCGCGGACTATGGGGACCACGCCGAGCTCGCGGCGCGCATCGGCGCCCAGCTCGGCCGCCTGGACGGCATCCTGCACTGTGCCGCGGACTTCCCCGGCCTGACTCCGCTCGAGCACACCGACCCGGGCGACTTCGCCCGCGTCCTGCATGTCGACCTCACCGCGCGCTGGTGGCTGACCCATGCCTGCCTGCCGCTGCTGCGCCAGGCCCCCGACGCCGCCGTCGTGTTCGTGCTCGACGATGAAGTCCCGGCCGCCTACCGCGGCGCCTACGGCATCGCCCAGCGCGGCCAGCGCGCCCTGCTCGACACCCTGCATGCCGAGCATGGCCGCGGCCCTGTGCGCTTCCACGGGCTGCACCCGGGACCGATGCGCACGCCGCTGCGCGCGCGCTCGCACGTGGCCGACGAAGATCGCCGTGCCCGCGACCCGGATGCCGCCGCCACCGCCGCCGTCATCCTGCTGTCGTCCGATGGCGCGCAGTTCCGAGGCCAGGCCTGGGCGCCGCCTGCATGACCATCGTCTCCGCCGCCCTGCTGCTGTTCCTGATCCTGGACCCGCTGGGCAACATTCCGGTGTTCCTGGGCATCCTCCGCCACCTGCCGCCGCAGCGGCAGCGCGCGGTGCTGGTGCGGGAGCTGCTGATCGCCCTGTTCGTGCTGATGGCGTTCCTGTGGGTCGGAAAATACGCGCTGGAGGTCATGCACCTGCGCCAGGAGTCGGTGTCGATCGCCGGCGGCATCGTCCTGTTCCTGATCGGCATCCGGATGATCTTCCCCCGCCGGAAGGCCTGATGGGCGAACTCCCGGACGGCGAACCCTTCATCGTCCCGCTGGCGGTGCCGCTGGTGGCCGGGCCCTCGGGCATGGCTGCGGTGATGCTGATGGGCAGCCGCGAACCGGAGCGCCTCGGCGAATGGAGCCTGGCGCTGCTGATCGCCTGGGGCGCCACGGCCGCGATCCTGCTGTGCGCGCCCTACCTGTACCGCCTGCTCGGTGCCCGCGCGCTGAGCGCCGTCGAGCGCCTGATGGGCATGCTGCTGGTGGCCATCTCGGTGCAGATGCTGCTTGACGGCGTGGCCGGCTATCTGGCCGACAGCAGCCTGGCTTGAAAGTGTCACAAAACCGACATGATCGTGGCCTAACATGTTAATCTGTCGTTAACCGCTGCCGCCGATCGGCGGTCGCGGCGTGGATCCGACCGAATTCCCCCATCGTGCCCCTTCGGGGCGCGTTCCGTTTTCTACTGCCACCAAAGAGTCCTGCCCATGACCCGTCGAAACGCCTTCCGTGTGTCGAAACTTTCGCTCGGCCTGATCGCCGCGCTCGCCGCAGCGCCTGTCTTTGCCCAGAGCGCCACCTCCGCGGGCGTCGGCGGCGTGGTCCTCGGCAGCGATGGCCAGCCGGTCACCAGCGCCGAAGTGACCATCGTCCACGTCGAATCCGGCACCACCAGCCGGGTGACCACCGACGCCAGCGGCCGCTACAGCGCGCGCGGCCTGCGCGTGGGCGGTCCCTACGAGATCACCATCACCAAGGCGGGCGCCGGCACCAGGACCGAGGACAACGTCTTCCTCGGACTGAACCAGGTCAACACGGTCAACGCCCAGCTCACCGGCGACGTGACCACGCTCGCCACCGTGACCGCGGTCGGCGTGGCGGGCGGCTCCGAGCTGTTCAGCGCCAACAAGATGGGCACGGGCACCAACCTCAACAACGAGATCATCGAGGCGCTGCCGTCGGCCAGCCGCAACATCCAGGACTACATCCGCCTGGATCCCCGCATCTCGCAGATCAGCAAGGCCGACGGTTCCATTTCCGCCGGCGGCCAGAACTCGCGCTTCAACGTGATCCGCATCGACGGCGTCAGCAACTCCGACCCGTTCGGCCTCGAGGCCAACAACATGCCGACCGAGCGCCAGCCGGTCTCCATGGACGCGATCGAGGAAATCCAGATCGACCTGGCCAACTACGACACCACCATTTCCGGCGGCACCGGCGCGGTGGTCAACGCCGTGACCAAGTCGGGCACCAACGAGTTCCACGGCAGCGCGTACTACACCCTGCGCGACGGCGACTGGGTGCGTGACGAGCTGCGCGGCGTCGAGTTCCAGGGCTTCGGCAAGGAAGAGACCTACGGCTTCACCGTCGGCGGCCCGATCGTCAAGGATCGCCTGTTCTTCTTCGCCAACTACGAGCAGTTCAAGCGCGAGCGTCCGGGCGTCAGCCTGTCCGGCACCCCGTGGAACGACGGCATCGACCAGACCCACATCGACCGCGTGACGGCCGCCGCCAAGGGCTTCGGCTTCGATCCGGGCAGCATGAACCCGCCGAGCATCTCCGAGACGGACATCGAGGAGTACGCGGTCAAGCTGGACTGGAACATCAACGACAACCACCGTGCCGCGCTGCGCTACAGCAAGACCGAGGAAGTGGTGCCCAAGCTGGTCGGCTTCGGCGGCAGCAGCGTCTCGCTGTCGAGCTACTGGTACGACCAGAACAAGACCTTCGAGAGCACCGTCGCCGAGCTGTTCAGCGACTGGAGCGACAACTTCTCGACCGAGTTCAAGGTTTCGCAGCGCGACTATTCGTCGATCGCCGGCACCTACGCCGACCTGCCGACCATCTTCATCAACAACGTCGGCCCGGGCCAGGACAGCATCAACCTCGGCACCGAGCGCAACCGCCACGTCAACGTCGTCGACACCGAGCAGCTGACCGTGTTCGGCGCCGGCACCTGGTATGCCGGTGACCACACTCTGAAGTTCGGCTTCGACTACGAAGACAACGACATCCTCAACTTCTACGGCCGCGACCTCAACGGCGTGTGGACCTTCAACAGCCTCGAGGACTTCGAAGCCGGCCGTCCGACCCGCTACGACCTGCGTGCCCCGCGCGCCGGCGGCAGCCGCTCCGACATTCCGGCGGCCTACTCGTTCGAGAACCTGGGCCTGTTCGTGCAGGACACCTGGGCGGTCAACTACAACCTGACCCTGATGTTCGGCGTGCGCGTCGACATGCCCGACTTCGGCAACTCGCCGATCTACAACCCGCGCATCGAGGAGATCTACGGCCTCGACAACAGCGTGACGCTCGACAAGGAGCTGTGGCAGCCTCGCTTCGGCTTCAACTACACCTTCGACAGCGAGCGCCCGACGCAGCTGCGTGGCGGTGTCGGCCTGTTCCAGGGCGGCAACCCCAACGTGTGGCTCGCCGGCCCGTTCCAGAACACCGGCCTGAACTTCGACACCTACAGCCTGAGCGGCTCCAATGTCCCGGCGTTCAACCCGAGCGTGCCGCCGTCGATCCCGACCGGTGGCAGCGCCAGCGCGCCGCGCATCACCGCCGACATCATGGAGCCCGGCCTGGCCCTGCCGTCGATCTGGAAGGCCAACCTGGCGTTCGACCACGAGCTGCCGTGGCACGGCCTGGTGGCGTCGGCCGAGCTGCTGGTCACCAAGAACAAGAACGCGCTGTGGTTCGACCGCATCGACCTCGGCAACCCGACCGGCTACGGCCAGGACGGTCGCGCCATCTACTGGAACGCGGCGGGCTACAACCCGGCCAACATTTCCGGCTTCGGCATGACCCACGGCCGCAATGGCGCCGGCAACCGCGCAAACAAGCATCCGCAGGTCGACCAGGCCATCGTGATCCGCAACACCGACAAGGGCTCGGCCCGCCAGCTCACCCTGGCGCTGTCGAAGCCGATGGTCGACCAGTGGAGCTGGGTGCTCGGCTATACCTACACCGACGCCACGGAGTTCAGCCCGGCGACGAGCTCGCAGAACTCGTCGAACTGGAACAACACCCTGGTGTTCAACTCCAACGAGCCGGTGGGCTACAACTCCCGCTACGCCATCAAGGACCGCTTCACCGCCGCACTGACCTGGCAGAAGGCGCTGTTCGGCGACAACATGACCACCGCGGGCCTGTTCTACGAGGGCCGTTCGGGTCGCCCGTTCAGCTACATCTACTACAACGACATCAACGGCGACAGCGCCAGCACGAACGACCTGTTCTACGTGCCCGCCGGCCCCGGTGACGTCGAGTGGGTGGGTGGAGCCGCGATGGAGCAGCGGTTCTTCGACTGGATGGCGCAGAACGCCCCCGAGCTGCAGCGCTACCGCGGCCAGGTGGCCCCGGCCAACGCCTTCCGCGCCGGCTGGACGAACACCTTCGACGTCCGGGTGAGTCAGGAAATTCCCATGTTCTTCGAGGGCCACAAGGCCGAGATCGCGCTGGACGTCATGAACATCGGCAACCTGATCAACAAGGACTGGGGCCTGATCGACGACTACGGCTTCTTCTCCACCCGCCGTGTGGCCAACTACGCGGGCATCAATCCGGCGACCGGCAAGTACGTCTACAACTTCACCGGTTCGACCGACAACTCCGGCATCCAGGAGAACAACGGAGACGGCATCAACACCGGCGTCTCGCGCTGGTCGGTCATGCTGAGCCTGAAGTACAAGTTCTGATCGGCAACGCTGCGCAGTACACGGAACGGCCGGGGCATGCCCCGGCCGTTTCCGTTTGCGCTCCGGCTCCGGACGCGGAGGGCGCCGCCGCCTCGGCAGCCGGGCCCGGTTGCGCTAGAGTCGATGACCGGAAACGACGACGAAAGAAGAAGAGAAAGCGATGACCCAGGCCGTCCGGCTCGAAACCACCACCCTTCCCACGGTCGATGCGCATATCTACCCGCGCGGCGGGCTCGACATCCTTTCACGCGAGGAAGTGGCCCGGCTCAAGGACGCCTCCGCCGGCGGGCTGCACGACCTGCTGCGTCGCTGCGCGCTCGCCGTGCTGACCAGCGGCAGCACGAACGACGACCCGCGTGCCGCGCAGGAGATGTATCCCGACTTCGACATCCAGGTGCTGCAGCAGGACCGCGGCCTGCGCATCGAGCTGAGGAACGCGCCGGGCATGGCCTTCGTCGACGGCGCGATCATCCGCGGCGTGGCCGAACTGCTGTTCGCCACCGTGCGCGACCTCGCCTACATGGCGATCGAACTGGGCCCGGAGCGCGCGGCCGACCTGGAGTCCTCGGCCGGCATCACGGACGCGGTGTTCGGCCTGCTGCGCAATGCCCGCCTGCTGCATCCGGTCGAACCCAACCTGGCGGTCTGCTGGGGCGGCCACTCGATCAGCCGCGTCGAATACGAGTACACCAAGCTGGTCGGCTACGAGCTCGGCCTGCGCGGCCTGGACATCTGCACCGGCTGCGGCCCCGGCGCCATGAAGGGCCCGATGAAGGGCGCCAACATCGCGCATGCCAAGCAGCGCCAGCGCCGTCCGCGCTACATCGGCATCACCGAGCCGGGCATCATCGCCGCCGAGTCGCCCAACCCCATCGTCAACCAGCTGGTGATCATGCCGGACATCGAGAAGCGCCTGGAGGCCTTCGTCCGCATCGGCCACGGCATCATCGTGTTCCCCGGCGGCGTCGGCACGGCGGAGGAGATCCTCTATCTGCTCGGCCTGCTGCTGCGCGACGAGAATGCGGAGCTGCCGTTCCCGCTGATCCTCACCGGCCCGGTGGCCTCGGCGCCGTACTTCGAGCAGATCGACAGGTTCATCCGCCTGACGCTGGGAGACGCCGCCGCATCGCGCTACGAGATCATCGTCGGTGATCCCCAGGCCGTGGCCCGGCGCATGGCCGCCGGCATCAAGCGCGTGCGCGAGGCGCGCATCCAGAACAAGGACTCGTTCTACTTCAACTGGGGCCTGGACATTCCCCTGGAGTTCCAGCAGCCCTTCGTGCCCACGCACGAGGCGATGGCAGGACTGGACCTGCACCATGGCCGCAGGCCGCACGAACTTGCGGCAGACCTGCGGCGGGCCTTCTCCGGCATCGTGGCGGGGAACGTGAAGGAGGAGGGCATGCGCCGGATCGAGGCCTTCGGTCCATTCCAGATCCGCGGCGACAAGGACATGATGGAGTCACTGGACGCGCTGCTGAGGGCGTTCGTGGAGCAGCGGCGGATGAAGATCGCGGGGGACTACAGGCCGTGTTACGAGGTGGTGACCTGAGTCAGGTGGCCGGCGAGGTCACTGGCAGGCGAATAGTCGCGACATAGCGGCCGTCCGCTACGCCCGTGGACAGCGTTCCTCGACCGTCGGTCATCGCCTCGACGCGGCTCGAGACCGATGCGAGGCCCACGCCATGGCCGCTGGCGGCGGGCACAAGCGCATTGCCACGATCCGGAAGATCGTTGCGTACCGTGACGTGGACCCAGTCCTCGCCGGCGGTGACTCGGATGTCGATCCTGCCGCCCTCGACGCGGCGCTCGATACCGTGGCGCACGGCGTTCTCCACCAGTGGCTGGACGGAGAGGGCGGGGACCTCGGTGTCGGGCAGTAACGGTGGCAGCTCCCAGACGACCACCAGGCGTCCGCCCAGCCTGAGGTGCTCGATCTCGAGATATCGGCGGACAAGCCCGATCTCTTCCTCGAGCTGGATATGACGCGGGCCCGCGAGGGCGGCGCGGAAGAGGTCGGACAGGTCCAGCAGGACCCGCTCGGCGTCCTCCGGCCGCTGGTGCACCAAGGAGATTGCCGTGTTGAGGCTGTTGAAGAGGAAGTGCGGATGGGTGCGGGCCTGCAGGGATTCCAACTCGGCGTGTTTGGTGCGTACGGCGGCCTGGCGGGCGCGCCAGTGGTTATGGAATGCCGCGAGGCCCATTGCCCCAACCGATAAAGACAGTCCGGTCAGGTGCAGGAAGGGCCGAAGTCCGCCTTCTCCCGAAAGCGGCGCCATCTGTCGACCGAAGTGATACGCCAATGCGCCTACGAGCCAGCTTGCGACCATCTGCAGCAGGAGTGCAACTATCGCGATGCCTTGGGGAGCGAGGCCTGAAAGCAGGTTGCGGAGCAGATACAAACCACCCATCGTCGCCAGCAGGACCCATTGGATGGCCAAGGATGCCAGGCCGAAATGGATCCAGCGGTCGCCCTCGACACCCGGCGCAAGGGCCAGGACAATGGCGAGTCCTTCGCCTGCAGCCATGGTCCACATGATCGCCGCGGGCTGCCACGCGGCGTGGAGTGGGCTGGAGATCGTGTCGGGGCGGTCAAGGCGCGTGGGCATGCGTCAATCATGCACCGGCGCTCATCTCATGCCCACTGGTCCGGGCACAATGCCCGCCGGTCGGACTCAGGCTGACACTGGGCGTGTCGGCGATTAGGGTTCGGATATCGTCCCCGGGGGCTGGAATCCATGCATCGAGCTGTAGGCCAGGAAGGAGGCGGCCCTCTCCTGTTGGCGGGATTCACGCTGATTGAGTTGATGGTCACGCTGGCAGTGCTGGCCGTGCTGGTCACGCTTGCAGCTCCCAGCTTCCAGGAAATGACAAATAGGAGCAATGTCGTGTCCGGCACGAACGAGGTGGTCGCGCTCCTCCAGGATGCCCGGATGGAGTCGGTCCGTCGCAACGCACGGGTCGAGGTATGCGCTAGCGCCAACGGCACCACATGTTCGGGAAGCAATGATTGGCAACGGGTCATCGTGCGCAGTGCGGCTGGAGCGATATACCGGGACATTGCGCTGAATCCCCGCCTGACCGCGCGTGGAAGCGGCAGTGCCGGTACAAAGATCATTTTCCGGCCAGATGGTCTCGCACGCGTCGGAAGCGCTCCGGAAACCGTGCTGACGGGAATCATCGAGATCTGCATCAACGCCCAGAGGCCCGTCCAGAATGCCCGGCATGTAGCGATTTCGGGAGCTCGGATCTCCACGAACGCTCCTGTGACGTCCTCAGGCTGCGCGGCACAGGTGCCCAACACATGAAGCATATGACCAAGCGCCTGTGGAGAGGCCCCGTCAGAATGATCGGATCCGTTCGTCGCCAGGCCGGTGCAACGCTGATCGAAGTGCTTATTGCCGTGTTGATCATGGCGATCGGATTGCTGGGGGTGGCGGCGATCCAGGCAGTCGCGCTGCGAAACAGCCAAGCGTCCGTCGAACGTACCCAGGCGGTAATCCAGAGCTATTCAATCCTCGATGCAATGCGTTCCAACGTCACCGCGGCGCGGTCCGGCGCCTACAACCTGCCGAAGGCGTGTACCTCGCCTTCACCGGGAACTCGCGCGCAGAGTGACCTGAAGTTCTGGGTCGACTCACTCAAGGCGACAGTCGGGCAGGCCGCGTGCGGGTCGGTCCAGTGCGATGTCACGAGCGCGGTCTGCATAGTGACGGTGTTCTGGGATGAATCGCGGGCGACAGCGGGCACGGAAAGCATGAATGTCGTGACTACGAGCAGGCTATGAATCCGAGCAAAATTGTTTCGACGCCCCTAAAGCTACAGCGTGGCATTACGCTTATCGAACTGATGATCGCGATGCTGCTGGGCCTGCTTGTCGTGGGCGCGACCGGCGCGATTTTCCTCTCGAACCGCCAAGCCTACAATGCGACCGAAACCATCGGACGTATCCAGGAGAATGGCCGCATAGCGTTCGAGCTCATGGCGCGGGACCTGCGCGAAGCAGGGGCAACGGCATGCGGCAACAATCTTCCGGTCGCCAATGTATTGAAGACTCCCGGCGATACCTTCTCATGGGGCGACGGACTGCGAGGATACGGCGGTGCCAACGCCGCGGCTCTCGCGCCGTTCGGGACCGGTGCGGGGAACCGCGTAGAAGGCACCCAGGCCGTGGAACTCAGGTCATCGGCGGGTTCCAACGTGACTGTCACCAAGCACGTCCCCGCTTCGGCGGTGATCCACGTGAACACCGCCGACCATGGCTTTAAGGCTGGCGACGTACTCATCATCTGTGACTATTCCCAAGCCAGCATCTTCGAGATGACGCCGGGCGGAGCTGTGTTGCACATCGGGCATAACACCGGCAACAGTTCGGAACCGTCCGGCGGGAATTTCTGCAAGGCGCTTAGTTTTCCCGTCGACCCGGATTGCGCATCCAAGCCCAAGGACGGCAAGCAGTACGGAGAGAATGCGCTCATCGCGAAGCTCAATTCGACGATCTGGTACATCGGACACAACTCGCGCGGTGCGCGTTCGCTGTACCGCCGTGTAAGTGGGCAGGCGCCGGAGGAGATTACCGAGGGTGTCAGAACGCTGGACCTGAACTACTACCTTCCGGGAACAGACTACCTGGCGGCCGGCGCAGTTCCCGCCGACCGTTGGGGTGAGGTCGCCGCTGTCCGCATTGGCGTGGAACTCGTGGCTGCCGAAGGGGCTTTGCGCAATCGAGAGATTGCCGGTACAGACGGACAGGCGTTGAGGCGCCAATTGGCCCACGTGGTAACGCTCCGGGGCCGCAATCCATGAGTACGTATCCCGGTATCGTGCTGCGTGAAACGAGTGCCGCGGCCGCTCGTGAACGCGGTGTGGCGCTTGTGGTGGTGCTGCTGCTGCTCCTGATCATGACCTTGTTGGGGTTGGCAAGCATGCGCGGCGTCCTGCTCGAGGAGCGAATGAGCACGTCCCTGATGGATCGATCGTTGATGTTCCAGGCAGCGGAAGCAGCGCTTCGGGAAGGTGAAGCGGTGGCGGCAGCCTCCAAGCGAACCGATTACACCAGCGCGTGTACCAACGGGCTGTGCGGACAGCCGAATCCGACCGGTCAGGAGTCGTGGGTCGATCGTTGGAAGCTGCCTTCGCCTCCATACAAGCAGGCCGCCAGCGTGGGTAGTGGCGACCTGCAGGTGATCCCCGAATACTTCATCGAGTTCATGGGTCTGTTCCCGAACTGGGTGGGCTGTGACCGGTCCGAGCCGGTGCCGGTTGGTTGCATGGGGCCACGCTACCGCATCACTGCGCGCGCACGCGCCGCCGGGCGCGCAGAAGTCCTGCTTCAAAGCAGCTTCACCTCCCCCGAATGAATCGCCTTAAGGGCGTGGTATGGCCCGTAATGGAGTACGAACCGATGTCTGGTCGAAACAAGCAACGAACGATCGAGTCCGTGCGCCCCCAGCGCCTTCATCCCGCGCTGCTTGGTTGTCTCGCAGTGGCGCTTGCGGCGCCGGGCCATGCCAATTTGAACATCCCGGACGTGCCGCTGCAGTCGGGCGCCACTGTGCCGCCGAATATCATGTTTGTTCTGGACGACTCGGGTTCGATGCATGGCGAGATCATGCCCGGAGACTTGATTGATGGAATAACTGTCAACAGGATTCAATCGAGCGCAGATAACAACAGGAACACTTCCAATATCGGACGCGTGTTTCCTCGTGTCTCCGGGCTTTATGGCGGAAGCGACTATGACAATACCGTCGCGGATCCCGACAACGTATACGGAAGAATCGTGCGGACTGCGCGATTCAATGCCCAATACTTCAATCCAGCCGTGACTTACAAGCCCTGGGTCAAGGCCGACGGAACGAGCTACCCGAATGCAACGCCTACCGCGGCACTCTGGAATCCCGAGAATGCGTCAAAGGGGACGGTCGACCTTACGGGACCCGTGACGTATTCCGGTGTGTGGTGGCAGAGGACGTCGAATAACGATACCTGCACCCAGCAGGCATGTGTCCGTGAACAGGGCGAGCGCACCATCCGGTTCAACATCTACTACACGTACACAGGCGGCGACAGCGCGAGCGACAAGTACAACCCTGCGAACTACACGCGCCATGAGATCACCGACGCGGACCAGCTTCAGAACTTCGCCAACTGGTTCCAGTACTACCGGTCAAGAATCCTGGCCAGTCGCGGCGGAATTGGACGCGCATTCTCCAGTCTTCCGGGCGATGACGCAGCGACTGCGGCGCGCGTTGGTTACGCCACGCTGAACTCGAGCCCGAGGGTCGTCTCCGGTGTCAGGCCCTTCGTGGGCACTCACCGGACAGCTTTCTATAACAATCTCTATGGCGGGGTTGTTTCGACCAATGGAACACCATCCCGCCAGACCCTCTGGGATGTCGGTAACTACTACGAAGATCGGACGGATTCAGACGACCCCTGGCGAACCGACGTCGGAAATTCAGGTGGATCCAAATACGATGAGTATCTGACGTGCCGGCAAAGTTTTGCCATGCTCATGACCGATGGTTACTGGTCTGAAAGCCCAGCTCCTCCGAATAGCGTCGCGAATGCCGATGGAAGTGCGGGCTATCCGTTCCAGGATGCATACAGCGACACGCTGGCCGACGTTGCCTACAACTTCTGGAATCGCGACCTGAGACCGAGCATGGCCAACAGGGTGACTGCAAGTCCGTTGAACCCCAAGACGCACCAGCACATGGTGACCTACGGGATCGGGCTCGGTGTTTCAGGCAGCGTGAATCCAGCGACCGCTTTCGGCGAGATCGGCAAGACGTCGGGCTCTCTTGTCTGGCCGGATCCGACCAGTGCGGAGTCGGCGAAAATCGATGATCTACTGCACGCGGCCGTCAACTCGCGGGGCGGTTTTTTTAGCGCCGCGGATCCCGAGTCTTTTGCGACCGAACTCAGGAACACCCTCAGTAGCATCATCGAGCGTACGGAATCCGGATCCAATGTCGCTGCGAACAGCGTCAGGCTGGATACCGAAACGCGGATCTTTCAGGCTAGCTACGTTGGGCGGCGCTGGACAGGCGAGCTGGCATCGTACCCCATCGTGAACGGGCAGGTGAGCACGACTCCTTCCTGGAGAGCGTCGACCCGCGTCCCGGACTACGACGACCGGGCTCCGAAGGTCTTCACGGTCGGCGGTACGTTCCTCGCGCAGCGTGGTAGCGGTCTGGGTACGATGGATGGTCACGGCCTGGCGGCCTACCTGCTTGGCGAGCGGAGCGGAGAAAAGCAGTACGGCGGACCGTTCCGCAACCGCACGTCCCCCTCTCGGCGATATCGTGCATTCGTCGCCGGCCTTCACGGCTGAAACGGGAACGGCCACGATTTTCGTGGGCGCGAACGATGGAATGCTGCACGCCTTCAATGCTGCAACGGGGCGTGAGTTGTTCGCCTACGTGCCCAGTGCCAATCTGATTCCCGACGACAAGCTTCGTCTGCTGGCCGATCCGACTTACAACCACAGGTTCTACGTCGATGGTCCGGTGACCGTCTCGACGAGGGCGAAGACGCCAGGCAAGACCCTGCTGGTAGGTACGCTCGGTCGCGGCGGGCGGGGTCTGTTCGGACTGGACGTGACCAGCCCGACGACTTTCGGTGCGTCCAACGTGAAGTGGGAGGCGTCGCCGGCGAGCGCGCCTTCGGGCTGGACCGCTGATGATCGCAGCGATTTGGGCATGATCCTGAACAAGCCTCTGATCGTCCGCACAAACGCGCGAGACGGAAACGGTAACAACGCAGCGTTGCTGCCGGCCGTTGCGATATTCGGTAACGGGATCAACAGCGCATCCGGGAAAGGTGCACTTTTCATCGTCGATGCTGAAACCGGAGTGAAAGTCCGCAAGCTCGAACTCCCAGCCGCGACCGCCGGGGGAAATGGTATTACCAGCATCCAGGCTTGGGACGAGGATGGCGACGGTCTGCATGACTTCGTGTTTGCTGGAGACCTGAAGGGCAATGTCTGGAAGTTCGATCTCAATTACGGTGATCAGAGCAAGTGGAATCTGGCGGATGGGGGGTACGATTAGCGGTCAGGTCAAGCGGGCATCGGGCGGCAATCCGCTCATAGCAACCGGACAGCCGATCACTGGCGGCCTCCAAGTGGCATTCGAACCCAAGACCTATCAGCGCTGGGTATTCTTCGGCACGGGCAAGTACCTGGAAGAGAGTGACAAGTTGAGCACCTCCCAGCAGCGTTGGTACGGAGTGAAGGATACCGGCGTCAAGATTTCTGGCGATGCTGACCTCACGGCCCGCCAGATCCAGCTCCACGGCACGATCGATGGGCATGCTGTTCGTGCATTCGAGCCTTACCATCGGCTCGACGCCACATCAAGGGGCTGGTTCGTCAATCTCGAAGTGCCAGCGGATGGCACGCCTTCGGAACGCATGGTTTCGGATCCACTGATGGTGGGCCGCGTGCTTGTTGCCGCCAGCATCCTGCCCAGCTCGGATCCATGCATGTCCGGTGGTACAGGCTATCTCAACGCGATTGACGCGTTCTCGGGAACAAGCGTCCAGTCATCCTTCTTCGACGTTGATGGAGACGGGCAGTTCGATGATGATGTTCTGGGCGGAGGGGATAACGGAACAAGTCGCCCTGTTGGCTCGGTCAACTTGAATATCGCTATGCCAACCTCGCCCACCGTGGTGGAGAACCTCCTCGTTGCAGGCGGTTCGCTGGGTACGGCCGGGGCGGTCGGGATCAACAATCCCCTGATCAAGGGGCGGATTTCCTGGCGTGAGATTGTCGGAGATTGATATGGGTGACAGGTCCTACACGATGTCCTCCTGCGCCGCCAATGGCGGCCCTGGAGGGACCGCCCATGGCTTCACCCTGATCGAGCTGATGATTGTCGTGGCCGTGATCGCGATATTGGCCGCGATCGCGTATCCGAGCTATCAGAATCATGTCGTCAAGACGCGTCGTGGCGCTGCGGCAAGTTGCTTGATGGAAGCCGCACAGTTCATGGAGCGCTATTACACGACGAAGATGACGTATGTCGGCGCAGCGCTCCCTGCGACCCAGTGCACGACGGATCTTGCCGCGCATTACACGCTGTCGCTTGAGAGCTCAAGCGCTAGTGCGTACGGCGTCCAGGCCGTGCCGCAGGCTGCGCAGGCCAATGCGGATGCCCGATGCGGGACGTTGAAGCTCAGTCAAACGGGTGCGAAGTCCATTACCGGTACCGCAAGTTCTTACAAGGATTGCTGGTAACGGCTCAAGCGGAGCAGCTCGTCTCGGCGGCCGCGCGTTCCACGCGCGTCCTCCCGGCGTTGCTGAGCAAAATGCTGCCGTGCATGACGCCGGTGCTGCGTATGCACAATGTCAGCCTGAGGTTGCTGCCGGCTGCCCATCCCGACGGTTGGTAGCGGATACGGTGTCGTCCGGCGCTGGTTCTCAAAGATATTTCCGGCGCAAGGTCCGGGACCATTTCTATGACATCGGACGTCGATTTTGGTTGAGGACTCCGGGACGGATCAAGATAAACGATCCACCCCTGGGACCAGTCGGTTCCTCCCACGATGCAGGAAGTGCCGTTCAAGCTTGGACAAACGGTAACGGCATGTCCGCGGCTGACGGCCTGGACGCGCGCCAATGCCAAGCTCGATGACATGGCGTGGTATGCCCGCTGGGCGGCTGCCTGATTCCATGCCTGGACCGCCGAGGGAGCGGCGAGCGCCACCAAGACGGCCAGGATGGCGATGGCGGTGACGAGCTCCACTAGTGTAAAGCCGCGTTGAAGCTCGTGAGTATTCATGCCTGCATGGTTTTGCATCACTGCGGGCGAAACACTCCTTCTGTGACGCCGCAGCTTGTCAGGCTGTAGCGGAATCTCCCCTCGGAAGCGCGGCTGTAGTGGCGCGTCTTCATAGCCGGGCCTGGATGCCGGCGCATCAGTGCTTCAACATGAACCGCAGGACCTGCGCGCCGCGCGCCATGCTGCCTTTCCGGATATGGATCCTCCTTTACGGCCGAGGTAGCACGACGCCGGTCAAGGCCGCCTGAGCAGGCGTGGCGCGGTGTTTTCAGGCTCGATCGCCTTGGGGTGGCGCGACCTGGCGTTCGGCGCCAGCGGTTCACGCACCGTTCGCACCCGCCGGACAACTGTCGCCCCAGTCGTCCAGCCCGCGAGCCCGCCAATGTCCCTTCCGCATGAAGTCTCCACGTCCGGCGAAGGTACCGCGGACGCAGGGAGCGAGCGGCGCACGCGGCGGGCGGAAGACGCGTGCTGTCGCGCCCGGCTGTTCCTGCCCGATGCCAGCGTCCGCGAGCTGGACTGCGCGGAACTCGGTTCCGTCTGTCCCGACGAGGATGCACTGCTGTGGGTCGACCTGGTGCGGGCGGACGCGGACACGATGCGCTCGGTCTGGTCCGGATGCGGCCTGCCCGAGGAGATGCTCGACCAGCCCGCGGATGATCCCGCCCCGCGGCTGGAGCGCTTCGGCAGTCACTTCCTGGTCCGTGCGATCGCCGTGGTCGACGAAGGCCCCGACGGCGTGCGGGGCGCGCCGCTGACGCTGGTGGCCGGCGACAACATCGTGGTGAGCGTGCACGAGCGCGACATCGAGTTCATCGACGAACTCATGGACCGCGAGGCCGTGGCTTCGTACATCGGCCGGCTCGGCTCCGACAGCTTCGTGGCCGCCTTGCTGGACTGGCAGCTGTCGACCTATTTCAATGCGGTGAGCACGTTCGAGGCCAGTGTCGATGCGCTGGAGCAGGCGATCCTGTCCGAGCGGGCAGACAGGTGCCTGCCGGAACTGAGGCGCCTTCGCCAGGCCGCCGCGCGCCTGCGCAGGATGCTGGCTCCGCACCGCGCCGTCTTCGGCGCGCTCTCACGGCCGGACTTCCGGCACGACGACCGGCCCGAGTCCGAGCGTCATTTCGAGGCGCTGGACACGCGTTTCGAGCGGGCCATGGACATGATCGAGAACGCACGCACCCTGGTGGTGGGCAGCTTCGAACTGTTCAGCAGCCAGACCGCCCTGCGCACCGACCGCTCGATGCGGGTGCTGACCTTCGTCACCGTGATCACCGGCGTGCTGGCCACGGTGGCCGGCGTGCTGGGCATGAACTTCAAGGCCGGGCTGTTCGAGTCCGGAAACGCCGGCTTCCTGCTCGTGGTGGGCGGGATGCTGGTGTTCGGCGGAGGCTCGGTGGCGCTGGCGCGAGCGCGGGGATGGTTCTAGCAGGCAGCGGAAAAGGCCTGCCGATCGCCGCGTCCGGCCCCTCTGACGGGAGCTTCGTCGGTCCATTCCGGGGTTCGTCGCAAAGCGCGCCAGTCGGGGTGCGCGGATCGCTATGCTCCGCCGCATTCCCATCCGATGCCGATTCCCATGATCAAGAGTGCTTTTTTCGTCTTCCGCCTCGCCGCTGCCTGGTTCATTGCGGTGCTGCTGGTCGGGGTCATGTGGTCGGAGCTTCCGCTGCTGGGGCGCCTGGAGTGGCCGGTCGTGCTGCTGGGCATGGCGACGATGGCGCTGGTGGTCACCGGAGCGCTCTCGCACCTCGGCCGCGTGCGGCTGATCGCCGGCCACGTCGACAAGACCGTGCTGTCCAACCGCCAGCGGCGGCAGGTCGAGATCCCCTTCGAGGCGGGCGAGGCCTTCGACCTGCTCGAGGCCGCGATCCGCGAGCTGCCACGGGTGGAGCAGGTCGAGGCCGCGCGCGACAGCCTGCAACTGCGCGCCAAGGTCGCGCGCCCGCAGACCTATGGCGAGCATCCCCTGGGACGCTGGAACCCGCTGCTGTGGTTCGGCATCCCGCGCAACCAGATCCTGGCGACGGTCACCCCCGGCCACGACAGCAGCAGCGTGACGCTGATCTGCGAGCCGGAATCGCCGGCGTGGAGCGACTGGTTCCTGGTCGACGACGGCACCAACTTCGAGAACGCCGAGGCGATCACCCGCGCCATCAGCCGCCGAGTGGCCGAGCACCGGCGTGGCGAGAAGGCCGCCGCGATGCAGACAGCCACCGAGAAGGAGCTCGCCGTGGCCCGCCTGAGCCTGCTGCATGCGCAGGTCGAGCCGCACTTCCTCTACAACACGCTGGCCAGCGCCCAGCTGCTCGCGCGCAGCGACCCGCCGCGCGCGGAGGAGATGCTCGGGCACCTGATCCAGTACCTGCGCCATTCGCTGCCGCGCACCGAGGACGAACTGTCGACGCTCGGCGAGGAGCTCGAGCGCGCGGTGGCCTACCTCGAGATCCTGAAGATCCGCATGGGACCGCGGCTGTCGGTGCAGGTGGACGTGCCCGAACCGCTGCGTGCCACGCCGCTGCCGCCGATGGTGCTGCAGACCCTGGTGGAGAACGCCATCAAGCACGGGCTCGAGCCGCGTACCGCCGGGGGCACGGTGTGGATCCGTGCGCGCCGTAGCGAAGGCATGGTCGCGGTGACCGTGGCCGACGATGGCGAAGGCTTCAACGCGAAGACCAACGGCACCGGCATCGGCCTGAAGAACGTGCGCGAGCGCCTGCGCCTGGTGTTCGACGGCGAGGCGGCCCTGGCCGTGGTGGCCAATTTCCCGGCGGGCGTCGCGGCCACCATCACCGTGCCCGCCACGGACGGAGTCCACAGCCATGTCTGAGCCTTCCTGGACCTGCGTCGTCGCCGAGGACGAAGCACTGTTGCGGCGCTCGCTGCTCGACCAGCTGCAGCGCGCCTGGCCCGCGCTGCGCGTGGTCGCGGAGTGCGACAACGGTGCCGATGCGCTGGAATCGATCGCGGAGCATCGCCCCGAGGTCGCCTTCCTCGATATCCGCATGCCGGGACTGAGCGGGCTGGAGGTCGCGGCGGCCGCGGCGGAGGCCAGCCCGGACACGCGCATCGTCTTCGTCACCGCGTACGACCAGTACGCCATCGATGCGTTCGAACGTGGCGCGATCGATTATCTGCTGAAGCCGATCTCCCCCGCGCGGCTGGACGCGACCGTGCAGCGCCTCCAGGCGCGCGGTGGCAGCGACGCGGTCGCGCTGGCGGCGCTGATCGAGCGCCTGGGTTCGACGCGCCCGCGCGAGGATGCGCCCCCGCCCCTGACCTGGATCACCGCCAGCGCCGGCCGCGAGACGCGGCTGCTCCTGGTCGACGAAGTGGCGTACTTCCGCGCCGACAACAAGTACACGACGGTGGTGACCGCCGAAGGCGAGGCGCTGCTGCGCACGCCGATCCGCGAGCTGCTCGGGATGCTGGATCCGGCGATGTTCAAGCAGATCCACAGGTCCACCATCGTCAACCTCAAGGCCATCGCGGGTATCACCCGCGACGACAGCGGGCGCGGGACGGTGCGCCTCAAGTCGCGACCGGAAACGCTGGTCGTCAGCCAGACCTTCATGCCGCTGTTCCGTCACATGTAGCGCGCGCCCGCCGCCCGGCAGTGCGTTGCCGCATCACAAACCATGCGAGGTGACCCGGTGAACATACTCATCGCCCTGTGCTGTTTCGTGCTTTCGCTGTTCGGGTGCGATGGCGGCGCCATCCCCTTCGTGCACCGTGCCGGCGCCGACGACGGCGACACCCTTTACAGCGTGGCCTACGTGCAGGTCGGCGGGGTCCGCATCGGGTGCGTGCGCGGCGCGGGCGGGCAGTGCCACTACACGCTCTATCCCCGTGGCTGCGCGCCGGCGGCGCACGACGGCGTCCGTGGATCCCCGAACGGAAGAAGGGCCGCGATCCCGCGGCCCTTCCGGTGTCTGGCGCCCGAAGTTGGACTCGAACCAACGACCCCCTGATTAACAGTCAAGTGCTCTAACCGGCTGAGCTATTCGGGCGGGGACGCACATTTTAGTGCCTGTTTCGGTCCGGTCAAGGCAAAACCGCCGCCGGCCGGGTTCAGGGGCGGGGCCGACCGCCGCGACCGACCCCGGGCGGCCGTCCCCGGCCCCCGGGATCGACGGCCGGATGACGGCCCCTGCAGGACCGATGGGCGACAATGCGCGGATGAAGGACGCCGCGTCTCCACGCTTCGAGCTCGTCTCGCCCTATACCCCGGCCGGGGACCAGCCGCAGGCCATCGCGCGCCTCATCGACGGCTTCGAGAACGGCCTGGCGCAGCAGACCCTGCTCGGCGTCACCGGCTCCGGCAAGACCTACACCATCGCCAACGTGGTGGCTGCGGTGCAGAAGCCCACCATCGTCATGGCCCCCAACAAGACCCTGGCGGCGCAACTGTACGGCGAGTTCAAGTCCTTCTTCCCGCACAACGCGGTCGAGTACTTCGTCAGCTACTACGACTACTACCAGCCCGAGGCCTACGTGCCCTCGTCGGACACCTTCATCGAGAAGGACAGTTCGATGAACGAGCACATCGAGCAGATGCGGCTGTCGGCGACCAAGGCGCTGCTGTCGCGGCCGGATGCGCTGATCGTGGCCACGGTTTCGGCGATCTACGGCCTGGGCGACCCCGAGGACTACCTGAAGCTGCGCCTGATCCTGGCCCGCGGCGAGCCGATCGAGCAGCGCCAGCTGATCCGCCACCTGACCGAGCTGCAGTACACCCGCAACGACACCGAGCTGCGCCGCGGCACCTACCGCGTGCGCGGCGAGGTGATCGACGTGCATCCGGCGGAGTCGGAGAGCGAGGCGCTGCGCATCGAGCTGTTCGACGGCGAGGTCGAGAACCTGAGCCTGTTCGACCCGCTCACCGGCGAAGTGCAGCGCAAGGTGCCGCGTTACACGGTCTATCCGAAGACCCACTACGCCAGCACGCGGGAGAGCGTTCTCAACGCGATCGAGACGATCAAGGTGGAGCTCAAGGAGCGCCTCGAACATCTCTACGCGAACAACAGGCTGGTGGAAGCGCAGCGCCTGGAGCAGCGCACCCGGTTCGACATCGAGATGATGGCCGAGGTCGGCTACTGCAACGGCATCGAGAACTACTCGCGCCACCTGACCCGGCGCGAGCCGGGCGAGCCGCCGCCGACCCTGTTCGATTACCTGCCGCCCGACGCCCTGCTGGTGGTGGACGAGTCGCACGTGACCGTGCCGCAGATCGGCGGCATGTACCGGGGCGACCGCGCGCGCAAGGAGACCCTGGTCGAGTTCGGCTTCCGCCTGCCCTCGGCGCTGGACAACCGGCCGCTGCGCTTCGAGGAATGGGAGGAGCGCGCGCCGCGCACGATCTTCGTCTCCGCCACGCCCGGGAAGTACGAACTGGAGAAGTCCGGCGAGGAGATCGTGGAACTGGTGGTGCGGCCGACGGGCCTGGTCGACCCCGAGGTCGAGATCCGCCCGGTGGCGACCCAGGTCGACGACGTGCTGGGCGAGATCAACCAGCGCGTGGCCATGGGCGACCGCGTGCTGATCACCACGCTGACCAAGCGCATGGCCGAAAACCTGACCGAGTACCTCGGCGAACACGACGTGCGCGTGCGCTACCTGCACTCCGACGTCGACACCGTCGAGCGGGTGGAGATCATCCGCGACCTGCGCCTGGGCGTGTTCGACGTGCTGGTCGGCATCAACCTCCTGCGCGAGGGCCTGGACATGCCCGAGGTCTCCCTGGTGGCGATCCTGGACGCCGACAAGGAAGGCTTCCTGCGGTCCACCGGCTCGCTGATCCAGACCATCGGCCGCGCCGCGCGCAACCTGCGCGGCAAGGCGATCCTCTATGCCGACCGGGTCACCGACTCGATGAAGCGCGCGATCGAGGAGACCGACCGCCGGCGCCAGAAGCAGGTCGAGTACAACCTCGAGCACGGGATCACCCCGCGCTCGGTGGCGCGGCCGGTCATGGACATCATGGAAGGCGCCCGCAGCGACGCCGCCGAGGCGCGCGCCAGCGGCCGCGGCAAGGGCCGCAAGGTGGCCGAGGCCGGGGAGGACTATGCGCGGCTGGATCCGGCCAAGGCCGCCGGCAAGCTCCGGGAGCTGGAACAGCGGATGTTCCAGCATGCCCGCGACCTGGAGTTCGAGGAGGCCGCCGCCGTCCGCGACCGCATCCACGCCCTGAAGGAGGCCATGCTGGCCTTCCGCTAGATTGCTTGCCGCGGGCCCGCCCAGGGGCTAGAATTCGCGTCCCTTCGGGGCGGTTAGCTCAGCGGTAGAGCACTACCTTGACATGGTAGGGGTCACAGGTTCGAACCCTGTACCGCCCACCACGCCGGCAGGCGTGGTGTCCGTCGGCCTCAGTGGCGCCGAGCGTCCGCGCGTGATTGACTGCGCGGCCCACGCATCAGGTTACCCCGCGCCATGAAGACCCCGAGCGGCCTGCAGCCGCTGATCGACGACGGTGTGATCGACGAAGTGATGCGGCCGCTGAAAAGCGGCAAGGAGGCCGCGGTCTACGTGGTCCGCGCCGGCCACGACATCCGCTGCGCCAAGGTCTACAAGGACATGGCGCACCGCAGCTTCCAGCAGCGCGTGCAGTACCAGGAGGGCCGCAAGGTCCGCGGCAGCCGCGAGGCGCGCGCGATCGGCAAGGCCACGAAGTACGGCCGTCGCCAGCAGGAAGCCGAGTGGAAGAACACCGAGGTCGAGGCGCTGTACGCCCTGCGCGACGCCGGCGTGCGCGTGCCCGAGCCGCATGGCTACTTCCATGGCGTGCTGGTGATGGAGCTCGTGGTGGACGCCGACGGCCATGCCGCGCCGCGCCTTGCGGAGGTCGAGCTGTCGGCGGACCAAGCGCGCGGCTTCCACCGCTTCCTGGTACGGCAGGTGGTGAGGATGCTGTGCGCGGGCCTGATCCACGGCGACCTGTCGGAATACAACGTGCTGGTGGCGCCCGACGGCCCGGTGGTCATCGATTTCCCGCAGGTGGTCAGCGCCGCCGGCAACAACGCTGCGCGCACGATGCTGCTGCGGGACGTCAACAACCTCACGGCGAGCCTCGGTGCGTGGGCACCGGAGCTGCTCGACACCTGGTACGGCGAGGAGATCTGGGCGCTGTTCGAAGCCGGCGAACTGCGGCCCGACGGCGAGCTCACCGGCGTGTTCGCGCACGACGAATCGATCCCGGACATCGATGGCGTGCGCCACGCCATCAACGATGCCCGGGAAGAGGCGCTGATCCGCCAGCAGGGCCGCGAGGCGGCCGCCGAACTGGACTGAGCCGCTCCGCCGGCGTCACGCCTGTGGCCCCGGCACTGCCCGGAGGTCACATCACGAGGCCGCGGAATTCCGCGGCAGTCGCTTCGCGCACGAAGCAGGCGCGGTAGGTCGCGATGTCGGGCACTCCGATGCCCGACGGATCGCCCGCCACGTACAGGGTCACGTGCGGCACACCGCAGGCGAGGCCCAGGCCGCCGGCCTGGGCCAGCCCTTGGCGGAACGCGGACAGCGCCGGCTCCTGCAGGTGTTCGATCACCGACCAGGCTTGCAGCGGGTCGCCCGCTCCCTCCTTGACCTTGTGCAGCAGGGCGTAGCGGCCGGTGCCGTGCGGTGCCCACTCCAGCGATTCGAACAGTGCACGGATGCGTCCCTCGCCGAGGCGCCGGCGCAGCGCCGTGCCCCGTTCCCGGTCGAGCAGCGTCAGGTGGAGTTCGTGCTTGCGTTCGAGCACGTGGTCGTCGAGGCGGAGCCGCTGCGGCATCTCCGGTGCGAAGTGGGCAGCGGGGTCAAGTGGCAGGATCAGGCCGCCACCCTCCGTGAATCCGGGCCACCGTGCCTGCATCGGGCTTCTCCGGTACATGTGGATACGGAGTAATCGCACAAAGCAGTCGGTCGATGCCACGTGGGAAGCCGGCACGGCCCGCGCCAGGCTGGAACGCGCCGACCGGGGCATCAGGAAAGCTGGCATGGACAGGATCAGGATGACGTTGGCGCTCGCGTGCCTGGGCGCGGCGCTGGCCGGGGGAGCGTGGCTCGCGGGCATGCTGGTGCCGCGATTGCTCGGCCTGGGCGACGTGCAGACCGACTGGACGACCTGGTACCGCTACCTGCGCGCCATCGGCCATCCCGAGCTGGCGCCATACGCCGGCCGCATCCGGCTTGCCCTCGGCCTGGGCATGGGGCTGCCGCTGCTGCCGGCGTGCGGGGCCGCATTCCTCCTGCTGCGCCCCCGGCGCCGCGCGCTGCACGGCCGGGCCCGCTTCGCCTCGGCCCTGGAGATCGCGCGGCGCGGGCTGTTCACGCGCTCCGCCCACGGCATCGTGGTCGGGCGCTGGTGCGGGCGCCTGCTGCGGTTCGGCGGCCAGCAGTCGGTGCTGTTGGCGGCACCCACGCGCTCGGGCAAGGGCGTGGGCGTCGTGGTGCCCAACCTGCTCGACTACCTCGGTTCGGTCGTGGTGCTCGACATCAAGCAGGAAAACTTCGCGCTCACCAGCGGCTGGCGCGCGGCGCGGGGGCAAGCGGTGTATCTGTTCAATCCATTCGCCGAGGACCGGCGCACGCACCGCTGGAACCCGCTGTCGTACGTGTCCACCGAGCCGCTGCAGCGGGTGTCCGACCTGCAGGGCATCGCCAACCTGCTGTACCCGGATGTCGGCACCGAAAAGAAGTTCTGGACCAGCCAGGCGCGCAATGCCTTCACGGCCTTCGCGCTGTACCTGTTCGACCACTACGAGGCGCAGCGGCAGGACGGTATGCCGGAGGAGCTGCTGCTGTTCCCGACGCTGGGCCACGTGTTCCGGCTGTCGTCGGCCGAAGGTGCGCCGGCGCGGCAGCACCTGCAGGACCTCGCGGCGCGGCCGTTCCTGGGCGAGCATGCGCGGCGTGCGTTCGGCAACCTGCTGTCGCAGGCGGAAGAGACCTTCGCTTCGATCCTCGGCAGCTTCCGCGAGCCACTCAACCCGTGGATCGATCCGGTGCTCGACGCCGCCACCAGCGGCAACGACTTCCTGCTCGACGACCTCAGGCGCCGGCCGATGTCGATCTACGTCGGCGTGCAGCCGCACCGGCTGGCCGAGGCCCGGCCGCTGCTGAACCTGTTCTTCAGCCAGCTGGTCAACCTGAACACGCGCGTCCTGCCGCAGGACGATCCTTCGCTGCGGCATCAGTGCCTGCTGCTGATGGACGAATTCACCGCCCTGGGCAGGGTCGACATCATCGCCACCGCCATGGCGTACATGGCCGGCTACAACCTGCGCCTGCTTCCGGTGATCCAGAGCATGGCCCAGCTCGACGCGGTGTACGGCAAGGACGTGGCGCGCGCGCTGGTCACCAACCACGCGCTGCAGGTGGTGTTCGCGCCGCGGGAGCAGCAGGACGCCAGCGAATACTCCGAGATGCTGGGCTACACCACGCTGCGCCGCCGCAACCTCACCCGGGGTCGCCGTCGCGGCGACGTCAGCCGCAGCGAGACCGAGGAGCGGCGAGCACTGATGTTGCCGCAGGAACTGAAGGCGATGGGCGACGGCCGCGAGATCCTGTTCTGCGAGGGAATGGCGCATGCGGTGCGCTGCAGGAAGATCCGCTACTACGCCGACCGTCGCTATCGCGGCCGCCTGCTTCCGCCGGCTGTGGCGCCGCTGCTTCCCGCGAGTCTGACGAGCGGGTGAACGCGGGCTGTCGGGCCCGATGGGCGCGTGCGGGGGCGGGGTATCGTTGACTCCGGAATCCCGACCCGAAAGAGGTGAGCCATGAAGCACGTCTTCGTTACCGCCGCGCTGGCCGCGCTGGTGTTCGCCGCCGCGCCCGCCGCCGCCCATGCGCAGGACGAGCCCGAGGAGGCAGCGCGCACGCGCGCCAAGGAGGCACGCAGGGCCGACGACCGCTTCTGCATCGAGCAGACCGGCTCGCGCATCGTCGCGGCGCGCAACGCACGCTCGAAGTCCGACGAGAAGGAGTGCGTGAACGCCGGCGGCCGCGTCTACACCCGCGAGGACATCGAGCGCACCGGCTCGGTCGACCTGCAGGACGCGCTGCGCCGGCTGGACCCCAGGCTGCGCTGACCGGTCCGGGGAACCGGCATCGGGACGCCCGGCCATCGCCGGGCGTCCGTGGTTTTGAGGCCCGGTGTTGGCCTCGGCGTCGCCCGGCTTCGTGCCGGGCGTCTTCTTTCCGCACGGTGCGATAATCCAGCGTCCACCCCGCCACTGGTGATGCCGCGCATGTCCACCCGCCACGACCCGTCCCGCACCGTCCGCGCGCCGCGCGGCACCACGCTCAGCTGCCGCTCGTGGCTGACCGAGGCGCCGTACCGGATGATCCAGAACAACCTGGATCCCGATGTCGCCGAACGGCCCGAGGACCTGGTGGTGTACGGCGGCATCGGCCGCGCCGCGCGCGACTGGGAGAGCTATGACGCGATCCTCGGCGCGCTGCGCTCGCTGGGCGACGACGAGACCCTGCTTGTGCAGTCCGGCAAGCCGGTCGGCATCTTCCCGACCCACGCCGATGCGCCGCGGGTGCTGATCGCCAACTCCAACCTGGTGCCGGCCTGGGCGAACTGGGAGCACTTCAACGAGCTCGACCGCAAGGGCCTGATGATGTACGGCCAGATGACCGCGGGCTCGTGGATCTACATCGGCAGCCAGGGCATCGTCCAGGGCACCTACGAGACCTTCGTGGAGATGGGCCGGCAGCACTACGGCGGCAGCCTGGAGGGCCGCTGGATCCTGACCGCCGGCCTGGGCGGCATGGGCGGGGCGCAGCCGCTGGCGGCGAGCCTGGCCGGCGCCTGTTCGCTGACCGTCGAGTGCCGCCAGGCGAGCATCGATTTCCGCCTGCGCACGCGCTATGTCGACGAGCAGGCCACCGACCTCGACGACGCCCTGGCGCGGATCGCGAAGTACACCGCCGCCGGCGAGGCGAAGTCGATCGCGCTGCTGGGCAACGCCGCGGAGGTTCTTCCCGAGCTGGTGAGGCGCGGCGTGCGCCCGGACTGCGTCACCGACCAGACCAGCGCCCACGACCCCGTGCACGGCTACCTGCCGATCGGCTGGACGGTGGAGCAGTGGCTGGCGGAGCAGGAGGCGAACCCGGAAAAGGTCCGTGACGCCGCCAAGAAGTCGATGCGCGTGCACGTCGAGGCGATGCTCGCCTTCCACGCCCGGGGCATCCCGACCGTCGACTACGGCAACAACATCCGCCAGATGGCCAAGGACGAGGGCTGCGCCAACGCCTTCGACTTCCCGGGCTTCGTGCCCGCATACGTGCGCCCGCTGTTCTGCCGCGGCGTCGGCCCGTTCCGCTGGGTGGCGTTGAGCGGCGACCCCGAAGACATCTACCGGACCGACGCGAAGGTGAAGGAGCTGATCCCCGACGATCCGCACCTGCACACCTGGCTGGACATGGCCCGTGAGCGCATCAGCTTCCAGGGCCTGCCGGCGCGGATCTGCTGGGTCGGCCTGGGCCAGCGCCATCGCCTGGGCCTGGCCTTCAACGAGATGGTCCGCAAGGGCGAGCTGAAGGCGCCGGTGGTGATCGGCCGCGACCACCTCGACAGCGGCAGTGTGGCCAGCCCGAACCGCGAGACCGAGGCCATGAAGGACGGCAGCGACGCGGTCAGCGACTGGCCGCTGCTCAACGCCATGCTCAACGTCGCCAGCGGCGCGACCTGGGTCAGCCTGCACCACGGCGGCGGCGTCGGCATGGGCTACAGCCAGCACAGCGGCGTGGTGATCGTCTGCGACGGCAGCGAGGCCGCCGACCGGCGCCTCGCGCGGGTGCTGTGGAACGATCCCGGCACCGGCGTGATGCGCCATGCGGACGCCGGCTATGACATCGCGAAGCAGTGCGCGAGGGAGCAGGGGCTGAAGCTGCCGATGGCCTGAGCCATCCGCCGGCGGCACGGGCCGCGGGGCCGCCGGAAAGCCATCATCCCGGCGGCCGCTTCGATGCCTCCTCAGCTGTTCGGGTCGTCGAACAGCTGCTCGTAGTTGGCGACCGCGCCGTGCATGTCGGCGACCGCCGCGGTGTCGGACGGGTTGTCCTTCAGCGCCTCGCTGCCGGCCATCAGCCGGGCCAGGATCGCGTGCAGGGCGACGTCCGGTTCGGTCGGCAGGCTGCAGTTGGCGAACATGTACTCGACCGCGGCGTCGACGTCCGCGGCGCGTGCGACCACGGTGGCTTCGTCGGGACCCGTCTCGAGCCCGGCGATGGCCGCGCGCACCCGCGACATGCCTTCGATCAGCGGCGCGTCGGGGGCCCAGGGCTCGTGGTTTGCGGGCACGGGGAAGTCGACGCCGAGGGCCTCGGCGTGGCCGTGGGCGGCATCATGCGCATCGGCGCCGGCGGGCTCGTCCGCGTGAGCGGTTTCAGCGACGGCTTCCGTGCCGGTATCGGCCGCGGGCGGCGCCTCCTGGCTGCAGCCGGCAGTCAGGCCGAGGGCCAGCGCCAGTGCCGCGGCGAGGGGGATCTGCTTCCAGTTCATGGGCGTTCCTTGAGTGGGGGTGCGTCCTGCATCGTACGAAGGGCGGCCGGTGGCCGACCATGACCCGGGTCAAGCGCGCGCGATCCCGCGCCCTGGCGGTGAACATGAATACGTGCTATAATATGCGCCGTAAGTTATTGTAAACAATGAATATTTGGAGGATTGCCATCACACTTGCCATGCAAATCAGGAATTCGCTCAGGTCCCTTTATTTCCCCCGCGCGGCCTCTCCGGCCAAGCGTACGCGCTCAAGGTCGAAGCCGGCGCCGACCAGCATCACCCGCATCCAGGCCGGCATGCCCCAGGCGCGTCCGGCGCCTGACCAGGCCAACACCGCACGCCGCCGCCGTCGCACGCATGCCGGCTACAGCAGCGCCAGCTATGTCTCCCATCCGCACCGGACCGCCGGCATCAGCCCGCGGATGTTCCGCATCGGCTGATCGTCCGAGGGCACTTTCGGCATTGTCCCGGCTTCGGTGCAGGGCGTAGGCTGGACCGCTTGTCCCCCGCGATCGACCCCGGTCGGTGCGCGCGGAATGTCCCCCCTGCGAGCCGCTTCCGGATGAACCAGCCCCACCGCGCACAGGCCAGCCCTTCGCGCAGCCTCTTCCGTACCAAATCCATCGAACAGACCATCGCCGACTCCACCGAGCCGGGGCGGGAGCTCAGGCGCTCGCTCACCGCCTGGGATCTGATGATCCTGGGCGTGGCGGTGGCGGTCGGTGCCGGCATCTTCTCGGTGGGCGCCCGCGCGGCCGGCAGCTTCGCCGGTCCCGCGGTCACCGTGTCTTTCATGCTCGCCGCGCTCGCCTGCGCGCTGGCGATCATGTGCTACGCCGAGTTCGCCTCGACCATCCCGGTCGCGGGCAGCGCCTACACCTACACCTACGCCACGCTGGGCGAGTTCCTGGCCTGGATCATCGGCTGGGACCTGATCCTGGAGCTGCTCACCGCGGGCGCGGTGATCGCCAAGTACTGGGGCATCTACCTGGCGACGGTCTTCGAGCTGTTCGACGTGCACATACCGACCACGGTCAGCGTGTTCGGACTGGCGGTGGACTGGGGTCCGCTGTTCATCGTCGGCGTGTTCACCGCGCTGCTGATCCTGGGCACCAAGATGTCGGCGCGGGTCAACAACGTGTTCACCGTGATCAAGGTGGGCATCGTGGTGTTCGTGATCGTGGTCGGGCTGACCTACTTCAACGCCGACAACCTCGTGCCCTTCATCCCGCCTTCGGTGCCGACCGACGGCGGCAGCGCGGACGCGTGGTCGCAGTCGCTGTTTTCCTGGCTCACGGGTGCGGCGCCGGCCAGGTACGGGGTGGCCGGCGTGCTGTCGGGCGCGGCGCTGGTGTTCTTCGCCTTCATCGGCTTCGACGTGGTCGCGACCTCGGCCGAGGAGGTCAAGGACCCGCAGCGCACCCTGCCGCTGGGCATCTTCGGCGGTCTGGCGCTGGTGACCCTGCTGTACATCGGCGTCGCCATCGCGCTGACCGGCATGGTGCCGTACACGCTGCTGGCATCGGTCGAGAATCCCTCGCTGGCCACGGCCTTCATCGCCGTCGGCGCCCCCTGGGCGGCGCAGGTGATCTCGGTCGGCATCCTGGTCGGCCTGACCACGGTGATCATGGTGCTGCTGATGGGCCTGTCGCGCGTGCTGCTGGCGATGAGCCGCGACGGCCTGTTGCCGCGCTGGCTGAGCGTCACCTCGGATACCCGCAAGACGCCGGTGCGGCTGCAACTGATCAGCGGCGCCGCGGTTGCGCTACTGGCCGGTTTCACCCGGGTCGAGATCCTGGAGGAGATGATCAACATCGGCACACTGTCGGCCTTCGTGCTGGTGAGCCTGGCGGTGGTGGTGCTGCGGCGCACGCGGCCGGAGCTCAAGCGCGGCTACCGGGTGCCGTTCTCGCCGGTGCTGCCGATCATCTCGGCGCTGCTGTGCTTCTATCTCATGCTCAACCTGACGACGCTCACCTGGGTGCGCTTCGCGGTGTGGCTGGCGATCGGCGCGGCGATCTATTTCGCCTACGGGCGAAGCCACGCGCGCGTGGGCCGGGCACCGGCGGGCGGGCAGGCATGAGCGCCGACGTCGCGATCCTGACGCCGGATCCCTCCAGGACCGAGTATGCGAACGACTGGCCGGTCGTGCTGGCGCGACTGCAGCAGGCGCTCGCGGAGGAGGGGATCAACACCACGCCGCTGCCATGGACGGCGCACATCGACGACGCCGGCGCGCTTCGCGACTTCGCCCACGTGCTGCCGCTGCTGGCCTGGTCCTACCACGTCGACCATGCCCGCTGGCTGCGGGCATGCGCGGCCTGGCGACAGGCTCGCCTGCCCGTCTCCAACCCGCCGGAGGTGCTGGCCTGGAACTCGGACAAGCGCTACCTCGCGGAACTGGCCGAGCGCGGCGTCGCGATACCGTGCACCGAGTGGACGACGCGGCCGGAACGGGCGCAGCTGGAGCGCATGTTCGACCGTACCGGCGCGGAGGAACTCATCATCAAGCCTTCCGTGTCGGGCGGAGCCTGGAAGACCCGACGCTTCGGCCGCGGCGAAATCGACGCCGTGGTCGCCGGGTATGGAGTCGAGGTGCATGTCGGCAGCGACGGCGGGGGCGGCTGCGGGGCCGGCCACGAGGCTCCGGAGATGCTGGTGCAGCCGTTCCTGCCCACGATCGCCACCGAGGGAGAAACCTCGTTCCTGTACTTCGGCGGCCGGCTCTCGCACGTGGTGAACAAGCGTCCCGTGCCGGGAGACTTTCGCGTCCAGAGCACGTTCGGCGGGCAGTACACCTGTGTCGCGGAACCGCCGGCCGATGCGCTGGAGCTCGCCGGACGCACGCTGGCCGCCATCGACGGACCGCTGCTCTACGCGCGGATCGACATGGTGCCGGACGTCGACGGTCGCTGGCTGCTGATGGAGGCCGAGCTGATCGAGCCCGACTTCTACCTGGGCGTCGACCCCGGCCGGGGCGCCGCCTTCGCCAGGCGCTGCGCGCGCGGCTCTGAAACACCCGGCCGGCCGCGTGTCCGGGGGGGACGCGCCCTAGAGCGCGGCGACCCGGAAGCGCCGCCCCTTGACCTTTCCTTCCCGCAGCCGCGCCAGCGCCTGCGGCGCCTGCGCGCGAGCGATCGCGACGTAGGACCGGGTGGGCAGGACGTCGATCTTCCCGACCGCCTTGACCGACAGGCCGGCGTCACCGGTCAGCGCGCCAAGGATGTCGCCGGGGCGCAGCTTGTCGCCCTTGCCGGCGTCGATGCGCAGGGTCTGCATCGCAGCACGGGGCACGCCCTTCGGCCGGCCCTCGGCCGCTTGCACGCGGTCGCGCGGCAGCATGCGCTGGAGACGGTCCTCGATGGCCTCCATCCGCTTCAGTTCCTGTGGCGTGCACAGGGTCAGGGCGAGGCCCTCGCGGCCGGCGCGGCCGGTACGGCCGATGCGGTGCAGGTAGGTATCGGGGTCCGACGGCACGTCGTAGTTCACCACCGCCGCCAGGTCGTCGATGTCCAGGCCGCGGGCGGCGACGTCGCTGGCGACCAGCACGTTGCAGCTGCGGTTGGCGAAGCGCAGCAGGGTCTCGCTGCGGTCGCGCTGCTCCATGTCGCCGTGCAGCGCGAGGGCGTCGAAGCCGTAGTGCGCCAGCGAGCCGGCGACCTCGTCGACGTCGCGGCGCATGTTGCAGAACACCACGCAGGACTCCGGCCGGTGCTCGAGCAGCAGCGCCGCCAGCAGCGGCGCCTTGCGCGCGGGGTCGACGTCGACGATGCGCTGTTCGATCGCCGGGGCGTGGGCGGCGCCCTGCACGCTGACCTCGGCCGGGTCGCGGAGCATCGCCTTGCCCAGCGCGCGGATCGCGTCGGGGAAGGTGGCCGAGAACAGCAGCCGCTGGCAGGCGCGCGGAACATGGCGCGCGATGTCGCGGATCTGGTCCTCGAAGCCCATGTCGAGCATGCGGTCGGCCTCGTCCAGCACGAAGCCGCGCACGCCGCCGAGTTCCAGCGCGCCCTGGCCGAGCAGCTCCAGGATGCGGCCCGGCGTGCCCACGACCACGTGCGGCGCGTGCGCCAGCGAGGCCAGCTGTGGCGCCAGCGGGATGCCGCCGCACAGCACGCTCAGCTTGACGTTCGGAACGCCGCTGGCCAGCCGGCGCAGCTGGCCGCCGACCTGTTCGGCAAGTTCCCGCGTGGGACAGAGCACGAGCGCCTGCGTCGATACGCGTCCCGGATCCAGCCGATGCAGCAGTCCCAGCCCGAACGCGGCGGTCTTGCCGCTGCCGGTCGGGGCCTGGGCGATCAGGTCGCGGCCTTCGAGGATCGGCGGAAGGGAGAGGGCCTGCACCGGCGTCATTGCGGTGTAGCCGAGCGCGTCCACGCCGCGCAGCAGCGCGTCGGGCAGCGGGAGGGTCGAGAAGGCGGGTGCGGCGGCATTGTCCATGGCGCCATGATCGCAGCATCGGCACCGCCCGCGCGCCTCGTCGTCACGGATGCCGTTGCGCCGCGCCCGGGCCGTGCGCGGACCGCAGGGGAGCGCAGTCGCAGGACGTGAGACCGCCCCTGCGCAGGCTGCCTGCCCCAGCCACGCCGGAGCCTCTCCTCCTTGAACGCCATCGTCCGACCCGCCGCCGTGGGGCTGGCCCCCATCGGTGGCGACACCCTCGCCGCGAAGCTGGAGGCGAAGTACCCCGGACGGGTCACGGGCAGCCTGGTCGTGCCCGGCCAGGATGGCGACTACGCGCCCTTGCCGGACGACCTGCCCGGACCCCTGGCCCGCGCCCTGCGCGCGCGCGGCATCGAACGCCTGTACAGCCACCAGGCGCGGGCCTGGGAGGCGACCCGCGAGGGCCGCCACCTCGTCGTCGCCACGCCCACCGCTTCGGGCAAGTCGCTGTGCTACACGCTGCCGGTGGTCGCCAGCGCGCTCCACGAACGCGGCAAGGCGCTGTACCTGTTCCCGACCAAGGCGCTGGCGCAGGACCAGGTGTCCGAACTTCTGGAGCTCAACCACGCCGGCGGCCTGGGCCTGCGCGCGGCCACCTTCGACGGCGACACGCCGGGCGACGCGCGGCGCGCGATCCGGAACAGCGGCGACATCGTGGTCAGCAATCCGGACATGCTCCACCAGGGCATCCTGCCGCACCACACCAAGTGGGCGCAGTTCTTCGAGAACCTGCGCTACGTGGTGATCGACGAGATCCATACCTACCGCGGCGTGTTCGGCAGCCACGTCGCCAACGTGATCCGCCGGCTGCGGCGGGTGTGCGACTTCTACGGCGCCTCGCCGACCTTCATCCTGTGCTCGGCGACCATCGGCAACGCCGGGGAGCACGGGCGCGCGCTGATCGAAGCCGGCGTGGACGAGGTCGAAGTGATCGAGGCCAGCGGCGCGCCGCGCGGCGACCGGCACGTGCTGCTGTGGAACCCGCCGGTGGTGAACCCCGACCTCGGCATCCGCGCCTCGGCGCGCTCGCAGTCGAACCGCATCGCCCGGCTGGCGATCCGCGCCGGGCTCAAGACCCTGGTCTTTTGCCAGTCGCGGCTGATGGTCGAGGTGCTGACCAAGTACCTGAAGGAGGTCTTCGACCACGACCCGCGCAAGCCGAAGCGCATCCGCGGCTATCGCGGCGGGTATCTGCCGACCGAACGGCGCGCGGTGGAGCAGGACATGCGCGCGGGGCGTATCGACGGCATCGTCAGCACGTCCGCGCTGGAGCTTGGCGTGGACATCGGCAGCCTGGACGTGGTGGTGCTCAACGGCTACCCGGGCAGCATCTCCGCGACCTGGCAGCGTTTCGGCCGCGCCGGGCGCCGGCAGCAGCCCTCGCTGGGCGTCCTGGTGGCGAGTTCGGAAGCGCTGGACCAGTACGTCGTGCGGCATCCGGAATTCTTCGCCGCGTCGAACCCGGAGCACGCGCGGATCGAACCCGACCAGCCGCTGATCCTGCTCGACCACGTGCGCTGCGCCGCCTTCGAGCTGCCGTTCCGCGACGGCGACGCGTTCGGCCCGGTCGATCCCGGCCCCTGGCTGGAGGTGCTGGCCGAGAGCGGCGTGCTGCACCATGAGGGCGAGCGCTGGGAATGGATCGCCGACAGCTACCCCGCGCAGGCGGTGAACCTCCGCTCGGTGGCCGACGGCAATTTCGTGGTCGTCGACCGCACCGACGGCCGCCAGGTGATCGTGGCCGAAGTCGACTATTCCGCCGCGGCACTGACCCTGTACGAGGGCGCGATCCACATGATCCAGTCGGAGCCCTTCCAGGTGGAGCGGCTGGACTGGGAGGGCCGCAAGGCCTACGTGCAGCGCACGCACGTGGACTACTACACCGACGCGATCGACTACACGAAGCTGAAGGTGCTCGACGACGCCGAGCAGGCGCCGGCGGGGCAGGGCTCGGCGCACCTGGGCGAAGTGCACGTGCTGCGCCGGGTGTCGGGCTACAAGAAGATCCGCTTCCACACCCACGAGAACATCGGCTACGGGCCGGTGACGCTGCCCGACCAGGAGCTGCACACCAGCGCGGTGTGGTGGCAACTGCCGCAGCGGGTGCTGGAGGATGCGTTCGCGATGCGGCACGAGGCGCTGGACGGCTTCCTGGGGGCGGCGCACGCGCTGCATCTCGTGGCGCAGGTGTCGGTGATGGCGGAGTCGCGCGACCTGCTGAAGGCGGTGGGCAGCGGCGATGGTGCGTGGTTCGCGGGCCGGGACGCCCGCGGCCGCGGGCAACTGCGCGGCGCGGAAGGTGGTCGGTTGCCACAGGACGACGCGATGCCCTGGGCGGGCGCAGGCGATGCGGGCGCCAATGCGGGAGACGGCCTGCAGGTGCTCGACGGCGCGGGCCGCTTCACGCCCACGCTGTACCTCTACGACAACTACCCCGGCGGTGTCGGTCTGTCCTCGCCGCTGTACGAGCGTCGCGACGAACTCGTCGCCCGTGCGCGCGCCGTGGTAACGGACTGCGACTGTCATGCGGGCTGTCCGGCCTGCGTGGGGCCGATCCTCGAAGCCGACGAGGGCGCCGCGGCGACGCCGCGTGACCTGGCCCTGCGCGTGCTCGACCTGCTGGCCGCGGCATGAGCGCGCTGGCGAAGAAGCTGGCCGGCCTGCGCCGGCAGGCCGGCGTCGGCCCTGCCGCCGCGGGGCGCGTCGCGGATGCGGCGAACGAGACGCCTCGCGACGACGCCAGGGTCCCGGTGTCATTGCACGAAGCCACGGCGCGGTACCGACCCGGCGGCACGCCCGGCGCGAGCGCGCGCGAAGCCACGATCGCCCAGCTCCGGACGCTGCTGAAGATCCGCGCGCCGACGCTCGCTGCGGCGCCGCGCAGCATCGACCGCGCGCTGCCGGGCGAAGAGATCGCGCCCGGCCTGCGCTACCACGAGCAGTGGACGCCATGGCCGGAGGGCGAGGGTGTGCTGCCCCTGCAGGGCATCGGCCAGGACGCCATCGTCCGCGAGCGCCTGCTGGCCTTCGACACCGAGACCACCGGTCTTGCGGGCGGCACCGGCACCCGCGCGTTCATGATCGGTGCCGCCGACTGGCGCGGCGGCGGGTTGCGCATCCGCCAGCTCTGCATCACCCGGCTGGCCGCGGAGGAGGCGATGCTGCGCGCCTTCGCCGGTTGGCTGGACGCGGAGACGGTGCTGGTCAGCTACAACGGCAAGAGCTACGACCGGCCGCTGCTGTCCACGCGTTACCGCCTGGCCCGGCTGTCGGATCCGGTGATCGATCGGCGGCACATCGACCTGCTGCATCCGGTGCGCCGGCGCTACCGCGGCGTCTGGGCCAATTGCCGGCTGGCCACCGCGGAGCGCGAACTGCTCGGCGTGCTGCGCGAGGACGACCTGCCGGGCGCGGAAGCTCCCGGTGCCTGGCTGTCCTACCTGCGCGGCGGCAGCGCGGCGAAGCTGCGCCGCGTCGGTCTGCACAACGCCCAGGACCTGCGCAGCCTGTGCGGGCTGCTTGAGGCGCTGCAGGACCGGGATGAAGCGGACACCCGCGTGTGCCCGCTCCCCGACATCGCCTGACCTCTCCGCCCTTGTAGGAGCGGCTACAGCCGCGAATGCGTGACGTTCCGGTGCAGGCGATCGCGGCTATAGCCGCTCCTGCAGATCATGGGCGGTGCGGAGGCAGTAGCGCGTGTTGCCAACGTCGCTGTCACCGCTGCGGTGCTTGGATGGGAGACCCCACCACTGGAGCCCACGATGACCGACCCCCGCGAACTCGAAGAGAAGTTCTGGAAGGCGCTGGAAGGCGACCGCACCATGCTGCTCGGCCTCGACGGCCAGGAGGACGGCCACGCGCGTCCGATGACTGCATTGTCCGAGGAACGGCGCTCGCCGATCTGGTTCTTCACCTCGACCGACAACGCGCTGGTGAAGCAGCTGGGAACCGGCAGCGGCCGCGCGATCGCCGGCTTCGCGTCGAAGGGCCATGATCTGTTCGCCAGCATCCGCGGCGCGCTGCGCGTGGACACCGACCGCGCCGTGATCGAGCGGCTGTGGAATCCCTTCATCGCCGCCTGGTTCGAGGGCAAGGAGGATCCGAAGATCCGCCTGCTGCGCCTGGACGCCGAAGACGCGGAAGTCTGGATGGACGCCAGCAGCATGCTCGCCGGCGTGAAGATGCTGCTGGGCGCGGATCCGAAGAAGGAGTACCGCGACAAGGTCGGCCGGGTCGACCTGGGCTGAACGCGATGGCGCGACATGCGGCGACCCGTGGCAGGGGCGTCAGCATCGACAGCTGGAACCTGCCCCTGAGCCATCCCGACGGCGGCTTCGTCGGCGACCGCGCCAGCCAGACCGCGTTCCGCGAGCTGCTCGACCAGGCGCGCCGCCTGCACGGCACCTGCGTACGCGATCCCTTCGGACGCACGCCCAGCCAGGAAGTGGGCAAGCGCGACATCGACATGGTCCTGGTGGGCGGCGACCCGGATGCCGCACACATCGTGCACCTGGCCGTGGAGGAATATGCACGCTCGCTGGCGGCGGTGGTGCGCACCTTCATCGCGCAGCCGGAATGGCGCGGCGTGCGCCACATCGTCCTGGGCGGCGGGTTCCCGGATCACGAGGCGGGGCGGCTGGCGATCCGCCGCGCGGCGCGCCTGCTGCGTCTCGCGCGGACGGGTGTGCGCCTGCGCCTGCTCGGCCACGACAGCGACGAGGGCGGGCTGCTGGGCTGGGTGCAGCTGGCGCCGGACAGCGCGCTGAGGCGGCAGGCCTTCCTCGCGGTGGACATCGGCGGGACCAACATCCGTTGCGGGATCGTGGAGCCGCGCCTGGACGAGGACCGCAGCGGCGGCCGGGCGCGCGTGCTCGAGCATGCGCAGTGGCGCCATGCCGACGACGCGCCGGACCGCGACGCCGCCATGCGCCGGCTGGCCGCGATGCTCAACGGCCTGTCCGCGCACGCACGCACCCGGGGCATCGACCTCGCGCCGTTCGTGGGCATCGCCTGCCCGGGCGAGGTCGACCGTGGCGGCCACCTGCGCAACGGCACCCAGAACCTGCCGGGCGACTGGGAGTCCGACGACTTCTTCATCGCCGAGGCGCTGGGCGCATGGCTGGCGCCGGTTCGCGGACGAGCGCCGCGAGTGCTGTTGCACAACGATGCCGTGGTGCAGGGGCTCAGCCAGCGGCCGCGGATGCGCGCGCTGCGCCGCTGGGGCGTGCTCACGATCGGCACCGGGCTGGGAAACGCGTCCTACACCAACCACGGCTAGGCGACGGATTGGGCATACTCGTCCTCCTGTCGAAGGAGACCTTGCATGCTGTCCAGCAGTCACAGCCGCCTGCGCGTTCCCGCGCTGCTCGTTTTCTCGGTGCTCGCCGCGGCGGGCATGCCCCATGGCGCAGAGGCGCAGGATCCCGCGCCGGGTGCGCAGGCCGCGTCTGCAGTGGACGCGTCGGCAGCGGCGCTGCACGCGCTGTTCGACGCCCACAGCGCCTGGAGCGAGCGCGAGTACGGCTATACCCGCGTCGACGGCCGCCGGCGCGCGGGCGACCGCCTGCCTTCGAACACGCCGGAGGCCTGGTCGCGCCGGGCCGCGTACTGGGCCGACACCCTGGCGAAGCTCGACGCGATTCCCGTCGACGGCCTCTCGCGCGAGGACCGGATCAACCTCGAGGTCTTCCGCGCCACCATCGCGGCCGACCACGAGAACGCGGTTCGCCGCACCTGGGAAGCGCCGTTCAACAGCGACACCTTCTTCTGGGCCGGCTTCGCCCCGCGCCAGCCCTGGCACGACGAGAGCGAGTGGCGGAACTACATCGGCCGCCTGCGCGACCTGCCGCGCCTGTTCGGCGAGCACATCGACAACATGGAGCGCGGGCTCGCCCGTGGCTGGAGCGTGCCGCGCGCGACGCTCGACAACCGCGACACCACCATCGAGCCCTACACGCTGGAAGGCGCGGGCAACCCGCTCCTGGATGCCTTCGACGCCATCCCCTCTTCGCTGCCGGAACCCGTGCGCGCGCGGCTGCGCGAGGAAGGCCGGCAGGTGGTGCTGGAGCAGGTGGTGCCGGCCTACCGCCGCCTGCTGTCCTACATGCGCGGGGAATACCTGCCGCGCACGCGCACCACCATCGCAGCGAGCGCGCTGCCCGACGGCGCGGCGTTCTACCGCACGCAGATCCGCGAGTACGTGACCCGCGACATGGAGCCGCGCGAGATCCACGAGCTCGGCCTGGCCGAAGTGGCGCGGATCTCGGCGGAGATGCGCGAGGTCATGGCCCGGGCCGGCTTCGAGGGTTCGTTCGAGGAATTCCTGGCCTATCTGCGTTCGGACCCGAAGTTCTACGCCCGGACCCCGCGCGAGCTGCTGGCCACCGCGGCCTGGGTGGCGAAGAAGGTCGACGGCCAGCTGAAGCACGTGCTGGGCACGCTGCCACGCTATCGCTACACCATCCTGCCGGTGGCCGACGACATCGCGCCCACCTACACCGCCGGCCGCGGCGGGCTGGATGCGTGCTGGTTCAACACATGGGACCTGCCGTCGCGGCCGCTGTACAACCTCCCGGCGCTGGTGCTGCACGAATGTTCGCCGGGCCACAGCCTGCAGGCGGCGCTGGCGCTGGAGGCACCGGAGCGTCCGGAGTTCCGCTCCAGCACCTACTTCTCCGGCTACGGCGAGGGCTGGGCGCTGTACACCGAGTGGCTGGGCACGCGCATGGGCATCTACGAGACCCCCTACGAGGATTTCGGCCGGCTGACCTTCGAGATGTGGCGCGCGGCGCGGCTGGTGATCGACACCGGCATCCACGAGTTCGGCTGGAGCCGCGAGCAGGCCATCGAGTACCTGGCCGACCACACCGCGCTGGCGCGGCACGACATCGTCAACGAGGTCGACCGCTACATCTCCTGGCCAGGCCAGGCGCTGTCGTACTACATCGGCTACCGGACCATCCGCGACCTGCGCGCGGAGGCCGAGCGCGAACTCGGCGCCGGCTTCGACCAGAAGGCCTTCCACGACACCATCCTGCGCCTGGGCTCGGTGCCGTTGCCGGTGCTGGAGGAGGAAGTGCGGGCGTTCATCTCCTCGGCGAAGGAACAGGCATCCCGCGCCGGCTGAACAAAGGTCTTCTCCCGATCGAGGGGACGCTCCGTTCGAGTCCGGGTCGGCCGCCAGGGCGCTCCGGTGAAGTCCGGGCCGCCCGCCGCGGACGCAGGGGGGATGCCCAGCCGGATTCTCCGCGTCCTGCTCCCAGATCCGGCCGCCGGCCATCCATGGCCGGCTCTGGGCATCCCCCCTGCATCCGCGGCGGGCACGACCTTTGGTGCGGTCTGGAAGTTCAAGAGCGACGCTACGCCGAAACGGAGAGCGTCATGACCGGGAGCAGCCCGGCTCAGCCGCTCCTGACCTTCCCTCCCGAAGCCGCAGAACGTCGGAGCCCTCCCGTGCACAGGGGGTGTGCGGACAGCCGGCCATGGATGGCCGGCGGCCGGCCGATGGGAGCAGGACGCGGAGACGGCCGGGGGAGCGCACCCCCTGTGCGCGGGACGGGCTGCGCGGGCCCCAACGGAGCCGCTCCTGAGCGCGGGGCGGGCTGCGCGGACCCCCAACGAGGCGACTTCAAGGCGCGACGGTGCGCCAGAAGCGCGACAACGCCTACTCAAGATCCGGGCAGCGTTCCCCGGAGTTGGGAGATGAACCGGAAAAAGGGCGGGGCCGCGATCGCGGCCCCGCATTGGGTGACGCGACGGAGCGGTCAGATGTTCGCCGTCGGGCCGCTCGATCCGCCCGTGGGCGTGCCGGTCGCGGAACCGCCCACGCCGCCGCTGCCGGCGGAGGTGGCGCCGGTGGTCGAGACGCCGCTGGCCGAAGCGCCCATGCCGGAACGGGCCGCCTGCGGCGGCGGGCCGACCCGCAGCGCGTTCTCGACGTCGCGCACGCCGCTGCAGTCCTCGGCCAGGTCTTCCGCCAGGCGCTTCATCATCCGGTGCGGCACGGTGCCGGCCAGGCGCACGACGCCATCCTGCACGGTCACGGTGATGTCGCTGGCGTCGAGGGTGTCGCTGTCGGTCAGCACATCGCAGACGTCCTCGCGCACGCGCGCGTCGTCGCGGCGATAGCCCCGAGGACCGACGCCACGGTAGCCGTGCGCGGTCACGCCGGTCGCGGTGCCGGCGGCGCGACCGGCCTTGAACTCGTCGCGCTTCTCCTCGAACCAGTCGCGTGCGACGCCGACGCAGCGACCGCCCAGCTTCATCGCGTCGCGGGCGACGTCGCGGAGTTCGTCGGTGGTGCTGCCAGTGGTGGATCGGGTCATGGGATTGCCTCCATCGGAATGCGGCGGCGCGCTGGCCGGTCGCATGCAGTGTCCGGTGTCCCGCGTTCAAGCGATGTCATGGCCGTCCCGTCCCGGCCGGCCGCTTGCCCCCCGCGCGGCGGCGTTCCACGATGGCGCCATCGAACGGACGGAGTGACTCATGCGAACCATCAGCGTGCCGATGTCGGTGGGCGAACTGGCGGACAAGCTGTCGATCCTGCACATCAAGCACGAGCGGATCGCCGATGCCGCCAAGCGGGCGCACGTCGCGGCCGAGCTCGAGGGGCTGCGCCCGCTCTGGGGCGGGGTGGCGGATGGCCGTCCGGAGCTCGAGGACGCCTACGCCCGGCTGAAGGCGGTGAACGAACTGATGTGGGATGTGCAGGACGGCCTGCGCGCCAGGGAGGCGGCCCAGGACTTCGGAGACGAATTCATCCGCCTGGCGCGCGCGGTGGCGGTGCGCAACGGCGAGCGGGTCGCGATCAAGAACGAGATCAACCGGCTGTCGGGCTCGGCGTTCATCGAGGAAAAGCAGTACCAGGCGGGCGACTGATGGACGCCATGATGACCGCGATCGCCATCCGGGGCGGCACCGGGCCGGCCGAGGCACTGCATGCGGTCCGGGTTCCCCGGCCGGTGCCGCGCGAGGGCGAGGTGCTGGTGCGGGTGCACGCGGCCGGCGTGAACCGGCCCGACATCCTGCAGCGCGAGGGCCGCTATCCGCCGCCGCCGGGTGCGCCCGAAGGACTGGGCTCGAGGTGGCGGGCGAGGTGGTGACCGGAGCCGGCCGCTGGCGTCCCGGGGACCGCGTCTGCGCCCTGCTGGGCGGTGGCGGCTATGCGGAGTACGCCGCGGTGGATGCGCGCCACGCGCTGCCGGTTCCGGCCGGGCTGGACTTCGTCCAGGCGGCGGCGCTGCCGGAAACGGTGTTCACCGTGTACGCGAACGTGTTCGTGCACGGCGCGCTGAAAGCCGGCGAGACCCTGCTGGTGCACGGCGCCACTTCGGGCATCGGCGTGGCCGCGATCCAGATGGCGAAGGCCGCCGGCGCGCGCGTGGTCGCCACCAGCCGCGGCGCGGAGAAGGCGGCGCTGGCGCGGACGCTCGGCGCGGACGTGGCGGTCGACACCACCCGCGAGGACTTCGGCGCGGCGGCGAAGGCGGCCGGCGGCATCGACGTGGCGCTGGACATGGTCGGCGCGCCCTATCTGGCCGCCACGCTCGATGCGCTCAATCCGGACGGCCGCATCGTCTACATCGCGGCCCAGGGTGGCGGTACGCTGGACCTGCCGCTGGGGACGGTGATGCGCAAGCGCGCGGTGATCACCGGTTCACTGCTGCGGCCGCGCAGCGCTACCGAGAAGGCGGCGCTGGCGGAGGCGGTCGAGCGCGTGGTCTGGCCCTGGATCGAGGCCGGACAGGTGCGCGCCGTGGTCGACCGCACGTTTGCGCTGTCGGACGCTGCGCAGGCCCATGCATGGCTCGAGGGCGGCCGGCACGCCGGCAAGGTCGTGCTGGTCGCCGGGAACTGACTGCCCCGCCGGCCCCTCACTTCGGGTTCTTCTCCCGACCGAGGGGACGTTCCGTTCGAGTCCGGGTCGGCCGCCACGGGCGCTCCGTTCGAGTGCTGGCCGCCCGCCACGGACGCAGGGGGGGATGCCCAGCCGGATTCTCCGCGTCCTGCTCCCAGATCCGGCCGCCGGCCATCCATGGCCGGCTCTGGGCATCCCCCCCACTGCATCCGCGGCGCGCACGACCTTTGGTCGCGGTCGGGAAGCGGGCCACGTCGACGTCGAAACGGGGCGTCATGACCAGGAGCGGCCCTGCTCGCGGCCGCTCCTGCTCTTGATCTTCCCTCCCGAAGCCGAGGAAAGTCGGAGCCCGTCCCGTGCACAGGGGGTGTGCGGACAGTCGGCCATGGATGGCCGGCGGCCGGCCGATGGGAGCAGGACGCGGAGACGGCCGGGGGAGCACACCCCCTGTGCGCGGGACGGGCGGCGCGGACCCCAACGAAGCTCGGCTTCAAGCAGCGACAGCGCGCCAACTGCACGCCATCGCCCCCGGAGTCTGGAGAAGAACCTTACTTCGGGGCGAGCACCGGCTTGCGCGGCATGCGCTCCTCGCGCATCGCGGCGTGGTACGCGAAGGTGGCGGCGATGGCCGCGGCCTGCTTCAGGTCCTCGGGCTCGATGTGGTCCCAGGTGTCCAGATGGGTGTGGTGGACGTTGGTGAAGTAGTCCAGCCGGTCCTGGATGAACTGGAAGCCGGGCAGGCCGACGCGGTCGAAGGACACATGGTCGGTGCTGCCGGTGTTGCGGGTGGCCACCGTGGTGGCGCCGACGTCATGGAAGGGCTTCAGCCAGGCCTCGAAGATCGGCATCGCCGCCAGGTTCTCCTGGGCGTAGATGCCGCGGAAGCGGCCGGACCCGTTGTCCATGTTGAAGTAGACCGAGAAGCGCTCGTAGTCGCGCTTCCTCTGCAGCGGACCGGTCGGCTCGCGCAGCGACGCAGGGAGCGCCTTCTGCGCGGCATCGGTGGGCTCGGGATACGCCGCGAAGTGGCGCGCCACATAGTCCTGCGAGCCGATGAGGCCCTGTTCCTCGCCGCTCCACAGCGCCACGCGGATCGTGCGCTCCGGGCGTGCGCCCACGGCCTTGAGGATGCGCATGGCCTCCATCATCACCGCCACGCCGGCGGCGTTGTCCGCGGCGCCGGTGCCGGTGTGCCAGGAATCCATGTGCGCGCCGAGCATCACGATCTCGGCGGCCTTGCGGCCGCGACCGGGGATCTCGGCGATGGTGTTGTATCCGGGCTGGTCGGCTTCGTCGGTGAAGCGGGCGGCCACGTTCACGCGCAGGCGCACGGTCTGTCCCGCCGTGAGCGCGCGCACCAGCGGATTGAAGTGCTCGGCGATCATCGCCAGCTCGGGGATGCCCACCGGCTCGCCGGCCTTGCGCGAGCCGCCACCGGCCACGCGGATGATGCCGTTGTCCCAGCTGCTGATGCTGATCGCCGCCAGCGCACCTTCCTCGGCGAAGAAGGTGTTGACGGCGCGCGCGAGTTCCTGGCGCTCGCGGTATTCCCTGACCCGCTTCGCGCGGTCCGCGGCTGCAGTCTTCGGCACCGTGAACTGCTGCAGGCCTTCCAGCGAGGTGGCGTCGTGGCGGTGCGAATCCGGTTCGGTGCCGCGCTTGTACTCGCGCGCCTCGCCCAGCAGCAGGACCTTGCCGCCCAGCGTGCCGCGGTACTTCTCGATGTCGGCCAGCTTCTTGATCTCCACGTGCACCAGCTCGCCTTCCACCGGGCCGTCGGTGCCCGGGGTCCAGGCCTTGGGCAGGGCGTGCAGCGGCTGCACGCGTTCGCTGAGCATCTCGACGCTGGCCGAGCTGAACTCCCAGCCGCGGCCGAAGTCGGCGAAGGCGTCGTCGTGGACGTTGGCCAGGCCCCATTCCTCGAACTTCGAGCGCGTCCAGGCGTTGGCCTCGGCCATCCGCGGCGAGTTCGTCAGCCGCGCGCCGATGTTCTCGGTCAGGTGGCTGAAGGTCTCCATCACCTGGGAATTGTGGAAAGCCTCCTGGCGGATCCGGCTGACCATGTCCAGGTCCACCGGCTCCTGGGCCACGGCCGTGCCGCCAAGGGCCAGGGCGGCCACCATCACGCAACGCTTCAACATCGGGATTCCCCTTCTGCGCCGAGGGACCGGCGCGTCCAAAGGAACCGACTCTAGCGGTCGCCGCGGCGGTCTTCCCCGGCCGTTGGTCACGGGGTGGCGGAACTGTGTCCCGGTGGCGTCCACGCCGCACTGCGCCGCGGGCGCTAGGCTGGGGACCGGTACGCACGCGGAGGACGCGCCATGGGCCTGCTGGTCGACGGCGAATGGCAGGACAGGTGGTACGAGACCTCCGACGGTGAATTCCGCCGCGAGGAGGCGACGTTCCGGGACTGGCTCAGCGCCGACGGCGGCCCGGGTCCGGACGGCCAGCGCGGCCACCGGGCCGAGCCGGGGCGCTACCGCCTGTACGTCAGCTACGCCTGCCCCTGGGCGCACCGGACCCTGATCGTGCGTGCCCTGAAGGGGCTCGAGGACCTGCTGCCGGTTTCCGTGGTGCACTGGCGCATGCTCGAACACGGCTGGACGTTCGAGAAGGGGCTCGGCGTCACGCCCGAGCCGGTGATGGGCGCGACGTACCTGCACCAGCTCTACACCCGCGCGCGGCCCGGCATGACCGGCCGGGTGACCGTGCCCCTGCTCTGGGACCATGCGTCGGACGCCATCGTCAGCAACGAGTCGTCCGAGCTCATCCGCATGTTCAACGCCGCGTACGACGGCCTGGGCGCGCGGCCCGGCGACTTCTACCCCGAGCCCCTGCGCGGGGCGATCGATGGCGTCAACGACCGGGTCTACCCCACGCTCAACAACGGCGTGTACCGCGCCGGTTTCGCCACCACGCAGTCGGCCTACGAGGACGCGGTGCGGCCTCTGTTCGACACCCTGGACTGGCTGGAGGAACGGCTTTCAGCCGAGGACTGGCTGGTGGGCGGGCGCTTGACCGAGGCCGACATCCGGCTGTTCACCACCCTGGTCCGCTTCGATCCCGTCTACCACGGGCACTTCAAGTGCAACCTGCGGCGGATCGCCGACTACCCTGCGCTGCACGCCTTCACGGCGAGGATGATGGACATCCCCGGCGTCCGCGAGACGGTGCACTTCGACCACATCAAGCGCCACTACTACGAGAGCCACCGCACCATCAATCCGACCGGGATCGTGCCGCTGGGGCCGATCGAATCCTACTGAGGGCGGACGGGGCGGATCTCGCGACGGGCGTGTCGATCGGCCACGGGACCTTAACGGCGGCCGGAGCAGCATCGCGTGACCTTCACGAGGAAATCACGCCATGGCACAGCGCGACGACAGGGGCGGGACCGGCTCAACGATGAGCACCGGCGCTCCCGCGCCCAGCGACCGCAATTCGCTGACCATCGGGCCCGACGGCCCGATCCTGCTGCATGACGTGCACTTTCTCGAGCAGATGGCGCACTTCAACCGGGAGAAGGTACCCGAGCGCCAGCCGCATGCGAAGGGCGGCGGCGCGTTCGGCGTGTTCGAGACCAGCGAGGACGTGTCGAAGTACACGAAGGCGGCGCTGTTCCAGCCAGGTGCGAAGACCGACATGCTGATCCGCTTCAGCACGGTGGCCGGCGAGATGGGCAGCCCCGACACCTGGCGCGACGTGCGCGGGTTCTCCATGAAGTTCTACACCAGCGAAGGCAACTACGACCTGGTCGGCAACAACACGCCGATCTTCTTCGTGCGCGACCCGATGAAGTTCCCGCACTTCATCCGCAGCCAGAAGCGCCTGCCGGACTCCGGCCTGCGCGACAACCACATGCAGTGGGATTTCTGGACCAGCAACCCGGAGAGCGCGCACCAGGTGACCTACCTGATGGGCCCGCGCGGCCTGCCGCGCACGTGGCGGAACATGAACGGCTATGGCTCGCACACCTACATGTGGATCAACGCGGCCGGCGAGCGTTTCTGGGTCAAGTACCACTTCCACACGCAGCAGGGCATGAAGTTCTTCAGCAACGCCGAGGCGATGGAGATGGCCGGCCGCGACGCCGACTTCCACCGCCGCGACCTGTTCGATGCCATCGCCCGCGGCGAGCACCCGAAGTGGGTGCTGAGCGTGCAGGTGATGCCGTATGAAGACGCCCGGACCTGCCGCATCAATCCCTTCGACCTGACCAAGACCTGGCCGCACGCCGACTATCCGCTGATCCGCGTCGGCACGATGACCCTGGACCGCAACCCCGGGAACTTCTTCGCCGAGATCGAGCAGGCCGCGTTCTCGCCGGGCAACACGGTGCCCGGCATCGGGCTGTCGCCGGACAAGATGCTGCTCGGCCGCGCCTTCGCCTACAACGATGCCCAGCGCAACCGCATCGGCACCAATTTCCACCAGCTCCCGGTCAACCAGCCGAAGGTGCCGGTCAATACCTACATGATGGACGGGCAGATGGCGTACCACCACAGCGGTGCGGCACCCATGTACGTCCCCAACAGCGGTGGCCGCGCCTGGGCGGACGGGACCGGTGCGGTTGCCGACGGCTGGGAAGCCGACGGCGCCATGGTGCGCAGCGCCTACACCTTGCGCGAGGACGACGACGACTTCAGCCAGCCCGGCGTCCTGGTGCGCGAGGTGTTCGACGACGCCGAACGCGCGGCGCTGGTGGAGACCGTGTCCGGCTCGTTGCTGGGCGGCGTGCGCAGCCCCGTGCTGGAGCGCGCGCTGGAGTACTGGAGCGCGATCGACATGGACGTGGGCCAGCGGATCGCGGAAAAGGTGCGCAGCGGCGGCGCGGCGGAGCCGGCGGCGGGCATGAGCGAGAGTTGAGGGCCGGGTTCCCCCGGCGTCGATGCCGGGGACGGTGCGCATCGGCGTCCGGCTAGAATGCGGACATTGTGCCCAGGTCCGACAGGCGATGCTTCGCCGACTCATCCAGCCCGCCTGCATCGCCTGCCTGATCCTCGCCGCCACCGCCGCTTCGGCCGTCGGGCCGGGCGAGGCCGCGGTCGGTCGTTGCTTCGAGCTGCGCGACAGCCATCCCGCCGCCGCCGTGGCGCACGCGGACGAGGCGCTGGCGGAAAGCGGCCTGACGCCGGACGTGGAGATGAAGCTGCGTGCCTGCCTCGGCCGCTCCCTGGCGCTGACCGGCGACGCAGGGCGTGCGGAAGCCGAAGTCAGGCGCGTGGACGCGCTTCTCGAACAGCACCCGATGCCGCCGGAGTTCGTGCTCCGCGCGATGTCGAACTCGGGCGCGACCCTGCACACCCTGGGCTGGACCCATCGCGCCCTGGACTACTACCGGCGCGCGCATGACGCGGCCACGCGCAGCGACTCCGACGAGGCACAGGCCACCATCCTGGCCAACGTGGCGAGCATCCACAGTGAAACGCTTGGCGCCCACGAACAGGCGGAGGCGCTCTACGCGCAGGCGCACGCCGCGCGCGTCCGCGCCGGTGGTACCACCCCGCTGCTCCCGTACAACCGCGGCATCAACTTCCTCCGCATGGGCCGCCGCCCCGAGGCCCTGGCCCGGTTCAGGGACGCCGAACGCATCGCGTCGGCCGCCGGACACCACGTCGTCGAGTACCGCGCCCGCGCCGAGCGCATCGCGCTGGAGGCCGACGGCGTGACGTTGGCGGCGGCAAGGGAGGCGCTGGCCACCATCGTCCAGGAACAGAAGCGCCTGGACGATCCCGCGGGCGCCGCCACGACGCTGCTGCGGCTCTCGGTACTCGCGCTCCGCGACCAGGCGCCGGACGAGGCGTTGGCGCATGCCGAACACGCGGCGGCCCTGGTCGCGGGCACTGCACCCCGCATCGAACAGCAGGAGGCGCTGGCCGCGAAGGTCGCCGCCCATGCCGCGCAGGGCGACTGGCGCCTGGCCTACGAAGGCGTCCAGGCTCTGCGCGAGAGGGAAGTCTCGAGCCTGCGCCGAGAGACGCTGGACAACCTGGCCGGCCTGCAGGCACGCCTCAACGACACCGAGCGCGAACACGAGGTCCAGCGGCTCCAGGGCGCGCAGCGGATCGAAGCGCTACGCCTGCAGAACGCGCGCCGCCTGCGCAACGTGTGGATCGGCGCCTTCCTGCTGCTGCTGTTGCTTGGTGGTGTGTTCGCCGGCTACCAGCGCCGGGTGAACCGCAGGCTGACCGGACTGAGCCGGGTCGACCCCCTGACGGGCCTGCTCAACCGGCGCGCGGCGACGCACAGCCTGGAGGCCGAATGCGCGGATCCGACGGAAGGCGGCGACCGGCGTGACGTGGTGTTCCTGATCGACATCGACCACTTCAAGGCCCGGAACGACCGCTATGGCCACGCCGCCGGCGATGCCGCGCTGGCCGAGGTTGCCCGGCACCTGCGCGTCTGTTGCCGGCCGGAGGACATCGTGGCGCGCTGGGGCGGCGAGGAGTTCCTGGTGGGCTGCCGCCAGCTGGACCTGGCGCGTGCGCAGCAGGTCGCCGAGCGCCTGCGCACGGCCGTATCCGGGATCGTGCTGGAGGATGTCACGGGCGAGCCGCCGCGGTTGTCGGTGTCGATCGGCTTCGCCTGCTTTCCCTTCTTCCCGGGTGCGGCGGCACCCGGCGACTGGCAGGACGCGGTCGCCCTGGCCGACCGCGCGCTGTACGCCGGCAAGCACGGCGGCCGGGACGCCTGGGTCGGGGTCTGGGGTCGCGCGGGAAGCGACACCGCGATCGCCGACGTGGCCGCGGATCCGGCGGCTCACGTGGAACGCGGCGACGTCGACGTGGTCGCCAGCCGGCTGCCCGTGTGCTGGCGGGCGCCCGCCACCTGAGTGTCGCCCACGGTCTCGTTCAGGAACCCGGGTCCTTCGTCGCCCGCCACGGTCGCGAGCCGTTGACGGTCCCCCGCATCACGCCGCCGTCGACCTGGCCCACGTACCGGTCGCCGCCGATGGTGAACCGGATCCGGGCGCCGTCCATGCGCCCGTCGGCGAGGATCTGCATCGAAGCGCCGTCGCGGAGTACGCCGCCGACCTTCTGGTAGCTCTGCGCGAACTCCAGCGAGCGGCCGCCGATCGACCACATCCCGGCCACCCGGGCAGGCACGATCCACAGCATGGCGTGGCAGTAGGTCGCGCAGCCTTCGGTCACTTCGGCGGTCCCGTCGGGTTCCCAGTCACCCATGTCGAAGGAGTTGGACACGATGCGCGTGCCGGGCGCCATCTCCAGCAGGATCGGCCGCAGCCTGAGATTGAGGGCCGGGAGCAGGAACAGGGTGACGACCGAGGCTTCGGAGAAATCGGATTCGAAGATGTCGGCCCGCTCGAAGCTCGCACGGTCGGCCACGCCCGCAGCCTTCGCGCGCCGCCTGGCCAGCGCCACCAGGTCGGGGTTGAACTCGATGCCGCGGGCCTTCGCGCCGCGCTTCGCGGCGGTGATCACGGTGACGCCGTCGCCCGAGCCGAGGTCGACCAGGCGGTCGCGCGGCGTGAGCTTCGCCATGTCCAGCATGCGGTCGACCATCGCCTGCGACGTCGGCACCCAGACCACGTCCTTGCCGATCTGCCCGACCTTCGGCGTGTAGTCGTGCTTCGCGGACGCGGTGCCGGATTGCGCCATCGCCGCGCCTGCGAGCGTCATCGTGCAGGCGAGCGCGGCGACGAGGATGCTGCGGAGGACGCTCATCGTGGTTCTCCTCTGGAAGGCCGCTGGAACAGCAGGAGCGGCAGGCCCGCCGCCAGCACCGCCAGGCCGACCAGTGCCGCGGACCCCGTGTAGGCGATGCTCGCGTACAGCATGTACAGGCAGGTGAAACAGAAGACCAGCGGCGTGAACGGGTACAGCGGCACGCGGTACGGCAGCCGTCGATCCGGTGCGCGGCGACGCAGGACGAACAGCGCCAGGCCAACCAGCAGCATGAATCCCCAGAACACCGGCGCGGTGTAATCGACCATCGCCTTGAAACCGTCGCGGGTGATGGCACCGAGGCCGATCAGCGCGAGTGCGATCACGGCCTGCACGATCTGTGCGTTCGCCGGCGTCGTGCCGCGCTCCCGCCAGACCCCGGCCCAGCGCAGCACCGTCAGGTCGCGCGCCAGCGCATGGAACACGCGCGAGCCGGTGAGGATGGTCGCGTTGAGGGTCGACACCGCCGCGACCACGACCGCCAGCGTGACGATGACTTCGCCGGTGGGGCCGGCGACAGCGCGCATCATGTCGGCGGCCACCGCGTCCGAGCCGCGCAGCCCCTCCAACCCGAGCACGGACAGCAGCGCCACGTTGGCCAGGGTGTACAGCGTCATCAGGATCAGCGAGCCCGAGACCAGCACCCTGACGACGTTGCGGCGCGGATCCCTGAGTTCGCCGCTGAGGTAGGCCGCCTCGCTCCAGCCCCCGTAAGTGAGCAGCACGAAGATCATCGCCATGCCGGGCGCGGACGTCGCCTGGGTCGTGGCTGTGGCTCCCGGCGTGTTCCCGGCGGCCCCGCTTCCCAGCAGCCCCGACAGGATGATGGCCACGATGGCGCCGATTTCGATGAAGGTGACCACGAGCTGCAGGTTCCTGCCCTGCACGGTGCCGACGACGTTGACGCCGGTGAACAGCACCACCGCGGCCGCGGCATAGAGGGAGGCGCCGTGCGCGCCCAGCGGCGCAAGCTGCGACAGGTAGTCACCGAGTACGAAGGCCACCGCCGCGATCTGCCCGGTCTGGATGACCGTGCACCGGGCCCAGCCGAACAGGACCGCCACCGGCCGGCCCCAGGCGAGCGACAGGAAGTGGTACTCGCCCCCGGTGTCCGGATGCGCGGCCGCCAGTTCGGCGTAGCAGAGCGCACCGACCAGGGTGACCAGCCCGCCCGCCATCCAGACGGCGATGAACATCCAGTCCGAGTCGACGCTGGCCGCGACGATCGAGGGCGTGCGGAAGATGCCGATGCCGACCACCAGCCCGACCATGATCGTGACGGCATGGAAGACCGACAGCACGGCCCGTGGCCGGGAGCCTCCCTGGTCGGTCATGGCCGTTCCGCCGGCCCCACGGATCAGGTCGCCAGCGAGGCGTTGTCGATGACGAAGCGGTATTTCACGTCGCCCGTGAGCATCCGCTCGTAGGCCTCGTTGATCCCGTCGGCGCGGATCATTTCGATGTCGGCCACGATCCCGTGGTCCGCACAGAAGTCGAGCATCTCCTGCGTCTCCGGAATGCCGCCGATCAGCGAGCCCGCCAGCGAACGGCGCTTCAGGATCAGGCTGAAGACGTTCGGCGACGGATGCGGCGTGGCCGGCGCGCCGACCAGGGTCATGGCCCCGTCGCGCTTGAGCAGCGCCAGGAAGGCGTCGAGGTCGTGCGGCGCGGCGACGGTATTCAGGATGAAGTCGAAGCTTTTCCTGTGCGCGCGCATTTCGTCGGCGTTGCGCGAGACCACGACCTCGTTCGCGCCCAGCGCCAGGGCGTCTCCGCGCTTGGACTCCGATGTGGTGAACGCCACCACGTGCGCGCCCAGCGCGTGCGCCAGCTTCAACCCCATGTGCCCCAGGCCGCCGATGCCGACCACCCCGACCTTGCTGCCCGGGCCCACCTTCCAGTGGCGCAGCGGCGACCAGGTGGTGATGCCCGCGCACAGCAGCGGCGCCACCGCGGCCAGCTGGGACTCGGGATGGCGGATGCGCAGCACGAAGCGCTGGTCCACCACGATCCGCTGCGAATAGCCGCCCAGGGTGTGGCCGGGCGCATCGGCCGTGGGCGAGTTGTAGGTGCCGATCATGCCGTCGCAGTAGTTCTCCAGCCCCTCCGCGCACTCGTCGCAGTCGCGGCAGCTGTCGACCATGCAGCCCACGCCGACCAGGTCGCCGGGCTGGAACGCGGATACGTGGTCGCCCACGGCCGACACCCGGCCGACGATCTCGTGCCCCGGCACGCAGGGGAAGACGGTGCCGGCCCACTCGGCGCGGACCTGGTGCAGGTCGGAGTGGCAGATCCCGCAGAAGGCGATGTCGATCTGGACGTCATGCGCACCGGGTGCGCGACGGGTGATGTCGATGGGCTGGAGCGGCTGGTCGCCGGCGTGGGCGCCGTAGGCTTTGACGGTCATGGGATGTCTCTCAGGTCTTCCAGCGTAGTGATCGGTTCAGGATACCTGCGCACCCCCTGGTCACCGGGCTGCGAACATGCCCGCGAGAAGGATGCCTGCCATCAGGATCGACGCCAGAGCGACGAAGCGCCCGACCCTGGTCTGAAGAAGCCACGCGGTCGCGAACGCCGCCCCCGCAGTGACGAAGGTGTTGCCGGTCCTGTGCCAGACGTACCAACCGACGGCGATGCCGAACAGCACATGGACAAGCGAGGTTGACGGCGTGCGTGACTGTCGATCTTCCTCGAGGCATCGTGGGCACTCGATGAGTCGGGGGTCGCGCCAGTGTCCCCTGTTGCACATGATCGGGACCATCACACCCTCCAGCACCTGCTTCCCATCTGCGGAACGCGCCGTCCGGATCAGGACGGACAAGTCTCAAAGGAGTTCTTCTTCAGATGAGTGGGACAGACGCACGGCCGGGCGACCCCCACGAGCTGCATGCCGCCCCTGACTCCGGCAGCAGCGGACGACCGGAGGGCGGCTCCGCCGAAATCTTCCGCGCCTTCCTCAAGCTCGGCCTGACCTCGTTCGGCGGGCCGGTCGCGCACCTGGGCTACTTGCGCGACGAGTTCGTGCAACGCCGCGGCTGGCTGGACGAGGCGCACTTCGCGCAGTTGTTGGCGGTCTGCCAGTTCCTGCCGGGGCCGGCCAGCAGCCAGATGGGCTTCGCCATCGGCCTGTTCCGCGGCGGCTGGCGCGGGGCGCTGGCCGCGTTCGCGGCCTTCACCCTCCCGTCGGCGCTGCTGATGTCCGGCTTCGCCGCCCTCGCGCCTTACCTCGGGCATGGCACCGGTGCGGCCGCCGTGCACGGACTGAAGCTGGTCGCGGTGGTGGTGGTCGCGCACAGCCTCATCGGCATGATGCGGCAGCTGACGCCGGATCTGCCGCGCGCGCTGATCGCCATCGGCACGGTCGCGCTGATCCTGTCGGCGGGCAACGCATGGATGCAGCTGATCGCGATCGCGCTGGGCGGGGTGCTGGGGCTCCGGCTGTGCCGGGACGTGCGCATGCCGGCTGCCGCGACGTTTCCCGTGCGCCTCGGGGTCCGCGCTGCAGGCGGTTTTCTTGCCGTGTTCCTGGCCGGGCTGGGAGCCGCGCTGTGGCTGCCGACTTCGGCCACGCCGACCATCGCCGCGGTGGCGGGCGCGTTCTACCAGGCCGGCGCGCTGGTCTTCGGCGGCGGCCACGTGGTCCTGCCGCTGTTGCAGCACACGGTGGTCGACGCGGGCTGGGTCGGTTCCGACACCTTCCTCGCCGGCTATGGCGCCGCGCAGGCGCTGCCCGGTCCCATGTTCTCCGTCGCCGCCTTCCTTGGCGCCGAGGTTCCGCTGGGCGTGCCGGCGGTGGTGGGAGCGGTGGTCGCCCTGCTGGCGATCTTCCTGCCGGGCTTCCTGCTCCTGCTCGCGGCCTTGCCCGTCTGGGCGCGGCTGGCGCGGCACCGCCTGGCCGCCAGCGCCATGGCCGGGACCAACGCCGCCGTCGTGGGGTTGCTGGCGGCGGCGTTCTACGACCCGGTCTGGACGGGGGGCATGCGCGCGCCGGCGGATGCGGCCATTGCCGCGATCGGCTTCGTCCTGCTAGTGTCCGCGCGGATTTCCGCGCTGTGGATCGTGTTCTGGTGCGTGGGTGCCAAGGTCGCGATGCATCTGATGGGGTAGCGTCGTTGCGCGGACGCGGCGCGCCAACCCGAAGAAGGACACCTGATGCACCCGATGGATATCCATGCGCCTTCCGCGGCCGAAACGCAGTCGCTGCATCGCCTGCTGCAGGACGCGGGGCTGCCCGTCGCCGATCTGGACCATGCGCCCGTCACGTTCCTGGTCGCGTCCGACGCGCAGGGGCTGGCGGGGGCGGTCGGAATCGAGGTCCATAACGGTGCCGGCCTGCTGCGTTCACTTGTGGTCCGCGACGACCTGCGGGGCAGCGGCCACGGCTCGCGGCTGGTGGCGGCCTGCGAGGGTGCCGCGGAGGCCCTCGGCCTTGACTCGCTGACCCTCCTCACGCTGACGGCGGCTCCGTTCTTCGCCCGGCGTGGCTACGCGGTCATCGCCCGCGATGATGCTCCCGAGGCGCTGAAGCAGAGTGCCGAGTTCCGGTCCATCTGCCCCGCCTCCGCCACCTGCATGCACAAGCCGCTGGACTTCCTCAGCCCCAGAGCCCGAACACCACACCGAACAGCATGAACTGCGCCGCGTGGTAGCCGCCGTCGATGAGCCAGAGCCGGAAGCTCCGCTGCGCGAACTGGTAGTTGATGCCGAAGCTCGCGGCCACCAGGCCGATGCCGACCAGTGCGCCCGTCCGCACCGCCGCCGCGAACTCCGGCGACGGCCCCACCAGCACCGCGAAGCACACCGCCGAGACCAGCGAGAAGGCGAAGCTGGCGCCGAACACCTTCGCCGGGTGGCCTTCGCCCACGGCGCCGCCGTTCTCCCGGTTCCAGGCCTTGCCGAAGAGCACGGGCGAATACCACAGCCCGCCCACCAGGAAACTCGACGCTGCTGCGAGCAGCACGATCCAGACATTCATGATTTTCCCCCTTGTTGTTCATGCCGGCCCTGCGCTCAGGCCGGCCTCGCGCCCAGCATGATGACAGCCATGCCCGTCAGGCACAGCCCCACGCCGATCCAGTCGGTGGCCGTGGGTCGCACCGCATCCACCGCCCAGAGCCACATCAGCGCGACGCTGATGTAGACGCCGCCATAGGCCGCGTACACGCGCCCGGCCGCCTGGGGATGCAGGGTCAGCAGCCAGGCGAACGCCGCCAGGCTGAGCGCCGCCGGCACCAGCAGCCACGCGGATCGGTCCTGTTTCAGCCACAGCCACGGCAGGTAGCAGCCGATGATCTCGGCCAGGGCCGTGACGATGAACAGTCCGAGGATCTTCAGGATCTCCACGCGCTGGCTCCGGCCGGCGGCGCCCCGGCGCCCCGTGGCGGGTATGCTTGCACGTCCGCAGGACGCGCAGGGAAGGGGGGCGCGTGCAGGACGCAGCACAGACACGGGCCGCCGTCGCGGCCGCCACCGTCACGGACGCTGACGCCGCCAGCGATGCCGCCACCGACGCCTTCATCGCGCGCTGGGAGGGCGTCACCGCCTCCGAGCTCTCGACCTCGCAGAGCTTCCTGATCGACCTCTGCCGCCTGCTCGACGTGGAGGTCCCGCACCCCACGCCCGAACAGGACTACATGTTCGAGCGCCCGATCACCTTCCGCCACGGCGACGGCGGCCGCAGCGCCGGGCGCATCGACCTGTACCGCCGCGGCGCCTTCGTGCTCGAGTCGAAGAAGGTGCGTCTGGGCGCGCATACCAAGGGTTTCGACGACGCCCTGCTGCGCGCCCGCAGCCAGGCCGAGGCCTATGCCCGGGCGCTGCCCGCCGACGAGGGCCGGCCGCCGTTCGTGGTGGTGGTGGACGTGGGCCAGCGCATCGAGCTGTATTCCGAGTTCAGCCGCTCCGGCGGCACCTACGTCCCGTTCCCGGACCCGCGCAGCCACCGCATCGCCCTGGCCGACCTGCGCCGCCCGGAGCTGCGCGAGCGCCTGCGCCGCGTCTGGACCGATCCGCTGGGCCTGGACCCCAGCCGCGAATCCGCCCGCGTCACCCGCCAGATCGCCGACCGCCTGGCGACGCTGGCGCGCAGCCTGGAGCAGGGCGGCTTCGATGCCGAAGCGGTGGCCCAGTTCCTGATGCGCTGCCTGTTCACCATGTTCGCCGAGGACGTGAAGCTGCTGCCGGCCCACAGCTTCCGCGACCTGCTGGCCCGCCATGGCGAACAGCCCGACGTCGCCATGCGCATGCTCGCCCAGCTCTGGCGCGACATGGACGCCGGCGGCTTCTCCGCCGTGCTGGCCGGCAACGTGCTGCGCTTCAACGGCAAGCTGTTCAAGCAGCCCGACACGCTGCCGCTGGACGCGGCCCAGATCGCCCTGCTGCTCGACGCCGCCCGCGCCGACTGGAAGCACGTGGAGCCGGCGATCTTCGGCACCCTGCTGGAGCGCGCGCTGAGCCCCAAGGACCGCCACAAGCTCGGCGCCCACTACACCCCGCGCGCCTACGTCGAGCGCCTGGTGCTGCCGACCGTGATCGAACCGCTGCGGCGCGAATGGAGCGACGCCCAGGCCGCCGCCGGCACCCTGGCCGACGAAGGCAAGGCGGACGAGGCGATCGCCGAGCTCAAGCGCTTCCACCACCGCCTGTGCACCGTGCGCGTGCTCGACCCCGCCTGCGGCTCGGGCAACTTCCTGTACGTGACGCTGGAGCACCTGAAGCGCCTGGAAGGCGAGGTGCTCAACGCGCTGGACGAACTCGGCGACCGCCAGACCGGCCTGGCCCTGGGCGGCGAACGCGCGGACGCCGCCGCCGGCGAGACCGTGGACCCGCACAACCTGCTGGGCATCGAGCTCAACCCCCGCGCCGCCGCGATCGCCGAAGTGGTGCTGTGGATCGGCTACCTGCAGTGGCACTACCGGACGCGCGGCGACGTGCACCCGCCGCAGCCGGTGATCCGGGATTTCCGGAACATCGAGAACCGGGATGCGGTGCTGGCGCATGACGGCGTGGAGTTCGTGACCGACGAACGCGGCGTGCCGGTGACGCGGTGGGACGGGGAGACGATGAAGGTGTCGCCGGTGACCGGGGAGCAGGTGCCGGACGAGGCGGCGCGGAAGCCGGTGGAGCGGTATCGGAATCCGCGGAAGGCGGCGTGGCCGGAGGCGGATTTCGTGGTGGGGAATCCGCCGTTTATCGGTTCCAAGCGCATGCGTGAGCTGCTTGGGGACGGCTATGTCGATGCGTTGCAAGAAGCATGGCCAGAAGTGCCCCAGGCAACCGACTTCGTGATGCGTTGGTGGCATCACGCAGCTCTACTTGCCCGGAAGGGTGCTATCCAACGCTTTGGCTTTATCACGACCAACAGCTTGCGGCAAGCGTATGTCCGCCGCGCGGTCGAGCCGCATCTTAAAGGCGAGCCGCCGCTCTCGTTGGTTGCTGCGATACCTGACCATCCTTGGGTAGACACCGCAGACGGTGCTGCGGTGCGTATCGCAATGACGGTGGGTGAGGGTGGTCGCAGAACGGGTAGAGTTGGAGCGGTAGTCGAGGAGCACGGCGAGGCAAGCAGTGGAAGCGATGACCTCGTCGCAGCCATGTCGACGCGGACGGGACGAATCAATGCCGACCTCACAGTCGGCGTCGATGTGACTCAAGCCCGTGCACTGCGTGCCAATGCCGAACTGAGTTCAGTCGGCATGAAGACTATTGGCGCCGCCTTTCAAATAGATCGCCAGTCCGCGGTCGGTCTGGGGCTATTCTCGATTCCGGGTTTGGAAGCGCATGTTCGTCCATACATCAATGGTCGCGATCTCTCACAGACGCCACGAGAAATTTTCGTCATCGACTTCTACGGTTTGGAGGCCGAGGAAGTGCGAGCGCGATACCCAGCCGCTTATCAGCATCTGCTGGAACGTGCGAAGCCGGAGCGGGACCAGAATCGCAATGCGCTTTTCCGAGATCGATGGTGGGTGATCGGGCATCCTCGTCAGCAATTCCGAGCGGCGACTGAAGAACTGTCGCGCTACATCGCGACGCTGGAAACGTCGAAGCATCGCTTCTTCAGCTTTCTGCCTATCGATAAGACACCCGATAGCTCGCTTGTAACCATTGCCGATCCGAGAGGAGAGACTCTCGGTGTTCTGTCGAGCGTGCTTCACGTTGTGTGGGCGCTTGCCACCGGCGGGCGTTTGGGCGTCGGAAATGACCCTCGTTACAACAAATCTCGCTGCTTCGAAACTTTCCCTTTTCCCAACCTCAACGCCGCCGACAAGTTCGGTGGGCCGGTCGGGGTCTCCCTTGTCAACGCCGACGGCACCACAGGCGAGGTAAGAACGTTCGGCGAATACCCTTCCGATCGGATCTGCAAGCTCGCAGAGGAGCTCGACGCCCACCGCAAGCGCCAGCAGTCCGCCCATCCCGGCCTGACCCTGACCGGCATGTACAACGTGCTCGACAAGCTGCGCAGCGGCGAGGTGCTGACCGCCAAGGAGCGCACCATCCGCGAGCAGGGCCTGGTCTCCGTGCTGCGCCAGCTACACGACGAGCTCGATGAGGCCGTACTCTACGCCTACAACTGGGGCGACCTGATTCCGCTGCTGCGCGTCGCCCACGGCAACGAGTCGCCCGACACGCTGCAGCAGTTCGCTGAAGCCGAACGCGACCTGCGGCCGACCGAGCGCCCTCTCGATGGTGGCCCCGCGTCCACGCGCGAAGAAGCCAAGCGCGCCTTCGAAGAAGCCGTCCTCGAACGCCTGGTTGCCCTCAACGCCGAGCGCGCCGCGGAGGAAGCCCGCGGGCACATCCGCTGGCTTCGCCCGGAGTTCCAGAATCCCGAAGTGGCGCGCGAGAAGGCGCCAGAGCAAGCCCGGTTCACAAGTGACGATGCTGGGGAAGCAGCAGAGAAGATCGATGAATCGTCGGTCCCCCTGGCGGTCAAACCCCTGCCATGGCCGAAGGACACCGTGGACCAGGTGCGGGCCGTTGCCGACCTCCTTGCTGCGAGTCCGGTGCCGCTCTCAATCGATGAGATCGCCACAAGGTTTACTGCGCGCGGGCCGTGGAAGAAGCGGCTGCCCAAGCTGGTGGAGATGCTCGTGGCGTTGGGGAGAGCGCAGGAGCAGGAGGGTGGCTATGTCGCAGGTTGATTGCGCAATTCCTTGCTCACCGGGTCATGCGGTCGCTGCGCTTATGGCGACCCATGTTCACCGCGACATACCGCAATGTCCGGGGCGGTATTGCATACCGTCTCATCCATGAACTGTAGTGCGACCTTTACCGCTCGCAACTGCAGCATAGTCAACGTTATGCGTCAAGGAAAAATATGCGCGTCCGAAAGATAAAACTCACGCAATTCAAGCGTTTCGACGACCTGACAATTGATCTTGGGGATGATCCGCGCAAGCTTGTTGCTCTGGTAGGGCCGAACGGTTGCGGAAAGAGCTCCGTGTTCGATGCCTTCGAGATTCAGATGAAGAACTATCGAAGCCGGGGGAATGAGGATCACGATTATTTCTCAAAAAGTAAATTCTCAATTGATGAGAGTCTGCGAAACACCCCATACAACCAACATCAAGCGGTTCAGATCGAAACCACTACCAACGCTTTCGGCATCAAGAGCTTCTACATTCGAACAGCCTATCGATTCACATCCAAGATCAAGGTTGATCACATTGCACAAGTTCCAGGCATCCTCGAGCATCGAGATGAACCTATCAGCACGATTGCCCTAGATACGAGACTTGAAAGCAATTACAAGCGCCTACTCGGCACCGCGTATTCCGAATTTTTCAGGGGCGAAAAAGCTGGAAGCGAGGTGAAGGACCAATTGATCGGAAAGATCAATGCCATTCTCAACAAGATCATCGATGTAGAGATCTCCGATCTAGGCGATATCTTGAACGGAAGGGGGCAGCTCTACTTCAAGAAGGGAAATTCGCACAACTTCCCCTACGCGAATCTTTCATCTGGCGAGAAAGAGGTGATTGATATCATTGTCGACCTTCTCGTGAAGATCCCTGAGTATGACGAGTCTGTCTTCTGTATTGACGAGCCAGAGCTTCATCTGAATACAGCAATACAACGCAAGCTACTGGTAGAGATTGAAAAGCTGATACCGGAAAACTGCCAGCTTTGGGTTGCGACCCACAGCATCGGGTTCCTGCGGGCAATGCAAGAAGAGCTCGCTCATAAGTCACAGATTTTGGACTTTTCGGAGAAGGAGTATTTCTCCGGCTCGCATGTCATTATGCCGATCGCTCCTAACAGAACGAACTGGCAACGAATATTTTCTACTGCACTGGAAGACCTGACGGGGTTGGTGAGCCCCCGAGTTATCGTCTACTGCGAGGGACGAGATCTTCCGGGAGCATCTGGCAATGAGCGCGGTTTGGATGCGCGGGTCTACAACACCGTCTTTTCCTCTGCGCGGCCCGACACGTTGTTCATATCGAGTGGCGGTAACACTGAACTTGACCAGCGTAGCGACATAGCTATTCGCATTCTTGGAAAGGTTTTTACAGATCTATCGATCCTGGTACTTAAAGATCGCGATGTAGCCTCGGGAGCCCGCGCCACCATGCGCGATCGGGAGATATACCTACAGAACAATCCTCCCAATCATCGTGTCCTGAACCGCTTTGAGATCGAGAACTACTTGTTCGACAAGGAAGTACTCGCAAAGTACTGCGCCGCTACCGGAACTGAGTTTGATGAACGTGCTTATGATTCGTTTGTGACGGATATCGTCAATCAGAATGTCAAGGATGAGATTGGACGAATCAAGGCGGCTTGCGGCATAAGCACGAGCATCAACGCGGAGGTTTTTAAGCTGAAGCTTGCCGTGCACATTACTCCCGATACGCAAGTGTTTTCTGAGCTTGAGCAGTCGGTGTTCAACCGCGAATGACGCATAACAATTCGTCCAAGCCGACGCCGCTTCGCGGCGCGGCTTAACTCAGGTGTTAGGGGGGGGGCGCGGATGACTTTGCATGCAAGCAAAAAGAACAGCCGCAGCCGCGTGGACAAAGCGGGTCGCGAGCTTGTCGCTGCAGCTGAAAGCAGTGAAGTGCCCGAGGATTCCCTCGCTATCATCAACAACTGGCGGTCGTTCCATACGTTCCCGCTCAACTCTATAACTGTTGTGCTTAAGCAAAAAGCTCGGCGAATTCAGAACGATGCACTCGTAGTGCAGCGATTGAAGCGCGCGCGTTCCATTTTGGGAAAGCTCGTTCGGGAACAGAGCATGCGCTTGACTCAAATGCAAGATATAGGCGGCTGCCGCGCAGTATTTAGCTCTATTGAGTCCGTTTATCGGTTAAAAGAGTCTTACCTCGACAATAAAGGGCAGTACGAGGTAGTCCACATTGATGATTACATTCGCGCACCTAAGCAGTCAGGCTACCGCAGTCTGCATCTGGTTCTGAAGTACAAGAGCAAGAAGTATCCGCAGTACGATAATCTTTTGCTAGAAGTTCAGGCTCGCACTCTCACGCAGCACGCTTGGGCAACCGCGGTCGAAACTGTCGGCGCCGTTCTTGGGCAGGCGTTGAAGTCAAGCGAGGGAGAAGATGCTTGGCTCTCATACTTTCAGAACGCGTCGCTTGCGCTTGAATACGTAGAGAAGCCAATCTTTACTACAATTATTCCACAGTCACTCGGCACGATCGCTCGAAATCTTGCTGCATTGGACAAGAAACTCCAAGTTGCCAAGAAGCTAAACTCGTACCGAGACGCGCTTCGGGCGACAGAAAATACGGCGCTCCGAAAGGACGGCTATTTTCTCTTGATTCTTCTTCCTGCCCAGCCAGAGTTGCAAATATTCTACTTTGCAAAGCGAAACGCCGAGGATGCGTACCGCGAGTACGAGCGATATGAACGGCTGTTACCTTTGCAGCCAGACGAACCGCAACTGCCACTTTTTCCTGACCTCGCGAACTACACAGGCGCCCAAGCGGTCTTGGTGGGAGCGGAGTCCTTCAAGTCGCTACGGGACTCCTATCCCAACTATTACCTAGATACTGAGCATTTCTTGAATAACGTGGAGAGTTTCGTGCGCAAGTATCGGCGGGCCCCCTGATTCATTCAAGCCGTTGCTGCTGCGCGGCATGGCTTAATTCTGGCGTTAGGCGCAGCACCGCGCGCCTAATCGCACATTAAGCTCAAACACTGTGCTTGGGGAGAAGAGACAAGTGAAGAATCAAATCGCGGCATCGATTTTCTTGACCATGCTTCTATCAGGTTCTGCGTCAGCGGCTGACGTTACTTACCTTACATGCGATGTCCCAGGTAGCGATGGCAATCCTGGTCGTGTCTTTGACTTCACCTTGGACGAAGCGAGCAGCACTGTCACCTTCTACGTTAAGGACGCGAACGCGACAAATGTTGAGAAGGCTGTGTTCGGACCTGAGACGATAACGTGGGGTAGCAACTCCAGGTTCACATCGGTCGCGCGAACAATCGATCGTGTTGACCTCACCTTTAGTGAGGAAACGGATATCGCTGGCGTCAAGAAGAGTCACAAAGGGAGCTGCGTAGTTAAGAGCCCGTGGGCGCGGAAAATCTAATCAGCTCCGGCTAACAATTCATTCAAGCCGGCGCCGCTTCGCGGCACGGATTAATTCTGGTGTTAGCCGTAACAATCGACCTGGGCGACTAGCTGTGTAAACCCAGGACGTTGTTCAGTGGAAGCTGGAGACGGCTGATTGGGGGTTGGTATCCCAGGCTGGCATGCGGCCGGTGCCAGTTGTACTGGTGCAGCCAGCGAGGAAGAGCGTGCCGGCGCTGCTCCGAGCTGTCGTAGGAACGGGCATAGGCCCATTCGCGCAAAGCGGTCTGGACCAGGCGTTCGGCCTTGCCGTTGGTGCGCGGCGTGTAGGGCCGGGTGTAATGACCCAGCGGTTTCTGCACAGGTCAGGCCGCTAAAGCATAAGCCTCGGCGGGGGTCTTCATGCCCAGCGCCTGGTGCGGGCGCCGGTGGTTGTAGAACTGGATCCAGTCGCCAATGACGCGGCTGGCGTGCTGCTGGCTCTCGAAACGGTGGCGGTGCGCGCACTGCTCCTTCAGCGTCCGGATGACGCGCTCCACCATGCCGTTCTGCTGCGGGCAGTGCGGGGTGATGAACTCCTGCCGCAGGCCGTAGCTGCGCACGAGCCGCGTGTAGTCGCGGCTGGTGAACACCAGGCCGTTGTCCGAGCGCAGCAGGAAGGGACTCTGCACCCGCCCGAGGGTCCCGAAGCGGGTGATCAGCGCCTGCTCCAGTGCCGCGGCCGCGGTGCTGGCCTTGCCGCTGCGCGAGAGATGCCAGCCGAGCAGCTGCCGGGTATAGCAGTCGATCACCAGGGCCAAGGTCAACCAGTTGTCGCTGCCACCCCAGATCCGGCACAGGTCGGTCGCCCAACGTTCGTCGGGCGCTTGCGCCACCGACGGCAACGCCTGGATCCGGGGGCGACAGCCAACAGACCGTTTGCGGACCTGCCAGCCCATCAGCTGGAAGATCCGCTGTACCGTGTTCTTGTTCATGTCCAGGAGCCCCGCCACTGTCCGGTAGCCGAACGACGGCTCGGCCTCGATCAGTGCCTTGATCGGCTCCGCCAGCTCCGGCCGGACCTTGGGCGGCGCCTTGGTCGGCTGGTAGTACACGGTCCGCCGCGCCACGCCGAACCACCGGCACAGCTTCACCATCGAGACCTCGAACCCATCGTCCCGCAGTCCCTGCTGGATCGAGACCATCAGGTCTCGTCCTTGCCCAACAGGGACGCCAATTTTTTCGGGCGCGCAGCTCCAGCATGGCTTCGCCGTAGGCTTCCTGGAGGTCCTTGAGCTGACGCTCGTACTGTTCGCGTACGTCCTCGGGCTTCGCCCGCAGGGCGTTCTCCATCCCCCGCTTGCCGTCCTCGACCCAGCTCTCGATCTCGGACGGCGTCAGGTCGAACTGCCGGCTGGCCTCGGCCACTGTCGTCTTGCCCTGGATGATCTCCAGAACCAGCGCCGACTTCCGCCGTGCCGTCCAACGCTTGATCTCTTCTTCCATCACTTGGCTCATCGTGCTCTCCGTGAAAAGGTAGCACCTGAGCAGGAAATCACTGGGTCATTACACCAGCGCCAAGGCATCGGCGCTTGGGCCGTGCGGCAGGCGCGGGCGATCGCGCGGCAGCGCGGCCATCCGCGGCTGCAGCTGCGCGTCTACGCGGAGAACCCGGCGCGTGCGCTCTACGCGCGCCTGGGGTTCGCGGAGGAGGCGGTGATCGATGGAACCCTGCACATGGCCTGGGTGGCATCGCGATCCGGCGCGGCGTGAGCGGCAGGCCCGGGCGGCACCTACAATCCGCCGATCCTTTCCGGCCATCCCCGCACCAGGAGCCCTGACGTGAGCCAACGCATCAATCTCGGCAGTTCCCCGCCCGGCCTGTTCCCGGCGATGCTCGAGCTGGAACAGCGCATGTCGGCGGCGGTGGCGGCGGCCGGCCTCGCCGACGGCTTCGCGCACCTGCTGCGGCTGCGCGCTTCGCAGATCAACAAGTGCGCGTACTGCGTGCGCATGCACGCGCGCGACGCGCTGGCCTGTGGCGAATCCGCCGACCGCCTGGCGCTGGTCGCGGCCTGGGAGGAGGCGGGCTGCTTCGACGCCCGCGAGCGCGCCGCGCTGGCCCTGGTGGAGGCGATCACCCTGGTTGCCGCGGACCAGGTGCCGGACGCGGTCTACGCGCAGGCGGTGGCGGTGCTGTCTGGCGAGGAGATCGCCGCGGTCGAATGGCTGGCCGTGGTCATCAACGCCTGGAACCGCATCGCGATCGCCGGCCGCACGGTCGAGCCGTAGGCGCTGGCCATGACGCGCCTCCTCGCCGCCCTGCTGCTCCTCGCGTTGCCCCTGCTCGCCCACGGCCAGCCGGCCTGTCCCTCGGGCGAATCCTTCGACAAGGCCCGCGCCGTGGTCGCCGACCTGCAGCGCATCGTCACCCCCGCCGGCGTCCAGGACACCTACGCCGAGCGCATCGGCGGCATCGACCAGTGGATGCAGGTGCGCGGCAAGGACCGTGCGAACCCGATGATCCTGTTCGTGCACGGCGGGCCGTCGTCGCCGGCGATGCCCAGCGCGTGGCAGTGGCAGCGGCCGGTGGAGGAGTTCTTCACCATCGCCCATTACGACCAGCGCGGCGCCGGCAAGACCCATCGCGCGAACGATCCGGACGCGGTCGCCGGCGACATGGCGATCGGCCGTTTCGTCGACGATGCCATCGAGGTGGCCGAACACCTGCGCGCGCGCTACGGCAAGGACAAGCTGGTGCTGGCAGGCCACAGCTGGGGCACGGTGGTGGCGATGCACGCGGCGCTGCGGCGCCCGGACCTGTTCCACGCCTACGTCGGCATCGGCCAGGTCATCGACACCCGGCGCAACGAACGGCTGAGCTTCGAGTACGGGCTGGAACGCGCGCGCGTGGAGGGCAATGCCGCCGCCGTCGCCGAGCTGGAGTCGATCGCACCGTATCCGGGCGATGCGCCGATCACCCGCGAGCGCATCATCATCGCGCGCAAGTGGCCGCAGCACTACGGCGGCCTCAATGCGTACCGCGACGCGGAGCAGGACTACTACTACGGAGCCTCGCTGCTGTCGCCGGCCTACGACTGCGAGGACCGCCGCGCCTTCTTCGCGGGCAATGTGTTCACCCTCGAGCACGTGCTCGACGAGTTCCTGCAGGTGGATTTCAGCGGCGTGCGCGAGTTCCCGATCCCGGTGGTGATGTTCCTCGGCCGCCACGACTACACCACGCCCTCGGCGCCGACCGTGGAGTGGCTGGAGCAGGTGCGGGCGCCCTACAGGCGCGCGGTGTGGTTCGAGCACTCCGCGCACATGATCCCGTGGGAGGAGCCGGGGCGGACGCTGCTGGCCTTGCTGGAACACGTGCGGCCGCTGGCGGTGGAGCCCTGACATGCATCCGGTCCTGCTGGTCGGCCTCGGCGGTTTCCTCGGGGCGGTCGCACGCTACAAGCTCGGCGGGCTGGTGCTGCACCTGACCGTGCAGGAGCGCTTCCCCTTCAGCACCTTCGCGGTGAACGTGCTCGGCTGCCTGGTGGTGGGCGTGCTGGCAGGCCTGGCCGAGCGCCACCAGGCCTTCGGTCCCGACGCGCGGCTGTTCCTGTTCACCGGGCTGCTCGGCGGCTTCACCACGTTCTCGGCCTTCGGCCTGGAGGCGGTGTACCTGCTCCGCCGCGGCGAGCTCGCGACCGCCGCGCTGTACGCGGGCGGCAGCGTGGTGCTGGGCATCGCCGCGGTGTGGCTGGGGCTGAAGCTGGTGGGGCTGGGATCCAGGTGACGCCGGCGCCGTCGTCGAGCAGCTCACTTATAGTGCGGCATGCCTTCAACGTCCGCCAGACCTTCATTGCGCACAACGACGCCGGGGCCGATCGGCATGACCGCTGACGAGCCCCTGGACTTCGCCGCGCTCGAGCGCCTCCAGCTTCAACAGTGGGTGGCGCTGAGCACGGCGGCGAAGGTGGACTTTTTCGAAGAGATGATCCAGCTGGCCTACAGCAGCGGTGCGCTCCGGCCGGAGCAGCTGGCGCTGCGGGACAAGGCCAGCCCGCCATCCGGAGATCACCATGACCCGCCATGACCCGCGCATCGATGCCTACATCGCCCGCCAGGCGGACTTCGCCCGGCCGATCCTGGAGGAGCTGCGCCGCCGGGTGCGTGCGGCCTGCCCGGAGGCCGTGGAGACCATCAAGTGGGGCGCGCCGGCGTTCACGTATCGGGACAAGCTGCTCGGCGTGATGGCGGGCTTCAAGCAGCACGCGGCCTTCAACCTGTGGCACGGGAAGCAGATCGTGGGCGAGGACGCCGCGGTGCAGGAGGGCATGGGCCAGTACGGGCGCATCACGTCCTTGAAGGATCTCCCCGCGAAGCGCGAGACCACCGCCCACATCCGCGCCGCGATGGCGCTGGTGGAGGCCGGCACCACCACCGCGACCGCGCGCGCGCCCAAGCCGCCGCCGTCGCTGCCTGACGACCTGGCGGCCGCGATGCGCGGCAACAAGGCGGCGCGCGGCCACTGGGATGCGTTCACCCCCGGCAAGCAGCGCGAGTACGCCGACTGGATCATGGGCGCCAAGGGCGCGGACACGCGCGCCCGGCGCGTGGCGCAGGCGGTGGAATGGATCGCGGAGGGGAGGACGCGGAACTGGAAGTACGCGAAATGTTGAACGGCAGCCCTCAGGTGTCCAGATACGCCTCTGCGTCCATCGCACCGTGCAGGATGCGGACGATCATGACTTCTTGCCCAGCGATCTGCCTGTAGTAGATGACGTGCGCCCCGTGTGGGAGTCTTCGGTAGCCTTGCAGAATGTCGTCGCATGCACGCCCCATCGCGGGATTCCTGGCCAGTGCATGAAAGATCCGGTCGACTTCCTTCAGATACGCATTGCGCTGTCGTACGCCCCACCGGGCTTCCGTGAGGCGCGCAATCGACTTGAGATCAGCTCGGGCGGCCCTGGTGAGGCCAAAAGAGCTCACGGCCGCTCGGCGTCCAGTTCGGAAACCAGCGACTCGTAGCTGTAGTCGGCACGCCCGCTGCGCTCACCCTCGCGTAGCGCCTGGCGAAGCACTTCCAGCCTGTTTTCGGCGGTTTCGAGCAGGCGCAGCCCGGCTCGGACGACTTCACTCGCCGACCCGTATCGGCCACTGTCGATCTGGCTGCCGATGAATTCCTCGAAATGGTCACCCAGGCTGACGCTCGTGTTCTTGGCCATGGCTGTCTCCTGCGTGTACCAGATATTGGTAGTGGAGGTGGCGGCTGTCAATCCGCCCCGTTCAGGTCCGATCGATCGCCCGCCAAGCTGTTGATCTGAAACCCCTCTCACTCCCTGAGACCGCCCGGTGCCGGAATCCATCCGACAGCCGGGCTTGCCCTTGCCCGCAAAGGTAAATAGATTTTTACCCATGACCGACGACCTCACTCCCCGACAGCGCGACGTGCTCGGCTTCATCCAGGCCCATGCCGGGGCCGAGGGCGCGCCGCCCACGCTGCAGCAGATCGCCGACGCCTTCGGCTTCCGCCAGGCCTGCGCGGCGCACAAGCACGTGCGCCGGCTGCAGCAGGCGGGCTACCTGGAGGTGCGGCCCAACGAGGCCCGCGGAATCCGGGTGATCGGTGGCACGCGGCTGAAAGTCCGCGACGACCGCCTCGAACTCCCGGTGCTCGGCCGGGTGGCCGCGGGCGCGCCGATCGGCGCCGACGCCGGCATCGAGCGCCACCTGCTGTTCGACCGCGCGCTGTTCTCCAGCAGGCCCGACTACCTGCTGCGGGTGAAGGGCGATTCGATGCGCGACGACGGCATCTTCGACGGCGACCTGGTGGCGGTGCAGCGCGCCAGCGACGCGCGCAACGGCCAGGTGGTGGTGGCGCGCATCGACGGCGAGATCACCATCAAGCGCCTGGAGCGCACGCGTTCGCGGCTGCGCCTGCTGCCGCGCAATCCCGACTACGCGCCGATCGAGGTGCCGCCGGGCAGCGACTTCGCCATCGAAGGCATCTACTGCGGGCTGGTGCGCGCGGAATGAACGCGCTGCCTGCCATCGCGATGCCGCCCATCGCGGCGCTGCCCGGGCTCGACGCCATGCTGTCGGCGCGCACGGTGTGGCGCGCCGGGCGTGCGCCGGTGGTCCGGCCCGATGGCGAGCCCACCGGATACGCGGCGCTGGACGCGCTGCTGCCCCAGGGTGGCTGGCCGCGCGCAGCGCTGACCGAACTGCTGCTGCCGGCCGATGGCGTGGGCGAGCTGTCGCTGCTGCTGCCGACGCTGGCGCGGCTGACGCAGGCCGGCGGCATCGTCGCGCTGGTCGCGCCGCCGTACCTGCCGTATGCGCCAGCGTGGCAGGCGGCGGGCGTGGACCTGCGTCACCTCGAAGTCATCGAGGCCGATGCGCGCGGCGCGCTGTGGGCCTTCGAGCAGTGCCTGCGCAGCGCGGCCTGCGCGGCGGTGCTGGGCTGGCCGCTGCAGGCCGATGCGCAGGCGCTGCGGCGGCTGCAGGTGGCGGCCGACAGCGGCGACAGCCTGGGCTTCGCCTTCCGCGATGCGAAGCACGCGGCCAACCCCTCGCCGGCGGCGCTGCGGATGGAGTATTCGGCGGCGGGCGAGGGCGGCTGGCACATCCGCAAGTGCCGCGGCGCCAATCCGCCGTCGCAATCCTTCGTGCCCCATCGCCCTGTAGGAGCGGCTATAGCCGCGATCCCGACCCGCGGCGCAATCGCGGCTATAGCCGCTCCTACAGTTCCTTTTTCCTGAGGCCACCATGCTCTGGGCCTGCATTGCGTTGCCGCGGCTGGCGCTGGACGCCGTCCTCCGCCGCGTGCCGGATCCGTCGCGGCCGCTGGCGCTGGTGTCCGGGCCTGCGCAGCTGCGCCATTTGCACGCGGTCAATGCCGCCGCCGCCGAAGCCGGGTTGAAACCGGGCATGCGGCTGTCGGCGGCGCATGCGCTGCTGTCCGACGTCGCGATGGTCGAATACGATCCGGCCTCGGAGGCGCGCTGGCAGCGCTTCCTCGCCGCCTGGGCCTACCGCCACAGCTCGCAGGTCAGCGCCCGGTGGCCGGGCGCGATCGTGCTCGAGGTGCGCGCCAGCTTCCGGCTGTTCGGCCCGTGGCCGCGCTTCGAGGCGCGGCTGCGCGAAGAACTCGAGGGTCTCGGCTTCAGCCACCGCATCGCGCTGGCGCCGACGCCGCGCGCGGCGCGGGTGTTCGCGGGGCTGCGCGACGGTTTCGCGGTGACCGGCGAAGGCGCGATGCGCGAGGCGCTGGCGCGGGTGCCGGTGCGCCGCGCGGCGCTGCCGGGCAATGCCGGCGAGCGCCTGCAGCGCATGGGCGTGCACACGCTCGGCGACCTGCGCATGCTGCCGCGCGACGGCCTGCGCCGGCGCTTCGGCGTGGAACTGCTCGAGCACCTCGACCGACTGCACGGCGACGCCGACGATCCGCTCGCGCTCTACGCGCCGCCCGATCATTTCGACGGCCGCATCGATCTCGGCTTCGAAGTCGAGAGCCACCAGGCGCTGCTGTTCCCGCTGCGCCGGCTCATCGTCGATCTCGCCACCTACCTCTCCGCGCGCGACGGCGGCGTGCAGCGCTTCACGCTCCGCCTGGAGCACGAGGCGCGCCACGCGCTGCCCTCGCACGAGGCCGACCAGGTGCAGCACGACGCCGTGCGCTTCACCGAAGTGCCGGTCGGGCTGCTCGCCGCCGAGCGCGACGCCGGGCTGCTGTTCGAACTCACCCGCAACCGCCTGGAGCAGGTGGCGCTGCCGGCCCCGGTGATCGGCCTGCGCCTGCTGGCGCGCGAGCTGCCGCCCTTCGTCCCCGCCGAACGCGATCTGTTCGACACGCGGCCGGCGCAGGCGGTGCCCTGGCCACAGCTGCGCGAGCGCCTGCGCGCGCGCCTGGGCGACGAGGCCGTGCACCGGGTCGCGCCCTCTGGCGACCCGCGTCCCGAGCGCGCCTGGCGGCGCGCGGACGCGGGCGAGGACGGCGATGCGGCCTGTCTCGCGCCCGCGCCGCGGCGTCCGCCGCGCCCGGCCTGGCTGCTGCCGCGTCCGGTGCCGCTGCGCGACCCGCGGCTGCGCATCGTCTCCGGACCCGAGCGCCTGGAAAGCGGCTGGTGGGACGGCGACGACGCGCGTCGCGACTACTACGTACTGGAAACCTCGCGCGGGCAGCGCGCCTGGGCCTTCGCGCCGCCGGGCGAGCGCGAAGGCTGGATGCTGCACGGGTGGTTCGCATGAGCCGCGACGACCAGTACGGCGAGCTGCCATGAGCCGCGACGGCGACCACGACGACCTGCCGCCGGGCGTGGTGCCGGACACGCCGGGCGCGCGTCCGCCGCGCATCGTTCGCATGCAGCGGCAGATGCAGCGGCAGATGCAGCTGCCGATGCGGCTGGAGGCGGCGAACGATTCCTCCCCCGGGAACAGCTGCTGTGGGAGCACCTCCTGTGGGAGCGGCTACAGCCGCGATCCGGAATGCAGGGCCATCGCGGCTATAGCCGCTCCCACGGGGGCAGGGAAGGTGGGCGCTGGGCTGCCGGCGTACGCGGAACTCCATTGTCTCTCCGACTTCAGCTTCCTTCGCGGCGCGGCCAGCGCGGAGGAGCTGTTCGCCCGCGCCGCGCAGTGCGGCTACGAGGCGCTGGCGATCACCGACGAGTGTTCGCTGTCGGGTATCGTGCGGGCGCACGAGGCGTCGAAGATCACCGGCGTGAAGCTGGTGGTCGGCGCCGAGTTCGAGCTCGACGACGGCCTGCGCCTGGTGCTGCTGGTCGAGGATGCCGTCGGCTACGCGCGGCTGTGCCGGCTGATCACCACCGCGCGCCGGGCCGCGCCGAAAGGGGAGTACCGCCTGTCGCGCGCCGACGTCGAAGCCCAACTGGATGTTCCCTGCAGGAGCGGCTACAGCCGCGAAAACCGCCATGGAATGGCTGCGGATCCGGCATTCGCGGCTATAGCCGCTCCTACAGGTTCGTGCCATGGAATGGCTGCGGACCCTGCATTCGCGGCTGTAGCCGCTCCTGCAGGTGCGGGCGATGGGCTGTTCGCACTGTGGCTCCCGGGCCGCGAGCCGGATCCGGAGGAGGGCGCCTGGCTGAGGGGCGTCTTCGCCGACCGCGCCCACCTCGCCGTCGAGCTGCACCGCGAGGACGACGATGCCGCCCGCCTGGCCCGGCTGCTCGCGCTTGCCGAGCGCCTCGATCTCACGCCGGTCGCCGCCGGGGACGTGCACATGGCCACCCGCCGCCAGCGCGTGCTGCAGGACACGATGGTGGCCATCCGCCACGGCCTGCCGCTGGCCGGGGCCGGCGCGCACCTGTTCCGCAACGGCGAACGCCACCTGCGCCACCGCTACACCCTGGGCAACATCCATCCGCGCGCGCTGCTGGACAACGCCGCCGCGCTCGCGCGCCGCTGCCGCTTCTCCATGGCCGAGGTGAAGTACAGCTATCCGGCCGAACTGGTGCCGCCGGGCGAAACCCCCGCCAGCCATCTGCGCAGCCTCACCGTGGCCGGCATGCGCAGGCGCTGGCCGGATGGCGTGCCGCCCAGGGTCGCCGCACAGATCGAGGAAGAGCTCGCGCTGATCGCGGACCTGGAGTACGAGGCCTTCTTCCTCACCGTCGAGGACATCGTCCGCTTCGCCCGCGGCCGGAACATCCTCTGCCAGGGCCGGGGTTCGGCCGCGAACTCGGCGGTGTGCTTCGCGCTCGGCATCACCTCGGTCGACCCCGCCGAGAGCCGGCTGCTGATGGCGCGCTTCCTGTCGAAGGAGCGCAACGAGCCGCCCGACATCGACGTCGACTTCGAGCACGAGCGGCGCGAGGAGGTGATGCAGTACGTCTACGCCAAGTACGGCCGCGAGCGTGCCGCCCTGGCCGCCACCGTGATCCGCTATCGCGGAAAAAGCGCGGTGCGCGACGTCGCCAGGGCCTTCGGGCTGCCGCCCGACCAGGTCACGCTGCTGGCCGGCTGCTTCGGCTGGGGCAACGGCGAGACGCCGATGGAGCGGCGCCTGGCCGACGCCGGCTTCGACATCGACAATCCACTGATCGCCCGCATCCTCGCCGTGACCGCGATGCTGCGCGGCAAGCCGCGGCACCTGTCGCAGCACGTCGGCGGCTTCGTGATCTCGGACGCGCCGCTGTGGAACTTGGTGCCGGTGGAGAACGCGGCCATGGCCGACCGCACCGTGATCCAGTGGGAGAAGGACGACCTCGAGTCGCTGGGCCTGCTCAAGGTCGACTGCCTGGCGCTGGGCATGCTGACCTGCATCCGCAAGGCGCTGGACCTGGTGCGCCGGCACCGCGGCCGCGACCTGGAGCTGGCGACGATCCCCAAGGAGGACCCGGACACCTACGCCATGATCCAGCTCGCCGACACCGTCGGCGTGTTCCAGATCGAGTCGCGGGCGCAGATGACCATGCTGCCGCGGCTGAAGCCGCGAACCTTCTACGACCTGGTGGTGGAAGTGGCGATCGTGCGCCCGGGGCCGATCCAGGGCGGCATGGTGCATCCCTACCTGCGTCGCCGCATGGGCCAGGAGCCGGTGGCCTATCCGTCCGCGGGGATCGAGGAGATCCTCGGGCCCACCCTGGGCGTGCCGCTGTTCCAGGAGCAGGTGATGGAACTGGTGATCCATGCCGGCTATTCGCCCGAGGAGGCGGACGGGCTGCGCCGCTCGATGGCCGCCTGGCGCCACGGCGGCGACATGGAGCCGCACCGGCTGCGGATCCGCGAACTGATGGAAGGCAAGGGCTACGCGTCGGAGTTCATCGACCAGATCTTCGAGCAGATCAAGGGTTTCGGTTCCTACGGCTTCCCGCAGAGCCATGCGGCCTCGTTCGCCGGACTGGTCTACGCCAGCTGCTGGCTGAAGCGGCACGAGCCGGCGGCGTTCGCCTGCGCGCTGCTGAACTCGCAGCCGATGGGCTTCTATTCGCCCAGCCAGATCGTGCAGGACGCGCGCCGTGGCAGGGGCGCGCGCCCGGGCGTGGAGGTGCTGCCGGTGGATGTCATCCACAGCGACTGGGACAACACCCTGGTCGAAGCCCCGCCTCCACCCTGCAGGAGCGGCTACAGCCGCGATCGGGGTTTCGCGGAAGTCGCGTATCGCGGTTATGGCCGCTCCCACAGTGATCGTGCGGATCGCGGCCATGGCGGCTCCCACGCCGCCATCCGCCTCGGCCTCCGTCAGGTCGCCGGCCTTTCCCCGGCCGTGGGCGAAGCCATCGTGGCCGCGCGCGCGCAGCGCCCCTTCCGCGACGTCGCCGACCTCTGCCGCCGCGCCGGCCTGGATGACAGGGCGCGGACGGCGCTGGCCGAGGCCGGCGCGCTCGAATCGCTCGCCGGCCACCGCCACGACGCACGCTGGCAGGTCGCCGGCATCGAGCGCCAGCGGCCCCTGCTGCCCGGCAGCCCGGACGAAGAGGCCGTCGCGCTGCCGGCGCCGACGACGGGCGAGGACGTGCTGTCCGACTACCGCGCGCTGGGCCTGAGCCTGCGCGCGCATCCACTGGCGCTGCTGCGCGGGCAGTTGCAGGCGCGCCGCCTGCTGGCCTCGCGCGACCTGCACGGCCGCCGCCATGGCAGCCACGTGGCCGTGGCCGGCATCGTCACCCAGCGCCAGAAGCCGCAGACCGCCAGCGGCACCATCTTCGTCACCCTGGAGGACGAGCAGGGCATGGTGAACGTGGTGGTCTGGCCGCGCGTGGCCGAGCGCCGGCGCAAGGCGCTCCTGGGCTCGACCCTGCTGGCGGTGCGCGGGCGCTGGGAGCGCGTCGATGGCGTGGAGCACCTGATCGCCGGCGACCTCGAGGACCTGTCGTCCCTGCTGGGCGGCCTGCACGCCGAGTCCCGCGATTTCCGCTGAAGCGCAGGCGGGTTCATCCCGCGTTCTTCCGCGCGCACGGGCAGGCCCTAGACTGGAGCATCCCCGTGCCGCCCTCCCTCGAATGTCGATCCCGTTCCGCGCCATCGCCCTGTGTGCCCTGCTCGCCGGATGCGGGGCGCCGCAGCCGGATGCTCCGGCTGCAGCGGAAGCGGTCGCGGAAGCCAACGGCATGGGCGAGTTCATCAGTACTCCGGTGGAACCGGCGCCGAAGCCCTACGACGTTCGCAAGGGCACCGACTGGCCGGAGGCTGCCCTTGCCGATGGCGTCGCCATGGTCAGCTGCGAACTCGACTACGCCAACCAGGGCGACGGCGAAGCGCTGGCCCACCTCTCCTTCATGAGCGTCGCCGACGCCATCAGGCCCTGCCAGGAGGTCGGCCTGGTGCGCCTGCGCTACCAGGGCAAGATCAACGCCGGCTTCACCGCACTGGTTGAGCGCGTCTCGGCCATCGCCGACCGGATGGAGATCGGCAAGCGCGTGCTCGACATCGACTCCACCGGCGGCCAGGTGGAGGACGCGATCCGCGCCGGCGACGCCATCGGCGCCTCGGGCTGGACCATCTGGGTGCGGGAGGGCGCGAGCTGCCACAGCGCCTGCGTGCTGATCCTCGGCGCCGGCGACGTGCGCATGATCTCGGGGCCGGTGGGCATCCACCGCATCATCCGCATGAGCTCCACGGCGACCTCGCGCGCGCAGCTCAACGAAGAACTCCAGGCGGTCTACGGCCGGGTGAAGGAATACCTCGCCCGCAACGGCGTGGCGGTCGCGGTGGCCGACATGATGATGGCGGTGCCCAACCGCAACCTGCGCCTGCTGACGCCCGACGAACTGCTGGAGTACGGTCTGGACGGCACGAACCCTGCGCAGGACGACCTCGACCGCCTGCAGCTGATGCGCAAGTGCGGCGAGGACTTCGTCCGCCGGCGCGACGCGTTCCAGCGCAGCTTCGACCGCCAGTGCAAGGTGCCCGACCGCGAGCTCGAGGAACTCAACGACTGCGGCCTCGCGCTGCGCGAGGAATACGGTTTCCCGGACGGAACCTGCCCGGACGACAGTCCCATGAGCGAGTTCGATGCGGTGCGCAGCGCCTTCTTCCAGCGCCGGGCGCCCGCGGACGAACCGCCGGCCGAGGAGCGCCCGGACAGCGCGGGGGCCGGAGTCCGGGAATCGGGACTCGGGATCGGTAAAAAACCCTCCGTAGGAGCAGCTACAGCTGCGACCGGCGGGTCGCCGGAGTGATGGGCCGGTCGCAGCTGTAGCTGCTCCCACAGGAGGCCGCGATCCCGAATCCCGAGTTCCGGATCCCGGATCACGGATCACGGATCACGGCACCTCGGCGAGGAAGCCGCCGGACTGGTGCCGCCACAGCTGGGCGTAGATGCCGCCGCGGGCCACAAGCTCCCCGTGCGTGCCCTGTTCGACGATCGCGCCCTGGTCCATCACCACCAGCCGGTCCATCGCCGCGATCGTCGACAGGCGGTGGGCGATGGCGATCACGGTCTTGCCTTCCATCAGCCGGTAGAGGTTGCCCTGGATCGCGGCCTCGACCTCGGAGTCCAGCGCCGAGGTGGCCTCGTCCAGCACCAGGATCGGTGCGTCCTTCAGCAGCACGCGGGCGATCGCGATGCGCTGGCGCTGGCCGCCGGACAGCTTCACCCCGCGCTCGCCGACCTGGGCGTCGTAGCCGCGGCGGCCGGCGGCGTCGGAGAGTTCGAGGATGAAGTCGTGGGCCTCGGCCTGGCGCGCGGCCTCGACCATCTCCTCCTCGCTGGCGTCGGGGCGGCCGTAGAGGATGTTCTCGCGCACGGAGCGGTGCAGCAGCGAGGTGTCCTGGGTCACCACGCCGATGCAGGCGCGCAGGGAGTCCTGCTGCACGCTGGCGATATCGACGCCGTCGACCAGGATCCGGCCGGCTTCGACGTCGTGGAAGCGCAGCAGCAGGTTGACCAGGGTGGACTTGCCGGCACCCGAGCGCCCGATCACGCCGATGCGCTCGCCCGGGCGCACGTGCAGGTCGAGGCGCTCGATCACGCCCGAGCCCTTGCCGTAGTGGAAGGCCACGCCCTCGAAGCGGATGTCGCCCTTCACCACCCGCAGTTCCGGCGCGCCCGGCGCGTCGTCGACCGTGGGCGGCAGCGAGATGGAGTTGATGCCGTCCTGCACCGTGCCGACGTTCTCGAACAGCGCCGACAGCTCCCACATGATCCACTGGCTCATGCCCACCAGCCGCAGCGCCAGCGCGACCCCCACGGCCACCGCGCCAGCGCTGATCGCATCGCCCCGCCACAGCCACAGGCCGATCGCCGAGACCGCGAACACCAGCGCCATGTTCAGCGCGTAGTTGCCGGCGCTGACGCCGGTGGCCAGGCGCATCTGCCGGTAGACGGTGCCCAGGAAACCGTCCATCGCCTCGCGGGCATAGGCCTGCTCGCGTCGCGAGTGCGAGAACAGCTTCACCGTGGCGATGTTGGTGTAGCTGTCGACGATGCGCCCGGTCATGTCCGAGCGCGCGTCGGCCTGCTCGCGCGAGACGCGCTCCATGCGCGGCACGAAATACACCATCAGCGCGCCGTAGCCCGCCGCCCAGCCGGCGAAGGGCAGCATCAACCGCCAGTCGGTCGCCGCCATCGCCACCATCGCGCCGACCACGTAGACGCTGACGTAGACGCCCACGTCCATCAGCTTGATCACCGTCTCGCGCACCGCCAGGGAGGTCTGCATCAGCTTGGTGGCGATGCGCCCGGCGAACTCGTCCTGGAAGTAGCCCATCGACTGCCGCAGCAGGTAGCGGTGCACGTTCCAGCGGATGCGCATCGGGAAGTTGCCCAGCAGCACCTGCAGCTGGACCAGGTTGTCCAGCCAGACCAGCAGCGGCAGCCCGACCGCGACCAGCAGGGCCATCCAGGCCAGGCGGGTGCCCTCGGCTTCGAGGAAGCTCGCCGGCGTGTGCTCGCCCAGCCGGTCGACCAGTGCGCCGAGGTAGACGTACAGGCCGAGTTCGCCGATCGCGATCAGCGCACCGGTGAGCGCCATGAGCGAAAGCCAGCCGCCGGCGCCGCGGGTGTAGTGCAGGCAGAAGGCCACCAGGCCGCGCGGCGGCTGACGCGGCGGCGCGTCCGGGAACGGCTCCAGGCGCGACTCGAACCAGCCGAACAGGCCGCGACGCGGGCCGCGCTCAGCGTCCACCGCCGCCTCCACCGCCGCCGCCACCCCCGGAAAAGCCGCCGCCGCCGCCGCCCGCCGAACTGCCGGGCGGGGTCGACGAGGACGCGATCTGCGAACTCAGCGCGCTGCCGATCGAGCTGGTGAACCTGCCGATGTCGGCGCCGCCGCTGCCGTGGTACCAGGCGATGCCGGCGGTGGCGGCCGCGGCGGCGGCGGTGCCGACGGCCGCGGTGAACTTTCCGGTCCAGGCCTTCTCGACTCCCAGCGCCACCGCGTAGGGCAGCAGGGCTTCGAAGCGCGCGGCGTCCAGCGGCGGCGGTTCCGCGGAGGCCGGCCCTGCGAGGCGCGCGAGGTCGTCCTGCTCGGCGACCGAGAGATAGCGTTTGAAGCCTTCGATCTCGTCGAGCAGCCGGCGGCCCTCGGGCGTCGGTGCGCCGATGGCGAAGGCGAAGGCCAGGGCGACCGCGAACGCCAGCCCCAGCGGCGCCAGCGCCCAGGGCATGCCGCCGCCGTCGCCGGCGGCCACCAGCAGCAGGGTCGCCACCACCGTGACGAAGAAGATCGCGAAGGCGATCGCGATGCTGCCCCCGTTGTGGCTGAACATCGCCGGCTGGAAGCGCCGTTTCATGCCCTCGCCGTGGCGGGTCCGCGCCTCCAGCAAGTGCCGGGCGTTCTCCTTGCCCAGCTCCAGGCTCGGACGCGAAGGCGGCAGCAGCGCTTCGAGCAGGCGCCTCTGGTCGGCGTTGGCGAGGTCCGCGGCGGGCACGTCGCCGCGGCGCAGGGTCCAGCGATCGCCGAGCATGCCTCTGTCGTGGTCGATGTGCAGGGCGCCCTGCACCGCGCAGGCGAGGAGGTCGGCGGACATGCAGATGTGGTCGTGGCCGCGACGGGCCATGTAGCGCAGCGCGCCCGGCGACTCTCCGCGCGGCGGCTCGTAACGGGCGATGATCACCCCCGGCTCCGGATCACGGCCCACCGCGCGCCAGCGCTTCAGGCAGTACGCCAGCAGCGCCAGCAGGCCGGCCAGCGCCGCGCCCAGCGACAGGTTGTCGGCCAGCAGCCACCTGGCCTCGTCCGCGCGCGAGGGCGGGGTCACGATCCCCTTCGGGAACGACAGCACGATGGTCAGGCCCTCGCGCGGCCGCAGCGGCCGGACCAGCGTCCAGCGCGCGACGCCGGGCCCGGCGATGGTGGCCTCGAATCCCTGCTCCCGCGCGCCCTGCGGGCCCGAATAGCCCTCCGCGACCAGCGCGTTCGCGGGCACCGGCGTCGGCAGGCGGACCTCGACGCTGCCGCTGTCGATCGGGAAGGCCCAGCCGTGGCCGATCGCGTTCCAGTAGAGCTCGTCGTGGCCTTCGAAGAAACCGAGCTGCCGCGTGGTGCGGTAGCGCAAGGTGTAGGTGGTTTCGAGCGGCACCGGCAGGACGTCGTCGTTGCCGGTGTTCACCCGGACGCCGTTGGAGACGGATCCGGTGAACCAGGGCTCAGGACGTCCGTCGCGCTCGACGCCCAGGACCTCGAAGCCGACGACGACGCGGTTGCCGTCGCGGTCGCGGTAGCGGGTGGGGAAGTCGCGGTAGATGCCGCGGCGGATGTCGGACCCTTCCGCGCGCACGCGGATGTGTTCGGTAACCTCGAGACTGCCGTCGGCCCGCACCTCGACCATGCTGTCGTAGGCCAGGATGCGTTCGTCGGCCGCGGCAAGCCCGGGCAGCAGCACCATCGCGGCCGCGAACAGCCAGCCGAACACGGCCGCGGGACGGCGCCGGCCCGTCACGACAGCTCCACCATCGGTGCCGCACGGCTGTCGGCGGCGGCCTGGAAGAAGGCGGCTTCGCCGAAGCCGAAGCTGCGCGCCACCAGCACGTCGGGCACGCGCTGCACGGCGTCGTTGAGGTCCCGGACGGCGCCGTTGTAGTAGCGGCGCGCGTACTGCAGGTGTTCCTCGACGTCGACCAGATCGTCCTGCAGGCGGGCGAAGTTCTCGCTGGCCTTCAGGTCCGGGTAGGGCCTCCCGCAGCAGCAGCAGGCGGCCCAGCGCCTGCTCGAGTTCGGCCTCGACGCGGCCCAGCTCGCCGGGATCCCGCAGCTCCAGCGCACGCGTGCGCAGCGCGGTCACGGCTTCGAGCGTGGCCGCTTCGTGCGTCGCGTAGCCCCGCACGGCGGCCACCAGCTGCGGCACCAGGTCGTGGCGGCGCTGCAGCTGCACGTCGATGTCGGACCAGGCGGTGGCCACCTGGTTGCGCAGGCGCACCAGGCGGTTGTAGGCGAACACGGCCCAGGCTCCGAGGACGACGGCGACGAGCGCCGCGACCAGGCCGGTCACGGCCCCGCACCCGCGTGGACGCGGACCTCGACGTCGCCCAGCGCGACGATCTGGCCGGCACGGATCTTGGCGGTCTTGCGCGATTCCACCGCGCCGTCCACGCGCACCGCGCCCGAGGCCACCAGTGCCTTGCCGGCGCCACCGCTGTCGCAGAGGCCGGCGAGCTTGAGGAGCTGGTTGAGCTCGACGAAGTCGCCCTCGAGTTCGAAATCGATGTGCTGCATGCGCGTTCCGCGACCGGGGGATGCGGGAGCGTAACGCAGCGCGCCGTCAGTCGGTGACGTCGCGGGCCTCGCCCGTGGCCAGCGTCTCGGGATGGCTGATCCGTTGCGGCCGCGCCAGCACCGGGTGCACCAGCACCGCCGCGAGGATGATCACCACGCCGAGGTAGAACGGCAGGCTCAGCTCCTGCTGTTCGGACAGCAGCACGATCGCCAGCACGATGGCGTACACCGGCTCCAGGTTCACCGCGAGCTGGGCGGAGAACGCGCTCATGTGCCGCAGCGCGACCAGGGACAGCGCGAACGGGAACAGCGTGCAGGCGAAGGCGAGCAGCAGCAGCCAGGCGGCATCCTGGGCGCCTGGCAGCACGAACAACGGCCCCGCGAACGCCGGGAACACGTAAGGCATCACCGGCGCCAGCAGGGTCAGCGCGATGGCGCCGGCGCCGAGTTCGACCGCGGTCACCACCAGCGGGTCGGCGTGTTCGACCAGGCGCTTGTTGAGCGAGCCGAACAGGGCCACGAACAGCGCCGACAGCGCGCCCACGGCCACGCCGATGCGCATGCCGTCGGGAATGCCGCCGACCACCAGCGCCACGCCGGGCAGCACCGCGATGCCGAGCGCCAGCTCGGCGCGGGAGAAGCGCCGCTTCGCCAGCTTCGGTTCGATCATGGCCACGAACACCGTGGCCAGCGCCATGCAGGTCGCGGCCACCGAAGCGTTGGCCAGCTTCACCGCGCCGTAGAACGTCAGCCAGTGCAGCGCCACCAGAACGCCGATGCCGGCATAGGCCAGCAGCAGGCGGCGCGGCAGCGCACGCACGCCGCGCCAGACCCGCGGAAGCAGGGCCAGGGCGGCGACCACCAGCAGCATCCGCCACCACACCAGCGGCAGCGCCGGCAGCGTGATCAGCTTGCCCAGGATGGCGGTGAAGCCCCACAGCAACACGCACAGGTGGATCTGCAGCTGGGCGCGCGTGGTCGGGGTCATGGGCGTGGTCGCGACAGGGGCCGGGATTATCGGCCGGGAAGGGCGTCCGCGGCCATGTCCATCAGCCACTCGGCGAACAGGCGCGCGGCCGGCCGCAGCGGCCGGTGCGAGGGGTGCACGATGAAATAGGCGTAGCGGCTGGGCAGTTCGGGGCCGGGCAGGCGCAGCAGGCGGCCGGAGGCCAGCCACGGCACCACCACCAGCCGCCGCGCCAGCGCGGCGCCCAGGCCGTGGGCGGCCGCTTCGAGCATGTCGGTGCTGTCGCTGAACGTGAAGCGCTCCATCGGCCGCGCGCCCCGCACGCCGGCGGCGCGGAACCAGTCGCTCCAGCCATGCCGCGACAGGTCGCCGACCAGGGGGAGGCGGGCGATGTCGGCGGGGTCTGCGATCCGGTCCACGCCGGCCAACGCCGGCGACGCCACCGGGAACAGCGGTTCCTCCAGCAGCCGCTGCGCCGACAGCCCGGGCCAGTGGCCGGGTCCATGGCGCACGCCGAGGTCCGGGCCCTGGTCGTCGAAGCGGGTCAGCGCGATCTCGGTCTCGAAGGAAATGCGGATGTCCGGATGGCGCGCGGCGAAGTCCGGCAGGCGCGGGACGATCCAGGCCGTCGTGAACGAATGCAGCGCGGTCACGCGCACCCGCTCCCCGTCGCCCTGTGAGGTGCGCAGTCCCGAGAGCACGTCCTCGAGCTCGGCCAGCGCGTTGCCGGAGGCGTCGGCCAGGCGGCGGCCCTCGGCGGTGAGCGACACGCCGCGGGCATGGCGCTGGAACAGCATCACCCCCAGCCGCGCCTCCAGCTTGCGCACGTGGTGGCTGACCGCGCTGGCGGTCAGGTGCAGCTCTTCGCCGGCATGGGCGAAGTTCTGGTGGCGGGCGGCGGCTTCGAATGCCGCCAGCGCCGGGAGCCAGTCCGAACGAAGGGTCAAGGCGAGCCTCAAGCCAGGTTTGTGTCTTGGCCGGAAAGTATGCGCTTGCGAGCGGGCGGCGGGCGCGGAGAATCTCGCTGACCATGAAACCTGGCGCGCGCCGCTCCGGAGACTCCCCATGAACAGCCTGCCCGGCCGGGCCGCACCTGCCTCTCCTTCAGCCCCGGGGGCCCTGTCGGCCTGGATGACGCCGCTCGAGATCACCCTGCTGGGCGCGATCTGGGGCGCCTCCTTCCTCTTCATGCGCATCGCCGCGCCGCAGTTCGGGGCGGTGCCGCTGGTGGAGCTGCGGCTGGGGCTGGGCGCGCTCGTGCTGCTGCCCTTCCTGTGGCGTTCGCGGGCCGCGTTCCCGCCCGCGCTGTGGCCGAAGCTGGCACTGATCGGCGCGATCAATTCGGCGCTGCCCTTCATCCTGTTCGCGTGGGCGGCCGAGCGCGCCCCCGCGGGCATCGGCGCCATCGCCAACGCGATGACGGTGCTGTTCACCGCCCTGGTCGCCTTCCTGTTCTTCGGCGAGAAGATCGGGCGCCGCCGCGCGGTGGCGCTGTTCGCGGGCTTCGCCGGCGTCGTGGTGCTGGCAAGCGGCAAGTCGGCCGGGGTCAGCGTCGGCTGGGCGGTGGTCGCGGGCGGCCTGGCGTCCTTCCTCTACGGCGTCGGCCTGAACCTGGTGAAGCGCCATCTGACCGGCCTGCCCCCGGCGGCGGTGGCCGCGGCCACGCTGGGATGTTCGGCGCTGCTGGTGCTGCCGTTCGCGGTGGCGACCTGGCCCTCGCAGCCGGTCACGCCGGCGGCCTGGACCTCGGCGGTGGCGCTGGGCGTGCTGTGCACCGGCGCGGCCTTCGTCATGTACTACCGCCTGATCGCACGCATCGGACCGACGCGGGCGTCCACGGTGACCTACCTGATCCCGGTGTTCGGCGTGGCCTGGGCCTGGTGGCTGCTGGGCGAGCCGGTGACCTGGACGATGGCGGTGGCCGGCGCGACGATCCTCGGCAGCGTGGCGTTCAGCCAGCGCGGGGGCGCGCGCTGACGCAAGCGCGCGTGATGTCCGCGATCGCGGTCGCGACCCGGCGCGCCGGTCCGGCCGCGCGCTCGACGCGTGTTCGACGCGAGGTCAGCGCGCCTCCAGCAGCGCGTGCAGCGCCATGGCCGCCGCGGGATTGCGTTCCTTGGCGGCGGCGATGAAGAAGACGAAGACGTCCCGCGCGACCGGCGAGGGAACCTGCTGGGGATCGATCCGCGGCAGATCGTCGGGTTCACCGCCGGCGGCCCAGGTGCGGACGCGCCCCGCCCACTGTTCGAGCTCGTCCCGCGGATAGCCGGTCGCGGACCCCGCGCGTGCGCGCATCAGGCGGGCGTAGACGAAACCGGCGGTGACGTCGGCGAACGACGGGTGCTCCGGCGAATCGGTGAACACCGTCGCCATGCCCTGGCTGCGCGCGAGCGCGATGTATCCCGCGTCGACGAAATCGGGGTCGCGCACGTCCAGCACGTGGCGCAGCGGGCGGCCGCCGGCCTCGCGCGGCAGCAGGTCGAGGAAGGCGGCGAACTCCGCGCGGTCCGGGCGCGTGCCGCGGTCGAACTGCCAGACCAGGGGACCGAGCCGGTCGCCGAGTTCCGCGATGCCGCCGACGAAGTCCTCGACCTGCGTCCCGGTCTTCGCCAGCGCCCGCGACTGGGTGATGCGCATCGGCGCCTTGGCCGAGAACATGAAACCGGGCGGCGTGTCGTCGCGCCATTTCGCATAGGTGGCCGGCTTCTGCGCCCCGTACCAGGTGCCGTTGATCTCGATCGCCGACAGCCGCCGGCTGGCGTATTCCAGCTCGCGCCGCTGCACCAGGCCCTTCGGATAGAAGTTGTCGCGCCACGGCGCGAAGGTCCAGCCGCCGATCCCGGTGCGGATGCCGTCGACCGGCGGCACGCCGGCTTCGGCCAGGCCTTCGATGGGCGCGTCGGTTGCAGTGCTTCGTGCCATGGCGCGGCTCCTGCGAAAGCTCAGGCACGCAGGGTAGGGCAGTCCGCGGCAGGGCGCACGCTTGGCGCGCCGCGCGCCGGCATCGATACTGGCCGCCTTCCATCGGGGATCCCAGGACATGACGAAGCGGGTCGCGGCCGTCCTTTCGCTGCTGCTTTCCTTCTCCACGCCGGCCATTGCGCAGCAGGCTCCACCGCCGGAACTGGCGCGGCTCGACGCACACGTCGAAGCGGTCCGCGAAACCTTCAGGGTGCCGGGCATCGCCGTGGCGGTGATCAAGGACGGCGACGTGGTGCTCGCCCGCGGCTGGGGCCAGCGCGAGGTCGGCGGCGCGGAGCCGGTGGACGGCGACACCCTGTTTTCCATCGCCTCGATCACCAAGGCCTTCACCTCGGCGGCGCTGTCGATCCTCGCCGACGAGGGCAGGCTCGCGATGGACGACCGCGTCATCGACCATCTGCCCTGGTTCCGGATGTCCGACGCCTACGTCACCCGCGAGATGCGCATCCGCGACCTGCTGGTGCACCGCAGCGGCCTGGGCCTGGGTGCCGGCGACCTGCTGTTCTGGCCGCCCAGCGACTACAGCACCCGCGACGTGGTCCGGCGCCTGGCGCAGGTACCGATCGAGGGCGGCTTCCGCGACCGCTATGCCTACGACAACGTGCTCTACGCGGTGGCACAGCTGGTGATCGAAGAAGTGTCCGGGCAGTCCTACGGCGACTTCGTGCGCGAGCGGCTGTTCGAGCCGGTCGGCATGGTGGACACCCGCATCGACAGCAACGCGCTGCGCCCCGGCGACACCAACGTCGCCACCGGCCACGCGCGCCCGGGCTTCACCGGCGACCCGGTGCCGGTGCCGCACATGTCCTGGTCGAACAACACCGCCGCGGGCGGCATCTATTCCAGCGTCAACGACCTCGCGAAGTGGATGCGCGTGCAGCTGGACGGCGGCGTGCTGGAAGGCGAGGGCGAAAAGGCGAAGCGGCTGTTCAGCGCCAAGCGCCACGAGGCGATGTGGTCGCTGGTGACGCCGATCCCGATCCGCGAGCCGGCCGTGCCGGAGCTGGCGGCCACGAAGCCCAACTTCGCCGGCTACGGCGAAGCCTGGAGCCTGAGCGACTACCGCGGCCGCCGCCTGGTGTGGCACACCGGCGGCTGGCCGGGCATGGTCTCGCGCCTGACCCTGGTGCCCGAACTCGGCCTCGGCGTGGTGGTGCTGACCAACCAGGAGGCGGGTGCGGCCTTCAACGCCGTCACCATGCACGTGCTCGATGCGTACATGGAGGCGCCGGCCACCGACTGGGTCGCGGCCTATGCCGCGGCCGTCGGCAAGGGCAGCGACCGTGAGGCCGAGGACTGGAAGAAACATCTGGCCGCGCGCGATGCGCGTTCGAAGCCCTCGCTGCCGCTGTCGGGCTATGCCGCCACCTACCGCGACCCCTGGTACGGCGACGTCGTGGTGGCGGCAGGCCGCAAGGGCCTGGAGATGCGCTTCAGCCGTACGCCGCAGCTCGTCGGCGATCTCGAGCACTGGCAGCACGACAGCTTCATCGTCCGCTGGCGCGACCGCACCCTGAATGCCGATGCCTTCGTCGACTTCAGCCTCGACCACGACGGCAAGGTGCGCGAAGCGCGGATGGAGGCGGTGTCGCCGCTGACCGACTTCAGCTTCGATTTCCACGACCTGCGCCTGGCGCCGGTGGAATGAAACCCGCACTGCCCACCCGGAGTCCGGGCGGCGCCCACCCGGGGACCCAACGGCGCCATCCACCGCTCCTGCAGGAACCGCTACAGCGGCGACCTGCGTGGATCCGTGCTGGCCCGGGTCGCAGCTGTAGCTGCTCCTACGCGGCTCTTGCAGTTACGCGGCTCTTACAGTCGGCTCACTCTTCGTCGTCTTCCTCGAACTCGACCACGGCGTCGAGGTCGAAGGCCAGCGCTTCCACCGCGTCGCGCACCCGGCGCGCGGTCGACGGGTTGGGCGCGTCGATCTCGATGGTGTGGCCCTGCGGGCCTTCGACATCGCTCAAGCCCGCGGAACTCGAGTCGGCGTCGTCGAGCTGCGGCATCAGGTCGTCGATCTCTTCCACGTGCTCGATGCCGTCCAGGCTCTGCAGCAGGTTCATGACGGCGCGAGCGGTGTCGTCGCTGCCGGTGAGGCGGATGCGGAGCATGGGCATTGCGGGAAATCCTCTGGTCGGTGCCGCGGCGGAATCGGGCCGGGCCTCAGGCTAGGAAGCCCGCGGCCAAGACCGCGTGACGGCCAAGGCATTCAGTCCACGACCCGCACCGGCACCGCGATGTTGCACAGGTCGATGTGTCCGGCCGGGCGCAGGTACCAGTCGTCGCGGCGGTTGCGGCGCGACTCGACCACGGCGTCGAACAGCGGGGTGTCGGTGCGCAGCACCTGGAGGTCGGTGCGCTCCGTTTCCGGTACCTCGGAGGCCAGGCGCACGGCCTTGATCGGCACGCGCTGCGAGGGGTCTTCGTGGAAGCCCAGCGGGCCGGTGCCGCGCGGCACCACGCTCAGCAGCTCCATGCCGTGCAGGACGCGGCCGACCTGGGTGATGTTGCGGTCGAGCTGGCGCGGCGCCTGCCCGATGACGACGTAGAGCTCGGTGCCGTTGCTGGAGTCGGCGGCCATGTCGCGGCCGGCACCGAGGGTGCCGTAGCAGTGCGCCATCCAGGCCTGGCCCTCGGCCGGGTCGCGCGCGGCCGGGAAGCCGCCCGCGAACCCGGTTTCCGGCGCCCAGCCGTCGCGGTCGGGAAGGGCGTGGAAGGCGAGGCCTTCGATCGGGCGCGAGAACTCCGCCGGCAGCGCGGCCCTTGCGCCGCCGATCGGTTTCGGCGCCTCGCCCTCGCCGGTGATGTCGCCGAACTGGACCACGAAGTTGTCCTGCGAGCGGTAGATGGTCAGCCCGTCCCAGAAGCCTTCCTTCGCCAGGGTGCGGATGTTGGCGACGTGCTCCGGCGCGAAGTCGGGCGCGAGCTCGATCACCACGCGACCGCCCTCCAGCTCCATGTAGAGCGTGCTGGCGGGGTCCGGGCGGCGCCAGTCGGCGGGAGTGGAGGCGTCCAGCAGTTCCTGGGTCGTGCGGGGACGCAGGGCGCCGCCGTCGCCGCTGCCCACCGGATCGCTGGCAGAAGCGGCGGCGCCAGCGGCGCAGAGCAGGGCGAGGGACAGGGTCGCGGCGCGGAAGCGGTCTGGATGCACGGGCAAGGCTCCGGTCTGGATGCCCCGATTGTTGCCGATCCGGCGGCCCGCCTGACTATCGGCACATTCACTATATGGAAGTTAGTACTAGCATGCGCCCATGGTCGAACAGCCGCCCCTTCCGGACATCGAAGCCACCCTCCGCAAGTTCCAGCGCGAGCTGAGCTCGGGGGTGGTGGCGCTGGCCCTTCTGGCGGTGCTGTCCCGGGCCGCCGAGCCGATGTACGGCTACCAGATCGCCAAGACCCTGGAGGGCTTCGGCGAGGGCGTGCTCAGCGGCAAGCAGAGCGCTCTGTACCCGGTGCTGCGGAACCTGGAGGCCGGCGGCCTGCTGTCCAGCCACGTCGGACCCTCCGATGCGGGGCCGCCGCGACGCTATTACCGCATCACCGACGCCGGGCATGCCGTCCTGCGCGAATGGGCCGCCGCATGGCGCGCGACCCGCGACTCCGTCGATACCGTCCTGGAGGGGACCCCGTGATGAACAGCCTGCCCCGCACCATTCCCGAGTACCTGGACCAGCTGCGCCGCGCCCTGGCCGGCGCCGATCCGGCGATGATCCAGGACGCGCTCTACGACGCCGAGGAATACCTGCGCTCCGAACTCGCGGAGAACCCCGGCAGGTCCGAGGCCGAGGTCATCGCCTCGGTGGCCTCGAGCTACGGCGCGCCGGACGAGGTCGCCGACATCTACCGCGACACCGAGGCGACGGTGCAGACCGCCCTGCGCGCCCCGGCACCGCCGCGGCGCACGTCCGCCGTCGGCCGCTTCTTCGGCGTGGTCGCCGACCCGCGCACCTATGCCTCGCTGTTCTACATGGTGCTGGCGCTGGCGACCGGCATCTTCTACTTCACCTGGGTGGTGGCGGGTTTCTCCACGACCCTGGGCCTGTCGGTGACGATCGTCGGCATCCCGCTGCTGATCCTGTTCTTCGGCTCGGTGCGGGTGCTGTCGCTGGTCGAGGGCCGGATCGTGGAGGTGATGCTCGGCGAGCGCATGCCGCGGCGGCCGCTGTACACGGTGCGCGGGCGCAGCATCTGGCGGCGCATCGGCGACATGTTCACCGACCCGCGCACCTGGAGCACGATGCTGTACATGCTGCTGATGCTGCCGCTGGGCATCGTCTACTTCACGCTGGCGACCACGCTGCTGGCGGTGGGCCTCGGCTTCGTGCTGGCTCCGATCGTGTCCTGGACCGGCCTGGACGCGGCGTGGATGGACCGCCACGACGTGATGGTCGTCGGCTTCGACGGCTACGTGCTGGAGGGCTGGGCGCTGCTGCCGATGCTGCTGGGCGGCGTGCTGCTGGTGTTCGCGACCCTGCACCTGGCGCGCGCCATCGGCCGCGGCCACGGCCTGCTGGCCAAGCACCTGCTGGTGAAGACGGCGCAGCATTCCTGAGCGGTTCTGCGGCACAGGTGGGGGGTCGTCGCCGGGCCCGGAGAAGTGGATTACCCCTGCAAGCATCGAAGTCGCGGTCGAATGTGTCAGTTCGCCCGTGCCGTCTGTGAAAATTGTGAAGTGGCTCACGATATCTGGATTGTTTTGACAGATAATCCCCCTTGCTTCGTCGCTCGTTTCAAGGCATGACAAACGGAATTGGCGATCACGCCTGATCACTTTCCAGGCGCGCAGCCACCTTGCGAAGGGGGGAAGGAAATGCGTGATCGGATCAGGCATGGACGGGCCGGGGCACGTACTTCCGCGCAATTGACAGACGGGCTGGCGGCGACGGCCTTGCTGGCCGTGATCTTCGCGGCGACTCCCGCGCTCGCAAGCAAGTATCCGTGGCAGGAGTTCGAACAGACCATCACATCGGCACGGGAGATCCAGACTCTCGGCCCCGATCTGTTCGGGGATCAGGTGAGCCTGCAGGATGGCGCGCTGTCATTCTCGGCAACCGATGTCAGCATTCCCGGAAACGACGCCCTTCCGGTCGAGTTCAGGCGCACTTACAGCCTCTTCAACCGGGAATATCACGACAGCGACGAGATGCTGGCGGACTGGGAGGTAGACGTTCCGCGCATCAGCGGCACCTATGCGCCGAACTGGGTCGATAGCACGGGGTCCATCGCGGGGCGGTGCTCGACGGGCGGAGTGCCGCCGAGCGTGCAATCTCCGTACGACACACAGCCATCGGAAACCGTGATGGCGTATTGGCAGGGACTGCAGCTCCAGATACCAGGGAAGGCCTCCGGAGAGCTGATGCCGGCTTTGCCGGGGACGCCAGCCCCCTCCAGCGGATCGTACCCGTGGGTGACCAACGACCTCGTCCGCGTGGCTTGCTTGACCGGCGTGGACGCGGTTGCGAACGAACCTGGATCAGGCGAAGGATTCGTCGCGGTCGCCCCGGACGGTACAAGGTACTGGTTCACGTGGATGGCCCAGTACTATCTGCCCGGCAGCAAACAGGTGTCTCCTCCGCCGATACTGGGGCTGGGGGGCATTCAATGGGTCTTCCCACGTCGCAAGAACGTGCTTTATGCCACTCGGGTGGAAGACAGGCTCGGGAACTGGGTGACCTACGCTTACGCTAACACCTGGAATGTTCCCGGAAGGCTGACCGAGATCAATGCCAGCGACGGCCGGAAAATCACGATCGCCTATTCCGGTAACAGGATCGCGTCGGTGACAGCGACCGCGACAGACGGGCCCGCCAGAACCTGGACGTATGCATATGGCAGCACAGGATCCGGCCGCAGCACCCTGGCATCGGTAACGCTGCCGGATGCCACGCAGTGGTTGATCGATTTCAGTCAGTTCACCAATGCTGAGATCAAGTACCTGCTGACGTATCCCCCGGGCGAGGTCGTGCGGACCTGCGACGGGCTGGAACAGCCCCAGAATGCCAGCCTGGCACCGGTGGGGACCATTACGCATCCGTCCGGCGCGACGGGAATCTTCTCCGCTTCAATACAGGAGCACGGAAGAACGAACGTGCCCTACAGCTGCGCCAACGTCTGGGTGGTGTCCGGCGGAGGAGGTATGGGGAATGACCCCAATGATGACGTCAACCTGTTCACGATCATGTATCAGTCATTCGCGCTGAGGTCGAAGCAGGTGTCCGGCCCGGGGGTGACGCCGGCCACGTGGAGCTACACCTATCACTCCCCTTCTTCGATACATATGTATCCAGGCACGACCTGGGCCTCGCCCATCTGCATCGTGGGCGCGCAGTGCTACCAGCCTCCATGCACGGACGATGCCTGCGCCGGGACCAGCCAGACGACGGTTGCTGGACCGGAAGGGCAATGGGAACGCTATACGTTCGGCAATTCGTTCCGTTATAACGAAGGCAAGCTGCTGCGGGTCGAAACCGGGTCGGGTCCCTCGGACATTCTGAGAACCGTCCGGCACAGCTATGACTATGCCCGCGCCGGGCGCCCGTACCCGGTGAGGTTCGGAAGCTCGCTTCGCGTCTTCACGGACAGCTCCTCAGCCGACTACATCCGGCCTTTGATCTCCACGGTGACGACGCAGCAGGGGCGGGATTTTTTCTGGCAGGTCGATGCCGTCTGCGCGGGCAACTATTGCTTTGACGACTACGTACGGCCAACGCACGTGACGCGCGGCAGCAGTCCTTCACCCTGACCCAGGGAGTGCCCGACATGTCTGGGAACAGTGCATGGAAGCAGAAGCAAAGGTCGCGCCGCGGGCTCGTCCTGTGCCGTACGGCACTCCTGTTGATCGGCATAGGGTGGACGGCCGCTGCATCCGCCGTCACCTACAGCCGGACCGAAGTGATCGAATACCACGACAACGCGACGCTGTGGGTGGTCGGGCAAGCGAGGAGGACGACGTGCGTTGCGTCCACGCCCGCGCACTGGGCATGCGACGGCGGGTCGGACTCCGTGATCTCTGAAACGACATACGATTCCGGCTACGCATTACCCTTGGCCAGCAAGCAGTTTGGAAAAGTCGTCCAGGCCCTGGAGTGGGATACGGTGTCCTCGGTCGCGTCCGGACAGAGAGGCACGGTGCGCTCGGTGGTGGACGGAAACAACAACGTCATCACGGCAACCAGCTGGAAGCGGGGCGCCCCTCGCAATATCCGTTACCCGGGAACTCCGGAAGCCCCTTCCGGAGCGGTCCGTTCCGCGACGGTCAACGACCACGGCTGGATCACGGCAATCAGCGACGAGGCGGGCTCCAGGACCTGCTACGACTATGACGTGATGGGCAGAATCACAACGGTCACCTACCCGTCCGAGTCCTCGGCCAACGTCTGCGACACCAGCAGTTGGACGGCAACCACGGCCAGCTTCGGCAGGAGCGGTGCGGCGCAGTACGGATTGCCGGCGGGACATTGGCAGCAGAGCGTTTCCACGGGCGCGAACCGGAAGGTCATTTATTTCGACGCTCTCTGGCGCCCCGTCGTTTCGGAGCGCTTCGACAGTGGCAATGCCGTCATCACCCGCAGCGCGACGGTACAGCGCTACGATGCTGCCGGGCGCCTCGTTTTTCAGTCGTATCCCGTCTCGGATCCTGGCCACTACGCTTCGGCCAGCCTGCAGGGCACCCATACCACGTACGACTCCTTGAGCAGGGTCATCCGGACTGCGCAGGACTGGGAAGGAACGGGTCAGCTGGTGACCAGCACCGACTACCTTGCAGGCTTCCAGACGCAGGTCACCCCGCCCCGGGGCGCGGCCGCACGGACGACGGTCGCCTACCTCGCCTGGGAGCAGCCGACCACGGACTACCCGGTGTCCATCGCGCATCCGGCCGGCGCGTACACGGATATCGCGCGTGATGCATTCGGCAAGCCCATGGCGCTGGTGCGGCGCAACGCCTCCGGTTCCACGGCGCTTGCGCGGAACTACGTCTACGACGCGTACCAGCAGTTGTGCAAATCGGTGGAGCCGGAGACAGGCGCCACCATCATGGCCTACGACGGTGCGGGCAATCTCGCCTGGAGCATGGCCGGGGCAACGCAGACGGGGATCTTCGCATGCAACACCGAGGACATTCCGGCCGGGCAGCGCACGATCCGCACTTATGACGCACGCAATCGTCTGCAGACGCTCATGTTTCCCGATGGTCGTGGCAACCAGGCATGGACCTATACCGGCACCGGGCTGCCTTCCACGATCACGACAAACAACAGCGATGGCGGCGACGTCGTCAGCAACATTTATGCCTACAACCGGCGTGGGTTACCCGTCGGCGAGACATTCAGCGTCGGCACCCAGTTGTGGAGCATCGGCTACGACTACAACCAGCTAGGGCATCTGCGCAGTCATATCACGCCGGGCCTGATCGTCGATTACGCACCCAACGCGCTCGGGCAGCCGACCCAGGCCGGAACCTACGCGACGGCCGTGGTCCATCATCCCGATGGCGCCATCCAGCAGTTCACCTATGGCAACGGCATCAGGCACGTCCTGACCCAGAACGGTCGTGGCCTGCCCGACACCCGTTGTGACTTCATCGGCGGGGGTTGCACCGCCAACGCCGTGCTTCGCGACGGCTACGACTACGACCAGCACGGCAATCTGCTCGCGATCAGCGACGGCCGTACTGGCAACCGGGGTGATCGCAGCATGAGCTACGACGCGCTGGACCGTCTGACCCAAGTGGTCTCGCCGATGTTCGGTACGGCCAATTACGGGTATGACGTGCTGGACAATCTCACGAGCGTGCAGGTGACAGGCGGAAGCCGGGCGCGCAACCACGGCTATGTGTATGACGCCAGCAACCGCCTGACCAATGTCACCAATACGGTCGGGGGCCCCACGGTCATCGGCCTTGGCTATGACGCGCGCGGCAACCTCGCCAACAGAAATGGTGTGTTGCACGCGTTCGACCACGGAAACAGACTTCGGGAACTCAGCGGCGAGTCGTATCGCTACGACGGTCATGGCCGCCGAGTGCTGGCCGTGCGCAACGGGCAGAACCTTTACTCCCTCTACGGGCAGGATGGCGTGCTGCGCTTCCAGCGCGACGAGCGCACCGGCAAGACCATCGACTACGTGCATCTGGGCGGTCGCCTGGTCGCCCAGGTGGAGAACGCGGTCCCGTTAGCGACCCCCTCGCTGTTCGTCCCGGGCTCCAGCCCGACCGGGAGCTACACGGTCAGTTGGTCCGTCTCACCGATCGCGTCCAAGTACGAGCTGCAGGAGCGGCTGGGCAGCGGAAGCTGGACAACGATCCACGATGGCACCGGCACGAGCAAGGCAGTCAGCGGCAGGGCCGCGGGCGTCTGGGGTTACCGGGTGCGCGCCTGCAGCGCGACGACCTGCGGCACATGGAGCCCGATCAGCTCCGTGACCGTGCAGTTGGCACCGACCAGCGCGCCAACGTTGAACGTGCCGTCCGTCGCTCACAACGGCAACTTCCCCGTCAGCTGGACCGGCGTCGCCGCGGCGACCAGCTACCAGTTGCAGGAGCGGTCGGGCACGGGGAGCTGGAGCACGGTGCACGATGCGGCCGCCACCAGCACCTCCGTCAGCGGCAAGGCGGCTGGCAGCTGGGGCTATCAGGTGCGGGCCTGCAACGCTGCCGGCTGTGGCGTTTGGTCCTCCATCGCCACGGTGCAGGTCATCCACTCGCCGAGCAGTGCGCCTGTACTGGCAGTGCCGGGTGCCAGTATCACGGGCGACTACACGGTCAGCTGGAACAGCGTGACCAGCTCCACGCGCTATGAGCTGGAAGAACAATTGAACGACGGCGGCTGGACGCCAATCCACAACGCCGCGGCGACCGCCAAGGCGGTCAGCGGAAAGGCGACCGGCGCCTGGGCCTACCGGGTACGCGCCTGCAACGATGCCGGCTGCAGCACCTGGTCGGCCACGGCGGTCGTGTCCGTGACACGCCCACCCACCAGCACACCGACGCTGACTGCACCTGCGACCAATACGACGGGAAGCTACCTGGTGACCTGGACGGCGGTCACTCACGCCACCGGCTACCAGTTGCAGGAACGGCCGGGCGCTGGAAGCTGGACCACGATCCACGATGCTGCCGGCACCAGCGTCGCGATCAGCGGCAAGGTGGGTGGCGAGAGCTGGAGCTACCAGGTGCGGGCCTGCAATATTGCCGGGTGTGGCGCGTGGTCACCGGTGGCGACGGTGGCGGTGACGATGTCCGCGCCCACGGTGCCGGTGCTGGTACTGCCAGCCACCAGTCCGGGCAGCTATACGGCCAGCTGGACGAGCGCGCCTGGCGCCACCGGCTACCAGCTGCAGGAGCGGGTGCTGCCCGGGCCGTGGTCGACCGTGTATGACGGACCGGCCACGTCGAGGAGCTTCACCAAGCCCTACGGCATCTACCGCTATCAGCTGCGGGCATGCAACGCTGCCGGCTGTTCGGCGTGGACAGCTGAGAGCATCATCGTCGTCGAACCTGGCGGTGGTGACTGCCCGGTACATCCCTGCGACATCGAGCCTTCTCCAGGAGGCAGGTGATGGCGAGGACAGGGATCGGCTTCGTGATGGTGCTGGCGGCGCTGGCGTGGTCGCTGCCGCAGCCGGGATGGGCGCAGACGACGGTGAAGTACGTGCACACCGATGCGCTGGGCAGCGTGGTGGCGATGACGGACGCCAGCGGTCTGGTCCTGGAGGCGGCGCGGGAGTACGAGCCGTATGGTGGGCAGCTCGTGCCTGCGATCGTGGATGGGCCGGGGTATGCGGGACACGTGCAGGATGCAACGACCGGGCTGACGTATATGCAGCAGCGCTATTACGATCCGGAGATCCCGAGGTTCCTTTCGGTCGATCCTGTCACCGCCTATGACAACGGCGACATGCGGCACTTCAACCGATATGCGTACGCATTCAACAATCCGTACTCGTTCAAGGACCCTGATGGTCGCTGTAGCCAGTTCATCAATGGCTTGGTGGGCGGACTGCCTTGTGAGCATCAACAGAGGAACTTGAATCCAGCGCATGTAGCAGCAGATCAGGCGACTGCGAGAGATGCTTATATGGTGGCCATCCCAATGGTGGCTCCTGTCGCCGGGGTGGCAGCTGTCGAGGCTGGGCCTGCTGCGGTTGCAGGAACAGCGAGGGCTATAAGCGGCGCACGGAGCGATACAGGCAGGGCTGTACTCTGTTTACTCCTTAGTTGTAAGACCGTTGATCCGGCTAAGCCAAGGGAGGCCTCAGGGCAGATCAGGCGCGAGCCCACAAAGGATGCTGTTGATGCTTTGAGACGAAGAGCGGAACAGAACGATACGGCGAGCAAATCCACAAGAGAAGGCGGTGCTCAGCAGGGGACAGGTGGCGGCGACAGAACAAGTGGATTCCAAGGCGTATTTCGCGTGGAAGGCAGGATCGATTCTCGGCGTTTAGACAGAGAGCTAAAGGGAAAGTAGATCCATGATTGGCGCATGAAATTTTGGCCAGCCTTATGACATCAAGTGTTTACGATCGCGCAATGAAGGCCTTTGAAGCTGGGGATGTAGAGCTAACTCAGGCTTTGGTCGATCAGGCTATTGAAGAACGGCCGTCATCCTTGGATGGGGTCACGTTGCGCTTCTTGCGCGGGAATGCCTATGAATGGGGAGGCTATCCAGGAGGTATTGATCTTGACAAGGCTTACGCTGACTACAAGGCGCTGGAGGAATGGACACCTATACTCGGCAGCGATGTGCTTGTCAGCGCAGCACGAGTACTCTTTGATATGGATGGACAAGAAAACAAAGACGAGATAGAGAGGCTGTGCCTAAAGGCGGTGAGTATTGATCAGCATGTGCATGCCAAGATGCTGCTTGGATTGCTGAATCAGAAGGTTCTTATGAACTCAAAAAAGGCAAGAAAGTGGTACTTGTCGGCTTACCGTGGCGGACTGCCGTGGGGTCTTCGGTACTATGCAGACTCACAGAAGAATGACGGTAATAGCGTCATAGCGTCCTTTGCACATCTAATTGCCACACTCACAAGCCCGTTCCTGGTGATCTTCAATGGAGCGCGGGGGCTTTCAGCCAGCACCCGTAGATCAACTGCTAATAGGACAAGGCCCGCAGATGCGGGCCTTGTCGTTGTGGAGGTTGTCGTTGCCGCTACTGGTGCGCAGCGATGACCGAGTCCAGCACCTGGCTGATGGCGCGCTGCTTGGCCTTGGGTAGCGCCTCGATCTGCTGCAGTTGCTGCGCGATCTTCGGCTGCGGCCCCCGCTTGCGGGCGGTGCGCGTGACGTCCTCCCGATAATTCGGACCAGCCAGAACTAGAGGATTCGGCGACACTCAGGCCCAAGGAGGCCCGTCGCCATGAAGAAGTCGAAGTTCACCGAAGAGCAGATCGCGTTCGCCTTGAAGCAGGCCGAGTCCGGCACCCGCGTCGAGGAGGTCTGCCGCAAGATGGGAATCTCCCAGGCCACTTTTTACGCGTGGCGCAAGAAGTTCGGCGGCTTGGGGATTTCCGAGCTGCGCCGGCTGAGGCAGCTCGAGGAGGAGAACCGCAAGCTGAAGCAGCTGGTTGCCGACTTGAGCCTGGACAAGGCCATGCTGCAGGACGTACTGGCAAAAAAGCTCTGAGGCCCGCGCAGCGCAAAGCGCTCGTGGGCCACTTGATGGATCGATACCGCGTCGGGGTCCGTCGGGCCTGTAGCGTGGTCAAACAGAGCCGGTCGGCATGGTACTACCTGCCCAGAGAGCGGGATGATTCGCCGCTGCTCCGGCGGATGGAAGAGATCGCCGCCACACGCGTGCGTTACGGCTTTTGGCGCATCTTCGTCCTGCTACGCCGGGAGGGTTGGACAGACAACCACAAGCGCGTATACCGGCTCTACTGCCAAGCGGGACTCAACCTGCGGCGGAAGCGGCCACGCCGGCGCAAGGCCGCTGCCCATCGGCTGGAACGACCGGTTCTGACCGCCCCAAACCAGTGCTGGAGCATGGACTTCGTAGCCGATGCATTGTTCGACGGCCGCCGGTTCCGGGCCCTGACGATTGTGGACAACTTCACCAAACAGAGCCTGGCGATCAAGGTCGACCAGCAGCTCAATGGCGAAGACGTAGTCGCTGCCCTGGATCAGCTACGTCATGAGGTCGGCTTGCCACAGCGAATTCAGGCGGACAACGGAAGCGAGTTTATTTCGCTGGTGATGGATCGCTGGGCATACGACCACGGTGTCACGATGGATTTCTCCAGGCCCGGCAAGCCGACTGACAACCCGTTCATCGAGTCTTTCAACGGCAGCCTCCGGGATGAGTGCCTGAACATTCATTGGTTCCTGTCCTTGGACGATGCTCGCCAGAAGATCGAAAGCTGGAGACTGGATTACAATCATTTCCGGACGCACTCATCGCTCGGCGATATCCCGCCCGCGGAGTTCGCGGCCCGTTTCGCTCTCCAACCCAGCGCCGAATTTTCCAGTTCCGGCCGGTCCTAACGAGGGGAGGACGTCACCAGCGCCGAATTTTCCAGTTCCGGCCGGTCCTAACGAGGGGAGGACGTCAACCCGGCACAGGCGAGCAACAGTTGAGCAGCCTGCGGAATGTGTGTACATTGTGCATACAAACGCGCATGGATCGGTAGAACAGGAGCACCCGTCATGAGCACCGCCGCCAGCAAGGTCATCAATTTCCGGGCACCTGCCGCCAAGCAGGCGCTCATCGACCATGCCGTGGAAGTCAGCGGCATGAACCGCACGGAGTTCATCCTGGATGCGGTTTGCGAGAAGGCGCGCGAGGTGCTGGCCGACCAGACTCGATTCGCCCTGAGCCAGAAGGCCCTGCAGCGCTTCAATGCCCTGCTCGATGCACCGCTTGCCGGCAATGCCGCGATCCGTCGCCTGCTGGCCTCGCCCGCGCCTTGGGAGCGCTGAGCCTTGCCACTTGGCGCCCCTGGCCCGCTTGGTGACGGGCACCGGTTGGACGACTTCCAATGCACGGCTCCGGAGCTCACCAGGTGGCTGTTGGAGCGCGCCCGTCAGAACCAGGCCTCTGGTGCGTCCCGGTGCTTCGTCGTCTGTGACGGACAACAGGACGTGGTGGGCTATTACGCCTTGTCAGCCGGTGCGGTGATGCACGAGCACGCGCCTGTGTAATGACCCAGCGGTTTCTGCACAGGTCAGGCCGCTAAAGCATAAGCCTCGGCGGGGGTCTTCATGCCCAGCGCCTGGTGCGGGCGCCGGTGGTTGTAGAACTGGATCCAGTCGCCAATGACGCGGCTGGCGTGCTGCTGGCTCTCGAAACGGTGGCGGTGCGCGCACTGCTCCTTCAGCGTCCGGATGACGCGCTCCACCATGCCGTTCTGCTGCGGGCAGTGCGGGGTGATGAACTCCTGCCGCAGGCCGTAGCTGCGCACGAGCCGCGTGTAGTCGCGGCTGGTGAACACCAGGCCGTTGTCCGAGCGCAGCAGGAAGGGACTCTGCACCCGCCCGAGGGTCCCGAAGCGGGTGATCAGCGCCTGCTCCAGTGCCGCGGCCGCGGTGCTGGCCTTGCCGCTGCGCGAGAGATGCCAGCCGAGCAGCTGCCGGGTATAGCAGTCGATCACCAGGGCCAAGGTCAACCAGTTGTCGCTGCCACCCCAGATCCGGCACAGGTCGGTCGCCCAACGTTCGTCGGGCGCTTGCGCCACCGACGGCAACGCCTGGATCCGGGGGCGACAGCCAACAGACCGTTTGCGGACCTGCCAGCCCATCAGCTGGAAGATCCGCTGTACCGTGTTCTTGTTCATGTCCAGGAGCCCCGCCACTGTCCGGTAGCCGAACGACGGCTCGGCCTCGATCAGTGCCTTGATCGGCTCCGCCAGCTCCGGCCGGACCTTGGGCGGCGCCTTGGTCGGCTGGTAGTACACGGTCCGCCGCGCCACGCCGAACCACCGGCACAGCTTCACCATCGAGACCTCGAACCCATCGTCCCGCAGTCCCTGCTGGATCGAGACCATCAGGTCTCGTCCTTGCCCAACAGGGACGCCAATTTTTTCGGGCGCGCAGCTCCAGCATGGCTTCGCCGTAGGCTTCCTGGAGGTCCTTGAGCTGACGCTCGTACTGTTCGCGTACGTCCTCGGGCTTCGCCCGCAGGGCGTTCTCCATCCCCCGCTTGCCGTCCTCGACCCAGCTCTCGATCTCGGACGGCGTCAGGTCGAACTGCCGGCTGGCCTCGGCCACTGTCGTCTTGCCCTGGATGATCTCCAGAACCAGCGCCGACTTCCGCCGTGCCGTCCAACGCTTGATCTCTTCTTCCATCACTTGGCTCATCGTGCTCTCCGTGAAAAGGTAGCACCTGAGCAGGAAATCACTGGGTCATTACACCTGGTCGCATCCGTCGCAACATGCCTGATCCAATCCCCGTCATTGTGCTGGGGCGTCTGGCCGTGCACGTGGACAGGGTTGGCCAAGGCATCGGCCGGGGCTTGCTCAAGGATGCCGTGCTGCGCACGTTGCAGGCCAGTGAGCAGGTCGGCGCCCGTGCGCTGCTTTGCCATGCCATTGATGACGCAGCGAAGTCGTTCTATCTCAAGCACGGCTTCATGGAGTCACCCATCCACGACATGACGGTGATGCTGCCGCTCGGGTAGCTCTGGCTGCGATGGTCGAACCGGCGCTGCACGCCTCGTCGCCGCCTCCACGTCGTGCCCCGCGATGAAGTCGCGCACCTTCGGATACACCTGCGTGCGCCAGCGGCGGCCGCTGAAGATGCCGTAGTGGCCGGCGCCCTCGACGGTCAGGTGCTCGCGGTCGGCGTCGGCGACGCCGGTGCACAGGCCGTGCGCGGCGCGGGTCTGGCCGAGGCCGGAGATGTCGTCGAGTTCGCCCTCGATGGTCATCAGTGCACTGCCGCGGATCGCCGCCGGGTCGACGCGCTCGCCGGCGACGTCCCAGGTGCCGTGCGGCAGCAGGTGGTCCTGGAAGACCACGCGGATGGTGTCGAGGTAGTACTCGGCGGGCATGTCGAGCACGGCGTTGTACTCGTCGTAGAAGCGGCGGTGCGAGGCCGCGTCCTCGAGGTCGCCCTTGACCAGGTCCTGGTAGAAATCCCAGTGCGACATGAAATGGCGCTCCGGGTTCATGGCCACGAAACCGGTGTGCTGCAGGAAGCCGGGGTACACGCGGCGGCCTCGGCCGGGATAGTTCGGCGGCACCACGTGGATCAGGTTGTTCTCGAACCACCACAGCGGTCGCTTGGCGGCGAGGTTGTTGACCGCGGTCGGTGACTCGCGGGTGTCGATCGGGCCGCCCATCATCACCATCGAGCGCGGCACGTCCTCGCCGCGCGAGGCCATCAACGAGATCGCGGCCAGCACCGGCACCGTCGGCTGGCAGACGCTCACCACGTGCAGGCGTCCGGCGCCGATGTGGCGGATGAAGTCCTGGATGTAGGCGATGTAGTCGTCGAGCGTGAAGGCGCCGGCGCCCTTCGGCACCATGCGCGCGTCGACCCAGTCGGTGATGTAGACCTTGTGGTCGGGCAGCAGGGTGCGCACGGTGTCGCGCAGCAGGGTGGCGTGGTGGCCCGACAGCGGCGCGACCACCAGCACGGTCGGCTGGTCCTTCATGCCGAGGATGTTCCGCGCGTCGTCGGTGTAGCGCTTGAAGCGCAGCAGGCGGCAGAACGGCCGGTCCAGGGCCACCTTCTCCACCACTGGCACGTCGTGCCCGTCCTTCACCACCTGGTGGATGGCGAAGGGCGGCTTCTCGTAGTCCTTGCCGATGCGGTGCAGCAGCTCGTTGCCGGCGGCCACGCGGGCGGCGCCGGGGAGCGAGGAGAGCCAGGTGCCGTCGGCGCCGAAGATCCTCGCGTTCGCCTGCGCCAGCTCGGTGAAGGGCGCGAGCAGGCTGCGGTTGAGTTCGTGGAGCTGGTACATCATCGGCGGTGGAGCCCCTGTTCCTGATGCGCCGCAGCATAACGCAGGCTCGGACGCGCGGAAGTGACCATGGGGACAGGCCGCCGCGTTCAGTTTTCCGCCGCGAGGGCCGCCGCTCAGGCCAGTTCGAGCGCGGTCGCGCCGGGCACGAGCGCCGGCGACAGCCAGCAGTGCGAGCCGAGCGCGCGGAACCCGGCCGCCTCGAAGCGCCGGCGGTAGAAGGCGCCCGGCCGGCCGAAGAAGCCGTCCTCGTCGCCCTCGGCGGCATCCTCCCGGGCGAAGGTCTCGAGGAAGGCGACGCCGCCGCACAGTTCGGCCAGGCCCGGAAGGCCGCGGTCGAGCTCGCGTGCCTGCAGGTAGTGCAGCACGTCGGCGCAGACCACGAGGTCGGCGGGCGGGCAGGGGCGCAGGTGCTCGAAGTCGGCGAAGCGCGCATGGTGGAGGTTGCGCCTTGCGCCATGGCGACCGACCGCGTACTCGCTGCTGTCGAAGCCGATGTAGCGCAGCTTCGGCCGCAGCTTCAGCAGCGGCGCGCGCCAGGCGCCCTCGCCGCAGCCGACGTCGAGCACGGTGCGCACGGGGCGCTCCAGGTGGTACTCGGCGGTGGCCACCGCCAGCGCGACCTTGCGCGCCAGCCGCTGGCGCCCGCCGATGCCGCCGCGGCGGTACCAGCGGTCGAAGTAGTCGCGGTCGTAGCGCTTTTCCATGCACGGGATCCCTTGAGCAGGCCCCCATTGTCACCCGTGGTGGCTGACTTCCGGCAGGCGGCGGCTCACCTGTACGCCCGCAAGCCCCAGCAGGGCCAGGAAGGCCAGCGCCACCTCCGTCCCCAGCGCGGCCAGTGCGCCCGACACGCCGCCGACCACCAGCAGCAGCATGCCCATCGCGGTGTTTGCCACCGCCACGTACTCCGTCCGCCGGTCGCCTTCGGCCATGTCGACGACGTAGGTCTTGCGCGCCACCCGCACCGCGGTGTGGGTCAGCACCAGCAACAGGTAGACCAGCGGATACAGCCACCACTGCGCGCGCATCCCGGGCACCGCCAGGGCGGCGAGGAACAGCAGCACGAGCATGGACGCGAAGGCGGCGCCGCCGACCATCAGCCGCTTCGAGGAGCGGTCCGCCAAGGACCCGAACCACCTGCCGCCGACCAGGCTGGCCAGGCCCTGGGCGAGCACGAAGGGCCCCAGCCCGTCCAGCCCGACGCCGCCCGCGCGCGCCGCGAGCGCGACCACGAACGGCGGGCTGAGCGCGGAGACCAGCAGCAGGGTGCGCGCCAGCACGAAGTGGCGGAACGGCGCGTCGTCGGAAAGCAGGCGCCAGGAGGAGCGTAGCCAGCCGCCGCGACCATCACCGGTCTGCGGCCCGACGTCGGCGTCGGCATGGACATCGGCATTGGTGCCGGCGTCGGCGTCGGCCGGCTCGCGGATGCCGGCGAACACGGCCGCGGCCAGGGTCCACGCCAGCGCGGCCGCGCCGAGCAGCGCCGCCAGCACCGTCGACGACACCTCGTCGCCGCCGAGCAGGCGGATGCCGAGCCCGAGCGTGACCGCCACCGCCCCGGACAGGACCGTGCTGATGCCGGAAATCTGCCCGCGTTCGCCCTTGGGCACGCTCCGGCCCATGACGTCCTTTCCGGCCAGCGAACACAGCGAACGCGACAGTGCGAAGACCGTGAGCGCGCCCAGGATCACCAGGCCGGCGGCCGTGCCGGACAGCCCCGCCGCGGCGAAGGCCATGGCGGCGGTGGCCAGCGCCTGGCCCATGGCCCCGGCCACCCAGGCGGTGCGCCGGCGCGGCATCCGCCGGATCATCGGCGTCAGCGCGGCCTGCGGCAGCATCGACCCGGACTCGCGGATCGGCACCAGCAGCCCGATCAGCACCGGCGGCACGCCGAGCGAGGCGAACAGCCAGGGCAGCACCGTCTTCGCGTTGACGACCTGGTCGCCGATCTCCTGCAGCGAATTCGCCGCGACCTGGCGCAGTGCGTTGCGCGCGGTGGCCTGCTGCGCCGTCGGGTCCTGGCCGGAGCGATCGGCCTTCACCAGCCGGTGGTAGAGCTTCATCGAGGTGTTCACGGCGTCAGTGTGGCCCAGGGCAGGGTTCAAGAGAGGCGAGCCGCGGCGGCGAACGTGGCATCCTTTGCGCCGATCGAATCATCCGGGGACCGTCGCAATGCAGAGTTACCTGTGGATCAAGTCCGTGCACATCGTGCTGGTGATGGCCTGGGTGGCCGCCGCCTTCTACCTGCCGCGGATCCTGATCAACATCGTCGAGGACGGCGGCAACGCCGCGGTCCGCGAGCGCCTGCTGCTGATGGGCCGGCGGCTGTACCGCTTCGGGCACGTGATGTTCGGGCTGGCGGTGGTCGCGGGACTGGTGCTGTGGCTGGGCTACCGGGTGGTCCCGGACTTCCCGACCATGGTCGGCCCCGGTACCGGCTGGATGCACGCGAAGCTGCTGCTGGTCGCGGTGATGTTCGCGCTGTACATCCTCGACGGCCGCGCGCTCAAGGGGGTGGTGAAGGGCGGGACCCTGCCTTCGACGAAGGCCCTCCGCATCCGCAACGAGCTGCCGGTGTTCGTCCTGCTCGCGATCGTCTGGCTGGTGCTGGCGAAGCCGTTCTGACCGCCGCCCCTGCAGGAGCGGCCATGGCCGCGATCGCCCGGTCGGTGCAGGAGCGGCCATGGCCGCGATTCGCCCGGTCGCGGCTGTAGCCGCTCCTACAGTTGCCCTCCGGCCCGGACTTGCGGCAGCTCCACGGGCACGCCCGCGGCATCGCAGCTTCCCGTGGCGCAGAGCTGTCCGCGCAGCTTCGGCGCCGCCTGCACGATCACGTGGTAGATCACGTTCTGCTCCATCGTGCCGCGGAACGCCTGGCTGCCGGGGCCGAGCGCCCAGATGCCGACGTCGTCGCCGCCGTGGGTCTCCGAGCCCAGCGGGACCAGCGCTTCCTGCAGGTAGTCGGGATGCGTGGTGTCGACGTCGGTCAGGTCGGGGCGGCCGCGGGCGGCCTGCGCGCGCTTGAGGTCGTGGTAGTGGCGCTTCGGTCCCTCGGGCTGGTCGCTGCTGGCGCCGGTGTAGCCGGGGCCGTTGGCGTAGCTCAGCGTCGTGTAGGGGAGCCCCAGGGCGTCGCGCGCCGGCCCGTCGCCATGCTCGCGGACCTTGCCCAGGATCGGGTTGCCGCGCCGTGGATAGCCCGCGAAGCTGAGCACGTGCGAGTGGTCGGCGGTGACCACGATGAGGGTCTCCTCGGCCGAGGTCATCTCCACCGCCGCCTGCACGGCGCGCGCCATGGCCACGGTCTCGTCGAGCGCGCGGTAGGCGTTGCCTTCATGGTTGGCGTGGTCGATGCGCGCGCCTTCCACCAGCAGCACGTAGCCCTGGTCGCCGCGCGACAGGGACTCGATCGCGAACCGGGTCATCGCTTCGAGGTCGGGCTCGCCGTCCGGGCCGCGGTCGCGGTCGTGCTCGTACTGCATGTGGCTGGACTCGAACAGACCCAGCACCGGCGACGCTCCGCGGGCGGCCTCGAACTGGCCCGTGGTGTGCACGAAGGCGCCACCGGGGTTCAGTGCCTGCCACTCGGCCACCAGGTTGCGGCCGTCCTTGCGGCGGCCTCGCATGCCCGGCATCGCCTCACCGGCCGGAAGGAACTCGCGGGCGCCGCCGGCCAGGACGACCTGCGGACCGCCGGTGGCGCGGACGAAGTCGATGAACTGGCTGGCGATGTCGCTGCAGCCGGCGGCGACGGCTTCGGCCGGGGTCGACGCGTCGCTCTCCCAGTTGCGATTCGGCACGTGCGCGTACATCGCCGCCGGGGTGGCGTGGGTCAGGCGCGCGGTGGTGACGATGCCCGTCGCCATGCCGGCATCGGCGGCCAGCGACAGCCAGCTCTGCACGCGGTTGCCGCGGGATTCCGCGCAGTCGTCGATGCCGCCGGCGCTGACGCCGATGGCGCCGATGTGGCTCTTCACGCCCGAGGCCATCGCCGTCATGGTGCCGGCCGAGTCCGGCGTCTGCGCGTTGGTGTTGTAGGTCCGCGAGAACGCGGTCGCGGGGAAGTGCTCCCAGGACAGCAGGTTCTCCTCGCCGGTGCCGCCTTCGCGCTGGCCGGCGAAGATACGCGCGGCGGCCACGGTGGTCAGGCTCATGCCGTCGCCCACGAACAGGATCACGTTCTTCGCGCGTCCGGCCATGGCGCCGTTGGCGGCGGCGTGCGCGGCCCCGCTCCGGTACCACCACTGCGGGGTCTCGCCCTCCGGGCGACGGATCGCCGGCACTTCGACGTGGACGGCGGCGGTCGCGGGGCCGGTGGCGGGCGCGGCGGTGCCGGCGGGCCCGGTGGCGCAGGCGGTGATGAGACAGGCGCCAAGGACGGCAAGGAACGGGAGGGCTGGGCGGGGCATGCGGATCCTGAACGGACGGGTGGCGAGCGCGCATTATGGCCGCTGCGCAGCGTCCCGCTGATGACACCCGCCGTTCCGCGGCGGCGGTCGCCGCCGGTCGGACCTTGGGCTACTGTGCGCCATTGCCGTTTTCCTGGATGCCGATGAAGCTGGTCACTGCCTGGTTCAAGATCCCGTTCTGGCAGCGCGTGGCCGCGGGCTTCGTGCTCGGTGCGCTCGCCGGATGGCTGCTCGGACCGGCCGCGGAGACGTGGTTCGGCCCGCTGGGCACGGTCTACGTCAACCTGATCAAGATGATCGCCATCCCGCTGGTGTTCTTCGCCGTGGTCAGCGCGGTGGGTTCGCTGGCCGGGCAGCGTTCGATCGCGGCGCTGGCGGCGCGCACCTTCGTCTGGTTCGCGATCACCGCGGTGCTGGCGGTAGCCGTCGGGCTGGCCTTCGGCCTGGTGCTCAAGCCCGGCGTCGGCGTCGATGCGGCCAGCCTGCAGGTGGCGGAGAACTACCGGCAGCGCGACGTGCCCGGTCCGCTGGACGTGCTGATCAACATCGTCCCGGAGAACCCGTTCCGCGCGCTGGCCGCGCTGGGCGCCGGCAAGACCGGGGACGGCGCGAACGTCATCGTGCCGAGCAACTTCACCATCCTGCAGGTGATCTTCTTCGCCGGCCTGGTCGGCTTCGCGCTGGTGAAGCTGGGCGAGAAGACCGCCGGGCTGCGCGCGCTGATGGACCAGTCGCGGGAGATGATGATCCAGGTCACCCGCTTCGTGCTCGAGGCCACGCCGCTGGGCACCTTCGGCCTGATCGCGGCGCTGGTGGGCAGCTACGGCTTCGAGCAACTGGTGCCGCTGGGCAAGTTCGTGATCGCGCTGTACGCGGCCTGCGCCTTCCACATCGTGGTGGTGTACAGCGGGCTGCTGCTGGCGCACGGGCTGAACCCGTTGAAGTTCTTCCGCGGCGCCGCACCGGCGATGCAGATCGGCTTCGTCGCCTCCAGCAGCTACGCCGCGCTGCCGCTTTCGCTGACCTCGGCCACCCACAACCTGGGCGTGCAGAAGGACTACGCCAGCTTCGCGGTGCCGCTGGGCGCGAGCATCAAGATGGACGGCTGCGGCGCGATCTACCCGGCGCTGGGCGCGGTGTTCATCGCCCAGTTCATGGGCATCGAACTGTCCAGCGGGCAGTACTTCCTGATCGCGCTGGCCTCGGTGCTGGGCAGCTTCGGCACCGCCGGCGTGCCCGGCACGGCAGTGATCATGGCGACCGTGGTGATCAGCGCCGCCGGCCTGCCGCTGGAGGCGATCGGCATCCTCTACGCCATCGACCGCGTCCTCGACATGATGCGCACCATGACCAATGTCACCGGCCAGGTGCTGGTGCCGGTGCTGGTGGCGAAGGAAACGGGGCTGCTCGACCGCGAGGTGTACGAGCGGGCCTCCAGCAACGTCGGCGTCGAGGAGGGTGACCAGGCCGGGGCGTGACTTCCGGCTGCCCCCCGGGTCCCGGCATCCGCGGTATGTTCTGATCCCGTCCACAAGGGGAGAGGGAACTCATGAGATCCGTCCGCCATACCGCGTGGCTGTCCGCGCTGCTGGTCGCGGCGCCCGCCTTCGCCGCCGCCACCGACCGCTGGGACATCCCGGTCGCCACGAAGACCCTCGACAACGGCCTGACCGTGGTGGTGTCCGAGGACCGCAGCGCGCCGGTGGTCGGCGTCAGCGTGGTCTACGGCATCGGCATGCGGCTCGAGCCGCGCAACCGCACCGGCTTCGCGCACCTGTTCGAACACCTGATGTTCGAAGGCTCCGCCAACGCGCCCGAGGGCGTGTTCGACCGCGTGATCACCGGCGGCGGTGGCCGCAACAACGGTTCCACCCGCGCCGACTTCACCAACTACATCGAGATCGCGCCCTCGTCGGCGATCGAGCCGATCCTCTGGCTCGAGGCCGACCGCATGCGCATGCTCGACTTCACCGAGTCCACGCTGAAGAACCAGCAGGACGTGGTGAAGGAGGAGATCCGCAACAACGTGCAGAACCAGCCCTACGGCGGCTTCATGTGGATCGACATCGGCATGCACGCCTTCGCGAAGTGGGAGAACAACCACGACGGCTACGGCAGCTTCGAGGACCTGGAGGCCGCGACCCTCGACGACGTGAAGGCCTTCCACCGCGACTACTACGGCCCCAACAACGCGATCCTGTCGATGGCCGGCGACATCTCGCCCGAAGAGGGCTTCGCGCTGGCCGAGAAGTATTTCGGTGACATCGCGAGGCGCCCGACGCCGCCGGCGCCCGACTTCAGCGAAGGCCTCAACACGCAGGAGAAGCGCATCCAGCAGGGCGACCGGCTGGCCCAGGTGCCCGCGATCGCGGCGGCGTGGAAGATGCCCGAGCGCGGCAGCCGCGACCAGGCGCCGATGGCGGTGCTGGGCGCGCTGCTCGCCAACGGCGACGCCTCGCGCCTCTACCAGGGCCTGGTCAAGGGCCGCGAGCTGGCGCTGAACGTCGACTCGCTCTATGGCCTGACCAGCGAGTGGGAGTACGACGGCCCGACGCTGTTCACCGTGTTCGCGCTGTACAAGCCCACGACCGATGCCGACGCGGTGCTGGCCGCGATCGACGAGGAAATCGCGAAGGTGGTCGCCGAAGGCGTCGACGATGCCACGCTCGCGCGCATCAAGACCCGCATGCTCGCCGACTGGTACAACGGCCTGGAATCCTTCCTGTCCCGCGCCGACAGCCTGGCCAAGCTGCAGCTGATGTGGGACGGCGCCGGCGTCGTCAACCGGATCCCGGGCTGGATCGAGGGCGTGACCTCGGCCGACGTGCAGCGTGCCGCACGCACCTATCTGACGCGGGACAACCGCACCGTGATCGACCGCAGGCCCGAGGCGATGCTCCAGGCCGCCGGCACCGCCGCCGACGCCGGCCAGGACTGAGGAGACGACCATGAACCGCTTCTTCAAGACTTCACTGCTCGCCCTGGCCGTGTCCGCGCTGGCCGCGGGCGCCGCCGCGGGCGCATTCGCCTCCGACCTCCCGAGGGACCTGCCGCCCTACGCCGCGGACAAGCCGCTGCCCGTGCCGGAGATCGCCAGGAAGACCCTGGCCAACGGCCTGGAGGTCTGGGTGGTGCCGCGCGACGGCATCCCGCGGGTGGACTACGTGTTCGCGGTGCGCGACGCCGGCCATGTCGCCGACGCGTCCGATGCGCCGGGATTCGCGTCGCTGCTGGCCGGCCTGCTCTCCGAAGGCACCGCCACGCGCGACTCGCGCGCGATCGCCGAATTCGCCCAGGCCCAGGGCGGCAGCATCGGCGCCAGGGTCGGCAGCGACGGCGCGCTGGTCTACGGCAACGCGCTGGCCGCCAATGCCGGCCCGATGCTGTCGCTGCTGGCCGAGGTGGTGCGCGCGCCCTCCTTCCCCGAGAACGAGGTCAGGCTGGCCCAGGCCAACGCCCTGCAGGCGCTGAAGGCGGCCGAGGCACAGCCGGGCTTCCGCGCCAACCGCGCGATGCTGTCCGCCGTCTACGGCGACCATCCCTATGCGCGCACGCAGCAGACCGAAGCGTCGATCATGGCGGTGACGCCCGATCGCCTGCGCGCGGAGCACCGGCGCCGCTTCCACCCCGACCGCAGCCTGCTGGTGGTCGCGGGGCGCATCGACGCCGACGCGGCCTTCGCGCTGGCCGAGCGCGCCTTCGGCGACTGGAGCACCGCCGGTGCGCCCGACGTCGTCGCGACGTCGCCGGCCCCCCGCCAGGCCGCCGCAAGCCGCCTCCTGCTGCAGCGCGACGGCAGCGTGCAGTCGACCCTGCGCCTGGCCAGTCCCGCGGTCGCGGCGACCGACCCCGACGCGATCCCGCTGCAGCTGGCGGGCACGGTGCTCGGCGGCAGCTTCTCCAGCCGCGTGATGCAGAACCTGCGCGAGGAGAAGGGCTACACCTACGGCGCCCGCGCCGGTGCCAGCGTGTCCGCACAGGGCGGCCACGTCAGCGGTGCGGCCGACGTGCGCAACGAGGTCACAGGGGCCTCGCTGACCGAGTTCTTCCGGGAATACCGGCGCATCGGCAGCGAACCCGTCCCCGCCTCAGAGCTCGACGACACCAAGCGCTACGTCGCCGGGGGTTACCTGATCGCCAACCAGCTGCAGGGCGCCGTGGCCTCGACCCTGGCCTCGAACTGGCTGGTGGGCCTGCCGCCGGAATACCTCGGCGAGTACGTGCCCAGGGTGCGTGCCGTGACCGCCGGCGAAGTGCAGGCGATGGCGGCCAAGTACTTCGCGCCGGAGCGGCAGAGCATCGTCATCGTGGGCGACGGGGGCGCCATTTCCGGCCAGCTGGCGGAGTGGGGCGAGTTCACGGCCGTCGAGTGAGGCGGAGCCGGCGCCTTGCGCCGGCCGCCGCGTCATTCCCCGCGCGCGGGGGGCAGGAGGCTTTCGGCAGAGAGGCGTGAACGGGTGTTCCGGGCTAGCTGCCCAGGCCGTCCACGCGCCGGGCCTGGAGGAACCTCCCGGCCCAGTAGCCGGAGTCCAGGCTCGAGACCATGACATCGCGGCCCCGGCTGGGCGCGTGCACGAACTGGCCATCGCCCACGTAGATGCCGACGTGGTCGACGCGCTTGCCGCGGCGGCCGAAGAACACCAGGTCGCCGGCGGCCAGGGCGGCGCGTTCGATGCGCTGGCCGTTGCCGGCCATTTCGCGCGAGACCCGCGGCAGTTCGATGCCGAGCGCGGTGCGGAACACATAGCCCACCAGGCCGCTGCAGTCGAAGCCCGAGTCCGGCGAGCTGCCGCCCCAGCGATAGGGCGTCCCGAGGAGGGCCATCGCCCGCTGCAGCAGGGTCTGGATCCGGCCGGCGGGGCCGGCGTGTTCGGGGCTGGAGTCAGCCGCGGCCGCGTGGCCGCGCGCCTCGATGAGCTGGTTGACGTCGGATGCGCTGAGCATCCTGCGGTCGGGTGCGAAGGCGCTGCCGACCAGGGCGCGGCTGGCGGAGCCCGTGGCCACGGTGTCGGCGGAATCCGCGGCCAGCGGGGCAGCGAGCGCCGGGCCTCCGGCAGCAAGCAGCAGGCTGGAGAGGAGGAGGGGACGCACCCCGCGGAGGGGGCGGCGAAGGAGGTCGGAGGGGGCGGCGGGAATCACGCGGTGTACACGGGCTCTTCGACGGAAGCGCGTGATGGTGCCGCAGCGCCCCGGCCTGATTGTTAACGTTTCATCAGCGGCAGGTGAAAGGACGCGGACACGCCGTCCGGTATTCAGCGAAGGATGCGTTTGGCGCCGCTGTAGTTGCTGCGCCAGTAGCTGGCGTCCAGATGGTCCAGGCGCACGGTGCCGCCGGTGCTGGGCGCATGGACGAAGCGGCCTTCGCCCACGTAGATGCCAACGTGGGTGACGTTGCCTCGGCTGCCGAAGAAGACCAGGTCGGCGGTGGCGAGCTTCATCGGTTCGATCTTCGGCCCCTGCCAGGCGGCCAGGTCCCGCGAGGTGCGCGGCAGCTTCAGGTCGAGCATGTCGCGGTAGACATAGTTGACCAGACCGGAACAGTCGAAGCCGCCCTCCGGCGTGTTGCCGCCGTACCGGTACGGCGTGCCGACCAGGCTGATGGCGCGCATCAGCACGGCGTTGGCGGCGGCCGGATCGGCGGGGGTCACCTGCGGCCATTCGCGCTGGTCGACGACCGGGGGCGGCGAGGCGGGGCGGACATCGTCGCGGCCGCAGCCCGCGAGCAGCAGGATGGCGAGGCCCGCCGCCATTGGCGCGCGGCGGCCGGTGTCTGGATAATGCCTGCCCCTGTCCATCGGCCGCATCTTGGCCGAGCCGGCATCTTCCCTACAAGCGGCCGCGCGCCGCGCCAACGGACCCATTGCCCATGAAGATCGAGAAAGACCGCGTCGTCCGCTTCCACTACACCGTCTCCGAGCAGGGCGGCGAGCCGGTCGAGAGCTCGAAGGACCGCGGCGAACCGCTGGCCATCCTCATGGGCCATGGCAACATCATTCCCGGCCTGGAGAAGGCGATGGAAGGGCGCGCCGCCGGCGACAGCTTCTCCGCCGAGGTTCCCGCCGCCGAGGCCTACGGCGAGCGCCGCGACGGCCTGAGCCAGCGCGTCCCGAAGAAGCACTTCGGCGGCCAGAAGCTCGGCGTCGGCCAGCAGGTGGTGCTGAACACCAACTTCGGCCCGCGCGCGGTGACCATCCAGAAGGTGGGCATGAGCGTGGTCGACGTCGACCTCAACCATCCGATGGCCGGGAAGGACCTGCACTTCGACATCGAGATCGTCGAGGTGCGCGAGGCGCAGCAGGTCGAGATCGAGCACGGCCACGTGCATGGCGACGGCGGCCACGACCACGGCCACGACGCCGACGCCGGCAAGGCTGACTGACCGCGCTGCGCGCCGCTACACTTCCGCCATGGACGAACAGGTCGATGTGGTCGTGGTGGGTGCCGGCGTCATCGGCCTCTGCAGCGCGCTGGCGCTGCTGGAGGCCGGGCGCAGCGTGCGCGTGCTCGAGGCGAGCACCATCGGCAGCGGCAGTTCGCACGGCAACTGCGGCACGCTGACGCCCAGCCACGCGGCGCCGCTGGCGGCGCCGGGCACCATCGCCCGGGCGATGCGCTGGATGCTGACGCCCGACGCGCCCTTCTACGTCGCGCCGCGGCTGGACCCGGGGCTCTGGCGCTGGATGCTGGGCTTCGCCCGGCGCTGCAACCTGCGCGACTGGCGGTCGGCGCTGGTGCCGAGGGCCGCCATCCTCAACGACTCGATCCAGACCTACGCGGCCTGGGTCGCGCGGCACGCGCCGGACGCCGAGTATGCGGAGGAGGGCGTGGACTACGTCTTCCGGACCGCGCGCGAGTTCGACATCGCCGCGCGCGACATCCCGCACCTGGCAGCCGTCGGGATCCCGGCCGAAGTCATCGCCGGCGCCGACTACGAGCGCCAGGACCCGGCGTTCAGGCCGGGCATCCACGCCACGCTCCGCTTCCCGGGCGACGCCCGCCTGCGCCCCGACCGCTATGTCGCGGGCATGGCCCGCTCGCTTCTCGCGCTCGGCGGCGGGATCGAGGAGGGCTGGGAGGTGCAGGGCGTCGACGAGGACGCCGATGGCGTGGTCGTGTACGGCAGCCGCGGCCGCATCCGCGCGCGCGAGGTGGTGTTCGCCACCGGTGCATGGTCGCCCACGCTGATGCGCTCCGCCGGCCTTGGCGCGCTGCCGGTGCAGCCGGGCAAGGGCTATTCGATCACCTACGATCGGCCCGCGTTGGCGCCGCGCCGGCCGGTGGTGCTGCACGAGCCCAGCGTCTGCGTCACCGTCTGGGACAGCGGCTACCGCCTGGGCAGCACCATGGAGTTCTCCGGCTACAGCACCAGCCTGAACCGGCGCCGGCTCGACGCCCTTGAGCGCGGCGCGGCCACCTTCCTGCACGAGCCCGTCGGCCCCGTGAAGCACGAGGAGTGGTACGGCTGGCGTCCATTGAGCATCGACGACGTGCCGATCATCGGCCGGGTCCCGGGACGCCGCCACGCCTGGGTCGCGACCGGCCACGGCATGATGGGCGTCAGCATGAGCCCCTCCACCGGCCAGCTCGTCGCCGACCTGATCTGCGGGCGCGAGACGAGGATCGATCCCGCGCCGTATTCGCCCGAGCGCTTCCGGTGAACTCGGCCCGCCGCATCCACGTCGACCTCGTCGTCGTGGGCGGCGGCTCGGGAGGCCTGGCCGGTGCCTTCCGCGCCGCCGGGCACGGGGCGCGGGTCGCGCTGCTGGAGCCGGGCGAACTCGGCGGGACCTGCGTCAACGTCGGCTGCGTGCCCAAGAAGGCGATGTGGCTGGCCGCCGACCTCGGTGCCCGCATCGGCCTGGCGGCGGCCCTGGGTTTTCCGGTCGAACCGGCCCGTCCGGACTGGGCGCAGCTCGTCGCCAGCCGCCAGCGCTACATCGCCAACATCCATGCCAGCTACCGCCGGCGCCTGGACGAGGCCGGCATCGTCCTGCTGCCCGCGCGCGGCCGCCTGGCCGGCAAAGGCATGGTGGAATGCGACGATGGCACCGAGGTGGAGGCGAAGCACGTCCTGGTCGCCACCGGCGGCCGGCCGGTGCGCCCGGACATCCCCGGCGCGGAGCTGGGCATCGATTCCGACGGTTTCTTCGCGCTCGGCGAGGCGCCTGCGCGGGTGGCGATCGTCGGCGGCGGCTACATCGGCGTGGAGCTGGCCGGCGTGCTGCAGGGGCTGGGCAGCCAGGTCGAGCTGTTCGTGCGCGGCGACGCCCTGCTCAAGGGCTTCGACCCGGAGGTGGTGGAGCGCCTGCAGGGCAACATGCACCAGGCCGGCATCGCGCTGCACTTCGGCTATCCGGTGGCCGCGCTGGAAGCCTGCGAAGGCGGCGTGCGCCTGCGGGAACGGGGCGGGGACGCGGGCAATCCCTTCGACGCCGTCATCTTCGCCACCGGGCGGCGGCCGAACACCGACGGCCTGGGCCTGGAAGCCGCCGGCGTGCGCACCGATGCCGACGGTCGCGTGCAGGTGGACGGGTTCCAGTCCACCAGTGCCGCGGGCGTGTATGCCGTCGGCGACGTGACCGGGCGCCTTGCATTGACGCCGGTGGCGATCGCCGAGGCGCGGCGGCTGATGGACCGCGTCTTCGGTGGCCAGCCCGACGCGTGCATCGACCATGCCGACGTGCCCACCGTGGTGTTCTCGCACCCGCCGCTGGGCAGGGTCGGCCTGACCGAGGCCGAGGCCCGCCTGCGCTTCGGCGACGAAGCGGTCAGCTGCCACCGCACCACGTTCCGGCCGATGCTGCACGCGCTGGCCGACGTGCAGCAGCACAGCATGTTCAAGGCCGTCTGCGTGGGCGCGGAAAAGCGCGTGGTCGGCCTGCACCTGGTGGGCGAGGCCGCGGACGAGATCCTGCAGGGCTTCGCGGTGGCGGTGAAGATGGGCGCGACGCTCGCCGACTTCCACGCGACCGTCGCCATCCACCCCACCAGCGCCGAAGAGATCGTGCTGCTGCGCTGAGCGGGTAGCATCACCGGCATGGACACGTTCACCCTGCACCGCGGCAGCGCGCCCCTCCTCGTCAGCCTTCCGCATGACGGGACCCGGGTCCCCGACGACATCGCCACCCGGTTCACCGCGGAGGCGCGGCGCGTCCCGGACACCGACTGGCACGTGGCGCGCCTGTACGGTTTCGCCCGCGAGCTGGGCGCATCGATCCTGGTGCCGGCACACTCGCGCTACGTGGTCGACCTCAACCGCGCCGAGGACGACACCTCGCTGTATCCCGGACAGAACACCACCGGCCTGTGCCCGGTGCGGCGGTTCGACGGCGGACCGGTGTACCTCGAGGGCGCCGAGCCCACGCCGGAGGAGGTGGTCGCGCGGGTGGACCGCTACTGGCGGCCCTACCACGCCGCGCTGCGCGCCGAGCTCGAGCGGCTGCGCGCGGAGCATGGCCGCGTGGTGCTCTGGGAGGGCCATTCCATCCGGGGCGAGCTGCCCTGGCTGTTCCCGGGCCGCCTGCCGGACCTCAACCTCGGCACCGCCGGCGGCGGCAGCTGTTCGCCAGAGCTGGCCAGGCGCCTGGGCCTGGTGCTGGCGGCGCAGGACAGCTACGACTGGGTCGCCAACGGCCGCTTCAAGGGCGGCCACATCACCCGCCACTACGGCCGCCCCGAGCTCGGCGTCGAGGCCGTCCAGCTCGAGATCAGCCAGCGCTGCTACATGGACGAGGCCACGACCGGATGGGACGAGGCCCTGGCCCGCCGTCTGCAACCGGTGCTACGGGCGCTGCTCGAGGCCGCCCTGTCGGAGTAGTCGCGCGTCCGCTGTGCCGGGTCATCCCAGCGCGGCCGCGCGTGCCTGCAGCACCGCGCGCTCCCGTGTGTTCGCGCTCAGGCCTGCGGCGCGGATGAAAGCGTCCCCGGCCTCGGCCGGGCGGCCCAGTTTCTGCAACAGGTCGCCGCGCACCGCCCACAAGGGCGCGTAATCCCGCAGGCGCGCATCGTCGAACAGCGGCTGCAGCAGCACCCAGGCCGGAGCGGCTCCGTCCGCCTGCGCCACGGCGACCACGCGGTTGAGTTCCACCACCGGTGACGGATGGTGGTGGGCGAGCACGCTGTACAGCTCCGCGATCCGCGGCCAGTCGGTGTCCTCGTGGCGGCGGGCGGTCGCGTGGCACTCGGCGATGGCCGCCTGCAGCACGTAGCGGTCGTCGTCCCCACCGAGCGCCAGCGCGCGCCGCAGCGCCGCCCGTCCGCGTGCGATCTGCGTCCGGTCCCAGCGCTGCCGGTCCTGGTCGGGCAGCAGGACCGCGCTGCCGTCGGCCGCCACCCGTGCGGCGCTGCGCGACGCCTGCAGTTCCATCAGGGCGAGCAGGCCGTGCGCCGCGGGCTGCTCCGGCAGCCGGTGGGCGAGGATGCGACCCAGGCGCAGCGCCTCCTCGCAGAGCGCCGGCCGCAGCCAGTCGTCGCCCTTGCTGGCCGCGTAGCCCTCGTTGAACACCAGGTAGACCACTTCGAGCACCGACTCCAGCCGCGCGCCCAGCGCGTCGTGGCGGGGGATCTCGAAGGGCACCTGACGGTCGGCCAGTGTGCGCTTGGCGCGCACGATGCGCTGGGCGACGGTGGCCGTCGGCACCAGGAAGGCGCGGGCGATCTCGTCGGTGGACAGGCCGCCGAGCAGGCGCAGGGTCAGAGCCACCCGGGCATCCGCGGCCAGCACCGGGTGGCAGGCCACGAACATCAGCCGCAGCAGGTCGTCGCCGATGTCGTCTTCGAGCGCATCGCTGTCGTCGGGTGCGGCCATGGGCGGGGGTTCCACCTCATGCGACCAGAGTTCGAGCTTCTCCCGCGCCTGCGCGCGGTGGCGGAGTTCGTCGATGCCGCGGTTGCGCGCCGTCGTCGCCAGCCATGCGGCCGGGTTGTCGGGCAGGCCGTCGGCGGGCCAGCGCTGGAGCGCGGCGACCCAGCTGTCCTGCACCAGCTCCTCGGCGCGGCCGATGTCGCCCAGCTGCCGCGCCAGGCGCGCGATCAGCCCCGGCGACTCCATCCGCCAGAGCGTGTCGAGGGTCCGGCGCAGCGTGTCCGCGTCCATGCCAGCGATCACACCATCGCCGGACCCGGGCGACAACCCCGGGCGGGGTACTGGTGGCACGGCGTCAGTCGCTGCTGCCGGTGAGTTCGCGCAGGTGCTGCTCGCGCGCCCGGAGTTCGGGGGTGAAGGCCTCGCCGAAGTCGTCCATGCCCATGACCGGCCGCAGCTCCAGCTCGGCGCCCGGAGGGAAGGGCGCGCGCTTGATCCATTCGGTGGCTTCGTCCAGCGAGCGCACCTGCCACATCCAGTAGCCCCCGAGCAGCTCGCGGGCCTCGGCGAACGGACCGTCGATGACGGTGTGGCGCCCGCCCGGATCGAAGCGCACGCGGCGCCCCCGGCTGCTGGGGTGCAGGCCTTCGCCTGCGAGCATGATCCCGGCTTCGACCAGTCGTTCGTTGAATTCGCCCATGGCGCGCATCTCCCCCTTCGGTGGGCATGCGGCCGGCTTCGGTCTCGGCGTCGGCCTTGACCAGGACCATGACCTTCATGGCGTTTCTCCGCGTGGCCCCGGGCATCGGGGCCTTCACCCATGCCGACGAGCCAGGGCCGCGCGGATCGACAGTCCGGCGCATCCGCCCGGCGGACGCGGCCGGTGCGCGGCTTTGGCATCATGGAGCCCCCGGCCCGACGACCACCGCCATGCAGTTCCTGCTCGTGATCTATATCGATGAAGCCCTGCTCGGCGCGCTTCCCGCGGCGGAGTACGACGCGCTGATGCGCGACTGCATCCGCCACGCCGACCGGCTGCAGGCCGAAGGCACCCTGGTCCTGGCGCAGAAGCTGCAGCCGGTGGACCGCGCGCGCACCCTGCGCGAGCGCGATGGCGGAGTGCGGATCACCGACGGACCGTTCGCCGAGACGCGGGAGATCCTGGCCGGGTTCAACCTCGTCAACGCACGCGATCCCGAGGAGGCGATGCGCATCGCCCGCGACTTCCCCTGGTACCGCTACGGCAGCATCGAGGTGCGGCCCGTGGACGACATGGGCGCCGAGCGGATCCGCGTCGGCGCCTGAGGCCGTCGCCGCCGCCGGGGCGTCAGACCTCGAGCGACGCCAGGTCGCCCTTCTCCTCGAGCCAGGACTTGCGGTCGGACGCGCGCTTCTTCGCCAGCAGCATGTCCATCAGCGCGCGCGTCTGCTCGGGATCGTCGACGGTCAGCTGGACCAGGCGGCGGGTGTCGGGGTGGATCGTGGACTCGCGCAGCTGCGGCGGGTTCATCTCGCCGAGGCCCTTGAAGCGGGTGACGTTGACCGCGCCCTTGATCTTCTCGCGCTGGATCTTCTCCAGCAGCAGGCGCTTTTCCTCCTCGTCGAGCGCATAGAACACCTGCTTGCCCACGTCCACGCGGTACAGCGGCGGCATGGCCACGAAGATGTGTCCGGCGCGTACCAGCGCCGGGAAGTGGCGCAGGAACAGCGCCGCCAGCAGGGTGGCGATGTGCAGGCCGTCGGAGTCGGCATCGGCCAGGATCACCACCTTGCCGTAGCGCAGGCCGGAGATGTCGTCCTTGCCGGGGTCGCAGCCGATGGCGACCGCCAGGTCGTGCACTTCCTGGGAGGCGAGCACGCCGCCCGAGGCGACCTCCCAGGTGTTCAGGATCTTGCCGCGCAGCGGCAGGATCGCCTGGAAATCCTTGTCGCGCGCCTGCCTGGCGCTGCCGCCGGCGGAGTCGCCCTCGACCAGGAACAGCTCGGTCCGCGACAGGTCCTGGCTGATGCAGTCGGCGAGCTTGCCCGGCAGCGCCGGCCCCTGGGTCACCTTCTTGCGGACGATCTGCTTCTCGGTCTTCAGCCGCGCGCTGGCGCGGTCGATGGCGAGCTGCGCGATCCTCTCGCCCAGCTCGACGTGGCTGTTGAGCCAGAGCGTGAACGCGTCCTCGGCCGCACCCTCGATGAAGCCGGCGGCCTGGCGTGAGCTCAGCCGCTCCTTGGTCTGGCCGCTGAACTGCGGGTCGGTCATCTTCAGGCTGAGCACGAAGCTGACCCGATCCCAGACATCTTCAGGCGCGAGCTTCACGCCGCGCGGCAGCAGGCTGCGGAACTCGCAGAACTTGCGCAGCGCGTCGGTGAAGCCCGAGCGCAGGCCGTTGACGTGGGTGCCGTGCTGTGGCGTCGGGATCAGGTTGACGTAGCTTTCCTGCACCAGTTCGCCTTCCGGGATCCAGGCGGCGGCCCATTCCACGATCTCGGTGTCCTTCTTCAGGCTGCCGAGGAACAGTTCGGGCGGCAGCGGCTCGCGGCCCGCGAGCGCGCCGGCAAGGTAGTCGCGCAGGCCGTCGGCGTAGTGCCATTCGTCGCGTTCGCCGGTGGCCTCGTCGAAGAGGGTGACCGTCAGGCCCGGCGCCAGCACCGCCTTGGCGCGCAGCAGGTGGCGCAGCGCGCGGAGGCTGAATTTCGGCGTGTCGAAGTATTTCGGGTCGGCCCAGAAGCGCAGCCGGGTGCCGGTGTTGCGCCGGCCGACGGTGCCCACGACCTCGAGCGGACTGGCCACGTCGCCGTCGCGGAAGGTCATGCGGTATTCGTTGCCCTCGCGCTTGATGTGGACTTCCACCAGGGTCGAGAGCGCGTTGACCACGCTCACCCCCACGCCGTGCAGGCCGCCGGAGAAGGCGTAGTTGCGGTTGCTGAACTTCCCGCCGGCGTGCAGGCGGGTGAGGATCAACTCGACGCCGGGGACCTTTTCCTCCGGATGGATGTCGACCGGCATGCCGCGGCCGTCGTCGGAGACCTCGCAGCTCCCGTCCTTGAACAGGGTCACCGCGATCGCGCGCGCGTGGCCTGCCAGGGCCTCGTCCACGGCGTTGTCGACCACTTCCTGCGCCAGGTGGTTGGGGCGCGAGGTGTCGGTGTACATGCCGGGCCGGCGCTTGACCGGATCCAGGCCGGACAGGACTTCGATGTCGGCGGCGTCGTAGCGGGAGCTCATTCGCGTGGCGGCACGGCGGAAGGGCGGGAGCCGGCCAGAATGGCGGCGCGGCAGGGTCGGGTCAAGGCGGATGTTGACCGGAATCAAGCCCCGCCCCGCGCGGACCGCCGAAGATCGAAGCCCCGACTTCCGGAGAGCGCCCCCGTGGACACCGCAGTGACCGACCCCTACGCCGACCTGCACCAGAGCTACGGGCGCTGCCTGCGCGACAAGGAGTTCATCGGTCGCTTCTACGACGTGTTCCTGGCCAGCAACCCCGAGGTGCCGGCGATGTTCGCCCACACCGACTTCAGCAAGCAGCGCCTCGCCCTGCGCCGCGGCATCACCATGGCGATCTTCCACGCCGGGGGCAGCAGGGTGGTGGACCGGGGGATCAACGAGATGGCCGCGGTCCATGCCAGTGGCGGCCGCTGCCCGGTGCCCGCGGCGCTGTACAAGGACTGGGTCGCGAGCCTGCTCAAGGTGGTGGAGGAGGCCGATCCCGAAGCCGACGAGGCGCTGATGGCGCGCTGGCGCGAGGCCCTGGGGGTGGTCGTGGGGACCTTCCAGGGCCGCGACGCCGCGCAGGCCACGCCGGAATCCCCCGCCCAGGCGGGTGCCCGTGGCCTGTTCTCGCGGGTGATGCAGGGGCTGCGGCCGGTGTCACGCTGAGCCCTTCGCGGCTGTAGCCGCTCCTACAGGGCGGTTTGTGGGAGCGGCTACAGCCGCGATCGGACTCGGGGCGGCCCGGGCGGCGATGTCAAGGTCGCCCCTGCAACCACCAGCCGCTAGACTATGGCTTTCCTGCGGCAGCACGATCCATGACTCCCCTGATCTTCGTCACCGGCGGCGTGGTGTCCTCGCTAGGCAAGGGCATTTCGGCGGCGTCGCTCGCGGCCATCCTCGAAGCCCGCGGCCTGCGGGTGACGATGATGAAGCTCGACCCCTACATCAACGTCGACCCGGGCACCATGAGCCCGTTCCAGCACGGCGAGGTCTACGTCACCGACGACGGTGCCGAGACCGACCTCGACCTCGGCCACTACGAGCGCTTCGTCAACGTGCGCCTGTCGGGGAAGAACTCGATCACCACCGGCAAGATCTACGAGAGCGTGATCCGCAAGGAGCGCCGCGGCGACTACCTGGGCGCCACGGTGCAGGTGATCCCGCACATCACCGACGAGATCAAGCGCTGCATCGACACCGCCACCCAGGGCTTCGACGTGGCCCTGGTGGAGATCGGCGGCACCGTGGGCGACATCGAGTCGCTGCCCTTCCTGGAGGCGATCCGCCAGATCCGCACCGAGCGGGGGCCGGAGAAGGCCCTGTTCATGCACCTGACGCTGGTGCCGTACATCGCCGCTGCCGGCGAACTCAAGACCAAGCCGACCCAGCATTCGGTCAAGGAACTGCGCTCGATCGGCATCCAGCCCGACGTGCTGCTGTGCCGCAGCGAGCAGCCGCTGCCCGACAGCGAGCGCCGCAAGATCGCCCTGTTCACCAACGTCTCCGAGAAGGCGGTGATCTCGGTCGTCGACCTGGACAACATCTACAAGATCCCGGCCTGGCAGCACAGCCAGGGCCTGGACGCCTTCGTCCTCGAGCGCCTGCGCCTGGCCGACCGGGCCGCGCCCGAGGCCGACCTGTCCGAATGGGAGGCCGTGGTGGACGCCACCGAGCATCCCATCGACGAGGTCACGATCGCGGTCGTCGGCAAGTACGTCGACCACAAGGACGCCTACAAATCGGTGGCCGAGGCCCTGCGCCACGGCGGCATCCGCCAGCGCACGCGCGTGCACCTGAAGTGGGTGGAGTCGCAGGACGTCGAGCGCGACGGCGCCGCGGCCACGCTGGCCGGCGTCGATGGCGTGCTGGTGCCGGGGGGCTTCGGCGACCGCGGCTTCGAAGGCAAGGTGCTGACCTCGAAGCACGCGCGCGAGACCGGCCTGCCGTACTTCGGCATCTGCTATGGCATGCAGGCGGCGGTGGTCGACGTCGCCCGCAACCTGGCCGGCCTGGAGGGTGCCAACAGCACCGAGAACGACCGCCAGACCCCGCATCCGGTGATCGGCCTGATCACCGAGTGGCGCACCAAGGCAGGCGAAGTCGAGCGCCGCGGCGAGGACAGCGACCTCGGGGGCACCATGCGCCTGGGACTGCAGGAGCAGCGCCTGAAGCCGGGCACGAAGGCCCGCGAGCTGTACGGCAGGGACGTGGTCGCCGAGCGCCATCGCCACCGCTACGAGTTCAACAACCGCTACCGCACCCAGCTCGAGGACGCCGGCCTGGTGATCAGCGCCAAGTCGATGGACGACCTGCTGGTGGAGATGGTGGAGCTGGCCGACCATCCCTGGTTCATCGCGTGCCAGGCGCATCCGGAATTCCTGTCCACTCCGCGCAACGGCCATCCGCTGTTCGTCGGCTTCGTCCGCGCCGCGCGCGAGCGCAAGGCCGGCGGCAAGCTGCTGAAGGAGGCGACGGCGTGAAGAGCCTTGCCACGGATCTGCGCGGATGTGCACGGATTTGCACGGATAGAACAGGGCTGGAATGGTTTGCGGCACCTTCGGCCGCACCTGCTCTTTCCATTGCACCCGCGTTTGCCCTATCCGCGCAAATTCGTTTTGATCCGCGTAAATCCGTGGCAAAAAAGGCTTTTTCATGAACCTCTGTGGCTTTGAAATCGGGTTGGACCAGCCGTTTTTCCTGATCGCCGGGCCCTGCGTGGTCGAGAGCGAGCAATTGCAGCTCGATGTCGCCGGCCAGCTGAAGGAAATCACTTCGGCGCTGGGTATCAACTTCATCTTCAAGTCGAGCTTCGACAAGGCCAACCGCACCTCCGGCACCGCCTTCCGCGGCCCGGGCATGGAGGAGGGCCTGCGCGTGCTGGGCGAGGTGAAGCGCCAGATCGGCGTGCCGGTGCTCACCGACGTGCACGAGTACACGCCGATGGACGAGGTCGCATCGGTGGTGGACGTGCTGCAGACGCCCGCATTCCTGGTGCGCCAGACCGACTTCATCCGCAAGGTGTGCTCGGCCGGCAAGCCGGTGAACATCAAGAAGGGCCAGTTCCTCTCGCCCTGGGACATGAAGCCCGTGGTCGAGAAGGCGAAGTCGACCGGCAACCCGCAGATCATGGTCTGCGAGCGTGGCGCCAGCTTCGGCTACAACAACCTGGTCAGCGACATGCGTTCGCTGGCAGTGATGCGCGACACCGGCTGCCCCGTGGTCTTCGACGCCACCCATTCGGTGCAGCTGCCCGGCGGGCAGGGCACGTCCAGCGGGGGGCAGCGCGAATTCGTGCCGGTGCTGGCGCGCGCCGCGATCGCCGTGGGCGTCTCCGGCGTGTTCATGGAAACCCACCCGGACCCGGCGAAGGCGCTCAGCGACGGCCCCAACGCATGGCCGCTGCCGAAGATGCGCGCGCTGCTCGAGACCCTGCTCGAACTCGATGCGGTGACCAAGCGTTCGGGCTTCCTCGAGAACGACCTTTAGAGGCGGTACCACGGATGACACGGATCACGCGGATTCGCGCGGATAGAACAGATACAGGTGAACAAGCGCCGCATCAGGCCGCCACGACCCACTCATGCATCTGCTCTATCCGTGCAGACCCGCGCTCGTTCGCGTAGATCCGTGGCAGAAAATGCTCTTCCCGCAGTCCCACCCACGAAGCGACAAAGCGAGACCATGACCAATATCTCCAGCATCCATGCCCGTGAAATCCTCGACAGCCGGGGCAATCCCACGCTCGAGGCCGAGGTGACCCTCGTCGACGGCGCGTTCGGCCGGGCCATGGTGCCCTCGGGGGCCTCGACCGGGACCCGCGAGGCGGTGGAGCTGCGTGACGGCGACAAGACCCGCTACCTGGGCAAGGGCGTGACCCGCGCGGTGGCCCACGTCAACGGCGCGATCGCCGAGGCGCTGAAGGGCTTCGACGCCGCCGACCAGGCCGGCCTGGACAGGCGCCTCATCGACCTCGACGGCACCGACAACAAGGGCCGCCTGGGCGCGAATGCGCTGCTGGGCGTTTCGATGGCGGCGGCGCACGCGATGGCGGCCTCGCGCCGGATCCCGCTCTGGCAGCTGCTGGCCGGCGATCGCGCGCCGGTCCTGCCGGTGCCGATGATGAACATCATCAACGGCGGCGCCCACGCCGACAACAACGTCGACCTGCAGGAATTCATGATCCTGCCGGTGGGCTTCGAATCCTTCTCCGAGAGCCTGCGCGCGGGCACCGAGATCTTCCACGCGCTGAAGTCGGTGTTGAAGGGTCACGGCCTGTCGACGGCGGTCGGCGACGAGGGTGGCTTCGCGCCTGACCTGCGCAGCAACGTCGAGGCGCTCGACACCATCCTCGAGGCGATCGGCAAGGCCGGCTACCGCGCCGGCGACGATATCCTGCTCGGCCTCGACGTCGCGTCCAGCGAGTTCCACGACAACGGCAAGTACCACCTCGTCGGCGAGGGCAGGCGCCTGACGGCCGAACAGTTCACCGATTTCCTCGCCTCGTGGTGCGACCAGTACCCCATCGTGACCATCGAGGATGGTATGGCCGAGGCCGACTGGGACGGCTGGAAGCTGCTGACGCAGCGCCTGGGCGACCGCGTGCAGCTGGTGGGCGACGATCTGTTCGTGACCAATCCGGCGATCTTCCGCCAGGGCATCGACAGCGGCACCGCCAACGCCATCCTGATCAAGGTCAACCAGATCGGCACCCTGACCGAGACGCTGGAGGCCATCGCCATGGCCGATGCCGCCGGCTACGCCGCGGTGGTCTCGCACCGTTCGGGCGAGACCGAGGACACCACCATCGCGGACATCGCCGTGGCGACCACGGCCACCCAGATCAAGACCGGTTCGCTGTGCCGCAGCGACCGCGTGGCGAAGTACAACCAGCTGCTGCGCATCGAGGAATCGCTGGGCGCGAAGGCGCGCTTCGCCGGCCGCGACGCCTTCGTTTCGCTGAAGCGCTGACGGACGGGGCATGCGCACGCTGCGGATCGTGCTGGTGGTGCTGGTCGCGCTGCTGGCGTGGCTGCAGTACCGGCTGTGGTTCGGCAGCGGCGGCAACGGCGAGGTGGCCGCGCTCCAGGCACAGGTCGAGCAGCAGGCGCGGCAGAACGAGGGCCTGCGCGAACGCAACGCGGCGCTCGCCGCCGAGGTCGCCGACCTCAAGTCCGGCGAGGCCGCGATCGAGGAGCGCGCGCGGGCCGAGCTCGGCATGATCCGGCCGGGCGAGACCTTCTACCGCGTGGTCGAGCGTGCGCCGCAGGCGGCGCCCGGCGAGGCCCGCGGGAACGATGGAGTGGAGCGATGACCTGGGCCGTGGTTCCCGCCGCCGGGCGCGGCGCGCGCTTTGGCGGCGACGTGCCGAAGCAGTATCTCGAGGTGGCGGGCGAGCCCCTGGTCGTGCACAGCCTGCGCGCGCTGTTCGCGCATCCGGGCGTGAAGGGTGCGGTCGTCGTACTCGCGCCGGACGACGCGCGCTGGCGGGGCTGGAGCGACGGCAGCGGCCGTCCGGTCATCACCTGCACCGGCGGCGACACCCGTGCCCGGTCGGTGCTTGCCGGCCTGGCCGCGCTGCCCGACGAGGTGCGCGCCGACGGCTTCGTCCTGGTGCACGACGCGGCGCGCCCCAACCTCCGCAAGGCCGACCTGGCGGCGCTGCTGGAGCGCGGCCGCGAGGACCCGGTCGGAGCGATCCTGGCCACGCCCGTGCGCGACACCCTCAAGCGCGCCGGGGACGACGGCGGCATCGACGGCACCGAGCCCCGCGAGCGCCTGTGGCGCGCGCTGACGCCGCAGCTGTTCCGCCGCCTGCAGCTCGGGCGCGCGCTGGAGGCCGCCGCGGCGGACGCCATCGAGGTCACCGACGAGGCCATGGCCATGGAGCGCCAGGGCCTGCGCCCGCTGCTGGTCGAGGGCGCCGCCGACAACATCAAGGTGACCACGCCGGCCGACCTGGCGTACTTCGAGTTCCTGCTCGCGCGCCGGACGATGGAGGAAGGCGAATGAACATCCGCATCGGCCAGGGCTACGACGTCCACGCCTTTGGCGACGGCGACCACGTGATGCTCGGCGGCGTGCGCGTGCCGCACGACCGCGGCCTGGTCGCGCACAGCGACGGGGACGTGATCCTGCACGCACTCTGCGACGCGATCCTCGGCGCGCTGGCGCTGGGCGACATCGGCGTGCATTTCCCGCCTTCGGACGCGCGCTGGAAGGGCGCCGACAGCCGAGTGCTGCTGCGCCACTGCGCTGCCTTGGCCGCGGAGCGCGGCTGGAAGGTGGGCAATGCCGATGCGACCGTGGTCTGCGAGCGGCCGAAGGTCGGCCCGCACGCCCTGGCGATGCGCGAGGCGATCGCCGCCGACCTCGGCGTGGCGCTGGACGCGATCAGCGTCAAGGCCACCACCAGCGAACGCCTCGGCTTCATCGGCCGCGAGGAGGGCATCGCCGCGCAGGCGGTCTGCCTGCTCGTGACGGCGTGAACGCCGGTCCGGGCGATACCCGCGGCCCGGCCGGGGCCGGGAAGGAAGGAAACGCGGCCGACCTGCCGCGCGCCCACGGTGCGCCGGTGCTGCGCGCCCGGATCCGGACCACGCCCGAGGATTTCGATGTCACCGAGATCGACGGCTTCGCCGCCAGCGGCGCCGGCGAGCACCTGCTGCTGACGATCGAGAAGCGCGGCATGAACACCGCCTTCGTCGCCCGCCTGCTGGCGGACTGGGCAGGCGTGGACGAGCGTGCGATCGGCTACGCGGGGCTCAAGGACCGCCATGCCGTCACCCGCCAGCGCTTCAGCCTGCAACTGCCCGGGCGCGAGGCGCCCGACATCGCCGCGCTCGAGCGCGACGACCCGGCCACCGGCCAGTCGCTGCGCGTGCTCGGGCAGGCCAGGCACGCCCGCAAGCTGCCGCGCGGCGCACTCGCCGGCAACCGGTTCGTGCTGGTGCTGCGCGGGGTCGAAGGCGATGCCGCGGCGATCGACGCGCGCCTGCGGGCCATCGCCGAGCGCGGGGTGCCGAACGGGTTCGGCGCACAGCGTTTCGGTCACGGCGGCGGAAACGTCGACAGGGCGCGGCGCATGTTCGCCGGGCTGCGCGTGCGCCGCGACGAGCGCGCCCTGCTGCTGTCGGCCGCCCGGTCCGCCCTGTTCAACCGGGTGCTCGCCGCGCGGGTGGCGGACGGCAGCTGGGACCGCGGCCTGGAGGGCGAGGCGTGGATGCTCGACGGCAGCCGCAGCGTCTTCGGTCCGGAACCCTGGAGCGTGGCGCTCGCGGCGCGGCTCGCGGCCTTCGACATCCATCCCACCGCGCCGCTGTGGGGCCGCGGCGATCCGCGCAGCGACGGCGAGGCGAGGGCGCTGGAACTGGCGGCGCTCGCGGATGCGGACAGCCTGGCGCTTCGCGCCGGCCTGGAGGCCGCGGGCCTGAGGCAGGAGCGGCGCGCGACCCGTCTCCGACCGGAGGGACTGGCCTGGCGGTGGCTGGCGGACGATGTCCTCGCGCTGGATTTCTCGCTGCCGGCAGGAGCCTACGCGACCGCCGTGCTGGCGGAGCTCGGCGAGGTCGCCGATCGCCAGCCGGACTGAGCGGCCCGCCCGTCGGAAAATGCCGGGCGGGCACTGGAAAGGGTTCATCCGCGGGTATAGATGTGGTGTGCGCCGGTGGCGCCGGCGCGCATCCGAGGGAGGTGACCCATGAAAGCGATGTCCAGAGTGGTCCTGTCGGCGATCCCCGCGATGGTCCTCGCCGGCTGCGCGAGCAGCGGGGGCATGGCGTCCGCCGCACCGCAGCCGTACCAGGCACCCGACGAGGTGACGACCGACACGGCCTACGTGGCGGCGGTCGAGCACGTGGCGCGCCGTCGAGGCGTGCGCGTGCACTGGCTCAATCCGCCTCTGAAGCGCCTTGCTGTCGGCCCGCCCGACGAGCCGGACGTCCAGTAGCTCAGCGCCGCGCCAGCAGGACCAGCACCGCGCCGGTCCCTCCCTGGGCCGGCGGCGCGGAGTGGAACGCCAGTACGTCCGCACGCTGGCGAAGGATCCGGTCGACCACGTTTTTCAGCACCGGCAGGCTGTCGGTGGAATTGATTCCCTTGCCATGCACGACGCGCACACAGCCGTGGCCTGCGTCGAGCGCCCCGGCCAGGAAGCGGCGCAGGAGTGTTTCCGCCGCCGCGGCATCCGCATGGTGCAGGTCGAGCTCGTCCTGGGCCGCATACAGCCCCTGTGACAGCCGCTTGAGCATGCGCGGCGGAACCTGGTCCCGCCGGTAGGCAAGCACGTCGCCGCGACCGATGGCGAAGGCCTCGCCGCGGCCCAGTCGGAAGTCTTCGCGTGCCTGCGCCTCGTCGCGTTCGGCCATGCGCGCCCGCGGTCGCGGCGCCGGACGCCGTGGAGGCTCGGGTGCGGACGGCAGCTCGCGCACCGGACCGACGGCGGCGCGGAACAGTGCCGCATCGTCGTCGTCGTCGCGTTTTCCATCTGTACCCGACATGGTGGAAGCCTAGCGCGGCGGGCCGCCGCCGTCGCCTTCCGTTATCATGAACGCAATGAAAATCCTCGTTAGCAACGACGACGGCGTCGACGCCCCCGGCATCCGCGCGCTCGCCGAAGGCCTGCGTACCGCCGGCCATGAGGTGATCGTCGTCGCGCCGGATCGCGACCGCTCCGGTGCCAGCAATTCGCTCACCCTCGACCTGCCGCTGCAGGCCGTGCAGATGGACGCGACCACCTGGCGCGTGCATGGCACGCCGACCGACTGCGTCCACGTCGCAATCACCGGCATGCTCGAGGGCGAGCCGGACATCGTGGTCTCGGGCATCAACAACACCGCCAACCTCGGCGACGACGTGATCTATTCCGGCACCGTCGCCGCGGCGATGGAAGGCCGCTTCCTCGGCCTGCCCGCGGTGGCGGTGTCGCTGGCCACCCGCGACCACGTCGGCCTGCACTACGGGACCGCCGCGCGCGCCGCGGTCGAGATCGTGGCCCGGCTGCGCGCGGATCCGCTGCCCGCGGACACCATTCTCAACGTCAACGTGCCCGACATCCCGTGGGCCGAAGTCGAGGGCTTCGAGGTCACGCGCCTGGGCAACCGGCACCGCGCCGAAGCCTGCGTCCCGGCACAGGATCCGCGCGGACGCCACTTCTGGTGGATCGGCGCCTCCGGCCCGGAGCAGGACTCCGGCCCCGGCACCGATTTCCACGCCATCCGCACCCGGCACATTTCGATCACGCCCATCCAGGTCGATCTGACGCGCTACCAGGCCCTGGACCAGGTCGCTGCATGGGTCGGTGGCCTGGAGGAGGCCCTTCGCAACGGGGCGACGGCATGACGCCGCGGATCCGCCTCCAGCCCGAAGCCCTGGGCGTGGGCATGACCTCGCAGCGCGTCCGCGACCGGCTGATCGAGCGCCTGCGCGGCAACGGCATCGCCGACGAACGCGTGCTCAACGCCATCCGCACCGTGCCGCGGCACCTGTTCGTCGACGAGGCCCTGGCCACCCGCGCCTACGAGGACACCGCGCTGCCGATCGGCCACGGTCAGACCATCTCCCAGCCGTGGGTGGTGGCGAAGATGACCGAGGCGCTGTTCGACGGCGGCGCGCAGCCGCGGCGCGTGCTCGAGGTCGGCACCGGCTCCGGCTACCAGGCCGCGATCCTCGCCGCCCTCGGCCTGGAGGTCTATACCGTGGAACGCATCGGCGACCTGCTGCGGATCGCACGCAAGCGCTTCCGCTCACTGGGCCTCAACGTGCGCAGCAAGCATGACGACGGCCGCGTGGGCTGGCCGGAAGAAGCACCGTTCGACGGCATCCTGGTGACCGCCGGCGCGCCGGCCCTGGTCGATGCGCTGACCGCGCAGCTCGCTCCGGGCGGCACCCTCGTCGCACCGGTGGGCGCAGGCGGCGGACAGTCGCTGCTGCGCCTGCGCAAGGACGTCGAGGGCCGGATCACCCAGGACACGCTGGCCAGCGTCGCGTTCGTGCCGCTCCTGTCCGGACTGGTCGACTGAGCATGCCGGCACCATTGCCCCCTTCGGGTCCCGCCGGCGAGGTCTCCCTGCGGGTCCAGCTGGAGGCGGTGATCGCGCGGCTGCCCAGCGGCTCGATGAGCCTGGGCGAGCTGCTCGGCGTGATCGGCGACGAGGGCCTGCTGGTGCTCTCGATCCTGCTGACCCTGGTGTTCCTCATCCCGGTGTCGATCCCGGGGGTGAGCACGGTGTTCGGTGCGGCGATCCTGCTGGTCGGCATCAGCCGGCTGTCCGGTCGGCCGCTGTGGCTGCCGCGGCGACTGGCCCGGCGTCCGCTGCCGGCCGACCGCCTCCGCCCCGCCCTCGTCAGCGGCATGTCCTGGGTGCGCCGGCTCGAGCGCGTGAGCCGCCCGCACCGCCTGGCCCTGCTGGTGGACGGTCGCGCGCAGGGGGTGTTCAACAATCTCGCTTTCATCCTCGCCGCGCTGCTGCTGATGGCGCCGTTCGGATTCGTCCCGTTCAGCAACACGCTGCCGGGGATCGCACTGCTGCTCTACGCTGTGGGCTTCATCCAGCGCGACGGCGGCGCGGTGCTGCTGGGCCATCTGGCCACGATCGGCACGATGCTGTATTTCAGCGTGCTGATCGGCGGTGGCGGACTGGCCGTGCAGCAGCTCTGGCAGCGGTTCGCCGGCTGAGCCACCCGTCCGCAGTCCATGGAGGTCTTTCCGCGCATGCCCCCGATCCGTCGCCTCGCCCGCATCGCCCTGGTTCCCGCCGTCGCCGCGATGCTGGTGCTCGCCGGCTGCGGCACGAGCAAGGTCTACCGCGAAAGCGGCAGCGCGCGCACGTCCACGCCGAGGCCGGGACAGACGGTCACGGTGCGCCGGGGCGACACCCTCTACCGGCTGGCGATGAGCAATGGCATCAGCCCGCTGGACCTGGCGGTGTGGAACGGCATCCAGCCGCCCTACACCATCTATCCGGGCCAGACGCTGCGGCTGCATCCCTCGTCCGCGGCCGCGCGTCGCTCCGGGGCGACCGCGGGCCGCAGCGCAACGGCCGCCGGCGCCGCCCGGGCGTCCACCGACAGCAGCGGCCGCACGGTGCAGCCCACGAAGACGCCGCCGAAGCCCACGGGTCCGGCGCCGGTCCAGAGCGCGGTGCCATGGCGCTGGCCCGCCGACGGGCTGCTGGTCAGCCGCTATGCCGAGGACGATCCCACCCGCCAGGGCATCGGCCTGGCCGGCAGCGCCGGGCAGCCGGTGCGGGCGGCCGGCGATGGTGTGATCGTGTATTCCGGCTCCGGCCTGGTCGGCTACGGCGAGCTGGTCATCATCAAGCACGACGAGCAGTGGCTGTCCGCCTACGGCCACAACCGCAGTCGCATGGTGTCCGAAGGCGAACGCGTCCGCGCCGGCCAGCAGATCGCCGAGATGGGCCGGACGGGCGCGGACCGCGACATGCTGCACTTCGAGATCCGCTACAACGGCAAGCCGGTCGATCCGATGCGCTACCTGCCGCAGCGCTGAGCGCAGGCACCCGCCGCGCCATGCTTGCGCGGCAGCGGGAATTCAGTCGCCGGCGAGGATGAAGCCCGCCACCACGCGCCGGCCCTCGCTGGCGAGCACGTTGAAGGTGCGGGCCGCGGCGGCGTTGGTCATGGCCTCGAGGCCGATCCCCCGCGTCAGGCAGGCCGCCATGGCCTGCGGCGGCGGGAAGCCCTGCGCTTCGCCCGTGCCCAGCAGCACCAGCTCCGGGTCCAGGGCAAGCAGGGGCTCCAGCTGGGCCGGCGTGATCGCGGTGGCCGGGCCGACTTCCCAGGCCTCCACCAGGCGATCCGGCGCGATGATGAAGCTCGCCCTCAGACGACGATCGTTCACCAGCGCCGAGCGGCCATCGGCGCCGCGCAGCACATAGTCGTAGTCGGGGCGTTCGTGGACGAGGTCCAAGGTGTTTCCTCCTGCGCCTCAGGCCCGCGGCAGGACGATCTGGCGCTTCTCGCGGTTGGGGCGGTAGAGCACGGCGACATGGCCGATGCGCTGCACCAGCGCGGCGCCGCTGCGCGCCGCCAGCGCGCCGATCAGGGCCTCGCGCTCGACGCGGTCGGCCGCGGCCACCTTCACCTTGATCAGCTCGTGGTGTTCCAGCGCACCGTCGACCTCGGCGACCAGGGCGTCGGTGATGCCCTTGCCGCCGACCTGGAGCATCGCCTTGAGCCCATGGGCCTGTCCGCGCAGGAAGCGGTTCTGGGCGGGGGTGAGCTCGACGATCATCGGGGCTGCAGTCAGGGTCCGTAGGGATGTGCAGGGTATCATGGCGTCCCGCACCCGCCGCGCTCCGCGATGGCCACCCGCAGTAAAAGCAGCCATCGTTGGCTCCAGGAACACTTCGCCGACCCCTTCGTGAAGAAGGCGCAGGCCGAAGGCATGCGCTCGCGGGCGGCGTACAAGCTCCAGGAGCTGGTGGCCCGCGATCGCCTGCTCAGGCCGGGCATGACCGTGGTGGATCTCGGCGCGGCCCCCGGGGGCTGGTCGCAGTGGGTCCGCCAGGAGCTGGGCGACAGCGGCCGGGTGGTCGCGATGGACATCCTGGACATGCCGCCGCTGGCCGGCGTCGAGTTCCTCCATGGCGATTTCCGGGACGATGCGGTGCTGTCGGCGCTTGAATCGATGCTCGACGGTGCGCCGGTGGACCTTGTCTTGTCCGACATGGCCCCCAACAAGAGTGGTGTGAATGCCGTCGACCAGCCCCGGGCCATGTACCTGGCCGAGCTTGCGATGGACTTCGCCGACCGGCACCTGCGTCCGGGCGGCGCCTTCCTGATCAAGCTGTTCCACGGGACGGGTTTCGACGATTACGTGCGCGAACTGCGCCGGCGGTACGCGAAGGTCGCGATCCGCAAGCCGGCGGCGTCGCGCCAGCGCTCGCCGGAAGTCTATGCCCTGGCGCAGGGCAGGCTGGCGACAATCAAGTAATCTTGCGGCCTCGCCGCGGAGCAGAGTGGAATGAACGACCTGGTCAAGAATCTGATGCTGTGGGTGGTGGTCGCCGTCGTGCTGATGGTGGTCTTCAACAGCTTCAGCCCCACGGTGCCCGGCAGCCAGGAGGTCATGTACTCGCAGTTCATGACCGACGTGCGCAACGACCGCATCAAGTCGGTGGACATCGCCAGCGACGAGCGCTCGGTCAAGTTCCAGCGCAAGGACGGCAGCACCGGCATCACCACCGCGCCGCGCCGCGACGAGCGCATGGTCGACGACCTGATGAACCACAGCGTGGAGATCAAGCAGGCGCCGCCGGAGTCGGGCGTCACCCTGTGGTCGCTGCTGCTCAACTTCCTGCCGGTGCTGCTGATCATCGGCTTCTGGTTCTTCATGATGCGGCAGATGCAGCAGGGCGGCAGCAAGGGCGCGATGTCCTTCGGTCGTTCGCGCGCGAAGCTGCTGGGCGACGACCAGGTCAAGATCACCTTCGCCGACGTCGCCGGCTGCGACGAGGCCAAGGAGGAGGTCGGCGAACTGGTCGAATTCCTGCGCGATCCCTCGCGCTTCCAGAAGCTGGGCGGAAAGATCCCGCGCGGCGTGCTGATGGTCGGCCCGCCGGGCACCGGCAAGACCCTGCTGGCCAAGGCGATCGCCGGCGAGGCCAAGGTGCCGTTCTTCTCGATCTCGGGCTCCGACTTCGTCGAGATGTTCGTCGGCGTCGGCGCCAGCCGCGTGCGCGACATGTTCGAGCAGGCGAAGAAGCATGCGCCGTGCATCATCTTCATCGACGAGATCGACGCCGTCGGCCGCCATCGCGGCGCCGGCCTGGGCGGCGGCCATGACGAGCGCGAGCAGACCCTCAACCAGCTGCTGGTCGAGATGGACGGCTTCGAGGGCGGCGAGGGCGTGATCGTGATCGCCGCGACCAACCGTCCCGACGTGCTGGATCCCGCGCTGCTGCGTCCGGGCCGCTTCGACCGCCAGGTCGTGGTGGGCCTGCCCGACGTCAAGGGCCGCGAGCAGATCCTCAAGGTGCACATGCGCAAGGTGCCGCTGGCCGACGACGTCGAGCCGATGGTCGTGGCGCGCGGCACGCCGGGCTTCTCCGGCGCGGACCTGGCCAACCTCGTCAACGAGGCGGCGCTGTTCGCCGCGCGCGAGAACGCCAAGGACGTGCGCATGGAGCACTTCGACAAGGCCCGCGACAAGATCCTGATGGGCGCCGAGCGCCGCTCGATGGCCATGAGCGAGGACGAGAAGACCCTCACCGCCTACCACGAGGCCGGCCACGCCATCGTCGGCCGCCTGGTGCCCGAGCACGACCCCGTCTACAAGGTCACCATCATCCCGCGCGGCCGCGCCCTGGGCGTGACCATGTACCTGCCGGAAGGCGACCGCTACTCGATGAACCGGGTCGCGCTGGAGTCGCAGCTGTGCTCTCTGTACGGCGGCCGCGTCGCCGAAGAGCTGATCTTCGGCGAGGACAAGGTCACCACCGGAGCCTCCAACGACATCGAGCGCGCGACCAAGATCGCCCGCAACATGGCCACCAAGTGGGGACTGTCCGACGAGCTCGGCCCGATCGCCTACGGGGAGGAGGAGGACGAGGTGTTCCTGGGCCGCTCGGTGACCCAGCACAAGAACGTCTCCGACGACACCGCCCGGCGCATCGACGAAGTGGTGCGCGGCATCCTCGACCGTGCCTATGCACGCACCTCGCAGATCCTGACCGACAACATCGACAAGCTGCACGCGATGGCGAAGCTGCTGCTGGAGTACGAGACCATCGACGTGCCGCAGATCGACGCGATCATGGAAGGCCGCGAGGCGCCGGCGCCGATGGGCTGGAACAAGCCGTCCTCCAAGGGGGACGACGAGGGCGAGGGCGGCGGCAAGCGGCCGCTGCCCCCGATCAGCGGGGATCCGGCGCCGCAGGCCTGATCCCGGTGTTCGACACCGTCCCCACCCTGGACTGCGCCGGCCGGCCGCTGCGCCTGGACCGGCCGCGGGTGATGGGCATCGTCAACGTCACCCCGGACTCGTTCTCGGACGGTGGCGACCATTTCGACGCCGATGCCGCCGTGGCCCACGGCCTGCGGCTGGCGGAGGAGGGCGCCGACATCCTCGACGTGGGCGGCGAGTCCACCCGCCCCGGCTCGGAGGAGGTGGGCGCGGAGGAGGAGATCCGCCGCGTCGTGCCCGTCATCGAGCGCCTGGTGCGCGGGACCGCGCTGCCGGTCAGCGTCGATACCTGGCGCCCGGAGACCATGCGCGCGGCCGTGCAGGCCGGTGCCGGCATGATCAACGACATCCGCGCATTGCGCGCCGAGGGCGCGCTGGATGCGGCCGCGGAGCTCGGCGTCCCCGTCGTCCTCATGCACATGCTCGGCGAGCCGCGCTCGATGCAGGAGGCGCCCGAGTACGACGACGTGGTCGGTGAGGTGCACCGCTTCCTCGCCGAGCGCATCTTCGCAGCCGAGATGGCCGGCATCCCGCGCCGGCGGCTGATCGCCGACCCGGGCTTCGGCTTCGGCAAGACCGTGGAGCACAACGTCACCCTGCTGGCGCGGCTCGAGCGCTTCGCGGAACTCGGCGTGCCGGTGCTCGCCGGGCTTTCCCGCAAGCGCAGCATCGGCGCCCTCACCGGCCGCGACGACCCGCGCCAGCGCGTGCACGGCTCGGTGGCCGCTCACCTCATCGCGGCGCAGCGCGGCGCCATGCTGCTGCGCGTGCACGACGTGGCCGCCACGGTCGACGCGCTGAAGGTGCTGGCGGCAGTCGAGGCGGTCCCCGTGCCACGCGCCGCGCAGTCGCCGGGCATGACCATCGACTGGCCCGACTGAGCGCGCGCTCGCGTAAAGTGCCGGCGGTGCACGCCCCGGCCCTCGGGGCCAGGGGGACACCGCATGACCGCAAGCCTGCCGCTGATCGCCACCTTCGCCGGCTACCTGCTGCTGATGATCGGCATCGGCCTGTGGGCATACCGGCGCACGAAGACCTTCGACGACTACATCCTCGGCGGCCGTTCGCTGGGCAGCCTGGTGACGGCGCTCTCGGCGGGCGCCTCGGACATGAGCGGCTGGCTGCTGATGGGCCTGCCCGGCGCGGCATACCTGGGCGGTGTGTCGGAGGGCTGGATCGCCGTAGGGCTGGTGCTCGGGGCCTGGGCGAACTGGCACGTCGTGGCCGGGCCGTTGCGGGTCTACACCGAGCGCGCGAAGAACGCGCTCACGCTGCCGGACTACTTCACCCACCGCTTCGACGACCGCGCGCGCGTGCTGCGGGTGGTGTCGGCGCTGGTGATCCTGGTGTTCTTCGCGGTGTACTGCGCCTCGGGCATCGTCGCCGGCGCCAAGCTGTTCGAAGAAGTGTTCGGGCTGCCGTACGCGCAGGCGCTCTGGTGGGGCGCGGCCGTGACCATCGCCTATACCTTCATCGGGGGTTTCCTGGCGGTCAGCTGGACCGACACCGTGCAGGCGACACTGATGATCTTCGCCCTGCTGCTGGTGCCTGTGATGGTGATCGTGGGCGTCGGCGGGGTGGGAGAGGGCCTGGCGCTGGTGGAGCAGGTGGATCCCTCGCGCCTGGACTGGGTCGGCGCCGGTGGCCTGGTCGCGGTGGTCTCGGCGCTGGCCTGGGGCCTGGGCTACTTCGGCCAGCCGCACATCCTGGCGCGCTTCATGGCCGCCGAGTCGCTGGCCGCGATCCCGCGCGCGCGCCGCATCGGCATGACCTGGATGGTGCTGTGCCTGCTCGGCTCGGTCTCGGTGGGGGTGTTCGGCATCGCCTGGTACGCCGCCCATCCGGAGCTGGTCCTGGTCGATCCCGAGCGCGTGTTCGTGAACCTGTCGCAGCAGCTGTTCAATCCCTGGGTGGCCGGCGTGCTGCTGTCGGCGATCCTGGCCGCCATCATGAGCACGCTCTCCTGCCAGCTGCTTGTGTGCTCCAGCGCGCTGACCGAGGATTTCTACCGCGGTTTCGTCCGCCCGCAGGCCGGGCAGCGTGAACTGGTCTGGTTCGGACGCGCCTCGGTGCTGGCGGTGGCGCTGCTGGCGATCTGGATCGCCCGCGACCCGGAGAGCCGCGTGCTCGGCCTGGTGGCCTATGCCTGGGCCGGCTTCGGCGCCGCCTTCGGACCCGTCGTGCTGCTGTCGCTCACCTGGGCACGCATGACCCGCAACGGCGCGCTCGCCGGCGTGCTCGCGGGCGCGGCCACGGTGGTGCTGTGGAAGCACACCGGCAGCGCGCTGTACGAGATCGTTCCCGGCTTCATCGCCGCTACCGTCGCCGTCATCGTGGTGAGCCTGCTGGGCCGCACCCCGTCGGAGGCCGTGCAGGCGACGCACCGCGAGGTCCGCCGCGAGCTGAAGGAACATGGCTACTGACGCAGCCGCGGAGGACCGGCGCCCGCGCGCGATCGCGCTCATGGGGCCGACGGCCTCGGGCAAGACCGCGCTGGCGCTGGACTGGGCGGAACGCTTCGGCGGCGAGATCGTCAGCGTCGACTCGGCCCTGGTCTACCGCGGCCTGGACATCGGCGCGGCGAAGCCGGATGCCTTCGAGCAGGCCCGCGCACCGCACCACATGCTCGACCTGCGCGACCCGTGGCAGGCGTATTCCGCCGCCGACTTCGCCCGCGACGCGCGCGTCGCCATCGATGGCATCGTCGCCCGCGGCCGCCTGCCGATCCTGGCCGGCGGCACGGGCCTGTACTTCCGTGCGCTGCTGGAGGGGCTGGCGGAGATGCCTGCCGCCGAGCCCGTCGTCCGCGCGGCGATCGGGGCCGAGGCCCGCGAACGCGGCTGGCCCGCGCTGCATGCGGAGCTGGCGCGGGTCGACCCCGCCGCCGCGGCACGCATCGGTCCCGGCGATCCACAGCGCATCCAGCGCGCGCTGGAGGTCTGGCGGGTCAGTGGACGTGCGCTCAGCGACTGGCAGGCCGGCTCCGCCCGGATCCGCCGCCTGCCGCTGAAGGTGCTCAAGGTCGTCGTCGCGCCCGCCGATCGCGCCGTGCTGCACGAACGCATCGCGCGCCGCTTCGACGCCATGCTCGCCGCCGGCTTCCTCGACGAGGTCCGGGCACTGCGTGTGCTTCCCGCCCTGCGCGCGCACCCCGCGCCGCTCGACCTGCCCGCCATCCGCGCCGTCGGCTATCGCCAGGCCTGGGAGCACCTCGACGGCCGCGGCGACGCCGCGGAGTTCCGCCAGCGCGGCATCGCCGCCACCCGCCAGCTGGCCAAGCGCCAGTCCACCTGGCTGCGCGGCGAGCTCGACGCACGCTGGTTCGATCCCGCGACCGGAAGCCGGCAGCTGGCGCGTGCGGTGGCGGATTTCCTCGCATGAGCGATCGGAAGCGTGCCCGGGGGTGCGCCTCGTCACGCGATCGACGCCCGAACCGGCCCCGTGCGGCCCGGGTCGTATAAGATCGGGCCCGTCGCCACCGGGGAGCGGTCAGGCGACGCGGTCCGCCGGGCCGCTGCATCCATAACAACAAGAACCAGTCGGGGAAACCGAATGTCCAAGGGACAGTCCTTGCAGGATCCTTTCCTGAACGCGCTGCGCCGCGAACGCGTGCCGGTGTCGATCTATCTCGTCAACGGCATCAAGCTCCAGGGCACCATCGAGTCCTTCGACCAGTTCGTCGTGCTCCTGCGCAACACTGTCAGCCAGATGGTCTACAAGCACGCCATCTCCACCGTGGTGCCGGCGCGCAACGTGCGCGTGGGCCCGGGCGGCGGCGTGGTCCAGGCCGGCGAGGAGGGTGCCACCGAAGCGGCGGATGGCGACGGAGCCGGATGAGGCTTGCGTCGGCGGCTCCCGGCCCCATGTCAGGGCCATGACACCCGTCCGCCGCCCGCATGCCGACCCAGCTGTTTGAACGTTCCCGGAAGGGGGGAGCACGCCCTGCTGATCCAGCCCCATGCCGGCGGTCCGCCGGACGAGGGCGTGCTGGAGGAGTTCGCAGAACTCGCACGCTCGGCCGGCGCCAGCGTGGCCCACGTGATGCCCGCGCGCATCGACCGCCCGAATCCTGCCACCCTGCTGGGCAGCGGCAAGCTCGACGAGGTCAAGGCCACGGCCGAGGCCACCGGCGCCGACCTGGTGCTGGTCAACCACCCGCTCACGCCCGGCCAGGAGCGCAACCTCGAGAAGTTCCTGGAGCGCCGCGTCGTCGACCGCACCGGCCTGATCCTCGACATCTTCGCGCAGCGCGCGCGCAGCCATGAAGGCAAGCTCCAGGTCGAACTGGCCCAGCTGCGGCACATGGCCACCCGCCTGGTGCGCGGCTGGACCCACCTCGAGCGCCAGCGCGGCGGCTCCATCGGCCTGCGCGGGCCCGGAGAGACCCAGCTCGAGACCGACCGCCGGCTGCTGCAGAAGCGCGTGGACGCACTGCAGAAGCGGCTGGAGAAGGTCGAGGTCCAGCGCGGCCAGATGCGCCGGGCCCGGGTGCGCAGCGAACTGCCGCGGGTGGCGCTGGTGGGTTACACCAACGCCGGCAAATCGACGCTGTTCAACGCCCTGACCGGCGCCGACGCCTATGCCGCCGACCAGCTGTTCGCCACCCTCGATCCCACGGTGCGCAAGATCACGCTGCCGGGCGGACACGTGGTGCTGGCCGACACCGTCGGCTTCGTGCGCGACCTGCCGCACGAGCTGGTGGCGGCGTTCCGCTCCACCCTGAGCGAGGCCCGCGAGGCCGACCTGCTGGTGCACCTGATCGACGCCTCGGACCCGCTGCGCGACGAGCGGGTGGCCCAGGTGGACGAGGTTCTGGCCGAGATCGGCGCCGGCGACATCCCGCAGCTGCTGGTCTACAACAAGATCGATCGCCTGGAGATGCCGCCGCGCCACGACCTGCCGCATGCCAGCGACCACGCCGACGAGGTGGCCGACCGCGAGCGCGTCTGGATCTCGGCCCGCGACCGCACCGGCCTGGACCTGCTGCGCGAGGCCCTGGGCCGCCGCCTGGGTCTGCGCCGGCTGCACGCCGAGCTGCGCCTGCCGTCCGATGCGGGACGTCTGCGCGCGCGCCTGCATGCCATCGACGCGATCCGCGGCGAGTCGCACGACGAGGACGGTTGGACCCTGGACATCGACCTGCCCCTGGCCGACGCCCGCCGCCTGGCGGCACAGGGCGACGGCGCGCCGTTGCGGCCGCTGCTGCCGGCCGTCTGATGCGTTCCCCGCGCGGGCGGACCCGGTGCGTGGACACCCTGTAGAATGTCCCGTCGTCGCCGGCACCCGGCGGCGGGATCCCCAGACTGGAGCCAGCATGGCCTGGAACATCCCCGGCAAGAACAACGACGACCGCGGTTCGGGCCGCGACGGCGGCAATGACCGCCGCCAGAATCCCTGGCCGCCGCGCCGCAGCGGCGGCGGTGGCCGCGGCCGCGGGCCGTTCGACGGCATCCTGGAGCAGCTCCGCGGCCTGTTCGGCGGTGGCGGTGGCAATCCGCTGCGCTGGATCGGCATCGTCTTCGCGCTGTGGCTGGCCTTCAACTGCTTCGTGCTGGTCGGCGAGCAGGACCGCGGCGTGGTGCTGCGCTTCGGCAAGTTCGCCCGCGTCATGCAGCCGGGCCCGAACTTCAAGCTGCCGTGGCCGATCGAGAGCGTCACCAAGATCAACACCACCGGCGTGCGCACCTTCAGCAACAGCCTGCCGGTGCTGACCCGCGACGAGAACATCGTCACCGTGTCGTTCAACGTGCAGTACCGCATCAGCGACCCGCAGATGTACCTGTTCGGCTCGCGCGACGCCGACCGAGTGCTCGAGCAGGTGGCGCAGAGCGCCGTGCGCGAGCAGATCGGCCGCTCCAACCTGGACTCCGCGCTCAACGCCCGCGGCCCGCTGTCGGCCGCCGCGGCCACCTCGCTGCAGGCCTCGCTGGAGACCTATCGCACCGGCCTGATCGTGACCGAGCTCAGCCTGCAGGACGCGCGCCCGCCGGAAGCGGTCAAGCCCGCCTTCGACGAGGTCAACAGCGCGCAGCAGATGAACGAGCGCCTGGTGAACGAAGCCCGGGCCTACGCCGCCCGCATCGTTCCCGAGGCCCGCGGCCAGGCGCAGCGCGTACGCACCACCGCCGAGGGCTACAAGACCGCCGCCGTGGCCCGCGCCACCGGTGACGCCGAACGCTTCACCCTGCTGGTCGACGAGTACCGCAAGGCGCCGGAGGTCACCCGCAAGCGCCTGTGGCTGGAGACCGTGGAGGAAGTGCTGGCCGACAACCGCACCGTGGTCGGCGGCGACGGCCGCCAGCTGATCTATGTGCCGATGCCCGGGCAGGGCGCCGCGCAGCCGCCGCTGCTGACCCCCGACATGGTGTCGCCGTCCCCCGACGCGCGCCCCGAATCCGAGCCGGTGCCCGCGGCGACCGGCAACCTGCCGCGCCCGCCGCGTGAGGGAGCCATCCGATGAAGCCGCAACTGATCGTCCCCATCGTCCTGGTCGTGCTGCTGGGCCTGCTCGGCTCGGTGTTCGTGGTCCGCGAGGGCCAGGTCGGCCTGGTGCTGAACCTCGGCCGCGTCGCCCGCACCGACCTCGGGCCGGGCCTGCACTTCAAGATCCCGCTGGTCGAGAGCGCGCGCGTGTTCGACCGCCGCTTCACCGCCAACGAGTTCCCGCCCGAGCGCTCGCTGACCTCGGAGCGCAAGGACGTGAGCGTGGACTTCGTCGCCATCGGCTTCATCGTCGATGCGGCGGACTTCTACCGCGCGACCGGCGGCAACGAGGAGCTGGTCACCGACCGTCTGGCGCCGATCATCAAGGAATCGCTGCGCAACGAGATCAACTCGCAGACGCTGACCCAGCTGGTCTCGGGCAACCGCGCCGAGCTGATCGACCGCCAGCTGCCCGGCATCAACGAAGGTGCGCGCACGCTGGGCATGCAGGTGGTCGACATCCGCTTCAAGCAGATCGACCTGCCCACCGACAGCGAAGTGATCGGCCAGGTCTACGACCGCATGCGCGCCGAGCGCCGCCAGGTGGCGGCCGCGCTGCGCGCCGAGGGCGAGGAACAGGCGCGCATCGTCCGCGCCGAGGCCGACCGCGAGCAGACGGTGCTGCTGGCCGAGGCCGAGCGCGATGCGCAGAAGCTGCGCGGCGAGGGCGATGCCGAGGCCACCCGCATCTATGCCGAGGCGGCCAACCGCGACCCCGCGTTCTTCGCCTTCCAGCGCAGCCTGAACGCCTATCGCCGTGCCTTCGAGTCCGGCGACGCGGTCATGGTCCTGGAGCGCAACGACCCGTTCCTCCAGTACCTGCGCAGCGACCGCTGAGCCGGGCGCGGCCATGAAGGAACTGTGGTCGGCGCTGTGCCTGGTGGCGGTGCTGGAAGGGCTGCTGCTGTTCGTCGCCCCGCGCGCATGGAAGAGCGCCGTGGCGCAGATGCTGGGCACGCCTGACGGGCGCTTGCGCACCATCGGCGGCGTGGTCGCGGCCGGCGGTCTGCTGGCGCTGATGCTGGTGCGCGGGTGAGGCACGGGCGGGGGTGGATGCCCCCGCGCGACCGGCTCCTGTAGAATGCCGAAAAGCCGGATCGGGGGCCGTCCCCGCCGGCTTTTCGTCTGTCAGGAGCGTGGAAATGGGTCAGTCGGTGGTGGTGCTGGGAGCCCAGTGGGGCGACGAGGGCAAGGGCAAGATCGTCGACCTGCTGACGCAGGACATCGGCGGCGTGGTGCGGTTCCAGGGCGGCCACAACGCCGGCCATACGCTGGTGATCGGCGGCAGGAAGACCGTTCTGCACCTGATTCCCTCCGGCATCCTGCGCGAGGACGCGCTGTGCCTGATCGGCAACGGCGTGGTGCTGAGCCCGGCGGCGCTGATGAAGGAGATCGCCGAGTTGGAGGAAGCGGGCGTGGAAGTGCGCTCGCGACTGCGGATCAGTCCGGCGACGCCGCTGATCATGCCGTACCACATCGCACTGGACCAGGCGCGCGAGAAGGCCGCCGGCGGCAGGGCCATCGGCACCACCGGCCGCGGCATCGGCCCGGCCTACGAGGACAAGGTCGCGCGCCGCGGCATCCGCGTGGCCGACCTGCATTACCCGAAGCAGCTGGAAGAGCTGTTGCGCACCGCGCTCGACTACCACAACTTCGTGCTGACCCGGTACCTGGACGCGGACGCGATCGACTTCCAGCAGACCTATGACGAGGCCCTGGCCTTCGGCGACTACGTGGAGCCGATGAAGTCCGACGTCGCCGGCATCCTCCACGACCTGCGCAAGCAGGGGAAGAAGGTGCTGTTCGAAGGCGCGCAGGGCTCGCTGCTCGACATCGACCACGGCACGTATCCGTACGTCACCAGCTCCAACACCACCGTCGGCGGCGCGCTGGCCGGCACCGGCGTGGGCGCGGACGCGATCGATTACGTGCTGGGCATCTGCAAGGCCTACGCCACGCGCGTGGGCGGCGGTCCGTTCCCGACCGAGCTCGACGACGAGGTGGGCCAGCGCCTGCGTGACCGTGGCCAGGAATACGGCGCCACCACCGGCCGTCCGCGCCGCTGCGGCTGGATCGACATCGTCGCGCTGAAGCGCGCGGTGGCGATCAACGGCATCAACGGCCTGTGCATCACCAAGCTCGACGTCCTGGACGGCTTCGACACGCTGAAGATGTGCATCGGCTACCAGTACCGCGGCAAGCGCACCGAGTATGCGCCGCTGGACGCGCAGGGCTGGGCCGAGTGCGAGCCGGTGTACCTGGAGTTCCCGGGCTGGACCGAGGACACCCACGGCATCACCGAATGGGACAGGCTGCCGCCGGCGGCGCGCGCCTACCTGCGCGCGCTGGAGGAGCTGGCGGGCTGCCCGCTGTCGATCGTGAGCACCGGTCCGGACCGGGAGCACACGATGGTGCTGCAGGATCCCTTCGCCTGAGGAATTGCGCATGCGGGCAGGCCATGCCGTCGTCGGGATCGTACTGGTGGCAGCTCTCGCCGCCGCGGGCGCGGGCTGCGCGTTGCAGGCCGGCCGGCAGGGCGGCGCGGAGGTGACAGGCATGGAAGAAGCGGTCGCGGCCTCGGCCCTGGAAGGCTTCGCGAATCCCGCCGAGGGGATCCACTCCGGCGGCCGGATCTCGGCCGCCGACCTGCCCGCCCTGGGCGCCGCGGGCGTGCGCCACGTCATCGACCTGACCGCGGACGGGGAAACGCCGGACTTCGACGAGGCCGCGGCGGTGCGCGCCGCGGGCATGCGCTACGACAACCTGCCCGTCCGTGGTGCAGAGGGTCTCACCCGGGAGAACGTGGTCGCGTTCGACCGGCTGCTGGAAGGCATCGACGGGCCGACCCTCGTGCACTGCGCGAGCGGCAATCGCGTCGGTGCGCTGGCCGCGCTGCGGGCGGCGTGGCTGGATGGTGCCGACGACGAGGCCGCCGTGGCCGAAGGCCGGCGCTGGGGCCTGCGCGGGCTGGAAGGCGAGGTGCGCGGGCGGCTGCAGCGGGAGCGCTGCCTGGCGACGGCACGGGGCGAAGAAGCGCTGGCGCGCTGTGCGGCGGGTGGGTGAAAGCGGCCGGCCGCCTCTTCCCGCGCTTGCCGAACGGCGATGCAGGGTCGTCAAATCCGCAGCGCGCGCGCTTTACACATATGAAAATGTAAAACATGGTTCCAGGATCGAGGATGTGCATCTGTCGCAATCCGCGACGCATCCGGGAGCCTCCCATGTACACGCCAGCCACAACGCTAGCCCTCGCCCTCGCGCTTGCCCTCGCGGGCTGCAACCAGGCGCCACCGCAGGAAGAAGCCACCGCGGCCGCCGACCTCGCGGCAGCCGACGCGGTGGCGGACGCCTCCGTCGCGCTTGAACCGTCCCCCGCGGCCGCTGCCGGTGCCAACGACGTGGCCGCGCCGCAGCTGCAGGCAACGATGCGCGAGCTCTGGCATGGCCACATCGTGCATGCCCGCGACTACGCGCTGGCAATGCACGCGGGCAACGCGTCCGACGCCGCGGCCGCTGCCGACGCCGTGGTCGAGAACGCCAGGCAGATCAGCAACGCGGTGGCCGGCTTCTATGGTGATGCCGCCGGCGGCCGGATGCTGACCCTGCTCGGCGGCCACTGGGGCGCGGTGAAGGCCATGACCGACGGCCGCACGGCCGGGAACGCCGACGCGGCGGCCAAGGCGATGGACGACCTCACCGCCAACGCCGGCGAGATCGCGGGCTTCCTGGCGGGCGCCAACCCGAACTGGCCCGAAGACACGCTCAAGGGCATGCTGCTGGCCCACGGAGCGCACCATTCGAAGCAGGTGGACCTGATCCTTGCCGGTGACACCGCGGGCGAGGCGGCCGAGTGGACGGCGATGCAGTCGCACATGGACATGATCGCCGACGCGCTCGCCGCCGGCATTGCCAAGCAGTTCCCCGACAAGGCCAGCTGAGGCCACGACGATGCAGGGACTTTCGCAGTTCGGCGACACCCGGCAGCGGCTGCTGAGGCAGCTGCTGCTGGCCCGGGACGGGGCGGGCGTCGAAGAGCTGTGCGAGCGCCTGCGCGTCAGCCACAACGCCGTGCGCCAGCACCTCACGCCGCTGATCGTCCACGGCCTGGTGGAACGCGTCGAGCCCCGGGCCACCGGCGGCCGACCGCAGGCGCGCTATGCGCTGACGGCCGCGGGGCGCGAACTGTTCCCGCGCAACTATGGCGCGATCGCCGCGGCGCTCATCTCCCAGCTGCTCGAGCGCATGGGCGAGGAGGAGATGGGCGCGATGCTGCAGGAGCTCGGGGCGACGGTGGCCGCCACCCAGGCCTCGATGCGCTCCGAAAACGGCGAGGCCCTGGCGCGCGCGCTGGCGCAGCGGCTCGACGCGCTCGGCTACGAGGCCCTGCCGGCCAGGCACGACGACGACTGGCAGGTCGAGGCCTTCAACTGCGTCTTCCACGGACTGGCCAGGCAGCATCCGCAGGTCTGCAGGTTCGATCTCGCCTACATGGAGGCGGCCACGGGGAGGCGTGTGCACCACATGGAGTGCATGGTGCGGGGCGGGAAGGTTTGCCGGTTCAGGCTGGGGCAGGTGGCGGGGAGTTGACCACGATGCGGGCTTTGCCGACTTCACGACCGCCCGACACCTGCGGCGGGATGCTGAATGCCCCGGTCAAGGCTGCAGGCAGGGCGCCGTGCATCTCGTCGAGATCTTCCTCCCGCTCCGCGACCACGCCGGCACCGCCTTCCCGAAGACGCTCTACGACACCGTACGCACCGAGCTGGCCGATCTGCACGGCGGCGTCACCGCCTTCACCCGCGCGCCGGCGACGGGGCTGTGGGAAGACGACGAAGGCGACGTGCAGCGCGATGACGTGGTGCTGTTCGAGGTGATGGTCGACAACGTCGACCACGCCTGGTGGCGCGGCTACCGAGAAGCGCTGGAATCGCGCTTCCGCCAGGACGAGGTTCTGGTGCGCGCGACGGCGGTGGAGCGGCTGTGATCCCACCCGGAGCCATGGAGCCGGAGATGTCCGCTTACGCATCCGACTATCTCGCCACCGAGCCCGCCCGCGACGACGTCGACGCGATGGAGGGCACGCTCCTGCTCGAGTTCGGCGCCCCCTGGTGTGGCCACTGCCAGGCGGCGCAGGCGAGCATCCGCCGACTGCTGGCCGGCAGCCGCAACGTGACCCACCTCAAGGTCGAGGACGGGCGGGGGCGGCCGTTGGGGCGCTCGCTGGCCGTCAGGCTCTGGCCGACGCTGGTGGTGATGCGCTCGGGGATGGAGCTGGCGCGCGTGGTGCGCCCGGTGTCCGATGCCGACCTGGAGCCGCTGCGCGACGCGCTGGCGCGGATCTGAGCGCGCCAGCGGTCGCGGATGCGTGTCCGCGCGGAGATCAGGCCTTGCGCGCGCTCAGGAACGTCCAGAGGTCGCGGTACGATGGCACCAGCACGTCCTGCTCGCAGCGTTCGTTGAAGTGTTCGTCCACCGCCGCGCGGATCAGCGGCAGGACTTCGCGGCGGGTGGCGCGGTCGGCGGCGTCCTCCCGGCCGTGGCCGCAGCACTGCATGCTCAGCATGCCGCCGGGGCGCAGGGCGCGGGCGATGTGGCCGATGATCCGGGTGATGAAGTCGGCGCGCGTCTGGCCTTCGCGCACCGGGTCCATGGTCAGGTCGTAGATGACCGCGTCGAGGTCGCGGGCCTTGGCGATCCAGGCGAAGGCGTCGCCGGTGACGACGTGGGCATGCGGGCTGTCGAAGGCATCGCCGCACAGCACCGGCAGGTGTTCGCGCGAGAGCTCCATCACCCGCGGGTCGATCTCGATCATGGTCAGCTCGGATGGCAGAGCGTCCAGCGGTTCGAGCGTGCGGATCAGTTCGTTGAGCACGCCGCCATCGCCCCCGCCGAGGATGGCGACGCGCTCGAGGCGACGCAGGGCCAGCAACGGGCTGGCCATGGCCACGCCGTAGGCGGTGTCGGATTCGGAGATCTGGAGGTCGTCGTCGAGGAAGAGCTGCGCGCCATAGCGGGGATGGCGGTTGACGACGGCGTGCTGGAGGCCGGTGTGCTCGTCGGCGAGCAGGGAGGTCGCGTCCGGAAGGGATGGTGCGGGATGCGGGCGGAAACCGGCGCTGAGGCCGTTGAATGCGTGCAATCTGGGTTCCTGATGATGGATGTGGGTACCCATGCTCGGCAATCGCGCCGTTGGCTTCAAGTCACGGCCCGCAGCGTATTGATTCCGGTCAGTCCGCATCGCTCGCAACGCGGTTATATTTCTCGCAGGCGGATCGCCTGGGAAGCGGGCCGCCGATGTCGATGGAAACACATGTTCGATCAATGACGCAGGGGGCTGTTCGCGTGCGCCCGCGGGATGAAGTGCGGGAGGCCGGGATGATCGGCGGTTCTTCAGGTCCGCGCGGTGCGCTGAGCACGGCGCTGTACCTGCGCGATCCGTATACGCAGGAGCACGGTGGCCGGGTCGAACTCCTCTGCGTCGCGCTGGCGCGCTGCTGCGGCACGGACGAGGCGGAAATCGGCACCCTGCGCGCCGCCGCGCGCCTGCACGACATCGGCAAGATCGGCATCCCCGATCATGTCCTGCTGAAGCCCGGCAGGCTGGATGCCTCCGAACTCGAGATCATGAGGCGCCACGCCGGTGCCGGCGCGCGCATCTGCGAACAGCTGGATCGCGCGGATGCCGCGATGCTCGCCAGGTTGGTGCGCCACCACCACGAATGGTTCGACGGCAGCGGCTATCCCGACGGGCTCGGGGGCGAGGACATCCCCTTGGGCGCGCGGATCATCGGCGTGGTCGACAGCTACGATGCCATGACCTCGCAGCGCCCGTACCAGCCGCGGCGCACGCATGCGGAAGCGATGGAGATCATGCACGGCGAGCGGGGCATCAAGAGCGATCCGTCGGTATTCGACCGTTTCGCAAGGATGATGGAGGCGCAGGGTCCGCGGGACCATTCCGGTTGATCCCGGGTCGGCCGCTCACGCCGCCCGCCCGCCGGAAGGGCGACAATGCTCCGCTGTCCGCCGCACGCGAGCCGCCTTGCCCCCGCACCGCCTCATCCCCCTGATCATCGCCACCGCGCTGTTCATCGAGAACATGGACTCGACGGCGATCTCCACCTCGCTGCCGCAGATCGCGGCGGACCTGGGCGTGGAGCCGGTGGCGCTCAAGCTCGCGCTCACCACCTACATGCTGGCGCTGGCGGTGTTCATTCCCGTCAGCGGCTGGGTCGCGGACCGCTTCGGTGCGAAGCCGGTGTTCATGTCCGCCATCGGCGTGTTCCTCCTGGGGTCGCTGGGCTGCGCCGCCAGCGACGGGCTCGGCCAGCTGGTGGTCGGCCGCTTCGTGCAGGGCATAGGCGGGGCGATGATGGTGCCGGTGGGGCGGTTGGTGCTGCTGCGCAGCGTGGAGAAGTCCGAGCTGGTGCGCGCGCTGAGCTGGCTCACGATCCCGGCGCTGCTGGGGCCGATGCTGGGGCCGGTGCTGGGCGGCGCGATCACGACCTACGCGGACTGGCGCTGGATCTTCCTCATCAACATCCCGATGGGCCTGCTGGGCATCTGGCTGGCCTACCGGCATATCCCGATGCTGAAGCAGCCGGTGGGGCCGCTGGACTGGCGGGGCTTCCTGTTGTCCGCCGGCGGCCTGGTACTGGCGATGTCGGGGCTGGCGGCGATCGGTTCCGCGCTGGTGCCCAGGGCCGTGATCGCCGGCTGCATCCTGGCCGGTGGCGCCCTGATCGCCGCCTATGTGTGGCATGCGCGCCGGCACCCGCATCCGCTGCTGCGGCTGGACCTGTTCCGGGTGCCGACGTTCCGGGTGGGCGTGCTCGGCGGTTCGCTGTTCCGCATCGGCACCGGTGCCACGCCCTTCCTGCTGCCACTGATGCTGCAGATGGCCTTCGGCCTCGATCCGTTGGAATCGGGGCTGGTCACCTTCACGTCCACTGCCGGCGCGATGGTGATGAAGGCGGTCGCGCCGCGCATCATCCATCGTTTCGGCTTCCGGCCGGTGCTGGTCTGGAACGGGCTGGTGGCGTCGCTGATGCTCTGCGGCTTCGGCCTGTTCCGCGCCGACACGCCCTATCCGCTGATGGTGGGCGTGCTGCTGGCCAGCGGCTTCTTCCGCTCGCTGCAGTTCACCAGCATCAACGCCGTGGCCTATGCCGACATCGACCAGGCGCGGATGAGCCAGGCCAGCAGCCTGGCGGCGATGGCGCAGCAGCTGTCGCTGGCCCTGGGCGTGACCATCGGCGGATTCGCGCTCAGCGCGGCGGGGCGGCTGACCGGCCAGCCCGGCAATGCCGCGATCAACTTCACCTTCGCCTTCCTCACTGTGGGCCTGATCTCGCTGGCCTCGATGCGGCAGATGCGCCGGCTCGCGCCCGACGCGGGCGCCGACATGGCGGGCCGCGCCGAAGCCGGGCGCGAAGTGGCCGAGCCGAAGGTGGAGGCGCGGCCGCAGAACTGAGCCCCCCACCCACCGGCCTGCCCTCAGGCAGCGACCGGAAGCGTGACCACGAAGCTGCTCCCCAGGCCCGGGCCGTCGCTGCTGCCCACGACCGTTCCGCCGTGCGCCTCCACCAGCTCGCGCACGATCGCCAGGCCGATGCCGAGTCCGCCGGGGCGCAGCGCCGCCGCGGTGCGGTCCTGCACGAACATGTCGAAGATGCGCCGCAGGGCGTCGGCGGGGATCCCGATGCCGGTGTCGTGGACGCTCACCGTGATCGCGTCCGGCGAGCGCACCGCGACCAGGCGGACGCTCCCTCCCTCCGGGGTGTACTTCGAGGCGTTGTCGAGCAGGTTGGTGAACACCTGCACCAGGCGGGTGTGGTCTCCGGTGAGCGGCATGGCATCGTCGGGCGGCAGCTCCACGACCAGCTGCTGCCGCCGCGACTCCATCGCCGGGCGGCAGCTCGCCGTTGCGGCTTCCAGCACGCGGGCGAGCGCGGCCTCTTCACGCTGCAGGCTGAGCTTGCCACTGACCACGCGCGACCCGTCGACAAGATCGTCGACCAGGCGCGCGATGTGCAGGACTTCCTCTTCGATGATGTCGCGCAGCCGGGTGAAGCGCACCAGGTCGTCGCGCGCTTCGCCGAGCATGCCGGCGGCGATCCGGATGGGGGTCAGGGGATTGCGCAGCTCGTGCGCGGCCGCAGCCATCGATCCCAGCGCCCGTGCGTGCGCTTCCAGTGCGCGTGTTTCCTGTGCCTGCGCATGCAGGGCGGAGACCACCAGCGCGCTGTTGGCTTCCTGCAGGGCGGCCTGCCGCGCCCGGGTACCGGCAGGCCCGGGCAGCCGCTGGTCCTCGCCATCATCCGGGGCCAGGGGCGCAGCCATCGGCCGGCCATCGGCTCCGCGCTCGATCGCGTGGCAGAACTCGTAGCCCCCCGGCCCCCGTCGCTTGGCGCGATACATCGCGGCATCCGAACACGCGATGAGGCCGGCCTCATCGGTGGCATCGTCCGGATAGAACGCGATCCCCAGACTGGCCGACAGCTCGATCACATGGCCGGCGATCGTTTCCGGCCTGGCCATGACATCCAGCAGGTGCTCCACGATGCCCGGCACGTCGTCTGTCGATGCCAGGTCTTCGAGCAGCACGAGGAATTCCTCGCCACCGAAGCGCCCCACGGTGTCGGTCTCCCGCAGGTTCGATTCCAGCCGGCGCGCCATGGACTGCAGGACCTGGTCGCCGACGGGGTGGCCGTAGCTGTCGTTGATCTCCTTGAAGCGGTCGACGTCGATGAACAGCACCGCCAGCTGCGCCTGCCGCCGCTGCGCGGAGGCCAGGGCCAGGTGCAGGCGTTCGAGCATCGAGGTCCGGTTGGGAAGGTCGGTCAGCGGATCGCGTTCGCCAGCGCGCGCGGCCTCGTCGCGGTGGCGCTCGGCCGCCTCGGCGACGGCCTGTGCCCGCAGGGCCGCCAGCACCAGCTGCTCGTTGGCTTCGAGCAGGTCATTGCCACTGCTCGGCGGTGCGCGATCGCGCAGGGTGGCGAGCACCTTCTGCAGGCCGGCGACCTCCGCGCGCAGCTGTACCGCGTGGGCCTCGAGCGTGGCCAGCGACTGCGTCGCCGCCGCGCGCCGCGAACCGGGCTCCGGCCCGGTCACGTCAAGCGCACCTGCGGCGGCGCGTTCATCCCGGCGCCGCGCCCGCCGGCGCGGGCCTGGTCACGCGCATGGGGTGGCCACCCAGCAGGCCCTCATGGCCTGCGAGGCGTTCGCCCAGCTGCAGGCCGTCGTCGTCGATGTCGAACAGGCGCAGATCGTGCGAGTGCGCGCTGCCACGGACCTTGACCACGGCAAGCACCCGCTGGAGCCGGCTGTCCACTTCGATGTAGCGCTGGACGATGATCGCGTCGGTGAGGAAGGCGGTGCCGTAGGGGCTGAAGCTCAGCTCGTCGTAGCGGTCCTCGAGCTCGGACGTCATCAGCACCGTGGCGCCGGTGTCCGCCAGCGCCGAAACCAGGCGCGACAGCGATTCGCGGAAGTCGTCGCGGAAGGTCGGCGCGAGCGCGAGTTCGAAGCCCGACAGCGAATCGATGACCACGCGCGTCGCCTTCAGCCGCTGCACCTCCTCGATCAGGAGCACGGCGATCTCGTCCACCGACAGCGTCGGCCCCATGGTGTCGATGACGCCGATGCGGTCGGCTTCGATCAGGCCGGCGATCAGCGGGCCGCGCGATTGCCGCGAGCGCTGCTCGAAGGCGGCGATCACGCCGGTCTCGCCGCGGCGCGCGCCTTCGGCAAGGAAGGCCGAGGCGAGGATGGTCTTGCCCGAGCCCGACGGCCCTGCCACCAGCAGCGAATAGCCGCGCGGCAACCCGCCGCCCATCATCTCGTCCAGTCCCGGGATGCCGACGCTGCGCCGGTCCTGCAGCGGCGGGACCGCGCCCGGCACGGCCGCCGGCGTGGTGCGCGGCGGCGCGAACACCCGGAGCCCGGCCCCGGTGATGCGGAAGCTGTGCAGCCCCGGCAGGGTCGGCTGCCCGCGCATCTTCACGATTTCCATCTTGCGCACCACCGAGTTGCGCTGCGCGCTCTGGCTCAGCCAGATCAGGCCGTCGGCCACGGTGAAGATGGGGTTGGGATCGGCGTCGCTGAAGTACTCGCCCAGCAGGAAGGTCGTCGCCTCCCAGCCCGTCAGCAGGATGCCCAGGCGCTGGATGAACTCCTGCAGCGTCAGGAAGGTGTCGCCCGCGCCCTGGCTGGCGAGGATCACCGAGCGGAACGAATCCACGAACACGAAGCCGGGTGCATGGGTGCGCACCGCGTCCACGATGCGCGCGAGCACCTTGTCCAGGTTGCCGTTGACGGTGTCGTCGGCGAGGTTGACGAAGCGGATCGAGGAGTTGATGCGCGCGGGATCGAAGAACTCGAACTGCTGCTGGTAGCGCAGCATCTTCAGCGCCGGCTCGCCGAGCACGGTGAAATACAGCGCCGGCCGCTCCGGCGTCGCCATCGCGAACATCATCTGGTGCGCGAGGGTGGTCTTTCCGGCGCCCGGGGAGCCTGCGATGAGGTTGAAGGAGAACTCCGGGATGCCGCCGCCAAGAATGTCGTCGAGGCCCTTGACGCCGGTGGGCAGGCGCCGGATGGTCGCGTTCCTGGTGCTCATGGGGCAGTGTCCTGTCGGGTAGGGCTGGCGGACGGGACGTCCCAGACCGGCTGCAGCAAGCGTTCGGTGAGCGATGCGCCAATCAAGGTGACCAGCAGGCGGTCGAAGGTTTCGAAGAGGATGGCGATCGCCGCGATGGCGTCGTCCTGCCTCTGGTTGGAGGCGGCGGCAGCGAGCAGGGAAAAGCCGGGCAGTCCGTCGTCGGCATCCGCGCCACGCGCCTGCTCCAGCCACTTGTGCTGCGCGGACGCGAGGTGCAGGGCGCGCTCGTACAGCGCGGACATGCCGCGCTGGCCGATGATGGGAACGAGGGCGTGCGCCACTCCGGTCCACAGCGAGACCGTCCGGGCGCAGATGGCTTCCGTGCCGCGCCCTTCGGCCGCGATGTCGCGCAGCACGCTGTCCACTTGGTGCACTTGGGCTTGCATGTGCCGCCTGATGCCCCGCGCATGCGGGTCATCCGCATCCTACGCCATCGCTCTGCGCGGCGTTGCCGGACGCCTGGCCCAGGGCCGCGCGATGCGGCGTTCAGCCCCCTGCGCGCGGTGGAGCATGTGGAAGGTGCCGATTTCCGCGACCACGCAGGCCGGTTTGCGCGGAGCCAGGTCCGCGTCGGCCGGCTGGCCGCGCGACAGCCGCGCCAGGCCATCAAGGGCGGAAGCATGGGGACCGGTGCCCGAAGCCGCTTCCTGCGCACGCTCCCAGCAGGTCCGCGGGTCCGTGGCCTCCGCCGACGCGCCGGGCACGCTGGCAAGCGCCAGCAGGATCTCGAGGGCGCGGCCGTCCAGCGGCCGATACGCCGCCACGCGCAGGCGGCCGTCCTCGCGCGGGGCGATGGCGGCGAGCAGGGCGTCCCCGCGCTGCAGGGCGAGGGCGTCGGCCTCCTCCGGCTCGACCGGTCCGAGCTCAAGCCACCAGTCCTCGCCCTGGGCGATGATGGATTCGCGCGGGTCGTCGGGCGCCAGGAGCTCGGCCAGCCGTGCCATGGCCGGCTCCATGCGCTGCCAGTCCGCCCCCGGACGGGCGGCGCGCAGCTGCAGGCCGTGCAGCATGTCGGCCAGCGGCAGTTCGCCGTCGTTGGCGACGGCGGCCTGGAAAGTCTGGAGGGCGACGGGATAGGGGATGGCGGGCAGGCCGAGGCCGCTGAGGGCGTCGGGCCTGGGGTGGAGTTCGATCATCTGGTGCATGCGGTCATTGTCCGCTGCTTCGTCTCACGCGGCGTGACTGCGGCATGACCTTTGTGTGCAAGCGGGGGCTTGACTCGCCCGAGAAAAAAAGGGCCCCGCCGAAGCGGGGCCCTGCACGTGGGAGAGTGGACGGCCTGCGGTCAGTGGCCGGACGAGGCGTCGATCGCTTCCTTGCTGCTGAAGATCGCCGCGTCCGCCTTGCCGTGCACCGTGAGGATGCCGGTCAGGCCCTTCTCGGCGCGGGACAGCGCATGGTCGACCAGGATGTACTTGCCCGGGTAGTCGACCTTGAACTCGACCATGGTCGCGCCGCCCGGCGGCACCAGCGTGGTCTGCACGTCCTTCAGCGGCGGGCTGGTGAAGGAGGCCAGGTCGTAGACCCGGTCGAACACCTCGCCGATCAGGTGGAAGCTCGAGATCAGGTTCGGACCGCCGACGCCGAAGAAGATGCGCACTTCCTCGCCCACGTTGGCCGTCATGTCGAAGGTCTTGGTGAGCGCGTCCATCGAGCCGTTGAACATCAGGTGCTCGGGCTTCTCGTCGAGCAGCTTGTCGACCGAGAACTCCTGCAGGCCGCGCGAACCATGCTTCTGCGCCGTGTACAGCTCGCCCTGCATGACGTAGTACTCCTTGTCGACCTTGGGCAGGCCGCCCTCGGGCTCGACCAGGATCATCCCGTACATGCCGTTGGAGATGTGGTGGGCGATCATCGGCGTGGCGCAGTGGTACACGAACAGGCCGGGGTGAAGCGCCTTGAAGGTGAAGCTCTTGGTCTCGCCCGGGCGCACCTGGGTCACCGCCGCGCCGCCGCCGGGGCCGGTCACGGAGTGGAAGTCGACCGAATGGATGTTGACGCTGTTCTCGGCGTTCTTCAGGTTGATCGTCACCGTGTCGCCCTGGCGGATGCGCAGGAACGGGCCCGGGACCGTGTTGTCGAAGGTCCAGTAGCGGTAGGTGCTGCCGTCGTCCAGGCGGCCCTCGACCTCGGTGGTCAGCAGGTCGTAGGTGACGTGCTGCGGGCCGCGGTCACCAACCGGCTTGCCGACCTCGGCCGGGTTCTTGGCCACGTTGATCGCCGTGCTCACTTCCTTCTTCACGTCGCCGACGATCAGGTTGCCGGCCATGCCGGCGAGCTTGTGGCCGGGGATGGTGCAGATGTACTCGAAGGTGCCAGCCTTGGTGGCGCGGAACACGATCGTGGTCGCTGCGCCGACGCCGACGAGCTGGTCGGACTGGGCGCCGAACTCGGGGACCGCGATGTCGTGCATGGCGCCGTCGTTGTTGGTGACGGTGATGGCCACCACCGCGCCCTCGGCCACGCGCAGTTCCGGATTGACCACGTCCTTGATCGGGCCCGCGTTGCCGATGAACACCATCTTCCCGTTGGCGATTTCGGTGCGCAGGCTGAAGGTGACGTCGGCGATCATGTCGACCGAAGCCTGGCCCTGGGCGGCGGCCTCGAACGGGACGAAGCCACCGGCGGTGGCAAGTGCGAACAGCAGTACCAGGTTCCTCATGGGATGTTTCCTCAGCGGTTGAATGAAATCTGGAAGGATCGGGGCGGGGGCTCTTCCGCCGTTGGAGCGGACGATACCGATGCGCCCGCGCGCGTCTCCATGACTTGAGTCAAGCACGTACATTCGCGTACGGGAATCGACTGCGCTTGACCTGTGTCATCCGTCTTTCCGCAGGTGATCCGCGATAATCCGCTGCACCATGAAGCACAGTGCCTTCAATCGCTGGATGTCGCGGATCGGCCTGGCCGCCGCGCTGCTGCTGGTCATGGTGCCCACGGTCGGACGGGTGGCGCACGCCGCCGTGGCCGATGTGATCCACCATCAGGAAACGCATGCGCAGCATGGCCATGCATCGCACGCGCAGCATGGTGGCGGCGGGGACGGCGAACGACGCCCGGCCATCGGTGATCCCGAGTGCGACTATTGCCCCTTGCTGGCCTCGATGGCCGTCGCCGCGGGCGTGGCGTTCGATATCGTGCACGTGCCGCGCGCAGCAGCGCCGGCGATCGCGACGCAGGCACCGCGCCTGCGCTGGTGGCATCCCAGTGGACTGGGATCGCGCGGGCCGCCCCGGCGGGGCTGAGCCGACACCACGCCGCGCGGGTACGCCCGCGGCGCAAACCCCACGATATCCCTCCCATGGAGTTCCACCATGTCGATCCCGTTCTGCCCGGCGATCCGTTCGTCGGCCCTGTTCATGGCCATCGCCGCGGCGCTGGCCAGCCCCGCCGCATTCGCGGTCGAAGCCGCCGAGGACGCGGCCCACATCCATGCCGACGCCACTCGCACCGTCGATTTCGACGCCCTGGTGGTGACCGCCGCGGCCCCGGTGTCCGCGCTCACCTGGGAGACCAGTCCGAAGCTGCCGCGGCAGCCGGTGCCTGCCAGCGACGGCGCCGACTACCTCAAGACCATCCCCGGCTTCAGCGCGGTGCGCAACGGCGGCAGCAACGGCGACCCCGTGCTGCGCGGCATGTTCGGCTCGCGCCTGAACCTGCTCACCAACGACGGCGCCATGCCCGGCGCCTGTCCTTCGCGCATGGACAACGCCATGTCCTACATCGCGCCGGAGACCTATGACGCGCTGGTGGTGATCAAGGGACCGCAGACCGTGCTCTGGGGCCCGGGCGCGTCCGCGGGCACGGTGCGCTTCGAGCGCGACCGAGAGCACCATGTCGAGCCGAACTGGAAGGTCGGAGGCAGCGCCCTCGCCGGCAGCTGGGGCCGCAACGACCAGGTGCTGGATGCGACGTATGGCGCACCGTCGGGTTACGCCCGCATCAGCGCCAACCGTTCCGAGTCGGGCGACTACGACGACGGCAACGGCGACCGCGTCGGCTCGGCCTGGAAGAAGTGGAACGCCGATCTCGCACTGGGCTGGACGCCGGACGAGGACACCCTGCTGGAGCTCGGCATCGGCATCGGCGACGGCGAGGCGCGCTACGCCACGCGCGCCATGGACGGCAGCCAGTTCGACCGCACGAACTACAGCCTGCGTTTCGAGAAGACGGACCTCGGGCTCGGGGCGCTGCAGGCCTTCGAGGCCAGCGTCTACCGCAACATCGCCGACCACGTGATGGACAACTACAGCCTGCGCGACCCCAATCCCGATGGTCCGATGCCGATGCCGATGGCGTCGAACGTCGAGCGCAGCACCAGCGGTGGTCGCGCGGTGGCCACCTGGCGCGGCGCGACGTTCGAGCTCGCCACCGGCATCGACGCCCAGGACAGCCGCCACCGCCGCCGCGGCGGCGTGGGCCGCGGCACCTACCTCGCCCTGCCCCGGGTGGTGGACGCGCGCTTCGACAACCTCGGCGTGTTCGCCGAAGGCACATGGTTCCAGGGCGACGCGGGCCGCTGGATCGCGGGTGCGCGCGTCGACCGCGCGGGCGTCGACGACGAGCGCATGACGGTGTCCGGCGGGCACGGCAATCCGCCGATGCACAACCCGACGGCGGGGCAGTCGCGCGAGGAGACGCTCAAGGCCGGCTTCGTGCGCTACGAGCGCGACATCGACCGCAGGCTGAGCTGGTACGCGGGCGTCGGCCACACCGAGCGCATGCCCGACTACTGGGAGATGTTCTCGGCCGACATGGGACCGATGGGAGCGGTCAACGCCTTCGCCGGCCTCGACACCGAGAAGACCACCCAGCTCGATGTCGGGCTGCAATACCGCGGCGAACGCTTCAGCGCCTGGGTCTCGGCCTATGCCGGCCGGGTCGAAGACTTCATCCAGTTCCGCTACATGGACACGATGATGGGGAAGAGGTCCCGGGTGACGAACATCGACGCCGAGACCCGCGGCGCCGAGCTCGGCGTCGAGTACCGGCCCGCGCAGGACTGGAAGCTCGGCGGCAGCCTGGCCTACGCCCGCGGCGAGGACCGGGACAGCGGCCGGCCGTTGCCGCAGATGCCGCCCCTGGAGGGCCGCTTCAGCGCCGACTGGAACAACGGAACCTGGTCGGCGGGCGTGTTGCTGCGCGTGGTCGACGGGCAGGACCGGGTGGCGGAGGGCTACGGCAACGTGGTGGGCCAGGACATCGGGCCCAGCGCCGGTTTCGCCACCCTGGCGCTCAACGCCGGCTACCGGGTCAACGCGCGCCTGCAGGTCACTGCCGGCGTCGACAACCTGTTCGACCGCGCCTACAGCGAGCATCTCAACCTGGCCGGCAACGCGGACTTCGGCTATCCGGCCGATGCGGTGCGCATCAACGAGCCCGGCCGCACGTTCTGGCTGCGCGCGGGCTACGGCTGGTGAGCCGGCCGCGGTCGGCATGCGGGGCTAGAATCCTTGCGTGTCGACCGCGACCCACAGCCCGGAGCCGCCCGGCCTGCGCAAGCAGCTGCGCGGCGTGTTCCATGTGCGCCGGGGACCGCCGCGGCGCTGGCGCTTCGCGCTGCGCGCCGCGTTCTGCATGGGCATGCCGATCCTCGCCGGCTGGCTGGCCGGCGACGTCACCGCGGGGATGATGGCCGCCACCGGCGGCTTCACCGCGCTGTACGGCAGCGACCGGCCATACCTCGACCGCGCGCGGGAACTGGCCGGTATCGCGCTCGCGTTCGCGCTGGCGGTGGGCCTCGGCATGGCGGCCGCCGAAGCGGGCGCACTGGTCGTGGTGCCCGTGGTGGCGGCGCTGGCGATGGTGGCCACCTGGATGGGCAACGCCTTCCAGATCGGTCCGCCGGGGGCCTACATGTTCCTGCTCGCCTGCGCCGCGGCCAGCGGCATGCGCGAGCCGCCCGGCGGACCGCTGCACTCGGCGCTGCTGGTGCTGGGTGGCGGTTCTTTCGCATGGTGCGTGCACATGCTGGGCGTCCTCGTCGATCCACGCGGCCCGGAGAAGGCGGCGGTGGTGCGGGCGGGCGATGCCGTGGCCGAGCATGCCGCGGCCATCGGCACGCCCGGGCAGCGGCGCGCCGGACACGCCGCGGCGCGCGCCCTGCATGCCGCCTGGAGCACCCTGGTCACCTACCAGCACAAGCGCGCCACGTCCGGCGGCCGCCTCACTGCGCTGCGCGCGATCAATCGCCGACTGCACACGCTGTTCGCCGACGCGATATGGCGGCCGGACCGCGGCGACCCCTCGTCGACGGCCATCGACGAGGTGCGCGGACTGCAGGCGCAGGCGCGTGCCCTGGTGCACGCCGGCCAGCTCCCCGAAGGCGTGGTGCCCGGCATGGTGCCGCTGGGCCATCCGGGCGCGCTCACGGTGCTGGCGGAGGCGCTGCGGCCGGGCTCGCTCTCGCGCGGGGTGGTGCTGCGCGTGGGGCTTGCCGCGCTGGTTGCGGGCTGGCTGGGCGCGCAGTTCAACCTCGAGCGCTCGTACTGGGCGGTGGCGGCGGCGGTGCTGATGCTGCACCAGGGCTTCGACTGGAACCGCACCCTGGTGCGCTCGGCCGAGAGGCTGCTCGGTACCTGGGTCGGACTGCTGCTGGGCGGCGCGATCATCCTGCTGTATCCGCAGGGGCCGTGGCTGGTGCTGACGGTGATGGCGCTGCAGTTCGCGGTCGAGATGCTGGTGGTGCGCAACTACGCCGCGGCGGTGGTGTTCATCACCAGCGCCGCGCTGCTGCTCGCATCGGGCGGGCATCCGGTGGATTCGCCCGGCGCCTATGTGCTCGCACGTGGGGTCGATACCGCCGTGGGCTGCCTGGTGGCGCTGCTGGTGTTCCGGTTGCTGCCGTCGAAGCCGGCGGCGGTGCTGCCGCCGCTGCTGGCCGGCACGATCCGCGGTGTCGATGCCCTGGCACCGCACCTGGCGCGCGGGGACGTGGACACGCGGGCCGCGCGGGTCGCGGCCCGCGACCTGCAGCGCCAGGGCTTCGCGCTCGAGGATGCCTACGAAAGCGCACTGGCCGCAGGGCCCGCGCAGCGCAGCGAGGCCGAGCGGCAATGGCCGGCAGTGGCCGCCACCCTGCAACTGGCATACCGCGCGCTGTCGGCGGGCTGGATGTTCGATCGGCTGGACGACGCGGCCGCCCGGGAGCGGGCGCGCGAACTCTTTGGCGAGGGCGGAGAGACCGGGCTGCGCGAGAGTCTGCGCGTGCTCGCGACGGCCGCGGAAACGAAGGAGAACCCGCCGCCCGCGCTGCCCTTGCTGCCGCCGCTGCTGGAGCGGGAGCTGCGGCACCTGCATGACTGCCTGCGCGGAGAGCCGGGACGGCAGCCGGCCGGGCCGGAGCCGACGCTCAGGGAGTGACCGCGGGCGGCAGGATCTCCTGCACCGCCTCGACCGGCCGGCCCAGCCGCGTTCCCAGCGCGGTCTGCACGAAGGGCCGCTGGATCAGCACCGGTTCGCGCACCATGGCGTCGATCAGCGCCTCGTCGTCCAGGCCAGGGTCGTCGAGGCCGAGTCGCGCGTACGCGGGCTCCTTGGCGCGGATCGCCTCGCGCACGCTCAGGCCGGCGTCGCGGATCAGCGCCGCCAGCCGCTCGCGTCCAGGCGGATGCAGCAGGTATTCGATGATCTCCGGCTCGATGCCGGCGTCGCGGATCATTGCCAGCGCCTTGCGCGAGGTGCTGCAGCGGGGGTTGTGGTAGATCACGGCCTTCATCGCGGGTCCCGACATGAATGGTGGCGACATGGTAGGACAGCGGGCTTCACCGCCGCGCAACGCCGATGCCCCGAAGGTGGACCCTCCCCCATCCGGATCAGAGGAGCGCGAGATGGCACGCGCGAGCTACGACAAGGCACAGCTGCACGAACTCCTGTACCAGGGGCTCGAAACGGAAATCGGCGGCGAGGAGGTCTACCTGGCCGCGATCGAGTGCGCGGTCAACGACGACCTGCGCAAGGAGTGGAACGAGTACCTGGAGGAGACCAGGGAGCACCAGAAAGTCCTGCTGGCCCTGTTCGAGCAGCTCGGACTCGACCCCGAGGTGCGCACGCCGGGCCGCGAGATCGTCGCCCACCACGGCAGGGCCCTGGTGGAAGCGATGGAGATGGCCCGGGACGCGGATGATCCGGCGGCCGCGGAACTGGTCGCCGCCGAATGCGTGGTGCTCGCCGAGACCAAGGACCATCTCAACTGGGAGCTGGTCGGCTACGTGGCGAAGAAGGCCTCCGGCGACGTCGGCAAGGCGCTCATGGCCGCGTACGAAGAGGTCGAATCGCAGGAAGACCACCACCTGTATCACACCAAGGGCTGGACCCGGGAGCTGTGGCTGCAGTCCCTGGGGCTGGCGGCGGTGCTGCCGCCGCCCGAGGAAGTCAGGAAGGTGGAGACCGCGATCGGCGCCGCGCGCGCCGAAAGCGCGCGCGACCAGATGCGCAAGCACTGACCGGGCACGGCAGGGCCGCGGCCGGATGCCGCGGCGTGCCACGCTCAGGCCGGCCGCAACAGGCGCAGGCCGAACCAGTCGCGCGGGTCGTTCCAGGCCCCTGCCACGCTCAGGCCCGCCTCGGCGGCCAGCGCCTCGATGCCGGCATCGGTGTACTTCCGGCTCTGCTCGACCTGCATTTCCTCGCCGCGCGCGAACCTGAATTCGCGGCTCTCGACGGTGACGATCTGGTCGCGCAGGCTCCGCAGCGTGGTCACCACCCGGCCTTCGGCCCGGATGTAGCGCGCGCGGTGCGCGAAGCCGCCCAGGTCGAAGTCGCTGCCGATATCCCGGTTGAGCCGGCGCAGCAGGTTGAGGGTGAACTCGGCGGTGACGCCGGCGGCATCGTTGTAGGCGGCCTCGATCACCGCGGGATCCTTCTCGAGATCGAGGCCGACGAGGGCGGCGCCGCTGCTCCCCATGGTGTCCCGCATGGCCGACAGCAGCCGCAGCGACTCGCGGTGGCTGAAGTTGCCGAGGGTCGATCCGGGAAAGAACACCAGGGCGGAGCGGGCGGCGCGGGAAGGCGCGGGCAGCGGCACCGCGCGGGTGAAGTCCGCCAGCACGGGCAGAACTTCCACGTCGCCGAACTCGCGGTCCAGGCGTTCGGCGCTCGCGGTCAGCGCCGAACGGGAGATCTCGATCGGCGTGTAGGCGACGGGATCGTCCAGTGCGTCCAGCAGCAGCCGCGTCTTGCGGCCGCTGCCGCTGCCGTACTCCACCACATGCGCGCGCGGTCCGACTGCGGCCGCGATTTCCGGCCCGCGTTCGGCGAGCAGGGCGAGCTCGATGCGCGTGGGATAGTACTCCGGCTGCCGGGTGATGGCCTCGAAAAGCTCCGAGCCGCGCTGGTCGTAGAAGTACTTCGACGGCAGGTGCTTCGGATCCGACGACAGCCCGCGCAGCACGTCGCCGGCGATGTCGTCGACGCTGGGGTGAAGGTCGGTGATCCGCAGCCTGCTGCTCAATCGGTGTCCCTTGCCAGGCGCAGGCCGGAGAACTGCCAGCGCGCGTGCGGTGCGAAGAAGTTGCGGTAGCTCGAGCGCGCGTGTCCCGCAGGCGTGGCGCAACTGCCTCCGCGAAGCACCAGCTGCCCGCTCATGAACTTGCCGTTGTACTCGCCGAGCGTGCCCGGCAAGGGACGAAAGCCGGGATAGGGAGCGTGCGCGCTGGACGTCCATTCCCAGGCCTGGCCGATGCCCGCGAGCCTGGGGGACGCATGCTCCCACTCGTACTCGGTCGGCAGGCGTGCGCCGGACCAGCGGGCGAAGGCGTCGGCCTCGTAGTGGCTGAGGTGGCGCACGGGCGCTTCCGGATCGCGCTCGCTCCAGCCGGCCAGGGTGAACTCGCGCGCGCCGTCCTCGTGCCAGTACAGCGGGCGCCGCCAGCCTTCGCGCTGGGCCAGGTCCCAGCCGTCGCTCAGCCACAGCGCCGGAGTCGCGTAGCCGCCGTCGGCGACGAAGGCGGCGTACCCGGCATTGTCCACCGGTCGGAGGGCGATCGCGTGCGCGCCGAGCAGCACGCGGTGGCGCGGGCTCTCGTTGTCGTAGGCGAAGCCGGCGCCGGGCCATGGCGGCGCACCGATGTCGACGATGCGCTCCCCGCAGGTGATCCATCCGCCCGGCGCACCGGCCGGAGCGTCGGCATCGTCGGCACGGCCAAGGTGCGCCCGTTCGATCGTGCAGCCGGGGTCATAGGCCGGCTGAAGCGGGTTGCACCAGAGTGCATGCTTGATGTCGGTGAGCAACAGCTCCTGGTGCTGCTGCTCGTGGTGGACGCCGAGGAGGAGCAGGTCCAGCTGGTGCGGCGTGAAGCCGCCGGCCGCCAGGCGTTCGAGCATGCGCGCGTCGATGGCGTCGCGCCACGCCAGCACGTCGGCGAGCGCGGGCCGCGAGACCAGTCCGCGATGCGCGCGCTCGTGGCGTTCGCCGGCGCCGACGTAGTAGCTGTTGAACAGGAAATCCCAACGCGCAGGCATTTCCCCGGGGGCGTCGCCCAGCACGAAGCGCGAGAAGAACCAGGTGGTATGCGCGAGATGCCACTTCGCGGGACTGGCCTCGGGCATCGACTGCAGCTGCGCGTCCTCGGGCGACAAGGGCGCGGCCAGCGCGACGGTGCGGGCGCGCATGTCCGCGTAGCGGGCGGCAAGGTCCGTGGCGATGTCCGGGGGCTCACCGCCGCCGCATACGGGGTCCGGAAGCGTCGCCGCGCGCATCGGCGTCACTCAGGCGAGGCTGCGCAGCTTCGGCTCGCGCGCCCATTGCCGCGTTTTGGCGGCGGCAATGAAGGCCCTGGCGTCGGCGGCGTCGACGATGCCCGCGTCGCGGCCGACGTGGCCGGCCTTGAGCAGCGGCAGCGCGCCGTCATCGGATGCGATCGCCTTGAGGTGCGTCCATGCGTTGGCGACGAAGTCCACCGCCGCCGATTCCTTCGCCAGCTTCCTGCCCGCGGCCTCCGACAACAGCACCGCGACGGCGTCGAACACCTGCGAAGGCGTGCCCGCGAGCTGGCCGTCGGCCGCCTGCTTCCTGCCGTCCGACAGGGTTGCGCCGCCCAGCTTCGGTGCCACCACCTTGACCGTGGCGCCGGCGGACTCGGCGGCCTTGCGCAAGGCCTTCAGCGTTGCGGCGTCGCTGCCCTCGTCGATGAGGATGCCGATGCGGCGGCCTTCCAGCGTGTCCTTCATGCGCCCGATGATGCGCACCTCGGGCGCGGGAGGCATGTCCTGTGCCGGCATCGCGGCAGGCACCCCGGGCGGCAGCATGTCCATGCCGAGGCCGTCCGCGACCCGCTCGGCCAGTGATCCGTCGACGTTGCGCAGCTGACCGACCAGGCGCTCGCGCACCTTCGGCGTCTCCACCTTCGACAGCTCGAACACCAGGGCCGAGGCCAGGTGCGCCTGCTCCGGCGCCTCGAGGCTGCGGAAGAACATCCGTGCCTGGCTGAAGTGGTCGGCGAAGCTCTCCGGCCGGATGCGGCCCTTGGCGCCGTCGTCCACCGAGGCGTGGCTGTGGAAGCCCGTCGCGGCGTCGGCCCGCGGACTGTCTTCCTGCAGCGAGCTGGGCTCGTAGTTCACCCGCCCGCGCGGCACCTGCGTCTGCATGTGCCCGTCGCGCTGCTGGTTGGCGAAGGGGCACTTGGGCTGGTTGACCGGGATCTGGTGGAAATTCGGGCCCCCGAGCCGGATCAGCTGCGTGTCCAGGTAGGAGAACAGCCGCCCCTGCAGCAGCGGGTCGTTGCTGAAGTCGATCCCCGGCACGAGGTTGGCGGGGCAGAAGGCCACCTGCTCGGTCTCGGCGAAGAAGTTGTCCGGCCAGCGGTCGAGCACCATGCGCCCGACCACCTGCAGCGGCACCAGCGACTCGGGGACGATCTTGGTCGGGTCGAGGTGGTCGAAGGGAAAGGCCTCGGCCTCCTCCTCCGTGAACAGCTGCACCGCGAACTCCCACTCCGGGAAGTCGCCCGCCTGGATCGACTCGAACAGGTCGCGGCGGTGGTAGTCGTTGTCCGCGGCCTGGAGCTTCATCGCCTCGTCCCAGACCGTGGACTGGACGCCCAGCTTCGGCCGCCAGTGGAACTTGACGAAGGTGCTGTGCCCCTCGTGGTCCAGGAAGCGGAAGCTGTGCACGCCGAAGCCTTCCATCATCCGCAGCGAGCGCGGGATGGTGCGGTCGCTCATCGCCCACATGATCATGTGCATCGACTCGGGCGTGAGCGATATGAAGTCCCAGAGCGTGTCGTGCGCGTTGGTCGCCTGCGGGAAGCCACGGTCGGGCTCGGGCTTGAACGCGTGCACCAGGTCGGGGAACTTGATCGCGTCCTGGATGAAGAACACCGGGACGTTGTTGCCCACCAGGTCGTAGTTGCCTTCCTTCGTGTAGAACTTGACCGCGAAGCCGCGTACGTCGCGCGGGGTGTCGATCGAACCCTTGCTGCCGGCCACGGTGGAGAATCGCGTGAACACCGGCGTGCGTTCGCCGACCTCGGTGAAAAGCTTCGCCCGGGTGTACTCCGCCAGCGACCTCGTGAGCTCGAAGTACCCGTGCGCGGCCGAACCGCGCGCATGCACGATGCGCTCGGGGATGCGCTCGTGGTCGAAGTGCATGATCTTCTCGCGGAGGATGAAGTCCTCCAGCAGCGCCGGGCCGCGCGGGCCCTGCCTGAGCGAGTTCTGGTTGTCGGCGATGACCACGCCCTGGTTGGTGGTCAGCCGGGGACGCTCGCCGCCGGCCTGCTGCTGGTACTCGCCGCCGTTGCCGCGCGGTGCATCGAACTCGGGGTCCGGGCCGGCGGGGCGGCCCGCGCTGCCCGCGGGTTTCGCCTTCGCGGGCTTGCGATCAGTCGATGGCTGCGTACGGGGCGACGCTGCGGTCGGTGTGCGGGCCCTGGCCATGGGGCTGCTCCTTGCGGGGGGAGCAACCATCCTGTTCCGCCGTGCGTAAAGCCGACGTCGTGCCCCGGCCTCCCGCCCGCAGCCCGCTTTTACACCACGTCGGGTTCGCTGAACGCCTCCGGCTCGTCCTCGGCCGAGCCGATCGGAATGCAACTGCAGAACACGTTCTTGTCGCCGTGCACGTTGTCCACCCGCGCCACCGGCGGCCAGTACTTCTGCTGGCGCAGCGAAGGCAGCGGGAACACCGCCAGCTCCCGCGGGTAGGCGTGCGACCACTCGCTGGCCGAGGCCTGCGCCGCGGTGTGCGGGGCGTGCTTGAGCGGGTTGTCCTCGCGGTCCAGACGGCCGTCCTCGACCGCCCGGATTTCCTCGCGGATCTGGATCATGGCGTCGATGAAGCGGTCGAGCTCGTGCAGGCTCTCGCTCTCGGTCGGCTCCACCATCAGCGTGCCCGAGACGGGGAAGCTCAGCGTCGGCGCGTGGAAACCGAAGTCGATCAGGCGCTTGGCCACGTCTTCGGCGCCGATGCCGGTGGCGTCCTTCAGCGGGCGCAGGTCGAGGATGCACTCGTGCGCGACCAGGCCGTTGCGGCCGGTGTAGAGGGTCGGGTAGTGCGGCTCGAGGCGCCTGGCGATGTAGTTGGCGTTGAGCAGGGCGACCTGGGTCGCGCGGCGCAGGCCTTCCGCGCCCATGAGCGTGATGTACATCCAGCTGATCGGCAGGATGCTGGCCGAGCCGTAGGTTGCGGCCGAGACCATGCCCACGCGCGGGGCGTCGCCGGCCTCGTCGCCGGTGGCGGGCACGGCTGACGGGAGGAACGGCGCGAGATGCGACTTCACCGCACAGGGACCGACGCCCGGGCCGCCGCCGCCGTGCGGGATGCAGAAGGTCTTGTGCAGGTTGAGATGGCTGACGTCCGAGCCCCACGTGCCGGGCTTCGCGACGCCGACGAGCGCGTTCATGTTGGCGCCGTCGGTGTACACCTGGCCGCCGTGGGCATGCACGATCTCGCAGATCTCGACCACGTCCTCCTCGAACACGCCGTGCGTGGAGGGGTAGGTGATCATGATCGCGGCGAGGCGGTCGCCGTACTTCTCCGCCTTGAGGCGGATGTCCTCGACGTCGACGTTGCCGTTCGCGTCGCAACGCGTCACGACCACGGTCATGCCCGCCATCTGCGCCGAGGCCGGGTTGGTGCCGTGGGCGGATTCCGGGATCAGGCAGACATCGCGATGGCCTTCGCCGCGCGAACGGTGCCAGGCGCGGATCGCCAGCAGGCCGGCGAACTCGCCCTGCGCGCCCGAGTTGGGCTGGAAGCTGACCGCGTCATAGCCGGTGATCTCGGCCAGCATCGCCTCCAGGCCGTCGATCAGCTCCACGTAGCCCTCGGTCTGGTCGGCCGGCGCCAGCGGGTGGATCTGGCTGAACTCCGGCCAGGTGATCGGGATCATCTCGGCGGTGGCGTTGAGCTTCATGGTGCACGAGCCCAGCGGGATCATCGTGCGGTCCATGGCCAGGTCCTTGTCGGCCAGGGCGCGCATGTAGCGCAGCAGCTCGTGCTCGCTGTGGTGGGTGTTGAACACCGGGTGGGTCAGGAACGGCGTGCCGCGCGGCAGCCCGGCGGGCAGCGCGTCCGGCGTGGTGGCGTCGAGCGCGTCGATGTCGTCGATCGAACCGCCGAACAGCGCGGCAAGCGCGGCCACGTCCTCGCGGGTGGTGGTCTCGTCGAGGCTGATGCCGATGGCGCCATCGTCGAAGTGGCGCAGGTTGATGCGCGCCTCGCGGGCCCTGGCGTGCACGGCGGCGGCGTCGACGCCGGTGACGTGCAGGGTGTCGAAGAAGTCGCCGCCAACGGACGCGCCGGCCTTGCGCAGGGCGTCGGCGAGGATCGCGGTGAAGCGGTGCACGCGGCGCGCGATCCGCGCCAGGCCCTCGGGGCCGTGGTAGACGGCGTACATGCCCGCCATCACGGCCAGCAGCACCTGCGCGGTGCAGATGTTGCTGGTCGCCTTCTCGCGACGGATGTGCTGTTCCCGGGTCTGCAGGGTCAGGCGGTAGGCGGGATTGCCCTCGGCGTCCACGGAGACGCCGATCAGGCGGCCCGGCATCTGGCGCTTGAACGCGTCGCGGCAGGCCATGTAGCCGGCGTGCGGGCCGCCGAAGCCGAAGGGCACGCCGAAGCGCTGGGTGTTGCCGACCACGATGTCCGCACCCCATTCGCCGGGCGCGGCGATCAGCGTCAGCGCGAGCAGGTCGGCGGCCACCGCCACCACGCCGCCGCGCGCATGCACGGCCCCGGCGACGGCGCGGTAGTCGTGGATGCGGCCGAAGGTGTCCGGGTACTGCATCAGCACGCCATAGCTGTCGACGGTGGCGGCGTCGGCGTCGTCGCCCACCTGCAGCTCGATGCCGAGGCCGTCGGCACGCGTGCGCAGCACCTCGAGCGTCTGCGGGTGCACGTTCTTCGAGACGAAGAACACGTTCGACTTCGACTTCGCCGAGCGCTTGGCCAGCGTCATCGCCTCGGCGGCGGCGGTGGCTTCGTCCAGCAGCGAGGCGCTGGCGATCTCCATGCCGGTCAGGTCGACCAGCATGGTCTGGAAGTTGATCAGCGCCTCCATGCGGCCCTGCGAGATCTCCGCCTGGTAGGGCGTGTAGGCGGTGTACCAGGCCGGGTTCTCGAGGATGTTGCGCAGGATGACGTTGGGGACATGGGTGCCGTAGTAGCCCTGCCCGATGAAGCTGCGGAAGACGGTGTTGCGCTTCGCGATGCCGCGGATCTTCGCCAGCGCGTCGACCTCGCTCATCGGCGGCGGCAGGTCGAGCGCGGTGCCGGAGCGGATCGAGCCGGGCACGATGGCGTCGGTCATCGCGTCGAGCGATTCGTGGCCGACCACGCGCAGCATGTGCGCGACCTCGGCGTCGTTGGGGCCGATGTGGCGCGAGACGAAGGCGTCGTGGTGCTCGAGCGAGCGGAGGGAGGCGGGCTTGGACATGGCGATCGGACTCTGGCGGGCGCGGAAGGGCCGCGTGCACGCACGCGGGGCGCCCCTCTGTCCTTTTGCCTGAGAGTTCAGGGCCGGGCAGACGCCCCGCCCCATGCACCTTCGGCGCCGGGTTTGACCGGTCTCTCCAGAGTTGTTCCCCGCCTGCGGTACGTGGGCCTGAGCGATTACGGGCGTTGCGCCTTCGGCAGCCGGCCCGGCGGTCCGGGCGGCTTCTCCCGCGGGTGGGATGCAGCACCGGGATTATAGCCCGGCGCTTGATATCCTGAGCCGCCTCCCCCGATCCCAGACCTCACCATGCCGCCAGCCGCGCAGGGTGCGCCCCGCTGATGGCCGCGCCGCATCTTCCCCGATCCACAGGCCGGCTGGCGCTGCTGCTCGCCGGGCTGTCGATGTTCGGCCCGTTCTCGATCGACGCCATCTTCCCGGCGTTCCCGGCCATGGGCGCCTCGCTGGGCGCCGACAAGCTGGCCATGCAGCAGACCATCAGCGCCTACCTGGTGGCCTATGCGCTGATGAGCCTGGTGCACGGGCCGGCCTCGGACGCACTCGGGCGGCGGCGGGTGATCCTGGGCGGCCTTGTGGTGTTCACCGCCGCTTCGGTGGGCTGCGCGCTGGCGGACGACCTGGCCACGATGCTGGCGTTCCGCGTGCTGCAGGGGCTGTCGGCCGGCGTGGGCCTGATCGTGGGCCGCGCGGTGATCCGCGACATCTTCCACGGCGACGACGCCCAGCGCCTGATGAGCCAGGTGTCGATGATCTTCGGCATCGCCCCGGCCATCGCGCCGGTGATCGGCGGCTGGATCCTGGGCTGGGGCGCATGGAACGACATCTTCTGGTTCCTGGTCGGATTCGGCGTGCTGCTGTCCGCGTCGGCCTGGGCCTGGCTGCCGGAGACGCACCCGCCGGAGAAACGCATTCCGCCGGTGCGGCTCCTGCGCGACTACGTGCTGATCCTGAGCAATCGCCGGTTCCAGCGGCTGGCGGCGACCGGCGCGCTCAACTTCGCCGCGCTGTTCCTGTACATCGCCTCGGCGCCGGCGTTCGTGCTCGACCTGCTGCGGCTCGACGAGCGCAGCTTCGCCTGGTTCTTCATGCCGATGATCGGCGGCATGATGCTGGGCGCGTTCACCTCCGGGCGCATGGCAGGGCGGCTGTCCCACGCCGTCCAGGTCAATGCCGGCTTCGCCTGTTGCGGACTGGCCGCGGCCGGCAACGTCGCCTACGGCCTGCTGGTGACGGACCCCTCGGTGCCCTGGGCCGTGCTGCCGCCGGCGCTCACCGCCTTCGGCGTGGCCCTTGTGTTCCCGGTGCTGACGCTGGCGGTGCTGGACATGTATCCGCGCCAGCGCGGCGCGGCTTCGTCGCTGCAGGCCTTCACCAGCCTGGCGCTCAACGCCGCGGTGGCGGGCCTGCTCTCGCCGCTGGCCAGCGGTTCGATGGCGACGCTGGCGATCGTGGCCGCCGGTTTCACCCTGGCGGCCTGGCTGGTCTGGCGGCTGGAGCGCCATCGTGGCCGCCAGCTTCCTGTCGAGGCCTGCGGGCCTGGCCTTCCAGAGCCCACCGACCACGTCTAGCGGCAGAGCGCGCTCACATGCCTGCGGAGGCCCTCCAGCCGCAGGTCCTGCCCTCGTTCTGCTCGACCAGCCAGGTCTGCAGCGGCGCGAAGTACTCCAGCACCGCCGAGGCGTCCATCTGCTCGCCGCCGGTGAGTTCGCGCATGGTCTGCTGCCAGGGCTGGCTGTTGCCCTTGGAGAGCATCGCCCAGAACTTCGCTCCGGCAGCCTCGTTGCCGGCGAAGCTGCACTCGTTCAACGGGCCCTGGTGGCCGGCGGCGTCGCACAGCGCCTTGTAGAACTGGAACTGCAGCACGTGCGAGAGGAAATAGCGTGTGTAGGGCGTGTTGCCCGGCACGTGGTACTTGGCGCCCGGATCGAAGAACTCCTCGCCGCGCGGCGTGACCGGGGCCACGCCCTGGTACCGCGCCTTCAGCTCCCACCAGGCCCGGTTGTAGTTGTCGGGAGTGATCGAACCATCGAACACGCCCCAGCGCCAGCGGTCGATCATCAGGCCGAAGGGCAGGAAGGCGACCTTGGACAGCGCCATGCGCATCTGTGCGTTGATCAGCGCCTCCTCTCCGGGCGCCTGGCCCTCCACCAGCCCGATCGACTGCAGGTACGCGGGCGTCATCGCCAGGACGATGGTGTCGCCGATGGCCTCGTGGAAGCCGTCGTGCGCGCCGTTCTGGAACAGCGGCGGCTGGTGGCCGTAGGCCAGGTAGTAATAGACGTGGCCGAGCTCGTGGTAGATGGTGGTGAAGTCTTCCTCGTTCGGCTTGATGCACATCTTGGTGCGGACGTCGGTGGCATCGGCGTCCATCTGCCAGGCGCTGGCGTGGCAGACCACGTCGCGGTCGCGCGGCTTGATGAACTGCGTGTTCGTCCAGTAATCATCCGGCAGCGCCGGCATGCCCAGCGAGGTGTAGAACTCCTCGGCCTTGCGGGTCATGGCCCTGGCGTGCTCGAGGTGCGCTCCGCGCGCGACCTCCACGCGGCCGTCGGTCTCGAGCAGCGCACTCTCGCGGACCAGGTGCTCGTTCAGCGTGGCCTGGAACTGGCGCTCCAGCGCGCCGCTGACGTCCAGCTGGCTGGCGCGCGGGTAGGGCGCCAGCAGCGACCAGAGGTTGCTCCAGTCCTGCTGCCACATGTTGCCCATCAGGTGCGCCGGCAGCATGCCGTTGATCGAGCCGCGGCCCGGATACTTCGCTTCGAGGCGTGTGCGGGCGTAGCAATGCAGCTGTTCGTACAGTGGCTCGACCTGGCTCCACAGGCGGTCGGTCTCGGCGGACAGCTCCACCGGCGTCATGTCATAGCCGGCGCGCCACAGTTCGCCGGCGTCGGCGAAGCCCAGGTCGCGCGCGCCCTCGTTGACCAGGCTGACGAAGCGCGTGTAGTCCTCGCGCATCGGCATGGAGATGGTGTGCCAGCCCTGCCAGGCGTCGAGCTGCCGGTCGTAGTCGCGGCTGTCGCGCAGCACGTCCTCGAGCGCGCCCAGCTGGCGGCAGCTGCGGGCCTCGCCTTCGCCGGTACAGTATTCGCCGCGTCCGTACATGCCTTCCATCCTGCTGGCCAGGCGGGTCAGTTCGGACAGCTTCGCGGGATCGCGCGGCGGCGGCATCGCGGTGCCGAGCCTGAGCAGGCCGATCGCGCGCTCGGTGGCCGGCGACATCTCCTTGCCTTCGAAGCGCCGTGACTGCTCCACCCACTGCTGGGTGCGGGCGAGGAAGCGCTCGTTGCCCTTGGAGGCCAGGAGCTCGCTGTCGCCGTTGATGTAGGTCGAGGCGACCCACTGCGAGGCCGTGTACTCCGGCATCAGCTGCGCGAACTCCGTATTCACCCGGGCGATGAACTCGTCCGCGGTCTCCTTCTCCAGCTGCGCCTGGGACGGCGTGCCGTCGGGGCCGGGGGCGGTGGAGGGCGCGCGGCTGCAGGCGGCCAGCGCCAGGCCGGCGGCGACGGCGAGGGCGATGCGGGTGGCTTGGTTCACGATGGATCTCCGGTGGCGCCGGGTGGCGGCGCGAAACCCACGCAGGCTAGTAGGCGCCCGATGCAGCCGCAAGTGGCACCGGGCGCGATGCCGCCGCGGGCAGCAGTGCGCGCGCCTCGAGCCACGCACGCGCGTCATCGGCATCGCGCTCGAACCAGGCGCGCGTGGAGCCCAGGCGGAAGCTGTAGCCCCAGGCGTCCATGTCGCGCATCAGCCGACCGCCGCCGACGCCGGGCAAGGCGTCGGCGAGCACGATCTGCAGGTAGCAGGTGGCGTCTTCCTCCGGCACCGAGTCGGTGGCGTCGGTATGCACCTGCGCGCGGCGCTCCGGCGGCAGCACGATCAGGTGGCAGGCCTCGTGCAGCAGGGAATGCACGGGCGTGTCGGCGCGCGCATAGACGGTGGAGGCGATGATCCCGGCCTCCGGCTCGCCCCAGTAGCTGCCCGGGATCGGCGCGCCGTCGTCGACGCGCACAAGGTCCAGCCCGTGGCCGGCGAGGAGGGCGGCGGCGTCCGCGAAGCCGATGTCGCCGAGCAGCAGCACGCCGGCCTCAGCCCGCGGCGGTGCGTTCGTCGGTCAGGGCCACGGTGATGTCGAGCACGTCGTGCTCGCCGTCCTTGGTCAGGTCGACCTTGACCGCGTCGACGTCGACGCTGACGTACTTCCGGATCACCTCCAGCAGCTCGCGCTGCAGCAAGGGGAGGTAGTCCGGCGCGCCGCGCGTGCTGCGCTCCTGGGCGACGATGATCCGCAGCCGTTCCTTGGCGATCGACGCGGTGTTCTTCTTCGCCCGCAGGAAATCGAACATACCCATGCCTCAACCTCCGAACAGCTTGCTGAAGAAACCCTTCTTCTCCAGCTGGACGAAGCGCATCGGCCGCTCCTCGCCGGCGATGCGGGCGACCGCGTCGTCGTAGGCCTGGCCCGCCCCCGACTCCATGTCGAGGATGACCGGTTCGCCCTTGTTCGAGGCGTTGAGCACGTCGCCGGACTCCGGGATCACGCCGATGGTCTTCAGCCCCAGCACCTCCTCGACGTCGGTCACCGACAGCATCTCGCCGCTCTCCACGCGCGCCGGGTTGTAGCGGGTCAGCAGCAGGTGCGATTTCACCGGCTCGCCGGCCTCGGCGCGGCGGGTCTTGGAGTCGAGCAGGCCGATGATGCGGTCGGAGTCGCGCACCGAGGAGACCTCGGGGTTGACCACCACCACCGCCTGGTCGGCGAAGTACATGGCGAGGTACGCGCCTTTCTCGATGCCCGCCGGCGAATCGCAGACGACGTAGTCGAAGCCGTCGGCGTCGAGCTCCTTCAGCACCTTCTCCACGCCGTCGCGGTTGAGCGCATCCTTGTCCCGCGTCTGCGAGGCGGCGAGCACGAACAGGTTGTCGAAGCGCTTGTCCTTGATCAGGGCCTGCCGCAGCGTGGCCTCGCCCTGGGTGACGTTGACGAAGTCGTACACCACGCGGCGCTCGCAGCCCATGATCAGGTCGAGGTTGCGCAGGCCGACGTCGAAGTCGATGACCGCGGTCTTCTTGCCGCGCCGCGCCAGCCCGCAGGCCAGGCTCGCGCTGGTGGTGGTCTTGCCGACGCCGCCCTTGCCGGACGTGACTACGATGATTTCGGCCAAAGTCTCTCTCCTGTGCCCGCGTTTCAGTCGAGCGTTGCGATGTTCAGCTGGTCGCCCTCGAGCCAGACCTGCACGGCCTTGCCGCGCAGCTCCGCCGGGATCTCTTCCAGCACCTTGTAGTGTCCCGCCACCGCCACGAGTTCGGCATGGAACTCCCGGCAGAAGATACGCGCCCGGGCGTTGCCCTGCGCGCCGGCCAGGGCCCGTCCGCGCAGCGCGCCGTAGATGTGGATGGAACCGTCGGCGATGACTTCGGCGCCGGCGCCGACGGCGGCCAGCACGGTGAGGTCGCGGTTCTCGGCATAGACCTGCTGGCCGGAACGCACCGCGGAGGCCTGGATCAGGCCAGGTCCGCCGCTGCCTTGGCGGGAAGCGCCCGCGGCGGCGCGCGGTGGTTCGGTGGCCGCCGGCGCCGCGGGTGGGGGAGCGGGGTCCGGCATTGCCGGGGCCGTCGCTCCCGCCGACGATTCGTACTGGGCCCGGAACCGGGCCAGCAGCGGCAGGCCCAGTTCGACGGCCAGCTGTTCGTTCTCGCTGTTGCCCCAGGCCAGGGCCACGGGCAGGGCGCCGGCCTCGCGCAGGGCCTCGAGCAGGGCGCGGGCGGTGGCCGCGTCCGGCAGCGCCGGCAGGCCGCCGAAGTCGATGATCACCGCGCCGCGGGCGAAAAGCTTCGGCGCCCGCTGCACCCGGTCGCGCATCTCCGCGGCCAGACGGCCGACGTCGAGGGTGCGGATGCGCAGGTTGGCGATGCCGACCTGGCCGATCTTGAGTTCGCCGGCGGGCTCGAAGTCGGGGGCGGGCGCGCCCTGGGCCTTCGCCATCATCGGGTGCCCGTCGCCAGGCAGGCCTCGCCGAGCGGCCGCGGGCGCGCCAGCCAGGGCTGGTCGGGAAGCGCGTCGCCGTAGGTCTCGCGCACCCAGGGATAGCTGCACAGCTCCTTGGTCAGCATCGAAGCGCGGATGCCGGTGCCGGGCATCACGTGCTGGCCGACCTCGCGGAAGCCGAAGCTGCCGTGGAAGATGCGCGCAGCGTCGTTGTCGTGCTCGATGAAGACCTCGCAGGCCAGCACCGGATAGCGGAGCTCGGCGTAGCTCTGGATGTCGGCGTAGAGGGTGCGGCCGACGCCGCCGCCGCGGCGGCGGCTGGCCACGACCACCCGGTCGATGTACATGAAGTCCGGATGGCGCTCGGCGAACCAGGCGAAGTTGCTGCTGTCGTGGCCGCGTCGCGATCCGAAGCCGACCAGGAAGCCGGCCAGCGTGCCGTCGCGCTCGGCGACGCGGAAATAGTCGGCGGTGTCGAAGAACCGGCCCAGCCGGGCGGAATCGAGCGGCAGGATCGAGGGACCGGCGGCGTTGTTCAGGGCAAGGACGGAATCCAGCTCGTGCTCGCGCACGTCGCGGACGACAATCGACATTCCAGACTCCGTGGTGTGGCCAATGACCTTCAACGTCGCGCGCGGGGCGGGCGGGCCAGCGTCGCGCGTGGGGCGGCGCATTATCGCACGGCCCGGTCGCCTGGCTGCACCGGCCCCGGAAACGGGCCGGCAACGGGACATGACTTCCGGACGTCGCCGCGGCGGCGTCTGCCCCTACCATGCAGGCATGCTCCAGCGCTTCGACCACAACCGCCTGCTGCGCTATGCCGGACTGTTCACCTGGGCGGTGATCGGCCTGCCGCTGCTGTTGCTGACCCTGCCGCAGGAGGGCGGCGACGGGGTGCCGCTTGCGGCGGTCCCCGGGGCGGTGCAGGCCTGGCTGGCCTGGGCCGTGTTCGGTGCGAGCTACGCCTGGCTGACCCGCGGCCTGGGGCGGCAGCGGGTCGGATCCCTGGACCGGGCGCTCCTGGCCGGGCTGGCGGGCGGCGCCATCGCCATCAGCTACTACAGCCAGAGCGGGCTGGGCAGCATCCTGTTGATGGTCGTGGCCAGCGTGCTGCCCTGGCTGCTGCCGGTCTGGCAAGGGGTGGCGCTGCTGGTGCTGTGCGAGTTCGTGATCGTCCCGGTCTACGTCCGCGGCTTCGATTTCTCCTGGGGCGAGGCCATCCTCCAGGCCAGCCTGTACGTCGGCTTCACCGGCTTCGCCTTCGTCACCGGCCTGGTGGCCCGGCAGCAGGCCCAGGCTCGCGACGAGCAGCGGCGCCTGAACGCGGAACTGCGCGCCACCCGCGCCCTGCTCGCCGAGAGCGTCCGGGTCAACGAACGCACGCGGATCTCGCGCGAGCTGCACGACCTGCTCGGCCACCACCTCACGGCGCTGAGCCTGAATCTGGAGGTGGCCAACCATCTCACCAGCGGCCGCGCCCAGGAGCACGTGGGCCAGGCCCACACCCTGGCCCGCCTCCTGCTCTCGGACGTCCGCGAAGCGGTCAGCCAGATCCGCGGCAACGAGACCATCGACATGGCCGCGACCCTCGAGCCCCTGGCCGGCAACGTGCCCGGCCTGAAGGTGGAGATGCGCCTTCCGCGCCCGTTCCCGATGGAGGACCCGGAGCGCGCCCACGTGCTGCTGCGCTGCACCCAGGAGATCATCACCAACGCCGTCCGCCATGCCCAGGCCAGCGTCCTGCACCTGCAGTACGCTCTGGAGCGCGGGGCGGTGCGCCTGGTGGCCCGCGACGACGGCCGTGGCGCCGACGGCTTCATCGCCGGCAATGGCCTGCGCGGGATGCGCGAGCGGCTGTCGGCGTATGGTGGCGAGGTGGAGGCCGAGACCGCGCCGGGGCAGGGGTTCACCCTCCGCCTGCGGCTGCCGCTGGACGGCGTGGCGGACATCGCGGTGCCCGTGGCGGAGCCGTCCGGCCCGCCGTCAACGACAACGGAGGCGACATGACCAGCCCTGCAACCCCGGCGGATCCGGGCCGTGCCATCCGCGTCTGCCTGGTCGACGACCAGACCCTGGTGCGACAGGGCATCCGCTCGCTGCTTGCGCTCGACGGCGGCATTGAAGTGGTGGCGGAGGCGGTGGATGGCCGCCAGGCGGTGGAAGTGATTCCACAGGCCGCGCCGGACGTGGTCCTGATGGACATGCGCATGCCGGCGATGTCCGGGCTGGAGGCGCTGCAGGCCCTGTCGCGGGCCGGGACGCTGCCGCCCACCATCATCCTCACCACCTTCGACGACGACCAGCTGGTGCTGGCCGGGCTCAAGGCCGGGGCCAAGGGCTATCTGCTGAAGGACGTGTCGCTGGAGCAGCTGGTGGGCGCCATCCGCACCGTGGCCTCCGGCGGTTCGCTGGTGCAGCCCGCGGTGACCCAGCGCCTGCTCTCGGGCCTCGAGCACATGCGCAACGATTTCGTCAGCCTGGACCGTCCGGATCCGCTGACCGACCGCGAGACCGAGATCCTGCGGCTGATGGCCTCGGGCTTCTCCAACAAGGAGATCGCGAACTCCCTGGGCGTCGCCGAAGGCACGATCAAGAACCACGTGTCCAACATCCTCAGCAAGCTGGGGGTGCGCGACCGGACGCGCGCGGTGCTCAAGGCCTTCGAGCTGCAGCTGGTCTGAGCCGCTTCGTTGGGGTCCGCGCAGCCCGTCCCGCACACAGGGGCGTGCTCCCCCGGCCGTCTCCGCGTCCTGCTCCCATCGGCCGGCCGCCGGCCATCCATGGCCGACTGTCCGCACACCCCCTGTGCACGGGACGGGCTCCGACGTTCTGCGGCTTCGGACGCAAGATCCAAAGCGGCGGAACCGGGCAGCTCCCGGTCATGACGCCCTCCGTTTCGACGCGAACGTCGACGTAGCCCTCGTCCCGACCGACCAAAGGTCGTGCCCGCCGCGGATGCAGGGGGGGATACCCAGAGCCGGCCATGGATGGCCGGCGGCCGGATCCGGGAGCAGGACGCGGAGAATCCGGCTGGGCATCCCCCCTGCGTCCGTGGCGGGCGGCCAGGACTCGAACGGAGCGTCCGTGGCGGGCGGGCCGGACTCCAACGAAGCGTTACCTCGACCGGGACAAGAACCTGGAAAATGCGTCCGGGAAGGTCGCGGCGACGCCGGCAATCTTGCTAGGATTGCCGGTCTGCGCCCCGGCCTCGGCCGGTCCTGGTCCCGGAGAACCCTGAATGACCCGTTTGCTCGAGCTCCTGATTTCCATGGCGATCGTCGCCGTGCTGTTCGTGATCGTCGGCGTGATGCTGCCGTCCAGCCGCTCCCTGACCGAGAGCGTCGAGACCAATCGCCGCCTGGCGATCGTGTTCGACACGCTCAACAGCTTCAAGCGCTTCGACGACTGGCATCCCTTCGCACTGGGCCAGGTCAGCCTGAACCGCTCGGGCCCGGATTCGGGCGTCGGCGCCCGCATCGACTACGACTCCGAAGTGTCGGGCGTGGGCAAGGGCAGCTGGGAGATCATCGAGTCCGAGCAGGATTCGCGCGTTGTCTACCGGATCGAGGACGACAAGCGCGGCAGGAACAAGCAGACCAGCTTCACCCTGAAGCCGACCGGTCGCGGCGGCCGCAACATCGAGATCACCCAGAACTACCAGGTCACCTACGGCTGGGACCTGCTGGGCCGCTATGCCGGCCTGTACGTGAGCCGCAACGTCGGTGACAGCATGAAGTTCGGGCTCGGCCGCCTGACCAACATGCTGGCCTCGGTGCCGAACTACGACTACCGCGTCGAGGGTTCGATGCTGACGGGCCTCGAGTTCGCCGAGATTCCGGCCGAGAACCTGCTGGTGGTCAATGCCGGCGCGATCGAGCGCAACAACGAAGTCATCAAGAAGGCGATGAAGGACAACGTCGAGTGGATCAAGCGCACCATGGACGAGAGCGGCCTCGAGCCGGTCGGCCCGGTGCGTATCGTGACCACCGAGTTCGCCCGCGACACCTATACCTTCGACGTGGTCCAGGCCGTGCGCCCGAAGGGCACCGGCACCGACCAGGCCCCGGCCGATGCCGTGGAAGGTGAGGAGGCGGCCGCCGCCCCGGCGGTGGCGGCGACGCAGTCCGAGCCCATCGACCCGGCGTCGATCAAGCTGCAGGGCCCGGTGACCTACGTCCGCAGCGAGCCGACGCGCGTCGTCCAGGGCAACTACAAGGGCTACATGGCCGAACTCGACGCGGTCCGCAGCGCCACCCGCGCCTGGGCGATGACCCAGGGCGAGGAGGCCATCGGCCGTCCTTACGAGTACTACCTCAACGGCATCGACGCGGCATTCACCGCCGACGGCCAGTTCAAGGTGTTCTGGAACATCAAGCGCTGAGCCGCGAGGCCGGTCCGATGAAGGTCCGCACGGAACGCCGCATCCCCGGATGCGGCGTTTCGCGTTTCCGCCGGGCGCTCGCCGCGGCCGGCGCCCTGTTGGCTTCGGCCGCGGTGGCGCTGGCGGCCTATGCCTCGCACGCCGCGGGGCCCGATGCCGGAGCCCGCCTGGGACTGGCCGCGGCCTTCGCCTTCGGCCACGGTCTTGCGCTGGCCGCGCTGGCGCCAGGTGCCGCGGGGCGCCTGAAGGTCGGGGCGCTGTGGCTGCTGCTGGCCGGCGTGCTGCTGTTTGCCGGCTCGCTGGCCGGGGCGCATTTCCTCGACCTGTCGACGCGGCTGGCGCCGGTGGGTGGATCCCTGATGATCCTCGGCTGGCTGGTCCATGCCGCGGCCGCGCTGCGGGACTGAGGCCATGCCGCGCCACGCCCGCGGTTACGACACCCTCGAGGCCGAGGCCTGGCTGGCGCGACGCGACCGTCGTCTGGCGACCTGGATCCGCCGGCTGGGTCCGATCGCGCCGGATCCGCGCTGGCGCCGCGGCTTCGATCCGGTGGACGCGCTGGCGCGGGCGATCCTGTTCCAGCAGCTCAGCGGCAAGGCGGCGTCCACCATCGTGTCCCGGGTCGAGGCCGCCATCGGCAGCACGCGCTTCCACTGCGACACCCTGGGCCGCATCGACGACGCGACCCTGCGCGCATGCGGAGTCTCCGGCAACAAGACCCTGGCGCTGCGCGACCTGGCGGCACGGGAGGCGAACGGGGAGATCCCGGACCTGAGGCGGATGTCGGTGATGGACGCGGATGCGATCGTGGCGGCGCTGGTGCCGGTGCGGGGCATCGGGCGCTGGACCGTGGAGATGATGCTGATGTTCCGGCTGGGACGGCCCGACGTGCTGCCGGTGGACGATCTGGGCATCCGCAAGGGGCTGCAACTCCTGGATCGGGCCGAGGCGATGCCGAAGCCGCGCGAGCTGGCGGTGCGCGGCGAGCGCTGGGGGCCGTTCCGGACGCATGCCGCTTTCTATCTCTGGCGCATTGCGGACTCCGGGGCGAAACCGGTCAATCGCTCACAGGATTGAGGCGGCTTCGGGGAAGAGGCGAGGCAGCGGGCGTGAGCTATGCCCGCGCAGGCGCCAGCATCGCCAGCAGCCCGCGGACGGCCTGGAGGCGCTCCTCCGGCGTGGGCAGTTCGAGCGTGAGCCGGAGCCTGTCGGGGCCGTCCATCCGATAGCTCTTCGGTTGCCCCTGGACCAGCCGGATGATGGCCATCGGATCGACCGAGGGCTTCTCGAGGAACTGGATCCGCCCGCCGTTCGCGCCGAGGTCGATCTTGCGGATGCCGAGCCCGGTGGCCTGCAGCTTCAGCTCGGCGATGGCGAACAGGAACTTCGTCGGGTCGGGCAGCAGGCCGAAGCGGTCGATCATTTCCACCTGCAGCTCACGCAGGGCGTCGGCGTCGCGCGCGGAGCTGATGCGCTTGTACAGCGTCAGCCGCGTGTGCACGTCGGGCAGGTAGTCCTCGGGGATCAGCGCCGGGACGTGCAGCTCCACTTCGGCGCCGCGGGAGGCGGTGCCATCGACGTCGGGCAGCTCGCCGCGCTTGATGCTGCGCACCGCGCGCTCCAGCAGTTCGGTATAGAGGCTGAAGCCGACTTCGGCCATCTGCCCGCTCTGGTCCTCGCCCAGCAGCTCGCCGGCGCCGCGGATCTCGAGGTCGTGGGTGGCGAGCATGAAGCCGGCGCCCAGCTCGTCCATCGATGCGATCGCATCCAGGCGCTTCTTCGCATCGGCGCTGATCGAGCGCCTGTCGGGCACCACGAGGTAGGCGTAGGCGCGATGGTGCGAGCGGCCGACGCGGCCGCGCAGCTGGTGCAGCTGAGCCAGGCCGAACTTGTCGGCGCGGTTGATGACGATGGTGTTGGCGTTGGGAATGTCGATGCCGGATTCGATGATGGTCGAGGCCAGCAGCACGTTGAAGCGCTGCTTCTGGAAGTCGAGCATCACCCGCTCCAGCTCGCGCTCGGGCATCTGGCCGTGGGCGACGCCGATGCGGGCCTCCGGCACCAGTTCCTGCAGCTGGCGCTGCATGCGGCCGATCGACTCGACGTCGTTGTGCAGGAAGTAGAGCTGGCCGCCGCGCGCGAGCTCGCGGTCGAAGGCCTCGCGCAGCTGGGCGTCGTCCCAGGGCACGACGAAGGTCTGCACCGCGAGCCGGTTGGCCGGCGCCGTGGCGATGAGCGACAGGTCGCGCAGGCCGGCCATGGCCATGTTGAGCGTGCGCGGGATCGGCGTCGCGGTCAGCGTGAGCAGGTGGACGTTGGCGCGCAGCGCCTTGAGCGCCTCTTTCTGGCGCACGCCAGAAGCGCTGCTCCTCGTCCACGATCACCAGGCCGAGGTCCTTGAAGCGCACGTCCTTCTGCAGCAACCGGTGGGTGCCGATGATGACGTCGATCGTGCCCTCGGCCACCTTCTCCAGCTCGGCCTTGATCTCCTTCGGGGTCTTGAAGCGCGACAGCACCTCGACCCGGATCGGCCAGTCGGCGAAGCGGTCGGCGAAGTTGCGGTAGTGCTGCTCGGCCAGCAGGGTCGTCGGCACCAGCACCGCGACCTGCTTGCCCGCTGCGGCGGTGGCGAAGGCCGCACGCACCGCGACCTCGGTCTTGCCGAAGCCGACGTCGCCGCAGACCACGCGGTCCATCGGCTGCGAGGACTGCAGGTCGCGCAGCACGGCTTCGATCGCGGAATGCTGGTCGGGCGTCTCCTCGAAGGGGAACGTGGCCGCGAAGGGTTCGTACATGCCGCGGTCGACGTCGATCGCAAGCCCCGCGCGCGCCTGTCTCTTCGCCTGGATCTCCAGCAGCTCGGCGGCCACGTCGCGCACTTTCTCGGCGGCCTTGCGCCTGGCCTTCGTCCACTGCTCGCCACCCAGCGAGTGCAGCGGCGCGGTTTCCGGCGAAGCGCCGGAGTAGCGGCTGATCAGGTGCAGCTGCGCGACCGGCACGTACAGGCGGTCGCCCTTGGCGTACTCGATCTCGACGTACTCGGCCGGCATGCCACCGGCTTCAAGCGTCACCAGGCCGCGGTAGCGGCCGACGCCGTGGTCCTCGTGCACGATCGGCGAGCCTTCCGACAGTTCGCCGAGGTCGCGGATGATGGCCTCGGGTTCGCGGCCGGCGCGCTTGCGCCGGCGCGGCGCGGCCGCGCGCTCGGGGAACAGCTGGCGCTCGGTGAGCACCGCCAGCGGCACGCCGCCGGCGGCCTCGGCGTCGAGCACGAAGCCGTCCTCGAGCGGCGCCACCGCGATCGCGAAGCGGGCGTCGCCGGCGGCGAAGGCGCGGAAGCCGGGGAGCACCGGCGGGTGCAGGGCGGCGGCGTCGAGCACCTCCAGCAGCGCCTCGCGGCGGCCGGCGGTATCGGCGGCGACCAGCACGCGGCCGGGCCAACTGCCGAGGAAGGTCTTCAGCGGGACCGCGGTGGCGTCGTGGCGGGCGGAGACCGGGAGTTCAGGCGCGGGCTGTTCGCCCAGCGCGACCGCGTCCGCATGGCGCGGATGGGTCGACCCGGCCACCTCGATCCGCGGCGCCTCGTTGAAGCGCGCGCGCAGTTCGTCCGGCGCCAGCCACAGCGCGCCCGGCGCCAGCACCGGGTGCTCGATGTCGTGCCGGCGCTGCTCGTGGCGCTGCCCGGCCTGGGCCCAGAAGTGGTCGGCGGCCGCGGGCGTGCCCTCATCCACCAGCGGCAGGGCACCTTCGCCCAGGTAGTCGAACAGGGTCGCGGTGGCCTCGCCTTCGAAGAACAGTGGCAGGTAGTACTCGATGCCGGCGGGCGCGGCGCCGGCCCTGAGGTCCTGGAACAGCGCGCTGCGCCGGGTGTCGATGTCGAAGCGGTCGCGCAGCGCATCCAGGGCGCGGGTGCGCGCGGTCTCGTCCAGCGGCACTTCGCGGCCGGGCATCAGCCGGATCGCGTCGACCTTCTCCAGCGAGCGCTGGCTCTCGGGGTCGAACACGCGGATCGTGTCGACCTCGTCGTCGAGCAGTTCGACCCGGAACGGCGCCGCCTCGCCCATGGGATAGACGTCGAGCAGGGCGCCGCGCACGGCGAAGTCGCCGGGGTCGTAGACCTGGGGCACGTTGCGGTAGCCGGCAGCCTGCAGGCGCCGCTTCTCGGCGTCGAGGTCCAGGCGCTGGCCCACGCGCAGGTCGAAGCTGTTGCCGATCACGTAGGAGAGCGGCGGCAGGCGCTGCATCAGCGTCTGCACCGGCACCACCAGCACGCCGCGCGTCATCGACGGCAGCCGGCGCAGGGTGGCCAGGCGCTGCGAGACGATCTCCGGGTGCGGGCTGAAGCGGTCGTAGGGCAGGGTTTCCCAGTCGGGGAAGGCCAGTACCGGCAGCGCCGGCTCCGGCCCGACCAGCGTCTGCAGGTCCGCTTCCAGCTGGGTGGCGGCATGGTTGTCGCGGGTCACCGCCAGCACCACCCCCTCGTGCGCGCGTGCGGCAGCGGCCACGAACCAGGCCAGGGCCGAGCGCGATGCCGGCGCGCGCCACCAGGCGCGCGGGCGGCCGGGGCCGGGCAGCGGCGGCGGGGAAAGCGGGAGGGGGAGGGTCTTGCCGGAGGTGGGCTGGTCGGTCATCAACGCGCGTGGGAACGGTGGCATCCGGACGGTCGTGCCGCCGGCGCAGGGGCGCGCAGTTTAACCCGGAGGTCCGTCCGCTCCGACGACGACGGGCGTCGCGGCCGCCAGCGGGAGGCGGACCCGCACGAAGCCGGGGTCTGCGCCTTCCACCACGCCGAAGCCCATCGACAGCGCGAGGTCCATCAGCGGCCCGTTGCCTTCCGGCACGTCGCCGTGGACCGCGGCCAGGCGCTTGCCGCGTGCCCAGCGCACCACCCTGCGGAGGAGGTGGCGACCCAGGCCCATTCCCGCGACGTTGCGTCCGACCAGCAGCGTGAACCGCGCCTCGCGCGCGTCCGCGGCGATGGTGGCATGGCCCAGGGCCGAGATCATGGCCTCGCCTGGAGGCAGGCGCTCGGCCACCACCAGCGTGAACGTGGTGCGGGCATCAGGCTGGGCCAGATGGCTGGCGTCGTCGGCGTCGACGGACCGGGCGCCCCGCAGCAGGTGACGCGCCGTCTCGCGCGGCTCCAGGAGTTCGAAGCCCGCGCTGAGGACCGGCGCATCCTCGGGACGGATGGGGCGGACCAGGACGTCGAGCCCGTTGCGGAGGCGGAGTTCCTCGTGCCACGGGGGAGGCGGTTTCTCGCAGCCATGGCCCGGATGCTGGCACGCGAGGAGTGAAGCCGACCTGCACATGCAGGTCCCGGCTCAGGGCGGGCTGCGCAGCCAGTGCACGCGCGCGCGCGCTCCGCGTTCGCCGAGGATCGCGGCCAGCGCTTCCAGGGCAGGCGCCAGCGCGGCGTCCAGTTTCCACGGTGGATTGAGCAGCAGCAGCCCGCTGCCGTTCATGCGCAGCGGTGAGTCGTCGGCGCGCACCATCAGCTCGGCCAGCAGGGCCGACTTCGCCGGCAGGTCGGCCGCGCGACGCTGGAAGGGCATCAGCGTGCGTCGCAGCTTGATCGGGTACCAGAGCGCGAACACGCCCTGCGGGAAGCGCCGCAGGCCGTCGCGGATCGCGGCCAGGGCATCGTCGAATTCGGCGAGCTGGGTTTCGTACGGCGGGTCGATGAGCACCAGCCCGCGTCCGATGCGGGCCTCGCCATCGCGCGGGGGCAGCAGGGCGCGCATGGCGGCGTAGCCGTCGCCCTCGCGGACGAGCACGCGGCGGTCGCCGGCGAAACCGTCCCGGAGCGCGGCCGCCTCCTCCGGCTGCACCTCGCAGCAGGCGATGCGATCGCCCTCGCGCAGCGCGTGCGCAAGCAGCCAGGGCGAGCCGGGGTAGGCGTCGGCGCCGTGCGTCTCGCGGCAGGCGCGCACCGCGGCGAGGTAGCGGCGCAGCAGGGGCTCGCGCGGGGACTCGGCGATCAGCCGCCCGATGCCATCGTCGGCCTCGCCAGTGCGCCTGGCGCTGGCGCCGGCGAGGCGGTAGAGGCCGCGGCCGGCATGGGTGTCGAGCGCGAACAGCGGCGCCGGCTTGGCCACCAGGGCGTCGCACAGGGCCAGCAGCACGACGTGCTTGAGGACGTCGGCGTGGTTGCCGGCATGGAAGGCGTGACGGTAGTTCATCGCGGCAGGATACCGCTCCGCCGCCGCCCCGCCCCGCGGACGGCTCAGGCCACGCCCGGAACCTGCGACCCCAGCCACAGCGTGCCGCCCCCGAGCACGCTGCCGATCACGGTGGCGGCGAGCACGTCGCTGGGCCAGTGCAGGCCGAGCACCACCCGCGACAGCGCCACCATCGCCGTGAACGGCACCAGCAGCCAGGCCAGCTCCGGGTAGTACGCCAGCGCGACGATGCTGAAGGACACCGCATGCAGGGTATGGCCGGACGGGAAGCTGAACTCGTCCAGCGGTGCGATCCAGGCGCGGATGCGGACATCGGCGGCGAACGGCCGCGGCCGCCGCGTCCAGTGCTTGAGTCCCTTGTAGAGCAGCAGGGCGATGGCACCGGTGGCGGCCATGTGCGCCGACGCGCGCAGGCCGTCGATGCCGTCGGCCAGGATCATCGCCGCCATCAGCACGTACCAGGCCACGCCGTCGCCGAGCCGGCTGACCGCGGCGAAGGCGCGCAGCACACCGCCGTGCGCGCACCACTCATTGGTGCGCAGGCAGAGGAAGCGGTCCGCGCCGAGGCGGCGCTCAGGCGATGGCAGCGTGGACATCGACAAGGCTCCGACGGCGGGCGATGCCCTCGAGGATGGCGTCGAAATCGGCCGCGACCTGCGCCGGCCGCAGCGACCGCACCGCCCGGCGCGCGTTGTCGCCCATGTCGCGGCGCGCCGCGTCCTCGAGCGAGAGCCGGCAAGCGGCGTCGATGAACGCGTCCTCGTCGTGGGGCGTGACCGCCGCGCCGTGCAGGCCGTGGCGCAGGTGTTCAGCGGCGGCGCCATAGCAGTATGCGACCGTCGCCACGCCGCTGGCCATGGCTTCGAGCGTGACGTTGCCGAAGGTCTCGGACAGGCTGGGGAAGAGGAAGAGGTCGGCGCTTGCGAAGTGGCGGGCGAGGCTGTCGCCGCGCTGCAGGCCGCAATAGATGAAGTCGGGGTTGGCCTGGCGGATGGCGGCGAGCTCCGGGCCTTCGCCGACCCAGATGAAGCGCGCGTCCGGGCGCAGTTCCTGCAGCGCGCGGAAGGCGCGGATCGCGAGGTCGAGGTTCTTCTCCGCGGCCACGCGGCCGACATAGGCCACGGCGAGGTCGCCGGGCGCCACGCCCCAGCGTGCGCGCAGGGCCTCGTCGCGGTGCGCGGGATCGAAGCGCCGGGTGTCGACCGCGCGCGGCAGGTGCACCACGTTGCCGAAGTCGAGTCGCTCGAGTTCGGCGCGCAGCTCCATGGTCGGCACCAGAGTGGCCGCCGAGCCGTTGTGGAAGCGTCGCATCCAGGCCAGGGCCACCGGTTGCATGAACTCCGCGCCGTAGTCGCGCATGTACTGGTCGAAGCGGGTATGGAAGCCGGTGGCCACGGGGATTCCGAGCGTCCGGGCCGCGCGCATCGCCGACCAGCCCAGCGGGCCCTCGGTGGCGATGTAGATCGCGTCGGGCCGCTGCCGGCGCCAGCGACGGCGCAGGCGTCCGGCCGCGGGCAGGCCGAAGCGCAGGCCGGCGTAGAAGGGCAGGCGGGCGCCGCGGGTGAGCAGATGGCCGGCGGCTTCGCGCTCCCGATGCTGCTGTCGTGGCCGCACCACCTCCACCTCGTGGCCGCGGGCGCGCAGGCCGCGCTCCAGCTCCCGCACGGTGAGCGCCACGCCGTTGACTTCGGGCGGATAGGTCTCGGTGACGATGGTGTAGCGCATGCGGGGCTCCGGTTTGACCGAAGCCTGACGATCGGCGGTGTCGCGCCTGTTGCACCGGAGTGACAGGCGCGTGACGCTGTTCCCGGCTACCAGTGCAGCTGCAGGCGCGCCTCGATGATCGACGGGTCGTCGTCGATCATCGCGCCGCTGGCGGCATCGGTGCGTCGGCTGGCGACGTCGACGTAGTTGAGCATGAGCTTGGCGTTCTTCCGCCAGTACCAGTTCATGCCCACGGTCCAGGCTTCCATGCGGCCGCCGCGCACGGCGCCGTCGTCCAGGTCGATCTGGTCGTAGCGCAGGCCGAGCTGCCAGAGGCCGGCGTCGCCGACCCGGGTGCGCGGCAGCCCGCCGCGGTAGCCCCAGGTCTCGCCACCCGGGTTCCACAGCACGCTGGCATAGCCGCCACCGGTGTCGTAGCTGCCGCTGCCGGTGCGGTCGCCGGAGGCGCGGAAATACTCGCCCTGCAGCTTCAGCGGGCCGCCGATCCACAGTGCTTCGACGCCCGTGGTCGCCAGGCGGTCGACGTCGGACAGGGTGCCGCTGTCGACCAGGCGCTGCGCGAAGTCGGCGTTGGGGCGCGCGCGCAGGCGCAGCCGGTCGTCCTCGGTGTCACGGCCGACGTGGCTCAGGCCCAGGTGGAGCACACGGCCGTCGCCCTTCACCGGCGCCCACCAGGTGCGCAGGCCGTAGCCTGCTCCGTGCACCTCATTGTCGAGGTTGCGGCCGAACCATCCCGCCGTGGCTCCGTGGCTGCCGGCGTCGTAGCTCCAGGACGCACCCAGGCGGCGCCCGACGGCATAGGTGCCGGTGGCGGCCGCCTTGGCGATGAAGTCGTTGTTCCTGCTCGAGGACAGCTCTTCCATGCTGTTGGGCTGCTTCGACTGGCCGACCAGCAGCGTATGGGTCGCCGCGCCGTCGCCGCCGAAGCTCCAGGACAGGTTGTTGTCGAGATAGCTCTCGTTCTCGGCGTCGTAGCCCAGCACCCAGGACAGTCCGCGGGGCCCGCTGCCCTTGAGCACGAGTTCGAGGCGACGGACGCCGGTGGCGCGGTCGCGGCCGTCGGCGCGGCCGTCAAGATCGAGGACGTCGTTGTCGAACCGGTAGCCGTCGACCTGGAACATCCCCTCGAACGCCAGGTCCGAGCCGGCCACCGTTCCGAGCGGAATCTCGGCGCGCGCAGGCAGGCAGCAGGCCGCACCCAGGATGACGGGGAGCATGAAAAGTTTCATGGGGATGTCGCGGTCCTGTCACATTCGGGGGGCGCAGTGTAGCGCGCCCCCGGTGGGCTCCCGCGACCTCCTGCAATCAGCCGCCCAGCCGTCCGCCGTCCACGCGGCTGAGGCCGCCGGGAGCCTCCTGGAAGCCCGCGGCGACCAGCGCCGCACGCACCGCGGGGTCGTCGCTGCGGGCCGTGGTCTGCAGCGTGTAGCGGCCGTCGGCTTCGACCCCGAGCGTCGCTTCCCAGCCACAGCGGACCGCCGGCGCCCTCCGTGACCAGGACCAGGCTGCCGGTGCGGCCTTCGCATGCCGGCGTGCCGGTGAGGAGCTGCGGTGGCAGCGTGTCTCCCGGCAGGGTGATCTCGATCCGGACCCGGCCACCGGCCTGGCGGCAGCCGCTGTCGTCGAACAGCAGGCGCGCGTCCTCGAGCGAGACGCGCAGGGCCAGGCCGGCCAGCGGTGGCAGAGGCAGCACGCCGTCGCCCCCGTCGAGGCCGCGCAGCCGGCCGCCGGCAAGCGCCAGTCGCGCGTCGTCGCCACGCAGCCACAGCCGCTGCCGGCCGGTGAGCAGCGGCAACGGGGACAGTCCGGCATCGACATCGCCATGGTCGACGCCGTGCCAGTGCACCGCGCGCAGCCGGCCGCGCCCCAGGCTGCCTCCGACCTCGGCCGCCGAGAGGCCGGCGGGCAAGGGCAGCCGCGGCAGGACCAGTTGCAGCGGCGCGGCCAGCAGCAGTGCGAGCGCGAACGCGCCCGCGAACCACCCGGCCAGGTTCCGGCCGCTCACGGCGCCACCCCGCCGAAGCCGACCTCGGCGCGCAGCTGGCCGTCGGCGCGTTCCACGCGCAGGGAGGAAGGCGCCAGGCCGTGTCCGGCCAGTCCGCCCAGCCATCCGAACAGTTCCGCAGAGCCAACGCGCTCGAATTCGAGCACGAAGGCACCGTCGGCGGCGCTGCGCTGGCGGCTGGGGGCGAGCCCGGCATCGCGGACGTCGTCGAGGATCCGCCGCTGCAGCGCTTCGCCGCCGGAGGGAGGCGGAACCGCCGCTCCCGAAGCGGTCAGCGCGGCGACCTCGGCCTCGATCGCCTGCAGCGCCGCGGCGGCGCGGTCATGGCGGGCCTCGGTGCCGTCGCGCAGCGCCCGCAGCGGCCACAGCAGGCCATACCACCAGGCGAAGGCCGCCAGCAGCAGGGCCATCGTTGCCAGCATCGCGCGCTCGCGGGATCCGCGGCCGCGGTACCACGCGAGGATGCGTCCGAGGGCGCTCATGCCGAGGGCTCCAGGACCAGGCCGGTGCGGAGGCCGCCAGGGGTCTCGGTGCTGCCGCCTTCGACGAGGGTCCAGCCATCGGCGGCAAGCGCGGCGCGCAGGGCCTCGATGTCGTCGGGGCCGGGGTGGAACACGACCGCGCGCACGCGGTCGCCGCGCTGGTACTCCAGTTCCACCAGGTGGGTGCCGGCGCGCGCGGCGACGGCGGCGAACAGGGCACCGGTCGCGGCGGCGAAGACCTGCGGCTCGCGTACCTCCCGCAGCCGCCGGGCGAGCGCGCCGGCATCGCCCGCCGCGCCGGGCAGGGCGTCGCGCAGCACCGCCCGGGCGCGGGAGTCCAGGCTGCGGGCGGCCAGCTCCAGCCGCAGCGTCTGGGCCCCCTCCAGCACCAGCGGTGAGGCGAGCAGGGCGAGCGCCAGCCAGGCCAGGCGCCGCCGCGCGATCGGACGCGCGCGGGCCGAGTCGAGGGCGAAGGCCTCCTGCAGCAGATCCACTTCGGGGCGCAGGGCGCCCGCGGCCAGGGCTTCGATGCCGCCCTCGACGAACGTCCGCGGGCGATCGCCCAGCACCTGCGAGGCCAGCGCCGGTGCGGCGCTGAAGGCGAGCCGCGGGCCGCGCACCAGCCAGCGGTCGCCGGCGTCGAGCACCTGCACCGGATCCGTGTCGTCGGCAGGGCGCGGCAGCAGCAGCGGCTCCGGCACTACCGCTCCGGCCCGCAGGCCGAAGGCTTCGGCGCGCGCGAGCCATCCGCGCAACAGCGCCGGCTCCAGCGAAGCCACGGTGCGTTCGGCGGCGGTGGCATCGGCATCGAGGGCGACGTGCAGCTCGGCGGGGCGTGCGAGCCGTGCGGAGAGCAGGGCCTTCGCCGCCGCCCGCGCCTGTGCCGCGCTGTGCGCGCGCAGTTCGATGCGCTCGATGCGCACCGCATCGCCGGCCACGACCAGCACCGTGCGCCCCATGGCCGGCACCGGTGGCATGGTCGCTCCGGGCGCGAGCGGAGTGCGCGCGAGCACGCGGCCGTCGTCGTCCACGTCCAGGCAGGTGGCCGCCGTCGCCGGGTCGGCGGGCAGGAACAGGATGCGGTGGTTCATTCGTCGTGTGTCCATCGTCGCGCCACCAGGCGCATGGGACCTTGGGAGTCGTCGTCGAGCAGGGCGCTCAGCACCACTTCCGCGCCGTCGTATTCCACTTCGGTGCGCAGGTTGAAGTAGCGCGTGCGCACCCGCAGTTGCTCGAGCACGGGATCGGACAGGCCGGCGGCGAGTACCAGCGGCTGGCTCGCGAACGCGGGCACGTCGCGCCAGCCGCCGGCCGGACGCGAGGCGAGCACGCGCCGGGCCGCCCCGGTGTCGAGCGCGCCGTCGCTGAGCATGGTCAGCAACACGGCGTCGTGCGCCTCCAGGGTGTTGACGTTCACCGGCGACAGCGCGGCATCGGGCAGCGCGCAGACGTGCGGGCGCAGGCGGGCGTAGGCGGCGGCGTCGTGGCCGGCGACCGCGCGCAGCTCGCTGGCTTCGGCGAGCAGGGCGCCGGAGGTGCGGAGCCCGGGGCCGCGGTCGGCGTAGGCGGCGTCCTCGGCGCCAGCGGGCCCCGGCAACTGATCGCTGTCGATCCAGTCGACCAGGGCATCGGCCATCGTCGCCGCCTGCGCGGGCGTGAACTCCAGGGCGCGCAGGAGGGCCAGGTACTGGCGCACGCCGGCCTCGCGCCGTGTCCAGTGGTTCGGGGCGCCCTCGACCACGCTGTTGAGGTTGAAGCAGGCGGTGCCATCGTCCACCCGAACGCGCATGGCGCCGCCGTCGATCGGGAACACGAAGGGGCGGCCGTTCCAGCCGCCCTCGAGCGTGGTGCGGCCGTTCCCGGCGTCGAGCCGGGCGATGCGCGCGCGCGCCAGCTCCTCGCTGCCGAGCGCGTACCACTGCGCCTGCGTCAGCGCCTGTGCATTGCCGGTGCGGCGCAGGCCGAAGCGGATGTCGTCGAGCACCGCCACCAGCAGCACGGTCATCACCGCCACCAGCAGCAGCACGGTGAGCAGGGCCGCGCCGCGTTCGGCGCGCGCGTCGCGCACGAGGGGCCAGGCGCCGGTCGGGACGGGGCTCATCGCCCGGTCCCCGGCAGCAGGAAGCGCTGGCGCACCTGTCCGATCGCGTCGAGTTCCATGGTCAGCTCGATCGCCGCGGGCAGTTCCGTGGCGCCTCCGGGCCAGCCGTCGTTCCAGTGGTCGCCGGTGAGATAGGCGACGCGCGCATCGCCGACGCCGTCGATCAGCACACGCGCCGACGGTGGCACGGCGGCGTCCACGGACGCGCGCGCGCTGCGCTCCAGGCGGCCGTCGACGATGCGGTACTCGACGTACTCCAGCGAGGCGCGGGGCAGGCCATCGGGGTTGTCCAGGCCGCGGCGGACGAAGGCGAACAGCGGACCGGCCTCGCCCGGGCGGTTGCCGACGAAGGCGTGGCGCGTGCTGCCGCCGTCGGCGCCGCGCACCAGCCGCACCGCGGCCTGCGACAGGTCGGCGCGCAGCAGGGCGCGCGCGCGCTGGAACTCGCCCAGGCGGTCCATGCGTTCGCGCAGGACGCCCTGGCTGTCCGCGGCATGGGCCATGACGGTGACGCCGGCGGCGGCGATCAGGCCGAAGATCGCCAGCGAGGCCAGCACCTCGAGCAGGGTGAAGCCGTGCTGGCCACCGGCGGCCGCGCCTCGGAACCCGGGGATGGCGCTCATCGCGGCAGGCTCCGGAACAGCGACACCTCGGCGGCCACGCGCGCCTCGCCCGCGGGCGACACCGCGATGTCCACGCGCAGCAGCGACGGGTCGGCCGTGGGCGTGGTGCTGCGGGTCCAGTGCCACGCGACGCCGCCGGCCACCTCGCTGCCGCGCGCGTCGTCGGCAAGGGCGCGCACGTCGAGGGTGGCGGCGTCCACCGCGACGTTGTCCGCGACCACCGCCGCCAGCATCCGTTCCTCGATCGCCACGGCGGTGCGCGTGCTCTCGCCGGCAAGGTTGAGCAGGCCGAGGACCGCAAGCGCGAATACCGCCAGCGCGACCAGCATCTCGATCAGCGAGAAGCCCGCGGCGGATGACGCGGAGGCCATGCTCCGGCGCGGCTCAGCGCAGGTCGCCATCGACGTCCACCTCGCCGCCGTCGGCCACCGACACCCGCACCCGTTGTCCCTCGCGCACCAGGACCAGGCTGGCCGGCCCGGTCGCGCCGGTGGGGTCGAAACGGAACGCGATGCCGGCGTCGTTGCGCGGCAGCTCCGGCCGTGTCCCCGGCGCCCAGTCCACGGCGGCGAAGGCGCGGCCGTCCAGCGCCTGCCATCCGTCGAAGCGGCGGCGCGCGAAGGTGTAGCCGCCCGCGGTCACCCGCACCTCCACGGTGCGCATGCCCAGGATGGCCTCGTCGCGCGCATGGCCCAGGCGGCCGGCGAAGGTTCCCGCTTCCTTCGCCAGCGCATCGTCCTCCCCCGGCAGCGTGAGCGCCACGGCGGCACCGGCCAGGCCGACGACGACCAGCGCCACCATCAGCTCGACCAGGGTGAACCCGCGCGCGCGCCGCATGTCCCCGCCTCAGCGCCAGTTGCCGATGTCGGCGTTGTCGCCTTCGCCGCCTTCGGCGCCATCGGCCCCGAAGGAGAACACGTCGAATCCGCCGCCGCGGCCCGGCTGGCGGTACTGGTACGCGTTGCCCCATGGATCCTCGGGCAGACGGCGGATGTAGCCTCCCTTGCGGTAGCGCTCGGGCCGCGCCAGGCCCGCCGGAGGATCGAGCAGCGCGCCAAGCCCCTGCGCGGTGGTGGGGTAGGCCATGTTGTCGAGGCGGTAGGTTTCCATCGCCTGCTCCAGCACCGAGATGTCGGCGCGCGCCTTCTCGGCCATGGCGCGGTCCTGGCTGGGCATGACGTTGATCATCACCACCGTCGACAGCAGGCCGATGATGACGATCGCGACCATCAGCTCGACCAGGGTGAAGCCGGCGGAGGGGCGCCGTCCGGTCGCACCGCCGCGGAGCGCGGGGCGGGAGGGAGAGAAGGGGTGGGTACGGTGGTGCATGGGGGCCTCCATCAGCCGGCCACGAGGGCGTTGAATTGCAGGATCGGCAGCAGGATGGCGAGCACGATCACCGCCACCGCCGCGCCCAGCACGATGATGATCAGGGGTTCGAGCAGGCTCATCGCCGCCGTGGTGAAGGTGTTGAACTCGCGTTCGAGGTAGTCGGCGGCGCGATCGAGCATCGGCGCCAGGCGCCCGCTGTCCTCGCCGCTGGTGGCCATGTAGAGCAGCGTCGGCGGAAACACCGCCGCCCGCTTCATGGCACGGGACAGGCTGCCGCCCTCGCGGATGACCTCCACCATCGATTCCGTGGCCTCGCGCAGCACGGTGTTGCCGACCGTGCGCGCGGTGATCGCCAGGCCCTCGATCAGCGGCAGGCCGCTCTCGGACATCGTGGCGAGCGTGCGCGCCATGCGCGCGGCGTGGACGTCGCGCAGGATCCGGCCGAGTACCGGCAGGCGCAGCAGGGCGGCGTCGACGCGGCGGCGCACCGCGGGCCGGCGCAGCAGGCGCGCGGCGGCGAAGGCGGCGGTCGCCAGCAGCGCCAGCATCGGCAGCCAGCCGGTCGCCAAGGCGTCCGAAACGCCGATGACGATGCGGGTGAGCAGCGGCAGTTCGCGTCCCATGGATTCGAACTGCTCGACGACCTTCGGCACCACGAACATCATCAGCGCGATCACCACCAGCACCGCGGTGACGGCGAGCGCCGCGGGGTACACCAGGGCGGAGACCAGCTTGCCGCGCACCTGCTGTTCGCGCTCGTGCAGGTCGGCCAGGCGTTCGAGGATCTGCGGCAGCGCGCCGGTGCCTTCGCCGGCGGCGACCATGGCGCGGTACAGCGGCGGGAAGGCGCGCGGTTCGCGCGCCATGGCATCGGACAGCCGGAAGCCCTCCACCACGCGCGCGTGCGTGGCCATCACCACGCGCCGCACCGGCGCGCGCTCGGACTGCCCGCCGATGGTGCGCAGCGCTTCCTCCAGCGGCGCGACCGCCACCAGGGTGGCGAGCTGGCGGGTGAGGAGGGTCAGGTCCCGGGCGCCGAAGCGGCCGGACAGGAGCTTCGTCCCGTCGCCCTGCACGGTCGCGGGCTCGACCCGGACCGGCACCAGGCGCCGGCGTTCCAGCAGGCGCCGGGCCTCGCCGGCGCTGGGGGCATCGAGCACGCCTTCGCGGCTCCGGCCCTGGACGTCGAGCGCCGAGTACTCAAACGCCGCCATGGTCCTGCAGCTCCTGGCGGGTGACGCGCATGGCTTCCTCGAGCGTGGTCTCGCCGCGCAGCACGGCGGCGCGCGCGGCGTCGCCGAGGCGGCCGCCGCGGGCGAAGGCATGGGCCGCGATCGCGTCCTCGTCGGCGCCGGCGCCGATCAGCTGGCGCATCGCCTCGTCGACCTCGAGCGCTTCGTGGATGCCCAGGCGGCCGGCATAGCCTGTATGACTGCAGCGTGCGCAGCCCGCGGCGCGGTACAGGGTCGAACCGGCGGCGGCGGGGCCGAGCAGACGCTGCGCGGCGGCATCGCCTGGCAGGGGTTGCCGGCAGGCGGTGCACAGCCGCCGCAGCAGGCGCTGCGCGAGCACCAGGCGCAGGCTGGAGGCGAGCAGGAAGGATTCGATGCCCATGTCGCGCAGGCGGGTCACCGCGCCGGGCGCGTCGTTGGTGTGCACCGTCGACAGCACCAGGTGGCCGGTGAGGCTCGCCTGGACGGCGATCTGCGCCGTCTCGGGGTCGCGCACCTCGCCGACCATCACCACGTCCGGGTCCTGGCGCAGGATCGCGCGCAGCCCCGCGGCGAAGGTCATGCCCACGCGCGCGTTGACCTGGGTCTGGCCGACGCCGTCGATGGCGTACTCGACGGGATCCTCGACGGTGAGGATGTTGCGGCGGCCGTCGTTGAGCGCGGCCAGCGCGGCGTAGAGCGTCGTGGTCTTGCCGGCGCCGGTGGGACCGGTGACCAGCACGATGCCGTTGGGGACCCGCAGCGCGCGTTCCAGCGCCGCGCGTACGGGGGGCTCCATGCCCAGGCCGTCGAGCGAGAGCGTGCCCTGGTCCTTGTCGAGGATGCGCAGCACCACGCGCTCGCCGCCGCGGGCGGGCAGGGTCGAGACGCGCACGTCCAGGGCTTTGCTGCCCATCGCCAGACCGATGCGGCCGTCCTGCGGCAGGCGCTTCTCGGCGATGTCCAGGCGCGCCATGACCTTGACGCGCGAGACCAGCAGCGGTGCGATGCGCCCCGGCAGGCGCAGCGCCTCGCGCATCACTCCGTCCACGCGCAGGCGCACCACCAGCGCGGACTCGAAGGGCTCGATGTGCACGTCGGAGGCGCCGATGCGCGCGGCCTCGGCGATCAGGCCGTTGATCAGGCGGATCACCGGCGCATCGTCCCGGGCGTCGAGGAGGTCCTCGGTGGCGGGAATGTCGCCGGCGAGCGCGTCCAGGTCGCCGGGCAGGTCGAGTTCGCCCGCGCCGCCCGCCAGCGCGGCGTCGGCGTAGAGCTCCGACAGGCGGCGGTCGAAGGCGGCGCGCGGCAGGACCTCGACGTCGAGTTCGATGCCGAGGCTGCGGCGCGCCTCCAGCAGCGCGGCCGGGTCGGCGTCCTCGCGCAGGCCCACGCGCGCACGACCGCCATCGTCGTCGAGGCCCAGCAGCACCACGCCCTGGTGCTTGGCGAAGCCGTAGGCGAAGGCGGGCAGGGACCCGCTCATCGCGCGGCGTCGCTGCCGGAAGGGGAGATGGCGGCCTCCACCGACGGCGGGACGGCGGTCGGCGCCGGCATCGTCGGCGGCGAAGTCCGCAGGTAGTCGCGCACCAGCTCGTCCAGCGCGTTCTCGCGCTCGCCCATCACCGGCAGCTGGCTGCGGATGTGCCCGTAGCGGCCGGCGCTCATCGCCCGCGCGTCGGCCGTGCTGCGCACGATGGTCGGGCGGATGAACACCATGAGGTTGGTCCTGTCGCGCGAGCGCGACGTGTGGCGGAACAGCTGGCCGACGATCGGGATGTCGCCCAGCAGTGGCACCTTGGACACGGTGTTGCGGTCGTTCTGGTCGAGCAGGCCGCCGAGCGCGACGATCTCGCCGTCGTCCACCAGGACCCGGGTCTCGACCTCGCGCTTGTTGAGCACGAGCTCGGAGAAGTCCTCGCTCACCGGCCCCGCGATCGACGACACCTCCTGGCGCAGGGTCAGCGTGATCCCGCCGCCGGCGTTGATCTGCGGCGTGACCTCGAGCTGGATGCCCACGTCCTGGCGCTGGATGGTGCGGAAGGGGTTGCTGTTGCTGTCGCCCAGAACCTCGCCGGTGGTGGTCGGCACTTCCTGGCCGACCAGGATCCGCGCCTCTTCGTTGTCGAGGGTCAGGATCGAGGGGGTGGACAGCAGGTTCGAGGCGGTGTCGCTGTTCACCGCGTCGATGATCAGGCCGAAGGTGGCGTTGTCGTTGCTGCCGGCGATGCCGCCGAGCGCGCCGTTGATGCCCAGCAGCGACTGCACCGCGGCGCGGCGCGCGACGTCCAGGACGGCGTCGTCGCCGCCGTCCCCGCCGTCGCGGCGACGCTGCTGTTCCGCATACCAGCCGCCGGCCAGCGGCATGATCCCGGTGCCCGCGCCGGGATGCTGGGTGGCGAGGAAGGGCACGTTGCTGCCCTCCTTGCCCGCCACCAGCAGCTGGGCGCCGAGGCGGCGCGCGGCGTTGTCCGAGATCTCGACCACGATCGCCTCGACCAGCACCTGCTCGCGGCGCACGTCGAGCTGGGTGATCACGTCCACCAGCAGGCGCTGGGTTTCGGGGTCGGCGTTGATGATCAGCGAGTTCGCGCCCGGATAGCGGACGATGGTCGGGCGCTTGCCGGGCACGGCGGTGATCACCTGCGCCTCGGCTGCTCCGGGAACGGCGGCCGGGGCGCCCACCGCGCCGGCGTCGTCCCCTGCGTCGGGCGACTGGCCCACCAGTCGCTGCAGGACCGGCAGCAGCTGCTCGGCGCTGGCGTGCTGCAGGCGGACCACGCGCACGCCGCCGGTGCGCTCGGCACGGCGGTCGAGCTCGAGGATGGTCTGGACCACGCGCTGCACGGCGCTGGGCGCGCCGCGGACCACGATCGAATTGCTGCCCTCCACCGGCTGGATCGAGAGCTGGCCGCCGCGGCCCTCGCCGCCGCCGAACAGCTGGTTGACCGTGGCCGCGACCTCGCGCGCCGAGCTGTTGCGCAGGGTCACGGTGTCGATGCCGGCGGTGTCGCTGTCGATCTGCGCCACGAGGCCGCGGATGCGGCGGATGTTGTCGGCGTAATCGACGATCAGCAGCGCGTTGCCCTGTGGCGTCGGCGTCACCACGCCACCGCGGCCGACCAGCGGCTTGAGCGTCTCCGCGGCGATGCGCGCATCGACCGTGGCCAGCGGGATCACCTGGGTGGTGAACGCCGAATCGCCCCTCCCGGCGCCCGGCGCCTGTGCCGCGGCCGTGTCGGGCACCACGCGATAGGCGCCGGGTCCGGCGCTCACCGCCACCAGACCGTTGGCGCGGAGCACCGCCAGCAGCACGCCCAGCAGCTCGGCCTCGTCCATGGCCACGTCGCGGGTGATGCTGACGCTGCCCTGCACGGCGGGATCGATGATGAAGGTGATGCCGGTGGCGCGCGCCACGTCCTGGATGAAGGCGCGGATGTCGGCGTCCTGGGCGGTCACGCCGGCCGGAGCCTGGGCGAAGGCGAAGGGCGCGGGCTGGATCGCCAGCGCGAGGGCGAGGGCGGTGGCGGTGGCGAGGAGTCGCTGGTTCACGGTGTCTTGGCCTGCAGGGTCGCGCTGCGGACCTGGCCGTCGCGCCGATAGGTGAGGGTGATGGTCGATGCGCCGGCGAGGATTCCGGCGAGCGCGGCGTGGCGCTCCGGGTCCAGCGCCTCGTTGTTCACCGAAAGCAGTACGTCGCCCGCCTGCAGCCCGGCCTGGCGCAGGACGGCGCCGTCGCCGCGGGGAATCACGGTGTAGCCGGTGATCCGGCCGTCGATCCGTTCCGGGCTGAGGCCCATTCCGGCGAGGAGCTCCGCCGGGTCGATCGCGGCGCCGGGCGCATCGGCAGCCCGCGACGGAGACGGAGACGGTGGGAGCGCCGGGGCGGGAGCCGTGGCCCTGGCGATCGCAGCCGTGCGCGTGGCCGTCGCATCCGGCCGGGCGAAGCGCAGTTCGCTCCGCCGGCCGCCGCTGTCGAGCACCACGTGGTCGGCTTCGACCGCGACCAGGTCCACGCCCGGCGCCACTTCGTCGCCGACCGCGTGGGAACGCTGGGGCCCGTCGCGCAGGGCCAGGATGGCGCTGCCGCCGGCGGCGTCGGGCCGGACCGCGAACAGGCGCAGGCCGGACGCATCGGCGGCGGCGACGTGGCTGCGGACGGGATGGAAGGCGTCGATGGCGAGACGCTCCGGCTGCGGCCGGACGAGCGGAGCCGCATCGCGGGGAAGGGTGCCCAGGGTGGCGGGCGGAAGCAGCAGCCAGGCCAGGCGCGCGGCCTGCACGGCGAGCAGGACCACGATGGTGACCTCGAGGCCGCGCCGGAGCCCGTCACGGCCGCCCGGCCAGGCCGGCATCGCGTGGGGATCTCGGAAAGCGGGAAACATGGGCACGTGCGCGGATCGTCCTGGCGCGGGGCTCGCGCCGATGCGACAGCATGCGAAGCTTTCGTGACAGCCTCGTTGCAGCTGACACATTCCGGTCGCATCGCGGAAACAGCCGCGCCGGACGGATCCGGCGCGGCTGTTCTTCCGTGTTCGCGCTTCCCCGGAGGCGGGGAAGCGGGGGCGTCAGAACTCGGTCGAGATGCTGAACGAGTAGGACACGCCCGGGTCGTAGCGCAGCACGTGGATCTTCTGGCCGCCGCCGCCCTCGATGTACTCGTCGTATTCGGTGTCGAGGATGTTGCGCGCCGCGAAGCCCAGGGTCACCGGGGTCCGGCCGAAGCGCATGGTCTTGCGCAGCACGAAGTCCAGGGTCAGGCCGGGCTCCTCCATGAGGTCCTGGCGCAGGTTGTTGCCGCGGGCCGAGATGCGCTCGCTGACGTAGTTGGCGATCAGCGTGGCCTGCAGGTCCTTCTCGGTGTCCTCGACGCCGAACTGCAGGTTGGCGATGTGCTCCGACTGTCCCTGCAGCTCGCTGCCGTCCAGGATCAGGCTGCGGGCGGGCTGGGTGGGGCCGGTGCCGCTGTCCAGGGCGACCGTGTCCTGCTCGTCCGCGTTTACCTCGGACTGCGACCAGGTGTAGTTGGTCGCGAAGTAGAGGCGGTTGTCGCCCCACCAGTCCGCTGTGATGCCGAGGTCGAAGTACTTCTTGAACTCCAGCTCCGCACCGTAGACCGTGGCCTCGGGGGCGTTGACGAAGGTCTGCCAGAGCACGTCGCCACCGCCGGTGAACATGATGGCTTCGATCGGCTTGTCGATCTGCTTGTGGAACACGCCCGCGGTGAGGTACTCGCCCGAGCCGAAGAACCATTCGTAGCGGGCGTCGAAGTTGGTCAGCTCGCTGTCGACCAGCCAGGGATTGCCGTACATCTGGCGATCCTTGTCCGGGTCGGTGTACAGCTGCGGCGACATTTCGCGGAACTGCGGCCTGGCGATGGTCTGAGAGGCGCCGAAGCGGATCTGCTGGTTCTCCGCGACGTTCCAGGTCAGGGTGAGCGCAGGCAGGAAATAGTCGTTCTCGAGCGGGACCAGGCTGCCCACGCGGGCGCCGGTATAGATGTCGTACGGGTGCACGGCCTGGGTGGCGTCCTCGTAACGGACGCCCAGGGTGCCGCGCAGGTTGGGCGTGATCTCGCCTTCGACCTGCACGTAGGTGCCGAGCACCTTGAGCGTGGCGTCGTAGGCCGCCTGGCCGCCCAGGCCCGTGGTCTCTTCCAGCCTCAGCCAGCCCTGGCTCAGGTTGTAGTCGGAGAACAGGTAGTCGGGGCGCTGGTAGGGGAAATGGAACGGCAGCTGGGCGCCGTTGCCGGGGCCGTCGCCGGCGAAGAAGCGGAACTCGCGCGACCAGGCGTTGCGGTCGTTGTCCATGTACGAGGCGCCCGCGCTGAGCGTCAGGTCGCGCTCGACGGGCAGGCGCCAGGTGACGTCGACGCCGCCGCTGGCGACATCGTCCTCGACCTGGCTGAAGCGCGTGAAGTTCTCCTGGTTGCGCACCGAGTACGCCCAGTAGCCGTCGCCCTCGTCGCGGAAGCCGATCTGCTTCTCGTAGGGCACGTCACGGGTCGCGCGGGCCCAGGCGGCGCGCCACTCGATCTTCAGGTCGTCGTACTCGCCGAAGGCGTGCGAACCGCTGATCTGGTTGTTGAGCATCTCGCGCTCGAACCAGCGGGTGTCGTCCTCGCGGTAGCCGTAGCCGCTGACGTAGTCCATGCCGGCGCGGCTGCGCGCTTCCTTCAGGGTGTCGTGCACGTACAGGGTCGTCAGGTCGATCCTGTGCGAGCCCCATGCGTAGCCGGCGCCGAGCAGGGCGTTGACGCGGGCGTTGTTGCGGGTGGAGAGGAACTCGTAGTCCTTCGCGTACGAGAGCGTCTCCTCGTTCGCGCCGAGGAACACGCCCTGTTCCTGGTCCCCGAAGATCGTGCGCCACTGGTTGTCGAAGCCGGCGGCGGCGATGAAGCCGATGCGGGCGTCGTCGCCCAGGTCGGCGGAGTAGCCGGCGCTGAAGCCGAAATTGACGTCCGGATCGATGCTGTCGTTCTCCTGGAGGACGTTGACGCTGGCGTTCTCCAGGCTGCGGCCGATCCTCGCGAGCTCTTCGTTGCTGAAATTGTTGCGGTCGATGCGCCTGCCGGTGGCGATCGCGCTGCGGAGCTCGTGCGGCATCTTGCGGGTACCGTCGTCGTAGCCCCACCAGTCGTCGTCGCCGCCGCCGTAGTAGGTCAGGCCCTTCTCGCCGGTGGTGACGTCGTTGACGCCGCCGCCGACGCTGAGCTTGAAGAAGGATTTTTCCGGGATGCTCAGCGACTGCAGGTCGATCACGCCGCCGCCGAACTCGCCGGGATACCTGACCGAGTAGGTCTTCTGCACGGTCATGCCTTCCAGTGCCTCGGACGGGAACAGGTCCAGCGGCACCACGCGCTGCATGGGCTCCGGGCTGGGCAGGGGGGAGCCGTTGAGCAGGGCGGAGGAATAGCGCTCGCCCAGGCCGCGGACGTAGACGAACTTGTCGCCGACGATGCTCACGCCGGATACGCGCGCGAGCGCGGCGGCGGCATCGGCGTCGCCGGTGCGCTGCAGGTCGGCCTGGGTCACGAACGACGAGACCTCGGCCGTCTGCAGCATCGGCTCCGGAATGTATTCGCCACGCACTTCGACGGCATCGAGCCGGGTCGCCTGTTCCGGCGCCGGCTGCGCGGCCGCTGCGGCCGACTGGGCCATCGTGGCCTGCACGATCGTGGCCTGGGGCGGCACCGGGACCTGGCCGCCGGGGCTTTCAGGCTGCTGGGCCCACGCGCCCTGGCAAGCGATGAGGGTGGTGATCGCGACGGACAGGCCGCTGCGTGACGGAGTGCGCTTCATAGTGGGACCTTGGGTATGCGGATACGGGACCGGGCATAGGTGTGGGGGCGGCCGCTCCGGCCGCCCCCTGCTTGGAGCGTCAGGCCCGGATCAGCAGGGCGTGTCGGCCGTCAGGCCACAGGTCCAGCCCTGCCACCAGGTGTCGTTCGCGTCCTTCACGCCGCCGATGTAGTCGACCTGCCGGAAGAAGCTGTGCTTGGCCGGCAGGTTCGCCGCGGCCGGGACGGCACGCTCATTGGCCCCGTTGACGAACACGTCGGTGAGCGTCGAGGTGCCCGCGACGGTGTTGGTGCCGGCGGTGAAGGCGGCTTCCGCGGCGGCGTTGTTGAAGTTGTTCGGGCAGGCGAAGAAGACCGACTCGAGGACGGCCGCGCTGCCGCGATCCGGATGCTCGATGCTCAGGCAGGTCAGGCCCTTGCCCGTGCCGCCGGCCTTGCGGGTGACCACGGTGTTGTAGATCTCGGCGCGGGTGCCCAGGTTGACGGTGAAGCCCGAGCCGTTGCCGCTGGTGCCGCCGGCGCGACCGACGTAGGTGAAGTTGGCGACGTGCGGGTTCGAGTACTGCGCGGCGGTCAGCGGGATGGGATTGCTGCTGTTGGTGCCGGACCACTCGTTCAGGTTGTCGCCCGTGCTGTCGCGCTGGACCGCGATGCCGAACTGCACGGCACCGTTCCACATGGAGTCGATGTCGAGACTGTCGTCGCTGGCGCCGGTGACCACGATGTAACGGCCGTTGACCGAACCACCGAAGATCTCGATGCCGTCGTCGGAGCTGTTGTGGACCTGAACGTACTCGATGGTGGTGCCGTTGCCGACGCCGCCCATGGTCAGGCCCTGGAGCTCGTTGCCGCCGGAGAAGGCGAAGCCCGAGTAGCGGATCTGCATGTACTGGACGGTGCCCGAGTTGTCGGTCTCCGAGTTGCCGCCGTACATGCCGAGGTCACCGCCCTCGATCCGGGTCTCGCACTGCGCGGTGCCGGGCTGGAAGTTGCCGATGCAGGTGTTCACCGGCGCGCGGCCGGCGAGCACCAGGCCGCCCCAGCGCCCTTCGGTTTCCGGTCCCGCGCCGCCTTCGATGTCGATCTTGGCGGTCATGATGATCGGCTCCGCCCTGGTGCCGAGCGCGTAGATCTTCGAACCACGGTTGACGATCAGCGCGTCGGGACCGGCCGAGGCGTACAGGGTCACGCCGGGCTCGATGTTGAGGATGCCCTCGCGGGCGCCGGGCCGCGGAGCGGAGGCATCGCCACCCATGTCCTCGCCGACGTGCACGGCGCCATTGATGGCGTAGACGGTGCCGGCGCGCTTCGGGACGGTGAGCTCGCCGATGATGCGCGCCGGAAGTTCGCAGGCGCGGAAGTCGGCGATGGTGCCGATGTTCCTGAAGTTCGCGGGGCAGCCCTCGGCGGGACCGCTGGTCGGCGGCGGGCTGGTCGGCGGCGGAGGCGTGGTCGGCGGCGGAGGCGTGGTGGACGGCGGCGGCGGGAACGCACCCTCGCCGGGCGAGGCGACGCGGTCGGCACCGCCGCCGCAGGCGCTGAGCGCGAGTACCGCGCCGAAGGTCGTGAGGAGGGCCTTGGAACTGTGGCGCGTGGACATCGGTTGGGTCTCCGGGAGGAATGGACTGCGGACGCAGCGGTGGAACCGCGGCCATGCGCGCCCTGCGGGGCGACGACCGCTGCGTTCCGATGGTTCGGCGACGAAGCCTAGAGACCCCCCGTGACAGCTTTCTTTCATCGAAATGAATTGTTCGCCCGGCTGTCATTTGTGGCGGTCCGATGACCGGAATGCGTCGGATGTCATCCGGCTGTCATCTCGCGCATGCTTGCTGGCGGTCGCACGACTCCTTCCAGGGCGGACCCATGGACACACCGGTGATCGACGACGCGCTCCTGCAATGGCTGCTGGGACAGGTGCGCGCCGGTGCGTCGCCCGAGGACGTGGTGGCGGCGCTGGTCGACCGGGGCTGGGAGGAAGAGGCCGCGGTCACCGCACTGGAGGACGCCATGCGCGGACATCTGGCGGCGCACGCGCGCGAGCACGACCTGCCCCTGCCGGAGAAGGTGCCGGCACCGGTGGTGATGAACGGCCCGTCGATGATCGACGCGGGCGACCGTCGGGTCGCGGTGCTGGCGAACATGCTGCATCCGCGGGTGGTGGTCTTCGGCGGCGTGCTGTCGGACGAAGAGTGCGACGCCCTGGTGGAGATGGGGCGCCAGCGCCTGCGCCCTTCTGCGGTGTTCAACCCGGACACCGGCGCCGACGAGGCGCACGTGGCCCGCAGCAGCGAGGGCATGTTCTTCCGCAGGGGCGAGAACGCGCTCTGCGCCCGCATCGAGCGTCGCCTGGCGGCCCTGGCCGACTGGCCGCTCGAGAACGGAGAGGGTCTGCAGCTGCTCCGCTATGGCCCGGGTGCGGAGTACCGGCCACACCATGACTACTTCGATCCGGACCGCCCGGGCGCCCATGTGGCGCTGTCGCGCGGCGGTCAGCGGGTGGCGTCGATCGTGATGTACCTCAACACGCCCGCCCGCGGCGGTGCGACCACGTTCCCCGACGCCCGCTTCGAGGTGGCGGCGGTGAAGGGCAATGCGGTGTTCTTCGCCTACGACCGCCCGCACCTGGACCGCTCGTCGGTCATTGCATGCCGTTCATCCATGCGGACCCGCTTTGTCATCGAGGTGTAACCCACGCAATGTGCGCACGTAGTGTGATCGCTCCATCACCTGAAGGCGCCTCGTGCGCGGGAGCACTGACATGCAGCGGATCGCGATCCCCCTTCTCCTTTCCCTGGCGCTGCCTTTCTCGGCGGTGGCATCCGACGCCCCGCCGCAGGCGACGCAGCAGGTCTACACCTACGCCGTGGCGCTTGACGCCGACGGCCGCATCGCCAGCCTGGAGCCGCACGGCGCCGTGCCCGGCGCCGCCAACGACGCCCTGCTCGCCGGGATCCGCGGCTGGGTGTTCAGCCCGGGCGACGTGGGGGCGGCATCGCGGACCTATCTCCGCGTCGTGGTCGAGGAGGCGGTCGGCGGCGGCTATGAGGTGATCTCGGCGACCACCGGGCCGGCGCTGGCGTCGATGACCCCGCCCGAATACCCCATGCGCGACCAGCTCGCCGGCAACGAAGGCATGGTGGTGCTGCGCCTCGAGGTCGCGCCCGATGGTTCGGTGCGCCGGTCCGACGTCCACGCGGCCACCGGCACCGTCTCGCGTGCGATGGCCAGCGCGGCGGCGAAGGCCTCGCGCGACTGGCGGTTCGCCAGCGAGCAGGTCGCCGGGCAGGCGGTGCCGTCCACCCTGCTGTGGCCGGTCTGCTACCTCGGTCCGTGGTCGTCGCCTTCGGCCTGCAGCTGGACCGGGCCGGACGCCCAGCGCTTCTCCAGCAAGAGCGTGCTGCCGCTGGACCCCACTGTCACCGTGAGCTGGACCGCGGCGCGCTGATCGCGCCCCTGCCGGCGGGCGCTCAGGCGCCGGCCGGTGTCTTGTCCGGGTAGGTGCAGAGGTCGCGGATCACACAGGGTCCGCACTCCGGACGGCGCGCCTTGCAGACATAACGGCCGTGCAGGATCAGCCAGTGATGGGCGTCCTTCAGGAATTCCTCCGGCACTCGTTTCAGCAGGCGGTCCTCGACGGCGCGCACGTCCTTGCCATGGGCCAGGCCGGTGCGGTTGGAGACGCGGAAGATATGCGTGTCCACCGCCATGGTCGGCTGTCCGAAGGCGGTGTTGAGCACCACGTTCGCGGTCTTGCGACCCACGCCCGGCAAGGCTTCGAGCTCCTCGCGCGTGCGCGGGACTTCGCCGCCATGCCGTTCCAGCAACAGCCTGGCCATGGCGGCCACGTTGGCGGCCTTGGCGTTGTAGAGGCCGATCGTGTTGATGTAAGGCTTGAGCCCTTCCTCGCCGAGCGCGGCGATCGCCGCGGGCGTGTTCGCCACCGGGAACAGCCGCCGCGTGGCCTTGTTGACGCCGACATCGGTCGCCTGCGCCGACAGCGTCACCGCCACCAGCAGCTCATAGGGCGTCGAGTACTCGAGCTCGGTGGCCGGCTTCGGATCGAGCTCGCGCAGGCGCCTGAACATTTCGTGCACATGCGCGGTGGGCATCACGCGCCCGCGCCGTTCGCGCGCGGCGCTCACGGGGACTTTCCCGATGCGCGCGCCCTGGCGCGGGCGAGCGCCGCGGCGGCCGTGGCGGGCAGGGCGGGGCGCGGCGGGACCGGATGCATGCCGGCGGAATCGGTCGCGGGCGGTGTATCGGCGTCGACGTCCACCGTCTCCGTATCCGTTCCCGCACTGCCGGCAGTGGTTCCGGCGAGCGCCTGAGGGCGCGCCGGTCGCGCCGCGCGTACGCGTTCGTCTGCGTTTCGCTGCAGCCGGGCTGCGCGGGTCCGGTGGCGGTCACGCGCGGCCCAGGCGGCGAGCAGCCGGTCGCGCGCGCCGGCGAGCGTTTGGTTGTCCGCGTCATCCAGGGCGTCCAGCGGTTCGAAGCGCGTCAGGCCGGCTTCGATCGCGGCGTCTAGCTCGTCCTCGCGCAGCAGCGCCAGCATGCGCCGCGCCGTCGCGGCATCGGGCACGTCGGGCCGGGACATGCTCAGCGGCCGTTGAATGCCGGTTTGCGGCGCTCGATGAAGGCGGTCATGCCTTCGCGCGCGTCCTCGGTGGCGAAGGCCAGGCCGAACTGTGCGCTTTCATACTCGAGGCCGTCGTCCAGGCCACACTCGCCGCCGACGTGGATGGCGTCGAGGATGCCCCGCATCGCCAGCGGCGCGTTGCCCGCCAGCTTCGCCGCCAGAGCCATGGTCTCCGCCTCGAGTTCCGCGGCGGACACCACGCGGTTGACGAGGCCGAGCTCGAGCGCGCGCGCGGCATCGACCGGCGCGCCGAGCAGGGTCAGCTCCAGGGCGGCCGCGCGGCCCACGAGGCGAAGCAGGCGCTGGGTGCCGCCGAAGCCCGGCAGCAGGCCCAGGGTGACCTCGGGCAGGCCGAGCTTCGCGGTGTCGGCGGCGATGCGCAGGTGGCAGCACATCGCCAGCTCGAGCCCGCCGCCCAGGGCGAAACCGTTGACCATCGCCACGACCGGCTTGGGCATGCGTTCCATGCGCCGCATCAGGCGCTGGCCGAGCAGGGAGAAATCGCGCGCCTGCACCGCGCTCAGCGACGACATCGCGGCGATGTCGGCGCCGGCGACGAAGGCCCGGGTGCCGCTGCCGGTGAGGACGACCGCACGCACGCCATCATCGTCCGCCGCGGCGTCGAAGGCGGCCTGCAGGGCCTCGAGCGTCGCCCGGTTCAGCGCGTTCAGCTTGTCCGGGCGATTGACGGTGAGGACGCGGACGGCGCCGTGGTCGGCGGCCAGGATGAGTTCGGACATGAAATTCTCGCGGTCGGAGCCGGCAGGGGAACTTCCCGGGCCGGTATGTGTCGGAAGCAGCGGTGTCAGTGGCGGTTAAGCACTGGGGCCAGTATCCTAGCGTGTCCAGACGGGGCGGCCAGGCCGCCCCGCCGCGTTCGGACCCAAACAATCCGTCTTTCCGGAGAGTCCCACGAATGAAGTTGCGCCTGCTCGCCGCCGCCGTCGCGGCCACCATGCTGGTCGCCGGCACCGCCGCCGCCCAGGACACCACCTCCGAGAAGGGGAAGCTCAGCTATGCGATCGGCTACAACACCGGCGCCGAGCTCGCCGAGCTGACCGCGCGCGGCGAGGCGGTCGACATCGACACCGTCGTCAAGGCCCTGCAGGACGCCTACGGCAAGAAGGAGCCGGCGGTGCCTGTCGACCAGCTGCGCACCGCGGTCGAGAACATGCAGAAGCGCCAGCAGGCCAAGATGGAGGCCGAGTTCAAGAAGCTCTCCGACGCCAACAAGGCGGCCAGCGACAGCTTCCTGGCCCAGAACAAGAGCAAGCCCGGCGTGCAGACGCTGCCCGGCGGCGTGCAGTACCGCGTGATCGAGGCCGGCAAGGGCGCCAAGCCGACCCAGGCCAGCGACGTCGCCCTGACCTACAAGGGCTCGCTGCCGGACGGCACCGTGCTGATCGACACCAACCAGGTGCCGGAGGGCCAGACGCCGGCGCCGGTCGAGCTGAAGGTCAGCCAGGTGCCGCTCACCGGCCTGCGCGAAGCGCTGCTGCAGATGCCGGCCGGTTCGCGCTGGGAGATCGTGCTCCCGGGCGACAAGGCCTACGGCACCGACATCCGCGCCGGCCGCATGGCCAACCAGGCGGTGGTGTTCGACGTCAAGCTGGTCAGCGTCAAGTGACCGCGGGGCGCCGAAGGGCGCCCGGCCATGGTGGTGGGCCGCATGTCCGAGGACAGACGCCCGCCCGTGTTCAAGGACGCGCCGGCCCATGCCGGCGCGTTTTCGTTTGGAGGCCCGCGATCCGGGAACGAGGATGGAGACCGCCTTCCGTGCCGTGCAGAGTCCCTGCATCGGCGTCTGCACCATCAACGACGACGGCCTGTGCGACGGCTGCCTGCGGACGCGCGATGAGATCGCCGGCTGGCTGGGGATGGACGACGCGCGGCGCGCGCACCTGATGGACAGCGTGCTGCCCGCGCGCGAGCTGCGGCGCGGCTGATGGCGCCCATGCCTGCCGACGCCGCGCTGCAGGCCGCGCTGGATCCGCCGAACGCGGTTCCGGTGGGACCGGCCTGGAACCTGGACGAACTGCGCGGCCTGCTGCCGCCGCGCGCCGCGCTCGCGGATGCCGCGGTGCTGGTGCCACTGGTCGGGGAGCGCGAGACCAGCGTCATCCTGACCCGCCGCGACGACGGCCTGCGCAACCACGGCGGACAGGTGAGCTTCCCCGGCGGGCGCGTGGATCCCGGCGACGCCGGTCCCCTGGCCGCTGCCCTGCGCGAAGCCGACGAGGAGATCGGGCTGCGTCCCGTGGACGTGAGCGTGCTGGGCTATCTCGACCCGCTCGCGACCGTGTCCGGTTTCCGCGTGCTGCCGGTGGTGGCGCGGATACCGGCGGATTTCGAGCCGCGGCCGCGGCCGGGCGAGGTGGCCGAGGTCTTCAGCCTGCCCCTGGCCTGGCTGATGGCGCCCGAGAACCTGGCACGGATCGCGATCCGCTTCGGCGGCCGCGAGCGCCATGTGCTGGAATACCGCCGCCATGCCGCGGCCCCCCCGGCAGCGCGTCTGGGGCGCCACCGCCTCGATCCTGTACAACCTGCGCCAGCGCCTGCTCGCGGCCGGAGGACTGCCATGAACCCATCGCCCCCGTGGACCACCCTGGTGTCGCCCGCGCAGCTGGCCGCGGCCCTGGACGACCCGATGCTGGTCGTCCTCGATGCGCGCTTCTCCCTGGGCGACCCGGGCGCCGGCGAGGCGGCGTGGCGCGAAGGCCATGTCCCGGGCGCGCGCTACGTGCACCTGGATCGCGACCTCTCCGGCGCGCACGTCCCGGGCGCGGGGCGCCATCCCTGGCCCGACGCCCGCGCCTTCGGCCGCAGCCTGGGCGCGCTGGGCATCACGCCCGGACACCAGGTGGTGGCGTACGACGCCGCCGACGGCGCCTTCGCCGCGCGCGCCTGGTGCCTGCTGCGCATGGCCGGCCACAGGCGGGTGGCGGTGCTGGACGGCGGCTTCGCCGCCTGGCGGGCGGAAGGCCATCCCGTGGATGGAACGGTCCCGGAGGCGGAGCCGGCGCCGCCGTATCCGGTGACGTTCGACCAGACGCGGCTCTTCGACGCGGCGCGCGTGCAGGCGCACCTCGACGCCGGCGGTCTGCTGCTGGACGCACGCGGCGCCGAACGCTTCCGTGGCGATGCCGAGCCGATCGATGCACGCGCCGGCCACGTCCCGGGCGCGACCTCGCGCCCCTATGCGGAGAACCTCGCCGACGGGCGCTTCAAGCCGCGCAGCGAGCTTGCGGAGGAGTTCGCCGCGCTGCCCGGAGGGGGGAACCCCTTGCGGACGGTGGCGATGTGCGGCTCCGGCGTCACCGCCTGCCACCACCTGCTGGCGATGGCGCATGCAGGGCTGGAAGGTGCCGGGCTGTACACGGGCTCCTGGAGCGGCTGGATCGAGGATCCGGCGCGCCCGGTCGCCACCGGGCAGGACTGACCGGGCGGCGCTATTTGCCGAGGCGCGCGACCAGAGCGCGCAGGCCGGCCTGGGTGTCGGGATCGTTCCAGGCATCGATGAAGGTGTCGATGTCGATGCGCGCCGGATCCAGTGCGGCATGCAGGTCGGCGCGTGCGATCAGGCGCGTGCGCAGCACCGGCGTGCGCGGCAGCGCCAGCAGCGCCTCCAGCCAGGCGCAGGCGGCCTCCACCACCTGCCCGGGTCCGGCGAGCGCGTCGACCAGCCCGAGTTCGAGCGCGCGCGCGCTTTCCACCAGCTCGCCGCCGACCAGCAGCCGCTCGGCGCGATGGGGGCCGACCACGCGGCGCATCAGGTGCTGGATGCCTTCCGGCGCGACCAGGCCGACCTGGGTCTCGTTGAGGCCGATGCGGAACGCGCCTTCGGCCATCACCCGGTAATCGCAGCACAGCGCGAGCACGCAGCCGCCGGCCGGCGAATGGCCGGTGATCGCGGCCGCCACCGGCACCTCCGAGGTCGCCAGCGCGCGTGCCGCATCGAGAAACCCGGTCCAGGCCGCGCCCAGCGCCTCGCGTGAATCCAGCGACAGCAGGTGGGGCACGTCGAGTCCGGCGGAGAACACCTTCTCGCCTCCCGACAGCACCAGGCCGTCGGCGCCGGCGGCGATCGCGGCCGGGACGGCGTCGGCCAGCGCCCGGCACAGCGCGGGATCGAGCGCGTTGACCGGTGGGCGCGCCAGCCTGAGCTCGGTGATCCGGCCGTGGTCGATGGTCTCGATGAGGGTGGTCATGCGCATGCGGTCCTGCGTGCCGGGGAGGCCTATCATAGGGCGCATGGCCGATCTCCTTCGCATCGTGCTTTCCTTGGCGCTGCTGTGCGCCGCGACGACCGCTTCCGCCGCGGACGAGGGGCGAGGCGGCGCGCCGGCCGATGCCGCCTGCACGCCGCGCGTCGTCGACGGCTGGCTGCGTCCGCCGCCGATGCCGATGCCGATGATGGCCGGCTTCGCCCGCATCGAGAATCCGTGCGCGGGCGACGTCACCGTCACCGGCGCGCGCAGCGATGCGTTCGAACGCGTCGAGCTGCACGAGACGCGGGTGGTCGACGGCGTCAGCCGGATGCGGGCGGTGCTGGAACTGCCAGTGGCCGCGGGCTCCGAAGCCGTGCTGCGCCCCGGCGGCCTGCATCTGATGCTGATGCGCCCCGCCTCGCCGCTGGCGGCGGGCGACACGGTGCGGGTCGAGCTGGAACTGGGGGACGGGCGCCATATCGGCGCCGACTTCGAGGTCCGCGCTCCCGGCTCGCGCTGACCGCGGTCAGCCGGCGGCCATCCGGCGCACGGCCTCCGGCAGCGGCACCGGGCGGCCGCTGGCGCGATCGATCCAGACCATGACCACGTGCCCGTCGGCGTGCAACGTGGCGCTGTCGGCGCCGATGATGCGGTGGCCGAGGGTGACGCTGCTGGTCCCGATGCGGTCGGCGGTGAGTTCGACCACGATCGATCCGGGGTAGGCGATCGGGCTGCGGTAGTTCATCTGCACCGCGGCCAGCAGCGGCGCGGTGGCATCGGTCACCCAGTCCTCGTCCAGCGACTCGAACCAGCGGATCCGCGCCTCCTCCAGGTAGGTCATGAAGGTGGCGTTGTTGACGTGGTTGAAGGCGTCGAGGTCGCGCCAGCGCAGTTCGATGGGCAGTCGGTGCAGCACGTTTCCGTGTTCGTCGGGAGTCCGGTTCATGCGTTCGGCGTCGTCCTGGCCTTGCGGCGGCGGGTGGGGGTGCCGGTCTTGCCCTTGGAGCGCAGGCGGGTGGTCTTTTTCGCCGCCGCCGGCGCGGCGGGGCGTGCCGCACCGTCGGCGAGCAGCCTGGCGAGGAAGCGTCCGGTGTGCGACTGCGGCATGGCCGCGAGCTCCTCGGGAGTGCCCTCGGCGATGATCTCGCCGCCGCGGTGGCCACCGTCGGGGCCGAGGTCGATCACGCGGTCCGCGGTCTTGATCACGTCGAGGTTGTGCTCGATGACGACGACCGTGTTGCCGTCGTCGCGCAGCTTGTGCAGCACGCCCAGCAGGTGGTCGATGTCGTGGAAGTGCAGGCCCGTGGTGGGTTCGTCGAGGATGTAGAGCGTGCGTCCGGTGTCGCGGCGCGAGAGCTCCTTCGACAGCTTCACGCGCTGGGCCTCGCCGCCGGAGAGCGTGGTCGCCGACTGTCCGAGACGGATGTAGCCCAGCCCCACGTCGGCCAGGGTCTCCAGCTTGCGCGCGAGCGCCGGCACGGCATGGAACAGTTCCAGCGCGTCCTCGACGGTGAGCTCGAGCACCTCGTGGATGTTCAGGCCCTTGTAGCGGATCTCCAGGGTCTCGCGGTTGTAGCGCTTGCCCTGGCAGACGTCGCAGGGGACGTAGACGTCGGGCAGGAAGTGCATCTCGACCTTCAGCAGGCCGTCGCCCTGGCAGGCCTCGCAGCGGCCCCCGCGCACGTTGAAGCTGAAGCGCCCCGGACCGTAGCCGCGGGCGCGCGATTCCGGCACCTGCGCGAACAGCTCGCGCAGCGGCGTGAACAGGCCGGTATAGGTGGCCGGGTTGGAGCGCGGCGTGCGACCGATCGGCGACTGGTCGATGTCGACCACCTTGTCGAACAGGTCCAGGCCCTGCACTTCGCGGAACGGAGCCGGCTTGTGCGAAGCGCCGTTGATCTCGTTCGCCGCCAGCGCATACAGGGTGTCGTTGATCAGCGTCGACTTGCCGGAGCCGGAGACCCCGGTGACCACGGTGAACAGCCCGCTGTGGATGGTGAGGTCCACGTCCTTGAGGTTGTTGCCGCTGGCGCCGAGCAGGCGCAGCTCCATCCCCGCGGCCGGCGCGTGGCGGGTGGCCGGCACCTCGATCCGTCGCTTGCCGGACAGGTACTGCCCGGTCAGCGAGCGCGGCTCGGCCAGGATGTCCTCGTAGCGACCCTGGGCCACGACTTCGCCGCCGTGCACGCCGGCGCCGGGGCCGATGTCGACCAGATGGTCGGCCAGGCGGATGGCGTCCTCGTCGTGCTCGACCACGATCACGGTGTTTCCGAGGTCACGCAGGCGGGTGAGGGTGCCGAGCAGGCGCTCGTTGTCGCGCTGGTGCAGGCCGATCGACGGCTCGTCGAGCACGTACATCACGCCCACCAGTCCGGCGCCGATCTGGCTGGCCAGGCGGATGCGCTGGGCCTCGCCGCCCGAGAGCGAATCGGCCTTGCGCTCGAGCGTGAGGTAGTCGAGGCCCACGTCGACCAGGAAACCCAGGCGCTCGCGGATCTCCTTGACGATGCGGGCGGCCACCTCCCCGCGCCACCCGGGCAGCTCCAGCTGCCGGAAGAACGCCAGTGCCTCGCCGATCGGCAGCACGACGATCGAAGGCATGGCGCGGTCGGCCACGAACACGTTGCGCGCCGAACGGTTGAGCCGCGCGCCGCCGCAGTCGGGGCAGGGCTGTTCGCTGATGTACTTGGCGAGCTCCTCGCGCACCGCCGCGGACTCGGTCTCCCGGTAGCGGCGCTCGAGATTGGGCACGATGCCCTCGAAGCGGTGGCTGCGCTTGCTGCGCACGCCGCTCTCGGTCACGTAGGTGAACGCGATGCGTTCCTCGCCGCTGCCGAAGAGCACGGCCTGGCGCACCGCGTCCGGCAGCTCGTTCCAGCGGGTGTCCACCTCGAAGCCGTAATGCTTCGCCAGCGAGGCGATCAGCTGGAAGTAGTAGTGGTTGCGGCGGTCCCAGCCGCGCACCGCGCCCGCGGCCAGCGACAGCTCCGGATGCACCACCACGCGCACCGGGTCGAAGAACTGGCTCACGCCCAGGCCGTCGCAGGTGGGGCAGGCGCCGGCGGGCGCGTTGAACGAGAACAGCCGCGGCTCCAGCTCGGGCAGGGCGTAGTCGCAGACCGGGCAGCTGTAGCGCGACGAGAACAGCAGCGGCGCGACCGCGTCGTCGTCCAGCACCCGAACCTCTGCCATGCCGTCGCCGAGCTTGAGCGCGGTCTCGAAGGACTCCGCGAGTCGCTGCTGCATGTCCTCGCGCACCCGGAAGCGGTCGATCACCGCCTCGATGGTGTGCTTCTGGCGCAGGGCGAGCGGCGGCACCGCGTCGATCTCGTGCACCACGCCGTCCACGCGCACGCGCACATAGCCCTGGGCGCGCAGCTGCTCGAAGACCTGGGCGTGCTCGCCCTTGCGTTCGCGCACCACCGGCGCCAGCAGCATCCAGCGGCGCTCGGCGCTGGCCGGATCGTCGGCCAGTGCCATGACCTGGTCGACCATCTGGCTGACGGTCTGCGCCTCGAGCGGGTAGTGGTGGTCGGGGCAGCGCGGCTGGCCCACGCGGGCGTAGAGCAGGCGCAGGTAGTCGTAGACCTCGGTGATCGTGCCCACGGTCGAGCGCGGGTTGTGCGAGGTCGACTTCTGCTCGATCGCGATCGCCGGCGACAGGCCCTCGATCTGGTCGACGTCGGGCTTGTCCATCACGCTCAGGAACTGCCGGGCGTAGGCCGACAGCGACTCGACGTAGCGGCGCTGGCCCTCGGCGTAGATGGTGTCGAAGGCCAGCGAGGATTTGCCCGAACCCGACAGGCCGGTGACCACGATCAGGCGGTCCCGGGGCAGGTCGAGGCTGATGTCCTTGAGGTTGTGGGTGCGTGCTCCGCGGATGCGGATGAGGTCCAGCGCCATCGGGTGTCCGGGGGAAAAGGGGGGAGGAAGGCGATCAGCCAGCCTACCGAGCCCCTTGGATGGGGGCAATCGGCCCCGATCTCCAGAAGCGTGGCCCGTCGTGGCCCGTCCGCGGGGGGCAGCGAACGCGCGGCCCGGTCCAGTCGGGCCACGTCCGCCGCGGCCTGGACCCGGATTGACTCCAAGTCATTGGCCCAGCTAGAATTCCGCTTCTGTCCGCCCTCGATGGCGGGCAGGCGACCACAATAACTACAGAGGAAGTCTGGTCATGTACGCAGTCCTGGTAACGGGCGGCAAGCAGTACCGCGTGATGCAGGGCGAGACCCTGCGCGTCGAGCTGCTTGACGTCGAGGCCGGCAAGGAGATCACGTTCGACAACGTGCTCATGCTCGGCGATTCCGATGGCATCAAGGTCGGCGACGCGCTCAAGGGCGCCACCGTCACCGCCACCGTCAAGGGCCACGGTCGCGCCGACAAGGTGCGCATCGTGAAGTTCCGCCGCCGCAAGCACCATCGCAAGCAGATGGGCCACCGGCAGCACTACACCGAAATCGAGATCACCGGCATTGCCGGTGGCAGCAAGTAAGGAGCAGCAGCCATGGCACATAAAAAGGGCGTAGGTTCCTCGCGCAACGGCCGCGACTCCAACCCGAAGTACCTCGGCGTGAAGATGTACGGCGGCCAGGCGATCGACGCCGGCAACATCATCGTCCGCCAGCGCGGCACCCAGTTCCACCCGGGTTCGGGCGTCGGCCTCGGCCGCGACCATACCCTGTACGCGCTGATCGACGGCAAGGTCGAGTTCACGACCAAGGGGCCGAAGAAGCGCCGCACCGTGAACGTGATCGCCGAGGCCTGAGCCTCGCGCCACGTTCCGTGAAGGGCCCCGCTCAGGCGGGGCTTTTCGTTTCCGCAACGTCGCTCCTTTCCGCACCGGACGCAGCCCGAGCCATGAAACTTGTAGATGAAGCCGAAATCACCGTCATCGCCGGCAACGGCGGCAACGGCTGCGTGGGCTTCCGGCGCGAGAAGTTCATCCCGCTGGGCGGACCGGACGGCGGCGACGGCGGGGACGGCGGCGACGTCTGGCTCGAGGCCACGCGCAACCTCAACACCCTGGTCGACTTCCGCCACCAGCGGATGTTCCGCGCCCAGCGCGGGCAGGACGGCATGGGCCAGCAGCGGTATGGAAAGGGTGGCGACGACACCGTGATCCTGGTGCCGGTCGGCACCCAGGTGGTGAACGTCGACACGGACGAGCTGATCGGCGACCTGGTGGCCGATGGCGACCGTCTGCTGGTGGCCCGCGGCGGCAAGGGCGGCCTGGGCAACATGCATTTCAAGAGCTCGGTGAACCGCGCGCCGCGCCAGTCCACGCCCGGCACGGAGGGCGAGCGGCGCGAACTGCGCCTGGAGCTGAAGCTGCTGGCCGACGTCGGCCTGCTGGGCTTCCCCAACGCCGGCAAGTCGACGCTCATCCGCGCGGTGTCGGCGGCCACGCCCAAGGTCGCGGACTATCCGTTCACCACGCTGTATCCGAACCTGGGCGTGGTCAGCGTGGAGCCCGCGCGCAGCTTCGTGATCGCCGACATCCCGGGCCTGATCGAGGGCGCCGCCGACGGCGCCGGCCTTGGCGCGCTGTTCCTGCGCCACATCCAGCGCACCCGCCTGCTGCTGCACCTGGTCGAGGTCGAGCCGCTGGACGGCTCGGACGCCGCCGACCAGGTGCGGGCGATCGAGCGCGAGCTGGAGAAGTTCGACGCCGGCCTGATGGACAAGCCGCGCTGGCTGCTGTTCAACAAGGCCGACCTGCTGCCGGCGGAAGACGCTCGTGCCCATGCCGAACGCGTGGTCGCCGAGCTCGGCTGGACCGCGCCCTGGTTCATCGTTTCCGGCCTCGCGCGCGAGGGCACGCGCGACGTGATGCTGAAGATCCAGGCCTTCCTCGACGAACAAGCGCGCGACGCCGTGGGAGCCGACCCCGTCGAAGGCTGAGCCCGGCCGCGCAAAGCTTTTTTGCCACGGATGAACGCGGACAAAAGCAAATCTACGCGGATGAGGCCGGAGCAAAACGCATCTTCAAGGGCTTTTGCCCTATCCGCGTGGATCCGCGTTTTTCCGCGTGAATCCGTGGCAAATGCTTTTCATGCTTCTCGCGCGCAAACGAAAAGCCCGGCTTGGGCCGGGCTTCCGGGCGTCGCGGAGCGGGCTGCTGCCTCAGGCGGCCTTGATCGCCTTGATACGCGCGATCAGGCGGCTCTTGTGGCGGGCGGCCTTGTTCCTGTGGATCAGGCCGCGGGCGCTGAAGCGGTCGAGCAGCGGCTGCGCGGCGTTGAAGGCCTCCTGCGCGCCCGCTGCGTCGTTGGCGTCGAGCGCCTTCAGCACTTTCTTGACGGCGGTGCGCATCTGCGAACGCTGGCTGTTGTTGCGCAGGTTGCGCACGACGGCCTGCTTGGCGCGCTTCTTGGAGGACTTGATGTTGGCCACGATGGGATCCTGGAAACGGGTGTAAAGTTGGAATTCGGGTCGAGCGAGCCGGAAATTATGGGGGAATCAGGGGCTTGCGTCAAGAATCGGGTCCAAGGCGAGTGGCGGGCATGAACGGGACCGTCCGGGACAGCTCGGAGGGGCCGGGCGAGGGCGGGCGGACGCCTCCGGACGCGTCCTGCGCAGGGCTCGATCCGGCGGCGACGATGCCCGCCGCCGGTGCCCCGGCCGGGCAGGCCGCCGGTCCTCCGGGTGGCGGCGGTCGTCGCGGTGGCGGGCTGCTGCGCTCGACCGCGGTGTTCAGCGCGATGACCCTGCTGTCGCGGATCGCCGGGTTCCTGCGGGACGCGCTGCAGTCGCGCGTGTTCGGCGTCTCGGTGGCCATGGACGCCTTCGTCATCGCCTACCGCATCCCGAACTACCTGCGGCGGATCTTCGCCGAGGGTTCGGTGCAGATGGCCTTCGTGCCCGTGTTCAACGAACTGCGCGAACGCGGCGACCAGCGCGCGCTCAAGGAGTTCCTGGATGCGATGGCCGGCGCACTGCTGGCCACCGTACTGGTGTTCGCGGCGGTCGGGATGCTGGCGGCGCCGCTGCTTGCGCGGCTGTTCGCCCCGGGTGCGATCGATGATCCCGCGAAGCTGGAGCTGATCGCGGACATGCTGCGCATCACCTTCCCCTACCTCGTCTTCATCTCGCTGATGGCGCTGGTGGCCTCGGTACTCAACAGCTTCGGCCGCTTCGCGCTGCCGGCGGCGACGCCGGTGCTGCACAACCTGGTGATGATCGCGGCCATCGTCTGGGTGTCGCGATACTTCGAGGAGCCGGTGATGGCCCTGGCCTGGGGCGTGCTGGTGGCCGGTGTGCTGCAGCTGGCGGTGCTGTGGCCGGCGCTGGGCCGGCTGGGGCTGCGGCCGCGCTTCAGGCCGGGCTTCAGGCACCCCGACGTGCGGCGGGTGGCGAAGCTGATGGTGCCGACGCTGTTCTCGTCCTCGGTGGCACAGCTCAACCTGCTCGTGGGCACGGTGTTCGCGTCGCTGCTGGTCACCGGCAGCCAGACCTGGCTGTACCTGTCCGACCGCCTGGTGGAGTTCCCGCTGGGCCTGTTCGGCGTGGCCATCGGTACGGTGATCCTGCCGCACCTGTCGCGCCGCCACGCGGCGGAGGACGGCGAGGGCTATGGCGCCGCGCTCGACTGGGCGCTGCGCATGGCGCTGCTCGCCGGCGTGCCCGCGGCGATCGGCCTGCTGCTGCTGGCGGAGCCGCTGACCGCGGTGGTCTACCAGGGGGGCCGCTTCACCCCGCACGACACCCGCATGGCGGCCATCAGCCTGGCGGCGATGAGCATCGGCGTCCCGGCGTTCATGCTGACCAAGGTTCTGGCCCCGGCGTTCTATGCCCGGCAGGACACGAAGACGCCGATGCGCGCGGCGATCATCACCGTCGTCGCCAACGTACTCATGACCATCGCCTTCACCACGCCGCTCTGGTTGTGGCAGGTGCCCGGCGCGCACGGCGGCATCGCCCTGGCCACGGGGCTGGCGGGAATCGTCAATGCCTGGCTGCTGTGGCGCTACCTGAAGCGCGCCGGCCTCATGCGGCCGCAGCCGGGCTGGGGCGTGTTCTGGCTGCGGCTGGCCGTGGCCTGCATGACGATGGCCGCGGCGGTGGTGGCCCTGCGCATCTGGATCGGGGACTGGACGGCGATCGAGAGCCTGCTGCTGCGGGCGGCACTGCTGCTGGCGGTGGTCGCCGCGGGCGCCCTGGCCTACGCCGCCGCGATGCTGGCGCTGGGGCTGCGGCCGCGGGACCTGCGCCACTGAGTCAGCGCCCTGTCGGACCTCCGTCGCGGGCAGGGGGCGCCGCGCCGCCGCCGGTATACTTGCAGGCCGACCCCGGTCGGGCCTGCTGCCGCCGGCGGCAGCGCCACACCATCCTGGATCCCATGAAGCAGCTGTTCCGCGACGTCGACGGCGGGCCCCTGTGCCCCGAAGGCAGCGTGGCCTGCATCGGCGCCTTCGACGGCCTGCATCTGGGCCACCAGGCGCTGGTGCGCCATGCCGCCGGGCGCGCGCGCGACCTCGGCCTGCCGCTGGTGGCGCTGAGCTTCGAGCCTCTGCCCAGGGAGTTCTTCTCGCCCGCAGCGCCGCCACCGCGGCTGATGCTGCCGCGGGCGCGCGTCGAAGGCCTGTGCGGCCTCGGTGCCGACCTGGTGGGCCTGCTGCGCTTCAACCGCGCGTTCGCAGCCATGACGCCGGACGACTTCGCCGAGCGCGTGCTGGCCGGTCGCCTTCGCCCGCGCGAGGTCTGGGTCGGCCCCGGCTTCCGCTATGGCAACCGCCGCGCCGGAGACCTCGGCACCCTGCAGGCCGCGGGCGCGCGCCTGGGCTTCACGGCCGGGGAAATCGAGCCGGTGCGGCTCGATGGCGAGCGGGTGTCCAGCACCCGCATCCGTGCCGCTCTGGCCGTCGGCGACTTCACCGCCGCGGCGCGCCTGCTCGGCCGTCCCTACGCCATCGGCGGGCGCGTGGTCCGCGGCCGCGAGCTCGGGCGGACGCTCGGCTTCCCCACCGCCAACCTGCGCTTCGGCGGCAGGGTGCCGGCCCTGCAGGGCATCTACGCGACCCGAGTGCACGGCGTCGGCGACGCGCCCTGGCCTTCGGTGTCGAGTTTCGGCACCCGGCCGACGGTGGACGGCGTCGAGCCGCTGCTGGAGGCCCACCTGTTCGACTTCGACGGCGACCTGTACGGTCGTCGCATCGAAGTGGAATTCGTCGCGCGGCTGCGCGACGAGGAGAGGTACCCCGACCTGCCGACCCTGGTCGCGCAGATGGAGCGCGACGCCGTCCGGGCGCGCGAGATACTGATGCAGACCCCGCAGCGAGCGACCGCGTGACCGACGACAGCCAGCGCTACAAGCACACCATCCTCCTGCCCGAGACCGCATTCCCGATGCGCGGCGACCTGCCGAAGCGGGAGCCGGACACACTGGCGCGCTGGGAGGCCGAAGGCCTGTACCAGCGCCTGCGCAGGCATGCCGCGGGTCGCCCGCGCTTCGTGCTGCATGACGGCCCGCCCTATGCCAACGGCGCGATCCACCTCGGGCACGCGGTCAACAAGATCCTGAAGGACATCATCGTCCGCTCGAAGACGGTCGCCGGTTTCGACGCGCCCTACATCCCGGGCTGGGACTGCCACGGCCTGCCGATCGAGATCGCGATCGAGAAGAAGCACGGCCGCGTCGGTGCGAAGCTTGACGCGGCGGCCTTCCGCCAGGCCTGCCGCGAGTACGCGCTGTCGCAGGTCGACCTGCAGCGGAAGGACTTCAAGCGGCTGGGCGTGCTCGGCGACTGGGAGGATCCGTATCTCTCGCTCGATCCGGGGTTCGAAGCCGACGAGATGCGCGCGCTGGCGAAAGTGATCGACAACGGCCACCTGGTGCGCGGCGCGAAGCCCGTGTACTGGTGCTTCGACTGCGGCTCGGCGCTGGCCGAGGCCGAGATCGAATACCAGGACAAGGTCTCGCCGGCGGTGGACGTGGCGTATCCGGCGCGCGATCCCGCGGCGCTGGCGCGCGCCTTCGGCGTCGTCCTGCCCGGGGGCGTCGAGCTCGCGGTGCCGATCTGGACCACCACGCCGTGGACGCTGCCGGCCTCGCTGGCGGTGTCCCTGGGGCCGGAGATCGGATACGCGCTGGTCGAAGGGCCGGCGCACGCGGGCCGCGCGCGCTGGCTGGTGGTGGCGTCCTCGCTGGCGTCGAAGGTGCTGGCACGCTACGGGGTGGACGAGGTGCGGGTGCACGGCCATGCCGCCGGTATCGCGCTCGAGGGCCAGCTGCTTGCGCATCCGTTCTACGGCGAGCGCGACATCCCCCTGATCACTGGCGGCCACGTCACCGACGACGACGGCACCGGCGCCGTGCACACTGCGCCCGGCCACGGCCAGGAGGACTTCGCCGCCGCGCAGCAGTACGGCATCCTCGAGCGCTACACGGCGGCGCAGATGAACCCGGTCGACGCTCGCGGCGTGTATCTGCCCTCGACGCCCGCGGCGGACGGGACCGGACTGGCCGGCATCCACATCTGGAAGGCCAACGACGCCATCGTCGACGCCCTGCGCGCCAGCGGCGCGCTGCTGGCGCTGGCGAAGATCGAGCACAGCTACCCGCACTGCTGGCGCCACCGGACGCCGGTCGCGTTCCGCGCCACGCCGCAGTGGTTCATCTCGATGGACAAGGCGGGGCTGCGTCGTGACGCGCTGGCCGCGATCGAGGGCGTTGAATGGTTCCCGGCCTGGGGCGAAGCGCGCATCGCCGGCATGGTCGAAGGGCGCCCGGACTGGACGATCTCGCGCCAGCGCACCTGGGGCGTGCCGATCGCGCTGTTCGTGCACCGCGAGACCGGCGAGCCGCACCCGCGCTCGAGCGATCTGATGCGTGCCGCGGCGGACCGGGTGGAGCAGGGCGGCATCGACGCCTGGTTCGACCTCGATCCGGCCGAGCTGCTGGGCGAAGAGGCCGCGGACTACGACAAGGTCACCGACATCCTCGACGTCTGGTTCGACTCGGGCGTCACCCACGAATGCGTGCTCGCCGCGCGCGGCCTGGGCAAGCCGGCCGACCTCTACCTGGAGGGTTCGGACCAGCACCGGGGCTGGTTCCAGTCGTCGCTGCTGACCGGCATCGCCATCGACGGCGCGGCGCCGTACCGGCAGTGCCTGACCCATGGCTTCACCGTCGACGAGCACGGCCGCAAGATGTCGAAGTCGCTCGGAAACGGCATCGAGCCGCAGGAGATCATGAAGACGCTGGGCGCGGATATCCTGCGCCTGTGGATCGCCTCGGCCGACTACAGCAACGAGATGTCGCTGTCGAAGGAGATCCTGAAGCGCAACGCCGACGCCTACCGCCGGATCCGCAACACCGCGCGCTTCCTGCTCGGCAACCTGCACGGCTTCGATCCCGCCGTGCACCTGGTGGCCCCTGGCGACATGGTCGCCCTGGACCGCTGGATCGTGCACCGCGCCTGGGAAGTGCAGCAGAAGATCGTCGATGCCTGCGCACGCTACGACTTCGCCGAGGTGGTGCAGCTGCTGATGAACTTCTGCAGCGTGGACCTGGGCTCGCTGTACCTCGACGTCACCAAGGACCGGCTCTACACCATGCGCGAGGACTCGCGCGGCAGGCGCAGTGCGCAGACAGCGATGTACCACGTGGCCGAAGCCTTCGTGCGCTGGATCGCGCCGATCCTGGCGTTCACCGCCGACGAGATGTGGGGGCACCTGCCGGGCGCGCGCGAGGACAACGTGGTCTTCGCCACCTGGTACACGGGCCTGGCGCCGCTCGACGAGCACGCACCGCTGTCGGCGCGCGAGTTCGACGAGCTGCTGCGCCTGCGCGAGCAGGTCGCCAGGGTGCTGGAACCGATGCGCGCCAGCGGCGCCATCGGCGCGGCCCTGGATGCGGAGATCACGCTGGCCTGCGGCGTGGCCGACCAGAACCGGCTTTCCGGCCTGGTGGACGAACTGCGCTTCTTCTTCATCAGCGGCGACGTCGCCCTGGTGGTGGACGACGCGGCGCGCGAGATCACGGTCGCCGCCGCGCCCACCGGCAAGCCCAAGTGCGTGCGCTGCTGGCAGCGGCGGGCCGACGTCGGCGCGGTCGAGGCGCATCCGCAGCTGTGCACGCGCTGCGTCTCGAACGTGGACGGTTCCGGGGAGGAACGCCTGTGGTTCTGAAGCCCCGGCCCAATGCGCTGCCCTGGCTGCTGGTCTCGCTGCTGGTGCTGGTGCTCGACCAGGTCAGCAAGCAATGGGTGCTGGCCAGTCTGCCCGAGTACACGCCGATCCCGGTGATCGAGGGCTTCTGGAACTGGTACCGCACGTACAACACCGGGGCCGCCTTCAGCTTCCTGTCCGACGCCGGCGGCTGGCAGAAATGGTTCTTCACCGCGCTCGCCCTCGGCATCAGCGGGCTGCTGGTGGCCTGGCTGGCCCGTACTCCGCGCGCCGACTGGCGCACGGCCCTGCCGTTCTCGCTGGTGATCGGCGGTGCCATCGGCAACGTCATCGACCGCCTGCAGCACGGGCACGTGATCGACTTCATCCAGTGGCACTGGCGCGATCTTTACTGGCCGGCCTTCAATCTCGCCGACTCGGCCATCGTCGGCGGGGCGATCGGCATCGCCCTGTTCGGGATCCTGGCGCCCGGGAAGCCGCGGGCCTGAGCCCGGCCGCGGGGGTAGAATCACGGCATGGACATCATCCTCGCCAACCCCCGCGGATTCTGCGCCGGCGTCGATCGCGCGATCGAGATCGTCAAGCGCGCGATCGAGACCCTGGGCGCGCCGATCTACGTCCGCCACGAGGTGGTCCACAACCGCTACGTGGTCGATGACCTGAAGCAGCGCGGGGCGATCTTCGTCGAGGAACTGGACGAAGTGCCCGACGGCAACACCGTGATCTTCAGCGCCCACGGCGTGTCCCAGGCCGTGCGCGACGAGGCCGAGCGCCGCGGGCTGAAGGTGTTCGACGCCACCTGCCCGCTGGTGACCAAGGTCCACTTCGAAGTCGCGCGCCACTGCCGCGCCGGTCGCGACGTGGTGCTGATCGGCCACGCCCGGCACCCTGAGGTCGAGGGCACGATGGGGCAGTGGAGCCGCGAGGGCGGCGGCGGCAACATCTACCTGGTCGAGGACGTGGACGACGTCGAGGCGCTGGAAGTCGGACAGCCCGACAACTTCGCCTACACCACCCAGACCACCCTCTCGGTGGACGACACCCGCAGCGTGATCGAGGCCCTGCGCCGGCGCTTCCCCGCGATCCAGGGGCCGAAGAACGACGACATCTGTTACGCCACCCAGAACCGCCAGGACGCGGTGCGCCGGCTGGCCGCCGAGTGCGACCTGGTGCTGGTGGTGGGTTCGCCCAACAGTTCCAACTCCAACCGCCTGCGCGAGCTGGCGGAACGCGAGGGCGTGGAGGCCTACCTGATCGACGGCGCCGACGAGATCGACCCGCGCTGGATCGAAGGCCGCCACCACGTGGGCGTGACCGCCGGTGCCTCCGCCCCGGACGTCCTGGTCGAGGGCGTGCTTGCGCGACTGCGCGAGCTGGGCGCGGGCGGCGTGCACGAACTCGACGGCGAGCCCGAGAGCATGGTGTTCGCGCTGCCGAAGGAGCTCAGGCTGCGGCTGGTCGATTGAGTCCGCGGTGTCCACGCGGCCGGCGCGCGAACGGAAAAGGCCGCCCGAGGGGGCGGCCTTTTCCGTGGTGCTGGTGCCGGAAATAGGAATCGAACCTACGACCTACGCATTACGAATGCGCCGCTCTACCAACTGAGCTATTCCGGCGGGCCGTGCATTGTAGGGGCGTGGCCGCGGCGCGGTCAAAGCACGGGGTGCCGGGCAAGCTGCGCGCGGGGACGCATCTGTGGCCGCTGCGAGCCTCCTGGCGGCTGTTGGCCGGCCGCCGGCGGCGTCACCGTGTCCCCGGATGGCGGTCCGCGCACCCCTGCGCGGGCCGCGCTCCTCTTCGGGAACAGCGCGCCATGACCACGCCGACAGGCCGGAACCAGATCATCGACGCCTACCGGGGCATCGCCATCCTCATGGTGCTCGCCTTCCACTACACCGTCCGGTGGCCGGACCTGTACGGCTTCGACCGGGTGTACCCGGGATGGTTCGAGCTCGGCGCCTACGGCGTGCACCTGTTCTTCGTGGTGTCCGGCCTGGTCATCACGATGACGGTGCTGCGTTCCCGTGGGGCGCTGCATTTCGGCGTGCGGAGGTTCGGGCGGCTGTATCCGGCGCTGCTCGTCGCTGCGCTCCTCACGTTCACCCTGAATGCCTGGGGTCCGGAATCCTTCCACCGGAGCCGGGCGGATCTGCTCGCCAGCCTGACCATGGACGCCAAGCTGTTCGGACAGCGCTATGTGGACGGGGCCTACTGGAGCCTGGCCGTCGAGGCCAGGTTCTATGTGTACGTGGCCATCGCCTGGGCGTGCCTGAAGGAGCGCTTCTGGATCGGCGTGCTGGCGCTGGCCGCGGTTGCGTCGCTGCCCCTCGGGTCGGCCTGGACCTATCTGCTGATCGCCAACTGGTGGCCGTACCTCCTCGCCGGGATGGCCGGCTGGTACGGGATCTTCGAAAGGCGGGTCGTTCCGGCGGCCTGCCTCGGAGCCATGGCGGCGATCCTGTACGTGATCCACCGCCCGGGCGACTGGCTGGTCGATGCCGGGCTCGCGGCGGCCGTCCTCGCGTTCCTGGGACTGCTCTGGCGCGCGCCGGACTGGCAGCCTGCCGCTGTCCGCGCGCTCGCCTGGGTCGGTGGTCTGGTATTCGCTCTACCTGCTGCACCAGAACCTGGGGGTCACGGTGATCGGGTACCTGACCAAAACGGGCCTGTCCGACCTCGCGGCAATCCTGGTGGCGAGCGTGGTCATGGTCGCCCTGGCGCATGTGAGCTACCGGCATGTCGAGAAGCCCGGCGCCCGGCTGGTGATGTCCTTTTACGAGCGTTGGCGCGTGCGTGGGTGGCTGGGCCTTCCGCGGCCGTGGATCGTACGGGACGGGAATCAAGCCGGGGGCACGGCGGGGTCCGCGAGTCGCGAACCCTGATCTCCCGGGCCTGCTTCGCGGCATGTGGCCGCGCGCGGGCCTGCGACTTCCGCGTACGCCAGGTCTCGCACCACGCGACTCGCGGCCGCTATCCTGCCCGGCCCTCGAGCAGGAACCGCCGACGTGGCGAAAACGACCGTCAAGGCCCGCACCGCCTTCGTCTGCAGCGAATGCGGCGCCGATTTCAGCAAGTGGCAGGGCCAGTGCGGCGCCTGCGGGGCCTGGGACACGGTGTCCGAGATCGTGCTCGAGAGCGCGGCCTCGATGAAGGCGGCCGCTCCCGCGCGCCGCGGTGGCTGGGCGGGCAAGACCGAGGCACCGAAGGTCACCCCGCTTGCCGAGGTGCGCCAGGCCGACGAGATCCGCGTCACCACCGGCATCGGCGAGTTCGACCGCGTGCTCGGCGGCGGCCTGGTCGAGGGCGCGGTGGTGCTGGTGGGCGGCGATCCGGGCATCGGCAAGTCGACCCTGCTGTTGCAGGCGGTGGCCAGCATGTCGGCGGCGCTGCCCGGCCTGTACGTGACCGGCGAAGAATCCCTCGCGCAGGTGGCCGGCCGCGGCCATCGCCTGGGCCTGGCGCTGGATGGCGTGAATGCGCTGGCCGAGACCTGTGTCGAGCACATCCTCGGCCACGCCGCGAAGCTGGGCCCGAAGCTGATCGTCGCGGATTCCGTACAGACGCTCTGGACCGACACGCTGACCGCGGCACCCGGTTCGGTCAGCCAGGTGCGGGAGTCCGCAGCGCGCCTGGTGCGCTACGCCAAGGAGACCGGCACCGCGGTGTTCCTGGTCGGGCACGTGACCAAGGAGGGCGGCATCGCCGGTCCTCGCGTGCTCGAGCACATGGTCGACGCGGTGCTCTACTTCGAAGGCGATTCCGGCAGCCGCTTCCGCGTGCTGCGGGCGTTCAAGAACCGCTTCGGCGCGGTCAACGAACTGGGCGTGTTCGCCATGGGCGACAAAGGGCTGAAGGAAGTGCCCAACCCTTCGGCCATCTTCCTGTCCGGCGCCACCCGGCAGCCGGGCAGCTGCGTGATGGTGACCCGCGAGGGCACGCGGCCGCTGCTGGTGGAGGTGCAGGCCCTGGTCGACAGCTCGCCGCTGTCGAACCCGCGGCGGGTGGCGGTGGGCATGGAGCAGAACCGGCTGGCCATGCTGCTGGCGGTGCTGCACCGCCACGGCGGCATCGCGGTGGGCGACCAGGACGTCTTCGTCAACGTGGTCGGCGGCATCCGCGTGCAGGAAACCGCGGCGGACCTGCCGGTGCTGCTGGCGGTGCTGTCCTCGCTGCAGGACCGGCCGCTGGCCGACAAGACCATCGCCTTCGGCGAGGTCGGCCTGTCAGGCGAGATCCGTCCGGTTCCCAATGGCGAGGAGCGGCTGAAGGAAGCGGCCACCCACGGCTTCGTGCGCGCGATCGTGCCTAAGGCCAACGCGCCGAAGTCGGGCATGTACAAGGGGCTGGAGGTGGTCGCGGTCGAGCGCCTGGCCGACGCCATCGACGCCGCGGGGTAGCCGGCCCTCCACGCCGGAAGGTACCGGGAGAGGCGGGCCGCTGTCGGCTCGCGGGGTGGCTTCAGGCCCGCTGCAGCACCAGTTCCAGCACGAACTTGCTGCCGAAGAAGGCCAGCACCAGCAGCACCATCGCCGCCAGCGTCCAGTGCACCGCCGCCCGCCCGCGCCAGCCGCGCCGCCAGCGCCCGAGCAGCAGCACGCCGAAGACGAGCCACGACATCACGCTGAGCACCGTCTTGTGCAGCAGGTGCTGCGCCAGCAGGTCCTCGACGAACAGCACGCCGGTCAGGAGTGTGGCGCTGAGCAGCACGAAGCCGGTGGTGATGGTGCGGAACAGCAGGCTCTCGAGCTCCACCAGCGGCGGCAGGGCCCGCAGCCAGTCGTGTATCTCGCGGCGGCTGAGCGCGCGCTCCTGCAGCCACAGCATCAGCGCCAGCAGGGCGGCCACGGCGAGGGTGGCGTAGGCCAGCAGCGCCAGCCAGGCGTGCAGCTGCAGGCGCCAGTCCAGCGGCTCGGGCGGCAGGTGGCCGTGCAGATGGTTCAGGAGCAGGGCCAGCGCCGCGATCGGGAAGACCACCACGCCCAGCGACGCCATGCGCCCGCGCACGGCCACCGCCGTGGTCAGCAAGGCCATGCCCAGCGTCACCAGCGAAATCGCGGCGAAGAAATGCATGTCGGCGCCGCCGAGGCTGCGCCAGGCCAGCACGTGCTCGAGCGCGTGCGCGAGCATCGCGCCTACGGCCAGCGCCGGCCACGCGCCGCCATAGCGGCCGTGGCGGATCCGCGACACCAGCAGGCCGGCGGCCGCCAGATAGAGCGCGATCGCGAAGAGGACGGGAATCATCCGCGAAGTGTCGCATACGCCACCTTCCGCCTGAACGCGCGACGCCGCCTCGCGGCGGAGGCGCTATGCTGTCGCCAAGCGGGGCCTCGTGCCCCGTGGCACTCAAGCCCGGCCGCCTGTGTCCAGCAGGGATATGGCGCCCGGGCCGTGGCCTTCACGGGCCACCGGGTCGGACTGGAAACGGGCCGGCTTCCCCTGTATCGGAATGGAGCGACAACATGGCTGCCCTGGTCGACCGTTTCGGGCGGTCGTTCCCGTACCTGCGCCTCTCCCTGACGGAGGCGTGCAACTACCGTTGCAGTTATTGCCTGCCGGACGGCTACCACGCCGACGGCCGGCCGCGGTTCCTCGAGCTCGACGAGATCCGCCGCCTGGTGCGCGGCTTCGCCGCGGTGGGCATGAGCAAGATCCGCCTGACCGGCGGCGAGCCGACGCTGCGCAAGGATCTCCTCGACATCATGTCCACCGTGGCGGCGGTGCCGGGGATCCGGCGCATCGCCATCACCACCAACGGCACCCACCTGCCGCGGCACGTCGCCGCCTGGCGCGAGGCGGGGCTGACCGCGCTCAACGTCAGCCTGGACAGCCTGGATCCGGAGCGCTTCCGCGAGATCACCGGCCACGACCGCTTCGCCGAGGTGACGGAAGGCGTGGAAATGGCGCTGGGCCTGGGCTTCGACTCGGTCAAGCTCAACGCGGTCCTTTTGCGCGGCCGCAACGACGATGAACTGCCCGGCTGGTTCGAGTACCTGCGCGGGCGCGACGTCGCCGTCCGCTTCATCGAGCTCATGCGGACCGGCGACAACCTCGAGTTCTTCGAACGCCACCACGTGCGCGCCGAGGCGCTGGAAGAGCAGATCGCCGCCGCCGGCTGGACGCAGCGCCCGCGAGCGCCCGACGCCGGCCCGGCGCGCGAGTACTCCCATCCGGACTACAAGGGCCGCATCGGCATCATCGCGCCGTACTCGAAGGACTTCTGCGCCGGCTGCAACCGCCTGCGCGTGACCGCGCGCGGTGACCTGCGGCTGTGCCTGTTCGGCGACTTCGGCATCGGCCTGCGCCACCTGCTGCAGTCCGACGACGACTTCGACGCCCTGGTGGCGCGCATCACCACCCAGCTCGGCCTCAAGGCTGCCGGCCACGGCCTGCACCAGGGGGAGACCGGCCTGACCCCGCACCTGGCATCCATCGGAGGATGAGCCACAGCATGACGAATGACAGTCCGGCCGCATTCCACATGGCCGACATCCGCAACAAGCGGCCCACCCGCCGACGCGCGGTGGCGGTGGGCGAACTGGCCGCCGGTCGCGACGCCTTCCCGCTGATCGTCGAGCGCCGGCTTCCCAAGGGCGATGCCCTGGTGATGGCCGAGATCGCCGGCCTGCAGGGCGCCAAGATGGCCTCGGTGCTGATGCCGCTGTGCCATCCGCTGCCGCTGGAACTGGTCCAGGTCCGCTGCGTGCCGGTGCCGGAGCGCCACGCCATCCGCGTCTACTGCGAATGCGCCACCGAAGCCCGCACCGGGGTCGAGATGGAGGCGCTGGCCGGCGCGAACGCCGCGCTGCTCACGCTCTACGACCTGACCAAGCCGGTTGAGCCTGCGCTGGGCATCGGCGGCATCCGCCTGCTGTTCAAGGAAGGCGGCAAGAGCGGACTGTGGCTGCATCCGGAAGGCATGGACGACGCGGAGCGCGCGCACTACCGGCCGCGCGACCTCGCGCGCCTGGACGAGGTGCCCTGCGCGGTGCTGACGCTCAGCGACCGCGCCAGCCGGGGGAGTACGAGGACCGGTCCGGCCCCGTGCTGGTGGACGGCCTGCGCCGCCTGGGCGCGCGCGTGGCCGATGCCGAACTCCTGCCTGATGGCGTCGAGCCGCTGGCCGGGCGCCTGCGCGCGCTGGCCGCCGAGGGCGTGCGCATCGCGCTGTGCACCGGCGGTACCGGCCTGGGGCCGAACGACGCCACGCCCGAAGCGCTGCGCGCGGCCGCCGACCGCAGCGTCGACGGGCTGGCCGAGATGTTCCGCAGCGAAAGCGCGAAGCACACGCCGATGGCCTGGTTGAGCCGGGCCGAGGTGGTGCAGGTGGGCCGCATGCTGGTGTTCGCCCTGCCGGGCAGCCAGCGCGCGGCGAAGCAGGGCATGGACATCCTCGCGCCGCTGCTGGCGCACGCGCTGGCGATGGTCGACGGCGAGGGACACCCGTGAGCGGCGACCTCGCGTACGAGGAGGCGCTGGCCATCGTGCTGCGCGAAGCGCGGGCGCTGGCGGTCGAACAGCGCGCCCCGCAGGACGCGCAGGGCCTGGTGCTGGCCGAGGCGGTCGCGAGCGAAGTCGACCTGCCGCCGTTCGACAATTCGGCGATGGACGGTTTCGCGCTGCGCGCGGCCGGCGAGACGCTGGCAGCGGGCCGCGAATTCGACGTCCGCGGTTCGCAGGTCGCCGGCGACGCCGCCGCGACGGCGGGCGAGGGCGCCTGGGAAATCATGACCGGCGCGCGAATGCCGGACGGCCTGGACAGCGTGGTGCCGATCGAACGCGTCGAGATCCTCGCGCGCACTGGCGAGGCTCGCCCGAGCCGCATCCGGCTGGCCGCCGACGTGCGGCCGGGCGACAACGTGCGCCTGCGCGGCGAGGACATCGCCAGCGGCGCGCCGGCGGTCCCCGCGGGGCGCCGCATCGGCGCGAACGAGCTGATGGTGCTGGCCTCGCTGGGCGTGCCTTCGATCGCCGTGCGGCGTCGCGTCCGGGTGGCGATCATCAACACCGGGCGCGAGCTGGTCGATGATCCGGCGCAGCCGCTGGCGTCCGGCGAGATCCGCAACAGCAACGGACCCTACCTCGCCGCGCGGGTGGAAGCCGCGGGCGCGGAGGTCGTGCTGCGCGAGACGGTCACCGACGAGCCGGAGGTCTTCCTGGCGGTGCTGGAGCGCGCGCTCGCCGCGGGCGCCGACGTGGTGCTGAGCACCGGCGCGGTGTCCATGGGGCGGCATGACTTCGTGCCCGACGCCCTGCGCGGCGTCGGCGCCGACATCCTCTTCCACAAGGTCCGGATCCGCCCGGGCCGGCCGCTGCTGTTCGCGCGCCTGGCCAGCGGTGCGCTGTTCTTCGGCCTGCCCGGCAATCCGGCCTCGGGCGCGGTCGGCTTCCGCTTCTTCACCGAGGCGGCGCTGCGCGCGATGTCCGGCATGGCGCCGGAGCGCCCCCTGCGGATGCCGCTGGCCGCGGCCTGGAGCAAGCGCGCGGAGCTGCGCTTCCACCTCAAGGGCCTGGTCGAGCTGGTCGACGGCGGCCTGCGCGCACGGGTGCTGAAGGGGCAGGAGTCGTTCAAGGTGCTGCCCTTGCTGGTGGCCAATGCCTGGATCGTCGTGCCTGCGGAATCGATGGCGCTGGAGGCGGGCCAGATGGTCGACGTATACGGCCCGGGGCACCTGGAGGCCCCGATGATCGGAGAGGTGCTGGAGTGAAGGTCGAGCTGAGCCTGTTTGGCGCATTCAAGGCGCACGATCCCGGCGCGCGGATCGAGCTGGAGGTTCCCGAGGGCGCGCGCGTGGCCGACCTGCGCGAGGCGCTGGACCGGCATGCTCGCGAACACTGGCCCTCGTACCGGCCGGAGCTGCTCAAGGTCTCGGCCTTCGCCAGCGAAACAGCCGTGATGCGCGACACCGAGGCCCTGGTCCCCGGCGTGGCCATGGCGGTGCTGCCGCCGGTGAGCGGAGGATGAGCATGGAACGCTTCCACTGTGCGGTCACCGACGTCGCCGAGGGGCCGCTGGATCCGGCGGCGGCGATGGGATTCGTCTCTGATCCGGGCTTCGGCGGCATGACGATGTTCGTCGGTCGGGTGCGCGACCTGAACCACGGCCGCGTGGTGACCGGCGTCAGCTACGACATGTTCGAGCCGCTGGCCCTGAACGGCTTCCGCGACATCTGCGAGGACATGGACACCCGCTTCGGGCCGAAAGTGAAGCTCTACGTCGCGCACGCGAAGGGCCGGCTGGGCGTGGGCGACCTGGCGGTGGTGATCGCCGCCGGCACCCCGCACCGCGACGAGGCCTTCCGTGCCTGCCGCGAGCTGATCGAGCGGGTCAAGCACACCAGCCCGATCTGGAAGCAGGAGCACTACGAGGACGGCGACAGCGTCTGGAGCGAAGGCTGCTCGCTGTGTGGCGTCGATGAGGCCGGGCAGAACGAAGCAGCAGTCGCGGATGGGTCCCACGACCATTCGCACGATGGTCATTCGCACGGGCATGCTGGCGGGCGAGCGTCGGACGCGGAGCAGCGCTCCGCCCCGGGGACGCGATGAAGGTCCAGCTCCAGGGCCAGTCGCTGCGGCTGCGCATCGGCGAGGACGAACTCGCGCGACTGCTGGCCGGGGAGCGCGTCGAGAATGCGACTGCCGCCGGCGCCGGCGCGGTGCTGCGGCAGCGGCTGCGGATGGTTGCCGGCGAAGCACCGGCCTTCAGTGCAGGCGACGAGGGCTGGGACTTCGGCCTGCCCGAGGCGGCGGTGCGCGGGTACGTCTCGCGTCTTCCGTGCCGCGACGCCCTGGAATTCACGCTCCCGGCCGGCGACAGCGATGGCGACGGCGACGCCCCTCTGGCCCTGTCCTTCGAAGTCGACGTCCGCGACAGCGTCCGCCGCCGCGGTCCGCCGGCGCGGCGGCGGAAACCCGAGGCCGACTGAGCCGCCCCCCCCTTTTTGTAGGAGCGGCTACAGCCGCGATCGGCCCAGGGCATCGCGGCTGTAGCCGCTCCCACACGGGGCGCGACGGCTCCCACAGGGCGCGACGGCTCCCACAGGGCGCGCGACGGCTCCCGAGGGGGCGAAAGCTATACTTGCCGGTCCGCATTCCCACGCACCGGGTCCCCGCATGTTCGAATCCCTCACCCAGCGCCTCTCCGGCACCATCGAGCGCCTGCGCGGCCGCGGCCGGCTGACCGAGGAGAACATCCGCGAGGCCACCCGCGAGGTCCGCATCGCGCTGCTCGAGGCCGACGTCGCGCTGCCGGTGGTGCAGGCCCTGATCGAGCGCATCAAGGTGCGCGCCGTCGGCCAGGAAGTGCTGAAGTCGCTGACGCCCGGGCAGGCCCTGATCAAGGTCGTGCGCGACGAGCTGACCGCGGTCATGGGCGCGGCCGCCTCCGACCTCAACCTCAACGTGCCGGCCCCGGCGGTGATCCTTATGGCCGGCCTTCAGGGCGCGGGCAAGACCACCACCGTCGGCAAGCTCGCCAAGCTCCTGAAGGAGAAGCGGAAGAAAAAGGTGATGGTGGTCAGCGCGGACGTCTATCGTCCGGCCGCCATCGAGCAGCTGAAGACCCTGGCCGACCAGGTCGACGTGCGCTTCTTCCCGTCGGACGCCTCGCAGAAGCCGGCCGACATCGTCCGGGCCGCGGTCGAGGACGCGAGGAAGTCCTTCATCGACGTGCTGCTGGTCGACACCGCCGGCCGCCTCGCCATCGACGAAGCGATGATGGCCGAGATCAAGGAGCTGCACGCCGCGGTCAAGCCGGTCGAGACCCTGTTCGTGGTCGACGCCATGACCGGCCAGGACGCGGCCAACACCGCCAAGGCCTTCAGCGAGGCGCTGCCGCTGACCGGCGTGGTGCTGACCAAGACCGACGGCGACGCCCGCGGCGGTGCCGCGCTCAGCGTGCGCTACATCACCGGCCGGCCGATCAAGTTCATCGGCACCGGCGAGAAGGTCGACGGGCTGGACGTCTTCCACCCCGACCGCATCGCCAGCCGCATCCTCGACATGGGCGACGTGCTGTCGCTGGTCGAGCAGGTCGAGAGCCAGGTCGACAGGGACAAGGCGCAGAAGCTCGCCGAGAAGGTCGCCAAGGGCAAGAAGTTCGACTTGAACGACATGCGCGACCAGCTCGAGCAGATGCAGAACATGGGCGGCATCCACGGCCTGATGGACAAGCTGCCGGGCATGGGCCAGATCCCCGATGCGGTGAAGAACCAGGTCACCGGCAAGGAAGTGCCGCGCATGGTCGCCATCATCAACTCGATGACGAAGAAGGAGCGCCGCAACCCGGCGCTGCTCAACGGCTCGCGGCGCAAGCGCATTGCCGCCGGCTCCGGTGTCACTCCGGCCGACGTCAACAAGCTGATGAAGCAGTACCAGCAGATGGAAAAGATGATGGGCAAGCTGGGCCGCGGCGGCATGAAGGGCATGATGCGCGGCCTGCAGGGGATGATGGGCGGGCGCGGCGCGATGCCGTTCCGCTGAGCCCGATGGCCGGACGGGATCCGGCGGCGGCCGGCCACTTCACCACCCTGCAGGTGCGCGGGGGCTGCGTGCAGGGGCGCGACCTGCACGTCGACCGGCTGCGGCAGGCCTCGCTGCGGATGTACGGAACCGCACCGGGACCGGACGCGCTGCGCTCGCGTGCCCGCGGGGCCCTCGCCGCCGCGGGCATGGATGAAGGCGACTGCACCCTCCGCATCCGCATCCAGTCCGTGGGCGATGCGCTGCAGGTCGACGTCGACATCGAACCGCCGCGGCATGCGTCGCCGCAGCCGCTGCGGGTGCGTGCGCACCCGGGGCCGCGCGCGCTGCCCGAGGTCAAGCACCTCGCCCTCGACCACCAGCTCGAAGCGCGCCGGGCGGCGCAGGAGGGGGCTGCGACGATGCGCTGTTCGTCACCGCCGACGGGTCCATCGCCGAAGGCACGTTCTGGAACATCGCGCTCTGGGATGGCGAGACCGCGACCTGGCCGGAAGGCCCCGTGCTTGCGGGCGTGACCCTGTCCCTGCTCCGGCAGGCGCTGGCACAGGCCGCGATCCCGCAGCGCAGTATTCCCGTGAGACTCGACGCGATCGGCGCGTACCGTGCCGCCTTCGCGCTGAACTCGACGGGCATCCAGGACATCGCGGCCATCGACGGCCATGTGTTCGGCGGCGACGCACGCTTCGGCGCATGGCTGCGTGCGCTGCTGGCGGCATCGCCCTGGGAGCCCTTCTGAACCACCGCCCGGGGGCGGTCCTGCGCCCTGCCGGCAGGATGTCGCACATGGCAACGCCCTGCGCTACAATTCGCGGCTTACCTCGCCATCCTGGCGACTGGGCAACACGGAAATCACCATGGTCAAGATCCGCCTCACCCGCGGCGGCGCCAAGAAGCGCCCCTTCTACCACATCATCGTCACCGACTCGCGCAGCGCGCGGGACGGCCGCAACATCGAGCGCGTGGGCTACTACAACCCCGTCGCCCAGGGCGCCGAGCAGCGCGTGGTGCTCGACACCGCCCGCGTGGACCACTGGGTCGCGCAGGGCGCGCAGCTGACCGACAAGGTCAGCGACCTGTACAAGGAAGCGGCCAAGGCGTCGGCGGCAGCCGCCGCCTGATGCCCGGGCCGCGCCTCCGGGCGCGGCCGCATCCTGCATCATGGACACCCAAGGGCGCCGCATCCTGCTGGGCAGGGTCCACGGCGCCTTCGGCGTGCGTGGGGAGCTGAAGCTGGAGTCGTTCACCGATCCGGAGCGGGCGATCTTCCGCTACCAGCCCTGGATCCTGCGCGACGCCCAGGGCCGCGAACGCGAGCTCGCGGGCGCGCGGGGCCGCGAAGGCGGCAAAGGCCTTGTGGCGACGCTGCCCGGCATCGAGGACCGCGACGCCGCCGAGGCCATGCGCGGCACCGAGGTCTGGGTGCCGCGCTCGGCGTTGCCCCCGCCGGCCCCGGGCGAGTACTACTGGGTCGATCTCGAGGGCCTGCGCGTGGCCAACGTCGAGGGCGTCGACTTCGGCACGGTCTCGCACCTGTTCTCCACCGGCGCCAACGACGTGCTGGTGGCGCAGGGCGACCGCGAGCGGATGATCCCCTTCGTCACGCCCGACTACGTGGTCTCGGTCGACTTCGAGGCCGGCCTGGTCACGGTCGACTGGGATCCGGAGTTCTAGCCATGGCGGCCGACGCCACGGCGCCGATGCGCATCGACGTCGTCAGCCTCTTCCCCGATTTCGTCGCCCAGGTGGCCGGGCACGGCGTGGTCGGCCGCGCCGGCGAGCGCGGCCTGCTGTCGCTGCACGGCTGGAATCCGCGCGACTACGCCGAAGGCAACTATCGCCGCGTCGATGACCGCCCCTTCGGCGGCGGACCGGGCATGGTGATGCTGATCGACCCGCTGCGCGCTGCGCTGGCCGCGGCCCGTGCCGCCGATCCCGCGCCCGCTCGCGTGGTCTACATGAGCCCGCAGGGCCGGCCGCTCGACCAGGCGAAGGTCCGCGAACTGGCCGGCCTGCCGCGGCTGGTGCTGCTGTGCGGGCGCTACGAGGGTGTCGACGAGCGCCTGCTGGCGGCCGAGGTGGATGAGGAACTCTCGATCGGCGACTACGTGCTGTCCGGGGGCGAGCTCGCCGCGGCGGTGGTGGTCGACGCGGTGGCGCGGCTGCTGCCGGGCGCGCTGAACGACGCCGAGTCCGCCGCCCAGGACAGCTTCGAGGCGCCGGAGGGCGAAGCGGGCGGGCCGCTGCTGCTGGACTGCCCGCACTACACCCGCCCGGTCGAGCACCCGCTGGGTGCCGTTCCGCCGGTGCTGCTGTCGGGCAACCACGCCGGCATCGCCCGCTGGCGCCGGCAGCAGTCGCTGCTGCGCACCTGGCAGCGGCGACCGGACCTGATCGACCCCGGTGCGCTGTCGAAAGCCGACTGCCGCCTGCTCGACGAGGCCCTGGCCGAGGCCGGCCTGCCACCGGCCGTGCTGCCCCCGGACGCAGGCTAGGCCGCTGGCACCGAAGGGGAAAACCGGGTTACAATGCGCGGCTAGCTGTAACCACGCCAAGACGCGGGTCCACGTGCACTCGCGCTAGAACAGCCCACAGGGCACTACCAACAGGCACCCACCACCATGAACAAGCCCTCCCTCAACACGCTGCTCCAGAACTTCGAGACCGAGCAGGCGACCCGCGAGCTTCCGGTCTTCGGCCCGGGCGACACCGTGATCGTCAACGTCAAGGTGAAGGAGGGCAACCGCGAGCGCGTCCAGGCCTACGAGGGCGTGGTCATCGCCAAGAAGAACGCCGGCCTGAACTCCTCGTTCACCGTGCGCAAGATCTCCCACGGCTACGGCGTGGAGCGCGTGTTCCAGAGCCACAGCGCCGCGATCGACTCGGTCGAGGTCAAGCGCCGCGGCGCCGTGCGCGCCGGCAAGCTGTACTACCTGCGCGAGCTGGAAGGCCGCAAGGCGCGCATCAAGGAAGACCTGGCGGGCAACGCCAAGGCGCGCGCGAAGGCCGCTGCCGAAGCCGCCGCCGCCGCGGAGTCGGCTGCCAAGTAAGCCGGCCGCTTCGACGCGTCACTGACGGCCGCCCATCGGGCGGCCGTTTTCGTTGCGGGATCGCGAACGTCTGCGACGTCGCGCGGGAGTGCGTGACTCTCCGCAGGGGATCGCTTGCGCCCCGATGGCCTGGGTGGGATCGCGTCAGGTGCGAGGACGACGGCGTTAGAATCCCACGATGACTGCAGCACACAGCGGACAGGCCGCCGGGGTCTCCGTGCGCATCGATGTCTGGCTCTGGGCGGCGCGTTTCTTCCGGACGCGGACGCTGGCCAGACAGGCGGTGGAAACCGGCAAGGTCGAGCTGGGTGGCCAGCGGCCGAAGCCCTCGCGCGCCGTGCGCGTGGGAGACGCCCTGCGCGTGGTCCGCGGCGACGATGTGTTCGAGGTCGAGGTGCTGGGACTGTCGGACGATCGTGGTCCGGCACCCGTCGCGCAGGCGCTGTACAGGGAATCGGAGGCTTCGCGCACAGCGCGCGAGGAGGCGCTGGAGCTGCGCAAGGCGGCTCGCGACGGTTTCAGGCCGCCGGAGGGAAGGCCGGACAAGCGCGCGCGGCGGCTGATCCGGGCGCTGGGGGACATCGACGCGTCCTAGGGCGCCCGGGCTCCCCCCTTTGCGTGTCCTCAGTGACCGGGTGGGCCTTCGATCCGGCGGGTCCAGTCTTCGGCCTGGCGGGATTCCAGCCGGCGCTCGATCAGCATCCGCCACGAGGGCACCAGCGGCAGCGCGAGCGCCGCGCGCAGCAGCTCCGGATCCGTGCTGCGCGTCGCCAGCAGGCGCATCAGCCGCTGCAGCGGCCAGTCCGGCCACGGGCGTTCGACGAGCGCGAGCAGGTCGCCGGCCTGCGCGACGCCGGGCCGCAGCACCCGGTAGTACCAGCCGGTGCGCCCACTGTCCTGCACGCGGCGCGCCATGTCCCGCACGCCGAAGCGGTCGTTGAGCTTCCAGCAGGGCTGCCGGCCCTGGCTGACTTCCAGCAGCGCGCCGCCCAGGGTGAACCGGTCCCCGAGGCAGACGGTGCCTTCGTCCAGCCCCGTGCCGCTGATGTTCTCGCCGAAGGCGCCGGGCGCTTCCGGCACCGGCGGCCCTCCAAGTTCGGCGCGCCAGGCGGCGTAGTGCTCGAAGGGGTAATGGTGGACGGCCTTGTCGACGCCGCCATGGACGCGCGTGTCACCCTGTTCGTCGCCCTCGAGGCCCAGCTCGCCGATCCGCACCGGGCCGCCGCGCGGCGACTTGGCGATGGCGCTGCGGCTGCCCGGGCGGGTGTAGGGCACGGCGACGCCGGTGAGCAGCGCGTCGATGCGCACGGCCACATCAGTCGGCCCGCTGACGGTGCGGCGGCCGGTGGAGGGTGCCGCCGGCGGCTGTCCGTTCATGACAGCGCCTTGAGCCGGTACAGCGCTTCCAGCGCCTGCTTCGGCGTGAGTTCGTCGGGATCGATGCCGGCCAGCGCCTCGAGCGCAGCCGAGGAGGGCGCGAACAGCCCGAACTGCTGCGGTGCGTCCAGCGTCTCCGGCGACATTGGCGGCGAGGCGGCCGGCCCCTGCTGCTCCAGCTCCGCCAGCCGCGCGCGCGCCTGGCGCAGCACCGGCTTCGGCAGCCCCGCCAGCGCCGCCACCTGCAGGCCGAAGCTGCGGTTGGCCGGACCGGGCTTGACCGCATGCATGAACACCAGCGCATCGCCATGCTCGACCGCGTCCAGGTGCACGTTGGCGATGCCACTACCCGGCGTGGCCAGCGCGGTCAGCTCGAAGTAGTGGGTTGCGAACAGCGTGTAGCAGCGGTTGTGCTCGGCCAGGTGGCGCGCGCAGGCCTCGGCCAGCGCCAGGCCGTCGTAGGTCGAGGTGCCGCGGCCGATCTCGTCCATCAGCACCAGCGACTGGGCGGTGGCGTGGTGGAGGATGTGGCTGGTCTCGCTCATCTCGACCATGAAGGTCGACTGGCCGCGGGCGAGGTCGTCGCCGGCGCCGATGCGGGTCAGGATGCGGTCGATCGGGCCGATGCGCGCGCGCGCCGCCGGCACGAAGCTGCCGATGTACGCCAGCAGCACGATCAGCGCGTTCTGGCGCATGTAGGTGCTCTTGCCGCCCATGTTCGGGCCGGTGATCACCAGCATGCGCGGGCGGTCGCCGGCGGGATCGCCGTCGAGCACCAGGTCATTGGGCTCGAAGGGCTCCTCGCGCACCGTCTCGACCACCGGATGGCGGCCGCGCTCGATCTCGAGGCAGGGCGCGTCGACCAGCTCCGGCCGCGCCCAGTCCAGCGCCTGCGCGCGCTCGGCCAGGCCTGCCAGCACGTCCAGTTCGGCCAGGGCCGCGGCGCAGCGCTTCAGCGATTCCAGGTGCAAATTCAGTTCGTCCAGCAACTGCTCGTACAGCAGGCGCTCGCGTGCGAGGGCACGCTCGCGCGCGGACAGCACCTTGTCCTCGAAGCCCTTGAGCTCCTCGGTGATGTAGCGCTCGGCGTTGGTGAGCGTCTGCCGCCGCGTGTAGTGCGTCGGCGCCTTCGCCGCGTGGGCCTTGCCGACCTCGATGTAATAGCCGTGCACGCGGTTGTAGCCGACCTTGAGCGTGGCGATGCCGGTGGCTTCGCGTTCGCGCGCCTCGAGGTCGAGCAGGAACTGGTCGGCGTGCGTGGACAGCCGGCGCAGCTCGGCGAGCTCGACGTCGAAGCCGTCCGCGAAGACGCCGCCGTCGCGGGCCAGCACCGGTGGCTGCTCCACCAGCGCGTCCGCCAGCAGGGCGGCCTGCGCGGCGTGCTCGCCCAGGCTGTCGACCAGCGCCTGCAGCCGCGGCGAGTCCACCGGCGCCAGCAGCGCGCGAACGTCCGGAAGCATGTCCAGCGCGTCGCGCAGCGTCGACAGGTCGCGCGGTCGCGCCGAGCGCAGTGCGATGCGCGACAGGATGCGCTCGACGTCGCCGAGCGCGCGGAAACGCTCGCGCAGGTCGCGTTCCTCCCCTCCGTCGATCAGTGCCGCCACCGCATGCTGGCGCTGGCCGACCACCCCGCGGTCGCGCAGCGGCCGGTGCAGCCAGCGCCGCAGCAGGCGCCCGCCCATCGGCGTCACCGTGCTGTCGAGCACGCCGAGCAGGGTGTGCTTCTGCTCGCCGTCGACCCGGGTGTCGAGTTCCAGGTGGCGGCGGGTAGCGGCGTTCATGGCGATGGCGCCGTCGCTGGACTCCACCGCGATTGAGGTGAGATGTGGCAGGCGCTGCTTCTGCGTCTCTTCCACGTAGCCGAGCAGGGCGCCGGCCGCGGCGATCGCCTGCGGCCGGTCCTCGATGCCGAAGGCACCGAGGTCGTGCAGGCCGAAGAAGCGCAGCAGCTGGCGGCGACCGCTGTCGGCGTCGAACAGCCAGGGCGCGCGCCGGCGCAGGCCGCCGCGGGCGGTGGCGCAGGGCGGCCAGCCCTCCTCGTCAGGCAGCAGCACCTCGGCCGGATCCAGGCGCGCCAGTTCGGCCTCCAGCGCATCGTCGCCGGCGACCTCGTTGACCAGGAAGCGCCCGCCGGCGAGGTCGGCCCAGGCCAGGCCATAGCCGGAGCGGCCGCGGCTGAGCGCCAGCAGCAGGGTGTCGCGGCGCTCGGACAGCAGTGCCTCGTCGGTGACGGTTCCCGGGGTGACGATGCGCACGACCCGGCGCTCGACCAGGCCCTTGCTGGTGGCGGGATCGCCGACCTGTTCGCAGATGGCGACGCTCTCGCCCAGCGCGACCAGCCGCGCGAGGTAGCCCTCGGCCGAATGGTGCGGCACGCCGGCCATCGGGATCGGCGCGCCGCCGGAGCTGCCGCGCTGGGTCAGGGTGATGTCGAGCAGCTTCGCCGCCCGGCGGGCGTCGTCGTAGAACAGCTCGTAGAAGTCGCCCATGCGGAAGAACAGCAGCACGTCCGGGTGCTCCGCCTTGGCGGCGAAGAACTGCTTCATCAGCGGGGTGTGTTCGGGCGTCTTGTCCAGCGTCGTTCGTCCGGGCGGCATGGCGCGCGCTCGCGCGCAGGGGCCCCGGATTGTAGCCGGGTGGGCCGGGCCGATCAGCCGCGCAGGGCGCGAACGCCCGGCGGATCGGGCAGCCCGCCGTCGTCCACCACCACGCGGTCGCGGCCGCCGCGCTTGGCCTGGTACATGGCCGCGTCGGCGCGGGCGAGCACGCGCTCATAGTCCGGGTGGCCGTCCTGCACGGCGACGCCGATGCTGGCGGTGAGCGGCAGCGATGTGCCGTCGGCCAGGACCACCGGCGAGGACGCGATGGCGTTGCGCAGGCCCTCGGCGATGGCGATGGCGTCGTCCAGGGACACGGACCCGAGCACCACCACGAACTCCTCGCCGCCGTAGCGGAACAGGTAGTCGCTGCCGCGCGTGTTTTCGACCAGCAGCGCGGCGACATGCTTGAGGGCGCGGTCGCCGGCCTCGTGGCCGTGGGTGTCGTTGATCGACTTGAAGTGGTCGAGGTCGAGCATCAGCACCGCGAACTGGCGCCCGGTATTGGCCTGCAGCGCGATCTCGCGGCGGAGGATGGTGGGCAGGAAACGGCGGTTGAGCAGGCGGGTCAGCGCGTCGCGGCCGGACTCGAGGTCGCCGATGCCGTCGAACATCATCGTCACCAGACTGCGGATGGCGTCGGCGCCCGCGCGCAGTTCGTCCAGCAGTTCGCGGCGCGCGGCGGCCGTGGTGGCCTCGGGCAGGCGGGCGCGCAGGGTGCTGTCCATGCGCGCGGCGATCAGGTTGACCTCGCGGGTCTCGGCGGTGTCGCCGAAGCTGGCCATGCCCTTGTGCAGGAACCACAGCCCGAACTCCGAGCGCGAGAGCTGCAGCGGCGCCGCGGGGCCGGGTGCGTCCGACGTCAGGGCGTAGAGCAGGGCGTTCTCCCAGGTCAGCAGCAGGGCGCGCTGGCGCTCGCGCTCGGTGCCGATGTTCTGGATCAGCGAGAACAGGCGGAAGGCGCCGTCGACCTGTCCGGCGGCGTCGCGCGAGCGGCTGTAGGCGCGGGTCATCGATTCCAGGGCGATGTCCACCAGGCCGTCGGCGCAGAGGATGGCCTCCAGGGCGAGCCCTTCGCTGCCGGCGCGCTGGCGGATGCCGGCGTGGAGGTCGTCCTTGAGCCTGCGTGCACCGCGGCTGACCAGGTCCACTGGAATGCCGATGCGGGCATGGACGTGCCCCACGTGCTCCTGGGTGGCGTGCAGGGCTTCGACTCCGTCCGCTCCGGCGGACAGCAGCTCGGCCAGCCAGCGCTGCAGCGAGGGCTTGAGCCGCTCCCGCACCTGGTCGACGTTGAGGTAGCGCGATGCCCGCGGGTCCTCGAGCATGTCCCCGTAGAAATGGTCGGCCAGCGCCGGACCACCGGCCGCGACCACCTCGGCGAGCAGGGTCCGCACCTCCTCCGGAACGGCGTCGAGCCGCCGGCGCCAGTCCTCCAGCAGCCGCGGGTCGTCAGGTGGGGGCAGGGGCCGGGGAGCGGGTCGGGTCTGGACCTGGGTTTCGGCCCGGGTCTGGGTCTGGGAGCGGGGCGGGGACATCGTTGCATTGTCGCCCTTTCCAGCGCGCAAGTGGGATGGGCAGAGGCGACGGATCGTCGCCCGCGCAGCCACATACGCATGCGTCCGGAATTGTGCTAGCGTCCATCGCAAGGCTGCGGAACCGCAGCACCGGGCCAGTCCCCCACGCGGGCCCGGTGCGTCCCGCCATGGTCGCCATGGTGGCGGTCGCGCCGGATGCCGATGACTCAAACCGACTCGTCACGTAGGGGGGACACCATGGTCTCAGACCATCCGCAACGCCATGCGCTCGCCACGGCGCTTCTCGCAATCCTTGCCACACCGGCCCTGGTTTCCCCGGCGCATGCCCAGGATGCGCCCAGGACCGAAGACCAGCCGACCACGCTGTCCGCGATCACGGTCACCGCGCAGAAGCGCGAGGAGGCACTGCAGGACGTGCCGATCGTGGTCAATGTCCTTGACGAACAACTGCTCAGGGACACCGGCGTGCGCGACATCAAGGACATGCAGGTGCTCGTGCCCGGCCTGACCGTCACCAGCACGCAGTCGGCGGCGCAGACCACCGCGCGCATCCGCGGCATCGGCACGGTGGGCGACAACGCCGGCCTCGAGTCCTCGGTGGGCGTGGTGATCGACGGCGTCTACCGTTCGCGCAACAGCGTCGGCTTCGGCGACCTCGGCGAGGTCGAGCGCATCGAGGTGCTGAAGGGTCCGCAGGGCACGGTGTTCGGCAAGAACACATCGGCGGGCGTGATCAACGTGGTGACCCGCCGTCCCAGCTACTCACAGACCGCCGAAGCCGAGATCACCGCCGGCAACTACGGCCTGATGGGCGTCTCCGGCGCCTACAACGACGCCCTGGGCGAGAACGCGGCCTTCCGCGTCTACGCCGGCAAGCGCAAGCGCGACGGCGTGGACGATGTGCGCACCGGCGCCGGCCCGCGCACGGAAACCGACGACGGCGACCAGAACTACCACACCGTGCGCGGCCAGCTGCTGATCGAGCCCAGCGATACGCTCGACATCAACCTGACCGCCGACTACACCAGTCGCGAAGAGAACTGCTGCGTCACCGTCACCACCCACCGCGGGCCGACGGCGGCGATCATCAATGCGCTCACGCCGGGCGGCGAGGGCGTGATCCCGGTGGCCGACCCGGAGCGCCGCCTGGCCTATGCCAACCGCTCCACCTCCCAGGACCTCAAGGACAAGGGCGTGTCGATGCAGATCGACTGGGATTCGCCCTGGTTCGGCGATGCCACCCTGAGCTCGATCACCGCTTTCCGCGACTGGCAGGCGATCAACGGGCTGGACTTCGACTACAGCGCCGCGGACATCCTCTACCGCGCGCCCGACGAGGACGAGTCCCTGACCCGCTTCGAGACCTTCAGCCAGGAGCTGCGCCTCACCGGTTCCACCGAGCGGCTGGACTGGATGGTGGGCGTCTTCTATTCGGACGAGGACCTGGACCGCAACGATTCCTACCGCTTCGGCGCGGCCTACGAGCCCTACCTGTCGACCCTGGTGGGCAGCCAGGTGCTCGCCGGCATCGCCGCGCAGCTCGCGCCCATGGGGCTGACGGTCAACCAGGCCAACCCGGCGACCTTCCTGTCCCAGGTCAGCGGCAGGCCGTTCGGCAGCAACTACATGGGGCTGGCCGCGCTCGACCGGCACGAGCAGAACGCGCGCAGCGCCGCGATCTTCACCAACAACACCTTCCACGCCACCGACGCCCTCGACATCACCGTGGGCCTGCGCTACACCCACGAGAAGAAGGAGCTGCATTCGGTCTACAGCAATCCCAACGGGAGCGTGGGCTGTGGCTCGACGCTGGCCAATCCGGCCGCGCGCGTCGGCGGAGCGCTGGCGCAGCGCATCAACGGCTTCACCAGCCTGCCGGCGGCGCTGCAGCAGCAGTTGCTGGGCGCGCTGGTCCCCGCGGTGGCCCCGCAGGTGGCCGGGTACATGTGCCTGCCCTGGGCCAACATCGCCCACCACGGCCGCGACGTGCGCCAGTCGCGCACGGAGAAGGAATGGTCGGGCACGTTCAAGGTGGCCTACGACTGGTCCGACGACGTCATGACCTACGCTTCGCTGGCGCGCGGCTACAAGGCCGGCGGCTTCAACCTTGATCGCGTGCAGTCCTCCAACGGGCTGTCCAGCGGCGTGCAGGGCATCACCCCCGTCGACGACACCTCGTTCCCGGGCGAGTTCGTCAACAGCTTCGAGCTGGGCCTGAAGACCACCTGGGCCGACGGCAACATGCTGTTCAACGCCGCGCTGTTCTACCAGGACTACGAGGACTTCCAGCTCAACAGCTTCCTGGGCACGAGCTTCGTGGTGCGCTCGATCCCGGAAGTGGTCTCGCAGGGCTTCGAGGTCGACCTGATGTGGCAGACGCCGGTGCGCGGCCTGATGCTTCAGGGCGGCCTGACGTACGCGCAGACCGAGTACGGCGACGACCTGCTGCCCGACGCCGACCTCGTCCTGCTGCCGGGCAACCAGATGAGCTTCGCGCCGGAATGGTCCGGCAACGCCGCGCTCAGCTACGAGTGGGATTTCGGCGGCAACTACCTCGGTCGCTTCAACATCGGCGCCAAGTACATGTCCGACTACAACACCGGCTCGGACCTCGATCCGCAGAAGGCGCAGGACAGCTTCACCCTGCTCAACGCACGGATCGGCTTCGGCCGGCAGGACCGCCGCTGGATGGTCGAGTTCTGGGGCCAGAACCTCACCGACGAGACCTACAAGCAGGTGGGCATCGACGCGCCGATCCAGGCCGGTTCGTGGAACGCCTTCCTCGGAGCGCCGCGCACCTACGGCGTGACCTTCCGGTTCAACTACTACTGAGTTTCCCGCTCCACGCCTCTGGCACCCGACGGCCCGCTCGCGCGGGCCGTCGGCTTTCCGCGGCCTCATCACGCGACAAGCTCCGCCGCAGCGTCGATACTGGGCGCTTTCGACCCGGAACGACGCGATGGAAGCACCTGGCGACGCGGAGCTGGCACGGCTCGCCCACGACACCGGCACCCGGCTGGCGGCGAACCGCGACATGCTGGTGACTGCCGAGAGCTGCACCGGCGGCTGGATCGCGAAGACGGTCACCGACGTCGCCGGCTCCTCGGCCTGGTTCGACTGCGGCATGGCCGCCTACAGCTACGAGGCCAAGCAGGCGCTGCTGGGCGTGCGCCCGCAGACGCTGGAGGAACACGGTGCGGTCAGCCGCGAGACCGCGATCGAAATGGTGTCGGGCGCGCTGGTGCACTCCGGCGCCACGGTGGCGGTGGCGGTGACCGGCATCGCCGGCCCGGGCGGCGGCACCGCGGACAAGCCGGTCGGCACGGTGTGGATCGCCTGGAAGCGCCGCGGCGGCTATCCGCAGGCGGAGGTCTTCCATTTCGAAGGCGACCGCGACGCGGTGCGCAGGCGCACCGTGGCCGAAGCGCTGCGCGGCCTGGAGCGGCTGCGATGAGGCGCGCGCGGTGACCATGTTCGACACCCTTGCCGGCGTCCGCGACCTGGGACGGCTGCAGGAGATCGCCAGCGTCTTCGTGCGCCATGGCTTCGGCGATCTCGTGCGGCGCAGCGGCATGGCCGGCGTGCTGGAGCGGGCGGGACGGCTGCTGCACTGGGAGCACGCCGAGGAGCGGCTGGAAATGAAGCCTCCGCAGCGCCTGCGCTGTGCGCTGGAGGAACTGGGCCCGACCTTCGTCAAGCTCGGGCAGGTGCTGGGCACGCGCGTGGACCTGCTGCCGCCGGAGTGGATCGCGGAGCTGGGCCGGCTGCAGAACGCGGTCCCGGCCCTGCCCTGGGACGTGGTGCGGCCGCAGCTGGTGGAGGACCTGGGCGTCGAGCCCGAAGTGGCCTTCGCCCGGGTCGAAACGGTGCCGGTCGCCGCGGCGTCGCTGGCGCAGGCCCACCGTGCCTGGCTGCACGACGGCACCGCGGTGATCCTGAAGGTGCGCCGCCCGGGCATCGTCGGCGTGGTCGAGGCCGACCTGCGGCTGATGGCGCGGCTGGCCGAGGCGGCCGAATCGCAGCTGCCCGACCTGCGGCGCTACCGCCCGGTCGAGGTGGTGCGGCAGTTCCGCGATTCCCTGCGCCGCGAGCTCGACTTCGCCGCCGAGTGCCGCAGCGCGGAGCGCATCGCCGCGAACTTCGCCGACGATCCGTGCGTCGTGGTGCCGCGGGTGCACTGGCAGTGGACCTCGGAGCGGATCAACGTCCAGGATTTCGTCGACGGCATCCCCGCGGGCGACCTGGCCGCGGTCGACGCTGCCGGCCTGGACCGCGCCGCGCTGGCCCGGACCGGCAGCGGCATCGTGCTCGAGATGGTGCTCGAGGACGGCCTGTTCCACGCCGACCCGCATCCGGGCAACCTCTTCTTCCTGCGCGACGGGCGCATCGCGGTCATCGACTTCGGCATGGTCGGCCACCTGGGGGAGCGGCGACGCATGGAGCTGGCGCGCCTGCTGCACGGCATGGTGGTGCAGGACGCCGAGGCGGTGACCGACATCCTGCTGGACTGGAGCATCGGCGGCGACGCCGACGAGGAGCGGCTGGAGGCGGACACCGCGGTGCTCGTCGACCGCTACCGCGGCGTGGCGCTGAAGGACCTGCGCATGGGCACCATGCTGTCCGACGCCGCCGGCCTCCTGCGCAGTCATGGCCTGGTGCTGCCGCCCGACCTGGCGCTGGTGATCAAGACCTTCCTCACCCTGGAAGGGTTCGGTCGCCAGCTGGATCCGGACTTCGACATGGCCAGCGAGGCGCGGCCGTGGCTCGAAAGGGTGATGCGGCGCCGCTACGCGCCGTCGGCCCTGGCGCGGCGCGGGCGTCGCGGCCTGGCCGGGATGCTCGAACTCGGCGCCGAACTGCCCCGCGACCTGAGGCGGTTGATGCGCGCCGCGCGCGGCGGGCGGCTGGGCGCGCGCATCGACATCCCCACGCTGGAAGCATTCGGCGACCGCATCGACCGCGCGGCCAGCCGGCTGACCATGGGGGTGATCACGGCGGCGCTGATCATCGGCTCCTCGATCGTGATGAACAGCGTCGGCGGCGGCGCGCGCAACCAGTGGCTGATGGCGCTGGGCGTGGCCGGCTTCGTCAGCGCGGCGGCCGTTGGGATGTGGATCGTGTACTCGATCTGGAAGGGCGCCCACCGGCGATGATCCGCGGGCGTTGATCCTCGGACTGTTTGGTAGTATTACTACTAACCATGGAGATCACCGACACCCAGAGGGACATCCTCGCCCTGATCGCCGAACGCATCGCCGCCGAGGGCGTGCCGCCGTCGCAGGCCGAGATCGCGCGCGCATTCGGCTTCAGCGGCGTGCGGGCCGCGCAGTACCACCTGGAAGCGCTGGAAGCCGCGGGCGCAATCGAACGGGTGCCGGGACGCGCACGCGGGATCCGGGTGCTGCGGGCACCGGAGCCGCCGCAGGCGGCGATGGATCTTCCGGTGCCTGCCGCCGCCGATGTGCTGGAGCTCCCGGTCCTGGGCCAGGTCGCCGCCGGCGTCCCCATCGGCGCCGACATCGGCAGCGACCAGGTCGTGCTGATGGATCGCGCGTTCTTCTCGCCGTCGCCGGACTATCTGCTGCGCGTGCGCGGCGATTCCATGCGCGACGAGGGCATCTTCGACGGCGACCTGATCGGCGTGCACCGCACCGCCGACGCGCGCTCGGGCCAGATCGTCATCGCCCGCATCGACGACGAGATCACCGTCAAGCTGCTCAAGGTCGGCAGGGACCGGATCCGCCTGCTGCCGCGCAATCCGGACTACGAGCCGATCGAGGTCGCGCCCGGTCAGGACTTCGCCATCGAGGGCCTGTACTGCGGCCTGGTGAGGCCGAACCGGTGAACGCAGGCCTGCCGGGAACTGCGCACCGAGGCTCATGCGGGAGCGGCGACGGCCGCGATCTCCTTTCCCTCACCGGCGCGCGCGGCATGGCCCGCTGCCCGGACTCCGGTGCAGGCCATAACTTGGACCGGCGCCCGCAGGTCGCAGCCCCTGCGACCGCGCACCTCCACACTGCACCCATTCCCGAATTCCGCACTACGAGCTGAGGACCACCACGATGGACGAGAACAAGAAGCGCGCGCTTTCCGCGGCCCTGGGCCAGATCGAGAAGCAGTACGGCAAGGGCTCGGTGATGCGCATGGGCGACCGCGTCGCCGAGGTCATCCCGGTGATCCCGACGGGTTCCCTGCTGCTCGACGTGGCGCTCGGCATCGGTGGCCTGCCCAAGGGACGGGTGGTCGAGATCTACGGTCCGGAATCCTCGGGCAAGACCACGCTCACGCTGCAGGCCATCGCCCAGTGCCAGAAGCAGGGCGGCACGGCGGCCTTCATCGACGCCGAGCACGCGCTCGATCCCACCTATGCGCAGAAGCTGGGCGTCAACGTCGACGACCTCCTGGTCTCGCAGCCCGACACCGGCGAGCAGGCGCTGGAGATCGCCGACATGCTGGTGCGCTCCAATGCCGTGGACATGGTGGTGGTCGACTCGGTCGCCGCGCTCACGCCCAGGGCCGAGATCGAAGGCGAGATGGGCGACCAGCTTCCCGGCCTGCAGGCGCGCCTGATGAGCCAGGCGCTGCGCAAGCTCACCGGCAACATCAAGCGCTCCAACTGCCTGGTGATCTTCATCAACCAGCTGCGCATGAAGATCGGCATCATGATGCCGGGCCAGAGCCCCGAGACCACGACCGGCGGCAACGCGCTGAAGTTCTACGCCTCCGTGCGCCTGGACATCCGCCGCATCGGCGCCATCAAGAAGGGCGACGAGATCATCGGCAACCAGACCCGCATCAAGGTGGTCAAGAACAAGATGGCCCCGCCGTTCAAACAGGTCATCACCGAAATCCTCTATGGCGAGGGCATCAGTCGCGAGGGCGAACTGATCGACATGGGCGTCGACGCCCGGCTCGTGGAGAAGGCCGGCGCCTGGTACAGCTATGGCGACGAACGCATCGGCCAAGGCAAGGAGAATGCCCGCCAGTACCTCAAGGAGAACGTCGCGGTGGCCGAGCGCCTGGAGGCGGAGCTGCGCGCGAAGATGGCGCCGCTGGCGACCGCCGTCACCGAGGGTGGCGAAGGCGGCGGGGAGGCGGATGCCGACGTGGACGGCGACGGCGGCGGCGACGCTCCGGCGCCGCGCCGCAGGGGCGCCCGGGCCTGACGATGGTGATGGGCCGGGCAGGGAGGGGCCGCGAGCGTCGTCCGCGCGGTCCCGCCGACGGGGCCGCGGAATCCGGCACCGGGACCCCGCGCCGCCGTCGTCCCGAGCCGACGCCCGCGCAGCGCGCGATGGGCCTGCTGGTCCGGCGCGAGCACTCCCGCAAGGAGCTCGCGCGCAAGCTGGAGGCGCGTGGCGTGGAGGGCGACGAAGCCGCGGCCACCGTCGAGCGCCTGGCCGAGGCCGGCTGGCAGGACGACGAGCGCTTCGCCACCGGGCTTGCACGGCAGCGGGCGCTGTCCGGTTACGGGCCGCTCCGCATCCGCGCCGAGCTCTCCACCCACGGCCTTGGCGATGACGCGATCCGGGCCGCCTTCGAGGCCCTCGCCGAGTCCGGGGACGACGACTGGCTGGCCAGCGCCCTCGACCTCGTGCGGCGGCGGCACGGCCCCGGGGTCGCCGGGGACCCGGCCCTGCGCCGCAAGGCCGCCGATTTCCTGTTCCGGCGCGGCTTCGAGGGCGACACCGTCCGCGCCGCCACCGCGCTCGACTTCGACGAGGCGTGAAGGGCGGGCCGCGCCGCGCTGCGGAGCGCGGCCGCGGCCTGCTAACCTAGCGGGGACCCGAGCGCATGCGCCCGGCATCCGCGCTGGTTGCGGGCGCCGCGGGCACGCGCCCCCAACTTTTCATCACGCCCCCAGATGCCCGCTTCCGACATCATTCCCGCGCGCCCGACGACGGCCGAGATCCGCCGCGACTTCCTCGACTTCTTCAGCAGTCGCGGACACACCATCGTGCCATCGGCATCCCTGGTGCCGGCCAACGATCCGACCCTGCTGTTCACCAATTCGGGCATGGTCCAGTTCAAGGACGTGTTCCTCGGCGCGGAGAAGCCCGGCTATATGCGCGCGGCCGACGTCCAGCGCTGCCTGCGTGCCGGCGGCAAGCACAACGACCTCGACCAGGTCGGCTACACGGCGCGCCACCACACCTTCTTCGAGATGCTGGGCAACTGGTCGTTCGGCGACTACTTCAAGCACGACGCGATCGCCTGGGCCTGGGAGCTGCTGACCCGGGTCTGGAAGATCCCGGCCGATCGCCTGCTGGTCACTGTCTACCACACCGACGACGAGGCCTACGGGATCTGGCGCGACGTGGTCGGCGTGCCGGAAGACCGCATCATCCGCATCGGCGACAACAAGGGCGCGCCCTTCGCCTCCGACAACTTCTGGCAGATGGCCGACACCGGCCCCTGCGGCCCCTGCACCGAGATCTTCTACGACCACGGCGCGCACATCCCCGGCGGCCCTCCGGGTTCGCCCGACGAGGACGGCGACCGCTTCATCGAGATCTGGAACCTGGTGTTCATGCAGTTCGACCGCCAGCCCGACGGCCGGCTCGAGCCGCTGCCCGCACCCTGCGTCGACACCGGCATGGGCCTGGAGCGCCTGGCCGCGGTGCTGCAGGGCGTGCACGGCAACTACGAAATCGACCTGTTCCAGGCGCTGGTCGCCAAGGCGGCCCGGCTCACCGGCACCGCCGACCTCGACAACAAGTCGCTGCGCGTGATCGCCGACCACATCCGCGCCTGCAGTTTCCTGATCGTCGACGGCGTGCTGCCGTCGAACGAAGGCCGCGGCTACGTGCTGCGCCGGATCATCCGCCGCGCGTTGCGCCACGGATGGATGCTGGGCGTGCGCCAGCCGTTCTTCCACAGGCTCGTCGAAACCCTCGACGCGCAGATGGGCGAGGCCTACCCGGAGCTGCGCGCGAAGCGCGCCCTGGTCGAGCGCGCCCTGCTGGCCGAGGAGGAGCGCTTCGCCGAGACGCTCGACAGCGGCATGCGCATCTTCGACGAGCTCGCCGCGCGCAGCACCGGGACCATTCCCGGCGCCGATGCGTTCCGCCTCTACGACACCTACGGTTTCCCGCTGGACCTCACCGCCGACATGGCGCGCGAGCGCGGGCTGGAGGTCGACGTCGCCGGTTTCGATGCAGCGATGGAGCAGCAGCGCGAAACCGCGCGCGCGGCCGGCAAGTTCGGCGGCGGCGTGACCCTGCCGGCCGACCTGGTGGCGCGCATGGCGCCGACCGCCTTCCTCGGCTACGAGCAGCTGCAGGCCGACGGCACCGAGGTCATCGCACTCCTGCGCGACGGCCGTCCCGTCGACCGCATCGAAGCCGGTGAAGAGGCAATCGTCTTCCTCGACCGCACCCCCTTCTACGCCGAGTCAGGCGGCCAGGTCGGCGACACCGGCACACTTTCCGCGGGAGCGGCTGCGGGAACGGCGACAGCCGCGACAGGCGCCCCCGGAGCCGCCGGCTTCAGCGTCGAGGACACCCGCAAGTTCGCCGGCCAGTACCACGGCCACGTCGGACGCCTCGCGTCGGGCACGCTCGCCCTGGGCGACCGCCTCCGCGCCTGCGTCGATGCCGGTCGCCGCGGCGCCACCATCCTCAATCACAGCGCCACCCACCTGCTGCACGGCGCGCTCCGCGAGCGTCTCGGCACGCATGTCGCCCAGAAGGGCTCGCTGGTCGCGCCGGACCGCCTGCGCTTCGACTTCTCGCACTTCGAGCCGATCACCGCGGAGGAGCTGCGCGACATCGAGCAGCGCGTGAACGACGAAGTCCGCGCCGACCACGCCGTCGAGTTCCGCGAGATGGCGATGCAGGAGGCGATCGACGCCGGCGCCATCGCCCTGTTCGGCGAGAAGTACGGCGAGCGCGTGCGGGTGGTGAAGATGGGCGGTTCGGTCGAACTCTGCGGCGGTACCCACGTGGGCCGCACCGGCGAGATCGGCCTGTTCAAGCTGGTGTCCGAGGGCGGCGTCTCCGCCGGCGTGCGCCGCATCGAGGCCCTGACCGGACGCGCCGCGCTCGACCGCGTCGCGGAGGAGGAAGGCCGGTTGTCCGAGGCCGCGCGGCTGCTTGGCGGTACCACCGCCGAAGTGGGCGACAGGCTGCGCGCGCTGCTCGACCGGCAGAAGAAGCTGGAGCGCGAAGTCGAGCTGTTGAAGGCCCGTGCCGCCAGCAGCGCAACCGCGGACCTCGCCGCGACGGCGGTCGACGTCGGCGGGATCAGGGTGCTGGCGGCGCGCATCGAAGGGCTCGACGCCCGCGCCCTGCGCGATGCCCTGGATCGCTTCAAGCAGCAGCTCGGCGATGCCGTGGTGGTGCTGGCCGGCACCACGGACGGCCGCGCCGCCCTCGTGGCAGGGGTCAGCGGCTCGGCCCTGGGCCGGGTCAAGGCCGGCGAACTGCTGTCGCAGGTGGCCGCGCGGGTCGGAGGGAAGGGTGGTGGCCGGCCCGACATGGCCCAGGGCGGTGGCGAGGACGGACCCGCCCTGCAGGCCGCGCTTGCGGACGTGCCGGCCTGGGTGGCGGAACGCCTGGCCTGACCCGGCGGGGCGCCGTTACTTTTTTCATACACATGGCGGACGGAACGGCCGCTATCATGTCGTAAGCATCAGGGAAGGCCGCGAACCGTGGTCGTCCACGATAGGTCGGGCGGAGCCCGGACCATGGAGTTCTACATGTTGATTCTGACCAGGCGTGTGGGCGAGACCCTCATGATCGGCGATTCGGTCACCGTGACCGTGCTCGGCGTCAAGGGCAACCAGGTGCGCGTCGGCATCACAGCGCCCAAGGACGTTTCCGTCCACCGCGAAGAGATCTACCAGCGCATCCAGCGCAACGAGCCGGCGGCTACGTCGGCTGCGCCGGATGACGGGGAGGGCGCGGATTAGGTTTGCCGGCTGAAGGCCGACCCGGTATCCTTACGCCCCGCGTCGGCCCACGGCCCGCGCGATGCGTCACCCGGAGAGTTGCCCGAGAGGCCGAAGGGGCTCCCCTGCTAAGGGAGTATGGGGTCAAAAGCTCCATCGAGGGTTCGAATCCCTCACTCTCCGCCAGTTGCATGGCGGAACCCGATTGACCGGGGCCGCAAGCCTCTGCATAATTCCGCTTCTGCGCAACGCGCCCGTAGCTCAGCTGGATAGAGCACCAGGCTACGAACTTGGGGGTCGGAGGTTCGAATCCTTCCGGGCGCGCCATCGCATACCGCACAAGGGTCAACGGATTCGCGTCCGTTGGCCCTTCTGCCTTTCAGGGCCCCGATGCGCTGCCCGCCGCCGATCGCGCACCACTGTCCGCCGCCCGCGACGGTCGACGTTCCTCCAATGACCCCCACGTCGACGAAGAACATGGACCATCCCGATGGACGGGAGCCGAGGACGTTCACCTCCAGCACCGCGCGTGATGGACCTGCGCACGGCATTCCGCTCGTCGCTGCCCGGCTGGCCCGGGGATTCGCGGGCGCAGGTCCGGGTGGTGCTGTTGGCAACGTGCGATTGGCTTCCATGGCTGGCCGAGGCGTCGGTGCTGCTGGACGATGCCGATCGCGCGCGCGCGCGGCGACGGCGAGACGCCCGTGATCGCGATGAGCTGACCGTCTCCTACGCGCTGCACCGGCTGCTGGTCGCCGCACGCATGGACATCGATGCCGCCGCGGTGCCGCTGGTCCGCGATGCGCTTGGCTGCCCGAGGCTGCGCGGCACGCCGCTTTCCACCAGTCTCAGTCATTCGGCAGGCACGCTGGCTCTGGCGCTGGCGGAAGCCGGTCCGGTGGGCGTCGACATCGAGCCCGCCGACCGTGTCGGCGTGATGTCCGAGATCGCCCGGCACGTGGCGCATCCCGCGGAGATGGCGGCGCTTGCAGGTGCTTCCAGCGACGGGATCAATCGCCGCCTGCTGGAGATCTGGGTGCGTAAGGAAGCGCTGCTGAAGGCCGCAGGCGTGGGCATGGCCCGCGAGATGAGCACGTTCGCCGCGCCCGCGGGCAGACCGCTGCCGCTCGCTCCGGTCGGAGCGGAAAAGACCTGGCTGCAGATGCTCGACATCGGCGACGACTGGGTGGGTGCGGTGGCCGCACCGCCGGGTGCGCCGGTGGAGTGCATCCGGCTGCGTCCGCCTGCGGAGGTGTCCGTGTTTGCAAGGGCGGTGCGTTGACTGGCATGCGCCGCGATGAGGAGCGGACGCACACGCTCCCCAGGAAGGAAGCAGTTCATGAATGCGACGGCAGCAAGTCGCAAGGTACGCGCGCTCCGTGCGCAGTGGCTGGCGGAAACGCTTCTGATCGCCGCGGCGGTCGTGCTGGCAGCGAGGTTCGGATCCTTCGACCCGTCCGGGAGTCATCCGGCCCTCTTCGGCCAGGTCCCGCTGAGGGAGTTGCTTGTTTCCGCGTTCGTGACCGGCGCGATGTCGGCGTTCGGGCTGTACCAGGTGCATGCGAGGCACACCGGAATGGACTTCGTGCTGCGGCTGGTGCTGTCCTTCGCCTGCGCGGCGATGGCGCTGCTGGTGGTCTACCACCTCGTGCCGGCGACCCATATCGGACCGGGCATCCTGGCGCTCTCGCTCCCGCCGGGTCTGGTCGGCGTGCTGGGGCTGCGTTCGCTGGCCCGGCGCTGCTTCCGCGGCAACGCGTTCAAGCGCCGGATCCTGGTGTACGGCGCGGGCTGGAACGCCGACCTCATCAATCGAAGATTGCGCCGCATGTCGGACCGGAGGTCCCTTCATCGTAGTGGGGTTCGTGCCCGTGGCGGGCCAGCCGGCGGTGGTGCCGCCCGAACTCCAGATTCACACCACGTCGGGCGTCGCGGAGCTGGCGCGCCTGCTGCGGGTGGACGAGGTGGTGGTGGCCCCGGACGAACGCCGGGGCGGACTGCCCATGAACGAACTGCTGGGCTGCACGCAGCGTGGCATCGCGGTGTCGGACCTGTCGACGCTGTTCGAGCGCGAGGCGGGGATGGTCACCGTCAACGTGGCCGATCCGTCCTGGTTCGTGTTCTCCGACGGTTTCGACCAGTCCGCCCCGCGCCGGCTCAACAAGCGGTTCTTCGATCTCGCAGCAGCCTGCGTCCTGCTGCTGGTGGCTTGGCCGGTCATGCTGCTGGTGGCGCTGTGCGTCTGGCTGGAGTCCGGGGGGCCGGTGCTGTACCGGCAGACGCGGGTGGGTGAGAACGGACGCTGCTTTGAGCTGGTGAAGTTCCGCAGCATGCGCCTGGACGCGGAGAGCGACGGAGTCGCCCGGTGGGCGTCGCGGGACGACGACCGCAGCACGCGCGTGGGCCGCTTCATCCGCGCCACGCGGCTCGACGAGCTGCCGCAGCTGTTCAACGTGCTGCGGGGGGACATGAGCTTCGTCGGGCCGAGGCCGGAGCGCCCGCAGTTCGTCGACATGCTCAGCCGCGAGATCCGCTACTACAGCGTCCGCCACTGCGTGAAGCCGGGCCTGACCGGTTGGGCACAGCTGCGCTATCCCTATGGCGCGTCGGTGCGCGACGCCGAGGAGAAGCTGACGTTCGACCTGTATTACGTCAAGAACCAGGGGATCGTTTTCGACCTGATGATCCTGCTGCAGACGGTCGAGGTCGTGCTGTTCCGGCGCGGTGCGCGGTGATGCCTCGCGGCCTGCATTCACGCATTTCCACGGACGTCACTGGCCGCTGAAGCGGGCGATCGGCGTTCCACCACAGCAGGGGTCCGAGCGTATCGGCAGGGCAACAGATGGATGCGTGGGCTGGAAGCAGTGGAAGCAATGGAAGCAGCAGCGGGGCACGGTTGGACTTGCCCACCGATTTTTCCCGCGAGGGAGGGACGGCCCGCGAAGCGGCCTGCGTTGCCTGCATGATCGACGCCCCGCTGGAGCACCGGATCGCTGCGCTGGCGGAACGGTGCGGCGTCCGGTTCGATACTGTCCTGCTCGCGGCCTGGGTCGTGCTGCTGTCGCGACTGTCCCGCCAGGACGGGATCGTGATCGATGTCGCCGTCCGGCACGGCCGCACCGGCGGCGTCCGGCCGGCGATCGTTCCCGCTGTCGCGCTGCGACTGGACCTCGGTGGTCTTGCGACGTCCGGCCTGCTTGCGACCGTCGCCTCCGCGCTGCCCGCGGCCCGGCCCCCGGTTGCCGGAGGATCCCCGCGACAGATCGCGTTCCATGCCTCCGACGATGACCACGCACCGGATTCCGCCGTGACCGACGGGTACGAACTCGCGCTCCGGCTGTCGGGCACGCCCGGCCGGTGGCGACTGGCGCTGGGCTACGACGCCGGCCTGTACACCGCACGGAGCATCGAGCGCTTCCTCGGATATCTCCGCCAGCTGCTGCGTTCGATGGCCGAGGATGAAACCTGCGCGCTCGCGGCATTGCCGATGCTGGACACCAGGCAGCGCCGGGAGGCGCTGGAGGCGCACAATCCGGCCGCCAGCGGACATCCCGTCGACAGCTGCGTGCACGCGCTGTTCGAAGCCCAGGTGCGGCGCACACCTTCGGCCATTGCAGCGGTCGACGCGCGCCGGCAGCTCGGCTATGCCGCCCTCAACGCCGAAGCCAACCGCCTTGCCCATCATCTGCGTGCACACGGCGTCGGAACCGATGACCGGGTCGCGATCTACATGGACCGTGGCGTGGACCTGCTGGTCGCGCTGATGGCGGTGCTGAAGGCCGGGGCGGCCTATGTGCCGCTCGACCCGAGGTATCCGCTGGAACGGCTCGGCTACATGCTGGCCGACAGCCGGCCCGCGGCGGTGCTGACCGAGGGTCGCATGTTGTCGGCGTGGGAAGCGGGGCTTGCGCAGCATGTGCCCACGGTCCCGCTGTTCGATCTGACCGCGGCGACGCCGCCATGGACCGGGATGCCCGATACCGACCCGGATCCGCGCGCGGTCGGCCTCGAGGCCGGCCACCTGGCGTATGTGCTCTACACCTCCGGTTCCACCGGCCGGCCCAAGGCCGTCGCGATGCCGCACGCGCCGCTGGTGAACCTCGTGCACTGGCAGGTGCGCCAGCCCGGTTCGGACCTGCCTCGGCGCACGCTGCAGTTCGCGGCACTCGGCTTCGATGTCGCCTTCCAGGAAATCTTCGCGACGCTCTGCACCGGCGGCTGCCTCTGCATGGTCGAGCAGGACACCCGCGTCAGCGCGCACCGCCTGTTCGATTTCATCCGGACGCAGCGGATCGAACGGGCCTTTCTTCCGTACTTCGCGCTGCAGATGCTCGCCGAAGGCGTGGAAGCCGCGCTGGACGGAATGCCCGAGGACGCGGCGCTCGACTGCGCGCTGCGCGAAGTGATCACCGCCGGCGAGCAGCTGCGGATCGAGCCGAAGATCCGGCGCCTGTTCGAGCGCCTGCGCGGCTGCCGGCTGCACAACCATTACGGCCCGACGGAAACCCATGTGGTCACGGCGCTCACGCTGCCGGAGGACCCCGCGCAGTGGCCGCTGCTGCCGTCCATCGGCCGGCCGATCGCGAACGCGCGCGTGTACGTGCTGGACGACCTGCTGGAACCGGTCCCGCCGGGCGTCGTCGGTGAGCTCCACCTGGCCGGCCCGGTGGTGGCGCGCGGCTATGTCGGGCACGACGACCTGACCGCCGAGCGCTTCCTGCCCGATCCCTTCGTGGCCACGCCCGGCGCGCGCATGTACCGCAGCGGCGACCTCGGGCGCTGGTGCGTCGACGGCACGCTGGAATACCTCGGGCGGCGGGACCTGCAGGTCAAGGTCCGGGGCTTCCGCGTCGAGCCGGGCGAGATCGAGGTGCAGGCGATGGCCTGCCCTGGCGTACGCGAGGCCGGCGTGGTCGTGCGGGAGGACACGCCGGGGTTCAAGCGGATCGTCGCCTACTACACGCCCGTCGACCCGCTGCGGCCCGTCGCCGCCGAGACGCTGCGCCGGCACCTGGCTGGGGTCCTGCCCGAGTACATGGTGCCGGTCGCCTATGTTCCGCTGGACGCGCTGCCGCTCACTCCGAACGGCAAGCTCGACCGCGCGGCCCTGCCGCCGCCGGGCCGCGGGCGTCCCCGTTGCGCCGGTCCGTACGAGGCGCCGCGCGGAGACATCGAAGCGGCGCTGTGCGGGGCGATGGCGCATGTGCTCGACCTGGAGGAGGTCGGACGCCACGATGACTTCTTCAAACTGGGCGGCGGCTCGCTGCTCGCGGCACGCATGGTCGAACGGCTGCGCCGCGAGGCGGGCCTGGAACTCGCGGTGACCGCGCTCTTCGCACACCCTTCGCCGGCGGCACTCGCGCGGACGCTGGACGGCGGTACCGCCGATGCCGGCGCCATCGACGCGCGGCGGATGGCGACGCCCCGCCGGAGCGCGGGCGTGCATGAAGCGATCGCGATCGTGGCCATGGCGGGACGCTTCCCGGGGGCGGCCGACATCGAGGCGTTCTGGGACAACCTGTGCGCGGGGCGCGACTCCATCACCCGTTTCGCACCCGAGGAGCTCGACCGCAGCGTGGCCGCCGGCCTGCGCAGCGATCCGGACTACGTGCCCGCGCGCGGCGTGATCGACGGGGTGGAGCTGTTCGACGCGGGCTTCTTCGGCATCGCCCCGCGCGAGGCGGAGCTGATGGATCCGCAGCAGCGCATCTTCCTGGAACTCTGCTGGGAGTGCCTGGAGCGGGGCGGACACGCGCCGGGAACCGTCGGCGTGCCGGTGGGCGTGTTCGCGGGCGCGTACAACGCGAGCTACTACCGGAACAACGTCCTGGCCAATCCCGACCTCGTCGAGCGCATCGGAGCCTTCCAGGCGATGCTGGCCAACGAGAAGGACTACATCGCCACGCGCGTGGCGAACCGGCTCGACCTGACCGGCCCGGCGATGAGCGTGCAGACCGGATGCTCGACCTCGCTGGTCGCCATCTGCGCCGCGGTCGACAGCCTGCGCCTCGGGCGCTGCGACATGGCGCTCGCAGGGGGCGTGTCGATCACCAGTCCCGTGCGCAGCGGCCACCTCTACCAGGAAGGCGCGATGCTCTCACCGGACGGGCATACGCGGAGCTTCGATGCGAACGCGCGGGGAACGGTATTCAGCGATGGCGCGGCCGTGCTCCTGCTCAAGCGCCTGGAGGATGCGCAGGCCGACGGCGATCCGATCTATGCGGTGATCCGCGGTGCCGGGCTCAACAACGACGGTGGCGACAAGGCCAGCTTCACGGCGCCCAGCAGCGCCGGCCAGGCCGCGGTGATCGCGATGGCACTGGCCGACGCCGACGTCGACCCGCGCAGCATCAGCTATGTCGAAACCCACGGCACCGCGACACCGGTTGGCGACCCGATCGAGATCGAGGGCCTGACCCGCGCCTTCCGCGGCGCCACCGACGACATCGGCTACTGCCTGATCGGCTCGGTCAAGAGCAACATCGGGCACCTGGTGGCCGCCGCCGGCGTCGCCGGCGTGGTGAAGACGGCGCTGGCGCTGTCCGCGCGACGGCTGCCGCCCACGGTGCATTTCGCCACGCCCAATCCGACGATCGATTTCGCGAACACGCCGTTCCGCGTCGTGGACCGCCTGTCTGCCTGGGACAGTCCTCCCGGCGTGCCGCGGCGCGCAGGGGTCAGCAGCTTCGGCGTTGGCGGGACCAATGCCCATGTGGTGTTGGAGGAAGCGCCGCGGCACGAGCCCTCCGAACCGGGCCTGGCCCCGCACCTGCTGGCGCTGTCCGCGCGCGATCCCGATGCGCTGGCGGCGGCGACCCTGCGCCTGGCCGACCATCTGGAACGCCACCCCGACGCCTCCCTCGCCGACGTGGCATGGACGCTGGCGCGGGGTCGCAAGGCCTTTCCCCACCGGCTCGCCGTGGCGGCGGAGGACACAGGGGCCGCAGTCGCGCGGCTGCGCAGCCCCGCGGTCATGGAAATGGCCGCGGGCAGCCGTCCTGCGCGCGAGGCCGATGTCGTCTTCATGTTCCCGGGGCAGGGCGCGGTCCAGGCCGGCATGGGTCGCGGACTGTACGCACGGGAGCCGGCGTTCCGGGCGGCGTTCGACGAGTGCATGGAGCATCTGCGGTCGCTGCTGCCGGACCTGGGGGCGCGGATCTTCGGGGACGAGATCGAAGCGCTGCGGCCGACGGGCATCATGCAGCCGGCGACGTTCACGATCGAATACGCGCTCGCCAGGACCTGGCTCGCGCTCGGCCTGCGGCCGGTGGCGATGGTGGGCCACAGCGTCGGCGAGTTCGTCGCGGCGACGCTGGCGGGGGTGTTCGAACTGCCCGACGCGCTGCGCCTGGTGGCGCGTCGAGGCGCGCTGATGCAGGTGCAGCCCGGCGGCGGGATGCTCGCGGTCCGCCTCGGACTGGAGGCGCTGCTCGAGCGCCTGCCTCCCGGTCTGTCGCTGGCCGTCGAGAACGCGCCGGGCGCCTGCGTGGTGGCCGGTCCGCACGAGGCGGTCGCCGCATTCCAGGCGAGGCTCGATGCCGATGGCGTCGCCTGCCGGCTGCTCTGCACCTCGCACGCATTCCACTCCACCATGATGGAGCCGGTGGTGGAGCCGTTCCGGGCGGACGTGGAGGCCACGCCGCGCGGAGCTCCGTCGATTCCCCTGGTATCGACCGCGACCGGGCAGTGGCTGGATGCGGCGACTGCCGGCTCCGCGGACTACTGGGCCGCGCACCTGCGGGCGCCGGTGCGTTTCGCGCGGGCCGTTGCACAGCTGGCAGGCGACGCTCCGCGTGTCCTGCTCGAGGTCGGGCCGCGCGCCGGCCTGTGCCAGTTCGTGCGCCAGCATCCCGAGGCCCAGCGGCGGCCGCAGCTGGCGACGGTGATGTCGCTGGCCGATGCCGCCGACGCGGGGGCGGAAGCCGCCAGCCTGCTGGAAGCGGCGGGCCGGCTGTGGAGCCTGGGCGCCGACATCGACCTGGCCGGCTTAGACCACCGGCGGATACGCCGCCGCGTGTGCCTGCCGACCTATCCGTTCCGGAGATGCCGTTACTGGGTAGATCCCCCCTCGACGGACGATGTCGTGCACCAGGCTGCCATCACCACGCCGCCGGAGCCGGAACCGCTCCCGGTGCCACGGTCCGTCCAGGACGGAGCCGTTTCCGCGGACCCGCAATGCGTTGCGGCACAACGCAAGCTCACGCTGGTCGACGAACTGCGCGCGCTGTTCGCGGACGTCGCCGGCCTCGACCTGTCCGGAGCGGATCCCGACGCGAATTTCATGGAGCTCGGCCTGGACAGTCTGATGCTGACCCAGGTGGTGCGCCAGGTGCAGAAGGCGTTCAGGGTGCAGATCACGTTCCGCGAGCTGATGGGCAGCTGCGCCAGCCTTGGCAGGCTTGCCGCGATGCTCGACGCGCAGCTGCCCGCCGACGCCCGCGGGGCGCACGCACTTTCAAGGAGCACGTCGTGAATGATCGACCGCGAGGCCTGGCCGCGACCGGGCTGGAGGTTCCGCAACGCGCGGTCGACGTGCTGGATCTGTTCCGCGAGCGGGTCGAATCCGCGCCTTCCGCGACCGCCGTGTCCCGGGGCGCGGCCGACACCAGCTATCGGGAGCTCGACGAGCGCTCCAGCCAGGTGGCCGCTGCGCTGGTATGCGGTGGCGCGGAGAGGGGCACCATCGTTGCGATCCTGCTCGGCGATCCGCTCGACAGGATCGTCGCCATCCTGGGATGCCTGAAGGCCGGCTGCGTCTTCGCCGCCCTGGATGCGACTCATCCGGCAGGTCGGTTGCAGCACATGCTGGACACCTGCGCGGCGCGCTGGATGATCCTGGATGCATCCACCGCCACCCTTGCCTCCGTACTGCTGCAAGGGCGCCAGGGTGCCACCGTCGTCTCGATGGGCGCAGTGACCCTTCTGGCCGATCGCTCCACCGATCAGTTGGTGGAGGTCCTCGACGCGACCGGATACGGGACGGACAGGGTGTCCGTGCCGACGCTGCCCGACGATCCCTGCTACGTCTACTTCACCTCCGGCTCGACCGGCCGGCCCAAGGGCATCGTCGGCCGGATCCGCGGGCTCGCCCATTTCATCCAGTGGGAGATGGCCGAGTTCGGCCTGGGGCCGGGGTCGCGCATCAGCCAGCTGACCGGGCCGGCGTTCGACGTCTACCTGCGTGACGTGTTCGCAGCGCTGTGCAGCGGCGGCACCGTATGCATCCCGCCGGCGGCGGGACTCCCGGGGCCCGCGCTGGCCGACTGGATCGAGCAGGCGCGGATCACCCTGGTGCACTGCGTTCCCTCGGTCTTCCGGCTCCTGCTGGCGAGCGATCCCGCTCCGGACCGTTTCCCCGCGCTCCGGTTCGTGCTGCTGGCGGGCGAGAGCCTGGCGCCGGCGGATGCCAACGCGTGGATCGGGCGCTTCGGCGCGCGCGCCCGGCTCGTCAACCTGTACGGTCCGACCGAGACGACGTTGGCGAAGTTCTTCCACCGGCTGCCGGCCACCGCGGTGAGCGGCGACTTCGTGCCGATCGGCAAGCCGATGCCGGGCTCCGAGGCGATCCTGCTCGACGCCGGGCTGGCGCCCTGCGCGCCCGGCGAAATCGGCGAACTGTTCATCAGGACGCCCTATCGCACGCTGGGCTACTGCAACGCCCCCGAGCTCACCGCAGCGGCCTTCATCTCCAATCCCTGCGGCACCGATCCCGGCGACCTGGTCTACCGGACCGGCGATCTTGTCCAGCAGCTGCCCGATGGCAGTTACCGCTTCGTCGGCAGGAAGGACTTCCAGGTGAAGATCCGGGGCAACCGGATCGAACCCGGCGAGATCGAGGCCCGGCTGCGCGAATGCCCGGGCGTCCGCGAAGCGGTGGTGGTGGCGCGCGAGGACCGGCCCGGCGACGTGCGGCTGGTGGCCTACTACGTGCCCGACGGAAGCGGGGTCATGGCCCCCGACCTGCGCGCCAGGCTCGCCGCCAGCCTGCCGGACTACATGGTTCCGGCGTTCTGCCTGCCGCTGGACCGTCTGCCCCTGTCCGCGAACGGCAAGATCGATCGCGCCGCGCTGCCGGCGCCGGGAACCGGCCGCCCGGACCTGGCCGTCGCCTATGCCGGACCGGCCAGTGCCGGGGAGGCGCGCGTGTGCGAAGCCTTCGCAGGCATCCTCGGCATCGAACGAGTCGGACGCCTCGACAATTTCTTCGACCTCGGCGGCAATTCGATGCTGGCCCTGCAGCTGCTGGCGCGACTGCAGGAGGACAGCGCGCGGCCCTTGCCCGCGACCCTGGTCTACTCGGCTCCCACGCCGGCCGCACTGGCCGCGGGGCTCGCGCGGAGTGAAGCCGTGGCCATCGGAGGACAGCGCTTCCCGAGCCGCCACCCCGCCGCTTCCGGCGCATCGATCGGGCAGGCGCCCACCCACGAACCCGTGGCCATCATCGCGATGGCGGGCCGCTTCCCGGGCGCCGGCGATGTCGAGGCCTTCTGGGACAACCTGTGCGCCGGGCGCGAGTCGATCACCGTGTTCCCGCCCGAAACGCTGGATCCGTCCATCCCGCTCGCCGACCGCATGCATCCCTGCTACGTGGCCGCGCGCGGCGTGATCGACGGCGTGGAGGAGTTCGATGCCGGCTTCTTCGGCATCAGTCCGCGCGAAGCCGAGCTGATGGACCCGCAGCACCGGATCTTCCTCGAACTGTGCTGGGAGTGCATGGAGCGCGGCGGCGAGGTCCCGGGTGCCACCGCGGGCCCCGTCGGGGTGTTCGCCGGCACCTACCACTCCACCTACCTGCGGCGCCATGTGGCGGCGCACCCGGACCTGGTCGCCAAGGTCGGGGCCTACCAGGTCACCCTGGCGAACGAGAAGGACTACATCGCCACGCGCATCGCGCACAAGCTCGATCTGACCGGGCCGGCGATCAGCCTGTACACGGCGTGCTCGACCTCGCTGGTGGCGATCTGCCAGGCGGTGGACAGCCTGCGCGCGGGAGCGTGCGACATGGCGCTGGCCGGCGGAAGCTCCATCGTCTGTCCGCCGCGGACCGGGCACATCTACCAGGAAGGGGCGATGTTCTCCCCCGACGGCCGCACGCGCACCTTCGACGCCGCGGCCCATGGCACCGTCTTCAGCGACGGCGCCGCGGTCGTGCTGCTGAAGCGGCTGCCGGACGCGATCAGGGACGGCAATCCCGTGCACGCGGTGATCCGTGGAGGCGCGGTCAACAACGACGGGGGCGCCAAGGCCAGCTTCACCGCGCCCAGCAGCGACGGCCAGGCGGCGGTGATCGCGATGGCCCAGGCCAGGGCCGGAGTGTCCCCGCGCAGCATCGGCTACCTGGAAGCGCATGGCACCGCGACCCCGATGGGCGACCCGATCGAGATCGAGGGGCTGGTGAAGGCGTTCCGCCTGGGCACGCCGGATTCCGGCTTCTGCCGGATCGGTTCGGTCAAGAGCAACGTCGGCCACCTGGTGATCGCGGCCGGCGCCGCGGGCGTGATCAAGACCGCGCTGGCGCTGGAACAGCGGAAGATCCCGCCCAGCCTGAACTTCGAGCGGCCCAATCCCGCCATCGATTTCTCCGCCTCGCCCTTCGTGGTCAATGCCGTCCTCGGCGACTGGAGCCATGCGGAGCCGCCGCTGCGGGCCGGCGTCAGTTCGTTCGGCGTCGGCGGGACCAACGCGCACGTGGTGCTCGAAGAGGCACCCGTGTTGCCCGTGTCCCAGCCTGCCGCCGGCAGCCAGCTGCTGGCCCTGTCGGCGCGCACGCCGGCCGCGCTGCTCGGCGCCGCGGGTCGGCTGGCGGACTTCCTCGAGCGGGAAAGCGATCGGAGCGGAGGCGGCAACGCCACACCGCCGAATCTCGCGGATGTGGCCTGGACGCTGGCGGTCGGGCGCAAGCCCTTCGCGCACCGCGTCACGATCGTCGCCGGGCAGGTCGAAGAGGCCATCACCCGGCTGCGCAGCGCCGAGCTGGCCGCCGCCATCGGGCGTGGTCGCCCGGTGCGCAACTGCGAAACGGTCTTCATGTTCCCGGGCCAGGGATCGCACTATGCCGGCATGGGTCGCGCGCTGCACGAGGGCGAACCGGAATTCGCCGAAGCGTTCGACGCCTGCGCGGACATCCTCGACGCGGCGGCTGGCATGGACCTGCACGGGCTTGCCTTCGGCGATGATCCCGCGGCGCTGCTGCCGACGGCGGTGATGCAGCCTGCGATCTTCGCGATCGAATACGCACTGGCACGGCTGTGGATGGCGCGAGGCGTCGTTCCGGTGGCCATGATCGGGCACAGCGTCGGGGAGTTCGTGGCGGCGACGCTGGCGGGTGTGTTCACGCTGCCCGACGCACTGCGCCTGGTCGCGCGGCGCGGCGCCCTGATGCAGGCGCAGCCCGCCGGCGGAATGCTGTCGGTGCGCATGGCCCTCGAGCCACTGCTCGACCGCCTGCCGCCGACCCTCGCGCTGGCGGCGGAGAACGCTCCTGGCGCCTGCGTCGTCGCCGGCCCGGTGGACGCCATCGCCGCGTTCAAGCTGCAGTTGGACGAATCCGGGGTCGCCTGCCGCGTGTTGCTGACTTCGCACGCGTTCCACTCCGCAATGATGGATCCGGTCGTCGCGCCGTTCCAGGCCGAGGTCGAGGCGGTCGAACGTTCCGCCCCGACGCTGCCCCTGGTCTCGACCGCGACCGGCGACTGGCTCGATGTCGCGCAGGCGATGTCGCCGCAGTACTGGGCCCGTCATCTGCGCGAGCCCGTGCGCTTCGCCGCGGCCCTCGGCCGAGTGATCGATTCTCCGGCCCGCGTGCTGCTCGAAGTGGGACCGCGCACCACGCTGGCGACGCTGGCGCGCCAGCATCCGGCGCTGCAGCGGCATGACACGATCGCCGTGGCGTCGCTGGCCGATGCGCCCGGAAACGAAGCCTCCGCGCTGCGCCTCGCCGCCGGCCAGCTGTGGTCGCGCGGAACCGGGATCGACCTGGCCGGTTTCGACCATCGCAGCACGCGCAGGCGCGTGCGACTTCCGACCTATCCGTTCGAGCGCAAGCGCTACTGGGTGGAAGCGGCGCCCGCCGTGGACGACACGGTTGCCACGCGGCTGCCCGCTCCCGAACCCCTGATCACGGCGGACGCGTCGGCGACGGAGCCCCATCCGGAGCCGGCCGCGGCGGACGCGGCGGCAGCGGACATGTCGCCGGATACCGGGCCCGGCCGGCACGATCGCCTGCTGGCGCAGCTTGGGATCCTGTTCACCGAATTCACCGGCATCGGGATCACCGACGATGCTGTGTCCACCCGTTTCGTCGAGCTTGGCCTGGACAGTCTGATGCTGACCCAGGCCGCGAGGATCCTGCAGGACAGGTTCGATGCCCGCATCACGTTCCGGCAGCTGATGGGCGAGTGCGGCTCGCTGGAGCTGCTGGCAGGGTGGCTCGACCGGCAGTTGCCGGCCGAAGCGTCGGAGTCGCCCGGGACCGCGGCCGGCGAGCGCCCCGGAAGCGAACGCGGGACGCTGATCGTACCGAGCACCGGATCGCAGCAGGAAATCTGGCTGGCCGACCAGCTTGGCCGGGAAGCGTCGCTGGCCTTCAACCTTTCGGTGTCGCTGCGCCTGCGCGGCACCCTGGACAGGCAGGCGCTGCGCGCCGCGCTGCAGGAGCTGGTCGCGAGGCACGATGCGCTGCGTTCCCACCTGGGCCCGGACGGTCAGGTGCTGTACGTGCATGAGCATCGCGAGCTGCCCCTGCAGGTCCACGACCTCAGGGGCCTGGACGACGAGGGCCGCAGGCTGGCGATCGACGGACATCTGCGCGATACGGTCGAAACGCCCTTCGACCTCGCTTCGGGACCACTGTTCCGCGCCGGCCTGCTGCACGTGTCGGACAACGACCACCTCTTGCTGATGACCGCGCATCACATCGTCTGCGACGGATGGTCGTGGGGGGTGATCGTGCGCGAACTGGCCGCGTTGTACGGCCGGCACATGGGGGTATCCGACGCGCCCTTGTCCGAGCCGGCGCTCTTCTCGGACTTCGCGAAGGCCGAAGCGGAGCGGGACGCGGAGGCCACCGAGGCGGACGTGGCGTACTGGCTGTCGTGCTTCCCGGGCGAAGTGCCGGTGCTGGACCTGCCCGTCGATCGCCCGCGGCCGCAGCGGCGCAGCTTCGCGTCGGCGCGCGTGGATCACACGCTCGACGCCGCGCTGCTGGCGGCCGTGCGGAGCATGGGCGCCCGCCGGGGCGCCAGCCTGTTCGCGACCCTGCTGGCCGCTTTCTCGACGCTGCTCTCGCGGCTTTCGCGACAGTCGGACGTGGTGGTGGGGATTCCCGCCGCCGGCCAGCCGTCGGTCGGGCAGGCCGACCTGGTCGGGCACTGCGTCAACACGCTGCCGCTGAGGTTCGGGATCGATCCCTCGCAGTCGTTCGCGCACGCGGTCGAAGCCGCACAGGCGAGCCTGCTCGATGCCCTGGAGCACCAGGGCTGCACCTTCGGCACCCTGCTCAGGAGGCTGCGGATCGGGCGTGACCCGGCGCGCATTCCGCTGGTCAGCGTCATGTTCAACCTCGAGCGCGGCTTCGATGATGAAGGGGCCGCATTCCCGGGCCTGGCCATGGAGGCCGGCAGCGCGCCGCGCAGCTTCGAAACCTTCGAGCTGTTCGTGAACGCAGCACAGGTCCACGGCGAGCTGCGCCTGGAATGCCAGTACAACCGCGACCTGTACGACGCGGGAACCGTGCGCCGTTGGCTGCGCGCCTACGAAACCCTGCTGCGGGCCGCGGTCGGTGAACCGTCGGCGGAGTTGGGCAGCCTGCCGCTGGTCGACCCGGTCGCGCAGGCGGAGCTTGCGTCGCTGCAGCCGGTGCCGGTGGCCTTCGACCGCGAGTGCCGGATGCACGAATACTTCGAGCGGCAGTGCGACCGCGCGCCCGATCGCGTCGCGGTGCGCTTCGGCGCCTCGATGTACAGCTATGCCGCACTCGAGGAACGGGCCAACCGCATCGCGCACCTGCTGCGCAGGCACGGGGTGCGTCGCGGCGCGCTGGTGGGCCTGGCCCTGGATCGCGGATTCGACATGCTGGCGTCGGTGCTGGGCGTTCTCAAGGCGGGTGCCGGCTACGTGCCGCTGGATCCCGGTTTTCCGCACGAGCGGCTTGCCTACATGGCCGCCGACGCCGGTCTCGCGGCACTCCTGACCACGCGCGCGCATGCGGCCGTCTTCGATCCGCAGGGTCGGGCGGTGCTGTCGCTGGACGCGCTGGATGCCGGACTCGCCGCCATGCCCTCCACTCGCATCGGCCGCGACGAGGGCGCCGCGGAGCCGGAAGGCGTCGCCTACGTGATCTACACCTCGGGATCCACGGGTCGCCCCAAGGGCGTGCAAGTGCCGCACCGCGCGGTGTCCAATTTCCTGACGGGCATGCGCCACGAGCCGGGGATCGGTGCCGGCGACCGCCTGCTCGCGGTCACCACGCTGTCCTTCGACATCGCCGTGCTGGAGCTGCTGCTGCCGCTGAGCGTCGGCGCCATGGTCGTGCTTGCCGACCGCGAGGCGGCGGCCGACGGTGCAGCGCTGTCGGCGCTGCTCGTCGACAGCCGCGCGACGGTGATGCAGGGCACGCCCTCCACGTGGCGGATGCTGCTGGAGGCAGGATGGACCGGCGTTCCGGGGTTCACGGCGCTGTGCGGCGGTGAGCCGCTGCCGCCCGACCTCGCCGCGCAGCTGCTGCCCCGCTGCGATGCACTGTGGAACCTCTACGGACCGACCGAAACCACGGTGTGGTCGACCGTCGCGCGCATCGTTCCCGCGGCGGTGGAGGAGGGCACGCCGGACATCGGCATCGGCCACCCGATCGCGAACACGCGGGTCTGGATCCTGGACCCGCGCGGCGGACTCTGCCCCTGCGGCGTGTCCGGCGAGATCGCCATCGGCGGCGAGGGGGTGACGCTGGGCTATCTGGACCGCCCCGAGCTGACCGCCGCGCGCTTCCTGCCCGACCGGTTCAGCACCGACCTGCGCGACGGCCCGGCCCTGCTGTACCTCACCGGAGACCTGGGTCGCTGGCGCGCCGACGGGCGGCTGGAACACCAGGGCCGGCTCGACTTCCAGGTCAAGATCCGCGGCCACCGGATCGAGCTGGGCGAAGTGGAGGCCGTCCTTGCGCAGTGCCCGGGCGTGGCCCGGGTCACGGCGGTGGCGCGCGAGGATCGGCCGGGCGATGTGCGGCTGGTCGCTTACGTGGTGGCGCAGTCCGGTGAGGTGGTCGACGAGGCGGCCTGCATGGCGCACCTGCGACGCCAGCTGCCGGACTACATGGTGCCTCAGCACCTGGTCGCCCTGGACGCAATGCCGCTGCTTCCCAACGGAAAGATCGACCGCGGCTCGCTGCCCGCGCCGTCGCCCCCCTGGCAGGCGGGATGCCGTCGCGCGGGCCGCGCAGCGAGGCCGAGGAGCGTATCGCCGCGATCATGGCGGAGGTGCTCGGACTGCCCGCCGTGGACGTCGAGGCCGACTTCTTCGCGCTCGGCGGACATTCGCTGCTGGGTGCCAGGCTGATGGGCCGCATCGGACGGGCGCTCGGGGTGCAGCTGCCGCTGCGCGCGCTGTTCGAGGCGTCCACCGTCGAGCGTCTGGCGGAACTGGCGACGGCCGCCCGCCAGGGACAGCAGGCAGGCGGCGGCGACATCCCACACCACCCGGACCAGTCGCTGGCCCCATTGTCGCGGATGCAGCGGCGGGTGTGGATCCAGGAGCAGATCCAGCCGGGCGGAGCGGCCTACACCATCGCCTCCGCCTACCGCCTGACCGGCCCCCTGGACGTGCGGGCGCTGGAGTCCGCGCTGGCCGAGGCCGTGCGGCGCCAGCCGACGCTGCGCACGGAGCTGGGACAGAGGGGCGATGTGACTGTGCAGCGGGTGCTCGGACACGTCGCGGTATCCCTGCCGCTGGAGGACCTGTCCATGCGGCCTCCGGAGGACGCCGGCGCCGAGGCCACGCGGCGGATGGTCGAGCTGTCCGCGCAGCCCATCGCGATGGACAGGGCGCCCCTGTTCCGCGCCTGTCTGTACCGGCTTGCCGCGGACACCCACGTCTTCTTCTTCATGGTGCACCACGTCGTCTGGGACGGCGTTTCGCAGGACCGGTTCTGCGCCGGACTGGCGGCCCTGTACGCGGCCATCAGCGAAGGCCGGTCCGCGGAACCGGCGGAGCTCGAACGCAGCTACGTGGACTTCGTCCACTGGCACCTGGCCCGGGCCGACAGCCCGGAGGCGCGGACGCAGCTGGCGTACTGGACGGAGTCCCTGTCCGGCGATCTGGCACCGCTGCAGCTTCCCGAGGATCTCCCGCGGCCGCCGGTGCCGACGGGGCGCGGCGGCTCGGAGTCCGTGCGCCTCGATGACAGGGCGCTGGCCCGGCTCCGCCAGGTCGGCGCAGGCGTGGATGCCAGCCTGTTCATGACCCTGCTCGCGGCGTACTTCGCCTGGCTGCACCGCATCACCGGGCAGGAGGACCTGGTGGTCGGAGTCCCGGTGCGCGAGCACCTTTCCGAGGCGATGGACCGCGTCCTGGGATTCTTCGTCAACATCCTGCCGGTCAGGGTGCAGGTGGATCCCGACCTCTCGTTCCTGCAGCTGGTCGAGCGCGTCCGCCGGGCGGTGCTGGACTGCTTCACCCATCCCGATGTCGCGCTGGAAGACCTGGTGCAGGCGCTGGGCCTGCGCCGCGACCCCGGCCGCAATCCGATCTACCAGGCCGTGTTCTCGTTCCAGGAGGCCGGCTCCACTCCCGCCTGGGGAGCCGTGGCCTGCGAGCCCGTGGACCTGCCGCAGACCACCGCGACCAACGACCTGGCGCTGTGGTGCCAGGCCGATGCGCGCGGACTGGCGGCCACGCTGAACTACAACGCCGACATCATCCTCCCGGAGTCCGCCGCGCGCATGCGCCGGGGTTTCGAGGCGCTGCTGGCTTCGGCGCACACGGCACCCGGGACTCCGGTCGGCGACCTCGACTGCGTGGGTGCCGAGGATCGCAGGATGCTGCAGGAATGGAATGCCACCAGCGTGCCGCTCGAGGCGCCGGCCAGCGTGCATGCGATGGTCATGGCGCAGCTTCGGGCCACGCCGTCGGCCGCCGCGATCCATTTCGACGGGCAGGTGACGAACTGTTCGCAGCTGCAGGCGCGCAGCGAACGCATCGCGTCCGCGCTGGTCGCGCGGGGCGTCGCCGGCGGCGACCTGGTGGGCGTCTGCCTGGACCGCGATACCGACCTCGTCGCAAGCATGATCGGCGTGCTGCTGGCTGGCGCCGCCTATGTGCCGCTGGACCCCGCCTATCCCCCGGACCGCCTGCGTTTCATGGCCGAGGACGCCGGCCTGAAGCTGGTGGTCAGCAAAGGCGGACTGGCGGCGCCGCTGCAGTGGCCGCGGCACCAGCTGCTGCTGCTGGATGCCGATGGTGCGCAGATCGATTCCATGCCCCCGCCCGCCGGATTTCCCGACGTCGGCCCGGACGCGCCGGCTTACGTCATCTACACCTCCGGATCGACCGGAAAGCCGAAGGGCGTGCGCGTGCCCCACGGGGCGGTGGTGAATTTCCTGCGCAGCATGCGCCGCGAACCGGGAATCTCGCCGTCCGACCGCCTGCTGGCGGTGACGACCACGTCGTTCGACATCGCGGTGCTGGAACTGTTCCTGCCGCTGGCTGCCGGTGCGACCATCGTTCTCGCCTCGCGCGAACAGGTCTTCGATGGCGCGGCGCTGGCGCGGCTGCTGCACGCCAGCGAGGCCACGCTCCTGCAGGCCACGCCATCCGTCTGGCGCCTGCTGCTGGATTCTGGCTGGCGGGCACGCCCCGGTTTCAAGGCCCTGTGCGGCGGCGAGCCTTTGCCCGTGGACCTGGCGCGGCGGCTGCTCGCGCAGGGCATCGAGCTGTGGAACATGTACGGCCCGACCGAAACCACGGTCTGGTCCACCTGCGCCCGGGTGCACGCGTCCGGGGATGGCGGGGCGCCGGACATTCATATCGGGCGCCCGATCGACAACACGACGGTGTGGGTGCTGGATGCGCGCCGGCAGCTCTGTCCGCCCGGAGTCCCCGGCGAGATCCACATCGGTGGCGCCGGCATGAGCCTGGGCTACCACGACCGGCCGGAGCTCACCGCCGAGCGGTTCATTCCGGACCCGTTTCCGGGAGTGGCGCGCTTCGAGGGATCCACGCTTCCTGCACGTTTGTACCGCACCGGCGACCGCGGACGCTGGCGCCACGACGGCGTGCTCAGGCATGAAGGGCGGCTCGACTTCCAGGTCAAGCTGCGCGGGCACCGGATCGAACCGGGGGAGATCGAGACCCTGCTCGTGGGGCGAGGCGAGGTCGCCCGCGCGCTGGTGATGGTGCGCGAGGACCGGCCGGGCGACGAACGGCTGGTGGCGTACCTTGTCGCGGGCACGGGTGCACGGATCGAAGAGGATGCGCTGCGCGGCCAACTGCGCGGCCAGCTTCCCGCGTACATGGTGCCGCAGCATTTCGTCGTGCTCGACGCCATGCCGCTGCTCCCGAACGGGAAGGTCGACCGCAGCGCGCTTCCGGTGCCGGTCGCGGCCGCGGTGCAGCTGCCGCGCGGGGCGGAGGAAGCGACCGACCCGCGCGTGCGCTACCTCTCCTCCGTCTGGTCGGACCTGCTGGGACTGCCCGCGGGGCCGGACGACAACTTCTTCGATCTTGGAGGGCACTCGATGCTGGCGGTGCAGATGGCGAACCGCGTCGAGCGCGACACCGGCGTGCGGATCAAGCTCATCCGCCTCGGCGCGGAGACCCTGGCCCAGGTCGCGGAAGCACTGCCCGTTCCCGTGACCGGACAGGCGCCGGTCGCCGGTCTGGGCATGCGGCTCGGCGATCGCTTCCGGCGTCTCCTCGGGCGCGCCGCAGGATCCACGTCGTGACGACGTCCGTACTTGCCGCCCGCGCTGCGGACCGTCCGGGAGTGGTCGCGGCCGGGATCGGCGACTGGGAACCCTTCTGGCTCGGCTCGCCCCCGCGCACCCTGTACGCGGCCCTGCATCCGGCGCCAGGCATCCATTCGACGGGCGTGGTGCTGGTGCCTCCGCTGCTGGACGAGCTGCCGCGCAGCCGCCGCTTCATCACTGAAGTCGCCGGCGAGCTGGCGGGCATGGGCCTGCCTTCGCTGCGCTTCGACTTCCACGGTACGGGCGACTCGTCCGGCCGCGGCGACGAGTTCGATTTCGATTCCATGCGCGCCGACCTCGATCTCGCGGTCGCGGAACTGCGCGCGCGCACCGGAGTGGCGAGGCTGGTGCTGCTGGCCTGGCGCGGAGCCGCGCTCGCCGTGGGCGCATGGCGCTCGTGCGGCGGCATGGCCGATCTGGTCGTGCTGTGGGAGCCGGTGTGCGATGGCGCCGCCTGGCTGCGCGAACTCGTGGACGCGGATGTGGAAGCCAGGAAGGTCCTGCCGCCGCCGCGCCCGGGCGTGCCGCGCACCGGCGGCCCCGACGACGGCCAGCTGATGGGCTACAGGGCGTCACCACGCCTGCGCATGCAGCTCGCGCGCGCGCGGCTGGATCCGGACCTGGCGGGCGGCGACGTGCCGGTGTGGGCGATCCTGCGCCCGGACGGCGGCGACGCGCCGATCGCTGCGACGCGGAGCTGGTCCCTGCCCGAATCCGCGCCGAAGTTCGCCGGGGGCGTATCGATGGATGCCACGCTGTTCCTCACTCCGCCCATGCGCGGGTTCGTGCGCGAGCTGGGTGCGGCCCTTTGCGCGGGGGCGTGGACATGAACCTGGCCTGCCGCCCGGCTCCGTCCGCGGTCGACGCGGGACCCGATGCCTTCGTGCGCTTCGGTCCGGGCGATCGACTGACGGGCGTGCTGGGGGGCGTCCATGGAACGGGGCCCGTGCTGCTGCTGCCCAGTGCCGGCCTGCAACCCCGCGCTGGCCCGTTCCGGCTGCATGTCGAGCTCGCGGGGCGGCTGTCCGCCCGCGGGATCCGCAGCTTCCGCTACGACATCCCGGGCGTCGGGGAGGCGCCCCGCCTGAGCGGTTGCGATGCCGCCCGGGCAACGCTTGCCGCGATGGATCGTCTCGAGGAAGAGCACGGCTGCCGGAGCTTCGTCATCGGCGGCATCTGCAGCGCGGCCGACACCGCGTGGGAGGTCGCGGGCCTCGACCGGCGCGTGGTCGGGATCCTGCAGGCGGACGGCATCTGTTTCGCAGGGCCCTGGTACCACTATGCACGGGTGCTTGGCCTGCTGCGCCGCCTGCCGCGGGAGTGGCGACGCTTCGCGCGCATGCTGCCGGCGCGCGTCCGCGGCGGCACCGGCCTCGACTCCGCGGCCTTCCGCACGTGGCCGGACCTCGCGCAGGCGCGGCGCGACTTCGCCCGGCTGGTGCAGCGTGATGCTCGGCTGCTTTTCATCTTCAGCGGCGCCTACGAGGAGCGTTTCCTGCATCCACGCCAGTTCGGATGGACGTTCGGTCCCGCCGCACGCGACCCGCGGGTCACGATGTACTACTGGCCCGATTGCGATCACACCTATTTCGGAGGCGTGCATCGCGAACGACTGATCGGGACCGTCGAGCAATGGATGACCGGACTGGCCGCTGGAGAACAGCCATGAACCGCGACGCCTCGGGCAGGACCAGCGCGCTGTACCCGGTGCCGTCCGGCATTGAAAGGCCCTTGCGGGTCGTGCTCGTGGTGCCGCCGCAGGTGCCCGCATGGCTCAGGGTGTTCAGGGATCTGGCGCTGCGCCATGAATGGCTCGAGCTGGTCCTGGTGTCCGGTCCCGAAGCGCCGCTTCCCAGGGTCCTGGACACCGGCGTCGGTGTGCGCCTGTTCCTCGCCTGGGAACGGCTCCTCCACCGCGGCGCCAACACAAGCCTGACGCCGGAAGCGCTTGCTTCACCGCCCGGCCCCGGCGTCCGGGCCACGACGCCCGACGCACTGCTGGCGCAGGTCGAAGCGCTGAGTCCGGATCTCGCGCTCGTGGTCGGGCCGCAGGAATGGGCCTCCGTGTTGGCTCCCTGCGTTGCCATGGGCTGCTGGCACCTGGACGCCAGCCTCGTCGACGCCCGCTACGCGGGGCTTTCGCTGCTGTCGTTCATGCTGCGTGGTGAACCGGCGACACATGTGGAGCTGGTGGTGCAGGGGGCCACCATGGAACCCGTGCTCGTGGCGGGAAGCTGGGGTCGGACGCGCGCATCCTTCCTCAAGACGCGCAACGATGCCTTCTGCAAGCTGCCGGCGCTGCTGCTGCGCGCGCTGCTGCGGGTCGCGGCCGGGCAGGGACCCCCGCTGGGCGGTTCTGCAGCGGAACTGCGGCTGCGGCCGCAGTCGCTGCAGGGGCATGCCGCGGGTGTGCGCCTGCTGCTGTCGACCCTGAGGGCGCAGGCGCGGTCATTGCGGGGGCGGTTCAAGGACCGCGGGTGGATGCTGGTCGTACGCGATGGTCCGGCGCCGCTGGACCCCGCGGCGCCGGAGATGGGGCGGCACACTCTCCTGAAGGCATCGGAGGGATGGTGGGCCGATCCCTGCGTGGTCTCCACCGGGCAGCAGGTGCTGCTCTTCGTCGAGGAGATGGACCTGGCGACCGGCAAGGCCTCCATCGCCTGCGTGGAACTGGCCCGGGGCGGGGCCCGCAGGCTGGGAACGGCGCTCAGGGAGCGGGGGCACCTGTCCTTTCCGCAGGTGTTCCGCTGGGAGGACGAGTGGTACATGACCGTGGAATCCGGCTACGCCCGCCGGAGCAGCCTGTACCGTGCCCGTGGCTTCCCGCTGGAGTGGAGGCGCGTCCGGGACCTCGTCGCGGGCTGGGCCTGCGTGGATCCTGTGCTGCACCGTCACCAGGGCGACTGGTACCTGTTCGTCAACGTGGCCGAAAGCGGCAACAGCACCAGCGACGACCTGTTCCTGTTCATCGCCGACGGCCCCGAGGGTCCGTTCCGCCCGCATCCGGCCAGTCCCATCGTGTGCGATGTGAGGCGCGCCCGGATGGCCGGCCGGATCTTCAGCCATCAGGGGCGCCTGATCCGGCCCTCCCAGGATTGCGGTCCGAACTATGGCAACGCCGTCGTGTTCAACGAGATCCTCGAGCTTGGCCCCGGGGTCTACCGCGAGCGCGTGCTGTCGAAGCTGGCGGCGGATTTCGCCCGCACACCCGAGGGTTGCCACAGCTACAGCATCGACGGTGGCGTCGAGGCCCTCGACATCTTCGGGCGGGCGCCGCGGGATGCGGTGTTCCTCGAGCTGTTCGACGGCGACCGCCCCAGGGCGGCGGCGGGAGCGCCGCCCTCGCGGACGGACCTGGCGCCGCCGCGGGGGCGGACGTCGCCGGGATGTCGCTGGTGGGGACCGGGCCAAGCGGCCGGGCGGAATGAACAGCCTGCCCGACTCGGGAACTGCAGTCGATCGGCATCCAGTGGCAGTGCCCCGCAAGCCCCCCAGCATTTCCACGCATTACCTGCGCTATTCGGCGTCGAACGCGCTGGCCCTGCTGGCCGGCTTCATCTCGTTTCCGATCCTCACCCGACTCCTGGACAACACCCAGTTCGGCATCCTCAGATACTACGAATCCTTCATGCTCTTCGGGATTGCGATCATCAAGCTGGGGGCGCCCCACGCGATCGTCCGCCTCTATCCCTACGAGGGCGATGCGAAGGAGATCAGGGCGTTCGGCACCAACAGCGTGATGCTGCCGCTGATGCTCTCCGCGATGCTGTGGATGCTCGGTGCGATCGGTCTCGCGGCGTGGAGCCAGCAGCGTGCCGAAGGCTTCGATCCGATCTTCTGGTGCGCGGTGCTGCTCACGCCGATGCTGGCCGCCAGTGCGATCGTGCAGTCGGTGATGCGCGCCAGCGAGCGGTCGGACATCGTCATGGCGTCGCGCATGCTGGGCCGCCTTCTGGAGCTGGCGCTGGTGCTGGCCGCGGTGATCCTGGTGCAGCAGAGTGCGCTGGCCGTGTATGGCGGAAAGATCGCCGCCGCCGTCCTGCTGCTGGTCTGGCTCATGTACTGGCTGCGCAGGAACATCCGCTTCGCGCGCGAGGCGATCGACTTCGGAGCGCTGCGCGCCGGGCTGATCTACGGCCTGCCGCTGATGGTCCACGAACTGACCTATGCCGTCCTGTCCAACATCGATCGCGTGCTGATCAAGCAGATCACCGGCGACTTCGCCATGGCCGGCATCTACACCATCGGCTGGTCGCTGGCCATGCAGGTGAACCTGTTCATCTCCGCGACCTTGTCCGAAGCCTTCATTCCGGTCGCCAACCGGGTGTACGAGAGCGGAGGCAGCGAGGGGGTCCGGGCGCTGAAGAAGCGGATCCTGGTCCCGATGACCTATGCGGTGGTGGCGATCGTCGCGATGGTGCTGGTCACCGGAAAGGACCTGATCGTGGCGCTGAGCGGCGCAAGCAAGGCGGCGTCGGGCGAAGTGTTCGTGGTCCTCGGCATCACCGTTTCGCTGCAGGCCCTGGTCGGGATCTCCAGCTTCGGCATGCTGTTGAAGAAGCGCACGATGCTGGTGCTGATGATCACCGTCGGGACCACGTTGTTGAACGTGGCGATGAACTTCATCCTGATCCCGCGCCTCGGATACATGGGCGCGGCATGGGCCGCGGCGATCAGCTACGCGGCGATGGCCGCGGCGCAGTTCATCGGCTGTCCGAAAGGCCTGGTGCAACTGCCCGGCGCGCGCACGCTGGCGCTCGCCCTGTTCTGGGGGATCGTGCTGGTGGGCGTGGCCGAGGGCACGGGGCTGTTCGGCCTGCAGGGCGCATGGCCCCGGCTGGCGGTGGCGGGGCTGCTGCTTGCGGTCCTCTACGTTCTGCCCGTCCTGGCGCTGGATCCCGAGCTCCGCCGTGGCGTGGCGACGCTCCGGGCGCGGAAGTGAAGTGCCAGGCGAAGAAAAAGGGGCGGGTCTTTCGACCCGCCCGCTCAATTTCCCGCACTGCGGGCTTCAACGCCGAGGACTTATTTGATCCTGCCCTTGCCCTTGCCCTTGCCGTTGTTCGTCTTCTTGTCGGTCTCCTCGCTGCTCGACGGAAGGCCGTTGGCAGTGTCGACCGGGTCGATTTCGTAGGCAGGCGAGTTGCCGCCGGTGAAGATCGGATCCGGCTCCGGGGTCGGCTCCGGGGTGGGTTCCGGGGTCGGCTCGGGAGTCGGTTCCGGCGTGGGTGCCGGAGTCGGCTCCGCGCTCGTCGCGCCATACTCGTAGGCACCGATGTCGCTGGCCTTGCCCGTCGGGCGCTTGCCGAGGACGAAGTCGGTGGTCACCGCGCTGATCAGCGGCGCGGTGTCGATCACGGGGCTGCCCGCGAGCGGCTCGGCGTCGAAGCCCGCCAGCGTCATGTTGGCCAGCTTGGGGTTCACGCAGGTGGTGCCGCTGGGGCACGACGACACGTTCCAGGCCAGGTTGCCGGAAAGCGTCTTGGCACCCGGGGCCCTGCCGGCGTTGAACGGAACCTTCGAGCCACTGGCGAAGTACGGGAACCCGACTCCGACGTTGTTGAGGATCCGGATGCGGTCGGAGGTGCTTCCCTCGCTGTGTCCGATCAGCGTTTCACCCTCGCCGGCGATGGTGTTGTGGCGCACGGTGACGGTGTCGTTGCCGGTCAGGTACAGCAGCAGGGCGGCCCCGTAGGCGCGGCAGTTGTCGCCGTCCTGCATGAAGTACTTGCCCTTGAAGAAGGTGCAGTGGCCGACGATGACGGAATTCTCGATCAGGGCGTTGCCGCTGACCTTGACCTGGTTGCCGGCGTTGGCGACGGCATAGACCCGGCGCAGGGTGACGTTGGTGCTGTCGGCGCCGTTCATGTAGAGCAGGTCGAGGCCGTCGGAGGTGTTGTGGTGGATGTAGGCGTCCTCGATCAGCCACTGGCCGCCGGTGGAGGTGGTGCCCAGGCCATCGCCGTAGCCGCCGCTCTTCTGGCCCCAGCAGGCCCAGGGCTCGCCCGTGGCGACGCGCTCGCCGCAGCCGTTCCAGCCGATCTCGATGTCGCGCATGACGATCTTGCCGGCGTTGGAGCCGTTGGTGCCGACGTTGCCGTCCCAGCCGGCGCTGCCGTTGCGGTTGATCCTGACGCGCTCCAGCGTCCAGTCGGTGAGGGCGCCGGCCTGGAAGCCGCGGGCGCCGAGGCCGTGGACGTCGAGATCGTGCAGCCAGACGTTGCGGGAGTTGCTGGCATAGACGCCGACACGCGCCCAGGCGTCGCCGCTGTCGCACTTGGCGGTGGTGTTGGAATGGTTGAAGACGCAGTCGCTGAGGTCGGTGACGTCGAGGTGGCCGATCTCGACGTGGGAGCTGCCCTCGAGGTTGAGGACGCGGTGGATGCCATTGGCGCCGGCCAGCCTGGGCAGGCTGCCGCCGGTCTTGCCGAGGATGCGGGTGCGGGCCGACGCGCTGCCGCTGGGGACGGGCTGCATGACGCTGCCGATGCGGTAGGTGCCGCTGCCGATGATCAGGGTGTCGCCGCCGGCGATGCGGGCGGTGCCGGAGTTGGGGAGGGCGACGAGCGGGCTGTTCCATGCGCAGTTCTGCGCGGAGCCGCTGCCGGGGTAGCGCGCATCGCTGCGGCCGTTGCACTGGGTGGCGCTGCCACCGTCGGTGCGGACGTAGTACGTGGCGGCCTGGGCGGAACCGATGGCGCCGAGGCCAAGTGAAGCGGTGAGGAGGAGGGACGCGAGGGGACGGGACTTGAAGGTGCTCGCGACTAAAGGCGGGTGGGACTGGAACGTGCTGAGTCGAGTCACTTTGATGGGAACTCCGGAAGGGTTTCGGGGGAAGGCCCATCCATGGTCCGGAGCGGACTCTAGGGATCGAAGTGGCTTGGAGAAACGGCGATTTTTCTGATCTGAGAAGTGCGTCCCACCTTTTTCGGACGGCCTTCCGGAAACGGCGCATCGGACCGTCCGGGGAAGGTGCTATCGTTCAGCGAGGTGAAAGGCCCTGCGCGGCGGACTGCCGACACTGGGCGGCAAACCTGCGAGGCAGGGCGCAACGGGCTCGCGGAAGGGCAGCGGAAAGCGGCCTTCTTCACAGCCGTGAACAACGCGCGCCGGACCGGCCGCGTCGGACTGGCCCGGAAAGATGCCTGGCGGTCACGCCGGGCGGAAGGAACGGGAACACCGCGACGCCGGGCGCCCGCCGGCGCCCGGCTTCTGGATCATCGTTGCGGGCGGGGGCGAGTCACCCCGCGGTTCGGCGTCAGGCGTGCACCGCCGGAGCGGGCTCCGGAAGGGCGTGTTCGAGGACCATCCAGAAGCCCAGCCAGCTGAGCTCTTCCGTCGGTATGTCGCGGAAGCCGGCCGCGAGATTGGGCCGGATCCGTTCGATCTGCTCCGGCTCCAGCCTTCCGGTGTGTTCGAGCTCCTTGAAGCGCAGGTGGTTGCGCTCGACGAGCTCCCTGTACTTGTCCACCCGCCAGCGGTTCGGATTGCCCTTGTGGCTGTTCATCAGCCGGTAGACGGGTTCCGGCCAGGTGAGGAAATCGAACGGGTGGTAGCGATCCATGCCGTGGCTCTTCAGGTCCACCTTGTGGATGGCGATTCCGTCCCGGCTCAGCGCGGACGCCATGTCGTCCATCGTCATGTCCAGCCGGTCGACATGTTCGAGCACCGCACGGGAAATGATCAGATCGTAGGCGGCCGTCCTGCCGATGAGGCCGTCGCGGGTGACGGCGTAGGCGATGGCCCGCGGGTCGAAGCCGCTCTCCGGCTCTCCGTATTCCACAAAGGCCCGGCACGCCCGCTCACGTTGCTCCGGGCCGAGCGTATCGATCAGTTCCCGGTAGGCCTGGAGGTTGTTGTCCGTGGCCCGCTTGAGCGGAAAGCGGTCCACGCACTGCACGGAGCTGGCGCCGTGCGCATACATCAGCAGCGCGACACCCAGCACGTCGCCGGGCCCGTATTCAAGCACCGACCGGCCCCGGAGGAACCGGGCCTCCTTCCCGCTCTCGACGCCGAGCCGTTCCATGTATTCGTTGAAGCAACGCCTGAAGTAGGCAGCGATCCGGGCCGGTGGGTCCTTTTCGTTGCCCCGTCCCGTCTGCCCGGTCAGCCCGACGTAGAGGCCAGGCGTGAACCGGGCCACCTGGTTCATCAGTGCGGCCTTGGTGACGCGGAGCGCGTCTCGTGCGGGGTTCTCCGAATACATCGACCCTCTCCGGTGCGTGGACGGCGGTACCGCTGGGAACGCAGGCCGGTCGCGCAGGCGGACACCGGGGGCCGCATGGCCGGAGCATGGGTGCTTGCCCGTTGCTCCTGTGCACGGGGAGTGCCATTCCCCTGGACAGTGGCTGCCGTGGAGAAGCGCCGGTGATGCTCGAGATCCTGTTGTGGGGCGCGATCGGGATGCTCTTCTACATCTACGCCGGCTATCCGCTGTTGGCCATCGCACTTGGCCGCCTGTTTCCGCGCCCGGTCCTGCGCGGCGACTTCGAGCCCTCGGTCACCGTGATCATCTCCGCATACAACGAGGAGAGGAGCATCGGCGCGAAGATCCGCAACACGCTGGCACTCGACTATCCGAAGGAGAAGCTGGACATCATCGTCGCCTCGGATGCGTCCGACGACGGCACCGACCGCATCGTCCTCGACTGCGCCGAGCCGCGCGTGCGGCTGCTCCGGGTCGAAGGGCGGCAGGGCAAGACGGCGTGCCAGAATGCCGCGGCCGCGCTCGCCGACGGCGAGATCCTGGTGTTCGCCGACGCCACCACGACGGTCGAGAACCACGCCCTGCGCGCGATCGTCAGGAATTTCCACGACCCGGACGTGGGCTGCGTGGCCGGCCGGCTCGTGTACACCTCGCGGCAGGGTGACGCCACCGGAAGGGGCGGCATTTCCTATTGGAAATACGAATGTGCGCTGAGGATCGCCGAGAGTTCCCTGGGCTCGCTCATCGGCGTCAGCGGCCTGCTGTACGGCGTGCGCGCGAATTCGTACCGGCCGATCGCCCCGGACCTGATCAGCGACTTCGTCATCGCCATGGACATGCGCGAGCAGGGCCTGCGCACCGTGCTCGAGCCCGAGGCGGTCTGCTACGAGGAGACGCTGGACCGCTCCGACCGGGAGCTGTCGATGCGGATCCGGGTGACGCTGCGCAGCCTGCTCGCGCTCGCAAGGAACCGTCACCTGCTGAACCCCTTCCGCTACGGCGCGTTCGCCTGGCAGCTGGCATCGCACAAGCTGCTCAGGTACCTGTCGCCGGTGTTCTGGCTGGTCGCGATCGTGGCCAACATCGCCCTCGCCATCCAGGGACAGTACGTGTCGCTGTTGCTCGCCCAGGCCGCGGGCATCGCGGTCGGGGCCCTCGGTTTCCGCTCGAAGCAGGCGGTGGCCGGTTCCAGGCTGCTTGCCCAGCCGTACTACTTCCTCCTGACCAACCTCTCCTCGGCGATCAGCCTCGTCCGCTTCGTCCGCGGCGAGCGGGTGGTGGTCTGGACTCCGCTGCGATGAGCTGACGCATGGCGCTTCTTTCTCCCGCAGGCCCGCTCGCCCGCATCTATGGCATGGCGCCCGCGGGTGTCAGGAACGCCTTCGCGAGCGCCTACGGCCTGAAAAACGACCGGCTGCGCTACGGTGGCTCCTTCCAGCGGCAGCTTGCCGGATACCGCGAGCGCGACGGCTGGTCCCGCGACCGCCTGGCCGCATGGCAGGAGGCGCGGCTGCTGGCGCTGTTGCGGCACGCGGTCGCGAACGTCCCGTACTACCGTCGCCTGCACCGGCAGGGCGACTATCCGGTCGAGGAGGTCAGGACGGTCGAGGATCTTCCGAAGCTGCCCCTGCTCGACAAGGACGCGATCCGCCGGAATCCCGAGGATTTCCTCGCCACGGACCCGCGTTCGCTGCACGTCCTGCACACCAGTGGCACCACGGGGACACCGCTGAGGCTGTACCGCTCCACGGAAACCATCCGCGGCTGGTACGCCTGCTTCGAGCGGCGCGCGCGCGAGTGGGAAGGCGTGTCGAGGAAGGATCCCTACGTGCTGCTCGGCGGACAGCTGGTGGTGCCGGTGGAAACGGACCGGCCTCCTTTCTGGACCTGGAACGCGGCCTCCAGGCAGCTCTACATGTCGGTATACCACCTGGCCCCGCAGTTCATGGATGCCTGCCTGGACGAGATCCGCCGCCGGAAGGTGGTCCACATGTACGGCTATGCCTCGGCGATGGACGCACTGGCCGCGTATGCCCTGAGGACCGGCCGGATGGACGTGCGGCTCAGGCTGGCCACGTCCAACGCCGAGCCGCTCTACGACCACCAGCGCGAACGGATCGCCGCCGCGTTCTCATGTACGGTCCGCGACACCTACGGCAACAGTGAACTGTCCATCGGCGCCTTCGAATGCGGGGCGCGTCGCATGCACCTGTCCATGGAGGTGGCCGCGGTGGAGGTGGTCGACCGCGTCGGTCGACCGCGCCCCGCGGGGGAGGTCGGCGAGTTCGCATGCACCGGCCTGCTGAACTTCGACCAGGTCTTCATCCGCTATCGCATGGGGGACCGCGGGGCCCTGCGCGCCGACGAGTCGCCCTGCAGCTGCGGCCGCCACTCGCCTTCGCTCGCGGCCATCGAGGGGCGGCAGGACGACGTGCTGGTGACCCCGGACGGCCGCCAGGTCGGTCGCCTCGATCCTGTCTTCAAGGGAGGCATGCACCTGGTCGAGGCGCAGATCGCCCAGGTGGCGCCGGACGAGATCCACGTGCGCGTGGTGCCGGCCGCAGGCTGGTCGCCCGCCGACGCCGAGGCGATCGCGGCGCGCCTCAGGGACCGCGTCGGTCCGATGGCGGTGAAGGTGATCGAGGTCGACGGGATTCCACGGACGGCGAACGGCAAGTTCCGTGCGGTCGTCAGCGAGATCGATCGGCGGGCGGCGGCTGGCGCGTCGCCATGACTCCGCGCCGGTCGCACGCCGCGGCTAGCGGATCCTGTGGTCGTAGTCCGTGCGGTTGACGTAGCCGGCCGACCCCTCCTGCGAGAGCACCCGGGCCGGCACACCGGCGACGACGGAATCATCGGGCACGTCCCGCGTGACCACGCTGTTGGCGCCTATCGCGACGTTGTTGCCGACCCTGACGTTGCCGACGATCACCGCCCCTGGGCCGATGTAGACATTGTCACCCAGGGTGGGATAGCCCTTGTTCCTGCCGCGGTTGGCCTGCCCGATCGTGACGCCTTGGGAAATGTTGCAGTTCCTGCCGATGACGGCACGGTGGTTGACGACGATCCCGCCGAAGTGCCCGATATAGAACCCGCTGCCGATGCGCGTCGAATGCGGAATGGAAATTCCCATCCGGTAGGTCAGATGGTGGTGCATGACCCAGGCGAACGGAAACAGCGTGTACCTCAGCCACCGCTTCGATCTCGCATAGTGGCAGGTGCGCATCCAGAAGGTGAAGCGGAACGAATCGCCCGCGATGATCTTGCCCACCAGGGTGGAGATCCGGACCTTGCCCGTGATCCGGTACAGGTCCGAAAGCACCAGGAACCTGTAGTGGTGGAATCCGGCGGCTGGCCGTCCGGAAGAGGGGCGGCCGGTTCGCCGGCCGGAAGCGGGGTATCGATGGGGATGTTCATGGGCTCTGTCCCGGCCTGGCCCGGTCGAGGCATGGCGCGCCCGCGTCTTCGCTGCGGGCGGAATCGTCCGCGCACCACATGCTGTCGAACGCGGCCAGCGTCAGCTCGGGCAGGTCGTGGCTGTCGCAGGTGACGCCCTCCGGGCACGACGACACGTTCCAGGCCAGGTTGCCGGAAACGGTCCTGGTGCCCGGGGCCTTGCCGGCGCTGAACGCGCTCCTGGAGCCGTCGACAAAGTACGGGAAGCCGACCGCCACGTTGTTGAGGATGTGGACGCGATCGGAAGACTGGCTGTTCTTGTGCACGATCTGGGCTTCACCCTCGCCCGCGATGGTGTTGTGGCGCACGGTGACGGTGTCGTTGCCGGTCAGGTTCAGGAGCAGGGCGGCGCCGTAGGCGCGGCAGCTGTCGCCGTCCTGCATGAAGTACTTGCCCTTGAAGAAGGTGCAGTGGCCGACGATGACGGAGTTCTCGATCAGGGCGTTGCCGCTGACCTTGACCTGGTTGCCGGCGTTGGCGACGGCATGGACCCGGCGCAGGGCGACGTTGGTGCTGTCGGCGCCGTTCATGTAGAGCAGGTCGAGGCCGTCGGAGGTGTTGTGGTGGATGTAGGCGTCCTCGATCAGCCACTGGCCGCCGGTGGAGGTGGTGCCCAGGCCATCGCCGTAGCCGCCGCTCTTCTGGCCCCAGCAGGCCCAGGGCTCGCCGGTGGCGACGCGCTCGCCGCAGCCGTTCCAGCCGATCTCGATGTCGCGCATGACGATCTTGCCGGCGTTGGAGCCGTTGGTGCCGACGTTGCCGTCCCAGCCGGCGCTGCCGTTGCGGTTGATCCTGACGCGCTCCAGCGTCCAGTCGGTGAGGGCGCCGGCCTGGAAGCCGCGGGCGCCGAGGCCGTGGACGTCGAGATCGTGCAGCCAGACGTTGCGGGAGTTGCTGGCATAGACGCCGACACGCGCCCAGGCGTCGCCGCTGTCGCACTTGGCGGTGGTGTTGGAATGGTTGAAGACGCAGTCGCTGAGGTCGGTGACGTCGAGGTGGCCGATCTCGACGTGGGAGCTGCCCTCGAGGTTGAGGACGCGGTGGATGCCATTGGCGCCGGCCAGCTTGGGCAGGCTGCCGCCGGTCTTGCCGAGGATGCGGGTGCGGGCCGACGAACTGCCGCTGGGCACGGGCTGCATCTGGCTGCCGATGCGGTAGGTGCCGCTGCCGATGATCAGGGTGTCGCCGCCGGCGATGCGGGCGGTGCCGGAGTTGGGGAGGGCGACGAGCGGGCTGTTCCATGCGCAGTTCTGCGCGGAGCCGCTGCCGGGGTAGCGCGTATCGCTGCGGCCGTTGCACTGGGTGGCGCTGCCACCGTCGGTGCGGACGTAGTAGGTAGCGCCGGGAGAGACCCCGGCCTCTGCCCCGCACAGGCTGAGCAGGGCCAGCGTACCGCCGGCCGCCGCCAGCCTCCCCGGCGGGCATGACCCGGTCATTCGCGGGATCGCGCATGATGCGCGGCCCGGAATCCCGGCAAGGCACGTGCCGCGAGCGGGAATCTCGGTTCGATTCCGGTGAGGTGCCCCGGCCGGGCATCGGGGGCCCGAGGCTTCGCCGCGCAGGCCAGGGCGGTGCCGTAGCGCTCGACCAGGCCGCACAGGACCCAGAAGCTGTTCATCACCAGAGCGGAGAAGAACGGGCTGCCAAACAGGTTTCCGGCCGCCATGCAGACCACCGCCACGGTCGAGCCGACCGCGAGGGCGTGCGCCTCGGGCCATGCCAGGCTCCGCGCGGTCGCGCGCAGCCTGTGGGTCAATGCAAGGAGCCTCCAGACCAGCCAGAGCATCATCGCGAGGCCGAACGGCCCGCATTCGGCGAGCATGAGCACGAAGCCGTTGTGTGCATCCTTGCCGGGGAAGCCGGTGTACTCGCCGATGTGGTCGCCGAAGCGCCCCAGACCGACGCCGGCCGGATGGTCGGCGAGCATGGCCAGCGAGCCCCTCCACAGTTCCAGGCGGCTCGCGGTGCTGCCGTCGAACGCCTGTGCACCGCCCATGCCGACCTGTCGCGTTTCCTCCATCCGCTGGAGCGCGCTCTCCGGCAGCAGGATCGCACCCGCGCCGGCGATCAGCACCAGCGCCAGCACGGCCTTGGGCACGCCGCGATGGATGAGCAGGAGCAGGATGCCGAGGACGGCGATCAGGTACGACTGGCGCGAGAACGTGAACAGGATCGCCGCGACCAGGATCAGGCTGCCGGACAGCGCCAGCAGCCGCACCGTCCGGCGACACCCCGGCTGCAACGCCAGTGCGGCGAGCATCGGCAGGAAGATGGCGAAGAACACGCCGGCACGGTTGGCCGCGGTGACTTCGCCGAACGGTCCCGTTGCCCGCTGCTGGTCGCTGAACTCGCGGAGATCGAACTGCAGACCCTGGAAAACCGCCTCGAGCCCGGCGGCCGCGGCCACCACCAGCGCCAGCACGATCAGGTTGCGGGTGGCCCCGGGATCCAGCCCGCAGTGGCGATAGGCGAGGTAGAGCAGGGGATAGATGATCGCGTACTTCGCCTGGACCAGGTCCGCGCCGGCCGTGGACGCATCGTGCCACTGCGCGATGACGTAGCCGAGCAGCAGCGCCAGGAACAGGCCGGTCAGCGGCGGCAGCAGATAGCTGGTGCGTGGGAACCCGGGCGGGTCGCGCGACCCGAAGATGGTCGCGCATGCGAGCAGCGCGAGGGACGTCGCCATGCCGACGTCCGCAGGCAGATGCAGGGTATTCGGAAGCAGGACGATCGGCAGCGCATAGGCCCAGAACATGGCAACGACCCCTATTCCGGTGGCTGTGGTGCATGGACGAGGCGGCCGCGGCGCGGAGCCGTTTCCTGCCCGGTGCGGCTGGCGAGACAGCGTTCGTAGACGGCGGAGGTCGCGGCGGCGAGCGCCGCGGAGCTGTGGTGTTGCGCCACCCACGCCGCGGCGGCGCGCCCGAGGCCATCACGCAGCCCGGGATCCGCGACCAGCCGCCTGATCCCGGCGGCGAGCGCGGAGGCGTCGCCAACGGGAAAGAGCAGCCCCGTGCGACCGTCATCGACCAGCTCGGGGGTTCCGCCGGCTGCCGATGCGATGACCGGGCAGCCCGCGGCCATCGCTTCGAGCAGGGCGTTGGACTGTCCTTCGAAGTTGGAGGGCAGCACGAGGAAGTCGGCGGCCTGCATCAGTCGAATCGCGTCCCGGCGCTCCCCGAGCAGGCGGATGCTGCCGGAGACGCCGGCCTTGGCGGCCAGCCCCTCGATCGATGCGTGCAGCGGCCCGTCGCCGGCGAACGCGATCCACGGGCGCTCCCCCGGCCCCAGCGTCGCGAGCGCGGCGATCAGGAGCGGCAGGTTCTTCGCCTCCACCAGCCGGCCCACGAAAAGCCCGATCACGCGACCTTCGGGCGCGCCCAGGCTGCGACGCAGGGCGGCGCGCCGGTCCGGGGACAGGGGCGCGGGGACTGCGACCGCGTTGCCCACGATCGCCACCGTGTCCGCGCGTGCGTGTGCGCGGCGCGTCGTCGAGTGCGCTCCCGCGCGGGAGTTGGCGATGACGGCCGCACTGTGTGCGATGACGATGCGCTTGAGCAGCCAGTACCACGCCCGTGAGTCGAGGTCGAAGCTGCGCTCCGACGCGACCAGCAGCGGCCCGCGGCCGGACAGCCCGCGGCCCAGCATCGACCAGAGTTCCGCGGTGAGGGAGTAGGCATGGATCAGCGCATAGTCCCGGCGACGCAGCAGGCGGGCGAAGGCGACCAGGAACCGCAGGTCGACGCGGCGCCGCTTGGGCAGGTAATGGACGGGGACGCCGCTGCGGCGGATGTCCTCGACCATGAACGACTCGCAGCGGAAAAAGGCCAGCTCGGGCTCCCAGCGCGTGCGGTCCAGGCCCGCCAGCAGGTGCTGGATCTGGCGCTGGCTGCCGCCGACCTCCATGCCGTCGATCACGAGCAGCAGGCGTTCACGCGGCATCGGCGATGGCCTCCGTCATCAGGCGGTGCAGTCTCAGCGCTTCCTTGCGCGCGTCGAACTCCGATTCGACGCGCTGCCGCGCGGCGAAGGCCAGGCGATCGCGGAGATCCCGGTCCTGCAGCAGGCGTTTCAGTGCATGAGCCAGCGCATGCGCGTCGCCCGCCGGTGTCAGCAGCCCGTGCACGCCGTTGCCGATCAGCTCGGGCACGCCGGACACCGGACAGCTGACCACGGCACAGCCCGCAGCCATGGCTTCCATCAGCGCCACCGGAATGCCGTCGCGACTGCCATTGGCCGCGATCTGGCAGGGGAGGGCGAACACCGTGGCCTCCTGCAGCGCGTCCTGCACCCTGTGCTGCGGCAGTGCGCCGGGCAGGGCGATCCGCGCGCCGAGTCCATGCCCGTCGATCCGGGCCTGCAGCTCGCTTCGGAACGGACCCTCGCCGATCAGCGTGCAGTGGAAGTCCACGCCCTCCCGATGCAGCAGCGCCAGCGCGTCGACCAGGGTGGCGAACCCCTTCTCCGGGGCCAGGCGGCCCACGCCCAGGATGCGCGACCCGCTCCTGTCCCCCGGCCACCATGCGATCTGCTCCAGGTCGACGCCGCAGTGAACCACCTTCAGCTTGTGTCGCGCGAGCGGCGAGACGTTCGCCTGGAGCCAGTCGACGTTGTGCCGCGAGATGGTGACCGCCAGCGCGGCATCGGCGATCTTGCGCGGCAGCATGTGCCGGTTCACGAAGATGTCGTGGGCATGGCAGGTGAAGCCGAACGGCCGGCCGGTCGCCCGCGACAGCGCCCATGCGGCGGTGGACGGATACGTCGACCAGTGGGCGTGGATGAAGTCGGGGTCGAAGCCGCGCAGCCAGTGCAGGTGCTCCAGCCCGCGGGCCATCGCCAGCAGGGACTTGAGCAGCACCGTCGGCGTGCGCCAGGTCTCCGCGACGACGATCGCAGCGTCGCACGCGATCCGCCGCGGATGCATGAGCAGTGCGCGCGCCGCGTGCCACAGGGTGGCGGGCAGGTGCCGCGGCTGGTGGACGCGGGGCATCAGCGACGCGGCGTCGGCATGCACCGGGCCGCTGGCGGGCGGCCTGAGCGAAACGATGCGCACGTCGACGCCGTTCTCCACCAGGGTCCTGATCTCGCGGACGATGAAGGTCTCCGACCAGCTCGGGAACAGCGAGACCACGTAGAGCACCCGTCGCGGCCTGCGCAGGTGTGCCGTTGCCGCATGCATGGTGGAACCGGTCGGATCCTCCGCTCCATGCGCGGAAGAATCCTCGATGACGGGGTCGGGAACGATGGCGTCGGACATGCATGGAACAACGCAGTCGTACGGCTCTTTCGGCCATCGCGTGCCGCGTCGCGACAGGTCTCACCGACGCCACATCAGCGCGACGCTGATCGCGTTCTCCGCATAGTCGGCACCCGGTGCCGTGGAGTCGCGCGTGTTGCGGTGGAAGCCGATCTGCGAAGTCAGGTGCCGCGTCCAGAGCCAGTCGGCCTGGATTCCGTAGACGCGATCACGGTCCTTCCGCTGCGTGACCAGGAATTCGCGGTTGAGTGCGGTCGCCTGCAGCGAGAGTGTGAGACGCGGACGCGCGCGGTAGGCGAACTCGGCGTAGCCGCTGTAGTCCTCGTGATCGTCGAGCGCCGTCCGCAGGTAGCGGTGGCTGCGGTAGCGCGGCCGCAGCCGCAGTTCGAAGCGGTCGCCGCGGTACCGGTAGTCGAGGTTGAAACGTCGCTGGCGATACACGTCCGGGTTCACCGGCAGGGTCGAGGCAACCAGTTCGGGGATGCCGGTCTCGCTCAGATCGCTCTGCCGGAGGATCAGGTCCTGGGTGCTGTCGGCGAGCTGGTAGCGGGCATTCGCATGCAGCCGGCTGCGCGCGCTCGGCGTCCACACGAGGTCCGCGCGCGCGAGGGTCGCCGTGACCCTGCTTCCGTCAGTCTCCGGACTCAGCCTGGAGCGTCCCAGGTCGAGCTCGGCGTAGCCGCGTGCGTACTCGTGCCGGTAGCTGACGAAGGCATCCACGCGCGAATAGTCGGCGGCCTCGCCGGCCTCGTCGAACTCGGCCCGGGTCGCCACCGCGTTCAGCGATGCCTGCTGCGTGGGGCTCAGCTCGCGCTGCACACGGAGCGCGGCGCTGTAGCGGTCACCGTTGAAGTCCTCCGACTCCTCGGCGTGGCTGTTCGCCGCGCGGAGGTCGAGCCGGGCACGGGTCGCGTCGCCCAGGCGTGCATGGAAGCTCGGGCCGCCGACGAACACGTTCACGCGCTGCAGATTGCCCGGGGAAAGACCGACGCCGAGGTCGACCGGCTGCTGGCTCAGGTAGTCCTCGAGCACCAGGCTCACGCGCTGCGGAATGATCGACCAGTCGAACTGTCCGGCCAGCTCACCGCGCCACTCGCTGGCGAACGTGTCGTCGAGGTAGTCCCTGTACTCGACCTGGCCGCGTGCCTGCAGGGTGGCGGCCGACCCCTGCCGCTCCAGCGCGAAGCGAAGGCGCGGGGCCAGCACGGTATCGCTGGTCCCGGCTTCGTCGTCGAGGGCGATGTTGTCGCTGTGGATGGCCGCGACGCCGATCTCGTAGTCGACATCGAACGCGCCGGCGCTTCCGGGCAGCGCGACCAGCAGCGCCATGCAGAGGATGGCCCGGCGCCCGCCGGGACCGTGGAGGCGATGGGCGACTCCCGGTCCACTGCTCATGGCCGCTCCCAGGGCCCTTCGTTGAAGACGACGCCGGCGAACTTGGCCGGGTCGAATCCGGCCGCCGCCCGGGCGATCTGTTCCGGGTTGTCGCGTCCGTAGCCGGCGACCAGCACGACGACGTCGGCGAGGTCGGCCAGGATGCGAGCGTCCGGCGCTCCCCGGACCGGCGGGCTGTCCAGGAACACGTGGCGGGGAGGGGCGCGGCCGTGCAGCACTTCCAGCAGCAGCCGCATCCGGAACGACGACAGGTATTCGGCATTGCCTTCGGAGGCGGTGCCCGCCGGCAGCAGCTGCAGCCGCGGGATGCCGGTGTCGTAGAGCATGTCGCCGACCAGGGCCGCCGGATCCTCGAGATAGTTCACCAGGCCGCCGTTGGTCGGGTCGATGCGCAGGGTGGAGTCCTGGCTCGCGTGGAAAAGGTCGCAGTCGATCAGCACGGCATGCGTGGATTCGTCGAACGCGAACGCCGCCGCCAGGTTGCGGGCCACGAAGCTTCCGCCGCTGCCACGGCTGACTGGCGCCACCAGGACGGTGATGTTGCCCTCGTTGCCGGCCGCCGCCAGAAGGCGCGTGCGCAGTTCGCGAAACGCATCGACGAGCGGCTGTCCGATCCCCAGCGGCGAGATGGTCGATCGTTCCTGCATCTGCGCGGGGCTGAACGCGGTCGTGGCCGCGGCCGGGGCCCGGGTCCGGTATTCGACCAGGCGCTGTGCAAGGCGCTGGTCGGCGCGAACGAGCGCGTCGGGATTGGTGGTCATCTGCGTTCCTAGTTCAGCGTCAGTGCGACGGCGTAGACGATCGGTACGACGAAGATCAGCGCCGTGGCCAGAGCGAAGCGGTTGCGGCTGCGCATGCGGGTGCGGCGATCCGTGGCCGACGGGATCACGCCCACGACCGGAAGCCTGGAGGCGGTCTCGATCTGGGACGGTATGCGGACCCGCGGATCGTTCCGCAGCCAGCCGAGCATCAGCAGGGCGGGAACGGCGATCGCCAGGATCAGCACGCCGATCGCGACCTGGGACAGGCTCATGCTGCTGGACCGCAGCGGAACAGCCGCCGGTTCCTGCACCCGGAAGTTGAGTCCGCCGCGCTGGATGTCCAGGTTCATCGCCAGCCGCGCGTTCTCGCGGCGTTCGAGAAGATCCTGGTACAGCGCGCGGTTCACCTCGAAGTCGCGGGTCAGGTTCGCCAGCTCGCTTCCCAGGCCGGCGACGCGGTTCAGTCGCTCCATTTCCTGCTGCAGGAGGCTGTTGCCGGCGGCGATGCGCGAGGCCGATCCCATGCTGCGGCTCCGGGCTTCGGTCAGCCTGCCACGGTCCGCGCTGGCGCCGGGGCCGAAGGCCGCCGCGCCCGCGATCGCGGGCAGGCCGCCGCGCTGCAGCTGCGCCTGCAGGTCGCCGATCTGGCGCCGGATGCGGACCATGTCGGGATGCTGATCGGTGTAGCTTCCGGCGAGGCGTACCCGCTCGGCCTGCAGTTCCGCGAGCCGCTGCTGGATCGGGCCGGTCCGCGTCTGCGCGACGCCGATCGACTGTTCGCGCGACAGGTGGGACTGCCAGGCGCCGGCCTGCGACTGCTGCTCGGCCTGGTCCATCAGCGACCGGTCGATCTCCAGCCGCAGTTCGCTGATCCGCCGGGCGACGTTCTCCTGGTCGCCGAGCAGGACTTCGGGATGCTCCTTGCGGTATGCGGCCAGCTTGTCCTCGGCGTCGTTGAGCTTGTGTCGATAGCCGTCCACCTGCGAGTCGATGAACTCGAAGGCCGCGCGGCTTTCGCGCTCCTTGGTCCGGAAGCTCTCCTGGATGATCAGCTCGCCGAAGCGCGCCGTGACCGCCTGCGCGCGCTGGGGATCGGTGTCGGTGTAGCTGATGCGGATCAGCTGGGGATTGTCGCGCGGGTTGGTGATCTCGGTCCGCCCGACGATCTGGTCGAAGAGCTGCTCCTGCTGCCTGGGGTCGGGCGTGGATTCGAGCCAGCCGCCTGCCTCCAGGATGCCGGTCATGGCCCTGCGGCTGAACGCCACTTCGCGCGCCACCGCGGCGCGGTCGACCACGCCGGTGGGAACGGTGCGGCCCTCCAGCAGGGGCTCGATGATGTTGGTCTCCTCGACCAGCAGCGTGGTGGAGGAGGTGTAGGTCTTCGGCGAGAGCAGCCCGAGGACCAGGCCGATGATCGCGATCGCCGCGAACAGGATCACCAGCGGGAGGAGGTGCCGGCGGGCCTCCCTGGCCGCGACCGGCATGAGCTGGAACATGGTCGGGCGGCCGTCCGGCGCCCTCCACTCGACGAGGCTGCTCATCGGGGCGCTCACAGCAGGCGCTCGGGCACCGTGATCACGTCGCCTGGCGCCACCGTGTAGTTCGTGGACAGGTCGCCGGCGGTGAGCACGTTGTCGAGCCGGACCTGGTAGCTGCCCGTGCCGTTGCCGGACCTGCGGTGCAGGCTGGACCGGTTGGGCGCTGCGAACTCGGTCACGCCGCCGGCGGCCAGCACCGCGTCGAGCACGGTCATGCCGGGCCGGTAGGGGATGGAGACGGGCTGCCGCACCGCTCCGGTGACGCGGATCCGTGAGAGGTACTCGTGGCTGTGCAGCTCGGTCAGGATCACCGACACGCGCGCGTCCTTCACGTAGTCCTGCAGCCGCGTCTGGATGTCCTGGGCCACCTCCGGCGGCGTGCGGCCGCCGGCCGGGACATCGCCCAGCAGCGGCACGGAGATCATTCCATCCGGCCGGACCGGGGCCGTGACTCCCGCATCCGGGTTCCCCCAGACCGACACCTGGACCACGTCGTCCACACCGAGCCTGTAGGCCTCGGCCAGGTTCGATTCGAGCGGTGGTGGTCCCGCATGCCCGCCTCCGGACGTGGCACAGGCGGCCATGAGGAAGGTCAGCGATACGATGAGCAGTGCACGCAGGGGGAGATTCATGGGGCGGTCCTCCGGATTCCCTGTATGGAACGGAACCGGTCTGCCCGCCCGGCCACGGCGGGTACGTTAAGCTCGCCGGGAGAAGAACACGGGGTCCCCATGCGCGTCCTGGTCACCGGCGGAGCCGGCTATATCGGCAGCCATGCCTGCGTTGCGCTCGCTGCGCGCGGCCACGAGATCATGGTCGCCGACAACTTCGCCAACAGTTCGCCACGGGTGATGGAGCGGCTGCACCGGCTCACCGGCGCGCCGGTCGCCTGCCACCGCGTGGACCTCCGCGACCGGGAAGCGACCGCGGCGCTGTTCGACGACCGGCGCTTCGACGCGGTGATCCATTTCGCGGCGCTCAAGGCCGTCGGCGAGTCCTGCGAACGTCCGCTCGACTACTTCGACAACAACATCGCCGGCACCATCCACCTGCTGCAGGCGATGCAGTCCCACGGCGTGCGCCACCTGGTGTTCAGCTCGTCGGCCACCGTGTACGGCGATCCGGACGCGGTGCCCGTGCGCGAGGACGCGCCGCTGCGGGTCACCAATCCCTACGGACGGACCAAGCTGGTCATGGAGCAGCTGATCGGCGACCTGTGCACGAGCGATCCGGGATTCCACGCGGTCAATCTGCGTTACTTCAATCCGGCAGGCGCGCACCCTTCCGGACTGATCGGCGAGGCGCCGGGCGGCGTGCCCAACAACCTGATGCCCTATGTCTCCCAGGTCGCCGTGGGCCTGCGCGAACGGCTCTCGGTCTTCGGCGGCGACTGGCCGACGGTGGATGGCACCGGCGTCCGCGATTACATCCACGTCGTCGACCTGGCGCGCGCGCACGCAGACGCGCTCGACTTCATCGTCCGGGAGGGGCGCAGCGCGACCCTCAACCTCGGCACCGGCCGCGGCACCAGCGTGCTCGAGCTGGTGCGGGCGTTCGAGCGCGCGTCGGGGCGGCCGGTGCCCTACGACATCGTTCCCCGCCGCGCCGGCGACGTGGCCGAGGTCTATGCCGACCCTTCGCTCGCGCAGGCGCTGCTGGGCTGGCGCGCGGAGCACGACATCGACGCCATGTGCCGCGACGCCTGGCGCTGGCAGTCGCGGAATCCCCGCGGCTACGACGACGCCGTCAGCGGCTGAACCACCCGGCGACCGCGTCCGGCGCCCGCATCCACGCGAAATGGTCGGGGCGAACGCCGAGTGCGGCGGCGTCGAAGGTTCCGACGTCCACCGGCGCCCGTGGGAACTTCGAGAGCAGGTGCCGCAGGGATGACTCCGGCGCCAGCCAATCGTCCGCGAACACCGCGGCGCGTATCCGCACCGCGGCAGCGGCCATGCCCGGCTCCAGGTCTCCGAGCCCGGGTGGCGCGTAATGGCCGGTGGTGGCGGTCCTGCCCCAGTCGCGCATGACGCCGCGCGCTTCGTTGCCGCCGAAGCCGATCCGCCGCCCGGGCAGGCTGCCGGCGCGTGCGGCCAGCCAGGGAAGGGCGCGGCCGGCGACCACCAGGGCCAGCCGGTGTCGAAGCGGGTACGCGCGCCACCAGGGCGCGCCCGAACCCGCGAGCCACAGTTCCGCGCTGGCCGAAGGCTCGAGCGCCAGGCGGCAGGCGGCGAGCTGTCCGCCCAGGCTGTGGCCGCCGCTCACGTGCGACAGCCCGGGTGTGGCGGCGGCCACCGCGGCTTCGCTGGCGGGAAGATCGATGGCGAGCAGCTCGCGGTAGCCCCAGTCCTGTTCGCGGCCGGCGCGCAGGCTGCTGCTGCCGTGGCCGCGCCATTCGTGCAGGAAGACGGCGACGTCACGCCGCGCCAGGGCCTCGGCCAGGGACAGGTAGTGGCGTGCGGCCACGCCCAGCGCGGGGAACCAGAGCAGGCTGCGCCGCGGACGTTCCGGAATGCAGGCCAGCAGCTCGAAGCGGTGGCCGTCGGAGGCTTCGACCGCGACCGTCCGTGGACCCGGGCCCGCGGGGAAGGCCGCCCCCGACGTCATGCCGTCGGCCGCGCCGCGAAATGGCCAAGCACCAGCACCTCGCTGCGCCCCGGGCGCGTGCCACTGCGCAGTGCGGCATGCACGTACCCGATGGCGAGGCGCACGGCTTCGGCCAGGGGGCGCCCAAGACAGAGATTGGCCGCGATCGCCGAGGCGAGGGTGCAGCCGGTGCCGTGGCCGTCGACCGCCATCCGCGGCTGCCGGAAGCGGCGGGTCGCCTCGTCGTCGGCGTAGCGGTCGGTGACGGTGGCCCCCTCGGCGAGGTGGCCCCCCTTGAGCAGCACCGCGCCGGGACCCAGCGCGCGCAGCGCGGCGAGCGCGGCATCCGCGTCCGCACCGTCGGCGATGGATGCGCCGAGCAGGAGCTCGGCCTCGGGGATGTTGGGAGTGAGCAGGTCGGCCATCGGCAGCAGTCGCGTGCGCAGCGCATCCAGTGCCTCGGGCTCGAGCAGGCGCGCGCCCGAGGTCGCGACCATCACCGGGTCGAGGACCAGCCAGCGCGGCCGGTGCGCCTCGAGCGCGTCGGCCACGGCGTGGATCACCGGAGCCGAGGCCAGCATGCCGAGCTTGACCGCGCCGATGTCGAAGTCGTCGAAGCAGGCATCGATCTGGGCACGCAGGAACTCCACCGGGGGCACGTGCACGGCGGTCACGCCGCGTGTGTTCTGCGCGGTCAGCGCGGTGATCGCCGACAGCCCGTGCACGCCATGCGCCGCGAAGGTCCTGAGATCGGCCTGGATGCCGGCGCCGCCGCCGGAATCCGAGCCGGCGATGGTGAGTGCTGAAACGGGCCTGGCCATGGGGATTCCTGCGAAATTGCAGTACTGTACCGGGATCGTGGATTTTCGTGCATCAGCGGGAGCGTCGGCATGATTGCCCTGGTCGAGGCAGGGCGCGCGGGGCTCTACCGGCGCGGCAACTGGATGCGCAACGTCACCGCCGGCGTGATCGTCGGCGTGGTCGCGCTTCCGTTGGCGATGGCCTTCGCGATCGCTTCGGGCGTGAAGCCCGAACAGGGCCTGTACACGGCGATCATCGCCGGTATCGCGGTGTCGCTGTTCGGCGGCTCGCGGGTGCAGATCGCCGGGCCGACCGGCGCCTTCATCGTGATCCTCGCCGGCGTGGTGGCGCAGTTCGGCGTCGGCGGCCTGCTGGTGGCGACGCTGATGGCCGGCGTGATCCTTGTCGGCATGGGCGTCGCGCGCATGGGCGCGGTGATCCGCTTCATCCCGGACCCGGTGATCGTCGGTTTCACGGCCGGCATCGCGGTGATCATCTGGGTCGGACAGTGGCGCTATTTTTTCGGTCTTCCGGAGACCGGGGACGGACCGTTCTACCTCCAGACCTGGCGCCTGCTGGGTTCGTTCCCGCGGATGCACTGGCCCACGGCGCTGCTCGGGCTGGGCAGCCTGGCGCTGGCGCTGTACGGCCCGCGCATCCGGGGCCTGGGCAAGGTTCCCGGGCCGCTGATGGCGATGGTCGCGGCCACCGTTGTGGTGGCGGTCCTCGACCTGCCCGGGGTTGCGACCATCGAATCGACCTTCGGCGCGATCCCGCGCGCGCTGCCGGAGTTCGCGGTGCCGTCGATCGGCTTCGACGAGGTAATGCTGCTGCTGCCCTCCGCCTTCACCATCGCCATGCTGGGAGCGATCGAGTCGCTGCTCTCGGCGGTGGTCGCCGACGGCATGGCCGGCACCAGGCACGACTCCAACCAGGAACTGATCGGGCAGGGCATCGCCAACATCGTCTCGCCGCTGTTCGGCGGCATCGCGGCCACCGGCGCGATCGCGCGCACCGCGACCAACATCCGCAACGGCGGCAATGCACCGATCGCCGGCGTGGTGCACGCGGTGGTGCTGCTCCTGATCCTGCTGGTGATCGCGCCCTGGGCCGGCAAGGTCCCGCTGGCGGCGCTGGCCGCGATCCTGTTCGTCGTCGCCTGGAACATGAGCGAGGCGCCGCGCTTCGTGCGCATGGTGCGGCAGGCACCGAAGGCGGACGTGGTGATCCTGCTGATCACCTTCGCGCTCACCATCCTCACCGACCTGGTCGTGGCGGTGAACATCGGCGTGATCCTGGCGATGATGCAGTTCCTGCGCCGGATGAGCGCTTCGGTGGAGGTGGTCGAGCAGGCGCCGTCCGGCCTGCGCCAGGAGCTGGCCGAGGCGGGCCTGGAGTCGCTCCCCGGAGACGTGCTCGTGTACTCGATCGACGGGCCGTTCTTCTTCGGTTCGGTCGACTCCCTGGAGCGGGCGCTGTCCTGGTCGCGCGGACCGCCGGGCCGCATCGTGCTGCGCCTGGAACGGGTGCCGTTCATCGACGCCACCGGCCTCAAGCGCCTGGAGTCCACGATCGCGCACCTGAAGAAGCATGGGGTGCATCTGCTGCTCACCGGCGCCAACATGGCGGTGCTGCGCAAGCTGGCGCGCGCGGGCATCGTCGGCCGCGACGATCCGGGCAGCTACTTCACCAGCCTGTCGGAAGCGCTGCGATACATCGAGGCAAAGCGCACCGCCGACGAGGACGCCTCGGCGTAGGCGTGGCTGCAGCCGCGACGGTCGCCGGCCCTACAGTACCTCCGACGCGTAATCCGCAAGGCGCGAGCGCTCGCCGCGGCGCAGGGTGACGTGCGCGCTGTGGGCCCAGTGCTTGAAGCGGTCGACGGCGTAGGTGAGGCCCGAGGTGGTCTCGGTGAGGTAGGGCGTGTCGATCTGTTCGACGTTGCCCAGGCAGACGATCTTGGTGCCCGGGCCGGCGCGCGTGATCAGGGTCTTCATCTGCTTGGGCGTCAGGTTCTGTGCCTCGTCCAGGATCAGCCAGCGGTCGAGCAACGTCCGGCCGCGCATGAAGTTCATCGAGCGGATCTTGATGCGTGAGGCCAGCAGGTCGTTGGTGGCCGCCCGGCCCCAGCTGCCGCCTTCCTTGTTGCTCGGCATCAGCACCTCGAGGTTGTCGGTCAGCGCGCCCATCCAGGGCGTCATCTTCTCTTCCTCGGTGCCGGGCAGGAAGCCGATGTCCTCGCCGACGCTGATGGTGGCGCGGGTCATGATGATCTCGCGGTAGCGCTGCGCGTCCATGGTCTGCGCGAGTCCCGCGGCCAGCGCCAGCAGGGTCTTGCCTGTGCCGGCGGTGCCGAGCAGGGTGACGAAATCGACCTCCGGGTCCATCAGCGCATTGAGCGCGAAGTTCTGCTCGCGGTTGCGCGCGGTGATGCCCCAGACCGCATGCTGGTGGCTGCGGTAGTCGTCGACGATCTGCAGAACGGCGCGTTCGCCCTCCACCGAGGCCACGCGGAACTCGGACTCCTCGTCGCCCGGCAGGTACAGGAACTGGTTGGGATGCCAGTCGTCGTCCTCCCCGCGCCGCAGTTCGTAGTACGTGCGGCCCTTGTCGGTCCAGGACCTGAGACCCTTGCCGTGGCGTTGCCAGAAGTCTTCCGGCAGGGCGGTGGCGCCGGTGTAGAGCAGGCTGAAGTCGTCGAGGGCACGGTCGTTCTCGTAGTCCTCGCTCGGGATGCCGGCGATCGCGGCCTTGATGCGGAGATTGATGTCCTTGGAGACGAACACCACCGGCAGGTCGGCGTCGGCTTCGGCGCGCAGGGCGAGGATGGCGCCGAGGATGCGGTTGTCCGGCGCCACCGCGCCGAACGAGGTCTTGTCCTCCTTCGGCACCGTGGTCTGGAAGCGCAGCACGCCGGAGCTCGAAGCGCCGCGCAGCTGCAGGCCGCCGGGGCGCTCGAGCTTCAGGCCCGAGGCGATGCGGTCCGCACCCTGGGCCTCGATCAGCTCGTTGATGAAGCGGCTGACCTGGCGCGCGTTGCGGCTCGCTTCAGAGGTGCCCTTCTTGCCGTTGTCGAGCTCCTCGATCACCTGCATCGGCAGGTAGACATCGTGCTCCTCGAACCTGAACAGCGCCGTGGGGTCGTGCATGAGCACGTTGGTGTCGAGTACGTAGATCCGCTTGCCGTGGTTCATCAAGGTGTCGATCCGTCCGGGGCCGCGTGGCGTGGGGGTGTGGCGGGATGTCCTGTTGCGCACGCGACGGCCGCCGCGGCCCGCGTGGCGGGGCGGCACGTGGCATGGGCGGGGCTGTGGATCACCGGGTGCCGGCTTCCTTCAGCGCTTCGAGCACGGCGTCGGCGTGGCCGGGCACGCGCACCTTGCGCCAGGCGCGTGCGATCCGGCCGTCGGGGGCGATCAGGAAGGTGCTGCGTTCGATGCCCAGCACCTTGCGGCCGTACATGTTCTTTTCCCTGATCACGTCGAAGGCGCGGCACAGGGCCTCGTCCGCGTCGCTGACCAGGGGGAAGCCGAAGCCCTGCTTCGCGCAGAAATTGTCGTGCGACTTCACCGAGTCGCGCGAAACACCGAGGACGTCGGCATCGAGCGCCGCGAACTCCGGCAGCAGGGCATTGAAGTCCAGGCCCTCGGTGGTGCAGCCGGGCGTGGAGTCCTTCGGATAGAAGTACAGCACCAGCCAGCGGCCGGCATGATCGCAAAGCTTCGCGGTCGCGCCGCCCGAGAGCTGCAGCGGGAGCCTGAGGGTGTCGCGGTCGAGCCTGTCGCCTTCGTTCATCGGTCCGCCTGCGCGCTCAGAACTTCATCGGGTCCATGATCGCGTCGAGATTGAGGTGGTCGCAGAACTCGAGGAAGTCGTCGCGCAGGGCGGCGATGTGCATGTCCGCCGGCACGCCGATGGTGACCTGGGCCGAGAACATGTCGGCGCCGGTCTGCATGGCGCGGTAGCGCGAGCAGTGCAGGCTCTCGATGGTGATGCCCTGACGATCGAAGAAGTCCGCCAGCTGGTACAGGATGCCGGGCTTGTCCGACGCCACCACCTCGACGATGTAGGGCAGCAGGTTGGACTGCACGGGCTTGGGCCCGGTGCGGTACCACACCAGCTTCAGGCCTTCCTCGCGTTCCAGGCGCGACAGCATGGCCTCGAGCTTGGCGACCGCGTCCCAGGAGCCGGTGGCGAGCGCGGTGACCGAGACGTCGCGGCCGACCGTGGACAGGCGGGTGTCGACGAGGTTGCAGCCGCTGTCGGCGATGCGCCGCGACACCGCCAGCAGGGGCGAACGCGGATGCGTCGTATAGGCGTTGATCAGCAGGTGGTTCTCGGTCGGCGTCGGCCGGGATGTTTCGGTGTCGGTCAAAGCAGGATCCACGGAGGGTGCGGTGGCGGGGGCGCCGGGTGGCCGGCTGCCGTGCGGCCCGGGACGCGGGCGCTGCGGGCGGCCCTGAGGCCGCGGCCAGCATACTTGCCCGTGCTTCGAAGCCGCAAGTAAGATCACGGCGTTGCGCGCCCTGTCGCGCGGCTCCCTCACACGGCTTCCCACGCAGGTCCAGCTTGCATCTTTCCGGCAGCATCACCGCGCTGGCGACGCCGTTCACGGCCGCTGGCGAACCCGATACCGACGCCTGGCTGCGCCTGGTCGACGCCCAGCTTGCGGGCGGCACCGCCGCGCTCGTGGTCGCCGGCTCGACCGGCGAGGCCGCCGCGCTCACCGTGGCCGAATACGAAACCTTGCTGCGCGCCGCCGTCGGGCGCGTGGCCGGGCGCGTGCCGGTGCTTGCCGGCACCGGACAGTCCGGCACCGCGCACACGATCGAACGCACCCGCCTGGCCGCGGCCTGCGGCGCCGACGCGGCGCTGGTGGTCGCGCCGCCCTACGTGCGCCCGACCGCGGCCGGCCTGGTCGCCCATTACCGCGCGGTGGCCGATGACGGCGCGCTGCCGGTGGTCCTGTACAACGTGCCTCCGCGCACCGGTTGCGACATGCAGCCGGACACGGTGGCGGAACTGGCCGGCCACGAGGCCATCGTCGGCATCAAGGAAGCGGTGGCCGACGAGGCGCGCATGCGCGCGCTGCTGCCGCTGGCCGGGCCCGGCTTCACCGTCCTGAGCGGAGACGACGGCACCGCGGCGCGCGCGATGCTGGCCGGCGCCGACGGCGTGGTTTCAGTCGCGTCGAACGTGGCGCCGGCGGCCTTCCGCCGCCTGTGCGACCTCGCCCGCCGCGGTGATGCGCCGGGCTGCGCGGAGCTCGGCGCGCAGCTTGCGGCGCTGATCGACTTCTGCGGCGTCGAGCCGAATCCGATCCCGGTCAAGGCGCTGCTGGCGCGGCTGGGCTTCGGCCATGCCGAGGGCATCCGCCTGCCGCTGCTGCCGCTGTCGGCGGTGCATGCCGGCGCCGCGGACCGCATCGCCGCCGGCCTCGAAGCGCTTGAACAGACCTGTCGCGACGCGCTCGCGGCCTGAACCGTTTTCCCAGGAGACAGCAATGCAGCCTTCCCGATCCATGCTCCGCCCGGCCATCGCGGTCGCCATCGCCGCGGCCCTGGTCGCCACGTCCGGCTGCAGCTGGTTCCGCAAGGACAACGCACTCTATGCGCAGGCTCCGCAGGACCGCCCGCTCGAAGTCCCGCCCGACCTCGACCTGCCCGACACCAGCTCCGCGATGGCGGTGCCTCGGTCCGGGGCCACCAGCGTGACGCGTTCCGGGATGGCAGCCCCGGCCGCGCAGCAGAGCGCCGGCAGCGGCTTCACGGTGGCCGCGGACAGGGACCAGGTCTTCGAGCGCATCGAGGCGCTGCTGGCCGCGACCGAAGGCGTGACCGTGGTCGGCAAGGCGCAGCTGCTGGGCACCTACGACATCGATGCCGGCGACAGCAAGTTCCTGGTCCGCGTGACCCGGGTCGACGCGGGCACCCATGTCTCGGCGGTCGACCCGCGCGGCCTGCCGGCCACCGGCGCGGACGCGGTGCGTGTGATCGAGGCGCTGCGCGCGGGCCTGTCGCAGTAACGGATCGCAGGCGGTTTCCAGGAGGCGCGGTCCGGCAACGGGTCGCGCCTTTATCGTTCTGGCGGGTTGCCGCAGGGGAGTCCCCCCGCCAGCCGCCTCACGCCCGATCCTCACCGGCTTCGGGAAGGGCCGCTCTTGATCTTGATCTTCCATCCCGAAGCCGCAGAAGGCCGGAGCCCGTTCCGCGCACAGGGGGTGTGCGGACAGCCGGCCATGGATGGCCGGCGGCCGGCCGTGGGAGCAGGACGCGGAGACGGTCGGGGGAGCACGCCCCCTGTGCGCGGGACGGGCCGCGCGGACCACAACGAAGCGGCTCCAGGAATCCGCAGGCGCGAAACCCGCGTTGTGCGCTCAGCGCTCCAGCAGCGGGAGCTTGTCCGGCTTGCCTTCCCACTCGGCGGCGTCGGCCGGCGGGTCCTTGCGCGTGGTGATCACCGGCCACTCCTTCGAGAGCTCGGCGTTGAGCGCCACGAAGCCTTCCTGGCCGGCGGGGACGTCATCCTCGGCATAGATCGCGCCGATCGGGCACTCCGGTTCGCACAGGGTGCAGTCGATGCACTCGTCCGGATCGATCACCAGGAAGTTCGGGCCCTCGTGGAAACAGTCGACCGGGCACACCTCGACGCAGTCGGTGTACTTGCACTTGATGCAGTTCTCGGTGACGACGAAGGGCATGGCTGGCGATGCGGGCGGTTGGACCGCTCCATTGTAGCGCCCGGCGGACCGCTCGCGGCCGTTGCCGTCTCCGGAAAGGAGAGGGCCCGCAGCCGTTGCCGGTGCGGGCCCTGGAAATGGCGCTCCCTACGGGATTCGAACCCGTGTTTTAGCCTTGAGAGGGCCACGTCCTAGGCCTCTAGACGAAGGGAGCAGGTGGTGCATTGCCACCCCGCAGGGATGGCGCCGGCTGGACGACCGGCTCCGCGGCGCCTGGGTGGCGATGCGGCTTGCTAGTATAGCAACCACAGGCTGCCGCTGGGCAACCAGAGCAGGTACTTTCTTCCCGATGCCCAACGACACCCCATCCGCCATCCCGGCCCTGCGGACGATCCCGCGCGACCAGCACAGCATTTCCCGCAAGGACATCAGCGCCAATGCGCTGCGGGTGCTCTATCGCCTGCGCGAAGGCGGGCACGAGGGCTACCTGGTAGGAGGCGCGGTGCGCGACCTGCTGGTCGGCGGCAGCCCCAAGGACTTCGACGTCGCGACCAGCGCCACCCCCGAGGAGGTCAGGGCGCTGTTCCGCAACTGCCGGCTGATCGGCCGCAGGTTCCGCCTGGCGCACGTGGTCTTCGGCCGCGAGATCATCGAAGTCGCGACCTTCCGCGCCAACGTCGACGACGGCAGCGGCGACCGCGAGACCCACGAAGGCGGCCGCCTGCTGCGCGACAACGTCTACGGCACGGTGGAGGACGATGCGGTGCGCCGCGACTTCACCGCCAATGCGCTGTACTACACCATCGAGGATTTCTCGGTCCGCGATTACGTTGGCGGCTTCGAGGATGTGCAGAACCGGGTCCTGCGGCTGATCGGCGACCCGGAGACCCGCTACCGCGAGGATCCCGTGCGCATGCTGCGCGCGGTCCGCCTGGCCGCCAAGCTCGGCTTCGACATCGAGCCGGCCACCGCGGTGCCGATCCGCGCCCTGGCGCCGCTGCTGTCCGAAGCCGCGCCGGCGCGGCTGTTCGAGGAAACCCTGAAGCTGTTCCTTTCCGGCCATGCCGTGGCCAGCTTCGAGGGCCTGGAGCGCCACGGACTGTTGCCGGTGCTGCTGCCCGAGGCCGCGGCGGCGATGAAGGCCAACCGCAGCGGCGCGCTGCGCGCGGTCGTGGTCGAAGGCCTGCGCGGTACCGACGCGCGGGTGGCCGCGGATGAACCGGTGTCGCCGGCCTTCCTGTTCGCGCTGCTGCTCTGGCCGGCGTACTGTCGCACGCTGATGGCGCTGCAGGCGCAGGACATGCAGCCGGCCGAGGCCCAGCGCCGTGCGGCCGACCGCGTCACCGTGCACGAGCTCGCGACCATCGCGGTGCCACGGCGGTTCTCGCTGCCGATGCAGGAGATCTGGCTGTTGCAGTCGCGCTTCGGCCTGCGCCAGCGCAAGCGGGTGATGCGCATGCTCGCGCATCCGCGCTTCCGCGCCGCATTCGACTTCCTGCAGGTGCGCCAGGCGGGTTCGGACGAGCACGCCGACGACATCGCATTCTGGCGCGAAGCCCAGCTCGACCCCGACCTGGCCATCGCCCACAGCCCGGCGGGCGAGGGCGACGACGTGGCGCACGCGCCGCGGCGCCGGCGCCGGCGCAGACCCGCGGCGGCCGGATGAGCGCGCCGGTCCGGGCCTGCATCGGTCTCGGCGGCAACATCGGCGACGTCGCCATGACCCTGCGCAGCGCGCTCGCCGCGCTCGACGCGGTGTCGGACACGCGCGTCCTGCGCGCCTCGCGCTTCCATCGCACGCCCGCCTGGGGGGTCGAGGACCAGCCCGAGTTCGTCAACGCCGCCGCGGTGCTCGAGACCACGCTGGCGCCGCGCGCGCTGCTCGGCGAGCTGCTGCGGATCGAGCGCGAGCACGGCCGCGAGCGCGCCGACGACGACGGCCGCTGGGGGCCGCGCACGCTCGACCTCGACCTGCTGCTGTACGGCGACGCCCGCATCGACGAGCCCGGCCTGGTCGTGCCGCACCCGCGGATGCACCTGCGCGCCTTCGTCCTGGTGCCGCTGGCCGAGGTCGCGCCGGAGGCGGAGGTGCCGGGGCAGGGGCGCGTGGACGCGCTGCTCGCGGCAGTCGACGCGTCCGGCGTCCGCCCCGCCTGAGACCCTTCGCCGCCGCGCGGCGTAAGATGCAGTCGTCCACCCCACACCACGGACGCGACACCCATGAGCAAGCACCAGGAACGCCGGCCGATGACCGTGCCCGGCCTGGCCGAAGCGCGCGTCGAAGGGCGCAGGCTGGCCATGCTGACCGCCTACGACGCCGGCTTCGCGCGCGTGTTCGACGCCGCCGGCGTCGATCTGATCCTGATCGGCGACTCGCTGGGCATGGTGGTGCAGGGGCGTTCATCGACGCTGCCCGTCACCATCGACGACATCGCCTATCACACGGCCTGCGTGGCCCGCGCGCTGTCCCGTGCGCTGCTGGTGGCCGATCTGCCGTTCCAGGCCGACGCCACGCCCGGGCGCGCCCTCGACGCCTCGACGCGCTTCCTGCAGGCGGGTGCGCAGATGGTGAAGCTGGAGGGCGCCGGCCCGAAGCTGGAGGTGATCCGTTTCCTGGTCGAGCGCGAGATCCCGGTCTGCGCGCATCTCGGCCTGACGCCGCAGTCGGTGCTGCGCTTCGGCGGCTTCAAGGTCCAGGGCCGCGAGCAGGCGGCCGCGGAGCGGCTGCGCGCCGAGGCCCGCGAGGTCGCCGAGGCCGGAGCGGCCCTGATCGTGCTCGAGGGCGTGCCGGCAGCACTCGCCGCCGCCATCACCCGCGACAGCGCGGTGCCGACCATCGGCATCGGCGCCGGCGCCGGCTGCGACGGCCAGGTGCTGGTGATGCACGACATGCTGGGCCTGGACTCGGGCCATCGGCGGCCGAAGTTCGTGAAGGACTTCCTGGGCGAGGGCGGATCGGTCGCGGGCGCGGCGCGCGCCTTCGTCGAGGCGGTGCGCGACGGCAGCTTCCCGGGTGAAGAACACTCCTACGCATGAGCGCAGGCATCGAGATCGCGCACGTGCTCGCCGCGCTGCGCGCGCGGATCGACGCGTGGAAACGTGCGGGCCTGCGCGTGGGCTTCGTGCCGACCATGGGCAACCTGCACGAGGGCCACTACAGCCTGGTGCGGCTGGCGCGCGAGAACGCGGACCGGGTGGTGGCGAGCGTGTTCGTCAACCCGACCCAGTTCGGTCCGGACGAGGATTTCGACCGCTATCCGCGGACGCCGGGAGCCGACGCCGCCGGACTCGATGCCGCCGGCTGCGACCTGGCCTGGATGCCCTCGGTTGAAACCATGTATCCGCTGGGCGTGACGCGCGCGGTAAGGGTGCAGGTGCCGGGCATCACCGACGTCCTGGACGGTGCCCACCGCCCCGGACATTTCGACGGCGTGTGCACGGTGGTGGCGCGGCTGTTCAACCAGGTACGCCCGGACGTGGCCGTGTTCGGGCGCAAGGACTACCAGCAGCTGGCGGTGATCCGGCACATGGTGCGCGACCTGGCATTCCCGATCGAGGTGCTGGGCGCGGACATCGTGCGCGAGGCCGATGGCCTGGCGCGCAGTTCCCGCAACCAGTACCTGTCGGGGGACGAGCGCGCGCTGGCGCCCGAGATCCACCGGACCCTGCTGTCGATGCGCGATGCGGTGCAGGCCGGAGGCGACCGGCGGCAGGCGGAGGCCGCCGCCGTCGCGCGGCTGGAGACCGCGGGCTTCGCGGTCGACTATGCGGTCATCCGGACGCCGCTCCTCGTCGAACCCGCCCCGACGCCAGGTGCCACGCAGGGACTCGTCGGCACCGGTGCCGACCCCGCCCCCGACGACGCCCGGCGCGTCGCCCTGATCGCCGCCCGCCTGGGGGCTACCCGTCTGATCGACAACCTCGAGTTCGCCTGATCAGGGATCGGGGTCCGGAAGCTCACCGACGGATGTTCAGGGCCGGTGGAGGGCCCGCCCCACGGGGTCTTGTAGAATGGGCGGCCCAGGCCGCGCCCGCGGCCGCCGCGATCAGCCCACGATGCTCCTGACCCTCCTCAAGGCCAAGATCCACCGCGCCACGGTCACCCACGCCGAGCTGCACTACGAAGGCTCCTGCGCGATCGACGGCCGCCTGCTCGATCTCTCGGGGATCCGCGAGTACGAGCGGATCGAGATCTACAACATCAACAACGGCAAGCGCTTCGCGACCTACGCGATCCGCGCCGAAGCGGGCAGCGGCATCATTTCGGTGAACGGCGCCGCCGCGCACCAGGCCGAACCCGGCGACCTCGTGATCATCTGCGCCTACGGCGCCTGCGACGAGGCCGAAGCGGCCACGTTCAAGCCGACCCTGGTGTACGTGGACCGGGACAACCGGATGACGCACACCAACGACGCCATCCCGGTCCAGGCGGCCTGAGGCCATGGCCGGCGAAGCGTTCGCCCGGCAGCTCCTCGACCACGCGACGCGCCTTTCGGGCACGCGGATCCCCGACCTGGTGGCGGCCGACCCCGGCCGCGCGCAGGCGATGGCGCTGCGCGTGGGGCCCGTTTACGCGAGCTTCGCCCGCCAGCGCATCGATCCTCCCGCGCTCGCCATGCTGGAGGGGCTCGCCGCGCGGGCGGGACTGGCGTCCGCGCTGCGCGCGCTGGTGGACGGCGCGGACGTCAATGGCTCCGAGCGGCGGCCGGCGCTGCATACGGCGCTGCGCTCGGGCATCGGCCGCGGCAGGGCCGCGCGCGATGCGCACGCGCAGGCGCTGGCGGCGCGGACGCGGATGGCGGAGCTCGTCGCGTCGCTTCGTGGATCGGGCGTGAGCGACATCGTCAACGTCGGCATCGGCGGCTCCGACCTGGGACCGCGGCTGGTGGTGGATGCGCTGAAGGATTTCGGAGACGGACGGTTCCGGCTGCACTTCATCAGCAACGTCGACGGCAGCGAGGTGCAGCACGTGCTGCGCGGGCTGGATCCGGCGCGCACGGCGGCGATCCTGGTGTCGAAGAGCTTCGGCACCTGGGAGACATTGCTCAACGGCGCGCTGGTACGCGACTGGCTGGGCGGCGGGGAGCGACTGTACGCGGTGAGCGCGAACGTGCCGGCGGCGGAGGCGTTCGGCGTCGCTCCGGAACGGGTGCTGCCGATGTGGGACTGGGTCGGTGGCCGCTACTCGCTCTGGTCCGCGGTGGGCTTCGCGATCGCGCTGGCGGTGGGCATGCAGGGCTTCGAGGCGCTGCTGGCCGGGGCGGCGGAGATGGACGTCCACGCGGTCGAGGCGCCGCTCGAGGCCAATCTGCCGGTCCGCCACGCGCTGGTGGCGGTATGGAACCGCAACGCGCTCGGCCTCCCCACCCAGGCGGTGCTGCCCTACGATCAGCGCCTGGCGCAGCTGCCGGCCTATCTGCAGCAACTGGTGATGGAGAGCCTGGGCAAGTCCGTGCGCAGCGACGCTCGCGCGCCGGACCTGGCGACGGTGCCGGTGGTCTGGGGCGGTGCGGGAACCTGCGCGCAGCACAGCTTCTTCCAGGCCCTGCACCAGGGCACGGACACGGTGCCGGCGGACTTCATCGGGGTGGTGCGGCCGGCGCATGCCTACGCCGGCAACCACGCCGCCCTGCTCGCCAACCTGCTGGCGCAGGCCGAGGCGCTGGGCAACGGCCACGCCGCGGAAGATCCGCAGAAGGCCCATCCCGGCAACCGTCCGTCGACACTGTTCCTGCTCGACGCGCTCACGCCGCACTCGCTGGGCGCCTTGCTTGCGATGTACGAGCACAGCGTCTACGCGCAGTCGGTGCTGTGGGGCATCAACGCCTTCGACCAGTGGGGCGTGGAGCTGGGCAAGCGCATCGCGGGCGAGCTGCTTCCGTCGCTGCGGGGCGAGGGCGCGGCCGGCGACCCGGTCACGCGTACGCTGATCGACGAGATCCGCGCCCGCAGCTGATCAGGCTCAGGCCTCGGAAGGGGCACCATGCCGTGCCAGCGCCCAGGCCACGTGTTCGCGTATGACCGGGTCGGGGTGCCCGCGGCGGGAAACCAGCGCCTGCAACACTTCCGGCGTCGTCGGCGCGTTCCCCAGTGCGACCGCGATGTTGCGCAGCCAGCGCGCATGCCCGCTGCGGCGCAGGGCCGTCCCTTCGGTGCGGCGCAGGAACTCGTCCTCCTCCCAGGCGAACAGGTCGGCCAGGCTCGCGGTGTCGAGATCGTTGCGGGCGCGGGAAGTCCGGCTCGTCGTGGCGGCGCGCGAACTTGTTCCAGGGACAGACCAGCTGGCAGTCGTCGCAGCCGAAGATGCGGTTTCCCATGAGCGGCCGCAGCTCTTCGTCGATCGACCCTTCGTGCTCGATGGTGAGGTAGCTGATGCAGCGTCGCGCGTCGAGCCGGTTGGGGCCGACGATCGCCTGCGTCGGGCAGACGTCGATGCAGCGCGTGCAGCTTCCGCAATGCGACGTGGCCGGGGGATCGGGCGGCAGGGCGATGTCGAGATAGAGTTCACCGAGGAAGAACCAGGAGCCGCCGTCGCGATCGATGAGGCAGGTGTGCTTGCCGATCCAGCCCAGCCCGGCGTTGCGCGCCAGCGCCCGCTCCAGCACCGGCGCGGAATCCACGAACACGCGGTGGCCGAAGGGTCCCACCTCGCCGGCGATGCGGTCGGCCAGCTTCTGCAGCCGGTTGCGCATCAGCTTGTGGTAGTCGCGGCCCAGCGCATACCGGGCGACATAGGCGCGTTTGCCGTCGGCCAGGGTTTCCCAGGCCTCGACATCGTCCCGGCGGCCATAGTCCAGGCCCACCGAAAGCACGCTGACCGTCCCGGGCACCAGTTCCTGCGGACGCGAGCGTTTGTCGCCATGGCGCGCCATCCAGTCCATCGATCCGTGGAAGCCGCGCGCCAGCCAGTCGCGCAGGTGGCCTTCGTCCTCGCCGAGATCGATGCCGGTGATGCCACAGCGCTGGAAGCCGGCCTCGCGCACCAGGGTGCGGATCCGCGCGGCCAGCGCCGCAGGGTCGGGTGGAGGCGTGGCGCGGGAGAGGGGCGCGACGGCTGAGGGAGGCTGGGACATGGCGCCGCAAGTATAGAATCCGCCCGATGCACGCCCCTCGAACCGACGCCGCCACGCCGCTGTACGACATCGCCGGGATCCGCCGGATGGAGGCGCAGGCGATCGCCGCGCTCGGCGGCGACGGTTTCATCCTGATGCAGCGCGCGGGTGCCGCCGCCTGGCGGTTCCTGCTTGAACATTGGCCCGAGGCGCGGCGCATCGTGGTGGCCGCCGGCCCGGGAAACAATGGCGGCGACGGCTACGTGCTGGCCCGGCACGCGCACGAGGCGGGGCGGGCGGTGCACGTGCTGCACGCGCCGGGCCAGGAGCCGCGCAGCGTGCTGGCGCGGCGGGCGTCGGAAGCCTTCGTGGCCGCCGGCGGCAGGGTCCTCGTGGCCGACGCCGACCCCGTGCTGCCCGCCTGCGACCTGGTCGTCGATGCGCTGTTCGGCATCGGCTTCGACGGTGGTGCCGAAAGTGCGGGCGGTGCGCTGCTGGCGGCGGTGGCAGCGTGCGAGGACGCGGTCTTCGCGCTCGACGTGCCGTCCGGCGTGGACGCCTCCAGCGGCGACGTGCCCGGCACCGCGGTGCGCGCCGAGCGCACGCTGCAGTTCCTCGGTGACCACGCCGGGCTGGCCACGGGCGCTGCGCTCGATCACGTCGGCTGCCTGGAGACGGCGTCGCTGGACGTGCCGGAACAGGCGTCCGAAGGCGTGCAACCCGTGGCCTGGCGCCTGTCGGCGGCCGCGCTCGCCGGGCTGCTGCCGCGGCGCGCGCGCACCGCGCACAAGGGTGTCGCCGGCCACGTGCTGGTGGCGGGTGGCGAGCACGGCACCGGCGGCGCCGCCCTGCTGGCCGCCGCCGCGGCGCTGCGCGCGGGCGCCGGCCTGGTCAGCGTCGCCACGCGCGGAGCACATGTGGCGGCGCTGCTGGCGCGCACGCCCGAAGCCATGGCGCACGCGGTGGACGATCCCGCGGACGTCGCGCCCCTGGTCGCCGCGGCCGACGTCTGCGCGGTCGGTCCCGGCCTGGGACGCGGCGGCTGGGGAGAAGGCATGTTGGCCGCGGCCGTGGACGGCGGCCGCGCGCTGGTGCTGGACGCGGATGCGCTGAACCTGCTCGCCGCCGCTCCCCGTGTGCTGCCGGCCGATACCGTGCTGACCCCACACCCCGGCGAAGCCGCACGCTTGCTCGCTTGTACCGTGCGCGAGGTGGAGCGTGACCGCGTCGCGGCGGCCCACGCACTGTGTGCGCGCCACGGCTGCGTGACGGTGCTCAAAGGCGCGGGAACGGTCGTGGCGGCGCCGGATGGCCGGGTCTGGATCATCGATGCCGGCAACCCCGGCATGGCGGTCGGAGGCATGGGCGATGCGCTCACCGGCGTCGTCGCCGCGCTGCGCGCGCAGGGCCTGCCAGCGGCGGAGGCGGCCGCCGCAGGCGCGCTGCAGCATGCGGTGGCCGGCGACCGCGCCGCGGCGGCCGGCGGCGCCCGCGGCCTGCTGCCGAGCGACCTGATCGCCGCCCTGCGCATGCCCGGAGAGGACGGGTGAGCCGGGAGCGGAGCCCGGGGGGCGCGGGCGCGGCGGTCGAGCACAGCCTCTTCCTCCCCGACGCGGACGCCACCGCCGCCCTTGCCGAAGCGCTGGCTGCGACCCGGCCCGAGCGCGCCGTGGTCCATCTCCGCGGTGATCTCGGTGCCGGCAAATCGACCCTGGCACGGGCCTGGCTGCGCGCGCTGGGCGTGACGGGGCCGGTGCGCAGCCCGACCTACACCCTGGTCGAACGTTACCCCCTGGCATCCGGCGGCGAGGCCCTGCACCTGGATCTCTATCGGATCGGCGACGCCGGCGAACTCGAATTCCTGGGCCTCGACGATGCGGACGCGAGGCTGTGGCTGGTGGAATGGCCGGAGCGCGGGCGCGGTGGCCTGCCGAAGGCGGATCTCGAGGTCCATCTGGGGATCGAGGGCGAGGGGCGGCGCTGCGGGCTGGCATTCCGCGGCAACGCAGGCGAATCGTGGCGAGCCGCTTTCGTCCGCCAGTGGCCGCTTGCAGGGGCTTGCTGAACCGAAGCGGCAGGAATGCGGGGCAGGTCACGGATTTCTAAGGGAAAAGCGGTTGCAAAGTCGCCGCGTGGATGCTTCACTTGCGCCCATGCGCCTCCGGGGACTCCATCTCCAGCAAATCCTGCTCGGCGCGGCCCTGCTGGCCGCGCTGCTCTGGAATCTGGCGAACGCTTCAGAAATCAATCACTTGCGGGTGACCGCGGGGCCGACCGGCACGCGCGCCGAACTGGGGCTCGACGCGGAGGTCGAGTATCGAGTGATCGCGCTGTCCGATCCCGCCCGCCTCGTGGTGGACTTCCCGGGCAGTAGGCTGGCGCCGCGCGTGGCCGCACCCGAGGGCGTCGGCGTGGTCCGGGCGGTGCGCACCGGCCAGCCGTCGGCCGGCACCACGCGCGTGGTTTTCGATCTCGCGCTGCCGGTGGTGGCGCTGGCACCGCGCTTCGAGGCGGGCGCCGAAGGGACCCGTCTGGTGCTGGAGTGGCCCGGCGAACACGGTGCCGCGGAAAGCGTCCCTGCGCGCGCAACGCCGTCGGCGTCGGCTGCCACCTCCCAGACCATGGATCCGATTGCGCGGATCGCCGCGGCGACCCAGTCCGGCGCCGCCGCGGCCGCCGGCACCCCGCCCGATGCGCGCGCCTCGACCGAAGCCACTTCGCGCCTGATCGCAAGTCTTTCCGCCGCCGGCACTGCATCGGAGGCCCCGTCCACGGCATCGCCGCAGCGGCCGCAGCCATCGAGCGATCCGTCGCCGCGGCAGGCGGTGCCGACCACATTCGCCGCTGGCGCCCCCCGCAGGTGCAGCGTGAACCCGCCTCGCGGCCCGCGCCGGCCAGTGCGGCGCAGTCGGCGGCCAGCGGCGCGACCCGACCGCTGGTGATCGCCATCGACGCCGGCCATGGCGGCCAGGATCCCGGGGCCGTCGGGCCCACCGGCAAGCGCGAGAAGGACATCACCCTCGCGATCGCGCGCGAGCTGGCGCGCCAGGTCAACGCCACGCCCGGCCTCAGGGCCCACCTCGTGCGCGATGCCGACGTTTTCATTCCGCTCCATCGCCGCGCCCAGCTCGCGCGTGCCGCCGGGGCGGACATGTTCATCTCGATCCACGCCGATGCCGCCGAGAACCGCAATGCCAAGGGCTCCTCGGTGTACGTCCTCTCGCTCAAGGGCGCGTCCTCACAGCGCGCGCGCTGGCTTGCGGACAAGGAGAACGCGGCCGACCTGATCGGCGGCGGCAAGGCCGCGGCCACCGACAGCATGCTCACCAACGTCCTGCTCGACCTCACCCAGAGCGGACAGATGAAGGCGTCCGAAGACGCGGGAAACCACATCCTCCAGGGCCTCAAGCGCATCGGCAACAACCACAAGCCGCACATCGAGCGCGCCAACTTCGCGGTGCTGCGCACGTCGGACATGCCGGCGATGCTGGTCGAAACCGCCTTTCTGTCCAATCCGGAAGAAGAGAAGCGGCTGGTCGATCCGGCCTTCCAGTCCCGTGTCGCGCGCGCCGTGCTCGACGGGGTCAATACCTACTTCACCAGCCAGCCGCCGCCCGGCACGCTGTTCGCGGCGCGGGCGGCATCGGGTGCGGCCGGCGGGAGCATCGCCGCAGGCGTCGCCGGCGGCGGAAGCCGCTGAAGGCGGGAAGCTCGCTTATCATCGGCGCTGGCCTTCCACGAGCCGGGCGACAGCGCCGGCGTCCCCGATCTCCTTGAGCATCCGCCAGCTTCCCGACACCCTCGTCAACCAGATCGCTGCCGGCGAAGTCATCGAGCGCCCCGCGTCGGTGGTCAAGGAACTGGTGGAGAACGCGCTCGACGCCGGCGCGCGGCGCGTCGACATCGACCTGGAGGAAGGCGGCGTGCGCCTGGTGCGCGTGCGCGACGACGGCGGCGGCATCGCGCCGGAGCAGCTCCCGCTGGCGGTGTCACGACACGCCACCAGCAAGATCGCCTCGCTCGACGACCTGGAAGTGGTGGCCACGCTGGGTTTCCGCGGCGAGGCGCTGCCGTCGATCGCTTCGGTCAGCCGCTTCGCCATCTCGTCGCGCCTCGCGGACGCGGACCATGGCGCTGCGCTGCAGGTCGAGGGCGGGCGCGTCGGCGAGGTCGTGCCGAAGGCGCATCCGCGGGGCACGACGGTCGAGGTCCGCGAGCTGTTCTACAACGTTCCGGCGCGCCGCAAGTTCCTGCGCGCCGAACGCACCGAGCTGGGGCATATCGAGGAATGGCTGCGCTCGCTCGCGTTGGCGCGGCCCGACGTCGAACTCCGGGTCTCGCACAACGGCCGCGCCTCGCGGCGCTACCGCGGCGGAGAGGGCGAGCGCCTGGCGCTGGATGAGGGCGCGGAGCGGCTGGTGGAGACCCTGGGGGAGGCCTTCGCGCAGGCGGCGCTGCGGGTCGAGCACGCCATGGCGCCACGCGCCTTCGACGGCGCGGGCGATGCCTCGCCGGGCCTTCGCCTGCACGGCTGGATCGCGCAGCCGACCTACTCGCGCGCCAGCGCCGACCAGCAGTACCTCTATGTCAACGGCCGTGCGGTCCGCGACCGCAGCGTGGCGCACGCGGTGAAGCAGGCCTATGCCGACGTGCTCTTCCACGGCCGCCAGCCCGCCTACGTGCTGTTCCTCGAACTGGATCCCGCGCGCGTGGACGTGAACGTGCACCCCGCGAAGCACGAGGTGCGCTTCCGCGACGCGCGCCTGGTGCACGATTTCGTGTATCGCACGCTGCACGAAGCGCTGGCCGGGACGCGTGCCGGCAACGCGCCGCTGGTGGCGGCGGTGAGCACCCAGGCCCAGGTGTCGCGCGAGCTCGCCGCGAGCGTGGACGGGCGGCAGCAGTCCGGACTTCCGCTGCGCGTGGACGAGGCGCGCGATGCCTACGCGCTGCTCTACGGCGCGCGTGCCGACGGATCGCAGCCCGATGCTCCCCTCGCCCCGGCCACGGTGCAGTTCGGGGCGCAGGGCGGTTACGCCCCCTGCCCGCGACCGGCGAGGACGGCATCCCGCCGCTCGGCTTCGCGGTCGCCCAGCTGCACGGCATCTTCATCCTCGCCGAGGCCGCCGACGGGCTGGTGGTGGTCGACATGCACGCCGCGCACGAGCGCATCGGCTACGAGAAGCTGAAAGCCGCGCATGACGGCGCCGGCCTGCGCGTGCAGCCGCTGCTGGTGCCCCGGACCGTGGCGGTGAGCGAACGCGAGGCCGACATCGCCGAACGCGAGGCGGGAACGCTCGCGGAGCTCGGCTTCGAGGTCTCGCGCACCGGCCCGCAGTCGCTGCTGCTGCGCGGGGTGCCTGCCCTGCTCGTCCACGGCGACACCGAGGCGCTGTTGCGCGACGTGCTCGCCGACCTGCGCGAACACGGCGAGAGTCGCCGCGTCCGCGCGGCGCGCGACGAACTGCTGTCGACGATGGCCTGCCATGGCGCGGTGCGCGCGAACCGGCGGTTGACCATTGCGGAGATGAACGCGCTGCTCCGCGACATGGAGGCCACCGAGCGCTCCGGGCAGTGCAACCACGGGCGTCCGACCTGGACGCGCTTTTCGCTGGCGGACATGGACCGCTGGTTCATGAGGGGGCGCTAGATGATCCGGTTCCATGCGCGCACCGCCCGCGTGGCGGCCTGCTTCCTGGTGGCGGCCGTGCTGGCCGGCTGCGGCGGGGATGCCCCGCAGACCGATCGCGCCGACGTGCCGCGGACCAGCCCGGCGCTGACCACCGTCGAGGCCGAATGGCGCAGCGAACGGCGCGAGCGCCTGCTGGCCGAGGACGGCTGGACCAGCCTGGTCGGCCTGCACTGGCTCGAGCTCCGCGCGCATTACGTCGGCAGCGAGCCCACCAGCGGCATCCGCCTCGCCGTGGGTCCCCCGAAGCTCGGCCTGGTGCAGCAGGAGCGCGAGCGGGTGTACTTCACGCCGGAGAAGGGAGTCGAGGTCGCGGTCGAGGGAGCGCCGGTGAGCGGTCGCGTCGAGCTGACCGGCGAGGGCACCGCACCGGTCGAGCTGCGCTTCGACGAAGGCCGCGGCCGCCTGTCGCTGATCACGCGCGGTGCACGCCGTGCGCTGCGCGTCAAACACGCCGACGCGCCCGCTCGCACAGGTTTCGGAACCATCGACTACTGGCCGGCGGACGCGCGCTGGATGATCGAGGCGCGGTTCGAAGCGCACCCCGCCGGGCGCACGATCGGGATCGCGAACATCATCGGCGGCGTCGAGCAGCTGCCGAGTCCCGGCGCGGTGAACTTCAGCCACGGCGGCACCGCCTACCGGCTCGAGACTCTGGACGATGGCAGCGGCGGCCTGTTCCTGGTCTTCGCCGACCGCACCAACGGCCACGGCAGCTATGGCGCCGGGCGCTACCTCGACGCGCCCCTGCCGGACGCCCAGGGCCGGGTCATGCTCAATTTCAACCGCAGCTACAATCCGCCCTGCGCGTTCACCGCCTTCGCCACCTGCCCGCTGCCGCCGCCCGAGAACCGCCTGGACCTGGCGGTGACCGCGGGCGAGAAGGCGTACGCGAAACCCTCCGGCACCTGACCACCAGAAAGGATTTCCATGAGCGCTGCCCGTCGCATCATCGCCTGGCCGTTGCTGGCCGTCGCCCTCGTCACGACCTTCGCCTTCGGTGGTGGCGCGGCCGAGGCGACGCGACCGATCATGCAAGCCGGGTCCGGTGCAGCCGCCCACTCCGCCGCCACGGCCGGTGAAAAGGAGCCGCCGGTGCCCCTGCTCTGGAAGGTGTCGGACGAGGACAACTCGCTGTACCTGCTCGGCTCCTTCCACCTGCTTCTGCCCGATGACTATCCGCTGTCGCGCGACGTGGACCTGGCCTTCGCCGACGCGGAGAAGCTGGTGTTCGAAATGGCGCCCGAGGAACTCGCCTCGCCGCAGCTGGGTCTGCAGATGGCACAGGCCGCCATGCGTGCCGACGGCGGCGCGCTCGATGCGCAGCTGGGCCCGGAACTCGCGGCCAAGCTCGCGGACTGGGGACGGGACAACGCCGCGCAGCTGGCCGCCACCGGCATGAGCGTGGAGCTGCTGCAGCGCTTCGAGCCCTGGTTCGTCGGCATGATGGTCACGATCACGCAGATGATGGACCTGGGCTTCACGCCGGCACTGGGGCTCGACGCGCACATGGGCGGACTGGCACAGGCCGCGCAGAAGCCGACCGCCGGCCTGGAGACCGGCACCCAGCAGATCGCCTTCCTCGACGGCATGGAGGCGGGCGAACAGATGCAGATGCTCGAGCAGGCCCTGGACCAGGCCGCGGCGGGCGCGGAACCGATGCTGGCCCTGCATGCCGCCTGGCGGGCGGGCGACGTCGAGGCCATCCTCGAAGGCACGGTGGCCGAAATGCGGCGCGACTTCCCGGCCCTGTACCGGGCGATCAACGTCGAGCGCAACGATGCCTGGCTGCCGGAGCTGGAGGCGCGCCTGCGCGATGATGGTACCGACGACACCCTGGTCGTCGTCGGCGCCATGCATCTGCTGGGCGAGGATGGCCTGGTCGAGAAGCTGCGCGCGAGGGGCTACGAGGTGGAGCGCGTCTGCTCGGCCTGCACGGCACCCTGAGGCCCGGGCGCGGGCAGCATCACGATGCAGTCCACCGGGCAGGCCGGCACGCACAGCCGGCACCCGGTACAGAGCGGTTCCAGCACCACGTGCATGCGCTTGCTGCCGCCGACGATCGCGTCGACCGGGCAGGCCTGGATGCACTTGGTGCAGCCGATGCAGTCGGCTTCGACCACCAGCGCGACCTCGGATGGATGGTGCTCGCCGAGGCTGCGGTCGTAGGCTCGCGGCGGCACGCCCAGCAGCTTCGCCAGCGCACGCGCGCCTGCATCGCCGCCCGGGGGGCAGCGATCGACGCCGGCTTCGCCGGCGGCCATCGCCTGGGCGTAGGGGCGGCAGCCGGCGTACCCGCACTGGCCGCACTGGGTCTGCGGCAGCAGGCGGTCGACACGTTCGACCAGGGCGTCGGCGTCGCGCGCGCCCATCGCCGGCTCAGCGCACCGGCATCCCGGGCGCGGCGCCGTCGTCGGCGCCCAGCAGGGCCAGCGCGCCGCCGTCGAAGCCGGCCGAGAGGATCATGCCTTCACTCAGGCCGAAGCGCATCTTCCGGGGCGCGAGGTTGGCGATGAAGACGACGCTGCGGCCGACCAGGGCCGCGGGATCGCCGTAGCTGGCCCGGATGCCGGAGAAGATCTGGCGCGTGCCCAGCTCGCCGGCGTCGAGCTCGAAGCGGAGCAGCTTGTCGGAGCCTTCGACGAAGTCGCAGGCGAGGACCCTGCCGATGCGCAGGTCGAGCTTCGCGAAGTCGTCGATGGAAATGGTGGGAGCGGTGGTGCCGGCAGCGGCGGACCCGGAAGCCGGTGACGCCGTCGCCGCCGGAGCCTTCGCTGTCGCGGGTGTGGGGCTCGCAGCCGTCGCTGCCCCGGCCCCGGCGGGCTTCAGGTCGTCCTTGCTGGCGTCGATCATGGCGTTGAGCTGCTTCGGGTCGATGCGGGTGAACAGCGGCTGGTAGTCGGCGATGCGGTGCGCGAGCAGCGGGGCCTCGAGGTCCTGCCAGCGGGCGAGGGGCGCGGCGAGGAAGGCCTCCACCTGCGCGGCCATCGCCGGCAGCACCGGGCGCAGCGCGCCGGCGAGCACGCGGAACAGGTTCAGGCCCTGGGTGCACACCGCCTGCAGTTCGGCCTCGGCGCCGTCCCGCTTCGCGATCACCCAGGGCTTGCGCTCGTCGATGTACCGGTTGGCCTCGTCGGCCAGCGCCATCGCCTGGCGCAGCACGCTGGCCGGCTCGTTGCGCTCGTAGGCCTCGCGGATCGGTGCCAGTGCGTCCACGAAGCGTGCGTACATCGCGGGCTCCGGCAGCGCGGCCGAGAGCATTCCGTCGAAGCGCTTGCCGATGAAGCCGGCGCAGCGGCTGGCGAGGTTGACGAACTTGCCGACGATGTCGGAGTTCACCCGGGCCACGAAATCGGCCAGGTTGAGGTCGATATCGTCGACCCCGCCCGAGGACTTCGCGGCGAAATAGTAGCGCAGCGCCTCGGCCGGAAGGCCCGCGTCGAGCCAGGTGCGCGCCATCACGAAGGTGCCTCGCGACTTCGACATCTTGGCGCCATCGACGGTCAGGTAGCCGTTCACGTGCAGGCGCGTGGGCGCGCGATGGCCGCTGCCGTGCAGCACGGCCGGCCAGAACAGGCCGTGGAAGTTGATGATGTCCTTGCCGATGAAGTGGTGCATCTCGGCCTGGCTGCCCGGCGCGGTGAACGCGGCATAGTCCAGGCCCTCGCGCTCGCACAGCGCCTGGAAGCTGGCCAGGTAACCGATCGGGGCGTCGATCCAGACGTAGAGGTATTTCCCCGGGTGGCCGGGGATCTCGAAGCCGAAGTAGGGCGCGTCGCGGGAGATGTCCCAGGCGCGCAGCCCGCCTTCGCCGTCGACCCATTCCAGCAACTTGGCCTTCACGCCCGGCACCGCGACGTCCCCGCCCAGCCATTCGCGCAGGAAGGCCTCGAAGTGGCCGAGCTCGAAGAAGAAGTGCTCGCTCTCGCGCAGCTCGGGCGTCGCGCCGCTGACCACCGAGTGCGGCTGCAGCAGTTCGGTGGGCGAATAGGTGGCGCCGCAGTGCTCGCAGTTGTCGCCGTACTGGTCGGCGGTGCCGCAGCGCGGGCAGGTGCCCTTGACGTAGCGGTCGGGCAGGAACATGCCCTTCACCGGATCGTAGAGCTGGGCCACCGACTTCCGGCTGATGTGGCCGGCGGCGTCCAGGCGCCGGTAGATCTCTTCGGTGAGCGCACGGTTGCGCTCCGAGTGGGTGGAGTCGTAGTTGTCGAAGGCCACGCCGAAGTCGGCGAAGTCGCGCTCGTGCCCGACCTGGATCCCGGCGACGAAGTCCTCCGGCGTGGTCCCCGCCTTCTCGGCCGCGAGCATGATCGGCGTGCCGTGGGTGTCGTCGGCGCAGACGTAGTGCACCGTGCCGCCGTCCATCCGCCGGGCGCGCACCCAGACGTCGGCCTGCACGTAGCCGACCAGGTGACCGATGTGCAGTGGACCGTTGGCGTAGGGGAGGGCGTTGGTGACGAGGGCGGGACGGTGCATGCGCGGCGGATTCTGTGGCTGTCGGGCGACCGCGGATTATCGCATGCGCGTGCGGCGGCCCCAGGCGGGCGCGGCCCGGCCACCGTGGCCCGACGCTGGAAGCGAAAGGCCCGGCAGAGCCGGGCCTCGTGTCGCTCGGTCGCGGAGCGCGGGACTCACTCGCGGACCCACACCTGTTCACGGCAGATGAAGGCCACGCAGCCGGACACGCCGAGGCGGTTGGCGTCGATCAGCTTGGCCTTGGACCTGTAGGTCTTGCCCTTGGCGGGATCGAGGATGGTGCCGCCCTCCCAGCCATCGCCGCCCTGCACGAGGTCCCAGAGGATGGTCATGCCCTTGATCGGCTTGTCCTTGTTGGCGCCCTTGCACTTGTCGCAGGTGGGGTTCGGGCCACGGTCGGACTGGAGGATCTCGACCACCTGGCCGCGGAGCTTGCCGCCGGACTCGGTGATCTCGACGATCGACTTCACCTTGCCGGTCTCGTCGTCGATGGTCTTCCAGCGTCCGACCGGTGACGCCTGGGCAAGGGCGAGCGACGGCAGGATCGCGGCAAGCAGGGCGAATGTCTGGATGGCACGCATAAGGCTTCCTCGGGTCTGGGGCATGTGTCGGCAGGCAGAGTTATACACAAAACGGAGGCTCTTCCACCGATCGGGGCGGCGGGCGGCCGGCCCCGCGAGCAGACGCGGATGGACCGCGGGACATCGCGCAAACTCCGGGGGTGACGGCGTGCAGTTGGCGCGTTGTCGCGCTTCTGGCGCACTGTCGCCTTGAAGTCGCTTCGTTGGGGTCCGCGCAGCCCGTCCCGCGCACAGGGGGTGTGCTCCCCCGGCCGTCTCCGCGTCCTGCTCCCATCGGCCGGCCGCCGGCCATCCATGGCCGGCTGTCCGCACACCCCCTGTACGCGGGACGGGCTCCGGCGTCCTGCGGCTTCGGGAGGGAAGATCAAGAGCAAGAGCGGTCGCGAGCAGGGCAGCTCCGATCAAAGGTCGTGCCCGCCGCGGATGCAGGGGGGATGCCCAGAGCCGGCCGTGGATGGCCGGCGGCCGGATCTGGGAGCAGGACGCGGAGAATCCGGCTGGGCATCCCCCCCTGTGTCCGCGGCGGGCGGCCCGGACTTCACCGGAGCGCCCCTGGCGGCCGACCCGGACTCGAACGGAGCGTCCCCGCGATCGGGAAGAACCAAAAAAAGACCCCGCCTTGCGGCGGGGTCCTGGTCTCGCATCGGCGGGTCCTACTTGCCGAAGCTGTACTTCATTTCCATGTAGACCGCGCGCCCGTACGGGTTGTAGTAGTAGTTGTTGTACGGCGTCGAGCTGGTGCCCGGGTAGTCGGCCGACTGGTCGTCCGGCATCTCGTTGCTCAGGTTGTTGACCATGAGCGAGAGCTGCAGGTTGTCCGTGGCCCGGTAGTTCACGCTGGCGTTGTAGGTGGTGTAGGCGTCCCACTTGCCCGCGCGCGCGCCGGAGCTGTGCACGTAGTCGTACGAACCGCCCGCGTACGCGAGGTAGTTCGGAGTCTCGCCGATGCGGTTGGCGTACAGCGTGGTCGTCCAGCGATCCTTGCTCCACGCCACCGACGCGTCGGTGCGCGTCTTCGCGTAGGCGTCGTAGATCCACATGTAGTACGGGTCGCGCAGCAGGTCGATCTCGGCGTCCTCGGGGGTCGGCCTGATCGTGTGCTCCAGGTTGTTGGTGTAGTTGGCCGCAAAGGCCAGGCTGCCCCAGGCACCCACGTCCACCATGTAGTTCAGGCTGGCGGTCACGGCTTCCAGCTTCTGCTTGGCGACGTTCACCTTCGGCGTGTACAGGCTCTGCAGTTCGCCGTTGGGCCCACGCCCCACCCAGGCCAGGGCGTTGTCGCAGGACGTCACCTGGTTGCCCGCGGCCCCGGTCCGGCACAGGTACTCCGTGCGGAGCAGCTGGTCACCGGAAAGCTGGTCGACCTCGTTCTCGATGTCCCAGCTGTAGTAGTCCACCGCCAGCGAGAAGTTCGAGGTGGGCGCCCAGACGACGCCGGCGTTCCAGACGTCGGCCTCGATCGACTCCAGGTCGGGGTTGCCCGACTGCTGGCCGAAGTACTGTGCATTCTCGTAGGCGCAGCCTTCCACGTTCGCCGGGTCGTAACCGTCCAGCGAGCAGCGATAGTAGTCGGGGAGACGCCCGTAGTAGCCACTCAGGCCCTGGAAGGTGTCCGACAGCGTCGGCGCGCGGAATGCGGTGCCGTACTTGCCGCGGAGCAGCAGGCTTTCAACCGGGCGGTACTCGACGCCGAGGCTGTAGGTCGGCTTGTCGACCGTCTGGCCCGCGATGTCGAACGCGTCGTAACGGCCCGACAGCGTCACCGTCAGCGGATCGAGCAGGGGCAGGCGCAGCTCGCTGGTCACCGCGTAGCGGCTGCGGTGGCCGCCGCCGCTGACCGAGGTCGTGCCCCAGACCTGGGATTCGAGCGTGTCGGGGTCTTCGATCAGGCGCGGGTCCGGGTTGTATTCCCAGCCTTCGTTGCCGGCCTCGGCCACGATCGCGAACCCCGCGTCGCCGCCCGGCAGACCGAACAGCGACGCGTTGGTGAACTGCGCGCGCAGCATGTTGTTCCAGGTCCGCGACTCGGTCGTGGTGTACCCGGTGAAGCCGGCGAAGTCCTGCGGCGCGATCGGGCTGTAGAAGTTCGCGTAGTCCGGGCGGAACACGGGGTAGAAGTTGTAGTCGGGGTCCACCCCGAGCTGCGGCCCCAGCACGTTCTCGCGGAAATAGGCGTCGATCGGATCGGCCCAGCGCGCCCAGCCGCGCTCGGTCAGCTTGTACTCGGTGCGCATCGCGCCGATGTCGTAGTCCCAGGCGCTGTCACCGAGGATGCCCTGCATGCCGAATGCAAGCGAGTAGGCCTTGTTGCGGTCGGTGTTCAGGATGTCCTTGTAACCCTGGCCGCCGATGTCCTCGGGTGCGAAGGCGCGCTGCAGATTGACCAGACGGCCGAGGTCGGGGTCGTAGAACGCGCCGTACTTCGCACCGGTGCCCCACCAGGTGTAGCTGGAGCCGGTGGCGTACTCGGTCTCCTCGTAGTTGAGCATCAGCTCGCCGTAGAGGCTCGTCGTGCCGTTGAGGTCGAAGGTGGCGTACGAGTAGCCCTGCACGCTGTCCTTGCCGTTGCGGATGGTGCGCTGCCCCGGCGAGACGAACGAGCCGCAGTACTGGCCATAGCCCGGACGGTTCTGCAGCCCGGTGGTGCCTCCGAACTGGCCCACGGTGTTGGCGCAGTTGTTCGGGTCCATGAAGTGGTACGTGCCGGCGATCGCGTCGCTGACGAGGAAGTCGCGGCTGGCGAAGGGGGTGCTGTAGCCGTTGGTGTTGTACTGGCTGGTCAGGTCGCGCTGGTGGCCCCAGATCGGCTTGCGGGACTCGGCCTGCACGCCGGCGAGGACGGTCAGGCGATCATCGGCGGAGGTGAAGCTGTCGGCCAGGGTGAAGCGCACGCTGGAGCCGCCGCCCTCGCTGAAGGCGCCGCCGCGCACCGACATCTCGGCCCCGTCCAGGCGCTTCTTCAGGATGATGTTGACCACGCCGGCGATCGCGTCCGAGCCGTACAGGGAGGACTGCCCGCCGGGCAGGATCTCGATGCGCTCGACCATCGCGACCGGGATGCCGCTGATGTTGTTGAAGGTGTCCGATCCGTTGTACAGGGCCGGATAGTTGGCCATCGGGCGGCCGTTGATCAGGTACTTGGTATAGCCCGGATCGAGGCTGAAGAGCCCCGCGGCCTCGGCGCCCTGGGTGAACGAGGCCGAGGTCTGCCCGCCCTGCAGGCCACCGGTGGTGAACGAGGACTGCTGGAGGACGTCGGCGACGCTCTCGAAGCCGCGCATCTGGATGTCCTCGGCGCTGATGACGGTCACCGGGGTGAAGGTCTCGACCTGGGTCTGGGGGATGAGCGAGCCCGTGACGGTGACGTGATCGAGGGTGGTGGCACCCGGTTGCGTCCCCTCGGCGTCCTGCGCCAGGGCGGCGCCGCCCGACATCATCAGTGCCCCGGCGAGGGCGAGGCTCAAAGAGCTGGGTTTGAAGCCGTTGCGAAGTTGTTCAGTCATTCTGCCAAAGCCTTCGATATTCAAGTGGTTGATTTCATGGAAGTAATTCTTTCCTTGGCCGGTCGGGGACGTCCGTGTGAACACCGGGTCAAGGGACCGTAACACGCAGTTAACCCAATTTGTATACTGGCGAGTACATGAATAGGAGATTCGCGTTTCCTGCGCGCGTTGTCGCAAGCTAGGGCCTGATCGATCCACAGCTGGAGACCCCGGTGTTGTCCACAAGCAGCTCGTCCGGAACCTGCGCACGCGTGCCGGCACACGCGGTCCAGGGCACCCTCAGGCCCCTTCCCAGGGTCCGCAACATCATCGCCGTGGGCTCGGGCAAGGGCGGGGTGGGCAAGTCCACCACCACGGTGAATCTGGCGCTTGCGCTCGCCGCCGGCGGCGCCCGCGTCGGCATCCTCGACGCCGACGTCTACGGCCCCAGCATCCCGACGATGCTGGGCCTGTCGGGACGTCCCGAGAGTCCCGACAACAAGTCGATCCTGCCGATGCGCGCGCATGGCATCGAGGCCATGTCCATCGGCCTGCTGGTGGAGCAGGACACCCCGATGATCTGGCGTGGTCCGATGGCCACGTCCGCGCTGACCCAGTTGCTCAACGACACCCTGTGGGGCGGGGACGAAGGCCTGGACTATCTGGTCGTGGACCTGCCGCCGGGCACCGGCGACATCCAGCTGACGCTGGCGCAGAAGATCCCGGTCGCCGGTGCGGTCATCGTCACCACGCCCCAGGACGTGGCGACGCTGGACGCGCGCAAGGGTCTGAAGATGTTCGAGAAGGTCGACGTCGCGGTGCTGGGCCTGGTCGAGAACATGGCCGTGCACGTCTGCACGCAGTGCGGACATGCGGAGCACGTCTTCGGTGAAGGCGGCGGTGCGCGCATGGCGGAGCAGTACGGTGTGCCGTTGCTGGGGTCGCTACCGCTGGAGCGTCGCATCCGCGAGCAGGGCGACGCGGGTGTCCCAGTGGTGCTGGCGGCGCCGGATTCGCCTGCCGCCGCCGCTTACCGCCAGCTCGCCGCCAACCTGGCCGCGGAGCTGGCGAAGCGGCCGCGCGCCCCGGCCGGCATTTCCGCCTCGCTCCTGTAGCGCGTCGGCGGGCCCGGGATGCCGGGCCCGCCGCCTTTCCCTACAATCGCCCTCCTGCCCCGGCCATGCAGTCGCCGCGGCGCTGCATTCCTGGAGCCGCATGAGCATCAAGTCAGACCGCTGGATCCGGCGCATGGTCGCCGAGCAGGGCATGATCGAGCCTTTCGAGCCCGGTCAGGTCAAATTCGCCGACAAGGGCGGCGCGGGCGCCGAGCGCATCGTCAGCTACGGCACCTCGAGCTATGGCTACGACGTGCGCTGTTCGCGCGAGTTCAAGGTCTTCACCAACATCAACTCGACCATCGTCGATCCCAAGCACTTCGATCCGAAGAGCTTCGTCGACGTCGAGTCGGACGTGTGCATCATCCCGCCCAACTCGTTCGCGCTGGCACGCACGGTGGAGTACTTCCGCATCCCGCGCGACACGCTGGTGGTGTGCCTCGGCAAGAGCACCTACGCGCGCTGCGGGATCATCGTCAACGTCACGCCGCTGGAGCCCGAATGGGAGGGGCACGTGACCCTGGAGTTCAGCAACACCACGCCGCTGCCCGCGCGCATCTACGCCAACGAGGGCGTGGCACAGATGCTGTTCTTCCAGTCCGACGCCGACGACGTCTGCGAGACCTCGTACAGGGACCGCGGCGGAAAGTACCAGGGCCAGACCGGCGTCACGCTGCCGCGCACCTGAGCGCTGCACCCGCGGACGGCCCCGGCGCCGCCCCCGGATCGCGGGGATTCAGGAGAGGAGCGCCGACTGCAGCTCGCGCACGCGTTCGACCAGGGCCTCGGGCGCGTAGGGGCGCGAGGCGACGCGGCCCCAGACCGGCGCCGGCCACGCGGGGTCGTGCTCGAAGCGGGCGATCACGTGCACGTGCAACTGCGGTACGAGGTTGCCCAGCGCGGCCACGTTGAGCTTGTGCGGCTGGAACACGTCGAGCAGCAGCCGCTCGCAGCGCGCGATCTCCTCGCCCAAGGTCACCCGCTGCGCCGCGTCCAGGTCGAGGAGTTCACGCGCGCCGGGCACCCGCGGCACCAGCACCAGCCAGGGATAGTTGCAGTCGTCCATCAGCTGCAGGTCGCACAGCGCGAACGCGGCCAGGGGATGGCTGTCGGCGGCCAGCTGGGGATGCAGGGCGTAGGGTTCGGGCTGCGGACGCCTGGGCCTGGCCATGCCGGTCTCCGGGTCAGGTGCGGGCGGCGGGCGCGAGCGACCGCTGCAGGAAATCGAGGGTGCGGCGGTGCGCCTGGCGCGCGCTGGCCTCGTCGTGGTGGCGCGGATCGACGTCGCGGTTGAAGCCGTGGCCGGCGTCGTAGACGTGGACTTCCGCCTCCGGCTTCGCCCGGCGGTGGGCCTCGATGTCGGCTTCGGGGATGCTGTGGTCGCGGCCGCCGAAGTGGAACAGCATCGGCGCGCGCAGCGGCTCGTCGAGGAAGGGCACGGTGCGCGCGCCGTAGTAGCTCACCGCCGGCAGGCCGAGGCGGGTATTGGCCAGATAGGCGACGGTCCCGCCCCAGCAGAAACCGACGACGCCGACCGCAGCGTCGCGGTCGGGCGCCTCCTCGGCCAGCAGCGTGCGCAGCTGTGCCGCCGCTGCCTCGACGATGGCCACGGCGCGGTCGAAGCCCAGGGACGCGGCCAGCGCGCGACCGCCCTCGAAGCCGGCTTCGTCGTAGGCCAGTTCCGTGTCGCGTTCGACGGGGTCGAAGAGGGCCGGGGCCAGCGCCAGCAGGCCGTCGCGTGCATAGCGGTCGGTGACCGCGCGCATGTGGGCATTGACGCCGAAGATCTCCTGCACCACCACCAGCCCGCCGCGGGGCGCCGCTTCCGGGCGCGCCAGCCAGCCGCCGATTTCGCCGATGCCGGGAACTTCCAGCCTTGTCCGCGTACCCATCGCCTGCCTCCGGGCTGTCCGCCGGCCGCAGCCGACCCTCCGGAGCGATTCTAGCCCGCCGGTATAATCGCGGCGCGAAGACCCGCAGAACCCTCCGCCGACGCGCGGACCCCACGCCGAGCCGCCGCCAGCGCATGACCGACACCGCATCTTCCAACGCGCCCCGCGTGGCGCCTCGTCAGCCTCGGATGTCCCAAGGCACTCGTGGACTCCGAGCGCATCCTCACCCAGCTCCGGGTCGAGGGCTACGCGCTGTCGCCGAGCTACGACGACGCCGACGTGGTGGTGGTCAACACCTGCGGCTTCATCGATTCCGCCGTGGCCGAGTCGCTGGACGCCATCGGCGAGGCCATGGCCGAGAACGGCAAGGTGATCGTCACCGGTTGCCTGGGCAAGCGCGCCGACGTGATCCGCGAGGCCCACCCGGGGGTGCTGTCGATCAGCGGCCCGCAGGACTACGCCAGCGTGATGGACGCCGTGCACGCGGCGCTGCCGCCACGCCACGACCCCTTCGTCGACCTCATGCCGGCGCCGCGCCTGTCCGCGGAGGACTACGCCTCCGGCATCAAGCTGACGCCGAAGCACTACGCCTATCTGAAGATCTCCGAGGGCTGCAACCACCGCTGCAGCTTCTGCATCATCCCCTCGATGCGCGGCGACCTGGTGTCGCGACCGGTGGACGAGGTGCTCCGCGAGGCCGAGCGCCTGGTGCACGGCGGCGTGCGCGAGCTGCTGGTGGTGTCGCAGGACACGTCGGCCTACGGCGTCGACCTGCGCTACGCCGAACGCAGCTGGCGGGGCCGCCAGTACGCCACGCGCATGAAGGCGCTGTGCGAAGGCCTGTCGGAACTCGATGCCTGGGTGCGCCTGCACTATGTCTATCCCTACCCGCACGTGGACGACATCATCGAGCTGATGGTCCAGCGCCGGGCGGATGGCCAGCCGCGGCTGCTGCCCTACCTCGACATCCCGTTCCAGCACGCCAGTCCGCGCATCCTGAAGCTGATGAAGCGCCCGGGCGCCGTCGAGCGCACGCTCGAGCGCGTGCAGTCCTGGCGCGCGGCCTGCCCGGAGCTGACCGTGCGCTCGACCTTCATCGTGGGCTTCCCCGGGGAGACCGACGCCGAGTTCGAGGCGCTGCTCGATTTCCTGGACGAGGCGCAGCTCGACCGCGTCGGCGCCTTCGCCTATTCACCGGTGGAGGGCGCGGCGGCGAACGCGCTGCCCGACCCGGTGCCGGAAGAAGTGAAGGAGGAGCGCCTGGCCCGCTTCATGGAACGCCAGGCGGAGATCTCCGCGCAGCGCCTGGACGCCAAGATCGGCAGCGTGCAGCGGTGCATCGTCGACACGATCGACGGCGAGCTGGCGATCGCGCGCTCGATGGCCGACGCGCCCGAGATCGACGGCCTGGTGCAGGTCCAGGACGGCCGCGAGGCGGGCCTGGTTCCGGGGGAGTTCGTCGATGTCCGCATCATGGGCAGCGACGAGCACGACCTCTACGGCGAAGTCGAGTACAACGCGCTTCAGTCTGGGGAATAGTCCACCGCGACCAGCGCGAACCGCCGCCGTCCGCCCGGAAGCTCCACGTCGACCTCGGCGTCCGCCCGCTTCCCCAGCAGGGCCCGCGCCAGCGGCGAATCGATGCTGATCCAGCCCAGGGCGGCGTCGGTCTCGTCAGGGCCGACGATGCGGTAGGTGGCGCATTCGCCGCTGTCCGCGTCCTCGAGCTCGACCCGCGCGCCGAAATAGACGGCGTCCGGGTCGCTGGGGCGGGTGTCGACCACGCGCAGCTCCTGCAGCCGCTTCGACAGGTAGCGCACGCGCCGGTCGATCTCGCCGAGCTGCTTCTTGCGATAGGTGTATTCCGCGTTTTCGGAGCGATCGCCTTCGGCCGCGGCGGCGGCCAGCGCACGCACGACCTCGGGCCGGCGCACGCGCCATAGTCCGTCGAGCTCCGACTTGAGGCGGGCATGGCCCTCCGGCGTGACCAGGGCCGTGGACTTTTCCGGAGGTGGACGCCAGCGTGACATCGGGGCCGCGGCTCACTTCCTGCCGGTGATGCCGCCGAAGATTCCGCGCAGGATCTGCCGGCCGATCTGGTTGCCCACGGTGCGCGCGGTCTGCTTGGCCATGGCCTCGACCATGCCCTGCCGGCGCTTCGTGCCGAACACCGCGTCCCTGACCGCCTGCGCGAAGCCTCCGCCGGAGGTCTCCGCGTCCTGCTTCGCCGTGACGGCCGCCGGTGCGTCCGCCTGCCTGGCGAGCCCTTCGGCCTTCTTCGCCAGGATCTCGAACGCCGACTCGCGGTCGACGGTGGTGTCGTACTTCGCGCCCACCGGGCTGCCGGCGCGCACGCGCGCGCGCTCGGCGCCGGTGATCGCGCCCATCCGGCAGCGCGGCGGCGCGACGAGGGTCCGCTCCACCGGCATCGGCGCGCCCTTGCCCTGCAGCGTGGACACCAGCGCCTCGCCGGTGCCGAGCTGGCCGATGGCGCTGGCGACATCGAGGCCGGGGTTGGCGACGAAGGTTTCGGCCGCGGTGCGCACCGCCTTCTGGTCACGCGGGGTGTAGGCGCGCAGCGCGTGCTGCACGCGGTTTCCGAGCTGGCCGAGCACGTTGTCCGGCACGTCGTCCGGGAACTGCGAGCAGAAGTACACGCCCACGCCCTTGGAGCGGATGAGGCGCACGACCTGCTCGATCCGCTGCCGCAGCGCCGGCGGGGCGTCGTCGAACAGCAGGTGGGCCTCGTCGAACACGAACACCAGCTTCGGCCTGTCGAGGTCGCCGACCTCGGGAAGGGTCTCGAACAGCTCCGACAGCAGCCACAGCAGGAAGCTGGAGTACAGCCGCGGCTTCAGGATCAGCTGGTCCGCGGCCATGATGCCGATCACGCCGCGGCCGTCGGGCGTCGTCCGCATCAGGTCCGGGAGTTCCAGCGCCGGTTCGCCGAAGAAGGATCCGCCGCCTTCCTGCTCCAGGCGCAGCAGCGCACGCTGGATGGCACCGATCGACGGCGCGCCGACCAGTCCGTACCGGGTCGACACGGCCTTGCGCTCCTCGGCCACGAGGTTCAGCAGTGCGCGCAGGTCGGCCAGGTCGAGCAGCAGCAGGCCTCGGTCGTCGGCGAGCCTGAACACGATGTCGAGCACCCCCGACTGGGTGTCGTTGAGTTCGAGCATGCGCGAGAGCAGGGTGGGTCCGATCTCGCTGATGGTGGTGCGCACCGGATGGCCGAGCCGGCCGTAGATGTCCCAGAACACCACGGGGCTGGCTTCGGGACCGTAGCCATCGATGCCGATCGTGGCCACGCGCTCGCGCAGCCTGTCGCCGATCTCTCCCGGCACGGCGAGGCCGGCGACGTCGCCCTTAACGTCGGCCATGAACACCGGCACGCCGATGCGCGAAAAGCCCTCGGCCAGCGTCATCAGCGTCACCGTCTTGCCCGTGCCGGTGGCGCCGGCGACCAGGCCGTGACGGTTGCCGAACTCCGGCCGCAGGAAGACCAGGCCCCCGGTTGCGGCCAGGGAATCCGGGTGGGTGACGGCCTTGCCGACGAGGATCGGGTCCATGATGGCTCCTGTGCGCGCTCACCGGATTCTAGCGGGAGGATCCTGCGCGATGGCGCACCTCCGTTCCGTGCCCGCAGTCCTTGTCGCTGGACGTCGTCGGCCGCTACCCTGCGACCTCGCCTTGCAGTACCGGTCGTGAAATGCCCCTACGTTCCATCGCAGCGTTCCGCGTGGCCCTGGCCGCGGCCATTGCCCTGTCCATCCTCCCCGCCGCCGATGCCGCCGCCCAGTCCAGGCGCGACCGCGCCGCCGCCGCCGGCCTGGGCGAGCGCATGGCCGCCGCCGAGACCCGCTATCGCGAAGCCCTGGTGGGCGCCGCCAACGCCGATCCGGCGGCCAGGGCCGAAGGCGATGCCGCGCTCGAGGACATGGAGGACGTGATGCTGGAGTGCGAGCGGCAGCGAGGCTGCGCGCTTTCCTCGCTGCTGCCGGCATGGAAGCGGCTGTTGAAGGAGCAGGCCGACGATGCCGTCGGCGACACGGATGACGACCTCGGCGCGGAGTCCGTCGTCGAGGGCGGCCTGCCCACCGGCAACGTCCCCGAAGCCGCGAGCGCCGCGGCCCTGCTCAGCGAGGACGGCCAGCGCTTCGTGCGCATGGTGCAGTTCAACCCGGCGGTGCAGGAGGGCATCCGCCGCTGGCTGACCGACATGCGGGTGGCCCTCGTCACCAGCCACGAGAACTACCAGTACATGCGCCACCTGATGGCGCCGGCGTTCGAGAAGCGCGGCCTGCCGGAAGCGCTGCTGTTCGGAATCATGGCCAAGGAGTCCAACGGCCGCGTGCATGCCGGCTCGCGTGCCGGTGCCGTGGGGCCGCTGCAGTTCATGCCGGCCACCGGCACGCGCTTCGGCCTCGGGCCCGACGGCAGCGGTTTCGACACCCGATACGATCCGGCGCTGTCGGCCGATGCCGCGGCGATGTACCTCAGCGAGCGCTTCGCCGAGTTCGGCGACGAGGTGGAGAAGTGGCTGGCCGCGTACAACGGCGGCGAAGGCCGCGCCAGGCGCATCCACGCGGCCAACGGCGGCCGCCAGTTCTGGGACGCCGACGTCTATTCGCAGTTTCCCGCCGAGACCCGCGACTACGTGCCGATGGTGATCGCCGCGGCCTGGCTGTACCTGCATCCGAAGGAGTACGGCCTGAGTTTCCCGAAGGTCGACGTCCGTCCGACGCACTTCGTGCTCACGCGTCCGGCGTCGATCTACGAACTCACCGTCTGCATGGGCGACAGCGGCAGCCGCCACGGCTACATGCGCCAGTTGCGCAACCTCAACCCGCGCTTCGAGGCCGACCAGGTGATCCCGGCCGGCGCCGTGCTCCAGGGCACCACGCGCATGGCCGCGCTGTACTCGCGCTGGTGCGCGCAGGGGCGGCGCGCGGAGCTGGCGCGGCAACTGGTGGGCAGCCGCGCCGAAACCGCGCTCGTCCGCACCGGCCCGGTCACGCCGGTCCGGACCGCGGCCCCCGGTGCCGCAGCGTCCGCGGCGCGCGAGCATCGGGTGGCGCGCGGAGACACCCTGGCCGCGGTCGCGCGCAGGTACGGCTGCCGGGTGCGCGAGCTGGCGCAGGCCAACCGCCTGAAGGCGCCGCAGTACGCGATCCGGGTCGGCCAGCGCCTGCGCCTGGAAGGCTGCCACGGCTGAGGCGACCGCGGCGTCCCGCGCCGCCTGCCACACTGTGCGCATGCGTCTTCGCTTCGACAACGCCTTCCTGCGCGAACTCCCGGGCGATCCGGTGGCGGGACCGGGACTGCGCCAGGTGCAGGGAGCCGCCTGGTCGCGGGTGATGCCGACGCCCGTGGCGGCGCCGCGCCTGGTCGTGCATTCGGCCGAGGTGGCCGAGCGCCTCGGCTTCGACGCCGACGCGGTCGCCGATCCCGTCTTCGCGGCGGTCTTCGGGGGCAACCGGCTCCTGCCGGGCATGGATCCCTGGGCGGCGAACTACGGCGGCCACCAGTTCGGCCACTGGGCCGGCCAGTTGGGGGACGGCCGGGCGATCAGCCTCGGCGAAGCGCTCGCCGCCGACGGCAGCCGACACGAGCTGCAGCTCAAGGGGGCGGGCAGGACGCCGTACTCGCGCGGCGCCGATGGCCGCGCGGTGCTGCGCTCGTCGATCCGCGAATTCCTGTGCAGCGAAGCCATGCACCACCTCGGCGTGCCGACCACGCGCGCGCTGTCGCTGGTGGCCACCGGCGAAGTGGTGGTACGCGACATGTTCTACGACGGCCACCCGCGGCCGGAACCGGGCGCGATCGTGTGCCGGGTGGCGCCGTCGTTCATCCGCTTCGGCAGCTTCGAACTGCCGGCATCGCGCGGGGACCTGGACCTGCTCCGTGCGCTGGCGGAATTCTGCATCTGGCGCGATTTTCCCTGGCTGCTGGGCGAGCGGGCAATGCAGCCCCTTGCGGCGTTGCGGGGGGCGGCGGCCTTCGACGAGGCGCTGTTCGCCGCCTGGTTCCACGAGGTCTGCACGCGCACCGCCGTCCTCGTCGGCCACTGGATGCGGGTCGGCTTCGTCCATGGCGTACTCAATACCGACAACATGTCGATCCTCGGTTTGAGCATCGACTACGGCCCGTACGGCTGGATCGACGACTACGACCCGGACTGGACGCCCAACACCACGGACGCCCAGGGGCGCCGCTACCGCTTCGGCTGGCAGCCGCGGATCGCGCACTGGAACCTGGGCCGGCTGGCGCAGGCGCTGTCGCCGCTGTTCTCCGGCGCCGAGCCGCTGCAGGCCGGGCTCGACGCCTACGCCGCGACCTGGGCCGAGTGCGAGCGCGACAACGCCTGCGCCAAGCTGGGGTTCGCGGACTGTGGTGACGACGACCTGGCGCTGATGCGCGAGCTGCAGGCGCTGATGCAGCGCGCCGGCGCGGACATGACCGGCTTCTTCCGCGCGCTGGCCGATGTCGACGTGGACGCGGAAGCTCCCTCGCTCGACCCGCTGCGCGCGGCCTTCTACGACCCCGCGAGGCTCGCCGCCAATGCCCCCGCGCTCGAAGCCTGGCTGGCCCGCTATGCCGCCCGCTGCCGCGCCGACGACCTCCCGCGCGAGGCGCGGGTGGCGCACATGCACGCCGCCAACCCGCGCTACGTGCCCCGCAATTATCTGGCGCAGCAGGCCATCGAGCGCGCGGAATCCGGCGACGAAACCGGTGTCGCCGAACTCCTCGAGGTGTTCCGCGACCCCTACGGCGAGCAGCCCGGCCGCGAAGCGTACGCGGCCCTGCGCCCCGACTGGGCGCTCGACCGCGCCGGCTGCTCGATGCTCTCCTGCAGCTCCTGAACGCGGGGCGCGGCGCCGCGCACCGGTAGAATGCGCGTATGCCCCTGCTCACCCTGAATGCCGTCGACTACAGCGTCGGCGGCCCGCTGCTGCTCGACGGCGTCGATTTCGCGATCGAATCCGGCGAGCGCATCGCCCTGATCGGCCGCAACGGCGCCGGCAAATCCACCCTGCTGCGCCTGCTTTCCGGCGAGCTCAGGCCCGACGACGGCGAGATCCGCCGCGAGGGCGGGGTGCGCATCGCGCGCCTGGAGCAGGAAGTCCCGGCCGATGCCCGCGGCAGCGTCTTCGACGTGGTCGCCGGTGGCCTGGGTGGGCTGGGCGCGGCGCTCGCGGCCTACCATCATCTGATCCACCAGGACGACGTCGATACCGATGCCCTGGCGCGCGTGCAGGGCGAGATCGAGGCCGGCGGCGGCTGGGCCATCGACCAGCGCGTGACCGAGGTGCTGGCGCGCCTTGAACTGGAGGGTGACGCCGATTTCGCGCGCCTGTCCGGCGGCATGAAGCGCCGTGTGTTGCTGGCGCGCGCCCTTGCCGGCACGCCCGACCTCCTGCTGCTCGACGAGCCCACCAACCACCTCGACATCGCCGCCATCGACTGGCTGGAGGGCTTTCTCAAGGCCTGGCAGGGCGCGCTGGTGTTCATCACCCACGACCGCCGTTTCCTGCGCGCGCTGGCGACGCGGATCGTGGAGATCGATCGCGGCCAGCTCACCAGTTGGCCCGGCGACTGGGACAACTACCTGCGCCGCCGCGAGGAACGGCTCAACGCCGAGGCGCAGGAGAACGCACGCTTCGACAGGCTGCTGGCGCAGGAAGAAGCCTGGATCCGCCAGGGCATCAAGGCCCGGCGCACCCGCGACGAGGGCCGCGTGCGCCGGCTGAAGGCGATGCGCGTCGAGCGCGGACAGCGCCGCGAACTGGCCGGCAACGTGCGCATGGAGACCGCCCAGGCCGGCGCCTCCGGGAAGAAGGTGGTCGAGGCCAGGGACGTGTCCTTCGGATACGGCGGCCGCGCGCTGGTGCGGGACTTCTCCACCACCATCCTTCGCGGCGACCGCATCGGGCTGATCGGGCCGAACGGCAGCGGCAAGACCACCCTGCTCAAGCTGCTGCTGGGCCAGCTGCAGCCGCAGTCGGGCGAGATCCGGGTGGGCACCCAGCTCCAGGTCGCCTACTTCGACCAGTACCGCGCCACCCTGCGCGAGGACTGGAACGCGCTGGAGAACGTAGCCGAAGGCCTGGAGTTCGTCGATGTCGGTGGCAAGCGCAAGCATGTCATCGGCTACCTGCAGGACTTCCTGTTCACGCCCGAGCGGGCGCGGGCACCGATCACCCGCCTGTCCGGCGGCGAACGCAACCGCCTGCTGCTGGCCAAGCTGTTCGCGCAGCCGTCGAACCTGCTGGTGATGGACGAACCCACCAACGATCTCGATGTCGAAACGCTGGAACTGCTGGAGGAGCTGCTCGGCGACTATCCGGGAACCCTGCTCCTCGTCAGCCACGACCGCGACTTCCTCGACAACGTGGTGACCTCGACCCTGGTGATGGAAGGCGACGGCCGGGTGGGCGAGTACGTGGGCGGCTACAGCGACTGGATCCGCCAGGCGCAGCCGGATCCCGGGCAGCGGCCCGCACCGGAGACATCGCGTCCGCGTCCGCTGGATGATCCGCGGCCCGCGGACGTCGCGTCGGGAGCGGCCCCGCGGCGGAAGCTCTCCTACAGGGACGCACGCGAACTCGAGCAGCTGCCAGCGCGCATCGAGGCCCTGGGAAGCGCGGCTCGCGGAGATGACCGCCCTGCTGTCCGATCCTGCCTTCTTCCGGGCGGATGCGTCGGCGATCACCGCGCACAACGCCGGGATGGCCGGAGTCCAGGCCGAACTCGACGCCGCCTACGCGCGCTGGGAGGCGCTGGAGTCCACCTCGGACTGACCTTTCGCGGCGCCCAGCTGACCTTTCACGGCATCGGCAAGGCGCGCAAGCGTGACGCAGTGCCGGATTGCGAACACTGCTTCGGCGATGGGCTTGCCGCTGGTTTCAGGCGGCTTACCCTTCCGGCATGCAGCTGACCGACCCCGACGCCATCCACGGGCGTGACCTTCGTTTTGCCTCGCGCATGCACCGGATGCGGACGCTGGGCGGCGCGCTGTCCGCCGTTCTGGTGGGCTCGACGCTCGCAGGCCAGCAGGCGCCGGCGTGGCTCTGGGGCGCCTGGGCCCTCAACGGTTTCGCCTGGCCACACCTCGCGTGGTGGCTGTCGCGGCGCGCGCCCGACGCGAGGCTGTCCGAATACCGCAACCTCGCCATCGACTCGGCCGCGGCCGGCTTCTGGATCGCGGCCATGGGCTTCAGCCTTGTGCCCGGTGCGGTACTGCTGTCGATGGTCAGCATGGACAAGATCGCGGTGGACGGCTGGCGCTTCCTCGCGCGCACAGCGCCGGCGATGGTGCTGAGCTGCGCCGTCGGCTGGGTGCTGCTGGGCTTCCCGCTCCGCCTGCAGAGCAGCCTCCAGGAGATCCTGGCCACGCTGCCCTTCCTCCTGGTCTATCCGCTCGCCCTGGCCACGGTCACCTTCGAGCTGGGGCGCAGCGTGGCGCGCAAGAACCGCCAGTTGCAGCGCCTGAACCGCATCGACGTGCTGACCGGCCTGCGCAACCGGCGCGGCTGGAACGAGGCCATGGCCGCGGAACTGGCACGGCACGCGCGCACGCGGCGGCCGGCGGTGCTGATGCTGGTCGACGTCGACCGGCTCAAGGAGGTCAATGACACCCATGGACACCTCGCCGGCGACGAAGTGTTGCGCAGCGTCGCAGGCGTGCTGCAGGCATACACCCGCGACATCGATACTCCGGCGCGCTACGGCGGCGACGAATTCGGAGTGCTGCTGGCCGAGACCAATCTGAACGGCGGGCTGCGGGTGGCCGAGCGCATACGCACGGCGTTCCTCGCCGAGCGACCCGCCGAGGCGGCGAAACAGCGCTGCACGCTGAGCATCGGGCTGGCCGAGGCCGACCTTTCCGTGGTCACGGCCGACGAGTGGCTCCGGCGCGCCGACGCGGCCATGTACCGGGCAAAAGAAGACGGGAACCGGGTGGAGGTCGCGTGCACCACGGTTTCCGCTCCCGTGGGGACGGCCCACGCCAGGACGGGCCCGTAGGCGCAGCGCCAGCCGCGAACCTCAGCGCGGAGCCGTTTGCGTCCGGAACACCGGATACAGGCCGTAGCGTTCATCCCAGCTCGGGTGACGGCGGTAGAACCAGTCCAGGCGCGCGCGGGGGCTGGCCGCGAACTCCGCGTCCTCCGCCAGGCGGCGCTCGAAGGCCGCCCGGACCCCGGGGTCCTCGAGCATCTCGCGTGCGACCGCCTCGGCCACGTAGGCCTCCATGTATTCCTTGCGCTCGAAGGCGTTGTTGAAGAGCCCCCACTGCAGCAGGGAATCGGGTGCCTGCGGTTCGAGCAGGGCCATGACCAGCCGCGCCTTCGGCTGCGCGATCGGCACGAACAGGGAGCCGGAGGTCACGACCTGCCGCTCCTGGCGCCATGCGCCTTCCACCGCGAGGCGCTGGCGGCCTTCGACCGGCTGCGCGGCGAAGTCGATCCCGTCGGCGCGGAAGGCCTCGACGTCGGTGGGCGTGGGGTCGTCCGGTCCGCATTGCCCGGAGGGATGCACGTCAGTGCAGCCAAGGCGTTCGTAGCGGATGCCGTGCACGTCGAGCTTTCCCGCGACGGAGTCAGAGAACGCCGCGGGGACGATGTAGCCGCCGCGCGGCGCGGTGGCCAGGACGCGGGGAACGATCTCGTCGCGCAGCGGCATCTTCCAGATCTGCGGGGTGGATTCGTCGTAGCGCGTGGCCAGGGCGCCGGAGACGTCCGAGTGCGTGCGCGTCCAGGCGTAGCCGCGGAAGTCGACGATGCGCACCTGGTCGGAGGCCTTCCAGTCCAGCGGCACGTCCTGGCCGCCCAGTCCGGACGAGCGCGCATCCGCGGCGGCCGCGGTCCGCAGCCAGTCGCGGCCGTGGCGCGCGGTCTGCTCCAGCATGCCGACCACGAGGTTGCGGGTGATGCGCACGCGCACCGGGTATTCCTTCCAGGAGTGGGTCTCGACCAGGACGCCGAAGCGGTTGCGCAGCGTGAAGTAACCGTGCGAGAAGCGCGGCGGCGAGACGCCGTCGACGATGCCGGAGGCCGGATCGTCATGGGTCTCGAAGGAGGGATAGAAGGGCAGGGGCAGGGAGCCTTGCCGGGCGAGGTCGGTGAGCAGGGCGTCGCGCAGGGCCAGTCCCGCACGGCCCAGCCCGGGATCACCCGAGTGCAGCGGTTCAAGCTGCACCGAAATGTCGTGCTCGAACTGTGCGCCGTTGGTGGCATGCAGGTCGACGTAGGCGATCGGGTCCCATGCCTCCACCAGGGCCAGCATCGCCCGCATCTCCGGCGCGTCGGCCTTCATGTAGTCGCGGTTGAGGTTGTGGTTCCGGGCGGTGGTGCGCCAGCCCATCTCCTCGGGGCCGCGCTGGTTGGGCCGGTTCCAGGCCCCGAAGCGCTCGTGTCCGTCGGCGTTGAACACCGGCACGAAGACCAGCACCAGCCGCTCCAGCGCTCCCGGCGCGGCCTTGCCGTCCAGCGCCTGACGCAGTGCCAGGAAGCCTGCGTCCTTGCCATCGACCTCGCCCGCGTGGATGCCGCCCTGGACCAGCAGCACCGGCACCCCTGCCGCACGTGCCGCCTCCGGCGTGAGCGCGCCGCTGCGAGAGGCCACCAGTGCCTTCATCGGCCGGCCCTCGGGCGTGGTGCCGAAGTCGATGCAGCGCACCGTCCCGGGATGGGCGGCGGCGAAGGCATCGCACAGCGCCACCACTTCCCCGTAGCGTCCGGTGCGCAGGAAGCCGGAGCGTTCGGCCACGGTGGACAGCGGAGCGACTTGGGCCGCGGCGGCGCGGGCGCCGGCATCCCGGGCGAAGGCCGGTGACGACGGGGCGGCCATCAGCAGGGCCAGGGGCAGGGCGGCAAGGGCGGTGCGGGGCATGCGGACGATCCGGGCGGGCACGGGCACGCATGATGCACCGCCCATGTCTTTCGACCAAGGCACCGGGTGCGGGGATGCGCTAGCCTCCGGAGTTTCGACCGCCGAACGATCCCCATTCCGCATGAGCACGACCGCATGAGCCACGCCAACGTTGCCGCCGACGCCGGCAGGATGCCGCGCCAGATCCCCTACATCATCGGCAACGAGGCCTGCGAACGCTTCAGCTTCTACGGCATGAGGAACATCCTCATCCCGTTCCTGATCAGTTCGATGCTGCTGGCCTACCTTCCGGCCGGTCCCGAGCGCGAAGGCGCAGCGAAGGACATCTTCCATACCTTCGTCATTGGCGTGTACTTCTTCCCGCTGCTCGGCGGCTGGCTGTCGGACCGCTACTTCGGCAAGTACAACACCGTCCTCTGGTTCTCGCTCATCTACTGCGCGGGCCACGCCTGCCTGGCGCTGTTCGAGGACAGCCGCACCGGCTTCTACACCGGCCTGTTCCTGATCGCGCTGGGCTCGGGCGGCATCAAGCCGCTGGTGGTCTCGTTCTGCGGCGACCAGTTCGACCAGAGCAACAAGTCGAAAGCGAAGGTGGTCTTCGACGCCTTCTACTGGATCATCAACTTCGGTTCGTTCTTCGCCTCGCTGCTGGCACCGCTGCTGCTGCGCAGCTACGGGCCCGCGGTGGCCTTCGGCGTGCCGGGCGTGCTGATGTTCATCGCCACCTTCGTGTTCTGGCTGGGACGCAGGCAGTACGTCAACGTGCCGCCGTCCGGCGACGATCCCCACTCCTTCCTCAACGTGGTGCGCACCGCGCTGCGGGAGCGCCGCCCGGGGCACGGCAACGCCGGCGCGATGGTGGCCCGGGCCGGTATCGCGATCGCGGTGCTGATGCTGGCGCTGTGGGCGTTGAAGGCGGTGGGCGTGCCGCTGGCCTGGTGGCCGGATTCCTTCGGCTTCGTCATCACCGCCTGCCTGGCGCTGGGCGTGCTGATCGCCGCCGGCGGCTGGGGCGCCTCGCTGCAGATCGACCGCGCCCGCGGCCACCATCCCGATGCCGCCGTCGACGGCGTGCGCGCGGTGCTGCGCATCCTGATCGTGTTCGCCCTGGTGACGCCGTTCTGGTCGCTGTTCGACCAGAAGGCCTCGACCTGGATCATCCAGGGCAACGCCATGGTCATCCCCCACGACCAGTGGTGGTGGCCGAGCTGGCTGGTGAAGGAAGCCGCGCAGATGCAGGCGCTGAACCCGCTGCTGGTGATGCTGCTGATCCCGTTCAACAACCTGGTGTTGTACCCGGCGCTGCGCCGCATGGGCTTCGCCGTCACCGCGCTGCGCCGCATGGGCTGGGGCATCGCGATCTCCGGTGTTTCGTGGATCGCCGCCGGCATGCTCCAGCTGTGGCTCGACGGCGGCAGCGAGGTCTCGCTGGCCTGGCAGAGCCTGCCCTACCTGCTGCTGACCTTCGGCGAGGTGCTCGTCTCGGCCACGGCCCTGGAGTTCGCCTACAGCCAGGCGCCGCACGCCATGAAGGGCGTCATCATGGCCTTCTGGTACCTCACCAGCACCTTCGGCAGCCTTTGGGTGCTGCTGACCAACGCCGGCGTGCGCAACGATGCGGTGACCTCGGCCATCGCGTCCACCGGCATGAGCCAGAACGCCTTCCTGATGTTCTTCTTCGCGGGCTTCGCCTTCGTCGCGGCGCTGGCGTTCGCGGCCTATGCACGGGTCTATCCGATGCAGGACAACTACCGGCTCGCCGGGCAGGCCGCGTGATGGAGGGCGGCGTGGCGACCCTGGCGATCCTCGCGGTGACGGTGCTGGTGTCCTGGCGCGCCTTCGGCGACCGGCGCCTGCTCGACCGGCTGCTGCTGTGGCCGCCGGCGATCGACCGCCAACGGCAGTACGAGCGCCTGCTCACCCACGGTTTCGTGCATGCGGACTGGCAGCACCTGCTGTTCAACATGATCACGCTGTACTTCTTCGGGCGCCACGTCGAACGGATGTTCGTGCCCTACATCGGCGCGCTGGGCTTCGTGCTGTTCTACCTGTCGGCGATCCTGGTCGCGATCCTGCCGACCTGGCTGCGGCATCGGAACGATCCTGGCTACCGCAGCCTGGGTGCCTCGGGCGCGGTGTCGGCGGTGCTGTTCGCCTTCATCCTGGTGCAGCCCTGGGCGCTCATCTTCGTGTTCTTCATCCCGGTGCCCGCGATCGTGTACGCCGTGCTCTACATCGGCTATTCGATCTGGATGGACCGCCGCGGCGGCGACAGCGTCAACCACAGCGCCCATCTCTGGGGAGCGGGCTACGGCGTGCTGTTCACGGTGATCATGGAGCCGCGCGTGGTCGGGACCTTCGCCGCGCGCCTGCTGTCGCCGATGTCCTGACGTCAGGAAGCGGATGTCCCGCCGCCGCCATCCCGGCGGTCGCAGTTGTAGGTCTCGAGCAGGCGCGAGTAGACCAGGGAGTCGAGCTGGTCGAACTCGACGTTGTCGACGTCGCCGGCGCGGGCGAGGTCGAAAAGCCGGGTGACGGCTTCCTGCTGGGCGCGTGCGTCGATCATGGGTGGCATGGTGGATCTCCTCACGTGCTTGCGTGCCGGTGCACGCGACGCGCTGCACCATGCATCAAGCGTGCCAATCGCCCGGAACCCCGTCGGCGGGGCACGCAGGTGACGCGTCTGGTCCATCACCGTCGCCCGCCGGCGGGCAGTGACCCGGGCCGGCGCCGCTCACCGGGCGTGGATACGTGGCGTGATACCCATGCGGGCAGTCCATCCGAGGAGACAGCAATGGCCTTTACCCGCGCCCAGGCGACCGGACTGCTCAACAAGACCGAGATGCGTCTGTTCGACGACAGTCGGGCCAACGCCCTGCGCAGGCTGGACCGCACGGCGCTGATGGCCCGCATCACGCGCAGCCGGGCGGCGCGGGACCGCGCCCGGGACCTGTTGAAGCGCCAGCGCATCGCCGCACGCAAGGGTGGCCCGGCCGGCCGCGATGGCGTCGCGGACCGGACCGCGCGCAAGGAGCGGCTGCTGGTCGAGATACTGGAACGTTTCGTGGACGCACGCAGGCGTGCCCCGGCGGAGGCGGCCAGGGCCACGATGCCCGCGGCGAAGAAGGCCTCCGGGGCGACGGCCAAGAAGGTCTCCGGGCCAACGGTGAAGAAGGCCTCGACGCCGAAGAAGGCCGCGACCATGAAATCGCCGGCGAGGAAGACGGCGGCGCGGACCGCGGCCGGATCCGCCGTCCCGGCGAAGAAAGCGGCCCGCCGGGAGACCCGCCGGGCTGGAAAGGCCATGGGCACCGTGACTCCCGAGGGTGCCCTCGAGAGCACGCGCCGGCTGCTGGAGGCGAAGCAGGAGCGCGATCGCTCGCCGCGACCCTGGCACTCGCTCGGCCACGCCGCGGACCCTGTCCCGGAGCCGGGCTACCAGTCACCGCAGGCCGCCAGCAAGGCGCAGGAGCTGCACGCCGGCGAATCCAGGATGACCCCGATCCATGGCAGCATCTCCACCCACGACCGCCACAACCAGGGCAAGCGGGACAGCCGCGGCGACAATGACTGAGGAGCCTCGCAGATGGGCGCGCTGGACATCATCCACCACGGCATCCCCGGCAGGTTCGTGACCGAGGTCGAGGGCCATTTCGCCTATCTCGACTACGAGATGGCCGAGGGCACGATGCACATCACCCATACCCGCGTGCCCGAGGCGATCGGAGGCCGCGGGATCGCGGGCAAGCTGGTCGAGGCCGCCTTCCACCACGCCCGCACCGAGGGCTGGAAGGTCCGCCCACTGTGCGGGTACGCCGAGGCCTGGGTGGGCCGCCACCCCGAGTACGCCGACCTGCTGGGCTGAGCCGGGCGCGCGCCGGCGCGCGCGATCTGCCAGACTTGCGCCCCGTTTTTCGAGGGTCGTGACGCCGCCCATGCGCCTGAACAAGCTCATCAGCGAGACCGGCGCCTGCTCGCGCCGCGAGGCCGACCGTCTCGTCGGCGAGGGCAGGGTGACGGTCAACGGCGTGCGCGCCCGGGTCGGAGCCGAGGTCGGCGAGGGCGACGAGGTCCTGCTCGACGGCCAGCCGCTGCGGCCGCGCGCCACAGCGCCCGGCAAGCGCAGGCATGTGTACATCGCGCTGTACAAACCGGTGGGGATCACCAGCACCACCGAATCCGCGGTGGCCGGGAACATCGTCGACTTCGTCGGCCACCAGCAGCGGATCTTCCCGATCGGCCGCCTGGACAAGGACTCGGAAGGCCTGATCCTCCTGACCAGCAACGGGGACATCGTCAACGCCGTGCTGCGCGCCGAGAACAGGCTGGAAAAGGAATACCTGGTGGCGGTGAACAACCCGGTCACCGACGATTTCCTCCGCGGCATGGCCCGCGGCGTGCCGGTGCACGGGCAGATGACGCTGCCGTGCCGGACCGGGAAGCTCGGTCGCTTCGGCTTCCGGATCACCCTGGTGCAGGGGCTCAACCGGCAGGTCCGGCTGATGGCGGCCCATTTCGGCTACCGGGTGAAGCGGCTGGTGCGGGTGCGCATCGGGCCGGTGCGGCTCGGCCACCTCAAGCCGGGCCGCTGGCGCAACCTCACGGACGCCGAGCTGGCCGCGCTGCTGCCGGGGCGGGAAGCCTGGTGATCGGGGGCCCGCCGGCTCCCTGGCGGCGACGAACGGCATCCGCCATTCACACTTGCAATCGAAAGTGCGGTATGGTGCGCCCACTGTTCAAAGCGGGATCACGGTACATCGTGGCTCCGGTGCGGTAGATCAAAGGTTTCGAGGCCGGTCACGGCCGGGTCCTGACGATCCGCTCCATCGTTCCTGTGTTACCCCTTGCTTCGCAGTCTCGGATCCGTTCGCGGACCGTGCCAATCCAAAAAAACTGTTCCAAGGAGTAACACCATGTCCGATCGTCAGACCGGCACCGTCAAGTGGTTCAACGACGCCAAGGGCTTCGGCTTCATCACCCCCGAGAGTGGCCAGGACCTGTTCGTGCACTTCCGTTCCATCCAGGGCACCGGCTTCAAGTCGCTGCAGGAAGGCCAGAAGGTTTCGTTCAAGGTCGTGCAGGGCCAGAAGGGCCTGCAGGCCGATGAGGTGCAGGCCATCTAAGGCCCGCGCACTCTGAAGTCCAAGGCCCCGGGCGGCGACGCCCGGGGCCTTTTTCGTGGTTCTTCTCCCGATCGAGGGGACGCTCCGTTCGAGTCCGGGTCGGCCGCCACGGGCGCTCCGGTGAAGTCCGGGCCGCCCGCCACGGACGCAGGGGGGGATGCCCAGCCGGATTCTCCGCGTCCTGCTGCCGGATCCGGCGGCCGGCCGATGGGAGCAGGACGCGGAGAAGAACCTTTTTCGTCTGCGCCCGGCGTCACCGCCGGCATCACGCATGGATCGCTAGTCTGCCGTGATCGTTGACGGGACAGGGGGTCGAGATGGAACTGCATTCGCATCGCATGACGGCGCTGGTCCTGCTGATGGCCGCCGTGGCGCTTGCCGGCTGTCGCCCGGAGGCAGAGGTGGCCGGTGGTGCCCTGGACGCGACCGACGGCGATCCGCCCGCGACCCGCACAGCGCTGGATCCGGCCGCCGCATCCGCGCCGATCACCCTCGAGGACGTGATGGAGTTCGATCCGCGCTACCTCATCGGCATCAGCTACCCGCCGGGAATGGAGCGCTATCCGGGGCTGGCCGCGGAGCTGCGGCGCTACGCCGAGGCCGCGCGGGCCGAGCTCATGGCGGCGGTCGAGGACCTGGGTCCGTCCAGCGAGGACCGTATGCGCGCACCCTACGACCTGGCGCTGTCGTTCGATCTGCTGATGGAGACGCCGGAGATCGTTGCGGTGCAGGCGGGTGGCAGCCTCTACACCGGCGGCGCCCATGGCATTCCGCTGGTGGCCCGGTTCGTCTGGCTGCCGCAGCGCGACGAAATGCTGACGGCCGCATCGCTGTTCCAGGGCAGGGAGGGCTGGCACGAGGTCTCGGCCTTCGTGCGCGAGTCGCTGCACACCTCGCTGTCCCAGCGCCTGGAGGCGGACGCGCTGGCGCCTGCCGACCGCTTCCGCCTGCTCGCCAGCGGCGGGGAAATGATCGACGAAGGCACGGCGCCGGAAGCCGGCAACTTCGCTCAGTTCGAACCCGTGCCCGGCGTGGACGGTCGCCTGCGCGCGCTGCGCTTCGTGTTCCCGCCCTACCAGGTGGGTCCGTACTCGGACGGCGTGCAGACGGTCGAGGTGCCGTCCGCGGTTCTGCTGCCGCATCTGTCCCCCGAGTATCGCGGGCTGTTCGCCGCCGGCTGAGGTTGGAGCGGACCTTGGCCGGCGCCTGCACGCCGGGCTAGCATCGCCCACTGGGCCACCTCGGGAGCGGGCGATGCATCCGATCCGGGAACGTGTCCACGGCCTGCTCGCCTCGGCCGACGTCCGCGTCGACGGCGACCGGTCCTGGGACATGCGGGTTCACGACCGCAGGCTGCCGGCGCGGCTGCTGGCCGGCGGATCACTGGCGCTGGGCGAGTCGTACATGGACGGCTGGTGGGATGCCGTCTCCCTGGACGGCCTGCTGGAACGGCTCCTCGCCTCCGGCCTCGACCGGCGCTCTCCCGGCCTGGCCGACCTGCGCGATGCGGTCGCGGCGCGTCTGCTCAATCTGCAGTTCGGCCGCCGCGCCTTTGCCGTGGGCGAGCGCCACTACGACCTCGGCAACGACCTCTACCAGGCCATGCTCGGCCGTCGCCTGGTCTACAGCTGCGGCTACTGGCGCGACCGCGACGGCAAGTGCGCCGCATCGCTCGATGCCGCGCAGGAGGCCAAGCTCGACCTGGTCTGCCGCAAGCTCGGCCTGCGTCCGGGCATGCATGTGCTCGACATCGGCTGCGGCTGGGGCGAGGCGCTGAAGTTCGCCGCGGAGCGCTACGGGATCAGCGGGGTTGGAGTGACGGTCTCGCGCGAACAGCAGGCGTTTGCCGCCGGCCTGTGCGAGGGCCTGCCGGTGGAGTTCCGCCTGCAGGACTACCGCGACCTGCGCGGCGAGCGCTTCGACCGCATCTTCTCGATCGGGATGTTCGAGCACGTGGGCGTGCGCAACTACCGCGGCTACTTCGAACTGGTGCGTTCGCTGCTGCCGCCCGACGGCCTGTTCCTGCTGCATAGCATCGGCAGCAACGTGTCGCGGCGGCGCACCGATCCCTGGATCGCGCGCTACATCTTCCCGAACTCGATGCTGCCTTCGGCCCGGCAGGTCGCCGAGGCGAGCGAAGGGCTGTTCGTCATCGAGGACTGGCACAACTTCGGTGCCGACTACGACCTGACCCTGCGGGCGTGGCGCGACAACATCGAAGCGGCCTGGGGCAGCCTTCCCGAGCGCTACGACGAACGCTTCCGGCGCATGTGGCGTTACTACCTCGCCGGCTCGATGGCCAGCTTCAGGACGCGGCGGATCCAGCTCTGGCAGCTGCTGCTTTCGCCCGACGGCGTGCCGGGCGGCATCGTCGTGCCCCGCTGACGGAAACGCCTCTCCCCGGATGCGACTTCCCCCGCCGGAGCGGGGGAAGTCGGGTCTGCGTCAGTCCTGCTGGGTGGTTTCGGCCGGCGGGGCACCATCATGGACGGTGCCGTCCAGGCCGCGCTTCACCAGCAACGGACGGATGTCCGGCTCCTTGCCGGAGAAATCCCTGAACAGCTGCAGCGCATCCCTGCTCCCGCCCTGCGAGAGCAGGGTGGCGCGGAAGCGGTCGCCGTTGGCGCGGGTCAGGCCGCCGTTCTCCTCGATCCAGGCCACGGTGTTGGCGTCCAGCACCTCGGACCAGATGTAGGCGTAGTAGCCGGCCGCGTAGCCGCCCATGATGTGGCTGAAATAGGTGGTGCGGTAACGCGGCGGCACTGCGGCGAAGTGCAGGCCCGCGGCATTGAGCGCCGCGGCTTCGGTGGCGAGGACCTCGCCGGCGGCCGGCAGCCGGTCTGCCGGCAACTGGTGCAGGTACTGGTCGAGCATGGCCGCGCCCAGGTACTCGGTGGTGGCGAAGCCCTGGTTGAACTTGGCGGTCGCGACGACCTTGTCCAGCAGTTCCTGAGGCATCGGCTCGCCGGTCTCGTGGTGCCGGGCGTAGTTCGCCAGGATCGAGGGCCAGTCCGCCCACATCTCGTTGACCTGCGAGGGGAACTCCACGAAATCGCGCGGCACGCTGGTGCCGGAGAAGTAGGGGTATTTCACGTTCGAGAACATGCCATGCAGCGCATGGCCGAACTCGTGGAACATCGTGGTGACCTCGTCCCAGGTCAGCAGCGTCGGCTTGCCGGCCTCGGGCTTGGGGATGTTCTGGTGGTTGGCGACGACCGGCTTCGTGTTCTCCAGCTCCGACTGCGAGACGTAGGAGTTCATCCAGGCGCCGCCGCGCTTGGAGTCGCGCGCGTACGGGTCGAAGATGAAGAACGCCAGCTGGCTGCCGTCGGCGTTGGAGACTTCGTAGACCCAGGTGTCGGGATGGTACTTCGGCAGGTCGGTGCGCGGCTTGAAGGTGATGCCATAGAGCTGGGTGGCGGCGAAGAACACGCCGTTTTCCAGCACGTTCTTCATCTCGAGGTAGGGCTTGAGCTGCGACTCGTCGAAGTCGTACTCGGCCTTGCGCACCTTCTCGGTGTAGTACGCCCAGTCCCAGGGCTGGAGCTGGAAGGTCGGCTCGCCCTTGGCCTTCTGCTCGGCGTCGATCATGGCCTGCAGCTTGCCGGCCTCGCGGCGGGCGTTGGCGACGGCGGCCGGGGCCAGCTGGCCGAGCATGCCGTTGACGGCTTCGACGGTGCCGGCGGTTTCGTCGGCCAGCACGTAGGCGGCATAGGTATCGAAGCCGAGCATCTTCGCGCGCTCGGCGCGCAGTTCCAGCACGCGGGCGACCAGGGCGGTGTTGTCCCACTGGTTGCCGCGTGCGCCCCGGACCACGGAAGCCTTGTGGATGCGCTCGCGCAGGGCGCGGTTGGTCAGCTGCGACAGCGGCGGCTGGCCCGTGGTGTTGAGAAGGGTGATGACGTACTTGCCCTCGTGGCCGCGGGCCTTGGCCGCGTTGGCCGCGGTCTGGATCTGTTCCGGGGTCAGGCCCTCGAGTTCGGCGGCGGTGTCGACCACCACCGCGGAGTCGTTGACCTCGGCCAGCACGTTCTGGCTGAAGGTGGTGCCCAGCCGGGCCAGCTCGCCGTTGATCTCCTTCAGGCGCGCCTTCTGCGCGTCGTCGAGCGCCGCACCGGCGCGCACCAGGTCCTTGTAGTACTCCTCAACCAGGCGCAGGGCCTCGGCGTCCAGGCCCAGGGTGGCGCGGGCGTCGTACAGCGTCTTGATGCGTGCGAACAGCTTCGGGTCCAGCGCGATCGCGTCGCGGTGGGCGGCGAACTTCGCCGAATAGTCGGCCTGCAGCTTCTTGCGCGCGTCGTTGGTGTCGGTGCCCACGAGGTTGAAGAACACGCGCATCGCGCGGCTGAGCGTCCGGCCGTTGGTCTCCAGCGCCAGGATCGTGTTCTCGAAGGTCGGCGGCTCCGGGTTGTCGACCACGGCGCGGACCTCGGCCAGCTGCTCGGCCATGCCGGCGTCGAAGGCGGGGGCGAAGTGCTCGTCGCGGATCCGGTCGAAGTGCGGGTACTGCAGCGGCAGCGTGCTCTTCGCCGCGAAGGGATTGCCCTTGAGGGCCTCGGCGCTGGCGGACATGATGGGCTCCGCGTCGGTGGTGGACTGGGCCAGGGCGGGCGACATGGCGCCGGCAAGCGCGATGGCCAGGGCGAGCGACAGCGGGTGCTTCATCTTTGAGATCCTGCGGGGACTGAATTCTCTAGGGTACTCCGCCGCGCACCGGCACGCGCCCGTGACGAAAGGCATGGCCGGGGCTGTTCAGCGGGCATCGCCGGAGCTTTTCAGCGGACGATGGTGACCGGGATGTCGGTCTGGGCGATGACCTTGCTCGACACCGATCCCAGGAGGATGCCCTTGACCGCGCCGCGGCCATGGGAGCCCATCACCAGGATGTCGGCCCTGTTGTCGCGGGCCGCGGCCAGCAGGCTTTCAGCCGGTTCGCCGACCAGGGCCAGCTCGCGCACGTCGGCCTTGCTGCGGGCGAGTGCCTTGCGCGCCGGCGCCAGCATGCGCTCATGGTTCTCGGCGTGGATGCGGTCCATCGACTCCCGGCCGATGCGGCTCACCACGCCGGGGAACGGCGCGGGGTCCACGGCGACCAGGAAGATCCTCGCCGGCTTCGCCAGGCTCTTCGCGAGGAGGTTGGCGTGCCTGGCGGCGCGGACGCTGATCTCGCTGCCGTCGACGGCGACCACGATCTTCATTCGGGACTTCCTCGGCTCGTGCGTGATGGCGGGATTCTACGCGGTGGCGGGCGCCGCGGCACGGTGGCGTGCCGCTACTTCTCGACGAAGGCCCGCTCGAACACGTAGTCGCCGATCACCCCGATGCGCATCGAGGCGGTGAAGCCGCGGCCGTCGAGCAGGGCGCGGAAGTCGGCCAGCATGCCCGGGCTGCCGCAGATCATGGCGCGGTCGTGGGCCGGATCCAGCGCATCCAGGCCAAGGTCGGACATCATCCGGCCGCTGGCCATCAGGTCGGTCAGGCGGCCGCGCTGCGGTCGTCCCCGGTACACGAAGTCCTCGCGGCTCACCGCCGGGTAGTAGACCAGGCGCTCGCCGATGATGTCGCCGAGCAGTTCATGCCGCGGCAGCTCGTTGACGATGTAGTCGCGGTAGCAGAGGTCGGCTTCCTGGCGCACTCCGTGGCATAGCACCACGCGCTCGAAGCGCTCGTAGGTCTCCGGGTCCTTGATCACCGACAGCCAGGGTGCCAGGCCCGTGCCGGTGCCCAGCAGGTAGAGGTTGCGGCCCGGATGCAGGTCGCTGATGAGCAGCGTGCCAGTGGGCTTGCGGCCGATCAGCACTTCATCTCCCGGCCGGATGTGCTGCAGCCGCGAGGTCAGCGGGCCGTCCGGCACCTTGATGCTGAAGAACTCCAGCTGCTCCTCCCAATTGGCGCTGGCGATCGAGTACGCACGCATCAACGGCTTCGTGCTGCCGTCGGGCTGCTTCACGGGCAGGCCGATCATCACGAACTGGCCGTTGTCGAAGCGGAAACCGTCGTCGCGGGACGTGGTGAAGCTGAAGTAGTCGTCCGTCCAGTGACGGACGTCCAGCACCGTTTCGGTGCCAAACGCGGAGGCCATGCGGGTCTTGGTCGGGGAGGAAACCCACCCATTGTAGCGCCCGGAGCGGCCCCGGGCCTCCCGGTCAACGGTATCCGGCAGCCTGCAGCTCGAACAGTTCGGCGTAGCGCCCGCCCGCGGCCATCAGCTCGTCGTGGGTGCCGCTGGCCTCGATCCGGCCCTCGGCCATGACCAGGATCCGGTCGGCCATGCGCACGCTGGAGAAGCGATGGGAGATCAGTATGGTGGTTCGCTGGTCGGACAGCTCCCGGAAGCGCTGGAACACCTCGTATTCGCTGCGCGCATCCAGCGCGGCCGTGGGCTCGTCGAGGATCATCACCTGGGCGTCGCGCATGTAGGCGCGGGCGATGGCGATCTTCTGCCACTGGCCGCCGGAGAGGTCGACGCCGGTCCGGAAGCGGCGCCCGATCACCTGGTCGTAGCCGCCGGGCAGTGCGGCGATGACCTCGTCGGCCATCGCGCGCCGCGCCGCGGCCTCGATCCGCCCGCGGTCGCCCATGGCGTCGACCTGGCCGACGCCGATGTTCTCGGCCGCGGTCATGTGGAAGCGCACGAAATCCTGGAAGATCACGCCGATGTTGGCGCGCAGGTCGTCCAGGTCGTAGTCGCGCAGGTCGCGGCCGTCGAGCAGGATCCGGCCCTCGTCGGGGTCGTACAGCCGCGCCAGCAGCTTGACCAGGGTGGTCTTGCCGGCGCCGTTCTCGCCGACCAGGGCCAGCACTTCGCCCGCGCGCAGCTCGAGGTCCACGTGGCGCAGCGCCCAGCGGCTGGCGTCGGGATAGCGGAAGCCGACGTCCTCGAACACGAAGCCGGTGCGGATCGGGCGCGGGACCATCGCGGCGCCGGGTCTGGAGACGATCTCGGGCTCGATGTCGAAGAACGAGTACAGGTCGTCGAGGAACATGGCCTGCCCGGCGACCTGGGAGAGGCCGACCAGCAGGCCTTCCAGCAGCTGGCGCAGACGCCGGAAGCTGCCGGCGAGGAACGTCAGGTCGCCGATGCTGAAATCGCCGTGCACGGTGCGCCAGGCAATGTAGGCATAGGCCACGTAGTAGCCGAGCGTGCCCAGCGCGGCGAGCAGGGTGCCCCAGAACGCCCGCCGTTTCGCCAGCCGCCGGTTGGCCGCGAGGAAGGCCTGCGACAGCGTGCGGAAGCGCTCCACCAGGAAGCGGTGCAGGCCGAAGATCTTCACTTCCTTGGCGGTGTCGACGCTGGCGCCGGTCTGGCGCAGGTACTCGAGCTGGCGGCGTTCGGCGGTCCACTGGAAGTTGAGCGAATAGTTGAGGGCGTTGAAGTGCGACTCGCCGACGAAGGCCGGGACCAGGGCCACTCCCAGCAGCAGGATCAGCCATGGTGCGTAGACCAGCAGGCCGGCCGCGAAGCTGACGATGGTGACGACGTCCTGGGCCTGGCCGAACAGCTGGCCCATCAGATTCATCCGACCCATGGTCTGGCGCCGGGCGCGGTCCAGCCTGTCCTGCAGTTCGGGGTCCTCGAAGTCCTCCAGGTCCAGCGTGGCCGCATGCTCCATCAGCCGCATGCTGGCGGCGTTGGTGAACATCTCCGAGAGGACCTGGTCGCAGTACGCCACCAGGCGGCCGAGCAGGTCGGACAGGATGGCCAGGCCGAACTCCACGGCCAGCAGCAGCGCGAGAGGGTCGAGCTGGCCGCCGCGCCAGGCTTCGCCGAAGCCGCCGTCGACGGCGCCGGCACCGACCAGCCGGATCGCCTCGTCGATGATCAGCTTGCCGATGTAGAGCATCGCCACCGGCAGCAGTGCGCGCACCAGGCGCAGGGTGAGGGTGGCGAGGGTCAGCGGACGGCTGGTGCGCCAGACCTCGCGCAGGAACGGTGGCAGGTTGCGCAGCGCGTCGATGCGCTCGCGGAACGAGGGGCGGCCCGCGCGCGGATCAGGGGGCTTCGGGCTGTGGGCGGTGGCGCTGGCGACGGTCGACATCGCGCCATCCTGCCTCGGAGGGCGTGAATGGCGCGAGCCCCAGGGCCGTGGCAGCCCCCCGATCAGTCGAGCTGCAGGCGCACGTCGCCGGAGAAGGTCTCGATCGCGATCGCGCCGCCACCGCTGCCGTAGTCGTGCTTCATGCTGGCGCCGGGGCCGTAGCGCTTGCGCACCACCTCGGCGCCGGGGGCGTCGATGTCTCCGCTGAAGGTGGCGGCTTCGACGCGGGCCGAGGCATCCCGCGGCAGCATCACGCGGACGTCGCCGCTGACCGACTCGAAGCTGAAGCGGCCGTCATCCGCGATTCCGGCGCGGACGCTGGCGTCGCCGGACACGGTGCTGCTCTGCAGTCGCGCCAGGCGCTCACCGCGGGTGTCGACCTCGATGTCGCCGGAGACTGTCTCGATGTCGACGCGGCCGGCGATGCGGCCGCGCAGCAGGATGTTGCCGCTGACGCTCTCGGTGGAGATCTCGCGGCTGTTGATGTGGAGCCGCAGGTCGCCGCTGACGCTTTCGGCGCTGGCCTTGCCGGGCGCGCCGACCGCGGTCACGCGCCCGCTGACGCTTCCGAGCTTCAAGGAATCACCGGCCACGCCCTGGACGTCGATGGCGGCTGCGACCGATTCGGCCTCGAGGCTGGCCTGCTGCGGGATCTGGAGCACCAGGGTGGTCGGCTCGCTGTCGCGGCTGTTGCGGGGATAGCGCACGCGCACCGACAGGATCCGGCCGCCATCGCCGATCTCGAGGCGCTCGACGCCTTCGCCGAGGCTGCCGGTGATGTGGACCTCGTTCCGATCCCAGGTGCGGACTTCGATGCTGCCCTTGAGGTTGGACACCTCCACCTTGCCGCGGGCGTCGAGCGGTCGGCGCTCGTCGATCGGGGTGGCGGCCAGTGCAGGGGCGGCGAGGCCGGCGAGTGCAAGGACGATGACATGGCGGAACATGGCGGAACTCCTCGGGTCAGGCCTGGCTCAGGCTCAGGGCCAGGCGGTGGGCATAGATGCGCTGGAGATGGCGGAGCAGGTGCCGGGCGTCGGGATCGCGGGCGAGCGCGGCGCGGACTTCGGTGGCGCTGCGCTCAAGCTCGGCGTCCAGGTCGCCGGGGCCGGCTGTGGCGGCGCCGGTCGTGGTTTCGACTTCGCGCAGGGCGCCCTGGTACTCGCGGGCCAGTGCATCGGCCGCCTGCAGCAGGGGCGCGCCGGCGTCGGCCGCGGCTCCGGTGGTGACGGTGGTGGCGGTGTCGCCGGATACCGGCGGCGCCGCCGTGGTGCGGAACGGCAGCGACTGCCACCCGGCCGCCACCGCGAACACCACGGTCGCCGCGGTCGCATAGGCGGCATTGCGGCGGCGCAGGCGACGGCGCCGGTCGCGACCGGCCCCGGCAGAGACTGCGATCCTCGGCTCCAGCCGCGCGGCGATTCCAGGCCAGAGATCACGCGTCGGGGCGACCTCCTCGCGCAGCCCGCGCAGGCGGGCGGCGAGCGCATCGTGCAGGACATCGCACGGCTGGTCGGGCGCGGCGCGGCGGTCGCATGGAGGTCGGGAGTGCGGGGTCATGGCGTGTCTCCAAGCCGTGCGCGGAGCAGGCCCCGCGCGCGGTGCAGCTGGGATTTGGAACTGCCGACCGCCATTTCCAGCGCGGTGGCGATCTCGTCGTGGGTCCAGCCCTCGACGTCGTGCAGGACCAGCACGGCGCGCGCGCGCGGAGGCAGCGTGGCCACGGCGCGACCGAGGTCCATGGCCATCGCCGTGCGCTGGGCGGAGTCGCCGGAGGCCAAGGCCTCGAGCGCCGCCTCGTCGTCGCCGTCGAGCCCGGGGCGCGCCCGGCGCGCCCGCAGGTCCATCAGGGCCGCGTTGACCGCGAGCCGGTAAAGCCAGGTGCCGAAGGACGCTTCGCCGCGCCATCGCGGCAGCGCCCGCCAGGCCTGCAGGAAGGCCTCCTGCACCAGGTCCTCGGCGCGGGCGCGCTGCCAGCCGGCCAGGCGCAGCACCACCCCGTGGACGCGCGGGGCGTGTCGCCGGTAGAGGGCTTCGAACGCCGCGGTGTCGCCACCCGCCGCGGCCCGGGCCAGGGCATCGTCGCCGTCCACGGCATCGTGGGCGGCCTGGGCCGGCGGGCTGTCGGTCATGGCAGCGTCGAGCATACCGGGTCGGATGCAGCGTCGCGGCGAAGGGTTCAAGCCGGGCACGGCGGGCAGCTTAGAATGTCCGCCGTGCCCGCAAGACCAGAGCCCGCCGTGACCGAGATCCGCCAGGAAGACTTCATCCAGAGCGTCGCCGACGCCCTCCAGTACATCAGCTACTACCACCCGGTGGATTACATCCGGAACCTGGCGGCGGCGTACGAGCGCGAGGAATCCCCTGCGGCGAAGGATGCGATGGCACAGATCCTGATCAACTCGCGCATGTGCGCCGAGGGCCATCGCCCGATCTGCCAGGACACCGGCATCGTCACCGTGTTCCTGGAAGTCGGCATGGACGTGACCTGGCCCGACGCCACCATGGGGCTGGAGGACATGGTCAACGAGGGCGTGCGTCGCGCCTACAGCCTGCCGGAGAACAAACTGCGCGCCAGCGTATTGGCCGACCCTGCCGGCGCGCGCCGCAACACCGGCGACAACACCCCGGCCATCGTCAACTTCAAGGTCGTTCCGGGCGGCAAGGTCGAGGTGATCGTGGCCGCCAAGGGCGGCGGCTCGGAGGCGAAGTCGAAGTTCGCCATGCTCAACCCCTCCGACTCGATCGTCGACTGGGTGTTGAAGACCGTGCCGACCATGGGCGCCGGCTGGTGTCCGCCGGGCATGCTCGGCATCGGCATCGGTGGCACCGCCGAGAAGGCGATGCTGCTGGCCAAGGAAGCGCTGATGGAGCCGATCGACATCGTCGACCTCAAGGCCCGCGGCCCCTCGAACCGTCTGGAGGAACTGCGGCTGGAGATCTTCGACGGCGTCAACGCGCTGGGGATAGGCGCCCAGGGCCTGGGCGGCCTGACCACCGTGCTCGACATCAAGATCAAGGACTATCCGACCCACGCGGCGAACCTGCCGGTGGCGATGATCCCCAACTGCGCCGCCACCCGCCACGCACACTTCACCCTCGACGGCAGCGGCCCGGTGATGCTGGACCCGCCGTCGCTGGAGGACTGGCCGCGGATCACGTACGACGCCTCCAAGGGCCGCCGCGTCGACCTCGACACCGTGACCCGCGAGGACGTGGCGTCCTGGAAGCCGGGCGAGACCCTGCTCCTCAACGGCCGCCTGCTGACCGGGCGCGACGCCGCGCACAAGCGCATGGTGGACATGTTGAACCGGGGCGAGACGCTGCCGGTCGACCTGGCCGGCCGCTTCATCTACTACGTCGGCCCGGTCGATCCCGTGGCAGGCGAAGTCGTCGGCCCCGCCGGCCCCACCACCGCCACGCGCATGGACAAGTTCACCGACCAGATCCTGTCGCAGACCGGACTCCTGGGCATGGTGGGCAAGGCCGAGCGCGGCCCGGCGGCGATCGACGCGATCCGCAGGCACGGCTCCGCCTATCTGATGGCTGTGGGCGGCTCGGCCTACCTGGTGTCGAAGGCGATCAAGGCCGCGAAGGTGGTCGCCTTCGGGGACCTGGGCATGGAGGCGATCTACGAGTTCACCGTGCAGGACATGCCGGTGACCGTGGCCGTCGACGCCACCGGCGAATCCGTCCACGAGACCGGCCCGCGCGAATGGCAGTCGCGTATCGGCAAGATCCCCCTGAAGGTGGTCGAGACGGTTTGATGCTGCGGGGCGGCCGGTTTTTTCGGTCGCCGCGTTGCGTTGTCGCGGTGTCGCGGGGCGGAGGGTGCGCGGGGTATTGCGCAAACAGGTCGGCTGCGCCGCCCTTGAATGTTTGCTCCATACCCCACGCACCCTCCGCTCCCGTTTTCGCGGCAAGCTTCAGTCGCGGCTGTAGCCGCTCCCACAAAGTGTCGTTCGAATCGCGGCTGTAGCCGCTCCCGCAAGTAGCCGCCTCCCGGAAAGCCCGGGGGAAGTGGTGGCCGGGCTGATGCTGTTGTGGGAGTGGCTGCAGCCGCGAGTCCTTGCCCCCGATCCGCGAAGGAGGTGGCACGGCGGGATGGTCGGGTGCGCAGCAAACATTCAGGGGCGGCGCAGCGGACCTGTTTGCGGAGCACCCGAACAGCCCGCCGCTCGCCGAAGCAGCCCGGAGCGCCCGGCCGGACGACAAACCTACAGCTGCGACCTGATCGGCCGCACGAACTTCTCGGCGAGCTTCTCCCGCAGCGGCCGCCGTTCCCACATCGCGTACGAATACTGCTTCGCGTGTTCCAGGTCGTCCTCGAACACGGCGGTCATCGCCTGGGCGAAGCCGTGGTGGTAGACGTTGAGGCTGGCCTCGTCGTTCAGCCGGAACGAACGGATGTCGAAGTTGGTCGAGCCCATCGACACCAGCTCCCGGTCCACGATCAGCAGCTTCACGTGCAGCATCGTCGGGACGTACTCGTGGATCTCGATCCCCGCCTGCAGCAGCTCGCCCCAGCCCGATTTCGACGACAGCCGCACCGTCTCCGAATCGATGTGCTCGCCGGGCAGCAGCACCCGCACCCGCACCCCGCGCCTGCGTGCGGCCAGCAGCGCCTTGACGATCAGCTCGTCGGGCACGAAGTACGACGCCGCCAGGTCGATCGAATGCTCGGCCGCCGCGATCGACGTCAGGTACATCAGGTGCATGCTTTCGCTGCCGCCCGCCGGCGAGGCGATGAACAGGTGGGCCGGCATCTCCCCGGCCGGCTCCAGCGGCGGGAAGTAGGCCGGGCCGTTGAGCAGGGTGCCGGTGGTCTTGATCCAGTTGTCATTGAAAGCCGCCTGTATCTGCGCCACGGCGGGCCCCTCGATCCTGAAGTGCGCCTCGCGCCAGTGGTCGGGGTCCTGGGCATGGCCGGTCCACTGGTCGGCGATGCCGACGCCGCCGGTGAAGCCCACGCGGCCGTCCACCACCAGCAGCTTGCGGTGGGTGCGGTTGTTCATGCGCCCGAGGTTGTACCAGTGCAGCGGGCGGTAGTGCTCCAGGAGCACCCCGGCATCCTCCATCTGCCGCAGCATCGATTCGTCCATCTTGATGCTGCCGACCCAGTCCACCAGCAGGTGCACCGCGACCCCGTTGCGCGCGCGCTCCGAAAGCGCATCGGCGAACTTCCGGCCGATCTCGCCGGACCAGTAGATGTAGGTCTCGAAGGTGATCGTCCCGCGCGCCGCCTCGATCGCGTCGAGCATCGCGGGAAAGATCTCGTCGCCGTTCTGGTAGGCGGTGACCTGGTTGCCGGGCAGGATCGCGGGGCCGAGCAGGACCGACATCTCGCGCTGGAACTGGGGATCGGCGATGGCATGCCGATGTTCGATCCTTCGTTCGATCTTCTTCTCTGGCGTGATGAAGTTCATCGCCAGCACGACGGCGAGCACCGTGACAGCAGCTGTCAGGGCGATGGTCCAGGCCATGCGCTTGCGGCTCCAGGATCTGCGGCTCATCGACATCGCACGGGCGCGCCGGAAGGCGCACTCTGCGACGCGCCCGCTCAGTGGAACGTGAAAGCGGGTCCGGGGACGGGGGTGCCGCCGCCGGCTCAGAACCAGTCGAGCACCGAGATCCCGAGGCCGACGTAGGTCGCGCTGTGGTCGTAGTCGAGAAGGCTCTCGCCATAGCCGCTGAACAGCTGCAGGTGTCCGTGCAGATGGCTGCTGAGCGGGAAGCCCCAGTCCAGCTGCAGGGCCCCGCGCGAGCGCTCGCCGCCGCGCAGGGAGTGCCTCGCCATCAGCGAGAAGGTCTGGTCGCCGCGCGTATGCACGAGGGTGACGTCGCCGCGGCCGATGTAATCCTCGATCTCCGGGTTGTCGTCGTCGCTGCCATCGGAGATGCGGATCCAGGGGCGGAAGGTCACCGCCCAGTCCTCGCGGTCGAGGCCGACGTTGAACATGATCCGGTTCCAGCTGCGCGAGAGCGGGTCGCTGCGGCCGTTGGACTGGTGGTTGATGCCGACCGCGGCCATCCGTCCCTTCCAGCCGCCGAGGCTGTAGCGGTTGCGGAACACGAGCAACACCTCGGGTTCGTGGTTCGTCTCCCGGAAGGGGCGCGAGCTGTCGCTGTTGTAGACCTGCCAGCGCGAGCTCTGGGTGTAGCCCATCCAGATGTCGCCGTTGTCCCCGAACAGGTTCTCCACTGCCTTGGTCTTGAAGCTGATCTGGAACTTGGTCTCGACGTCGTCGATGGCGTCCAGCCGCAGCTCCTGGCCGTCGGCCGAGGAGGTCGGGTTGACGTTGGGGCTGCTGCTCCAGAACGCCGGCAGCAGGTACACCGGCTTGTAGGCGCGCATGTTGAAGGTGCCGAGCTTGGAATCGCGGGCCAGCTCCCAACGGCTGTCGAACAGGGAGCCGCGACCGGCGTTGGCCAGCGCGCGTCGCGGATCGTCGTCGTGCGGGAACACGTCGCTGCCGGTGTCGCCGGCTGGCCTGCGCGCCCGGTCGATGGCCGCGGCCCGCGCCGCCGCGGCGTCGGCGTCCAGCGGGCTGGGCAGCGGGCGCCGCATGGCGCGGTCGTAGCAGGCCAACCGTTCGACCGCGGTCTCGATCGCCACGCAGGCCTCGAGCGCGGGCGTTGCGTCCTGGTCGGAATCCCGGGCATGTGCGGCCAAGGGCATGATGCACAGCAGGAGCAGGGCCGCCCCGTGTCGTTCCATGGGTGTCCGGGTCGAAGGGATGGCCGGAAAGTCTATCGTTCTCCCCGCCCGCCGGTCAGAAGATCCAGGCGAGCACGAACAGCCCCACCATCGTGAACGCCAGTGCCAGCTTCAGCACCGTGCCGAAGACGATACCCAGCCAGGTCCCGAATCCCACCCGGGTGGCCCGTCCGACATCGCGCCCGTGCAGCAGCTCGCCGGCCAGCGCACCCAGGAACGGGCCGGCGAACAACCCCACGATGCCGAAGAACAGGCCGGCGAACGTGCCGATCACCGCGCCGGCCACCGCCTTGCCGCTGGCGCCGACGCGCCGCGCCCCGAGCGCCGTGGCCCAGAAATCGATCATCAGCGAGAACAGGGTCAGGACGCCCAGCACCACCAGCACCGGTATGCCGATGTACTCGAAGTCGCCGGCCCAGGCCCCCAGCACCATGCCCGCGAAGACCAGGGGGAGCCCCGGCAGCGCGGGCAGGATCGTGCCGGCCAGGCCGACGAGCACCAGGATCGCCGCCACGGCGTAAAGGATGATCTGCAGGTCCATCCGCGGAGTCTGCCAAAGAAGGACGGCCCGCAGGGCGGGCCGTCAAGGAGAGAGTAGAGCGTGGATCGGTCGCGGGGTCAGCGGACGAAGGCGCGGCCGTTGGCGACGCTGACGTACGAACCCTCGCGGATGCCGCCGAGGTCGTTCTGGGTGACGACCGTCATGCGACCGTTGTCCAGGCGCACGTGGATGTCGTAGACCGACTGTCCCTGCGTGCGATTCTGGATGGCGTTGCCGGCGACCGCTCCGCCCACGGCACCCGCCACGGTGGCGGTGTTGGCGCGGCCGGCGCTGTCGGTGTTGCGCTCGGCGATCTCGCGCGCGGCCACCGCGCCGACGATGCCGCCGAGCACGGCGCCGGTGGCGTTGGGCGTGTTCGATGCGCGGGCCCGGTGGTCGATGCGGGTGACCACGCCGCAGGTGTCGCAGTAGCCGGACCGCGTGCCGCCGTAACCGCTGCCATAGCCGCTTCCGTAGCCGCCGCCGGAGTAGCCGGGGGAGGTGCTTGCGCAGCCGACCAGCGCGGTGGCGGTGATCATCGCGGCGCTCATCAGGCGGATCTTCATGGGGACTCCTGCACTGCATCGGAAAAGGGATGCCACGGCGCCGACGGTAGGACGGCGGCCGTGAACAGCCCATCAACCATGCGGCCGGTCCAACGATCGCGGAACCGGTGTGCAGGAGGCGTTCATGCCGGCGCGCCTGGTCGGCGCGCCGGCCGCCGCTTCCTCAGCCGCGGAAGTCGGTGTGGCAGGCCTTGCAGTCGGCGCCGATGGCGTCGAGCGTGGTCCTGACGCCGGGGCAGCTGAGCGGCGGCGAGGCCAGGGCCTCGTCGAGGGTGGCGCGGAAGCCGCCGGTGTGGGTCGCGAAACGGCTGTTCTCGCGCAAGTCCGGGAAGGCGGGGTCGAGATCATTGCCCAGTGTGCGCAGAGCCTGCAGATGCGGCAGCACGTCCGTGGCGGCGCAGCGGTTGGCGTCGAGCTTCTGCCGAAGCTGGGCGCTGTGCGCGGACATCAGGTGCATGGTCGCGCGCGGATAGTGGTCCTGCCAGGTTTTCCTGCCGTCGAATGCCCGCAGCAGCATGACCACCGATACGACTCCGATCACCAGGCCCAGCAGGAACAGGAACAGGTACCGACCTGCCGTCGAGGGTGGCTTGCGCGACGGGCGCGGCGCGGCGGGGTTGGACGGCGTGGCTTGCGGCTGCGGCGTCGACATACGGGGCTCCGGGTTGGCGAAAGCGGAGATTGTATTCGGCGCGATCGCTAGAATGAGCGCATGGAGACTGCCTGGACCGAGCGCTTCGGCGGTATCGACCGCCTCTATGGCCGCGGCGCGGTGGAGCGGTTCGCCGCCTGCCACGTCGCCGTGGTCGGGCTTGGCGGCGTTGGCTCCTGGGTGGCCGAAGCCCTGGCGCGCAGCGCGGTCGGGACGCTCACGCTGATCGACGCCGACGACCTCTGCCTGTCCAACACCAACCGCCAGCTGCCGGCGCTCGACGGCCATTACGGCCGGGCCAAGGTCGAGGCCATGGCCGAGCGCTGCCGCGCCATCAATCCGGCCATGGTGGTGCATGCGGTGCCGAGCTTCCTCACGCCGTCCAACCTCGGCGGGCTCCTGGACCGCGGCTACGACCTGGTGGTCGACGCCTGCGACAGCTTCCGGAGCAAGGTCGAGATGATCGCCTGGTGCCGCCGCCGCAGGCTGCCGCTGGTGGCGGTGGGTTCGGCAGGCGGCCGCGTGGATCCCACGCTGGTGCGCGTGCGCGACCTGTCGAAGACCGAGCACGACGCCATGCTGGCGCTGGTGCGCAAGAAGCTGCGCGCCGAGTTCGGTTTCCCGAAGGGACCGAAGCGCTATTTCGGCGTGCCGGCGGTGTACTCGCTCGAGAACGTGCGCTATCCGCAGGCCGACGGCAGCGTCTGCGGCCTGCGCCCGCGGGTGGGTGGCGAGGAAGGCTTCAAGCTCGACTGCGGCGGCGGCCTCGGCGCCGCCACGCACATCACCGGCGCATTCGCGTTCGCGGCCGCGGGCAAGGCGCTGGAGATGCTGCTCGCGCGCGCCCCGGCGCGCGAGGCGGCGCCGGCCGGCGCGGACATGGGGACGGCGGCGTGAGGGCAGGCCGCGGAAGCGGCGAGGCGGCTCCTGTACGGCGGCCCGGCAGCGCGGGATCAGCCGACCGCGAGGGGTGACGGGCCGGCCGCAGGGTCCGGGACCTCGCCTCCAGGCAGTCCGAACAGGCGGCGCGCGTTGGCGGTCGTGGCCGCGGCCACCTCCTCGGCGGGCACCCGGCGCAGGGCGGCGATGGTCTCGCAGACCACGGCCAGGCGCGCCGGTTCGTTGCGTTGGCCCCGGATGCCCGAATCGGGCTGGTCGGGCGCGTCGGTCTCGAGCAGCAGGTGGTCCAGCGGCACGGTCGCCGCCAGCCTGTGCAGGCGACGGGCGCGCTCGTAGGTCACCGGCCCCCCGAGGCCGATCATGAAGCCGAGCTCCAGGAGCTTCTCCGCCTGCTGCAGGCTCCCGGAGAAGCTGTGCACCACGCCGCGCAGGCCGCCGACGCGGCGGATCGCGGCGGTGACCTGGTCCACCGCGCGCCGTGCGTGCACGATCACCGGCAGGTCGACGTCGCGCGCGATCCGCAGCTGGGCCTCGAACCAGTGCGCCTGCCGGTCGCCGTCCAGCCCTTCGACGAAGAAGTCCAGGCCGCATTCTCCCACCGCCACCGGACGCTCGCGCTCGATCCACTCGCGCAGGCGATCCAGGTGCGGCTCGCGATGGTGCTCGAGGAAGGTCGGGTGCAGGCCGTAGGCCGCGAACAGCCCGGGGGCGCATGCCACGGCGTCGCGCAGCAGCGGCCACGCGTCGGCATGCGTGGCCGGCAGCACCTGCATGCGCACGCCCGCGGCGCGCGCGCGGGCGACGACCTCCGTGCGGTCGCGGTCGAACTCTCGGGCGTCGAGGTGGCAGTGCGAATCGACCAGCATGTGCTCAGCCGCGACGGGCGCCGCCGTCGATCACGCGACCTCCGGACCGACCGGGCCTGCGCCTGCGGCGCCCCAGCATCAGTGCGCCGATGCCCAGCAGCAGTTCGTCGACGAAGGGCAGGGGGTCGGGAACGAACAGATTGACCACGAACAGCGCCGTCGCCACCACGAACAGCTTGGGATGGCTCAGTCCGCCGAGCCAGCGCATCAGCGGAGCGAGCATGGGATTGGGCATGGGTCCCGACTCCTTCGATGTGTCGGGCGGCACGCTAGCACGCAGCGGGTGCGACCGGATTCACGCATTGGTCAGGCCGGGACGCTGCGGCCGGCACCGGTTCAGCTGCGAAGTGTTGGAATCCCGTTACGTCCAGTCCATTCACCCGCAACCGGCGCAATCTTCCCCAGGAGCCTGCCATGAAGAACAACACGCTCGCCATCGCCCTTGCTTCGCTGCTGGTCGGCGGCGTCGCGGTCGCCGCGTTCCAGGGCAGCCGCAACGACGGCCCGCGCAGTGACGTCGCCCGCCCCACCGTGGACAGCGAGCGGGCGTTCGATGACAGCGTCATCCCGACCGAGGGCCGCCTCGAATACGCGAGCGTGGTCGCCATCGAGCCGATCACCAGCCGCGAACCGCAGTACGCGACGGTGATCGGATCCGAGGCGATCCGCGAAACCACCACCACCAGCTCCCCGCGCGAGATCTGCGAAGACGTGGTCGTCCAGGATCGGCTGCCCGAGCGCGACGGCAACGTCGGCGGCACGGTCGCTGGCGCGGTCATCGGCGGCCTGGTCGGCAACCAGGTCGGCGGCGGCAGCGGCCGCAAGCTGGCCACGGTGGCCGGTGCGGTCGGCGGCGGCTTCGCCGGCCGCGAGATCGACCGCCGCCATGTCGGCGGCCGCGTCGTCGAGCGCGTCGACCGCCAGTGCCGCACGGTGCATGACAGTTCGGAGTCGTCGCGCGTGGTGGCCTACAACGTGACGTTCCGCAACCCTGACGGCACCATCGGCAACATGCGTACCGAGAGCAAGCCGGGCAACCGCATCGCCCTGGGCGATGCCGAGGTCACCGTGGGCTACGACGTGACCTATCTCTACGACGGCGTCGAACGCAGCATCCGCATGGATGAGCGTCCCGGCGACCGCCTGCCCGTGATCGATGGCCAGGTGGTGACGCAGGTCGCGGCCGTGGATGAAGACACGGCCCGGAGCTGAAGTCCGGTCCGGCACGAAGAAAGAGACGCCCCCGCCCAGGGGGCGTCTTTTTCTGGTTCTTCTCCCGAGTGAGGGGACGCTCCGTTCGAGTCCGGGTCGGCCGCCAGGGGCGATCCGGTGAAGTCCGGGCCGCCCGCCGCGGATGCAGGGGGGGAATGCCCCGCCGGATTCTCCGCGTCCTGCTGCCAGATCCGGCCGCCGGCCATCCATGGCCGGCTCTGGGCATCCCCCCTGCATCCGCGGCGGGCACGACCTTTGGTCGCGGTCTGGAAGATTTTCCAAGAGCGACGTCCGCGTCGAAGCGGAGAGCGTCATGACCGGGAGCAGCGCGGCTCCGCCGCTCTTGATCTTCCCTCCCGAAGCCGGAGAACGCCGGAGCCCGTCCCGTGCACAGGGGGTGTGCGGACAGCCGGCCATGGATGGCCGGCGGCCGGCCGATGGGAGCAGGACGCGGAGACGGCCGGGGAGCACACCCCCTGTGCGCGGGGCGGGCTGCGCGGACCCCAACGAGGCGACTTCAAGGCGCGGCGGTGCGCAAGAAGCGCGACAACGCCTACTCCCGGAGTTGGGAGAAGAACCTTTTTCTTGTTCTCCCCCGGACGCATGGACGCGGGCAGACATCGGCGCCGGCAGAGTGGCTAGAATGCTGGGCTTTCCAGCCGACGGTTGCGATCCCATGGCCCTGAACCCCTACGACCTGTACGACGTCCGCTCCCTGCTCAGCGAAGAGGAGCGCGCGGTCCAGGACACCGTCGCCCGCTTCACCGACGAGCGCGTGCTGCCGATCATCGGCGAATGCTTCGACGAGGGCCGCTTCCCGACGGAGCTGATCCCCGAGATCGCGGGCCTGGGCCTGCTGGGGGCGACCCTCCCGGCCGAGTACGGCGGCGCGGAACTCAACTACGTCAGCTATGGCCTGATCTGCCAGGAGCTGGAGCGCGGCGACTCCGGCCTGCGCAGCTTCGCCAGCGTGCAGTCCTCGCTGTGCATGTATCCGATCTTCGCCTACGGCACCGAGGAGCAGAAGAAGCGCTGGCTTCCGGACATGGCCGCGGGCAAGGTCATCGGCTGCTTCGGCCTGACCGAGCCGCACGGCGGCTCCGACCCGGCCAACATGAAGACCCATGCGAAGCGGGACGGCGGCGACTGGGTGATCAACGGCTCCAAGATGTGGATCACCAACGGCAACCTCGCCGACATCGCCATCGTCTGGGCGCAGACCGACGACGGGATCCAGGGCTTCGTGGTCGAGAAGGACTTCGCCGGCTTCAAGGCCCAGCTGGTCAAGCACAAGATGAGCCTGCGCGCTTCGGTGACCAGCGCGCTCTTCTTCGACAACGTACGCGTGCCCGAAGCCAACCGCCTGCCCAACGTCAAGGGTCTCAAGGGCCCGCTGGGCTGCCTGACCCAGGCGCGTTACGGCATCACCTGGGGTCCGATCGGCGCGGCGATCGCTTGCCTCGACGAGGCCCTGGGCTATTCGAAGGAGCGCATCCTGTTCGGCCGTCCGGTCGCCGCGACCCAGAGCGCGCAGATCAAGATGGCCGACTGGGCGCGCCGCATCACCTCGGCGCAGCTCCTGAGCCTGCAGCTTGGGCGCCTGAAGGACGCCGGCACCATGCAGCCGACGCAGGTCAGTCTGGCGAAATGGAACAACTGCCGCATGGCCATCGACATCGCCCGCGAGGCGCGTGACCTGCTCGGCGGCGCCGGCATCACCACCGAACACTCGCCGATCCGCCATGCGCTCAACCTCGAGTCGGTCATCACCTACGAGGGCACGGAAACCGTGCACCAGCTGGTGGTGGGCCGCGAACTGACCGGCATCAACGCGTTCGGCGGCTGACCGCCACCACGCCGCGGCCGGGCGTCGCGGCCACTCACGGGGGAACGGGGAACGAGATCATGGCGCTGGACGGGATCCGCATCGAAACCGAACGCCTGGTGCTGCGCGTGCCGCGGATCGGGGACTTCGACCGCTTCGCCGAGCTGCTTGCCGACGAGGACGCGGCGCGCCACATCGGCGGCCACGCGCCGCGGGCCGCGGCCTGGCGCAGGTTCCTGCAGCAGCCGGGTGCCTGGCTGCTGCAGGGTTTCGGGATGTTCTCGGTCACCGACCGCGACAGCGGTCTCTGGCTGGGCCAGCTGGGGCCGTGGAAGCCCGAAGGCTGGCCGGGCAACGAGATCGGCTATTCCTTCCATCCCGACGCCTGGGGCAGGGGCTATGCGACCGAGGCTGCCGTGGCGGCGATCGACTGGGCGCTTGAGCGCCTCGGCTGGGACGATTTCATCCACTGCATCGCGCCCGAAAACACGGCTTCCAAGAAGGTCGCCGCCCGCCTCGGGTCGACGTTCCTGGGGCCCGGGCGGCTGCCGCCGCCGTACGAGGACCTGCCCAGCGAGGTCTGGGGCCAGACCGCCGCGCAGTGGCAGGACAACCGGAAGCGCTTCGCCTGAAGGGCGCTTCGCACACCATTCGACACAGGGCCTCACCGATGTTCGCAGTCGTTCCGAATCCCGTTCCGGCCCGCATGAAGGGCCTCAACCGCGCCGAGATCTGCGACGTCAACTTCCAGGAGTTCGTGCGCGGCTGGAGCGGTCGCGCCGATGCGAAGCCGGCCGACGACGAGGCGATCCTCGACGGAAGCGCGCTCGATGCCCGCGGCTTCCGCGAGCTGTTCGAATCGCAGCTGATCAGCCGCCACCTCGACCTGATGGCGCGCGTGCTCCGGGTGCAGAACAAGGTCTTCTACACCATCGGCTCCAGTGGCCACGAGGGCAACGCGATGGTCGCGCGGCTCACACGGCATACCGATCCGGCCTTCCTGCACTACCGCAGCGGCGGTTTCATGGCCGAGCGGTTCCGCAAGCTGCCGGGCATGGACCCGGTGATGGATTCGGCGCTGTCGTTCGCGGCGTCGAAGGAAGACCCGGCCAGCGGAGGCCGCCACAAGGTCTGGGGCAGCAAGCCGCTGTGGGTGCTGCCGCAGACCTCGACCATCGCTTCGCACCTGCCCAAGGCGTTCGGCACCGCGGTCGCCATCGAGCAGGCGCGGCGCATCGGCCACGCACTGCCGGTTCCCGACGACAGCATCGCCATCTGCTCCTTCGGTGACGCGTCGAGCAACCACGCCACAGCCCAGACCGCGTTCAACGTGGCCGCCTGGACGGCGTACCAGAAGCTGCCGGCGCCGGTGCTGTTCGTCTGCGAGGACAACGGCATCGGCATCTCGGTGAAGACCCCGGACGGCTGGATCGCTCGCAACTTCAGCCAGCGCCCGGACCTGGACTATTTCTTCGCCGACGGCCTCGACCTGGCCGCCGGCTACGGCGACGTGCAGCGGGCGGTCGAACACTGCCGCCGCACGCGTCGCCCGACCTTCCTGCACCTGCGCACCACCCGGATCATGGGCCACGCCGGCACCGACTTCGAGATCGAATGGCGCTCGATCGAGGAGCTCTGCGCGGTGGAGGCCACCGACCCGCTCCTGCGTTCCGCCGCGATCGCGCTCCAGTCCGGGCTGATGTCGAAGGACGACGTGCTCGACCTCTACGAAGCCACGCGCGCGAAATGTTTCGCCGCCGCCGAGGAGGCCGACCGCCGGCCGCGGCTGGAGTCGCTGGAGGAGGTGATGGCACCGCTGGCGCCGTATACGCCCGACGCGGTGGCCGCCGAGGCCGCGCGCGCCGACTACGCCGACCGTCGCCTCGAGGTCTTCGGCGGCGAGGCGAAGCTGCCCGAGAACCAGCCGCCCAGGCACCTCGCGGTCCAGATCAACCAGGCCCTGCACGACCTGTTCGCCAAGTATCCGGAAACGCTGCTGTTCGGCGAGGACGTGGCCCAGAAGGGCGGCGTCTACACCGTCACCAAGGGCCTGCAGAAAGCCTTCGGCCCGCGCCGCGTCTTCAACACCCTGCTGGACGAGACCGTGATCCTCGGCCTGGCCCAGGGCTACGCCAACATGGGCCTGTTGCCGATGCCGGAGATCCAGTACCTGGCGTACTTCCACAACGCCTGCGACCAGATCCGGGGCGAGGCGGCCAGCCTGCAGTTCTTCTCCAACGGCCAGTACCGCAACCCGATGGTGATGCGGATCGCTTCGCTGGGCTACCAGCGCGGCTTCGGCGGGCACTTCCACAACGACAACTCGATCACCGCCCTGCGCGACATCCCCGGGCTCGTCGTCGGCTGCCCCAGCCGCGGTGACGACGCGGTCACCATGCTCCGGACGCTGATGGCGCTGGCGAAGGTCGACGGCCGCGTCTGCGCCTTCCTGGAGCCGATCGCGCTGTACATGACCAAGGATCTGTACGAGGCCGGCGACGGGGGCTGGCAGACGGCGTACCCGGCACCCGGCGAGGCGATGGTGCCGGGCGAGGGCCGCGTCTACGGCGAAGGCAACGACGACCTGGTGATCTTCAGCTTCGGCAACGGCGTGCCGATGAGCCTGCGCGCCGCGCGCGCGATCGAGGCGAAGCACGGCTGGAAGGTGCGCGTGGTCGACCTGCGCTGGCTGGTGCCGCTCAACGAAGCGTTCATCCGCGAACAGGCCGCCACGGCGAAGCGCATCCTGATCGTCGACGAAGGCCGCCGCAGCGCCGGCGTGGGCGAGGGCATCGTCACCGCGCTGGTGGAGGGTGGGCTCTCGGCTGTCCCGCTGCAGCGTGTGGTCGGGGCGGACACCTTCACCCCGCTGGCAGGCGCGGCCTTCCTGGTCATCCCGTCCGAAGAGCAGATCGTCGCAGCGGTGGGACGCTTCGCCTAGGCGATCTCAAGCGGGCCACCCTCCGGGAGAGTCCGCGCCGCGGGAGGTGGCTGGCGGGAGGAGTGCTCCGCCCTGCGGAACTCAGCGCGCCAGCCCGTCCAGGAGCGGGAGCGGCGCCAGGGGCTGGCCGTCCGCGGTCCAGGGCGCGGTCGGGTCGCTGGAGCGGTCCAGCGGGATCACCGCCAGGACGAGGGCCGCGTGGCCCGGTACCTCGCCGGCGGACGGCGTGGCGCAGGTCACGGTGCCGATGTTCCGGTCGCCTTCCATCACCGCAGCGCCGGGGGCGGGGGCAGCGTCGGCGCCGAAGAGCGCCAGCCCACGCTTGGCCTGGCCCAGGTAATGGGTGCGGGCCACGATCTCCTGCCCCGGATAGCAGCCCTTGCGCACGCTGTAGGCCCTGAGCCGGTCGAGCGACAGCTGCTGCGGAGTCCAGGCGTCCAGCCCGGCAACGCCGGGCCGGGGCAGCCCGTGGGCCAGATCGTAGGCGCGCCAGCGCGCCAGCACGTCGGCGTCGACAGGGTTGTCGCAGCCATTGCAGATGCGCAGTGTGCGCGGCCGTGTCCCGTCGCCGACGTCGAGTTCGATGCGACCCCTGGCATCGGTGGCGGAATCCGCGCCGGAAGCCGACGCGGGCGGGCCGAGGATGCCGCAGACCGACCGCCCCTCGGGGATCCGCAGCGTCACCTTGCTGCGGAACACGAAGCGGCCCAGCGCCGCGGCGAGCGCGACGGCGTCGCCGTCGGGAAGCACCAGCCACAGCGTTTCCGGCCCCGAACGCAGCAGCGCGAACAGCGCCTGCACGCGGCCCTTGGGCGAAAGCCAGCCGCTCCACTGCCACTGGCCGTCGGCCAGAGCGGAGAGATCGCCCATGAACTGTGCCTGCGCGAACGCGATCGCGTCACGGCCTTCGAGCTCGAGCAGTGCATGTTCGGGGAGGGCGGTGAAAGGCGCCTTGATGGCCGCTGACTTGTCCAAACTGTGCTCCGGGACGTAAACTCAGGCTCGTGCCAGACCCCGCAATCATAGGCGAAACGCCGCCCGAAGCCGCTCCGGAGACCCTTCCTGAGCGCCCCGCGGCGCCCACGCCTGCGCCCGAAACCGGCGGACGGGATGGCCCCGACCCGACGCGCTACGGCGACTGGGAAAAAAACGGACGCTGCATCGATTTCTGATGCGCCGGCCGCAGGACGCGGCCACTGAACGACTTTTCATTGAGCCAACGCGGCGTACGTGCCGCCCAGCGAGAGATGCCGCCGCGATGAGCCATCCCAACCGTCCACTGTCGCCGCACATCCAGGTGTACCGGTGGCAGATCACCATGACCATGTCCATCCTGCACCGCGCCACGGGCATCGCCCTGGTGGCCGGCGCGTTCGGACTCGCATGGTGGCTGCTTGCCGTTGCCGCGGGTGGCGAGGCCTATGCGTCCGCCGCCGCCTGCCTGGCCTCTCCGCTCGGCAAGGTCGCCCTGTTCGGCTTCTCCGCCTCGCTGGTCTACCACCTGCTCAACGGCATCCGCCACCTGCTGTGGGACGCCGGCTGGGGCTTCGAGATCCCGGAGGTCTACCGCTCGGGCTACACCGTTGCCGCGCTCACCCTGGTGTTCACCGCCCTGATCTGGTTCTTCGCGATGGGAGGTGCGGCATGACCGACGTCGACGCCAAGGCGATCCCCGAGTACCCCACGCCGCTGAAGCGCGCGCGTGCCCTGGGTTCCGCGAAGTCCGGCACCGGCCACTTCTGGTGGCAGCGGGTGACCGCCGTGGTCCTGGCGCTGCTGGTGCCGTGGCTGGTGGGCATCCTCGTCTCCCTGGTGGGCGCCGACCTCGGCCACGTGCACGACGTCTTCTCGCGGCCCTACAACGCCATCCTGATGGCGCTGTTCGTGGTCGCGCTGTTCTGGCACGCCAAGCTGGGCCTGCAGGTGGTGATCGAGGACTACATCCACAACCGCGCCGTCGAGCTGACCCTGCTGGTGCTCAACATCCTCCTTTGCAGCCTCGGCGCGCTGGCGTCGCTGTACGCGATCTTCCGCATCGCGCTGCTGGCCTGACGAAGAAGCCGAAATGACCAACGCCTACAAGATCACCGAACACACCTACGACATGATCGTGGTGGGAGCCGGCGGCGCCGGCCTCCGCGCCACCTTCGGCCTGGCCCAGAAGGGCCTGCGCACGGCCTGCATCACCAAGGTCTTCCCGACCCGCTCGCACACCGTCGCGGCGCAGGGCGGCATCTCGGCCGCGCTGGGCAACATGGGCGAGGACGACTGGCGCTTCCACTTCTACGACACCATCAAGGGCTCCGACTGGCTGGGCGACCAGGACGCCATCCAGTACATGTGCCGCGAGGCCATCCCGGCGATCATCGAGCTCGAGCACCAGGGCGTGCCGTTCTCGCGCACCGAGGAAGGCAAGATCTACCAGCGCCCCTTCGGCGGCATGACCACGCACTACGGCAAGGGCATCGCCCAGCGCACCTGCGCCGCGGCCGACCGCACCGGCCACGCCATGCTGCACACGCTGTACCAGCAGTCGCTGGCGCACCGGGCGGAGTTCTTCATCGAGTACTTCGCGCTCGACCTGATCATGGACGAGGAGGGCGTCTGCCGCGGCGTGCTCGCCATCGACATGGCCGAGGGCACACTCCACCTGTTCCGCGCCCAGGGCACGGTGCTGGCGACCGGCGGCTACGGCCGCGCCTACTTCAGCGCGACCTCGGCGCACACCTGCACCGGCGACGGCGGCGGCATGGCGCTGCGCGCCGGCCTGGGGCTTCAGGACATGGAGTTCGTGCAGTTCCACCCGACCGGCATCTACGGCGCCGGCTGCCTGATCACCGAGGGCGTGCGCGGCGAAGGCGGCATCCTGCGCAACGCGCAGGGCGAGCGCTTCATGGAGCGCTACGCGCCCAACGCCAAGGACCTCGCCTCGCGCGACGTCGTCAGCCGTTCGATGACCATCGAGATCCGCGAGGGACGCGGCGTCGGCGAGCACAAGGACCACATCCACCTCGACCTGACCCACCTCGACCCGAAGGACATCCACGAGAAGCTGCCCGGCATCGCCGAGAGCGCGCGGATCTTCGCCGGCGTCGACGTCGAGAAGCAGCCGATCCCGGTCATTCCCACCGTCCACTACAACATGGGCGGCGTGCCGACCAACTACCACGGCGAAGTCGTGCAGCTGAAGGACGGCGACCCGGACGCGATCGTGCCCGGCCTGTACGCCATCGGCGAGGCCGCCTGCGTGTCCGTGCACGGTGCCAATCGCCTGGGCTCGAACTCGCTGCTCGACCTCGTGGTGTTCGGCCGCGCGGTCGCCAACCGCTGCGCCGAGACCATCAAGCCCGGCCAGGCGCACAAGAAGCTCGCCGGCGACGCCTGCGACAAGGCGCTGGCCAACCTCGACCGCCTGCGCCACGCCAACGGCGGCACGCCCACGGCGGTCATCCGCGACAACATGCAGCGCACCATGCAGGCCGACGCCGCGGTGTTCCGCACCGGCGAGACCCTGGCCGAGGGCGTGGCGAAGATCCGCGAGATCAACGCCTCGTTCGCCGACGTCAAGGTCAGCGACCGTTCGCTGGTCTGGAACTCCGACCTGATCGAGACCCTCGAGCTGCAGAACCTGCTCGGCCTGTCGCTGGCGACCATCGTTGCCGCGGAGAACCGCAAGGAATCGCGCGGCGCCCACGCCCGCGAGGACTATCCGGACCGCGACGACGTGGAATGGCAGAAGCACTCGCTGACCTGGGTGGACGAGGCCGGCAATACCCGCATCGACTACCGCCCGGTGCACATGTACACGCTCGACGATGAGGTCGAAGTCGTCCCGCCCGTTGCGCGCGTCTACTAGGATCGAAAGCAGATGGCCGAATTCTCTCTTCCCAGGAACTCCAGGGTCCACAAGGGCAAGCACTTCGCGGCGCCCTCGGGCTCGACCCGCGTGCGCCAGTTCAAGGTCTACCGCTGGAGCCCCGACGACAGCGAGAACCCGCGCACCGACACCTACGAGGTCGACCTCGACAAGTGCGGCCCGATGGTTCTCGACGCGCTGATCAAGATCAAGAACGAGATCGACCCCACGCTGACCTTCCGCCGCTCCTGCCGCGAAGGCATCTGCGGTTCGTGCGCGATGAACATCGATGGCACCAACACGCTGGCCTGCACCAAGGCCATCGAGGACTGCGGCAAGGGCAAGGGCGAGGTTCCGGTCTACCCGCTGCCGCACATGGAGGTGGTGAAGGACCTGGTCCCGGACCTCACCCATTTCTACGCGCAGTACGCCTCCATCCAGCCCTGGATCCGCACCCAGAGTTCGCCGCCGCCCGATCGCGAGCGGCTGCAGTCGAAGGAGGACCGCGCCAAGCTCGACGGCCTCTACGAGTGCATCCTCTGCGCCTGCTGCAGCACCGCCTGCCCCAGCTACTGGTGGAACGGCGACCGCTACCTCGGCCCGGCGATCCTGCTGCAGGCCTACCGCTGGATCGTCGACTCGCGGGACGAGGACACGGGCGCGCGCCTGGACGACCTCGAGGATCCGTTCAAGCTCTACCGCTGTCACACCATCATGAACTGCACGCGGACCTGTCCGAAGGGGTTGAACCCGGCCAAGGCGATCGGCTCCATCAAGCAGCTGATGCTGGAGCGGCAGGTCTGATCCACATCGCGCCGGCATCCGCCGGCGCGATCGTTCCGGGGAGAGAGGAATGACGAATCCGATCCTGTGGCCGGGCGTGGCGCTGGTCGCACTGACTTTCGCGGTGGCCGTGGTGATGTACCGCCGCCGGATCGGCGAGATGATGCGCGAGCGCATCCATCCGCAGTCGGTGGCACTGTCGGTGCAGGTCGCGCAGCGGTTGTCCGACAGCCGCGCCTCGGACAACTACCGCAATCTGTTCGAGCTGCCGGTGCTGTTCTACTTCGGTGTCGCGCTGTCGGCGGCTGCCGGCGTTGGCGACCCCTACGTGCTGGGACTGGCCTGGGGTTTCGTGGTCCTGCGGGTCGCGCACAGCGCCATCCAGTGCAGCTACAACAAGGTCATGCACCGTTTCCGGGTCTTCATCGCCGGCATGGCGGTGCTGGCACTGTTGTGGATCCGCCTGGCCTGGGTCCTGGTCCAGTCGTGAGCGCGGGAGGCGACGAGATCGAGCTCCGCCGCCTGCGTTGGCGGTGCCGGCGCGGCATGCGCGAGCTCGACCGGCTGCTCGAGCGCTGGCTGGAACAGGGATGGCGGGCTTCCCCCACCGACGAGCGCGAAGCCTTCCTGCGGCTGCTGGACAGCGAGGACGATAGGCTCTGGAAATGGTTCCTCGGCCATGAGCGCTCCGATGACCCGCAGGTCGACGCCCTGGTGCAACGGATACGTTCCCTGCCGCATTGAGTGGCGCCCCTCGCGCTGGCTGCTGGCCGCGCTGTTCTTCCTGGCCATCGCCGCGCCCTTCGCCACGCTCGCCAGCGGCCTGCCGCGCGCCGTGGCCTGGCCGCTGGCCGCGGCCGCGGCCGCCCATGGCCTGGTCGCCTTCGTGCGGGAGCGGCGGCGTGGCCCACGCAGGCTGCTGTTCACCGCCGAGGGCCGGCTGATGGTCGACGGGACCGAAGCCATGCATGTGCAGGTGCACTGGCGGGGCCCGCTGGCCTTCCTGTCCTGGCGCGACGCCACCGGTCGCCGCCAGCGTCTGGCGTGGTGGCCCGACACCCTGCCGTCGGAGCGGCGGCGTGAATTGCGGCTGGCCGCGGGCCGGCTGTCCGCTGCGCCCGGGGCGCCATCGGTGGCACCATAGCGGCCTTCGAGCCGGCGAGACCCGATGTTCAAACCACTGCCCGTCGCCATCGGCCTGCGCTATCTGCGCGCCAAGCGCCGCAACGGCTTCATCTCCTTCATCTCGCTGGCCTCCATCCTCGGCATCGCCATCGGCGTGACCGCGCTGATCACCACTCTGGCGGTGATGAGCGGCTTCCAGCGCGAGATCCGCGACCGCATGCTGCAGATGACCCAGCACGCGACCGTCAGCGCGCACGGCGAGCCGATGCGCAACTGGCGCGAGGCGATGGACGCCGCCGGTCGCGACCCGCGCGTCGCCGGCGCGGCGGCCTACATCTCCACCGAGGCCCTGCTGTCCGGAAAGCGGCGCGAGCCGGCCATGGTCCGCGGCATCCTGCCGGCCGATGAGGCGAAGGTCTCGGTCCTCGGCCAGCGCATGGTCGAGGGCAGCCTCGAGACGCTGACCCCCCGCAGCTACAACGTGGTGCTGGGCCGCGAGCTCGCGCTCTGGCTGGGCGTGCGCGTGGGCGACAGCGTGGTCGCGACCACCGACTTCCAGGCCACGCCGATGGGCGCGGTACCCCAGCTCAAGCGCTTCATCGTGAGCGGCATCTTCGAAGCCGGCTACCAGGAATTCGATCGCGGCCTGGCCGTGGTCCACATCGAGGACCTGCAGCGCCTGCTGCGCATGGGCGACGGCGTGACCGGCGTCCGCCTGCAGATGCACGACATGGACCAGGCGTATGCGGTGGCCCGCGACCTCGCGCTGGAACTCGGGGGGCCGTACATGGTGAGCGACTGGACCATGGAGAACGCACACCTGTTCCGCGCCCTGAAGCTCGAGAAGACCATGATCGCGATCCTGCTGTCGCTGATCATCGCCATGGGTGCCTTCAACCTGGTGTCCTCGCAGGTGATGCTGGTGACCGACAAGCAGTCCGACATCGCCATCCTGCGCACGCTGGGCCTGACGCCGCGGGGAGTGATGCAGGTGTTCATGGTGCAGGGCACGCTGATCGGCGTGATGGGCACGCTGATGGGCGTGGCCGGCGGCATCGCGCTGACCCTCAACCTCGAGCACATCCTGCGCCTGATCGAGAAGATCACCGGTGCGGAGCTGATGCCGGCGGACGTCTACTACATCACCGGGCTGCCGACCGAACTGAGCGGGCAGGACATCGCCATCGTCGCGGCGGTCGCCCTGGCCATGGCCTTCCTGGCCACCATCTATCCGGCGCGGCGCGCGGCGCGCACGGCTCCGGCGGAGGCGCTGCGCTATGAGTGAGCAGACAGCCAGGGGCGACGCGGCCCGCGCGACGGTTGGCCGCGACGCGCGCGCGACCGGTCGCGATCCGGCGGAAGTGGTCGGCGCGCAGGGTCTGGGCAAGACCTACGCCGAGGGGCGCCTGCGCACGCCGGTCTTCGACGGCCTGGACCTCAGCGTCGCAGCGGGCGAGACGGTGGCCATCCTCGGTGCCTCGGGAGCGGGCAAGAGCACGCTGCTGCACCTGCTGGGGGGCCTGGACACGGCCACCGCGGGCGAGGTCTACGTGGCCGGCCAGCGGATGGGCGCGCTGTCGGACGCCGACCGCGGCCGGCTGCGCAACCGTGCGCTGGGCTTCGTCTACCAGTTCCACCACCTGCTGCCGGAGTTCAGCGCGCTGGAGAACGTGATGCTGCCGGTGATGCTGTCCGGCGCCGGCGCGCCTGACGCCGCGGCCCGGGCGCGCGCCCTGCTGGAAGCGGTCGGGCTGGGCCACCGCCTGGAGCACAAGCCCGGCGAACTTTCCGGCGGCGAACGCCAGCGCGCGGCCGTGGCCCGCGCCCTGGTCAACCGTCCGTCCTGCGTGCTCGGCGACGAGCCCACGGGCAACCTCGACGAGAAGACCGCCACAGTGGTGTTCGAGCTGATGCTCGAACTCAATCGCGCCGAACGCACCAGCCTGGTGCTGGTCACCCACGATCGCGGCCTGGCACGCCGTCTCGACCGCGTCCTGGAACTCCACGACGGCAAGCTGCGCGAGATCGCTCCGGCCAGCGCCTGACGCCAACGCGAGCGGCCGCAATCGCACCTACAGGAGCGCGCAGGCTCGACTGACGTCGGGTTCGGGCCTGGCGCGGCAGCGGCGGGCGGCTCGCCCCCGCAGGCTTGCCGCATGACCGGAGGGAGCGCGGCGCTTGGAGTCGGGACGGCCACGACGCTGGTCGCCGGGGCCTTGGCCTGTCTGCGTCTTCCGGCGCTGCCGCCGTCGGCACTGCTCGCGCTGCTGCTTGCCGCCGGCGCGGCGGGATGGTGGCGCATCCGTGGCCGCTGGCGCTGGGTGGGAGCAGCCCTGACGGGCTTCGCGCTGTGCGGGCTGCACGCCATGGCGTCGCTCGGGGGGCAACTGCCGGCGGCCCATGAGCGCGGCGACTTCACCGTCACGGGACGCGTGACCGGCCTGCCGGAGGACGAGGCGCGTCGCACGCGCTTCCAGTTCCGCGTCGACAGGGATCCGGCGCTGCCCGAGTTCCTGCGCGGCGCGCGGCTGCGCCTGTCCTGGTATGACAACGAGTGGTCGAAGGAGCCTTCGCGCCGTCACGAACTCCGTCCCGGCGCGCACTGGCAGCTGCAGGTGCGTCTGCGCGCGCCGCGAGGACTGCGCAACCCTGGTGGTTTCGACGCCGAGCGCCACGCCATGGCGGCACGCCTCGCGGCGACGGGTTACGTGCGCGAGCAGGCCGAGGCCCGGCAGCTGGCGGCGGCGCGCGGCATCGACGCCTGGCGGGACCGGATCGCTGCGCGCATCACCGCATCGGTCCCCGGCGAAGCCTCGCGGTATGTGCGCGCCCTCGCGCTCGGCGACACGCGGGGGCTGGCGGACCAGGACTGGGAGTTGCTCCGTGCCAACGGCCTCACCCATCTGATCGCGATCTCCGGCTTCCACGTCGGCATGGTCGCCGGCTTTCTCGCAATGCTCGGGGCCGGGCTGTGGCGGGCACTCCCGATGCTGTGCAGCTTCGTGCCGCGCCCGCAGGCCGCCGCGGCCGCGGCCTTCCTGGGCGCGCTCGGCTATGCCGCCGTCGCCGGCTTCGCCCTGCCGACGGTGCGTACCGTGCTGATGATCGCGGTGGCCGTGGCCGCCCGGCTGTCCCGCCGGCGGCTGCGGATCCCGGAATCGCTGGCGCTGGCCGCCATCGCCATCGTCCTGGTCGATCCGCTGGTGCTGCTTTCGGCCGGCTTCTGGCTCAGCTTCGCCGGTGTGGCCTGGCTGCTGTGGTGCCTGCCACGGGCCGGCCGGCGGCCGCTGCGCGATTTCCTGTCGTCGCAATGGGTGGCCACACTGGGCCTGTTGCCGCTGAGCGCCATCCTGTTCGGGCAGGCATCGCTGGCGGGGCCGGTGGCCAATCTGGTGGCGATCCCGTGGTGGAGCCTGGTCGTGGTACCCCTGTCGCTCGTAGGTACCGCGCTCGAAGGGCTGCACGCCGGCTGGGGAGGTGGCGCCTGGCGCCTGGCGGCCGCAGCCTTCGACCTCTCCTGGCCCCTGTTCGGCAAGCTGGGGAGCAGTCCGCTGGCGCTCTGGTGGTTGTCCGAGGCGCGCGGGTTCGCGCTGCCGCTCGCGCTGTTCGCCGCGTTCTGGCTCCTGCTGCCAGGCGGGATCCCGGGCAGGCCGCTGGCGCTGCTGCTCTGGCTTCCACTGCTCTGGCCCGACCGTCAGCTCCCGCGCCATGGTGAAGTCGAGCTGGTGGTCCTCGACGTGGGGCAGGGCACTTCCGTGCTCGTGCGCACGGCGGGGCACGCGCTGCTCTACGACATGGGCCCCGCCGTCCGCGACGGCTACGACGCCGGCGAGCGCGCGGTGGTGCCTGCCCTGCATGCGCTGGGTGTGCGCCGCGTCGATGCCATGGTGGCCAGCCACGGCGACGCCGACCACGCGGGCGGCCTGGCCGCGGTACTCAGGCGCTTCCCGGCACCTCGCCTGCTGGCACCGGAGGGCGCCGGCATCGACGGCGCCGCAGCCTGCCTGGCGGGCGAAGCGTGGCAACGCGACGGCGTGCGCTTCCGGTTCCTGCATCCGCCGCTGCATTTCCCCTATCTCCGCAACGAGGCCAGCTGCGTGCTGCGCATCGAAACCGCCCACGGGGCGGTCCTGCTGCCCGGCGACATCGGCGAAGCCGTCGAAGAGCGGCTGGTCGGGCGGATTCCCGAGGAGCTGCCGGCGGAGGTCGTTCTGGTTCCGCACCACGGGTCCCGGCACTCCTCCACGCCCGGCTTCATCGCCGCCGCGGCGCCGCGGCTGGCCATGGTGTCGGCCGGCCATGGCAGCCGCTTCGGCCACCCGGATCCGGCCGTCGTGGCGCGCTGGCGGGCGGCGGGGACGCGGGTGCTGGACACCGCCGGCGGGGGCGCGCTGCGCGTCCGCATGGGCGCCGCGGGGATCGTGGTCGAACAGGAGCGCGCACGCAGGCGGCGGTTCTGGGACGCGACGCGCGCGGCTACGCGATCGGCCGGGGTGGCAGCCTTCCTCGGGGCGGTATCCTATGGCCCCCTGGAATCCACGGCGGGCCTTGCCGGCCCCGGGAGCGATACGTGCTGGAACTGGTCAAGGCGGGCGGCTGGCCCATGCTGCCCCTGCTGCTGCTGTCGGCGGTGGCCCTGGCGATCATCGTCGAACGCTTCTGGACCCTGCGACGCGGCCAGGTGCTGCCCCCCGGCCTCGGCCGCGAAGTGCGCGACTGGGTCGGCCGGGGCGGGCAGCTCGACCCGGCCCACGTCGAATCCCTGCGCGGCAACTCCCCGCTGGGCGCACTGCTGGCCAGCGTGCTCGACATGCGCAACCACCCGCGCGACGAGATGCGCGAGCGGGTCGAGGACGTCGGCCGCCACCTCGCACACCGCATGGAGCGCTACCTCAATGCGCTCGGCACCATCGCCGGCGCCGGCCCGCTGCTGGGCCTGTTCGGCACCGTCGTCGGCATGATCCAGATGTTCCTGGGGATCATGGACGTCGGTGTGGGCGACGTGAACGAGCTCGCCGGCGGCATCGGCAAGGCCCTGGTCTGTGCCGCCGCGGGCATGGTGGTCGCGGTGCCGGCGCTGATGTTCCACCGCTTCTTTCGCGGCCGCATCGACGGCTACATCGTCGAGATGGAGCACGAGGCGATCGCGCTGATGGACGCCCTCGACCCGCGCAACCGTCGCGTCGCCGCGCCCGCCCCGGTGCATGCGGGCGGCGCCTTCCTCGCGCCGGCGGAGGCCTGAGACCCGCATGCGCATCCGCGACCGCCGCGCCGAGGACGTGCCCGAGATCAACCTCGTGCCGCTGATCGACGTGATCCTGGTGCTGATCATCTTCTTCGTGGTCACCACGACCTTCGACACGCGCTCGATGCTGAAGCTCGAGCTGCCACGCGCCGATGCCCGCCCGGGGGACGGCGAGCAACCCGCGCTGAGCGTGCTGGTCAACGCCGAGGGGCGCTACTTCATCGACGACCGCGAAGCCCTGCGCACCGACGTGGAGGCGATCAAGTCGACCATCCTCGAGGTCGCCGGCGATGATCGCGAGCGCCCGGTGCTGCTGCGCGCCGATGCCCGCACGCCGCACCAGGCGGTGGTCACGGCCATGGACGCGCTCGGCCAGCTGGGTTTCCGCCGCGTGTCGATCGCGACCGCGCCCGAGGCCGGCGCACCGCTCGTGCGGGACGGCGCGCAGTGACCAGCTCCGCCGACCGGGAGCCGGCACCCGGCGCGTGGACCACCTACCGCCGCCTGCTCGGCCACACGGTCAACTACCGCGGGCTGCTGGTCGTGGCGATGATCGGCATGGTGGTGGAAGCCGCCGCCGGTGCCGCCTTCGTCTGGCTGATGGAGCCGCTGACCAACGAGGGCTTCGTCGATCCGAAGCCGGAAATGGCGCTGGTGCTGCCGCTGGCCATCATCGGCCTGTTCCTGCTGCGCGGTGCCGCCACCTTCTGCACCGACTACGGCATCGCGCGGGTGGGGCGCAGCGTGGTGCGCGACCTGCGCGAGCTGGTGCTGGGGAAATACCTGCGCCTGCCGAGCAGCCGCTTCGACACCGAAGCCGTGCCGCAGATGGTCAGCCGCCTGAACTTCGACACCGAACAGGTCACGCAGGCCAGCGCCGATGCGCTGAAGATGATCGTCGCCGACGGCCTCACCATCGTCTTCCTGCTGGGCATGATGCTGTACACCAGCATCAAGGTGACGCTGGCGATGATCCTGATCGCGCCCCTGATCGGTGTGGTGGTCTGGTACGTGGGCGGACGCTACCGGCGCATCAGCCGCGGCATCCAGACCGGCATGGGCGAGCTCGCGCAGAGCGCCGAGCAATCGCTGGCGGCGCAGCAGGACGTCAAGGTGCACGGTGCGCAGGGCTTCGAGCAGAGCCGTTATTCCGCGCTGGCCAACCGCGTGCTGCGCCTGAACATGAAGGTCGAGGCGACGCGCGCGATGTCGTCCGCCCTGGTCCAGATCCTGGCCGCGCTGGCGCTGGCGGCGATCGTCTGGGTGGCGATCCACGAGTCGCTGGCCGGGCACCTGAATCCGGGCGAGTTCATCAAGCTGATGACCGCGATGATGGGCATCATTCCCTCGCTGCGCCGCATCACCAACGTGCAGAGCGTGCTCGGACGCGGCGTGGCCGCGGCGGAACGTCTGTTCGCGATCCTCGACGACGCGGAAGAGGACGACCGTGGCCGCCACAGGGTCGAACGCGTGCGCGGCGAACTGGTGTTCGACCGCGTCGGCCTGCGCTACGCCCGCGGCGAAGGCAGCGCGCTCGAGGACGTCAGCTTCCGCGCCACCCCCGGCACCGTCACCGCCATCGTCGGCCGCTCCGGCAGCGGAAAGACCAGCCTGGTGCGGCTGGTACCGCGCTTCTACGAGCCCAGCTCCGGGCGCATCACGCTCGACGGCGTGCCCCTGGCCGACTATCCGCTCGCCGACCTGCGCCGGCAGATCGCGCTCGTCGGGCAGCGCGTGGCGCTGTTCGATGACACGGTGGCCGCCAATATCGCCTACGGCATCGATGCGCCCCGCGAATCGATCCGCGCCGCCGCCGAGGCCGCCAACGCCTGGGAGTTCATCGAGCGCCTGCCGCAGGGCCTGGACACGCCGATCGGCGAGAACGGCGCGCTGCTGTCGGGGGGCAGCGCCAGCGCCTGGCGATCGCCCGCGCGATCCTGCGCGACGCCCCGGTCCTGATCCTGGACGAGGCCACCGCCGCGCTCGACACCGAGTCCGAGCGCCTGGTGCAGGACGCGCTGCAGCGGCTGATGCCCGACCGCACCACGCTGGTGGTGGCGCATCGGCTCTCGACCATCGAGCACGCCGACCAGGTGCTGGTGTTCGACCAGGGACGGATGGTGGAGCAGGGCACCCACGCCGGACTGCTGGCGCGCGGCGGTCTCTACGCGCACCTGCATGCCATGCAGTTCCGCGAGGGCGGCTCCTCGTGAGCCGACAGGCACCGGAATGGTGGTACGCGCCCGGTGCGCGGGTGCCGCTGTGGGCGCGCGCGGTGTCGCGCGCTTACGCGGGGGCGGTCGCGATGCGGGCATGGCTGTACCGCACGGGGCTGCTGGGGAAGCACCGGGTGCCGGTGCCGGTGGTGGTGGTCGGCAACCTGGTGGCCGGCGGCAGCGGCAAGACCCCGCTGACCATCGCCATCGTCGAGCGCCTGCGCGCCGAGGGCTGGACTCCGGGCGTCGCCAGCCGCGGCCATGGCCGCGCCGACGCCTCCAGGGCGCTGTGGGTCGAGCCAACCACCCCGGCCACGGAGGGCGGCGACGAACCGGTGCTGATCGCGCGCCAGTCCGAAGCCAGGGTGCGCGTCGACCGCAACCGCGTCGCCGCCGCGCGCGCGCTGGCCGCGGCGGGCTGCGACATCGTGGTCTGCGACGACGGTCTGCAGCACTACGCACTGGCCCGCGACATCGAGATCGAGGTCATCGACGGCCGTCGCCGCCACGGCAACGGCCTGCCCATACCGGCCGGTCCCCTGCGCGAACCGGCGGAGCGCGGCGCCGCCTGCGACTTCCGCGTGCTCAATGCCGGCAGCGATCCGGACATCGTGGCCGGCTTCGGCGAGTGGCCGATGTGGCTGGTGCCGGGCGACGCCGTGCCCCTGGTCGGCGGCCGCACGCTGCCGCTGTCGGCCTTCGCCGGCCGTCGTGTGCATGCCGTGGCCGGGATCGGCGACCCGGAACGCTTCTTCGCCATGCTGCGCGCGCTGGGCATCGCGGTCGTGCCGCACGCCTTCGCCGACCACCACGCCTACACGGCGGACGACCTGCGTTTCGGCAGCGACCTGCCGGTGCTGATGACGGCCAAGGATGCGGTCAAGTGCGCCGCTTTCGTCGACGAGCGGCACTACGCCGTGCCGGTGCGCGCCGAGCTCACCGAGGCCTTCTGGGTGGCGTTGCTGGCAAAGCTCCCCGGCCGCTCCGGCCAGTCCGCCGCCGCCCTGTAGCTGCTCCTGTTCCGGCGATTCGCGGGACACCGCAGGGACACTGGCACAATCCGCGCATGGACCAGCCCTTCGTCGTCGCGATCCCGGCCCGCTACGCGGCCACCCGCCTGCCCGGCAAGCCCCTGCGCCCGCTCGCGGGCGAACCCCTGGTGCTGCACGTGGCGCGGCGCGCCCTGGCGGCGGGAGCCGACGAGGTCTGGGTCGCCGCCGACGACGCCCGCATCGCCGATGCCCTTGCGGGCACCGGCGTGCGGATCGCCATGACCTCCCCCGCCCATGCCTCGGGCAGCGACCGGCTGGCCGAATGCGCCGCGATCGCCGGCTGGTCGGACGATACCGTCGTGGTCAACCTGCAGGGCGACGAGCCTTTCGCGCCGGCCGCGGGAATCCGCACCGTGGCGCGCACCCTGGTCGGGTCCGGTGCCGGGATGGCCACCCTGGCCACGCCGGTGGAGGACGCGGCCACGCTCGCCGATCCCAACGCCGTGAAGCTGGTGCGCGCCGCGAACGGCGACGCCCTCTATTTCAGCCGCGCGCCAGTACCCTGGCCGCGCGACGCCTGGGCCACGCCCGAAGACCGGTCCCGGCTGCCGCCGGGAGGCCATTGGTTGCGCCACATCGGCATCTACGCGTATCGCGTCGGCTTCCTGAAGCGGTTTGCGGCGTTGCCGCCCACCGTGCTCGAGCGCATCGAGTCACTGGAGCAGCTGCGGGCGCTGGAGCATGGCCATCGTATCGCCGTGGAGCTGTCCCCGGAGCCGTTCCCGCCAGGCGTGGACACGCCGGAGGACCTCGAGCGCGCCGAACGCCGGATCGCGACGGCCGGCGGTGCCTGACAGCGCGGGGGCGGCAGGGACACGGCATAATGGCCCCATGGATGCTGCAATGCTCGCCCCCGAGTTCCCGCCCGGCATCGACTGGCTGAACACCACCGAGCCGCTGCGCATGGCGCAGCTGCGGGGCCGCGTGACCGCCCTTGCCTTCGTCAATGCCGGATCGGCATGGTGCAATCAGACGCTGGTCGACCTGGGCCATCTGCGCAACCGGCATCCCGACCGTCTGAACGTGGTCGCGGTGAACGTGCCGCGCTTCGACCACGAACGCGATGCGCGACGCATCGGCAAGCGCTTCGCCCGCAACCGGCCGGACTTCCCGGTCGGCCATGACGCGGACTGGACGCTCTGGCAGCACCACGGCATCGAGGCCTGGCCCACCGTGGTGCTGATCGATGCCGCCGGCCGGATACGGGAGCGCTTCGTCGGCGACGGCCAGCTGCGCGGGATCGACGCCGCGGTCAGCCGCCTGCAGGCCGAGGTCGCGCCGCGCTCGCTCAACGCCGAGCGCGTCGAGATGCGGCGCGGAGGCGAGCCCATCCTGCCGCTGAGCTTCCCGATCGGGCTGGCCCTGTCGGGCAACTACCTCTACGTGGCCGACAGCGGCCACCACCGGGTGCTCGAATGCGACCTCAGCGGCCGCGTGCTGCGCCAGTTCGGCAGCGGCGGCGCGGGTTTCATCGACGGACCGATGGAACTGGCGGCGTTCAACCGTCCGCATGGCCTGGCCATCGAGCGCGACACGCTGTACGTCGCCGATACGGGCAACCACGCGGTGCGCCGCGTGAAGCTGCGCAGTGGCGACATCGACACCCTGGTCGGCGCCGGCCGCCCCGGTACGCCCGCGCAAGGGCCCGTGGACGATCCGCGCATCGTCGCCTTCGACCAGCCGTGCGCGGTCTCGCTCGCCGCGGGCGGCCTGTACATCGCCACAGCCGGCGACAACCGCGTCTGGCGCTTCGACCTGCTCGGGGCGCCGGCGCTGTCGCTGCTGGCCGGTTCGGGCAGCGTCGCGGTGATCGACGGCGTGCGGGAGGCCGCGGCCTTCGCCGAGCCTTCCTCGCTGGCCTCGATCCAACAGGTGGTCTACGTCTGCGATGCCGCCGGCTCCGCCATCCGTTCGGCCAACGCACGAACCGGTGCGGTCACGACCCTGGTCGGCGAGGACGCCTGGAGTCACGGCAACGCCGACGGTGCCCGTGCCGCCGCGCGGCTGCAGCATCCACAGGCCATCGCGCTCGACCCGGACTCGCCCGTGCTGTGGATCGCGGACAGCGGCAATGACAGCCTGCGTTCGCTGCGCCTGGGCGGCGGCGAACTCACCACCGTGGAGCTTCCCCAGCGCCTGCATGCGCCCGGCGGCATGGCGGTGGCGGACGGCGTGGTCTGGATCGCGGACACCGATGCCCACGCTGTGCTCCGCTACGACACCCGGGACGGCAGCCTGAAGCACGTTCCCATCGGCGAATGACCGCGCCCGGCGACCGCGCGGTCGACGGCGGCGCGCTCGGCGCGGATGGCGCCCCCGGCGGCGCGCAGGCCTTCGACGGCAAGGCCTTCGTCCGCGGACTCAGCACCGCCCCGGGCGTGTACCGCATGTATGACGCCAGCGACGGCGTGCTCTACGTGGGCAAGGCAGGCGCGCTCAGGAAGCGCGTGGCCAGCTACTTCAGCGCCAGCCCGAAGAGCGCCCGGATCCTGTCGATGCTGTCGCAGGTGGCGCGCATGGAGGTCACGGTCACCCGGACCGAGGCCGAGGCCCTGCTGCTGGAGAACCAGCTGATCAAGTCGCTGAAGCCGCGCTACAACGTGCTTCTGCGCGACGACAAGAGCTACCCGTACCTGCTGCTGACCCGCGAGGCCTGGCCGCGCATCGCGCTGCACCGGGGCCCGCAGTCCGTGCCGGGGCGCTACTACGGGCCGTACCCCAGCGTGGTGGCGGTGCGCGAGACCCTCAACATGCTGCACAAGCTGTTCAAGCTGCGCAGCTGCGAGGACAGCGTCTTCCGCAATCGCACCCGGCCCTGCCTGCAGCACCAGATCGGTCGCTGCAGCGCGCCCTGCGTGGGTCGGGTCGACGCCGACGACTACGCGGCCGCGGTCCGCCGCGTGCGCCTGTTCCTGGAGGGCCACAGCGACGAGCTGCTGGTGGAACTGGGCGACGCCATGGAGGCGGCGAGCGCGCGCCTGGCCTTCGAGGAGGCCGCGCGCCTGCGCGACGTGCTGGCCAGTCTGCGCGGCATGCAGGCCCGCCAGTACGTCGACGGCCGTGCCGCCGACCTCGACGTGCTCGCCATCGCCATGCAGGGCGCCAGCGCCTGCGTGCTGCTGCTGGCGTTCCGGGACGGCCGCAATTTCGGAACCCGCGCCTTCTTCCCGAAGACCAACGGCGCCGAAGATCCGGCCGAAGTGCTCGGTGCCTTCGTCGCCCAGTACTACACCGCGCATTCACCGCCGCGCGAGATCGTGCTCGACCGCACGATCGCGGATGTGCCGGTGCTGGAGGAGGCCTTCGCCCTCACCGCCGGCCATCGCGTCGCCATCAAGACCAGCGTCCGCGGGGAGCGCGCCGGCTACCTGGATCTCGCCCGGCGCAACGCGGAGAACTCGCTGGCCACGATGCTCGGAAGCCAGGCGGCCCAGGCCGCGCGCGCGGAATCCCTGCGCGAACTGCTGGGCCTGGCCGAACCGGCCAGGCGCATCGAGTGCTTCGACATCAGCCACACCATGGGCGAGGCCGCCGTCGCCTCCCAGGTGGTGTTCGACGCCGAAGGCCCGGTGCGCGGCCAGTACCGCCGCTACAACATCGCCGGCATCGAGCCCGGCGACGACTACGCTGCGATGCACCAGGCGCTGAGCCGCCGGTTCAGGCGCGCGGCCGGCAACGACGACGCCGTGTTGCCCGACGTGCTGCTGATCGACGGCGGGGCAGGGCAGGTGTCCCAGGCCAACGCGGTGCTGGCCGAGCTGGGCATCCCCGGTATCTCCGTGGTCGGCGTGGCCAAGGGCGAGGCGCGCAAGGCCGGCGACGAGACCCTGCTGCTGCCGGACGGTCGGGAACTGAAGCCCGGTGCGGCGTCGCCCGGCCTGCAGCTGGTGCAGCAGGTACGCGACGAAGCCCACCGCTTCGCCATCACCGGCCATCGCGGGCGGCGGCAGAAGGCGCGCAGCACCAGCAGGCTCGAGGACATCCCGGGCATCGGTCCGCGCCGACGCGCGGCCCTGCTCAAGCATTTCGGAGGGCTGGGTGGCCTGCGCGCGGCGGGGGTGGAAGAGATCGCGCGCGTCGAGGGTGTCAATGTCGCACTCGCCGAACGGATTTACGCCACACTCCACGGGCTGGACGCCCCCGCGCCCGGCGCCGTGCGACTCGCAAAGGACCCATGAAGCTCACTGTCCCCACCTGGCTGACCCTGCTGCGCATCGTGCTGATCCCGGTGATGGTGGCGACCTTCTACATGCCCTGGCAGTGGAGCAATTTCGCCACCGCCGCGGTGTTCGGCCTGGCCGCCGTCACCGACTGGCTCGACGGCTGGATCGCCCGGCGCTACCACCTGTACTCGGCCTTCGGTGCCTTCCTCGACCCGGTGGCCGACAAGCTGATGGTCGCCACCGCGCTGTTCCTGATCGTCCAGGGCCACCCGACGCCGTGGATGGCGTTCTGGGCGGCGGTGATCGTGGGCCGCGAGATCGCGGTCTCGGCGCTGCGCGAATGGATGGCCGAGCTCGGCCAGCGGGCCACGGTGAAAGTGGCCACCATCGGCAAGATCAAGACCGTGGTGCAGATGGTCGCGCTGCTGTGCCTGCTCTACGCCGTGACCCCGGACAAGAATCCGCCGCGGCCCCAGCCCTGGCTGGGCGAGCCGATCTTCCACATCGGCGACTGGCTGCTCGCCGCAGCGGCGCTGCTGACCCTCTGGTCCGCCTTCCTGTACCTGCGTGCGGCCTGGCCGGCGCTGAAGGAGGGTGAACGCCGGGAAGCGGGGAGTTGACACCCTGACGCTTAACCGTAAAATGGCGGGCTCAACGCGGGAATAGCTCAGTTGGTAGAGCACGACCTTGCCAAGGTCGGGGTCGCGAGTTCGAGTCTCGTTTCCCGCTCCAGTATTTGACAAGGCCCCGGAAACGGGGTCTTGTCGTATCAGCCCATCGGCCTGATGGCAGAGTGGTCATGCAGCGGACTGCAAATCCGCGTACGCCGGTTCGATTCCGACTCAGGCCTCCAGACGAAAGCCGCCCCCCGTGGGCGGCTTTTCCGTTTCCGGGCCCCCTGGTCGCGGGTACGCTGGTGACGACAACATCGCGAGGGCGGCCGGGGACGGCGACAATGGACGTTATGGATGAAGATTCCGCGCGCGCGGGGACGACCGTGACGCAAAAGGGGGTGCAATGAGTGAGTTTCCTTCGCCCGAGGCCACCCGGATCGCCGTGGTGGGGCTGGGGTACGTGGGCCTGCCGCTCGCGGTCGAGCTCGGCAAGCAGTACGACACGGTCGGCTTCGACATCGACGCCGCCCGGATCGGCGAGCTGAGGGCCGGCCGCGACAGCACCCTCGAGGTCGAGCCCGGGCTGTTGGCGCAGGCCACGCGCCTGGTTTTCACCAGCGACCTGGACGACATCGCCCCCTGCAACGTCTATATCGTGACCGTGCCCACGCCGATCGACGGCGCGCGGCGCCCCGACCTCGGCCCCCTGCGCGCGGCCAGCGAAGCGCTGGGCAGGGTGCTCGCGCCCGGGGACACCGTGGTCTACGAGAGCACCGTCTATCCCGGCTGCACCGAGGAGGTGTGCGTGCCGATCCTGGAGCGGACGAGCGGGCTGACGTTCAACCGGGACTTCTTCTGCGGCTACAGCCCGGAGCGCATCAACCCCGGCGACAAGAACCATCGCCTGACCGGCATCCTCAAGGTGACGTCGGGTTCGACGCCCGCGGCGGCGGCCTTCGTCGATGCGCTGTATGCCAGCATCATCGCCGCCGGCACGCACAGGACCAGCAGCATCCGGGTGGCCGAGGCCGCCAAGGTGATCGAGAACACGCAGCGCGATCTCAACATCGCCCTGGTCAACGACCTGGCGATCCTGTTCAACAAGCTGGGCATCGACACCCTGGAAGTGCTGGAGGCGGCGGGCACCAAGTGGAACTTCCTGCCATTCCGGCCGGGCCTGGTGGGCGGACACTGCATCGGCGTGGACCCCTACTACCTGACGCACAAGGCGCAGGAGGTGGGGCACCACCCGGACGTGATCCTGGCGGGGCGGCGGACGAACGACGGCATGGGGGCCTATGTCGCGCACGAGGTGATCCGGCTGATGGTGCGCAACGGCATCAACCCGGTGCGTGCGCGGATCCTGGTGCTGGGGCTGGCGTTCAAGGAGAACTGCCCGGACCTGCGCAACACCCGGGTGGTCGACATCGTTTCGGCGCTCCAGAGCTACAACGCACGGGTCGACGTCCACGATCCCTGGGTCGATGCCGCCGAGGCGAGGCGCGAGTACGGCCTGTCGCTGTGCAGACCGGGCGAAGGGGAGTACGACGCGATCGTGGTGGCGGTCGCGCACGAGGAGTTCCGCAGGCTCGGAGCCGCGGGCATCCGGGCGCACGGCAAGCCGGGCGCGGTGCTGTATGACGTGAAGTACGTGCTGCCGCGGGAGGCGGTGGACGGGAGACTCTAGAGCCCATGTCCGATCCACCCGCCAGGCCTCCACTGCCGGCCGGCGCCGACGTCGACACCGTGTGGACCGTCGGCCATTCCACCCGTTCGTGGGAAGAGTTCCTGTCCGTCCTGGCTTCGCAGCGGATCGGCGCGATCGCCGACGTGCGCCGGTTCCCGGCTTCGCGCCGCCATTCCTGGTTCGCCGGCGAGGCGATGGCGGAGGGCCTGCCCGCCGCCGGCCTCGAGTACCTGTGGCTCCCGCAGCTCGGCGGCCGCCGCCGCGTGCAACCGGGGTCGCCCAACGGCGCATGGCGCAACGCCGCCTTCCAGGGCTACGCCGACCACATGGCCAGCGCCGAATTTGCCGAAGGGCTGCATCTGGCGCTGGGGCTGGCCGCGCGCGCGCGGACGGCGCTGATGTGCGCGGAGGCGGTGTGGTGGCGCTGTCACCGGCGACTGGTCTCGGATGTGCTGCGGCAGCGTGGCATCGAGGTGTTGCACATCATCGATGCCACACACGTGCAGCCGCACCCGCTGCACCCGGACGCGCGGCCGAATGGTGATCTCGTGATCTATCCGCCCGCGCAGCCGGGACTCTTCCAGTGAGAGCAGAATTGGTTCTTCTCCCGATCGAGGCTCCGTTCGAGTCCGGGCAGGCCGCCACGGACGCTGCGTTCGAGTCCTGGCCGCCCGCCACGGACGCAGGGGGGGATGCCCAGCCGGATTCTCCGCGTCCTGCTCCCAGATCCGGCCGCCGGCCATCCATGGCCGGCTCTGGGCATCCCCCCTGCGTCCGCGGCGGGCACGACCTTTGGTCGCGGTCGGGACGAGGGCTACGCCGACGTTCGCGTCAAAACGGAGGGCGTCATGCCGGGAGCTGCCCGGCTCCGCCGCTTTTGATCTTCCCTCCCGAAGCCAAGAACGCCGGAGCCCGTCCCGCGCACAGGGGGTGTGCGGACAGCCGGCCATGGATGGCCGGCGGCCGGCCGATGGGAGCAGGACGCGGAGACGGCCGGGGAGCACACCCCCTGTGTGCGGGACGGGCTGCGCGGACCGCAACGAGGCGACTTCAAGGCGCAACGCTGCGCCAGATGTGCGACACGCGCGCCAACTGCACGCCATCGCCCCGGAGTCTGGAGAAGGATCAGAAAACTCCGCGGAATTCGTTCCATGGGTGGAACGACGAGTGCGATTTCATTCACTTTGTTTCCAGGCTGGCGGTCATAGATTGGAGGCACGTGAACCAGAAAAGGATCCCCACGGAATGAACAACAAGACCTCCCTCCTGACCGCCGCCACCCTCGCCCTCGCCCTGGGCGCGACCTCGCTGTCCGCGCAGGCCGCCGAGCCGGTGGGCTGGTATGCCGGCGCCGGCGTCGGCCAGTCGATGATCGACGAGCCCCTGATCGACGACGAGGACACCGCGTTCCAGGTGTTCGGTGGCTACCAGTTCCATCCGAACTTCGGCGTCGAGCTGGGCTACACGGACTTCGGCGAGGTCGACTTCGACACGGCGCCGGGTTCGCTCGAGGCGGACACGGTGTCGCTGGTCGCGGTCGGCACCCTGCCGTTCACCGAGCGCTTCTCCGGCTATGCCAAGGCGGGTTTCCACAGCTGGGACGCCGAGGCCCGCTCCGCCGGCCTGCGCGCCGACGACGACGGCACCGATCCGACCTATGGTCTGGGTCTGCAGTACCGTTTCACCGACAACGTGGCCCTGCGCGGCGAGTACAGCCGGTTCGAAATGGACGATGCCGACGTCGATGTGGCGCAGTTGCAGGTGCGCTTCGACTTCTGAGTCCGGCATCTCTCGGTAGTGGAAGGAGCCGCCGGCATCGCGCCGGCGGCTTTTTTCGGTTCATCTCCCGACTCCGGGGGGCGATGGCGTGCAATCGGCGCGTTCCCGCGTTCCCGCGTTCCTGGCGCGCCGTCGCGCGGTCGCACAAGACGCTCCTTGTGGAGCCCGCGCAGCCCGTCCCGGCCGGGCATCCCCCCTGCAGCCGCGGCGGGCGGCGCGCACTCCGGGCAACGTCCGGGGAATGGCCGGGCAACTCCGGGGAACGTCCCCGTGATCAGGCCCGTACACTGCCGGCATGGACCTGGCCCCGCTCGACCCCGGCTGGCGACCCCTGCCGCGCGATTTCTACCGGCGTCACCCCGCGCAGGTGGCCCCGGAACTGCTGAACAAGATCCTGGTGCGCGCGGACGGCCGCGCCGGGCGCCTCGTCGAGGTCGAGGCCTACGCCGGCAGCGAGGATCCGGCGGCGCACTCCTTCCGCGGCCCCACAGCGCGCAATGCGACCATGTTCGGCGAGCCCGGCCACCTGTATGTGTATTTCACCTACGGCATGCACTGGGGCTCGAACGCCGTCTGTGGCGATCCGGGCCAGGGCTGGGGGGTGCTGCTGCGGGCGATGGAGCCGCTGCGCGGCCAGGATGCGATGCGCCTGGTGCGCCCGGCGGCGCGCCGCGAACGCGACCTGGCGAGCGGTCCCGGCAGGCTGTCGCAGGCCATGGGCCTGACGCGCGAGCAGGACGGTGCGGACCTGGTATCGGGCGCGCAGGGTATCGCACTGGTCGACGACGGCATGCCGCCGCCGCGTCGCGCCGCCGTCGGGCCGCGGGTGGGCATCAGCAGGGCCGTCGACTTCCCATGGCGCTTCCATGTGCCGGGAAGCCTGTACGTGTCGGGCCGGCGGATCGGCTGAGTAGGCGAGGAGCGCGCGGCCGCACGCTCCGGGCGATGGCCGCCCTGCCTCAGGCGCGGCGCCTGTAGAGCGCCGCGTCGATGCAGGAAAACAGGCTGACCAGGAACCAGCCGAACGGGAACAGCGACAGGGTCAGCACCCAGGTCAGGGCGCCGGCGATGCAGCCGGCGACGAACCACAGGATCGCCGACAGCACCCGTCCCTGCACCAACTGGCCGAGGCCGGGCACGATCAGGCTGCAGATCGCGGCGATGACGTTGCCGGTGGAACCCTGTCCAGTGCTCATCCGACGCTGCTCCGATGGTCGAGGCGGGGCCGCAATGCTGGCGGCGACGCGGTCATTCTGCCGTGAATGGGGCCGCGGCGTGGGTATCATTCCACGATCCGACCGGAGCGCCCCGCATGAAAGTCCTCGTCACCGGCACCGCCGGCTTCATCGGCAGCCACGTCGCCCGGGTGCTGCTGGCGCGCGGTGACGAGGTGGTCGGCTTCGACAACCTCAGCGACTACTACGACGTCGGACTGAAGCAGGCGCGGCTGGCACGCTTCCGCGACCACGCGGGCTATACCCATGTGCAGGCCGACCTGGCCGATCGCGCGGCGGTGGAGGAGACCTTCGCGCGCCACCGGCCCGACCGGGTCGTGCACCTGGCGGCGCAGGCGGGCGTGCGCTACGCCGCGCAGAACCCGCATGTCTATGTGTCCAGCAACGTCACCGGCACCCTGCACGTGCTGGAAGGCTGCAGGCACCACCAGGTCGAGCACCTCGTGTTCGCGTCCACGAGCTCGGTGTACGGCGCCAACCGCGCCATGCCGTTCAACGAGCACCAGCCCACGGAACACCCGCTGACCCTGTACGCGGCGACCAAGAAGGCCAACGAGATGATGGCGCACAGCTATGCGCATCTGTACGGCCTCCCCTGCACCGGCCTGCGCTTCTTCACCGTCTACGGGCCCTGGGGCCGGCCCGACATGGCGCTGTTCCTGTTCACGAAGGCGATCCTGGCCGGCGAGCCGGTCAGGGTCTTCAACCACGGCCACCACCGCCGCAGCTTCACCTACGTCGACGACATCGTGGAGGGTGTGGTGCGCGTGCTCGACCGTGTGCCCGCGGCCGACCCGGAATGGAGCGGCACTGCGCCGGATCCGGGGAGCAGCGGGGTGGCGCCATACAGGATCTACAACATCGGAAACGAAGAGCCGGTGGAACTGCTGCGCTACATCGAGGTGCTCGAGCAGTGTCTCGGGCGCCGGGCCGTGATGGAGATGCTGCCGCTGCAGGCCGGCGACGTGCCCGACACCGAAGCCGATGTCTCGGCGCTGGTGGCCGACGTGGGCTACAGGCCTTCGGTCGGCGTCGAAGAGGGCATCGCCAGCTTCGTGCGCTGGTATCGGGAATACTACGGAGTCTGACATCCGCGGCCGGGGAGGCCGCGCAGGACACCTGCCCGGGTGGCGGAATCGGTAGACGCAGGGGACTTAAACTCCCTGGGCCAATGGCTATTGTGGGTTCGAGTCCCACACCGGGCACCACTCCGCAACCAGAGCCGGTGCCGCCGCGCGCCGGCCGCCCCCGCCGGATTCCCGCGTTCGAGGAAATGCGCGCCGGTCCCGGCGCGCGCCATCGCGCCCGGGTGGCGGAACGGTATACGCAGAAGACTTAAAACCTTCCGGCCGAGAGGCCATGTGGGTTCGAATCCCACCCCGGGCACCAGCGCCCCCGCTAGATCCCGTTCCGTGCGTCCAGGCGGTTGACGATGCCGGTGGCGGTGAGGTCCCCGGTCACGTTGCCGACGGTCGAGAACACGTCGGGAATGTTGTCCACGGCCAGCAGCAGGCCCAGCGGCTCCACCGGCAGGCCCATGGCCTGGGTGACCGGGAGGTTGTTGGTCATGAAGCTCACCTGCCCGGGCAGGCCGACCGAACCCATGCTGATCAGCGCCGAGAGCACGATGGCGGTGCCGATCTGCAGCCCGCCCAGGTCCATGCCGTACATCCACGCGATGAAGGAGACCACGCCGATGTACTGGATGGGGCTGGTAATGCGGAACAGCGACACCGCCATCGGCAGCACCAGCGCGGTGACGTGCAGCGGGTAGCCCAGCCGCGTGCGCGCGCAGTCGATCATCGCCGGCAGCGAGGCCAGCGACGACTGCGTGCTGGCGGCGATCACCTGCGCCGGGAAGATGCCCACCATGAAGCGCCGCACCGGCTCGGCCGCGGCGAGCCGCGCCACACCATAGAGCAGCACCGTCACGCTGACGTACAGCGTGCAGAGGAGCAGCACGTACCAGCCCAGCGCGCCCAGCACGGCCAGGCCCACCCGCGCACAGACCGCCAGCACCAGCGCGAACACGCCGATCGGGGCGGCCCACAGCACCCAGCGCACGACCTGGATCATGGTGTCGGAGATGGCCTGCACCAGCTCCAGCAGCCGCGCGCGCCGCTCGGGCTCGATGCGCGTGACCGCGAAGCCGAAGAACAGCGAGAACACCACCAGGGGCAGCATGGCATTGGCCGCGGCCGCGGCCAGTGCGTTGCTGGGGATGACGGTGGTGATCCACTCGCCGAACGAGGGCGCGCGCCCGATCACGGTGTCGTCGGCACCGATCGCCAGCCGGAACGCATCCACCAGCGCCTGGTCGCGCGGCACCAGGGACAGCAGGCCCGGCGCCATGAACGCGGTGTAGATCCCCGAGGCGAGCAGCAGCACCGCGAACACCGCCATCGCACGGCGGGCCGTGCGACCCGAGGCCGCGGCGTCCGCGGCGGCGTTGACGCCCAGGACCACCAGCGCCGCCACCAGCGGCACCACGGTCATCTGCAGCGCGTTGAGCCAGAGCCGGCCGACGGGCTGCACCGCGTCCGCCACCCGTGCGCCCAACGCCGGATCGGCATAGGCCAGCAGCAGCCCGGTGACGGCGCCCAGCGCCAGCGCGAGCAGCACCCGAGCAGCATTCGAAAGTCGAGGCAAGTCTTTTCCCCTGGTGACCTGTAGGAGCGGCTACAGCCGCGAACGCTTCCCACCCTTGTGTGAGCGATTTCCGCCATCGCGGCTGTAGCCGCTCCTACAGGTGGACGGTTTCATTCAATCGGCGCCGCGTTTTCCACCAGCATGCGCAGGTGGGCCTCGTCCTCGCACAGCAGCAGGAACACGAGGTCGAGCAGGTGCTGCAGGGCGGCCTGGTAGAGCAGCAGCTCGACCTGGGGCCGTGGGTCGTGGGCGCTGACCAGCAGGGCGATGTCGGCGTGCGCACGCAATGCGTTGGCAGTGTGGCGGGTGATGGTGACCACCTTGCCGCCACGCTGCCGGAACAGGCGCGCGGTCTGGCACAGCGCCGCTTCCTGGCCGTGTTCGCAGAGCACCAGCAGCACGTCGCCCGCGGTCGCCGAGGAGGTGCCGACGGCCATCAGCGCAGTATCGAAAAGATGGATGGCGGTGCGCCCGATCAGCGCCAGCTTGATCGCGATCGCGCGTGCGTAGAGGCCATCGTTTCCGACGCCGATGGCATAGACCTTGCCCGCACCGCGGATCGCTTCGGCCGCGGCGGCGACGTCGGCATGGGCGTTGAGCGCGGTCGTGACCTGCACCGCTTCGCCCTTGGCGCGCCACAGCGATTCCGCGAGCAGGATCCCGGGGTTCCCCAGGCGCCTGGCGGAGGGGGCCATGCCCGGCCCCGTACCGCCCGACTCGCGCCGCGCCAGCGATTCGCCGATCGAGAACTTCAGGTCCGGGTAGCCCTTGAAGCCGAGCTTCTGGCTGAACTTGACCACGCTCGACTGGCTGATGCCCAGTGCGTTGGCCAGCTGCTGCGAGGAGTAGTCGCGCAGCAGGTGCGCGTTCTCCAGCATGAAGTCGGCGATGCGGCGCTCGATGGCCGACATCCGGTCGCGCTCGCCGCGGATCTTCGCCAGCGGGGCCATGAGGCGTCAGCGGTCCGCCAACGGTTCCAGCCCGCGCACCGAGCGGATGCCCAGGCCCGGCGCGTCGCCGATCGCGATCTCGGCCTCGTTGAACTCGACGCCGCCCTCCACCGGGTCGAAGGTGCACAGGGAGGGACCGTCGAGGTCGATCTTCGTGATCGCGCCGGCCTTGGCCACCGCCAGGTGCACGGCGGCCGCGACGCTGATCGCGGACTCGATCATGCAGCCGATCATGCACTCCACGCCGTGCACCGCGGCGATGTCGGCGATGCGGATGGCATTCGAGATGCCGCCGGTCTTCATCAGCTTGATGTTGATGATGTCGGCGGCGCGCCGCTGGATCAGGTCGATCACCTCGGACGGGCCGAACACGCTCTCGTCGGCCATGACCGGCGTGTGCACACGCTCGGTGACGTACTTCAGGCCCTCGATGTCGCGCGCCGGCACCGGCTGCTCGAGCAGCTCCAGGTGCACGCCGGCGTCCTCGAGGGCGTGGATCGCGAACACGGCCTGCTTGGCGGTCCAGCCCTGGTTGGCGTCCAGGCGCAGCAGGGCGCGGCCGTCGACCGCGGCGTGGATCGCCTTGACCCGCTCGATGTCCAGGCCGATGTCCTTGCCGACCTTGATCTTCAGCGACTCGAAGCCGCGGTCCACCGCGGCCAGCGAATCAGCCACCATCTTGTCGATGTAGTCGACGCTGATGGTGAGGTCGGTGGTGACCACCGGGTCGCCGCCGCCGCCGAGCATGCGGTAGAGCGGGGCGCCGTACAGCTGGGCCCAGAGGTCGTAGAGCGCGATCTCGACCGCCGCCTTTGCGCTGGTGTTGCGCTCCATGGCGGACTGCACCAGCTGCACGTTGCGGTTGAGGTCGGCGACGTCGCGGCCGATGAGCCGCGGGCCGATCACCTTGCGGATCGCTTCGATCATCGAGCCGTGGGTGTCGCCGGTGATCACGGCGGTGGGCGCGGCTTCGCCGTAGCCGATGCGACCGTCGTCGGTGTGGATCATGACGACGATGTCTTCCACGGTGTCTACGGTGCGCAGCGCGGTCTTGAACGGCGTCTTCAGCGGCACCCGCAGCATGCCGAGGCGGATATCGGTGATCTTCATGGGCCTTCGGGCTCGCTCAGGGGCGGATGCGCTGGATGCTGCTGAGGCGGTCGATCGTGGGCGTGGTCGCGCTGGTCATCATCGGCACGACGGGCGTCACCACCACGCCATTGAGGTGCAGGCGCACCAGCGTGTCCGAACCCTCGGGCTTCCAGCTCATGCCACTGGTGTCGTGGATGACGAAGGGCTCGCCGTCGACGTGGCCGATCATCATCATCACGTGGCCGGGCATGTAGACCAGGTCGCCCGGACGCGCCTCGCGCAGCGCCTGCAGGCGTTGTGCGTAGGGGTCACCCTTGTCGAAGGGGAGGCGGTTGAGCGCGGGGCTGACCGCCTGCGCGCTCGTGTTGCGCGGGATCAGCACGCCGAAGCTTCGGTAGATTTCCGAGGCGAAGCCGCTGCAGTCGCGGGCGTTGTACGAATGGCCCCATCCGTAGCGCTCGCCGAGGAACTTGAACGCCTGGCGCAGGATGTTGGCTTCGGTCAGCGGCAGGTAGTCGCTGGCGACGTCCGCCGAACGCGGGAGCAGGGCGGGAGCGAAGGACAGCCTGCCGTCGTCGCCGCGCACCGGCAGCTCGATCACGTGCGCCGCCGCGGGAAGCTGGCCGTTGAGTTCGTCCATCGACGGCCAGTCGGACACCACCGGCACGCGCACGCCCATCTCCAGCTGCACGTCCGAGACGGCCGGGTTTTCCGGCGAGTAGGCCGTGCGCGCAGTGGCGCCGGTCACGACCAGGAAGGGCGTTCGCTGGCCCCACGCGAAGATCGCGTCCCTGTCGCCTTCCGCCACGTACTGCTTCTCGATCCACGCCGCGTAGCGCTCGCTGACGACGAAGTACCAGTCGCCGTCGCGGCTCTCGTGGACGATCGCCACCGGATCGCCCGGGAACAGCGCGCTTTCCTGGAAGCGGTCGATGTCGGTGTCGCCGGCGCGGCTGAACACTCGCAGGCCGGTGGGGAAGGTGCGCAGCGCGGCGCGGCGCACGACCATGCCGTAGCGGGTGGCCTGGTCGGCGGGCAGGGCGCCGAGCGCGAGGTTGGCTTCGATACGGCCAAGGTCGTGGCGGCTGACGGGCTTGCCGTGCACGTCGAACAGTTCATTCGCCGGAAGCTTCGACAGCGCTTCGATCCAGGCGCGCACCTGCGTACCGGCGATGCGCGCAGGCAGGGCCTCGAGCCTGTGGATCGACGCGTCCTCGGCGCGCATGCGTGCGTTCTGCGCGGCGATCTGCGCCGGCGTGAGGATCACGCGGTCCGGTTCGTCCAGTGCGTCGATCCAGTGCGCGGGCGTGAGGTGGGCTTCGACCAGCCCGGGCACCGCGAACGGCGGAGCCGGTGTGGGCTCGCGCGCGGCCGACACCGTCGGGAGTGCGAGCAACAGGGTGAGCAGCAGAGCCGCAAGTCGCATGAGATCGTCCCCTTCCCGACGCCTTGGTTCAGGAACGCATCATGGAATACATCATTCGAGAAAATCAATGAGAAAGAATAAATTATTGACGCCTCATGAAGGCCATGTTACACAGCCCGGGGGCCGGGAGAGGGGGCTTGCGTAGATGTCTGCAGTCGATCGTCCAGAGCGGATGCATGAGCGTGCGGGCATGCGTCCGCGCCGGCGGCATGCCTTCGCCCTGGGCGTCGCGATGGTCGCTGCGGCCATCGTGGTCCCTGCGAGCGGCATGACCGCGAACGACGATATCGGCGCCCGCCTTGCCGCCCCGCCGCTGGTCATCCACCTGATCGACGCCGGCGATTTCAGCGGCGCCGAGGCCGCGATCGCCACCGCGCTGGAGGATGCGTCGCTCACACCGGACCAGCGCATGGCGCTGGAGTTCCAGCGCGAGCGCATGCGCCGCATCCTGATGGATTTCCGCCTCGATGAAGCGGGCGCCAAGGCGCGCCTGCGCCGCGACATCCCAGACATGAGCGATGCCGAGTTCGCGCGCTGGGATGCCGATGGGCTGATCGAGGCGCGCGTGATCGACGGCCAGCGCCGCTGGTTCAACCGCGGACCGTCCAATCTGTTCCGCCTCAGCGAAGAGGCCCGCCGGCGCCGTGCGACGCCGCTGAAGTTCTACGACAGCCCGTTTGAAGTCGCGGTCCACCCGCATCATGCCGAGGTGCGCGAGGCGGCGCGGGCCACGGGCGAGCGCGCGGTCGCTCCGCGACGCGTCCGCGTGACGCAGTCGCTGACGGTCAAGCCCGACGCTGTTCCCGCCGGCGAGACCGTGCGCGCCTGGCTGCCGTTCCCGCGCGCGATCCCCGGCCAGCAGGAGGACATCGCACTGCAGGCAACGGTGCCGGCGACGCACCAGGTCGCGCCCGAGTCGGCGATGCAGCGCACCGTCTATATGGAGGCGACGGCCGTGGCCGGCGAGCCGGCCGCGTTCTCGGTGACCTACGAGCTGACGGTCCACGCCCAGTACGCCGACATCGACCCGGCGCGGGTGGTGCCGGCCGAGATCACCCCGGAGCTGGAGCCCTACGTCTCCGAGCGCGCGCCGCACGTCGTCTTCAGCGACGCCATGCGCCTGAAGTCGGCGCAGATCGTTGGCGACGAGACCAACCCCTGGCGCATCGCGCAGAAGCTCTTCGCCGCGGTCGACGACATTCCCTGGGCGGGCGCCCGCGAGTACTCCACCATCACCAACATCGGCGAGCACGCCCTGGAGCAGGGGCACGCCGACTGCGGCCAGCAGACCCTGCTGCTGATCACCCTGCTGCGCATGAACGGCATTCCCGCGCGCTGGCAGTCGGGCTGGATCTTCTCCGATGGCGAATACAACAACATGCATGACTGGGGCTGGATGTACCTGGCCCCCTACGGCTGGGTGCCGATGGACGTGACCTTCGGCCGGCTGCCGGACGCCGGCCCCGAACTTGCCGGCTTCTACCTGGGCGGCCTCGACGCGTACCGCATCGCATTCAACGATGACTGGTCGCGCGAGTTCGTTCCGGCCAAGCGCCACCCACGTTCGGAAACCGTCGACCTGCAGCGCGGGGAGGCGGAATGGGCCGGAGGAAACCTGTACTTCGACCAGTGGAACTACGACTTCCAGTGGCAACTGCTGCCACCGGCCATGGACGAACGCACCTGATCACTGAGCAACGCCAACCACCACGGATTCCTGTTTCGGGGAGAGAAACGCAATGAAGTCCAGTCATACCAAGCTTCGTCGTGCCGCACTCAGCATCGCGCTGGGAGCGTGCCTGTCCACCATGGCACCGGTGGTGCTTGCGCAGAGCGCCACTGGCTCGGTGGCGGGCTTCGCGACCGCCGGCGATCAGATCACGATCACGAACGTCAACACGGGTCTGACCCGCAGCGTCACCGTCAGCGGCGACGGCAGCTACCGGTTGGGCCAACTGCAGGTGGGCGACTACGACCTGCAGGTGATGCGCAGCGGCCAGGCCGTGGGAGAGCGGGTCCGCGTCAGCGTGTCGCTGGGCGGCACGACCACGGTGAATCTGGGCAGCGAGGGTGGCATCGCCAACCTCGGAAGCGTGACCGTCATCGGCGACCGCGTGGTCAATCGAGTGGATGTCCGGTCGACGGAAACCGCCACCAACGTGACCCGCGAGGAGATCTCCCGGCTGCCAGTCGAACAGAGCCTTTCCTCGGTCGCCCTGTTGGCACCCGGCGTGATCGGTGGAAATTCCAGCTTCGGCGGCATCTCGTTCGGCGGCTCCTCGATCGCCGAGAACTCCATCTTCATCAACGGCCTGAACGTCACCGACTTCTATCGGCGCCACAGTTTCTCCACGGCTCCGTTCGCCTTCTTCAGGGAGTTCCAGGTCAAGACCGGCGGCTATTCGGTGGAGTTCGGACGCAGCACCGGCGGCGTGATCAACGCGGTCACGCGTTCCGGTGGAAACGAATTCCAGGGCGGCGTCGAGCTCACTTTCGAGCCGAATGCGTGGAAGGCCAGCGGCGAGGATCGCTTCTACGACGACGGCAGCGTCAACGTGCGCTCCAGCCACGACCGCAGCACGTTCACCAAGACCAACGTCTGGGCCTCCGGCCCGATCGTGCAGGACCGGTTGTTCATGTTCGCCATGTACGAGCAGCGGGAGAGCGAATCGCGCTTTACCAACGCCGCCGGCAGCAGCTTGAGCGAACGGGAGGGCAGCAATGGCTTCTGGGGCGCGAAGGTCGACTGGAACCTGACCGACGACCATCTGCTGGAACTGCTCGCGTTCTCCGACGAGGGTGATTCCGACACGGCGCTCTACGGCTACGACTTCGAGAGCCGCGAGTTGCGCGGCGCCCCGACCCTGTCCAACAACTCGAGCGGCGGCAAGAGCGGATCGCTCACCTACACCGGCCATTTCGGCGAGAACCTCACTGCCAAGGCCATGTACGGCATCAACCGCAGCACCAGCTTCGTGCGCTCCCCGCAGGACAGTCAGTGCAGCTGGATCAGCTACAACAACGCCTCCTATGGCGCGGTTTATCGCGGCATGGGCAGCCCGACGCTGGGCTGTCATCCCGGCTCGAACGTGGTCTCGCACGAGGACGAGCGCAAGGCCAAGCGGCTGGACTTCGAGTGGGCGCTGGGCGACCACCTGCTGCGCTTCGGGTGGGACCATGAGCTGATGACCACCGACCGGGTGACCTCCTACCCGGGCGACGGCAAGCAGTACGTCGCTTACGGTCGCACCAGCGCGACGCAGGTCCTCGACAACGGCACGCCTCTGCCCGCGGGTGTCAATGCGTTCCTGATGGCGCGCGAGCGCGCCGACGGCGGCGTCTTCGACATCGAGGCCAGCGCCTTTTACCTCGAGGACATCTGGAGCCTCACGCCGAACCTGCTGCTCAACCTCGGCCTGCGCGTGGACAACTTCGACAACAAGACGGCAGCGGGCGACAGTTTCATCGAGATGGACAACCTGGTGTCGCCGCGCGTGGGCTTCTCCTGGGACATGAAGGGGGATGGCACCACCAAGCTCTTCGGCAGCCTGGGCCGCTACTACATGCCGGTCACCAGCATCATCAGCTACAACTTCGCAGGTGGCCTGCTTGACGAACGCACGTTCTACGAACTGCAGGGATGGAATCGCGCGACCAATCCGGTGACCGGTGCCGAGTACATGGCTCCGATCATCGGCAACCAGATCGGCCCCGTGGACGACCAGTTCAACATCAGTGTCCGCGACTACCGCCAGAGCGTGGACCGCGACGTCGATGCGGTCTACCAGGACGAGGCGATCCTCGGCTTCCAGACCATGATCAGCCAGGCCTGGTCGTGGGGGGTCAACGCGACCTACCGTCGGATGCCGAACGCGCTCGACGACGTGCGCATCAACGCGCTGTGCGGCGTCCGCCACGGCACCCTCTGGCCGATCGCCAACCCGGGGGACGACCTGACCCTGTGGGGCACCACGGCGATGGGCTGCGCCCAGGATGGCTGGGTCACGATCGACACCTCCAAGGAGGGCTACATCACCGTCGGCAGCAATCGCGTGATCGGCTACTCCAAGCCCAAGCGCACCTACAAGGCGGTCGAGTTCCAGATCGACCGCGCCTGGGACGACAAGTGGGCGTTCAACGCGTCCTATCTCTGGTCCAAGCTGGAAGGCAACCACGAAGGTCCGGTGAACTCGGATACCAACTACGGTGACACCGGCATGGTCCAGCACTGGGACCACCCGGCCAACAACGACCGTTACGGTGACCTGTTCAACGACCATCGCCACCAGATCAAGCTGCGCGGCAGCTACAGGTTCAACGAGATGTGGAGCATCGGCGGCACGGTGACTGCACTGTCCGGCGGTCCGATTTCCGCCTTCGGCGTGACCTGGCCGGACGAGAACTTCGCGGTGGCTAGCTATACCAGCGAAGGCAGCGGCGGCGGTACCGGTTGGCTGTGCGTGGCTAACTGCGCCGGCCCGTGGCAGGACCGCGAGTACGAGCGGTCCGAGCGCGGGGCCTTCGGTCGCATGCCGTGGATCTACGACGTCGGTGCGAACATCACCTGGACCCTGCCGGTCGAAGGCATCGACCTGAAGGCCCGCCTGTCGGTGTACAACCTGCTAAACGACCAGGAGGTCATCAACGTCCGTGCGCGCTACGAGGGCAATCCCGGTGTGCGCCGTTCGACCTTCGGTACCGGTACCCGCTGGCAGTCGCCGCGCTACGCGCAGCTGGTGGTGACCTGGAACTTCTGACGCCGTCCTGCGGCATCGACAACCCGCCGCCGGCGACCCCGGCGGCGGCTTCCTGGCGGGAAGCGGAGGTGGTGATGAATCCCCTGCATGTCCTTTGCGCGGCCGTCCTCACGGCCGCGTTTTTTGTTGCACCCGCGCAGGCGCGGCCGCCGCTGCCCGCGGCAGAGACGCTCGCGGCGACGGTCGACGAGGCTGTGGCGCGCTACGGGCTTCCCGGCATCGCGGTCGGCGTAGTGGTGGACGGGAAGGTGCGTCAGGTCGAGCTGCGCGGCGAAACGGCCGCCGGCAGCGGCGCCGCGATCACGCGCGACAGCCTGTTCAAGGTCGCCTCCAACACCAAGGCGATGACCGCTGCGCTCCTGGCGCGGCAGGTCGATGCCGGCCTGCTGGCCTGGGACGACCCGGTGGTCAAGCATCTGCCGGGCTTCCGCATGCATGAAGACTGGGTGACGCGCGAGATGCAGGTGCGCGATCTCCTGATCCACAACAGCGGGCTGGGCCCGGGCGCCGGAGACCTGATGCTGTGGCCGGAGCCGAATTCCTTCAGCCGCGGCGAAGTCATCGCCGGGCTGGCGCATCTGAAGCCGCGCTGGAGCTTCCGTTCGCGCTATGCCTATGACAACACGCTCTACATCGTTGCCGGGGAAGTGGCGGCGGCCGCGGGCGGTGCGCCTTTCGACGTGCTGCTGCGACGCGAGGTGTTCGAACCCCTGGGCATGGACGGCTGCCGGATCGGCGAGTGGCGCCTGGACCAGGCCGGAAGCGTCGCCGCGCCGCACGGACGCCGGGACGGGGACTGGGTGGCGCGCCCCGACGGCGACATCGTGGCCGACATGCCGATGGCCGCGGCGGGGGGCGTGCGCTGCGGCGTGGACGACATGCTGCGCTGGACACAGGCCTGGCTGGACCCGGACACCACGGGTCGTGACGGCCGGCCGTGGCTGTCGCGCGCACAGCGCGAGGCGGCATGGACGGCACACATGCCGATGCCGCTGACCCGTCGCATGCGCGACTGGAACCGCAGCCATTACTCCGCCTACGGCTACGGCTGGCGGCTCAGCGACGTGGACGGGACGCAGAAGGTGGCGCATACCGGCACGCTGTCGGGCATGTATTCCGCGGTGACCCTGCTGCCGGAGCTGGACGCTGGCTTCGTCATCCTCGTCAATGCCGAAGCCGGCGAGGCCCGCACCGTGCTCGAACAGTCCTTGTCGAAGCTGTTCACCACCGGCCATGGCCCGGGGGAAACCTGGTGGCGCATTACGCCGGGCTTCTCGCCGGGGAAAGGGCTGCGACTGAAGCAGCGCGCGCCGCGGGTGAAGAAAGCGTGGCCGCCAGGCTTCCGCGTCGTCCCGCGACGGCCGCCGAGCTGGCGCCGTGGCTTGGCCTCTTTCGCGATCCCTGGTTCGGCGACGCGAAGGTCTGCGCGGCCGGGGAGGGCGTGCGCTTCGAGTCGTTGAAGTCGCCGCGCCTGGCTGGCCCGGTGATGAGGGCCGGGGACCGGTTGCTGGTCGACTTCGACAGCCTGGGCGCGGACGCCGATGCCTGGCTCGACTTCGCCGCGGGTTCCGGAGGTGCGGCCCCGACCCTGGCGATGGCCAAGGTCGATCCGGACGCGGACTTCAGCTACGACTATGAGGACCTGGCCTTCGGGCGCATCGGTCCTTGTCCCTGAGCGGCGCGGGGCCGGGCTGTGACCGGGCTCACACGGGATAGCGACGTGCGCGGCTAGCATCCCGCAGTGCGACGGGCAATGATTGCGCCGCGCCAGGGAGGGGCAGGACCGCTATGCCGGACACCGGTGTGGGTGAGGACAGAGGCGAGGGCGGGCAGGCGGGGGTGTTCGATGCAGGGGCGCTGCGTGGACTCGTGGGCGACGAGCCGGCGCTGATGCTGCAGATCCTGGTCTGCTTCGACGAGGTCGCCACCGGCGTCCGCGAGGGCCTGCTGCGCGCGGCCGGGGCCGGGGACGCCGGCGAAGCGGGATTGCTCGGCCACAGCCTGAAGTCTTCGGCACGTGCCGTCGGTGCATTTCCCCTGGCCACGCTCTGCGCCCGGCTGGAAGCGGAAGCGGAAGCGGGCCCCGGCGACGGCATCGGGCCTCTGGTGGGTGAGGTCGTGGATGCGCTGGATGCGGCGCTCGCCGCGATGGAGGCCTGGTGCGATGCACGGGCAGCGGCGCGGGACAGGGAGTGTGCGCTTTGAAGATCCTGGTTGTTGACGATGATGATTTCACCACCCGTCTGCTGCATATCCAGCTGCGGGCCATGGGGTTGAGGAACAGCGGCTACACCGGAATCGAACTGTGCGCGCGCGGCGAAGATGCGCTCCAGCGTGTCGGCGCCCGTGCCGAGGGCTTCGGCCTCGTATTCTGCGATCTGCGGATGCCCGGAATGGATGGCGTCGAGTTCGTGCGCCACCTCGCCGAAAGCGGCTTCCGGGGCGGTCTGGTGCTCATGAGCGGTGCCGAGTCGCGCGTGCTCCAGGCGGCCGAGCAACTGGCGCGTTCGCAGGGACTGCGTGTGCTGGGCACCTTGTCCAAACCGGTGCAGCCCGACGCCCTGCGCGCGCTGCTCGAAGCGGGCGCCGTCGATGCCGTCGAGCCCGCGACTGCGTCCGCGCAGGTCGCCCCGGCCTCCGATGCCACCGCGCTCGAGGCGGCGATCGCTTCGGGAGACCTGTTCAATCTCTACCAGCCCAAGGTGGAGCTGGGCAGCGGAGAGGTGGTCGGAGTCGAGGCGCAGGCGCGATGGCGCAGGCCCGGGGGCGACATCGCGATGCCCGCGGATTTCCTGCCCCTGGCCGAGGAGGCGGGCCTTGTCGGGCCGCTCGCGCGGCTCGTGCTCACCAATGCGTTGCGCGACGCCCGCTGCTGGAGCGGAACCGGCCCGGAGCTCGACGTGGCGGTCAACCTGTCGATGGCCAACCTCGCTTCGCTCGACCTCCCCGAGCGCATCAGCCGGCTGGCCGAGGCCGCGGGTTTTCCGCTGGAACGGCTGGTGCTGGAGCTTTCGGAAACCCGACTGCCGACCCGGCCGCAGGATCAGCTGGACATCATGACCCGGCTGCGGCTGAAGGGCGTGCGCCTGGCGATCGATGAGTTCGGCACCGGCTTCTCCAACCTGGCCCAGCTGCGCGAAATGCCGTTCTCGGAGCTCAAGATCGACCGCGGCGTCGTACGCGGCGCGGCCAAGGATCCGTCCCGGCGCGCCATCGTCCAGGCCGCGCTGGTCCTTGCGCGGGAGCTCGACGCGCACGCGGTGGCCGAGGGGCTCGACGACGTCGACGACCTTGCCTGCGTACGCGGGCTGGGTTGCCACCTGGGCCAGGGGGCACTGGTGGCGGGGCCGATGCCGGCCTCCGAGCTTGCCGCCTGGATCCGCGGCTGGCCTGCGCGGCGGGACCGGCTGCTGCTCGCGGCCTGACAACGAACAGGCCACCGCGCGGGTGGCCTGTTCGCTCCCGGTGACTCAGCTGGCGTCGTCCGCAAGGAACTCGACCGTCACCATCGCCAGCGCGCGCGTGCCGGTTTCCGGCGCGGCCTCGTCCACGAAGAAGCCGGGATTGTGGTTGGGCGCCGCCGTGGCCGGATCCTGGCCCTCCGGCGTCACGCCTAGGAAGACGTACAGCTCGACTTCGACAGCCTGGGCGCGGATGCCGATGCCTGGCTCGACTTTGCCGCCGGCCCTGGCGGCGCGGCCCCGACCCTGGCGATGGCCAAGGTCGATCCGGACGCGGACTTCAGCTACGACACCGGCATCAGCCGAGGATGCCAGGCAGCTTGAGCCCCTGCTCCCTCGCGCACTGCTTCGCGAGGTCATAGCCGGCGTCCGCATGGCGCATCACGCCCGTGGCGGGATCGTTCCACAGCACCCGCGCGAGGCGCCGGTCGGCGGCTTCGCTGCCGTCGCAGACGATCACCACGCCGCTGTGCTGGCTGTAGCCCATGCCGACGCCGCCGCCGTGGTGCAGGCTGACCCAGGTCGCGCCGCCGGCGACGTTGAGCATGGCATTGAGCAGCGGCCAGTCGCTGACCGCGTCGCTGCCGTCCTTCATGGCCTCGGTCTCGCGGTTCGGGCTGGCCACGCTGCCGCTGTCGAGGTGGTCGCGGCCGATCACCACCGGCGCCTTCAGCTCACCGGTGCGGACCATCTCGTTGAAGGCCAGGCCCAGGCGATGGCGCTGGCCCAGGCCGACCCAGCAGATCCGCGCCGGCAGGCCCTGGAAGCTGATGCGCTCACGCGCCATGTCCAGCCAGGTGTGCAGGTGCGGATCGTCGGGGATCAGCTCCTTCACCTTCGCGTCCGTCCGGTAGATGTCCTCCGGATCGCCGGACAGCGCCACCCAGCGGAACGGGCCGACGCCGCGGCAGAACAGCGGGCGCACGTAGGCCGGCACGAAGCCCGGGAAGTCGAAGGCGTTGGCGCAGCCTTCGTCCTTGGCCATCTGGCGGATGTTGTTGCCGTAGTCGACGGTCGGGATGCCCCGGGCGTGGAAGGCGAGCATGGCTTCCACGTGCACGCGCATCGACTTCTTGGCGGCGTCACGGACCTTTTCCGGGTTCGCCTGCTGCTCCGCCAGCCACTGCTCCACCGTCCAGCCGATCGGCAGGTAGCCGTGCACGGGGTCGTGGGCGCTGGTCTGGTCGGTGACGCAGTCCGGGCGCACGCCGCGCCTCACCAGCTCGGGAAGGACCTCCGCGGCGTTGCCCAGCAGCGCGATCGACTTCGCCTCGCCGGCGGCGGTGTACTTCGCGATCCGCGCCAGGGCGTCGTCGAGGTCGGTGGCCTGTTCATCGACATACCGCGTGCGCAGGCGGAAGTCGATGCTCGCCTGGCGGCATTCGACGGTCAGCGAACAGGCGCCGGCCAGGCTCGCCGCCAGCGGCTGCGCCCCGCCCATGCCGCCCAGGCCGGCGGTCAGGATCCAGCGGCCCTCCAGGCTGCCGCCGTAGTGCTGCCGGCCCATCTCCACGAAGGTCTCGTAGGTGCCCTGGACGATGCCCTGGCTGCCGATGTAGATCCACGAGCCCGCGGTCATCTGGCCGTACATCATCAGGCCCTTGCGGTCGAGCTCGTTGAAGTGCTCCCAGTTCGCCCAGGCCGGCACCAGGTTGGAGTTGGCGATCAGCACCCGCGGCGCATCGGCGTGGGTCGGGAAGATGCCGACCGGCTTGCCGGACTGCACCAGCAGGGTCTCGTCGTCGCCCAGCGCGCGCAGCGCGCCGAGGATCGCGTCATAGCTCTCCCAGTCGCGCGCGGCGCGGCCGATGCCGCCGTACACCACCAGGTCCTCGGGCCGTTCGGCGACAGCCGGATCGAGGTTGTTCATGAGCATCCGCAGCGGCGCCTCGGTCAACCAGCTCTTCGCGGTCAAGGTGGGGCCGGTGGGAGCATGGATCACTCGGGAAGTGTCGATCTGGGTCATGCGGGGCTCGTCAGTCTGTGGCTGGAGACGGGGCTCCAATGGAATCGCGCAGTCGTACCGGCGTGGCGGACGGGTTCGATCCGTGTCGCCACGGCATGCTCCCCGCCACTCCTGGCAAGTCCATCCCGACGCTGTCGGCGATCTCGCCGGACCTCACCATGTCCGCCGCAGCGCAGATGTCCGGATGGAAGTAACGGTCATCCCGGAGCGTGGGTACACGCTCCCGCAGCGCTGCGCGTGCGGCCTCGAGGGCGGCACTGGATGATAGGGGTGCATGGAAGTCGCACCCCTGGGCTGCAGCGAGCAGCTCGATCGCGATCACGCTGGTGAGGTTCTCGGCCATCCCGAGCAGGCGGCGCGCTCCGTGGGCGGCCATCGAGACATGGTCCTCCTGGTTGGCGGAGGTCGGAATCGAATCGACGCTGGCCGGATAAGCCTTCTGCTTGTTCTCCGAGACGAGCGCAGCCGCGGTGACCTGGGGAATCATGAAACCTGAATTGAGCCCGGGTGCCGGCGTCAGGAACGCAGGCAGCCCGGAGAGTGCCGGATCCATCAGCATGGCCAGACGGCGCTCGCTGATCGATCCGATCTCGCAGGCGGCCATGGCAAGCATGTCCGCGGCGAACGCCACGGGCTCGGCGTGAAAATTCCCGCCCGAAAGGACCTCGCCCGTGTCGGTGAACACCAACGGGTTGTCGGAGACACCGTTGGCCTCTGCTTCAAGCGTGGACGCGGCGCCACGCAGCACGTCGAGCGCGGCTCCCATGACCTGGGGCTGGCATCGCAAGCAGTACGGGTCCTGCACGCGGGCGTCGTTGTGTCGATGCGACTCGCGAATGCCGGAGCCGGCCATCAGTGCGAGCAGCGCTTCGGCCACCACGATCTGGCCAGGCTGCCGCCGCAGCGCATGGATGCGTGGGTCGAAAGGCGTGTCAGACCCCTTTGCCGCCTCCGTGGAGAGGGCGCCGGACACCAGCCCGGCGCGGAAGGCCCGTTCGATCCCGAACAGGCCCGCCAGCGCATTTGCGGTGGAGAACTGGGTGCCATTGAGCAGCGCCAATCCTTCCTTCGGTCCGAGCGTGATCGGCTCCAGGCCGATCCTTGAAAGCGCGGCCGCGGCGGGAATTCGATGGCCGTGCAGGAATACTTCGCCGACGCCGAGCATGGCCGCGGCCATGTGCGCCAAAGGGGCGAGGTCCCCGGATGCGCCCACGGAGCCTTGTGCCGGTACTACGGGGATGGCTCCATGCTCCAGCATCGCCGTCAGCTGCCGGAGCGTCTCGGAACGAATTCCCGAAGCTCCTTGCGCGAGGCTTGCGATCTTCAAGGACATCATCAGCCTGGCAACCGGGATGGGCATGGGCTCGCCCACGCCCGCGGCATGCGAAAGCACGATGTTGCGCTGGAGCGCTTCCAGGTCTTCCGGCTCGATCCGTACGCTGGCCAGCTTGCCGAATCCGGTATTGATTCCGTAGACGGGGTCACCCTTGGCCACGATGGTACGTACGGTGTCCGCGGCGGCTTCGACATTCTGGTCGGAGCCGGGATCAAGCCGTATCGCCGCGCCTGCATGGACCGCGCGCCACTCGCCCAGCGTAACGGTGCCAGGCTTCAAGAGGATCTCGTTCATGCATTCTCCAATCGGTTCCCGGCCCCCGGATGGCCATCCGGCAATTTGTCTATACAATAATGACCGGTCGGGCACGTGTCCAGCGGTGCCAAGGGGAGAGCCGGATGGCGCGCGGGATGGGTGGCAGGACGTTCTGGATCGAGCACGCGCTGCTGCCCTCGGGCTGGGCCGGGGACGTATGTCTGCGTGTCGAGCAAGGCCGGATCGCCCAGGTAGAGACGGGAGTTCCCCCGGATGCCGGCACCGTGAGGCTGGGTATTGTCGTGCCGGGTCTGGGGAATCTGCACAGCCACGCGTTCCAGCGAGGCATGGCCGGTCTTGCCGAGGCGGGGGGTGATCAGGCAGACAGCTTCTGGAGCTGGCGCGAACTGATGTACCGCTTCCTCGACCACCTGGATCCGGACAGCTTCCAGGCGATCGTGGAATTGGCCTACATGGAGATGCTGGAGGCCGGATTCACTCGCGTCGGAGAGTTCCACTATCTGCATCACGGAGCGGGCGGACGCCCCTACGCAGAGCGGGCGGAAATGTGCGCGCGCGTCGCGGCGGCGGCGCAGGCGACGGGCATCGGCCTGACCCTGCTGCCCGTCTTCTATGCGCATTCGGACTTCGGCGGAGCGCCACCGACCCCGGCCCAGGCCAGATTGACGCACGACCTCGAGGGGTTTGCGGCTCTCATGGAAGGGGCCGCGGCCGCCATCTCACCCCTGGGGGACGCCGTTCTGGGGGTTGCCCCGCACAGCCTGCGCGCAACGACGCCGGACGAGCTGCGAGCACTCCTCCACATCACCCCTGGCCCCGTCCACATCCATGTCGCCGAGCAGGTGGCCGAAGTCGAGGCCTGCCTGCGCTGGAGCGGCCAGCGTCCGGTCCAGTGGCTGCTGGAGCACGTGGACGTCGACGGCCGCTGGTGCCTGGTGCATGCGACACATGTCCTCGCGGAGGAGATCGCAGGCATAGCCGCCAGTGGCGCGGTCGTCGGCCTGTGTCCGATCACGGAGGCGAACCTTGGCGATGGAGTGTTCCCGGTCCGGGAGTTCCTCCGCGCGGGCGGGCGTTTCGGCATCGGCTCGGACTCCAATGTGCTCATCGACTCGGCCGAGGAACTGCGGTTGCTGGAATACGGGCAGCGCCTCCGTCTCCGCGGGCGCAATGTCCTTGCCCCTCCGGGCGGCGGCTCCACGGGCCGGTTCCTGTTCGAGCAGGCCGTGTCCGGAGGCTCGCAGGCACTGGGTGCCGCCCACGGTCTCGAGGTCGGCGGGTCCGCGGACTTCGTCGAGCTGCGCAGCGGGCATCCCGCCCTGCAGGGAGGCGCCGGTGATGCATGGCTTGACAGTTGGCTTTTCGCCGCACGTAATGGCGCGGTCGAATCGGTGTGGCGCAGGGGTGGCCGGTTGGTCGAGGATGGCCGGCATTTCCGACGCGACGAGATCGTGCAGCGCTACGGCCCGGCGTTGAGGCGCGTGCTCGACCGGTAGCCGTTCACTATTGGTGGGCTCGGACACGGCGCGGGAGGTGCGCGATGGATTCGCAGACATCGTGAAGACTCGAAAGAGCATGACGCTCAACCAGCGGATCCGTGGCGACATCGAGCGGAAGATCCGCAGCGGAAAGTGGCCGCCGGGCTACCGCATCCCGTTCGAGCACGAGTTGATGGTGCAGTACGGCTGTTCGCGGATGACGGTGAACAAGGTGCTGACTGCACTGGCGGAAGCCGGAATGATCGAGCGCCGGCGTCGCGCGGGGTCGTTCGTGTCGCGACCGCACCCGTATATCGAGCAGGTGGCCCTGGATATTCCCGATATCCCGGTCGAGGTCGCCAAAAGAGGGCATTCCTACCGGTTCCAGTTGTTGGGGCGACGGCTGCGCAAGCCGCGCCAGCGAATGGCGCATGAAGTGGAGATCGCCGAGGGGGGGCAGCTGCTGGCCCTGCAAAGCCTCCATCTGGCCGACGAGATGCCGTTTGCGCTGGAGGAGCGGGTCGTGAATCCGCTCGCCGTACCACAGGCGCTGGAGCAGGACTTCAAGGGAGTCGTGCCCGGAAGCTGGCTGCTGGAGCACGTTCCGTGGACCCGTGCCCAGCACCGCATCAGCGCTGCGGGGGCCGACGAAAGGCAGGCGGGGCTCCTGCGGATCCCGCCGGGAACCGCCTGTCTGGTGCTGGATCGCCAGACCTGGCGCGGGGAGCGGCCGGTCACCTTCGTGCGGCAGGTCTTCGTAGGGGAGTCCTACGACCTGGTCGCAAGGTTCGCACCCGGGACCACGGGCAGGCACGGCTAGCCGGCCCCATGGGCGGGAACGCCGGAATCACGCGAATCCCGATGCTTGCAGCGTCCGAAACGCCATGGTATAGACATAAACATGAAGCGCTCGATCCACAACAGGACACGTATCGGCCTGGTGTGCATGGTGGTGATGTTCGCGATCAGCCTCCAGTGCACCGTGCTTTCGTCGTTCCTCAGCGCCCTGCATGAAGTCGAGCATGCAGGGGAACTGTTCGACGCTCATTCCTTCGCGCACGACCATCACCACGGCGGCGAGGATGGTCACCATCATCCCGGGATCCACCATCCGGATTCCGACGCATCCTCCGGCTCCCGGCTGACGCTCGACGGCCATTCGCATGGCGCCGATCCGAACCATGTGAGCGGCGAACACGGCTTTTTCCATTTCTCGGGAGCGCCTGTCCTGTTCGACCAGGATGAGGATCCCTTCCCGCCTTGGCGAGCCCCTTCCCGCGGCGACGCCGTTGGCCTTCTGTCCTTCGGGCCTGCCCTGTGTACGTCCGGGCGCGCCCCACAGACCGCCCATCGCCTGAGTTCCAGGCAGGGCCGGATCCGTTCATCGGCTGACACTGGCTTTTCGCCAGGCGGCGCAGACGGGCATTGGCTGATTCAGACCAGGGCCACGTCCGCTGCAGGATCGGCGTTGGCGCACCAGGCCATGCCGTTCGGCCTGACGGAATCCGTGCCACGCGCGCTCGACTTCGGTGAGGGCATGGCACCTGCCCGGGGTCTGATCGCCGCCGCTTGAAAGGCCGGCTTGAAGGCCGCTCAGGCAACGTTGCGGCATTCCAGTATCGCGTTCCCGCAGGCGAGTCCCGTGGGCGGCCGCTGATGTCCGCGGACCAGTGCGGCGAAGAGTCGGTGGCCCCCCGAGGTCGAACGGTCGCTCTGTTGCAGGTCGGTGAATCATTATGTATATATCTAATCACGCTGGGTCGGCAGTTGCCCGTTGTGGCCGGCAAGCGGCAGGAGTTGTTGGAGTGCAAGCGGCAGGAGCGCCGCACGTGGTGGGGGGGAAGGAACAGGCGATCGATGCGATCGATTGGACCGGATCCACAAACAACTTCCTTGAGGGGAAACCAATGGTTCTGAACAAGAAGGCCATCGTCATTGCGATCCATGCCCTGCTCTATGCGGGCGTCGCGTCCGCGCAGGACACTGCGTCCGGCAGCGCGGATGCGGCGACGCTGGACGCCGTGACCGTCACCGGATCACACATCAAGGGCGCGCAGGTGTCCGGCGTGGGTCCCGTCAGCGTCATCAGCGCGGAAGAGATCAAGGCATCGGGCGCGGCTTCCGTCGAGGTGCTGCTGCAGCGCATGCCTGCTTCCGCGGGATTCGCCGGAAACCAGACGAACTCCTACTGGACCAGCGATGGCTGGGGAACCGCGCAAGTCAACCTTCGCGGAATCGGCGTCACCCGTACGCTCGTGCTCATGAACGGTCGCCGGATCGTGAATGGCGGAACCGGCGCGAACAATGCGGTCGACCTCAACATGATCCCCATCTCGATGATCGAGCGGATCGAAGTGCTGAAGGACGGTGCGTCCGCGCTCTATGGCGCCGATGCGGTCGCGGGCGTTGTCAACATCATCACGAAGAAGGGTTTCGAAGGCTCCGAACTCGGCCTCAAGTATGGGGAAACGTCCAGGGGCGACGGCGAGGACATGTCTGCCGACTTCACCTACGGAACCAGGGGCGAGCGGGGATCCATGATGTTCGGCGTGTCCTGGAGCGAGGGTGGAGACGTCCCGATGGCGTCGCGTGCGCCATGCGGCATGGGGGTCGTCAACGGGGAGTTGATCTGCACCGGAAGCTCCTCCACACCGGGCGGCCGTGCGCTCCTCGCGGACGGAACGATGGTGAACTTCAACCAGGTGCCAGGCCGCGACGGGGATTTCTACGAGCCCTACTCGAGCCGAGTCCACAACGTCAACGTGAACACGGCGCTGAACGCGGTCAATCCCATCAAGCGGTACAGCGTCAGCACGCTGGGCAACTACGACGTCACCGACAACGTCGATCTGTTCACGGAGTTCCTGTACTCGAACCGGAAATCCAACCAGCTTGCGACCCCGGGATCGCTGGGCCAGTTCAGGCCCATGGTGATCGCGGCCGACCATCCGACCAACCCGACGGGGCAGAGACTCACCCTTGTCCGCAGGAGGTTGGACGAGGGCGGTCCGAGAATCGCGTACCAGGACGTCGACACCGTACGCGGCGTCGTCGGCCTCCAGGGGGCGTTCGCCGATTACTGGTCCTGGTCGGCGGCAGTCAACTACGGTCGAAGCACCGCGCTCAGCGGGTTCTCGAACGTCGCGAACCTGGATCGGGTCGACGCCACGCTCGATACCTCGCGCTGCAGTCCCGTCCAGGGCGCAGCGATCCCTTGCGCGGACTACCTGGGATACGGGGACGTCACCCAGGACGTCGTCGACTACATCCTGTTTTCCACCCGGGACGCCGGCGGGAACAGGATGCTTTCCTTCGTCGCGGATGTCTCCGGCCAGCTTTTCGACCTCCCCGCGGGTCCGATGGGGTTCGCGTCGGGGATCGAGGTCCGGAAGGAGAACGGCTGGAGCTATCCTGACTCGCTGACTGTCCTCGGGGTATCGAACAGCAACCGGGCCCAGAACATCCGGGGCGAGTACCAGGCCAAGGAAGCGTTCGCGGAGCTGTCCGTGCCCATCCTGAGCGATGCGGCGTTCGCAGAGTCACTGGCGTTCAACGTGGCGGCGCGCTACTCGGACTACGACCTGTTCGGCAGCGACACGAACTACAAGGCAGGCCTCGACTGGACGGTCGTTCCGTCGCTGAAGTTCAGGGCGACGAAATCGACCGCATTCAGGATCCCGAGCATCTCGCAGCTCTTCGGCGGAATCAGCACCGGCAACCTGACCACATCCGATCCTTGCAGTGGCTGGTCGTCACTGCCCTCGTCGTCGGTTGTCCGCCAGAACTGCGCATCCTCCGGAGTTCCCGTCGGGTACGTGCAGCCCAGCAATTCGGTGCTGACGACCACGGGCGGCAACATCAACCTGAAGCCCGAGGACGCCGATACGTTCAGCGCCGGCCTGGTCTGGACACCGGGCTTCGTCAACGGCCTGACCACTACAGTCGACTACTACAAGATCGAGATCGAGAATGCGATCCGGAGCGTCGCCGGCTCGACCAAGCTCGCCCTCTGCTACAACTCGGCAGGCATGTCCCATCCATTCTGCGATGGACGCAACTTCACCCGGAACAGCATCACCGGAGAAATCGACTTTCTCTCCAGCCAGCCGGTGAACGCCGCCAGCGAAGTGGTTTCGGGCATCGACCTCGGCGTCATCTACGAGTTCCAGATGGCCGGCCTCCAGGCTTCGCTCCAGACGGAGATCTCCTACCTGAAGGAGTACAGCATCGTTCCCTATCAGGGTGGCAGCCTGATCGAGTACGCCGGATACACCACCGGCGGAAGCGGCGGTTATCCGGAGTGGCGTGCGTTCAACACGCTGAGCGCGGCGAAGGGACCCTGGTCCGGATCCTGGAGCGTCCAGTACATCGGCAAGGTGGACGACATCAACGCCGCGCGGGGAACGATCGGCGACCACGCGCCCAGCATCTTCTACCACTACCTGCAGGGAAAGTACGACATCGGAAAGAACATGGATGTCTCGTTGGGCGTGGACAACGTCTTCGACAAGAAGGCGCCGTTCGTTCAGAGCTACACCGATGCCAACACCGACACGATGACCTATGACCTGCTTGGTCGCAGGTGGAACGTGCGATTCGGTTACCGCTGGTAACCCCGTGGCGGGGGCGGCATCCCCGCTTTGATCCATCCGTCCGCCAGGGAGCCACGCGGGCACCGGAAGTTGCATGAAGTTCTAGAAAGCCGCCGAAGGCGCGGCTCCACCGTTCGGCCACCACGAACCCGAAAACGACGTTACAGGAGATTGCTATGAAGATCCGTTGCATGCTCGTCGCGCTGCTGTTTTCCTCGGCGGCGTGTGCCCAGGACCACGGGCACAGCCATGGCCAATCGCATTCGCATGGCGATGGTCCGGCCCACAGCCACGCCGCCATCGAAGAGAAGAAGGTCATTCCGGCGACCGACGTCTCTCCGGAGTACATCCGGCTGGCGACCAATGTGGAGATCGTCCAGAACCTGGAGAAGGCGGTGCAGTCCAGGTCGTCGATCCTCACGCACGAGGGATTGTTCGGGCCGCTGCTTTTCGCGGAGCGTGAGCGCGCGTTCTTCATCGAGCTCAAGCCCGGCATGTTCCTGGAGGAGCATCCTCATGACACCGGAAGCGTCATCTACACGGTGCGTGGCAGGTGGGTCCTTGCCAGTGAAGGAAAGCGTCACGTGATGGAGGCCGGTTCCCTGTTCCGTTTCGGCGACAACATGCCAACGGGATGGGAGGCACCGTTCGGCGAGGGCGCCCTCCTGCTGATCGTCAAGACCAAGCAGGAAGGAGAGAACTACGAGACGTTCAACCGGGGCATCAGGTCGATGCAGGCCGCAGTGGACGTGGAGCGCCAGGCGGGCACTGCGTTCTACTTCGACGCCCTGAAGCCTGACCACCCCGCGATCGTGTTCGCACGTTCGGTCAATCCGGACTTCGACAGCGTGCTTGCCAACATCAAGTACTGACAGGTGACGAACGATGAAGCGTGGATTGCTAACTCTTGTGACGCTGCATGGGGCACTTGCGCTCATGTGCTCAGGCGCTGTGTCCGCGGAAACGCGCGGACTCCCTGCGGTGGAAAAAGTGCAGTGGACTCCGGTCGCTTCCGTCGATCTGGCCAGTTTCAACAGCGATGTCGTGCCTGGCAAGCCCTCGGTGGACGTGGCGATCTACGTTCCATCGAACTTTGACCCCTCGTTCGACAAGGTCTCCGTTTCCAGGATGCTCGAGGGGCTCAGGATCGCCAAGGAGATCTACAGGCCGGCCGGGCTGCAGGTCAATCTCCTGTCGGTCAAGACGGGGGCGGTCGACCCGAAGTTCCTGTCGATCCAGGCGAACGAGATCCCGCGGGTGCCAGACACGGAGTACATCAACTCCTACGAGTCGAGCAAGCGGCACCCGGCCGAGCTGACCGAGATGGCCCTGCGCGCCTTCCAGAGCATGGTGGAGGTGGACGACAACAGTCCGAACACCATCTACCTGCTGGCGTTCCAGGATGTGGTCTTCCCATTCCTGGAGATCTCGGAGGGAAGGAACTGGACGGTGAAGATGGTGAGGACAGGGGGGCTGTCGTTCCCCTCGTACTCGTACGTCGACACGATTCCGAGGCCTTACCGCGGGGTGATCACGATCAGCAACCTGTCCACGCCCAGTCGCCTCAGCAGGACGATCGCGCATGAGATCGGACACAAGGTGATGAATGTCAGCCACGAGTACAAGGACACCAACCCAGCGCACGAGGTGTATGCCGAAGGTGGCCTGATGCTCTACGGCGACGGCGCCGACATTCCCTCGGGAGAGGAAGGACGGTGGCACCTTGAGCGCCTGCTGATGTCGCCGTATGTGTATCGGCTGTCGCCGGATGGCACCAAACAGTGGAACCGGGACTACCTGGAAAGCGGGCACTACTACGACCCGATCTACGAGGAGAAGGTCGTGAAGTTCCCCGGGGCGACCATCATGAACCCGAACTGGTAGTTGCTTGACTGGACCGGCCGCTACCGGCTTCCCGCTGCGGCGGGAGGCCGGTGGGGCCACTTCGGAGTGCGCGTGGATGACGCCTCCCCCTTTCACTCGGCTTCGCCGGAATCGCGCGGAGGTCCGCCTTCGCCGTGCCTTCGGCGAGACGGATCCACCCGGGTCTCAAGGAATCGATCATGAGATGCTTCTGCCCAGGCCCGTTGGCGGGCCTGCTGTTGGCTTCCTTGTTTCTCGTCGCGCCGGCTGCTTCCGCCGCCGGCATCGCGGGGAGACCGACGCTTGTTGAAGCGGTCGATGCGGCCTGGCGCATTGCAGTGGAGGCACGACATGCCGATTCGGAGTCGCGCCGGGCAGAGGCCGGGATGCGGGTCGCACGCAGCTTCGCCGCCGACAGTCCCGCCCTGGCGTGGTCGCGCGAGGAGGGGGACTGGTATGGCGGCGCCAGAGCGGGCAGTGCGACGGAAACGGAGATCGGTCTCAGCTGGCCCTTGTGGATGCCGGGGCAGCGCCGGGCGGCAGTCGATGCGTCGCGCGCGGATGCAGCATGGGCGAGCGCCAACCTCGCGCAGGCGCAGCTCGAGGTCGCGGCGCGCGTCCGAGAAACGGCGTGGGACATTGCTGCCCGCCAGGCCGAGTTGGTTGCCGCGCAATCTGCGGTCGACGCCCTGGTGGAGCTGGCGGGCGTGGTCGAGCGCAGGGTGGCCTTCGGTGATCTGGCGACGAGCGACCTGCTTGCCTCCCGTGCCGGGGTGCTCGACGCGGAGATGGCAAGGGACGACGCGCTGCGTCGGCTCGAGGCCGCGCGTGCGCGCTGGACGGTGCTGACCGGCTACGAGGAGACGGTCGAGGCCGGCGAGATGGAAGCCGAGGCGCGGATCGACAGCAGAAGCCTGCTCTCCAGGGCGGGTACGCCGCCGTCCCTGGTGGCCGCGGAGGCGTCGGTCCGTCGCGCCGAAGGCGAGAGGGCTGCAGTGCGGCGCTCCCTCGGCGCACCGCCGGAGCTGACGCTGGGAGCCAAGGAAGAATCCGACGGTCCCGCCGCGACGGGCGATCGCAGTCTGGTGCTCGCGCTGCGAATACCGCTGGGCCTCGGCGCCAGGCGCGAGCTTGCCCAGGCCACTGCCCAATCCGCCCTTGACGTGGCACAGGCCGAGTTGTCGCTGGCGCGCAGCAAGCATGCCGCCGACCTGGCTGCTGCCCGGTCGGACTTCGAGATCACCGGTCGCCAGCTCGAGGGGGCCCGGCAGCGGGCCGAACTGCTGTCCCGGCGCCAACGGATGATGGAGCGGGCCTTCGCCGCCGGGGAGATCCCGCTCGCCGAACTTCTTCTTGCCCACCGCGACTCGAGAGCGGCCAGCGCGGATCTTGCGCGCCGCAAAGCCGAGCGGGGCCTCGCTCATACCAGCCTGCTGCATGCGATTGGAGCATTCCCATGAACCGCGTTTTCCTGCTCTTCCTCCTGTTGGTGCCGCTGCTTTCCGGGCGATCGATCGCCGCGCCGGGAGCGCATGGCCCGAATGGAGAACACCTGGACAGTCCCGGCGCCGGGTCGATCGCGGCCCTCGATGGCAGGCCCCGGATGGAGGGCTACAGCGAGCTCTTTGAACTCGTGGCGCACGTCGAGCACGACAGAGTGTCCGTCATGATCAATGTGTACGAGACCAATGCGCCCGTGGATGGCGCCACGGTCGATCTCGACAGCGACGGCAGGACCGTCAGGGCCGAGTTCGATCCTTCCACAGGCGTCTACAGCTTCATGGACCGCGAGCTCGCAGACCGGCTCAATGGCCCCGGCATGCACTCGCTGGCGTTCACGATCGACACGGGAGAGCAGTTCGATATCGTCGCCGGCGCACTGGATGTCGCGGAACACGAACACCACGACCGCTCCAGGCCGGGACTCTGGATTGCGGCGGCGGCCGTAGCGCTGGCGCTCGCCGGCCTCCTGTTCCATCGCCGCCGCCGGACCAGGGCACGTTTCTCGGGAGTCCGCTCATGAACAGCAACCCCATGCCCCGCGCTCGGGCGGGGGCGTTGGTCGCCCTGCTCGGGTTCCTGGCGATCGTCGCCACCGACAGCATGGCTGCCCCCGGGGCCCACGGTCCCAACGGAGAGCACCTCGACGGTCCGGCCGAGGCCGGAACCGGGACCGGTCTGTCGCGGCTGCCGGATGGCAGCGTCAACATTCCCATGGCGGCCCAGCGCCGGATGGCTGTCCGCACCATGTTCTCGAAGTCGGAGGACGCGGCGGCGAGCGTCGAACTGTTGGGTCGGGTCGTCAACGATCCGAATGCCGGCGGCCTTGTCCAGCCGATGAGCGGAGGCCGGATCGAGCCGGATGGAGGCGGCCTTCCCACGGTCGGCCAGGCGGTGCGCAAAGGGCAGGTCCTTGGCTATGTGCGCTACAACGCCGACCCGTATGCACGCGCGAACCAGCAGGCACAGCTCGCGAGACTGCGGAGTGAACTCGAAATCGCGGGCAAGCGCGTGGAGCGCCTGCAATCGCTGCCGGATACCGTTCCGGCCAAGGAGGTCGAGGCCGCACGGGCCGAGCTGGCGAGCCTCGAGGCCGCCAGCAGGAGCATCGGTGCTGGACTCGATGGTCGCGAGCCGCTCATTGCACCCGTATCGGGTGTCATCGCGCAGGCGAGCGCGATGAACGGCAAGGTCGTGAGTGCTGGCGATGTGCTTTTCCAGATCGTCGATCCGGCGCATCTCCAGGTGGAGGCGGTCACCGCGGACGCCGGGTTGGCGGCACAGATTGATGGCGCGAGCATCGCCGGAGTCGATGAGGCGGCGCTGGGGCTGGTGGGCGCGGCGGCCAGCCTGCGCGATGGTCTGATCCCGCTCAGTTTCAGTGTCACGCTCGCGAGGTCGGAGGGCGGGGAGACCACGCTGCCACTGGTGCTGGGACAGCCGGTGACGGTTGTCGCGCGCCTGAGGACGCGCGTGCGCGGGGTCGTGTTGCCGCGCCAGGCGGTGGTGCGCAACGCGGCCAATGAGCCAATCGTCTGGATCAAGTCAGGAGCCGAACGGTACCTTCCCCAGCCCGTGCAGACGCAGTCACTCGATGCCGGACATGTCGTGGTCGTGCAGGGCCTGGGCGACGACAACCGTGTGGTGATCCAGGGCGCGGCCCTGCTTGCCCAGATTCGCTGACCAGCGTCCGGAGCCTGCGTCGATGTTCGACAGAATCGTGAGTTTCAGCCTGCGCAACCGCCTGATGGTGCTGGCATCCGCGGCGCTGCTGCTGGTCTACGGCAGCCTCGTCGCCGTGCGCGCGCCGGTGGACGTGTTTCCATCCCTGGACAAGCCGGTCGTCACGGTGCTTACCGAAGCGGGGGGCATGGCACCCGAGGAGGTGGAGCTGACCGTCACCTTCCCCATCGAGACCAGCCTCAACGGAATGCCGGGCGTCACCAGGGTGAGGTCGACCTCCGGCGTCGGCCTGTCGATCGTCTACGCGGAGTTCGATTGGGGCACCGACGTCTACCGGAATCGCCAGATGGTTTCGGAGCGCCTGTCGCTGGTGCGCGAAGAGCTTCCGGAGGGAATCTCACCCACCATGGGTCCGGTCACCTCGATCATGGGGGAAATCACCCTGATTGCGTTCCCGATCGCGTCCGGCGCCGACGGAAACGCCATGCAGGTGCGGGAGTACGTCGATTACGTGGTCCGCCCGAGGTTGCTGTCGGTGAGCGGGGTATCGCAGGTCATTCCGATCGGTGGCGACGTGCGCACGCTGCGGGTGGAGCCCGACACGGCCCGCATGGCATTGGCTGGGGTGTCTCTGACGGAGCTGGAAGCGGCCTTGCGAGGTTTCGCGAGCAACGCGGGTGGTGGCTTCATCGACCTCAACAGCCGCGAGTACCTCATCCGCCACATCGGCCGGAGCCTGGAAATCGAGGACCTCAAACGGATACCCGTGGGCTTCCGCGACGGCGCGCCCATCCACCTCTCCCAGATCGCGAACGTGCGCTTCGCGCCCGCGAACAAGCGTGGGGATGGAAGCTACGGTGGCAGCCCCGCGGTGATCGCGAGCGTCCAGAAGCAACCCGGTGCAGATACCGTGCAGGTCATGGCCGGGGTGGATCAGGCCTTGGCGGAGCTGTCGCGCTCGCTGCCTCCGGGCGTCGGCGAACCGAAAGTCCTGTTCCGCCAGGCGGATTTCATCGAGGCGTCGATCGGGAACGTCGCGGAAGCCCTGCGCGATGGCGCGATCATCGTCGCGATCGTGCTGTTCGCCTTCCTGCTGTCCGCACGCACGACGATCATCTCGCTCCTGGCGATCCCCTTGTCGCTGGCCATGTCTGCGCTCGTGTTCCGGTGGATGGGGCTGTCGATCAATGTCATGACCATGGGCGGCCTTGCGATCGCCATAGGCGAGCTCGTCGATGACGCGGTCGTCGACATCGAGAACATCCAGCGCCGGTTGAGGCTGAACCGGGAGGCGGGCAGTCCGACGCCGGTTCTCCAGGTCGTGCGCCAGGCCAGCCTGGAGGTGAGGTCGGGCATCGTGTACGCGACCGCGATCGTGGTCCTGGTTTTCGTGCCGCTGTTCGCGCTGCCGGGGATCGAAGGGCGGCTGTTCGCCCCGCTCGGCGTTGCCTACATCGTCTCGATCCTGGCCTCCCTTCTGGTTTCGATCACCGTGACGCCGACGCTGGCCAGCTACCTGCTGCCGAAGATGAGGCGGCTCGAGCACGGGGACGGTCCACTCGTCCGGCTGCTGAAGAAGTGGGACGAACGCCTTTTGTCCTGGTCGTTCCAGCGGGCCAGGGTGCTGCTCGGCGGCGCGGCGATCGCGGTCCTGCTCGCCGCGGGCAGCGTGGCGTTCTTCCCCCGTTCGTTCCTGCCCCAGTTCAACGAGGGATCGCTGGTACTGGGAATGCTGCTCAGTCCCGGCACATCACTGGAAGAGGCGAACCGCATAGGCAGCGCTGCCGAGGAGCTGATCCTGCAGGTTCCCGAAGTCACGCAGGTGGGTCGCAGGACCGGCAGGGCCGAACTGGACGAGCATGCGGAGGGCGTGCATGCCTCTGAAATCGACGTGGACCTCGGGCCCTCGGACCGCACGAGGGAGGAGGTGCTGGCCGACCTCCGCGAGAAGCTGTCCTTGTTGCCGGCCCAGACCGCCATCGGCGCGCCCATCGCGCACCGCCTTGACCACCTTCTGTCGGGCGTGCGCGCGCAGGTCGCGTTGAAGATCTTCGGCGATGACCTGGACACACTGCGGGGGGTCGGCGAGCAGCTCCGGCAGCACCTCGAAACGGTTCCCGGCCTCGTCGACCTGACGATCGAGAAGCAGGTGCTGATCCCGCAGATCACCGTCCGCATTGACCAGCAGCGCGCGGCCCAGGCCGGGCTGGCTCCCGGCGAAGCGGTCCGGTTGCTGCAGGTGCTGACGGATGGCGCGCACGGGGCCGACATCGTGGATGGCACGCGCCGTTACGAACTCGTCGTCCGTCTTCCGGACGACGCCCGCAGCCCGCAGGGCCTGATGCGGACGCTGATCGACACGCCTGTGGGGCGGGTTCCGGTGTCCTCCATCGCCGAGGTCGCGGAGACCGATGGCCCCAACCAGATCGGGCGCGAGAATGGCCGCCGCAGGATCGTGGTCTACGCCAATACCGACGGGTCGGACATGAGCGAGATCATCTCCAGGGTGCGGAAGGTGGTCGATGGGATGGAGATACCCACCGGGTACTTCGTCACGCTCGAGGGCCAGTTCCTGGCCCAGGAGCAGGCGACCAGGCTGATCGCGGGCCTCGCCCTGGTATCCCTTGCGCTGATCTTCCTGCTCCTCTACAGCCGCTACCGCTCGCTGGCACTGACCACGATCATCATGGCGAACGTGCCCTTGGCCCTGATCGGCAGCGTCATCGCCATGTGGGTCGCCGGAGTCGAACTGTCCGTGGCATCCATGGTCGGCTTCATCACGCTGGCAGGCATCTCCACCCGCAACGGCATCCTGAAGATCAGTCACTACATCAACCTGTGCCGGTTCGAAGGTGAATCGTTCGGCGAGAGGATGATCGTGCGCGGTTCCCTGGAGCGCCTCACCCCGGTACTGATGACGGCGCTCACCGCAGCGCTCGCGCTGACGCCGCTGCTGCTGGCCGGCGACGCTCCCGGCAAGGAGATCCTGCATCCGGTGGCCGTCGTCATCTTCGGCGGGCTGGTGAGTTCGACCATGCTGGACACCTTGCTGACGCCGGTCCTGTACCACCTCTATGGCGAGAAGGCGACGACTCGCCTGGTGGCGGAAACCCGCTCCGGAGGGGAGCTGTCCGCGGGAAGGCAGGAGCTTCAGGACGCGTTCTAGTTCCGCGTCCGTCGAGGCAGGCTACGCGGCGCCGCCAAGCGTGCCGCACCAGTGAACCGATGGAGGTTCTTCAATGCAGTATTTTTCGACCCGTCCGCTTCTGGCGAGGATCCTCGCGATCGCACTCGGGGTTTCGCTGTCTGCGGCTGCGCTGGCACACGGTGAGGCGAAGCCTCGCTTCGGAGGCATTGTCAAGGCCGCGCAGGACGTTTCGTTCGAGCTGGTTCCAGCGGCAGAGGGAGGGGCGCAGATCTACCTGGACGACCATGGTGACCTGATGTCCACGACGGGCATCACCGGCAAGCTCACCATCGTCGGAACGAGCGGCCGCAAGGACGTGGAACTCACGGCGGATGGCAAGAAGCTCGCGGCTGCCGGTGTCCGGCCACAGTCCGGGGACAACGTCGTCGTTGTCGTTGTCCTGCCGTCCCGGAAGACGATCTCGGTGCGCTACGTCATTCCGTAGCGGGTGACGGGTGCGGCGTTTCCCTGATCCATCCGCACTTCCCGGCCCATACGAAAAACCCCTGAAAATCAGGGGTTTATGTATGGTGGGCGGTAGTGGGATCGAACCACTGACCCTTGCCGTGTGAAGGCAATGCTCTACCGCTGAGCTAACCGCCCCGATGGGCCGCGCAGTATACAGCAGCGGGGGCCGCATCCGGCAAGCCCTCGGACCCCCCAGATGCGGCCGAAGGGCCAGCTTCGGCGGCGCTTCACCGCCGTCTCACCCCCTGCACCCAGCATCCGGAGTCCACCCTCCCCACGGAGGCCCGCCATGGCGCGACCGATCTGGACCGGCACCCTGAGCTTCGGCCTGCTCAACGTTCCCGTGTCGCTGATGTCCGGGGAGCGCCGGACCGACCTCAGCTTCCGGATGCTCGACTCCCGCGACAACAGCCCGGTGCGCTACGAGCGGGTCAATGCCGAGACCGGCGAGGAAGTGCCCTGGAAGGACATCGTCAAGGCCTTCGAGTACGACAAGGGAAGCTACGTGGTGCTGGAGCAGGAGGACATCCGCTCGGCCGCGCCCGAGAGCCACGAGACGGTCGAGGTGGAGAGTTTCATCGACGCCTCGGAGATTCCGCTCACGTTCTTCGAGAAGCCCTATGTGCTTGTGCCCGGCAAGAAGGCGGAGAAGGGCTACGTGCTGCTGCGCGAGACGCTGCGCGACACCGGCAGGGTGGGCATCGCGCGGGTGGTGATCCGCACCCGGGAGTATCTGTCGGCGGTGATCCCCCAGGGCGATGCACTGGTGCTGATGCTGCTCCGCTACCCCCAGGAACTGGTCGATCCGGCCGAATACCGGCTTCCGGAAGGCGCCACGGGCGACTACCGGATCACCGACAAGGAGTTCGAGATGGCCCGGCAGCTGATCGACTCGATGGCCGGCGAGTGGGATCCGGACAGCTACCGCGACGAGTTCCGCGAGCGCCTGGAGAAGGTGATCCGCGAACGCATGAAGTCCCAGGGTGTGGTGCGCAAGGTCGATGAAGAAGACCACGAGGCGCATGCGGACGCGACCACCAACGTGGTCGATTTCATGGCCCTGCTCCAGAAGAGCATCAGCAGCAACCGGCGCACGCCGGCCAAGAAACCCACGCAGGCGAAGAAGCCGTCGAAGGAGAGCGGCGGAGCGGGGGCGAAGGCGGCCAGGACGCCGGCGAAGCCGACCCGGAAGGCCGCGAAGAAGACTTCCGCGAAATCGACGAAGAAGGCGGCGAAGAAGACCTCGAAGACCACGGGCAAGGCCGCGGGCACGAGCCGGAAAGCGGGCTGAGGGGCGCGGCCGATGAGCCTGCGCGACTACGACCGCAAGCGCCGCTTCGATGCCACGCCCGAGCCGCGCGCTGGACCCGCCACCAGGATCGGCCACCGGCCGATCTTCGTCGTCCAGTTGCACCACGCGAGCAGCCGCCACTATGACTTCCGCCTCGAGGCCGACGGCGTGCTCAAGAGCTGGGCGGTCCCCAAGGGACCGTCGCTGCGGGCCGGGGAGAAGCGCCTGGCGGTGGAGGTCGAGGACCATCCGCTGTCCTATGCGGGCTTCGAGGGCGAGATCCCGGAAGGCAACTACGGTGCCGGCCGCGTGCAACTGTTCGATCGCGGGCACTGGGCCAGCGACGGCGAGCCGCTGCAGGCGATCGCCGCCGGCCGGCTCGACTTCCGGCTCAGTGGAGACAAGCTCCAGGGCGCCTGGACCCTGGTCCGCACGGGAAAACAGGGCCGCCAGCCGCAGTGGCTGCTGCTGAAGCGCAGCGACGCGTATGCCGCCGACGTCGAGGCTGACGACCTGGTGGACGCGCCCACCCCGGCGCGCATCGCGACCGGGGTGGGCCGTGCACCGCGCAGGCGAAAGGCGGACGCCACGTGGCGGCGGCGCGCACTGAAGCTCAAGGGGGCGCGCGAAGGCATGCCGGTCGGGTTCGAACCCGAGCTCTGCAGTCTGCGCGCCACCGCGCCGACCGGCGACGGCTGGCTTCACGAGATCAAGTGGGATGGCTACCGCCTGATGGTCGACATGGTCGATGGCGCGGCCAGGCTGCGCTCGCGCGGAGGCCTGGACTGGAACGAGACCTTCCCCGAGGTCGCGCGCGCGGTGGAGGCCTTGCCGGTGTCCGACGCCTTTCTGGACGGCGAGCTGGTGGTGCTGGGCGCCGACGGCCATAGCGATTTTTCCGAACTGCAGCGCGTGATCGACGGCAGTTCGAAGTCGCCTCTGCGCTATCTGGCGTTCGACCTGCCCGGCGTGGCGGGCGCGGATCTGCGCGCGGCGCCGCTGGAGGAGCGCAAGGCGCTGCTCAAGGCGCTGCTGCCGACGGAGCCCGGACTGCTCGCCTACAGCGAACACGTGACCGGGCATGGCCCCGAGGTCTTCGCCGAGACCGGCCGCCGGGGCATTGAGGGCATCATCTGCAAGCGCGCCGGCAGCGCATACCGCGGCGGCCGCGGCAACGACTGGCTGAAGGTCAAGCACGAGTCCAGCGACGAGTTCGTCATCGTGGGCTATACCGATCCGAAGGGCAGCCGCACCGGTTTCGGCTCGCTGTTGCTGGCCACCCGCGAAGGGCGCGGGCTGCGCTACGTGGGGCGCGTGGGCACGGGCTTCGACGATGCCATGCTGCGCGACCTTGGTGCGCGCATGCGCAGACTCGACCGCAAGGCCGCCACCGTCGAACTGCCTCCGCATATCGCGCTGCCGCTGCGCTCGGTGCACTGGATCGAGCCGGCGCTGGTGGCGGAGATCGCCTTCCGCGGCTGGGGCAAGGAAGGCCTGCTGCGGCAGGGCGCGTTCAAGCGCCTGCGCATCGACAAACGCGCGTCCGACGTGGAGGTGCCGCAGCGCGTCGGCAAGGCAGGCAGGAGGGCCGTCGACATGGGCGAGGAAACCCGCATCACCAACCCGGACCGGGTGGTGTTCGAGGGCGCCGGCTACACGAAGCGGGACGTCGCCGAGTACTACCGCGCCGTGGCCGACTGGCTGCTGCCGGAACTGGCCGGGCGCCCGCTGTCCCTGCTTCGCTGCCCGGACGGCACGAAAGGCCAGTGCTTCTTCCAGAAGCATCACGCCGAGAGCCTGGGCGACGACGTGCGTTCGATCGTGCTGAAGCAGAAGAGCGGCAGGGAGCCGTACATCTACGTCGACGACATCGAAGGCGTGATCGACCTGGTGCAGATGAACACCATCGAATTCCATCCCTGGGGCGCGCGCGTCGAGGACCCGGAGCGGCCCGACCGCATGGTCTTCGACCTGGACCCGGGGGAGGGGACGGGGTGGCCCGACGTGGTGCGCGCCGCGCGCGACCTGCGCGACCACCTGCGCAAGACGGGGCTGGACAGCTTCGTGCGACTGTCGGGCGGCAAGGGCGTCCATGTGGTGGTGCCCATAGGCAAGGGACCGGACTGGGACGACGTGCGTGCCTTCTGCGGCGGATTCGCCGAAGCCATGGCGGCCCAGTCGCCCACGCGCTACGTCGCCACGATGTCGAAGGCCAAGCGACCCGGGCGCATCTTCATCGACTGGCTGCGGAATGCGCGCGGCGCCACCAGCGTGGCTTCGTGGTCGCTGCGCGCGCGCCGGGGCGCGCCGGTGGCGGTACCGATCCGCTGGGAGGAGCTGGGGCGGGTGGATGGCCCGGCCGCCTTCGATCTCGCCGCTGCGCGCCGGCGCGCGGCGCGACTGCGCAAGGATCCCTGGGAAGGATTCGCCGGTCTCGAGCAGGCGTTGCCCAGGCTGGAATGACATCGCCTGCACGCCATGACGACGGCGCGCGAACGGCCGCGACGCTAGCGTCCGGGTGATGGCAGAGGCGGAGGCGCGGGGATGGCGACCAGCAAAACCGGTGGCAGGACGACGGGCAAGGCCGGCCGCAGTACGAGCAGCAAGACGTCTGGCAGCAAGGCGCCAAAGGTCGGCGGCCGCGCGGAAGCGGCGAGGACCGTCGAGCGGCAGCGGGACATCCAGCAGAAAGCCGGACAGGCCGCGACGCGCGCGAAGAAGAAGGCCCCGGCGAAGAAGCAGCCGGTGCAGGCCGGTGCTCGCCGTCAGCCCTCCAACCCCATGCCCGCGCAGCATCTGGCCAAGCCCGGCAACGAGCACGCGCTGGAACTCGAACCGCGCTTCCTCGCGCCAGGCTATGAAGGCAGCGGCAAGCTGGAAGGCATGGCCGCGATCATCACCGGCGGCGACTCCGGCATCGGCCGCGCGGTGGCGGTGCTGTTCGCGCGCGAGGGCGCCGACGTCGCCGTGCTGCACCTCGCCGAGGACGAGGACGCGGAGGAAACCCGGCGCCACGTCGAGGCGGAGGGCCGCCGCTGTCTGGTGATCGCCGGCGACGTGCGCGACCCCGGGTTCTGCAACGACGCGGTGCGCAGGGTGGTGAAGACCTTCGGCCGGCTGGACGTGCTGGTCAACAACGCCGCTTTCCAGCAGCACGCCGAGCGGCTCGAGGATCTGAGCGACAGGCACCTGCAGGAAACCCTGCAGACCAACATCGCCGGCTATTTCCACATGGCGCGCGCGGCCTTGTGGCACATGGAGGAGGGCGCCAGCATCGTCAACACGGGCTCCGAGACGGGGATCTTCGGGAGCCCGAAACTGCTGGACTATTCCGCCACCAAGGGCGCGATCCACGCCTTCACCCTGTCGCTCGCGAGCAACCTGCTCGACCGTGGCATCCGCGTGAACTGTGTGGCGCCAGGGCCGGTATGGACGCCCTTGAATCCGGCGGACAAGGCCGCTCCGGACGTGGCCGCCTTCGGCAAGGACAGCGACATGGGGCGGCCGGCACAGCCGGAGGAGATCTCGCCGGCGTTCGTCTTCCTGGCGTCACCGGTGATGTCGTCCTACGTGAACGGCGTGATCCTGCCCGTCATGGGCGGGCCGCGCGGCTGACCCCGCAGAAGCGAGGAGCCTGGACATGAGCCGCGGAGACAAGTCGGCCTACACCGACAAGCAGAAGCGCAAGGCGGAGCACATCGAGGACAGTGAACGCGAGAAGGGGCGCTCGAAGGAGGATGCCGAGCGCATCGCCTGGGCCACGGTCAACAAGCAGGACGGCGGCGGCAAGAAATCCGGTTCCGGCCGCAAGTCTTCCTGAGCGCTCACGCGAGCCGCTGGATCCCGTGCACCAGCACGTACAGCACGCCGCCGATCAGTGCCCCGACCGCCGTCCCGTTGTAGCGGATGAACTGCAGGTCCGGGCCCACCGCGAGCTCCAGTTCGCGCGTGAGCTCGTCGGCGCTCCACTGGTGCACACGATCGATGATGAAGCCGCGGATGCCTTCGCGGTAGCGCTCCACCTCGGGCAGCACCAGGTCGACGATGCCGCGATTGATCCAGGCGCGCATGGCATCGTCGGCCGCCAGCCGGGCGCCTACTTCGGCGCCGACGCCGGCCATGCGGTCGGCGATGATCGAGTCCTCGCGCGCGGCGTCGTCGCGGATCCATGCCGCCAGGTCGCGCCACAGACTCCGCAGGTAACGTGACAGGTCGGAGTCCTCGATCAGCTGGTCGCGGAACCGGTTCACCCGCTCGCGCAGCGCCGGGTCGTCCTCCAGGCGCAGGATCAGGCGCTCGAACTCGGCGCCGATGCGCTGGCGCATCTCGTGGTCGCGGTCGGCGGCCATGTCGTCGACCATGGCGGTCATGCCGGCCACCAGCTTGTCGGCGACCTTGTCGGCGACCACGCCTTCCAGCTTCAGGTAGCGCAGCACCTTCCACAGTTCGCGCGTGGCCATCTCGGCGATCCGTTCGTGGGTGCCGGGGGCGGCCAGGACGTCGCCGGCGTAGGCCAGGCCGGCATCGACAAGGGCCTGGTGGCGGGCGTCCGCGGTGAGCTGGCGCAGGACGACCGCCACCGCGCCCGAGAGATCGACCTGTCGCAGCCGCGCCTCCGCGATCCGCTGCAGGAACCGGTGCAGTTCCTCGCTCTCCAGCGCGTCGAGGATCCGGGGGAGGGCGCTGGCCAGCGCCCGACCCATGGCCTGCGAGAAGCCCGCGTCGGCGAGCCGGCCGGCGACCGAACCCGCGATGTCCATCGACCGCAACTTGTCGGCCACCTGCCTGGTGCCGAGGAAGTGGTCGCAGATGAAGTCGGCGAGGCTTGCGCCCAACGCGTTCTTCTTCGAGGGAATGATGGCCGTGTGCGGGATCCAGCGCATGCCAAGCGGGTGGCGGAACAGCGCGACCACCGCGAACCAGTCCGCGAGCCCGCCCACCAGCGCGGCCTCGAACACCCTGGCGAGGAAGCCGAGGATCCAGTGCGGATGGCTGCGCTCGAGCACCGAGACCACGGCCAGGCCCGCCCCGGCCAGGCCGAGCAGGCCCAGGGCGATGGCCTTGCGCCGCCGCAGCGCGGCCTCGCGGGGATCACTGGAAGCGGCCATGGACGAAGAGTAGCCCGGCTCCCGAGCCGCGTGTGGCCGGAAGAGGGTCCGGGCAACGTGAGCCAGACGACAGGCGGTGTGTTCGCCTGCCATGCGGTACCACTTCGGAGAGAGAGGGATCCCTGATGAACCAGCGCAAGAAGCTGTCCGTTGCCGTGGGTGTCGTGGTGTCCGGCCTTGCGATCGCCGCCAGTGCACACGCGGCGACCTATGTCGTTTCCGCCAACGGGAACGGCCTGAACAAGAACCAGCAGTCGAGCATCGAGGCGGCGGGCGGGACGATCACCGCCAACCTGCCCCAGGTGGGCATCGCCATCGTCGAATCGGACAACCCGGACTTCGCCACCGCGGCGGCTGCGATCGCCGGGCTGACGACGACCCGCGACATCCAGCTCGAGTTCGACATCCCCCAGGATCTCTCGCTGGTCGGCGAAGAGATCGGCCCGGACTTCGCCAACCCGCCAGCCTCCGGCGAGGACGACATCCGCTTCGACCTGCAGTGGGGCGCCGGGGCGATCGACGTGGCCGGTGCCTGGAACGCCGGCTACCGCGGCCAGGGTGCGACCATCGCCGTACTCGACTCGGGCGTGGCCTGCCTGCACCCGGATATCGCGCCCAACCTCGACCTGGACCGTTCGACCTCGTTCGTGCCGGGGGAGGGCGTGTGCCGCGCGCTGGTCAGCGGTTTCAACCACGGTACCCATGTCGCAGGCATCGCCGCCGCGGCCGACAACGGCATCGGGACCATCGGCGTGGCCCCCGAGGCCCGGATCATCGCGGTCAAGGTCCTGTCGGAGGTTACGGGCAGCGGCGGGTTCGCGGGGATCATCCAGGGCATTGTGCACGCCACGGACGCAGGCGCGAACGTGATCAACATGAGCCTGGGCGTGCGCGACGGGCTGGCGGTCGGCGGCAAGGAGGTGGCCGAGCTGGTCAACGCCACCAAGCGGGCGGTCCAGTACGCCCGCAGCCAGGGCACGCTCGTGGTGGCGTCCACCGGGAACGACGCGAGGAACATGGACTACGACGCCAACGTCATGGCCTTCCCCGGGGGGCTGCCGGGGGTGCTGGCGATCTCGGCGACGGCGCCCGATGCCTGGGGCATGAACACCGAGAGGGCCGACCTCGACCTGCCGGCGAGCTACTCCAACCATGGCCGGTCCGAAGTGGCCTTCGCCGCGCCGGGTGGCGACTTCGACTCGGAGGTCGAAACCCTGTGCGTGGTCGCGGGCGTCATCCAGCCCTGCTGGGTGTTCGACGGGGTGTTCGCGCCCGGAGGCTATTCCATCTCCGGAACCTCGGTGTTCGCCAGCTATTCGTGGGCGGCCGGAACCAGCATGGCGGCACCGCATGTGGCCGGCGTGGCCGCGCTGATCTACGGCAAGCATCCCGGGATCAAGCCGGCGCAGGTGGAAGCGATCCTGAGGAAGTCCGCCGAGGACCTGGGCGAGGCGGGCAACGACCCGTTCTACGGCGCCGGCCGGGTGAACGCCGCGGCGGCGGTGCGCGACTGATTGCGCCCGGTGGATCACCCGCAGAAAACCGGCGGATCATCCGCAGAAAAAGGACGGCCGCGCAAGCGGCCGTCCTGATTCTTCCGCATGTTCAAGGCATGTTCGTAAGATGTCATTCGGGCGACCTCCGCATCCCGCGCCCTGCCCAATGCAGCCGTTCTGACCCGCGAGTTGCAGGAGTTCCGGGTCAAGTACACGGACACGCGGGGAACCCACGTTCAATGCCCGCGAAGGGGAGCACGATGACCTGGTGCTGGCCCTCGCTATTGCCGTCTTCGGCCTGTCCGAATCGACCTGCGCGACGGCCGAGTCGCTGCGGGAGTACTCGCACCGCCAGTTCTTCCCACGTTAGGCAGCACCCCCGGCGTCTCGGACTCGTCCTCGGCCGGTGGGGGCGCCGGGGGTGGCTGTCGTCTAATCGCGGCCCATGAGACGGACCACCCATAGGTCGAGAAGTAGTCTCCTTTACCCTGAGCGGGCTGCCTTATAAGGTAGGCTGGCTTAGGGGGAGGTTTCGGGCATGGGATGGCGAGAGGAATGCCGGGCGAAGTGTCAGCGCGTCAAGTACATAGGCGAGGAAATCGCTTGGGCTGAAAAGCCCAATCACGCGGGCTGGCTCAAGGGTTTCAGCACGCTGCTCGATGATCGCTTTGTGACCATACCGGGCCTCCATTTTGAGGGCGTGTATGAATCACTGTCCGTTGGCGGAGAGGTCTTCCGATACGGCTTGTTCGACACTCATGGCCGAGATCGCCACCGAGTGTTCCAGATCGAAGTCTATCCGCGATACCAAATTTCCCACCGGGAGAAGGGGCGGCAAGTGTTAGGGCCGCATATCCACCTGGGCCATAAGCCCCCGGACGCGATGGTCCGCCCTGTGTTGGCGAATCTGGACGCAGGCCAACTCAAACGATGGGCGTACCGCTTTAAGCGCCATGCCAAGATTTCGGACAGCCCACGTCACGCACTGGTTCCTCCGTTCCACGACGGAATTTTCAGCAAGTAGCGATCATGGATAGCCTCAACTGCGAATTCCTGCGAGCGAACAACGGGTGGCACTGCCATCCGCTGCCTGATCGCGTTGAGGAAACCCTTTATGTCTGTACGCCCATCGTGCTCGAGGGCGGAAAGCCGCTCGACTTCTTTCTAATCGCCCGTGGTCAGAATCTTCTGTTCACCGACGATTGCTTGACGATGTTTGCGCTCGGCAGCGAAGGTGTCGTGCTGGATAAGCGTCATCATTGGCGCGGCTTGCAGAATCTTGTGGAAAGGTTCGATTTCTACATGACCGAGCGCGGGGCGATAGAAACGCTAATCCCCGCGAATGAACTTGCATGGCATTTCAATCGAATTCTGCGGATGTTTAGCGCCGTGGCCGGATGGCAGGCGGATAAGTTGGAACAAGGTGACAGCGATTTTTGGCTCACTGACGAAGTTGAGCGCCTTCTTCGTGAGAAGGCGCCGACGCGGCAACTGGTCAGCAACGTGCACGTCACCCTGAAGGGCGCGCCGTTCGACTTTGATTTCCGCTGGGGCACGCTGCTCGTTGACGCGCTACCCCCAACTGCGAGAGCCGTCAGTTCGCGCTTGCGGAAGGCAATCCTCGCTGCCCAGGACGACGCCGACTTGGGACTCTTGTTCATCATTGATGATCGCGAGGACCGCGCAAAGGCTGAGCGCGAACAGGCGGTGCTGGGCCAAGTTGCTGATACGACTACGCTATCGGACTTCGCGGAGCGCTATGTCGTCTTGCAAGACTAAAGGGGGATTAGCTCATGGAACAGATGGGTAACGCGGAAGCAGTTTCCGGGTCGTTCTTGAGGGGGCGGAAGTGGCTTGCGCTACGTCTGTGGTCGTGAGTTTCTTGGTCAATGCTTTCGTATGGTGGCTGACGATAACGAGCATGCAAATCAATTGCGTGACGGCCTGCCGGAGTGGGTGGAGTTCCTAGCCGTGTTGCCCGCGGTGGCGGGCTTCTTCGGGCTGTTCGTTCTTTTGACTCTTGAGCCGCGCAACCTAGGCTGAAGACGCATCGTTGCGTAAGAAAATTTCCCGCGCTGGGGTCAGGCAAAAGAACGCCCAGGACTGACCGGGGCTGTTCTTGTCTCAGCTCCTGCGACGAGCCATAGCCACGCTGGACTCCCTCAAGCCCGGAGGTGAGCAATGCCCAGATACCGCACCATCTCCTGTGACCATTGCGGCCACATGTCGCTCAAGCGCGACACGGAATGCGAAGTCTGCGGACGCATGACGCGCCGCGAACGGCGCCTTTGGATCGAAAAAGTGATGCAACTCGGCGTGATATTGCTGATCGCCGCCTTCGTCTACGCGAAGCTCAAGAGTGGCTTCCCGACCTAACTGTTAGGCGGGAGAGGCGGTACCTCGTTTGCTTCTGCGACCCGCCTGACGAAGAGACTGATAGCGACCAAGTACTGGGCCGCCTTTGTCATGTCCAAGTCGTGGATCAGCGAATGAGCCTTCGGATTGCGGATGCCGGTGTATGCGCCTCCGATCATTTCCATGAAACCCTTCTGATCGTTCTGGCCTGATTCGCTCTGTAGTTCGCTAAAAATCAGCTTGGGCCTATTTAGTGAAAACGCCTCCGTTGCAAGTGCCTTGCCGTCAGCATTGAGTCCTGTTCGCTTGCGAATGAGGTCGGACAGGGCGAGCATTCCATCAAGTACCGCATTTCGGTAGTCGCCTTCGTGGTAATGGCGCAAGGATGCGGCAGTCACGATTGGATGGAGCAAGTGTTCAAAACCGGCTTGTGGAGCCTGTAGCTGGCCAGCTCGGGCGTGCCCCTCGGCGTTGGCCGCTATGAAGTCGATATCGAACTTCAGCATGTCCTCATAGTCTTGCGCATCGCCGAAGCGGATATGTCGCCAGAGGTTTCCCAACTCCGGCAGCGGGAAGCCTTGCGCTTCCCACAATTCGTAGATTCGCTGGTAATCCTGCTTCATGTAGCCGTTGGCGAGCTTCGCGGCGGCGGCATCCCCGCTAGCTAGTGCGGCCTTGGCGTCCCATGCCTTCTTGCGCAGATCGCGAAGCAGGCTCACGAGGGTGAAGTACCACTGCGGCATGTCTGTCCCCCCTTTCATCTGAAGGCTAGCTTGGCGGAGGTGCTATGGGCTGTCATCCGGGCCGGAAGCTCCCCCTCGCTTCCTGTCCCCCGGAGGCGCCCGGAATCGCTCCCAAGTTGTCCAGGAACCCGTTTGTCCGTCTCGGGGAACATCCCCCGCCGGGAGGGGATGCCTCGTCCTGAGCGCGTCCTGTGCGGAGGCACGCACAGGCCCGTTGAGGGATATCCGAAGGGTATGGTTCGGAGAGGGATAGGCGGACGACAGACAAGAAAAAAGGCCGCAATTGCTCGCAGCCCTTGATCTATCTACTTCACGCGAATCCACCAAATGGTGGCCGGGGAGGGAATCGAACCCCCGACACGGGGATTTTCAATCCCCTGCTCTACCAACTGAGCTACCCGGCCACTGGCGAGCCCGCAATGATACGGGAGCCGGATCGGGCGAGGCAAGGCCGTCTCCTTCCTGAACGCGCGCGCGCACCGTGACCGCGGCCCGCGGCGACTGGAGGATGATCGTAAGCCTGCCAACCAGCGCCGCGCCGCGGCGGGAGGACGTCATGAAGAACAGGGCTTCCACTGTCGCCGCGCTCTCCGTGGTCTCCGCGCTCCTCCTCGTGTCCGGCTGCGCGAGCAGCGGCAGGATGAGCGACGCCGAAAAGCTGGCGACCTACAGGGCCGCCGCCGGCGAACCGGTCAACAGCTTCAGCTACCTCGGCCGCATCAACGGCTGGACGCCGGTGGACGACAACAACATCGCGGTCTGGACCCGTCCGCGCGAAGCCTGGCTGCTCACGTTCGACGGGCGCTGCGAGGACATCGACTTCACCCCGATGATCAGCCTCACCAGCCAGGGCAGCCGCGTCCATGCCGGCTTCGACAAGGTGATGGTGCACAACCGCAATGCGCTCCAGATGCCGTGCAGGATCCGCGAGATCCGCCCCCTCGACACAGCGCGCATCAAGGCCGCCGAAAAGGCGGCGCGCGAAGAGGATCAGGCGCCGGACTCGGGCACGTAGCCGGCGGGTTTCTCGGCGCCGCCGCCGAACAGGAACTTCTCCATCTCGCCTTCGAGGAAGGCGCGGTGCCCCGGATCCATCGGCGACAGCCGGTTCTCGTTGATCAGCATGGTCTGGTGCGCCAGCCAGGCCGCCCAGGCGGACTTGCCGATGCCCGCGAACACACGCTTGCCGAGCGCGCCCGGCCAGGGCACGAAGTCCAGGCCTTCGGTCTCGCGCTTCTCGTATTCGCAGTACACGGTGCGGCTCACGGCGGGTCTCCTGATGATGATGGGCGCGCGGCCCACGAGGCATGCCGCCCATTGTCGCGCATCGCCGTGGACGCCTCCAGGAACCTGCGCACGGGCGCGGGGATTCCAAGCTCTCGCAGGGCCGCCGGCGGCACCCAGCGAAGATCATCATCGTCGCGGACGCACGGTGTGGCCACGACGCCTTGCCAGCGGCGCGGGTGCATGACGAAGCGGTAGTGGCTGAAGACATGGGGGATGGCCTGCAGCGTCTCGCCGCCGTCGAAGCCCGCGCCTGCGTGGCGCGCGAACCAGTCCCGGGCTTCCGCCTCGTCCCTGGCCTCGGGCAGCGACCACAGCTGCGCCCACACGCCGGTGGGGGGACGGCGCTGCAGCAGCACCCTTCCTTCGGCATCCAGGAGCAGGAGCAGGAGCGCCTCGCGGGTGGGCAGCGTCTTGCCCGGCCTGGACGTGGGCAGTTCGTCGCTGCGTCCCTGTGCGTGGGCTACGCAGCCGGGGCGGAGCGGACAGTCGCCGCAGGCCGGAGAATGCCGGGTGCACAGCGTGGCACCGAGGTCCATCTGCGCCTGGGTGTAATCGGCGAGGCGCGACCGGGGCAGGTGCTCCCGGGCCAGTTGCCACAGCCGCTTCTCGACCGCCGACTGGCCGGGCCAGCCGTCGACGCCGTGGTAACGGGCCAGCACGCGCTTGACGTTGCCGTCGAGGATCGCGAAGCGGTCGCCCCAGGCTTGCGCGAGGATCGCACCGGCGGTGCTGCGGCCGACGCCAGGCAGCGCCACGAGGGCGTCGAAGTCGCGCGGCAGATCGCCGCCATGCTGCGTGACGCAGGCCCGGGCCGCCGCATGCAGGTTGCGGGCGCGGGCGTAGTAGCCCAGGCCGGACCAGAGCGCGAGCACGTCGTCCAGCGGCGCCGCGGCGAGTGCCGCGACCGTGGGCAGCGCGTCGACGAAGCGCTCGAAGTAGGGGACGACCACGCGCACCTGCGTCTGCTGCAGCATGACCTCGGAAAGCCAGACGCGGTACGGCGAGCGCGGGTGCTGCCACGGCAGGTCGTGGCGGCCGTGGGCGTCGAACCAGGCCAGCAGCGGGGCGGCGAAGGCGTCGGCGGCCCGGCTCATTGTCCGTCGTCCGGTTCGAGTTCGATTTCAACGCCTTCCAGCACGGCCCCGGGGAACTCGATGCGCGGCGCGCGCGCGGTCGCGCGCAGCGGCGGCAGGGGTGTGTCGACGGCCGCGGCCTCCAGCCAGTCGAGGATCTCGAAGATGCGCCCTCCGCCTTCGGCATGGGCCTCGCCACGCGCCATGCGCAGGACCAGCGGACCGGAGAGGTCGCTGGCACCGGCATAACGCAGCGCGATGTCGACCGCCGATACGGAATCGTCCAGCGGCGGAGGCAGCGCCGGCCAGCCCTGCGGCCAGCGGCGCATCGCACCTTCGAGTTCGATCAGCAGTGCAGGACCGGCTGCGATGCGGCCCTGCGCGTCGATGGCCGGGACGAGGTCATCGCCATCGTCATCGGCAGGGCGGCTGCTCTGGCCGTCGCCGCGCAGCGCGGCGCCTGCGGGCGCCAGCGTCCAGACGCCGTCGCGCAGGCGCAGCGGACCGTGCAGGCCGAGCGCGAAGGGGATTGGTCTTCCTTCGCCCTGGAACTCGGCCGAGGCGCCGAAGCGCAGGGGCGCGATGCGCAGGCTGCCATCGCCGGAATGCAGGGGTCCGGACGCAGTGACGAAGGCGGGCAGCGCCCATCCGGCGTGCTCGACGCGCAGGCGCCCCCGCGCCGATGCGCCGGCACCATCCGCCGGGCGCGTGGCCGCGAGCCGCAGGTCGAAGGCGATGCGCAGCGGCGGCGTCAGCGCCAGCTGCCCGCGGGCATGCGCCGCCAGGGGGCGGTCGGCGGCGAAGCGCGGCAGGTCCAGCTCCAGCTCCCGCAGCTCCCAGCCCGGCGCGATGACGCGCCCGTCGCGCACCGAGGCGCCGCGGGACAGGGTCGGCAGGGCGCCCGGCCCGGGAGGCCGCGTGGCGAGCCAGGCCTGCAGCCGGGGCAGGTCGATCGTCGGTGCATCGAGTTCGATGCGCTCCAGCACCAGCGGCGCAGGGCGGTCGCGCACTGTCGACCATGGCAAGGAGACCAGAGCCCGCGTCGCGCGCAGCACGGGTTCGCCGTCGCCGGGCACCCGCACCGACAGGTCGCGCACCTCCAGCATGGGCGTGCCGCGCAGCCGGTAGCGCGCCGGGCCTTCGAAGCCGATCTCCAGCCCCAGGCCGTCGCCCACGGTGCCAAGCACCAGGCGCGCCAGCCGCTCAGGCTGCATCAGCATCGCGGCCGCGAGCGCCGCGAGCAACAGCACGGCGGCGAAGCTGCCGGCGGCGAGCGCGAGCCCGCGGCGCGGCCTCACGCCCCCAGCGCCTCCGGCAGCAGGGCGTCGACGAAGGCCTCGGCGTCGAACACCCGCAGGTCCTCGGGGCGTTCACCGATGCCGGCGAAGCGGATCGGGATGCCGAACTCGCGCGCAAGCGCGAACACCACGCCGCCCTTGGCGGTGCCGTCGAGCTTGGTGACCACCAGGCCGGTGACGTCGGCCGCCTGGTGGAAGTGGCGCAGCTGGCTCAACGCGTTCTGGCCGGTGGTGCCGTCGATCACCATGAGCACCTCGTGCGGCGCGCTGCCGTCGAGCTTGCCCAGCACGCGCTTGATCTTTGACAGCTCCGCCATCAGGCCCTGCTGGGTATGCAGGCGGCCGGCGGTGTCGGCGATCAGCACGTCGGTGCCGCGCGCGCGCGCGGCCTGCAGGGCATCGAAGGCCACCGAGGCGGCGTCGGCGTCCTGCCCCTGCGCGACCACGGCCACGCCGTTGCGCTCGCCCCAGGCCTGCAGCTGGGCCACGGCGGCCGCGCGGAAGGTGTCGCCGGCGGCGAGCATCAGGCTCTTGCCCTCGTCCTTGAAGCGCCGCGCCAGCTTTCCGATGGTGGTGGTCTTGCCGACGCCGTTGACGCCGACGGTCAGGATCACGAAGGGCTTTGCGGCGGGATCGATGACCAGCGGCCTGGCCACCGGTTCGAGAATGGCGACGAGTTCGCCGCGCAGGGCAGTGCGCAGCGCGGCGGCATCGGCGAATTCGCGCGCCTTCATGCGCCTGCGCAGGGACTCGACCAGGCCGGTGGTGGCGGTCACGCCCACGTCGGCGGTGAGCAGGGCGGTCTCGATCGCGTCGAGGAGGTCGTCGTCCAGGCGCGGGTTGCGTGCGAACAGGCCCCCAAGGCCGCGGGCGATGCCGCTGCCCATGAGGCGCTCGCGCCAGCCGGGCCTGCCGGGGGCTGCGGCGGGCTTTTCCCGTGTGCGGGATGCATCCCCAGCCGTGCCCGGCGCAGGCATCGACGCTGATGCGGGATCGGACTCGAGCGCCGCTGGAGCAGCTGGTTCCGGCATGGGGCTCGGCGGCAGTGGCTGCGACTTCGGTGGCGCCTGCACGGCTTCGTCCGCCCCCGCACCCATCGCCCGGGCGGCCTCGATCGCCTCCGCGGCGGCGCTGGACGCCGAGGCGTCGTCCTTCGCCGGCTTGGCTTTGTCGGCGTCGGGTTTCCAACGGCGGAAGAGGCTGACCATCGCGAACGGACCGGGCGGGAGAGGGGGGGAGGTGCGCGCCAGTGGACAAGCGCGGACAATGCCGCGTCATGGTACCACCGGCCCCTCGTGCTCCCCCGCGCCCGGCACCGCCCGGCAGCGTGCGCATCATCGGCGGCCGCTGGCGCGGTTCGAAGCTGCCGGTCGCGGCGGCGCCGGGCCTGCGGCCGACCTCCGACCGCGCCCGCGAGACCCTCTTCAACTGGCTGCAGCCGGTGCTTCCCGGCGCGCGCGTGCTGGACCTGTTCGCGGGCAGCGGCGCGCTTGGGCTCGAGGCGCTGTCGCGAGGTGCGCGCGAAGTCCTGCTGGTCGAGCGCGATCCCGCACTGGCGCAGTCGCTGCGGGAGACCTGCGGGCGCCTGGGCGCGGGCGACGCGGCCACCGTGCTGCGCGCCGACGCGCTCGAACTGCTGCGCACGCCGGTGCACGGACGCTTCGATCTTGTGTTCGTCGACCCGCCGTTCGCGGACGGTCTCTGGGACGGCGTGCTCGCAGGGCTGGCCCCCTGGCTGGCCGACGACGCCTGGCTCTACATGGAGTCCGCGTCGACCGGCTCCGCCGCACCGGGTCCGGGCTGGCGCCTGCACCGCGAGTCCGCGAGCCGCGACGCGCGCCACTCACTGTTCCGGCGCGAACCATGACGTCCAGGGCGCGGGAGTCCGTTCCTTGCCCCCAGTGCGGAAACTCCCAACCGCGCCATGCCGCGCTGATACACTCGCCCCGGCTACACGCACCCCAACCACGGCGCAGCCAGGCATGAGCACAGCCCGAAACAGGATCGCGGTCTATCCGGGTACTTTCGACCCGATCACCAACGGCCACGTCGATCTGGTCGGCCGCGCCGCGCCGCTGTTCGACCGGCTCGTGGTCGGAGTGGCCGAAAGCCCGGCCAAGGGGCCGGCGCTGGCGCTGGAGCTGCGCGTGGACCTGGCGCGGCAGGCGCTGGCCGCGTACGACAATGTCGAAGTCATGGGCTTCGATTCGCTGCTCGCCCACTTCGTCGCCGAAGTCGGCGGCGGCGTGCTGCTGCGCGGCCTGCGCGCAGTCTCCGATTTCGAGTACGAATTCCAGCTGGCGAGCATGAACCGGCACCTGATCCCGGAGGTCGAGACCCTGTTCCTGACCCCGGCAGAGCAGTACGGCTTCATTTCCTCGTCGCTGGTGCGCGAGATCTCCCGCCTCGGCGGCGATGTCTCGGCGTTCGTTCCGGCCGCCGTGGCCGAAGCGCTGCAGGCCGAGTGGCGGCGCGAGCTAGACTGATCCACCGCAAGAAAACCACCGACACCTGGGGAGCCCGAAATGAAGACCACCACCCGCCTGATGCTGACCGCCTGCCTGGTGCTGCCGCTGCTCGCGGCCTGCAAGAAGGAGGAGGCCCCGGTCGCCCAGGTCGCCGCGCCGCTGGCCGCGCCGACCACCGCCGACGACGCCGCCTGGCGCACCTACGTCTCCGACGTGGTGACCCGCAACATGGCGGGCATTTCCAACCAGCCCTACGTCTACTACCTGCCCGCCGCGACCGGCGACGAGGCCACCGACACCGGGAACTACGAGCGCCTGCAGGACAAGGCCAGGACCGACGTCGCGCGCGGGATCGTCCGCGGCAACATGCTGGCCTACGCCTCGTCCGATTCGGCGAAGATGGCGGACATCGTGGTCACGGCGTTCGCCGACGTGCCCGAATCCACCATGCAGGGCGTGCGCGTGGTGTTCATCGGCGACGCCGCCGACCAGGCCCGCGTCGCCGAGGCCGTGGCGCCGGCAGGCGTGGAGTACGTCTTCGTCGAAGCGAAGTAAGGGCCTTTCCGGCCCCGTGGGTCCGCCGCCGGCCGCACGGCACGGCGGCGGACCGCGCGCAGGGTCTACAATGCCCGCATGGCACTGCGCATCAGCGAGCTCTGCATCAACTGCGACGTCTGCGAGCCCGCCTGCCCGAACGACGCCATCTCCCAGGGTGAAACCATCTACGTGATCGATCCCGCGCGCTGTACCGAGTGCGTGGGGCATTTCGACGAGCCGCAGTGCGTGGTGGTGTGCCCGGTCGAATGCATCGATCCCGACCCCGATATCCCCGAAACCCACGACCAGCTGCTGGCGAAGCTCCTGCGGCTGAAGGAGCAGGCTGCTTGAACATCCACACCCTGTTGCGGCGCGCGGCGCTGCTGTTGCTGATCGCCCTGGCGCCGGCCGGCCTTGCCGCGGCCGCCGATGGTGCGCAGGTCGCGGGCCGCGAAGCCGCGCCGCAGGTGCAGGCGGTAAAGCCGCCCGGCGCGGCGATCGCATCGGCGCACGCCCTGGCCACCGAGGCCGGGATGCAGGTGCTGTCCGACGGCGGCAACGCCTTCGACGCCGCGATCGCGGTTTCGGCCGTGCTGTCGGTGGTCGAGCCGATCAGCTCCGGCATCGGCGGTGGCGGCTTCTTCCTGCTGCACGAGGCGAAGAGCGGGCGCGACGTGTTCGTCGATGCGCGCGAGACCGCGCCGGCAGCGGCCACGCCCGAGCGCTACCTGGATGCGGACGGCGAGTTCGACCGCGACCGTGCCACCAACGGCGCCTGGTCGGCGGGCTTCCCGGGCCTGCCTGCGGCCTTCGTCCACATCCAGGAAAAGTACGGCAGGCTGCCGCTGTCGCGCACCCTGGCGCCGGCGATCCGCATCGCCCGCGAAGGCTTCCCGGTGTACGGGCGCATGGCCCGCGGTTACGCGGCGCGGCGCGTGGTGATGGAGCGCTATCCGGGCACGCGCGAGGTGTACCTCGCCGGCGGCCGGCCGATCGAGATCGGCGACATCTTCCGCCAGCCGGACCTGGCAAGGACGCTCGAGAAGCTCGCTGCCGAGGGCTTCGACGGCTTCTACCGCGGCGACGTGGGTGCGAAGCTGGTCGCCGGCGTCAACGCCGAGGGCGGTGCCTGGACCGCGGACGAACTGGCCGCCTACCGGGTGCGCGAGCGCGAGCCGGTTCGTTTCGGCTACCACGGCTGGGAGATCGTGACGGCGCCGCCGCCGTCCTCCGGCGGGCTCGCGCTGGCGGAGATGCTGCAGATCCTGGCGCCCTACGACCTCGGCGCGCTGTCCGAAGCCGAACGCACCCATCTCGTGGTGGAATCCATGCGGCGCGCCTACCGCGACCGCACCTTCTACCTCGGCGACCCCGATTTCGTGCACGTGCCGCAGCGCCTGCTCTCCAGCCCCGACTACGCGGCCGGGCTGCGGGCCACGATCCATCCGCAGCGCGCCACGCCCAGCGAACTGCTGTCCGGCGCGCCCACGCCGCTGGAGGACGAGGAGACGACGCACTTCTCGATCATCGACGCCGAAGGCAACCGCGTCGGCGGCACGCAGACGGTGAACCTGCTCTACGGCTCGGGCCTGGTGGCGCCGGGCACCGGCGTGCTGCTGAACAACGAAATGGACGACTTCGCGCTCAAGCCGGGCACGCCCAACGCCTTCGGCGTGATGGGCTACGACGCCAACGCGCCGGAGCCCGGCAAGCGCATGCTGAGCTCGATGACGCCCACCTTCATGGTCTCGCCGGAGAAGGTGGCCGTGCTCGGGACGCCCGGCGGCAGCCGCATCATCACCATGGTGCTGCTGGGCGTGCTCGGCTACGACGCCGGGCTGTCGGCGGCCGACGTGGCGGCGCTGCCGCGCTATCATCACCAGTGGATGCCCGACGTCATCGAGGCCGAGGCCGGCACGTTCGACGTCGCCACCGCGCAGGCGCTGAGGGCGATGGGCCACACGGTGGTGCGGCCGGAGGACGAGGCGGCCCAGGGCCGCCGCTCCAGCGATGCCTGGGGCAACTTCCAGACCGTGGCCTGGGACATCGCCAACGACCGGCTGGAGGGCGGCACCGACCCCCGCAACCCGGTCGGCACCGCGGAAGTCCGCGCCGGCAGATAGCAGGAGTCCCGGACATGAAGCTCTGGTCGATCGAAGGCAACACCCAGCGTCTCGACGGCGGCTCGATGTTCGGCAACGCGCCGCGGGCGATGTGGTCGAAGTGGATGCGGCCCGACGAGGCCAACCGCATTCCGCTGGCCACGCGGGCGCTGCTGGCGACTCCCCTGAACGGTCGCACGGTGCTGTTCGAGACCGGCATCGGTGCCTTCTTCGAGCCGAAGCTGCGCGAACGCTATGCCGTCGGCGGGGACGGCCACGTGCTGCTGGATTCGCTGCGGGAAGCCGGCTTCGGCCATGAGGACATCGACGTGGTGGTGCTCAGCCACCTCCACTTCGACCACGCCGGCGGCCTGCTGTCGGCCTGGGAGGAGGGCAAGGCGGCGGAGCTGCTGTTCCCCAATGCCACCTTCGTGATCGGCCGCGAGCAGTGGGAGCGTGCGCGCGACCCGCATCCGCGCGACCGCGCCAGCTACATCCCGGAGCTGCTGCCGCTGCTCGAGGCCAGCGGCCGCGTGGAACTGGTCGACGGCGAACGCACGCCGGCGCTGGGCGACGCGGTGCGTTTCCACTGGAGCCACGGCCACACGCCGGGGATGATGCTGGCCGAGATCCTCGGGCCGGAGCTGCGCGATGACGGTCACCACGGCGGCGTGGTGTTCTGCGCCGACCTCGTCCCGGGGCTGCCCTGGGTGCACGTGCCGATCACCATGGGCTACGACCGTTGCGCGGAGACCCTGATCGACGAGAAGCAGGCGTTCCTGGAGGACAAGCTGGCGCGCGGGGTGCATCTCTTCTTCACGCATGACCCGGACTGCGCCCTGGCGAGGGTCGAGCACGACGACCGCGGGCGGTTCACCGGCACGCACCATGTCGCCCGACTGCAGGCCCGGCCGCTGGCCCCCGGCCTGTCGCCCGGCGAACACCTGTAGAAGCAGCTGCAGCTGCGCGCGCCCGTGTCTGTCGAGGCCGCAGCAGTTCCTGGACTGGGCCGGCGGCGCCGGCGGATGCTCAGCCGCGGGTACCGAAGATCTTGTCTCCGGCGTCGCCCAGGCCGGGCAGGATGTAGCCGACCTCGTTGAGGCGTTCGTCGATCGACGCGACGTAGACATCGACGTCCGGATGCCGCGCCTCCAGCGCCCGCAGCCCCTCGGGCGCCGCTACCAGGAACAGGCCCCTGATCCGCGTGCAGCCGGCGCGCTTGAGCATGTCGATCGTGGCGATCAGGGTCCCGCCGGTGGCGAGCATCGGGTCCAGCACCAGGGCGGTGCGGTCGGCCAGGTCGTCGACGAGGTTCTCGTAGTACGTCAGCGCCTCGAGCGTGGCCTCGTCACGGCGGATTCCGACCACGCCGACCTTGGCCGCCGGGATCATGTCCAGCACTCCCGGGAGCATGCCCAGGCCGGCGCGCAGCACCGGGACCAGGGTGATCTTGCGGCCCTTGATCCGGCGCACCCGGACGGGGCCGGCCCAGCCTTCGATCTCGGCGTCCTCGCACTCGAGGTCGGCCGTGGCCTCGTAGGTCAGCAGCGCCGCGACCTCGGCGGCCAGTTCGCGGAAGGTCTTGGTGCTGTTGTCGGCGCGGCGCATCAGGCCGAGTTTGTGCTGCACCAGCGGGTGGCGGACTTCGACGATATTCATGGGTCTCAGGCCGCGGCCTTCACCCGCGGCCCCTCCAGCAGCGCGCGCTTCACCATCGATACGACCAGGTCCAGCTCGTCTTCGTCCATCTCGAAGCGCGGGGTGAAGCGCAGCGAGTTTTCGCCGCCGTGGATCACGCCCAGGCCGCGCTCGCGCAGCCACTCCTCGGTCGAGCCCGCACCGTAGCCCTTGAAGCCCGGGGCCAGCTCGCAGGAGAACAGCAGGCCCGTGCCCTGGACCTTCGTGATCAGCCCGCCCAGTTCCGCCCTGAGCGCCTCGAGCTTTTCGATCGCCTGCCGGCCGCGCCCGCGGATGTTCGCGCGCACTTCCGGCGTGACCATGCCCAGCACCGCCACACCGACGTCGGCCGCGCGCGGGTTCGCGGTCATGGTGTTGCCATAGGTGCCGCGCTTGTAGATGCCGGCGGCGCGTTCGTTCACCGCCAGCACGGACAGCGGGTACTGGCCGGCGTTGAGCGCCTTGGAGTAGGTTTCCATGTCCGGCGCCTCCTGCCCCTCGAAGCCCGGGTAGTCGACGATCGACAGGCTGCCGGTGGCGCGCAGGCCGGCCTGGATGGAGTCGACGAGCAGCAGCGAGCCATGGGCCTTCGTCAGTTCACGCGCGGCGGCATAGAACTCCGGCGGGACGCTGCGGCCGGGGTCGCCTTCGCCCATGACCGGCTCGAGGAACATCGCCTCGATGAACCAGCCCTTGGCGTCGGCGTCGGCGAACGCCTGCTTGAGGGCGTCGAGGTCGTAGGGAGCGACCACCAGCACGCTTTCCTCGCGACGGTAGCTGGCCAGCGCGTTCTCGTAGGCCTTGCGGGTGGAGTTGGAATACAGCGCCGGGGCTTCGGTGCGGCCGTGGAAGGCGCCCTTGACCACCAGGCGCTTGACGCTGCGACCCGCGTGGCGCGCACCGGCGTCGGTCATGGTCTTGGCATTCGTATCGGCGATGCGCGCGGCCAGCGAAACCGACTCCGAGCCGGAATTGAGGCACATGAAGGCGGCGTAGGGGCAGCCGCCGCGGGTATGGCCGATCTCCGCGCGCAGGGCGCGATCGAGCCGCAGCTGCGAAAGACTCGGGGTCATGACGTTGGCCATCGCCTGCGGCTTCGCCATCGCCTCGAGGACCGGGGCGGGCGTGTGGCCGAAGCCGAGCATGCCGTAGCCGCCGGTGTCGTAGACCACGGCGCCCTTGAGGGTCACGATCCAGGGACCGCGGGCGGCGAGGGCGACGTAGGGATTGACGCCGTCCTGCGGGTAGAAATTCACGTAGCCGGCCTGCACGGCCCGGATCTGGTCGTCCTCGTCGAGGTCGAGCAGGTCGGAGGCGCCGGATTCGATGCGCGCGAACTCGGCGGCGGCGGCCGCGATCGCTTCGACCAGTTCCGGGTGGCTGGCCGCGAAGCGGGCGACGGTGGCGTCGTCCAGGCCCGGGGTCCGGCGCTGCCCCTTGCGGGCGCGGAGCGGGGCAAGGGCGGCGGTCGGGTTGGTGGTCATGGCGGTTGCTCCTGTGCGTCTGCAGGCCGGATGGCCCGGGCGATTCCCTATCGTAGCGGGAGGCGTTCGTCGCTTGGTAGGTACGATTTGCACTTAAACCCTGCATATTTCGGCAGATCGACGATAGAATCCGCGCATGACGCTGAGCCCCGCCGACGAAGCCCTGCTGTCGCTGCTGCGCGAGGACGCGCGGGCGCCCACTGCGTCCATCGCGCGCCGGCTGCAGCTGTCGCGGACCACGGTGCAGAGCCGGATCGAGCGACTGGAGCGCAGCGGCGTGATCGCCGGCTACACCGTGCGCGTCAACGACGAGCATGAGCGCGAGCGGATCCGCGCGCTGGTCATGATCACCGTGTTCCCGAAGCAGTCGCCCGCCGTGGTCGAGGCCCTGCGGCAGATGCCGGGCGTGCGCGCCCTGCATTCGGTCAACGGCTCCTGGGACCTGGTGGCGATGGCAGTGGTGCCCTCCATCGGAGACATGGATGCGCTGACCGACCGCATCGGCGCGCTCGACGGCGTGGAGCGGACCACCTCGACCCTGCTGCTCTCGACCAAGTTCCAGCGCTGAGGCTCCTTGAAGAAGTCCGATTTCAGTTTCGACCTGCCGCGGGAACTGATCGCCCAGGCGCCGCTGGCCGAGCGCTCGGCCAGCCGCATGCTGGTCGTGCCGCGGGGCGGCGCCAGCCTCGATGACCGGTACGTCCGCGACCTGCCCGGGTTCCTGGATCCCGGCGACCTGCTGGTGTTCAACGACACCCGGGTGATCCCGGCGCGACTGTTCGGGCGGAAGCGGGGCAGCGGCGGACGGGTCGAGATCCTGATCGAGCGCTTGCTTCCCGGCGAGGAGGCGCGCGCGCAGGTGGGTGCGAGCAAGACGCCGAAGTCCGGCTCCGTGATCGAGCTCGACGCAGGCGGCGTGGCCGAAGTGATCGGTCGCGACGGCAGCTTCCATCATCTGCGCTTCCACGTCGGCGGTCCGCTCGAATCCTGGCTCGCCACGGCCGGGCGCATGCCGCTGCCGCCCTACATCCAGCGCGAGCCTGGCAGCGACGATGCCGAGCGCTATCAGACCGTGTTCGCTCGCGCGTCCGGTGCGGTGGCGGCGCCGACCGCCGGCCTGCACTTCGACCAGCCGCTGCTGGATGCCCTGCGCGATCGGGGGGTGGACTTCGGGCACGTGACCCTGCACGTGGGTGCCGGCACCTTCCAGCCGATGCGCGTGGACGATGTCCGCGAGCACCGCATGCACAGCGAATGGATCGACGTCGGCACGGCGCTGGTGCAGAAGGTGCGGCGCACGCGTGCGGCCGGGGGCAGGGTGGTCGCGGTCGGCACCACCGTGGTGCGGGCGATGGAGTCGGCGACGGTCGAGGGCGAGCTGCATCCCTTCGCGGGCGAGACCTCGATCTTCATCGTGCCGGGGTACCGGATCACGTCGGCCGACCTGCTGCTCACCAACTTCCACCTGCCCGAGTCCACCCTCCTGATGCTGGTCTCGGCCTTCGCCGGGCGCGAACGGGTGCTGGCGGCCTATGCCCACGCCGTCCGCGAGCGCTACCGGTTCTTCTCCTACGGGGACGCGATGTTGCTGACCGCGCATCCGTGAGTCGAAGTGGTCGAGTATCATTCTCATTTGAAGCCAGGGCCATCCGGCCGTGGAACGCCACAGGAGATGCCCGTGAAGACCGGTTTCCGCGCAATCCGCGCCATGCTCGTTCCCGCCTGCGCAGGCATCCTGCTCGTCGCCTGCGGCGGCAGCGCGCCGGCGCCGACGGCGACTTCCGGCGGTTCCTCCGCTGCCCCCACGGCCGGCGGCGAAGTGAACCTCTACACGACACGAGAGCCCGCCCTGGTCCAGCCGCTGCTCGACGCCTTCACCGCCAGCTCGGGCATCAAGGTCAATACGGTCCTGCTGAAGGACGGCCTGCTCGAGCGCCTGGGCGCCGAGGGCGAGCGTTCGGTGGCGGACGTGCTGATGGTGGTCGACACCGGCAACATGCTCGACCTGGTCGAGGCCGGGCACACCCGGCCGCTGAAATCCGAAGTGCTGGAGGCGGCGATCCCGGCGCACCTCCGCGGCGCCGACGGCCAGTGGTTCGCGATGTCGCTGCGCGACCGTGTGCTGTACGCGGACAAGGACCTCGACCTCGAGTCCTTCCACTATGAGGACCTGGCCGACCCGCAGTGGAAGGGCAGGGTCTGCATCCGCTCCGGACAGCACCCGTACAACACCAGCCTGTTCGCGGCGATGGTGGCCCACCATGGCGTCGAAGCCACGGAAACCTGGCTGCGCGGCGTCAAGGCCAACCTCGCGCGCAAGGCCGCCGGCGGCGACCGCGACGTTGCCCGCGACATCCTCGCCGGCATCTGCGACATCGGCATCGCCAACGCCTACTACGTCGGCCAGATGAAGAACGCCGAGCCGGGATCCGAGCAGCGCCGGTGGGGCGAGGCGATCAAGGTCATCCGGCCCACCTTCGACGTCGAGGGCGGCGGGACCCACGTCAACATCAGCGCCGCCGCCCTGGCCCGCCACGCGCCGAACCGCGACAACGCCGTGGCGCTGATGGAATACCTGGTCTCCGATGCGGCACAGAGCCTGTATGCGCGCGCCAACTACGAATATCCGGTGAAGGCCGGCGTCGAACTCGATCCGGTGGTCGCGAGCTTCGGTCCGCTCGAGGTCGATCCGCTGCCGCTGACCGAGGTGGTCGCGAACCGCCGCACGGCAAGCGAGCTGGTCGACAAGGTCGGCTTCGACAACTGACGCGGTGACCGACGGCATACCGATGGCGGCGGCTGGAATCTCCGCGGGTGTGATGCACCCGGTGGTCCGCGGCGCTTCCGGCCGCGGCCTGCGCCGCCTGCTGCCCGAAGGCCCGTGGCAATGGGCGGCGGCGGCGATCGCGGCGCTGGTGCTGCTGCCGCTGGCCTCGCTGGCCTGGACCGCCCTGCAGGGTGGGCAGGACGGACTCTGGAGCCATGTCGCCCGCTACGTCCTGCCCGGAGCCGCGCGCAACACCCTGGCGCTCCTGGTCGGGGTCGGCGCGCTGGTGGTGTCGATCGGCACCGGCGCGGCGTGGCTGGTGACGGCGTACGACTTCCCCGGCCGGCGCATCCTGGCCTGGGCGCTGCTGTTGCCGCTGGCGGTGCCGACCTACATCGTCGCCTTCGCCTACCTCGACCTGCTCCACCCGCTGGGGCCGGTGCAGGGCGTGGTGCGGGCGCTGCTGGGTTACGACAGCCCGCGCGACTTCCGCCTGCCCGACATCCGCGGCCTGGCCGGCTGCATCGTGCTGCTGGGCTTCGTGCTCTATCCCTACGTCTATCTGACCACCCGCGCGATGTTCATGACCCAGGCCGCAGGGCTGCTGGAGGCGGCGCGAACGCTGGGCACCCCGCCGGTGCAGGTGTTCCGGCGCGTGGCCCTGCCGCTGGCGCGGCCGGCGATCGCCGTCGGCACGGCGCTGGCCCTGATGGAAGTGCTCAACGACATCGGCGCCTCCGAGTTCCTCGGCGTGCAGACGCTGACCGTGGCCGTCTACACCACATGGGTGACGCGCTCGGACCTGCCGGGCGCGGCGCAGATCGCGCTGGCGATGCTGGCGATCGTGGTCCTGCTGCTGGCGCTGGAACGCCACGCGCGTCGGCGACAGCGCTATGCGGTGGGCGAACGGCCGCGGCCGATGCGTCCCCAACGGCTGCGCGGCGGCGCGGCGGCGCTGGCATGCGCACTGGGCGCCTTCCCGGTGCTGGTGGGCTTCGTGCTCCCGGCCGGCTACCTCGCTTGGGAGGCGGCGCGGCGCATCGGCTCGTCCGGTGTTTCGCTGCAGCTGCTGTCGAGCGTACGCAACACGGTGGGCGTCGCCCTGGCCGCCACCGTGGTCACGCTCGCCGCCGGCCTGGTGCTGGGATGGTCGATGCGCCTGGCGCAGGGGCGCCGGCGCACCGGCGGCGCGCTGCTGGCCCTGCGCGCCGGCAGCCTCGGCTATGCGGTGCCGGGCACGGTGCTGGCCATCGGCGTGCTGTTGCCGCTGGCCTGGTTCGACCACGGCGGCAACGCGCTGCTCCGCGGCTTCGGGTTCGAGCCCCGGATGCTGTTGATGGGTTCGGCGGCCGCACTGGTGCTGGCCTATGCGGCGCGCTTCCTGGCCATCGCCGCCGGCGGCATCGAGGCCGGCCTCGCGCGCATCCCGCCGAGCCTCGACCAGGCCGCGTCCAGCCTGGGTCACGCGCCGGGCGCGGCGCTGCGACGGGTGCATCTCCCGCTGCTGCGGCCGGCGCTGGCCGCGGCCGCGCTGCTGGTGTTCGTGGACGCGATGAAGGAACTGCCGGCGACCCTGCTGCTGCGGCCGCTGAATTTCGAGACCCTCGCGACCTGGCTGTATGCCGAGGCATCGCGCGGGACCTATGAGGAAGGCGCGGTGGCGGCGATGCTGATCGTCGCCGTCGGCCTGCTGCCGGTGGTGCTGCTGGCGCGCACCGGCGTGCGCTATGGACGGGAGAAGATGGCGTGAGCGAGGCGCTGCTGGATATCGCAGGCATCCGCGTCGGCTACCCCGCGCCTGGCGGCGGCACCCTGGTGGTGGTGGACGATCTGTCGCTGACCCTGGCCGCGGGCGAGATCGGCTGCCTGCTCGGTGCCTCGGGCTGCGGCAAGACCACGGTGCTGCGTGCGGTCGCCGGCTTCGAACCGGTCCTGGCCGGCAGCATCGACGTGCAGGGCCGGCGCGTGGCGGCGGCGGGCCTGTCGCTGCCGCCCGAGAAGCGCAGCGTGGGCATGATGTTCCAGGACTACGCGCTGTTCCCGCACATGGATGCCGCGGACAACGTCGGTTTCGGACTGCGCGGGCTGGCGCGCGAGGCGCGGCGGGCGCGAGTGGCGGAAATGCTCGACCTGGTAGGGTTGGGCGCGCGCGGCGGCGCCTACCCGCACGAACTGTCCGGCGGCCAGCAGCAGCGCGTGGCGCTGGCGCGCGCACTGGCACCGGACCCGGCCCTGCTGCTGCTCGACGAGCCCTTTTCCAACCTCGATACCGACACCCGCCAGCAGCTGGCGGCCGAGCTGCGCGCGCTGCTGAAAGCCTCGGGCGCGACCGTGCTGATGGTGACCCACGACCAGGCCGAGGCCTTCACCATGGCCGACCGGATCGGCGTGATGGACGGCGGCCGCATCCTGCAGTGGGACTGCGCCGAAGCGCTGTACCGGCGTCCGGTGGACCGCTTCGTGGCCGGCTTCATCGGGCGCGGCACCCTGGTGACGGCGGCCGCTGTGGGCCTGGGGCGCGGGGGCGACGTGCTCCTGCGGCCGCACGCGCTGCGCCCCGATCCCCTGGGGCCGGTGGAGGCCGAGCTGGTGGCGCTGGCGTTCCGCGGCCCCGGTCACGTGCTGGGCCTGCGTCTGGGCGGAGGCGCGGTGGTCGAGATCGATCTCGACGATGCCGACCTTCCGGCGGTGCGCGGCCTGGCGCCGGGCGCGCCCCTGCGCCTGCGCCTGGCCGACGATGCCCTTGTCGCCTTCGACTGAACGGAACGCCCAGATGTCCCGGATGCACTTCGAACTGTCCGCCACCGACGGCGCCGCACGCCGCGGCCGGCTGACCTTTCCCCGCGGCACGGTGGAGACGCCGGCATTCATGCCGGTGGGCACCTATGGCACGGTCAAGGGCGTGCTGCCCGCACAGGTGCGCGACCTGGGCGCCGAGATCATCCTCGGCAACACCTTCCATCTGTACCTGCGTCCGGGGCTGGAGGTCATCGAGGCCCATGGCGGCCTGCACGGCTTCACGCGCTGGGACGGGCCGATCCTCACCGACTCCGGCGGCTTCCAGGTGTTCTCGCTGGCGCACCGGCGGAAGATCACCGAGGCCGGCGTGACCTTCGCCGCGCCCACCGACGGCTCGAAGGTCTTCCTCGGCCCCGAAGAGTCGATGCACATCCAGAAGGTGCTGGGCTCGGACGTCGTGATGATCTTCGACGAGTGCCCGCCCGTGCGGAAGGATGGCCAGCCGGTCGATCCGCGGGAGATCGAGCGCTCGATGGAGCTGTCGCTGCGCTGGGCCGAGCGCTCGAAGCGCGCGCACGAGGGCAACGACGCGGCGCTGTTCGGCATCGTCCAGGGCGGGGTGCACCGCGACCTGCGCACGCGATCGGCCGAAGGCCTGCAGGCGATCGGCTTCGACGGCTACGCCATCGGCGGCCTGGCCGTGGGCGAGACCGAGGCCGAGCGCAACGCCATGCTCGAACACACGTGCCCGCAGCTGCCCACGGACCGACCGCGCTACCTGATGGGCGTGGGCCGGCCGGAGGACCTGGTCGACGGCGTCGCCCGCGGCGTGGACATGTTCGACTGCGTGATGCCGACCCGGAACGCGCGCAACGGCCACTACTTCACCTCCTTCGGCACGGTGCGCATCCGCAACGCGAAGTACGAGCGCGACCTGCGGCCGATCGAGGAGGGCTGCGGCTGTCCGGCCTGCGCCGGTGGCTACAGCCGCGCCTACCTGCGCCACCTCGACCGCTGCAACGAGATGCTGGGGCCGATCCTGGGCACCCTGCACAACCTCTGGTACTACCAGACGCTCATGGCGGGGATGCGCGACGCGATCGCCGCGGGAACCTTTGACGGTTTCCGGCGGTCCTTCCTGGAGGCACGGCAAGGCCCGCAGGGCTGACCCGTGCGGATTCCCGCAGGAGCGGCTGCAGCCGCTCCTGCGGCCCGGATCCCGGCCCTTGCAGGGCCGTGGCATAATGTTCCGCTGATTTCCGCACCGGACGACCGTCAATGAGCCTGCTCGACCTCCTCATCGCTCCCGCCTACGCCCAGGCCGCCGCCCCGCAGGCCCCGAGCATGCTGTCCACGCTCGCCTTCCCCGTGATCCTGCTGCTGATCATGTATTTCCTGATGATCCGCCCGCAGATGAAGCGCGCCAAGGACCATCGCGCCATGGTCGAGAAGCTGGCCGTCGGCGACGAGGTCATCACCAGCGGCGGCATCGCCGGCGTCGTGCGCCGCGTGGGAGACAGCTTCGTCACCGTCGAGATCGCGGACAACGTCGAGATCCGGGTGCAGAAGAACGCGGTGGGGAACGTGCTGCCCAAGGGCTCCCTGAAGAACGCCTGACGCCGGCTGCCCGCGCACCACCGGCGTTCGCGCCGGCGGGTCGCCGCGCCGCCTCCGAACCTGTCACTCCCGCCCGCGGGACGACCTCGCGCAAGAACCGACCATGCTCGAATTTCCCCGCTGGAAGTACGTCGTCATCCTGATCGTGGTGCTGTTGAGCGCGCTGTACGCGCTGCCCAACATCTATCCACAGGACCCCTCGGTGCAGATCACCGCCAATCGTGGCGCCGCCACCGGCGTGGAGCTCGACGGCAGGATCGAAGCGGCGCTGGCCGAGGCCGGCGTCACCCCGAAGGCCATCGACACCTCCGAGGACGGCGAGCGCATGGTCCGCCTGCTCGACCTCGACGACCAGACCCGGGCCGCCGACGCGCTGCGCCCGGCGCTGGGCGAGGACTACGTGGTCGCGCTCAACCTCGCATCCACCGTGCCCGACTGGCTGTCCTGGTTCGGGGCGAAGCCCATGCTGCTCGGCCTCGACCTGCAGGGCGGCGTGCATTTCGTGCTCCAGGTCGACCAGAAGGCGGCGCTCGACAAGCGTCTGGACGCCTACGCCGACGAAGTCCGCCAGGTGCTTCGCGACAACCGCATCCGCTACGACTCGGTGGAGCGCAACGCCGTGGGCACCACCGTGGCCCAGCTGGCCGACGCGGCCGACGCCGACCGCGCGATGTCGCTGCTGGCCGTCGCCCAGCCGACCCTGCTGCGCGAGGCCGTGGGCAGCCGCATCACCATCCGCGTGCCCGAGGCCGAACTCAACCAGATCTCCGCGGACGCCATCGAGCAGAACATCAACACCCTGCGCAACCGCGTGGACGAGGTCGGCGTCGGCGAACCGGTGATCACCCGGCAGGGCAGCGACCGCGTGGTGGTGCAGCTCCCCGGCGTCCAGGACACCGCCGAGGCCAAGCGCATGATCGGCGCCACCGCCACCCTGGAATACCGCGCGGTGGTGGACGGCGATCCCTATGACGCGGCGGCCACCGGCAACGTCCCGCCGGAGGCGCGCGTGTACTACCAGCGCCGCACGGGCATCGACGGCCGCCCGATCCCGGTGCTGCTCTCCAAGCGGGTGATCGCCTCGGGCGAGCAGATGGTGGCCGCACAGTCCACGCTCGACGAGAACGGCATGCCCGCGGTCAGCGTGACGCTCAACAACGTCGGCGGCCAGCGCATGTTCGACTTCACTTCGGTCAGCGTCGGCAAGCCGATGGCCGTGGTCTACATCGAGCGCATCCCGCAGGTCACCACCAACGCCGCGGGCGAGGAAGTCCGCAGCTTCCGGATCAAGGAAGAGGTGATCTCGGTCGCCAACATCAACGGCGTGTTCGGAAAGAACTTCCAGACCACCGGCTTGGAGAAGTCCGAGGCCGACGGCCTGGCACGCCTGCTGCGTTCGGGTTCGCTGGCCGCGCCGATGGATTTCATCGAGGAGCGCATCGTGGGACCGAGCCTCGGCAAGGAGAACGTCGAGCGTGGCACCACGGCGGTGCTCTATGCCTTCGTGTTCACCCTGATGTTCTTCGGCATCTACTACCGCATGTTCGGCCTGTTCACCTGCATGGCGCTGCTGCTCAACCTGCTGATGGTGGTCGCGATCATGAGCCTGTTCGGCGCCACCATGTCGCTGCCGGGCTTCGCGGGCCTCGCATTGTCGATCGGCATGTCGGTGGACGCCAACGTGCTGATCAACGAACGCATCCGCGAGGAGCTGCGCGATGGCATGCCGGCACGGGGGGCGATCGCCAACGGCTACGACAAGGCCTCGGGCACGATCTTCGACTCCAACATGACCGCGCTGCTGGCCGGCATCGCGCTGTTCGCCTTCGGCACCGGCCCCTTGAAGGGCTTCGCGGTGACCATGGTGATCGGCATCATGACTTCGGTGTTCACCGCGGTGACCGTCTCGCGCGGCATCGCCACCCTGGTCTACGGCGGCAAGCGCAAGCTCAAGACCCTGGCCATCTGACGCGGGCACACGACACATGAACATCTTTCCCCTGCGCCTGATCCCGGCGACGCCGAACATCGACTTCATGCGCCTGCGCTGGGTTTCGGTGGCGGTGTTCGCGCTGCTGACCGTCGCCACCCTCGTCGCGATCGCCGGAAAGGGCTTCAACTACGCGCTGGACTTCACTGGCGGCACTGTGGTCGAGCTGCGTTTCGAGCAGCCGGCCGACGTCGACGGTGTGCGCGAACGCCTGGCCGACGCCGGCTATCCCGGCGCCCAGGTCCAGACCTTCGGCAGCGGCAGCGACCTGCTGGTGCGGCTGCAGCCGCGCGACGGCGAGACCAGCGCCGACGCCACCGCGCGCACCGCGGCGGAAGTGCTGGCGGCGGCATCCCTGGAGGGCAACGCCGCCACCATCCAGAGCAGCGCCTTCGTCGGCCCGCAGGTCGGCCGCGACCTGGCCTGGAACGGCCTGTACGCGGTCCTGTTCGTGGTCGTGGGCTTCCTGATCTACATCGGCTTCCGCTTCGAATGGAAGTTCGCGGTCGCGGCAATCGTCACCACGCTCAACGATGTGCTGATCGTGGCCGGCTGGTTCGCGATCAGCGGCCAGGAGTTCGACCTGACCGTACTTGCCGGCCTGCTGTCGGTGATGGGCTTCTCGATCAACGACACCATCGTGGTCTTCGATCGTGTCCGCGAGAACTTCCGCAGCATGCGCGCGCCGCCGATGGAGGTGCTCAACGCCTCGATCAACCAGACCCTGTCGCGCACCATCATCACCTCGGTGGTGGCCTTCCTGACCGTGCTGGCGCTGTTCCTCTACGGGGGGGCTCGCTGGAGGGCATGTCGCTGTCGATGATGGCCGGCATCGTGATCGGCACTCTGTCTTCGATCTTCGTGGCCTGCCCGTTGCTGACCATGGGCTTCCTCAAGGTCACCAAGCAGGACCTGCTGCCGAGAGCCCGCGACGACGCCGAACTCGCCCGCAGGCCCTGAGCTGGCGGATACGGAAAAACCCCGCTTCGGCGGGGTTTTTTTTGTTCTTCTCCAGACTCCGGGGGCGATGGCGTGCATTTGGAGCGCTGTTCCTCTTGGTGCACTGACGCCTTGAAGCCGCTTCGTTGGGGTCCGCGCCGCCCGTCCCGCGCACAGGGGGTGTGCTCCCCGGCCGTCTCCGCGTCCTGCTCCCATCGGCCGGCCGCCGGCCATCCATGGCCGGCTGTCCGCACACCCCCTGTACGCGGGACGGGCTCCGGCGTTCTGCGGCTTCGGGACGGAAGATCAAAAGCGGCGGAGCCGGGCGGGATGCTCCCGGCATGACGCCCTCCGTTTTGACGTGGACGTCGACGTGCCCTCTTCCAGACCGCACGAAAGGTCGTGCCCGCCGCGGATGCAGGGGGGATGCCCAGAGCCGGCCATGGATGGCCGGCGGCCGGATCTGGGAGCAGGACGCGGAGAATCCGGCTGGGCATCCCCCCTGCTTCCGTGGCGGGCGGCCCGGGCCTCACCGGAGCGGCGGGCGGCCCGGACTTCACCGGAGCGCCAGTGGCGGCCGACCCGGACTCGAACGGAGCGTCCCCTCGATCGGGAGAAGAACTTTTTTGTTTCTTTCGGGCTCAGGGACGGTGGTCGGCACGCGGATCGTGGTTGGGCCGCATCCGAGCCGCTCCGTTGGGGTTCTCGCTGGCCGCCCCGGGCACAGGGGGGTGTGCTCACCCGGCAGTCGCGGACCTCAGTACGCCGCGGCGTAGCCCGAGGCGACGATGTTCTTCTGCAGCGCCTCCGAGACGCGCAGGTTGCCGGCCACGATCTGCCGGCTCTGCATGGCCACGTGCACCGGACCGATGGCGGCGCCCTTGTAGTCGCTGACCTTGCCGCCGGCCTCGCGCACCATCAGCATGCCGGCGGCGATGTCCCAGGCCTGCACGCCGGCCTCGAAATAGCCGTCGATGCGGCCGGCGGCGACGTAGGCCAGGTCGAGGGCGGCCGAGCCGCTGCGGCGCATGTCCTCGGCCACCGACAGCACCTGGCGCAGGCAGTCGAACTGCGCCGCCGTACGGGCGCGCTCCCGCGGGTGGAAGCCGGTGGCGATGGTGGCGCCGGCCAGGTCCTTGCGCTCGGCCACGCGGATGCGCTTCTCGTTGAGCTGGGCGCCGGCGCCGCGGCTCGCGGTGAAGAGCTCGTTGCGCAGCGGGTCGAAGATCACGCCGTGCAGCGGCTCCGGGCCTTCGCACAGCGCGATCGAGACGCACCAGTGCGGGAAGCCGCGCAGATAGTTGCTGGTGCCGTCGAGCGGGTCGATGACCCAGGTGTAGCGGCTGGCGCCCTTGCTGCCCTTCTGCTCGCCATATTCCTCGCCGAGGACGGCGTACTCCGGATAGGCGCGGCGCAGCTCCTTGACCACCGCCACCTCGGCCAGCCGGTCGACTTCACTGGCGTAGTCCATGCGGTCCTTCTCGACGACGTTGATCGCGTCGAGCCTGTGCATGTGCCGCAGCAGGATGTTGCCGCCGGCGCGGGCCGCCTTGACCATGATGTTGACGGCAGGTTGTTGCATCGCAGGCGGGCTCCGGCGTGGGGAGGGGGACGGCAGGGAGAAAGAGCAGGCGGCTCGGGGCCGCCGCGCAGTTTACCATTCGCGCCCATGAACACCGCACAGCCAGCGGGCGAAGTCCGCATCGTCCTCGTCGGCACCCAGCATCCGGGCAACATCGGCGCGGCCGCGCGCGCGCTCAAGACCATGGGGCTGGAGCGCCTCGTGCTCGTCGCACCGGAACGGTTCCCGCATGCGGACGCCGCGGCGATGGCGGCGGGAGCCGACGACGTGCTCGCCGCCGCGACCATCACCGCAACCCTCGCCGAGGCCGTGGCCGACTGCGCACTGGTGCTCGGGTGCACCGCCCGCAGCCGCCGCGTGCAGCTGGAAGAGCTGGCGCCCCGCGCCGGTGCCGCGCGGCTGCTGGACGCGGCCGGTCCCTCGGCACCGGTGGCGCTGGTGTTCGGGCGCGAGCGTACCGGTCTCGAGAACGACGAGCTGCAGCTCTGCCACGCGGCGGTCCACATCCCGGCCAATCCGGTCTACAGCTCGTTGAACCTGGCCGCGGCGGTGCAGGTCCTGGCCTACGAACTGCGGATCGCCGCGCTGGAGCGCGCCAGCCTGCCCACCGGGGGCGGCGACGGCCATCGCGAGCCACCGGCCAGCCATGCCCAGCTCGAGGGCTTCTTCGCCCAGCTCGGCGACACCCTGGACGCGATCGACTTCCACAAGGGTCGCGCGCCCGAGTCGGCGCTGCGCAAGCTGCGTCGGATCTTCCTGCGTTGCGGTCTGGACGAGCGGGAGGTGCGGCTGCTGCGCGGGGTGCTCGCCGACGCGCAGCGCATGGCGCGCCTGGCGCAGCCGGGAGGTGTTCCCGGCGATGGCGGCCACGCCGGCTGAATGGATGCCAACACGCGGGTTTTTCCGCTAGGCTGCACCATCTTCCGCCGGCAGACCGGGTCGACCCTCAGATGCTCCGCCGCCTCCGCCAGCTGCTGGTCGCGTTGGCAGCCTCGTTCGCCCTCTGCGTGCCTGCCGCCGCCACCGAGCCCGGTGTGCTGGTGCTGGGCCGGATCAGCGACGACCCGGCCGCGCACTACGACCAGCTCAAGCCCCTGCTGGACTATGTCGTCCAGCGCATGGGCGACGTCGGAATCCGCGAGGGCAGGGTGCTGATGGCCCGCGACCTCAGGCAGATGGAGAGCTATCTGCGCCGCGGCCGGGTCGACTGGGTGACCGAGACCGCCGGCAGCGCGATGGCCCTGCAGACCCGCGCCGGTGCCCGCCCGCTGCTGCTCACGGAGCGCAGCGGCGTAGGCTCCTACCACACCGTCTTCATCACCCGCCGCGACAGCGGCATCGAGGGCCTGGACGATCTGCGCGGGCGCAGCATCGCCTTCCAGAATCCGACATCCACCAGCGCCTACTTCGTGCCGGCGATGACGCTGATCGAACGCGGTCTGAAGATGGAGATCCTGCTCTCGCCGTTCGACCGCCCCGCGGGGGATTCGGTGGGCTACCTGTTCGCGCGCTCCGAGTTCAACATCTCCACCTGGGTGCACAAGGGGCTGGTCGATGCCGGTGCGCTCAGCAACCTGGACTGGGACAGCGTGCAGCGCATGCCCGAGAGCTACCGCCGCGACCTCGTCGCCGTCCATGCCACCGGAGACTACCCGCGCGCGCTGGAGATGGTGCGCGGCGACCTGCCGGATGCGATCGCCACCAGGCTGCGGGAAGTGCTGGCCGAGGCCAACAACGATCCCGATGCCAGCGAGGCCCTGCAACGCTTCTTCGGCACCACGCGCTTCCTTCCGGTGGATGCGGAGACCGCGGGCGCGCTGGACACGCTCAGGGCCGGCGTCGCCCGCGTCGGCGCGGTGATCGAATGAAGCTGGGCACGAGCCTGTACGGCCGATTCCTGATCGCCCTGGCGCTGGCCCTGCTCGCGGTGGTGGCGGTGGTGGTGGTGGTCCTGCACCGTCAGGAGGCGATGCGCGACGACGTGCTGGTGCTGGGCAGGCAATCGATGCACGCCCTGGCCTTCGATCGCATGGCCGAACGCTCGGAGGCGGCGACAGTGCAGGTCGCGAGTGACCTGGTCAATCCGCTGTACTACTTCGACCTGGACGAGATCGGGGTCCTGCTGCGCGCCGTGCTCAAGCAGCCCGACGTGGTCTATGCCGTGGTCTTCGACAACGACGGCGCGGTGATCCACGACGGTTCGCGCGACATCCGCAGCTACGGGCAGGTGATGGATGACCCGATGGCGTTCGAAGTGATCACCGCCCGCGGGCCGCACATCCAGGTGAGCGAGGACCTGCTCGACGTCGCGGTGCCGCTGTACATCGGCGACGTGCGCCTGGGCGGCCTTCGGCTCGGCTATTCGCTGGCGGCAGTCGCCGCCGACGAGCAGCGCGCCGCCGCCGGGATGGACGAGCGGCTGAGCGCCACCGGCCGGCGCCACGCCGGCTGGATCATGGCCGCCATGGTCGGGCTGTTGCTGCTGGCCATCGGACTGGGTGTGCTGGTCCAGCGGGGCCTCGTACGGCCCGTGCGACGGCTCGCCGACGCCACGCGCGCGATCGAGGCCGGCGACTTCGCCGCCCCGCTGCCCGACACCGGCCGCCGCGACGAGGTCGGCGACCTGACGCGTGCCTTCGGCCGGATGCGCGAAAGCATCCTCCGCCAGGACCGCGACATGCGGCGCATGGCCTATACCGACGCACTCACCGGGCTGGCGAACCGGCTCGCGTTCCGCGAGGAGCTCGACCGCAGGCTGATGGAGCTGCACGGCGCAGGCCGCCAGCTGGCGCTGCTGTTCGCCGACATCGACGACTTCAAGCGCGTCAACGACACCCTCGGCCATGACGCCGGTGATGAGGTCCTGGTGCAGTTCGCGAGCCGCATCCGCGAGACGGTCGATCGCCTGGGGGGCGAAAGGTCGCTGCTGGCACGATTCGGCGGCGACGAGTTCGTCATCCTGGTGGAGTCCTTCTCCGGCGGTCAGGGAGGCATCCGAGACGATGCGGCCCACCTCGCCGAGACCCTTGTGGCCGAGCTCGGCCGGCCGATCGTGATCGACGGCCGCCAGGTCTTCCTCGGCACTTCGATCGGCATCACCGTGTTTCCGGACGACGCCGCCGGCGCGACGATGCTTCTGAAGAACGGCGACATCGCCATGTACCAGGCCAAGGTGGCCGGCAAGAACTGCCACCGCTTCTACAGCCGCGCGATGGACCAGGCGGTGGAGCGCCGGGTGCGCATGGAACAGGACCTGCGTGGCGCATGGGAGCGCGGCGAGCTCAGCCTCGCCTACCAGCCGATATACCGCCTGGAGGACAGGCGCCTGGTCGGCGCCGAGGCGCTGCTGCGCTGGCACCACCCGGAGTACGGGGCGGTGGCGCCGTCCGTGTTCATCGATGTCGCGGAGCAGAGCGGCCTGATCGAGACCATCGGTCCGCAGGTGCTGCGCGCGGCCTGCATGGACGCGGTGGAGTGGAGGAGCGATTTCCCGGGCAACGACCTGTTCGTCTCGGTGAACGTGTCGCCGCGGCAGCTGCGCAGCGGCGACCTCGCCATCCAGGTGGAGCAGGTGCTTGCGCAGACCGGCCTCCCCGCCGACGGGCTGCACATCGAGCTGACCGAGACCGCGGTGATCGGCGACGAGCAGCGGGTGAGCGGCCTGCTGGCGCGCCTGCGCGACGCCGGCATCAAGGTCTGGCTGGACGATTTCGGCACCGGCTTCTCGGGCCTCAGCCATCTCCGCAGGGTGCCCGTGGATGGCGTCAAGATCGACCGCAGCTTCATCGCCGACGTCCTGCGCGACCCGGACGACCTGGCGCTGACCACGGCGATCATCGCCATGGCGCATTCGCTGGGCATCACCGTGGTCGCCGAGGGCGTGGAGAAGGAAGGCCAGTACGACGTGCTGCGCGAACGTGGCTGCGACCTCGCCCAGGGCTATTGGCTGGGCTATCCCATGAACGGGCACGACTTCCGCGGCCTGCTGGCCTGAGGACGGAGGTCCGGTCCTCAGCGCCCGGGAAGGAACCAGTCCAGCGCCAGGGCCCCCAGAGTGCCACCGGCGGTGCCGAAGGCGGCGATCGCAGCCAGGCCGGCCACCCAGGCGAGGAGCATGAGCGCGCCGTCGCGCTCCAGCAGCGCCAGGGCGTATGCGAGCAGCAGCAGGCCGAACACGTAGTTGGTGAACGGGATGGGCAGCGCCAGCAGCACGCCGAGCAGGAACAGCAGCAGGCCGGTGACCATGGTCGCGGCCGGATGGTCGATCAGTCCGCCGAGGCGTGGGCGGACCACCCGTTCCAGCCGCTTCAGCCACGGCGAGACCCGATGCTCGAAGCGCGCGAGAGTACCGCGCTTCGGACCCCGGTCGGCGATCACGCGCGGCAGCCAGGGTCTGCGCATGCACAGCAGCAGCTGCACGCCGATCACGCTCACCAGCGGACCGCTGAGCGCGCCGGCCACTCCGGGAATCGGCAGGAAGGCGGGCAGGGTGGCGATGAACAGCAGCATTCCGAACAGGCTGCCGCCCAGGCCCTCCATCACAGAGCGAAGGGTGACGACGTCGTCCGCGGGGCCCGCCGCCAGCGCCGCCAGCAGTGCGCGCGCGCTCGCCCGCGGGCGATGCCGTCGAGCGTGCTCAGCCATCGCCCGGCGGGTCGCCGACGACGCGCTGCAGCAGCAGCTTGTCGATGCGCGGTCCATCGAGGTCGACCACCTCGATGCGCCACCCCGCCCACTCGAAATGCTCGCCCACGGCGGGGATGCGGCCGAAGTGGGCGATGATCATGCCGGCGGCGGTGTTGTAGTCGTGTTCGTCGGCATGGGGCAGGGGCCTGCCGTTGAACAGCTCGCGCAGCGAATCCACGCCAAGGGCGCCGTCGACCAGCAGCGAGCCGTCGTCGCGCTCGACCACCAGCGGATGCGCGTCGGCGCCTTCGCCGCTGGAGGTGCGGCCGATCACGGCCTCGAGGACGTCGTTGACGCTGATGATGCCGGTGACGTCGCCGTACTCGTCGACCACCAGGGCCAGCGACTGCTGCTCCTCGCGCAGGATCTCGACCAGCTTCAGCGCCGGCGTCGACTCGGACACGAACAGCGGCTCGCGCAGATGCTCGAACAGGTCGAACTCGCCGGCCTGGAAGCGATCGATCAGCGATTTCACCTCGAGGATGCCGATCACCTCGTCGTCGCTGCCGCGGTACACCGGATAGCGCGAGAACGGGGTCTCGCGCATGGTCGCGAGGTTGTCCTCCAGCGTCTCGGCCGCGTCCAGCCAGGCGATGCGGGTGCGCGGCGTCATCAGGCTGTGCGCGTCGCGGTCGCCCAGATGCAGCACCCGGTTCATCATGTTGCGTTCGTCGGCGTCGATCACGCCCTGCTCGTGGCTTTCGCTCACCAGCAGTCGGATTTCCTCTTCGGTCACCTGCGCCGCCTGAGTGCCGTCCAGTCGCAGCAGGCGCATCAGTCCGCGCACCGAGGCGCTGAGCAGCCAGACCACCGGGGTCGCGATGTGCGACAGCCAGTGCATCGGTGTCGCCACCAGCGACGCCAGGCGCTCGGGCGCCAGCAGGGCCAGGCGCTTCGGCACCAGCTCGCCGAGCACGATGGTGAAGTAGGTGATCAGGCCGACGGCGACGGTCTTTCCGACCAGCCCGGCGTAGTCCCCGAGCAGGGGCAGCCGGGGCGCGAGCCAGGATTCGATCATGGAACCGATGGCGTCGCCGCCCAGCATGCCGGTCAGGATGCCGACCAGGGTGATGCCCACCTGGACCGTGGACAGGAAGCGTTCGGGGTGCTCGGCCAGCTCCAGCGCCCTGCGCGCGCTGCGATGGCCGTCGGCCATCTGCTTGAGCTTGCCCTTGCGCGAGGTCACGACCGACATCTCGGACAGCGCGAAGAAGGCGTTGCACGCGATCAGCGCCAGCACGATCAGGATCAGTTCGATCATCGGCCCGGCCCTCCCGGCCGGAGGCTCCCGGGGGCGTCGGAGCGGGTGTCATGTCCTCGCATGGCGCGAGGGGTGGTACTCGGGTCGTCGTCCATGGGGGAAACGGCGCGTCGGGCGCGGCGAAAGATCATAGCAGGTCCGTTCCGACCGCCGGATCGCGCCTCCCGGCACCGGAAGTGGTCCTGGTTGCGGGAACCATGCGCTCCTGCGGATGGCGGAGACTGTCACAAGCCAGTCATAATCCGCGCCTTCGGCCGTCCATTCCGAGACGGCGGGGTGACCCGATGTTCTCGTTGCAGACCATGTTCGGCCAGGGCAAGCAGTTCTACACGCTGCTGGAGGAAGCCGCGCAGGCGGCGCTGGATGCCGCCACCGCGCTCCACCAGATGCTGCGCGAGGCCGACCGGCAGCCGGCGCTGGACGCCTTCAAGCTGGCGCGCCTGCGCGAGCGCGAGGCCTCGAACAAGATCAGCCAGGCGCTGGTGGACAGCTTCATCACGCCGATCGAGCGCGAGGACATCGAAGCCCTGGGCTCGGCGCTGTACAAGATCCCCAAGCAGATCGAGAAATTCGCCGACCGCTACGCACTGGCCACCCGCCACCTGGAGCACATCGACTTCGCGCCGCGCGCGGCAATGCTCGAGCAGGCCGCCGGGGTGGTGGTGAAGATGGTGAAGCAGCTGCGCCATCTGAAGCTCGAGCCGATGAAGGCGCTCAACGACCAACTGCGCACCATCGAGAACGAGGCCGACCGGCTGATGCTGGAGCTCTATCGCGACATCTATTCCGGCAGGCTGGACGCCCAGCAGATGTTCCTGCTCAAGGAATTCTTCGAGATCCTCGAGAAGGCCATCGACCGCTGCCGCGAGGCCGGCGTGGTGGCCTACGAAATCGTGCTCAAGAACAGCTGAGGCCGGCGCCATGCTCACCCTGGTGCTGGTGGTCATCCTGGTGGCCCTGACCTTCGAATACATCAACGGCTTCCACGACACCGCGAACTCCATCGCCACGGTGGTGGCGACCAAGGTGCTGTCGCCGATGCAGGCCGTGGGCCTGGCCGCGGGCATGAACCTTGTCGGAGCGCTGGCGGGCACGGCGGTGGCGAAGACCATCGCCTCGGGCCTGATCGACGCCGGCGTGGTCGAGGTCGGCTCGCAGCTGATCCTCTGCGCGCTGCTGGGCGGCATCACCTGGAACCTGATCACCTGGTGGTTCGGCCTGCCGTCCTCGTCCTCGCACGCGTTGATCGGCGGCCTGATCGGCGCCGCGCTGGCCGCCACCAGCAACAACTGGGACTCGATCATCTGGTCCCAGCCGGCGGAGCCGGTCTACCGCAGCGCCGGCGTGCTGTGGAAGGTGATCGTGCCGATGGTCAGTTCGCCCGTCCTGGGCTTCGCCGCCGGCTTCCTGATGATGGGCGTGCTGTTCTTCGCGATCTCGATGATGGCGCGCAGCGGCGGTCGGCTGGCGCGCATCGCGCGGCCGCGCTGGGTCAACGGCTTCTTCGGCAAGGCGCAGATCGTCAGCGCCGCGGGCATGGGCTTCGCCCACGGCATGAACGACGCGCAGAAGACCATGGGCATCATCGCCCTGGCGCTGGTGAGCGCGCAGTCGGCCGGGACGCTCGATGCGCTGCCGGGCTGGCTGGCCTTCCTGCACCCGTCCGAGGGCGCGCTGGCCGACGGCGACATCGACACCTGGATCAAGATCACCTGCGCCCTGGTCATGGCCGCGGGCACCGCCGCCGGCGGTTGGCGGATCATCAAGACCCTGGGCCACAAGCTGGTGAAGCTGCACCCCATCCACGGCTTCGCGGCCGAGACCAGCGCCGCCTCGGTGATCCTGGCGGCGTCGTCGCTGGGCATCCCGGTGTCGACGACGCACAACATCTCGTCGGCGATCATGGGCGTGGGCACGGCCAAGCGCCTCAACGCCATCAAGTGGACCGTGGTGGAGAAGATGATCGGCGCCTGGATCCTGACGATTCCGATGTCCGGAATGATCGCCTGGGGCCTGTATCGGCTGTTCGGCTGGCTGGGCTGGCTGTAAGAACCCGCAGGAGCGGCCGAAGCCGAGACCGGGTCCTCCATCAATTGCATCGCGGCTGCGGCCGGTGCTGCAGCATCGGGGTCAGAGGAGGTCGCCCTCCGCGCCGAGCATGCGTTCCAGGCGGTCGCCCATGCCGCCGATCTCCAGCACCAGGCGACCGAGCTCGGCCGCGTCCAGGCTGTCGTAGGGACGGTTCTCGCACAGCTGCAGGTAGGGCACGTCGTCGAGCAGGCCGACGGCAAGATATCCCACGCGGCTGTTCCAGTTGAAGGCCAGGGCGCGGCGCGCGTCGACGCCGGTGATCGGGGCGACCGCGGTGCTCACCCGCAGGTAGCAGCGCCTGTCGTCGTCGTGGAGTTCGGACAGGAAGATCGACTGGTGGCGGCGCCCGCCGTCGAGGCTCAGTTCGACCCCGACCACGAAGGCCTCGTTGACCGTGGTCCGGAAGCCGTTGCTCGCGAGATGGCAGCGGACCTGTTCGAAATTCTGCATGGGGGCCTCCCGCGCAGGCGGACGGTGGCGGATATCCTAGCGCAATGGCGAAGTCCGACCCGCAAGCGCGCATCCTGGCAGCGGTCCGCGCGATCCCGCGCGGCGAAGTCGCCGGCTACGGAGAGATCGCGCGTCGCGCAGGCCTGCCCGGCAGGGCGCGCTGGGTGGCTCGCCTGCTGGCCATCAGCGAGGATCCGGCGCTGCCCTGGCACCGCGTGCTGCGCAGCGATGGCCGGATCGCGTTCCCACCAGGCTCGGCGTCCCGGGAGGAGCAGGCGCGGCGGCTGCGCGCCGAAGGTGTGGCACTGGTGGACGGCCGTGTCCAGGCCGCGCGGGCCGCGCGCACGCTGGACGCGGAGGTCTGGGGACCGCGCTGACGACGACGGGCGACGACGACGCAGGCGCTATCATTGCGTCGCACGCGCAAGGACCCGCAATGTTCAACAACCTCCCGCCCGTCACCAAGGGGCTGCTGATCGCCAACGCCGTCGTCTTCCTGCTCCAGAGCGTGCTGGGAAGCGCGGCCTTCGCCCCGCTGATGCTGTGGGCACCCGGGGTGGACGCATACATGAAGGCGGCCGGCGTGCCCGGGTTCTGGCCGTGGCAGCTGCTCACCTACGGCTTCCTGCACGGCAACCTCGCGCATCTGCTGTTCAACATGCTGGCGCTGGTGATGTTCGGCGCGCAGCTCGAGTACACCTGGGGCCAGAAGCGCTTCCTGACCTATTTCCTGGTCTGCGTGGCGGGCGCCGGGCTGTGCCAGCTCGGCGTCGTCAGCTGGACCGTGGCCCAGGGCGGCATGCCGTACCCCACCGTGGGGGCCTCGGGCGGCGTGTTCGGCCTCCTGCTGGCGTACGGCATGCTGTTCCCGCACCAGCGGGTGATGCTGCTGATCCCGCCGATCCCGATGAAGGCGCGGACCCTGGTGGTGGTCTACGGCGCGATCGAGCTGTTCCTCGGCATCACCGGCACGCAGTCCGGCGTGGCCCACTTCGCGCACCTGGGCGGCATGCTGTTCGGCTGGTTGCTGATCCGCTACTGGCGCGGCCAGCCGCCCTTCGGCGGGCGGCGGCGGCCAGGCGGGCCGCAGGTGCGGCGCTTCTGAGGCGGCGTCCCGCCGCGTCGGCCGGGCTGCGGCAGTCCGGCCGGTTCAGCGCCAGATGGCGGCGCGTTCGCCGTCCTTGCGGACCATGGCATTGCCGGCCTTGCAGCCCCAGGTCTCGCCGAAGGCCGGAAGGTTCGACAGCGGGCCGTTGATGCGCCACTTGCCCGGCGCCTGCGGAGCGATGCCCGCGCGCAGTTCGGCCGTGGCTGGAGACACCTGTTCCGCCCAGATGCCGGCCCAGGCGTTGAAGAAGGCCTTGCGCCCGTCCTCGCCGACCTCGGGCATGGCCTGGCCGAAAGCATCCCAGGCGATCTCCACCGCGGCGACGTCGGCGGCGTTCTCGCCGCCGGTCAGGCTGGCGTCGAGCTTGCGCCCCGCGAGCCCCGGGTAGTCGTAGCTGCCGTACTGCGCGGCCAGGGCACCGAGCCGGTCGCTCCAGGCAGCCGCGGTTCCCGGGGTCCACCAGTCGCGGATCTCGCCGCGGGCGTCGACATGGCGCCCCCTGGCATCCACGGCATGGCCGAGCTCGTGCGCGACCAGGGCGCCGAAGGCGCCGTAATGCGCTGCGCCGTCGAGTGCCATGTCCAGCACCGGCGGTTGCAGCACCGCGGCCGACACCAGCAGGCGGTTGTGGGCGGCATCGTAGGCCAGCGCCGGGTCCTGCGGCCGCACCGGCCAGCGGCGCTGGGCGTTGCCGCGGCCGATCCGCCGCATCTCCTCGCGGTGGTGCCAGGTGGAGGCGATCAGCATGTTGCCCCCGAAGCTGCCGCGACCCATGGGCTGCACGCTGTAGTCGATCTCTCGCGCCGGCGCCCCGATCTCGATCCCCAGGGTCCCGAGCTTGGCCACGGCCTCGGCCCGTGTGGCGTCGTCCATCCACGGCGCGCCTTCCACCGCGCGCAACAGGGCGCCGCGGACCTCGTCGGCCACGGCCTCGGCGCGGCTGCGGGTGGCCGCTGGCAGGTAGCGGGCCACGTACTCGCGCGCGACCATCTGGCCTGCGGCATGGTTGATCGCCTGCAGCACCAGCTGCTCGCGCGCGGGATGCTCGGACTCGCCGCGGAGCACGCGGCCGCGGAAGGCGAAGGCGGCGTCGCGGAAGCCGCTGGACAGCCAGGGCGCCATCGCGTCGCCGACGTGGAAGCGCAGGTAGGTCTTCCACTGCGCCGGCTTGAGGCTGCCGACCAGGGCGTCGAGGGTGGCGAACAGCTCCGGGTTGGCGATCGAGACGCTGTTGTCCTTCACGCCCTGGGCGGCCAGGAATTCGGTGAGCTGCAAGCGCTTGTACGTCTTGCCCAGGCCCTCGGTGGGCACCAGGGCGTAGTTCTGGCGTGGATCGCGCAGCGAGGCCACCGGGCGAGACGCGCGCGCGATGCGGGTTTCCAGGTCGATGACCATCTGCGACTCGGCGGCGAGGTCGGCTTCGGCCGTGCCGGTCAGCGCCAGGATGCTGCGCACGTAGCCGTTGTACAGGCCGAGCAGGGCGCGCGCGTCGGCGTCCTCGCGGGTGTAGTAGGCCGGGTCGGGCAGGCCGGTGCCGCCCTGGGCGAAGTAGCCGATGTGGCGGTCGAGGTCGGCGAGATCGAGGTCGGCGCTGAAGTTGAACAGCACCGGTATCCCCACCTGGTGCAGGGCCGCCACGGCGGGCGGGATGTCGCGGGCGCGCTTGATCCCGTTGATGCGGTCGAGCAGGGGCGTGATCGGGCTGGCGCCGTCGGCCTCGACAGCGGCCTCGTCCAGGCCGCTGGCCCAGAAGTCGCCGAGCAGCCGCTGGATGTCGTTCTGCGGTGCATCCATGGCGGTGGACAGCAGCTCGCGCTGCTGTTCCAGGACCCGTGCCTGCAGCAGGCCCAGCGCGGACACCGCGCCGGTCGCAGGCACCGGGTGGGCGGCGAACCAGGCCCGGTTGGCGTAAGCGTCGAAATCGCCGCAGGCGGTCGGGCCTTGCGGCTTCGCCGGCGCGCGCGCGCGGCGCTGGGCGTCGGCATCGGGGGATGCCAGACCGAGGGCGAGGGTGGCGGCGAGGGCGAGGAGGAGGGGGGCGTGCTTGGACATGCGCAGGGGGATCCGGGCGGAACGGCCGGGCGAGTCTAGCAAGGGGGGCGGCGCGTGGCCGTGGACGCCGAAGACGTCCGCGGTGAACCGCGACGCTGGTCGCGCAATCGGACCTGCATGCGGCCCCGGAAACGGAAAGGCCCGGCGCGTGCCGGGCCTTCCGCAGGCAGTTCCGCGCGTCGCCTACCAGATGACGACCCGCGCCCCGGCATCGCGCACCATCGCATCGCCCGGCGTGCACTGGTACGCCGCGGCGAAGGCCGGCAGGTTCGAGGGTGCACCGATGGCCCGGAAGTTGGCAGGCGCATGCGGGTCGGTGGCGATGCGCACCTTCAGCTCCTCGTCGGTGAAATTGCGGCGCCACACCGTGGCCCAGTTGGCGAAGAAGCGCTGGTCGCGGGTCAGGCCCTCGATCATCGGATCCTCGCTGCCCTCGGTCGCCTTCCTCATCGCGTCGTAGGCCGTGGCCAGGCCGCCGAGGTCGGCGATGTTCTCGCCGAGCGTCAGCTTGCCGTTGACGTGCAGGCCGGGGGCCGCCTCGTAGGCGTTGAACTGCTGCACCAGCTTGTCGGTCCGCGCCATGAAGCCCTTGGCGTCGGCCTCGGTCCACCAGTTCTGGAACTTGCCGCTGGCGTCGAAACGGCTGCCCTGGTCGTCGTAGCCATGGGTCATCTCGTGGCCGATCACCGCACCGATGCCGCCGTAGTTGAGCGGATCGTCGGCGTTGGCGTCGAAGAACGGCGGCTGCAGGATCGCCGCCGGGAACACGATCTCGTTCTGCAGCGGGTTGTAGTAGGCGTTGACCATCTGCGGCGGCATCGCCCACTCGGTCCTGTCGACCGGTTTGCCGATCTTGCCGAGCTGCCACTTGTAGTTGAACTCGTTGGCGGCCAGCACGTTGCCGATGTAGCTGTCGCGCGAGGTGGCCAGGCCCGACCAGTCGCGCCACTTGTCGGGATAGCCGATCTTGGGGGTGAAGCTGGCCCATTTCTCCATGGCCTTCGCCTTGGTCTCGTCCGACATCCAGTCGAGGTTCTCGATGCGGACCTTCAGCGCCTCGCCGAGGTTGGCGACCAGGGTCTCCATGCGTTCCTTGGCCTCGGGCGAAAAGGCCACGTCGACGTACATCTGGCCCAGGGCCTCGCCCGTCTGGCGGGTGATGGTGTCGAGCACGCGCTTCCCGCGCTCCTTGATCTCCTTCTGGCCGCGCAGGGTCTTCGAATAGAAGTTGAAGTGCTCCTCGGCGAAGGCGTCGGCGAGGAAGGGCGAGGCGCTGTCGACGGTGTGGAAACGCAGGTACGACTGCCAGCTGGCCGCCGGCACGTCGGCGATCATGGTGCTGACCTCGGCGTGGAAATCCGGGATCGCCAGCGAGAACATCTCCGGCGCCTGCAGGCCCTGCGATTCGAAGAACTTCGTCCACGGGAAGTTCGGTGCCAGCCTGTCGGCGTCGGCCGGGCTCACCGGGTTGTAGTAGAGGCTCACGTCGCGCGACATCTCCTCGCTCGACTTCGACACCTTGGCCAGGCGCGTTTCGAACGCGACCACGTCGGCGGCCTGCTTCGCGGCATCGGCCGCCGGCACGCCGGACAGTTCCAGCACCTTCGCGACGTGCGCCTGGTAGGCCTCGAGCTTGTCCTTCTTGTCGGCGTCGAAATAGTAGGTCCGGTCCGGCAGGCCCAGGCCGCCCTGGAAGGCGTAGGCGATGTTCATGGACGAATCCATGAAATCGGCTTCGGGGCCGAAGCCGAACACGGTGAACTGGCCCTTCGCGGCGCTCGTGCGCACGTAGTCGGCGATCTTCGCCGGCGCGTCGAGCGCGGCGATGGCGGCGAGTTCGGATTCCAGCGGCGCGATGCCCTGGGCGTTGATCGCCGCGGCGTCCAGGCCGGTGGCCCAGATGTCGCCGACGATCTTCTCGACGCCGGTGGCACCGTGGCTGGCCGCGGCGTGCTCGGCCAACTGGCGCTGGATCGCCTGTGAACGCTCGTCGAGCATCTCGAACGCGCCCCAGGAGGTCCGGTCGCCCGGAACCGGATTAGCGGCGAGCCAGGTGCCGTTCACGTACTTGCCGAAGTCGGCGCAGGCGTTGCCGGCGGCGTCGAAGTCGCTGGCCTGGAAGCGGTTCACGCGGGGCAGCGCGGATTCGTCGAGGGTGAAGGCCGGGGCGGGAGCGGCGTCGCCGTTCACCGCTGTGGTGGTGGCATCACGCTGGCAGCCGGCCACGGCGGCGGCGACCGCCAGCGACAGCAGCAGGAACCTGGGTGCGTATCGGGAAACTTGGCTCACGGTGGACTCCGCCCGGCGGGCATGGAAGAGGGAAGGCCGGCCACGCCCCGCGCGGCCAGCGTCAGAATCTACGCCCCGGCCGGCCGGGCGCCGCAGTGTGGAAGGTCATGCCGCCCGCCCGCGGGAACTCCGCCAGGCACATTCATCTCCGTTCCCGTATCATGCGAGGGTTGGCGCACGGCAGTCCGTTATCCGGTCATTGCCAGGCCAGGTCCCGCAACGCGGCGCCGGCCCTTTAACTCCCGCACGTCTCTCGTCGCGCAGACACGGCCCGGAACCTCCGATCGCCGTCAAATCCATTGCCCGCCGCGCGGATCACGGAGAGCGCCGGGCAAGCCGCGAACCAGGAGTTCCAATCCATGTCCGACACCCGGACCTTCGAGAGCCTCGGGCTCTCGTCCGCGCTGCTGCGCGCGCTCGATTCGAGCGGTTACACCGTTCCCACCCCGATCCAGGCCCAGGCGATCCCGCTGGTGCTCGACGGCCAGGACCTGCTGGGCGCCGCCCAGACCGGTACCGGCAAGACCGCCGCCTTCGGCCTGCCGATGCTGCAGCGCCTGTCGAAGGAAACCCCGCCCAAGGGCCCGCGCAAGCCGCGCGCCCTGGTGCTGGTGCCCACGCGCGAGCTGGCGGTGCAGGTCGCCGACAGCCTCAAGGAATACGGCCGCCACCTGCGCATGAACGTCACCACGATCTTCGGTGGCGCCGGCCTGCAGCCGCAGATCGAGAACCTGCGCCGCGGCGTCGACATCCTCGTCGCCTGTCCGGGGCGGCTCCTCGACCACATGGACGCGGGCCACGCCAAGCTGGACGCCGTCGAGGTGCTCGTGCTCGACGAGGCCGACCGCATGCTCGACATGGGCTTCCTGCCGCAGATGAAGCGGATCCTGGCGCGGGTGCCCAAGGAGCGGCAGACGCTGCTGTTCTCGGCCACCTTCGAGGACCGCATCAAGGCACTCGCGGTCGAGCACCTGCGCAAGCCGCGGCTGGTGGAAGTGGCCGCGCAGAACACCATCGCCGAGACCATCGTGCACCGCGCGCACCCGGTCGACGCCGCCAGCAAGCGCGACCTGCTGGTCGACATCCTGTCCGCGCGCCACACCGACCAGGTGCTGGTGTTCGGCAAGACCAAGCACGGCTGCAACCGTCTGGCCGAGCAGCTGGAGAAGTCCGGCCTGCCGGCGGTGGCCATCCACGGCAACAAGAGCCAGGCGCAGCGCCAGAAGGCGCTGGATGCGTTCAAGGCCGGACGCGCCCGGATCCTGGTCGCGACCGACGTGGCCGCGCGCGGGCTGGACATTCCCAACCTGCCGCTGGTGATCAACCACGACCTGCCGATGGTGGCCGAGGACTACGTGCATCGCATCGGCCGCACCGGCCGCGCGGGTGCGAGCGGCGAGGCGCTGTCGCTGGTGTCGCCGGAAGAGGGCGCGCTGCTCAACCAGATCCAGAAGATGCTCAAGGCCGAGATCCGGATGGACGTGGTGGCCGGTTACGAGCCCAGCCGGCCGATCCGACTGGACGCGCCGATGCCGCCGCAGGGCGGCCGGGGCCAGCGTCCGGGCGGCGGGCAGCGCCGCGGCGCCCCGAAGACGGCGGGCGACCAGCGTGCCGGTGAGCAGCGTCCCAGGCGCGCACCGGGCAAGCCGGGGCACCGCCAGGGCGGACACGGCAAGGCCCAGCCCGCCGCGGCGCATGCGCATGCCGGACCGAAAGCGCCGGGAGGACGGGGCCGTGGCGGCCGCGGCCGGGGTGGAAGCCGGGGAGGCTCGAGCGCCTGAGCGCGCTCAGCTGCCCAGGTCGCGCACCAGGCGGAAGCCGACGTCGTCGAATCCGCGTCCCGCATCGCGGGCCGCGGAGCCGGGGGCGTTCTCCCCGCGCCAGCTGGAACCGCTGGTGACCCGCTGCGTGCAACTGCCGGCGCAGTCGATGCTCCATTCCGCCAGCGGCCGTTCTCCGCCGACCGCGGGCAGGCGGCTCCATTCCGAAGCGGTGGCCAGGCGGTAGCGCACGCCGTCCCGCTGGCCAAGCCATCCGGCGTAGGCGCTGGCGTCCTCCCAGGATACGCAGACCACCGGACCGCCGCCGTCCTGGTCGAAGCCCGGCGCGCGCCAGCTGCGTGGCGCCAGCACGCGGAGCAGTGAGGCGCGTTCGCGGCAGCGCGCCGGCGCGCGGCCGGTGGCGTCCGCGAAGGCGGCGAACTCGTCGCGGGTGACCAGGCGGCGCATCGCCCCCAGGCGCATGTCGCCGTGCTGCACCAGGATCATCTCCAGACCCGTGCCGCCGAGGCGGTCGCCGGGGCCGGGGATGGCGCGTGCGCTCTTCTCCAGCGCCGCGACCCTTGCCGTGGCCAGGCCCATGCGCCGTGCGGCGTCGACGGCGTGCAGTGCCGCGGCGCGGTCGTAGCGGGCCGCGGAGCGCTGCACGTCCGCGGCGATGACCTCCTGCATGCGGGTCCTGAGCGCGGCCAGTGCCGCGCCGTCGGCGCGGGAGGTCCGCGCCGCCAGCTGGCTGGCCTGCATCACACCGATGCGCGCGGCATCGCCGCGACCCGAGGCGAAATCGCGCGCGGCCCGGGCGCCGAGCGCGTCGATCAACCCGTCGATGGCCGGTGCCAGGCGCAGGTGGCTGGCGTCGGCCTGCCAGGCGTTGAGCAGGCTGGTATAGGCGTTGTCGCCGGCGGGAGAGGTCAGCTTGGCCGCGCGCATCTGGCGCTCGGCTTCGACCAGCCAGCGCTCGGCATCGGACGCGGGGGCGGCCCGGAGCAGCGCATCGTCCGGGCTGCCCGTCACCGGTGCAGGGCGTGTCGCCAGCCCGGCACCGTTCGCCCCGGAGCCTGGCGTCCCGTCCCGCGACGAGGCGGAGCGATAGAACTCCGGCGCGCTTCCCCGCTGGTCCAGGTAGACCCCGGCGGCGACGACGGCACCCGCCGCCAACACGGCCACCGCTGCCCAGCCCGCGACCGGCAGGGCGCGCACGCGGACGGCGAAGTCGTGGAGCAGGGCGCCCGCGGTAACGCGGCCGGCGGCCGGTATGCGCTCGAGCGCGTCCAGCATCTGCCCGGCGTCGGCGAAGCGGCGCCCCGGCGACTTGGCGAGCGCGCGGTCGATGAACTGCTGCCAGTGGCGCAGCCGGCGCGGCAGTCGGGGGATCGGGTCCTGCACGTGCATCACCGCCATCGACAGTGCGTCGGCGGCGTTGTAGGGAAGGCTGCCGACCAGCATCTCCCAGGCCAGCACGCCGACGCTGTACAGATCGGCGCGGGCGTCCACGCCCTCGCCGCGGGCCTGCTCGGGCGGCATGTAGGCGGTACTGCCGACCGCAAGGCCGGCGGTGGTCACCCGCGAGCCGTAGCCGCGGCGCAGCGCGATGCCGAAGTCGGCCAGCAGCGGCCGGCCGCTGTCGTCGAAGAGCACGTTCTCGGCCTTGACGTCGCGATGCACGATGCCGCGCGAGTGCGCATACTGCAGCGCCGAGAGCACGCCGCGCAGGATCTTCCGCACCTCGGGCTCCCTGCCGCGCAGGTCGCGCTGGCCGAGATGGCCGCGGGCCAGATAGGGCATCGAGTAGTAGGGCAGTCCGTCGCGGGTGCGGCCGACGTCGTGGATCCCGACGATGTTGGGGTGGTCGAGGCGGGCGATGGTGCGCGCCTCGTTCTCGAAACGACGGCGGCTGACCTCGTCGCCCAGGACCTCGGCCAGCATCACCTTGATCGCCACCTCGCGCCGCAGCGAGAGCTGCTCGCCGACGTAGACGGTGGACATGCCGCCGGCGCCCACGGCGCGGACGATGCGGTAGCCGGCGATCTCCGGCAATCGCTCGTCGTCGTGGCTTGCCTGGTATTGCGTCATCCCGGCCCCCCTGAGCCCCGGACGAGCATAGCCGCGGGGCGTGGGCAGCGGATGAAGGGGATTGCCAACCCCGTGACGCTGCTCACGAAAGCAGCAGGGACGACATCTGCCTGCGGTAGCGCGACACCAGCCCGTCATCGTCGATCACGCGGAAGGCCTCGATCAGCGCCCTGCGCGGCAGGCCGTCGTCGAAGCCGCGATCGCGGCGCAGCATCTCCATGAACTCTTCCAGCGCGGCCTCGTGGCGACCGGCGACCATGTGCCGGGCGCCGAGCAGATGGCGGGCGCGCAGATCGGCCGGGTCGGCGGCCAGCGCCGCCTCGAGTGCGGCCTCCTGCGGCGCGTCGGGGAGCAGCGCGGCAAAGCCGAGGGCGGCGCGCGCGCGCAGCGCGCGGTCGTCGGTGGCGAGGTTCGCGGGCAGGGCGTCGAGCAGGCGGCCGGCCTCTCCGGTAGCGCCGGTGGCCAGCAGTGCCAGGGCGAGGTCGAGCCTGAGACCGTCATCTTCGGGCGCGGCTTCGGATTCCTGGCGCAGGCGCTGGACTTCGGCGTGGGGATCGGTCGGCGGCGCCGGTCCGGTGTCCGCCGGTGTCGCCGGGGCCTCGGCGGGAACGATGCCGTGCCCGGCCAGGAACTCGCGCAGCTGGCCTTCCGGCATCGCGCCGGGGAATCCGTCCACCGGCTGGCCGTCCCGCACCAGGATGACGGTGGGGATGGAGCGGATCTGGAAGGCGCCGGCAAGCTGCTGTTCGCGGTCGACGTCGATCTTCGCCAGCACGAAGGCACCGTTGTATTCCGCGGCGAGCTTCTCGAGGATCGGGCCGAGGGTCTTGCAGGGTCCGCACCACTCCGCCCAGAAATCGATCAGGACCGGCACCTGCAGCGAACGGTCGAGGACCCCGGCTTCGAAGGTGTCGGCGGTGGCGTCGAAGACGTGCGGCGTGGCGTGTTCGGTGGGCATGGCTCGATCCGGTATGCGTTGGAGGCGAGATTGTGCCAGCGCTTGCCGTTTGCAAGCCCGGGGCGCGACGATGCCCGTCCTCGACAGGACACGGCGCGGATGACGGAACGATCGGAACTGTGGCGCGCGCGTGGCGTGCGCCTGGCGGGCCTGGCGGCGGGCGCGTGCTTCCTGCTTGCACTGGGGGGCTTCGGCGCCGCGCTCGACGGCTACGACCAGCTCAGGCATCCGGTCGCGCTGCCGGGAGCGGAAGGCGTGCCGCGCGCCACCCTGTTCAACCTGCTGGCCTACGTGATGCCGGGGCTGCTGGCCGGTCTGGTGGTGCTGCGACGGCGCAGCGCCCTTGGAGCGGGAGCGAGGCTGTCCGCGCGGCTGGGATGGACGATCGCACTCCTGGCCGCGCTGGCGTTCGCGGCGCAGGGGATCTGGCCGCTGGAGGCGTCCGGTCCGGACAACGGCGCCGGGCGCCTGCACGGCGTCGCCTGGGGGCTGTGGGTCGTCGCGTTCACCGCGGCAGCCGCCGCGCTGTCGTTTTCCGCGCTGCGCGTACGACGGCTGCCGGCGGTGCTCGGCCATTCCGCGGCCGGCGCCGCGGTGTTCGCGCTGGCATGGCTGGCCGGTGACGCGCTGCCGGCGGCGCTGTCCCAGCGCGCGGCCTTCGCCTGCTGGTTCGTTTGGCTTGCCTGCGTGGGCTGGAGCGGCGGCGCGCGGGCCGGCTCCTGATCGCCGCCGGCCGGGCTCGCCGGATCGCATGCATCACGCGATTGCGGTCGTTTGCCTGACCCGACAGAGCGATGCGTCGCCGTGCCGTGCCTGCTGCGGTAGGCTTGGGGGTCCCTTTCCGCTGGCCATCCCCACGTGTCCGATCCCGTCCAGACGCCTGATCCCGCCTCCTACCGTCCCGCCGATGTCGAACGTGCGGCCCAGGGCTACTGGGAGCGCACGCGCGCATGGGAGGTCTCCGAGGACGACGCGCGACCGAAGTACTTCTGCCTGTCGATGCTGCCGTACCCGTCGGGCGCGCTGCACATGGGCCACGTGCGCAACTACACCATCGGCGACGTCATCAGCCGCCACAAGCGCATGACCGGCCACAACGTGCTGCAGCCCATGGGCTGGGACGCCTTCGGCCTTCCGGCCGAGAACGCGGCGATCAGGAACCGCACCGCGCCGGCGAAGTGGACGTACGCCAACATCGACCACATGCGCGGCCAGCTGAAGATGCTGGGCTACGGCATCGACTGGTCACGTGAGTTCGCCACCTGCAGCCCGGACTACTACGTCCACGAACAGCGCATGTTCACCCGCCTGATGAAGAAAGGCCTGGCCTACCGCCGCAACGCGGTGGTGAACTGGGACCCGATCGACCAGACGGTGCTGGCCAACGAACAGGTCATCGACGGCCGCGGCTGGCGTTCGGGCGCGCTGGTGGAGAAGCGCGAGATCCCGCAGTGGTTCCTGCGCATCACCGACTACGCCCAGGAGCTGCTCGACGGTCTGGACGCGCTGCCCGGCTGGCCGGAACCGGTCAAGACCATGCAGCGCAACTGGATCGGCCGCAGCGAGGGCCTCGAGATCAATTTCCGCGTCGACGGCGAGGACGAGCCGCTGAGCGTCTACACCACCCGTCCGGACACACTGATGGGCGTGACCTTCATCAGCATCGCCGCCGAACACCCGCTGGCGCTGAAGGCGGCGCAGGAGGACATGAAGCTCGCCGCGTTCATCGATGAGCTGCGCCGCGGCGGCGTGTCCGAGGCCGAGCTGGAGACCCAGGAAAAGCGCGGCATGGCCACCGGCCTGTGGGCGATCCATCCCGTCACCGGCGAGGACGTTCCCATCTACGTCGCCAATTTCGTGCTGATGGGCTACGGCACCGGTGCCGTGATGGCTGTGCCGGCGCACGACCAGCGCGACTGGGAATTCGCCAAGGCCTACGGCCTGCCGGTGCGGCCCGTGATCGTGCCGCCGGCGGTCGCCGACGCGCTGCGCGAGGTCGTCAGCGACGTCGCCCACGACACCGATCCCTTCCAGGCCGCGCTCGCCGGAGGTTCGATCGACGCCTACGAGATGTCCGCGGCGGTGGCCGTGGTCCGCGACTACTTCGAATCGATCCGCAGCGTCGGCGCATACACCGAGCGCGGTGTGCTGGTCGCATCCGGCGAGTACAGCGGCATGGACTACGACACCGCCATGGCCGCGCTGGCGGAGCGCTTCGAGGCCGAGGGCATCGGCCGCCGCAGGGTCAACTTCCGCCTGCGCGACTGGGGCGTGAGCCGCCAGCGCTACTGGGGCTGTCCGATCCCGGTGGTCTACTGCGACGCCTGCGGGGCGGTGCCGGTGCCCGAGGACCAGCTGCCCGTGGTGCTGCCGGAGGACGTGGCCGAAGCCTTCGCCTCGGGCGTGGTGCAGTCGCCGATCAAGGCCGACCCCGAATGGCGGAAGACCTCCTGTCCGCAGTGCGGCGGAGCCGCCGAGCGCGAGACCGACACCTTCGACACCTTCATGGAATCGAGCTGGTACTACGCCCGCTACACCTCGCCGGGCGCCGCCGACATGGTCGACGGGCGCGCGAAGTACTGGACGCCGGTCGACCAGTACATCGGGGGGATCGAGCACGCGATCCTGCACCTGCTGTACTTCCGTTTCTATCACCGGCTCCTGCGCGACCAGGGCCTGGTGGACAGCGACGAGCCCGCGATCAACCTGCTCACCCAGGGCATGGTCGTGGCCGACACCTATTACCGCGAGGACGCCAACGGGGCGAAGGAGTGGTTCAATCCCGCCGACGTCGAGGTCGAGCGCGACGAACGCGGCCGCATCACCGGCGCACGCCTCGCGGCCGACGGCCAGCCGGTCCGGGTCGGCGGCATCGAGAAGATGTCGAAGTCGAAGAACAATGGTGTCGACCCCCAGGTCATGGTCGACCGCTACGGCGCCGACACCGTGCGCCTGTTCTCCATGTTCGCCTCGCCGCCGACGCTGTCGCTGGAGTGGAACGAGGCCGGAGTCGAGGGCATGGCGCGCTTCCTGCGTCGCTTCTGGCGCCTGGTGCAGGACCACGCGGCAGGCCTCGGCAACGGGCGGGACGGCCCCGCCAGCCCGACCCGCTTCGCGCTCGACGGCGGGCAGAGGACGCTGCGCCGCCACGTCCACGAGACCATCCAGAAGGTGGGCGACGACTACGGCCGCCGCCACAGCTTCAATACCGCGATCGCGGCGCTGATGGAGCTGCTCAACCACGTGGCGAAGTTCGACGACGCCAGCGACGCCGGCCGCGCCGTGCGCCACGAGGCGCTCGAGGCCATGGTGCTGATGCTCAACCCTGTGACGCCGCATGCCAGCCATGCGCTCTGGCAGCTGCTGGGCCATGCCGAGCAGGTGGTGGACGATGTGCCGTTCCCGGTCGTCGACCCCGCGGCCCTGGTGCGCGACGCGGTGACGCTCGCGGTCCAGGTGAACGGCAAGCTGCGTGCAACCATCGAAGTGGCCGCCGATGCCACGCGCGAGGCGATCGAGGCCCGCGCACTGGCGGAGCCGGCGGTGGCCAGGGTGCTCGAGGGTCTCGCCGTGCGGAAGGTGATCGTGGTGCCGGGAAGGATCGTGAACGTGGTGGCGGCGTGAGGGCCGCCGCGCACCTTGTCGGGCGGCGAGGCCTCGTCCAGACTTCCGGCATGATCCGTCCACGTCTCCGCGTCGCCGTTCCGGTGCTGCTCGCGCTGGCCCTGTCCGCCTGCGGCTTCCATCTGCGCGCGCCGCTGACGCTGCCGCCGGAGCTCGACGGCGTGCAGGTGATCGCCAGTGATCCCTACAGCCCGCTGGCGCAGTCGCTCACCCGTTCGCTCGAGCGCGGCGGCTTCACGGTCGCCGAACGCGGCAGCGAGGGCGTGGCGGTGCTCCGGGTGCTGTCCGAGCGCTGGGATTCCCAGGCGATCAGCGTCGACCAGTTCGGCCGCGCGCAGGAGTTCACCCTGCGCTACGCGGCGGTGTTCACGTTCGAGGACGGCGACGGCCAGGAGCTGGTGCCGGAGCAGGTGATCGAGCTGTCCCGCGACTATGTCTCGCTGCCGGAGAATTCGGCCGGCTCCGAGAGCGAGCGCGAGATGCTGGCGCGCGAGCTCCAGCGCGAAATGGCGGCGGCGGTACTGCGCCGGATCGATGCGGTGACCCGCAGCAGGGAAGCGGACGCCTCGCCGCCGGCGGGCGGCTGACGCCGCGCCGGCATGGCCCGCGAACTCACGCCCGAACAGCTCGCCGGTGGCCTCTCCCGTGGCCCGCTCGCACCGGTGTACCTGGTCGCCGGTGCCGAGCTGCTGCGCGTGCTCGAGTGTGCCGACGCCATCCGCGCCGAGGCCCGCGCCCAGGGGTATGCCGAGCGCGAGGTGTTCGAGGTCGAGGGCCGGGACATCGACTGGGACGGCCTTGAGGCCAGCCTGCGCGCGCCGGGACTGTTCTCGGCGCGGCGGCTGATCGAGGTCCGCCTGCCGACCTCGAAGCCCGGCAAGCAGGGCGGCGAAGTGATCGTCGACTATTGCGCGCAGCCGCCGCCGGATATCTGCCTGCTGATCACCGGCGGCGAATGGAGCCGGAAGCATGGCGGAAAGTGGAGCGAGGCGGTGGCGGCCGCCGGCGCGATCGCCGTGGCCTGGCCGGTCAAGCCGCATGAGCTTCAGGACTGGCTGGAGGCGCGCCTGCGCCGGCGGGGCGTCCGTGCAGAGCGTGATGCCGTGCAACTGCTGATGGAGCGCGTCGAGGGCAACCTGCTGGCCGCCGCACAGGAGATCGACAAGCTGGCGTTGCTCGCCGGAGGCGGAACCCTGGACGCCGCGCGGATGCAGGCCCTGGTGGCCGATGCCGCCCGCTATGACGTGTTCCGCCTGGTCGATGCCGCGCTCAATGGCCAGGGGGCGCAGGCCGTGCGCATGCTCGCCGGGCTGCGCGCCGAGGGCGAGGCGGTGCCGGCGCTGATGGGCATGGTGGTGATGGAGCTGCAGCGCACCGCTGCGCTGGCGCGGGTCAAGGCGCGCGGCGGCAACCTCGGCGCCGAGCTCAAGGCGCAGCGGATATGGGATGCGAAGGAGGCCGCGTACCGCCGCGCCCTCGATCGCCATCCGGCGGCGCGCTGGGAGCGGTTCGTGGCGGTCGCGGGCGAGGTCGACCGGATCGCCAAGGGCCGTGGCGACGGCGACGAATGGCTGCTGCTGGAGCGCCTGCTGCTGGCGGTGGCCGATCCGCGCGCGGTGCCGCTGCTGGCGGCATGAACCTGCTGGCCTGCTACGGCGGCAGCTTCGATCCGGTCCATCTGGGACACCTGGCGGTGGCGCGTGCGGTGCGCGACGCGCTCGCCGCGGAAGTCGCCCTGTTGCCGGCCGCGGATCCCCCGCACAAGACCGCGACCCACGCCACGGCCGCACAGCGGGTGAGGATGCTGGAGCTCGCGATCGCCGGTGAGGCCGGGCTGCGCGTCGATGCCCGCGAGCTCGAGCGCGACGGGCCGTCGTACAGCGTCGAGACCCTGCGCCTGCTGCGCGCGCAGGAGGGGCCGCGCCGGCCCATCGCCTGGGTGGTGGGAGGCGACTCGCTCATGCAGCTCGACACCTGGCACGACTGGCGCCGCCTCTTCGCCCATGGACACGTGCTCGCGGTGGCCCGGCCCGGCGTGCCTCTGGACGAGGCCGACATCGCGCGGCGCGCGCCGGAGGTGCAGCGCGAACTCGATGGCCGGCGCCGGGCGCCCCGGGCGCTCGTGGACTCGCCTGCCGGCGGCTTCGCGGTACTGGATCTGCCACGGCTGCGTCCGGAATCCTCGACCGAACTGCGCCGGCGGATCGCCGCGGGAGGCGACTGGGAGGCGATGCTCCCTGTGCCGGTGGCCGGTTTCATCCGCGACTGTCGACTGTATGGATATACGGAGCCCTGATCGGCCCGCGGCTATAATCGCCCCTACACCCACGAGCACGATGCCCTTGACCAGCCAAGCCCAAGTCATCAAGACCTGCCTGCCCAATCCGCCGCCGCCGGTGGACGTGTTGCTGTCGACGGTGCTCGACGCCGTCGCCGAGATCAAGGCGGTCGACGTCGTCGAGATCGACGTTCGCGGCAAGACCAGCGTCTGCGACCACATGGTGATCGCTTCGGGTACGTCCACCCGCCATGTGAAGTCGATCGCCGACGAGGTGGTCAAGTTCGCCAAGCGCCTGGACTGCCAGCCGCTCGGCGTCGAGGGCGAGCGCGAAGCGGAGTGGGTGCTGGTCGACCTGGGCGACGTGGTCGTGCACGTGATGCTGCCGCGGGTGCGCGAGTTCTACGCCCTGGAGCGGCTGTGGACGGTCGGCGACCAGCCTCCGGCAGACGACGGGGCCGATGCGCGCGCCGCCGCCGGCGCCCACGACCTGGCCCCCCGCGACGCGGGCTGAGCTGCTGCGGTGAAGGCGCGCCTGGTCGCCGTCGGCGAGCGGCCGCCCGGCTGGGTCGCCGAAGGCTTCGCCGAGTACCGCAAGCGCCTGTCGCACTGGCTGCCGCTGGAGCTGGTGGAGATCGCGCCCGGTCTGCGCGGCAAGGGTCGCGACGCCACGCGCGCGACGCAGGACGAAGGTCGGCGCGTACTCGCCGCGCTGCCGCGCGACGTGCATGTGGTGGCGCTGGACGGGCGCGGCCGTGCCTGGGATTCGGAGGAGCTGTCGGCGCGTCTGGAGTACTGGCGCGGCCAGGGCCGCGACCTCGCCTTCCTGGTCGGCGGGCCCGAGGGCCACGCCGAGGAGGTGCTGGCCCGCGCCGACGAAACCTGGTCGCTCGGTCCGCTGACCCTGCCGCACATGCTGGTCCGGCTGGTGCTGGCCGAACAGCTCTACCGCGCCGCGGCGATGCTGGCCAACCACCCCTACCATCGCGCCTGAGCCGGGCCCTCAGCGCCCCAGTTCGAACACCACGTCGAGGTTGGCCGAGAGCGTGTTCTCGCCCGGCGCCACCGGCGTCGATTCGGCGTCCATGGCCATCGCGCGCATGGCGTACAGCGGCTGCGGCGGTCGCATGCCGCCACCTTCGCTGATGCTGACGATCCGGCGCACGCGCAGGTCGAGGGCCTGTGCGTACATGTCGGCGCGGCCTCGCGCCTGCTCCAGGGCCTTGCGGCGCGCCTCGTCGTAGACCGCTTCGGGCTGGTCGATGCCGAAGCTCGGTCCATTGACGTTGTTGGCACCGCTGGCGACCAGCGCGTCGAGGACTTCTCCAAGCCTGCCGATGTCGCGCACCTTCAGGCTCACGGTGTTGCTGGCGCTGTAGCCCGAGATCCGGGGCTCCTCGTCCTGGACGTGGCGCCAGGTCGGGTGGACGCTGATGCCGCTGGTCTGGATGTCCCGCTCGGCGACGCCCGCGGCACGGATCGCGGCCATCACCCGGGTCATCCGCGCGGCGTTCTCGCGCATGGCCGTGCCGGCATCGGCGGCCTGGGTCACCACGCCTGCCGAGGCACTGGCGATGTCGGGAACGCGGCTGGCTTCGCCGCTGACCGACACCGAGAGCAGGGTGCCGTCGATGCTGGCCCGGTCGTTGGCGGGCTGTGCGGAGGCGGTCATGGTGGGGCTCCCGAAGGCGAGGAGGAGCGAGAGGATGGCGGCGGATGCCGGGCGCTGGAGGATCGGGGTCATCGTGGTCTCCGGAATCGGACAGGGGAGGGTTGGCATGGTGCGGTGAACGGGCCGTGAGCCGGAACGGGTTGCGGGAAGGGTCGCACGGTTGACGCGCGACGGGCACGGTATCCTTCCCGGATGCTGCACCTTGCCTCGAAATCCCCGCGCCGGCGCGCGCTGCTGGCCCGGCTCGGAGTCGACTTCGGCCTGCTCGACGTCGACGTGCCCGAGCTGCGCGCGCCGGGCGAATCGCCGGAAGGCTACGTCGCGCGCGTTGCCCGCGAGAAGGCCGGGGCGGGCCTGCTGCGCGTGGTCGCCGTGCCCGGCGCCGTGGTGCTGGGCTCGGACACCGAGGTGGTGCTGGACGACGAAGTCTTCGGCAAGCCGGCGGACGCCGCACAGGCGGAGGCGATGCTGCGGCGCCTTTCGGGCCGCACGCACCGGGTGCTGACCGCGGTGTCGGTGGTTTCGGCGGGGCGCGAGGAGTCGGCGACGGTGGCCACGGACGTGGTCTTCGCGACGCTGTCCGACGACGACATCGCCGACTACGTCGCCAGCGGCGAACCCATGGGCCGCGCGGGCGCGTACGCCATCCAGGGCGGCGCCGAGCGCTTCATCGGCCGCATCGCCGGGAGCTATTCGGGCGTCATGGGCCTGCCGCTGCACGAGACCGCGGGGCTGCTGCGCGGCTTCGGCATCCATGCGCGCACGCCGCGCTCGGGCGGGGGCGCATGAGCGAGGAGATCCTGGTCAACGTCACTCCGCGCGAGACCCGGGTGGCCGTGGTCGAGAACGGCATGCTCCAGGAGCTGCACATCGAGCGTGGCTGGAGCCGCGGGGTGGTCGGCAACATCTACAAGGGCCGGGTGCAGCGGGTGATGCCCGGCATGCAGGCGGCATTCGTCGACATCGGCCTCGAACGCGCGGCCTTCCTGCACGCCAATGATGTGCTTCGCCCCGGGCGCGCCGAGGGCCTGACGATGGAGGAGCCGGGCGCCGGCCCCGCCCCGGCCGCACCCCCGCCGACGCCGCCGATCGGCGAGCTGCTGCGCGACGGCCAGGAAGTCGTGGTCCAGGTGGTCAAGGATCCGATCGGCAGCAAGGGCGCGCGCCTGACCACCCAGATCAGCATTCCGTCGCGCTACCTGGTGCTGCTGCCGCAGTCGAAGGTGGTCGGGGTGTCGGCGCGGATCGAGGACGAGTCCGAGCGCCAGCGCCTGAAGTCCCTGGTCGGGCAGCTCGCGACCGCGGGCGGCCACGGCTACATCGTGCGCACCAACGCGGAGGGCCAGCCGGAGGACGCGCTGGCCGAGGACGTCGCCTACCTGGCGCGCGCCTGGACCCTGGTGGAGCGCAGGGTGGCCGAGGCCCGCGTGGGCTCCTGTGTCTACGAGGACCTTACCCTGCCGATGCGTGCGGTCCGCGACCTGATGCGCCGGGACGTGGAGAAGGTCAAGGTCGACTCGCGCGAGACCTGCGACCGCCTGAAGGCCTTCGCCGCGCAGTACATGCCCGGCCTGGACGAGAAGATCGAGCATTACACCGGCGCGCGGCCGGTGTTCGACCTGTACGGCGTCGAGGACGAGATCGGACGCGCGCTGGAGAAGGAAGTGCCGCTCAAGTCCGGCGGCTATCTGGTGATCGACCAGACCGAGGCCATGACCACGGTCGACGTCAACACCGGCTCCTTCCTGGGCCAGCGCAACCTCGAGGAAACGGTGTACCGCACCAACCTCGAGGCCGCGCAGGCGGTGGCGCGACAGCTCCGGCTGCGCAACCTGGGCGGCATCATCATCATCGACTTCATCGACATGACCGACCCGGAGCACCGCCGCCAGGTGCTGCGGACGCTGGAGAAGTCGCTGGCGCGCGACCATGCCAGGACCACGGTCTACGATTTCTCGCCGCTCGGCCTGGTGGAGATGACGCGCAAGCGCACGGTCGAGAGCCTGGAGCGGCAGCTCAGCGAGACCTGCCACGAGTGCGGCGGCCGCGGCACCCTGAAGACCGCGGAGACGGTGACCTACGAGGTGTTCCGCGAAGTGGTGCGCGCGGTGCGCCAGTTCGACGCCGAGCGCCTGCTGGTGATCGCCTCGCCCAAGGTGGTGGCGCGGATCACCGAGGAGGAGTCGGCGGCGGTGGCGGAGCTGGAGGAGTTCCTCGGCAAGTCCGTCCGCTTCCAGGCCGACGAGCAGTACCTGCAGGAGCAGTTCGATGTCGTCCTGCTCTGAATCACGCGCCCGGCGCGCGGACGGTTGATGGCAGGCCGGTTCCGCCGCGGCCTGCGTCGCGCGCGGCGTGGCGCCTGGTACGTGCTGGCCGTCGGCCTGGTGCTGATGGCGCTCGGCGCGGGCATCACCAGCCAGCTGCTGCCCCTGGCCGAACGCCATCCCGAGCGGATCGCGGCCTGGCTGGGCGAACGCGCCGGCCGGCCGGTGTCCTTCGATCGGCTGGAAACGGCCTGGACGCGGCGCGGGCCGCTGCTGCGTCTGGACGGGCTGCGCATCGGCGAGGGCAGGGACGCGATCCCGATCGGCGAGGCCGAGGTGCTGGTGGCGCAGTATGCGGGCCTGCTGCCCGGTCGTTCGTTCACCGAGCTGCGCCTGCGCGGGCTCGAACTGGTGCTGGAACGCGACGACAACGGCCGCTGGCAGGTGCGCGGACTTCCAGGTGAAGCGCAGTCCGGGGGCGACCCGTTCGCGGCGCTGGAAGGCCTGGGCGAACTCCAGGTGGTGGACGGCCGGCTCGGCGTGCGGGCGCCCGCGCTGGGAATCGAACTGGACGTGGCCGCGGTGGATGTCCGCCTGCGCGTGGACGGCGACCGGGTGCGCGCCGCGGCGCGTGCATGGATGCGTCCGGAAAGTTCGCCGCTCGACATCACGGCCGAGCTCGACCGCCCCAGCGGCGACGCCCGCGTATGGATGGCGCTGCGCCGCGCCGACCTGTCGGCCTGGTCTGCGCTGCGCGCCGGCGGCATCGGCCCGGCGGCGGGCACGGGCCGGATCCAGGCATGGGCGGTCCTGCGCGGATACAGGACGCAGTCGGTCACCGTGCGCGCCGGGCTCGACGGGCTGCGTCTGCGCGGCGGGACGGATGCCCCCGGGCCGGCGCCGGAGCTGGACGTCGGCCGGCTCGAGGTGGATGCGCGCTGGGCGGCGGCGGAACAGGGCTGGCGCTTCGATGTGTCCCGGCTGCGTCTGGGCGACGACGGGCAGCAGTTCGATGGGCTGGTGGTCGCGGGCGGTGCCCATCGTGCCCTGGTGGCCGAACGCATCGATCTCGGAGCGCTGCTGCCGCTGGTGGCGCTGTCGCCGTCGCTGCCGGCGGGTCTGGCGCGGTGGCTGCGCGAAGCCCGGCCGAAGGGTGTGCTCCACGACGTGGAGCTGGCCGGCGACGCGAACGGCGCCCTGCGCGCCGGCGCGAGGATCGAGGGCGTCGGCTTCACACCGGTGGGCGATGCGCCGGGCCTGGCCGGATTTTCCGGTGCCCTGCGCGGCGACGCGTCGGGCCTGGTGTTCACGGCGGATCCCGCGGCCGTCGCCCGCGTCGACTGGCCGGTCGGCTTCGGGCCGCCTGCGCACGCGGTGCGCCTGCGTGGCGACATCGCCGCCTGGCGCGCCGGGAGCGGTTGGCATGTCCACACGCCCGGGCTGCGGGTCGACGGCGAGGGCTATGGCGCCAGCGTCCGCGGCGGCCTGGAATTCCAGGGCGACGGCAGCCGTCCCCGGATCGACCTGGTGGCCGAGCTGGACGAGGCCCGGGTTCCGGTGGCGAAGCGGTTCTGGATCCGTCACCAGATGCCGGAACAGGCGGTGGAGTGGCTGGACGAGGCGCTGGTCGACGGTCGTGTGCTGGACGGCCGCGCGGTGGTCTCTGGCGATCTCGACGACTGGCCGTTCCATCCTTCCCCGGACGGCGGCGCGGGCGCGGGCCTGTTCCATGCATCGGCGCGGATCGAGGACGGGGTCATACGCTTCGATCCGGGCTGGCCCGCGGCCGAGGACCTGGAAGGCGATGTCGACTTCGTCGCCGCCGGATTCACCCTGTCGGGGCGTGCGCGCCTCGCGGGCGTGCCGATCGGTGCGCTGCGCGCGGGGATCGCCGATTTCGGCGAGGGGCCGCTGCGGGTCTCGGCGGAGGTCGCGGGCCGCGCCGACGCCGGGCAGGTGCTGGCCCTGCTCCGCGAAAGTCCGTTGCGCGAGGGGCGCAAGGAGATCTTCGACGGCCTGTCGGGTTCGGGGCCGGTGCGTGGCACGTTCGCGCTGGTCCTGCCGCTTGGCAGCGGCGGCGAGGCCATGCGGGTGGGCGGCACGGTGGAACTGGAAGGCGCGCGCCTGGCGGAGAAGCGCTGGGACCTGGACTTCGACGACGTGCGCGGCCTGCTGCGCTACGACCATCACGGGTTCGCGGCCGAAGGGCTGCGGGTCCGTCGCGAGGGCCGGCCCGCGCGGCTCGCACTGCGCGCCGGGGCGCCGCACGTGGAGGCGCGCGGCATGGCGTTCGAGGCCGAGCTGGAGGCCAGCCTGGCACCTTCGGAGCTGGCGTCACGCGTGCCGGAGCTGGCCTGGCTGGGTGAGCGCCTCGAGGGACGTTCGGCCTGGGCCGTGACCCTCGGGCTGCCCGAGGAGGCCGGCGGCGATGGTGCCGGCGGCCTGCTGCAGCTGCGCTCGGACCTGGTCGGCACCAGGCTGGCGCTGCCCGAACCGCTGGGCAAGCCACTGCACGAGCCGCTCGCCGCGCGCATCGACCTCAAGCTTCCGCTGGGCGCGGACGACGTGGACGTGGTGCTGGGCGAGCGGATGGCGCTGCGCGCGCGCAGCCGCGGCGGCCGCACCGGAGTGCTGGCCGTGCTCGGCAGCGACCGTGCGCAGGCGGCACCACCGGCATCCGGCCTGCGGATCACGGGGCGGACGCCGGTGCTGGATGCGATCGAATGGGCGGGACTGTTCAGCGGCGGAGCGCAGGGCGATGGCGACGGTCTGGCGCTGCAGGGAATCGACCTGGTCGCCGACCGCCTGCAGCTGCTCGGCGGGGTCTTCCCCGACACCCGTGTGACCGCCCTTCCGCGCGCCGGCGCGATCGGCGTGACCCTGGAGGGCGCGGCGCTGGCGGGGACGCTCAGCCTGCCGCAGGGCGGGCGTGGCACCCTGTCCGCTCGGCTGCAGCGGCTGTACTGGCGCAGCGCCGCCGGCGACGGTCCGGGCGCCGACGCTACCGGTCCGGACACCGGCACTCCGGATCAGGATCCGGACATCGATCCCGCCTCCATCCCGCCGCTGGCGATCGTGGTCGAGGCGCTGCAGGTCGCGGATGCTCCGCTGGGCCGGCTCGAGCTGCGCACGCGACCGACCCGCGACGGCATGCGGGTGGAGTCGATGCAACTGCGCTCGCCGGCGCAGTCGATCGACGTCGACGGCGCCTGGACCGGCCGCGGCGCGCAGGCGCGCACCCGGATGCGGGTCGCGGCGGACAGCCGGGATATCGGCGGCCTCATGGCCGGGCTGGGCATGGGGGGCCGCATCGACGGCGGCAGCGGCATCGCGCGCTTCGAGGGCACCTGGCCCGGTTCGCCGGCCGGATTCCGGCTTGGCGAACTGGAAGGCAGCCTGGAGCTGGCGCTCGCCGACGGCCGCCTGGTCGAGGTCGAGCCGGGTGCCGGCCGCGTGCTCGGCCTGCTCAGCGTGGCCGAACTGCCGCGCCGGCTGATGCTCGACTTCCGCGATTTCTTCAGCCGCGGATTCGCATTCAACCGCATCGACGGCCGGGTGGTGTTCGCCGATGGCATGGCGCATGGCGAAGGCCTGGTGATCGACGGTCCGGCGGCCGAGATCCACATCGGCGGCAGCGCCGACCTGCGCGCCCAGACCTACGACCAGGTGATCGACGTCTTCCCGCGCACCGGCGGCCTGCTGACCGCTGTCGGCGCGCTCACCGCCGGGCCGGTGGGCGCAGCCGTGGGGGCGGTGGCCAACGCCGTGCTCGAGCGGCCGCTCGGTCGCGTGGGTGCCCGCAGTTACCACGTCACCGGCCCGTGGAAGGACCCCAGGGTGGTGGTGGAAGGGCGTGAACCGCAGGCTGCCCCGCCCGAGCCTTGATCGCGCTGGCGCCGCCCGCACCTTCATACAGACGACTTTCGCAGGAATCCGACATGACCCAGGCCCTCGCCATCGCCGAATCCCGCCTGCTGCTGCCCGCGGGCCTCGACAGCGCCGGCCTGGAGCGCGCCTTCGGCACGCTGCTGGGCCCGGGCGTCGATTTCGGCGACATCTATTTCCAGCACGCACGGCGCGAAAGCTGGACGGTGGAGGACGGCATCGTCCGCGACGGCGCGCACTCGATCGAACAGGGCGTGGGCGTGCGTGCGATCAGCGGCGAGAAGACCGGCTTCGCCTATGCAGACGACATCAACGTCGAATCGCTGCTTTCGGCCGCGGGTTCGGCGCGGGCGATCGCGCGCAGCGGTACCGAGCACCGGGTGCAGGCGCTGGTGCCGGCGGGTGCGCGCGCGCTGTATCCGGCCGAGGATCCGGTGGACGGGATGGCCGACGACGCCAAGGTCGAGGCGCTGCGCCGGGTCGATCGCCTGCTGCGCGCCGCCGACCCACGGGTCAAGCAGGTGACGGTGAACCTGTCCGGGGGCGTCGACACCATCTTCGTGGCGCGTTCGGACGGCGTGGTCGCCGGCGATGTGCGGCCGCTGGTGCGGCTCAACATCCAGGTGATCGTGGAGCAGGGCGGCCGGCGCGAGAGCGGCCATGCCGGCTATGGCGGGCGCTACCTGTATTCCGAACTGCTCGGCGACGGCCGCCCGGAACGGTTCGCGCGTGAGGCCCTGCGCCAGGCACTGGTGAACCTCGAGGCCGTCGACGCGCCGGCCGGCGTGATGCCGGTGGTGCTGGGCAGCGGCTGGCCCGGCGTCCTGCTGCACGAGGCCGTCGGCCATGGCCTGGAGGGCGACTTCAACCGCAAGGGCACCAGCACCTACGCCGGGCGCATGGGCCAGCGCGTGGCCGCACCGGGCGTGACCATCGTCGACGACGGCACGCTCGGGGGTCGCCGCGGTTCGCTCAACGTCGACGACGAGGGCACGCCCACGCAGTGCACGACGCTGATCGAGGACGGCGTGCTCACCGGCTACATGCAGGACACGCTCAACGCACGCCTGATGGGGGTGGCGCCGACCGGCAACGGCCGCCGCGAATCCTTCGCGCATCTGGTCATGCCGCGCATGACCAACACGTACATGCTTGCGGGCAAGGACGATCCCGCCGACATGATCCGCTCGGTGAAGAAGGGCCTGTACGCGGTCAACTTCGGCGGCGGCCAGGTCGACATCACCAGCGGCAAGTACGTGTTCTCCGCCACCGAGGCCTACCTGATCGAGGACGGCAGGGTGACCGCGCCGGTGAAGGGCGCGACGCTCATCGGCAGCGGTCCGGAAACCATGCAGAAGGTGCGCATGGTCGGGCACGACATGGCGCTGGACGAAGGAGTGGGCACCTGCGGCAAGGACGGCCAGAGCGTGCCGGTGGGCGTGGGTCAGCCTTCGCTGCTGATCGAGGCGATCACCGTCGGCGGCACCCGCGCGTGAGCTCCCCCGTGCGAACGGGCTGCGGCCGCAGCGACCGTGGTGCGTCAGGCGCCTTCGCCGGTCTCGTCGGAAGGGGGCACTGCGTCGAGCAGGGCGCGGATCTCGCGGTACAGCTCGCGGAAGGCGCGCGGCGGCTTGCCGGCCTTGCGCTCGGCCAGCGCGTTGCGGACCAGTTGGCGAAGGCGCTGGCTGTCGGCGCCCGGAAACTCGTCAAGCAGGGCCGAAAGCGCGGGAGCGCCGTCCTCGCCCAGCAGGCGCTCGCGCCAGCCTTCGGCGCGGTGCAGCAGGGCGGTGTCCAGGCGCGCGGCCTCGCCACCGGCGTCGAGCGCATCGCGCAGCTCGTCCAGCGCCTCTTCGTCCTCGCGGCGCAGTTGCTTGGCCAGGAACGCGGTCTCGCGCTTGCGCGCGATGTGCGAACCGATGCGCCGCGCCTGTGCGATGAAGGGCAGCAGGTGTTCGCCCAGCGGCAGTTTCGCCAGCCGGCCCGGGTCGAGCTCCACCAGCTGTTTCGCCAGCTCCAGCACGTCCAGCGCTTCGCGACGCTGCGCGCTGCGGCTCGGGCCGAGGTACTCGCCGCTTTCTTCGTCCCTGCCGCGCATGTCGTCCCAGCCGCCCGTTGAAGCCGTCAAAGAACCAGAAGGATAAGGCATTGACCACCGCCATCACCGACCGGATCCACGCATCCGCCCCCGCCAACGACGACAGCCGCGAGCGCCTGGCGCGGCTGGAAGGCATCGCCGCGGAGCTGCTGGACCGCTGCCGGGCCGCGGGCGCGACCCAGGCCGAGGTCGCCTGCAGCGAGGACCGTGGCCTGGAGGTCAATGTGCGCATGGGCGAGGTCGAGTCGGTCGAGTCCACCCGCGACCGCGGCATCGCCGTCACGGTCTATTTCGGCCAGCGCAAGGGCAGCGCCCGCACCGCCGACCTGCGCGAGGAGAGCCTGGCCGCGACCGTCGGGCAGGCCTGTGCGATCGCCCGGCATACCGAGGACGATGCCGCCGCCGGTCTGGCGGACGCGGAGCTCATGGCGCGCGAGCCGCGCGACTTCGACGCCTGGCATCCCTGGGCGCTGGAGGCGCAGGACGCCCTGTCGCTGGCGCTGGCGGCGGAGCAGGCCGGGCGCGACGCCGACGCCCGGATCGGCAATTCCGACGGCGCCGGCGTCTCCAGCGGCACCTCTCTGTCGGTGTACGCGAACTCGCACGGCTTCGTCGGCAGCGAACGCGCCAGCCACCACAGCCTCTCCTGCGCGCTGATCGCCGGCCGCGGCGAGGACATGCAGCGCGACGGGTGGTACAGCCATGCGCTGGCGCCGGACGACCTGGAGCCTGCCGCGGCGATCGGGCGGCGGGCGGCTGCGCGGGCGGTCTCGCGCCTGGATCCGGTGCCGCTCGCGACCGGCCGCTATCCGGTGCTGTTCAGCGCCGAGGTCGCGCGCTCGCTGGTGGGCCACCTGCTGGCAGCGGTGTCGGGCGGCGCGCTGTACCGCGGCGCCAGCTTCCTGATCGATGCCGCGGGCACGCCGCTGTTCCCCGACTGGTTCGCGATCCGCGAGCGCCCGTTTCTCCGACGCGGCTTGCGTTCGGCCTGGTTCGACGCGGAGGGCGTGGCGACCCGCGAGTCGGCGCTGGTGGAGGGGGGCGTGCTGCAGCGCTACGTGCTCGGCAACTACTCGGCGCGCCGGCTCGGCCTGGAGACCACGGCCAATGCCGGCGGCGTGCACAACCTGGAAGTCGCGGCCAACGCCGGCGACTTCGACGCGCTGCTGCGCGGCATGGACCGCGGCCTGGTGGTGACCCGGCTGATGGGGCAGGGCGTGAACACCGTGACCGGCGACTATTCGCGCGGTGCCAGCGGCTTCCTGGTCGAAGGCGGTGCGATCGCGCACCCGGTCGACGGCATCACCGTGGCCGGCAACCTGCGCGACATGTTCATGGCCATCGAGGCCGTGGGCAGCGACGTCGATCTCCGCTCGCACATCCGCACCGGGTCGATCCTGGTCGGCGGGATGACGGTTGCCGGTCGCGATTGACGTATATGCTTCGCCCTGGCGGCCCGGTATGGGGCAGTGCGGCGCCGTCATCCGCAACCATCCGACAACACGGGGGAAAGAAGATGAGCGAGACCATTCCGAACACCAGCCAGGCCAGCCAGGACGATCGCACCATCGCGATGCTGACCCATCTGTCGGGGATCATCCTCGGCTTCATCGTTCCGCTGATCGTATGGCTGATCCACAAGGACAAGTCGGACAAGGGCTATCTGGTCGACCAGTCCAGGGAAGCACTGAATTTCCAGATCACCCTGCTGATCGGCTACGTGATCGGCATCGTGCTGTCGGTGATCCTGATCGGGGCGCTGCTCAATTTCCTTCTCTGGATCGTCTGCATCATCTTCAGCATCATCGCCGCCCTGGCCGCCAACAAGGGCGAGGCCTACCGCTATCCCTTCGCGATCCGCCTGGTGAAATAGGACCCGATGGACGATCCCGTGCCTTCCTCCGTCACCACGCCTTCCGAGCGCCAGTGGGCCGCCATGGCCCACCTGGCCGCCCTGGTGCTCGCCCTGTGCACCAGCTGGATCGCCGGCGTGGCCGGCGTACTGGGTGCCGGCATCGTCTACCTCGTCAAACGCGACGAGTCCGCCTTCATCGCCACGCACGCGCGCGAGGCGATGAATTTCAACCTCAGCATGTTCATCTATGCCTGCGTGGCCACGGCGATCGGCATCGCGCTGGTCGGCGCCACGGTGTTGACGCTGGGGCTGGGGGTGATCCTGACGCTGCCCGCCGGTCTGCTGCTCCTGGCCGTCTACGTGCTGATAGCGATCGTGTGGCTGGTGTGCAGCGTGGTCGCCGTGGTCAGGGCGTGGAATGGCAGGGATTACCGCTATCCGCTGAGCCTGCGGCTGATCGGGTAAGGCGTCGGACCGGGGCGCCGGCATGGCAGGAAGGCCTGCCGGCGCCCTGCGCGCTCAGCGCCGGCGGTCGCCGGGCGGTGCCCCGGCGTCCAGCCGGTCCATCCGGGCGTCCAGGGGCGGGTGCGTGCGGTAGAGCCGAGCGAGGCGGGCCGGACGGGTGCCCAGCGAAGCCATCTTCTGCAGCACGGAATAGAACGCGAGCGGATCGAAGCCGGCGCGCTCCAGGTACACGCCGGCTGTGGCGTCGGCGCGGTACTCGGCCTCGCGGTCGAGGCCGGTCAGCAGCACCGCGGCACCATGGCGGTCCACGTGGTCCTTCGCATATGCCGCCGGACCCGGCGCGCTGACCCGGGACAGCACCGCGTCCTTGCCGGCCTCGCGCACCTGCTGCTTACGGATGACCTCGAAATGGTCGCGCTGGACCACGTGGCCGAGTTCGTGGGCGATCACCGCCGCCAGCTCGGCGTCGTCGGCCAGGAGCTCGTACAGGCCGCGGGTCAGCAGCACGTAGCCGCCGGGCGCGGCGAAGGCGTTGATCTCGCCGTCGTCGATGACGCCGAAAGTCCAGGGCAGGCCGGGGCGCGAGGTCTGCGAGGCCAGCCAGCGGCCGACCAGGTTGACGCGGGCCTGGGCGTCGTCGTCGTCCCACAATGGCGCCACGCCGAGCACCCGACCGGCGACGGCGGGACCCAGGGCGAGTTCCTCCTCCGCGATTTCCCGGTCGGACTTTCCGATCGCGCGATCGGCCACCCGGGCGCCAAGCGAAGCCCCGACCGGATCCCCGCCCAGCTTCGAAAGCAGGCCGCGCGCGGCCGCCAGCCCGCTGCGCTTCTCGGCCTGGGTGGCCTGGCTGCCGGAAGTGTCGAGCTCCTCCGCTTCGCCGGGCAGCGGTACGCTGCGCGCCTGCCAGCCACGGAGTCCGGCATGGTCGGCGGCGGTGGCGGCGTCGACACGGTGGGACTCCATGCGCGCCAGGCCGGCGGCGTCGTGGCGGCCGCCGGCGAGGTCGCTGGCGTCGATGCCGCGCACGGTCGCGGTCTCGGTGACCCGCCCGCGGCCAGCGGTGCCCTGGAATACCGCCCGACGGCCAGCCTCGGACGTTTCCTCGGCGGCATGCAGCATGCGCACTTCGTTGACGCGCACGTAGCCGCTGCGGCCGTCTTCCAGAGCCAGCCGGTACCAGAGGCCCTGCTGTGCACTGATGCCGACGCGGGCATCCCGGGCGAGGGTCGCGATCGAGGTCGACCGGAGGTCCGGCGCTTCGCGCACTTCGACCCCGGGTTTGTGGACCATGGCGGGCAGCTCCGCGGCGCGGGCCGGGGCGCCGGCGGTGGCGCCGGCCAGCGCGAGCAGGGCCGGGATGGCCAGGCATCGGACATGGGTGTTCATGGGGTTCCTTCCTCGGGGGCGGGACGCATGGATGAAAGGGGGTTGTCCGCGGACAGCGGCCAGTGGGGGAGGCGGTCGAGGTCCTGGCCGAGCAGGGCACGCAGGCGCAGACGGCGGCCGTCGCGGCCGCCCTCCGGGTCGCCGATGGCGCTGGCATCGACGCAGGCCAGCACGCGGGCGCGGCCCTCCAGGCGCTCGCCGCTTGCGTCGAGCATCGCGTGCAGCGCGTCGAGGTCATGCTTGGCCCGTTCGCGCACCTCGGCCTCGCTCGCACCCGACCAGGTGAGCAGCACCAGGTCGTCGAGCAGCGCCGCCAGCCAGTGCTTGCGCTCGACCACGCCCTCGATCATCACCATGCGGTCGCTGGCGTGCACGAACCTGCGCAGCCGGCGGCGATACTCACGGCGCGCGCGCAGCGCCTGCCGGGGCGTCAGCGAAGGGTCGGCCTCGAAGCGCAGCCGCGCCAGCAGCAGCCAGGGCCGCGCGTCGGGGTCGTAGTCGTGCCGGTAGTCCGCGTTGCCGGCCGCGTGCGCGCGTTGCACGGCGGCGTAGCCGCGGCACAGCCCGAAGCACAGCGCGCCGTAGGCAAGGCTGGCGAAGATGTCGATGAACCAGCCCAGGAAGGTCAGGCCGGCGAACGCCACCGCGCCCAGCGCGAGGTTCAGGCCGAAGAACACCGGATCCACGTCCTGGTGCGGTTCGCCCCGCCAGAAGACGAGGCAGGACAGCAGCACCAGGATCGAAGCCAGCGCGTACTTGAGCCAGCCCGGCGGCATCCGGATCCAGCCGTGATCGACCAGGGCCTCCACCGCCTCCGCGAGGATGGCCACGCCAGGCATGGCCATGTCGACCGGCGTGGGCTTGCTGTCGTTGATGCCGGCGGCGGCGTGGCCGACCAGTGCCACCACGCCGTCCAGCGGCGGCAGCACCCTGCCACACACCGGCCGGCCCTCGATGACGTCGGCCGCACTGGCATAGGGAAGCTGCGAGCGCTGCCGCCAGTCGATGCGCAGCGCACCGCCGCGGGCGGCCACCGCGGCGGCGGTGTCGGCGCCGGCGGCCTGCGCCACGCGCAGGGCGAGGCCGGGAAGGGCCCAGTCGCCCACGGCCTGGTACAGATGCACATCGCGGAGCAGCCCGTCCCGGCCGCGCCCGATGTTCACCAGGCCCGAGTGGCTGGCCATGGCCTTGCCGTAGGGCTGCAGCAGCGCAACGCGCGGGCCGGGCCCTGCGGCATCGGCGGCGAGGGGAAAGGCACCCGGGACCTCGGCCGCATGCTGCGCGGACAGGGCGTCGGAACCGGCGTGCAGCCGGCTGGCAGCGAACACGAAGCGGCCGTCGCCGGCGTCGGCCACCGCCTCGAGCAGGGCATCGCCCGCGGGGTCGGCGGGCGCGCGGTCCGCGAACAGGATGTCGATGCCCACCGCGCGCACGCCGGCGCGGTCGAGCGCGTCGAGTAGGTCGGCATGCCGCTCGCGGCTCCAGGGCCAGCCGCCCTCGCCCCGGGCGCGGTACCAGTCGATGGAGCAGTCGTCGATGGCGACCACCACGGTGCGCCCGCTCGGCACCGGTTCGATCGGGCGCCAGCCGATGATCTGGTCGAAGACCGCGTCCTCGGCGGCGTCGAGCGCGCGCGCGTGCTGCGCGTCCCAGGCCAGCCAGCCCAGCATCGCCACCGCCAGCAGCGGGTAGAAGCCGAAGCGCAAGCGACGCGACAGCCAGCCCAGCGGGCGGCGGTAGGCGCGCTCGATCACCGCCCATGCGTTCATGAAGGCGAGGCCGGCAACCGCCATGGCGGTATCGATCGCGCCCCCCAGCCTTTTCCCTGACCTTCCCCTCACTCGATGTCCCGTGCCTCTGGCCTGCGTCCGGGAACATACGCCAAACCGCGGACGGAACCGCCAGCTTCAGTGGGAGCGACGGATCGCCAGCGCGCCCAGGGCGGCCAGCGCGTCGGCGCGCGGGCCGAACGGCGCCAGCGCCGCGTCCATCTCCGCCGCCAGGGCCGCGAGCCGCGCGCGCGAGGCCTCGGCGCCGATCAGCGCGGGGAAGGTCGCCTTGCCCTGGGCGGCGTCCTTGCCCGGGGTCTTGCCGAGCGTCGCGCTTTCGCCTTCGACGTCCAGCAGGTCGTCGCGGATCTGGAAGGCCAGGCCCAGCGCGTCGGCATAGGCGTCCAGGCGCCGGCGCTCGGCGTCGCCCGCACCGGCCGCGATCGCCCCCATCCGCACCGCGGCGCGGATCAGGGCGCCGGTCTTCAGCGCGTGCAGGCGTTCGAGCGCCTCGAGGCCGGAGGCAGTACCGTTGCCGGTGGCGGCGAGGTCGAGCGCCTGGCCCCCGCACATGCCGCCGGCGCCGGCGGCGTGCGCCAGCTCGCGGAGCATCGCAACCCGTGCAGCGTCGCTGCAGCCGGCGTCGGCGAGGATCGCGAAGGCCAGCGCCTGCAGCCCGTCGCCGGCAAGGATCGCCGTGGCCTCGTCGAAGGCGACGTGCACGGTGGGCTGGCCGCGTCGCAGCGCGTCGTCGTCCATGGCCGGCAGGTCGTCGTGGACCAGCGAGTAGGCGTGGACGAGTTCGATCGCGGCGGCGGGCGCATCGAGCACGGTCTCGTCGGCTCCGAACGCGGTGCCGGTGGCATAGGCCAGCAGCGGGCGCATGCGCTTGCCGCCGAGCAGCAGTGCGTGGCGCATGGCTTCGCCCAGGCGCCGTTCGGCGGCGGGATGGGCGGACAGCGCTGCCTCGAGCACGCCGTCGATGCGGCGGCGCCAGGCCTCGAGCCGCGCCGCGGTGCCCGCGCCGATGGCGTCAGGCATCGTCGCCGCTGGCCGGGAAGGGCGCGGCGGCGTCGGGCTGCTGCGGGTCGGTGAGCAGGCGCACGCGCAGCTCGGCCTCTTCCAGCGCCTGCTGGCAGCGGCGGTACAGGCCGACGCCGCGCTCGTAGGCGGCGAGCGAGTCTTCCAGGCTCATGTCGCCGTGTTCCATCTTCTCGACGAGCTGCTCGAGGGCGTCGAGCGAGGTTTCGAAGTCGGCGACCGGGGAGGTGTTTCCGGAGGGTTCGGGCGTGCGGGACATGCCCGCAAGTCTACGCCAAGTCCCGCCAGCAGAGCCTGGCACCCTGCGCTTGCAGCCAGTCGTGCAGCGGTGCGGCGAGCAGCCGGTCGCCGGCCGCCAGCAGGGTGCCTTCGCTGGAGGACAGCAGCGGCATCCGCCCCCGCTGCCACGGCGGGACGCCCGCATCCTGCAGCAGATGCTTGAGCGCGTGCGTATGGAGGCGCCCGGGCATGCGCATGCGCTCGCCGCCCCGACGGGCGTGGACGCGCAGCGGACGCTCGAAGGAGCCGGCGCCTTCCAGCGCGAGCCTGCCGCCCCCGGGCAGGTCCAGCGGTGCGCGGCCATCCCAGGTCCGGGACCAGTCCGGCGGCAGTGGGACAAGCGCCTGCAGCGGCAGGGCGTACAGGTGGCCGCGCCACGCACGGACGCAGGCGTCGGCCCAGCGGTACCCGGGCGCGCCGTCGGTGCGCGCGTCGAGCAGGCGGACGATGGCCTCGACGCCGGAAGCCGGCAGGGGGGCGAGTCCGAGCCGCCGGATCCAGGCGCGGAGCATGCGTGCGCGGTGCGCGGGCGGCAGCGCCCGGAGGTGGGCGATCGCCAGGCCTCGTCCGCCGGCCCCATCGTCCGCTGCGGCCGGGGACAGCATCGCATCCAGCGCCAGCGCATCCTCGGCCGCGAGCCGGTCGGCCGCCTCCGCGCACAGCGTCGCGCTGCGCGCCAGCGCGGCATCGGCCATCGGCCATCGTTCGCGCATCAGCGGCAGCAGGCGCGTGCGCAGGAAGCTGCGGTCGTGCACCGGGTCGGCGTTCGCCGGATCCTCGATCCATTGCATGTTCCGGGCGCGCGCCCAGGCCTCCAGGCGCGTTCGCGGCTGGGCCAGCAACGGCCGCCACATCCAGCCGTGCGCGAACCGCCGCCAGGGCCGCATCGCCGCCAGGCCCTCGGGCCCCGAGGCGCGCAGCGCGCGCAGCAGGAAGGTTTCGGCCTGGTCGTCGCGGTGGTGGGCGAGGGCGAGGACCTCGCCCTCGCCGAGCGCCCCGGCGAAGGCCCCGTGCCGCGCCGCCCGCGCCGCCGCCTCCAGCCCCAGGCCGCTGCCGCAGTCCACCGCCACCCGGCAGACCGCCAGCGGCACGTCGAGCGCATCGCACAGCGCGCGGCAGTGCAGGACCCAGGCATCGGCATCCGGATGCAGCCCGTGGTGGACGTGCAGCGCGCGCAGTCCGCGCTCGCGGACCGGAGGCAGCGCGGCAAGGCGGTGCAGCAGGACGGTCGAATCCAGCCCGCCGCTCAGTGCGACGACGATGCCGCTGCCGGCGCCCTCGTCGGGAAGTGCGAACAGCGCGTCGGGCAGGTCGTGGTCCATGGTGGGCGGGCGCACGGCGCGGCGGGACCGCCGCGCCGTGCGTCGGACCTCACTCGGTTCCGATGCGGATGCCGCCGACGAAGCCGGCCGCCACGTTGTAGATGAAGGCCTGGATCGCGCCGCCGATGAAGCCGAAGATGCCGTAGATGACCGGCAGGAGGATCATCCCCATGAAGCCTCCGATCGCGGCGAACATGCCCCCCTCGTTGCCCAGCATGCTTCCGAAGAGGCTGCTGAACAGGAACATGAAGATGCCTGCCAGCAGGCCGATGGCCGCGGCGATGATGCCGCCGATCTTCGCGGCCGAAAGCACGTCGATACGCTTGATGATCATCCAGTGTCCTCCCCCTTGCCGGCGGATTGCCGGCAGGGCGAGTCTATGCGATCAGTCCGCGTCGCCGCCGCGGCGACGCGCTCAGGCGGCTTCGTACGCCCCGTAGCCGCGCAGGCGCCGGTAGCGCTTCTCGAGCAGCGCGTCGACCGGCAGGCCTTCGAGCGCATCGAGCTCGTTGACCAGCACCGCCTTCAGGCGCAGTGCCATCTGCTTCGGGTTGCGGTGCGCGCCTCCGATGGGCTCGCGCACCAGCTTGTCCACCAGGCCCAGGCCCAGCAGGCGCTTGGCGGTCAGGCCCAGCTGCTCGGCGGCATCGCGGGCCTTGCCGGCGTCCTTCCACAGGATCGAGGCGCAGCCCTCGGGCGAGATCACCGAGTAGGTGCTGTATTCCAGCATGACCGTGCGGTCGCCGACGCCGATCGCCAGCGCTCCGCCGGAGCCGCCCTCGCCGATCACCGTGCACACGATCGGCGTGCGCAGCTCCGCCATTTCCATCAGGTTGCGGGCGATGGCCTCGGACTGGCCGCGCTCCTCGGCGCCGATGCCGGGATAGGCGCCCGGGGTGTCGATGAAGGTGAAGAGCGGCAGCCGGAAGCGCTCGGCCATCTTCATCAGGCGCAGCGCCTTGCGGTAGCCCTCGGGGCGCGGCATGCCGAAGTTGCGGCGCACCTTGGACTTGGTGTCGCGGCCCTTCTGGTGGCCGATGATCATCACGCTGCGGCCGTTGATGCGGCCGATGCCGCCGACGATCGCGGCGTCGTCGGAATAGGCGCGGTCGCCGGCGAGTTCCTGGAATTCGTCGCAGATGTAGCGGATGTAGTCGTTGGTGTACGGCCGCGCCGGATGGCGGGCGAGCTGGGAGACCTGCCAGGGCGTCAGGTCGCGGAAGATCTGCGCGGTGCGCAGCCGCAGCTTGTCCCGGAGCGTGCGCAGTTCCGCGTCGATGTTGACGGCTGGCCCGGAGCTGGCCTGGCGCAGGTCCTGGATCTTCGCCTCAAGGTCGGCGATGGGCTGTTCGAAATCGAGGTAGTTGGGATTCATCGACGGACCGCGGTCGGGAAAGCGACCAGTCTAGCCGACTCCCCCTGCGGGAGCCGCCGGAACGACCCGCCTGCCGCCGCGCCAGGTGACCGGGGCGTGGCGGGCGGGGATGAGGTCAGCCGGCCCAGGGACGGGCGCCCATGGCCACGTGCACGGCGCGCACGCCGGGTTCCACGCGCAGCAGGCCGAGGAGGTCCGGGTCGACGCGCACCGCGTGCGCTCCGTCGAGGTCCAGGCTGCCCGCGGCGCCCGCCGGGAGCAGCAGGTCCATCCGCAGCGGCGTGGTGCCAGGGCGATGCGTGGCCAGCAGCTGCTCGATGCGCGGCAGCAGGCCCGGGACCGCCAGGTCCAGGCGCAGCGACAGGCGCTGCGCGGCCTGCTCGCAGACCTGGTGGAAGTCCCAGGCCCGGCGCGCGCGCAGCGAGAAGCCGCCGCTGAACTCGTCCTCGCGCAGGCCGCCCTCGACAATCACGATGCGGTTGCCCGCCAGCAAGGTGGCATGCTCCATCCAGGCCTCGGAAAAGAAGGCGCACTCGATGCGCCCGCGGCCGTCCTCCAACTGCACGAAGGCCTGGGATTCGCCGCGCTTGCGCACGCCCATGACCTGGCCGGCGACGACCGCGGTGACCTCCTGCCGCCAGCCGCCGCGGCCGCCCTCGCCGTTGCCGCCCTTGCGCGCCGACGACGCCGACTCCCAGAGTGCGTCGAGCTGGCCGAGGTCGGTCCCGACCAGGGCCTTGAGTTCGTCGCGCCAGGGATCCAGCGGATGGCCGCTCAGGTAGTGGCCCAGCGTCTCGCGCTCGCCGGCGAGCTTCTGCGCCAGAGGCCATTCCGCCACCTCGGGCAGGGTGATCTGCGCGGCCGCGGCGGCGGGTTCGGCGAAGCCGCCGAACAGCGAAGCCTGGCCGGCCTCGCGTTCGCGCGCGAGCTGCTCGGTCGCCCGGATCACTTCAGGGAGCTGCAGCATCAGAGACGCCCGGTTGCGACCCAGCGCGTCCAGCGCGCCGGCGTTGACCAGGGCCTCGAGCGTCCGCCGGTTCAGGCGCGCGGACTCGTTGCGGCGGCAGAAGTCCATCAGGTCGACGTAGGCCCCGCCCCGGGCGCGCTCGGCGGAGATCGCCTCGCAGGCGCCCTGGCCCACGCCCTTCACCGCGCCCAGGCCGTAGCGCAGGGTGCCGGGGTCGATGGCCTCGAACATGAAGGCGGAGTGGTTGACGTCCGGCGGCAGCACGTCCAGGCCCAGTTCGCGCGCTTCGGCCAGGAAGCCGACCACCTTGTCGGTGCTGTCCATGTCGCTCGACAGCACCGCGGCCATGAATTCGGCCGGGTAATGCGCTTTCAGCCAGGCGGTCTGGTAGGAGACCAGCGCATAGGCGGCGGCGTGCGACTTGTTGAAGCCGTAGCCCGCGAACTTCTCCAGCAGGTCGAAGACCGGCCCGGAGACACGGGGTTCGATGCCGTGCGTCTCCAGCGCGCCGGCTTCGAACTTGGCGCGCTCGCGCGCCATCTCCTCGACCTTCTTCTTGCCCATGGCGCGGCGCAGCAGGTCGGCGCCGCCCAGCGAGTAACCCGCCAGGATCTGGGCGGTCTGCATCACCTGTTCCTGGTACACCACCACGCCATAGGTCGGCGCCAGCACCGGTTCCAGCAGCGGATGCGGGTACTCGACCTCCGCGCGCCCATGCTTGCGCTCGATGAAGTCCGGGATCAGGTCCATGGGGCCCGGGCGGTACAGCGAGACGAGCGCGATCAGGTCGTCGAAGCGGTCGGGCTTCGCGCGCTTGAGCAGTTCGCGCATGCCGCGTGATTCGAACTGGAACACCGCCACCGTGTCGCCTCGCGCGAACAGCTCGTATGTCCTCGCGTCGTCCAGGGGCAGCTTCGAGATGTCCAGTCCCGCCGGAGAGTTTTCTCCCGCCTCGACAGGGAAGGGGGCGGCTCCGCCGGATGAGGCCTGTTCCGCCAGTCGCCGGTTCACCGCCTTCACCGCCCAGTCGATGATGGTGAGCGTACGCAGGCCGAGGAAGTCGAACTTCACCAGTCCGATCGCCTCGACGTCGTCCTTGTCGAACTGGGTCACCGGATTGCGGCCCTGGCCCTCGCCATCGTGTTCGGCGAACAGCGGGCAGAAGTCGGACAGCGGCGAGGGCGCGATGACCACGCCGCCGGCGTGCTTGCCGGCGTTGCGGGTCAGGTTCTCGAGCTGCAGGGCGAGGTCGACCAGGTCGCGGACGTCGTCCTCGTCGCCGTAGCGCGCGATCAGCTCGTCCGAGCGCCAGGCCTCGTCCTTCGACTTGTCGGTGCGGCCCAGCGCGTCGGACAGCGACACGCCCAGCGTCATCGGCACCAGCTTGGCGATGCCGTCGACCAGGCCGAAGGGATAGCCGAGCGCGCGCCCGGCGTCGCGGATCACCGCCTTCGCGGCCATGGTGCCGTAGGTGATGATCTGGCTGACGCGGTCGCGGCCGTACTTGCGCGCGACGTAGTCGATCACCTCGTCGCGGCGGTCCATGCAGAAGTCGATGTCGAAGTCGGGCATCGACACGCGTTCCGGGTTGAGGAAGCGCTCGAACAGCAGGTCGTAGGGGAGGGGATCGAGGTCGGTGATCTCCAGCGCCCAGGCCACCAGCGAGCCTGCGCCGGAACCACGGCCCGGCCCCACGGGGATGCCGTGCTCCTTCGCCCAGCGGATGAAGTCGGAGACGATCAGGAAATAGCCGGGAAAGCCCATCCGGATGATGACGTCGAGCTCGGTTTCCAGCCGCGCTGCGTAGCTGGCGCGGTCGTGGCCGGCGGCGAGCGGAGCGTGCTCGAGCCGGCGCGCGAGGCCGTCGCGGGCCTCGCTGCGGATCCACGAATCGAGGGTGTGCTCGGCCGGTACCGGGAACGCCGGCAGGTGGTAGGTGCCAAGGCGCAGTTCGAGGTTGCAGCGCTGCGCGAGCGCGACCGCGTTGTCGATGGCGTCGGGGGCATCTGCGAACAGTTCCGCCATCTCCCGGCCCGACTTCAGGTACTGCTCGGCGGTGTAGTCGCGCGGGCGTCGCGGGTCGTCCAGCACGCGGCCCGAGGCGATGCAGACCCGCGCCTCGTGCGCATCGAAGCCCTCCCGGTCGATGAAGCGCACCTCGTTGCCGGCCACCACCGGCACCGCGCAGATGGACGAGGCCTGCAGCGCGAAGGCGTTGAACGCGGCCTCGTCGCCGAAGCCGCAGCGCGCCAGCGCCAGATACAGGCCGTCGTCGAACACGCCGCGCCAGTCGCGCAGCCAGGCTTCGGCCTGGTCGTGGCGGCCGGCCGCGACCAGGCGGCCGGCGGGCGACTGCCGCCCCGCCAGCGCGAACAGGCCCGCGTGATCGTCGCGCAGCCATTCCGGCCGCACCACCACGCCGTCGTGGCGCTGGCCTTCCATCCAGGCGCGGGTGAGCAGCCGCGACAGCGACAGGTATCCGGCGTGGTCGCGGCAGAGCAGGGTGAGGGTGAAGGGCGCCTCGTCGCCTTCGGCCAGGCTGATGTCGGCACCTGCGATCGGCTTGATGCCCGCGCCCTCCGCGGCGCGGAAGAACTTCACCAGCGAGAACAGGTTGTTGCGGTCGGTCACCGCCACCGAAGGCTGGCCCAGGGCCACGCAGCGCCTGACGAGGTCCGGGATGCGGATCGTCGAGTCGGCGAGCGAATACTCGCTGTGGAGGGTCAGGTGGACGAAGCGTCGGGACATCGCGGGGCCGCAGGTGCAACAGGCAGGTTAGGGGCCGGCCACCGCGCGGACAAGGCTTGACAGCCGGGCCGCGCGCGAGCGCCGCTCAGGCCGGCTGCGGCAGGCCGGCGAACAGGTCCGGCGCCTCCGCCTCGCGCACCGGCGCGAAGCTCCTCCGGTGCTGCGGGCAGGGCCCGTGCGCGCGCAGCGCCGCCAGGTGGGCCGGCGTGCTGTAGCCCTTGTGGCCGTCGAAGCCGTAGGCCGGGTACTGCGCGTGCAGCTCCACCATCGCACGGTCGCGCGTGACCTTCGCGAGGATGGACGCGGCGGCGATGCTGCGGTCGCGGGCGTCGCCGTTGACCCAGGCCTCGGCGGCACACGGCAGCCCGGGCGGGATCGCGTTGCCGTCGATGCGCGCCAGGCCGGCGACGTGGGCGACCGCTTCCATGGCCCGGCGCATCCCGAGCATCGTCGCCTGGTGAATGTTGATGCGGTCGATCTCGGCGGCGTCGATCGCGACCACGTGCCAGGCCAGGGCGCGTTCGACGATCCGCTCGTACAGCGCTTCGCGGCGTGCGGGCGCGAGCTGCTTGGAATCGTCGAGGCCGTTGATGCGCGGGCGCTCCGGGTCGAAGACCACGGCGGCGACCACCACCGGGCCCGCCAGCGGGCCGCGGCCCGCTTCGTCGATGCCGGCCACGAGCGTGGACGCCAGCGGCACGTCGCGCGGGGCCGGTCGCGCGCGCAGGCCGGAGAGGGGCGGGCGCTGCCTCATGGTGCTGCGTCCCCGGCCGCCGCCGCGAGGTGCCGTGGATCCAGGAGTTCGGACACCGCCGCGGCGGCCTCGCGCGAGGCGTCGCGACGCAGCTCCATGTGCAGCGCGCGGTAGCGCGGCTCCAGCGCCTCCACCGCGGGCGGGTCGGAGAACCAGGCCAGCACGGCGTCCGCCAGCTTCAAGGGAGTGCAGTCATCCTGCATCAGTTCGGGAGCGATGGTCTCGCCGGCGAGCACGTTGGGCAGGGCGTAGCGGTCGACCTTGAGCAGGCCCAGTCCCTTGACGATGGCGTGGGTGGTGGGCGAGATCCGGTAGCCGACCACCATCGGACGCTTGGCCAACATGGCTTCAAGGGTGGCCGTGCCCGACGCCAGCAGGACCACATCCGAGGCCACCATCGTCGTGCGCGCCGAACCGTCGAGCAGGCGCAGCTGCGGTGCGGTGGCGCCGGGCGCCGGCAGCAGCCGCTCCAGCGCCTCGCGGCAGGCCGCGTTCGCCGCCGGCACCAGCACTTCGAGACCGGGGACGCGCTCGGCGACCAGGGCGGCGGCCTGCAGGAAGGCAGGCCCCAGGCGCTCGATCTCGCCCAGCCGCGAGCCCGGCAGCACCGCCAGTATGGGGGCATCCTGGTCCACGCCCAGCGCCGCGCGTGCGCCGCGCCGGTCGGGGTTGAGCGGCATCGCGTCGGCCATCGGATGGCCGACGAAGCGCGCATCCACGCCGTGGCGCGCGTAGATCGGCGGCTCCATCGGGAACAGGCAGAGCACGCGGTCGACGCTGCGGCCGATCTTCGATGCCCGGCCCTGGCGCCAGGCCCAGACCGAGGGACTGACGTAGTGCACCGTGCACAGGCCGCGGGCCTTGAGCCGGCGTTCGAGGCCGAGGTTGAAATCCGGCGCGTCGATGCCGATGAAGGCATCGGGCTTCCAGTCGAGGATGCGGCGCAGCAGGCCGCGGCGCAGGCGCAGCAGGCGCGGCAGGTGGACCAGCACTTCCGACAGGCCCATCACCGCCAGTTCTCCGGCGTCGTGCCAGGTCTCCATGCCGGCCGCGCGCATGGCGTCGCCGCCGACTCCGGCGAACTCGGCGTCCGGATGGCGTTCACGCAGGCGCTCGACCAGGCCGGCGCCGAGAAGGTCGCCGGAGGCTTCGCCGGCGACCAGCGCGAAGCGCGGGCCGCCGCCGGTCACCGCAGCAGCGGCCGTTCGCCGCCCTCGATGAACTCGAGCATCAGTCGCACGTCGTCGCTGTCGGCCGCCAGCGCCGAGAGCGCCCTGCGCGCCTCGCCCAGCGCGTCGCCGGACATGTACACCGCCCGGTACGCGCGGCGTATGGCGGCGATGCGCTCCTGGTCGAAGCCGCGGCGCTTGAGCCCCTCGACGTTGATCCCGCGCGGCCGGCCGTAGCCCTCCTGCGCCACCATCAGGAACGGCGGCACGTCGCCGTTGACCAGCGCGCCCATGCCGATGAAGGCGTGGTCGCCGATCCGGCAGAACTGGTGGATGCCGGCGAAGCCGCTCAGGATCACGTGGTCGCCCACCACCACGTGGCCGGCCAGCGTGGCGTTGTTGGAGAAGATGCAGTGGTTCCCGACCATGCAGTCGTGGGCCACGTGGGCATAGGCCAGCAGCCAGTTGTCGCTGCCGATGCGGGTGACGCCGCCGCCGCCGCCGGTGCCGCGGTTGATGGTGGTGAACTCGCGGATGACGTTGCGGTCGCCGATCTCCAGGCTCACCCGCTCTCCGCGGAATTTCTTGTCCTGCGGTTCCCCGCCGATCGCGGCGTGGCCGTGGATGTGGTTGTCGCGGCCGATGCGGGTCGGGCCGTGCACGCTGCAGTGCGGCCCGATGCGTGTGCCGGCCCCGATCTCGACGTCGGGGCCTATCCAGCTGAAGGCGCCGACGCTGGCGCCTTCGCCGATGCGGGCCGACGGGTCGACGACGGCGCTGGCGTGGATCGCCGCGGCCATGTCAGGCATCGACCTCGGCGCAGAGGATGTCGGCGCTGGCGACCTGGCTGCCGTCGACGCTGGCGACGCCGCAGTAGAGCGTCATGTTGCGGATCAGGCGCTTGATCGTGACCTCGATGTCGAGGCGGTCGCCGGGCACCACCATGTTCGCGAAGCGCGCGTTGTCGACCTTGACCAGGTAGGACAGGCGGCCGCCCGGCGTGGCACCGCCGCGCGAAAGCTGGGTCAACACTCCGCCGGCCTGGGCCATGGCCTCGACCACCAGCACTCCGGGCATCACGGGGCGGTCGGGGAAATGACCCTGGAAATAGGCCTCGTTGGCGGTGACGTTCTTGTAGGCGAGCACGCGCTTCGCGTCTTCGTCGTACTCCACCACGCGGTCGAGCAGCAGGAAGGGGTAGCGGTGCGGCAGCATTCTCCTGATGCCCTCCACGCTGATCGGGAATGCCAGCTTGGCGTCGGTCATGTCTTCTCCTTGCCGAGCGCCTGCACCTGGCGGGCGAGCGCGTCGAGTTGCCTGAACCGGGCTGCGCTCCTGCGCCAGCTCCGGGCGTCCATCAACGGGGTGCCGGAAGAGTACTCTCCCGGCACCTCGATCGAACTGGTGACCAGCGACATCGCCTGGACGACGACACGGTCGCAGATCCGGATGTGGCCGACGATGCCCGCGGCGCCGCCGATCAGGCAGTAGCGCCCGATCACCGCGCTGCCCGCCACCGCGACGCAGCCGGCCATGGCCGTGTGCGCGCCGATGCGCACGTTGTGGCCGATCTGGATCTGGTTGTCGAGGCGCACATCCTCCTCGAGCACGGTGTCTTCGATGGCTCCGCGGTCGATGGTGGTGTTGGCGCCGATCTCGCAGTCGTCGCCGACCACCACGCCGCCCTGCTGCGGCACCTTGATCCAGCGCCCGCCGTCCATCGCCAGGCCGAAGCCGTCGGCGCCGAGCACGGCGCCCGGATGGACCAGCACCCGCTCGCCCAGGCGCACGCGGCGCACCAGGGTCACGCGCGCGACCAGGTGGCTTCCGGCGCCGACCATGCAGTCTTCGCCGACGATGCAGCCGGGGCCGATGATCGCGCCCGCGGCGACGCGGGCGCGGGCGCCGATGCACGCGAAGGCGCCCACCTCGGCGGCCGGATCGACCTCCGCGCTGGCGTCGACAACGGCCGAAGCGTGCACGCCGGGGCTGGCCACCCGCGGCGGATCGAACAGCGCAGCGATCTTCGCGAATGCGACGTAGGGGTCGCGCGCCACCAGCAGGGTGCGGTCGAGGCCCTCGGCATCGGCCTCGCGCACCACCACCACTCCCGCTGCCGAACCGGCCAGCTGGCCGCGGTAGCGCGGATTGGCGAGGAAGGAGAGCTGCCGGGCGCCGGCTCCGGACAGCGTGGCCACCGAGTCGATCGCCGTGGCGCCGTCGCCGCGCAGGGCGAGGCCGAAGCGCTCGGCCAGGGCCGCCGCCGTATGCGTGGTGGATGCCATGACCTGCGCCCCGCAGCGGCTAGAACGCGCCGCCGAAGGTGAACTGCAGGCGCTCGAGCTCGTCCCCCTCCTCCTTGCGGAGCGGGTAGGAGTAGCTGATGGAAATGGGTCCGACAGGGGCGCGCCACATCAGTGCGATGCCGCCCGAGGCGCGGAGCTCGCCGGCATCGAAGGCGTCGATGTCCTTGAACACGTTGCCGAAGTCGACGAAGGCCGAGATGCGCGCGGCCGGCGAGTCGAGCAGGGTGGGGAAGAACATCTCCAGCGAACCCACGGTCTTCACCGCGCCGCCGATCACCTGCATGTAGGTGCTGCCAAACGCGAGCTCGCGCGGACCCAGCGTGTTGTCGCGGAAGCCGCGCACCGAGCGTGCGCCGCCGGCGTAGAAGTTCTCGAAGAACGGCAGGCCGTCGGCCACCGCCTCGCGCGGGACCGGGTCGCCGGTCGGCGGCGCGTTCTGGTCGGCGGGGATGTAGGGGTCATAGACGATGCCGCGACGCGCGCCGCCATAGCTGTCGCCATAGCCCAGCTCGACGCGCGTGTTGAGCACCAGTGCGCGCGAGATCGGCCAGTACTTCGAGAACTCGTAGTTGAGCTTGTAGTACTCGGCGGTCGAACCGGGCAGCGAAACCTCGGCGGAGACGCGCTGCAGGGTGCCGCGCGTGGGCTGCAGGAAATCGTTGCGGGTGTCGCGGGCCCAGGACACCTCCCCGCGCCAGGCGTGGAAGGTGCGCTGGCCGATCACGTCGATGTAGTCGACGATCGACTGCGGCGAGCTTCCCCGGAAGGCGAAGATCTGGTTGCTGTCGATGCCGAACATCGCCGAGATGGTGTCGTGCTCGCTGATCGGGATGCCGAGCACCATCTGCCCGGCGCGGCTGGTCGACGAATACTGCGCGGTGTTGAACTCGGAGTTGTCGAACTCGCGCCACCACAGGTTGTAGCCCAGCGACAGGCCGTTGTCGCTGAAGTACGGGTTCATGTACGAGAACGAGTAGCGCTGCAGGTAGACGTTGCGCTGGGCCTCGATCGCGATCCGGTTGCCACTGCCGAGGAAGTTGTTCTGCGACAGCTGCACCGAGGTGGTCATGCCGCTGAGCTGCGAATAGCCCAGTCCGAACATGAAGCTGCCCGACGTGGTTTCGGCGACGCTGAATTCGACGTCGACCTGGTCGTTGCTTCCGGGCACGGGGCGGCTCTCGACGTTGACGCTTCCCGGCTCGAAGAAGCCGAGGCGCTGCAGGCGCACCTTGGAGCGGTCGATCGCCGCCTGCGAGTACCAGGAGCCCTCGAACTGGCGCATCTCCCGGCGCATGACCTCGTCGGCGGTGCGGGCGTTGCCCTTGAACACGATGCGGCGCACCGAGACGCGCGGCCCAGGTACGACCTGCAGGGTGATCGCCACCTTGCGCTCGTCGCGATCCACGTCCGGGATCACGTTGACCTGGGCGAAGGCGTAGCCGATGTTGCTCAGGGTGGCGGCGATCTGGTCGGAGGTGAACTCCAGCAGGGCACGGGAGAAGGTCATGCCGGGCTGCAGCAGCACCAGTCGTTCGACGTCCTCCTTGGGGAGGATGGTGTCGCCGGTGACCTCGACCGATTCGACGGTGTACACCTCGCCCTCGGTGAGGCCGGCGGTGATGTACATGTCGCGCTTGTCCGGGCTGATCGCGACCTGGATGCCGTCCTCGCTGAAGTCGATGTAGCCGCGGTCGAGGTAGAAGTTGCGCAGCTTCTCGCGGTCGCCCTCGAGCTTCTCGCGCGAATACTGGTCGTCGCGGCGGTACCAGCTCAGCCAGTTGCTCACGCCCGACTCCCAAGTGTCGGTCAGGGTCTCGTCATCGAAGGTGTCGTTGCCGATCAGGTTGATGTGGCGGATCTTCGCGGCCTTGCCCTCGTCGACCTTGATCGCGACGTCGACGCGGTTGCGGTCCAGCGGCGACACCGTCGGCGTGATCTCGACGTTGTACTTGCCGCGGTTGTTGTACTGGCGGGTGAGTTCCTGGGTGACGCGGTCGAGCGCCAGGCGGTCGAAGGTCTCGCCCTCGGCCAGGCCGATGTCGCGCAGGCCCTTGGTCAGGTCCTCGGTCTTGATGTCCTTGTTGCCGGTCAGCGTGAGCTTGTTGATGGCCGGACGCTCGGTGACCTCGACCACCAGGATGTCGCCCTGGCGTCCGACGCGGACGTCCTCGAAGAAGCCGGTGGCGTACAGGGCGCGGATCGCGTCGCCGACGCGGCTGGCGTCGATCGTGTCGCCGCGCTCGATCGGCAGGTAGGTGAACACCGTGCCGGCGCCGATGCGCTGCAGGCCGTCCACGCGGATGTCGGAGACCGTGAAGGCCCCGGGGGCGGGTGCGGCGGGCTGGGGCGCGATGCCAAAGGCGGCCATCGGGTCGACCGGCTGCTGGGCCCAGGCCGGCGCGGCGAGCGTCGAGGCGAGGGCGATGGCGAGCAGGCGGCGGTTCGGGAGTCGCGTCATCAAGGGCGTCCGGGTCTGGCGTGTCGTGGGGCGGGGCGATGGGTCCGGCGGTCGCACATGCGGGCGTCAGCGCACCAGTTGCAGGATGTCGTTGTAGAACGCCAGGCCCATCAGGCCCGCGAGCATGGCCAGGCCGACATACTGCCCAGCGGCCATGGCGCGCTCGCTCAAGGGGCTGCCCTTGAGCAACTCGATAAGGTAATACAACAGGTGACCGCCGTCCAAGATCGGGATCGGCAGCAGGTTGATGATCGCCAGGCTCAGCGAAAGCAGGGCCAGGAAGTTCAGGAACCAGGCCGGCCCGAGTCCGGCGGAGGCGTTGGCATAGCGGGCGATGGTGATCGGTCCGGAGACGTTTTCCACCGAAGCGCGTCCGCTGACCATGCGCGACACCATGCCGACGGTGTCGCGGGTCAGGCGCCAGGTTTCGGTGAGCGCGGCCGGGACCGCGGCCAGGGGGCCGTGGCGGAGGGTGGCGTCATGGACTGCGGTCCGCGATGTGTCGGGCTCGATCCCCAGCGCCCAGAAGGGCTCGCGGCCGTCGGCTCCGGTCAGCATCGGCGTGACGGGCAGCGCCAGGCGTTCGCCGTCGCGGTCGACCTCGACCATGCCGCCGCCGCGCACGCCGAGTTCCTGTACCAGCGGCCCGATGTCGGAGAAGGCATGCACCGCGGTGCCGTCCACGGCGGTGATGCGGTCGCCTTCGGCCAGCACGCCCCAGGCCGCGCTGTCCTCGCGCACCCGACCCACCACGGCCGGCAGCATGAAGGCTTGCGGCGCCAGGCCGATCGCCGGCAGGACCTGCCGCGCCCCGAGTTCGTCCGGGAGCCTGGACAGGCGCAGGATGCGCGTCGCTTCGTGGCCCTGGGCGGTCCGCAGACGGACCTCGGTGTCGGAACGGTCGATGGCCGCGGTCGCCAGCGCAGTCGCGACCTCGCTCCAGGTCGGGGTCGGACGGCCCCCGACCGCCAGCAGGGTGTCGCCACGGGCCAGGCCGGATTCGGCCGCGATGCCCTGCACCTGGCCCAGGATCGGCTGGTAGTCGGGGCGGCCGATCACGAACATCGCCCACAGCAGGGCCACGCACAGCAGCAGGTTGGCGGCCGGGCCCGCGGCCACGATCGCGATCCGCTGCCAGACCGGCTTGCGGTTGAAGGTCGAATGCAGGTCGGACGCGGCGACGTCGCCCTCGCGCTCGTCGAGCATGCGCACATAGCCGCCCAGCGGCAGTGCCGCGACCACGTATTCGGTGCCGTCGCGGCCCACGCGCTTCCACAGCGGCCGACCGAAGCCCACGGAAAAACGCAGGACCTTCACGCCGCTTCGCCGCGCGACCCAGAAGTGGCCGAATTCGTGGAAGGTCACCAGCACGCCGAGGCTGACGATCATCCACCACACTGAACCGAGGAAATCAGCCATTGCGTGCTCGTCAACGGGCGTAGCGGGCGAGGGCGCGGCGGGTCGTGTCGCGGGCGAGCGCGTCCGCTTCGCGCAGCGCCTCCAGCGACGCGGCCGGGCGCGCCGGCAGCGCCGCCAGCGCGTCTTCGACCAGCGCGGGAATGGACAGGAAAGCGATCCGGCCCTGAAGGAAGGCTGAAACCGCCTCCTCGTTCGCGGCATTGAGCACCGCGGGCGCGGTGCCGCCGGCCTCCAGCGCACCGAAGGCCAGCGCCAGGCACGGGAAGGCATCGGTGTCGGGCGCTTCGAAATCGAGCCTGCTCTGGGCCAGCAGGTCCAGGCCGCCGACGCCGGACTCGATGCGCCGCGGCCAGCCCAGGCCAACCGCGAGCGCGGTCCGCATGTCCGGCAGGCCCAACTGCGCAAGGGTGGAGCCGTCGACGAACTCGACCAGCGAGTGCACAAGGCTCTGCGGGTGCACCAGGACGTCGATGCGTGCCGCCGGCAGTCCGAACAGGTGGTGGGCCTCGATCACTTCCAGACCCTTGTTCATCAGCGTGGCCGAGTCCACCGAGATCTTCGGGCCCATCGACCACTTCGGGTGGGCCACGGCCTGGGCGGGGGTCACGTCGGCGAGTGAGGCGCGGTCGCGGCCGCGGAATGGCCCGCCCGAGGCGGTCAGCACCAGCCGGCGCACGTCGTCGCAGGCGCCGTCCGGCGGCAGGCACTGGAAGATCGCGTTGTGCTCGCTGTCGATGGGAATGACCCGCGCGCCGTGGTCGCGGGCGGTGGCCATCACCAGTTCCCCGGCGAGCACCAGGGACTCCTTGTTGGCCAGCAGCAGGCGCTTGCCCGCGCGGGCCGCGGCCAGCGTCGAGTCGAGACCGGCGGCGCCGACGATGGCGGCGACCACGGTGTCGCAGCCGTCGCCGCCGGCCAGCGCGGCGATGGCATCCTTGCCGGCATGGGCGCGGGTGGGCAGGCCGGCGTCGCGCAGTCCGTCACGCAGGCGCGGCCAGGCGGACTCGTCGGCGATCGCGGCGTCGTCGGGGCGATGCCGGCGGCAGGCTTCGAGCAGCGCATCGACCTGGCTCCCGGCCGCGAGCACGCTGGCGCGCATCGCCCCGGGGTGCCGTGCGATGACGTCGAGCGCCGACCTGCCGATCGATCCGGTGGCGCCAAGGACGGCGACGCGGCGCATCAGAAGCCCAGCCAGATCTTGCCCAGCGCGAACACGGGAAGCGCCGCGAGCACGCTGTCGGCACGGTCCATGATGCCGCCGTGGCCGGGGATGAGGTTGCCCGAGTCCTTGGCGCCGACGTGGCGCTTGAGCAGGCTCTCGAACAGGTCGCCGACGACCGAGAACAGCACGGCAAGCAGGGCCACCAGGGCGACGAGCGGCAGCTGCGCCGGCGCCACGCCGAGGATCCAGGCGCCCACGAGGGCGACCAGCACGCCGACCGCGGTGCCGCCGACGAGCCCTTCGACGGTCTTGTTGGGGCTGATCCGGGGCGCCAGTTTGCGCCGGCCGAATCTGCGCCCCGCGAAGTAGGCGCCGGTGTCGGTGCCCCAGACCACCATCAGGGCCAGCAGCAGCCAGCCCGGTCCGTCGTTGTGCAGGAGCGCCATCGCGCACCAGGCGGGAACCACGGCGAAGGTGGCGGCCGCGAGCTTGTACACGCGCCCGTTGGTGTCGTGGTCGGAGGCGAAGTCGAAGTGCACCAGCCACAGCATGGCCAACAGCCACCACAGCACGCCCAGCACCACTGCGACCTTGAACAGCACCAGGGTCGCGCCGGTGCCGCCGGTGCCCCAGACCAGGGCCACCATCAGCAGCAGGTTGAGCACCAGCAGCGCGCTGCGCGCCAGCGAGTCCTCGACTTCGGCCAGCGCGAACCACTCCCACAGGGCGGCCAGGAACACGATCGCCGTGATCAGCATCAGCCAGGGCGTGGGCAGCAGCAGCACCGTGGCGATGGCCGCCGGAGCCATGACGAGGGCGGCGAGGACTCTGATCCGGGTCATGGAGCGTTGGTATCCGTCGTGGGTTCGGAGGCCACCTGGCCGCCGGTCAGCCCGAAGCGCCGTTCGCGGGCGGCGAAGTCGTCGAAGGCCCGCTGCAGGGTGGCGGCGTCGAGGTCGGGCCAGAGCAGGTCGGTGAACCAGAGCTCGGTGTAGGCGAGCTGCCAGAGCAGGAAGTTGCTGATCCGCAGGTCGCCGCCGGTGCGGATGAAAAGATCCGGTGGCGGAAGGTCCGCCAGGGCCATGTGCCGGGCCATGGCCGTTTCGTCGATGTCCTGCGGACGCATCCGGCCCTCGGCGACCTCGACGGCCAGGGCGCGGGCCGCGGCGGCGATGTCCTGGCGGCCACCGTAGCTTGCGGCGATCGACAGGGCCAGGCCGGCGTTGTCAGCCGTCAGGCGTTCGGCGGCGTCCATGCGCGCGACGATACCGGCATCGAAGCGGCCGCGTTCGCCGATGAAGCGCACACGCACGCCGCGGCGGTGCAGTTCGTCGACCTCGCGGTCCAGCGCGTTGAGGAACAGCTTCATCAGCGCCCCGACCTCGTCCGCAGGGCGCCCCCAGTTCTCGCTGGAGAAGGCGAACAGGGTCAGTGCGCCAACGCCGCGCTCGAGGCAGAAGTCGATGCACAGGTTGACCGCGCGCGCGCCGGCGCGGTGGCCGATCATGCGCGGCCGGCGGCGGCGTGCGGCCCACCGCCCGTTGCCATCCATGATGATGGCGACGTGTCGCGGAGTGCCCTGGAGCGTGGTGGACGGGGCGCTCATGCCGGCGCCGTCAGACCGCCATCAGCTCCTGTTCCTTGGCCTTGACCACCTCGTCGACGTCCTTGATGGCATCGTCGGTGATCTTCTGGACCTCGGTCTCGAAGCGGCGCTCGTCGTCCTCGCTGATCGCCTTCTCCTTCAGCAGGTCTTTCGCCTGCTGGTTGGCGTCGCGGCGGATATTGCGGATCGCGACCTTGGCCGACTCGCCCTCGGAGTGGACCAGTTTGGTCAGCTCGCGGCGGCGCTCCTCGGTGAGCGCGGGCAGGTTGATGCGGATGGTGGTGCCCGCCGTGTTCGGCGTCAGGCCCAGGTCGGAGGCGAGGATCGCCTTCTCGACCGCGGCGACCATCTGCTTTTCCCACGGGGTGATGGTGAGGGACCGGGCATCGCTGACGGTCACCGAGGCGACCTGGGTCAGGGGCATGTCGGAGCCGTAGTAGTTGACCCTGAGGTGGTCGACGAGCGCAGTGGAGGCGCGGCCGGTGCGGACCTTGGTGAGGTCGTGGCGCAGGGATTCCACGCTCTTGGCCATGCGCGCCTGCGCGTCCTTCTTGATCTCGTTGAGCATCGGCTGCCCGCTCCTGTTCGCAATCGGCGGATTATAGGCGAAGCCGGCGTCAGCCGCGGCCCTGCACCAGGGTTCCGATCGGCTCGCCCTTGAGGATGCGCAGCAGCTGGCCCGGCTGTTCCATGTCGAAGATGCGCAGGGGCAGGTCGCTGTCGCGTGCCAGGGCGAAGGCGGCGGTGTCCATCACCTGCAGGTCGCGACCGATCACCTCATCGTAGGTCAGCCGCTCGTAGCGCGTCGCGTCCGGGTTCTTCTTCGGATCCGAGTCGTAGACGCCGTCGACCTTGGTGGCCTTGAGCAGCAGGTCGGCACCGATCTCGATCGCGCGCAGCGCGGCGCCGGAGTCGGTGGTGAAGAAGGGATTGCCGGTGCCGGCGGCGAAGATCGTGATCCGGCCCTTCTCCAGGTGGCGGATCGCGCGCCGGCGGATGTAGTCCTCGCAGACGTCGTTGATCTTGAGCGCGCTCATCACCCGGACCTTGGCGCCGAGCTTCTCCAGCGCGTCCTGCATGGCCAGCGCGTTGATCACCGTGGCCAGCATGCCCATCTGGTCGCCGGTGACGCGGTCCATGCCGCCGGCGGCGAGGCCCGCGCCGCGGAAGATGTTGCCGCCCCCGATCACGAGCGCGATCTCGGCGCCCGCGGCCTGCGCCTCGATGATCTCCGCGGCCAGGCGCTGGATCACCTTCGGGTCGATGCCGTAGTCCTCATCGCCCATCAGCGCCTCGCCGGACAGCTTGAGCAGGATGCGGCGATAGGCGAGGGTGGCCATGGGGGAAGCTCCGGCGGAAACGGCGTGAATTCTAGCCGAAAGCGGGGCGCGCGCGGGCCGGCTTCAGGACGGCCGCCTTCCCACCCGGTTGCGGCCATCGCGCTTCGCTCCGTACAGCGCCTCGTCGGCGGCCCGGAGAATGCTGCCGGCGTCAGGAAAGCGAGTGTCGGCGTCATGGGTCGCGATGCCGGCCGAAAAGGTCACGTACAGCGGCCTGTCGTCCACGGTGGCCATCGGCAGCCTGCGGACCTGCTCCAGGATCCGCTGCAGGATCATCGTCGCTGCGGCCTGGCCGGAGTTGCCGAGCACCACCAGGAACTCCTCGCCGCCGTAGCGGGCGACGATGTCATTGGCTCGCAGCATCTCCTGCAGGCTGGTCGCGAACTGGCGCAGGACCTGGTCGCCGACCAGGTGGCCGTGCTCGTCGTTGATGCGCTTGAATTCGTCCAGGTCGATGAACGCGACCGACAGCGGCTGCCCGAGTTCCAGCGCGAGCGCGAACTCGCGTTCCAGCGCTTCGTCCATCTCCAGCCGGTTGTAGACGCCCGTGAGCGGGTCGCGTCGCGCCTGTTCGGCGAGCCTCCGGATGTGCTCGGCGGCCTTGTCGGCGTCGCGCCTGGACGCGGCCGCGCTCTGGATCATGCGCAGGTTGCGCATGACCAGCAGTTCCCGCGCTTCGGCGATGAGGCCGTCGAGATGGTCGGCGTGCGGGATCTGTGTCTCGAACAGGGTGCTGATCTCCGGCAGACTGGCGTGCATCTCGGCCAGCACCGTGTCCAGGGTGGTGCCTTCATGGAGCGGGAGGGCCTGGACCAGGGCCCGGGCGCGGGCCTCGGACGCGCCGCCCGCACGGTCCAGCCAGAGCTCGGCGATGGCGCCGGACGCGATCACGCAGGCGGCGAAAGGGTCCTCCGCCGAAGGATCCTCGCTCGCCGCGATCGCGTCCTGGAGGTACTGCGGCAGTTCCCACTGCCGCGCGAGCCAGGCGCCGACTTCGGCATGATCGCAGCCGAAGGCCTCGCGCTCGAGCGCCAGCAGCGCCGTGTTGTCCGGAGCCCGCGCGCGCAAGGGGGCGTAGCGCTCGGGGATGGCCTTCAGCAGGGCCATCGCGCCGATGTCCTGGAGCAGGCCGGCCAGCATCAGCTCCTCGAGCCGGTCGATCCGGACGTGTACGCCGAGCAGGCGCGCCGCCAGCGAGCCCAGCACGCTGCGGCACCAGAGCGCGGCCCGCTCGCCGGCGGAGTCCCGCATGTCCCGTGCCAGGGAGAAGCCCAGCGCCAGGGTCATGGTCGCATTCAGGCCCAGCAGGGTCATGGCCTGGTTCAGCGTCTCCACCTTCCGGCGGCCGGCGTACAGGGAGGAGTTGGACACCCGCAGCAGGCGCTGGCTCAGGGCCGGATCGAGCGAGACCGTGCGCGCGATCACCGCCAGGTCGGTCTCGGGGTTCCGCGCCATCTCGATGATCCGCAGCGCGATTGCCGGAGGCGAGAACAGGTCGCGGCAATACCGGAGCGTCGCCTCGAGGTCCCGGTTCAATGGCGGGTCGGGGGCGGGGGCGGACTCGATCTGGGGCGGAGTGCTGGACATGTCCCGTGCCGTTTGCCGGAGCGACGGACCGAGGCTACAGGATGTGGAAAAGAAAAAGTCGCGGCATGCCGCGACTTTTTCCGTGGTCCGGCGGTGACCGGAGGGGACTCAGGCCAGGCCGGCCTGCTTCATCACCTCGGCGGCGTAGTCCTCGACCACCTTCTCGATGCCCTCGCCGACGGCCAGGCGCTCGAAGCGCACGACCTCGGCGCCGGCCGCCTTCAGCACCTGCTCGACGCTCCTGTCGGTGTCGAGCACGTAGGGCTGGCCGTACAGGGTGACCTCGTTGACGATCTTGGCGATCTTGCCGCTGATGATCTTCTCGAGGATGTCGGCCGGCTTGGCCCTGTCCTTGTCGCTCATCTTGGCCAGCTCGATCTCCTTCTCCTTGGCCAGGAACTCGGCGGGGACGTCGGAGGCCTTGTTGTGCGGCGGGTTCATGGCCGCCACGTGCATCGCCAGGCCACGGGCCAGCTCGGCGTCGCCGCCCTCGAGCTCGACCAGCACGCCGATGCGGCCGCCGTGGACGTATCCGGCGATGGTGTTGCCGCTCCGCATCGACACCATGCGGCGCACCTGGACGTTCTCGCCGACCTTGGCGATCAGGGCGGCGCGGGCCTCTTCGACGGTCTGGCCGCCCAGGGCGGCGGCCTTCAGCGCTTCGATGTCGTCGACGCCGACGGCCACATCGGCCACGGCCTCGCAGAACTGCATGAAGTTCTCGTCCTTGGCGACGAAGTCGGTCTCGGAGTTGACCTCGACCAGGACGGCGCGGTCGCCCTTCTGGGCCAGCGAAACGCGGCCCTCGGCGGCGACGCGGTCGGCCTTCTTGTCGGCCTTGGCCAGACCGGACTTGCGCAGCGCCTCGGCGGCGGCGTCGATGTTGCCACCGGCCTCGGTGAGCGCCTTCTTGCACTCCATCATGCCGGCGCCGGTGCGCTCGCGCAGTTCCTTGACCTGGGAAGCGGTGATTTCCATTGGGGACCTCGGGATCTGTGGGTTTTCAAAGTGCGCGGCCGCGCATGGTGGCGCGGCCGCGTTTCAGGCAGGCGATGCCGGGCGCCTTACTCGGCGGCCTTCGCCTCATCGGTGCCGGCTTCGGCTGCAGGCTGCGCATCCGCGGCCTCGGCCTTCTTGCGGGCCGGGGCGCGGCGCGGCTTGTCGCCATCGGCGGCCTCGGTGAACTCTTCCTCGCGCACGGTCGCGGCGCTCGGCGCGGCGGCCTTGCCCTCGAGCACGGCGTCGGCGGCGGCACGGGCGTACAGCTGCACGGCGCGGATGGCGTCGTCGTTACCGGGGATGGCGTAGTCGACCAGGTTGGGGTCGTAGTTGGTGTCGACCACGGCGATCACCGGGATGCCGAGCTTCCTGGCTTCCTTGATCGCGATGTCCTCGTGGCCGATGTCGATCACGAACAGGGCGTCGGGCAGGCGGTTCATTTCCTTGATGCCGCCCAGCGAGGCCAGCAGCTTCTCGCGCTCGCGGCGCAGGCCCAGCACTTCGTGCTTGACCAGCTTGTCGAAGGTGCCGTCGGTCTCGCCGGCCTCGAGCGTCTTCAGGCGCGACACCGAGCCCTTGACGGTGCGGAAGTTGGTCAGCGTGCCGCCCAGCCAGCGCTGGGTCATGTACGGCATGCCGCAGCGCTCGGCCTCTTCCTTGATCGCCTCGCGCGCGCTGCGCTTGGTGCCGACGAACAGGATCATGCCGCGCTTCTGGGCGATGCCCGAGATGAAGTTCATCGCGTCCGAGAACAGCGGGACGGTCTTCTCGAGGTTGATGATGTGGATCTTGCCGCGGGCGCCGAAGATGTAGGGCGCCATCTTGGGGTTCCAGTAGCGGGTCTGGTGGCCGAAGTGGACGCCGGCTTCCAGCATCTGGCGCATGGTGATCTGGGGCATTGCGGTGACTCCTGGTGGGGAACCCGGCCGCCGGGAAAGGGTGGGGCGGCGTGCACGCGCGGGGCGGGCGATGGGTTCCGGGGTTGGGCCTCCCCGCCGCGTCCGCGTCCGAATCCGGCGCGACGGGGCCTGGGCCTCCGCTGCGCCGGACACCCCGGGGCGGGCTGTCGCGGCAGGTGTGTATTCGACGGCGGCGCCCGTCGTGGGCGGTTCCGGCCGGGAAGCCCCGGCGCGTGAACCTGCGGATTGTAGCCCGGGACGGCTTTTGGCGGCAAGGTCGGGGCGCGGGAGCGGCCGGATCGGCGATAATGGCCGCATGATCACCCCCAAGACCCCAGAAGAGATCGAGAAGATGCGCGCCGCCGGCGCACTGGCCGCCGAGGTGCTGCGGATGATCGCCCCGCACGTGAAGCCGGGCGTGAGCACCGGCGAGCTCGACCGCCTCTGTCACGAGCACATCGTCAACGCGCAGCAGGCAACTCCGGCCAACGTCGGCTACAAAGGCTATCCCCGGGCCACCTGCATCTCGGTCAACAACGTCATCTGCCACGGCATCCCGAGCGAGGCCAAGGTGCTGAAGGATGGCGACATCATCAACATCGACGTCACCGTCATCAAGGACGGCTGGCACGGCGACACCAGCCGCATGTACTACGTCGGCACCCCGTCGGTGATGGCGAAGCGGCTGGTGGAAGTGACCCGCGAGGCCATGTTCCACGGCATCCGCGCGGTCAAGCCGGGCGCGACGCTGGGCGACATCGGCCATGCGATCCAGTCCTATGCGGAGAGCGAGCGCTTCAGCGTGGTCCGCGAGTACTGCGGCCACGGGATCGGCCGCGTGTACCACGAGGAGCCGCAGGTGCTGCACTACGGCCGCCCCGGCGAGGGCCTGGTGCTGGAGGAGGGCATGACCTTCACCATCGAGCCGATGATCAACGAGGGCGCGCGGCATACCCGCCTGCTGCCCGATGGCTGGACCGTGGTCACCAAGGACCGGAAGCTGTCGGCGCAGTGGGAGCACACGGTGGCGGTGACCGCCGACGGCGTGGACATCCTCACCCGCCTGCCCGGCGACGACAACGATTTCTGACGTGGACGCGGCCGCGCCCACCGACGCGCCTGGCCGCAGGGACGACGGCGGCGACGCGGCCTGGGCGCAGGCGCGGCGCGAGGCGCTGGCCGCTGCGGACGCAGCCCTGGCCGCGCGTTTCGACCAGGGTGCCGATGCCACCCGCCTGGCGGCCGAGCGCGCGCGCGCAGTCGACGGGATCGTGGCCGCGGCGTGGACGCGCTGCGTGCCGGCGTCCCGCGGCCTGACGCTGTTCGCGGTCGGCGGCTACGGCCGCGGCGAACTGTTCCCGCATTCAGACATCGACCTGCTGGTGCTGGCGGAGGAAGAGCCCGATGCCACCGCCGGCGCGGCGCTGTCACGGCTGTTCGCGCTGCTGTGGGACTGCGGCCTGCCGGCCAGCCATTCGGTACGGACGCTCGCACAGTGCAGCGGGGCAGCGGCCGACCTCACCGTGATGACCGCGCTGCTGGAGGCGCGGCCGATCGTGGCCGACGACGACGCGCCGCTGGCGCTGGCGCGTGCGATCGCGCCCGACCGCGCCTGGCCGGCGCGCGACTTCTTCATCGCCAAGGCCGGAGAGAAGGAGCGCCGGCACGCGCGCTTCGGCGACACTTCGGACAACCTCGAACCGAACCTGAAGGAAGGTCCCGGGGGGCTGCGCGACCTCCAGGTGCTGGGCTGGATGGCGCGTCGCGCCTTCGGCACCCACGAGCTCGGGCCGCTGGTCGCGCTGGGCCACGTCGGCGCCGACGAGGCCGCGGCGCTGGACCGCGAGCGCCGCGCGCTGGGGCGGCTGCGCTACGGCCTGCACCTGGTGGCGGGCCGCGGCGAGGACCGCCTGCGATTCGACCACCAGAAGGCCCTGGCCGCGCGCCTGGGCTTCGCCGACGACGAGCGCACTCTCGGCGTCGAGCAGATGATGCAGGGCTTCTACCGCAGCGCCGCGGTGGTGCGCCGGATCGGCGACCGCCTGCAGCAGCGCTTCGAGGAGCATTTCGATGGCGCCGCGGTGCCGGAGCCGGTGGACGAGCGCTTCGAACTGCGTCGCGGCTACCTCGCCGCCAGCGACAACGATTGGCCGCACGGCGACATCGGCGAAGTGTTCGCGCTGTTCGCGGCCTGGGCGCGGCTGGGCGAGCTGCGCGGCCTGCATACACACACCGCGCGCGCGCTGGCCGAGGCGCTGGATGGGCTGCCCGCGTACACGGCGGCGCCGCCGGAGCAGCGCGCCGGCTTCCTCGAACTGCTGCGCGGGCCGGTGCCGGTACGCACCCTCGAACGCATGGCGCGGCTCGGCGTGCTGGGACGCTGGATCCCGGCCTTCGCGCAGGTGTCGGGGCGGATGCAGTTCGATCTGTTCCACGTCTACACCGTGGACCAGCACACGCTGGCCGTGCTGCGCAACCTGGCGGCGTTCGCGACGGGTGAGCCCGACGAGCGCTTTTCCCAGGCGCATGAGGTGTATCCCACGCTGCGCAAGCCCGAGCTGCTGCTGTTGGCCGGGCTGTTCCACGACATCGCCAAGGGGCGCGGCGGCGACCATTCCGAGCTCGGCGCGGTGGACGCGCGCACGTTCTGCGCGGCACACGGACTGGGCGAGGCCGACACGGCCCTGGTCGAATGGCTGGTGCTGCGCCACCTGCTGATGTCGGTGACCGCGCAGAAGCAGGACATCGCCGACCCTGCGGTGATCCACCGCTTCGCCACCGAGGTCGCCGACCGCGACCGCCTGGACTATCTGTACCTCCTGACCTGCGCCGACATCGCGGGCACCTCGCCCAAGCTCTGGAACGCGTGGAAGGACCGGTTGCTGGCCGACCTGCGCAGCGCCACGCGCCTTGCCCTGCGCCGCGGCCTGGAAAATCCGGTGGCCGCCGCCGAGCGTATTGCCGAGGCCCGCGGCACGGCGCTGGCGCTTCTGGCGGGGCATGGCATCGACGCCGCCAGGGCGGTGGCGCTGCTCGATCGCTTCCCGACGGCCAGCTTCCTGCGCGCGCGCGCCGAGCAGATCGCCTGGCAGGCGCTGGCGCTGCACGAGAGTGGCGAGGCAGGTTCGCAGGCGGTGGTCCGGGCGCGGCTGGTGGCCCCCGGCAGCCCGGCGATGGAGGTCTTCGTGCACGGCCCCGACCGCGACGGGCTGTTCGCGGCGATCGTGGTGACGCTCGACCGGCTGGGCCTGGCGATCCAGCAGGCGCGCGCGCTCGACGGGCCGGGCAACACGGTGTTCGACAGTTTCCAGGTGCTGCCCGATGACGCCCGCGGCGACTGCGATCCGAAGGCGGTGGCGCGCAAGCTGGGCGCGGTGCTTGCCGGGCCGATCGATGACGTCCGCCCCGCGATGCGCACGCAGCCGCGGCATCTGCGCCATTTCAGGATCGTCCCGGAGGTCGAGTTCGCGACCAGCGCCGACCACAGCGCCACCGTGCTGAGCCTGGTCTGCACCGACCGGCCCGGGTTGCTGGCCGACGTCGCGCACGTGCTGCGCAGCGAAGGCCTGCGGGTGCACGATGCCCGCATCGCGACCTTCGGCGCCCGTGCCGAGGACGTGTTCCGGGTCACCGGACAGGACAAACAGCCGCTGGACGAGGCCGCATGCGCACGCCTGCGCGCGGCCTTGCTGGCACGGATCGATGGAGAACCCCGCAGATGAGCACAAGGAAACCAGCGGCAAAGAAGGCGGTCGCGAAGAAGGCCGCCACGACGAAGGCCGCCACGACGAAGGCCGCCACGACGAAGGCAGTCGCGAAGAAGGCAGTCGCGAAGAAGGCGGTCGCCAAGAAGGCCGCGCCGGCGAAAGCAGGCGCAGGCAGCGCGGCGAAGAAGATCCCGATAAAGAAGGCCGCGGCGAAGAAGATCGCGCGCTCCGGAGCGGGGGCGCCCGCGGCGACTGTGCCGACGGTTCCCGCGCCGGGCGTCCTTGGCTCGCCCCGGAAAGCCGTCGTCCCCGCCACGCCCCGCGGCCCCGACCAGGATCTCGCGGTGATGATCGACAGCGCCTGGGAACGGCGCTCGACGCTGACCCCTGAGGAGCTTGAGGGCTCCACGCGTCCCATGGTCGAACGCGTGATCGAAGGCCTGGAGGAAGGCCGCCTGCGGGTCGCGGAACCTGACGGCCACGGTGGCTGGACCGTGAACGAATGGTTGAAGAAGGCCGTGCTGCTCTATTTCCGCGTGCAGGAAATGGAGGCCGGCGAGCAGTACCCGGCGCCGTACTGGGACAAGATCCCGATGCGCTTCGCCGACTTCGACGAGGCCGCGTTCCGCAAGCTCGGCGCGCGCGTGCTGCCGGGCGCTATCGCGCGCAGCGGCAGCTACATCGGCCGCGACGTGGTGCTGATGCCGTCCTTCGTCAACATCGGCGCGTACATCGGCGCCGGCACCATGGTCGACACCTGGGCCACGGTCGGTTCCTGCGCCCAGGTCGGCAAGCATTGCCACATCTCCGGCGGCGCCGGCATCGGCGGCGTGCTGGAGCCGCTGCAGGCGGCGCCGACGATCATCGAGGACCACTGCTTCATCGGCGCGCGCTCGGAGGTGGTGGAGGGCGTCATCGTCGGCCACCACAGCGTGATCGGCATGGGCGTGTTCCTGGGCCAGTCGACGCGCATCTACAACCGCATGACCGGCGAGGTGGGCTATGGCGTGGTGCCCCCGGGCAGCGTCGTGGTCGCCGGTTCGCTGCCCGCGGCCGACGGCTCGCATTCGCTGTACTGCGCGGTGATCGTCAAGCAGGTCGATGCGCGCACGCGCGCCAAGACCTCGGTCAACGAGCTGCTGCGCGGCCACGCGCAGTGATCCGGGGGAGGCAGGCATGACGACGCTCTACGGGCTGAAGAACTGCGACACCTGCAGGAAGGCGCGGAAGTGGCTGGACCGCTTCGGCGTCGGGCACGTCTTCGTCGACTACCGGGACGAGAAGCCGTCGCCGGAAACGCTGGTGGACTGGGCCGGCAAGCTGGGCGGCTTCGAGGCGATGGTCAACCGGTCTTCGACGACCTGGCGCGAGCTGCCCGCCCACCGCAAGGCCGCGGGCTCGGACGCGGAGTGGAAGCTGCTGCTGCGCGAGTACCCGCAGCTGCTCAGGCGGCCGGTGGTGGTCACCGACGACGGTGCCGTGACCCAGGGCTTCAGCGACAACGGTTTCAAGAAGCGCTTCGGGATCGACGGATGAGCGAGGTGCTGGCACTGGCGTGTGCGCTGATCGCGCGGCCCTCGATCACGCCGGACGACGCCGGCTGCCAGGCGCTGCTGGCCGGCCGGTTGCTGCGCGCCGGCTTCACCTGCGAGTCGCTGCGCTTCGGCGCGGTCGACAACCTGCTCGCCACCCACGGCGAGGGCGGGCCGGTGCTGCTGCTGCTCGGGCACACCGACGTCGTGCCGCCGGGACCGCGCGAAGCCTGGTCCAGTGATCCCTTCGTGCCCGAAGAGCGCGGCGGGATGCTGTACGGGCGCGGCGCGGCCGACATGAAGGGCAGCGTCGCGGCCTTCGTGGTCGCGCTCGAGCGCTTCGTGGCCGCGCATCCGGACCATCCGGGGACGGTGGCGCTGCTGCTGACCTCCGACGAAGAGGGCGACGCCATCGACGGCGTGCGCCGCGTGGCCGAGGAGTTCCGCCGCCGCGGCCAGCGCATCGACTGGTGCATCACCGGCGAGCCCTCGTCGACGCGCCGCCTGGGCGACCTGGTCCGGGTCGGACGTCGGGGCTCGCTGTCGGCGGCGCTCACGGTGCGCGGCGTGCAGGGACACGTTGCCTATCCCGAGAAGGCGCGCAACCCGGTGCACCGGGCGCTGCCGGCGCTGGCGGAGCTGGTGGCGCGGCGCTGGGACGAGGGCTACGAAACCTTCCCGCCCACCAGCCTGCAGGTCAGCAACGTCGCCGCCGGCACCGGTGCCGGCAACGTCATCCCCGGCGAGCTGCGGGTGGACTTCAACCTGCGCTTCAACCCGCACTGGACCGCGTCGCGGCTGGAGTCGGAGATCGAGGGCCTGCTGGCGCGCCACGGTCTCGACTTCGACCTGCGTTGGCATCGCAGCGGGGAACCCTTTTTCACGCCCGAGGGGCCACTGCGCGCGACCGTCAGGGAGGCCGTGGCGCGGACGCTGGGCGTGATTCCCGAGGAAAGCACGGGTGGTGGTACGTCCGATGCCCGCTTCATCGCGCCCCTGGGGACGCAGTGCATCGAACTGGGACCGGTCAACGCCAGCATCCACCAGGTCGACGAACACGTGTCGGTCGCGGACCTCGAGGCGCTGCCGGGACTCTACTTCGCGCTCGTGGAGCGCCTGCTCGCGCGCTGAATCCGGTCGGCGCGCGGCAGGATCCGGGCATGCGGCCGGGGCCGCATGGCCAATGCGTGCATCAGCCGCCGCGACCGTTGTTGCCGCGATCCTTGCCCTTGTTCCCGCGACCGCCGTTGCCCTTGTCGCCTTGGCCGGCGGCCTTGCCGGCATCGCCGCGCTTGCCCTGGTAGCCGGGGCCTGAGCCGGCACTGTCGCGCTGCGGGCCCTTGCCGGCCTTGCCCTCGCCTGCCTTGCCCCGACGGGGCCCGCTCGTGGACCAGTCGACGCGGACCGGGCGATCGATCACCACCGTGTGTCCCCAGCGCCCGTAGGTATCGACCTGGCCCCGCTTGAGTGCGTGGAAGGCGTCGGAGCCGGGCTTGATGCCGAGCCGCTTCGCGACCGCGCCCCAGCCCTGGCCCGGGGCGCGGTCGTATTCGCGGACCACGTCGAGGCAGGGGATTCCGAGGGCGTGCGCCATCGCGCAGGCGAAGTACACGTCGCCGGGCGCCCAGCCGCGGCGGTCGAGCAGTTCCACCAGCAGCGGGCGCGGCGCGCCGTAGTGGCCATGCATCTCGTCGATGAACGGATCCCGGTGGCGCCGGCCGTAATCGTTGATCTCGACCAGGCGTGTATCGACCCAGACGTCGCCGGTACGGGTGTTGTAACCGACTGTCTGCGCGCTGGAGGTCGCGGCGACCGATGCGAGCGCGAAGCCGAGCACCAGGAACGACAGGCGGGAGCTGCGGAAGATTGCCATGGGCGTGTTTCCTCGATCCGGAGAGCGTGTGCGGCCAGTCTGCCGGGATGGCCTGAATGGGTGATGATGCCGCTCAGCGCGGCGCGAGCACCAGCGAGTGCGCCGCCGCTCCGGGCAGGAACGGCGAAGGACGACCCTGCACCCAGTCCGCGTGCCCCGCGCCCCAGAACGGTGACAGGGGATGGCCGCTCTGGCCGCCGGGCTGGTGGATGATGCCATCGGCCTCGCGGCCGGGTGCCACCACCATCCGCTGCGACGCGCCCATCGACGGCGCCTGGACCCGCGGCATGTGGACATCGCCCGGCAGCGGATCCGCCGGCATGCAGAGGTGCCGGCGCAGCCGCCCCGGGAGGGCGGCGGACAGCGGATGGCAGATACGCGCGATGTTGGCCTCGCCCCAGCTGCGTTCGGCGAGCGGACCCAGCGCTGCGAGTCCGTCACGCACCTGGACCGCGGCATCCTCGAACAGCGCGTCCCAGCTGGCGTGGGCAGCCGGCAACAGGTGCCCGGGACGCTGCGTGACCAGGGGCCATGCCACGCCCTCGAGCTGCGGCAGCGCCGGCATCGTGAACTCCTCGCCCAGGGCGTCGCGCGCCGGTGCCAGCAGGCCCTTGGCGATCCGCTCGTTCACGGCCAGTCGCCATGCGCGCACCAGCCGGTAGCCGGTGGAGTTGATGGAGGCGCGACCGTCCCAGTCCGCGCCGGCCTCCGCCAGCGCGGTCAGGGCGGGCGTTCCCTGGACCCGGGCGCGTTCGCCGAGCAGGTCGTGCCAGCGCTGCAGGAACAGGGCCCGGTCGTCGAGCTGGATGGCGAGCAGGGCGGACTCGTCGAAGCGTTCGACCGCCCGCAGCGCGTCGCGGATCTGCGCGCCCCGGGCGCCGTTGACGTAGCCACCGTCGCCGATCGTGGCGAGCGCCGCGCCATCCACCACCCGCGAATTGGCGGTCCAGATGCGGTCGGCGGTGGGCGATGCCAGGGTCGGGCCGATGCGCGTGCTCATTCCCCAGGGCGCGCAGGCGGCGTTGCCCGTGGTGGCGACCGGGGCGAGCGCTTCGCAGGAGGCGCCGCGCTGCGGGATCGGGCCCAGCACGCGCCACGCGATGCGCCCGCCGCTGTCGCCGATCACCAGGTTCTGGCTGGGCAGCGCGATGTCCCGGGCGAGCACCAGCGCCTGTTCCACGTCCGCCGCCCGGGACAGCGACAGCAGGCCCAGGTTGATCGCACCGGGCAGGTGCGCGGTCCAGCGCAGGCTCAGCACGCGGCCGCCGTCCGCTTCGTGCATCACCGGCCCCCAGGCGGATTCCTCGACCACGAACTCGACCGGGTCGGCGCCCGCGACCCCGATCAGTTCCCGATGGGCCGCCAGTTCGACGCAGTCGTCGGGATTTCCGGCGTTCGCGGCCTTCCCGGCCGGTGCCAGGGGCTCGATGGCTGCGACCCGCTGCGCGGCGATGCCGCGCACGGCGCATGGCCGCTCCAGCGCCCAGTCCAGGTAGTCGCCATAGCTGTTGGTGAAGCCCCAGGCGACGTGGCCGTTGCTGCCGACGATCACCGCCGGAAGGCCGGGCAGGGTGAAGCCGGAGACATCGATGCGGCCGCCGGGCGCGCGCGGATCGGAATAGGATAGCCGTGCCCGGAACCAGATGCCGGGCGCGCGCAGGCCGAGGTGCATGTCGTCGGCGACGATCGCCGCACCGTGCGCGGTCAGGCTGCCGGCGACGGCGAAGTTGTTGCTGCCCGGCGCGGCCGGCTCGAGGGCTTCGACCGGCGTCGGGCCGGAGCGGCGATCGGCGCCCCCGTCGCCCGCCGCGGCAAGCGCCCGCAGGTCCAGGATCTCCGGCGCGGGCAGCACCGCATCGCCGAGCGCCGGACCCACGAGCGGCGAATCCCAGGCCGAACCGGGGTGCGTCACCAGCGCGTACAGCGATTGGGGCAGGTGCGGCCGGATCTTCCACAGGGCCAGCTCGCGGGCGTTGGCCGCGTCGTGCAGGTCGAAGTACATGGCGTACCCGACCAGCACCGAATCCTCGGCGCGCCACGGCTCCGGCCTGGCGCGGAGAAGCAGGTAGGCCCAGGGCCGCGCGCGCAGCGCGCCCAGCCCGGCGTTGACGCCTTCCGCATAGGCGGCGAGCAGTTCGCGCTCCGCGACGGAGGCGGCGTCGACCGCCGTCCGGGCCCGGGCACGCATGCGGTGCACGCGGTGCGCGCGGTCGGCGTCGAGCGCCATCGGACCGAACAGTGCGGACAGTTCGCCGGCCGGGGACCGCCGCATCAGGTCCATCTCGAAAAAGCGTTCCTGCGCGTGCACGTAGCCCAGCGCGCGCATCGCGTCGGTTTCTCCGGCGGCCTCGACCGTCACCACGCCCAGCGCGTCGCGCGATACGGAGACCGGTGCCGAGAGCCCCGCCAGCGCGGCTTCGCCGTCGATCTGCGGCAGGCTCCCGCGCAGCGCGCACCAGGCGGCCAGCAGCACGAATACGGCAAGTGCCGCCGACAGCAGCGCGATCCGCAAGGTCCAGCGAAGCATGGTGTTTCCCCCGAAGCCCCGCCGCATTGTAATGCGGTCCCCGCGACGGCCGGATTCCAGTGCGTCCGGGGTTCCGCGCCGGCTGTCAGGGCCGGGGGTGCCGCTCCAGCCGCCAGACCGAGGTCGTCAGCGAACTGACGCCGGCGTCGATGAAGCGCGGCTCTGCGGGAAGGATGTCGGCGCGCTCGAGCAGGACGGGCGACCAGTCTCCGCCGAACAGCGCCTCGACCTCCGCCGCCTCGACCGCGAACGGCGGCCCGGCCTTCTCCGTCTGCGGATACTCCAGTGTCACGAGCAATCCCCGGCAGCCCCCGGGCAGCGCGGCCCAGGTGGTGGCGGCATAGCGACGTCGCATGTCGGGTGGCAGCGCGATCAGCGCGGCCCGGTCGAAGACGCCGGCACAGTCCGCCAGAGTCTCGCGGTCGAGCGCGAAGGCGTCGCCCACGATGATCTCGAACGGGCCGGCCGCATGATGCACGCCGAACACCGTTTCCTGCAGGGAAGGCACCAGCCCCTGCCCGGCGAAGAAGTCGCGGACGGCGATGTCGGACAGCTCGACGCCGAGCACCCGGTGGCCGCGGTCCGCCAGCCAGCGCATGTCCAGGCTCTTGCCGCACAGCGGCACGAACACGGTGCTGCCGGCCGGCAGCCCCAGCGCGTCCCAGTGACGCTCGAGCTGCGGCGTGACCGATGCCTGGTGGAAGCCGATGCGGCCCTCGCGCCAGCGCTCGTGCCAGAAGCCGGGCTCCATCATTCCACCGAAAGCGCGTCGACCTTCTGCCAGCCGCGCGGCAGCAGGCCACCGCGGCTGCCGCGCGCGCCGAGCCAGGCCTCGAGGTCGCGCCAGGACAGGGTCATGGTGCGCGCGCCCGAATGGACCAGCAGGCTGCCACCCTCGGGCACCGCAGCCACGGACACTACGCGCTCGGTGCCGCGCTTGGCCTTCGGGATCTCGATGATCTTGTTGCCCTTGCCACGGTCCAGCTCCGGCAACTCCGACAGCGGGAAGGCGAGCAGGTGGCCGGCGCTGGTCGCGGCCACGATGCGGTCGCCCTCGACGCTGGCGACCGGCGCCGGCTGGAGCACGCGCGCGCCCTCGGGCAGGCTGATCATGGCCTTGCCGGCCTTCTGGCGTCCGATCAGGTTCTCGAAGCGAGTGACGAAGCCGTAGCCGGCCGACGAGGCCAGCACGAAGCGCGCGTCGGCCTCGCCGGTGGCCATGGCCACGAAGGTGGCGCCGGGCGCCGGCGAGAAGCGCCCGGTAAGCGGATCGCCGTTGCCGCGCGCCGAGGGCAGGCCGTGGGTGAGCGTGGAGTAGGCGCGGCCGGTCGAGTCGAGGAAGGCGACCTGGTGGGTGCTGCGGCCGCGCACCGAGGCCAGCAGCGCGTCGCCCTCGCGATAGGACAGGGTCGAGGCGTCGACGTCGTGGCCCTTGGCCGCCCGCACCCATCCCTTCTGGCTCAGCACGACGGTGACCGGTTCGCTGGCCACCAGGTCGGTCTCCGCCAGCGCCTGCGCCGCGCCGCGCGCGACCAGGGGCGAGCGGCGGGCGTCGCCGAATTTCTTCGCATCGGCCAGCAGCTCGTCCTTGATCAGCTTGCGCAGTTTCGCCCTGCTGCCGAGGGTGGCGATGAGCTGGTCGCGTTCGCGGTCGAGTTCGTCCTGCTCGCCACGGATCTTCATCTCCTCCAGGCGCGCCAGCTGGCGCAGGCGGGTCTCGAGGATGTAGTCGACCTGCTCGTCGCTGAGCGCGAAGCGCGCCTGCAGGACCGCGCGCGGCTCGTCCTCGGTGCGGATGATGCGGATCACCTCGTCCAGGTTGAGGAACGCGACCAGCAGGCCTTCCAGCAGGTGCAGCCGGCGCTCGACCTTGTCCAGCCGGTGCTGCAGGCGGCGGGTGACCGTGTCGGCCCGGAACGACAGCCACTCCTGCAGCAGGGTGCGCAGGTCCTTGACCTGCGGCCGGCCGTCGCGGCCGATGATGTTGAGATTGACCCGGTAGCTCTTCTCCAGGTCGGTGGTCGCGAACAGGTGGCCCATGAGCTGTCCGGCGTCGATCCGGTTCGAGCGCGGGATCAGCACCACGCGGACCGGGTTGGCGTGGTCGGACTCGTCGCGGATGTCCTCCAGCCAGGGCAGCTTCTTCGCCCGCATCTGCGCCGCGATCTGCTCGATCACCTTGCCCGGGCTGACCTGGTAGGGCAGCGCGGTGACCACGATGTTCTGGCCCTCCTTCACGAAGGTGGCGCGCGCACGCACGCTGCCGTGGCCGCTCTCGTACATGGCGCGCAGGTCGGCCGCCGGGGTGATGATCTCGGCTTCGGTGGGGTAGTCCGGGCCGCGGATGTGCTCGCAGAGGTCGGCCACGGTGGCGTCGGGATCGTCCAGCAGGCGCACGCAGGCGCTGACCACCTCGTTGAGGTTGTGCGGCGGCACGTCCGTGGCCATGCCCACGGCGATGCCCGTGGTGCCGTTGAGAAGCAGGTGCGGCAGGCGCGCCGGGAGCCAGGTCGGTTCCTCGAGCGTGCCGTCGAAGTTCGGCGCCCAGTCCACCGTGCCGTGGGCGAGTTCGCCGAGCAGGACTTCGGCGATCGGCGTCAGCTTCGACTCCGTGTAGCGCATGGCCGCGAATGACTTCGGGTCGTCGGGAGAGCCGAAGTTGCCCTGGCCTTCGATCAGCGGGTAGCGGTAGCTGAAGGGCTGGGCCATCAACACCAGGGCCTCGTAGCAGGCGCTGTCGCCGTGCGGATGGAACTTGCCGATCACGTCGCCGACGGTGCGCGCGGACTTCTTGGGCTTGGAGGCCGCGTTCAGCCCCAGCTCGCTCATCGCGTAGATGATCCGCCGCTGCACCGGCTTCAGTCCGTCGCCGATGAAGGGCAGGGCACGGTCGAGCACCACGTACATCGAGTAGTCGAGGTAGGCGCGCTCGGCGTACTCGCGCAGGGGGATCTGTTCGAAGCCGTGGAAGGCGGGTCGGACGGGGTCGTTCATGAAGGCGTTCGCGGAAGCGGAACCGCCGATTCTACCGGGGTGCCGCGCTCAGGCGTCGGCCGCCGCCGGCCTTCCGCACCAGGCCTCCGCGGCGCTGGCGGAGACCAGCCGCGCCGCCTTCGATCCTTCCAGGACCCTGAAGGTGCTCTGCCGCAGCGCCGGCTGCCCGGCCACCGCCTCGCGCGCCACCGCCACTTCGAACTCGCGCGCATTGGCGTCGATGGCGGTGGCGAGCACGCAGCTTTCCAGCGCCATGCCCGTGACCAGCAGGCGGCGCACGCCCAGCTTCGCCAGCAGCACGGGCAGTGCAGTGGCGAGGAAGGCGGAGTGCTTGGGCTTCAGCAGGTAGTGGTCCTCGGGCCCGGGCTCGAGTCGTGCAGCGATCTCGCGCGCTGCCCCTTCAGTGGCCGCGGCCATGGCGACGAGCTCGCGGAAGTCCGACTTCCATCGCGCGAAGTTGTCGTTGGCGTAGATCACCGGCCAGCCACGCTCACGGAAGCGCTTGCGCAGGACGTGGATGCTGCGCGCGGCGCGGACGGCGGCGGGTGCGATGCGGTCGGCGGTCGGAAAGTCGAACAGCCCGATCATGTCCACGATCAGCAGGGCCGGGACGACGCGTCCGGCCATGGCTCAGTCCGGCGCCTTGGCGGGCACGAACGGGGAGGTGGGATCGCTGGCCGGGAAGGTCTCCTCCAGCGCCTCGTCCTGGTTCTCGCTCTCCCTGTGCTTGCGCTCCCGGCGCTCGCCCGGCGTCTCTTCGTGGCGGGGCTTGTCCGGATCTTCGGGCAGATCCTTGCGGTCGCGGCTCATGGCGGCTCTCGGCATGTGGCGGAGGGAATGTCTTAGCGCCGCGGACGTTGCGGTCGCGTGACCGCATCCTCGGCCTGGCGCGGTCCCACCGCCGCCGCGCGATCACGCCTCCTTGCACCGTCGCGGCGCAGGGTGGATGCATGTCCGGCACGGAACAGGAGACCGCCGCCATGCCCGATCGAGAACGCTCCCGGGATGAACGACCCGGCCGCGAGGACCGCCCCTATCCGCACGGCACCGGCGACCGCAACGCATGGTCGCCCACGCGCAAGAATCCCATGCCGCTGCACGAGGGCGGCACGCAGCGCAAGAGCGCGCCGGAACCCGCCGAAGATGGCGACTGAAGGCGGACGGCATGTCGGCCCTCATCGACGTGATCGTCGTCGGCGGCGGGCCGGCGGGACTGACCGCGGCCAGCTACCTGCGCCGCTTCCATCGCAGCTGCCTGGTACTGGACGCCGGTGACAGCCGCGCGCGGTGGATTCCGGAAAGCAACAACTGCCCCGGGTTTCCGCATGGAGTCTCGGGCGCCGAACTGCTGCGCCGCATGCGCGAGCAGGCGTTCTCGGTGGATGCCCGCATCGAGGACGCCAGCGTGGACCGGATCGTTCCCTGCGACGAGGGCTTCGAGGTCGGTGCCGACGCACGCACCTGGCGCGCGCGGAAGGTGATCCTCGCCACCGGGCTCCGCGACCGCCTGCCCGATGCTTCCTGGGTGCCGGAGGCCGTGGCCTGCGGTGCGCTGCGCCTGTGTGCGGTCTGCGACGCCTACGAGGCCAGCGACCAGGTGATCGGCGTGCACGGGCCGGGCGATGCGATCGGTGCGCACGCGAAGTACCTGCGCGCGTACTCGCCCGCCGTCCACGCGCTGCCGCTGGATGCCGACGATGGCGGTGCCGCCGGCGCGGAGGCGCGCGCCGCCGGGGTGGAGTGGCAATCCGGCGGCGGCCGGCTCGAGTTCGACGGCCGGCGCTGCCGGTACGTCGCGCCCGACGGGGCCAGCGTCGTGCTCGACGCGGTGTATGTCTACCTGGGCCACGACACCAACGCCGGCATCGCCGCGCGCGCGGGGGCCGCGCTCACGCCCGAGGGCGAGATCATCGTCGATGGTGACCAGAAGACGCGACTGGACGGGCTCTACGCCATCGGCGACGTGGTCAGCGGGCTCAACCAGATCTCCGTCGCGGTCGGGCATGCCGCCATCGCGGCCACGCACGCGCACAACGCCCTGCCGTTCGTCGCGCGGAAAACAGAAAACCCGCGCTGATGCGCGGGTTTTCGTGGTCTCCGGTGGCCGGAGCCGTGTGCCTTGGTGCCCAGGAGAGGACTCGAACCTCCACGGTTTTACCCGCTAGTACCTGAAACTAGTGCGTCTACCAATTCCGCCACCTGGGCAGGTGGGCGCGTATGGTGCGTTGCGGCGTCGGTTCTGTCAACGGTCCGCGTCGCGCGGCAGGCGCTTCCGCCCTGGATGGCTGCCGCCCACGGACCATCCACGGCGCGCGCGTACAATCGCCGGATGACGAAAACCACCGGGAAGCGCGGCAGCGGCCGCGGCAAGAGCTCCGCACCTGCGGAGAAGGCGAAGCGTGCCTCCGGGCCGCCTGGCAAGGGAGCCCCGGCCACGGCCGGCAAGGCCAGGGCAAAGCCCGCCCCGCAACCTGGGTGGATGCCCGACCCGGGCCTGCTTCGCGCCATGAAGCCGCGCACCGCGGAAGCCGCGCCGCCCGCCCCGGCACCGGAACGGGGCAAGGGCGGTCGCCGCGGCTTCGACGATCCCCAGGCCCAGCGCGAAGCCAGCCGCTACGAGAACCCCATTGCCAGCCGCGAGGCGATCCTGCAGGCGCTGTCCGACGCCGACGGCCCGATGGACGCCGAGGCCCTGCAGCAGATCCTCGGCCTGACCGATCCCGACCGCGCCGCGGCGCTCGACAAGCGCCTGGCGGCGATGCTGCGCGACGGCCAGGTGTTGAAGAACCGCCGCCGCGGCTTCGTGCCCGCGGCGCGCGCGGACCTGATTCCCGGCACGGTGATCGCCAATCCGGAAGGCTTCGGCTTCCTGCGCCCCGAGAGCGGCGTCGGCGACGACCTGTTCCTGCCGCCGTTCGAGATGCGCAAGGTCATGCACGGCGACCGCGTGCTCGGCAGCGTCACCGGGGTCGACCGCCGCGGCCGCCGCGAGGGCGTGATCGTCGAGGTGCTGGAGCGCCGGGTCACCCGCCTGATCGGGCGCTTCGCGCTCGAGCACGGCATCAGCTACGTGGTGCCCGACGACCGCCGCATCCAGCGCAACGTGCAGGTCCCGACCGACGAGCGCCTGGATGCGCGCGACGGCCAGCTGGTGGTCTGCGAGATCGTGACCCCGCCCGACAGCCATCGGCCGCCGATCGGCCGCGTGCTCGCGGTGCTGGGCGACAGATTGACCGCGTCGATCGCGGTCGAGGCCGCGATCCACGGCTACGACATCCCGCATGAATTCCCGACCGAGGTGCTCGACGCCGCCGCCGAGGTGCCGGTGGACGTCGACTCCGCCACCGCCGACCGCCGCCTCGACCTGCGGAAGCTGCCGCTGGTGACCATCGACGGCGAGGACGCCAAGGACTTCGATGACGCGGTGTACTGCGAACCCAATCGCGACGGCTTCCGCCTCATCGTGGCGATCGCCGACGTCTCGCACTACGTGCGCCCGGGCGAGCCGCTGGACGGGGAGTCGCAGAAGCGCGCGACCTCGGTCTATTTCCCCGGCTTCGTGGTGCCGATGCTGCCGGAGACGCTCTCCAACGGCATCTGCTCGCTGAAGCCCAGGGTCGACCGCCTCTGCTTCGCCTGCGACATGCAGATCGACCGTCGCGGACAGCTGGTGTCCTACGCGTTCCACGAAGCGGTGATGAACTCGCACGCGCGCCTGACCTATACCCAGGTCTGGAACGCCGTGGGCGATGGCATCCCCGACGCCGACCGTGAAGCCGCGCACGCGTTCATCGGCCCGCAGATCGAGCAGGTGCGCCGCCTGCACCAGCTCTACAAGGTGTTCGAGAAGGCGCGCCAGGCGCGCGGCGCGATCGATTTCGAGACCAGCGAGGTGCGCTTCGTGCTCGGCCCGCAGGGCGAGGTCACCCAGGCGGGCATGATCCAGCGCAACGACGCCCACAAGCTGATCGAGGAATGCATGATCGCGGCCAACGTGGCCGCCGCGCACGCCCTGCTGGAGACCGGCATCCCGGCGCCGTTCCGCGACCACGACCGCCCGCCGGAGGGCAAGTACGCGGACCTGCTGGAGTTCCTGAAGGAGTTCCAGCTGCGCCTTCCGCCCTGGGCGAAGGTGCAGCCGAAGGATTTCCGCAAGCTGCTGGAGACCGTGCGCGACCGCCCCGACGCCGCGCTGCTCGAGTCGGTGCTGCTGCGCAGCCAGTCGCTGGCGGTGTACGCCCCGGACAACATCGGCCACTTCGGTCTGGCGCTGGAGGCCTACGCGCACTTCACCTCGCCGATCCGCCGCTACGCCGACCTCCTGGTGCACCGCGCGATCAAGCATGCGCTGGCTGGCGGACACGTGGCGAAGTACACCTATACCGCGCACGAAATGGCGGCGCTGTCGCTGCAGTGCTCGGAGCGTTCGCGCCGCGCCGACGAGGCCCAGCGCGAGGTCGACGAGCGCTACCGTGCGGCCTGGATGGAAGAACACGTCGGACGCGAGTTCGACGGCGTGGTCAGCGGCGTGACCAGTTTCGGCCTGTTCGTCGAGCTCGACGAATCCAAGGTCAACGGCCTGGTGCACGTGACCCAGCTGCCCAACGACTTCTATCATTTCGATCCCATCCGCAAGACACTTACCGGCCAGCGCTCCGAGCGCGAGTACCGGCTGGGCGACCGGGTGCGCATCGTGGTGCTGAAGGCCAGCGTGGAAGAGCTCAAGATCGACTTCAGGCTGGTGGAGGAAGGCCTGCGCCGCGCCGGGGAGCCGAAGCCGCCCGCGCCGCGCGGGCAGCCGGCCAAGCGCGCCAAGCGGAAATACTGACGGGGAACCATGTCCAGCAAGCAGAACCAGTGGATCGTCGGCATCAACGCCGTCGCGTCCGCCGTCGAGCATGACGCCGACAACGTCCGCGAGGTGCTGGTCGAGGCCGGTGCGAAGAACCCGCGGCTGGCGTCGATCGAAGAGGAGGCGAGGCGCCGCGGCATCGATGTGCGCCGGGTCACGCAGCAGGCGCTGGACGGCGTCGCCGGAGGCCTGCGCCACCAGGGCGCCGTCGCCCGCTACGCCGCGGCCAAGACGCACGACGAAGACGACCTGGCGGGCCTGATCGAGGCCGCTGAGGGCCGCGCCCTGCTGCTGGTGCTCGACGGCGTGCAGGACCCGCACAACCTTGGCGCCTGCCTGCGCAGCGCCGCCGCCGCCGGCGTGACCGCGGTGGTGATCCCGAAGGACAAGGCGGTGCAGGTCAATGCCACCGTGCGCAAGACCTCGGCCGGTGCCGCGGACAGCATCGCGGTGGTGCGGGTGACCAACCTCTCGCGCACGCTGCGCGAGCTGCAGAAGCTCGGTGTGTGGATCTATGGCCTGGCCGGCGACGCGGGCGCGTCGCTGTACGGCATCGATCTGCGCGGCAACGTCGCCCTGGTGCTGGGCGGCGAGGGCGAGGGCCTGCGCCGGCTGACGCGCGAGCACTGCGATCAGTTGGTGGCACTGCCGATGCCGGGCGCGGCCGAGGCGGGCGTCGAGAGTCTGAACGTCTCGGTCGCCGCCGGCGTGTGCCTGTTCGAAGCCGTGCGCCAGCGCCTCTAGGCCGGAGGCGTCGCGAACCGTCCCCAGGCGTTGGCGATCGTGCAGAACAGCTGCGCGGTACGTTCGGTGTCGTAGACGGCCGAATGCGCGTCGTCGCTGTTCCACTCCAGTCCCGCCGCCTGCACGGCTCGCGCCAGCACCGTCTGCCCATAGGCCAGGCCGGCCATGGTCACCGTGTCGAACACGCTGAAGGGATGGAAGGGATTGCGCTTGTGCCCGCTGCGCGCCACGGCGGCGTTGAGGAAGTTCAGGTCGAAGTGCGCGTTGTGCCCGACCAGGATCGCGCGCTGGCAGCCATGTTTTCGCACCGCGACGCGGACGGCGGCGAACACGTGCTCCAGCGCCTCGCGCTCGGGCTTCGCGAAGCGGAAAGGATGGCCGAGATCGATGCCGGTGATCTGCAGCGACTTGGGGTCGATTTCGGTGCCGGGGGCCGGAACCAGGTGGGCGCTGGCGCCTTCGCCGGGCACGTAGCGGCCGTCGGCGTCGAGGTCGATGGGCAGGACCGCGATTTCCAGTAGGGCATGCCGGTTCCAGTCGAAACCGCCGGTCTCCACGTCTACCACCACGGGAAGGTAGCCGCGGAAGCGGGCCGACATCGGCGTGAAGGCGGGGGCCGCCGGGGGGGGTACGGGCGCGGGCTGGATGGTCACCGGGGCTAGTCTATCCGAGTGCGCCGCGCGGGCCTGCGCCGCCATGTGGCGGACGCTCAGCGTCGCACGCCGGGCACGATCCCGTCGCGATGCCAGTTCCGCAGCATGTCCAGGCCCCGGGCGATGAAGGCATCGTCCGGAGCGGCTCCAGCCTCGTCCGCAAGCGCTTCGAGCTGGGCGCGGCCGCTGAGCGAAGGAGCTTCGTCCAGACGCTGGAGCAGTCGCCAGGCCAGCGGATTCGGGGCATGGAACCGCACGCCGCCGTCCGCGCCCCTGTGCAGCAGGACCAGGGTCGGCGAGGCTGGTGGCTCTTCGGGCAGGAAGTCGGGACCGATGCGGTGCACCGGCCAGGCATAGGCCAGCGGCCACGCCAGCGGCGACAGCAGCGGGCGGCCGGCGAGCAGCGCCGCGGCCACATCCATGCGGGGTACGTCGAGGCGATCGTGCGGCACATCGTCGGCGCGCGCCTCGCTGACCTGCAGCGCGAGTTCGACCCATTCGTAATGCGCAAGTTCGGGCAGCCAGGGTTCGCGCCCGCCGCTGTCCTCCAGCCAGCGCAGGAACTCGCGCGGCAGTTCGGGGAACAGCGGCGTGCGGCAGCCGTGCCCGCGATAGAAGTCGCGTACCAGCGCCGGCCAGCGCGAGCCGTAGACGCGCCGGATGACCGGGAAGTTGCCCGCAAGCAGGCGGGACACGTTGTTGAAGAACAGGTCGCGGTAGACCTGCATCCGGCGCGGATCGATGCCGGCGGGCGCCGGATGCCGCTCCGGGTCGCGGATATGGGCCGCGAAGTCATCCTGGCTTGCGCGCAACGCGTCGTCCGCCGTCGCGTCGCCGGCTCCCGGTCCGGCGCTCACGCCGCGCTCCGGTGCGCGGGCGCCGCGGCGAGGTGGCCGCGCACGGCGTCGAGTTCGCCCAGCAGCGTCTCGAAGGGCGGAAAGTCAGAAGTCGCGCTCCAGCAGCGTCGGTCGCGGGCCGAACAGCGCGTACGCCTCCGCGAGCAGTGCCCACACAGGGTCGGCCACCGCCGCACCATGGGTGTCGATCTTCAGGCCCGGCGCCTCGTCCCGGTGCCCCGCGACGTGGATGTACGCGATGCGCGCGCCCGGCAGGCCGCGCAGGAAGGCCCCGGCGTCGTAACCATGGTTGGTGGCGTTGACCACGATGTTGTTGACGTCCAGCAGCAGGTCGCAGTCGGCCTCGGCGAGCACCGCGTTCACGAACTCGAGCTCGGTCAGCGGCGTCGCGCCAGGCGGCACCGGAATCTCCGCGTAGTAGGAGATGTTCTCCACCGCGATGCGTCGCCCGAGGACATCCTGTGCGCGCTCGATCCGTGCCGCGACGTGGCGGACGGCCTCCTCGCAGAACGGCAGGGGCATCAGGTCGTAAAGCTGTCCGAGGCTGTCGCCACAGGCGCTCAGGTGTTCGCTGTAGACCGCCGCCCGGTGCCCGTCGAGGAACCTGCGCAGCGCGTGCAGGAAGGTCTCGTCCAGGGGCGCGGGGCCGCCGAGGGACAGGGACAGGCCGTGGCAGACCAGCGGATGGCGGGAGGCGAGCTCGCCGAAGGCCTCGCCCGGCGCGCCGCCGACGCCGATCCAGTTCTCCGGGGCGGCCTCGAGGAAGTCGAAGCTTCCCGGCGGTGCCGCGCGCAGCGCGGGGAGCAGGGCGCGGCGCAGGCCGAGGCCGACGGCGCGCGGGTGCAGTGGGATTCCCATGCCTGGCGGGCGCGCGGCACGGGGCCGCGCACCCGGATCACCGCTGGCTCAGACGGCGCCGCCGCAGGCGCCGGAGCCACCGCACTTGCCTTCGCCGCACTTGCCTTCCTGGTCGGACTTGTCGGCCTTCGCGCCGTCGTCGGACCTGTTCGCCGCGTGGTGGGCCTCGTGTTCATCCCCGTCGACGAAGCCGTCGCCGTTGGTGTCCATGCCTGCGAAGTACGAGGGATCCTTCTCCGGATGCGCCGCGGCGAACTCCTCGGCGGAGATGCGGCCGTCGCCATCGGTGTCGGCGCGCGACATGCCGCAGCGGCCCTCGCCCGACCTGGCCGGATCGGCCGCCTGCGCCATGCCGGCGTCCTGCGCGGCCAGCATGTAGCCGCCGGCGAGCGGGGCCATCGAGAATGCGGAGCCCGACAGCGCCAGGCTGCCCAGGGCGGTGGCCACGGCGAGGGCGACGGGTTTGCTGGGAGACTTCGACATGCTGGCACTCTCCTCGAATGCGGCGCGGGCCGCGGGAGCGCCAGTATGCAGCAGCCGGGCTGTCCTGGAGCGGCCCGGCCAAGCGCATTCAGGGGCCGGCGCGCTCAGGCCTGGGTGTTGGTCTCGTCGGCCTTCTCGCGCGGCGGCAGGTTGTCCTCGCCGCGAACCATGAACCAGATGTTCTCGGCGATGTTGGTGGCGTGGTCGCCGATGCGCTCGAGGTTCTTGGCCATGAACAGGAGGTGGGTACAGCCGGTGATCGCGCGCGCGTCCTCCATCATGTAGGTCAGGAGTTCGCGGAACAGCCGCGTGTACTCGGCGTCGAGGGCGGCATCGCGGTCGCGCACCTGCTGGGCGGCTTCGGAGTCGTGGTTGCGGTAGGCCTCGAGCACGTCCCGCACCTGGCGCACGGCCAGGGTGCCGACGTGCCGCAGGCCGCCGGCCACCGGCAGCGCCGGGGCCTGGTTGAGCGCGATCGAGCGCTTGGCGATGTTGGCGGCGTAGTCGCCGATGCGCTCGATGTCGGACACGATGCGCAGCGCGGCGAGGATCTCGCGCAGGTCGCGCGCGAGCGGCCCGCGCAGCGACAGCTTCATGACGTCGTGGCTGACCTCCTGCTCGAGCTGGTCGATCGCCTCGTCGTTGGCGACGATGTGGCCCGCCGCGCGGTCGTCCCGGCGCTCGACCACGTCGAGCGCGGCCTCCAGCTGCGCGACGGCGAGCTCGCCCATGCGCAGGATCTCGCCGATGAGGCGCTGCCGCTCCTCGTCGTGGCTGCGGACAATGTGATCGTTGGGCTGGTTGTTCATCCGAACCGTCCGGTGATGTAGTCCTCGGTCTGCTGCTTCGAGGGGTTGGAGAAGATGGTCTCGGTCGTATCGTGCTCGATCAGGTCGCCAAGGTACATGAACGCGGTGTAGTCGGAGACGCGCGCCGCCTGCTGCATGTTGTGGGTGACGATCACGATGGTGTAGTCGCGCTTGAGCTCCTCGATCAGTTGCTCGATGCGGCTGGTCGAGATCGGGTCCAGCGCCGATGTCGGCTCGTCGAGCAGCAGCACTTCCGGCTTCAACGCCACCGCGCGGGCGATGCACAGGCGCTGCTGCTGGCCGCCGGACAGGCCCAGCGCGCTCTGCCCGAGCTTGTCCTTGACCTCGTCCCAGAGCGCGCCCTGGCGCAGCGCCGACTCCACGCGCGCATCCATCTCCGCCTTCGACAGCTTCTCGTGGTGGCGGATCGCGTAGGCGATGTTCTCGTAGATGGTCATCGGGAACGGCACCGGCTTCTGGAACACCATGCCGATCTTGCTGCGCAGGCGGTTCATCGGATACTTCGGCGAGAGGATGTCCTCGCCGTCGAGGAGGATGGTGCCGCTGGCGACCTGGCCCGGATAGAGCGCGTAGATGCGGTTGAAGACGCGCAGCAGCGTGGACTTGCCGCAGCCGGACGGACCGATCAGCGCGGTCACGCGCTTCTCGGGAATCTCCATGGCCACGCCCTTGATGGCGTGGAACCTGCCGTAGTGGAAGTCCAGGCCGCGCACGGACAGTTTCACCGGTGCCGCGGCCTCGGTGGCCCGGCGCGGCGTCGCCGTGGACAGCGTGACGCGTCCCTGGGCGGTGGGGGCGGGGTGGTTCATCGGCGGGTTCCGGAGGGACATGGTCGGGTCAGTCATGGGTGACGCGTGTGCGCAGCAGCAGTGCGCGCGCGCCGAGGCTGATCAGGAGGACGAACGTGGTGAGCACGAGGGCGCCGGCCCAGGCCAGGTCCTGCCAGGTCTGGTACGGGCTGCCGGCGAACTGGTACATCACCACCGGCACGCTGGCCATGGGCTGCATGATGTTGCTGTTCCAGTACAGGTTGCCGAAGGCGGTGAACAGCAGCGGTGCGGTCTCGCCGCTGATGCGCGCCAGCGAGAGAAGGATGCCGGTGACGATGCCGGCCGAGGCGCTGCGGTACAGCACCTGCACGATCACCTTCCACTGCGGCACCCCCAGCGACAGCGCGGCCTCGCGCATCTGCGCCGGCACCAGGCGCAGCATCTCGTCGGTGGTGCGCAACACCACCGGCAGCACGATGAAGGCCAGGGCGACCGAGCCCGAGAAGGCGGAGAAGCTGCCGCCGGTGTTCATCACCAGCAGGGTATAGACGAACAGGCCCAGCACGATAGAAGGCGCCGACAGCAGGATGTCGTTGACGAAGCGCACCACCGTCGCGATGCGGCCGTTGGCGCCGTACTCGGCCAGCCAGGTGCCGGCGGCGACGCCCAGCGGCGCACCGATCAGGATCGCCATTCCGCAGATCACGGCCGAGCCGAACAGCGCGTTGCGCAGTCCGCCCTCGGCCATCGGCGGCGGCGTGTCGCGGGTGAACAGCTGCCAGTCGATGCCGGTGATGCCCTTGGACACCAGGGTCCACAGGATCCAGGCCAGGAACAGCAGCCCGATCACCGCGGCGACGCATGACAGCGACAGCGCCACCAGGTTGGTGAGGCGGCGGCGCAGGTACAGGCCGTCCGCGGCGCGGTCGGCGTCGGAGGCCCTGGTGATCGCCATCAGTTGCCCTCCCTGCGCGCGAGGCGCGCCAGCATCAGACGTGCCAGCGACAGCACCACGAAGGTGACGATGAACAGCACGAAGCCGAGCAGCAGGAGCGCCGAACGATAGGTCTCGGTGGCTTCGCCGAAGTCGTTGGCGATCAACGCGGCGATGGTGGTGCCGGGCTCGAGCAGCGAGGGCGTCAGGCGCACGCTGTTCCCGACCACGAAGGCCACCGCCATGGTCTCCCCCAGCGCGCGTCCGAGGCCGAGGAAGATGCCGCCGATCACCGCCGAGCGGGTGTAGGGCAGGACGATGTCCCAGCACACCTCCCACTTCGTCGAGCCCAGTGCATAGGCCGATTCCTTCAACCGTGTCGGCACGGTGAGGAACACCTCGCGCATCACCGACGTGATGAAGGGCACCACCATGATCGCCAGCACCAGGCCGGCGGTGAGCACGCCGATCCCCAGGGGCGGCCCCTGGAACAGGATGCCGAGGCCGGGGAGGGTGCCCAGGTTGTCGTTGAGCCATGGCGTGACGTGCGCGGTCATCACCGGTACCAGCACGAACAGCCCCCACATGCCGTAGATGATCGAGGGAATGCCGGCCAGCAGTTCGATCGCTGCGCTCACAGGGCCGCGCATCCAGCGCGGCGCGACCTCGGTCAGGAAGACGGCGATGCCGAAGCTCACGGGCACCGCCAGCAGCATGGCGATGAGCGCGGTGACCACCGTGCCGTAGATCGGCGCCAGCGCGCCGTAGCGGTTCTCGACCGGGTTCCACTCGGCCGACAGGAAGAACGCGAGGCCCTGCGACTGCAGGGCCTCGCGTCCGCCCCAGAGCATCGACAGCGCGGCGCCGGCCAGCGCCAGCAGCACGAAGGCGACGGTGGCCCCGAGGGCGTATCGGAACCAGCGGTCGGCACGCGCGTCGCGCTGATCCCGAGTGCTGTGGACGGGGAGGGTGGTGGCGCTCATCGGCTTCCCGGGGCTGGAGTCCGGCCCGCCGCACACGCGGCGGGCCCTGCTGCCTTATTCGAACTCGGCGGCCCAGTAGGCCTCGACCTGCGCCACCAGTTCGGCCGGCAGCGGTACGTAGTGCAGCTCGGAGGCCTGGTCCTGGCCGTTGTGCAGCGCCCACTTGAAGAATTCCAGCGCGGCCTTGCTGCGGGCCGGGTCCTTGGGCTGCTTGGGCATCAGCATGAAGTTGGTGGCCGTGATCGGCCAGGAGTCGGCGCCCGGGGCGTCGGTGATCACCAGGTCGAAGTCGCTGGCCGAAGCCCAGTCCGCGGTGCGCGCGGCGGCGGCGAAGCTCTCGGCGCTCGGCTCGACGAAGTTGCCCGCGGCGTTCTGCATCGAGGCGTAGGGCATGGTGTTCTGCAGCGCGTAGGCAAGCTCGACGTAGCCGATGGCGCCCTTGATCTGCTGCACGTAGGAGGCCACGCCCTCGTTGCCCTTGCCGCCGACGCCCAGCGGCCAGGACACCGAGGTGCCTTCGCCGACCTTCTGCTTCCAGTCGGGGCTGACCTTGGACAGGTAATTGGTGAAGTTGAAGCTGGTGCCGGAGCCGTCGGAGCGGTGGACGATGCTGATCTTGCCCTCGGGCAGCGACAGGCCGGGATTGACCGCGGCGATTTCCGGCGCATTCCAGGCGGTGACCTTGCCGAGGAAGATGTCGGCCAGCAGCGGGCCGGTGAGCTTGAGCGCGCCCGGCGCCAGGCCCTCGATGTTGACCACCGGCACCACGCCGCCGATCGCCGAAGGGAACTGGCCGAGGCCGGCTTCGGCCAGTTCGGCGCTGGACAGCGGCTTGTCGCTGGAGCCGAAGTCGACGGTGCCGGCCTTGACCTGGGCGATGCCGCCGCCCGAGCCGATCGACTGGTAGTTGACCTGCATGCCGGTGGCGGCGTTGTAGTCGGCCGACCACCTGGAGACCAGCGGATAGATGAACGAGGCGCCGGCACCGGAGACCTGCGTGGACACGCGGTCGGCAGGGGCGGAACCGTCGGCAGGAGCGGTTCCGGAAGGCTGGCAGGCGACGGCGAACAGCGCAGAAGCGAGCGCGAGCGAGGCGAGGCGCAGCTTGGGGAGGGTCATGGCAGGAGTTCCGTGTGGGCGGGATGCCGCGAGGGCGCACGCACATTGGATGATGTTTTTGTGACAGTGTGATGACGGTGTCTGTCATCGATGCTCCCGCACGGAAAAAAGGGTTCTTCTCCGGACTCCGTTGGGATCCGCGCGGCCCGTCCCGCGCACAGGGGGTGTGCTCCCCCGGCCGTCTCCGCGTCCTGCTCCCATCGGCCGGCCGCCGGCCATCCCTGGCCGGCTGTCCGCACACCCCCTGTGCGCGGGACGGGCTCCACCGTTCTGCGGCTTCGGGAGGGAAGACCAAGAGCAGGAGCGGTCGCGAGCAGCCTGGCTCATCAGGATCCGGCCGCTTCGATGTCGACGTCGCCGTCGGCGTAGACCTCCTCCCGCCCGCGACCAGAGGTCGTGCCCGCCGCGGATGCAGGGGGGGATGCCCAGAGCCGGCCATGGATGGCCGGCGGCCGGATCTGGGAGCAGGACGCGCATAATCCGGCTGGGCATCCCCCCTGCGTCCGTGGCGGGCGGCCAGCACTCGAACGGAGCGTCCCCTCGAGAATCAGGAGGGGGAGAGATGGGCAGCCGGCGCGCGTGCCATCGAGCGCGCTGCACGGGCCGCCGCGGGGTGTATTCCAGCCATCGGCAGTGACCCCGTGATGTCGGTCCGGTGACTGTCCGGTGACAGCCGGCGCGGCCGGCGCGGCCGGGTCGTCAGTAGCTGCGGCACTGACGGAAGCGGACCGGTCGGCCGCTGTCCGGCGGTGGCGTGAGCTGGATCCGCGACGAGGCCAGCGCCGGGAAGCGCTCCACCAGCGGGCAGATCGCATCGATCGGATCGGTGCCGGTTTCGACCACGGCCACTTCCAGCGTCGAGGTGCTGGCCCACGCCGCCCGCGTCACCATCGGCAGGGTGGCGACGGTGCTGGCCAGTTCGCGGCGCTGTTCCTCGATCGGGGCTGCCGGTTCTTCCATCGCGACCGTCTGGTCCGCATCCGGTACCGCCCCGGGCTGCGTGGCAACCGGCCGCGTGGCTTTCACCGGCCCGGCCGGCGGCGCCTCGGGCATGAGCGCGAATACCGCGACGCCGATGGGCAGGGCCAGCAGCCAGCCGCCCAGGCTGAGCGTACGGGCCCGCCGGGCCGAGGCTTCGCGGATCGCGGCCTGCGCTGGCACCAGGGCGCCGAGCTCCGGCCACAGCGCGGCCCCGTCCAGCAGTTCGATCGGTCGGCCGCGCGCCGCCTTGCGGGCTTCGTCGTCGATCCGGCCCTGGGTGAGCAGAAGTCCGCCCGCGGCGCCGGCGAGGCCCATGTCCGCCGCCAGGTCGTCCACCGGCGCCCGCCCCAGCACGAAGGCGCTGCCGTGCTTGGCCGACAGCAGCCAATGTTCCCCGTTGCGGACCAGGGTGTAGTCGCTGTCACCGGCCGGGGCCTCGCGGCCGACCAGACGGTGGAAGCCGCGCCGGGACATGGCCTCCAGCACGATGTGCATGAATTCGCGCCAGGACATCGCCGACAGCGCGGCGATCCCCGCCCGGATCTCGTCGCGACGCCGCAGTGGACCGTGCGCGAGCCAGGACATGGCCGAACCGAGGACGAGTACAACGACGATCGCTGGCAGCCATTTCAGCATGGTGTTCCGCTCCCCCTTCCCTGAGCACCCCTTAGGATAGACGCAGATGTGCCCGCGCCGCGGCCGTCCCTCGTCCTCAACCGAAATGCGTGCCGAGCACGCGCCGGATCTCGGCTTCGATCGGCCCCTGCATGGCGGCGAACAGGAAGCCCAGGCGGGCGGTGACATGCACCTCGCCAGGGCGCAGCGCGATGCTGCCGTCCACCCCGGCGCGGCTGAAGTCCAGCACATCGTCGCTCCAGCGGCACTCCACCCCGAAACGGTCGACGAGCTTGTCGGCGACCTGCTGGGCCACCGCGCGGGCTCGCGGCATGGGCAGCCGGTGCGGGTGGTGGATGTCGATGGCGGACATGGCGTGCTCCGGCGGCAGGGCTGCGTATTCTCGGTGCGGAGCCCGCGCGATCCAAGGGCACGCATGCTAGATTTCCCCGCGAATGGAAACCCTCAGGCTGCGCTTCGACTCCAGCGGCGAAGACTATCCGCTTCCCGTGGGCGTGCACGGCGTGGGACGCGTCGACGGCGGCGGCGACCTCGGGCCGGTGTCCGCATCGCCCATGGTCAGCTTCTGCGTCGACCGCCGCGGCGTCTGGCTCACCGTCCCCGCAGGCACGCGCGGCGTGCATGTCAACGGCCGGCCGGTGCTGCGCATGGCCATGCTGCGGGTCGGGGACGCGGTGTTCGTCGACGGCAGCGGCATGCGTCTGGTTGCTCCGCGGCCCCCGCGTCAGCCTCCGGCCGGTTTCGGCGACAGCACCGGGGAGGCCGGAGACGTGCGCGTGGTGTTGCGCGGCGTCGGCGGCCGCTACCACGGGCGCAGCTTCACCCTCGAGCGACCGCGCCTGGTCGGGCGCGCGCCCGAGGCGGACATCCGCATCGACGAGGCCGCCTTCGCCGAGCGCCACGCGCGCGTGGAGATGCTGCGCGGCCAGGTGGTGCTGCGGGACCTCGGATCGGCCGACGGCAGCCAGGTCAATGGCGAGGCGGTGCGCGATGCGGTGCTGCGGCCGGGCGACCAGATCGTGTTCGACGCGCATCACCGCTTCGTGCTCGAGGCGCCGTCGGCCGTTTCCGGGAGACCGCACGCCGCCGACGCCACGGTCCGCGCCCCGACGGCGGAGTCGCGCCATCGCGCCAGGGGCATGCGCCTGCCGTGGCTGCTGTTGGCGGCCGTGGTCCTGGCCGGCCTGCTGGCGCTACTGCTGCTGTTCGGCACGGGTTGAGGCGTTCGCGCGCGATGGGGATGGGCGGTGCCGCCTGCGCCACGCCAGGCGCCAGGCCAGCAGCGCCGCCAGGATCGCCGCGTACAGCAGCGGCTCGCGGACATCGGACTTGACCACCCACCAGAAGTGAAGCACCGCCAGCACGGCGATGACATGGACCAGGCGGTGCAGCCGCCCCCAGCCGCGGCCCAGCCGCCGCATCCAGCCGCGGGTCGAGGTCAGTGCCAGCGGCACGAGCAGCAGCCAGGCGGCGAACCCGACGGTGATGTAGGGGCGTTCGACGATCTCCGACAGCACCTGTGTCCACCAGCCACGCAGGTCGAGCACCAGGTAGGCGGCGAAATGCAGGCTCGCATAGGCGAAGGCGTACAGCCCGAGCATGCGCCGGAAGCGTATCAGCACCGGTTGCTGCAGCAGCTGTCGCAGCGGGGTGATCGCGAGCGTGGCCAGCAGCAGCCGCAGCGCCCACAGCCCGAGTTCGTGCTCGATGGCCGCCACCGGCTCCGCGCCCAGCGCATCGAGGTCGGCACCGCTGCCAACCTGCCAGGCATGCCAGCCCAGCACGGCCAATGGCGCCATCGCCGCCCCATGCACCGCGACCTTGGCCAGGACGAGGCCGCGTCCTGCCGCCATGTTCAGTACCAGCGCGCCAGATCCATGCCCCGGTAGAGGCCGGCGACCTGATCTGCGTAGCCGTTGAAGGGACGGGTCGGAATGCGGTCGGCGAACAGGCGGTTGCCGTCGCCGGCGATCCGGCGCTCGGTGGCCTGGCTCCAGCGTGGATGGTCCACGGCCGGGTTGACGTTGGCGAAGAAGCCGTACTCGCGCGGCTGCATGTCGTTCCAGGCGGTGCGTGGGGCCTTTCGGGTGAACTCGATGGCGACGATCGACTTGATGCCCTTGAAGCCGTACTTCCACGGGACCACCAGCCGCAGCGGCGCCCCGTTCTGCTGCTGGAGCGGCTTGCCGTACATGCCGGTGACCAGCAGGGTGAGCGGATGCATGGCCTCGTCGATCCGCAGGCCCTCGCGGTAGGGCCAGTCGAGGATGGGCACGCGCACCCCGGGCATCTGGCGCGGGTCGGCCAGGCTGGTGAAGGCGACGAATTTCGCATCCGCGCCCGGTTCGAAGCGCTTCAGTACCTGGCCCAGCGGCACGCCCAGCCACGGGATCACCATCGACCAGCCTTCGACGCAGCGCATGCGATAGATGCGCTCCTCCGGTACCAGGCCCTTGAGCAGGGTCTCCAGCGGCACCGTGCCGGGGCGGGCGCATTCGCCCGAGACCGCGACCGACCAGGGCGAGGTCACCAGCGTCTTGCGGGCGCGCGAAGGGTCGGTCTTTCCGCTGCCGAACTCGTAGAAGTTGTTGTAGCTGGTGGCATCCTGCTCGCGGGTCAGCGGTTCGTCGGTGTCGAAGCCCGTCGCCTCGCCACCGCCGGGCGGCGGGGTGGCTGCGCGCGGCACGTCCATCGGCGGCGGAGGCTCGCCGCGGCAGCCGGCCGCGACCAGCGCCGGCGCGAGCGCCAGCGCCTGCAGCAGCCGGCGGCGGTCGCGGTACACGGATTCGCCGGTGATTCCGGCCGCGGGCGGGGTGGGGATCCGGGTTCGGGACATGGCCGGGGCTCGCCAGTTCGGTGCGTTCCATCGTACGCCTGCGGTCCCGCGCCCGCTGTCATGGTGCTGCATTGCGGCATACTGGATCGCCCATCCAACGCAACGAGGTCATGGCATGTCGCGCGCCTACAATTTCAGCCCCGGTCCCGCCATGCTGCCGGAGTCCGTGCTGCTCCAGGCCCGCGACACCATGCTCGAGTACGGCGACGCCGGCGCCTCGATCGTCGAGATCAGCCACCGGGGACCGGAGTTCATCGAGATCGCGGCGCAAGCCGAGGCCGACCTGCGCGCACTGCTGTCGATCCCGGCCGAGTACGCGGTGCTGTTCCTGCCCGGTGGCGCCACCACCCAGCAGGCGCTGCTGCCGTTGAACTTCGCCGACCCGGGCCAGCGCGCCGACTACGTACTGACCGGCCACTGGGGTGCGACCGCGACGCGGCAGGCGCGGCCCTACGTGGACCTCAACGTCGCCGCCAGCAGCGAGGACGACGGCTACCGCAGCATCCCGCCGGTGGAGTCCTGGCGCCTGTCCGACGGAGCGGCCTATGTCCACGTCACCGCCAACGAGACCATCCACGGCGTCGAGTTCCGACCGGCGGCGCCCGGTGGCCATGCCTTCCCCGACACCGGCGACGTGCCGCTGTTCGCGGACTTCAGCTCCAGCATCGCCTCCGAGCCGATCGATGTGTCGCGCTTCGGTGCGATCTACGCCGGCGCGCAGAAGAACCTCGGGCCGGTCGGCATCGGGGTGGTGATCGTGCGCCGGGACCTGCTCGAGCGCGCCGGCCAGCCGCGCGCCGACATCTTCGACTACCGCCTGCAGCTGGCCGCCGACTCCATGCTCAACACGCCGCCGACCTGGAACTGGTACGTGGCAGGGCTGACCTTCCGCTGGATGCTCGAAGAGGGCGGAGTGGAAGAGTTCGCGCGCCGCAGCGACGAGAAGGCGAAGCTGCTGTACGCCGCCATCGACGGCTCCGGTGGCTGGTACCGGAACGAGGTCGACCCCGCCGTGCGCTCGCGCATGAACGTGCCGTTCTTCCTGCCCGATCCCGCGCTCGACGCCCCCTTCCTGGCCGAGGCGCGCGAGGCCGGACTGGTCGGCCTCAAGGGGCACCGCGTGGTCGGCGGCATGCGCGCCTCGATCTACAACCCGATGCCGCTGGCCGGCGTGCAGGCGCTTGTGGACCATATGCGGGACTTCCAGCGCCGCCATGGTTGACACCCGCGACATCGACCGCGAGGGCGACCAGGGTGGTGAAGCTGGCGGGTCCCGGACGGACGCCGCCGGCGCGAAGCCCGACCTCGCCGCGGTGCGGGCGCAGATCGACGGCATCGACCGCGAGATCCAGGCGCTGATCGCCGAGCGCGCCCTGTTCGCCCGCCAGGTCGGGCGCGCCAAGGGTCGGCTTGCCGCCGCCATCGACTACTACCGCCCCGAGCGCGAGGCGCAGGTCCTGCGCCGGGTGGTGGACCGCAACCAGGGGCCGCTTTCGGACGCGGTGCTGGTGCGGCTGTTCCGCGAGATCATGTCCGCTTGCCTGGCGCAGCAGGAGCCGCTGAAGGTCGGCTACCTCGGCCCCGAGGGCACCTTCTCGCAGCAGGCCATGCAGAAGCACTTCGGACATTCCGCGCACGGGCTGCCGCTGGCCAGCGTGGAGGAGGTGTTCGAGGAGGTGGCCTCCGGCGCCGCCGACTTCGGCGTGGTGCCGGTGGAGAACTCCAGCCAGGGTACGATCCAGTCCACGCTCGACATGTTCCTGACCTCGCCGCTGATGATCTGCGGCGAGGTCGAGCTGCGCGTGCACCAGTATCTGATGTCGCGCACCGGGCGCATCGAGGACATCGAGCGCATCTACTCGCACGGGCTGTCGCTGGCGCAGTGCAAGCACTGGCTGCGGCAGCACCTGCCGCTGGCCGAGCGGCTGCCGGTGGCGAGCAACGCCGAGGGCGCACGCCGTGCCCGCAATGCCGACGACGCCGCGGCCATCGCCGGCGAGACCGCGGGCCAGGTCTACGGCCTGAAGGTGGTCGCCGGTCCGATCGAGGACCGCAACGACAACACCACCCGCTTCCTGGTGCTCGGTCGCGCCGCCTTCCCGCCGTCGGGCCACGACCGCACCTCGCTGCTGGTGTCGATCCGGGACCAGCCAGGCGCGCTGTACCGCATCCTCGAGCCGCTGGCGCGGCATGGCATCAGCATGGACCGCATCGAGTCGCGGCCGGCGCACGGCGCGCTGTGGCAGTACGCTTTCTTCATCGAGGTGGGCGGGCATGCCGACGAGTCGCCGCTGAAGGATGCGCTGGCCGAGATCGACGCGTTCGCAGGCGAGGTACGGGTGCTGGGTTCCTACCCGGTGGCCGTGCCGTGAGCGCAGGGCAGGGCGCACGCATGGACTGGCTGGCGTCGACGGGCCGGGCACTTGCCGGCGAGATCAGGGTCCCGGGCGACAAATCGATCTCGCACCGCGCGGTGATGCTGGGTGCGCTGGCCGACGGGACGTCGCGCATCGACGGCTTCCTCGAAGGCGAGGACACGCGCGCCACGGCGGCGATCTTCACCGCCATGGGGGTGAAGATCGACGCGCCGGCACCGACCCGCCGCATCGTCCACGGCGTCGGCCTCGACGGTCTGCGCGCACCCGCCGGCGTGCTCGACTGTGGCAACTCGGGCACCGCCATGCGCCTGCTTGCCGGCCTGCTCGCGGGGCAGCGCTTCGACAGCGTGCTCGCCGGCGACGCGTCGCTGTCGCAGCGGCCGATGCAGCGGGTGATGGCGCCGCTGCGTGCGATGGGGGCGGCGATCGACTCGGATGACGGCGAGCGACCGCCGCTGCGCATCGCGGGCGGACGTGCGCTGCGCGGCATCGACTACGAACTGCCGGTGGCGAGCGCGCAGGTGAAGTCCGCCGTGCTGCTCGCCGGCCTGTACGCGGAAGGGGCAACCAGGGTGCGCGAGCCCCGACCGACCCGCGACTACACCGAACGCATGCTCGCGGCCTTCGGCTGGCCGGTCGAATCCGCGCCGGGGCATGCGAGGCTCGACGGAGGCCACCGGCTGTGCGCGTGCGACATCGAGGTGCCGGGAGACTTCTCCTCCGCCGCCTTCTTCATCGTGGCCGCGACCCTGGTGCCGGGCTCGTTGCTGCGGCTGCGCTCGGTGGGCGTCGACCCGCGGCGCACCGGCCTTCTCGACGTGCTGCGCGCGATGGGCGCCGACATCCGCGAGACCGGCCGCCGCCCGGGGGCCTGCGGACCGATCGCGGACCTGGAGGTGCGCCATGCGCCGTTGCAGGGGATCGACCTGCCCGAGGCGCTGGTGGCGGACATGATCGACGAATTCCCGGTGTTCGCCGTGGCGGCGGCGTGTGCGGAGGGCCGCACGCGGATCCGTGGCGCGGAAGAACTCAGGGTGAAGGAATCCGACCGCATCCATGCGATGGCCACGGGCCTCGCGGCCCTCGGTGCGCGCGTGGACGAGACGCCCGACGGCATGCTGATCGAAGGGGGACCGCTGCGCGGCGGCAGCGTCGACAGTCGCGGCGATCACCGCATCGCGATGGCGTTCGCGGTCGCTGCGCAGGTCGCCCGAGGCGAGGTGGAGATCGCGGACGTCGCCAACGTCGCGACCTCGTTCCCGGGCTTCGATGCGCTGGCGCAGGCCACCGGCTTCGGCCTGCGCCCATCGCGCGCGGGGCCGGCAGCGTCGCCGACTCCGATCGGCGGTGCGGGCGGGGCAACCGGGGCCCCGGCGCGCTCGTTGTAGATGAACCAGCCGAAGGCCAACAGGGCCAGCAGCACCAGGATCCAGAGCAGGGGGTGGCGCTTCCGGGTCCGGGGTCGCGAGGCGGTGGAGCCGGCTGCCCGGGCCGCGGGGAGCGGTCCCGGTCGCGATCGCTCATGGCCTGTTCCTCCAGCGCGCGGCTGCGATGCGATGAGCGTCACACAAACGGAGTGGCGATCGCGTGTGCGGGCCTGCCGGTCAGCGTCCGCTGTTGAAGGTGACCGGTACGTTCACTACGCCTGACACCGGCTCACCGCCCTGCGTTGCCGGGCGGAAACGCCAGCGGCGGACGGCATTCGATGCGGCGCGGTCGAGCTCCCTGGAACCGCTGCTGGAGGCGACCTCGATCTGCACCGGGAGGCCGCGCGCATCGACATGGACCCGCAGCAGCACTTCGCCGGACTCCCCTCGGCGCAGCGCCCGTGCCGGATAGCGCGGGCCGGGCGACGCGATCGGGACCGGAGGGCTGAACGAAGGAACGACGGACTCCTCCGGAGGCGGGAGCGGAGCCGCGCGCGGATCCGGACCCGCGACCGGAGGCAGCCCTGCAGGACCTCCCAGGTCGACCGCGGCCGGAGCGGCGTTCGACGCCTCGGCCGGCGCGCGTCCCGAGGCTGGTCCCGGTCCCGGGGCCCGCGGCACCGGCAGCGGCCGGAAAACGGGCGCCGCGGCCGCCGGTGCCCCGGCATCGTCAGGGTGCGGTTGCGGAGCTCCGCGCTGACCGAGCCAGAACACGAGGAAGATCGCCAGGCCGGCGAGGACGCCGGCGGCCACCAGCCACCAGCCGCGCCGGGTGGGAAGGGGACGAGGACTGCGTGTGGAGGTGGCTGCCATGAAGGGGAGGGTCGTCGCGACGCCCCCGATTCTGCCATGGGCGTTCCGCCGCGGTTCCTCCATCGCTGGCGCGCGGAGCAAAGCCGGGCGCGACACGCGATAATCACGGCTCCCGCCACTGCCCGAAGCGACGCGATGCTCGACCCCAATCTCCTGCGCCAGGATCCTGCCGCGCTTGCCCGTCGTCTGCGCGAGAGCCGCGGATTCGAACTCGACGCCGCCGCCCTGGAACGCCTCGAGTCCGGGCGCAAGGCGCTGCAGGTGCGTACCCAGGAGCTGCAGAGCCTGCGCAACGCGCACAGCAAGGAGATCGGCATGCTCATGGGGTCGATCGCACGCCTCAGGGCGAGCGGGGACTCCGGCCAGGCCGAGGCGAACCTGGCCAAGGCGGAAGCCCTCAAGGCCGAAGTGTCCGGATCCGGCGATGCGCTGAAGGCCTCCGAGGTCGAGCTGGAACGCATCCGTGCGGAGCTGGACGCCCTTGCCCTCGGCATTCCCAATATTCCCGACGACTCGGTTCCGCCGGGTGCGGACGAGTCGGCCAACGTCGAGCAGCACCGCTGGGGCACGCCGCGCGCGTTCGACTTCCCGGTACGCGACCACGTCGACCTTGGCGTCCGCCACGGCTGGCTCGACGGCGAGGCCGCCGCCAGGCTCTCCGGCGCGCGCTTCACCGTGCTGCGCGGCCAGCTCGCGCGCCTGCATCGCGCGCTGGCGCAGTTCATGCTCGACCTGCACGTCAACGAGCACGGCTACGAGGAAACGGGCGTGCCGGTCCTGGTCAACGCCGACGCGATGCGCGGCACCGGCCAGCTGCCGAAGTTCGAGGACGATCTGTTCTCGACCACGGTGGGCGAGGGGGAGTCGGCCTCGAAGCGCTACCTCATCCCCACGGCCGAGGTACCTCTCACCAATCTCGTGGCCGACGCCATCATCGAACCGGAGCGCCTGCCGTTGCGCATGGCCGCACATTCGATGTGCTTCCGCGCCGAAGCGGGCAGCCATGGTCGCGACACCCGCGGGATGATCCGCCAGCACCAGTTCGAGAAGGTGGAGCTGGTCTCGATCACGCGCCCCGGGGACAGTGACGCCGAGCACGAGCGCATGACCCGCTGCGCGGAGGTGGTGCTCGAACGCCTGGGACTGCCCTACCGGCGCATGCTGCTGTGCTCGGGAGACATGGGTTTCGCCGCGCGCAAGACCTGGGACCTCGAGGTCTGGCTGCCTTCGCAGGACAGTTACCGCGAGATCTCGTCATGCTCGAACTGCGGGGACTTCCAGGCCCGGCGCATGCTGGCGCGCTGGCGCAACGATGCCACAGGCAAGCCCGAGCCGCTGCACACGCTCAACGGTTCGGGCGTGGCCGTGGGCCGCGCGCTGGTCGCGGTGATGGAGAACTACCAGCAGGCCGACGGCTCGATCACGGTGCCCGAAGCGCTGCGCCCCTATATGGGCGGCGCCGAATCGATTTCCTGAGCCGAGCCGACCGCATCCGGCGTTCGGAAAGACCAGTGCGCTGCAACCTGTTGTAGCGCAGGCCTTTTCGTTGCGTGGCCGGGACAATGGGGATAAAATACATCTCATTGTTCTGAAGAGGGTGCCGCCATGCAGGATCTGAACGATCTCTACTACTTCGCCATGGTCGTGGACCACGGCGGATTCGCCGCCGCCGAGCGCGCGATGGGCATCCCGAAGTCGCGCCTGTCGCGCCGCATCAGCCAACTGGAGACCGAACTCGGCGTCCGCCTGCTGCAGCGTTCGACGCGTCGCTTCGCGGTCACCGACGTCGGGCAGAGCGTGTACCGGCATGCGCAGTCCATGCTGGCCGAGGCCGCCGCCGCGCGGGAGGTGGTGGACCGCCTGAGCGCCGAGCCCCGCGGCATCGTCCGCGCCAGCGTGCCGGTGGGACTGGCGCAGCAGCAGATGCCGCAGCTGCTTCCCGAGTTCCTCGCCCGCTACCCGCAGGTGCGGGTGCAGATGCACGTGAGCAACCGCCGCGTCGACGTCATCAACGAGGGCTTCGACGTGGCGATCCGCGTACGCAACAAGCTCGACGACGACGGCAGCCTGGTGATGCGCAGCTTCGGCCAGATCCAGGAACTTCTGGTCGCCAGCCCGACCTATCTCGATCGCGCGGGCCGGCCGTCCACGCCGGAGGAGCTCAACGACCACAGCACCATGACCATGAGCGAGGACGAGGTGCGCCAGCGCTGGGAGCTGCAGGGGGCCGACGGCGAAGTGCGCCGCATCGACCTCAAGCCGCGCGTGGCCGGGGGCGACTTCCCGATGCTGATGGCGCTGGCGCGCCAGGGCCTGGGCATCACCATGCTGCCCGAAACCCTGTGCTCGGAAGCGGTGCGCAACGGTGACCTGGAAGTGGTGCTGCCGGAGTGGCGCCTTCCGCAGGGCATCGCCCACCTGGTGTTCGCCTCGCGGCGCGGACTGCTGCCGGCGGTGCGGGTGTTCATCGACTTTCTCGCCGAGAAGCTGCCGCCGCTGATCGAATCCTCGCGCCTGGACTGCCAGAACTGCGGCCGCGACGAGGCGGCCGATACGGCAAGCGCGGCGGCCTGAGCGCGGGCGCAACCTCGCCGCGGCGTGCGACAATCCGCGGGCCGCGGCGCCGGCCATCGTGGGAATGATCGCCCGATGGCTGTAGGAAATCGCCGCGCCAGATACCCGGAAGAGTGGCCGAGCGGTTGAAGGCACCGGTCTTGAAAACCGGCAAAGGGCAACCTTTCGTGGGTTCGAATCCCACCTCTTCCGCCATGGATTCCCGTATCTCCCGGGCTTGCGGGACACGCGGCAGCGACCGCCACGGCCAACCGGGACCGCCTGCCACACCCTGTTGCGGCCCAGGGACCGCACGGTTAGCCTCGGTGCGGGCTCTCACGCAGCAGCTTCGCAAGGGAGGACAGGGATGGCCATCAGGGTCTACGTGGTGGATGACCACGCACTGGTACGCGCCGGGATGCGCATGATCCTGTCGGCACAGGCCGACATCGAAGTCGTGGGCGAAGCGGAGTGCGGGGAAGACGCCCTGCCCGAGATCCGCGCGCTGAAGCCCGACATCGTGCTGTGCGACCTGCATCTGCCCGGAGTCAGCGGGCTCGAGGTGACCGAGCGCATCGTCCGCGGGGAATACGGACCGAAGGTGATCGTGGTGTCCGTGCTCGAGGATGGCCCGATGCCGAAGCGGATGATCTCCGCGGGTGCCGCCGGCTACGTCGGCAAGGGGGGCGACGCCCAGGAACTGCTGCGCGCGGTGCGCGAGGTGGCCTCGGGTCGCCGCTTCCTGGCCAGCCGGGTGGCGCAGTCGCTGGCGCTGTCGGGCCTGGACGCCCTCGAGTCCCCATTCGACGCGCTGTCGCCGCGCGAAACCGAAGTCGCGATGCTGCTGATCCAGGGCATGCGCCAGGAAGAGATCGCCCGGCGCCTGAGCCTCAGTGCCAAGACCATCAACACGCACAAGTCGCGGCTGTTCGAAAAGCTGCAGGTGCACGACAGCATCGCGCTCGCGCGCCTGGCCAGCCAGTACGGTATGGCCGACCCCGCGCACGCCATTTCCTGACGGCGCGGGGGTGAGGCCCGCGATCAGGCGCCGGAGGGCGCCTGATCGTCGTCCTTGTGGTCGGTTCCTGCTTCCGCGTCGGCGGCTGCGTCGGCGGCCGCGTCGGCGGGCGTGCTGTCCACCTCGCCGGCATCCACTTCCGGGCCCGGCTGCTCGAGATTGTCGAACAGACCGCGCGGCTGCGGCGACGCAGGCTCGAACGGCGCTGCAGGCGCGGCAGATGCGATCGTGTGCCCGGAAACGGCCGGCTCCACGGGGAAGCCGACTGCCGCGGGTGATTCGGCGCCCGCAGCGGCGGACGACTCCTCGACCGGATCGATTCCGGGCTCGGCGGCCGACCCGGAGGCCGATTCGGCGGTCGGCTCGGAAGTGGGCTCGGAAGTGGGCTCGGAAGTCGGCTCGGAAGTGGGCTCGGAAGTCGGCTCGGGAGTCGGCTCGGTCGGCTCGGTCGGCTCGGCAGCTGTCGTCCTCACCGCCCCGGCGTCCGGCGCGAGCGCTGCCGTCGTGGCCTCACCCTGCGTTTCCGCAGGCGCGGCGACGGCGCTCTCTCCCTCGATGCCGGCAGCCGTCGGCGTCTGCCGTGCAGCACCTCCCGCCTTGGATGTTGTTGCGGATGCGGCCGCGACCGCGACCGCTGCCGGAGTCGCGGGCGGAACGGCCTGTGGGGCGACTGCCGGCGCGGCGGCGGGGGCATCGGCCACCCGCCGGGCGTCAGGCTGCGTGGTCACAGCGTCGTCCACGAAGTCGAATTCGGGCTGCGAGCTGTGCGCCACCGGGACGTCGGACGCCTCCCCGCCGGCATCCGCGGTGTTGTCGGCGTCCAGATCCAGGCTGCCGTCAGTGCTCGTGGCCTCTCCGGAGCCGCGACGGCGGCGACGGCCGCCGCGACGGCCGCGACGGCGCTTCTGCGTGCCTTCGCCGGATTCTTCTTCGGAAGCCGCAGGCGTGGCGCCGCTGGCCGCACCCGCCTGGAGGGCATCGGCGCCGGAATCGGCTGCCTCCGTGGCGGACGTCGCGGGCCCGGAAGCGGGACGCGAGACCTCGCCGGTGACAGCAGGGTCAGTGGACTGTGTCGGGATCGGCGATGCGTCCTTCGTGACCGCAGTCGTGGCGGTCGCGGCTGCCGCGACCGCGGCGGCTGCCGCGTCGGCAGCCACCTCCGGCTGCTTGCCGGCACGGCTGTCCGAAGGTGCCTGCGGCTGTTCGCCGCGGCGCTGCCGCTCCTGCCCCTGGCCACCGCGCTCGCCGGCGGTGCGTTCGCCGCGCTTCTCGCGCTGCGGCTTCTCGCGCGGCGGCTTCTGGGTCGCGCCCGGGGAGTCCTGGCTGCCCTGGGTGCCCTGGCTCTGGGCCGCCTGTCCCTGCTGACCGGTCGTTTTCTGCCTGCCGCCAGCCTGGACCTGCTGCTCGCCGCCGCCGCCACGGCGGCCGTCGCGGCGGCCCCCTTCGCGGCCGCCGTTGCGGCTGCCGCGGCCGTCGCGCTCCTGGCGCTGGCCGCGCTCGTCGCGACGCCGCCCGTCCGTCTTCGCGTCGCCCGGCTTCACGGCCTCCACGGCGGGCTGCCCGACGAACAGCGCCTTCAGCCAGCCGACGATGCCGCCGCTGGCGGGCGCCGCGACCGGCGCGAGGACGGGTGCCGGTGCCGGTGCCGGCGCGGGTGCCGCCTCCGGACGCGGTTCGCGCACGGGCGCGGGGCGCGCATGCTGGACCTTGGTGACCGCGGCCGCCGGCACGTTGAGGTTGGCCTTGGTCAGCGCGATGGTGGCGACCTTGCGTGGGGTGCCGCGGCGATAGCTCGGCTTCGAAGCTTCCTCGTCGAGCTCGTTGGCGCGCAGGCGGGTGACTTCGTAATGCGGCGTGTGCAGCTGCTCGTCGGCGACGATCACGATCGGCGCCTTGTGGCGGGTCTCGATCTCGCCCAGCGCGCTGCGCTTCTCGTTGAGCAGGTAGTTGGCGATCTCCACCGGGGCCTGCACGAGCACCTGCCCGGTGTTGTCCTTCATCGCGTGCTCTTCGGCCAGGCGGATGATCGCCAGCGCCAGCGACTCGACGCTGCGCATGCGGCCGTGGCCCTCGCAGCGCGGGCAGACGATCTGGCTGGATTCGCCCAGGCTCGCGCGCAGTCGCTGGCGGCTCATCTCCAGCAGCCCGAAGCGCGAGATGCGGCCCAGCTGCACGCGCGCGCGGTCGTACCTGAGTGCGCTCTGCAGGCGGTTCTCGACCTCGCGCTGGTGCTTGTTCGACGACATGTCGATGAAGTCGATCACCACCAGGCCGCCGAGGTCGCGCAGGCGCAGCTGGCGGGCCACTTCATCGGCCGCTTCCAGGTTGGTGTGGAACGCGGTTTCCTCGATGTCGCCGCCCTTGGTGGCGCGCGCCGAGTTGACGTCGACCGCGGTCAGGGCCTCGGTCTGGTCGATCACCAGCGCGCCGCCCGAGGGCAGGCGGATGGTGCGCTCGTAGGCGTTCTCGATCTGCGACTCGATCTGGAAGCGGTTGAACAGCGGGACGTCGTCGGTGTAGTGCTTGAGCTTGCGCAGGTTGTGCGGCATCACCTGTTCGACGAACTCGCGCGCCTCGGCGTACATCTCCGGGGTGTCGACCAGGATCTCGCCGATATCGGCCCGCATGTAGTCGCGCAGCGCGCGGATGATCAGGCGCGACTCCTGGTAGATCAGGAAGGGCGCGGGCTTGCTGAGCGCGGCCTCGGCCACGGCCTTCCAGACCGAGAGCAGGTAGTCGAGGTCCCACTGCAGCTCTTCGGCGTCCCGGCCGACGCCGGCGGTGCGGATGATCACGCCCATGTCGTCGGGGATCGTGAGCGAGTCCATCGCCTTCTTCAGCTCGGCGCGGTCCTCGCCCTCGATCCGGCGCGAGACGCCGCCGGCGGTGGGCGAGTTCGGCATCAGCACCATGTAGCGGCCGGCCAGCGAGATGAACGTGGTCAGGGCGGCGCCCTTGTTGCCACGCTCGTCCTTGTCCACCTGGACCACGACTTCCTGGCCCTCGCGCAGCAGTTCCTTGATGCCGGCCTTGTTGTGGTCGACGCCTGCGGCGAAGTAGTCGCGGGAGATTTCCTTCAGCGGCAGGAAGCCATGGCGGTCGGCGCCGTATTCGATGAAGGCCGCCTCGAGCGAGGGCTCGATGCGGATGATGCGGCCCTTGTAGATGTTGGACTTCTTCTGTTCCTTCGAGGGTTGCTCGATGTCGATGTCGTACAGGGTCTGGCCATCGACGATGGCGACGCGCAGCTCTTCAGCCTGCGTCGCATTGATCAGCATGCGCTTCATTGTTGCGTCCTCGCGCGCTCTCGCACGCGGAACGCCGGGGCGTTTCGCCTGGATGTGGCCTGCCGCCGGCGCGCGAGCGCCTGGCGGCGGTGGTTGCTTCCAGCGCTGCACACCACGGCGGACCGCGGGAGCGCTTGTTCCGTGTCTCGGTTGTTTCGGGCCGGCAGTCGCACGGAGAGCCCTCGAAAGGACCCGCCTGTGCGCCGCGCGGGACATGTTCAGCGCCGGTGCCATGGCACCGGGCGATCACAGGGCCTGCCGTCCAGCCGCTAACATGTCTGCCCCGGGGGCAGTGGCCGCGCTCTGGAGGGACCCGCGGAGGGCCGGCTTTTGGCCGGGGAACTTCCAGCGAAATCAGGACCTTGGCTCGCCCGCCGAGTGTAGCAGAAAAGAATTTGGCCCGGATGCGTCCGTCGCACCGGCCACAGCCCCCAGGAGTGCCGCGTGAACGAACCAGGAAAGAACCCCGCAGGCGGCGGCGTACGCCTGGTCCGCATCGCCGAAGACCGGGACGGCCAGCGCCTCGACAATTTCCTGCTCGGCTACCTGAAGGGTGCGCCGCGTTCGCTGGTCTACAAGATCGTGCGCAGCGGCCAGGTCCGGGTGAACGGGGGCCGGGTGCGCGCCGACCGCCGGCTGGAAGGCGGGGACGAGGTGCGTATCCCGCCGGTGAAGATCGAGGATCCGGCGGCGAAGGGCCTCCCGTCGCCGGGCCTGATGGAGGCCATGGCCGCCAGCGTCGTGTTCGAGGACGCGCGGCTGCTCGCCATCAACAAGCCTTCGGGCATCGCCAGCCACGGCGGCAGCGGGATCAGCTTCGGGGTGATCGAGACCCTGCGCGCGCTGCGGCCCAACCAGGAGCTGGAGCTGGTGCACCGCCTCGACCGCGACACCTCGGGCCTGATGGTGGTGGCCAAGAAGCGCTCGGCGCTCTCGGAGCTGCAGGCGCTGATGCGCGAGGACGGCGGGGCCGGGCTGCGCAAGCGCTACCTCGCGCTGCTGCTGGGCCGGATGCCCGACGGCGTGATGACCGTGCAGGCCCCGCTGCACGTGGGCCTGCGCCAGGGCGGCGAGCGCCATGTGCAGGTCGATCCGGGGGGCAAGCCGTCCACCAGCCATTTCCGCGTGCTCGAGCGGCGCGGCGGGCATTCGTACTGCGAAGTGCGGATCGAGACCGGCCGCACCCACCAGATCCGCGTCCATGCGCGGCACATCGGCCACGCGGTGGCGGGCGACGACAAGTACGGGGATGCAGAGGCCAACCGCCGGCTGCGCGACAAGGTCGGGCTGCGCCGTCTGTTCCTGCACGCCGCGTCGCTGGAATTCGCGCTCGACGCCGGGCGCACGCCTTACGTGCTCAATGCGCCGCTGGCGCCGGAACTCGTCGACGCGCTGGACCGGCTCGGCTGAAGGTCCGCGCCGTCAGGACGCCAGTTCGTCGGTGCGCGCGGCGCAGATGAAGTCGTTCTCGCTCAGCCCGCCGACGTCGTGCGTGGACCAGCGCACCTCGCAGCGGTCGTAGTGCACGCCGAGATCGGGATGGTGATCCTCCCGGTTGGCCATGTGCGCGAGCGCGTTCACGAACGACATGGTGTGCCGGTAGTCCGGAAAGCGGAATGTGCGCACCAGGGCCTTGCCCTCTTCTGCCAGGGTCCAGTCCGGCACCTCCGGCAGCAGCTCGCGCACGCGCGCTTCGGGCAGTCTGTGTTCCGAGCCCCGGCGCGGCAGGCAGTGGGCGCGGGCGAGGGGGATGAGGTCGGACATGGTCGGCTCCTGGTCTGGGCGCATCGGCGGCCTGAACGCTGCGTGTCGTCCGCAGTGGCGCCGGGGGCCATCGCCGGCAAAGGCGGGCGGGATGGATAGAATACCCGCCATGATCCAGATCTCCGATTCCGCCCAGGCCCATTTCCGCAAACTGGTCGAACGCGAGGCCGTGCCCGGCATGGGCGTGCGCCTCGCGGCGACGCGCGCCGGCACCCCGCAGGCAGACGTGCGCCTCGAGTTCGCCGCGCCCGATGAGCTGCGCGGCGATGAATGGGCCGTGGACTGCCAGGGTTTCACGCTCTGGCTCGACGCCGAGAGCGTGCCTTTCCTCGAGGGCGCGGAAATCGATTACGCGGCCGCCGCCACCGGCGGCCAGCTGCAGATCCGTGCACCGCGCATCAAGGGCGTGCGCCCGGATGACGAGGCGTCGCTCGTCGAGCGCGTGCGCTGGACCATCGAGCACGTGGTCAATCCGCAGCTCGCCTCGCACGGCGGCCACGTCGCGGTGCAGGAGGTCAGCGCAGACGGCGTGGTGGTGCTGCGCTTCGGCGGCGGCTGCCACGGCTGCGGCATGGCCGACGTCACCCTCAAGCAGGGCATCGAGAAGACCCTGCTCGAACAGGTGCCGGGCGTGACCGCGGTGCGGGACGCCACCGACCACGACACCGGTTCGGCGCCCTATATCCCGCGCGCGTCGGCCTGACCGCACGGCGCGCTTCGACCGCGACGGATGTTCTCTTCCGCCGACCTGATCGAAGCACTGCACCGGCGGAGGCGGCGTTCGATCCGCCCGCTGCCGCCTCCGGGCGAGTTTCCGCCGGGCTGGCGGGACTGGTTCGCGGCCATGGCGGCGCGCCCGGGCGGGGTGGCAGGCGCGACTGCCGCGGAACTGGTCGCGGCCGCCGGTGCGCGCATGCCGCCGCCACCCGCGGGCATCGTCGCGGAGCTGGGCCGCTGGCGCGCGTTCGTCCTCCTCTGGCGCCAGGGGGGCAGCCGGCCAGCAGCGACGAACGCTGGGCGCGCATCGCGGCCACGTCCGGCAGCCTGCTGCTGCACCTGCTGTTCGCGGGGGCGATGGTGTGGTTGATGCTGCAACGCTTCCATTTCCCGGCTCCGCAGGCCGAGGCGCGGGACGGCGAGGAGCACGTGCTGCAGGTCGAGTACATCGGCGAGGGTACGCCCGCCGATGCGGGGGCGGCGCGCCCGGGGCGCCGGTGGAATCACCGCGGCCACCGGCCCCCGCGGCGCCGGCGACGCCCACGGCGAGTCCCGCGCCGGCGCCGGGGCCCGGGTTGGTGCCGGCGCCGCCGGTGGCTGTCGAAACTCCCGCCACGCCCGAGCGGCCCGTGGCGCTGCCGCCGTCCGTGCCCGAGCGCGAACTGGTCCTTGATCTCCCCGAGCCGGCGCCCGCGACCGTGCCGATGCCGGACGTGCTCCAGGTCACCGAAGTCGAGGTCCCGGACAGTCGCTTCGTCGTGCCGCCCCCGCGCGAACCCGCGTTGAAGGTGCCCGCATCCGCCGCGCCCGACGTTGCGGTGCAGCGACGCGCCATCGAGCTGCAGGACGCAGCCGCCGCCCGGGCGCCCGTCCGGACCGGAACCCGCGACGTCGAGGTGCCGGCGCCCCAGGTCGCGCCGCTGGACGTGGAGGTGGCGCCGCGACGAGTGGAACTGGCCGGATCCGGGGAGGTCGCGGTCCGGCCGGTGCGCAGCCCTCCGGTGATCGAAACCGGCGGGACCACCGCCGCGCCCCCGGTTCCCGAACGCGCGGTGCCGATGCCTCCGCCCCGGCCGCTGGCCGAGGGAAGGACGACAGCGCCGGCCGGATCGACGCCAGGCGGCCGCCCTGACGCCGGCGGCGGCGCGCGAAGCGCGGCCGCGGCTCCGGGGGCCAGCGAACGCCCGGGCCAGCCGCCAGGTGCGCTGCCCAGCACGCGCGCCGGCGACGACTGGGGCGATTCCACGCGCAACGCGCCCGGGCGTCAGGCCGGCACACCGGGCGCATCCGGTCTGTTCAACGCCGACGGCAGCCCGCGCCTGGCCGGCGGTGGCACGGTCGGCGGGGGCCTTCCGCCGGGGACGATCACCGAGGACTTCGAGAAGATCGATCGCCATGGCACCTGGCTCAAGCGGCCGCCGTACGACTACGAGCCGACCGCCTTCGACCGCTTCTGGATGCCTGGCGAAACCCTGCTGGAAGAATGGGTGCGGCGAAGCATTACCGAGGTCCGGATCCCGATCCCGGGGACCACCAAGACGATCCGCTGCGTCACCGTCGTGCTGGCGCTGGGCGGTGCCTGCGGCATCGTCGATCCCAACCTGCAGGAGCAGCCGCCGGGCGCGCGTCCGCCGCCGGACGTGCCGTTCAAGCCCGGTCTGCAGGAGGACCAGGACAGCCTTCGACCGCCGGGTGCCTGAGCGAGGGACGGATGGGTGTGCCGGGCCGGAAAGCACGAAGCCCGCGCGGGGCGGGCTTCGTGGCGTGGCCGGCGGGCGCGTGCCTCAGTTGATGCTGTGGGCGCCGTGCAGGTCGCGGATCAACGCCGGGCGCGACGCGAAGTACGCGGCGAGGTCGGCGATCTGCTGGTCGTCGAGGTCGCGCGCCTGGTTGGACATCAGCGCGTGGTCGCGCTCACCGCTGCGGTAGGACTGCAGCGACTGCGCGAGGTAGTCGCGATACTGGCCGCCGATCCTGGGGTAGGTCGGATCGAGGGGGGCGTTGCCGTCGGCGCCGTGGCAGTCGATGCAGGACTGGCCGGTGGCCGCGCCCTTGAGGTTGGCCCGGGCCTCGCCCTCGGCGATGCGCCCCTCGGGCAGTGCGTTCACGGTGGTCGCGCGTGCCACGCCGGGCTCGGTGGTCGAGCCGCCGCAGGCGGAGAGGAGGAGGCCGGCGCCAAGCGCCACGGCCAGGCCGAGTACGGAAGTCTTCATGGTGCGGCTCACAGCGTCAGGCCCGAGAGGAAGGCGGCGATGTCGGCGATGTCCTGGTCGGAGAAGCTCTGCGCCTGGACTTCCATGGTCGGATGCTTGCGCGTGCCGTTGCGGTACTCGGTGAGCGCGTTGACCAGGTATTCGCTCGACTGCCCGCCGATCTTGGGCACGTGGTAGTGCGGATAGGCGTTCTTGTAGCCTTCGATGCCGTGGCAGCCCACGCAGGTGTAGGTGAGTCCGCGACCCGTATCGGCGTTGCCGGTGATGGTCTGCTGGGCGGTTGCTGCGGGCGCGTGTGCTGCAAGGGCAAGCGCGAGGCAGGCGGCGATCGGCAACGGTCGCATCATGTCGTGTTCCGCGTCCTGTATCTGAATGGAAGGCTGGATGCCGGCGACTTTCTCCCCGTCGCGGACACCGCCGGAGTATAGCGACGGAGCGGGGCGCTGTTAACGGTCGCCCCGCCGGCCATCCGGCGGCCGTGGCGTGGACCCGGGCGTGGGCCCGGTCTGGCCACCCCTGCCCTTGGCATGCATGACCTTCGGCGGATTCATCGAGCTGGTCCGGTGATATACATTCCTACCACACCATTTTGGCCCCCTTCCCATGTCCGTACCCCGACCTGTTGTCCGACGTTCCATCGCCGGTTCCGCCCTTGTACTCCTTGCGGCCACGTTGCTGCTTGCCGGCTGTGGCAGCCGCGCGGACAACGGCGCCGCCAAGAAGGGCGACGAAGGCCCCCCGCCGGTCACCGTGGAGGCCGTGGCGGCGGAGCCGCGCCCCATGGCCGCCAGCTACGTCGGCACTGCCTCGCTCGAGGCGCGAGCGGAGTCGCAGGTGGTGGCCAAGACCTCGGGCGTCGCACTCGAGGTGCTGGTCGTCGAGGGCGAAGTGGTGCGCGCCGGCCAGGTGCTGGTACGCATCGACCCCGACCGCGCGCGGCTGAACCTCGCCCAGATCGACGCCCAGGTGAAGAAGCTCGAGGCCAACTACCGCCGCGCCAGCGAACTGGTGAAGCAGCAGATGGTCAGCGTGGGTGACCACGACCAGCTCCGCTACGACCTCGAGAACGCGCGCGCCGCCTGGCGCCTGGCGCAGCTCGAGCTGTCTTACACCAATGTCACCGCGCCGATCTCCGGGGTCGTCGCTTCGCGCTCGATCAAGGCCGGCAACTTCGTCCAGATCAACACCCCGATCATCCGCATCGTCGACAACTCGCGCCTGGAGGCCACGCTCAACGTGCCCGAGCGCGATCTGACCACGCTGCGCGAGGGATTGCCGGTGCGGATGCAGGTGGACGCGCTGCCCGGACGCACGTTCGAAGGCACGGTCGACCGCATCGCGCCGGTGGTCGACGCCGGCAGCGGCACCTTCCGCGTGGTCTGCGCCTTCGATCCCGACGGCGGTGCGGCGCAGCCCGGCGTGCTGCAGCCGGGCATGTTCGCGCGCATCCGCATCGACTACGACAGTCGCGCCGCGGCGCTGGCGATCCCGCGGGCCGCGCTGCTCGAGGACGACGGAGAGGCCGCCGTGTACGTGGTCCGCGACGGCACGGCGGTGCGCACCAGCATCACCACCGGCTATGTGGACGGCGGCTTCATCGAGGTTCGCGAAGGACTCGCGGAGGGCGACCGCGTGGTCACCGCCGGCAAGGCGGCGCTGCGCGAGGGCAGCGCGGTGCAGGTGATCGGCGACGCGCCCGCCGAGGTCGCGGATGCGGGGGCCGACGACAAGGCCGACGGTAGCCGGCAATGAGCGGCCGCCAGGGGGAAACGGGCGACGTGTTCCCGCACGGCGATGGCACCGTGCGCGCCGACGGCCTGGTGGGCTTCTCGGTGCGCCGCCGGGTGACGGTGGCGATGGTGACGGTCAGCCTGCTGCTGTTCGGCCTGATCGCGCTGGGCAACCTCAAGGTCAGCCTGCTGCCCGACATCAGCTATCCGACGCTGACCGTTCGCACCGAGTACACCGGCGCCGCGCCGCAGGAAATCGAGACCCTGGTCAGCGAGCCGGTCGAGGAGGCGCTGGGTGTGGTCAAGGGCGTGCGCAAACTGCGTTCGGTCTCGCGCACGGGCCAGAGCGACGTGGTGCTGGAGTTCGCCTGGGGCACGGACATGGACCAGGCCGGCCTGGAGGTGCGCGACAAGCTCGACACGCTCGCGCTGCCGCTGGAGGTCGCGCCGCCGGTGCTGCTGCGCTTCAATCCGTCCACCGAGCCGATCATGCGCCTGGCGCTGAGCGCGGAGGAGGGCGGGGGCGACGCGATCCGCCAGCTCACGCTGCTGCGCCGCTACGCCGACGACGACCTCAAGAAGAAACTGGAGCCGGTGACCGGCGTGGCCGCGGTCAAGGTCGGCGGCGGCCTCGAGGACGAGATCCACGTGGACCTCGACCTGCAGGCGCTGGCGCGCATCGGACTGTCGGGCGAGGCCGTGGTGCGGCGCCTGAAGGAAGAGAACATCAACCTGTCCGGCGGCCGTCTGGAGCAGGGCACGCAGCGCTACCTGGTGCGCACGGTCAACCAGTTCGGGAGCATCGACGACATCCGCGGCATGCTGGTGGCCACGCAGTCGGCGAGCGCGGGCGGCGGCGGTGCCGACGAGGTCGCGCGCATCGCGGCCGCGTCCGGTGACGCCTCGGTGCTGGCCGCGGCGATGTCGGCGCAGAGCGCGGCGGCGGCCTCCAACCGCGCCGTCGCCGATGGTCGCGCGGTGCGTCTGGGCGACGTCGCCGAGGTGCGCCAGGGCTACCGTGAGCGCGAGGCGATCATCCGCCTCGACGGGCGCGAGGCGGTGGAGCTCGCGATCTACAAGGAAGGGGACGCGAATACCGTCGCCACGGCCGACGCCGTCGAGGCGCGCCTGCAGCGCATCCGGAAGGAGCTGCCGCCGGGCGTGCGCCTGGACATGGTGGACGACCAGGCGCGCTTCATCCGCGCCGCGATCACCGACGTGCGCAACGACGCGCTGCTCGGCGGCACGCTGGCGATCCTGATCATCTTCCTGTTCCTGCGCAACGGCTGGAGCACCTTCGTGGTCGGCATCTCGCTGCCGGTCTCGATCGTCACCACCTTCTTCGTGATGGACCAGATCGGGCTGAGCCTCAACGTCATGTCGCTGGGCGGCCTGGCGCTGGCCACGGGCCTGGTCGTGGACGACTCGATCGTCGTGCTGGAGAGCATCGCCAAGGCGCGCGAGCGCGGGCTGGGCGTGCTCGACGCCGCGATCGCCGGCACCCGCGAGGTGGGAATGGCGGTGGTGGCATCGACGCTGACCATCATCGCGGTGTTCCTGCCGCTGGTGTTCGTCGAGGGCATCGCGGGCCAGCTGTTCCGCGACCAGGCCCTGACCATCGCGATCGCCGTCGGCATCTCGCTGGTGGTGGCGATGACCCTCATCCCGATGCTGAGCGCGCTGAAATCCCAGGCGCCGATGGCGTTCCCCGAGGAGCCCCCGCACCCGCGGTGGACGCCGCAATCGCGCTGGCAGAAGCCGTTCGCGTGGATCGCGCGGGGCGCCGGCGCCGCCGTTCGTGCGGTGGTGTTCGCGATCGCCTGGGTGGCGATCCGGGCCTGGCGCCTGCTCGCGGCGGTCGTCGGACGCCCGATGCGCGCTGCCAGCCGGCTGGCGATGGCGCCCTACGAGCGCGCCGAGCGCGGCTACCTGCGGCTGCTCCCCAACGCGCTGGCGCGGCCGGGCCTGGTGCTGGGCGTGGCCACGGCGGCCTTCGCCGCGAGCATGGCGATCGTGCCGACGCTCGGCACCGACCTGATCCCGCAGCTCGCGCAGGACCGCTTCGAGATGACCATGCGCCTGCCGCCGGGCACGCCGCTGCGCGAGACCGATGCGCTGATGCGCAGGGTGCAGCAGGCGCACATGGAGGACGACGGTGTCTCGGTGCTGTTCGGAGTCAGCGGCACCGGCACGCGCCTGGACGCGAACCCGACCGACAGCGGCGAGAACGTCGGCCGGCTTTCGATCGTGATGGAAGGCGGTGGCAGCGACGCGGTCGAGGCGCGGCTGACCGAGGGGCTGCGCGCCAGCATGGAAGTCGAACCGGGCGTGCAGGTCGATTTCAGCCGGCCGGCGCTCTTCAGCTTCTCCAGCCCGCTGGAGATCGAACTGCGCGGCTACGATCTGGACGCGCTTGCCGCGGCCGGCAACCGGCTGGCCGGACTGCTGCGCTCCAGCCCCAACTACGCCGACGTCAAGTCGACGGTGGAGCAGGGCGCACCGGAGGTCCGGATCCGGTTCGACCAGGAGCGCGCCGGTGCCATGGGTCTGACCACGCGCCAGATCGCCGACGCGGTGGTCAACTCGGTGCGCGGCGAGGTCGCCACCCGCTACGATTTCCGCGACCGCAAGATCGACGTCCTGGTGCGCGCGCGCGAGTCCGAGCGCGACTCGGTGCGCGCCATCCGCGACCTGATCGTGAACCCCGCCTCTGCGCGCCCGGTGCGGCTGTCGGCGGTCGCCGACGTGGTCGCCACCACCGGGCCGAGCGAGATCCACCGCGCCGACCTGGGCCGGGTGGCCGTGGTTTCGGCCAACCTGCGCGGGATCGACCTGGGTGCCGCCGTCGACGAGGTGCGGGCGCTGGTCGCGGCCAATCCGCTCGGGGTCGACATCGGCATGCACGTCGGCGGCCAGGGCGAGGAACTGGCCGAATCGATGTCCTCCCTGCTGTTCGCCTTCGGTCTGGCGATCTTCATGGTCTACCTGGTAATGGCCTCGCAGTTCGAGTCCCTGCTGCATCCCTTCGTGATCCTGTTCACCATCCCGCTGGCCATGGTCGGCGCCGTGCTGGGCCTGTTGCTGACCGGAAACACGATCTCGGTGGTGGTGTTCATCGGCCTGATCCTGATGGTCGGACTGGTGGTGAAGAACGCGATCATCCTGATCGACAAGGTCAACCAGCTGCGCGAGGCGGGCGTGGCCAAGCGCGAGGCGCTGGTCGAGGGCGCGCGCTCGCGCCTGCGGCCGATCGCGATGACCACGATCTCCACCCTGTTCGGCTTCATGCCGCTGGCGCTGGCCTTCGGCGAGGGTGCGGAGGTGCGCTCGCCGATGGCGATCACCGTGATCGGGGGACTGCTGGTCTCGACCCTGCTCACGCTGGTGGTGATCCCGGTGGTCTACGACCTGCTCGACCGCCGCGGCGATGCCTGGTACCTGGAGCGTGGCCGCCGGGCCCGGCTGGCCGCCGCCGGCGACCGTGACGGCGAGGGCCTGCCGGCATGACCGTCGCCGAGTTCAGCCTGCGGCGCCCCGTCACCACGGTGATGCTGTTCGTGTCGCTGGTCGTGGTGGGGCTGATCGCGGCGTTCCGGCTGCCCCTGGAGGCGCTGCCGGACGTCTCGGCGCCCTTCCTGTTCGTGCAACTCCCCTACGAGGGTTCGACGCCCGAGGAAGTGGAGCGCAACCTGCTGCGGCCGGCGGAGGAGGCGTTGGCCACGATGAGCGGCATCAAGCGCATGCGCGGCCAGGCCTCGGCCGACGGCGCGGGCGTGTTCCTCGAGTTCCGCGACTGGGAGCGCGACATCGCCATCACCGCGGCCGACGCGCGCGAGCGCCTGGACGCGATCCGCGACGAGCTGCCCGACGACTTCCGGCGCTACTTCGTGTTCAAGTGGTCGAGCAGCGACGAGGCCATCCTGCGCGTGCGCCTGGCCGGCAACGTCGACATGTCCTCCTCCTACGACCTGATCGATCGCCTGCTCAAGCGCCGGCTGGAGCGCGTGCCTGGCGTGGCGCGGGTCGAGATCAACGGCGCGCCGGCGAACGAGGTCGAGATCGCCATCGATCCCGATCGCCTCAACGCCCATGGCGTCGCCCTGAACACGCTGGCCGAGCGCCTGCGCACGGTCAACTTCTCGGTGTCGGCGGGCATGATCGAGGACGGCGGCATCCGCCTGAGGGTGCAGCCGCAGGGCGAGCTCTCGACGCTCGACGAGCTGCGCGGGCTGGTGATCGCTCCTTCGGGCCTGCGCGTGGGCGACATCGCCGAGGTCAGGATGAAGCCCCAGCGGATCAACTACGCACGCCGCCTGGACGGCCGGGCCGCGGTCGGCCTGGAGATCTTCAAGGAGCGCGATGCCAACCTCGTCGAGGTCTCCCGTGCCGTCCACGCGGAACTGGACGCGGCCAAGGGCGATCCGGGACTGGAAGGCGTCGAGTTCAAGATCCTGCAGGACATGGGCGAGCAGGTGACCAGCTCGCTGCTGGAGCTGGCGGAAGCGGGCGCGATCGGGCTGCTGCTGTCGATCGCGGTGCTGTTCTTCTTCCTGCGCCACTGGCCGTCGACGCTGATGGTGACCCTGGCGATCCCGATCTGTTTCATCATGACCCTGGGCTTCATGCACTTCTTCGGCGTCACGCTGAACGTGCTGAGCCTCATGGGCCTGCTGCTTGCGGTCGGCATGCTGGTCGACAACGCGGTGGTGGTGGTGGAAAGCATCTACCAGGAACGCGAGCGCGACCCCGGGAACCCGGTCAGGGCCTCGCTGGTGGGCACGAAGCACGTGGCCATCGCGCTGTCCGCCGGCACGCTCTGCCATTGCATCGTGTTCCTGCCCAACCTGCTGGGCGAGGTCAACAACATCAGCATTTTCATGGCCCAGCTCGCGATCACGATCTCGGTGTCGCTGCTGGCTTCGTGGCTGGTGGCGGTGAGCCTGATCCCGATGCTTTCGGCGCGCATGCGTACGCCGCCGGCCGTGGTCGAGAAGGGCGGCGTGATCCGCCGCATGCAGGACCGCTACGCGCGGCTGCTGCGCTGGACCCTGGAGAACCGCGGCTGGAGCGTGGCCGGAATCCTGCTGGTGATCACGGTGAGCCTGGTGCCTATGAAGGGCACCACCTTCGACATGTTCGGCGGCGGCGACGCCGGCGAGATCCAGCTCTACTACAAGTGGAAGGGCAGCTACACGCTGCCGCAGATGTCGGAGGAAGTCGTGCGCGTGGAGTCCTTCCTCGAGGAGAACCGCGAGCGCTTCCGCATCACGCAGATCTATTCGTACTTCAGCGAAGGCAATGACGCTGGAACCATGATCACCTTCGAGGAGGGAATCCCGGACCTGAAGCCGCTGTCCGAGGCGATCAGCAAGGACCTCCCGCGTTCGGCGCGCGCCGAGATCGGCGTCTCCGGCTCAGGGGGGCAGGGTGGCGGCGGTGGCGGCATGGGGCAGAACGTCAGCGTGCAGCTGGTGGGCGACAGTGCCGTGGTGCTTCGCGAACTGGCCGGCGACGTCGTGCCGATGCTGGAAGCGCGCCCGGAGCTGCGCGACGTCCGCGTGGACGAGGGCAGCAGCGGCGACGAGCTGGCGGTGCGGGTGGACCGGGAGCGCGCGGCCGCGTTCGGCTTCAGCGCCGAGCAGGTGTCGACCTTCGTCTCGATGGCGCTGCGCGGCACCCAGCTGCGGGAGTACCGCCGAGGCGATTCGGAAGTGCCGGTCTGGGTGCGCTTCAGCGGCGCCCAGCAGTACGGCCCGGCGGACGTCGCCGGCTTCATGGTCCGCTCGCCCGACGGGCGCCAGGTCCCTCTGTCGGCCATGGTGGACCTCGAAGTGTCGCCCTCGGCGACCCGGATCACGCGCCACGACCGGCAGACGGCCATCGGCATCCAGGCCAACCTCGAGGGCGAGGCGACGATGGAGCAGGCACGCAAGGCGATGGAGGAGGTGTTCGCCGCCGTGTCGCTGCCGGCCGGCTACGGCCACAGCTTCTCCGGCAGCGGCTTCGAAGAGGGGCAGCAGGCCATGCAGCAGATGCTGTTCAACTTCCTGCTGGCCCTGGTGATGATCTATGTCGTGATGGCGGCGGTGTTCGAGTCGCTGCTGTTCCCGTCTGCGATCATGAGCTGCGTGCTGTTCTCGATCCTCGGCGTGTTCTGGCTGTTCTGGCTTACCGGAACGACGTTCACGATCATGGCCTTCATCGGCATCCTGGTGCTGATGGGCGTCGTGGTGAACAACGGCATCGTGATGGTCGAGCACATCAACAACCTGCGCCGCCGCGGGCTGTCGCGCACCGACGCCCTGGTCGAGGGCAGCCGCGAGCGCCTGCGCCCGATCCTGATGACCATGGGTACGGCGATCCTGGCCATGGTCCCGATCTCGCTGAGCCAGACGGTGGTGCTGGGCGGCCTGGCCTACTCGCCGATGGCGCGCGCGGTAGCCGGCGGCCTGGCCTTCTCGACCGCGGTCAGCCTGCTGTTCCTGCCGACGATCTACGCCATGCTCGACGACCTGGCGCACGGCACGTCGCGGCTGCTGCGAAGGGCGCGTGCCCGCCGCGGCGAGGGCGTCCCGCCACCGCCTGACAAAGAAAACTGCAGGAGCGGCGACAGCCGCGATGACGCGCGATCCCGCAAGTGCGATCGCGGCTGTAGCCGCTCCCACAGGCACGCGGCGGCCCTCAGCCGAAGATCTTCCCCAGCATCCTCAGGCCGCCGGTCCACACGCCGATCGCGGTGCCGAGGCTGGTGAGGAAGAAATTGAGCAGCACCCGCGCCACGCGGTTGCGCCACCAGCCGCGGGCGCTGTTGACGTCGTCGCGCAGCGCCATGAAGTCGGCGTAGGTCGGTTTGCGCAGCCAGGCCTCGACCAGAGCGCTGACCGTGCCGGAGGCCAGCGCCGGATGCAGCGGCGTGAGCGGCGAGGCCACGAAGGCGGCAAGGATGCTCAGCGGATGCCCGCCGGCGATCGCGCAGCCCAGCGCCCCGAATCCGCCGGTGACCAGCACCCACTGCAGCATCAGGTCGGCACCGACGTCGACCCCGCCCCGCCAGAAGCCCCAGGCGAAGCCACCGACCACCACCGTGCCGATGATCAGCTCCATCCACGGCACGCGCGATTTCGGTTTCACCCGTTCGAGGGACTCGCGCACGTCGGCCGGCGCCTCGCGATCTTCGCGCAGGTGCGAGGCCAGGCCCTTCAGGTGGCCGGCTCCGACCACCGCCAGCACGTTGCGCGCGCCGGCGGGCGGCTCGCGCAGGCGCGCCGCCATGTAGCGGTCGCGCTCGGCGATGATCGCCTCGTAGAGTTCCGGCGTCTGGCCGGCGAACTCGGTGAAGCTCGCTTCCAGCACGTCGCCCTGCTTGAGCCGCTCGATCTCGTCGGCTCCGACCTCGTCGCTGGAGAGCAGCCCCATCAGCAGGCTGGCACTGACCCTCGCCCGGCCCCACCAGCCCAGGCGCTGCATGGCGCGACGGAAGGTCAGCCCGACGTCGCGGTCGATCAGCTGCAGCGGCAGCCCGGCCGCGGCGGCGTCGGCGGCCGCGGCCTTGAGCTCGGCGCCGGGCTCGACGCCCATCTGCTCGGCCAGCCGGCGCTGGTACGCGGCCAGCGCCAGGTTGGCCATGAACAGGGGCGTCTTGCCTTCGCGCAGGACCTTGACCAGGTCCAGGCGTCCGAGCGCGTCCGGGTCGGTCATGGCCTGCAGGCGCTGCTCGTCGAGTTCGACCGCGATCGCGTCGTAGCCCCCGCTGGCGATCGCCGCCTGCACCGCGTCGACGCTGGCGCGCGAGACGTGGGCGGTGCCGAGCAGCGTGTAGCGCACGCCGTCGCGTTCGACGATGGCGTGGGGTTGGCCTGCGAGGTGTTCGTGACTTGCGGGGGCGGGGACCTGTGGGGTCGTCATCTGTTCGTTGCGCGCGGGGACGGGATCGCCACGGCTGCGCCACGACGGTGGCGCAGGATAGTCGCTCGCCGACCCCGCGGCAAAAGTCCGCGCCGTGGCCTCAGGCGATGCCGAACGGCAGCTCCCGGGTCGACACCACGCGTTCGCCGACCGCTTCGCCGCGCAGGAAGCGCAACACCGCCGCGATCACCGCCTCGTCCTGGGCGATGCGGTTGTGCCCCAGCCCGACCGTGCTCAGCAGGCGCGAGTCCGGCCAGAAGCGTGCATACCGCTCACCTTCCTCCCAGGGCACCTCGCGGTCTTCCAGGTCGTGCACGATCAGCGCCGGACGCGCGATCCGCGGCGCGTTGTGCTGCGCCTGCATGCGCGAGAAGCACACGCCGAGCCTGGCCTCGAACCTCGTGAGCATCCGTCCGCACAGCCACAGCGGCAGGCCGACCATGCGGGCGAAGCGTTCGATCGCGGCCGCCGGATCGGCCGCCGGCGCAATCAGGACCGCTCGCTCGGCCGCCAGGCCACGGGCCATGGCCGCCGCCGCTGCCGCGCCCCCCCAGCGAGTGCCCGACCAGCGCCGCCGCGGGCCCGAACGCCGCCGCCACCCGCGACAGCGCAACGATGAACTCCGGCAGGTTGGTGCGTTGGCCGCAGGTGCGCCCGTGTGCGGGCTGATCGAAGGCCACCACTGCGTAGCCGGCCGCGCGCAGGTGTGGGACCCAGGGCAGGAAGCGGGTGCCGTGGCTGGACCAGCCATGCGCGAACAGGACGTAGGGTCGGGTGCGCGGGTCGCCCCAGACATAGGTGTGGATGCGCCGGCCATCGAGCTCCAGCCGGTCTTCCTGCGCCTGTCCGGTCGGGGCCTGGACAGCGCGCTGGCGCGAACCGGGTCGTGGCGTGCAGAACAGGTCGCTGGCGCGTTCGAGGGTCCGCTCGGGGCTGACCATGCTGCCAAGGCGGAACAAGAGGCGGAGCAGGGTCAATCCAGCATTGAAACGAACGGTCGTGCTATTTTTTGACCGGGTTGTAGCCATGGCGGGCACCTGTGGTCGTGGGTCAGGGGGCGTGCGCCGAGAACCAGCGCTCGACGGCGGCAAGGCCCTGGCGCTGCGCGGCGTCGAAGCCGTAGAGGCCGGCGTCGTGGTGCACGGCCAGCGCAAGGGCGTACAGCTCGAAGGCGTACAGGCCACTGTCGCCGGCGCGCAGGTGCCCGGCGTCGACCGCCTGTTCAATCGCGCGTCGCAGCTCCGCGCGCCAGCGCCGGTCGTTGGCCAGCACGCGGTCCCGCACGGAGCCCTCGCGGTCGTCGAATTCGATCGCGGCGCCCAGCAGCACGCAGCCACCGGCATCGCTTCGCACCTGGTCGAACCAGTTGTGCATGATCGCGCGCAGCCGCGGAAGGCCGCGCGCCTGGGCGAGCGCGGGTATCAGGACGGCGGTACCGAAGCGCTCCGCGGCGCATTCCAGCACCGCGAGCTGCAGGCCTTCACGGGAACCGAAGTGGGCGAACACGCCGCTCTTGGACATGCCCACCGCCTGCGCCAGCGGTGCGATCGACAGGCCTTCCAGCCCGTCGGCGCGGGCGATCTCGTACGCCCGGTCGAGGATGGCTTCGTGGGTCGCGGCGCCCTTGGCGGTGACGGTCGGACTGGACATGGTCGGAAAATAGCACGACCGTTCGATCCGTTCCGACCGTTCGTCAGCTGGGCTCAGTCGCGATAGCGCCTCAACAGGTCGCCGTAGGCATCGATCCGCCGGTCGCGCAGGAACGGCCAGATCCGGCGCACGTGCTCGCTGCGGCCCAGGTCGACTTCGCAGGTCAGTACGGTGGCGTCGCCGCCGGCTTCGGCGAGGAACTCGCCCTGCGGCCCGAGCACGTGGCTGTTGCCCCAGAAGTCGATGCCCGAGGCGCCCAGGGGCGAGGGCTCGTGGCCGACGCGGTTGCAGCTGAGCACGGGCAGGCCGTTGGCGACGGCGTGGCCGCGGTGGCTCAGGATCCAGGCGTCGCGCTGGCGGTCCTTCTCGGCCTGGTCGTCGTCCGGATCCCAGCCGATGGCGGTCGGGTAGAGCAGCATCTCGGCGCCGGCCAGGGCCATCAGCCGCGCCGCCTCCGGATACCACTGGTCCCAGCACACCAGCACGCCGAGGCGACCGACCGAGGTGTCGATCGGCTCGAAGCCCAGGTCGCCGGGAGTGAAGTAGAACTTCTCGTAGAAGCCCGGGTCGTCGGGGATGTGCATCTTGCGGTACCTGCCGGCGGTCGAGCCGTCGGCGTCGAAGACCACGGCGGTGTTGTGGTACAGGCCCGTGGCGCGCTTCTCGAACAGCGAGCTGACCAGGACCACGCCGTGCTGCTTCGCCAGTGCTCCCAGGCGCTCCGTGCTCGGCCCGGGGATGGTCTCGGCCAGGTCGAACTCGTCCACGCATTCGTGCTGGCAGAAGTAGGCGCCGTTGTGCAGCTCCTGCAGCAGGACCAGCTTCGCGCCCTGGCGCGCGGCCTCGGCCACGCGGGCCTCGATCACCTCGAGGTTCTCCGCGGCGCTGCCGTGGTTGCGCTCCTGGACGAGCGCGACGGGAAGGGTCTTCTTGGTCATGGCAGGGCCCCCTGTGGCGGCGATGCAAGTGAGCCGGCCATTGTAGGCCGCTCGCGCTGTCCTTCAGATGAGCCCTTCGGGCAGCTGCATGGAGATGCAGTGCAGGCTGCCGTTCTGCCAGATCAGCGCGCGGCAGGGCACCTGAACGATCTCGCGGCCCGGATGGGCTTCGGCCAGCACGGCGGCGGCCGCGTCGTCGGCCGGATCGTCGTAGGAGGGCATCAGCACCGCATGGTTGATGACGAGATAGTTGGCGTAGCTCGCGGCCAGCCGACGGCCTCCATCGAGGATCGGCTCCGGCCAGGGCAGGGGGAACAGCCGGTAGGGCCGGCCATCCGTCGTGCGGAGCGCCGCGATCTCGGCCGCCATCGCCGCCAGTTCGGCGTGGTGCGGGTCGGCCGGGTCGTCGCAGGCCTGGAAGACGATGGCGTCCCCGGGAGCGAAGCGGGCGAGGGTGTCGACGTGGGCGTCGGTATCGTCGCCCTGCAGGTAGCCGTGCTCCAGCCACAGCACGCGGTCCTGGAGCAGCCAGCCGCGCAGCCGCCGGTCGAGCTCCTCCCGGGCAACGCCCGGGTGGCGTTCGCGAAGGCAGCGCCAGGTGGTCAGCAGGCTGCCCTGGCCATCGGTTTCGATGGCACCGCCTTCCAGCGCAAAATCAATGGATTGCAATGAACTCTTGAGGAAAGTTCCAGCGTCATGCAGGCGCTGGACCAGCAGGTCGTCCTCGCCGGCTTCGAACTTCCCTCCCCAGCCGGTGAACCGGAAGTCCAGCAGTTCGAAGCCGCCGTCCCCGGCCAGCGTGATCGGGCCGGTGTCGCGCAGCCAGGTGTCGTCGTAGGGCAGGGTGATGAAGCCGACCCGCGCCATGTCGATCCGGTTCGAGGCCAGGCGCGCGCGCGCGTAGGCCTCGACGTCGTCGTCGGCGACGCAGACGAGCACGCGCTGGAAGCGGGTGATGGCCGCGACGTGGGCGATGTAGGTCTCTTCGACCTCGTCCAGGCGCTCCGCCCAGTCGGTGCCGGCGTGCGGCCACGCCAGCAGGATCGCGGACTGTGGTTCCCACTCCGCGGGGAATCGCAGGTTCTGCAGGGTCATCGTTCTCAGCGGATCGGCGGCTTCGGGCCGGTCTCGCCCGGCGAGGCCTGGTGGGCGACCGCGTCGATCACGCGGCTGTTCTCGAAGTAGACGGTGAACGCGGGATAGACCCAGCGGTGGATGGTCGGCCACTGGCGCTTCTGGCCGCCGCGCGGATCCAGGCGCTCGGAGGGGGCGCCGAAGCGGGCCTCGACCTCGGACATGGACAGGCCGCGCGCGGGCATCGCCATGCCCGCCTCCTGCTGGACGCGGTCGATGAGCAGCGTATCGGCGCTGGTGCCTCCCGCGGCGGCGAGCAGGGCGGCGGCGGTCAGTGCAAGGAACGGACGCATCGTGGTCTCCCCGGGTCGCTGCAGGGGTGCAGCCGCAGCGTTTTAACAGATCGCGCCCGCAGCGGCGCGCGAGGCGCGCGGAACCGGGTGCGCCGTCACGCGGTGGCGGCCGGACGCCGGAACGCGGAAGGCCGCATCGCTGCGGCCTTCCGACGGCTTCGCGGCGGTTCCCCGGGGGCTGCCGCGTGCGTCGCACGCGCAACCTTCCGGGCTGCCGGACTCAGCGCTGGCGCGCCTTGAAGCGCGGGTTGGACTTGCAGATCACGAAGACCTTGCCACGGCGACGGACGACCTTGCAGTCGCGGTGACGGGCCTTCGCCGACTTCAGGGAGGACAGGACCTTCATGACAGACCTCGAGAAAGGGTTGGGGCAAACAAGCCGGCAATTCTAGCGGGCGAATCCTCTCCGGATCAAGTGTTTGCATGGGCCTGCGGGCGGCGGCGGGCTAGAATGCACGCCCCGCCGCGGAGCCCGCCATGACCGAAGCCGCCATCCCCGTATTGACCATCGACGGCCCCTCCGGCTCTGGCAAGGGAACCATCAGCCGCGCGGTGGCGCGCCACCTGGGCTGGCATTACCTGGACTCCGGAGCCCTGTACCGCGCGGTGGGCGTGGCCGCGGGCTGGGCCGGCATCGACCTCGACGACGCCGGTGCCCTGGTGCGCTGCGCCTTCGACACCGGGATCGGCTTCCGCGACGACGATGACGGCGAGCCGCGGGTGCTGGTCAATGGCCATGATGCCACCGACGAACTGCGCACCGAGACCGCCGGCGCCGCCGCTTCGGCCATTGCGGCCATTCCGGAGGTGCGCGCGGCGCTGAAGGATCGCCAGCGGGCCTTCCGGCGGGCTCCGGGCCTGGTGGCCGATGGCCGCGACATGGGGACGGTGATCTTTCCGGACGCGGAGACGAAGGTCTTCCTCACCGCAAGCGCCGAGGAGCGCGCGGAGAGGCGCTATAAACAGTTGAGGGACAAGGGAGTTTCCGTTACATTGGCCGGTCTGCTGCGGGAGATTCTCGCCCGCGACGCGCGCGACGCCAGCCGCGCGGTGGCGCCCCTGCGGCCGGCCGACGAGGCCGTCCGCATCGACACCACCGGCCAGGGCATCGACGACGTGGTCGCGCGCGTCCTGGCCCTGGTGCCCGGCCGCGCGGCCTGAGGCCCGGCAGCAGATGGCCCCGCGTGGCGCAAGCCGCGCGGATTCTTCCTTTCCAGCCAGCACTCACGGCAAGGCGCAATCCCGCGCACGCCGACAACGGGTGGACCGGATCCCCCGCGCGCCGCGCGGCCCGGTCTGTTTCATCAACCGAGTAACTTCACATGACCGAATCATTCGCAGAACTGTTCGAACAGAGCCAGGCCGACCTCGCCAAGCTCAAGCCCGGCGCGATCGTCACCGGCACCGTGGTCCAGGTGCGCACCGACGTGGTCGTCATCAACGCCGGCCTCAAGTCCGAGGGCATCGTGCCCATCGAACAGTTCCGTAACGACGCCGGCGAGATCGACGTCGCCGAGGGCGACGTCGTCAAGGTCGCGCTCGACTCGCTCGAGAACGGCTTCGGCGAGACCGTGCTGTCGCGCGAGAAGGCCAAGCGCGCCATGGTGTGGGACGAACTCGAGGAAGCCCTCGAGAAGAACGAGACCGTCACCGGTCGCATCAGCGGCAAGGTCAAGGGCGGTTTCACCGTCGACATCAAGGACGTCCGCGCCTTCCTGCCGGGCTCGCTGGTCGACGTGCGCCCGGTGCGCGACCCGGTGTACCTGGAAGGCAAGGAGCTGGAATTCAAGCTCATCAAGCTGGACCGCAAGCGCAACAACGTGGTCGTCTCCCGCCGCGCGGTGGTCGAGAGCGAGCACTCGGAAGAGCGCGAGCAGCTGATGGAGAAGCTGGTCGAGGGCGCGGTGCTCAAGGGCGTGGTCAAGAACCTCACCGACTACGGTGCGTTCGTGGACCTCGGCGGCATCGACGGTCTGCTGCACATCACCGACATGGCCTGGAAGCGCGTGCGCCATCCGTCCGAGGTGGTGGAAGTGGGCCAGGAGCTCGACGTCCGCGTGCTCAAGTACGACCGCGAGCGCAACCGCGTCAGCCTCGGCCTGAAGCAGCTGGGCGAGGATCCGTGGGACAACATCTCGCGCCGCTACCCGTCCAACACCCGCGTGTTCGGCAAGGTCTCCAACGTCACCGACTACGGCGCGTTCGTCGAGATCGAGCCGGGCGTCGAAGGCCTGGTGCACGTGTCCGAGATGGACTGGACCAACAAGAACGTCAACCCGCAGAAGGTCGTGCAGGTCGGCGACGAGATCGAGGTCATGGTGCTCGACGTGGACGAAGAGCGCCGCCGCATCTCGCTCGGCATCAAGCAGGTCACGTCCAATCCGTGGGAGACCTTCGCGGCCATCCACAAGAAGGGCGACAAGGTCGAGGGGCAGATCAAGTCGATCACCGACTTTGGCATCTTCATCGGCCTGGACGGCGGCATCGACGGCCTGATCCACCTGTCCGACATGAGCTGGAACACCAGCGGCGAGGACGTGGCCCGCGAACTGAAGAAGGGCGACACCCTGCAGGCCGTGGTGCTGGCGGTGGATCCGGAGCGCGAGCGCATCAGCCTGGGCGTCAAGCAGCTGGAACAGGATCCCTTCGGCCAGTTCATGGCCGCCAACCCGCGCGGCTCGAAGGTCACCGGCACGGTGAAGGAAGTCGATGCCAAGGGCGCGGTGATCGAGCTTGCCGACGGCGTCGAGGGCTATGTCATGGCCCGCGACATCGCCGACGAGCGCGTCGACGACGCCACCCAGCACCTGAAGGTCGGCGACTCGATCGAGGCCAAGTTCACGGGCATGGACCGCAAGGGCCGCACCCTGCAGCTGTCGATCAAGGCGAAGGACGAGGCCGAGGTGGCCGAGACCCTGGCCGAGTACAACCGTGCTTCGGCCGATGCCTCCAGCGGCACCACCAAGCTGGGTGCGCTGCTGCGCGAACAGCTGGACAGCAAGTCCGAGTAAGACCGCAGTATCCGGCGGCGGCCCGGCTGGGAGCCGGGCCGCCGGCCTGTTCAAGGGGGCGCCAGGGGGCACATGACCAAGTCCGAACTCATCGAGATCCTCGCCCAGCGCCAGGGCCACCTGAAGGCCGACGACGTCGACCTTGCGGTGAAGTCCCTCCTGGAGATGATGGGTGGCGCGCTGGCCAACGGCGAGCGCATCGAGGTCCGCGGCTTCGGCAGCTTCTCGCTGCACTACCGTCCGCCGCGCACGGGCCGCAATCCCAAGACCGGCGAGGCTGTCGCACTGCCGGGCAAGCACGTTCCCCATTTCAAGCCGGGCAAGGAATTGCGCGAACGCGTCTGCGACGTGATGCCGCTGCCCGCCGACGACTGAAGTCGTTGCTGACTGCGGGGCAGGCGCTCGGCTATGCTGGCCGCCCATGCGCCCGATCCGCATCCTCGTCGCCCTGCTGTGCCTCGTTGCGGGCGTGGCACTTGGCGCGCTGAATCCCCAGGTGGTGGAGGTCGACCTCGGTCTGGCGGTGTTCCGGCCCACGCTCGGCGTGGCCCTGCTGGCCACCCTGCTGTCCGGCGCCATCGCGGGCGGCCTGGCGATCATGGTCTCCGTGGTCCTGCCGCTGCGCCACCGCCGGCGCACGGGCGCCGACCGCTCCCATGCAACGGACGCGAACTGAAATGGCTTTTGTCACCGAGTGGTTCTGGTTCTTCCTGCTGCTGCCGATCGCGGCGCTCAGCGGTTGGGTCATCGGCCGCCGCGGCGGCGAGCGCCATAGCGACAGCCAGGTCAGCAAGCTGTCGACCACCTATTTCCGCGGCCTCAACTACCTGCTCAGTGAGCAGCCGGACAAGGCCATCGAGCTGTTCCTGCATATCGCCGAGCTCGACAAGGACACCTTCGAAACCCAGATCGCGCTGGGCCACCTGTTCCGTCGCCGCGGCGAGGTCGATCGCGCCATCCGCCTCCACCAGGGCCTGGTGCAGCGCCCCGACCTCAGCGACCAGCAGAAGGTGCAGGCGCTGCTGGCGCTGGGCGAGGACTACATGCGCTCGGGCCTGCTCGACCGCGCCGAGACGGTGTTCACCGAACTGGCCGCCCTCGACCAGCGTGCGCCGCAGGCGCTGAAGCACCTGATCGGCATCTACCAGGCCGAACGCGACTGGCCCAGGGCGATCGAGAACGCACTCCGCTACGAGCAGGTCACCGGCGAGCCCATGGGCAAGCTGGTCGGCCAGTTCGAATGCGAACTGGCCGAGCGCCTGCGCGCTTCCGGGGACCGCGACGGCGCGCGCCAGGCCGTGGCGCGGGCGTACGCCGCCGATTCCGGTTCGGTGCGCGCAGGCATGCTCGAAGGGCGGCTCGAACTCGACGCCGGAAACGACGTCGCGGCCATCCGCGCCTACGAACGCGCCGCACGGCACGATCCCGACTTCCTTCCCGAGATCCTCCCGTCGCTGCGTTCGGCCTACGACCGCGTGGGTGACACGCCGGGCGCGCGGGCCTTCCTGACCGAGATGAGCGAGCACTACCGCGGCGTGGCCCCGGTGCTCGCGCTGACGCGGCTGGTGGAGATGGAGGAGGGCGTCCCGGCGGCGCGCCGTTTCCTGGCGCAGCAGCTCAAGGACCGCCCTTCGGTCCGCGGAGAGGCGGCGCTGATCGAACTGACCCTGGCCGAGGGCGGCAACGAGGCCGCGACCCTGCACGAACTGCGGCACATCACCGACCAGTTGCTGGTGCGCAACCCGGCCTACCGCTGCAACCGCTGCGGGTTCGGTGCGCGCAGCCACCACTGGCAGTGTCCCTCCTGCAAGGAGTGGGGCAGCATCAAGCCGCTGCTGAACTACGCCGTGGTCTGATGGCCGGCATCGACTGGATCCGCGCGCTGCCGCTGCTGGCGGCGGTGCTGGGACTGGCGGCGGCCGGGGCCTGGTGGGCACGGCACCACGCGCTCCGTCGTGGCCTGCTCGACCAGCCGGGCGAGCGTCGCAGCCATCGGGTCGCGACCCCGCGAGGCGGTGGCATCGGGATCGCGGTGGCCTGGGCGCTTGCCTGTGTCGCGCTCTGGTCGGGCGGGAGCCTGCCCGGCCCGATCGCCCTGGCTGCGGCCACCGGCGTCGTGCTGGTTGGTGGCGCGGGCTATGCCGACGACCACCGGCCGCTGTCGGCCTGGTGGCGGCTTGCGGCGCACCTGGCCGCGGGGGCGGTCCTCGCCGCGGGGCTCGCGGCCACCGGGGCCGCGGTCTGGCTGGTCGTGCTCACGCTGGCGAGCGTGCCCGTGCTGGTCAACGTCTGGAACTTCATGGACGGCATCGATGGCCTGGCGACGAGCCAGGCGGCGCTGGCCGCGCTCGGCTTCGCGATGCTCGCCAAAGACCCGGGCACGGCGCTCGTCGCCCTCGCACTGTCGGCCGCTTGCCTGGGATTCCTGCCCTTCAACTTCCCGCGGGCGCGCATCTTCCTCGGCGACGTGGGCAGCGGCGTGCTGGGCTTCGCGCTCGCGGTGCTGGCCGGCCTGCTGCTGCTGCTGCCGGGCGGAGAACGTTCCGGCCCCGGCCTGCTGCCGGTGCTGTTCCTGCCCCTGTCGGCGTTCCTGGTTGACGCATCGTTGACGTTGGGAAGGCGCATCGTGCAGCGCGAACAGTGGTGGCAGGCGCATGTCGGACATGCCTACCAGCAGGCGGCGGCGCGGTGTGGATCGCACGTCCCGGTGACCCTGGCGTTCGGCGCATGGACGGCGCTGGCCGTGGTCGTGGGCGAAGCTGCCGCGGGACACGGCATCGCGACTAGAATGGCGGCCGCGGGGGGCTGCTTGGTGATTGGAACACTGGCCTGGCGCGTGATCGCGGTCAACCGGCCATACCGGAAGAAGGAACGCCCGTAGATGATCAGCTGGAGTGACCGGATCAGGACCGCCTTGCCGCGGGCGGCCGTGATCACGCATGACCTGTTCATGGTCTGGGTGGCATGGGCCGGGCTCAACTATTTCCGGCATGCCGCGATGGAGCCGGCCGCGTCGGCGCCGCTGCTGTCGCCGGAAATGCTGCTGATCCTGATCGTGCAGGGGCTCATTTTCTGGCAGGTGGGCCTGTACCGCGGGGTCTGGCGGTTCGCGAGCATCCCCGACCTGGTGAACATCGTGAAGGCGAGCCTGTTCGGCTTGCTGGCGATCCTGCCGCTGCTGTTCTTCGTGTTCGACCGCGCGGGCCAGGTGCCGCGCACGGTGATGCTGGCCTATCCGGTGGTGCTGTCGGCGCTTCTGGGCATGCCGCGGCTGCTGTACCGGGCATGGAAGGACCACGGCAACGAGCGGACCGACAAGGCCGCGCTGAGGGTGTTGATCCTCGGTGCCGGGCAGGCGGGAGAGGCCCTGGTCCGCGACCTGCGCCGTGTCGGCGCCTACCAGCCGGTCGGCTTCCTGGACGACGCGATCAGGCTCCGCGGCAGCTACCTGCAGGGCCTGCCGGTGCTGGGACGGATCGAGGACGTGGGCCGGATCGCGCCGGAGACCGCGGCCAAGCTGCTGGTGATCGCGATGCCCTCGCTGGACGCAACCGCCATGCGGCGGGTCGTGGCCGCCTGCGAGCGCACCGGGCTCCCGTTCCGCACCGTGCCGCGGCTCAACGACCTGCTCGAAGGCCGGTCGCTGCCCGGCGAGCTCAAGGAGGTCGCGATCGAGGACCTGCTCGGGCGCAAGCCGGTCACCCCGGACTGGAAGGCCATCCGCGGCTGGCTGGGTGCGCGCAGCGTGCTGGTCACCGGCGCCGGCGGCTCCATCGGGGCCGAACTCTGCCGCCAGTGTGCGCGCCATGGCGCGCGCCAGATCACCCTGATCGAACTCGACGAGCTCGCGCTGGCGACGACCCAGGGCGAGCTGCGCCGCGACTTCCCGCAGATCGAGTGCCTGCCGGTGCTGGGCGACTGCGGTGATCCCGCGGTGATCCGCCACGCCCTGTCGCTGTCGCAGCCCGAAGCTGTGTTCCACGCCGCCGCCTACAAGCAGGTGCCGGTGCTGGAGACCCAGCTCCGCGAGGCCGTGCGCAACAACGTCCTGGCCACCGCCACCGTCGCGCGCGCATCGCGGGAGGCCGGTGTCGGCACCTTCGTGCTGATCTCGACCGACAAGGCGGTCGATCCGGTCAATGTGCTCGGCGCGACCAAGCGCCTGGCGGAGATGGTCTGCCAGGCCATGATCGGGACCGAGGGCACGCGCTTCGTCACCGTGCGCTTCGGCAACGTGCTCGATTCCGCCGGGAGCGTCGTGCCGCTGTTCCGCGCGCAGATCCGCCAGGGTGGGCCGGTCACTGTCACCGACCCCCACGTCACACGCTACTTCATGACCATCCCCGAGGCCTGCCAGCTGATCCTGCAGGCGGTGGCGATCGGCTCGCTGCAGGCCGTCTATACCCTGGACATGGGCGATCCGGTCTCGATCCGCCTGCTCGCCGAGCAGATGATCACCCTGGCCGGCAAGCAGCCGGGCCGGGACATCGCCATCGTCTACACCGGTCTGCGCCCGGGCGAGAAGCTGCACGAGACTCTTTTCCACGCCGAGGAGCGCTACCGGCCCACCGCCCACCCGAAGATCCTGCAGGCCGACGCGCGCAGCGTGTCCGCGGAGCGGATCGAATCGGCGGTCGCACGCATGCGCGAGGCCGTGGCGGACTACGACGTGGACACACTGGGCCAGGTGCTGCGCGAATCCGTGCCGGAATTCGCGCCCCTGGCCGGGGATGACGCGCCGGCCGCCGCCACCGTGGTCGCATTCCCGGCGAGGAACGCACGAAGGACATGAGCAGACGCATCCGCAAGGCGGTGTTCCCCGTGGCCGGGCTCGGCACCCGCTTCCTCCCCGCCACCAAGACCGTGCCCAAGGAGATGCTGCCGATCGTCGATCGGCCGCTGATCCAGTACGCGGTGGACGAGGCGGTCGAAGCCGGCTGCGACACGCTGGTGTTCATCACCAACCGCTACAAGCACGCGGTCGCCGACTACTTCGACAAGGCCTACGAGCTGGGAAGCGAAGCTCGAGGCGGCCGGCAAGCACGAGCAGCTGGAGCTCGTGCGCAACGTGCTGCCGCCCGGCGTGCGGGCGATCTTCGTCACCCAGGCCGAAGCGCTGGGGCTGGGCCATGCGGTGCTGTGCGCGAAGCCGGTGATCGGCGACGAGCCCTTCGCCGTGATCCTTCCCGACGACCTGATCTGGAACCGAGGGCCCGGCGCGCTCGCGCAGATGGCCGAGGTGGCCGAATCCGGCGGCGCCAGCGTGATCGCCACCCAGGCGGTGGCGCCGGAGCAGGTGTCCAGCTACGGCATCGTCGCCACGGGGGAGTTCAGCGACCGGCGTGGACGGATCACCGCCATCGTCGAGAAGCCCGCCCCCGCGGATGCGCCGAGCAACCTGGCCGTGGTCGGGCGCTACGTCCTGTCGCCGCGGATCTTCGACCTGCTGGAGTCGACCCGCCCGGGAGCGGGCGGCGAGATCCAGCTGACCGACGCGATCTCCGCGCTGCTGGCCGAGGAGCCCGTGCTTGCGTACCACTTCCATGGCACGCGCTTCGACTGCGGCACCCACATCGGCCTGATCGAGGCCACCATCCGCCACGCCCTGGACCACGAGACGCTGAGCGAGGCCGCGCAGGGTTTCATGCGCGATGCGCTGGCGGAGCTGGGCGTCGTGGACGCCTGAGCGGCCGGGCAGGGAAGGACGCGAGAAGGGGACGCTGGCGTCCCCTTCGCCGTCACAGGGCCTCGAAGATCCCCGCCGCGCCCATGCCGGTGCCGATGCACATCGTCACCATGCCGTACTTCTGTTTCCGCCGGCGCAGGCCGTGGACGATGGTCGCGGTGCGCACGGCGCCGGTGGCACCCAGCGGGTGGCCCAGCGCGATCGCCCCGCCCAGCGGGTTGACCTTGTCGGGATCGAGCTCCGAATCGCGGATCACGGCCAGTGCCTGGGCGGCGAAGGCCTCGTTGAGTTCGATCCAGTCCAGCTGGTCCCTGGTCAGGCCGCCCTGCTTCAGGGCCTTCGGGATGGCCGCGATCGGGCCGATGCCCATCACCTCCGGGCGGACGCCGGCCACCGAGAAGCTGACGAAGCGCGCCAGCGGCGTCAGGCCGTAGTCCCTGATCGCCTGCTCCGACGCCACCAGCACCGCGCCGGCGCCGTCGCTCATCTGCGAGGAGTTGCCGGCGGTGACGGTCCCGCCGGCCTGGCCGTTGCGGAACACGGGGCGCAGCTTCGCCAAGCCTTCGGCCGACGTGTCGGGGCGCGGACCCTCGTCCTGCTCGACCAGCAGCTTCTTCACGCGCACCGCGTTGCCGCCGAGGTCGGGGATGCGCGCCACGACTTCCAGCGGCGAGATCTCTTCGTCGAACTCGCCGGCCTTCTGCGCAGCCAGCGCTTTCCGGTGCGAGGCGAGCGCGAACGCGTCCTGGTCCTCGCGCGACACCTTCCACTCTTCGGCGACCTTTTCGGCGGTGATGCCCATGCCGTAGGCGATGGCGACGTGGTCGTCGCGGAACACGGCCGGCGACAGCGCGACCTTGTTGCCCATCATCGGCACCATGCTCATCGACTCGGTGCCGCCGGCCAGCACGAGGTCCGCGTTGCCCAGACGGATCTGGTCGGCCGCGAGCGCCACGGCCTGCAGGCCGGAGGAGCAGAAGCGGTTGATGGTCTGCGCGGCCACCGTATCCGGCAGGCCGGCGAGAAGCACGCCGATGCGCGCCACGTTCATGCCCTGCTCGCCCTCGGGCATGGCGCAGCCGATGATGGCGTCGTCGATGCGCTTGACGTCGATGCCCGGCGCCTGTGCGATCACGGCCCGCAGCACGTGGGCCAGCATGTCGTCGGGGCGGGTGTTGCGGAACACGCCCCGGGGCGCCTTGCCCACGGGGGTGCGCGTGGCGGCGACGATGTAGGCGTCCTGGATCTGCTTCATGGCTTCCTCCGGCAATACTGTCTGTCCAACGATCGGGGCCTGGTCTTTTGCATCCCGTTGCGCAACATCAGTTGCGCAACGGCTTGCCGGTCCTGAGCATGTGCGCGATGCGGGCCTGGGTCTTCTCCTGCTGCGCCAGCTCCACGAAGTTCTGGCGCTCCAGTCGCAGCAGCCACTCTTCGTCGACCACGGCGTTGCGATCGACCTCGCCGCCGCAGAGCACGGTGGCGATGCGCCGGGCGATCTCGTAGTCGTATCCGCTGATGAAGCGGCCCTCGAGCATGTTCTCCAGCAGCATGCGGAAGGTCGCGATGCCGACGTCGCCGGCCACGCGGATGCGTCGTGCGGGCAGGGGCGGGCGGTAGCCCGCGTCGGCCAGCGCGCGTGCCTGGCCGCGGGCCACGTGCAGCAATTCATGGGCATTGAAGACCAGGCCGTCGCCCGCACGCAGCAGGCCCAGCTCCTTCGCTTCGATCGCCGAGCCGGACACCTTCGCCATCGCGACGGCTTCGAACACGTCCTTGAGTGCGGCGAACACGTCGCCGCTCTCGCCCGCAGCGTCGGAAGCGCGCACCGCGAGCTCCTTCAGGCCGCCTCCGGCCGGCAGCAGGCCCACGCCGGCCTCGACCAGGCCGATGTAGCTCTCGAGATGCGCGACCGTGCGCGCCGAGTGCATCTGGAACTCGCAGCCGCCGCCCAGCGCCAGCCCGCGCACCGCGGCCACCACCGGCACCAGCGAATACTTGATGCGCTGGCTGGTGGCCTGGAAGTTGGCGACCATGGCCTCGAAGGCATCGACCTTGCCGGCCTGCAGCAGGCCCAGCGCGCCGGCCAGGTCGGCACCGGCGGAGAAGGGTTCCTTCGGCTGCCAGATCACCAGGCCCGCGAAATCGCGCTCCGCCCGCGCCACCGCTTCCTGCAGGCCGTCGAGCACCTGGTCGGAGACGGTGTGCATCTTGGTCCTGAACGAGGCCACGGCGATGTCGTCGCCGTCGGTCCACATGCGCAGGCCGTCGTTCTCGAAGACGGTCTCGCCCTGGGCGAAACTCTCGCCCAGCAGTGGGTCCGGGAAGCGCTGGCGCTTGTAGACCGGCAGGGAGGAGCGGGGCAGGCGGGCGTTCTTGCCGGGGCTGTAGCTGCCTTCGGCCGAGTGCACGCCCTCGCGGCCGTCGAACACCCAGTCCGGCAAGGGCGCGTCGCTCATCGAGCGGCCGGCCACGATGTCGTCGGCGATCCACTGCGCCACCTGCTTCCAGCCCGCGGCCTGCCACGTCTCGAACGGCCCGAGGCTCCAGCCGTAGCCCCAGCGGATCGCCAGGTCGACATCGCGCGCCGTCTCGGCGATGTCGGCGAGATGGTAGGCGCTGTAGTGGAACAGGTCGCGGAACACGCTCCACAGGAACTTTGCCTGCGGGTGCCCGCTGGCGCGCAGGGCGGCGAACTTCGCCACCGGATCCTTCGTTTTCAGGATCTCGACCACTTCCGGCGCGGCGCCGCGGTCGGCCGACCGGTAGTCCTGCTTCTCCAGGTCCAGAACCATGATGTCCTTGCCGACCTTGCGGAAGATGCCCGCCCCGGCCTTCTGTCCCAGGGCACCCTTCTCGACCAGCGCGGCCAGCCACTTGGGCGACCTGAAGTACCTGTGCCAGGGGTCGTCGGGCAGGGTGTCGGCCATCGTCCTGATGACGTGACCCATCGTGTCCAGGCCCACCACGTCGGACGTGCGGTAGGTCGCCGACTTCGGGCGCCCGACCAGGGGACCGGTCAGGGCGTCGACCTCATCGAAGCCCAGGCCGGACTCGGCGGTGTGGTGGATGGTCGACAGGATCGAGAACACGCCGATGCGGTTGCCGATGAAGTTGGGCGTGTCGCGGGCGTAGACCACGCCCTTGCCCAGGGTGGTGGTGAGGAAGGTCTCCAGCCCCTGGAGTACCGCCTTGTCGGTGGTCCGGGCCGGGATCAGTTCGGCCAGGTGCATGTAGCGCGGCGGGTTGAAGAAGTGCACGCCGCAGAAGCGGGGACGCAGTTTCTCCGGCAACGCCTCGGCCAGCGTGTTGATCCCGAGTCCGGACGTGTTGCTCGCGAGCACGGCGTGGTCGGCCACGAAGGGCGCGATCTTCGCATACAGGTCCTGTTTCCAATCCATGCGCTCGGCGATGGCCTCGATCACCAGGTCGCAGTCCTTGAGCCGCTTCAGGCCCAGCTCGTAGTTCGCCGGGGTGATGGCTGCCGCCAGCGCCTTCGAGGCCAGAGGGGCGGGGCTCAGCCTGGAGAGGTTGGCGATCGCGCGGGTGACGATGCCGTTGGGGTCTCCTTCCTTCGCCGGAAGGTCGAACAGCACGGTGTCGACCCCGGCATTGGTGAGGTGGGCGGCGATCTGGGCGCCCATCACGCCGGCGCCGAGGACTGCGGCTCGGCGCACAAGCAGTTTCTCAGCCATGTCTTTCAACTCCATGATTTTTCAGGTTTTATCACTCTTGATGCCGGCGGCAGCGAACCGGATCAGTTCGTCGGCGGCACGCTTGCGGTGGGCGACTTCGGCCACGCCCGCGGGGCGCTTGATGAGCCCGAAGTCCGACATCGCATAGGTCAGCGCCCCCGACAGGAAGTCGAGACGCCAGTACAGCTGTTCCTTGTCCAGGTGCGGCACGCATCCGGCGATCGCGCGCGCGAATTCGCGCAGCACATGACCGTACTGCTCTGACAGGAACCTGCGCAGGCTGTCGTTGTTTTCGGCGTAGGCACGGGCGATCACCCGGATGAAGGCCCCGCCGCCGTGGCGGTCGCCGGCCAGGGCCAGTGCCGGCTCGACGAAGGCGGCCAGCACGGGCCCCAGTTCGCCGGGGTGCTCGCGGCGGGCCCGTTCCAGCAGCGCCAGCCGCTGCCGGCTCATGTCGTCCATGCGCCGCCGGAAGACCTCGTTGATCAGGTTTTCCTTGCTGCCGAAGTGGTAGTTGACGGCGGCGATGTTGACGTCCGCGCGGCTCGTGACCTGGCGCAGAGACGTACCGCCGAAGCCGTGCAGCGCGAACAGCTCCTCCGCCGCGCCGAGGATGCGGTCCTTGGTCGAGAACTGGGTGCTTGCCATGGAAAGATGAGGCCTGCCTGAATCAAACGCTTGTTTGGATACTAGGGGCCGCCCGGCGCGCAGGTCAACCCGGGATCATGGAAAAAGTGCGTGCAGGCGGCGCATGCGTTCCGTTAGAATCACTCCAGCCTTGTTGGCTAAACCCGCGCCCCGGCGTGGGTTTTTCTGTTACCTTCGGGACCTGCCCTGGATTGGCCGGCCCGCTTCCAACCGGAGACCTTCCCATGGCGCTGGAGCGCACCCTGTCCATCATCAAGCCCGATGCCGTCGCCAAGAACGTCATCGGCGAGATCTATTCCCGTTTCGAGAAGGCCGGCCTCAAGGTCGCCGCCGCGAAGATGAAGCAGCTCTCGCGCGCCGAGGCCGAAGGCTTCTACGCCGTGCACCGCGAGCGCCCCTTCTTCAACGCCCTGGTGGAGTTCATGATCAGCGGCCCGGTGATGATCCAGGTCCTGGAAGGCGAGGGCGCGGTGCTGAAGAACCGCGAGCTGATGGGCGCCACCAACCCGAAGGAAGCCGCCGCCGGCACCATCCGCGCGGACTTCGCCGACTCGATCGACGCCAACGCCGTGCACGGCTCCGACGCCGCCGAGACCGCCGCCGTCGAGATCGCGTACTTCTTCCCGTCGACGGACGTCTACGCGCGTTGATTCTTTTTTGCCACGGATTTACCCGGACAAGTGCGGATGAACGCGGATAGGGCAAGGAGCAGTACAGGGGAAAAGGCTTTTTCCCTTGCTACCCGCTTTATCCGCGCGAATCCGCTCCCATCTGTGTTCATCCGTGGAGCTCCCGCCCTTCCCGAAGTCCCGTGACCGAAGCGACCGCCAAGCAGAATCTCCTGGACCTCGACCGTGCGGGGCTGGAAACGTTTTTTGCCGAGGAACTGGGCGAAAAGCGCTTCCGCGCGCATCAGGTGATGAAGTGGATCCATCACCGCCACGTCACCGGGTTCGATGAGATGACCGACCTGGGCAAGGCGCTGCGCGCCCGGCTGGAGGAACGGGCCGAGGTCGTGGTGCCGCAGGTGCATTTCGACAAGGAATCGGCAGACGGCACCCACAAGTGGCTGCTTGGCATGGATGGCAGGAACGCCATCGAGACCGTCTACATTCCCGACAAGGGCCGTGGCACGCTGTGCGTGTCCTCGCAGGTGGGCTGCGCGCTCAACTGCACCTTCTGCTCCACCGCGACCCAGGGCTTCAACCGCAACCTCTCGACCGCCGAGATCATCGGCCAGGTCTGGGTGGCCGCGAAGCACCTCGGCAACATCCCCCACAAGCAGCGCCGCCTCACCAACGTGGTGATGATGGGCATGGGCGAGCCGCTGGCCAACTTCGACAACGTCGTGCGTGCGATGAGCGTGATGCGCGACGACCTCGGCTACGGCCTGGCCAACAAGCGCGTGACGCTGTCGACCGCCGGCATGGTGCCGATGATCGACCGCCTGGGCGAGGAGAGCGACGTCTCGCTGGCGGTCTCGCTGCACGCGCCCAACGACGAGCTGCGCACGAAGCTGGTGCCGCTCAACAAGAAGTATCCGATCGCCGAGCTGATGGATGCCTGCGTGCGCTACGCGCTGCGCAAGAAGGGCGAGTCGGTGACCTTCGAGTACACCCTGATGAAGGGCGTCAACGACCAGCCCGAGCACGCGCGCGAGCTGGTGGCGCTGCTGCAGGCCTTCGACCGCGCGGTGCAGATGAAGGACGCCGCCAAGATCAACCTGATCCCGTTCAATCCCTTCCCGGGCACCCGCTACGAACGACCGGACGACGTGGCGATCCGCGCCTTCCAGAAGCAGCTCAACAACGCCGGCATGATCGCGCCCGTGCGCCGCACCCGCGGCGACGACATCGACGCCGCCTGCGGCCAGCTCAAGGGCCAGGTGGCCGACCGCACCCGTCGCCAGGCCGAGTTCCGGCGCCGCCTCGAGGGCGGGGAGGGCGGCCATGCCACGGCCTGAGCGCGTGGTGCCGTGGCTGGCGATGGCCGCGGTCGTGCTCCTGGCGGGCTGCTCGCGCCTGACCTTCGTCAAACCCAGCGCGGCGCGAGGCGATTCACGGCAGGTGGCCCGTGTCTACGATTTCAGCGACGACGGTCGCAAGGGGCGCGCTGCGGACAGCGTCCGCGACCATCTGCTGCGTGGCGAGCAGGCGCTGCGCGAAGGCCGCGCGGCCGCAGCGGCCGAGGAGGCGCGCCAGGCGCTGAAGATCGACGACCGCGACCCTCTTGCGCACACGCTCATGGCGCTCGCGCTGGAACGCCAGGACCGCGCTGCGGATGCCGGCGGCCACTACGCCCGCGCCGCCGCGCTGGCGCCGGCTTCGGGTCCAGCGCTCAACAATTATGGAAGCTGGCTGTGCCTCAACGGGCGCGCGGCGGAGTCGCTGGACTGGTTCGACCGGGCGCTGGCCGATCTCGGCTATGCCACCCCGGCCTCGGCGCTCGCCAATGCCGGCGCCTGCGCCACCGAAGGCGGACAGCCGCAACGTGCCGAGCGCGACCTGCGCGCCGCCCTGCGCCTGGACCCCGTCAACGTGGTTGCGCTTGAAGCCCTGGCGCGGCATCTTTATGCGCAGGGGGAGTACTTCGAGGCGCGGGCGTTCTCGCAGCGCCGGCTCGATGCGGGACCGGCGACGCCGGCCGCATTACTAATTGCGTCACAGATCGAAGAAATGCTCGGCGACAAGGCTGCCGCCGCTCGTTATGTTCGGCGACTGCGGACGGAATTTCCGCAGTCGCAGGCAGCGCTGCCCGGGGACAGCAGTTCACGATGATGCCGCCAGACCAAAACATGACCGACGCCAACCGAGGTTGCGGACAGCGCCTCCGTGCAGCCCGCGAGGCCGCGGGCCTTTCACTGCACGATGTCGCCAGCCGCCTGAAGATGCCGGTGCGGGTGGTCGAATCACTCGAAGCCGAGGACTGGGATCGCCTCGGCGCACCGGTCTTCATCCGCGGCCAGCTACGCAGCTATGCGCGCCTGCTGGGCCTGGCCACGGAAACCGTGCACATGGCCTCCGGCGTCGCACCGGTCCGCCCGGTCGAACTCACTCCGCGGACCTATGTGCCGCGCATGCGCCTGATCGCCGAGCAGTCGGCGCGTCGGCTGGTTTACGTGGTGATCACCGCCGCCATCGCCCTGCCGGTCTGGCTGGCGACGCGGCCGCACCTGGCACCGCAGGACATGGTGTCCGGCTCGCTGGACGTTCCCGCGGACATCGCCGACGACGCGGTCAGGCAGGCTCCGCGCGGCCCCACGCCGCTGGTCGCATCGATGGCGCCGGTGGCGCAGCGGCAGGCGCCGGCCGCCGCGGCTCCGCAACAGGCCCCCGCCTTCGAGCTGCGCACCTCCGGCGACAGCTGGATCGAGATCACCACCCCGGAGGGCGGGATCCTGGAGCAGACCCTGCTGCGGTCGGGCGCCGTGCGCGCCTTTGCGCCGGGCGAGGTGGGCGGCGTGGTCCTGGGCAACGCCGGGGCGGTGGAAGTCCGCCGCGACGGCGTGGAACAGGACATCTCCCCATACCTGCGGGCGAACGTCGCCCGCTTTACGGTATCCTCTGACGGTTCGCTTGCACCCGCCGGCCACTGAGCCCGGCGCAGGCGACCGCGGCGGCCCCGAGGGGCCCAGCGCATGAGACCGGCGGCCCGTTCGCGGGCCGTTCCCTTTCCGGTGTCCGCCCGTCCACCGGCGGCGCGGCGCCCAGCATGATCGGAAGAACATGGCAGTAGACGAGTTGCTCGACGAGCACGAACAGGGCGAACGTGTCCGTGAATGGATCCGCCAGAACGCCTTCGGGGTCCTCGCCGGCATCGCGGTGGCGCTGGCTCTGGTCTACGGCTACGGCAAGTGGCAGGACCACCTGCAGGACGAACGTGTCGCGAAGGGCGAAGCCTATGCTGCGTTCAACGACAGCATCGCCGCCGGCGACGTCGACCGGGCACGCGACCTGGTCGCTGGAACCGGGCTGGACGACGGCATCTACGGCACCCTGATCGCGTTCGACCTGGCGGCCGCGCAGGTCAGGGCGGGCGACGGCGAGGCCGCGATCGCGACCCTGTCCGCGCTCCAGGACATCGACCCCGTGCTGGCGCCGGTCCGGGCGCGCAGGCTGGCGGTGCTGCTGATCGACGCCGGGAGGCCGGAAGAGGCGCTGGCCGCGATCGGCGATGCGGACGATGCCGGCAGCCTCGAGGTCCGCGGCGACGCCGAGCAGGCGGCCGGCCGGCACGAGCAGGCGCGCACCGCCTATGCCGCCGCGCTCGCCGCCCTCGATCCGGCGGCGACCGTCCAGCGCACCCTGCTGGAGATCAAGCTGATCGATGCCGGCGGCGCGCCGGCCCATGACGAGGATTCCGCCCGATGAGCCCGCAGTTGCGCCTCCCTTCCAGCCGGGCCCGCCGCGCGGGCAGGGATCGTCGTCATCGTCGCCCTGGTCGCCCTGGTTTCGGGCTGCGGCACCATCCGCGGCTGGTTCAGCAGCGAAGAGAAAGCGGCGACCCGGCCCGCCGAGCTGGTCGATTTCCAGGCGACGGCGACGCCCGTCCGCCTGTGGAAGGCGAGCGCCGGCAAGGGCGAGGGCCGCACCGGCGTCCGCCAGGGTCCGTTCATCGCCGACGGCGTGGTCTACGCCGCGTCCGTGAAGGGCGGTGTCCGCGCGCTGGACCTGCAGAGCGGCCGCAGCCTGTGGCACCACGACTCGGACCTGAGGCTGTCCGGCGGTCCCGGCGCGGGAGAGGGCCTGGTGGTGGCCGGCTCGCTCGACGGAGAGGTGGTCGCGCTCGATGCGGCCAGCGGCGCCGTGCGCTGGACCGCGACGGTCCCCAGCGAAGTCATCGCGCGCCCTGCCGTGGGCCAGGGCCTGGTGGTGGTGCGTTCCAACGACGGTCGCGTCACCGCCTTCGACGCCGCCAGCGGTGCCCAGCGCTGGTTCTGGGGACAGGAGCTGCCGGCACTGACCGTGCGCGGCAACGCGCCGGTCTCGCTTGCCCCCGGCTATGCCTTCGTCGGCACCGACGAAGGGCATCTGGTCGCGCTGGCGCTGGCCGACGGCCGCGTGATCTGGGAGCAGCCGGTCGCGATGCCCGAGGGCCGCACCGAACTGGAGCGCATGGCCGACATCGACGGCGCGCCGGTGGTGGACGGCGGGGTGGTCATCGTCAGCAGCTACAGGAACCGCACGATGGCGTTCGAGGGTCCGAGCGGTCGCCCGCTGTGGGGCGCCGAGAACGGCGGCCCCGGCAGTGTCGGCGTGGCCGACGACCGTGTGGTCGTCAGCGACGTCGCGGGCACCGTCTGGAGCATCGACAAGTACGTCGGCACTTCCTACTGGCAGCAGCCGGCGCTGGCGCGGCGCAACCTGAGCCCGGCCGCTGTGCATGGCAGCCATGCGGTCGTCGGCGACGTGGAAGGCTACCTCCACTGGATGCGGCTCTCCGACGGCGAGTTCACGGCGCGCACCCGCGCGAGCCGCGACGCCATCGCCGGCCATATGGCGGTGGCCGACGGCATCCTCGTGGTCCAGGACGTCGAGGGCGATCTCAGCGCCTGGCGCATCGACTGAGCCCGCGCATTGGCGGACCGTCGCGGCCCCGGGTAGTCTCGCTGCCCGGGGCCGCGCGTTTCCCGCTTCCCCCCATTGGACAAGGCACGACACCGAATGCTTCCCCTCGTGGCTCTTGTCGGCCGCCCGAACGTGGGCAAGTCGACGCTGTTCAACGCGCTGACGCGGACACGCGACGCGCTGGTGCATGACCAGCCCGGCGTGACCCGCGACCGCCACTACGGCGTCTGCCGCATCGACGACGGGCGCCCGTTCGCGCTGGTCGACACCGGCGGCATCGCCGATGGCGGCGTGCACCTGGTCGCCGGCGACCTGGCCGGCGCCACCGCGCGTCAGGCCCGGGCCGGCGCCGAAGAGGCCGACCTGGTGCTGTTCGTGGTCGACGGCCGCGAAGGCCCTTCGGCGGTGGACGACGAGATCCTGGCCTGGCTGCGCAGGGCGGCGAAGCCGGTGTTCCTGGTGGTCAACAAGACCGACGGCATCGACAGTCGGGCGGCCCTGGCGGAATTCGCGCGCTACGGCTTCAAGGACATGCTGGCGGTGTCGTCCGCGCACCGCCAGGGTATCGACGACCTGGTCTCTGCTGTTCGCGCGAGGCTGCCCGAGCAGGGCGCCACCGAGGTCCCCGACGACGATCCGGACCGCATTCGCGTCGCCTTCGTCGGCCGCCCGAACGTGGGCAAGTCGACGCTGGTGAACCGCATCCTGGGCGAAGAGCGGATGATCGCCTCCGAGGTCGCCGGGACCACCCGCGATTCGATTTCCGCCGATCTCGAGCGCGATGGCCGCCTGTACCGGCTGGTCGACACCGCGGGCATCCGCCGCAAGTCGCGCGTGGACGAGGCGGTCGAGACGTTCTCCATCATCAAGACGCTCGAGTCGATCGAGCAGTGCCAGGTGGCCGTCGTGCTGATCGACGCCCGCGAGGGCGTGACCGACCAGGACGCCAGCGTGCTCGGAGCGGTGCTCGACGCCGGCCGCGCGCTCGTCATCGCGGTCAACAAGTGGGACGGGCTGGACAGCTACCAGCGCGAACAGGTCGAGGCGCTGCTGTCGCGCAAGCTGGCCTTCGTGCCCTGGGCCGAAGCGGTAAGGATCAGCGCGCTCCACGGCTCGGGGCTGCGCGAGCTGTTCCGCGGGATCCACCGCGCGCACGCCTCCGCGACCAAGGCCTTCAGCACCGCCGACGTCACCCGCGCGGTGGAGATCGCGGTGGAGGCGAACCCGCCGCCGGTGGTGCGGGGCCATGCCGCCAAGCTGCGCTTCGCCCACCCGGGCGGCGAGAGCCCACCGACCTTCATCGTCCATGGCACCCGTCTGCGCACCCTGCCGGACAGCTACAGACGCTATCTCGAGAACTTCTTCCGCAAGCGCTTCAAGCTGGTGGGCACGCCGGTGCGGTTCGTGTTCAGGGAAGGCGAGAACCCCTACAAGGACCGCAGGAACGTGCTCACCGAGCGCCAGGTGGCGAAGAAGAAGCGCCTGATCAGGCACGTCAGGCGCGGCAAGTGACCCCCGGCGGCACCACGCTCGGACTGCTGGCCGGGGGCCGCGCGACCCGCCTGGGCGGCGCGGACAAGGCGTGGCTGGAACGCGGCGGCCAAGCGCAGGTGTTGCGCCTGGCGCAGCGGCTGCGCGGCGAAATGGACGTGGTGCTGGTCTCGGCGAACCGCGACCTGGCGCGCTACGCGGCGCACGGGCTGGCGGCGGTGCCCGACCGGACTCCCGACCTCGGTCCGCTGGGCGGCCTCGACGCCCTCGCGGCAGTCTGCGCCACGCCCTGGCTGCTCACGCTCCCGGTCGACCTGGTCTCCGTGAACGATTGCCTGCTGCGCAGCCTGCGCGCCGCCGGCGGCGACGGCGACGGCGCCTGGGCGGAGGACGACGACGGACGGCAACCGCTGGTGGCGCTGTGGAGGGTCGATGCGCTGCGCGCCGTCCTGCCGGCGGCGCTGGCCTCTGGCGACCGGTCGATGCGAGGGTTGCAGGCGCGGTTGCGCATGACGGGCGTGCCATTTCCAGGGCTGCGCTTCGGCAATCTCAACACCCCCGCGGACCTGGTCGCCGCCGGTTTTCCGCCGCCATGAACGCTGCGTCCCGCGACCGCGACCGCTGCTTCCGGCACCGGCTCGGCGCAGCGTGGGGCGCTCCGGTTGTCTCCGCAGTCAGGTGGGCGTGCGGCCGTGGAGGATAATCGCGGCATGCATGACTTCGAGATCACACCGCGCGAAGCGCAGCGTCGCCGCGAGGTCACCGGCGCGGTGCTGGTCGATGTGCGCGAAGAGCACGAGCGCGACACCGGCATGGCCGAGGGCGCCCGCGGGATCGCGCGCGGCGAACTCGAGCAGGAGGCCGAACACCACTTCCACGACCGCGACACCCGACTGGTGCTCATCTGCCAGAGCGGCGCGCGCTCGATGCTCGCCGCTGAAGCCCTGCGCCGTCGGGGCTATCGCAACGTGGCGTCGGTGTGCGGCGGCACCCTGCGCTGGATCGCCGAGGGTCTGCCGATGGTGCGGCCGGAGCCTCCGGCACAGCCGCGCGACGAGGACTTCCATCAGCGCTGGTCGCGCCATCTGCTGCTGCCCGAGGTGGGTATGCGCGGGCAGAAGCGCCTGGCCATGGCGCGCGTGCTGATGCTTGGCGCCGGCGGCCTGGGTTCTCCCGCGGCGTTCTATCTCGCCGCCGCGGGCGTGGGCGAGCTCCGCATCGTCGACGACGACGTGGTCGAGCGCAGCAACCTGCAGCGGCAGATCCTGCATACCGACGCCGACGTCGGCGTGCGCAAGGTCGATTCGGCCCGGGCCCGGCTGTCGGCGCTCAACCCCCGGATGAGGATCGACGCCGTGGCCGAGCGCCTGACCTCGGCCAACGTCGAGCGCTTGCTGGAGGGCGTGGACGTGGTGATCGACGGCGCCGACAACTTTCCCGTGCGCTATCTGCTCAACGATGCCTGTGTGCGCCTGGGCATTCCCCTGGTCTACGGCGCGGTGCAGCAGTTCGACGGCCAGGTCAGCGTGTTCGACGCCGGCCGCCACCGCGGTGTCGCGCCCTGCTACCGCTGCCTGTTCCCCGAGCCGCCGCCACCGGGGGCCGCGCCCAACTGCAGCGAGGCCGGCGTACTCGGCGTTCTGCCCGGCGTGGTCGGCATGCTCCAGGCCACCGAGGCGCTGAAGCTGCTGCTCGACGTCGGCGAACCGCTGCGCGGTCGCCTGCTGCACTTCGACGCCCTCGGCATGCGCTTCCGCGAGACCCGATTGACCCCGGACCCGGCGTGCGCGCTGTGCGCGCCGGGTGTGGAGTTCCCCGGCTATATCGACTACGCGGCGTTCTGCGCCGGCTGAGTGGCGTCGGCCCGCCGGTCGCGCCGAGCGCGGGCGATCGGCGACAATGCATGCTTTCCGCGCAGGGCACCACCATGTCCGAGACCCCACCGCAGGCCCGCATCCTCGACGGCAAGCGCATCGCCGACGAGCTCCTGGACTCGCTCCGGCTGCGCGTCGAGGCGCGCGTGGCGGCAGGGCGCGCGGCCCCGGGGCTGGCCGTGGTCCTTGTCGGCGACAACCCTGCCTCCCGCTCGTACGTGCGCAACAAGCGCCGGGCGGCCGGCATCGTCGGAATCCGCGCCTTCGACTACGACCTGCCCGAAGGCACCACCGAGGCCGAGCTGCTGGACCTGATCGACCGCCTCAACGCCGACCCGGAAGTGCACGGCATCCTGGTGCAGCTGCCGCTGCCGGGCATCCCCGACGCCACCCGCCTGATCCAACGCATCGACCCGCGCAAGGACGTCGACGGCTTCCACCCCGAGAACGTCGGCCATCTGGCGCTGCGCCAGTTCGGCCTGCGGCCCTGCACGCCGCGCGGCATCACCACCCTTCTGGCCTGGACCGACCGGCCCGTGCGCGGGCAGAGCGCGACGATCGTCGGCGTCAGCAACCACGTCGGCCGGCCGATGGCGCTGGAGCTGATGATCGCCGGCTGCACGGTGACCTGCTGCCACAAATTCACCCCGCCCGAGGTCCTGCGCCGGCACGTCGGTGAAGCCGACATCCTGGTCGTGGCCGTGGGCAAGCCCGGCCTGGTTCCCGGCGAGTGGGTGAAGCCGGGTGCGGTGGTGATCGATGTCGGCATCAACCGTCTCGACGACGGTCGCCTGGTCGGCGACGTCGGTTTCGCCGCGGCGGCGCAGCGGGCGAGCTGGATCACCCCGGTTCCCGGCGGCGTGGGGCCGATGACCGTGGCCACGCTCATGCAGAACACCCTGGAGGCCGCGGAGGCGCTCGAAGCCGGGGACGGTGCGGCCCCACGGAAAGGCGCGTCCTGACGGCAGCCGCGCCGCGGGCACCGCCGCCGCGCTACAATTGCGTGCTTCACCCCAACCGGCACGGCCATGCTGCGCATCCAGGCTGACGCGCTCACCTTCGACGACGTTTCCCTCGTCCCGGCGCACTCCACGGTCCTTCCCAAGGACGTCTCCCTCGCCACCCGGCTCACGCGCGACCTGCGCCTGAACATGCCGATCGTGTCCGCCGCCATGGACACCGTCACCGAGGCCCGCCTGGCGATCGCCATGGCCCAGCTCGGCGGCATCGGCATCGTGCACAAGAACATGGACGCCGAACGCCAGGCCCAGCACGTGCTGCAGGTCAAGAACTTCGAGGCCGGCGTGATCCGCGAGCCCTTCACCGTCGGGCCGCAGACCTCCATCGGGGAGGTGCTGAAGCTGACCCGGGCGCGCAACATCTCCGGCGTGCCGGTGGTGGACGGCGACCAGCTGGTCGGCATCGTCACCGGGCGCGACATGCGCTTCGAGAAGAAGCTCGACGATCCCGTGCGCAACATCATGACCCGCAAGGACAGGCTGGTCACGGTGAAGGAGGGCGCCAGCGACGAAGAGGTGATGGCGCTGCTGCACAAGCACCGCATCGAGAAGGTGCTGGTGGTCAACGACGAGTTCCAGCTGCGCGGCCTGATCACGGTCAAGGACATCCAGAAGGCGCAGGACAACCCGAACGCGGCCAAGGACGCCTCGGAAAGCCTGCTGGTCGGCGCCGCGGTGGGCGTTGGCGCCGGCACCGAGGACCGCATCGAGCGCCTGGTGGCCGCGGGCGTGGACGTGGTCATCGTCGACACCGCGCACGGCCATTCGCAGGGCGTGATCGACCGCGTTGCATGGGCCAAGAAGCACTACCCGAAGCTGCAGGTCGTCGGCGGCAACATCGTCACCGGCGATGCCGCGCTGGCGCTGATGGACGTCGGCGCCGACGCGGTCAAGGTCGGCGTGGGCCCGGGTTCGATCTGCACCACGCGCGTGGTCGCGGGCGTGGGCGTGCCGCAGATCACCGCCATCGACATGGTGGCCTCCGCGTTGCAGGACCGCATCCCGCTGATCGCCGACGGCGGCATCCGCTACTCCGGCGACATCGGCAAGGCGCTGGCCGCCGGCGCGTCCACGGTGATGATCGGCGGCCTGTTCGCCGGCACCGAGGAGACGCCCGGCGAGACCGAGCTCTACCAGGGCCGCAGCTACAAGAGCTACCGTGGCATGGGCAGCCTGGGGGCGATGGAGAAGGGTTCCAGCGACCGCTACTTCCAGGAAGCGGCGTCGGCCGACAAGCTCGTGCCCGAGGGCATCGAAGGACGGGTGCCGTACCGCGGCCCCCTGGCCGGCGTGATCCACCAGCTGATCGGCGGCCTGCGCGCGACCATGGGCTATGTCGGCTGCGGCACGATCGAGGAGATGCGCAGCAGGCCGCAGCTGGTGAAGATCACCGGCGCGGGCCAGCGCGAGAGCCACGTGCACGACGTGCAGATCACCAAGGAACCGCCGAACTACAGGGCCGGGTGATGGCGCCGCGCCGCCCGTCCCGCCCGACTTCGCCCGCGCGTCGCATCCTGCTGCGCGGCATCACCGTGGCGCTGCTGGTCGCGGTCGTGCTCTACGGCTACACCTTCTACCGCGGCTGGCAGCTGCGCGATTCCTGCACCGGCAACGGCGGCGAATGGAACGCGGAGCTCGAGCAGTGCACCTTCCGCCCCGTGCTCCCCGAGCCGACTTCGCCCGGCACTACCCCATGACCGACCCGCACCGCGACAAGATCCTGATCATCGACTTCGGCGCGCAGTACACGCAGCTGATCGCGCGCCGCGTGCGCGAGCTGGGCGTCTACTGCGAGATCTGGGCCTGGGACCACGATCCTTCGCAGATCGCGGCCTACGGCGCACGCGGCATCATCCTGTCCGGCGGGCCGGAGTCGACCACGCTCGAAGGCGCGCCGCGCGTACCGCAGGAGGTCTTCGACAGCGGCCTGCCGCTGCTCGGCATCTGCTACGGCATGCAGACCATGGCCAAGCAGCTCGGCGGCGCGACCGAGGCCGCGGACGCCCGCGAGTACGGCCACGCCGAAGTCACCCTGGTCGCGGCCGACCGTCTGTTCGGCGACCTCAAGGACCATCCGGGCCTGCCGCCGCGCCTGGACGTGTGGATGAGCCACGGCGACCACGTCTCCAGGGCGCCCCCGGGCTTCACCGTGACCGCGAAGACCGACCGCGTGCCGGTCGCCGCCTTCGCCAACGAGGAGAAGCGCTGGTACGGCGTGCAGTTCCACCCCGAGGTCACGCATACGAAGTCGGGCCAGGCGCTGCTGCGGCGCTTCGTGGTCGACATCTGCGGCTGCGAGACGCTGTGGACGGCCGAGCAGATCATCGAGGACCAGGTCGAGCGCGTGCGCGCGCAGGTGGGTTCGGACGAGGTGATCCTCGGCCTGTCGGGAGGCGTCGATTCCTCCGTGGTCGCGGCGCTGCTGCACCGGGCGATCGGCGACCAGCTGACCTGCGTCTTCGTCGATACCGGACTGCTGCGCTGGCAGGAGGGCGACCAGGTGATGGCGACGTTCGCCGATGCCTCCGATGCCCACGGCCTGGGCATCCGGGTGATCCGGGTCGACGCCCGCGAGCGCTACTTCAAGGCCTTGGCCGGCGTCACCGATCCCGAGGCCAAGCGCAAGATCATCGGCAATCTCTTCGTCGAGATCTTCGACGAGGAGGCCGGCAAGCTCGCCAATGCCAAGTGGCTCGCGCAGGGCACGATCTATCCGGACGTGATCGAGTCGGCGGGCAGCCGCACCGGCAAGGCCCACGTCATCAAGAGCCACCACAACGTCGGCGGCCTGCCCGAGCACATGAACCTGGGCCTGGTGGAGCCGCTGCGCGAGCTGTTCAAGGACGAGGTGCGCCGCATCGGCGTGGCCCTGGGCCTGCCGCACGAGATGGTCTACCGCCATCCCTTCCCGGGCCCGGGCCTGGGCGTGCGCATCCTCGGCGAGGTGAAGGCGGAGTACGCCGACATCCTGGCGCGCGCGGACGCGGTCTTCATCGAAGAGTTGCGCAAGGCCGGCCTCTATGACCAGGTCAGCCAGGCCTTCGCGGTGTTCCTGCCGGTGAAGTCGGTGGGCGTGGTCGGCGACGCGCGGGCCTACGAATGGGTGATCGCGCTGCGCGCGGTGGAGACCATCGACTTCATGACCGCCCACTGGGCGCACCTGCCGTACGACTTCCTGGGGCGTGTTTCCAACCGGATCATCAACGAGGTACGGGGAGTTTCCCGCGTGGTCTATGACGTGAGCGGGAAGCCGCCGGCGACGATCGAGTGGGAGTAGGGCGGGCACTTGCCCGCCGTCCCCGGCGACCTGCCGGGACGAAGAAGCCCGCGTCGCCGCGGGCTTCATCCGTTGGAGCCGGAGCGGAGGCGAGCGCGCTCAGAACGCCCAGGTCAGCAGCAGCGCGAGTCGTCCGTCGGCCAGCCGCGCATCGCCCACCGATTCCGCCACCAGCTCGCTGTAGCCCAAGGTGTCGGTGTACTGCAGCTTGCCGTTGATCGGCCCGAAATCGCGGTCCAGCGACACCTGCCAGTCGCTGTAGCTGTCGCCGATGGCGGCGTCGAGGTCGTAGTGGCCGGCCTGCAGCCCGAGGGTGAAGCCGCTCTCGCCCAGCGGGAGGTCCGCTCCGGCGTAGTAGTACAGGCCGCGGCCGCCGAGGTTGAAGATGTCGGGCGAATACGCCGCGCCGACATGCCAGGTCTCCACGAAGCTCAGCTTCGCCTGGACCTCGGTGTAGTCGATGTCGTAGTCGGCGCCGTTGTGGCCGGGGTACGCGATCCGCGACACGAAGATGTCCAGCTCCGTCCGTTCGCCCAGCGCGCCGGCCCAGCCGACGTAGGTCTCGAGCTCGTAGTCGATACCATCGTCCGGATCGCCGAAGTCGACGTTGGAGGCGAAACCGCCCACATAGAATCCGCTGGAGTGCTCCACGTACGCCTCCAGCTGCAGCGCCGGATCTTCCATGGTCTGCGAGACGCCGCGCCAGACGTAGTCGCTGGCGGCGACGACCTCGCCTCCGACGGACCAGGCCGCGTCGTCGTCGCCGTCCCGGGCGTGCGCGGGCAGGGTGGTGATGGCCAGGATGGCCGCGACGGCGGTGCAGAGGTGAAGCTTGGGCATGATTCGGACTCCGGGCCCGGGGCGGGCAAGGCGCGGGACGATACACCGATGCACCGCCGGGGTAAATCCACGTTGACACTGCCCGGGTCCGCTCCGAACATGCCCCTCCTGCCCCGTTCCGGAGAACCGCCGTGTCCCTGCGCCTCGCACCGCTCGCCTGCGCCCTGGTCCTTGTCGCCTGTGGAGGCGGCAAGCCTGGCTCCGATGGTGCCGCCACGCCCGCCGGGGCGGAGGAGAAGATCCTCAACGTCTACAACTGGTCGGACTACGTGGCCCCCGACACCATCGCCAACTTCGAGGCGGCCACCGGGATCAAGGTCAACTACGACGTCTACGCCGAGAACGAGACGCTCGAGACCAAGCTGACCGCCGGCGGCTCCGGCTACGACGTGGTGTTCCCCTCGGCGAGGCCGTTCGCCCAGCGCCAGATCAAGGCGGGCCTGTACGCGCAGCTGGACACGTCGAAGCTGCCCAACCTGCAGCACCTGGACCCGGCGATCATGGAAGGCCTGACCGACATCGATCCCGGCAACGCCCATGTGGTGCCGTACATGTGGGGCACCACGGGTCTGGGCATCAACGTCGACAAGGTCACCGCCGCGCTGGGCGCCGATGCGCCGCTCGATTCCTGGGGCCTGCTGTTCGACCCGGCCAACGCGGCGAAGCTCGCCTCCTGCGGAATCCACGTGCTCGACGACGACCAGGAAACCTTCGGCGCCGCCCTGATCTGGCAGGGCCGCGATCCGAACGCCGGCAGCGCCGACGAGATCGAGGCGGTGAGGCAGGTCTACGCCGCGATCCGTCCGTACATCCGCACCTTCAACAACGCGGGAGTACAAGGACGCCCTGGCCAACGGCGACGCCTGCCTCGTCATGGGCTATTCGGGCGACATCGGCCAGGCCCGCGACGTCGCGGCCGAGGCCGCCGAGGCCACGGGTCGCGCCGCGCCCGACATCCGCTACGTGATCCCGAAGGAGGGCGCGCTCCGCTGGATCGACCTGGTCGCGATCCCGAAGGACGCGCGCCACCCGGGCAACGCCCACGCCTTCGTGGACTATCTGATGACCCCGGAGGTGATCGCGGCGATCACCGACCACGTCGCCTACGCCAACGCCAACACCGCCGCGACCGCTCTTGTCGACGCGGAGATCGCCGCCGACCCGGGCGTGTATCCGTCCGAAGAGGTGCGCGCCCGGCTGGTGGATCCGGTGTCGCTGCCGGACGACGTGCAGCGCCAGCGCGTGCGCGCGTGGACGGCGATCAAGAGCGGCCGCTAGCACGATGGCGGCTCCGGTCCGCAGCGCGACGGCTGAACCCTGGCGGGACCCTTCGGCGCAGCCCTTCGTGCGCATCGAAGGGGTGACGAAGACCTTCGGCAAGGTCTACGCCTGCGACGATGTCACGCTGGACATCTACCGCGGCGAGTTCTTCGCGCTGCTGGGCGGATCGGGCTCGGGGAAGAGCACGCTGCTGCGGATCCTGGCCGGACTGGAAGCGCCCGACCAGGGCCGGATCCTGATCGACGGGCTCGACGTCACCCACCTGCCGCCGTACCAGCGGCCGGTGAACATGATGTTCCAGAGCTACGCGCTGTTTCCGCACATGACCGTCGAGCAGAACATCGCCTTCGGCCTGCGCCAGGACCGCCTGCCCGCAGCCGAGATCCGCGACCGCGTGCGGCAGATGCTGGAGCTGGTGCGGATGCCGCAGCTGGCCGGCCGCAAGCCGCACCAGCTGTCCGGCGGCCAGCGCCAGCGCGTGGCGCTCGCACGAGCGCTCGCGAAGCAGCCCAAGCTGCTGCTGCTCGACGAACCGCTGGGCGCGCTCGACAAGCGCCTGCGAGAGCACACCCAGTTCGAGCTGGTGAACATCCAGGAGCGCGTCGGCACCACCTTCATCATGGTCACCCATGACCAGGAGGAGGCGATGACGATGTCCTCGCGGATCGCGGTCATGGACACCGGGCGCATCATCCAGGTCTCGACGCCCGCGGTGCTGTACGAATACCCGGCCACGCGTTTCGTTGCCGAGTTCATCGGCGGAATCAACATCTTCGAGGGTCGGGTCGTGGACTCGGACGAGGAGTCCGGGCAGGTGCGGATCCAGTGCGACGCGCTCGACGCAGAGCTGCTCGCGCGGCACACCGATCCGCTGCCCGAAGGCACTTCGGTCAGCGTCGCCGTGCGCCCGGAGAAGATCGACGTGCACGAGACGCCGCCCGAGCGCGGCACCGTGGCCACCGAAAACGTGGTGGTGGGCAAGGTGCGCGACATCGCCTATCTGGGCGACGTCTCGATCTACCAGGTGGCGACCGGGGCCGGCGCCATCGTGCGCGTGCAGGAAACGCATGTGGCGCGCAGCTCCGAGCCGCACTACGACTGGGACGACACCCTGTGGCTGTCCTGGGAGGCGGCCAGCGCGGTGGTGCTCACGGCATGAGCCGGGTCCGCGACCAGGGCCTGTGGGACTTCTGGTTCGACGTGGTGCGGAACCTGTTCGGCTGGTTCCGCGCCGTCGGCCAGGAGTTCCGCACCCGCCGCGGCCGCTTCCTGGTGACCGCACTGCCGATGCTGTGGCTGGGCCTCTTCTTCCTGGTGCCGTTCCTGATCGTGCTCAAGATCAGCTTCGCGCAGGCGGTGTTCGGACAGGCGCCGCCGTACACGCCGCTGGTCGAGACCGCCGCCGATGGTGCGGCCTCGTTGCGCCTGCACGTGTCCAACTACGCGATGCTGCTGTCGGATCCGCTGTACGTGTCGGCGTACCTGAAGTCGCTGCTGTTCGCCTCGGTGTCGACGGTGTTCTGCCTGCTGCTGGGCTATCCGATCGCGTATGGCATCGCGCGTTCGGGGCCGATGGCGCGGCTGCTGCTGCTGGTCCTGGTGATCCTGCCGTTCTGGACAAGCTCGCTGCTGCGCACCTATGCCCTGATCGGGATCCTCAAGGCCAACGGGCTGCTGGCGCAGGCGCTGTCGGCAGTGGGGCTGGCGGGACCCGACTTCGCGCTGCTGCACACCGACACCGCCGTCTACATCGGCATCGTCTACAACTACCTGCCGTTCATGATCCTGCCGCTGACGGCGACGCTGATGCGGCTGGACTTCACCCTGCTCGAAGCCGCCGAGGACCTGGGCGCGAAGCCCTGGCACGCCTTCCTGCGCGTGACCCTGCCGCTGTCGATGCCGGGCATCATCGCCGGCGCGCTGCTGGTGTTCATCCCGGCGGTGGGCGAGTTCGTGATCCCGGACATCCTCGGCGGACCGGACGCGCTGACCATCGGCCGCGTGCTGTGGATCGAGTTCTTCACCAACCGGGACTGGCCGCTGGCGGCCGCGGTGACCATCGCCATGCTGGTGCTGATCGTGCTGCCGACGCTGCTGTTCGAGTACTACGAGAACAAGCGCAACCAGCGGGAGGCGGACGCATGAAGCGCAGCCCCTTCATGCTCTACACCGCGATGGTGCTGGGCTATGCCTTCCTGTACATCCCGATCGTTTCGGTGATCGTGTACTCCTTCAACGCCTCGCGCGTGGCCACGGTGTGGGGCGGATTCTCGACCCGCTGGTACGTGGCGCTGCTGGAGAACCAGCAGCTGCTGGACGCGGTGCAGCGCAGCTTCGTGATCGCGGCCATCACCGCCACCGCCGCGGTGATGCTGGGCACCGCCTGCGGGCTGGCGCTGTCGCGCTTCGGGCGCTTCCCCGGGCGCGGGCTGCTGAGCCTGATGAACTCGGCGCCCATGGTCATGCCCGACGTGATGATGGGCCTGTCCTCGCTGCTGCTGTTCGTGACCCTGCAGCAGGCCTTCGGCTGGCCCGACCGCGGCATGGTGACGATCACGCTCGCCCACATCACGCTCACCGCCTGCTACGTCACCGTGGTGGTGCGTTCGCGCATGGCCGGCATGGACGACAGCCTGGAAGAGGCGGCGATGGATCTCGGCGCCAGGCCATGGCGCGTGTTCTTCGTCATCACCCTGCCGCTGATCGCACCAGCGCTCCTGGCAGGATGGCTGCTGGCGTTCACGCTGTCGCTTGACGACCTGGTGATCGCGAGCTTCACCTCGGGGCCGGGCTCGAGCACGCTGCCGATGGTGGTGTATTCCAAGGTGAAGCTGGGCGTCACGCCGGAGATCAACGCTCTGGCCACCATCATCGTGGTCCTGGTGGCGCTGGGCGTGAGCGTCGCGGGCTTGCTGATGCATCGGCGCCGGCCTGCCGCCTGAACGCGAAAAACCATAACCAACATCAATCCCGGCACACCTTTCGCCGACACTGCGGTATATCGATTCGCGTTAACGTTTCGTAATTTCTTGGCTCCCTCACGCTCGAAGCGGAGCTACCCGTGATCAAGCACTCGTCCCGCCGCGTTCCCCGTACCGTCCTGTTGCCGCTTTCCACCCTTGCCGTCGCCTTGGCGGCGGGAACCGCCGCCGCGCAGGAGCCGCAGGAACAGGCGCCCACGACCCTCGAACGGATCGAAGTCACCGGCACTCGCATCAAGCGTGCCGACATGGAGACCGCCAGCCCGGTCTTCGTCATCAGCCGGGAGAACATCGAGTCGTCCGGCGCGGTCACCATCGGCGACTTCCTGCAGCGCACCCCCGCCATCTCGGGCGCGGCGACCAACCCCCAGGTGAACAACGGCGGCGGCGCAGGCGCGGCAACGGTCGACCTGCGTGGCCTGGGCGTGAACCGCTCGCTGGTGCTGGTCGACGGCAAGCGCTGGATCGGCACCGTCTCCAACGCCAATGGCGCGGTCGACATCAACTCCATCCCGATGGCACTGATCGAACGGGTGGAGATCCTCAAGGACGGTGCGTCCGCCATCTACGGTTCCGATGCCATCGGTGGCGTGGTCAACTTCATCCTGCGCAAGGATTTCGAGGGCCTGGAGGCCAGCGCCTATTACGGCGTCTCCTCGCGCGGGGATGCCAACAGCGAGCGTTACGACGCGGTCTTCGGCACCATCGGCGACCGGGGCCGGCTGATGCTTGGGGCCAGCTATGACAAGGAGGATTCGGTCAGCGCCGCCGACCGCGTCTATTCCAGCCAGCCCTACCAGCTCTATGCCGGCGAGCACGGCATCGGTGGTACCAGCCGTATCCTCACCGGCCGCTACGTGGTGCCGCGCGACGTCGCCATTGCCAACGGCGTCGTACTCGACGGCAACTGCTCCCCGAGTGCGGCGAACCTCGTGCTGACCCGCCGGGCCGGCACCTCGGGCGCCAGCGGCGCCGACTTCCGCTGCTTCGACAACCTCAACGACGTCTACAACTTCCAGGCCGACGGCAACCTCGTCCCTGACACCGCAGGAACGGACCGCGCTGTTCATGAGCGGCAACTACCAGGTCACCGACAACATCGAGGCCTTCATGATCGGGTCCTGGCTGCGCACGGATTCCGCGTTCTTCGTCGCGCCCCTGCCGTTCGACGGGCGCGCGGCGGTGGACAACGTGCCGATCAGCGGCGACAGCCTCTACAACCCCTTCGGCGTGGACATCACCGACGCACGCCTGCGCCTGCGCGACTTCATTCCCACACGTACCACCCGCTTCGAGACCGAGACCTACCAGATCACCTTGGGTCTGCGCGGCAACTTCGGCGACAGCAGCTGGAGCTGGGACGCGTCCTACGGCTATGGACGCACGCCCCAGTCCTCCACGGTGCGCGGCTACCTGTTCAGCCCGGGCCTGACCGATGCCCTGGGTCCCTCGATGATCGATCCCCTCACCGGAAACCCGATCTGCGTGCGCACGCCGGGCGATCCGGCCTCCGCCATTCCGGGCTGCCTCCCGGTGAACTTCATGGGTCCCGCGCCGGATCCCGGCACTCCCGAAGGGCAGGCACAGCTGGCGGCGCTGGAGCTGATCAACCCCACCATCCACAACACCAGCGAGAACGACCTCAAGGTGTTCAATGCCAACGTCACCGGAGACCTGTTCCAGTGGGCGGCCGGCACCGCATCGCTGGCGGTGGGCGTGGAGCACCGCAAGGAGACGGCCGATTCCAGCAGCGACTTCCTGACCATCATCCCGCCGGGCGAGACGGTATGCCTGATCACCCAGGAGGCCTGTACGTTCGGCGACATCAGCGGCGAGTTCGACGTCAACGAGATCTACGCCGAGGTGCTGCTGCCGCTGCTGGCGGACGCACCGTTCGCCGAGCGCCTCAGCGTGTCGCTGGGTACCCGGTATTCCGACTATTCCAACTTCGGCGGCACCACCAATTCCAAGATCGGCCTGGAATGGAAGCCGTTCGCCGACCTGCTGGTGCGCGCGACCTTCGCCGACGTGTTCCGTGCCCCGACCATCGGCGACCTGTTCGCGCCGACGATTCCCAGTGCCAATACCTACATCGACCCCTGCAACGGCTACACCGGCCAGCCCACCGCCGACCCGCGTGCCTGCGCCGGTGTGTCGACCGACGGCCAGTTCCAGCAGAGCAACAGCCAGGTGACCTCGTTCCAGGTGGCCAATCCGGACCTGCAGCCGGAGGAGGGCGACGTGCTCACCTACGGTTTCGTGTACAGCCCGGGATGGTTCGATGGCTTCTCCGTCACCGTGGACTACTGGCGGGTGAAGCTGGATGAGTTCATCGTCAACCTTCCCGAAACCGTGATGTTGAACCAGTGCTTCGACTTCGGGCGCTTTTGCGACACCTTCATCCGCGACGAAGCAGGCGACGTGGCGCAGATGACCAACCTCATCGGCAACTTCGGCAGCCTGAAGACATCGGGCGTGGACGTGGGGCTGCGCTACCTGTTCCCCGAATCGGACTGGGGGCAGCTGCGCTGGAACCTGGATACGACCTACCTGGCCGAGTACGACGTGCGCCTGCTCGCCGGCGATCCCAGCAGCGACGTGGGTGCCTTCCCCGGCATCCCGGAAAGCGTGGGCCTGGCCGGCACCTTCGTCGACAACGCGTCCTCGGGCTTCGGCAACATGGCGCGCTGGCGCGCGCTCAACGACATCAGCTGGACGAACGGGGACTTCAGCGCCAGCCTGACCACGCGCTACGTCCATCATGTCTACGAAGCCCCCGACGTGGCTTCGGTGGAAACCGAAGGCTATGTCGCCAAACGACGGGTGCCGTCCGTCACCCAGACCGATATCCAGGTCGGCTACCGGATCCCGGAGACCAACAGCTCGATCCAGCTCGGCGTCCGGAATCTGACCGACCGGCAGCCGCCCCTGATCTACTCCGGCTTCAACGCCGCCACCGACGTGCGGACCTACGATGGCATCGGCCGGTTCTACTGGATGCGCTGGACTGCCCGGTTCTGAGCCCCGGACGGGGAGCTGCCCCGTCGCGGCCCCGGCCGCGGCGGGGATGGCCCCGGGTGCCTCTCTCCAGCACTACATCCGCGTCTACGACGACGGCCTGGAGCCGGCGATGTGCGCGAAGCTGGTCGACTCGTTCAACGCGCTGGCCCGCTTCCAGCAGGCGAACGGACGTGGCGTGCGCGCCGGACTGGAGGACAGCGCCTGGACCGAACTGGACGTCAGCCGCCTGTCGGACGCCCCGTTCCTGGCCTATTTCCGCCAACTGGTGACCCGCCAACTGGGGCGCTACAACGCCGACGTCGGGCTTCCCATCCCGGTGCCGGACAGCCCGCTGCTCAGTCCCCTGATCCTCAAGCGCTATCGCGCGGGAGGGCAGGAGCGGTTCCAGGCCCACTTCGACTCGATCAACGAGGTCTGCGATCGTTACCTGGTCTTCCTCTGGTACCTCAATGACGTGTCCGAGGGAGGGTGCACCTGGTTTCCGGGCCTGCAGACTGGCGTCGCACCCAGGGCGGGGCGACTGCTCATGTTCCCGCCGTATTGGCTGTATGCCCACGAGGGACAGCCATCACCGCGGCAGGACAAGTACATCCTGTCCACCTACCTGCGCTTCGTGCAGCCCGTGAGGGAGGGCGCGGGTTCGCCTCAGTCCAGGGTGTAGCCGTAGCGCTCCACGCAGGGTGCGAGCTGGTCCAGCACACGGGTGCTGAAGTGGGCCCGATACCGGCGCCAGCGCCCGACCGCGTTCCGGTTCACGGTCTCGGCCACCTGCGCATAGCTGGGGGTATTGATGCGCCGCGTGCGCGCGGCCACCGCGGCCGGGAATGCCAGCTGCTCCGCCTCCAGCGCGAGACCGATGGACCCCATGAGCCGCCCGAGCACCGCCTCCGGGTCCGCCACCAGGTCCTCGTAGTGCACGACATGGACGTTCGGCTTCGCGAGGAGCCGCTGCTGTTCCCAGTAGTCCATGACCGCGGCGTAGGTCCGGGCCGTGGATTCCAGCGATGCGAACGCGAGCGCACCACCGTTGAGGCCGAAGGCCTGGAAGTGGCAGCTCAGCACGCAGTCGCAGGGGTGGCGGAGCAGCAGCACCCAGGCGCTCGCCGGGAACAGGCGCTGGATGTGTGCCACCCGGGTCAGGTACAGCGGGTACTTGTCCACCAGCCGGCCGGCCGGTCGCAGGTGGCGGGACACCTCCGCCCGGTAGTTCGCGCGCAGCTGGTGGCACTGCGCGGCATCCAGGCCGGCCAGGCTGCCGTCGAGATCGTCGCCGCTCCATCCCGGCAGCGTGTGCATCCCGGCGATGACGTGCTCCATTGCGGGCCGCTCGTCGAGCACCTGCAGCGCCGGGTGGCGGTCCAGCATCTGCTCCAGCAAGGTCGTTCCCGAACGTGGGAAGCCGACCAGGAAGACGGGGTCGGGGGGTCGGAAGCCAGGGGAGGGTGCGGGGGCGGCAGGGCGCCATGCAGCCGCTCCCCGAGCCATGCCAGCACCTGCTCCGCCTCCAGTCCGGGATGCCGCTGCCTGAACGCCGCCGCAGCGTGGCCATGGGCGCGCGACAGGGCCTGCATGGCCGCATGAGGGTCGTGGAGCTGGTCGCGGCACTTGGCCAGCTCGAACCAGAGCTGGGCCGCCATGGCCGGGTCGGGTTCGCCTGCGGCCGCCGCGGCCAGCGCATCCGCGACGGTGGCTGGATGATGCTGGCGCCTCGCGATCCGGGCCCTGGCCAGGACCTCCATCGAACCGGCTTTGGTGCCGCCGGCGCCGAGCAGGTCCGCAGCGTCCTGGACGCGGTTCATCCGCTCCAGCAGCAGCGCGAACCGCACCCTGGTTTCCGGCTCGGCGGGCTCTTCGAGGACCAGTCGCCGGTAGAGCGCGAGCGCGGCTTCGTCCTGCCCGCTCAAGGCGGTAAGCCAGGCGAAGGCCCTGCGCTGCCCGTGCGGGAGGGTTTCGGGATCGATCCCCGCGATGCATTCGCGGAGCTCGTCGAAACGCTCGAGTTCGGCGAAACACTGCCCCAGTGCGAGTCGCACGTCGGCGGCGTCGGGTTCCTCGGCGCGCGCGCGTCGCAGCCAGTCGAGTGCTTCGCCGAAGCATCCTGCCGCGAGCAGGGCCAGCCCGCGACCGAGGAGGTACGGAACTCCGGAGGCTCCCGCCTCGCGGGCACCCTCGAACGCGCGCAAGGCTTCCTTCGCGTCTCCCGCCTCGATGCACGCATTGCCGAGATTGATCCAGGCCTCGGGTTCTCCCGGCTGCAACGCCACGTATCGCTGCAGGTGCGGTCGCGCGTCGACCGCGCGGCCACTGGCCACCAGCGCCAGTCCCTGCAGCCGGTGCCATGCGGGATGCGGCGCACTCCCGGCCAGGGCCGCCGCCGCCAGTCGCAGCGCCGCCGCCACATCGCCCGAGCCGAGCAGGCGTTCGGCAGCATGGAGGTCGGCCAGGCTGGGGTCGTGCATGCATGCCTCCGGATCCGTTGGCGAATTCTCAAGCCGGGACTATCCGCCTGCCTAAGCGGGCAAACAACCGCCCGGGGAGCGTCAGGCAAGGTACGCGCATACCCTCTCTCTCCAGGCAGCCAGCCCCCCACCGGCCCGAACATGACCGCTGGAACTGGGTCGCTTCCCGGATCTGCCCGGCCCATGGCCGGGCTTTTTTGGTTCTTCTCCCGAGTGAGGGGACGCGACTCCAAGGCGCGACCGTGCGCCAGAAGCGCGACAGCGCGCCAACTGCACGCCGTCACCCCGAAGTCTGGAGAAAAACCTTCTTCACGCGCCCCTCACGATGTGGCCTCCGACGATGCCGGCGTCGACAGGAGGAGCGCCTTCATGGACGTCCTGCAACACCAGATGCGCGGTGCCCAGACCATCGCCCCGGGCGACCTGGATGCCTCCCGCCTGAACGTCGTGCGCGGACGCGGACGCGGCAATGTGCTTCAGTTGCCCGCAGGCTGGATCACGCTGATCGTGGTGCTGTCCGGCACCCTCGAACTGGACAGCCACGACGCGACCTGGGCGCTGGGCCGGGGCCGCTGCCAGCTGTGGCTGGAAGGCGCACTGCGCTGCGCCGGCCACGGCCACGGCTGGTGGCTGCTCCTCACTGCGCCGCCGCAGGCGTGGGACCCCGGGGGCCGGCGACCCGTGCTCGAACTGCTGCCCTGGGAAGCCCCTTGCCAACGCTCGGTCCTGCGACCGATCGTGCGGTTGGCGCGGCGGCCGCCCGCGGGAGACGCGAGCCCGGCCAGCGTGGCGGGCATCGTCGCAGACCTGCGCCAGGCGGTGGTCGAACAACAGGCCGAACTGCAGGGCTGCCTGGCACGCTGCAGTGGACGCACCCGGGTACGGCGAAGGCAGTCCCTCCTGCGCCTGCTGCGTGTCCAGCACCTGATCCGCTGCCACCTGGACGAACACATCGCGCTGGAAAGGCTGGGCGCCAGCGCGAACTATTCGCCCTGTCACCTGCTCCGCGTATACCGCCACGTCTTCGGGGAGACGCCCAACGAATATGCCTCGCGATTGCGGCGCCAGCGCGCATGGGAACTGGTCCGCGATACGCCCACGCCGGTGTGCGAGATCGCGGGCACCCTGGGGTTCGAAAGCGAAAGCGCATTCTGCCGGGCATTCAAGCACTCCTTCGGCTGCACCACCAGCGCCGTGCGTCGACGCGTGGCCGCGGAGAGTCAGGCCGGGCGAACGCGGCCGGCGTCGGGGTCGGGGAGTACGAGCATCTCGGCGCTCTCCGCCCGCTGAGTCCTGTCCCAGGTCGTCGACCGCGCGCGTGACCCGCGCCAGCTGCAGGGCCACTAGAATGGCGGCCATGCCGCAGCTTCCGACCTCCGACGTCCCAGGATCCGACGGGTTGTGGATGCGTCACGCGCTGATGCTGGCGGATCGCGCCGAACGCGAGTTCGACGAGATCCCGGTCGGCGCCGTACTCGTGGATCCCGCAGGTCGCGTGGTGGGCGAAGGCTGGAACCGCAACATCGGCGACCACGACCCGAGCGCGCACGCGGAGATCGTCGCCCTGCGCGAGGCCGGAAGGACGCTGGGCAACCACCGGCTCCTCGGCTGCACGCTGTACGTGACCCTCGAGCCCTGCGCGATGTGTGCGATGGCGATGATCCATGCCCGCATCGCACGGGTGGTCTATGCCGCCTCCGACCCCAAGACCGGTGCGGCCGGCAGCGTGTTCGACCTGCTGGCCGATCCGCGCCACAACCACCGCGTGGACGTCACCGGCGGCGTGCTGGGCGAGGAGGCCGGCGCGCGGCTGCAGGCCTACTTCAGGCGCAAGCGCGGCCGGCCGACCGGCTGAGGGCTCACCGGCGCCGCGCTATGATGCGCGGCCGCCGCGCCCGCCCCGCCGTTCGCAGCGGGCATCCCGACATCCGACGAAGGAAGAACGTGAGCGAAAGCAGCAACCGCCTGGTGTGGATCGACCTGGAGATGACCGGTCTGGACACCGGCAGCGATTCGATCCTGGAAATCGCCACCGTCATCACCGACGCCGATCTCAACGTGCTGGCCGAAGGCCCCGAGCTGGCCATCGCGCATCCGCTGGAGCGGCTGGAGGCGATGGACGAATGGAACCGCAGGCAGCACGGCGGATCCGGCCTGTGGCGGCGCGTGCTGGAGGAGGGCGTGCCGATGGCCGAGGCGGAGGCGCGGACCCTGGCGTTCCTCGGGCAGTGGCTGGGCGCGAATGAATCGCCGATGTGCGGCAACTCCATCTGCCAGGACCGCCGCTTCCTGCATCGCTGCATGCCGGAGCTGGAGCGCTTCTTCCACTACCGCAACCTCGACGTCAGTACGGTCAAGGAACTGGCGAGGCGCTGGGCGCCCGACGTGCTGGCCGGCATCCGCAAGCAGGCCGCGCACACCGCGCTGAGCGACGTGCACGATTCGATTGCCGAGCTGCGGCATTACCGCGAGGCGATGGGGGCGTTCGCCCCGCACCCGTAGCGAAGGCCGGGTACGAAGCCCGGCTTTTCCTGCCTGCGCCAGCGGCAACTTCAGCCGGCGGCGGCCTTGGACTTCGCCAGCTTCAGCCAGGTGTCGACGACGGTGTCCGGGTTCAGCGACACCGACTCGATGCCTTCCTGCATCAGCCACTCCGCGAGGTCGGGGTGGTCGCTCGGGCCCTGGCCGCAGATGCCGATGTACTTGCCCTTGGCCTTCGCGGTCTGGATCGCCATCGACAGCAGCTTCTTCACCGCCGGGTCGCGCTCGTCGAACAGATGCGCCACCACTGCCGAGTCGCGGTCCAGGCCCAGGGTCAGCTGGGTCAGGTCGTTGGAGCCGATCGAGAAGCCGTCGAACATCTCGAGGAACTCGTCGGCCATCAGCGCATTGGACGGCACCTCGCACATCATGATGACCTTCAGCCCGTTCACGCCGCGGCGCAGGCCGTTGGCGGCCAGCACTTCGAGCACGCGGCGGCCCTCGTCCAGGGTGCGGACGAACGGGATCATCACCCAGAGGTTGTCCAGGCCCATGGTCTCGCGCACCTTCAGCACCGCACGGCACTCGAGCGCGAAGGCCTCGGAGAACGCCGGGTCGACGTAGCGGCTGGCGCCGCGGAAGCCGATCATCGGGTTCTCTTCCTCGGGCTCGTAGCGCTGGCCGCCGATGAGGTTGGCGTACTCGTTGGACTTGAAGTCCGACATGCGCACGATCACCGGGTTCGGCGCCACCGAGGCGGTCAGGGTCGCGATGCCCTCGGCCAGGCGGTCGACGTAGAAGCTCACCGGGTCGGCATAGCCGGCGCTGCGCTCGTCGATCTTTTTCCTGGTCTCTGCATCCTGCCTGTCGTACTCCAGCAGCGCATTGGGATGCACGCCGATGTGCGCGGCGATGATCATCTCCAGGCGCGCCAGGCCGATGCCGGCGTTGGGCAGCTGGCCGAAGTCGAACGCGCGCTCGGGGTTGGCGACGTTCATCATGATCTTGAGCGGGGCCTCGGGCATCGAGGTCAGGTCGGTGGTGATGCGCTCGAAGGGCAGGGTGCCGGCATAGATGAAGCCGGTGTCGCCCTCGGCGCAGCTCACGGTCACGTTCTTGCCGTCCTCGATCGCATCCAGCGCGTTGCCGGTGCCGACCACGGCCGGAACGCCAAGTTCGCGGGCGATGATGGCGGCATGGCAGGTGCGGCCACCGCGATTGGTGACGATGGCCGAGGCGCGCTTCATCACCGGCTCCCAGTCGGGATCGGTCATGTCGGCGACCAGCACGTCGCCCGGCTGCACGTGGTGCATGTCGTCCAGCGAGCGCACCACGCGCGCCACGCCCGTGCCGATCTTCTGGCCGATGGCGCGGCCCTCGCAGACCACGTCGCCGCGCCGGCCGAGCATGAAGCGCTCGATCTGGGTGGCCTTGGCCCGCGACTTCACCGTCTCCGGGCGGGCCTGCACGATGAAGAGCTTGCCGGTGATGCCGTCCTTCGCCCACTCGATGTCCATCGGGCGCTGGTAGTGCTGTTCGATGGTCAGCGCCTGCCGGGCGAGTTCGTGCACGTCCTCGTCGGTGATCGAGAACTTCGCGCGCAGCTCCGCCGGCGTGTCTTCGTTGCGTACTCGCTCGCCGGGCTGGTCGGAATAGACCATGCGGATCTGCTTGGCACCGAGAGAGCGGCGCAGGATCGCCGGTCGGCCCTGGCGGAGGGTCGGCTTGTAGACGTAGAACTCGTCCGGGTTGACCGCGCCCTGGACCACGTTCTCGCCCAGGCCATAGCTGGAGGTGATGAACACCACCTCGCGGAAGCCGGACTCGGTGTCCAGCGTGAACAGCACGCCCGAGGCGCCGCAGTCCGAGCGCACCATCAGCTGCACCCCGGCGGACAGGAACACGTCCTCGTGCCTGAAGCCGTGGTGCACGCGGTAGGCGATGGCGCGGTCGTTGTAGAGGCTGGCGAAGACTTCCTTGACCTTGACCACGACGTCGTCGGCGCCGGTGACGTTGAGGAAGGTCTCCTGCTGGCCGGCGAAGCTCGCGTCGGGCAGGTCTTCGGCGGTGGCCGAGGAGCGCACCGCGACCGCGATGTCGCCGCCGCCGTTGTCGGCGCAGAGCCGGGCGTAGGCGGTGCGGATGTCGGCTTCCAGGGCCGGCTGCAGCGGGGCGTCGATCACCCACCCGCGGATCTCGGCGCCGGCCCGGTTGAGCGCGGGCACATCCTCGACGTCGAGGCTGGCCAGGCGGTCGAAGATGCGCTGGTGCAGGTCGTTGTGGGCGACGAAGTCCTTGAACGCATCGGCGGTGGTGGCGAAGCCGCCCGGTACGGAGACGCCCAGACGCGCCAGGTTGCCGATCATCTCGCCAAGCGAGGAGTTCTTGCCCCCGACCTGGGCGAGGTCGGTCAGGCGAAGGTCGTCAAGCCACAGGATGTTGGCGCTCAAGGCGGGCTCCGGAGGGTGCGGTGGACAGTGGGGAAGGGCTGCACGGGCCTGCGGCGCCGCGCGTCGGGATTGGCTATTTTAGCAAGCCAGCCCGCCGCGGGGCCTCGCGGCATACAAGGAAATCACGCATGCCGAGCCCTCGCCCGGTCTTCTACGTCTCCGACGGCACCGGAATCACGGCCGAAACCGTCGGCCACAGCCTTCTGACCCAGTTCCGCGACACCGACTTCGCCACCGAACGCATTCCCTTCGTGGACAGCGTCGACCGTGCACGGGAGATCGCGGGGCGGATCAGGGAGGTGGGGGAGGCCAGCGGGACGCGCCCGATCGTGGTCAGTTCCTGCGTCGACGGCGCGCTCACCGCCGAGATCGCCGCCAGCGGCGCGCTGGTGCTGGACGTGTTCGAGCCCTTCATGGGGGCGCTGGAGTCCGAGCTGGGCAAGAGCCGGCAGAGGCGCGTGGGCCAGGCGCACGGCATGGTCGACTTCGACACCTACCACAAGCGCATCAACGCCATGAACTATGCGCTGACCCACGACGACGGCATGTCGATCAACTACGAGGACGCCGACGTGATCCTGGTGGCGGTGTCGCGGGCCGGAAAGACCCCGACCTGCGTCTATCTCGCCCTGCACCATGGCATCGCCGCCGCCAACTATCCGCTGACCGACGAGGACCTCGAGCACGACCGCCTGCCGCCACGCCTGCGCGCCCACCGCAGCAAGCTGTTCGGGCTCACCATCGACCCGGTGCGGCTGCGTCAGATCCGCCAGGAGCGCAGGCCGAACTCGCGCTACGCCGAGCTCGAGACCTGCAAGCGGGAGGTGGCCGCAGCCGAGGCGCTGTTCCGTGCCGAGCGGATCCCCGTGCTGAGCACGACCCACACCTCGATCGAGGAGATCTCGAGCAAGGTGATGACCACCCTGGGGATCCGCCGCGGAATGTTCTGAGGCGCGGAGACCCTGCAGCCTGGGCCTGGCGCGCGGAGTCGTCAAGCTGCCCGGCATCGCGTGCGGCGTGTAGCATCGAAGCCATGTCCCAGCTCGTCGCCCGCCGCGTGAAAGTCCCCGGCCTCAGCCGGTTCGGCTGGCTGATGGCGCTGTACGCGGAGAACCATTCCCGGCTGGTGCGTCTTTTCGAGCCCGGCGACCTCGTCCCGGGAAGCTATGTGTCCAGCGTCGGCGACGGCCTCGATCTGCGCCTGGACGTGATCGAGCGTCACGCCTATACCAGCGAGCTGCGCATGGCCTACGTCGGCCTGGAGGACCCGGTGACCGGAGAGCCGGACCCCTCGGCCTGGGTGCGCCTGTACCGCGATGCGCGCCAGGCGGAGGCGACCCACTGCCATGCCGGGCGCCGCTGGCAGGACGTGATCGGAATGTTCCCGCCGCCGGCCGCCGTGGTCGGGCACCGGATGCGCATGAACACCTTCCTCGGCAAGTGGCTGCAGTATCTGGCCGAGCGCGGCCACGGCGTGGCCACGCTGGCGCCTTCATGCCTCGAGCAGCAGGCGATGCTATCTTCGACCCGCAGTTCTCCCGACAGCACAAGGTGAACCCATGACGACGAAGCTCGACAAGCCTCTCAAGCGCGAAGTGCAGATCGGCGACAAGGCCTACACCATCACCATCGACTCCAGCGGTCTGAAGCTGGTCGAGAAGGGACACCGCAAGGGCGTCGAGATCGACTGGGCCCAGCTCGCCGCGCGCAACGGCGGCAGCGGCTGAACGGAGCGGCGGCCACCGGGCCGCGGCCGGAAACGAAAAGCCCGCCTTGAAGGCGGGCTTTTCGTTGAAGATGGCGTCCCCACGGGGATTCGAACCCCGGTGTCCACCGTGAAAGGGTGGTGTCCTAGGCCTCTAGACGATGGGGACGTGGAACTGTCCGTCACTCGCGACCGGCCGGGTCGATGAGTGGTGGAGCCAGGCGGGATCGAACCGCCGACCTCCTGCATGCCATGCAGGCGCTCTCCCAGCTGAGCTATGGCCCCACGTCGGTGAGCGCGAAATTGTAGGCGGGCGTGCTGGCGGCGTCAACATGTCGCGACGAATGATTCCCGCGGTCGTCCGCACTCGCGATACTTGCCGGCTTCGGACAACCCTCAGGAGCCCACGCATGTCCCATCCCACACCGCGCACGGCGCTGGTCACCGGCGGTACCAGCGGCATCGGCGAGGCGGTCGCGCTGGCCCTGCACGCACTTGGCCACCGCGTGGTCGTGACCTGCCTCGACGGCGTCGAGGACCCGGCGGCCTGGCGCGATGCGCAGGCCGCCGCCGGCCGTGCGTTCCGCGTCGAACCGGTCGACGTCGCCGAGCACGACAGCTGCCAGGCGATGGCGAAGCGGCTGCGGGACGCGGGCATCGAGATCGACATCCTGGTGAACAACGCCGGGATCACCCGCGACGCCACGTTCCGGAAGATGGAGAAGGCGCAGTGGGACGCGGTCCTGCGCACCGACCTCGATTCGATGTTCAATGTCAGCAAGCCCTTCATCGACGGCATGGCCGCGCGCGGCTGGGGACGGGTGGTCAACATCTCGTCGGTCAACGGCACCAAGGGGCAGTTCGGGCAGACCAACTATTCCGCGGCCAAGGCCGGGGTGCAGGGCTTCACCAAGGCGCTGGCGCAGGAGATGGCGCGCAAGGGCGTGACCGTGAACTCGGTGTCGCCGGGGTATGTCGGCACCGCCATGGTGATGGCGATGAAGCCGGACATCCTGGAGTCGATCGTCGGCCAGGTGCCGATGGGGCGACTGGGCAAGCCGGCGGAGATCGCGGCGACCGTGGCCTTCCTCTGCAGCGAGGGCGCGGCCTACATCACCGGCGCGGACATCGCCGTGAACGGCGGCCAGCACATGGGCTGAAGCCGGGCGGGGCGCCCCGGGCACCCCGCCGTGGAATGGTCAATGACCGTGATGCGCGTACTCGCTGGTACTGCCGTCGCGATGGACGAGCTCGACGGCATAGGGGTGCACGGTGCCGTCGGGCAGCTCCATGCCCGGGGATCCTGCGGGCATGCCCGGCACGGTGAGGCCGCGGGCGTCCGGTCGCTCGGCGAGCAGGCGCTTCACGTCCTCGGCGGGCACATGGCCCTCGATGAAATAGCCTTCGACTTCCGCGGTGTGGCACGAGCCCTTGGCATAGGGAACGCCCACGCGCTGCTTCACCGGACCCATGTCGGCGTGGTCGCGCACTTCGACGGTGAAGCCCGCTTCGCGCATGTGGTCGACCCAGAGCACGCAGCATCCGCAGCTCGGGCTCTTGTGCACGACCATCAGTGGTCCCGCGGCATCCGCGGACGGAACCGGGCTGTGCGCCGGGGTCGCGGAAGCCGCCGCGGGCGGGGCAGGGGGCGTGCTGCCGGCGCTGCAGGCGGCGAGCGCACCCGCGAGGCCGATCAGCAAGGCCATCAGGACGTTGCGATGATTGATGTTTTGCATGATAAATATCCTATAAAATATTGATTCAGAACCATATTCTTACGCCTGCGACCACCCGCGTATCGCGCACGGGCTCGTCCCCCGCGCGACGCAGCCCTGCGGTATCGCCAAAGGCGCGTTCGTGCACGACGCCGACATACGGGGCGAAGTGGCGGTTGATCTCGTAGCGCAGGCGCAGGCCCGCCTCCACCGACGACAGCCCCTTGCCGACGCCGCGCGCGGCATCCTCCTTGCCATGCAGGGTCGCCTCGAGCACCGGCTGCAGGATGAGCCGGTTCGTCAGCAGCATCTCGTACTCGACCTCGGCAACCAGCGCCGTGTGGCCCGACTCGCCGAGATAGCCCGTCACTTCGACCTCGAACAGATAGGGCGCGAGCCCCTGCACGCCGAAGGCCGCCCAGGTCCGCGAATCGCCGGGTGCGAAGTCGTGGCGCACGCCGGCGACCACGTCCCACCAGGCCGAGACACTGCGACCGTAGAGCACCTCAAGGTCGGCCGCATGGGTGTGGCCACCCGCACGTTCGCCTTCGGAGCGCAGCCACAGCCGGTCGGTGTCGGTGCCGACCCAGCCCTTTGCTTCCCAGGCCTGCCCGGTGCTGGCGTCTTCGTCCCAGGCTTCCAGGCGATCGAACAGCAGATAGCTGTTCACAGGGGACGCGTGTTCCATGGGCCGGCTGAGCGCCGGGAAGGCGGCGGCGCGGTCGGCGTCGGAGAGGGGAGGGATCGGAGTGGCCGACGCGTGACCCTGTCCGTCGCCATGGTCCGCCGGGTGCTCCATCGTCGAATGATCCATCTTCGAATGATCCATCTTCGAGTGGTCCATCTTCGAGTGGTCCATCTTCGAATGGTCCACCGCGCCGGCCTGCCGCGCGTGGCCGGCATGGTCGCGATGATCCTGCGCCATCGCCTGTCCGGAGATGCCCAGTCCCGCCGCGACCGTCACGGCGATCGCCGCCAGGCCTGCCTGTACGCCGCTCATGCCCCTTCCTCCACGCGCACTTCGCGCATCATCCCGGCTTCCATGTGGTAGAGCAGGTGGCAATGGAACGCCCAGCGCCCGAGCGCGTCCGCGCGCACGCGGAAGCTGCGCTTCGTGCCGGGCGGCATGTCCACGGTGTGCTTGCGCAGCTGGAAGCCGCCACCCTCGTCCTCGACATCGCTCCACATGCCGTGCAGGTGGATGGGGTGGGACATCATGGTGTCGTTGACCAGGCTGATGCGCAGGCGTTCGCCGTAGCGCAGGCGCAGCGGCTCCGCGTCCATGAACTTCCGGCCGTCGAAGGACCAGGCGAACTTCTCCATGTGGCCGGTCAGGTGCAGTTCGACCTCGCGGCCGGGTTCGCGGCCGTCGGGATCGTCGAACAGGCTGCGCATCGCGCCATAGGTCAGCACCGTGCGGCCGTTGCCGCGCAGGCCGACGCCGGGATCGTCGAGCTTCGGCGCGAGCGACATCGCCTGCATGTCGACCAGCGGATTGCCGTCCTCGCTCGCCGGATGCGCCTGCATGCCGTCGGCGCCGGGGCCCGGTCCCGCACCGTGTGCGACGTGGCCACCATGGGCGGAGTGGTCCATTCCGGCATGGGCCGAATGGTCCGTTCCCGCAGGGCCGGCCGGCAGGGCCTGGCCCATGGCCGCATGGGCGCCGTGCGCGCCGTGGTCCATCCCGCCGTGGCCCATGTCGTCCATGGTCAGCAGCGGGCGGGGATCCAGCGCCGGCACCGGCGGTGCAAGACCGTGGCGGACGGCGAGCGTGCCGCGTGCATAGCCCGTGCGTCCCGAATCCTGCGCGAAGATGGCGAAGGCGTCCGCGCCGGCCGGCTCCACCAGGACGTCGAAGGTCTCGGCCACCGCGATCCGGAACTCGTCGACCGTCACCGGATGGATGTACTGGCCGTCCGCCGCGACCACGGTCATCTTCAGGCCCGGGATGCGCACGTCGAAATAGGTCATCGCCGAGGCGTTGATGAAGCGCAGCAGCAGCTTCTCGCCCGGCCGGAACAGGCCGGTCCAGTTGCCGGCCGGCGCCGCACCGTTGAGCAGATAGGTGTAGGTGTGGCCGTTGATGTCGGAGATGTCGCTGGGCGTCATCCGCATCCGGTCCCACATCGCGCGTTCGCGCAGGGCCTGGCCGAAGCCGTTGGCGCGTGCATCGCGGACGAAGTCGCCCACGGTCGGCCGGTACCAGTTGTCGTAGGCCGAGTCCTTCTTCATGCGCCGGAACAGTGCCGCGGGATCCATGTCGGTCCAGTCGGACAGCAGGACCACGTGCTCGCGGTCGAAGTGATAGGGCGCAGGCTCCAGCGGATCGATCACCAGGGCGCCGTAGAGGCCGGCCTGCTCCTGGAACATCGAGTGGCTGTGGTACCAGTAGGTGCCCGACTGGCGCACGTCGAAGCGGTATTCCCAGGACTCGCCGGGGGCGATGCCGTCGAAGCTCAGCCCGGGCACGCCATCCATGTTGGCCGGCAGCAGCAGGCCGTGCCAATGGATGGACGTCATCGCGTCGCGCAGGCGGTTGGCGACCCGCAGGGTGACGGTATCGCCCTCGCGGAAGCGCAGCAGGGGGCCCGGCAGGCTGCCGTTGACCGTGGTCGCCAGGCGCGCGCGGCCGGTGAAGTCCACCGCCGAGCGGCCGATGGCCAGGTCGAAGCGGGAGCCGGACAGCACGGGCACCTGCGGGGGGGGCGGCGCGGCCCGCGCCCGGCTTCAGGCCGAGGCCGGCGACGATGCCACCGCCGGCGAGGCCCTGCACGAAGCGGCGACGGCCCGGCGCGGGCGTGTCGCCCGTGGGAGGGAAGTGGGACATGGAATCTCCTGATCACCTGTCGGCGCCGCGAAGCATGGGCGGCCCGACGTCCGATGGAATGCCGTCCGGGACGGCGACGGAATGCGCACGCGGCGCCGGGATCAGGCGATGGGAGGCCGGATCGGACTGCGGGCGGGGGGCGAAGGATGCCCCGTCGTGAACGGATGCAGCGGGCTGGCACCGTTCACCTGGACGCCGATCGCGAACCGCTGGGGCACGCCGACGCACGCGTGCGCGCATGCCTGCAGGCACTGCGGATCGTCGCTGCAGGTGTCCTCGCCGGAACATGGATGGCCGGATGCGGGGCCGCCGATGTCCCGCACGGCTTCGCCTCCGCCCGCATGGCCCGGGCAGTCGGACGTCGCGGCTGCGTCATGGATGGGCAGGACCGCCTCCGGCCCCGGCCCGGCCACGCCCGCAACGGCGCCGCCGATCCCGTTGAGGACCAGTGCGACGGCCAGCAGGATCCGCAGCGGCAGGGCGAGGAGGTGGATCACGGGTGGAGTCTAGCGTGTGGCGGCCGTACCTGACCTGTCCGCGGTCACGCGGGTCAGTCGTCCGGGTGGCGCGAGCGGGTGGTGCCGCCCGCGACCGGCAGGCGCCAGCCGCGGCGCAGGGCCAGCAGGCGCAGGACGAGGCAGGCGAGGCCTCCTGCCAGCGCCGTGGGCACCAGGGGCATGTCCAGCAGGTGTCCGCCGACCACGATGCCGGCGCCGGCCAGCGCCGCCACGGCATACAGTTCCGCCCGCAGAACCACCGGCACGTCGGCGAGCAGGATGTCCCGGGCCATGCCGCCGCCGATTCCGGTGAGCATGCCCATCAGCGCGGCCATCAAGGGGCTCAGTCCGAACGCGAGCGCCTTCTGGGTGCCGGCGACCGCGAAGAAGGCCAGGCCGACGGCGTCGAGCAGGCGCACGGGGTTGCGGAGGCGCTCGATGAGCGACGACCAGAAGAACGTGAGCACGCCGGCGGCGACCGCGACCGCGAGGTAGCGCCAGTCCTGGAGCGCGGCCGGCGGCGTGGCGCCGATCAGGAGGTCGCGGCTGATGCCGCCGAAGGCGGAGGCGGTGAAGGCCACGACCAGCACCCCGAAGATGTCCAGCTTCCGGCGGACCGCGGCCGTCGCCCCGCTGACCGCGAAGGCAAAGGTTCCGCAGAGATCCAGGACCAGGACCAGGGTGCGGTGCAGTTCGAGGGAGGTCTGCGGCTCGAGAATGATCATCGAGCGAAGGGTGTTGCATAAGCCGTTGTTTATCAATTGCCGACATCGCGGCCCAGTGCGCCCGTGACCGGCTGCGTTCCGGGACAGGAGAAGAATTGGTTCTTCTCCCGAGTGAGGGGACGCTCCGTTCGAGTCCGGGTCGGCCGCCAGGGGCGCTCCGGTGAAGTCCGGGCCGCCCGCCGCGGACGCAGGGGGGGATGCCCAGCCGGATTCTCCGCGTCCTGCTGCCAGATCCGGCCGCCGGCCATCCATGGCCGGCTCTGGGCATCCCCCCTGCGTTCGCGGCGGGCACGACCTTTGGTGCGGTCTGGAAGTTCAAGAGCGACGCTACGCCGACACGGAGAGCGTCATGACCGGGAGCAGCCCGGCTCCGCCGCTCCTGACTTTCCCTCCCGAAGCCGCAGAGCGCCGGAGCCCGTCCCGCGCACAGGGGGTGTGCGGACAGCCGGCCATGGATGGCCGGCGGCCGGCCGATGGGAGCAGGACGCGGAGACGGCCGGGGGAGCACACCCCCTGTGCGCGGGGCGGGCTGCGCGGACCCCAACGAAGCGACTTCAAGGCGCGACCGTGCGCCAGAAGCGCGACAGCGCGCCAACTGCACGCCATCACCCCGGAGTCGGTAGAACCAGAAATTTGTTCGTCCAAACGGTGTGTTGCAAGCTCCACCCGATGCTATCATCGCAAATGCGACTCATTCTTGTTCGCGTTAACGTTCCCGTCCCGGGATTCTTCCTTCCAGCTTTGGGGTTTCTCCGCATGTCCGACCTTTCCCAGCCGCGTCGTCCGGCGCCACTTCCTCGCGCGGTCCGTATCGCTCTCTACGGCCTGCCGTTGCTGACGGGCCTGCAGACCTACAGTCCGCTTGTCCTCGCCGAGGCTTCCGGTGGCGCCCTGACCCTGGACCGGGTCATCGTGGTTGGAGAGCGACAGGACTACCGGGTCGAGCGCACGTCGACCGCCACGAAAACCGATACCCCGCTGCGCGACGTCCCGCAGTCGATCACGGTGGTCACCGAAGGCCTGATCGACGACCAGAGGATGCAGAGCATGGCCGACGTGGTCCGCTACGTGCCCGGGGTGCAGATGGCACAGGGCGAGGGCCATCGCGACGCCCCGGTCCTGCGCGGCAACACCTCCACGGCCGACTTCTTCGTCGATGGCGTGCGCGACGACGTGCAGTACTTCCGCGACCTCTACAACGTCGAGCGAATCGAGGTGCTCAAGGGTCCCAGCGGCATGATCTTCGGCAGGGGTGGTTCCGGCGGCCTGATCAATCGCGTCACAAGGCAGGCCGAAGGGTCCGGGATCCGGGAGCTGGGGGTGACCGTCGGCTCCTGGGGAAACCGCCGCCTGACCGGCGATGTCGACCATGCCCTGAGCGACACGGCGGCGTTCCGTGTCACCGGGCTCCATGAAGACTCGGACAGCTATCGCGACTACGGAAGCGTGGAGCGCTGGGCCGTCAACCCGACCCTGAGCTTCCGCGCCAGCGATACCACCACGTTCGCGTTCGGCTACGAGCACTTCGAGGACGGCCGCACCGTCGACCGCGGCGTGCCGTCGTTCCAGGGCCGGCCGCTGCGCACGGACGAGTCCACCTTCTTCGGCCAGCCCGAGAGCAGCTTCAGCTACGCGCGGGTGGACGCTCTGGGGGCGACCGTCAGCCACGCGTTCGGCAACGACGCCAGGCTGGTCAACCGGACCCGCTACGCCGACTACGACAAGTTCTACCAGAACGTTTTCCCGGGGGCCTACAACGCGGCCAGCAACCAGGTGGCCATCGTCGCCTACAACAACCTCACCACCCGCAAGAACCTGCTGAACCAGACGGACCTGACCTTCTCGGCGCGAACCGGGGGCATCGGACACAAATTCCTGCTGGGATTGGAGCTGAACCGCCAGGAGACCGACAACTTCCGCCAGACGGGTTATTTCCCCGACGTCGGCGGCAACGCGACGTCCGCTGTGGTGACGCTGCCGGACACGATCCATACCGGCCCGGTGGTGTTCCGGCAGAGCGCCACGGATGCGGACAACCACGGCGTGGCGAAAACCGCCGCGTTCTACGCGCAGGACCAGATCGAGTTCTCGCCGCAGTGGCAGGCGATCCTGGGCATTCGCTACGACCGTTTCGAGACGGACCTGCTGAACCGTCGCAACGGCACCGTGCTCTCCAGTTCGGACGACCTGGTTTCTCCCCGGGCCGGCCTGATCTACAAGCCGCGGGAAGACCTCTCGCTGTACGCCAGCTACACCATCGCCTATGTGCCGCGGGCCGGCGAGCAGCTGGCATCGCTGACCGCGAGCAACCGCGCCCTCGATCCGGAGAAGTTCCGGAACAGCGAAGTGGGCCTGAAGTGGGACATCAACGACCGGCTGTCGGCCTCCGCAGCGGTCTACCGCCTGGAACGCACGAACGTCGCCATCACCGATCCCGACAACCCTGCGCGGTCGCTGCTGGTCGATGGCCAGCGCGTCCGGGGCATGGAGCTGGAACTGTCCGGCAAGCTGACCGATGCCTGGCAGGTCCTGGCCGGCTACGCCTGGCAGGACAGCGAGGTGCGGACGCCGGGCGCGCAGAACGGCAACGCGCTCGGCCAGGTGCCGGAGAATTCATTCTCCTTCTGGAACCGCTACGACCTCACGCCGCAGTGGGGCGTGGGCCTCGGGGCGATCCACCAGGACAGGGTCTACGTGTCCACGGACAATACCGTGGTCCTGCCCGGCTTCACCCGTTTCGACGCGGCCGTCTTCTACACGGTCAGTGCGAACATGCGGCTGCAGCTGAACGTCGAGAACCTGTTCGACGAAGCGTATTTCGCTTCGGCGCACAGCAACAACAACATCCTGCCCGCGTCGCCGCGGGCGATCCGCCTTGGACTGGACTTCCGGTTCTGAACCATGTGCTGACGGCGGGTGCCCGGTAACGGGCACCCGGCCCGGCCGTGAACGAGTGCCGAGTGGCGGCGGGCACCCGTCCGCTGCTCACATCGCGGCCCGTCGCAGCAGCTGCGCATTGATCGCCACGATCACGGTGCTGGCGGACATCAGGATCGCGCCCACGGCCGGTACCAGCAGGATGCCGGCCCAGGCCAGCACGCCCGCGGCCAGCGGGATCGCCAGGATGTTGTAGCCGGCCGCCCACCACAGGTTCTGCACCATCTTGCGGTAGCTGGCCCGGCTCAGGGCGACGATGCGCGCCACGTCGCGCGGGTCGGAGCGGACCAGGACCACGTCGCCGGCCTCCACCGCCACGTCCGTGCCGGCGCCGATGGCGACGCCCACGTCCGCGGTCAGGAGCGCCGGCGCGTCGTTCACGCCGTCGCCCACCATGGCGACCTTCCTGCCGCCCTGCTGCAGCTCCTCGATCTTTGCGACCTTGTCCTCCGGCAGGACTTCCGCGAAGACCATGTCGATGCCCAGTTCCCTGGCGACGGACTCGGCCACGGCCCTGGAGTCGCCGGTGAGCATGGCGACCCGGATGCCCGCGGCGTGGAGGCGGTCGACGGCTTCCCGGGATTCCGGCCGTACGGCGTCGGCAATGGCGAACACGGCGAGCACGCGCTCGCCATCGATCAGGTACGTGGCCGATCGCGCGTCGGCGGCCGCGGCCTCCGCCGCCGCCAGTATCGTCCTGCCAGGCTGGACCCCCAGCCGCCTGAGCATGCCGGGCCCGCCGACGTGGAGCGCGCGGCCCTCGACCTCGGCACGCACGCCCACGCCGGCCATCGACTCGAACCCTGCCGAGGCAGGCACCTCCAGGCCGCGCTCCTTCGCGCTCGTCGTCAGTGCATTGGCGATGGGATGCTCGGCGTCACGCTGCACCGCCGCGGCCAAGCGCAGGGCGTCGTCCCGGGTCACGCCGTCCTCGACCGTCATCGACACCACGCGATGCGAGCCCAGCGTCAGCGTCCCGGTCTTGTCGAACACGACGATGTCGAGCCTGCGCGCCTCCTCCAGGCCGCGACGGTCGCGCACCAGCAGGCCGTTCTGCGCCCCGATCGTTGTGGAGATCGCGGTCACGAGCGGCACCGCCAGCCCCAGGGCGTGCGGGCAGGCGATCACCAGCACCGTCACCACGCGGGTGATGGTGAAGTCCGGCGTCGCGCCCACCGCCCACCATGCGATGAACGTGACCACGCCCGCAGCAATGGCGACCAGCGTGAGCCAGAAGGCCGCGCGGTCTGCCAGAGCCTGGGCGCGCGAACGGGATGTCTGCGCTTGTGCGACCAGGCGCATGATCCCGGCCAGGGCGGTCCTGTCCCCGGTGCCGGTGACTTCGATCCGGAGCGATCCCTGGCCGTTCACCGTCCCGGCGATGACCGCGGCGCCTTCGCCTTTTTCGACCGGCTTCGACTCGCCGGTGATCATCGCCTCGTTGACGCTGCTCCTGCCGCTCTTCACCACGCCGTCGGCGGGGATGCCTGCACCGGGGCGGATCAGCAGCAGGTCGCCGTCGCGGATTTCGCCGACCGGGACCACCTCGGTCTCATCGCCCCGGGTGATCCGTACCGCCGTATCCGGCAGCAGTCTGGCCAGCTCCTTGAGCGCGCCCTCGGCCTGGAAGATCGAGCGCATCTCGATCCAGTGGCCCAGCAGCATGATCGTCACCAGCGTCGCCAGCTCCCACCACAGCGCATGCCCGGGGTATCCCAGCGTCACCGCCGCGCTGTAGAGGAAGGCGACGACGATCGCCAGCGAGATCAGCGTCATCATTCCGGGCAGGCGGTTGGCCAGCTCGCTCCATGCGCCCTTCACGAACACCCAGCCGCCATAGAGGAAGACGGCGGTGCCGAAGATCGCCGGGATGTACTGCGAGCCCGGGAACCGCGGCGCCGTGTATCCGAACCATTCCTGCAGCATCGGCTCCCACACCAGGGCGGGAATGGTCAGCGCCAGGCTGAGCCGGAACCGGTCGCGGAACATCGCGACGCTGTGGCCGGCGTGCCTGTCATGGCCGCCCTGTCCACCCGCATCCGGACCGGGCCCATGCCCATGCGCGTGATGCGTTGCATGGTCCTCGGATGAACGGGCGTGTCCGGATCCGTGCCGGTCGGTGTTCATGGATCTCTCCGCTCGAGGACAGGTGGCCGGATGGTGGCAGGATGGCCGGCGGCGTGCCCGGGGACAGGCGCGCGATCCCGCAACTGCCGGCGCTTGATCAGAGCGTAGAGCGCCGGGATGACCGCAAGCGTCAGCACGGTCGACGAGACCATGCCGCCGACCATGGGCGCGGCGATCCGGCGCATCACTTCCGAGCCGGTGCCGGTGCTCCACATGATCGGCAGCAGGCCGGCCATGATGGCGACCACGGTCATCATCTTCGGCCGCACGCGCTCCACTGCGCCTTCGATGATCGCCTCGTGCAGGTCGCGGTCGGTCAGCGCGCCGCCCTCCGCACGTCGCCGCGCCGCGCGCGCCTCCAGCGCGTGGTCGAGGTAGATCAGCATCACCACGCCGGTCTCCGCGGCCACGCCGGCCAGGGCGATGAACCCGACCGCCACCGCGACGCTGAGGTTGTAGTCGAGCATCCACATCAGCCAGACGCCGCCCACCAGCGCGAAGGGCACCGAGAGCATGACGATCAGCGATTCGGCCACGCGCCGGAAGTTGAGGTACAGCAGCAGGAAGATGATCGCGAGGGTCCCCGGGACCACGACCCGCATCCTGGCCGCGGCCCGCTCCATGTACTCGAACTGGCCGCTCCACGTGGCGTGGTAGCCGGGCGGGAAGGAAACTTCCCGGGCCACCGCCTCACGGGCCTGCTCCACGAAGCGGCCGATGTCGCTCTCGCGCGTGTCCACGTAGATGTAGGCCGCGAGCATCGCGTTCTCGGTCCGGATGCCGGGTGCGCCCATGCGGACCTGCACGGCGGCCAGTTCGCCCAGAGGAACCTGGGCGCCGTCGGGGGTGGAGACCAGCACCTGGGTGGCGATCCGGTCGGGATCGTCGCGCAGTTCGCGCGGGTAGCGCACGATGACGCCGAAGCGCTCGCGCCCGTCGAGCAGGGTCGTCACCCGCTCCCCGCCCAGGGCCGCGGACACCACGTCCTGGACCTCGCCGACGGTGATGCCGTACCGGGCCAGCCGCTCCAGGTCCGGGTCCACGTCGAGGTAGTAGCCGCCCGTGAGGCGCTCGGCGAAGGCGCTGGTGGTGCCCGGCACCGCCCGCACGGCGGCCTCGATCTCCAGCGCGACCTTTTCCAGCCCGGCCAGGTCACTGCCGAAGACCTTGATGCCCACCGGAGTGCGGATGCCCGTGGCGAGCATGTCCGTGCGTGCCTTGATCGGCATGGTCCAGGAATTGGCGACGCCGGGGAACTTCAGCGCCGTATCCATCTCCGCGATCAGCCTGTCGGTCGTCATGCCACTGCGCCACTGGTCCTCCGGCTTGAGGTTGATCACCGTCTCGAACATCTCGAGCGGCGCCGGGTCGGTCGCGGTCAGCGCGCGTCCCGCCTTGCCGAACACCGACTCCACCTCGGGGAAGCTCCTGATGATGCGGTCCTGCTGCTGCATGAGTTCGGAGGCCTTCGTCACCGACATGCCGGGCAGGGACGTGGGCATGTACAGCAGGGTGCCTTCATTGAGCGTCGGCATGAACTCGCTGCCCAGCCTCGCCGCGGGCCATGCCGTGGCCAGCAGCACGCCCACGGCGATCGCCAGCGTCGGCCACTTGTGGCGCAGCACCAGGTCGATGATCGGGCGGTAGGCCGCGACCAGGATCCGGTTCACCGGGTTCCGGTGTTCGGGCACGATCCTGCCGCGCACGAACAGCAGCATGAGCACCGGGACCAGGGTGATCGAGAGCAGCGCCGCACCGGCCATGGCGAAGGTCTTGGTGAAGGCCAGCGGATGGAACATGCGGCCTTCCTGGGCCTCCAGCGCGAACACCGGCAGGAACGAGACGGTGATGATCATCAGGCTGAAGAACAGCGCCGGGCCCACCTCGCGGCAGGCGTCGATGATCAGCTGGACGCGGCTGCGCGATCCGTCGTCGCGCTCGATGTGCTTGTGCGCGTTCTCGATCATCACGATCGCCGCGTCGACCATCGCGCCGATCGCGATCGCGATGCCGCCCAGGCTCATGATGTTGGAATTCATCCCCAGGGCACGCATCGCGATGACGGCGATCAGCACGCCGACAGGCAGCATCACGATCGCCACCAGCGCGCTGCGGGCGTGGAACAGGAAGACCAGGCACACCAGCGCCACGATGAGACTTTCCTCGAGCAGCGTGTCGCGCAGCGTCCTGACGGCGCGCTCGATCAGCTCCGAACGGTCGTACACCGCCTCGATGCTGACGCCGTCGGGCAGGCCGCTGCCGATCGCGGCGATCCTGGCCTTGAGTCCTTCGATCACCGCCAGCGCGTTCTCGCCGTAGCGGGCCACCGCGATTCCCGCGACCACGTCGCCCTCGCCATCCAGGTCCGCGATGCCGCGGCGCTCGTCGGGGACGAGCTCGACCCGGGCGACATCGCCGATCCGGACCGGGGTGCCGCCTTCGGCGCGCAGCGCCAGGTTCTCGAGATCCCCGGTGCCGCGCAGGTAGCCGCGGCCGCGCACCATGTACTCGGTCTCGGCCATCTCGATGACGCGGCCGCCCACGTCCCGGTTGCTCCCGGCGATGACCTCGGAGATGCGCGAAAGCGGGATCCCGAACTCGCGCAGCCGGGCCGGGTCGACCGTGACCGAGTACTGGCGGACGAAGCCGCCCACGCTGGCGACTTCGGCCACGCCGGGCACGGTGGTGAGCTGGAAGCGGACGTACCAGTCCTGGATCGCGCGCAGCTCGTCGAGCGTGTGCCGGGCGCTCCTGAGCACGTACTGGTACACCCAGCCCACGCCGGTCGCGTCCGGTCCAAGCGTGGGCGTCACGCCGTCGGGAAGATCCCTGGACGCGACATCGAGGCTTTCCAGGACCCGTGAGCGCGCCCAGTACAGGTCGGTTCCGTCCTCGAAGATCACGTACACGAAGGACGCGCCGAAGAACGAGAAACCGCGCACCACCGTGGACTTCGGCACCGTCAGCAGCGCGCTGGTGAGCGGGTAGGTGACCTGGTCCTCCACCACCTGGGGTGCCTGTCCGGGGACGTCGGTGTACACGATGACCTGCACGTCCGAGAGGTCCGGCTGGGCGTCCAGCGGGGTGTTCATCACCGCGTACACGCCGCCGGCCAGCACCGCGATCGTCACCACCAGCACGAGGAAGACGTTGCGGACCGACCATTCGATGATCCGGGCGAGCATGTCAGTGCTCCCCGTGCGGATCGGCAGCCGGCATTCCGTCCCGGGCATGCGGTTCGTCCGCCGGCATTCCGCTCCCGGCACGGGGGCATCCGCGGGCATCGCATGTCCATCGTGGGCATCGAGGCTTGCCGCCTCGAGCCCCTCCAGCGCCGCCTTCAGGTTGCTCTCGGCATCGATGAGGAAGTTGGCGGACACCACCACCTCCTCGCCCTCGGCCAGGCCGTCCAGGATCTCCACGCGATCCCCGGCGCGGCGCCCGACGGTCACTTCGCGCGGGGCGAAGCGGCCCGGCGCCGTCCGCACCAGCACGGTCCGGGTCGCGCCGCCATCCAGCACGGCCGAGCGCGCGACGCTCAGCACCGGTTGCCGCCACGGCTGCTCGAGCAGCACCGTTCCGTACAGGCCGGGGCGCAGGTCGCCGGCCGGATTGGGCAGGGCGATGCGCACGGCGACCGTCCGGGATGCGGCGTCGACCACCGGGTGCACGAAGGCCACCTCGCCCTCGAAGCTCCGGCCGGGCAGGGTGGCGGTCTCGAAGCGCGCGGGCTGGCCGACGGCGATGTCCGCTGCCTGCATCGCCGGCACCCTGGCCATGATCCAGACCGTCGACAGGTCCGCCAGCCGGAGGATGGTCTCGCCCGGCTGGAAGCGGGCGCCCTGGACGACCGGCTTTTCGATGACCACCGCATTCGCCGGCGAGGTCAGGACCATGGTGTCGCTGCTTCCCGACTGTGAACCTCCCACCTCCCAGTTCCGCAGCCGCGTGCGCGCGGCGTCGCGCAGGCGCTCCATCGACCTGGCGCTGGCCGGATCGGACTGCGCCAGCCGGCGTGCGGCGTCATCGGCCAGCCGGTACTCCTGCCGCGCCGCCGCAAGCTGCGGGCTGTAGACGGAGAGCAGGGCCTGTCCCGCACGCACCTGCATTCCCGTCTGGTTGACGTACAGATGCTCGACCCAGCCTTCGAAGCGCGGCGCGACGACGTACTGCCGGGTCTCATCGATCTCCACCGTGCCGCTGGCGCGCACGAGGCTGGCCAGCTGCGTCTTCCGCACCGCTTCGGTGCGCACGCCGAGCGTCTGGATCCGCCCGGGCGAGACCGTGACCGTGCCGGCATCGTCGGTCGGCTCCTCGCCGGCGTAGACGGGGATGTAGTCCATCCCCATCGGGTCCTTCTTCGGCACCGACGAGGTATCCGGCAGGCCCATCGGGTTGCGGTAGTACAGGATCTTCCGCTCGCTGGAAGGGGCGGCAGCCGTGGTCGGGGAGGCGGCTTCGTCATGGCCGGCGCGGCCGAGCATCCAGCCGGCGCCAAGGGCCGCGAGCACGCCGGCGAGCGCCAGCGACAGGGTCTGGTTGCGGGTCATCGGGCTTCTCCTTCGATGGCGCGTACGGCGGCGGCGCCAAGCAGTTCGTCGCGCAGGGCATCGACCCGGTCGAGGTCGGCGCCCTGCCACTGGTCGAGCGCTTCGAGCAGGGTGCCGAAGTCCACTTCGCCGACCTGGTAGCTGGCGAGCGCGGACTGGAAGGCGGCATCGGCCTGGGGCAGCAGCGTCCGCTCGGTGATCAGGCGCCGCTCGCGCGCCCCCTGCCACTGGACCCATGCCGCTGCGCCCTGGCGCGCGAGCGCCTGTCGGGCGACGTCCGTGCGCGCCAGGGCGGCCTCCTCGAGCAGCCGGGATTCACGTTCGCGCTCGCGCCGGGTGCGCTGCTGGAACGGGATCTCGACTTCCAGCATCAGCTCCAGGCTTTCCAGCCCGTCCTCGCGCCGCATGGCTCCAACGCCGAAGGTCACGTCGGGGTAGCGCCTGCGGCGCTGCAGCTCCACGTTCGTGCGCGCGGCCAGCGCACGGGCTTCTTCCGCCTGGACGGCAGGGTGGCTTCCGCTTTCCAGTGCGCGCAGGACGTCGGCCAGGCTGGCGGACCGCACCGCCAGGATCGGGTCTTCCGCAGAGGGCGCCAGCGCCGCATCCACCGGACGGCCCAGCACTCCGTTCAGCGCGGCGGCCGCTTCCTCCTTGTCCACCAGGCGCCGGATCCGCTCGCGCCGCATCACCGTCTGCTCGACCTGGGCACGGATCGAATCCTGCTGGGGCGCGATTCCCAGCGCGTAGCGCACGCCAGCGACCTCCTCCAGCCGGCGCAACAGATCCAGGCGGCGATCCAGCACGGCAACGGCCTGGTCGGCGTGCCAGTAGCGGACATAGGCGGCCTCCGCCTCGGCGATGATCTCGCGCAGCACGGCGTCACGATCCAGGGCAAGCGCTTCGGCGTCCTGCCGGGCAGCGGTGCGGGCCAGGCCGCGCTTGCCCCAGAGCGGCACGTGCTGGCGAAGCGTGTAGCCGATCTCGCGGTCGTCTCCCGGGACCTGCCACGGCCGATCCGGGTCCAGGTTGCGGAAACTCAGGGAGGCGACGGGATCGGGCAGAGCGCCCGCCGGATGGATCCGGGCGAAGGCGGCGTCGGATCCGGCCTGCAGGGCGCGCAGCTCGGGATTGTGCTCGCGCAGCCAGCCGTGGACGGAGGTCACGTCGTGGCCGGGAAGCGCCTGTTCCGCCGCCGCGGCGGCCGGAATGCCGGACAGCAGCAGCACCGCGACGGCAAGGCGACGCCAGGAAGTACGGATGGAGGAGGGCGGGGCGCAGGCCCGCCGTTGAAGCAGCTTCGATGCCATGTCGGATTCCAGGACAGGCCGGCGCGAGGCGCCGCGACCATGGAGAAGGGACAGGCCGCGCACGAAGGGTGCGGCCGCGCACGACACCCTGCAGCACCCCGGGGGTGCTGCAGGGTGACGGCTGGCATCAGATCAGCAGGATCGTCGAAGGATGGGGCGTCGGTCCCCGCCAGGAGGCGGGCGGTGCCCGCACGATCGCGCTGGCGCCCAGCGAGGATGCAGGCGGCACGGTCAGATGGATCCTGGGGGTGGCCGGCAGGCCGGGCAGGGGCGGCACGGGAGGCACCCGCCCGACATCGCTGCTCACATCGCCCTGGTCGCAGTGGCCCTGGCAGACGCTGTGCGCCGCCGATCGCACTTCGTGTCCGCAGGCCTGCGCCGCGGCCGCCGGCGTGGCGGCATCGAGCAGCGCCCCGACGTCCGGAATGCAGTCGGAATGGCTCGCGAACGCCAGCTGCGCCCACAGCAACGCCACCAGCGCGAAGAGCGATACGCGGAAGCGGAGGCGGCGCGAGCGGATCATGAGGTGGAGGATCCGGCCCCGGCCAGGCTGCGGCATTGACCTGGATCAAGCCGCAGGGCGGCGTAACACGACACGGCGCAGGGCCGGTGACGGAGTTTCCGCCGGGCGAGCCGTGGCTATCATGCCAGCGGGTCGGAGGAGGGGACGATCATGCGCGGATGCCTTGCCATTGTGCTCGCCGCTCTGGTGTGGCCGGCGAGTGCCCAGACGGTCCAGAAGTGCGTGGACGCCAAGGGCCACGTGACACTCACCAGTGGCCGCTGTCCCGCCGGCCAGCGCCAGGAGGCGAGCTACGAGGCCACGCCCGAGCGGCACGACCCGGGCAAGGCACGCAGACTGGCCGAGCTGGAGCAATGGAAGCGAGCGCAGGATGCGCGGCGGAACCAGGGAGCGCCGGTCCCTCACGCGCCGCGGACAGGCACGTCCTCGACCAGGCATTCGCGCTGTGAAGCAGCCAAGCAGTATCGGGACAGGGAACTCGCGACGCTGGGCCTGAAACGCACGCACGCCGACCTTCGCCGCCTTGGTGATCACGTCTATCGGCAATGCCAATAGATGGAACCCCATCATCACACTCCATCCACGTGTTCCGACGTCTATATTTGCGGTACCCCAGACGAAGGAGGATTGGCATGTTCCTGACCAAGCAACATGTGGTCATGGCGCGCACGCTCGGCGTGGCGATCGTCGCCACCGTGGGCCTTGCCGCCTGCGCCACCTACGATGAAGAGTTTGCAGGGATCAACTCGCGCCTGGACCAGCTCGACACGAAGGTGCAGAACGCGGCCCAGAGTGCCGAAGCCGCCAATCAGTCCGCGCAGCAGGCCAACCGACGGCTGGATCAGGTGGAAAGCCGCGTCCAGCAGCTCGAAACGGCGCCGCGCCGCGTGCCACGCGGCTAGTCGCTCCCGCGGTTCGCAAACAGTGGCGTGAACCGGTGGCCTTTGGCCACCGGTCTCCTTGTCTCCAGCCAGTCTTCGTCAAGGACGGTCCCATCCATACGTGCAGACGCCCGGCCATCCGGGCCGTTCAAGCTGCGCTGTTGCTGGTGTTCGCGACCTTCGGTGCGGCCAGCGCCGAGGATGCCGCCGCGCAGCCGGTTGTCCCCGTCGACCAGCTTCCTCGAGGCCAGGATGTGTCCGGCACCGTGATCGAGCTCGCGGGCTGGGTCGTCACCGCCAAGGACAGCCAAGGCTATCCGTTCGCGATCATCGACAAGGCCGCCGCACAGATCCTGGTGTTCGGCGGCGACGGCCGGCTTCGCGGCGCGGCGCCCGGGCTCTTCGGCTCGGCGATCGGCGATCACACGGCCCCCGGTATCGCCGGCCTCGCGCTTCGCGAGATTCCGGGCCGGGACCGCACGACGCCTGCCGGTCGCTTTGTGGGTGGCTATGGTCCGTCCATCGACGCCGGGCGCGTGCTGTGGGTGGACTACGACTCCGCGGTCTCCATCCACCCGACCGCGACCGGCGTCCCGGCCGAGAGACGCGCCGAACGCCTCGCATCGCCTTCGCCGGACGACAACCGCGTCACGCATGGCTGCATCAACGTCTCGCCCGAATTCTACGAGCGGATCATCCGTCCGACGTTCGAGCGGGGCGGGGTGTTCTACATCCTGCCGGATGCGGCGTCGATCGCGGAAACCTTCCCGGAGTTCGCGCAAGGTCGCGCGCAGCAACCGCGGTGACGTTGGTCAGGCCCGCCGGCACATCCTCTTTCGCCCAGGTCCGGGCAAAAGGAACAGTCTCCGCCCCATGCCACCACGGTGCCGGCCCCAGCATGGCACTCGGTGGGTCATGTCTTGGGTTTTCCGGTGGAAGCGGGGCAGTGCGGCAGCGGGATTCCCGCCGCCGGTGCGTTGATTTCGCAGCGGGTGCTGCGGCCGCCACCGGGCAGACGGCGGATGCAGCCCTTCTCCAGCAGGTCGGCGAGGTGGCGCGTGGCGGTGGCCTTGGAGACCTTGGCGACCGCCTGGTAATGGCGTGCGGCTCGCGTAATGAGCCGGATATACCTCCTATTCGGCTCACCTGCACCTCGGCCGGTCTGTGCCAGAGCTGCTCCCCGATGTCGTCCATGATCCCGCCGCCCACCACCTTTCACTGCACGCGCGCGGGGCACCCTCAGCAGATACATGCCTAGACGGGGTTGGCCGCGAAGCCGCACGCGCCGGCCCTCAACCGGCAGCCAACCGTCGTCAAGGCGGAACGCGGTCCCCAGATCCGGGAGTGTCGGTAGCGAAAGAGCTCATCGCGACGAGACCTCTTCCTGCGTCGTTGGCTGCAGGCTGGCATCGAAGAACGACACAAGCTCCGCGTTCATCGCTTTATGCGCCGCGGCGCGATCGAAACCATCGGGATCGCTGCACAGCGCCGGCGGCTTCAGAAGGCCGCACGGAGCCAAGAAAGACAGGTGGGTCGCCCCGGCCATTTGCTTGGGCACGGCCCGGTTTCCCAGGCCTTCCTGCACGAGCTTGGTGTTCGTCGCGAATGGGACGAGCTCATCCTTGTCGCCGCTCCACACCTGCACGGGAACGCTCACCCCAGACAGACCGTCGCCGGTGAACGTGAATCCCAGGCCGGGGGCCGCGACCGCGGCGGCGCGAACTCGGGGGTCAGGCACGAATTCCCCCACATCCTGGCCGCTGTCGAGAAGGGGCGACCCTACATGGGCGAGGACTTTGCAGATGAACTCGGGCGTGCGCCGGCAGTGTTCGGATATCGCCGCCATGTTGGGCTTGCCGCCGACCAAGGTCAGGACAGTGAATCCGCCTGCCGACAGGCCGTAGGCCCCGACCTTCAAAGGGTCGGTGGCCGGCGCTCCGCTCCATCCCTCGAGTACAAAGTCCAAGGTCGCGCGCATCTGCTCGGCCCGCTGGCTGAAGAGCGCCGGCGAGTTCTGTCGACTACGGTCCGCGTAGTTGTCGCCGGCGTGGGTGGGCGCTGCGACGACGTAGCCCGCGCTCGCCAGAGCCATTGCGAGGTCCACATGGCTCACGGCGCTGCCGTCGTTGCCGTGGGAAATCAGCACGACTGGCAGCCCTTTTCCACGCACCGACCCATCCTTGGCGACGTTTAACAGATTGCCGCTGACAAACGTTGTCGGGCGTGGTGTTGCCGACGTTGGGTACCAGATGGCAACAGCAATGGGACCGCTCCTGGTTTCGACGCGCGCCGTTTGAAACCCGACCGGCTTCTCCGAGCCTGTGGCGGTGCTGAAGGCATATGCAGCTAGACCCATGACCACCAGGCCGAACACCAGTGCGAGGCGCTTAACCCATTTCATGGCTCTTTCCCACTGTTATCACCGCGTCGCGCGGCAGCGGTGAATCAGATGCTTTTCGGCTCCGGTCTTCAATGCGGCATAGGGCACCCTGTCAATCGTCCTAAGGGCCCGGGCAAAGTCGGATTGCATTGCAGACTCTAGTGACATGCCTCCAACCAAGGTCCGTTTCTGGCCGAGGGCGGACGTTGACGGGGCAGGAGATTAGACTGGTTTATCGGAGGGTTGGATTCACTGAGTTTTGCCAACTAGAGGGCAGAGGTCTTGGGGCGGCTGGACCGATCACCGGGCTGAGGTACTGAAAAATCGGAACTGCGAGAGCGGAAACATGAAGATCCTGGCGGAAGGCAAGGGCGCGTTCCTGGAGTTCCTTAGGAACCTCACGCCACAGGTGCTGTTGTTCGTCTTCGCGTTGACAGCGTGGGTCAAACTGGATTTCACGACGATCGACCTGTCCAACTGGGCGACGACGCTGGCGTTCTATGTCTGCGCCATCACCCTGGCGCTGGCCGTTATCGCCAACATGACCCAGTTCATCGAGAACTATTCGAGTGTGGCACTGAAGCCAATCTCGGACAGGATAGCGAAGGTCAAGGCGATCACCGATGATCGCGGCAAGCGGCAAAAGTTTCTTCGCAAATGCATCGCTCGTTATAAGTGGAGCGTCGCGTTGCATGTCACCATGACGTTGCTGGTCGTGGAGGCCGCGGTCATCGCGGCGGCTTGGATCGGGGCACGCCAGGCAATCCAGCTGCTGAGAGTTGCGGGGTGACCGACGTGTCCAGAAGGACAATGTCACGGGGCTGACCACGGCTCGATAAGGGTCAGCAGGACCAAGCTGGACGCGGGCTGCGCGAGGACCGGCAACGCATGGCCTGTACTTCGCATAATGCACATTATGTAAGCTCAACCACTACCCGGATCGATGCACAACAGTCAGTGTTCTCGGTTCTTGGCCAGTCGCAAGTGTTCGCGCCGGCTGTTGATTAATCTCGATTTTCAGGTCACCTGCGACCCGATTTTTTCAGTGAATCTCGCCCATACGCCGCAGAAAACGTCGCGCCTCCTGCGCGGAAATTCTGTCCCGCTTCCGCAGACAACCTTGGGCCAAGTCCGGTGTGCGCGGACAACCCTGCACCAGTCTTGACGTCGGCGCGGAAAAACCGCCGGGCCGGCCCATCCGAGCCGGCGACGAGTCCGCCGCTTGACTGAGCCGGTGCCAACGGTCCGTTGCCGCAAGCACGGTAGAGCCGATCCTCTTACTGGCTCCAGGCGGACCAACCTGCAGACCTGTCCTTCCGCGGCCAAGGAGCGCACTTTGAGTGAGCTTAGCGAGTTTAGCGCCTGAGGATAAACTCGCTAAGCTCGCTACAAAGAGCTCCTGCGTGGCTCCGCTGGACCGAATTACAGCGAGTTTCCGCCAATCCTATAATTTACAGGACCCAGACAAATCAGGTCAGGATTGATGGCTACGCCTCTGATTTCGCGACCTTTTTCCGCGTTCGAGTAGCTGCCGGCCTGGTTTGTCGCAGAGATTTCACCGGCTTGGACTGTGCCTTGGACTTCAAGGCAGTCTCTACGCCTGCCATGAGTTCCCGGAACTGAGCGAGCTGCCCGTCGAGCGCCTCCGAACGGGCACGCTGGCTGGCAGCGTCGGCGCGCGCTTCAGCGACTTGGCGCCGCAGCACGTCCAATTCGCTCCGGTGTGAGTTCTCGGCGGCGCGCAGGTCCTGGACGAGGGATTCCACCCGCTGACTCTGCTCGCGCGCCTCCTGCCGGGCCCGGTCGACCTCGGCGTGCGCGCGGTTCTCCGTAGCGCGAAGATGCTGATCGATGCCGTCGCGTTCGCTGGCGACCTGCGCCCGAAGCGCCTCCAGCTGCTCGGCGAGCTGCCTGCGCTGCACGTCGGCTTCGCTCGCCCTGGCTTCGGCACTGTCCCGCTGCCCCGTGATTTCGCCGACCTGGGTTTGCAAGGTTGCCACCAGACGCTCGAGCTCCGCGGCTCGTGCCATGGCGACGTCCCTGGCCTGGGCGGCGGTCGCCGCTGCTTCGCCAAGCGCAGCGGCTTCCTCAACGAAGGCGCCTCGAGCTTCGGCGAGCGCTTCGCGTTCCTGGCGTACGGCCTCACGGTCCGTGGTCACCGATTTTTCAGCGGCGGCTGTCGCGTGCTCGATCGCCAGTGCCCACCATTGGCCGGCCAGGGCGGCCACGGCCTCCGGTGCCTCAGGGAGCGCCAAACGCGCCCCCTGTTCGTCCAGTCGAGCCCCGAGTCCACGCCACCACGTGTCCAGCCAGCGCACGACGGTGTTCGGGGACCCCGTACCCAGGTGCGCGCGGATCCGCTCAACGGTCGGCCGTTCGCCGGCGACGACCAAGGCATCGGCCGCTTGGTGCACGTCGTGTTCGCTGATGCCGCGGGCCATTTGGAGCCTCCTACGCAGGCGCCCTGCCCGCCGGTTGACGTACTGGTGATAAGTGATGATTATCGCTAGTACACACCCTATTTCATAACATACATTACATAGTATGAAGCGAAATATCACATTGCCCATCCTGCCGGCGACGGCCACGCACCTGGTGTTGCCCGAGCAGTTGGCCCAGCAGGCCGCCGACGCGGTGCGTGAACTGCTCGCCGAAGCGGCCGCGGCCAACACGACCCGCAGCTACGCGACCGCCCTGCGCTACTGGGCCGGCTGGCACCAGGCCCGCTATGGCGTCGAGCTGGTCTTGCCGGCGAGCGAGGCTGTGGTGATCCAGTTCCTGGTCGACCACATCCAGCGCAAGAACAAGACTGGCCTGGTCAGCGAGCTGCCGCCGTCGCTGGATCAGGCCCTGGTGGCGGCCGGCCTCAAGGCCAAGGTCGGACCGCTCAAGCTCTCGACCGTGGTGCAGCGTGTTGCCGTGCTGTCCACGGCACACAAGCTGAAGCGCCTGGCCAACCCCTGTGAGCTGCCTAGCGTCAGGTTGCTGCTCAGTCGGGCCCGCCGTGCAGCGGTCAAGCGTGGCGAGCGAGCAAACAAGAAGACCGCGATCACCCGCGCCGAGCTCGAGGCCATGCTGGCGACTTGCGATGACAGCCTGGAAGGCCTGCGTGATCGCGCCCTACTCTGCTTCGGGTTCGCCAGCGGCGGACGTCGGCGCAGCGAGATCGCCGCCGCGGACATGCGCGACCTGCGAAAGGTCGGCGACGACGGCTACATCTACCGTCTGGAGTACTCAAAGACACAGCAGGCAGGAGCAACAGCGGACTCCACACCGGACAAGCCAATTCTGGGGCGCAGTGCCGAGGCGTTGGCGGCGTGGCTCAAGGCCGCTGGAATTGAGGATGGGGCGATTTTTCGACGAATCTGGAAGAACCGGGTTGGCCCTGCCCTGCTCCCGGGCTCCGTGGCGACCATCGTGAAACGGCGGGCTAGGCTTGCCGGTCTGGAGGGGGACTTTGGGGCACACAGCCTACGATCGGGGTTTGTCACTGAAGCCGGCAAGCAAGGCGTGTCGCTGCCAGCGGTGATGGCCATGACCGAACATCGTTCGGTGGCGAGTGTGATCGGGTACTTTCAAGCAGGTTCCGCAGAGGAAAATCCGGCTGGCCGTCTTCTCAAGTAGGGCCATCGGGCACCTATAGCTATCGGCACACCTTCATGAGTCATGAAATCTGGCGCAATGCGAAAACCCCTCTTCTTAATCCATGAAGAACCATGAGCAAAGACGGAAAAGTTCACATCCAAGGACATTTCGCTCTCCAGCCGAATAGTCCCATTTCGCTGAAATCAGCCGTCTCCGTGCGCTACGAAAAGCATGATCCAACCTCCCTCGACGTTGAGATCCTGTTTCTGGGAGACGAAATCGAACGCACCGAAGCTTACACTGCAGCTAGAGCCATCGACGTCAACTTGATGAAGCTTCACCCAATAAACAAGGGTGAAGAATCCATAAACCTGCTTGGGATCACAGGATGGCAATCGAGCTTGACGACCATGAGCCTGGACGTAGGCGCCATCGAAGTAGGCATCGATCGAGAACCCGCGAACCGCCCTATCGAAGTTCGCTTCACAGTTGGGCTTCAACCGAGCGGGATCCTGTTAGGGTACGGCTCGGTCGAGCTTCACTACAACGGAGACATCACGACCAAGCGCGGTGAAGCAGGGGCGATCTTGGTGGAAACCAGTCTTGGCCCGATTGAGGCGATGGCGGCCTATGAATACTTAGACGGCCGTGCATTCGGAGATAAGGTTGTCCATCGCGTCCAGCGAGCTCGACTGTGCGGCATGGTCGAACTCCAAGCCGGCGAAACTCTGAGGTCGCTGCACGACCGCCTGCAGGAAGAAGTCTTCACCATTTGCGCCGCGCTCTCGCTCTGCTACAGGCAGCCCGTCGACGCGTACGAGATCGAGTATCTCTTGCAGGCATCGGAGAACGACCGATTTGAGCGCGCAGTCTATAGACGCAAATGGCACAAGAGTCGGGCGAGACACAATGAAAATGAGCTTATCCACTCCTCCAATCTTCGGGATGGCGGCCTCTCGAAACTAGCCCAAGCGTTGAAAATGCACCCTGAGTCAAAGTCGCTTGATCGGGGAATAGGATTTCTCTCGCACTCCTACGTTAGCTTCCTTGAAACTGGATATTTCATGGCGTTCTCCGCGATGGAAACTATTGTCAATGCCGTTTCCAAGGATTTGCAACGCGCGCCAATAAGCTCCTCCGCCTGGAAGAAGATTCAGAAATCCTTACGAACGATGTTTGCGGAATTCGCGGAGCAGGGACTCATTCCTGCCGAAACCGCTAGGCACATGAGAGACAAGCTGCCCGAGATTCGCCGCCTGTCGCTTGCATCAAGAATCGACATGGTCGTCAACTTGTACTCGATCAAAACATCCGATTTGTGGACCGCCGAAGGTTTTGTCGAGGGTATGAAGAGAGCGTCTGAGTTCCGAAATGGGCTGTTCCACGCCGCCCATACTTCCGATCTCGGCCTCATGAGCGTTGACCTGACTAGGATCAGGACATTCACAGAACGGCTACTTCTTTCCGCTCTCTCCTGGCCTGAAGAACGCAGATGGGTGTGGAGAGACGAAAGCCTTCACCGGATCATCCAGCCTCCGGACCCGAACATCGGAAGCGAGAGGACCTCGTGAGCCAGTTCCATACCCCGACGTCTTTTTGCTGGCCGAGAGCGGATATCGATGTCGAGTTGTTGTGAACCTGCCAAAGCCGAAGGCCGCACCCGAGGCTTCGTCATTCACCCCACGCGCGCGTCGCTTATTAGGCGGCCTACTGCTTAGAATCCCGGTTCGGCGGCGGCCTCATTCTTTGGATGTGCACTGGGACTTCTTGCGGCCCCGCCCGCTCCATCACAGAGTTCACGATGCCTTGCACATAAACGTCCAACAGCTCGGGCTGCGTGAGTGCGGCAAAGCGGTCGCCATGTTCCCCCATGAATTGAAGTAGATTTTCTTTGGGGGTGCGGGCGTAGACAGCTTTCAATCTGTCATAGAATTCGATTGGATCATTAATCGGACCCGGCCTCTGGCGGATCTGCCCAAAAAAGGTCTCTGGATAGCGCTTCCAAGCAGCGAATTCCTCAGGGGAGAGCTGGTTGGTGTAAATTGCTCGTCCGCCTTCGTCCCGATCAATAATCAAAGCGACCTTGGCGTTGTCGTCCATCACGCAGGCGTCTTCCAAGGTGCCCACCGTAGCATCGTCCATCTGATAGCGGTGTCCGATGAGCAGGCGGTTCGAAGGCAGCCCAGGAATTTCCCCTTCAAATGTGGAAGGCAAGTCGACATGTTCTTGGATTGACGCCAAGAGTGCCTCGACCTCAGAATTATGTGCGCGCTTCTCAATCTTTTGCGTCAGCGTCAGCAACCGCCCGGTCCGATAGTCATCGATCTTGAACCCCTCAATGATCGCTCCCGCATCGGGAACCTGACTGTCAAGGTGGTGATGGTCGGGGTAGTTAGTGATGAACACCACGGCGGGCGGGAGGGTCGCTGCCTTGGGTTGCCCCTCCAACTTTCGAAGCGTATTGATGCTGATCGCCCGCCAATCTCGTGGCCCGCCCGGGGCGTATGGGTAGGCCTTCGTGTTCAAGTCAACAAAGATCAAACGGTCATGTGGCGTCGTCTTCCTCAGCGCATCGCTCACTAGACCAGCGAACTTCCCAAGGTGCTGGTTGGCTTTCTTCGCAGCATCCTGGTTTCGGATCTTGCACTCGACGCCAAAGGCTTTGCCGGTGCGCGGATAAGTGGCGGTATATTCCACATGCTTGGATCGGCGATCGGTCTCATCTTCCCATTCGAGCTCGAACCCGGCCCGCAACAGCATGGCCGCAACGCGGATCTCATAACGCACCCCAATGAACTGATCTTGGTTCTTTAAGCGTCCAATCAGTGACCTCCGCAGCTCAGGGCTGCGCGTTTGATCATTGTTGTGTTCCAAGGTGTAGAGGTCGTACGCCAGCGTCAGAAACGCGCTGATCGCGCCGGTCATCGGCGTCTGGCGTGTCTCGCCAGGAGCTAGGTCTGCAGCTTTGGACGCCACCAGGAGCCTTTTATGCCACTTGATGACAGGATGGCGTTCGCTCTGTTCCAGCTGAGTCTGGGCTTCGAACCAATCGCGCCCCAGAACATCGAAGATGTAGCTATAAAGGAAGTCATGAAAGGTTGGCCATGCGCCCTGAAATAGACGATGGCCCACAGCGATGATCCGCTTACCGGCTGTCTGGGCGGCGATGATGGGACGACCGAGGCCTTGCTGTCGCTGCTGCTGTATCCAATGGATCTCGGCCCTGCGCTGAGCTTCCTTTGCACCTAGCGAGATCATCTCCCCATAGTCGGCATTGGTGCCACCGTGGCAGTGCTTGAATTTCTTGCCGCTTCCACACGGGCAGGGTTCGTTCCTGCCTGGCTTAGTTCCGCCCATGCGTGGTTCCTCTCTCCGTTTTCCTTGAGCGTGACCTACGCCGCCCGTCCATGTCCTTCTTCCAATGGTCGTACAGAGGTAGCAGCAATGGGCATCTTTTTCGATTGCTCGACGATAGGTCTCATCAAAGTCAGGAAATCCTCTTCGAAGTCACCCACGCTGTCCGCATTCGCATTCGTGGCTGAGATGCGCGTACCCCACCCTACCCTGTTTCGACCAGTGCACCGCATCCAGAGATTCTTGCAGATCAGGTGACGAGTGGAACGCAATGCCAACTGACCCTTTGTCAGTCGTGCTCATCCTCTTCCCTCACTTCCTGCTCAGGAGAGCCGCTAACGATCTCCTCAAGCCTGACGAAGTCCAAGGGAGCATGCTCACCATGGGCCTCAAACCGATGCTCAAAAGCCAAGGGGTTCGTTTCCTGAGCCAACAGCCGCACTCTGATCGCGTATGACCCAGCGCCAGAGGGGAGGACAGCTAGATCGTCGTCAGCCACTGCCGTCTCGCCAGGAAGCAGCGTTCCCAACTGGATAACGCAAACTGGATAATCCCCCCTCCTATCAACTACGACGGTTGGCTTGTCCATGGCCGGGGAGCGCATGACATTGTGGAGAATGCTGTCAGTCTTTCGGGGGACGTCTGGCATATCACCGTATGGGAGCAGTTCGGCGTCTGACTCGTCTGTCCCAACGACACGAACTTCGACTTTGGCAGATGTGAGCGCGAATGCTGAGCCGTTGCTCACCTTGATCCTGATCCGGATCAGGCGCTTGAACTGGACAACGAAATCAGCCGCCTCTCGCCAGAAATCCCTATTGTCGCGGGACATCCCAGGGGAAAGAAAGCTGCCGATGGGCCATCGTTCATTAGGGACGTAGGTTTCATAGTCCGGGTACTCATCGGCCTTTTCATAAAAGGTGAGGTCGAACTCGTTGCCAAGAGGCTTGTTGTCTTCATGTCGAAACTCGACGGCGGCATTAGCTGGCGGGCGCGCGGCGTCCGCCGCGCCCATCATGGCGATCTCCCGCGCTAGGGCTGTGCTAGTAGAGCTGCCGCGCCTGATGTAAACCACATCCTTATCGAGGCCACCATAGGGCTTTTTGAGGGTGAAGGGACGGGGCTGCTTGGGGATGGTAACGACAGCGATGTGCTTTTCTTGGAACATCCGCTCCTCATAGCGAAAGTTGAGTTTGGTGTCCAACTTCTCATTGACAAACTGCTGGATCCGCGAGTCGTCGATCGCGCCGTCCAAGGGAAGCCCGACGACTTCCGGAGGATTTGGGGCATCTTCCTTAAAGCCGTAAAGGATGTAGGCCGGCCCCTCGCGATGCGAGTTCGCCATCGCGAGGATGTCCTTCAATAACTCGGCCTTCTCGGCATCGGTCGCACCTTTGAACTTCGGCCGCTCAGCTTTGTAGTCGAGATCCGCTCCTTCACCCTTGAAGCGCAACTGCTCCAACGACTGATCGTTCAACGCCATCATTTGCCTCCAAGACTACTAAGGGCCTGCGCCGACGTCCCCCCAAACCGCTAGGGCAACTTTCCACTATCTACGCCGCCACTCCCACGGAGGGGTGAACTCCCCTTCCCAGACCCCGACACGCTGCGCTTGGGCGACCTGCTCAGCCTGGACGTAGTCCTCAGAGTATTGCCGGTAGGCGAGGGCCCACCCGTTTAACACTAACCAGGCTTGGACATCTTCCGAGTCCACGAAACACCTGGCCAAGGTGCGCTTGTAGCGATCCTGGCCCGTCGGGGCGCACGATACAGTGCGTTGCCCTAGCCAGCCGCTCAACGCAAGTGCCGCCTTCTGGCCACATGCCCAATCCTGACCGGCAATGGTGCATTTCTGGGAGCTCTCCGGTGCATCCACACCTTCCAGACGGATACGCTGCCCTCGGATCTCCAAGGTGTCGGCGTCGATGACCGAGCTTCGACCAACAATCAGGTTGCTTTGGCTACTCGACAACTCCGCGGCTGCCGCTTCTCCGCGAGCCTGCGAGGCGGGCCGGCCGGGTGTGTCCTTCCACCAAACGGAGAATTTCTTGATGCCGACCAGTCCGCCGGCGATCAGCACGGCAACAAGGATGACCTGAACCAGGCGCTTGAAGGTCGAGTGGACGACAACTTTGCTAGTCATGGCGCTAGCGCGAGAACATGACGAAGAACACCACCGCGATGACAACGGCGATCACGATGTAAAGCGTGTTGTTGGCCTTGGAGACCTTAACAGTGGTCTTGCCACTGGCAGTCTCGAACTCGCTGTGGATCGTGAAATCACTTTTGATCTTCTCGTGCTCCTTGACGAGGTCGACATGCCGGTGCATCTCAGCACCGGATGCCTCGAACTTGCGCTTGGCATCCAGGTTGGCCACCTCCTGTTGGAGGGCCAGTTCGGTGGCCTTGGCCTGAAACTTCCGCTGATCCTCAGGAGAAAGGTCCTGGAATGCCCGATGCAGGAGTCCTTGCGACTCCGAGCCTGTTGTCAGACCAGCCTCTGACTGCTTGGACCTCGTCAAATCGTTGCTCATTCTAGTCATCCAATCCAGTTCTTGAACTTCTGCCAGAGGGTCTTCTCCGGAATGGAGATGACCACGTCAATCGTGCCCTGCGGGAGGGTAATCTGATGGGAGATCGATGTGTTGAGGTGGCCTAATTGCGCCACCATCGTCTCGATCCTTATCAGTTCTGCTTCCAGATACACAAGGCGCGTGATTGCCTCATCTTTCTCGGCTGCCAGGAGAAGCTGCTCAGCCGATGCAACATCGCCATTTGCGAGCCACGAAACACGGCTTTTGACCGCGTCAGAGATCCTGGCCGTGCTGCCGTGGCCTACAACCTCCGCGATGGCGGGCGCAAGATCCTCGCGCCACCTTTCAGGCTTGGAATAGACGCGTCGATGGACCTTTCGGAAATTCGATGCTCGCAGTTTCTTGACCAGCTCGAATCGGATCTCATCAGGCAGTAGCGGCGGCACGAGGTTCAACAGCCTCTCTGCCACTTCCCCGCTCATCCGCACGGTGCCCTTCCTCCATTTCGGGAACGTTTTCCGCGCGTAGGTTGCAGCGGACTTCCCGAACTCCTCCTCGTAAACTTCAAGGAGCTCATCGAGATCCTCGCGGCCCAAGGCAAGGAAGAGCCGTTCTACGTCGCGGTCGATGCCCCCAAAAGTCGACGACAACTCGCGCCGTCGTGAGACGGCATAGCTGCCGTAGCTGTTCCAGCTCCGACTGCGCCGTCGCCGCGCCATACCCCCTCCCCAGCCGCCCCGCGGCTTCAACAGCATATCGCAGGCGCCGATCACACGCCTCCGGCAAGTCCGTTCATATTCAGCGGCTTAGGCACCCTCAGAACGGCACCGGAGCCATCGAGAAGTGGTCGGGCGCGCCAGCGGACAGGAGCTTGGCCAGCTCCGGAAAGGCCAAGGCCACGATGCGGTCGTGCTGGGGGTCGTATTCGAAGAAGAGCTCCCCTGACCCGATAGATCGTTCCCAGGCCAGGATTTTGCCTGCCCAGGTTCCGTTGCTGCCATGCTCTTCCAGGTAAGCCGTATGGCCATGGTGGTCCAAAGTCTTCACGAGCAGACCGAAGAGCTGCGCGGGCTGGGCAAACACATCCATGGCCACCCCCACAGGTCCCCGAACCGCCAACCCACTGACTTGCCATGCCTGGCCGAGTAGAGAGCCCGCATGAGGGTCTGGAAGCTCCGGTTGTGGAACGCTGGCAGGTTGGCGCCTTTGCTGGCCGCGTAGCGCTGCGACGCTGCCCATTCCCGGTTCGTCTGGGCAGGATCGACCTCGACCCGCCCTCGAACCCTTCCAGGTCCAGCCAGATCTTTTCCAAGCGGTGATCAAGGGGCGGACCTACCAGCTGGCGGTGCAGGTTCGCCTCGATCCTGTCGATGCCCGACTTGGTCCAGGGTCAGCTCGTCGAAGTCCACTAACCGTCGACAGGCCGTCCAGACGAGGCCCTGGTCGCCACGGCTTGGCTGGCGCCAGAGGCACTCCACTATCAGCTTCCCCGCCTCGCGAGACGCTGCCAGCGTTCGGTCGTTGACCACGAAGGCGTTGCGGTTGTTGTTCGCGAAAACCAGCCGATTGATCAGAAGGTTTCCTTCGCCCTTGAACCCACCAAACACCCTAACCAGCAACCCGCCTTGCTCGCGGTAGAACTCCTCGCGCTCCACCATGACGCTATCGAAAGTCGTGGACAGCTGTACTTCGAACGCGAGTCGATGGCGTCGCGTTAGCGGGATCGGACATCGGGATAGCGGCCCTAACCTGCCCATCACTGCATGCGATCGGGTTTCCGCTTCGGGCCGAAAGTGCACTTACCTAGCCCCGATAAACATCCCTAATCTGCAGCAAGGTCTGCCCCGGCCATTTCCAGCGTTGAGGTAAAGGCCTCCGAATTGTTCGAACCAGCTGTTGGACCAGCAAGGACCAGGACGGGCCCCCGCTGATGGCGGCATCAGCGGCACAGCCGTACTCTTGAACGCATGAAGTCCAGGCCATCCCGCACCGCCGGTCGCATCCGGGCCCTGACCTGGCCGCTGGCCGGCGTGCTGCTCCTGGTTGGTTGCGCCTCCACACAGCCGGCAAGCCGGCATGCCGGAGGAACCGGTGCGTGCCCTGCTTGACCTTAAAATGGTGGACACCCCTTAATCAGGCCAGCAGCAAAGAGGCGCGCCTTGCGCCACGGGGCTGGAGCAGTGCCGCACGGGGAATTGGCGATCCAACTGCCGATGCTCGAGAACGCCCCGGCGACGTGGAAGTTCTGATTGGCCCGGGTGCGATCGGCGACGCGGCTGCGTTTCCGGTGCATTCATCCAGCGTTTAGATCCGAACGTATAATTCGGCGCATGTCTTTGCGTGCGCTCCTGATGCGGGTGTTCCTGATCGTTGCCCTGTTGGCCAACGGTCCGGGCATTGCTGGGGCGGCCATGCATATGGATCATCTGAGAGACTCCGCGGGCTACGTGACCTCCGTGGCCGCGGCGCAGACACGAAGCGAGGCCATGGCTGCCTGCCACGGCACAGCGACCCCGCCGGTGGCCGACGATCACAGTCACCCGCGGCCCGCTGAGCTGGTCGACGCGAAATCGCCGTTGGGCGATTGCTGCCAGGCGGGCGATTGCTGTGCGTGCATGCACCATTGTTTTACGGCACTCGTCGGTTCAACACTCGGCAACGTCTCCGTCCTGTATCGGCAAACCGCCGAGCCCTTCCTGTCGGTGCACGCGTCCGCTGCCCTGACCAATCTGTTCCGACCTCCGATCGGCTAAGTGTCGCTGCACGCCTCTTGAGGCGTTGATGGACCCTGTCCGCTGTTCCGCACCGACAGGGCAAGGCTCGCCCCGCGAGCCCCTGACCTTTCCCCGGAGTTTCCATGTCTTCCGATTCTTTCGGCCGTGCCGAGGGGCTGTCTGCCCCATCGCGCCGCCTCTTCGTGCAAGGCCTTGCCGCCGGCGGCGCCGTTGCAGCCTTGGGCCTGTGGCCACGTTCCAGCTGGGCCGTCCAGGCTGAGGGCGTGCCCAACGTGCTCTCGGGCACCGACTTCGACCTGACCATCGGCGAGACGCCGATGAACTTCACCGGCGCCACGCGCCCCGCGATCACAGTCAACGGATCGATTCCGGCGCCCCTGCTGCGCTGGCGCGAGGGCACCACCGTCAACCTGCGGGTCCGCAATGCCTTGCCCCCCGGCTCCATCCATGGCGACCAGGCGTCGATCCATTGGCACGGCATCCTGCTGCCGGCCGACATGGACGGCGTGCCCGGGCTGAGCTTCAACGGCATCGACCGCGGCGAGACCTACCAGTACCGCTTCAACGTCGTGCAGGGCGGCACCTACTGGTACCACAGCCATTCCGGCTTCCAGGAACAGGCCGGCCTTTACGGGCCGCTGGTGATCGAGCCACTGGAGCCCGAGCCCTTCGCCTATGACCGCGATTACGTGGTCATGCTCAGCGACTGGACCGACCTCGATCCGAAGCGCCTGTTCGCCCGGCTCAAGAAGCGGTCGGACTTCGACAACTTCTCCAAGCAGACGGTCGGCGACTTCTTCGACGACGTGAAGCAGCACGGCCTGGCCGCCACGGTCGAAGACCGCAAGATGTGGGGCCAGATGCGGATGACCCCGACCGACCTGTCGGACGTCAACGGCAACACCTATACCTTCCTCATGAACGGCACGACTTCGCTCGGCAACTGGACCGGCCTGTTCCGGTCGGGCGAGAAGGTCCGCCTCCGCTTCATCAACGGGTCCGCGATGACGTACTTCGACGTGCGCATTCCGGGCCTGAAGATGACCGTGGTCGCAGCCGATGGCCAGTACGTGCATCCGGTCACGGTCGATGAGTTCCGCATCGCCACGGCCGAGACGTTCGACGTCATCGTCGAACCGACCGGGCAGGATGCGTTCACTATCTTCGCGCAGGACACCGGCCGCACCGGCTACATCAGCGGCACGCTCGCCGTCAGGGAGGGGTTGCGGGCGCCCGTGCCCAACGTCGACCCCAAGCCACTCCTCACCATGGACGACATGGGCCACGGCGGAATGGGTGGCGGCGGTCACGACATGTCTTCGATGTCTCAGGGGGCAATGGCCGGCGGTGCGATGGCCGGAATGGACCACAGCGGCCACGACATGTCGTCGATGGCCGGAGGCGCGATGGCCGGCGAAAGCATGGCCGGCATGGATCACGGCGCCGACGGAATGCAGGAACACCCTGCCACCGAAACCGGCAACCCCCTGGTCGACATGCAGACGATGGCACCCACGCCCAAGCTGGATGATCCGGGCATCGGCCTGCGCGACAACGGCCGCCGCGTGCTGAGCTACGCCGACCTGCGAAGCACGTTCCGCGACCCCGACGGGCGCGAGCCCGGACGCACAGTCGAGTTGCACCTGACCGGCCACATGGAGCGCTTCGCGTGGTCGTTCAACGGAGTGAAGTTTGCTGACGCGGAGCCGCTGCGGCTGAACTACGGCGAGCGCCTGCGGATCGTGCTGGTCAACGACACGATGATGTCGCATCCGATCCACCTCCACGGCATGTGGAGCGACCTGGAGGACGAATCCGGCAACTTCATGGTGCGCAAGCACACCATCGACATGCCGCCGGGCACCAGACGCAGCTACCGGGTGCGCGCCGATGCGCTCGGCCGCTGGGCCTACCACTGCCACCTGCTCTATCACATGGAAGCCGGCATGTTCCGCGAAGTGCGGGTGGAGGAATGAACGCCATGATCCTTTCCAGTCGCCACCCCTTGACCATCGGCTTGGTCACCGCACTGTCTCTTGCCACGGGTCTCGCGCCGGCGTGGGGACAGGAGACCGATCACGCCTCGCACCACCCGGAAGCGAAGCCAGCTGCGACTCAGTCATCGGCCAAGCCTGTCGACCCACACGCGGGCCATGAGCCGACTCCGCCAGACAGGAGTTCTAATGATCACGGGACCATGGACCACGGAAGCATGGACCACGGCACCATGGAACACGGAAGCATGGAACATGGGACTGCGGATCCTGACGGCAACGATCACTCCACGATGGATCACTCGGGCATGAACCACTCCGGGATGGATGATTCGCCCATGGACCACGGGTCCATGGGCCATCAGCCTGGTGCCAGCCAGGATCTCCCGGCGACGGTGGAGCCGCACGAGCCCATTCCTGTCATCACCCCGGCCGATCGAGCCGCGGCCTTCCAGGACCTCGACGAGCACGTGATGCACGGCACGTCGATCCACTCCTACTGGGCGCTTGATCGGCTCGAGGCGTGGGACGCGGATGAGGACGGCACCGGCATAGCCTGGGAAGCGAAAGGCTGGGTCGGCTCCGATTTGAACCGGCTCTGGCTCCGCAGCGAAGGCGAGCGTGCGGGCGGATCCACCGAGTCGGCGGATGTGGAAGTCCTGTACGGCCGTGCGATCGCACCATGGTGGGACGCAGTGGCCGGTGTCCGCCACGATTTCGGTTTTGGCGGTGGCCCGTCGCGCACCTATGCCGCGCTTGGCGTCATTGGTCTTGCCCCGTACAAGTTCGAAGTCGAAGCCACGGCCTACCTGGGCGAGTCCGGCCAGGTCGGACTCGGGGCGGAAGCCGAATACGAAATGCTGTTCACCAACCGGCTGATCGGCCAGTGGCTGGTCGAGGGCGAAGCCTGGAGCAAGGACGATCCGGCGGTTGGAATCGGCAGCGGGCTGAGCAAGGTCGAAGCCGGTTTCCGCCTGCGCTACGAGTTCCATCGGCAGTTCGCTCCCTACGTCGGGGTGGTGTGGGAGCGTGCCTACGGGGGCACGGCGGACCAACGTCGCGCGCAGTCCGGTGACATCGACGACACCCGGATCGTCGCCGGCGTTCGAATCTGGTTCTGATGGGAGAACATACATGCAACCGAAGACACGCAAGCGTGTTTGGTTGATCGGGGTTCCGCTGGTTGTCGTGGCCGGTACGGCGGGCTTCATCTGGGGCGGCGTGTACAACGTCGCCGCCGATGACATGCACACGAAGCCCGTGCATTTCCTGCTCGAAACCGCACGCGAGCGCTCCATCGTGGCACGTCTGGGACAGCTGGACGTGCCGTCGGATTTGGACGATCGCACACGGATCGTCCAGGGCGCGGGCAATTATGCGGCCATGTGCGCAGGGTGCCACTTGGCTCCGTCGATGGCCGAAACCGAGTTGAGCCAAGGCCTGTATCCCACGCCTCCAGACCTCAGCAAACACAAGGTCGACGTGGCCAAAGCGTTCTGGGTGATCAAGCACGGGATCAAGGCTAGCGGCATGCCCGCCTGGGGCAAGAACATGGGGGACGAGTACATCTGGAACATGGCCGCGTTCCTGCAGGTGCTGCCCACGCTCGACGCGACTGCGTACAAGGAACTTGTCGACAGCAGCGAGGGCCATTCGCATGGCGGCGGCGAGACGCAAGGCCACCATGACGACGAAAAGGCCGAGGATCACCCTGCCCCATCCGAGCCGGGCAACAACTCCATGCCGCATGCGCACCCGCCGGGCGTGGACGACGATCACCACGGCCCGACACTCAGCGACACGGAAGTCGGGTTGGTGGACCACCGCCATCCCAACGGCAAGGTGGAGTCGCACCCTGCACCACACGCGCCCGTGGCCGGTGACGGCCATGCGCACACCCATTGATCTCCTTGGAGCCCACGCAATGAACGCAACAGCAATCTCGTTCACCCTCGCACTGGCACTGACCGTCGTGTCCCCCGCAATGGCGCAGGCGACACAGCCGCACGCACATCACCCCGCTGCCGCGGCATCTGCGGACGTCGACGTCCCAGTCACTGCAGAGGCCGCGGTCGCCGTAGCGGAGCGTTTCAACAGCGCCCTGTCTAGCGGCGATCTGGCCACGGTCGAAGCCCTGCTCGCTGCCGACGTTCTCATCCTCGAGTCCGGGGGCGCCGAACACAGCCGCGAGGAATACATGGGCCATCACGCAGTCAGCGATGCGGCGTTCCTCAAGGGCGCCCATCGCCAGCTGCTCCGTCAGCGTGCACGAACCGCTGGCGAGTTCGCGTGGGTCGGAACCGAAAGCGAGCTGCACGCCCAGAAGGACGGCAAGCCACTGACCGTCCAGAGCACCGAAACGATGGTGCTGAAGCAGACCGCCGACGGCTGGCGGATCGTCCACATCCACTGGTCCTCGCGGACCAAGCGCTGAGTCGAGAGTTTGAAATGACTACGCTCAGATTGCACCGCCTGACTTTTGTGGTCCTTGCCGTGGCTGGTCTGGGTGCTTGCACCCAGGATGCTTCATCCGCGCAACCCACAACCTCGCCCTCCGCACAGGTTGTCGTCCAATCAGCCGACGCGACTCCAGCAGCCCTGCCACGCATGACCGTCCACAAGACCCCGACCTGCGGGTGCTGCGGTGCCTGGATCGACCACGTGCAGAAGGCGGGCTTCACCGTGGATGTGCACGACATGGATGACCTGGGGCCGCTCAAGGAGCGGCTGGGTGTCCCCTATGCAAAGGGCTCCTGCCACACGGCCGAGATCGGCGGATACGTCATCGAAGGCCACGTCCCGGCCGCGGACATCAAGCGTCTCCTCGAAGAAAAGCCGGACGCACGCGGCCTGGTCCTCCCAGGGATGCCGCTTGGTTCTCCCGGCATGGAGGTTCCGGAGGGGCGACAGCAGCCGTACACGGTCGAGCTGGTCCATCGCGACGGAACCACTGAACCGTTCGCACAGCACTGATCCGTCGCAGCAACAGGGGGCGGTGTTGCGGGCGCGCCGATTCTCGCCCGCGAGGAAGAAGGAGAACCAAGTGACTCACCATTCCGCAGCCCACCGGTCCCAGGCCATGAACGAGTGCATTGACAACTGCACGCAGTGCCATGCGATCTGCCTGGAAACTATCAACCATTGCCTGACCAAAGGAGGTGCCCACGCGGCGCCGGAACACATCGCACTGCTGGCGACGTGTGCCGATATCTGTGCAACCAGTGCCGATGCAATGCTGCGAGGCGCAAGCGTTCACGACGTGGTGTGCGGTGCCTGCGCGGAGATCTGCCGCCAGTGCGCCGATGCATGCGATGCCATGAACGACCCCGAGATGGCGCGTTGCGCCGAAGTTTGTCGCCGATGCGCGGAAAGCTGCAGCGCCATGGCGGCTTGATACGTCGAGGATCCCGCCTGGACAGGCGGGATCCTCATCCCGCGAAGGCACGAACACCGAAGGCGATCACTCCTGGCCTCACTGACATCCCGACATCCGACTGCCGTCGGATCCAACACGGTACAGCCCCATGAGTGGGGCTTTCCATCACATTCACAATGAGGATCACCCCTATGAAATCGTCAAACGTCATCCGCTCGTTCGCGCTCGTCGTCGCACTGGCAGCAGGACAGTTTTCGCTGCAGGACGCGCACGCCCACGCCGCGCTGCAGCAGTCCACACCGGCCGCAGATGCGGTGGTGGCTTCGCCAAGCCAGATCGATCTCGTCTTCAACGAAACGCTGATTCCGCGAGCGTCGCGGCTCAAGCTGGTCATGAAGCACGGCAGCTCCACCATGCCGATCGAGAATTTCACGACCGAGATCGTCAACAACGGCAAGACCCTGCGTGCCAAGTTGCCCCAGCCGTTGGCTCCGGGCGTCTATACGGTGGAATACCGCGCCGTCGGTGGTGACAACCACCCCATGCCGGGCAGCTTCAGCTTCACGGTGCGCTGAGGAGTCGCGAATGTTCGACCTGTCGGCTTACGCACTGAGATTCCTGGAATACCTGGTTCTAATGCTTCTTTTCGGCGTCCCACTGTTCGGTTGGTACGGTTTGCGTCGACCGGCACTCGCCCACACCCTGGCCGGGTGGCCATTCATGGGCGTTCTGTTGGTGAGTGCCGCCGTCGGTCTCGTGCTCACCGGGGCCGATGTCGTCTTCAAGACCGCGGGCATCATGGGAATGCCGATTGCCGACGTTGATCGCGAATCGCTTGGCTGGTATCTGCTTGATACGTCCGCAGGCCGCGCAGCCATTGCGAGAGGCGCGCTGCTGATCGCCATGGTATTTGTGCTCGGGTGGCATCGTCGCCGCGGGAAGGTGGAGTCCGCCTACCCGCTGTCGGCGACGCTGGCGGGCGGCGCCCTCGCCTCGCTGGCATGGAACGGCCACGCCGCCGCTGGCGAGGGCGTGGCAGGCGCGGTCCGGCTCTCTGCGGGCCTCGTCCATCTTCTCGCTGCAGGCGGCTGGATCGCAGCGGTCCTGATGTTCCTGGGAATGCTCCTGCGCGGCAAGGACGCTGCGGGCAACGGGCGTCTGCGATCAACGCATGACTTCCTGCATGGATTCTCGACGCTGGGAACGATTTTCGTTGCTGCGCTCATCGTGTCTGGCATCGCGCATTACGGTGATCTCACCGCGTGGTCATTGTCGGCGCTGGTCCAGAGCACCTACGGAAACCTGTTGCTGTTCAAGCTTGCCCTGTTCGGCGGAATGCTGGGCCTGGGAGCGCTGCACCGATGGACGCTGGTGCCGCGCCTTGAACGGGCGCTGGCCGGCGGAGATCCCTCGCAGGAGGTGCGAGCCTTGCGGCAGAGCGTTGCGGCCGAGGCTGCGCTGGCGATCCTGATCCTGATTGTTGTTTCAATGCTCGGGACGCTCAGTCCTGTGTAGCGGTTGCAGTCCCTACGGCAGCTCGAGGCTGGTACCGAAGTCAACGGGGATCAGCGCGGGGGCACTACCACTTGACTCTGGACCATGGTCAAGGGCAGACACTCGGCATCTGGTCCAACGGAGCGCTCCCATGCAGATAGGTCAACTCGCCAGGCGGACACACGTGCCCATCGACACAATCCGCTACTACGAGAGCCACGGCATTCTGCCCGTCCCTATCCGCCGCGATTCTGGATATCGCTCCTACGACGATGCCGACGTGGCGCGCCTGCATTTCGTGCGTCGCGCCAAGGCGCTGGGCTTCACGTTGCGCGAGATCAGCGAATTGCTTCAGCTCTCCGGGCGGTCGGGTGAGGACATGGCGGCGGTACGTGCGTCGGCGGCGGCACGCCTCGTCGACGTCGAGCGCAAGCTGGATGAACTCGCACGCATTCGCGATGGGCTACGCCAACTTGTCGCTGCCTGCCCCGGTCAGGGTGGCATCCAGGACTGCCCGATCCTGGGCGCCTTGTCGAAGGAAGACGCATGAACACGCACGACCACCACCAGCAGGCACACGGACATGGCAGCAGCACTGGCGGGCGCGCGCCTGAAGGGGGTCCGCCAACCGCGCCTCCCGGAACGGTGAAGGATCCGGTCTGCGGAATGAACGTCGACCCGAAGACGTCGCCCCACCACGCCGTAAACGCTGGCACGACGTACCATTTCTGCTCGGCTGGCTGCCGCACGAAGTTCGTCGCCGACGCCGGAAAGTACCTCGCCCCCGGGCCGATCGAGCCAGCGGCCGCAGTTCCGGGCGCCATGTACATCTGCCCGATGCACCCCGAAGTCCGCCAGGACCATCCCGGTACCTGCCCGCTCTGCGGCATGGCTCTGGAACCGGAGATGCCCGGGCTTGACGACGAGGCGAACCCGGAGCTCGTCGACTTCAGCCGCCGGTTCTGGTGGACGCTTCCGCTGACGGTGGCGACGCTCGTGCTGGCCATGTTCGGCCGGCATCTCCCGAGCCTCGAACTAGGCGGCGTGCAGATCCTGCCGCTGTCCATCCACGTGCAGACCTGGGTCGAACTGTTGCTGACCACCCCAGTCGTACTGTGGGCCGGCTGGCCGTTCTTCGAACGCTGCGTGCAGTCGATCCGCAACCTCCATCCCAACATGTTCACGCTCATCGGGATCGGCGTAGCAGCGGCCTTTGGCTACAGCCTGGCCGCCACCCTGGCACCTGGGTTGTTCCCGGCCTCGTTCAACGAGCACGGGCGCGTCGGCGTGTACTACGAAGCGGCGGCGGTGATCGTGTCGCTGACCCTGCTCGGCCAGATGCTGGAGCTGCGGGCGCGTTCGAAGACATCCGCGGCGATCAAGGGCCTGCTTGGGCTGGCGCCGAAGGAAGCCCGACGGCTCAATGCCGATGGCACCGAGGAAGACATCCCGCTGACCCACGTGCACGTCGGCGACCAGCTTCGCGTGCGGCCCGGTGAGAAGGTGCCGGTGGATGGTGAAGTGGTGGAAGGGCGCTCCAGCGTCGACGAGTCGATGCTCACCGGCGAGCCGATCCCGGTCGAGAAGACCGCGGGCGACCAGGTCATCGGCGCGACGCAGAACGGCACAGGTGCGCTGGTGATCCGCGCCGCCAAGGTGGGTTCCGATACCGTGCTCTCGCAGATCGTGCAGCTGGTCGCGCAGGCGCAGCGCTCGCGCGCACCGATGCAGCGGATGGCCGACACCGTCGCCTACTGGTTCGTGCTCGCGGTGCTGGCGATCTCGGTGGCGACCTTCTTCATCTGGGGCTTCTTCGGCCCGGACCCGTCCTGGACCTACGCGGTGCTAAACGCGGTCTCGGTGCTGATCATCGCCTGCCCCTGCGCGCTGGGCCTGGCGACGCCGATGTCGATCATGGTCGCCACGGGCAAAGCGGCGCAGGTCGGAGTGCTGTTCCGCGATGCCGAGGCGATCGAACACATGCGCCGCATCGACACCCTGATCGTCGACAAGACCGGCACGCTCACCGAAGGACGCCCGGCGTTCAAGGAAGTCGTGTCCTTCGACGGCTTCGACGCCGACCGGGTGCTGCATCTCGCGGCCAGCCTGGACCAAGGCAGCGAGCATCCGCTGGCCGACGCCATCGTCGCCGAGGCCCGGCGCCGGAACTTCGAGTTCGACCGCGTGGAGGACTTCGATTCGGTCACCGGCATGGGGGTGCGCGGAACCGTAGCCGGTCATGCGCTTGCCTTGGGCAATACCGCATTGATGGAGGATCTAGGCGCCAATCCCGGCGCGCATGTCGACGTGGCCGAGCGGATGCGTCGCGAGGGTTCAAGCGCCATGTTCCTCGCCGTGGACGGGCGCCTCGCGGGCCTTGTCGCGGTCGCCGACCCGATCAAGGCGTCGGCTGCGGTCGCCATCAACGAGCTGCAGGCCGCCGGGCTGCGCATCATCATGGCCACTGGCGACGGGCTCACCACCGCACGCGCCGTGGCCGCCGAACTCGGCCTGGACGAAGTGCATGGCGAGGTCCGTCCCGAGGACAAGGCCGAGCTGGTGCAGCGCCTCAAGCGCGAAGGACGGCGGGTGGCGATGGCGGGCGACGGCATCAACGACGCGCCAGCCCTCGCCGCGTCCGACGTCGGCATCGCCATGGGCACGGGCACCGATGTCGCAATGTCCAGCGCCCAGATCACCCTGGTCAAGGGCGACCTGCGCGGCATCCTGCGCGCCCGCAAGATCTCGCAGGCCACGGTGGCCAACATGAAGCAGAACCTCACTTTCGCGTTTCTCTACAACGCGCTGGGGGTTCCGGTCGCGGCCGGGGTGCTGTACCCCGCGTTCGGGATCCTGCTGAGTCCGATGGTCGCGGCGCTTGCGATGAGCTTGAGCTCGGTGTCGGTGGTCGCCAACGCGCTTCGCCTGGCCAAGACGGCGGCAGTTCCGACACCACCAAGGGCGACCGCGCCGGACCATACCTCCGGTCTGGCCCCGGATTGATCTGGATCAGTTGCATCTGACCGAGCAAAAGGTAACCTCAAGCCATGATCCGCCGTCGTCACCGTAGCTGGTTCCAGCGCACCGCCCTCCTCGCGATGGCGGCATTGCTCTGGTCTCAGCTCGCGCTGGCCAGCCATGGCGGCTGCCTGGATCTTCCGGGCACACCCGCCGCAGTCGCGGCCGGCGCGGATACCCCCCACGACCACGGCCACGGCTGCGACGCGGAGCTTCCCTCGGCGGACAGGGCGGTGTGTGCCGCGCACTGCAGCGAGGGGGGTATTTCGGCCGACAGTGGGCGCATCCCACCGGTCCCGCCGCTGTTTGTCGGAGCGTTGGTCTCCTGGTTCGTCGTGGCCGAGGTCGCCGATGGCGGCCCAGGGGTCACGCCCAGCTGGGTGGAATCGCCCCCCAGGGCCGCCTGGCACCGGCCCACCGCCCATCCCGCGGCTCTCCTGCTGATCTGATGCCCGAACGCTGACCCGCTCCGCACAACTGTGCGGCGCGGTCCTGCGCGTTCGCGCCGTGGCTGCGTCACGGCATGTGTTCCTGCCCTCGTCCGAGCGACCTGCGTCGCGTCGGCCCAAGGACACTGATATGGCATCCCTGTTCGACCGAATGCAGGCCAGGCGCCTGCACCCTAACCCGCTATTCCGCCGTCGGCCACTGCTCCGGCACCTGCTTGCCTGCGTGTTCATCGGCGGCTTGTGGACGCTGGTCCTGCCGGTGACGGCAACCGAACCCATCCCGGGGCACAACCTCGAGTCGATCCGCGCCTGGGTGCTCGAGCACAACCCCGAGCTGCGGGCACTGGACTTCGAGGCCCAGGCCGCCGAAGCACGGATCCAGCCGGCAGGCGCCCTCCCCGACCCGACGGCCTCCCTTGGATTCCGCGGCCTCGATCCGGACAAGCCCTGGCGCACCGCCGGTGCCGAGCGCGAGGTGAACTACGCGCTGCGCCAGCGCTTCCCGCTCTGGGGCAAGCGCGGCCTGGCGCGGACCGCAGCCAGCCAGGACGCCGCCGCGGTCGGGCTCGACCGCGTCACCACGGCACGCGATCTGCTGTCCGACGCCGAGGCGGCCTACGCACGCTACTGGCACGCCGACCAGGCCGTGGCCGTGCTCGATCGCCGCATCGCCCTTCTGCGCCAGGTCGAAGAGATGGCCGGCGTGCGCTACGCCCTGGGCCGCGCGGCGCAACAGGATGCCATCCGCGCCCAGGTCGAGCAGACCAGCCTCCAGCGCGAGCGGATCGAACGCCTCGCGGCCAAGCAGGAGGCGGCCGCCACCTTGAACGCCGTGCTGGGGCGCCGTTCCGATGCACCGCTGGCGACGCCCGATGAGGCGCCGCGCCTCGTCGTCCACAGCGCCTCGCTCACCGAGGCACTGGATGACGCCAATGCGCACCCCGCGGTGCGCTCGCAGCAGGCCCGCGCCGAGGCCGCGCGCACGAACGTGGTACTGCAGCGTCGCAACCGCTTTCCCGACATCACCGTGGGCGTGGGTGCGATGCAGTACGGCAACGGCATCGAAAGTACCGAGCTGATGCTCGAGGTCGAGATCCCGTTCCAGCAGCGCGCCCGTCGCGAACGCGAGCGCGAGTCGCGCCTGCTCGAAGACGCGGCGCTGGCCCGCCGGGACGCCACGCTGCGGGCCGTGGAGGAACGCGGCGCCGCCGCCTGGTCGCAATGGACCAGCGCACGCGAGCGCCGCGCGCTGATCGAGAACACGCTGATGCCACAGGCCGACGCCACCTGGCAGTCCGCACTGGCCAGCTACCAGGTCGGCGAAGTCGACTTCGGGACGCTGCTGGAAGCACTCAATGAATGGCAGGGCGCCGACCTCGCACGGGTCGATGCACTGCGTGACGAACTGTTGGGCGCCGCCGCCGTGCGCGCCATCGAAGGAGAGATCCGATGACCCGTGTCCAGACCCTGTCGCTCGCCATCGGCGTCGCACTCGCCGCACTCGCCGTCGGCTGGATGGCGGGCCGCGCCACGAACGATTCGCCCACCGCAGCCACGTCCGCCGAGGCAGCGGCCGCGGAACGCAAGGTGCTCTATTACCGCAATCCCATGGGCTTGGCGGACACGTCGCCGGTGCCGAAGAAGGATTCGATGGGCATGGACTACGTCCCGGTCTATGCCGACGACGCACCGCCGGCGGCGCCGGGCACCGTGGTGCTGCCGCCGGACAAGGTCCAGGCGCTGGGCGTGCGCACCGAGGCGGTCAAGCGAGGAGCCATGTCCGCCACCGTGCGCACCAGCGGCACGGTCGAGGTCGACGAGACCCGGCAGTACGCGATCGCGCCCCGCTTCGAAGGCTGGGTGGAGCGGCTGTACGCGAACCAGACCGGCATGCGCGTGCGCGCCGGGCAGCCGCTGCTCTCCGTCTACAGCCCACAGTTGGCGGCGGCGCAGCAGGAATACCGGCTGGCCGACGAGACCGCCCGCAGGCTGGCCGGGTCCGACCCCGCGAGCGCGGCTTCGATGATCCGCCTGCGCGATGCCGCCCGCACCCGCCTGCGCAACTGGGAAATCAGCGACGCGCAGATGGGCAAGACGGGCCTGGTCCTCACCGCGCCCGCGGACGCAGTGGTGATCGAGAAGCCGGTGGTCCAGGGCGCGCGCTTCGAGCCCGGTGAAACCATCCTGCGCCTGGCGGACCTGTCGACGGTGTGGGTGATCGCCAAGGTGCCGGCGGCGCAGGCCGCGGGCATCCAGCCCGGCCAGCCGGCCCGCTTTGAAACCGTGGCCCTGCCCGGCCAGGTGGTCGAGGGCGAAGTCACCTTCGTGCAGCCCGTCATCGATGCGATGACGCGCACCGTGGACGTACGCATCGCCCTGCCCAATCCCGCTGGCGACCTCCGGCCGGGGCTGTACGGGACGGTGCTGCTTGAGGAGCCAGGGACCGGACCGGTCCTGAGCGTTCCGCGCTCGGCCGTGCTCGACAGCGGCACGCGCCAGGTGCTGCTGGTCGAGACCGGCCCCGGCCGCTTCGCACCGCGCGACGTCACCCTGGGTCGGCGTGGCGGCGATCGTGTCGAGGTGCTGGACGGGATCGCCGAAGGCGACCAGGTCGTGGTCTCCGCCAACTTCCTGATCGACGCCGAAAGCAACCTGCAGTCGGCACTCCAGGGGCTTGAGGGTCATGCAGGACACGGCGCGCCTTCGGGCACCACAGAGGATCCACACGCCGGGCACGGTGAGGACGCCGTCGATCCGCACGTAGGTCATGTTGACGAGGTCGCTGATCCCCACGCAGGCCATGCCATGCCGGCGACATCGGGAGATGCACCGGCTGCCGCCAGCGACCCTGGCGCGTCCGACGGCCATGACAGCCATGGCGATCATGGAGCGATGAACGACCACGGCACACCTGCTCCCGCCACCAGCCACGAGGGGCACTGACATGCTTGGCCGCCTCATTGAATGGTCGGTACGCAACGTCTTCCTGGTGCTGGTGATGACGCTGGCGATCGTGGCCGGTGGCATCTACGCACTGATGAACACGCCGCTGGACGCCCAACCGGACCTCTCGGATGTGCAGGTGATCGTGTTCACCGAGTACCCGGGGCAGGCGCCCCAGGTGGTCGAGGACCAGGTCACCTATCCGCTCACCAGCGCCCTGCTCGCGACGCCGAAGTCGAAGGACGTCCGCGGGTTCTCGTTCTTCGGCGCCTCCTTCATCTACGTCATCTTCGAGGAAGGCACGGACCTGTACTGGGCGCGCTCGCGCGTGCTCGAGAACCTCAACGTCGCATCGAAGAACCTGCCGGCCGGCGTGGCACCAGCGCTAGGACCCGACGCCTCCGGCGTGGGCTGGGTCTACCAGTATGTGCTGCAAAGCGACCGCCACTCGCTGGACGAGCTGCGCGCCATGCAGGACTGGTACCTGCGCTACCAGCTCACCACCGCCCCCGGCGTGGCCGAGGTCGCCAGCGTCGGCGGTTTCGTGCGCCAGTACTCGATCACCGTTGATCCGCTCCGGCTGCGCGAGTTCGACATCCCGATTTCACGGGTGTCCGAGGTGATCGCCGAGAGCAACCGCGACGTCGGCGGCCGCGTGATCGAGATGGCCGAGACCGAGTACATGATCCGGGGCCGCGGCTACCTGCGCGGCATCGAGGACATCGAAAGCCTGGTGCTGCGCGCCGAGGGCGGCGCACCGGTGCTGATCGGCGACGTCGCCCGCGTAGAACTGGTGCCCGACGAGCGTCGCGGCATCGCCGACCTGGACGGCGAAGGCGACGTCGTGGGCGGGATCGTCATTGCGCGGTTCGGCGAGAACGCCCTGGCCGTGATCGGGGGGTGAAGGACAAGATCGCCCAGCTTGCGAGTGGACTCCCCGAGGGCGTCAGCGTCCAGGCGGTCTACGACCGCTCCGATCTCATCGTGCGCGCGATCAAGACGCTGCGCACGACGCTGCTCGAGGAGAGCCTGATCGTCGCGCTGGTGTGCCTGGTATTCCTGTTCCACGCCCGCAGCGCGCTGGTCGCGATCGTCATGCTGCCCGTCGGCGTGCTGATCGCGGTGATCGCGATGCGCATGCTGGGCATGAACTCGAACATCATGAGCCTGGGCGGCATCGCGATTTCGATCGGCGTGATGGTCGACGCGGCGATCGTGATGATCGAGAACGCGCACAAGCACATCGAGCGCTCCGACGGCTCCCGCAGCCGCACCCAGCTGATCATCGATGCCTGTCGCGAGGTGGGACCGGCGCTGTTCTTCAGCCTGATGATCATCACCGTCTCCTTCCTTCCGGTGTTCGCCCTGGAAGCGCAGGAAGGCCGGCTGTTCAAGCCGCTGGCGTTCACCAAGACCTTCGCCATGGCCGGTGGTGCGCTGCTGTCGGTGACGCTGGTGCCGGTGCTCATGCTGCTGTTCGTGCGCGGCAAGATCGTGCCCGAGCACAAGAACCCGGTGAACCGGATCCTGGTCGCGGCCTATCGGCCCGTGATCGACGTCGTGCTGCGGCACCGCATGGCCACGATCGCGTTCGCGCTGGTCGCACTGTTCGCCAGCCTGTGGCCGGCATCGCGCTTGGGCAGTGAGTTCATGCCCACGCTCAACGAGGGCACGCTGCTGTACATGCCCGCGTCGCTGCCGGGCATGTCGGTGACCAAGGCCTCCGAGCTGCTGCAGCAGCAAGACCGGATCATCAAGGGCTTCCCGGAAGTGGAGTCGGTGTTCGGCAAGGCGGGTCGCGCCCTGACCGCCACCGACCCGGCACCGTTGGAGATGTTCGAGACCGTCATCAACCTCAAGCCCGAGGACCAGTGGCGGGACGGCATGACCACGGACAAGCTCATCGCCGAAATGGACGAGGCGCTGAAGTTCCCGGGCGTCGCCAACTCATGGACGATGCCGATCAAGGCCCGCACCGACATGCTGGCCACCGGCATCCGCACGCCCGTGGGCATCAAGCTCTTCGGCAGCAACCTGGAGCAGCTGGACGCGCTGGCCACCGAGATCGAAGCGGTGGTGCGCGAGGTGCCGGGGACGACCAGCGCGTTCGCCGAGCGCCTGACCGGCGCCTACTACCTCGACATCACCCCCGACCTGGGCCGCCTGGCGCAGTACGGCGTAACCCTGGGCGAGGTGCAGGACGTGGTGGCGGCCGCGCTCGGCGGCGAGATCGTCACCACCATCCTCCAGGGCCGTGAGCGCTTCAGCGCGATCGTGCGCTATCCACGCGAGCTGCGCGACGATCCGCATCGGATCGGCAGCCAGGTCCTGGTGCCGGTCCCCGGCGGCGCCCAGGTGCCGCTCGGCGAACTGGCGCAGATCGAGGTCAGGAAGGGGGCGCCGAGCATCCGCACCGAGAACGCGATGCTGGCGGCTTACATCTACGTCGATACCCGCGAGAGCGATCTCGGCCGCTACGTGAAGGCTGCGCAGGAGGCGGTCAGCGAACAGGTGCAGTTCCCACCGGGCTATTACGTGACCTGGAGCGGTCAGTACGAATACATGCAGCGCGCCGCCGACAAGATGCGCGTTGTCATCCCCGTGACGCTGGCGCTGATCTTCCTGCTGCTGTACCTCAACTTCCGCCGGGTCACCGAGTCGTTGATCGTGATGCTGTCGGTGCCCTTCGCACTGGTCGGCGGCGTGTGGTTGATGTGGCTGCTCGACTACAACACCAGCGTCGCGGTAATCGTCGGCTTCATCGCGCTGGCCGGCGTCGCAGCTGAAACCGGCGTGGTCATGCTGATCTACCTCGACCACGCGCTGGAGGCGCGCGCCGCGCAGAGGCAGGCCGAAGGCCGCTCGCTGGATGCTGGCGACCTGCGCGAAGCGATCATCGAAGGCGCGGTCGACCGTGTACGTCCGAAGATGATGACCGTGGTGGCGATCATGGCTGGCCTGCTGCCGATCATGTGGAGCAGCGGCACCGGCTCCGAGGTCATGCGCCGCATCGCCGCGCCGATGGTGGGCGGCATGGTCTCGTCCACGGTGCTGACGCTGGTGGTCATCCCGGCGCTGTACTCGTTGATCAAGCAGCGGCAGCTGGCCAGGAAGCGGCCAACACCTGCTGCGCTGCCGGCGGACGTGTCGTGATGTGGCCGACCTTCAACGCGCCAGGGCAAAGGCGGTCCGCGTGTGCGTTGACCCAAGATTATCGCTGCGGGAGCACTCGATGCCTTGGTGTGGATGGAGGCATGTCAGCCGAGCTTGACCTGTGTGCGGGACACAGGTCTAGCGTGATCACCATCTTTCCTGGAGCGCGCCAATGATGGGCAAAGACGAAGCAGCGCCGCCGCTGATGACGGTACGCCAGCTGGCACAGCAGGGCGACGTCACGGTGCATGTGGTGCGCAACTATCTGCGGCGCGGCCTCCTACAGGCGGCCACGCACACCGAGGGCGGGTATCAGCTCTTCTCGGCTTCGGAGCTCCAGCGCCTGCACTTCATTCGCACGGCACAGCAGCTTGGTTTCACGCTGGCCGAAATCGAGGAAATCATCCGCCACAGCCTGCAGCGGCATAGTCCCTGCCCGCTTGTGCGGGACATCATCCGGCGCAGGCTTGACGACACCCGCCAACAACTGGACAGGCTGCTCGCCATGCACGAGCGGATGGAGCGTGCCATCCACGCCTGGGCGAAGCTTCCGGACTCCATTCCGACTGGCAATGACGTCTGCGCATTGATCGAAGCCGTTGCCGCGACAGAAGGCGGCAAGTTCGTCAGGTCCACCCCGCGACGCCTTCTCGGACGCCTCACTCAGGATTTGCCATGACTGCCCCCCGCTCTCCAACCACGTCGGGGTCCGGACGTTGGGTCTTCTGGATTTTCCTTGCGCTGGCCGTCTTCTATCTTGGCGTCGAGCATCGCGCCCACCTTGCTGGAGCACTCCGCTGGTTGCCATTGGCCATCCTGCTGCTGTGCCCCCCTCATGCATGTGTTCATGCACAAAGGACATGGCGGACATGGCGGACATGGACAAGGCGGCAATGCCGACGACTCATCCAATGGGGGCCATGGCGGCAGCGAGCGGGCGCTGACCGACGAAACGTCCGACACCTCGAACGGAGGGCAATGACATGCACGCATCTGACGCTGGCTACGGTCTTTGGCTCCTCGCCGCCATCAACGCCGCCTTCTTCATCTTCTTCGCCTGGAGCTTCTACAAGCCGTTGACGCGGTGGGACTGGCGGGGGTTCGGGATGTTCTCCGCCTTCGTCGTGGCGCTGTTCGCGGAAATGTATGGCTTCCCGCTGACACTGTACGTCCTGGGCGGCTGGCTCAGCGCCAACTATCCGCAGGTGAACTGGCTCAGCCATGACGCGGGCCATTTGCTGGAGATGTGGTTCGGCTGGCGCGCCAATCCGCATTTCGGTCCATTCCACATCGCGAGTTTCGTGTTTATCGGCGGAGGGTTCTGGTTGTTGTCGACCGCCTGGCCCGTGCTGTATCGGGCACAGCGAGAGGGTCGGCTTGCCCGTGAGGGCGTGTATGCGCGCATGCGCCACCCGCAGTACGTTGCCTTCGTGCTGGTGCTGACCGGCTTCCTGCTGCAGTGGCCCACGCTGCTCACGCTCGTCAGCTATCCGGTGCTGGTGTGGGCCTATGCCCGCCTCGCGCGTCGTGAGGAGAAAGATTGCCTGAGCCGCTTTGGCGACGACTACGCCCGCTACATGCAGGAGGTCCCGGCCTTCCTCCCGCGACGCCGGCGCGGCCCCGCGCCATCGCCGGGAGAAGCATGATGACGCAGGTTGAGGAGCTGCCTGGGCAACGCTCCGCCGTTCAAGTTGCCCACCTCCATGGTCTCTCCGTTCGTGTTGTCGCCGCAGATCTCCGTCTCCGTTCAGGCCCATCCAAGGAGTCCACTCAATGAATACGGTCACACCCGTTGCCTGTTCCGCAGCCCCACGTACCAATTCCTACCGCTGGTTCGCCGCACTGGCGCTGGTGGGCGCACTCGCATTCTCCTTCGCACTGCCGGGCGTCGCATCCGCGAGCGAGGGCGGGTTCCGCCACAACGTCTTGATGCGCGGCCAGGTGTTGGAGAAGGGGGACGAGACGCTCGTGGTCTGCGTCGGGCAGGCCGACGGCGCCCAGGTCGGGCAGGTGCTGGATGTGATCCGGCACAAGCGCCGTATCCGGCATTCGCGGGCCGGCGGTCCACGCTATCGCCGCGAGAACATCGGTCAAGTACGGATCGCCGAACTGTTCGACAGCCACTACGCGGAGGCTGAAGTGATCTCCGGCAGCCCCAAGGTCAACGACACAGTGGAGCTGATCCGCCCCTGACAAGCGCGCAGGCGATGCAGATGCGCCTCGGCCCTCGCCATGCCATCAGCAATCACTTCCCTTCCAGGACAGGAGCCACAACATGACATCGTCTTCCAGCCCCACCCTGCAATTCCTCGGTGCCGCGGGCACTGTGACTGGCTCGCGCTACCTGGTTGAGGCCAACGGTCAGCGCGTGCTCGTGGACTGCGGCCTGTTCCAGGGCTACAAGCAATTGCGCGACCGCAACTGGGCTCCGTTTCCCGTCGAGCCGTCATCGATCGACGCGGTAGTCCTGACCCACGCCCACCTGGACCATTCGGGCTACTTGCCCGCACTGGTCAAACAAGGGTTCCGCGGCCGGATCCACTGCACCCATGGCAGCGTGGCCCTGTGCGGCCTGCTGCTTCCCGACAGTGGATACCTGCAGGAAGAGGATGCTAAGTATGCAGCGCGCAAAGGGTACTCCAAGCACAAGGAACCACGACCGCTTTATACCGAGGATGACGCCCGCCGCAGCCTGAAGCAGCTCGAGGGGCATGACTATGGTCGCGACATCGAGGTCGCATCAGGCGTCACGATCCGCTTCCATCCTGCCGGCCACATCCTGGGCGCTGCCCACGTCAGCCTGGACGTCCAGGGCCAGCGCCTGCACTTCAGTGGTGACCTGGGCCGGCAGCAGGAGTCTCTGATGAACCCGCCAACGCCCCTGCCCGCCTGTGACGTACTGGTCTGCGAATCCACATATGGCAATCGGGAACACGTTCCGATCGACCAGGAGGCGGAGCTGGCCCCCATCATCCGCCGCGTCGCTGCCCGTGGGGGCGTGATCGTCATTCCGGCCTTTGCCATCGGTCGCGCCCAGGCGCTCATGCTGCATATCGCCCGGTTGCGCGAGCGCAAGGACATCCCTCGCGTGCCGGTCTACCTCAACAGCCCGATGGCAATCAACGCGACCCGGCACTACCACGCCCACCATTCCGAGCACCACGTGTCCGAAGAGGACTGCCAGCGGATGTTCGACGTGGCCACCTTCGTCAACACTGTAGAAGAGTCGAAGGCGCTCAACCGCCAGCGCGGGCCGATGATCATCATCTCGGCCAGCGGCATGATCACCGGCGGGCGCGTGTTGCACCACATCGAGGCGTTCGGCCCCGATGACCGCAACGCGATCCTGCTCGCGGGCTACCAGGCCGGAGGAACACGCGGTGCCGCGCTGGCGGCAGGCAAGCGCACGTTGCGCATGTTCGGCCGCGAGGTCCCCATCCGCGCTGAAGTGGTGCAGCTGGAAGGCTTCTCCGGCCACGCCGACGCCGGGGAGTTGCTGGACTGGATGCGCACCGCGCCGTCCGCGCCGCGCGTGGTGTACCTCACCCATGGCGAGCCCGATGCAGCCGACACGCTGCGCGGGCGCGTGCAGCGTGAACTGGGCTGGCGTGCGCGCGTGCCGGAGCACCTGGAGCTAGTCGGATTGGAGGATGCGAGATGACCACGCAGGCCCCGGGCCACACCCGCCTGCGCGTCACCCGTGCCGGCATCGACACCTACCAGCAGCCGGTGGTCTATATGCACCGTGACTGCGAAGTCTGCCGCTCGGAAGGCTTTGCCGCGATGACGCGCGTGAGGCTGGACGTCGGCGCGCGCACGCTGGTGGCGACGCTGAACGTGGTCGTCGACAATCGGCTCGGCCTCGACGAGGTGGCGCTGTCGGAGGCCGCGTGGACGCTCCTCGATCCCATGCGCGATGCCCTCGCCCGGGTGCGGCATGCGGAACCCGCGTCGTCGGCAGGCGCGCTCCGCGCCAAGGTGTTCGGGGCACGGCTGGACGACGCGCAGTACCTCGCCCTGGTGCAGGACGTGATGGAAAGCAGGCTGTCGGACCTGGAGCTTGCCGCTTTCGTCACGGCCAGCGCGGGCGACCGCCTCGACAACGCCGAGACGACCTCGCTGACACGGGCCATGATCGCCGTTGGCCAGCGCCTGGATTGGGGCGATGGGCCGGTGCTGGACAAGCATTGCGTCGGCGGCCTGCCCGGCAATCGCACCACGCCGATCGTGGTGGCCATCGTGGCTGCGCTGGGCTACCGCATCCCGAAGACGTCCTCGCGCGCGATCACGTCGCCCGCGGGCACCGCCGACACCATGGAGGTCATGGCGCCCGTGGCGCTCGATCTGGCGGCGATGCGCCGGGTGGTGGAGCGCGAGGGCGGCTGCATCGTCTGGGGTGGCAACGTGCGCCTGAGCCCGGCCGACGACATCCTGATCCGGGTCCAACGGCCACTCGACTTCGACAGCGACGGCCAACTGGTTGCCAGCGTGCTGTCAAAAAAGATCGCCGCGGGTTCAACCCACGTCCTGATCGACATGCCAGTGGGTCCGACCGCCAAGGTGCGTGGCGAGGCCGCGGCCCACAGCTTGGGCACGCGGCTTGGACACACCGGCGCTGCGCTTGGACTGCACTTGGGGATCCATCGCACTGACGGCACCCAGCCGGTGGGTCGGGGAATCGGCCCGGCGCTCGAGGCGCACGACGTGCTCAAGGTGCTGCGCAACGCGGCCGATGCACCCGCCGACCTTCGCGAACGCGCACTTGCGCTGTCCGCGGCGCTGCTGGACATGGCAGCGGGCAGCAACGCCGGCACCGGACTGGAGCGCGCGCGCGGCGTGCTGGATTCCGGGGCGGCGCTGGCCAAGTTCCTGGCGATCTGCGAAGCACAGGGAGGATTCCGTGAACCGCCGCGGGCCGCATTCACCGCCGACGTCCCGGCAACCGCATCGGGTCGGATCGCGGTGATCGACAACCGCAGGCTGGCCAAACTGGCCAAGCTGGCCGGCGCCCCGACATCCCCCACCGCCGGCCTCGAAACCGGTCTGCGGATCGGCGATACGGTCGAGCGGGGACAACCTCTGCTCACCCTGCATGCGGAGTCGCCGGGAGAACTGGCCTACGCCCTGGAGCACGCCGTGACGCTGCAACCTTTTGTGCTTGGAGAGGTTCCATGACCCGTGTGCTGATGCCATTCCCGGCCGATGCAGTGTTGGCCGGCAACATCAACCAGCCCCTGCAGGCGCGCATTGCACCCGTGGCTTGGCGGCACTTCCCAGATGGCGAGTCGCTGGTCACCCTGGACGACGCACTGGCCGGAGCCGATGTGGCGCTCCTGGCCAGCCTGCGCAACGCCGATGCCACGGCCCTCCCGTTGCGCTTCGCCGCCCGGACCGCGCGCGAGTTCGGGGCTCGTTCGGTCGGCCTCATCGCACCCTACCTGGGGTATATGCGCCAGGACACCCGCTTCCATCGCGGCGAGGCGGTCAGTACACCGCTGTTTGCGCAATTCCTCGAAGAGGCTTTCGACTGGCTGGTGACCGTGGACCCGCACCTGCACCGCGTCGAGCGCCTGCAGTCGCTCTACCGCATTCCGACGGTCCACGTATCGGCGACGCCGGCCGTGGCCCGCTGGATCGCTGAGACCGTCCCCGACGCTGTGCTGATCGGCCCTGACAGCGAGAGCGAGCAGTGGGTAGCGGACATCGCCGCCCTGTCCGGCATGCCCTACCAGGTGCTGGCCAAGGAGCGGCACGGCGACTACGACGTGCGCGTCAGCCTGCCCGACCCGGCAGCCGTGGCTGGTCGGACTCCGGTGCTGATCGACGACATCGTGTCGTCCGGCCACACGATCCTGGAGACCCTCGCACACCTGCGCCGGTTGTCGTTGCCGTCGCCGTTGCTGGTCGCCATCCATCCGGTGTTCGCAGGCGACGCCTATGCCCGCCTGCAGGAGGCGGGCCTGGCCCGCATCGTCAGCACTGACACCATTTCCCACCCCTCCAACGCCATCGCGCTGGGTGCGGACCTCGCCGCCGCGGCATCGACCCTGATGACCGCTTCGACCGATTCCCCGGAGGACCCATGAACCTGCATCTCAACTGCTGCACCGCCGACCAGCTGTCGGCCGCCGAGCGCCAGCGGATCCTTGAACTCGCCGACGCCCACCGGCAGGCCGATCCCGCGTTCGCCCACTGGGCGGCCGGCTACGGGGTGATCCGACATGACCCGCTTACCCAGCTCCGGGTCCGCCAGATGGTGCACGAGCTGGTCGCCCTGGGCCGCACGCCGGATGCCGGCACCGCATGGCAGCGGCTCGCCGCGGCCGACCGCGTCACCAGCGCCGGCATGTGGCTGGTGGCGCACATGACCTACAGCCAGCGCGTTCGTACCGACGGCGCGGCCCTGGAGGTCGATGATTTCAAGACCACGCCTGAAGGCCACACCGGCGGGTCCCTCAACATGGTGCCCGCCTACGCCGGCTACCTGCTGATGGATTCCCTGGATGGCGTCACCCGCGCGTGGATGATGGGCCAGGGGCACTGCGTGGCCGCCATCGACGCGCTGAACGTGCTGGTTGGCAACATGACCGACCGGCACGCCGAACGTTACGACCGCACCGGCGAAGGGCTGAGCCGGTTCGTAAGCGACTTCTATGCCTACACCCTCAATCCGGACGGAACGCCGGCGTCGCCCCTCGGCTCCCACGTCAATGCGCACACCGCCGGGGGCGTGATGGAAGGCGGCTATCTCGGCTTTGCCGAGCTGCAGTACGTGCATGCGCCGCTCAAGGATGAACGCCTGGTCGCCTTCCTCAGCGACGGTGCGTTCGAGGAACAGCGTGGCAGCGACTGGGCGCCACGCTGGTGGCGCGCCGAGGACAGCGGACTGGTCAGCCCGATCATCATCCTCAACGGGCGCCGCATCGAACAGCGCAGCCAGATCACCCAGCAGGGCGGCGAGCGGTGGCTGGACCGGCACCTGCGATTGAACGGCTTTGATCCGATCGCGCTGGACGGGCGCGATCCGGCCAGCATCGCGTGGGGCATCCACGTGATGGAGTCGCGCCTGCAAGCGGGCGCCGCTGTTCCCGCCGACGTGCGGCTGCCCTATGGCATCGCCGAAACCGTCAAGGGCTTCGGCTTCCCCGGCGCCGGGACCAACGCCTCGCACAACTTGCCGCTGCCGGGGAATCCGGCGAAGGATGCCGCGGCGCGCACGCTCTTCAATGAAGGCGCAGCGGCGCTGTTCGTGGCCGCGTCGGAGCTCGAGCAGGCCGTTGCCGCACTCAACAGCCACGATCTCCAGCAGCGGGTGCGCGAGCGCGACCATGCGCTGGCCGATCGCCAGGTGGAACCGCCCCGCGTCCCGGCGATCGCCGACCGCGGCGCCGGCGGTGAGAGCTCGCCAATGACCGCACTCGACGAGCAGTTCGTCGCCATCGCCGAGGCGAATCCGGGACTGCGGGTGCGCGTGGGCAATCCCGATGAGCTGCGCAGCAACAAGCTCGACCGGACCCTGGACGCGATGAAGCACCGGGTGCACGAGCCCGAGCCCGGCGTCGCCGAATCGCCAACCGGCGCGGTCATCACTGCGCTCAACGAAGAAGCCGTGGTCTGCGCGGCGCTCGGCAACAAGGGCGGGCTAAACCTGGTGGTCACCTACGAGGCGTTTGCACCGAAGATGCTCGGCGCCGTACGTCAGGAACTGATCTTCGCCCGCCACCAGGCCCAGGCCGGGCGCCCACCCGGCTGGCTGGGCGTGCCCCTGGTGCTGACCTCGCACACGTGGGAGAACGCGAAGAACGAACAGTCCCACCAGGATCCGACCATGGCCGAGGCGCTCATGGGCGAAATGGCCGACATTTCGCGCGTGGTGTTCCCGCCGGACGCCAATGGCGCTGCCGCCGCCCTCGCCCGCGCCTACGCGCAACGGGGCACGGTCACCACACTGGTCGTTCCCAAGCGTCCGGTGCCTCATGAGCTGACCCCGCAGCAGGCCCAGGCACTGGCCGAGACCGGCGCAACATGCCTCGCCGGCGATCCGGAGACGGCGGCGATCCTGCTGGTGGCCACCGGCGCGTACCAGCTGCAGGAAGTGCGCCGCGCACAGGCGCGTCTGGCCGCACGCGGAATGTCGGCCGCGATCGTCTATCTCGCCGAACCCGGCCGATTTCGCGCCCCGCGCGATCCGGAGGAGGCAAGGTACGTGCACTCCGACAGTGCGGTCCAAGCGCTGTTTCCGGTGGGCCGGCCGCGCGTATTCGTTACCCACACCCGTCCGGAGCCCTTCCTCGGTGCGCTGCGCCGACTCGACACCGGCCCCACCACCACCGCGGCGCTGGGCTTCGTCAACCGGGGCGGCACACTGGACGTGCCGGGCCTGCTGTTCGCCAACCGCAGCACCTGGGCGCACGTGGTTGACGCGGCTGCGGGCGTCCTCGGCGAGTCCCGCGACAACCTGCTGTCCGAAGCGGAGCTGGCGGCCGTGGATGGTCGCGGCGATCCGACCGCCATCCTGCGCGCGGAAGCGGGGCCGGCATCGTGAGCCGGCCGGCCAGGACCTCGCGCTGATGGCGGGCACGGTGCGCCGCGGAGGCCAGATCGCCTGGGCCGGACTGACTCTCGGGGTCGCGGTGTTGCGCCTGCGCCGACGCAGACCCGAACGGCTTCCCGCGTACGTCAGCGCCACCCTGGTGGGGCTGGGTACCACCTTCGTCAAGCTGGGCCAGGGTTTGAGCCTGCGCTGGGACCTGCTGCCGGCGCCCTATCGCGAGGCATTGTCGCGGTTGCACAGCGACGTGCCGGCATTTCCTGCGGACCAGGCCAGACACATGGTCGAGCAGGCGTTCGGCGCCTCCGTCGAAGAGCTTTTCGCCAGCTTCGATGACCATCCGCTGGCCGCCGCGTCGGTGGCTCAGATCCATCCGGCTCGCATGCATGACGGTCGCGACGTGGTCGTCAAGGTCACCCGGCCCGGCATCCACGCTCAAGTGCAGGCTGACCTGCGGCTGCTTCGACGCACGCTGCGCGTAGCCCAGTGGATCTGGCCGCCTCTGAAGCGACACCGCCCCCTCGAACTGGTGGACGAGCTGGGCGCATTCCTGCGCGATGAAATCGACATGCGTCACGAGGCGCAGAACATGCGCCGCATGGCGAAGGTGCTCGATGCCCTGCCCGGCATCACACAGCCACATGTCGTTGAGCCCTACGCCACCCGCGACGTGCTGGTCCAGGATCGTAGCCACGGCACCCGCATGGAAGCCGCTTATGGAACGGCGGCGGCTCCCGCACTGGCAAGGGCGCTGCTCGGTGCCTACGTGCATCAGCTCTTCGGCGCCGGCGTCTTCCATGCCGACCCGCACCCGGGGAATCTGTTCTTCTTTGACGACGGTCGCCTGTGCCTGCATGACTTTGGCTCGATCGGCGTGCTCGACCCTGCATCCCGGCTCGCGCTCGGCGGCATGGTCGAGGCCATTGCGGCCGACGACGCCGAGGGCGTGCTGGATGCAGCGATCGCCATGGGCTTCTTCCCGCCGCAGGTCGACCGCCGCTCGCATGTGCGCGAGATCCACCTGATCCTGGCCGAGATGGCCAGCCGTCCGCTGGCGCAGTGGTCCATTGCCGAGGCAATCTGGCGCGTGGCACGCATTGGGCAGGGCGCTGGCTTCCGGCTTCCGGCCCACCTGCTGTCCCTGATCCGGACGCTGTTCCTGGTCGAGAACACGCTGCGGGCGCTGGATCCGGATCTGGACCTGCTGGGGACGCTGTCCGCGCAGGCGGCCGCGATCGCCGACATTGCCGAAGCCAGCCGCCCCAGCGGCAACAGGCCGCTTGCCATGCGGCTGGCCCGCACTGCGCGCCAACTGCCACAGATCGCCACCGACCTGTTGCGGCAGGCGCAACTCAGCGACGGACGACCCGCCTTCTCCGTACACCACCATGGCCTGAGTTCCACGCAGGAGGCAATCGCGCGCACGGGCAACCGGCTGGCGTTGGCCCTGGTCACCTTGGGCCTGTACGTAAGCGGTGCGCTGTTGAGCCTGCATTCCGACGGCCCGCAAGTGTTCGGTCACATGCCTTTCCTGGCGATCGTGGCCTTCGCTGCTGCGGGATTGCTCTCACTGCGGCTGGTGATGGCCATCGCCAGATCGGGACACTTGTAACAGAACACTGATCTATCTCCCCGCTGGTGCCCGGTGCATCAGTGCATTCAGGAAGGCAGACCCATGACGCAACGCAATCATCATCATCAAGATCATCAGGCGCACGGCGAGCAACCGCCGCATCCCCGCACGGGTGCTGAAGGTGACGTCCATGCCGGGCACGACAAGCACGCCGGCCACAGCGTGGCGAGCTTCCGCGACAAGTTCTGGTTCACGCTGCTGCTGACCATCCCCACTCTGATCTGGAGCGGGATGATCCAGCATTGGTTCGACTACACCGCACCACAGTTCCCGGGGTCGGCGTACATCCCGGCGGTGTTCGGCACGATCGTGTACTTCTACGGCGGCTGGCCGTTCCTCCGCGGCGGATACCACGAGCTGAGAAATCGCCTGCCGGGCATGATGACGCTGATCTCGCTTGCGATCACCGTCGCCTTCCTTTACAGCGCGTTGGTCACGCTCGGCGTTGTCGAGGGCTTGGACCTGTGGTGGGAGCTGGCGACGCTGGTGGCGATCATGTTGCTCGGCCACTGGATCGAGATGCGTTCGATCAACCAGGCACAGGGCGCTCTCAAGGAACTCGCGAAGCTGCTGCCTGATATGGCGGTGCGGTTGGATGAGGCCGGTACCGCGAAGGAAGTCCCTGTCGCGGAACTGAAGCGCGGCGACCTGCTGCTCATCAGGCCCGGCGCGAGCATTCCCGCCGACGGCGTCGTGAAGGAAGGGACCAGCGCCGTCAACGAAGCGATGATCACCGGCGAGTCCAAGCCGATGGACAAGTCGACGGGCGACCGGGTGATCGCCGGCACCGTCAACGGACAGGGCTCGTTGCGTGTCGAGGTGACGGGAACCGGCGACGAGACCGCGCTCGCGGGTATCATGCGGCTCGTCGAGCAGGCCCAGACGTCGCGCTCGCGCGCCCAGGCCCTGGCGGACCGGGCGGCGTTCTACCTCACGATCATCGCCATCGTCTCCGCCGCGGTTACCGCCATTGTCTGGCCACTCCTCGGTCGACCGTGGAGCTTCACGATCGAGCGCGTAGTGACCGTGCTCGTGATCGCCTGTCCCCATGCGCTGGGCCTGGCCATTCCGCTGGTGACCGCCATCTCGACCACGATTGGCGCACGGAACGGCCTGCTCGTGCGCGATCGACGCGGCCTGGAAGAGGCCCGTTTGCTGAACACGGTCGTGTTCGACAAGACAGGCACGCTCACCCTCGGTTCGCACCGCGTCGTGAAGACCACTGCCGCCGATGGACTCACCGACGACGAGGTGCTTCGCGTGGCCGCGTCGGTCCAGCGCGACGCTGAACATCCGATCGCGCAGGCGCTGATGACCAGCGCCAAGGAACATGGCATCGACGTTCCGATGTCGCAGGACTTCGAGTCCATGCCGGGACGCGGCGTGCGCGCAGTCGTCGAGGAGCGCTCGCTTCACGTTGGCGGGCCGGGTCTGTTGAGAATGCTCGCGGTCGAACCGCCGGAGACGCTTCGGCGGGCTGCCGAATCAGCGGCAGCCGATGGTCAATCTGCAACCTACCTGGTGGAAGGCGACCGGGTGCTCGCCGTATTTGCGATCGCGGATGCCATCCGTCCCGAATCGTTCGACGCGGTCAAGCGGCTGCACGACGAAGGACTGGAGGTTGTCCTGCTGACGGGTGATTCCACGGCGGTCGCAAACGCGGTCGCGAAGGAACTCAACATCGACACCGTCTTCGCCGAGGTATTGCCCGAGGACAAGGTGGCAAAGATCGAGGAGCTGCAGGCCCAGGGCAAGCGCGTCGCGATGGTGGGTGACGGTGTCAATGACGCTCCGGCGCTGCTCACGTCCGACGTCGGCATCGCCATCGGCACAGGGACGGACGTCGCGGTCGAGGCCGGCGACGTCGTACTCGTGCGCAGCGACCCGCGCGACGTGCCAGCGATCATCGAATTGAGCAAGGCCACCTATCGCAAGATGATCCAGAACCTGTGGTGGGCCGCCGGCTACAACATCGTCGCCATCCCTCTCGCCGCTGGCGTTCTCGCCGCATGGGGGATCCTGTTGCAACCTGCGCTTGGGGCAGTGCTCATGTCGCTGAGCACCGTCGTTGTGGCAATCAATGCGCAGTTGTTGCGCCGGGCGGTGCGGTCCCCATGAACATGATTCGGGGACACCTGTGACCACGCGCCGGCTTCTTGCACTCAACGTTGGCTCGTCCACCCTCAAGGGCGCGTCCTATCTGTTCAACACTGAGGGACACGGCGCGCAGTCTCGTCTGCTCGAGCGCTCCCGGGCCGAAATTCCAGTCGGCGTGGATGCGCAGGAGCGCCTTGCCACCCTGCTCGAGGCATTGTCGGAGCCGTCGCCCAGCCCCGACGTGGTGGTGCACCGAATCGTACATGGCGGTGACCTGCACGACGCCCGCGAGCTCGACGAAACCGTGCTCGCGAAACTGGATGCATTGGTGCCGTTCGCACCCTTGCACCAGCCGGTAGCCCTCGCTTTCGCGCGTGCCGCGCGCATGCGTTGGCCGCACGCGCGCCAAGGCGTGGCCTTCGACACCGACTTCCACGCGTCGCTCGCGCCCTGGAGCCGGCGCTTGCCTGTCCCTGAAGCATGGGATGCGCTGGGCATCCGCCGCTACGGTTTCCATGGACTCGCCTTTGCCTCCGCGCTCCGCATAGTGGCCAGCCACGACGCTGGAATCCTGAAGGGCCGCGCTGTCTTCGCGCATCTGGGGGGTGGCTGCAGCGTCTGCGCCGTCGAGGGCGGCCGCAGCCGCGACACCACCATGGCGCTCACTCCGCTGGGTGGAATCCCGAGCCCTACCCGCTCCGGAGATCTCGATCCCGGCGCGTTGCTGTATCTGCTGAGGCATGAACGCCTGGATGCGCAGGCGCTTGAAAACGGCCTGTACCGCAGTGCAGGCCTTGCCGGAATCGCCGGCCATGGCGACATGCGCGTGTTGCTGACGGATCCCGGCCCGCAGGCCCAGCTTGCCGTGGAGCTCTTTGCAGTCCGGATTGCGCAGTCCATCGCGGCCATGGCCACGGCAATTGGCGGTCTCGACCATGTCGTCTTTTCCGGCGGCATCGGCCATCGCGCGCCGGTTTTGCGGGCTCGCATCGTCGCGCGACTGGCCTGGCTCGGCCTGGCGCTGGCACCTGACGTCAACGATGCTGGAGCCACGCGGATCGACCGCGGGGGCGGGCCGAGCATATGGAACGTCGCGATCGATGAGGAGCGCGAACTGGCTGAATCGGCACTCGCCTGGCTGTAGCCACGACACGCCCCAAGGGTCGGCTCCGGTGGGGAATCACTCGTCGATCCGTGACGACGTGAGCACCGCTGCGAATCCACCACCGGGGGTGCGCATGTTCGTGGTCTGGCCCTGGTACAGCCTGGCCGCGAACAACAGGACACCCGCCTCGGATGCGAAGCAGCGCACATCGGCCTTGAGGGACTGCCCCCCATGCACGATCCGCAAGCTCGGTGCCGCGAAGGCCTGTGCGATGTAGGTCGCCGACACCATCGACTCCCACGTCCGCCGGGTGAGCTTGTCGCCCCGATAACTCCCGCGGCTGCCGAACCCTGCTGCAGGCTTGAAGAAATAGCCGTTGCGCGCTGCCCACAGCGCATCCCGGTTTCCGGGCACGACTTCAACCGTGGGCGGGATCACCTGGGCCAGCAGGGCCGCCGAGCCCGCATCCACCCCGAACCCGCCGATCAAGGTCGGGTCTCCAAGCACCGCAAGGTTGCGCTTGTCGGCGAACAACGCGTGCGCACGTGGATGCGGGGTGAATGCGACGTCCCCCGCCAGGTAAGCCTGACGAAGGTCTGCATGCGAAGCTTCCTCGAGCGCGAAATCGGTCAACCGGTTGTAGACCATGTCGATCCGGCCATGGGCATCTGCAAGCCCGTCCGGGCCAAGGCTCAGTTCCTCGGGTGCGCGTATCACGCAGTCCACCCCATGCTCCTGGAATGCGTCCGCGTACAGCTCGAACTCCGGGTAAAGGAACTGCTCCCGCGGGGCGCTGTCCACGATCGCCAGACGCGCAGGCGCGCGGCCGAACTGCTGCCGGGCATCGTCCAGCCAGGCGGCGACAGCCGCGTTGCGGGCCTTCGCCGTCGTTGTCCAGGTGGTCCACGCAGCCGGCGCGCAAGACCGCACGCCATCGAGCAGCACTGCATTGAGGAGCAGGCCGCCGGGATTGGTGTTGACCTCGATCAACCGCGGGCCGTCGACGGTCAAGTGAAAGTCCAGCCCCAGGACGCCACCCGCCGAAGCCGGATCATGGGTTGCGATGTCGGGGGCCCATTGCAGGACGCGCTGGCCATATCCCGGGTTTCCTGCGACGTCGAAGACCGCCGCCGCGACTCGTCCCATGGCCTCCAACGCGGGCCGATCAACGAACAAGGCATAGGGTGAAAATAAGTGCGCGTGTACGGCGGGATCAGTCGTGAACTCCGGAAAGGCACCCCGGATCGACTCGTGCAGACGGAGGATGTCGACCACTTCGCATGCACACCGCTGGTTGAGCGGCGCGCTTTCCAGGGTGGCACAGTCGATCTCGCAGCCTGTCTGTCCAACTATTACCGGAGTCCGCGGTTCAACCACAACAGGGATTGTTCTGTTGGATCGGTGGACATGGCACTGTTCCGAACGAGCAGAACACACAGCAGTCGCCTTGATGCGGACGCAAAACCGCTCCACAGCGCGTGCACTCATAGAAGAATTGACACGCTGTGATGGGCATTGTCTCGGTCGCCCGATGGCCGCACTCCGGGCAGGTCAAGATGCTTTCCAGCTTGATGTCACTCACCGCCAGCCCGCACCTTGGCCGGGAAGCCTGCTTCCGTGACTGCACGCGCGATTCCAGCTGCATCCGTCTGGCTCGATTCGAACGTCACCGTGACTGTTTCAGCCCGGGTGTCCACCTTCACATCGGCCACGCCCGGCACCTTCTCCAGCGCCTTCCTGATGGTGATGCCGCAGGCAGGACAGGTCATGTTCTCAGCATCGAGCATTACTACGGTTGCGGGCGTCGCAAGAGCGGCACCGACCGACAGAGCAGCCACCAGGGCCAGTATCCACTTGTGCATCGCGCCTCCTACAGAATCCAGACGATGTAATAGGGAAACAGCAGCAACAGGACGATGAGGGCTGTCGCCAACCAGAGCCAACGTCGCCTGCGTCGCAGAGCGTCCGGGGCGATGCAACTGCCATCCACACCGCACCGTGCCGCCGGTCGATACAGCATCCGAAACGCCACGGCCAAGGACAGTACGGCGGCGGCGCTGAACCAGGGCCTCAAGGAATCGAGAGCTGTCAGGGTGCCGATCCAGGCGCCACTGATGCCCAGCAGGACCAGCACCAGCGGCACGACGCAGCAGACCGATGCGCCAATGGCGGCGATGCTCGCGCCAACGATGGCTGGAACAGACGATTTGGCCGGGGTTGTTTGCATCAGAGCATACTAGCCTCTGTACCTAGGTACGGAGTCAAGCCGTGCGTCCGAACACGTTTACGATCAGCCGGCTGGCGGCGGCGGCCGATGTGCACGTCGAAACCGTGCGCTACTACCAGCGACGTAGGCTGCTGCGTCAACCCGAGCGACCCATAGGAGGCGTGCGTCGTTACGACGAAAACGATGTCAATCGGCTTCAGTTCATCCGGCGCGCTCAGATGATGGGATTCAGCCTCGACGAGATCGCTGGCCTGCTAGAGATCACAGGCGAACGTTCTTGCGAGCAGACCCGTCAGCTGACCGAGCGAAAGCTCGTCGATGTCCGTCTACGAATCCGCGAGCTGCGACAGCTGGAGAGGGATCTCGAACAGAAAATAGCGCGGTGCGCCCAAGTGCCGGCGGGAGAGTGCTGCCCAACCCTCGATTTTCTGGAGCGGCCAAGAAAGCCAGCTGCGACAGGCAGTTAGCTCACTTTCGGCCCGTTTTTACACGAATCCCTGCCGACCCTCGTGCTCAGTCGCGCCGCCCGCGCCGCGGTCAAACGCGGCGAGCGGCCGCGCAAGAAGACCGCGATCACTCTGGCCGAGCTGGAAGCGATGCTGGCGACCTGTGACGACAGCCTCGAGGGCCTGCGTGACTGTGCCCTGCTCTGCTTCGGCTTCTCCAGCGGCGGGCGCCGGCGCAGCGAGATCGCCGCTGCGGACCTGCGCGACCTGAGCCGAATCGGTGAAAAGGGCTATATCTACCGGCTGGAATACAGCAAGACCCAGCAGGCCGGCGTCACGGCCTCCTCCACACCGGACAAGCCGGTGCTCGATCGCGCCGCGCTCGCGCTGGAAGAGTGGCTGGACGCTTCGGGGATCACTGAAGGCGCGATTTTCCGGCGACTGTGGAAGACGCGGGTCGGCCCTGCCCTGTCCCCCGCCGCAGTCGGGGAGATCGTGCAGCGGCGGGCGCGCCTGGCGGGGCTGGAGGGGGACTTTGGGGGGCACAGCCTGCGGTCGGGCTTCGTGACCGAGGCCAGCCGGCAGGGGGTGTCACTGCCGGCGATCATGCAGCTGACCGAGCACCGGGCGGTGTCGAGTGTGGTGGGGTATTTTCAGGCCGGCGGAGCCACAGGCTAACCCCGCTGCTCGACTGCTTGAAGACTGAAGGGACATTTCCATTACGGCTAGTCGATGAAGTGAGTGTTGTTGAGGATACTGCTCAATGCGAGCGTGTCGGCTCGATTGGACCGGGCAGCTTCGCCGGTGCGCACGAAGGGCGGAGTCCAGCACCAGGACGCTTCACTAGAAGTGGTCTGCATTACGCTGCGGACGGCTCTTTTGCCGCGCCCATATTTGCCGAGTAGTGATCGCCAAACCCTGCGGCCACGAACACAGCCTGGAACTTGGTGAAGTAGTAGTTTAGATCGTATTGATTGAAGTCCATCACCGTGATGTTAATCCCATCCTTGTGTGATCCTCGATCCAGGTAGCGAGCCAAGGGAGCGAAGGTTGCGTCTTCGTCGCCGACCTTCTTCAACGCCTTTTGAACTTGTCCTCTTGATGCGTGAACCAGAAGAAGTGTTCAAGGATGCAACGCATCGCGTTGGGCACCATGATCGCAGGCATGTTGGAGTCGCGCGCGTCTCGTAGCACTTGCCACAGCGCCTGGTAGTCGTTCATGAGCTCGGCAGCCTTCATGGGCACGACTTTGGTGTGCTCGGACTTCACCACACGCAGGAGCTGGCACTTATTTGATGCCTTGGCAAGATCGGATCCGCCGATCGTCTGCCGAAGCACTTCGTGCAGGAAAAACAGATTGTGCGTCAGGACGATCACCTGGCGCGGCCTGGGCGTTCCGTCTTCCGGCTTGATCAGCTCTCCGTAGATGATGGAGGCAATGTCAAACACAAAATTGTGAGACAAGCTGGATATAGGATCATCTATGACCGCAATGGTCCTCCCGAGATCGACAGCGCCGGCTTCGGCAGTGTCTGAGCCGCCAAGGCACTCCAGGTAGTAGAGAAAGGAAATGAGAGTCTTCTCGCCTTCGCTCAGGGACTTCATATCTCCTTCGGCTTGCCCGGGGCGCGCCAAACAATACAAATTCCCTTCGCCGGCTTTCCTGGCAATCGAATAGGACGCAATCCCCATCCGTGCCAGGCGCGAATTGATCTTATCCACCGACGCAGCAACACCGCTTTGCACACGACGCAGTTCCTTTAACCGCGCGGCGACAGCCGTCAGCGCCTTACTTACTTCCGCCTTGTCTTCCCTGTCCTTCTTCAGTATCTCCACTAGCGGGTCTTTGCCCGCTTTGTATGTGTCATAGACGGGCGCCCGCTCCCTTCGCATGACCTGCCAGAACATGGTCTTGATGCGCTCACGCTCAGCGGCTCGATTCGCAACTCGGGTGTTGAACTGGGTGATCCGCTCGTTCACGGTAGCGATCGCCTTCGTCAAACCCTCAGCATCACTGGCTTCCAGCACAACACTCTCGCCCGGCTTCTCGATCTTCGACAACATTGAGGCGGCGTTAGCCTTGATCTGTGCATGAAATAGATCCCAAGCCTGCTCCAACCCCGGCTCTTCCTTGGAGAACGTCTGTTCGAGCATGGTCTTAGCTGCCACCTCGATCTCGGCGACACGTTGGGCATAGGTGTCGGAAAGCGACTGGACCCGATCGAGCTTCGACTGCCTGTCCCCGTCAAAGTAGCAACGCTAGATCTTCGGCGAAGCCAGCCGGCAGGTGCTGCTGACAGAACGGACACTCTGGATCATGCGCAAACTTTCGCCCTTGGCCCACCCAATCGCTATTGCCCCACTTTTCGATGAGTGGGGCCAGACGACTGGTCGCAGAGACGGCAATCACCTCGCCCCAGATGGCGTCACCCTCAATGATAGCGAGTCCAGTTAGATCCAAAGAAATCTTGGGCTGGGAACTCTCCGTGCTGTTGGTGTCTGCCAGTCTTTGCTTTAAGCGATCAAGGTCGTCCAGCTCTACGTCGTCGGCAACGGTGCAAGTGTCCAGCTCCTCGAAGAACTTCTGACGATCAGAGTGAAAGCCCTTCATCAAGTCCCGGAACGGCCCTTGATCGTGGTCAGAATGCGCCTTCCAAGCACCAGTAATGGCAATGTCCCGAACTGCCTTGCCCGCGTCAATCGTTTGCTGGATCTTCGCGTCCAACGCCGCAGATTGCCCTTCAAGCTTTTCGGTTTCAGCTTGTTTCTCTTCGATCTCCGCCTGGGTGGCGGCGTCCTGGACGCCAATGGTGAAGATTCCAGGCACACCCTCGGCCGTGCGGATTACCTTATCTAAGAATCGCTGGTTGTATACGAGGATTCGATAGTCAGCGTTATTGCTAGTTTGCAAGGCGCAATGGGCAAACTCTGCTTCCTTCCCAGCCAGTCCTTGGATCACCTCTCCGATCGCTGATTTGCCGGCGCCATTGATGCCGTAAAGAAAGACGGGCTTGGGCGGCGTGTTCGCCTCAAAGTGGATGGGGGGAGCTACCGTTGGATGGAAGCTCTTGTATCGGTAAATGGATAGCCCCGTGATCACTGCGCCCCTCCCCTGTGCTGACTTATCTCACTGATCATAGCCCTATCCGGACAGCCAAGCGAAAGGCGGGACCTTTCGGCCGGCCCTCGCCTACCCTGTCCTCCACCCTTGGCGATTAAAGGTGGAATCTGTCGTGTCTGTTGAGCTGCTTGCGGAACTGACCTCTTTCACGCCGAGGTAGGAACCACCGGTGGCTGGAAGGTTGCCAACGCTTAGAGCTGCTTGTGTCTCATGCTGTTGGAGGCGACGAGAGAGCCTTTGCCTACCCCCGATAAACATCCCGAATCGACGTAACTTTAGGTCTAAGAGCTCCAGCAACCTCAGCCATTGGCGCGCAGACCCTCCCCCTGCGCACGAAGGGCCTCGTACAGTTGTGCGGGCCCCATCAAGATGTCCTTCAATCCATCGCGCACCCGCTCCGAGGCCAGTGCCTGGCTGCTCATGGTGTTGTGCGCCTCCAGCGCATCCATGATTGCGTTCATCAGCGCCTGTTTGAGGTCCGGCGAGTTTGCGAATTGCTCCTTGCTGTTGCCCGCCGCCTGCTGGATGAGGGTTTCGTTCTCCAGCAGCTTTCCCTTGAGCACGCCGTTGACGTAGACCAGCTGGTCGTCATCCGTCAGTTGCCCCTCGAATAGACCGTTGACCTTCTCGATGATTTCGGCGAGGTAGGCCTGCTGCTTGTCCTGAACCCGGCCACTCCCCACCGCATCCAGCGGCGGCAGCTTGTAGGTGCCGTCGGCATGGAGGTTGAGTGGCTGCTTCCCCCACTGCGCAGGGTGTGATGGGTCAGCACGACCTTTGACAGGTCCACTGTGTCGCGCTCGCGTCCGAACTCCAGCAACGGCAGCAGGCGCAGATAGAACATGAAGCGCTTCTCGATGGCAGTGTTGCCGTAGTCGAACATCTGCGACAGGAAGGAGTACAGGCGGTTGAACGACGCCATGTCGCCCTTGAACAGGAGCAGCGTGTCCAGCTCGTCCTTGGCTGTCTTTTCCGCCTTGCCATCATCCGCTTCGATTGCCGCCGCGCGAGCCTGCTGCAACGCCTTGTAGCGCTTCAGCAGCCGGTCGGCGACAGGATGGATCGCGGCGACCAGTTGCGCCTGCGTCGCACGCGGGTCCATCTCGACCTTGGCCAGACGCTCCACCTCGAAGTCGTCGTAGTGCCCGGAAGCATCGAGTTTGGCGCGCAGGTCGAAGATCAGGTTCGGGTCGGTGGTCGCTTCCAGCTCGGCGGTCTCGTAGTACGTCTTGAAGGCCTTGAGCACCTCGCCGGCCTCGTTGACGAAGTCCAGCACGTAGGTGGTGTCCTTGCCCGGGTATGCGCGGTTGAGGCGCGACAGTGTCTGCACCGCCTGGATGCCGCCCAGCTTCTTGTCCACGTACATGCCGCACAGCAGCGGCTGGTCGAAGCCGGTCTGGAATTTGTTGGCCACCAGCAACAGATGGAACTCCGGCTGCGCAAAGGCCTCGCGGATGTCACGGTTCTTCAGGCCGGGGTTGAGCAGCTTGCTGGTCTCGGTGACCGGCTCCGGGTAGCTCGCCGGGTCATTCACCTCGCCCGAGAACGCCACGAGCACGCCCAACGGGTAGTCGCGGCTTTCGATGTAGGCGCGGATGGCCTTCTGCCAGCGCACCGCTTCCTGCCGGGACGACACCACCACCATCGCCTTCGCCCTGCCATCCAGCAGCGGCTGCACGTTTTCGCGGTAGTGCTCAACCACGATCTGCACCTTGGCGGCGATGTTGTACGGGTGCAGGCGGACCCACTGCATGATCCCCTTCATCGCGGTGCTGCGCTCAACCTGGGTGTGGTCGATCTCTTTGCCATCGTGCGCAAGGCGGAACGCCAGGTCGTAGGGGGTGTAGTTACGCAGCACGTCGAGGATGAAGCCCTCCTCGATAGCCTGCCGCATCGAATACACGTGGAACGGCTGCGGCAGCCCATCCGGGTCGGGACGGCCGAACAGTTCCAGCGTCTTGCCCTTGGGCGTAGCGGTGAAGGCGATGTAGGTCAGGCCGGACTCGGCGCTGCGCGCGCCCATCTGCGCGGCCAGCAACGCCTCGGTGTCGATCTCGCCGCCGTCCTGCAGCTCCGCCCATTCCTGCGGGCTCAGCAACTGCTTGAGCTTGGCCGCCGCCTGCCCGGTCTGCGAGCTGTGCGCCTCGTCCGCAATCACCGCGAAGCGCTTGCCCTCGGTCGCGGCCAGCTCCTGCACCGCCTGCAGCGCGAAGGGGGAACGTCTGGATGGTGCAGACGATGATCTTCTTGCCGTCCTTCAGCGCCTGCCCCAGTTGCGCGCTCTTGCTGCCGCTGTCGCTGGTGATGGTGGCCACCACCCCGGTGGTGCGCTCGAAGTCGAAGATCGCCTCCTGCAACTGGCTGTCCAGCACGTTGCGGTCGGACACCACCAGCACGCTGTCGAACACCTTCTTGTTGTCGCGGTGCAGGTCGGCGAGGAAGTGCGCCGTCCACGCGATGGAGTTGGTCTTGCCCGACCCGGCCGAATGCTGGATCAGGTAACGCTGGCCGGCGCCCTGCTCGTGCACGTCGGCCACCAGCTTCCGGGTGGCATCCAACTGGTGGTAACGCGGGAAGATCACCGCCTGCAGTTGCTTTTTCTCATCGCGCTTGCCGATCAGGTAGCGGCCGAGGATCTCCAGCCAGCTGTCGCGCGCCCAGACGTCCTCCCACAGGTAGCGGGTGGCGAAGCCCGCCGGGTCCGGCGCATTGCCGGCGCCCCCCGCATTGCCGCGGTTGAACGGCAGGAAGCGCGTGGCCTCCCCGGCCAGCCGCGTGGCCATCATCACCTCGGTCTGGCTGACCGCGAAGTGCACCAGCGCACCGCCCGGGAACGCCAGCAACGGCTCGCGCAGCCCGCCCTTGGGGTGCGGGTGCCGGTCCAGACGGTACTGGTCCACCGCGTCGCCGACGCTCTGGGTGAAGTCCGACTTTAATTCCGCCGTCGCCACCGCGATGCCGTTGACGAACAGCACCAGGTCCAGGCAGTCGTTGGGCCGATTGGGCGAGTGCTTGACCTGCTGTACGACCCGCAGCCGGTTGGCGGCGTAGTGTTGTTGGGTCACCGGGTTCATCGCCAGCGAAGGCTTGAACTGCGCCAGCGACAGCGGCTGCTTGAGCCCTAGCATCTCCACCCCGCGGCGCAGCACGTCCAGTGTGCCGCGCTCGTCGAGATTCTTGCGGACGCGGTCGGCCAGCCGCTCGCCCAGATGCTGGCCGTGGGTTTTCAGCAGTCTCTGCCAACTGTCGGTCTGGGTCGACTCGATCCATGCCAGCAAGTCGGGCAGGAACAACCCGTGCTGGCGGTCGTACTGGGCCGCGTCCCTCTCGGCGTGGATCCAACCATTGGCCGCAAGGTGCGCGCAGATCTCACGCTCGAAGTGGTGTTCCTGGTGCAGGTTCATGCGTCCCCCGACTGCCGCTTCCACGGCACTATAGTGAGTGCTAGGCGTAATGCTCGCGCCGGTGACAGTTAGGGCACAGCGCGATTGCATTGGCGACTGTGTCTTCGCCCTCATCCGCGAGTCGCACCTTGTGGTGGACCTCAAGATATGGACTCTGGTCCTTTCTGCGGAAGAACGGCGCAGGCGAAAGGCAGCTCTCGCATTTGCCACCGGCACGCAACAGCACTTCCGCAATCACATCTGCGTTCCTGACGAAAGCCGAAGTTGTGACGGTCACGATGCGAGGGAGTTTCGGTGCAAGCGCAAGGCGCTCTCTCCGCCGCGCAGGTGTATCAGACAAGGCCGCCTGCAGTCGCTGGTTGAGCTGCTGCTGGAGGGTGCTGGAATCCTCCGGATCAACCCGCGGAGCAACCGCAATCTCCAGGAAGAAGGAACCATCAGATCGTTGGACGGCAGTCCTGCTCCGACCCTCCCAGCCATGCACTGGCAGGCCAGCGTATGCGGTTTGCATCGGCTGCATCGAGAAGCGCTTTGCTGGTCGCGGGGGCTTGCCTCGCGCCATGTCAAACCGCTGATGCGCCTCAGACGTTAGGGAATACGTCGTGCCTTCGCGTTCCACGCCCAGAACCTTGAAGACCCCGTAGAGATGATCCCGAACGATCACCGCCACAAGCTCGACGGGCGTCTTGAGCGGATGGAGGTAGTCGTAGGCGGATTCCGTCGGCTGTGTGTACGTGTAGTCCTCCACGGTGCCACCCGCCGCCAATAGCTTCTTGACGCTCTCAGCGGAGTGTCGGAGCAGCATGACGTTGTCCAGCGGGACGCCGAACTCTTCCGCAACCAGTTGCGCCAACGGCATGGGGCCTGTCTGCTTCATGCCTCTGACACACCGGCTTTCCTCTCACCGAGTGTGCGACCGCTCCCGTCCTTCCACTCGACCCAGCCATTCGCGGTGCGTCCCGTCACGCATGCGGCCGCGCCGCTTGGGGACCCGAATAGATGGTCACGGGTAAAGCGCATGCGGTCGCCCTCGACGACCAGCACGCCCTGCTCGAGCAGCTGTTGACGCACCCGGTGGTAGCCGTGGTTCTGGAACGAGGGCACGGTTGCCAGACGGCCACTTGACCCAGCCAACACCACGAACCCTTCTTCTGTATAGAGACCCTTCGCATCCGCATCCGAGGCACGACAGACGAAAACCTCGTCACCTCGCTGTACAACCTCCGCGCGCGCCAGCGGCTCGAACACCGGGAAGCCCAACGTGGCCAGCAGCGTGCGCACGGTGGCGTGTATCTCACTGCAGTCGGCTTCCATCGGGGCAGGGGTATAGGGGCGGCCCCCGGCATTGCCGTTGTCCATCACGTAGCGCCCGGCCGACTGCGCCTTCTGGATCGACAGCCATTCCAGGTAGCTCGCATGGGTATTGGTCAGGCTGTTGGTCAGCGACACCGCGATCAGCGCGCGGTTCCAGAAGTCCTTGGCGGCGTTGTGCTGGGACAGGCGGGTCTTGAGCGAGCCGGTCTGGCCGATGTAGCAGCGAGGGGCACCGCCGTCCTCGTCCTCGCCAAACAGGAAGTACACGCCGACCTGCTCGGCCTCCGGCATCTTGAGGAAGTCGCCCAGCAAGCTGCGCGGCACCTCGATGACGCGGACGATGCGGGTGGTGATCTCGGCGATGCGGATGCCCTGCGGATCGCCAGCGGGGAGGAAGATCTGGATGGTCTGCGGATGGGGCATGAGCGTTCCCTGCGGTCAGTCGTGCGCGTCGTGGCCGCGCATGTGGATGGCGTGCCTGCCGGTGAACCAGCGGCCGGTGACGCGGCTGCGGCGGTATACACCCAGGTAACCGGTGCGGCGATCAAACACCTCGACCCGCCATGAGCGGTCACCGATGGGCGGCAGGCGCGCGTCGAGCGCGTGCAGGTCGGCCAGCCAGTGGTCCAGCCCTCCCGTGACCAGCACGGCGCGGCGCTGCTCCGGGATCAGGTGAACCAGCGGGTTTTCCGACGGCTCGGTCGTGGGTGGGCCGTGGTGGATGGACAGGTGCAGCGGATCGCTGCCGCCGTAGAACGGGTCGTGGTGGTGGACCTGCCCGCGTCGGACGAAGCTGCGCCACCAGTCCTCGTCCGGCCAACGCGAATGCCGGGCGAGCCACGTGGGCGACGGGCCGCCGTCGATCACGGCGGATTGCGGCAACTCGTAGCCGACACGCGGCGGCAACCACGACCACGCGGCGTAATAGTCGATGAGGTCATCGCCGCCCCACACCCGCTGCACCAGTGCCAGCACGGGTGAATCGTCAACCGGCTTGCCGGCGGCGTACCACCACGCCAAGCCGCGGCCGACGCTGGCCCAGCCCAGCAGGCTGGACAGCGTGTAGTGCAGCGCGCTCCAGTGGGCGCAAGCCTGTTCGAGCGGCCCCGTCATCGGCCGCGGGATCGCGCTTTCCAGCCGGGGATCCGCCAGTGCGCGGAACACCGCGGGGACATCGCGGAGCCAGGGGTCGGTCATGCGGCCTGCGACTCCACTGCGCCGCGCACGTCGACTTGGCCGGTGACGGCGGCGGCGACGAGGGCGCTACGGCGCTCCTTAAATAGTTCGACAGCTCGCTGAGCCTCATCCCGCAAAGCATCGAATCGTCTTAATTCCGCGCGAATGAAGTCAACGATGGCCTGCTGTTCCGAAACAGTAGGAACGAGGCATTCAATCATGCCGAGTTTGCTCGCCTTGATTCCCAGAGCCGTAGAACCGGTTGCAAGACTCGCGAGTCGCGACTGACATGGCTTGCTCATCAGCCAATACATCAAGTATTCGTTGGTCATGACGTTCGGCGCACCTCGAAACTTAACAATACGCTGAGCCAGCGCGATGTCCGTTCTATCTATCTGTGCAACCTGACCTAGTGGCGCCTCGGTCGTGAAAAGCACATCGCCCACCTCAGGCATACCCCGCGACAGCAGCGCAGCAGCTTCGTTCGGGTCAACATATTCTTGGGATGCTTCGTAGTCGATAATGCCGTCGCGGACATTTTTTGCCGTCACCAGGAACATGCCTTTGTCACCTTTGTCCGGTGTCCGCCCACGATAATCAACAATCGGCCCAATGAACTTCGTTAGCCCGCCTAGCGTCCAATGCGCCGGCACCTCGCCCAGCCACGGGATGCCGGAGTCCTTCATTGGGGCATTGGGGTCGATCCCGCGGGTGACGGCGTGGGAGATGGTGGACTGGCGTTTGTCGGCCAGCAGCGCCAGCAGCTTTTCCTGCTCGGCGATCAGCGCGTCGATCTTGGCGGCTTCGCGGTCAAGGAAGACGGCGATAGCGGCTTGCTCATCACAGCTCGGAAGTGGACATGGAATCTCGCCCAGCAGGTCAAGATTGAGGCCGTCGCGAAGATCGCCACCAGCCATATTCCGAATGTTCTGGTAATTATTCGCAAGCCACCAGTACAAGTATCTCGCTTGCACTCGCCCGGCTGGCACAATTGCGGCCATCGATTGGTTGCAGGTCGATTCGAACATCAGCTGGGCGACCATGCCCTTTGTCTTGCCCTGCCCCGCAAGCGCCATCAGAATTGCACCTGCCGGGATCCACTTTGCGCTGCTGCTCTCCAATGCCTCCCGCGTGATGTAGGTCGTCGGTTCATAGATGCAGCCGTCGTTGACCGCTCCGGAGTTCAGCCAAGGAACCGTTCCGTCCTCCCAGAATTCGAGCCGATTCTTGTCGGGGGTTCCACCCGAGTATCGCCGACAGACCCACTTGAGATTAGCCACATCCCAGTGCGCGGGCAGCATCTCTACCCAATCGATGTCGCTAACCCTGTACTCCGGATACGCCGGCAGACTCATTCCGCCAACTCCCCCAGCATCCGCGTGATGTTCCCGGCCACCTGCTTCAGCTCGGCGTCGATCTCCTCCAGCGGACGCGGCGGCTCGAACACGTAGAAGTGGCGGTTGAACGGGATCTCGTAACCGACCTTCGTCTTGCCTTCGTCGATCCACGCATCCGGCGCATGCGGCAGCACCGCACGCTCGAAGTACGCCTGGATGTCCTCGCCAAGCGGCACGTTCTCGGTATCGCGCAGGCTGCTGTCAGGCTGCGGCTGGCCCTTCTGCCTGCCCTTCTCGAACTTGACGACGTTGCCGGCCTCGTCACGCAGCGGCCGCTCGACCGTGATGGTGGTGTAGCCGAAGGCCTCGTTGTCGAAGATGCGCGAGATCGGCACGCGCTTGAGCTTGCCGCCTTCGGGCGCCACCGGCGGATTGTCGGTGGCGGTGACGATGCGCTGCTCCACCTCGCGGCCGTCGGCGTCCAGCACGGTGACGCGCTCGGCCTCGGTGAAGTCGCCGAACAGCCGGGTGACGGTAGCGATGTCGTCCTCGCCCATCTCCTTGCGCTTGCTGCCCAGGCTCTTGCGCATCTTGCGCCAGAAGCCGCTGGCGTCGATCAGCTGCACCTGCCCGCGGCGGTCATCGGGTTTCTTGTTGCTGACAATCCACACGTAGGTGGCGATGCCGGTGTTGTAGAACATGTCGGTCGGCAGGCCGATGATCGCCTCGACCAGATCGTTCTCCAGCAGGTAGCGGCGGATCTCGCTCTCGCCACTCCCCGCCCCGCCGGTGAACAGAGGCGAGCCGTTGAGCACGATGCCGAAGCGGCTGCCGCCCTCGCCGTTGATCACCGGCGCCATCTTCGCGACCAGGTGCAGCAGGAACAGCATCGAGCCGTCGGACACGCGCGGCAGGCCGGGGCCGAAGCGGCCGTCGAAGCCCTTCTGCTCGTGCTCGTCGCGCACGGCCTTCTGCACCTTCTTCCACTCCACGCCGAACGGCGGGTTGGACAGCATGTAGTCGAACCTGCGGTGGACGAAGCCGTCCTCGCTGAGCGTGTTGCCCGGCACGATGTTGTCCACGTCCTGCCCGCGGATCAGCATGTCGGCCTTGCAGATGGCGTAGGACTCGTCGTTGAGTTCCTGCCCGTACAGCGTCAGCCGCGCGGCCGGGTTGTGCTCGATCAGATGCTCGGCGGCGACCGACAGCATGCCGCCGGTGCCGGCCGTCGGGTCGTAGATGGTGCGCACCACGGGGTTGCCGGGCGTCAGCACGTCGTCGTCCTCGATGAAGATCAGGTTGACCATCAGCCGGATGACTTCGCGCGGCGTGAAGTGCTCACCGGCGGTTTCGTTGGACAGCTCGGCGAACTTGCGGATCAGCTCCTCGAACACGTGCCCCATCTGCGCGTTGTCCACGCGGTCCGGGTGCAGGTCGATGTTGGCGAACTTCTCGGTGACAAGGTACAGCAGCTTGTCCTTGGCCAGCCGCTCGACCTGCGTGTAGAAGTCGAAGCGCTCGAAGATGTCCCGCGCCTCCGGGGAGAAGCCCTGCACGTACTGATAGAGGTTCTGGCGGATGTGATCCTGGTCGCCGAGCAGCTTTGACAGGTCCATCGGCGAGGTGTTGTAGAAGCGAGCCTCGCCCACGATGCGCCGCAGAAACGGATCGGGGTTGATCCCGGCGTCGGTCTTCTTCTTGAGCTCGGCCAGCACCTTGTGCTTGGTGGGTGCCAGAACGCAGTCGAGCCGGCGCAGCACGGTGAAGGGCAGGATGAAGCGGCCGTACTCGTGCGGTTTGTAGTTGCCGCGAAGCAGGTCGGCGACCGACCAGATGAAGGACGATAGAGCGGAGTGATTCATGCGACGGGGGCCCCCCAGCCCGGTTCGAAGTCGAATTGTAATCGAGGCGGTCGCTTGGACTGAGATTCGCTTGGCATGGCGCCGCTGGTCGGGCTTCCGTGGGTTCGCTCCAGCCGCAGATGCCGAGGCCGGATTCGCTATTTTTCGTGGGTCGGGCGCGGGACGGAGACCAGCTGCAGCCATTAGATCTCCCGAGGAAGAGACAGCCACCCAATGGCCGCACAACCCGAGCGCGATGTCAGCACGCGCAGCAGCGGCCCAATCGTGCCTGTAATCGCGCGGGGCTACCCGCTTCTGGTCGGGGCCGTTTCAGCATGCGAATATCGACTGCACTTGCGCCAGGGAAAGGGGATGACATGAAACTGACGACCGCACTCCTCGTATTTGCTGGGGCGGCGGCCTGCAGCCACGCGGTCGCACAGCAACGCACGACGGGCGACATCATCGCCGAGAACTACCGGAAGGGGCGCGCCATGCGTCAGGCATGGGACGAGCGCCGCGCGGCCTCCGAGGAGCGCCGCGAGGAAGAAGAAGCACGCGAAGCCGAGCGGCAGGCCAACATTGACGGGTGGGCAGCCAACCAGGCGAAGCAAGAGGTGGTCCAGGCAGTTGAGTACGCCACTGCCGCTGGATCGGCGGACACAGAGACCTTGGTAGTTCCCGATTCCGCCGGTGTTCGCCCCCCGACCGTCGGGGAGGCCGCAATGATCCTGAACAGCCGACATGGGCTGCCGCGAATCCTGGTGATGCGGTTCCCGGTCTACAACTGCCCCGACCCCGCGCGTGTGGCGTTCACGCAAGACAAAGGCAAGACCGTCCGTGGCTGTTGGACCCTCCAAGCAGCGACGAACACGTTCAGGGTGGACTGGTTCGGCAATGGAACCAAGACCTATGAAGTGGCTGATTGGAAACTTGGAAACACGGGTAGCGACCATGATCAGGCCGAGCAGGAGCAACGTGAGGCGGCGGCACAAGAACCCGCCGGTTCCCCGACTTTCTCTGATGCCGCCCTGATCTTGAATAGCCGCCACGGCGTGCCCCGGATCGTCATGCTGCGCTTCCCGGTTTCCAACTGCGTCGAACCCGCCCGCATGGCGTTCACCTTCGACAAAGGCGGCGGCAAGGTGCAGGGCTGCTTAACGATCCAGCGAGAGGCAGGCACGTTCACTGTCGACTGGATTGGCTACGGGTCCCGAACCTACGACGTGCTTGAGTGGGACTTCGACATCGACGGGAGTGCCGATGCGGATCGTGTCCCGCTGGGCGGCTAGCCGCCCAGCGAGATCTGGGCAACGCCGGAACGCGAAGGGCCGCGGAGTTCCGCGGTCCTCTTCTATTTCGGAAACCTGACGATGGGTCCGAGACCGGCCGTCCAGCTAGAGCTGCGTAGTCCCCAGTCGCCAGCTGACGACGCTCGAGCGTGCCTGCGGGCGCTATGCGGCCAGAGACTGCTTGTCAACGTCACCACCCAGTGCTGGCCGAGCAGAATCACTTGGCTCAATGCATTGGGTGAACCCTATTGCTTTTTGTGTGATCTTTGAGGAGCCCCTCCGGCCAGCGACCGACCCACCTTGCGGTACGAACTTAAAGACCCGAGCCGCCCCACCCTACCCCTGATAACCAGCCCTAATCACCATCGCCAATGAGCGGAGGTCGCACGCTCCTCAGCTCCTCGCGGCGACATCGCCGCCTGCGAGCCTTTTGACTACTAGTCGAATCGAGGAATCGAGGTGACGACATACAGCCTTCATCAAGAGGCGGGCAATACGCCCATTTAGGCAAGAGAACGTTCGCCGGAAATTCCCCCGGGCCCACACGCTCTTGGGCAGGCAGAAAGGGGTTCTCCACCAGCCGACCGCTCCGGCCGTGGTAGGCCAAAAAACGCCCCTCAACGGCCATGCTGGCCAACTTGAACTCAGTATTTCCAGACATCCCGAGGAGACGAGCCTCGGGAACGGTGAGGTAACCGATCAGCCTAGGAGCTTCCGGATCCGAAACGCGAGCGTAGTCAAGGCGCCTTAGGAACCCGGCATAGCGAACCAGCGATCGGCAGCGATCACTGGGTCCACGAAGCAGCACCTGCGACGGATGAGCCTTCGCCGGGCGGGAAAGACCCCAGCCGATCGCCCGCACCAACAGCATCGTCCGGCGAGCAAGTGTGGGCGCAGGCAGGGGGGTATTGGTCCACTCGGACAAGATTGCCTCGGCGAGCACGTTAATCGCGAATCGATTGCCGTTTAAAGCATTATTGAAGCTAGAGTGAGGGGGAGGTGCTTCCGAACCCCCTCCAATTAAGAAGAATTGGGCGAGCAGGTCCGAAACAATTTGCCGATAGATCGCCCTTAGTTTTTTTCCGCTCAAGCCTCCGGGGCGCCAGGCGCCGGGTACGTCTGCCAGAGCCGCTTCTAGATGGATTGCCCGCTGGTCCGCGCCAAGTGCAAGCGTAAAATACCATCCCTGTGGTCGCAGGTGCAGGATAGTTGCTTCATGTCCCGACCAGCTCGGGCGGGTCAGAAAGTGGCCCCACTCCGGAGGAACCGCTCCTCTGTCAGTATCAAAAAATGGCCCGTGGCGAGGACAGCAGGTTCGCCAGCTTACGCACCACGCTCTACGCAAATAACGCGGCATTCCCCGCGCCCAATCCTCAGCAAAGCAACGCGGACAGCACAGTGTGCGCTGGTGGGGCAGCAAGACCCATTTATCGGGTGGTAGCGCTGCGCGCTGCAGCTCATCGTACAAGGCGCCAGGAAGGTCGGGAAGATCGATCGTGAGCTTCCCGAAGGTTTTCTCTTCTTGAAAGGGGCGCCGCTGCAGCGACGTGCCGGGATGGCGATTGACCCAGCTCGAGAGAGTTTCGTCCGGCAGCAAAGGCAAATATGAAATCGCAGGAACCTGCCTATGCGTACGATCAACCGTGAGATGCAATCGCGCCATAAACGAAACCTATCCGCGCTTGCTCATGGCGTCGCGAAAGCACCCCGCTACCCCCATTCGACAGTCAATCTGCAGGCGCTGAATTCGCGCCTGAAGCCATATCAAGACGCGCGGGCGAACCGGCAAGGCTGGCCAACCTGTGTGTCGACCCGTTTCCAGGTTCACTACTATTCGTCGGACAATGGCCGTCAGTGCCAAGCGATCAGACTGGACTATCGGATGGAGGACGCCATGGAGGCGCATTTTCGGAGCGGCGGCAACTGGCCACCCCTCTGCCCATAAGTACCATTGCGCCTCCGACCAGGCGGCCGAGTACGCTTCGCGCGGATCACTGCGCGCGCAGATAGCGCGCGTGATCGCTTCGCTTTCGGCTCGGAGATGATCCTGCGGAGCCCACTTGGCCAAGGCATCGAACTCCTCCCGTAAGGATTGTGACCATCGCCGCCCGCGCACTCGCTTCGGCACAGTGTCACAGTACAGCAACGGCAAACCGTGGACCGTGCAAACAACGCTGTTGTTTGACCACGCCTCCCGCGAGTACCAGCGGCGCCGGCCAGCCTCATCTACCCAGCATGCAGGGCAGAACAACGAGTCTGCCCTCCGACCGCGGGCCCCGCGAGCGGGGCAAGCTCGTGCTCCCAAGGGTCCAGCCCGCAACCAAGAGGCCAGTGACTCACCGGCACCGCGATGCGACCCAAGCCCCGCCCAGGTCTCGACGCTCATTTGACGTTCTCAAGTACTAAACCAGGGGGTGCGGGGTCGCGGATGGCCAACCTCAAGTGATCGTAAGTTACGTGGTCTGCCCCAGCGCCGAGCGCGTGTAGTGCAGCCAATCGAACCAGTTCAACAATCTCTTTGGTATTTCCTTCACTTTTTTCCGCAATCTCCGGCAAAGAGCGATGATCATCTAGCGTTGATCTCTTTGGAAACGGGAGATTTCGTTGCAAGCCATAGACAAAGTTGCGCAAGTCGTTTGAGAGCGACCACGGTTCAATCACAATCTTGCGCCTGAATCGACTGGCAAACTGTTGATCGACGGCGAGAACATGCGAAAGATTGCTGACTGTGGCCGCGACGATCCCAATGCGCGCGGTATTGCTGACCCGCTTAAGTTCCGACAGTGCCCGCTGGTGACTGGCAGGCCCAGACTTGGTCAGCTCACCAAACTCATCGAGCAAGAGTACGCGTACACCCTGCGCACGAAGGGTCCTGTCCACCTCCTCCTCTCCGCCATTAAGGCGTTCTGCGAGTGGCCAGCAAGCCTTCAAGATTGCTCGCCGCACGCCGAGAGCGCCACTGTTTTCGGGCGTACACTCGACGTAAGCCACAGGCCGCTGTAGCCGAAGCGGATCGTCCGGATCCTTCTCGACCGGGTGCAATTTGGCGTAGGAAAGGAGGATGGCAGTTTTTCCCATGCCTCCTTCCGCGGTGATCTGCAAACATGGCGGGCGAATTACCGGTCCACAGCGATGGATGTAAGCCATCCACTGGAAAGCGACGGATGTCGCATTGGTGTGCACCCAGGAATCAGCCAGAATCCAGTCGACCTTGCGATCGATAGAGGCTGTAAGCAGTGCGATGGCCGCGTCCGAGATGTCAGTCATGACTTTTGCGAAAATGGATCGGAGAGCAAGGTGGGCGCGACTCCGTAGTCAACGCTAGTTGCACGCGACCTAGGTCGATCATCCTCAGGACGTCGTTGCCGGTCTCGGCGCTGCTTTCTCGTAGTTCTCTCGGCTTCTCGCTCCAGCTCGCGCTGGGCTTCAATATGCTTGAACGCTTCTGCGCTACAGGCCGACCGGTTATGTTTCCTGCGCACTTCGTGCTTGGCGCGCTCCCACTCCCACAATGCAATAGGTGCACGCGTACGGTCACGCCAAGGCACGTCGATCCAAGTCGTGCCGGCCAGTAGATAGACGCGGCTTATATCGCGGGGATCGTGGGCAACCGGGAACTTGCTCTTGGAACCAATCAGCGGGATCAAGCCCTCATCCCAGTACTTTAGTGCAAAGCGCTGGACGCCTTCGCGGCCTACGCTGCGCTGGACGCGCGGAAAGAGCGAGAGTCGAAAGTCGCGCCGGTTGGCGGGAATTGGTGGCAGCCGAATCCCGTCATCCTCTGTCCACGCGTCCTTCCACGCTTCCAGTGGAGTACATCCCAGCCCGCTATGCTCGGTGTTGTGATAGCGGCCATTGATCTCGTGGATCGTCCAGAGCTCGAGCTCTCGTAAGGTCATGATGGCGTTCTCGCCGCTCTTGTAGTCCTCACGCTCCTTGGTGTTCGAGAATGTCGTGCCCTTGAGCAAGTGGACGCGGCCCATATAGGTGCCGATTACGCGCTCGATGTGAGCACCGTGCACCGGATTTCGCACCTTACGAAATCGAGGCTCGATACCGTGGCCTCGGCACGCCGCTATCAAGTTTGTATTACGGAAGCACTTGGCATTGTCCCACCCAATGGTCTTCATCAAACCGTAAGGCAGCCATGGCTCAGCGACGCCGAGACTTTTCAGCCAGGCATCTCTTGGCAGGCAACATTGTTCAAGTGCGAGCGCGACGCTGGCTTGTGATGGGGCATCGAAGGTCAAGTAGAAGCCAAGTATGCAGCGCGTTGCGATATCAATCGCCAGAGTAATCCATGGCCTGCCGATCTCTTCGCGTGTATCGGGATCAACGACGATTACGTCAACGATTGCATGATCCATTTGCACGTAGTCGAGCGGATTAATCTCGCTCTTGTTTGCGATGCCAAGACCAGCCGGGCCGGCCTTTGCGTCGCCTCGGACGCGTCCGTGTCGATCTCGTGCCATCATCCAGCGATCCAGCACGGAGATGCGAGCCCGTACAGTGTTGTAACAGGGTGCCTTTACGCCCGCGGCCACGCACCTGGCTCCTGCCAAGTCAGCGGTGGCCTGAACGGACCCCCTCTCTTCGACTCGATATCGCTCATCTATTGCATTGTCGATGATTGCGAGCTGGACTCTTGTGAGCGATGAGCTTCCCTTCTCTGGCCCCGGTTTGCATGGAAGCTGACCACGGACAGTTGAGTCGATCTGGTACAGATCGAAGTGTCTTTCAACAGTGCGGCGACTAACCTCCATTTCTTTCGCAATGGATGATTTGACACTCGGAGTAAGAGTCGAGCAGCCCTTGTAGCGATCAAAAGCACGCATCCATTCGACTGCGCGCTCAAAATCACTTTCATCGTCTTGGACAACTTCTAGCAACTTTGGGGCAGGCTGCTCAACGTACGGACGCAGGTCTTCAAGGCTGACCCACTGGTGATCCTCCGTACCTAAATGCTTGATCCAAAGTTGAGACGCAGAGACGACAGCCAGTACCGTCGCAGCGCGCCCATCGCACACGACCAAGGCTCCTTTCTTCACCCTCAAAGCCACGCTCCGACGTGCCACCTTAAGGGCTTCAGAAGTATTCTTCGCATCGGCCATAGGGGGACTCCACGCCCACAAGCCAAATCCTACGCAACGACGACGGCAAGCTTCATTGGATTTTCAGTCTTGCTGGGTGAGGACGGTGTAGCGGTCTCGATAAGCCCTGCCATCCAGCTGACCGCCGGCGCGAACGGATCGTCACTTCCACTCCCGACTGACGTCGATCTTGATGAGGCCCTTCACATCGCCTTGCAGGGAGCCTCTGAGCTGAGCGCTGACTCCCGAGTCTGCGTTGATTGACGTTTGGTCGCAGCAGAAAAGGCAACGCCCAAGCTCTCCTCCACGACGGGCAAGAGTCCATGGCCGATCATTGCAAACGCCGCGAGTTCGTGACCCATCCGCGTGACGTGCGCACGAAATTTCATATTGTTAATGAGAAATGATTCATAAGTTGATGATTTGCAACTAGTTAGTAATGGGCCAGCGTTTGTAGAAACTGACTACAACCGATCCCCGCTTAGCATGGCCGCCATGATCGCGGACCTCGACACCCGGGCAGTTGTCCATCTGCTGCTGCACGCCGCAGTGCCACTGGCGATCGCGCTCATCGGGTATCGCCAGCGCTGGGGACGCGCCTGGCTGTGGCTGCTTGCAGGCTGGCTGATCGATATCGACCACCTGCTCGCAGATCCCGTCTATGCCCCGGGCCGCTGCAGCATCGGCTTCCATCCCTTGCATACGGCTCCTGCGATCTCCGTGTACGCGCTGCTGTGCCTGCATCCGCGCACCCGGCTGTTCGGGATCGGGCTGCTCGTCCACATCGTCCTGGACGCAATCGACTGCCTGCTCATGCGATAAGGCTCCAGCCCGGGATCCCGGGCCCGCCTTAAGCTGGACCAAAGCTGGCGCCCTAGACTGGTGGCTCCAGTCGGGAGGCCGCCATGCGGGTACTGATCGTCGACGACTCCGAGCGCCTGCGCGAAGCCCTGCGCAGCGGCCTGGGAAGCATGGGCCTGGCCGTGGACGTCGCCGCCGACGGCCGCGCCGCGCTGGCCTTCCTCGATGCCGGCGAGTACGACGTGATCGTGCTCGACCTGCTGATGCCGAGGCTCGACGGCCGCGAAGTGCTGCGCGAGGTCCGCAGGCGCGGACTGGACGCGCGGGTGCTGGTGCTCTCCGCGCTCGATGGCGTCGATGAGCGGGTCGGCCGGCTCGACGACGGCGCCGACGACTATCTGGTCAAGCCGTTCTCGTTCGATGAGCTGCGTGCACGCGTCCTCGCCCTCGCGCGCCGGCGCCACGAACAGCCGTTGCCGGTACTCGAGCACCGCGGCCTGCGGCTGGACACGGCGCGCCGGACCGTGGGCGGGCCCGGCGGAACGATCGACCTGGGCCCCAAGGAGTACGCCCTGCTCGAAGTTCTGGTCCGCCATCCGGGCCGCGTCTACAGCCGGGCGCAGCTGTTCGAACGGTTGTACTCCGCCGACAGCGAGGCGTCCGACAAGGTCATCGAGGTGCTGCTCAGCACCCTGCGGGCCAAGCTCGCGCGCGGCGGGCTCGAGGACGTGATCGAGACCCGGCGGGGCTTCGGCTATGCCGCGCGTTAGGACCGTTTCGCTGAGGCAGCGCGTCATCCTCGGCGTCGCGGCGGCGTTGGCGCTGGCTCTGGGGGGACTCTTCCTGGCCCTGGACCTCGCGGTCGACCGTGAAATCTACCGCCGCTTCGATGTCGGCCTGTCTTCCCGCGCAAACGCCATCGCAGTCTATCTGGGCGCCCAGGTCGAGGGCGCGAACCCGATCGAACGCTGGATGCCGGAATTCCGCGAGGAAGGCCACACCGATTTCTTCCAGGCCTGGGATGCGCACGGAAACGTGGTCGCGCGCTCGCGCTCGGCGCAGACCAGCGACCTGCCCCGCCCCGCCGCCAGTGCCGCTGCCGGCACCACCTGGTTCGACCTGCCGCTCCCCGACGGCCACGCCGGGCGCGCGATCGTCCGCCGCTATCCTCTCGAGCCCGGGGACCCGCGCATCGCACTCGACCTGGTCGTGGCCGAGGAGCGCGAACAGCTGGATGCGCTCGAACGCCGCCTGCACCTGATGCTGGCGGTCGCGATCGCCCTGGCGCTGGGGATGGCGGTGCTGCTGGCGGCCAGCGGCGCGAGCCTGGGCCTGCGGCCGCTGGACCAGCTGGTCGGCCGCATCGCGACGATGCGCCTGCGCGAACCGCGCGACCGCCTCGACGACGGAAGCCTGCCACGCGAGCTGGCGCCCGTGGCACGGCGCTTCGACGAGGTGATCGACGTCCTGCTCGGCAACCTGGCGCGCGAACGCCGCTTCGCCCAGGACCTGGCCCACGAGCTGCGCACGCCGGTGGCCGAGCTGCGCGCGATCACCGAGACCAGCCTGATGCAGGAGGATCCCGCGCACCTGCGGCAGTCGCTGGAGGACCTGTCGCAGCTGGGGGCCGAGATGGATCGGACCGTCGCCGGCCTGCTCGCCCTCGCCCGCCACGAGGCCGGGCTGACGGTCGCGCAGCCGGAACCTCTGGACCTGGCCGGGCTGGTGCGCGCCGCATGCGCGCGGACTGCCGGACGCCAGGCGGAACGCGGACTCGAATGCATCCTTCGCCCTCCGATCGAAGCCTGGGTCAGCGCCGACGGCGCGATGAGCGCGCGCTTGCTGGCCATCCTGGTGGACAACACGGTTGAACATGCCCCGACAGGCAGCGCCATTGAAGTCGGACTCGCCACGGCGCCGCTGCGCCTGGTGATCGCCAATGCGGCACCCGGCCTCACGCCGGCCATGCTCCCCGAGCTGGGGCGGCGCTTCTTCCGCGCCGACGCCGTCGACGCGGACGATCGCGGCGGCGGCGCGCACGCCGGCCTCGGCCTGGCGCTGGCGCATGCGCTGGCGGCCGCGCAGGCGTTGAGCCTGGAGTTCCGGCTCGAGGATGGGCGGCTGTCGGTCGAGGTCGCCGGCTGGCGGGGGCTGGACGAGGCGACGGCTTAAGCGAAACGAAAGTTTGGCTCCCGACACTGGCGACGAACCCCGATTCCCGGAGCGTCCGTGTCCCCTCCCCGCGCTGCTTCCCTCCTCTTCCTCGCGCTCGCCGCGCTGCTGCTGCCCGCGGCCCGGGCCACGGCGCCCATCCCGCTGGCGCTGGAACCGGCCCAGGTCGAAGCCATGGCCTTGCTCTTCGCGCCTGCGGTCGACACCGCCTGGATCCCGGTGGCGCGCATCCCGGCCGAGGTGGAAATCGCTTCCGACGCGCAGTTCGCGCTGGTCGCGCCCTACCCCGGCACCCTGGCCGAGATCCATGCGCCCGAAGGACGTGACGTCGCTGCCGGCGCGCCCCTGCTGTCGGTGGCCAGCCCGGCGTGGGCGGCGGCGCTGGCCGACGCCGCCGGGCGGGTGGCACGGCGCGACGCCGCGCTGCGCCAGGCTGCACGCGGCAAGGCCCTGCTCGATGCCGGCGTGATCGCCGCGCGCGAAGTCGAGGCGCTCCGCGCGGAGGCGACCGTCCTCGGCGCCGCCGCCCGCGCCGACCACGCCGTGACCGGCGGCGCCTCGCTGTCCGCCGACGGCACCGTGCTGGTGCGCGCCCCGCGCTCCGGCCGGCTGCTGCAGCGCGCAAGCGGCCACGGCCGTGCGCTCCAGCCCGGCGAACTGCTGGCGCGGATCGGCGAGCGCGACGAACGCGTCGTCATCGGCCGCGCGCCGGCGCGCCTGGCCGGCACGCTGGCACCGGGCATGCGTGCCACGGTCGGCGGCGCGGTCGGCGAACTGGACTCGGTGGCCGGAGCCATCGATCCAGGCAGCCGTACGATCACCGTCTCGGCACGGATGCCGGCCGGGGCCGGCCTGCCGGGTGCACTGGTCGAACTCGCGATCGATCGCGCCGCCCCGGTCGGCACCCGGCGCGTGCCGGCCAGCGCCGTGGTCGGCATCGCTTCGGGTGACGCGGTCTTCGCCCGCCTCGGCGACGCCATCGCGATGATCCCGGTGCAGGTGCACTACCGCGACGGCAGCCAGGCCTGGGTCGGCGGCCTGCCGGCGGGCATCGACGTGGTCTCACGGGGAGTGCTCGCGCTCAAGGCGGTGGCGGAATCCCTGCCCGACGCAGGGAACCGCTGACATGCTGTCGCGCCTGATCGCGTGGTCGCTGTCGCAGCGGCTGCTGGTCGCGCTGGCGGCCCTCGCCCTCGCCTTCGCCGGCGTGGTCGCCTGGCAGGGGCTGCCGGTCGACGCCTTCCCGGACATCGCGCCCACCCAGGTCAAACTGATCCTCAAGGCCCCGGGCATGACCCCGGGCGAGGTCGAACAGCGGGTCGTGGTGCCGCTGGAAATGGAGCTGCTGGGCATTCCGCGGCAGACCATGATGCGCGCCTCGGCCAAGTACGCGCTGGCCGACATCACCCTCGACTTCGAGCAGGGCACCGACATCTACTGGGCGCGCCAGCAGGTGGCCGAGCGCTTCGCGGCCGCCTCCGGCGACCTGCCGCCCGAACTCGACGGCGGCCTGGCACCCATCGCCACCCCGCTGTCGGACATGTACATGTTCACGATCGAGGGCGAGGACCATTCGCTGGCCGAGCGCCGCGAGGTGCTCGACTGGGTGATCCGCCCCGCTCTGCGCTCGGTCCCCGGCGTCGCCGACGTCAACGCGCTCGGCGGCCGCGTGCGCACCTGGGAAGTGGTCCCCGACCGCGCCGCCATGGCTGCGGCCGGGCTGGGCATCGACGAGCTGGAAACGGCGCTGGCCGCGAACAACCACAACGACGGCGCCGGCCGTCTCGACGAGGGCGAGGAATCGCTGGTGGTGCGCGTGACCGGCGCGATCACCGGCGCCGCCGACATCGAGGCCACCGTGGTCGCCGAACGCGACGGTCTCACGTGGCGCGTCGGTGACGTCGCCGCGGTGCGCGAGGGCGCGCTGACCCGCTACGGCGTGGTGACGAAGGACGGCCGGGGCGAGGCGGTGCAGGGCCTGGTGGTCGGGCTGCGCGGAGCCAATGCCTCGGCCGTGGTCGACGGGGTCAAGGCGCGGCTGGCCGAGCTGGCGCCGAGCCTGCCGCCCGGGATGCGCATCGAACCCTTCTACGATCGCAGCGATCTCATCGCGCGCGCCACCGGTACCGTCGGCAAGGCGCTGGTCGAGGCGATGGTGCTGGTGGTGGTGCTGTTGCTGCTGTTCCTGGGCAACGTGCGCGCGGCCGTGGTGGTGGCGGTGACCCTGCCGCTGTCGGTGCTGGCGACCTTCCTGGTGATGCGGCTGACCGGGCTGAGCGCGAACCTGATGAGCCTGGGCGGACTGGCCATCGCGATCGGCATGCTGGTCGACGCCGCTGTGGTGGTGGTGGAGAACACCGAAGAGCAGCTTGCCGCCGCGCATCCCGGTGACGGCGTCCCGCGGCTGCACTGGGTGTGGCGCGCGACCGCCGAGGTCGCCGCGCCGGTGACCTCGGGCATCCTGATCATCGGCCTCGTGTTCACCCCGCTGCTCACCCTGCAGGGGCTGGAGGGGCGGATGTTCAGCCCGGTGGCGCTGACCATCGTGTTCGCGCTGGGCGCCTCGCTGCTGCTGTCGCTGACGGTGGTGCCGGTGCTGGCCTCCTGGCTGCTGCGCAGCGGGCACCACGAGCCGTGGCTGATGCGCCGGATCGCGCCGACCTATGCACGTGCCCTGCAGGCGACCCTCGCCCATCCGCGGCGCGCGGTGCTGGCCGCGCTGGCCGCGCTGGTGCTGGCGGCGCTGGCATGGTTTGGCATCGGCAAGACTTTCATGCCGACCCTGGACGAGGGCGCGATCCTGGTGCAGCTGGAAAAGCTGCCTTCGGCCAACCTCGACGCCAGCGGCGAGGTCGACCTGGCGGTGCAGCGCGCGATCCTGGCCGAGGTGCCCGAGGTGCGCAGCATCATCGCCCGCGCAGGCGCCGACGAACTCGGCTTCGACCCGATGGGGCTCAACCAGACCGACAGTTTCCTGGTGCTCGCGCCCAAGGACGAGTGGCGCAAACCGGACAAGGACTGGCTGGCCGAGCAGCTGCGCGTGGTGCTCGAGCGCTTCCCGGGCACCGCCTACGCCTTCACCCAGCCGATCGAGATGCGCGTGTCGGAAATGCTGACCGGCGCCCGCGGGGACGTCGCGATCAAGCTCTTCGGGCCGGACCTCGCGGAGCTCGAACTGCTGTCCGCGCAGGTCGAGGAGGCGGTGCGCGCGGTGCCCGGCGCCGAGGATGTGTACCGGCTGGCCAATGACGGCGTGCAGTACCTGGAGATCGAGGTCGACCGGCTCGCCGCCGGCCGCGCGGGCTTCGACGTGGCGGCGCTGCAGCGGGAGCTGCGCGCCCAGGTCGAAGGCGTGGCGGTCGGAGTGGTGGTCGAGGGCGGCCGCCGCATCCCGCTGGTGGTCCGCGGCGAGGAGGCGCTGCGCAGTGATCCGGCGCGTTTCGCCGACCTCGAACTGGTGTCGCCCGGCGGCCAGCGCGTGCGCGTGGGCGACATCGCCAGGGTGGAGCGCGTCGAGGGGCCGGTGAAGGTGGACCGCGAGGCCGGCTCGCGCTACGCCCTGGTGCAGGCCAACGTGGCCGGCCGCGACCTGGTCGGCTTCGTCGACGAGGCACGCGCCGCGGTCGACCGGGCCGTACCGCTGGCGCCGGGCTATCGCCTGGAATGGGGCGGCCAGTTCGAGAACCAGCAGCGCGCCTCGGCGCGCCTGGCGCTGGTGGTGCCGGTGGCGCTGGGGCTGATCTTCGTGGTGCTGTTCACCAGCCTCGGCGGCACGCGGCCGGCGCTGCTGGTGCTGGCCAACATTCCGTTCGCCCTGGTGGGTGGCGTGCTGGCGCTTTGGCTTGCCGGCGAGTACGTCTCGGTGCCGGCTTCGGTCGGCTTCATCGCCCTGCTCGGCATCGCGGTGCTCAACGGCACGGTGATGGCGAGCCACTTCAACGACCTGCGCGCGCGCGGCATGCCGATGGCGCAGGTGGTGGTGGACGGTGCGATGCGGCGCCTGCGCCCGGTGCTGATGACCGCCTCGATCACCGCGTTGGGACTGGTGCCGCTGCTGCTGGCCACCGGCCCGGTTCGGAAATCCAGCGCCCGCTGGCGATCGTCGTGGTCGGCGGCCTGGCGACCGCCACCCCGCTCACCCTGCTGATGCTGCCGCTGCTGTTCCTGCGCTTCGGCCAGCCGCGCCCCCGGAGCACGCCATGAACGACCCCTCCCTGGTCCAGCTCGCGCTGGCCTTTCCACCCCCGGCGGAGCGTCCCCTGCTCGCGCTGCTGCTCGAACTCGATCCCGGGCTGGGCGGATTCTCCACGGTGGCCGCCGCCGGCCATGGTCATGGCTTCGACAACGCGTCGGTGCAGGAGCTGGTGCGTGGCCATGCCGACCGCCGCCTGCTGCTGGCGGTGATGCCGCGGGCCTCCGCCGAACGACTCCTCGAAGGGCTGCGCGAGCGGATGTCCGCGGCCGGCATCACGTGGTGGCTGACGCCGGTCCTGGATTTCGGGAGGCTGGCATGAAGCGGCCCGGGACGACCTTGCTGGCGATCGCCCTCGCCGTCGCGCTGATATCGGCATCCGCGCTGGCAGGGACCGCGGGACCGGCCCCGGCCCAGCCCCCCCGGATTGCCGCCCGGAGTGATGCGCACGCTGCCGGATCGCACCGGAGCCCTTGCCGCGATCGAAGCCCATCCGGGCGTCGAACGCGCGCGCGGCGAGCGGCTTGCCGCCCATGCCCGCGCCGGCGGCCGCCAGCGCGGACCGCACGACTGGATCGCCGGCGGACAATGGCAGGAGCGCGACACCGGCGCCGGCGGCCGCTTCGAGGAATGGGAACTCAGCCTGCAGCGCGGCGTGCGCCTGCCGGGCAAGGCGGCGCTGGACCACGGCATCGCCGACCTCGAACTCGGTGTCGGCGCGGACACGCTGGCCGACGCCCGCCATGTCGCGGCGACCGGTCTGCTCCACGCCTGGGTCGAATGGCTGGCCGCAAGCGAGCTGGTCGGCCTGGCGCGCGAAGCCGCGAGCACCGCCGGTCGGGATCTCGAGGCGACCACGCTGCGCTTCGATGCCGGCCACGCCGCGGCCGCCGAACGCGACGCGGCCATGGCGGCCGAAGCACGTGCGCGGCGTGCGCTCGAGGATGCGGCCCTGCGGGAACAGGAGGCGCGGCTGGCGCTGGCGCTGCGCTACCCGGACCTGCACCTGCCCACGCAGGCGCCGCTCATTGCGGTCCCCGGCGACGAAAGCATCGACTGGGAGGCATGGGCGGCGCGCGTCGTCGAGGTCAGCCATGACATCACACTGGCCGAAGGGCGCGCCCGGCTGGCCGAGCGCCGCGCCGAGCGCGCCCGGCTCGACCGCCGCGCCGATCCGAGCATCGGCCTGCGCGCGGTGTCCGAACGCGGCGGCGAAGACACCGTGCTGGGGGTGTTCTTCAGCGTGCCCCTGGGTGCGGGCCCCCGTCGCGCGGTCGCCGAAGAAGAGGCCGCCATGGCCACGGCGTCATGGGCGGATGCGGCGGCTTCGCGGACCGAGGTCACCCTGCAGGCGCGCACCCTTGCACGCCGCGCTGCGCTCCAGGCGAATGCCTGGGCGCTTGCCGACGCCGCGGCGCGGGCGCAGGCCCGGGAGGCGGAACGCCTGGCCCGCGGCCATGCGCTGGACGGCGTCGACCTGGCCGACCTGCTGGCAGCCCGCCGACGCGCGGCCGAGGCTGCGATGGCCGAAGTCGAGGCCCGCGCCCTGGCCTTCTCCTCGGCGGCCGGTCTGCTGCTGGATGCCCATGCCTACTGGATCGAGGATGACGGCCATTCCGAGGACGGGTGAAGTCCCCTGAGGGTTGCGCGGCTTGGATGGGCGCGCCTGCGCTTAACGGCTTGCCGACGGATGTCCGACCGCGCTCGGACACGCCGCGACGCAGGATGCGGCCCTCTCCACTACCCCCGGTTCCCGAATGTCGGCTGCGTCCAGGCCGCTCGCACCTGCCTTCGGTCGAGGGCGTGCCGGCACCGTGCCCTTGCCCGCCCGTTCCGGGCCGCTGGCGGCGCTCCTTCGCTGGCGCCCGGTGTTGCGCAGCGAAACCCTGATCCTGCTCGCCAGCCTGTACTTCACCGCGCTCTCGAACCCGGTGTTCTGGAAGGCGGCGGTGCCGGCACCGATCGCGCCGCGGTGGATCCTGTCGCTGGTGCTGATGGCCGTCGCGGCTCAGGGCTTCCTGCTGGGCCTGCTGCTGTGGCCACGCATCTGGCGCGGCATGCTCTTCGCGCTGGTGCTGCTGGCGGCCATCGCAGGCCATTACATGGCGGCCTATGGCATCTACATCGATGCCGACATGGTCCGCAACGTGGTCAACACCGACTGGGCGGAGGCCCGCGATCTGCTCGGCCCCGACGTCCTGCGGCCGTTGCTGGTGTCGCTGCCAGCGCTGCTGTTCCTGGCCCGGGTGCGGATCACGCCGCGCCGGCCGGGCCGCGTCCTGCTGGTGCGCGCGATGTTCCTCGTCGCCATGGTCATGCTCGGACTGGCCGGTGCGGCGGTCTCGATGCAGTCCCTGTCCTCCTTCCTGCGCAACCAGCGCGAGGTGCGCTACCTGCTCACGCCCGCCAATGCGGTCGTCTCGCTGGCCAAGGTCGCCAGCGAGCGCCCCCGCTCGGCGCGCGTGCAGCTGCCCATCGGCGAGGATGCCGTGCAGCTGCCGGCGGCGACCATGCGCAGGCCCCGGCTGCTGGTCCTGGTGGTCGGAGAAACCGCGCGCGCGGCCAACTGGGGCCTCGGCGGCTACCACCGGCAGACCACGCCGGCGCTGGCCAGGCGCGACGTCGTCAACTATCCGCATGTCACCGCCTGCGGCAGCAGCACCGAAGTCTCCCTGCCCTGCATGTTCTCGCCGCAGGGACGCGCCGACTATGACGGGAAGGCCATCCGCGGCCACCAATCGGTGCTGCATGTGCTCCAGCGCGCAGGAGTCTCGGTGCTGTGGCGCGACAACCAGTCCGGTTGCAAGGGCGTCTGCAGCGGCCTCGCGTTCGAGGACTTCAGGGGCGGCACGGATCGGGATCTCTGCCGTGGCGCGCACTGCTTCGACGGCATCCTGGTCCGCGACCTCGCCGCGGCCGCGCGCCGGGAGCCCGGCGACCGGGTGCTCGTGCTGCACATGCTCGGAAACCACGGCCCGACCTACTCGGAGCGCTATCCCGCCGGATTCGCCCGCTACACGCCGGTGTGCGCGACCTCGGACCTGGGCCGCTGCGAGCGCGCGCACATCGTCAACGCCTATGACAACGCCCTGCTCTACACCGACCACGTGCTGGGCCAGGCGATCGACGCGCTTGCCGGGATGGAAGACTACGATACCGCCCTGCTCTACCTGTCCGACCACGGGGAATCGCTGGGCGAGAACCGGCTGTACCTGCATGGCATGCCTCATGCCATTGCGCCCGTCGAACAGCTGCGGGTGCCGATGGTCGCCTGGTTCTCACGGGGATGGCGCCGGCAGACCGGGCTCGACATCGCCTGCGTGCGCGGGAGCGCCGGGCTGGAGTACACGCACGACAACCTGTTCCATACCCTGCTCGGGCTCACCGACGTGCGCACGACGCTGTACGATCCCGGGCGCGACATCTACCTCCCCTGTCGCCGGGGCAGCCAGGCGCATGCGGGTGAGGCCGGGCCGGGACCCTATGGCAGGCCTTGACCGGAGTCAAGGCATGCCTCCCGACCCTGCTTCAGTATCCCCTCCATGGACGCCTCCCAGCCCTTCGATGCCGACCTGCTCCGCCGCTATGACCGGCCGGGGCCGCGCTACACCTCCTATCCCACCGCGCCGCAGTTCAGCAGCGCGTTCGGGGAGGACCAGCTGCGCGAAGCCGCGGCGGCCAGCAATGGGGACCCGATCCCGCGTCGGCTGTCGCTCTACGTCCACGTCCCCTTCTGCGTCAGCCCCTGCTTCTACTGCGGCTGCAACCGCATCATCACCCGCGACAAGTCCCGCGCCGAGACCTACCTGGCGAGGCTGTACCGGGAGATCGACATGACCGCGGCGCTGTTCGACCGCGACCGCGAGGTGGTCCAGCTGCACCTGGGCGGCGGCACTCCGAACTTCATGGATCCGTCGCAGATCGGCGAACTGGTCGATGCCCTGCGCCGCCAGTACCACTTCGCCCGGCCGGAGGAAAGCGACATCTCGATCGAGCTCGACCCGCGCTTCGTGTCGCCGGCCGACATCGCCGAGCTCGGCCGCATCGGCTTCAATCGGGCGAGCTTCGGCGTCCAGGACTTCGACCCGGTGGTACAGGAGGCGGTCAACCGCATCCAGTCGGTGGAGGAAACGCGCGCGGTGGTCGAGGCCTGTCGCGCCAACGGCTTCCGCTCGGTCAACGTCGACCTGATCTACGGTCTTCCCCGGCAGAACCCCGAGGGCTTCGCGCGCACGCTCGACACCGTTCTGGAGATGCGCCCGGACCGCCTGGCGGTCTACGGCTATGCCCACCTGCCCGAGGTCTTCCGCCCGCAGAACCGGATCAAGGCCGAGGACCTGCCCAGCCCCGAGGAGAAGCTCGGCCTGCTGGAGCTGGCGATCCGGAAGCTGTCGGCCGCCGGCTACGAATACATCGGCATGGACCATTTCGCCCTGCCCGACGACGACCTGGCCATGGCCCAGGCCCGGGGCAGCCTGCACCGCAACTTCATGGGCTACACCACCCATGCCGACAGCGACCTGATCGGCATGGGCGTGAGCGCCATCAGCCATATCGGCGACACCTTCAGCCAGAACCCGCGCGACCTGCCCTCGTGGCAGCTCGCGATCGACGAGGGCCGCCTGCCGGTGTTCCGCGGCATGCAGCTCGACGAGGACGACGTCATCCGCGCGGATCTGATCCAGCAGCTGATGTGCCAGGCCGAGGTGCCGATGGATGCGCTGGAGCGGCGCCATGCCATTGTTTTCAAAGACTATTTCGCCGAAGGGCTGGAGAAGCTGAAGCCCCTGGAGGAGGACGGTCTGGTACGCATCGAACCTCGCCGGATCAGAGTGACCGCGCGCGGACGGCTGCTCTTGCGTAACATTGCCATGTGCTTCGACCGCTATCTCACCCCGCCCCCCGCCGACCCGGACACCCGGCCCCGCTTCTCCCGCGCCATCTGACGCCGGGGGAGGTCCGTCCGTGGTGAACAAGGTCGCGTTTCCGCGCGTCGATCCCAGCATCCTGGCCGACGATGGCGACGAGCTGCACTTCTGTTCCACCTGTGCGTTCTCCCAGGCCTGCATGGCCCAGGGCATGGACAAGGCCTCGCTGGGCGAGTTGCACATGCTGGTCGAGCACGTCGGCCCGCTGCATGCCGGCGACCACGTGTTCCGCGTGGGCGATCCGTTCGAGGCGATCGCCGCGGTGCGGGCCGGCACGGTCAAGACCTACATCATCGATGCCAACGGCCGCGAGCACGTGCTCGGCTTCCATTTCCCGGGCGAGGTGATCGGCCTGGACGGCATCGACGGCGACACCTACCCATGCAACGCCGTGGCCCTGGACACGGTCATGCTGTGCCGGTTCTCGTTTCCGAAGATCTCGGTGCTGGCCGGGAAGCTGCCCGGCCTGCAGCAGCACCTGTTCCGCCTGCTGAGCCGCAGCATCGGCCGTGCCGCGCTTCTGGCCGGCGACTGGACCGCCGACGAGCGCATGGCGGCGTTCCTGATCGGACTCTCCCGGAGACTCGAGGCGCGCGGCTTCTCGCCCGACCGCTTCCAGCTGACCATGGCGCGGACCGACATCGCCAACTACCTGCGGCTGGCGCCGGAAACCGTCAGTCGCGTGCTCAAGCGCTTCCAGCGCGATGGCATGATCGCCGTCGACCGCCGCGAACTCGAACTCCTCGATCGCGTCCAACTCGAGACGCTCGCAGGTCCCGTCCTGCGCAGCTGAGTCCTCCGCTCGCACCGGACAACGCCGGTTCACTTCTGCTTGACCCACGTCAGTTCGTTTTTCTCGGCCACTCGTCAGGATTGCGCCGGCACAAAGCCTGTGTCCGAGGAGAGTTGAATGGATACCACCAAACGACTGTGGTGGGGGCTGTCCGCCCTGCTGATGGTCACGTTCGCTGTCATGTTGTGGATGGGTCGCGAGATCCATCAGCAGGCACCCCCGCTTCCATCGAAGATCGTGACCCAGAGCGGCCAGGTGGTCTTCACGAAGCAGGAACTGGAAACCGGTCGCCAGGTCTGGCAGAGCTTCGGTGGACAGCAGATCGGCTCGATCTGGGGCCACGGTGCCCTGCTGGCGCCCGACTGGTCGGCCGAATGGCTGCACCGCGAGGCCCTGGCGATGCTGGAAGGCCGGGCGCAGGCCCAGTACGGCGCTTCGTACGGCTCCCTGCCCGCGGACGACCAGGCCCGCCTCCAGGCGCAGCTGCGGCCCGACATCCGCATCAACACCTACAACGGTTCCGAGGACACCCTCGTCATCAGCGACGAGCGTGCCCGCGCCATCGAGGTGGTGAGCGCGCACTACGACAGCGTGTTCTCCGACGACCCGGCCAGCGCCCATCTGCGCGAGACCTACGCCCTGCGCGAAAACCCCATCCCGGACGCCGAGCACCGGCGCCTGATGTCGGGCTTCTTCTTCTGGGCGTCCTGGGCCACGGTGACCGAGCGCCCGGACAGCGAGATCAGCTATACCCACAACTTCCCGCACGACCCCCTGGTCGGCAACACTCCGACCTCCAGCAGCCTGATGTGGTCGCTCTTCAGCGTCCTGCTGATGATCGCCGGCATCGCCCTGCTGGTCTGGCACTACGCCGTCAGCCACGGCAAGGAAACGCCGCTCGTGCCGCCGAAGAGCGACCCGTCGCTGTCGATCGCGGTGACGCCTTCGATGCGCGCGGTGTCCAAGTACTTCTGGCTGGTGATGGCGCTGTTCCTGGTGCAGATCCTGCTGGGTGCGACCACCGCCCACTACCAGGTGGAAGGCCAGGCCGCATACGGCCTGCCGCTGGCGGAATACCTGCCCTACACGCTGACCCGCACCTGGCACACCCAGCTGGCGATCCTCTGGATCGCGACCGCCTGGCTGGGCACCGGCCTGTACCTGGCGCCGGCGATCTCGGGGCATGAGCCGAAGTTCCAGCGCTTCGGAGTCAACTTCCTGTTCATCAGCCTGATCCTGATCGTGGTCGGCTCGTTCGCCGGCCAGTGGATGGCGGTGATGAACAAGCTCGGCCTGGACAGGAACTTCTGGTTCGGCCACCAGGGCTGGGAGTACACCGACATCGGCCGCTTCTGGCAGATCTATCTCTTCATCGGCCTCCTGCTGTGGCTGACCCTGATGGGACGTGCCCTGTGGCCCGCGCTCAAGCGCAGGGACGAGATGTCCTCGATCGCCGGCCTGCTGTTCCTGTCGGTGGTCGCCATCGGCCTGCTGTACGCGGCCGGTCTGATGTGGCGCGAGCACTCGCACATCTCGATCATCACCTACTGGCGCTTCTGGATCATCCACCTGTGGGTGGAGGGCTTCTTCGAGGTGTTCGCGGTCGCGGTGATCAGCTTCATCTTCGTCAAGCTGGGCCTGGTGCGCGGCAGGACGGCGACCAACAGCGTGCTCTTCGCCACCATCATCTTCATGGCCGGCGGCGTGCTGGGCCTCTTCCACCACCTGTACTTCGCCGGCACGACCACGGCGGTGATCGCGGTGGGCTCGAGCATCTCGGCGCTGGAAGTGGTCCCGCTGGCGCTGATCGGCTGGGAGGCCTACGAGACCTGGCAGAACGGCCGCGCCACGCCCTGGATGCAGCGCTACAAGTGGCCGATCATGTGCTTCCTGGCGGTCAGCTTCTGGAACCTGGTCGGGGCCGGCCTGCTGGGCTTCCTGATCAACACGCCGATCGCGCTGTACTTCATGCAGGGCACCAACCTGACCGCGGCCCACGGCCACACCGCCCTGTTCGGCGTGTACGGCATGCTCGGCATCGGCCTGATGCTGTACTGCCTGCGCGGCCTCAAGCCCAACCTGGTCTGGCGCGAGGGCCTGCTGCGTTCGGGCTTCTGGGCGCTCAACATCGGTCTGGCCCTGATGACCGTGCTGACCCTGCTGCCGCTGGGCGTGCTGCAGCTCGAGGCCAGCATCAACGACGGCTACTGGTATGCACGCTCGGCCGAGTTCATGGGCCGTCCGATCATCGACATGCTGGTCTGGATGCGTACCCCGGGCGACGTGATCTTCGCCTGCGGCGCACTGCTGATCGGCCTGTTCGTGGCTTCGCTCTGGCTCTCGCCGGGTCGCCGCCGCGAGCCCGTCGGCGACCGGCTCGGCAACGAAGCCTGATCGTTTCCCGGCGCATGGCCGGAGGGGGCGGACGCAGTCCGCCCCCTTTTTTTTCAGGTTTTTCTCCTGATCGATGGACGCTCCGTTCGAGTCCGGCCCGCCCGCCACGGACGCTCCGCTCGAGTCCTGGCCGCCCGCCACGGATGCAGGGGGGGGATGCCCAGCCGGATTCTCCGCGTCCTGCTCCCGGATCCGGCCGCCGGCCATCCATGGCCGGCTCTGGGCATCCCCCCTGCATCCGCGGCGGGCACGACCTTTGGTCGCGGTCGGGACGAGGGCCACGTCGACGTCGAAACGGGGCGTTATGACTAGGAGCCCGGCTCCGCCGCTCTTGATCCTCCTCCCGAAGCCGCAGAACGTCGGAACCCGTCCCGCGTACAGGGGGTGTGCGGACAGCCGGCCATGGATGGCCGGCGGCCGGCCGATGGGAGCAGGACGCGGAGACGGCCGGGGGAGCACACCCCCTGTGCGCGGGACGGGCTGCGCGGACCCCAACGAAGCGACTTCAAGGCGCGACCGTGCGCCAGAAGCACGACAACGCGCCAACTGCATGCCGTCACCCCCGGAGTCCGGAGAAGAACCATTTTTCATCTCCCGCAGAACGCCTGAGCCCTCACCAGCGCTCCCGGTGACCTGGGTCAAGGCCGCTCCGCCGCCGGAAGGCCCACACTTGCGCCATGGACACACGATCCGATGCCCGCCTCTCGCCGCGGCTGCTCGCCGCCGCCCCCCCACCGCATCATGTTCTTCGTCGGCGCCGGCAACGTGCTGCTGGCGATGGCGTGGTGGACAGCCTGGCTGGCCGCAGCGCGCTGGCCGGGCCTGCTGTCGATGTCGCAGCCGGACCCGTACGCCGGCTGGCTGCACGCCATCGTCATGCAGTACCAGATGCTGCCGAGCTTCATCTTCGGCTTCCTGCTGACCACGTTCCCGAAGTGGATGGGACTGCCCGAGGCGGCGCGCTGGCACTACGTGCCGGTGGGCCTGGGCATGTTCGGCGGACAGATCGCGACGCTCCTCGGGGCCCTGGGCGCGCCTGCCGGCATCGAGATCGGTCTGGCCATGACCCTGGCCGGCTGGACGGCCGGGCTGTGCTTCCTCGGCGACCTGGTGCTGCGCGACCGCAACCGCACCTGGCATGCACGCTCCTGCTTCGCGGCCCTGCTGATGGGCTGGATCGGGCTGGCGGCGTTCGGCGCGGCATTGCTGGTCGGGTCGCCGTCATGGATCTTCGCCAGCATCAAGATCGGCACCTTCGGCCTGCTGCTGCCGGTCTACCTGACGGTGGCGCACCGGATGTTCCCGTTCTTCGCGGGCAACGTGGTGCCCGGCTATGTCTCCTGGCGGCCACTGTGGCTGCTGGGGGCGTTCTGGGCGCTGTGCCTGCTGCACCTGGCCCTCGAACTGGTGCACGCCTACGCCTGGCTGTGGCTGGCTGACCTGCCGCTGCTGGGCCTGTCCCTGCTCGCGCTGTGGCGCTGGTGGCCGCGCGGACCCAAGCCGGGGATCCTCGCAGTGCTGTTCCTCGGCCTGGCCTGGCTGCCGGTGACCTTCGGGCTGTATGCGGTGCAGAGCCTGGTCTACTTCGCCGGCGAGGGCTTCGTCCTCGGCCGGGCGCCCGCACATGCCCTGTTCGTGGGCTTCTTCGGCAGCCTGCTGGTGGCGATGGTCACCCGGGTCACCCAGGGCCATTCCGGCCGCAGGATCGAGATGCCGGGGGTGGCCTGGTTCGCCTTCATCGCCATCCAGGTGGTGGCGATCGTCCGCATCCTCGCCGACGTCGCGAGCGATCCGGGTGCCTGGTGGGCGGTGGCCGCGCTCGGCTGGCTGGTGGCTCTGGGTCCCTGGGTGGCGCGACTCGGCAGGATCTACCTGTCGCCGCGAGCCGACGGGAGGCCGGGATAGCGAGATGATCGAGTTCTATCCGCAGATCAAGTGGGTGCACGTCGCCGCGGTGATGGCCAGCGGGCTGCTGTTCGCGCTGCGCGGCCTGCTGGTCCAGTTCGGGCAGCCGGGCTGGGCGCTGGCCGCGCCGGTGCGCTACCTCAGTTACGCCATCGACACCACCCTGCTCACCGCGGCGCTGATGCTGCTGACCATCCTGCCCGGTGCCCTGTTCGCCAATGGCTGGCTCACCGCGAAGATCGTGCTGCTGGTAGCCTACGTGGCCCTGGGCATGTTCGCGCTCAGGCGCGGCCGCTCGGCGCGGGTGCGTACGGCGTGCTATGTCGCGGCCGTCGCGACCTTCGCCTTCATGTACAGCATCGCGCGGGCCCACCATCCGGGCGGCGTGTTCTGGCTGCTGGCTGCCGCTTGACCCACGTCATGGCGCGGACCGGTCACGGCGACAATACTTTGCCCATACGCTGAATCCATCCCCACAGGAGATCCACCATGAAGCACCTGGTCATCGCAGCCCTCGGCCTCGGCCTGCTCGCCTTCGGTGGCACCGCCGCCGCGGCCGATTGCACGATCAAGCTCAAGGGCGACGACCGCATGCAGTTCGACCAGAAGGAAATCACCGTGTCCGCCTCGTGCAAGACGATCAGCATCGAGCTCGAGCACACCGGCCAGCTGCCGGTGGTGGCGATGGGACACAACGTTGTCGTCGCCGCAACGGCGGACGTCCAGGCGATCAACGCCGCTGGCGCCAAGGCCGGCGCGGCCGCCGGTTATCTCCCCAAGGGTGATGCCAAGGTGCTCGGCGCCACCGACATGATCGGCGGCGGCGCGAAGACCAAGGCTTCGTTCCCGGGCAGCAAGCTGAAGGCGGGCGGCGATTACACCTTCTTCTGCTCCTTCCCCGGCCATGCCGCGCTGATGAAGGGCAAGCTGGTCGTCACCCCCTGAAGACCCGACGCGCACCCTCGGGGCGCGGAATCCTTTCCCCAGTGGGCGCGCCGGAAGGCGCGCCCTTTTTTTCGGTTCGTCGCCAGACTCCGGGGGGTGACGGCGTGCAGTTGGCGCGTTGTCGCGCTTCTGGCGCAGCGTCGCGCCTTGGAGTCGCCTCGTTGGGGTCCGCGCAGCCCGTCCCGCGTACAGGGGGTGTGCTCCCCCGGCCGTCTCCGCGTCCTGCTCCCACTGCCGGCCGCCGGCCATCCATGGCCGGCTGTCCGCACACCCCCTGTACGCGGGACGGGCTCCGACGTTCTGCGGCTTCGGGACGGAAGATCAACGGCGGAGCCGGGCTGCTCCCGGTCATGACGCCCTCCGTTTCGACGTGGACGTCGACGTGGCCCTCGTCCCGACCGCGACCAAAGGTCGTGCCCGCCGCGGATGCAGGGGGGGATGCCCAGAGCCGGTCATGGATGGCCGGCGGCCGGATCTGGCAGCAGGACGCGGAGAATCCGGCTGGGCATCCCCCCTGCGTCCGTGGCGGGCGACCCGGACTCGAAAGGAGAGAGAAGAACCTTTTTTTCGTCCGCGACATATAATGTGCGATGCAACATCGCCGCACGCCATCGGCGTCGGCCCTCGCAAGAAGCCCATCGGCGGGCTCCGGGGATATCCGCGCGAATTTGACCGCGATCAAACCCGCGCCCGGCCCCCTGCCGGACAATCCACGCCACGCAACCAAGGTCACCGCACATGTCCTCGACCCCAGCCACCGTATCGGCCAACGCCGTCGCCTGCGACCGCGGCGCCGCCAGGTCCGGTTATTACAACGACAAGGTCGTGCGCCAGTTCACGATCGCGACCGTGGTCTGGGGCATCGTCGGCATGGCCGTCGGCGTATTCATCGCCGCCCAGCTGTACTGGCCGACCCTCGGCGAAGGCATCCCGTGGCTGGGCTACGGCCGCCTCCGGCCGCTGCACACCAACGGCGTGATCTTCGCGTTCGGCGTCAGCGCGCTGTTCGCCACCAGCCTGCACGTGGTGCAGCGCACCTGCCACGTCCGCCTCATTTCCGACCGGCTGGCGGCGTTCGTCTTCTGGGGCTGGCAGGCGATCCTGGTGGCCGCCGTCATCACCCTGCCCCTGGGCATGACCCAGGGCAAGGAGTACGCCGAACTGGAATGGCCCATCGACTGGGCGATCGCGGTGGTCTGGGTGGCCTACGCGGTGCTGTACTTCGGCACCATCGCCAAGCGCCGCGTGCAGCACATCTACGTCGCCAACTGGTTCTTCGGTGCGTACATCATCACCATCGCGCTGCTGCACATCGTCAACAACATCGCGATCCCCTCGGGCTTCGCCAAGTCCTACCCGGTGTACAGCGGCGCGGTCGACGCCATGGTGCAGTGGTGGTACGGCCACAACGCGGTCGGCTTCCTGCTGACCACCGGCTTCCTCGGCATGATGTACTACTTCGTGCCCAAGCAGGCCGAGCGCCCCGTCTATTCCTACCGCCTGTCGATCGTCCACTTCTGGGCGCTGATCGCGGTCTACATGTGGGCCGGCCCGCACCACCTGCACTACACGGCCCTGCCCGACTGGGTGCAGTCGGTGGGCATGGTGTTCTCCATCGTGCTGCTTGCGCCCAGCTGGGGCGGTGCGATCAACGGCATCATGACCCTGTCCGGCGTCTGGTACAAACTGCGCACGGACCCCATCCTGAAGTTCCTGATCGTCGCGCTGTCGTTCTACATGATCGCGACCTTCGAGGGGCCGATGATGTCGATCAAGACGGTCAATTCTCTGTCGCACTACACCGACTGGACGGTCGGCCACGTGCACGCCGGGGCGCTCGGCTGGGTCGCGATGATCACGCTCGGCTCGATCTACTCGCTGATGCCGCGCGTGCTCGGCCTGAAGGAGATGTACTCGGTCAAGTGGATCGACGTGCATTTCTGGATGCACACCATCGGCGTGGTCTTCTACATCGTCTCGATGTGGATCGCCGGCGTGATGCAGGGCCTGATGTGGCGCGCGACCAACGCCGACGGCACGCTGACCTACAGCTTCGTCGAGTCGCTCAACGCCACTTATCCCTACTACCTCGTGCGCTTCGGCGGCGGCGTGCTGATCCTCGCGGGCATGCTGCTGATGGCGGTCAACACCTGGAAGACCTTCCAGATGGCCCGCGACCCGGTGCCGCAGCCCGTGCTGCCGCCCGATCCGTCCGATGCACGCGCGTCCACCCAGGCAGCCTGACATGAGCGACCAGAAGACCACGCCCCCACCCAACGCCCACCAGAAGGTCGAGAAGAACGTCGGCCTGCTGATCGGACTGATCGCCATCGCCGTGTCCTTCGGCGGCCTGGCCGAGATCGTGCCCCTGATGTACCAGGCCGAGGCCATCGAGCCGCTTCCCGGCGTCGAGCCCTACCCGGCGCTGGAGCTGGCCGGCCGCGACGTCTATGTCCGCGAAGGCTGCTACAACTGCCATTCGCAGATGGTGCGCACGCTGCGCTTCGAGTCCGAACGCTACGGCCACTACTCGCTGGCCGGCGAGTCGGTCTACGACCGTCCGTTCCAGTGGGGTTCCAAGCGCACCGGACCGGACCTCGCCCGCGTGGGCGGCCGCTATTCCGACGACTGGCACCGCGTGCACCTGGTCGATCCGCGCGCCGTGGTGCCGGAATCGAACATGCCTTCCTTCCCGTGGCTGGCCGAGACGCCGGTGGACGCGGAGGCCGTGACCCGCAACATGCGCAACCTGCGCCGCCTCGGCGATCCCTACACCGACGAGCAGATCGAAGGCGCGGCCGAGGCCGTGACCGGCAAGACCGAGCTCGACGCCGTCGTCGCCTACCTGCAGGGCCTGGGCCGCCACGCGCCGACCGCCGCCGCGGTCACCGCGGCGGCGGTCGAAGGCCAGGCCGAGCCCGTGGAGAACGCCCGATGACCGGCGGGATCATCACGCTCGCACTGCTGCTGCTCTTCGTGGGCGGCTGGATCTGGATCTGGCGGCCTTCGCACAAGGCCGAGTTCGACGCAGCCGCGCGGCTGCCCCTTGAGGACGATTCCGAGGAGCCCCGGGAATGAGCACCGGCTGGAGCATTTACGTCATCGTGCTGGTGCTGGCGAACCTGGCCGGCTGCTGGGCACTGCTCTCCTGGACCAAGCGCCGGCGTCCCGGTGATCCGAAGCCGGAGGACACCACCCACGTCTGGGACGGCGACATCCGCGAGTACAACAAGCCGCTGCCCCGCTGGTGGATCATCGGCTTCTACCTGACGATCGTGTTCTCGGTCGGCTACCTGGTGTGGTACGGCGGCTTCGGCACCTTCCCGGGCCTGGGCAAGTGGAGCTCCGCCGGCGAACATGCCGCCGACAAGGCCAGGCACGACGCCATCCTCGCCGAGACCTTCGCCCCCTACGCCGGTCGCGCGATCTCCGACCTGGCCGGCGACGAGCGTGCGGTCGAGCTGGGCCGTGCGATCTTCGCCAACACCTGCGCCACCTGCCACGGCTCGTCCGCCCAGGGAGCGATCGGCTACCCGAACCTGACCGACGACATCTGGCACTGGGGCGGCTCCGAGGACCGGATCCTCGCCAGCATCCTCGACGGCCGCCAGGGCGTGATGCCCGAATGGGGCACGGTGCTGAACGGCATGGGCGGCGAGAACGCGGTGCTGTCGGTCGCCACCTACGTCCGTGCGCTGGCCGGCGAAGTGCCCGCGAACGACTACTTCGCCGCCCAGGGCAAGGGCCTGTACGAGGGCGTCTGCGTGGCCTGCCACGGCATCGACGGCAAGGGCAACCAGGACCTCGGCGCACCCGACCTGACCGACGGGTACGCCATGTACGGCAACTCGCTGGAATCGATCATGGAGACCATCAACCGGGGCCGCCATGGCGTGATGCCGGCGCACCGCGAACTGCTGGGCGAGACCCGCTCGCGGCTGGTGGGCTCCTACGTCTGGTCGCTGTCCAATCCTCCTGCGGGCGCGACGCGGCAAGCGGAGAACCAATGACCGGCACGCCCGGCCCCGCCTTCGACCACCCGCCGCGCCCCATGGCGCAGCGGGTGGGCGCCATTCTGTGGCCGAGCTTCTTCTCGGCCTGCGTGGCGACGATGGTGTTCTCGGCCTTCGTCGATCCGCTGCAGCTGCGTGACATCACCTTCCCAGACCTCGACATCAGCCGCAGCCTCGGCTACTCCATCGCCTTCTTCATGTTCTGGGTCGCGACCGCGGCCTCGAGCCTGTTCACCTGGATCCTCCTGCGCCCGTCGAGCCGCTTCAACCGGGCGCTCCCCCGAGAGAAATGAACCGTCGCATTCCCCTGGAGCTCGCCGAGGACACCGGCGGCTCGATGTACGTCAAGGAGCGGAAGGTCTATCCGCGCGAGGTCTCCGGACGTCTGAACACCCTGCGCGTGGCGGCCGTGTTCTGGCTGCTGGGCATGTTCTACGTGTTTCCGTGGCTGCGCTGGGACGGCCGCCAGGCGGTGCTGTTCGACCTGCCGGCGCGCAAGTTCCACGTGTTCGGGCTGACCTTCTGGCCGCAGGACTTCCTGTTCCTCGCGCTGCTCCTGATCATCGCGGCGCTGGCGCTGTTCTTCTTCACCGCACTCGCGGGCCGGTTGTTCTGCGGCTATGCCTGCCCGCAGACGGTGTGGACGGAAGTGTTCCTGTGGATGGAGCGCTGGACCGAGGGCGACCGCAACAAGCGGATGAAGCTCGACGCCGGCCCCTGGACCCGCGAGAAGGTCCTGCGCAAGGGCGCCAAGCACACGCTCTGGCTGGTGTTCGCGCTGTGGACCGGCTTCACCTTCGTCGGCTTCTTCACCCCGATCACCGAGCTGGGCGCCCGCCTGGTGCCGTTCGAGTGGGGCGGCTGGGAGACCTTCTGGGTGCTGTTCTACGCCCTGGCCACCTGGGGCAACGCCGGCTTCCTGCGCGAGCAGGTCTGCAAGTACATGTGCCCCTACGCGCGCTTCCAGAGCGCAATGTTCGACCGCAACACCCTGATCATCGCCTACGACCCGATGCGCGGCGAGCCGCGCGGCCCGCGGAAGCGCGGTCTGGGCAGCATCGCCGCCCGCGGCCGCGCCCTGCTCGACCAGGTCACCGCCTACGACTACGTGTTCCGCGCGGCGCTGCACCCGACCGCGGCCGACAACCGCGTCCAGGCTGCCGGAACCATCACCCTCGGCGGCGCCGGCGAGGTGGCCGAACCGCTGCCGAAGTTCGAGCCCGACGCGCTGGGCGACTGCATCGACTGCACGATGTGCGTCCAGGTCTGCCCGACCGGCATCGACATCCGCAACGGCCTGCAGTACGAGTGCATCGCCTGCGGCGCCTGCATCGACGCCTGCGACGCCGTGATGGACAAGATGGGCTTCGAGCGCGGCCTGATCCGCTACAGCACGCAGAACGCCATCGACAGCAAAGCCACCCGCGTGCTGCGTCCGCGCGTGCTGGTCTACGGAACCCTGCTGCTGGCGCTGGCGGTCGCCTGGGTGGCCGGCGTGAACATGCGCAGCCCGCTGATCGTCGAGGTGCTGCGCGACCGCAACGCGCTGTACCGCGTGGTCGGCGACGGCCAGGTGGAGAACGACTACACCATCAAGGTCGTGAACAAGAGCGATTCCGCCGAGACCTACCGCATCGTCATCGAGGGCGCCGCGCCCGGCGTGGAGCTCCGTGGCCGTGGCCTGGACGCGGTGCAGGCGCGGGCGGAGGAAGTGCTCAGCGTCCCGGTGATCGTCGCCGCGCCGGATTCACTCAAGGGCCGCCATGCTCTGAGCTTCCGCGTCGAGACCGTCGACGGCGAGGCCAGCCAGACGGTCGACAGCAGTTTCTTCGGACCCCTCCAATGACCCGCGAACCGCAAAAGCGTCCCTTCTGGCGCGAGCCCATGATGTGGCTCGTCATCGGCCTGCCGTTGGCCTCGGTGGTTGCTGGCGTGTTCCTGCTCACCGTCGCCATGCGCGACTCCAGCGACTCGGTGGGCGACCTCGTCACGCGCACCGCGCAGATCCAGGTCGCCGACCTCAGCCCGGACGCCCGCGCGCGCGACCTGCGCCTGAGCGCGATCCTGCGCGTGGACGAAGACTATGTTGAAGTGCTGCCGGTGACCGGCGAGTTCGACCGCGCGGCGCCGCTGCGTCTGGTGCTGCGGCACCCCACCCTGGCCGCCTCGGACGTCGAGCTTCGGGCAGCGCCCGGCGACAACGGCTGGCGCGCCGAGGTCGAACTCCCCCTCGACCATGACTGGAAGCTCGAGGTGATGCCCGAGGGCATGCCATGGCGCCTCCAGGGCCGCCTGCCCGCGGGACAGCGCGCGGCCCACGTGAAGCCGGGCTTCTCCGGCGAGCAGGAGTGAGGTGAGCGCGGGCGCGGTCGCCACGGCCGCCGCCGTGCGCGACGCGCACGGCGTGGGGGAAGGCTGCTTCCACTGCAGCGAAGCGCTGCCGCCGTCCGCGGCGGTCGCCCGGATCGACGGCCAGCCACGGCGCTTCTGCTGCGACGGATGCGCCGCCGCCGCGCAGTGGATCCGCGACGCCGACCTCGTCGACTACTATCGCCTGCGCACCGAGCCCGGCGGCCGCGCCGCCACCGACCTCGAGGCCCAGCTCGCCGCCTTCGACCGCGACGATGTCCAGGCCAGCCACGTCCGCCAGGTCGATGGCGGACGCGAGGTCACCGTGCTGACCGACGGCATGCGCTGCGCCGCTTGCGCCTGGCTGATCGACCGCGCGGTGGCGCGCGAACGTGGCGTGCTCGAAGTGGTCGCCAACGCCGTCACCGGCCGCATCCGCATCGTCTGGGACCCGGCGCGCACCACCCTCTCCGCGCCGCTGCGCCGACTGGCCGGACTCGGCTACGTGCCTTACCTGGCCGGCGGCATCGCCCGCGAGCGCGAGCGGCGCGCCCAGCGCAACCGGGATCTGGTGCGCATGGGCATCGCGGGGCTGGCTTCGATGCAGGCGATGATGTTCGCCGAGGCGCTGTACCTGGACATCTACCAGCAGATGCCGGTCGCCACCCGCGACTTCCTGCGCTGGATCACCTTCCTCGTGTCCACGCCGGTGGTCTTCTGGTGCGGCTGGCCCTTCATCGCCGGCATGCTGCGCGAGCTGCGCAACCACCGGCTTGGCATGGACACGCTGATCGCCAGCTCGACGCTGCTGGCGTACTTCGCCAGCGTGTTCGAGACCGTGCGCGGTGGCACCCACGTCTGGTACGACGCGGCGGTGATGTTCGTCTTCCTGCTGCTCGGCGCGCGCATGCTGGAGCAGCGCGCCCGGCGCATCGCCGTGGCCCAGGTGGACACGCTGGCGCGGGCGCGCCCGGCGCTGGCCACGCGCGAGCTGGCCGACGGCGGCCGCGAAGTGGTGCCGACCGCGGCGCTGGCGGTGGGGGACGTCGCCTGCGTCGCCGCCGGCGACACGGTGCCTGCGGACGGCGTCCTGCTGGACGAACCGGCGCGGTTCGAGGAAGCCCTGCTCACCGGCGAAGCGCACCCGGTCCGCCGCGTGCCCGGTGATACGGTCTTCGCCGGCACCGTCTGCCGCGAGGCGCCGGCGCGGATCCGCATCGAGCAGGTCGGCACCGGCACCCGGCTGTCGCAGCTGGAAGCGATGGTCGAACGTGCACAGTCCCATCGGCCGCGCGCGGCCCAGCTGGCCGACGCCGTCTCCAGCCGTTTCGTGGCCGGCATCCTGGTGGTGGCGGCGCTGGTCTACCTCGGCTGGCGCATCCACGATCCGTCGCGCGCGCTCGAGGTCACCCTGGCGCTGCTGGTGATCAGCTGCCCCTGCGCACTGTCGCTGGCGGTGCCCACCGCGCTCGCGGTCGCCCATGGCGCGCTGGCGAAGCTCGGCGTGCTGGCGACCGATCCCGATGCGATGGGGTCGCTGGCCGCCGCCACCGATCTCGTGTTCGACAAGACCGGAACCCTCGGCAGCGGACGCCCCACGCTTGCGCGGGTCGAGGCCTTCGGGGTCCTCGACGTCGAGGATGCGACCGGCATCGCGGCGGCGCTGGAGCGGGACAGCCTGCATCCGATCGCGCGGGCCTTCGACGGCCAGGACGTCGGCATGACCGTGTCCGGGGTGGAGGAGCGCCCCGGACTGGGCCTGGCCGGCAACGTCGGAGGCCGCGCCTGGCGACTGGGCCGCGCCGACTTCGCGGCGGGGCGTGTGGATGACGGCGCCCTCTGGCTCGGCGACGGTGCGACCGCCGCGGCCCGTTTCACGCTCGAGGAGCCCCTGCGCGAGGACGCCGGCGACGCCGTCGCGGCGCTGCGTCGCCTCGGCCTCGATGTCCACCTGTCGAGCGGAGATGCCGCGACGTCGGTGACCACGTTCGGAGAGCGCCTCGGCATCGCGCACGTGGCCGCGCGGCAGTCGCCCGAAGACAAGCTCGCCGGCGTGCGCGCCCTGCAGGCCGACGGCCGCGTGGTCGCCATGGTCGGCGACGGCCTCAACGACGCCCCGGTGCTCGCCGGCGCCGACGTCTCGATCGCGATCGGCAGCGGAGCCGCCCTCGCCCACCGCGCGGCCGGCCTGGTGCTGACCGCACCGTCGCTGCTGCGCATCCCGGCCGCGGTGCGCCTCGCGCGGCGCACCCGCGCCATCGTCCGCCAGAACCTGGCCTGGGCGCTGGGGTACAACATCGTGGCGATCCCGCTGGCGGCGGCCGGACTGGTGACACCCTGGGTGGCCGCGCTGGGCATGGCGCTGTCGTCGCTGATCGTCACCCTCAATGCGCTGCGCCTGGCGCGGAGCCCGGAACCATGAACGTCCTGCTGATGCTGATCCCGCTGAGCCTGGTCCTGCTGCTGGTCGCGATCTGGGCCTTCCGCTGGGCGGTGCGCAAGGGCCAGTTCGAGAATCTGGATGCCGCCGCGATCGACATCCTGCGCGACGACAGCGCCGACCAGCCGCCGGACGAAGCTCCCGGCCGGGACCATGCCGACTGACTGGCTCGCCATCGCCGCGGCGCTGCTCACCGGGCTGATGGGCGGCGTGCACTGCGCCGCCATGTGCGGCGGCATCGCCACCGGCTTCTCCGCCATGGGTGGCAGTCGGGGCTGGTGGACCGCGATGCAGCCCAATCTCGGACGGGTCGGTGGCTATGTGCTGGCCGGCGCGATCGCCGGTGGCCTCGGCGGCGGCATCCTGGCCGCGGCGCGCAGCCCGTGGCTGGCCTTCGGCGCGCGCATGCTCGTGGGCGTGGTGCTGGTGCTGGTGGCGCTGCGGCTGCTGGACCGTTCGGGGCGACTGTCGTTCCTGGGCCGTCCCGGCGTGGCCCTCTGGCAGCGGCTGCGCCGGCTGCAGGCGCCCTTGCTCCCGGCCGACACCGCCGGCAAGCGCATCGCGCTGGGCGTGCTCTGGGGCTGGATGCCCTGCGGCCTCAGCACGACGATGCTCGCCGCCGCCTGGCTGCAGGCCGACGCCCGCAACGGTGCCCTGACCATGGCCGCCTTCGGCCTGGGAACGCTGCCGCTGATGGTCTCGCTGACCTGGTCGGGCGCGCGCCTGGGCCAGTGGCTGCAGCGCGGGCCATGGCGGATGGCCCTGGGGGGACTGGTGCTGGTCGCGGGGCTGCTGACCATCGCCGCGCCGTGGCTGATGCAGATCCCCGCTCTCGCGGGTCCGCTCGCCGCGCTGGGCTGCCTGCCGCCGCCCTGAGGACCGGCGGCGGCCTGCATTGACCGCCGGGGCGCCAGCGGTCGAACCTGTCGCTTCCGCGCATGCATGACAGGAGGTGAGGTATGGCCACGAACCGCAGCCACGTCGCCGCGCTCGCCGAGCGCCTGCTCGGGAAGGCGCTGCATGCGCTCGAACCCGAAGAGATCAGCGTCCTGCACGGGATCGCCGAAGGCCGCCCCATCAGCCGGGACGCCGCCGACGCCGCCGACCAGCAACAGACTTTCGGCGAGCGCCTGTCCGACAGGGTCGCGGCCGTCGGCGGCTCATGGACCTTCATCATCGCCTTCATCCTGGTCCTGCTCGGATGGATGCTGCTCAACAGCAACGTGCTGTCGCGCGTCGGGCTGGCGTTCGACCCCTACCCGTACATCTTCCTCAACCTGATGCTCTCGACGGTCGCCGCGATCCAGGCGCCGATCATCATGATGAGCCAGAACCGGCAGGCGGCGAAGGACCGGATCGCGGCGAGCCTGGATTTCGAGGTCAACCTGCGCGCCGAGCTGGAGATCATGCGGCTGCACGAGAAGATCGACAGGGCGATCATCGAGCGGCTCGACAGGATCCTGGAACAGGTCGGAGGCGATCGCGGCAACCTGCCGCCGACGGATCCCCGGTTGCCTGCGCAATCGTGATCCCGCATCAGTCCCTGCCAGCCCTGGTGCCGCGTTCTCCTGCCCCGGCGCGTGCGGCGCGCAGCCGGTCGAGCTTCTCCTTGAGCTTCAGCTCCAGGCCGCGCTCGACCGGGAGGTAGTAGACCCGCTCCCCCATCGCATCCGGGAATGCGGTCTGGTCCAGCGCCACCCCGCCCTCGGCATCGTGGTCGTACTGGTAGCCCTTGCCGTAGCCGAGGCCCTTCATCAGCTTCGTGGGCGCGTTGCGCAGATGCATGGGCACGTCCTGGGTGCCGTGCTCGAGCACGTCGCGGCGGGCGGCGTTGAACGCCGCGTAGCCGGCGTTCGACTTGGCGGTGCTGGCCAGGTAGATCACCAGCTGCGCGAACGCGAGCTCGCCCTCGGGGCTGCCCAGGCGGTCGTACATGTCCCAGGCATCGACCGCCATCTGCTGCGCGCGCGGGTCGGCCAGGCCGATGTCCTCGATCGCCATGCGCGCCAGCCGGCGCGCGAGATAGGCCGGGTCGGCGCCACCGTCGAGCATCCGTGCCAGCCAGTAGAGCGCCGCGTCCGGGTTGGAGCTGCGCACCGACTTGTGCAGCGCCGAGATCTGGTCGTAGAACTGCTCGCCGCCCTTGTCGAAGCGGCGCGTGCGGTCGGCCAGGACCTGGGCGAGCGTGTCGTCGGTGATGGTGCCGCCGTCGCCGGCCAGTTCCGCGGCGATCTCGAGCAGGGTGAGCCCGCGGCGCACGTCGCCGTCGGCGGCGCGCGCGACGAGCTGCAGCTGTCCTTCGCCTATGGCGACGCCGCGGCCGCCGAGGCCACGCTCGCCGTCATCGAGCGCACGCCGCAGCGCGGTGCCGATGTCATCGGCCGACACCGCCTCCATCACGTGCACCCGGCAGCGCGACAACAGCGCCGAGTTCAGTTCGAAAGAGGGGTTCTCGGTCGTCGCGCCGACGAAGATGATCGTGCCGCGCTCGATGTGGGGCAGGAAGGCGTCCTGCTGCACCTTGTTGAAACGGTGCACCTCGTCGACGAACAGGACCGTGCGCCGGCCACCGGCGAAGGTGTGCTCGGCCTCGGCCAGTACCTTGCGGACCTCGGGCAGTCCGGAGAGCACCGCGGAGATCGCGCGGAATTCGGCGTCGGCGTACTCGGCCAGCAGCAGCGCAAGCGTGGTCTTGCCGCAGCCGGGCGGGCCCCAGAGCACCATCGAATGCACGCGGCCGGCCTCGACCGCGCGTCGCAGCGCGGAATCGGGCGCCAGCAGCCGTCGCTGGCCGACCATCTCGTCGAGGGTGCGCGGGCGCATGCGCTCGGCCAGCGGGCGTAGCGCCAATGCATCGTCTCCGGGTGGCAAAAGGCCGGGCTGGCCGGCGGAGGGGGCTTGCTTGCGGGGCACGTCGTTTCCACGGAATCCTGTAATGCCACGATACCAAGGTGGCCGCCGGGAGCCGGGAATGGTGTCGGCAGCCCCCCCGCCCTGACCCTGCCCTCCCCTGTGTCCGACTGCGCGCCGGGGGAGGGGCGGCGGTCGACGTCTGGTCAGGAACAGCGGCGGGGCGTGGTGGACTGCCGGCATCGAAAGCCAACGCGGGATCGATGCGGAGGGGGACATCCTCCGCGCCGTCGCCGCGGATGGCGCGCCGAAGGGCGCGGCGACCGTCCTCAGCCTTCGCCGACCACGTCCACGCCCGCCGGGGGCACGAACCGGAACGTGCCGCGCGCGAAGGCCGGGTTGCGGGTCCAGCCGCTGAAGACCACCTCGGTGCGCTGGCCCAGGGTGTCGACCACGTCCATGCGGACCAGCGAAGCGCCCCTGAAGCCCAGGCGCGCGCTGCTGAAGCTGGCCTGTTCGGCATCGCGCGGGGAAAGCAGCAGCCAGGACAGGCCGTCGGCGTCGCCGCTCTCGCGGACGTTGAAGTCGCGTTCCAGCTTCGCCGGGTCCACCAGCGCCGCCAGCGGACTGTTCTGCTCCTCGGGTCCCTGGGCGCGGACGGTCACCTGCTCGAGGTCGGGATCGTAGACCCAGACCTTCTCGCCGTCGGCCACGATCAGTTGCGCATAGGGGGTGGCGTACTCCCAGCGGAACAGACGTGGCGCGGACAGCGCGACGCGGCCGGTGGAGGTCTCCCGGAGGCGACCGTCAAGGTCGTAGAGCTTCTGCTCGAAGCGGCCGTCCAGTCCCTTCAGGCCGCTGCTGAACGCGGCCAGATCGTCCCGGGCAGCGGCGGAAGCGGTCCCGGCGAGGGTGGACAGCAAGGCCAGCGCGGCCAGCCAGTAGCGCATGCGGATCATCGGTGGCTCCGTGGGGGAATGCGTTGCGAAGTGTGTCGCGGTGGCGCTGAATGCGCCCCCACGCGGCTGGCGGCCGCTATCGCCACCCACCCATTGCAGGAGCGGCTATAGCCGCGACCGCGGAAAACGATACCGCGCCGGTCGCCGGCTTCTGCAGAGGCCGGGGTCGCCGCTGTAGCGGCTCCTACGGATGGGGGCTTGGGGGGTTACTGGGGTGGCGGCGGCGCCAGCACGCTGCGGTCGCCGTTGTGTTCGGGCGCGGACACCACGCCGGCGGCCTCCATCGCCTCGACCAGGCGCGCGGCGCGGTTGTAGCCGATCTTCAGCCGCCGCTGCACGCCCGAGATGGAGGCGCGGCGGGTCTCGGTCACCACGCGTACCGCCTCGTCGTACAAAGGGTCGCTCTCGTCGCCGCTGCTGCTGGACTCGGGCAGTCCGGTGGCGCCGACCACGATGCCGTCGCCCATGGCCTGCACTTCCTCCAGCACGCCCTCGATGTAGTCCGGGCCGCCGCCCGACTGCCTGAGGTACTCCACCACGCGGTGGACCTCCTCGTCGGAGACGAAGGCACCGTGCACGCGCTCGGGCATTGCCGTGCCCGGGGGCAGGTACAGCATGTCGCCATGGCCCAGAAGCGTCTCGGCGCCGCTCTGGTCGAGGATGGTGCGCGAGTCGATCTTGCTGGAGACCTGGAAGGCGATGCGCGTGGGGATGTTGGCCTTGATCAGGCCGGTGATCACGTCCACCGACGGCCGCTGGGTGGCCAGGATGAGGTGGATGCCGGCGGCGCGCGCCTTTTGCGCCAGGCGGGCGATCAGCTCCTCCACCTTCTTGCCGACGATCATCATCATGTCGGCGAATTCGTCGATGAAGACGACGATGTAGGGGAGCGGCTCGAGCGGCTGCGGCGCCTCGTCCAGCTCCGGATTGGGCTTGAACAGCGGGTCCAGCAGCGGCTGGCCGCCGTCGGCGGCCTCGCGCACCTTCTTGTTGAAGCCGGCCAGGTTGCGTACGCCCACCGCGCTCATCAGCTTGTAGCGGCGCTCCATCTCCGCCACGCACCAGCGCAGGCCGTTCGCGGCCTCCTTCATGTCGGTGACCACCGGCGCCAGCAGATGCGGGATGCCCTGGTAGACGCTGAGCTCCAGCATCTTCGGATCGATCATCAGCATCCGCACGTCCTTGGCCGACGCCTTGTAGAGCAGGCTCAGCACCATCGCGTTCACCGCGACCGACTTGCCCGAGCCGGTGGTGCCCGCCACCAGCAGATGCGGCATGCGCGCGAGGTCGGCGACCGTGGGCCTGCCGGCGATGTCCTTGCCCAGCGCGAGCGTCAGCGGGCTGGCGGACCTGTCGTATTCCTTCGAGCGCAACAGTTCGGAGAGATAGATCATCTCGCGGTGGGTGTTCGGCGTTTCCAGGCCGATCACCGACTTGCCCGGGATCACGTCGACCACGCGCACCGATTTCACGCTCAGGCCGCGGGCGATGTCCTTGTCCAGCGAGCTGATCTGGCTGACCTTGATGCCCGGGGCCGGCTCGATCTCGAAGCGGGTGATCACCGGGCCGGGATAGGCGCCGACCACCTGGGCGTCGATGCGGAAGTCCTTGAGCTTGAACTCGATCTGGCGCGACAGCGTTTCCAGCGTTTCCTCGTCGTAGCCCTTGGGCTGCGGCTTCGGGTCGTCCAGCAGCGCAAGCGCCGGGATGCCGCTGCCGTCGCCGACGTTGAACAGCGGGATCTGCTGCTCGCGCCTGGCGCGCTCGCTCTTCTCCACCACCGGCGCCGGCGGCGGCTCGATCCGCACCTTCCCGCGCTTCGCGCGCAGCTCGGTGTCGAGCTTGCGGGTTTCCGTGCGTTCCTCGCGATGGGCGCGCGCTTCCTGCCACTCGCTGGCCTGCTTGCTGCCGCGGCGGAACAGCGCCGGCAGCTTCAGCACCCACCCGCCGATGACGTCCATCACCCGGAGCCAGGACAGCCCGGTGGCCAGCGTGACCGAGACCAGCAGCAGGGCCAGCAGGAACAGGTTGCCACCCACCGGCCCGAACGCCGAGTAAAGCGAATTGCCGACCAGACGGCCGAGGATGCCGCCGGCACCCGCCGACCAGCCTTCGACCGGCCCGATGCGCAGCGACAGCAGGCCGGTGGCCGAGACGATGAAGCCGACCATGCCGACCAGGCGCAGCGCCGGGCCGAGGTCGGCCGCACCGTCGCCATCGCTGTCCATGCCGAACAGTGCGATCCACGCCACGGCACCGAGGAGCAGGGGCAGCAGGAAGGCGACGTGCCCGAACAGCCCGAGCAGCACGTCGGCGGTCCAGGCCCCGACCCGGCCGCCGGCGTTGTTCAGCGGCGCGGTCAGGCTGCCGGCGTTGCTCCAGCCCGGGTCGCCGGGCGAGTACGTCACCAGGCAGACCAGCAGGTAGACCAGCAGCGGCGCGATCGCGATCAGAGCGATGTCGCGCAGCAGCCTCTGTCGCCGCGGGTCGGGCGCGGAGGCGGCCGCGCCCGACGCCGCCTTGCGGGGGCGCCGGGTGCCACGTTCGCTTGCCGCGCGTGCTGCCACGTGTGATCAGACCTTAAGAAGTTCCCGCAATGGGATGATTCTAATCACATTGCGGCTCAGACGGCCATGTCCAGCAGGGCCGGGTGCACCAGCTTCCCCCGGCGACGTTGATGCCGCGCGCCAGCGCCGGGTCCGCGGCCCAGTCGCCGCCTGCGGCCAGCCGGTTCACCCAGGGCAGGATCGCGGCGCAGATCGCCTGCGACGAGGTCTGCGGCACAGCGCCCGGCATGTTGGTGACGCAGAAGTGGGTCACGCCCTCCTCCACGTAGGTCGGCTCCTTCCAGCTGGTCGGGCGCGAGGTCTCGAAGCAGCCGCCCTGGTCGATGGCGATGTCCACCAGCACGCTGCCCGGCTCCATGGCCTTGAGCATGTCGCGGGTCACGACCTTGGGCGCCCGGGCGCCGGTGACCAGCACCGCGCCGATCACCAGGTCGGCCGCGGCGATCTCGCGCGCCACCACGTCGTGGTAGGGGTACAGCGCGGTGACGTTGTTGCCCAGGCGCATCATCTCGTCCATGCGGTCCTGGCGCATTTCGAACACGGTGACGTTGGCGCCGCCCGCCGCGGCCAGCGCCGCGGACGCGCCGCCGGCCTTGCCGGCGCCGAACACCACCACCCGGCCGCGCTCGGTCGACGGCAGGCCGCCGAGCAGCTTGCCCTTGCCGCCTTCGGGCTGGTGCAGCAGGCGGGTGCCGACCTGGACGCCGATCCGGCCGGCCACGATCGACATCGGTGCCAGCAGCGGCAGGTCGCCGTTGGGCAGTTCGACGGTCTCGAAGGCGACGGCGGTCAGGCCGATGTCGAGCAGCCTGCGCGTCAGCGCCGGCTCGGCGGCTAGGTGCAGGTAGCAGAACAGCAGGTGGTCGGCGCGCAGATGCTCCAGGTCGCCCGCGATGGGCTCCTTCACCTTGACGATCATCTGGCTCTTTTCATACAGCGCGGCGGCATCGGGAGCGATGTTGACGCCCAGCGCCGCGTAGGCGGCGTCCGCGAAGCCGGACTTGATGCCGGCATCCTTCTCGAGCCACACCTCGTGGCCACGCTTGACGAGGTCGCCCGCGGCCGCGGGCACGAGGGCGACGCGGCCCTCCAGGGTCTTGGTTTCCTTGGGAACGCCGATACGCATCTCTCGCCCTCTCATGTGATGCACAAAAAACGCCGCATGTGCGGCGCGTCGTGGTGTCGCTGGGAACCCTGCGTTGCGGCCGCGACGGCCCGCTCCGCCTTGTCTTGCCGCTCCGGCGCCGCCAAGCTATGGGCTTCCCAACGCCGTGATTCCATGGCCCGCGAGTATACATGAGCACTTCCAAGCACTGCCGCCTGCTGATCCTCGGTTCCGGCCCGGCCGGCTGGACCGCCGCCGTCTACGCGGCCCGCGCCAACCTCAAGCCCGTGCTCGTCACCGGCATGCAGATGGGCGGCCAGCTGATGACCACCACCGAGGTCGACAACTGGCCCGGCGATGCCCACGGCCTGATGGGTCCCGACCTGATGGCGCGCATGCAGGCGCATGCCGAGCGCTTCGACACCGAGGTGGTGTTCGACCAGATCCACAGCGCCGACCTTTCGGAGCGGCCGTTCCGCCTCAGGGGCGACAGCGGCGACTACACCGCCGATGCGCTGATCATCGCCACCGGGGCCACCGCCAAGTACCTGGGCCTGGAGTCCGAGGAGAAGTTCAAGGGCCGCGGCGTCTCCGCCTGCGCCACCTGCGACGGCTTCTTCTACAAGGACCAGGACGTGGCCGTGGTCGGCGGCGGCAATACCGCGGTCGAGGAAGCGCTGTACCTGTCCAACATCGCGCGCAAGGTCTACCTGGTGCACCGCCGCGACACCCTGCGCGCCGAGAAGATCATGCAGGACAAGCTGCAGGCGAAGATCGACGCCGGGAAGATCGAGCCGGTCTGGCACCACGTGGTGGACGAGGTGCTGGGCAACGACGCCGGCGTCACCGGCCTGCGCCTGAAGTCGGTGCAGGACGACGGCATCCGCGAGGTCGAGGTGCACGGCTTCTTCGTCGCCATCGGCCACACGCCCAATACATCGCTGTTCGAGGGCCAGCTGGCGATGAACAACGGCTACCTCGAGATCCGCTCGGGACTTGCCGGCGGCGCCACGGAGACTTCGGTCAAGGGTGTGTTCGCGGCCGGCGACGTGGCCGACCAGGTCTACCGCCAGGCCATCACCTCGGCCGGCTTCGGCTGCATGGCCGCGCTCGACGCCGAGCGCTTCCTCGACAAGGATGCCTGAGACGCCGCGCGCGGCTTCCCCGCGCGGCTGAGTCGGAACATGCCCGTCGCGCGCGTCCATGCATCGCTCGCGGAGATTCCCGCCGCGGCCTGGGACGCGCTGCACGACGGGGGCAACCCCTTCGTCGCGCACGCGTTCCTGGAGGGCCTCGAATCCAGCGGCTGCCTGCGCCCGCGCTGGGGCTGGACGCCGCGCCACGTCACGCTCTGGGACGGCGACGAACTGGTCGCCGCGGCCCCGGGCTACCTGGAAGGGAAACTCGCACGGCGAGTTCGTGTTCGACCATGCCTGGGCGCATGCCTGGGCTCGGCATGGGCGCGCGTATTTCCCGAAATGGCTGGGCGCGGTGCCCTACTCGCCGGTGACGGGGCCGCGGCTGCTGGCGCGCGACGGCGCCGCGCGGCGCGCGCTGCTCGCGGCGATCGTCGATGACGCGAGCGCGCTCGGACTGTCTTCCGCGCACGTCAACTTCCACACCGCTGCCGAGGACGCGGACTTCGGCGACGACTGGCTGCGCCGCGCCGACATCCAGTACCACTGGAGCAACGACGCCGGCTGGCCCGACTTCGCGGCCTTCCTGGGCGACATGGACCACCGCCATCGCAAGAACATCCGCCAGGAACGCGCGAAGGTCGCCCGGGCGGGCGTGACCTTCCGTGTGCTGCACGGCGACGAGGCCGATGCGCGCGACCTCGCGGTCATGCATGGCTTCTACCTCGAGACCTTCGCCGACTACGGCAACGCCCCGGCGCTGACGCTGGGCTTCCTGCACCATCTCGCGGAAACCCTGCCGCGTGCGCTGGTGCTGGTCCTGGCCGACCTCGACGGTGAAGCGATCGCCGGAGCGCTGAGCCTGCGCGGGCGCGACACCCTCTACGGCCGCTACTGGGGCGCCACGCGGCAGCTGCCCGGCCTGCACTTCGAGACCTGCTATCACCAGGGCATCGAATACTGCCTGCGCGAGGGGCTGCGCCGGTTCGAGCCCGGCGCCCAGGGTGAGCACAAGATCGCTCGCGGCTTCCTGCCCGCGCCGGTGCGCAGCCGGCACTGGATCGCCGACGATGGCTTCCGCCCGGCGCTGGAGGCATGGTGCCGCGAGGAGTGCGAGGCCGTCGAACGCATGGCGCGGACGCTGCGGGAACGTTCCCCGTTCCGCGACCGGAGCGCGCCGCCGTGAGCCGGGCGCTGCCCGTGGTGCTCGGCCCGGATCCCGGTTCCCGGTTCCCGGATCCGGAAACGGCGCTGCGCGAGCCCGACGGCCTGCTCGCGGTCGGCGGCGACCTCGCTCCGGAGCGCCTGCTCCGCGCCTATGCCGACGGCATCTTCCCCTGGTACGCCGAGGGCCAGCCCTTGCTGTGGTGGTCGCCCGACCCGCGCACCGTGTTCGCCACCGATGCCGTGCACCTGTCCTCGCGCTTCCGGCGCCAGCTGCGGCGCTCGGACTGGACCGTGGTCGCGGACCATGCCTTCGACGAGGTGGTGCTGGCCTGCGCGACCGCGCCACGCGGCGGACAGCAGGGGACCTGGATCACCGACGCGATGCGCGCGGCGTACTCGCGCCTGCATGCGCTGGGGCACGCGCATTCGATCGAAGTCCTCGACGGCGAAGGCCGGCTGGCCGGCGGACTGTATGGCGTCGCGCTGGGCCGGATGTTCTTCGGCGAAAGCATGTTCAGCGCGACCAGCGGCGGCTCGCGGCTCGCGCTCGCCGCCCTGGCGCGGACGCTGCACGGCTGGGGCTGGCCGCTGCTGGACGCCCAGGTGGAGAACCCGCACCTGCTGCGCATGGGTGCGCAGTCCTGGCCCCGGACGCGGTTCCTGGCCGAAGTGAGGCGCCTGGTCGCCCTGCCCGGCCGGCCCGGCCCCTGGGGAGAGGCGTTCGGCCGCATCCCCGCGGCGGCGCTGGCCCCGCCCCGGCCGGATCCGCACCCCGGAAACGATTAACGGAACTTTTGCGCGGAACGCCCGTCCGTGCGACAATTGCCGTCTTTCGGGCCCCGCGCCCGGCCCCTCGACTGGTCAGTACAGGACGCATGGCGAAAGACGACGTCATTGAATTTGAAGGCATGGTCTCCGAGACACTCCCGAACACGATGTTCCGGGTGAAGCTGGAGAACGGGCACGAGATCATCGCGCACATCTCCGGACGCATGCGCAAGAACTACATCCGCATCCTGACCGGCGACCGGGTCAAGGTGGAGATGACGCCCTACGATCTGACCAAGGGGCGGATCACGTATCGCATGAAGTAAGGCGCGCGAATCGCGCCCCTGCAAGAAAGGCGGCCCAGGGCCGCCTTTCTTGTTTGTCGCTCACCCGACGGTCGCCGGGAGCAGCTTTTCCGGCTCGGCCTGGACGTCGAGCACCAGCTCGCCGTCCACCGCGTCGATCGACACCCTGCCGCCGCCCACGAGCTTTCCGAACAGCAGTTCGTCGGCCAGCGGCCGCTTGACCCTGTCCTGGATCACCCGCGCCATCGGCCGCGCGCCCATCAGCGGGTCGAAGCCGTGCTGCGCCAGCCACTCGCGCGCCGCCGGGGTCGCCGCCAGGCTGACGCCCTTCTCGTGCAGCTGCTCCTCGAGCTCGATGATGAACTTGTCGACCACGCGCAGGATGTGCTCGAAGCCCAGCGGCTGGAACTGCACCACCGCGTCCAGGCGGTTGCGGAACTCGGGGGTGAAACCCTTGCGGATCACTTCCATCGCGTCGCTGCTGTGGTCCTGGGTGGTGAAGCCGATGCTGCGCCGCGCCGCCTGCGCCGCGCCCGCGTTCGTGGTCATGACCAGGATCACGTTGCGGGAAGTTCGCCTCGCGGCCGTTGGTGTCGGTCAGGATGCCGCGGTCCATCACCTGCAGCAGGATGTTGAAGATGTCCGGATGCGCCTTCTCGACCTCGTCGAGCAGCAGCACGCAGTGCGGAGTCTTGACGATCTTCTCGGTCAGCAGTCCGCCCTGGTCGAAGCCGACGTAGCCCGGAGGGGCGCCGATCAGGCGGCTGACCGAATGCGGCTCCATGTATTCGGACATGTCGAAGCGCACCAGCTCGATGCCCAGCTGCAGCGCGAGCTGCCGGGTGACCTCGGTCTTGCCGACGCCGGTGGGGCCGGCGAACAGGAAGTTGCCGATCGGCTTGTCCGGGTTGCCGAGCCCGGAGCGCGCCAGCTTGATCGCGCTGGTGAGGGTCTCGATCGCCGGATCCTGGCCGAAGATCACCATCTTCAGGTTGCGCTCCAGGTGCTGCAGCACGTCCTTGTCGGAGGCGCTGACCTGCTTGGCGGGGATGCGCGCCATGCGCGCGACGATGGTCTCCACCTCTTCGACGTCGATCAGCGACTTGCGCACGTTCTCGGGCAGCAGCCGCTGGCGGGCGCCGGCCTCGTCGATGACGTCGATGGCCTTGTCCGGAAGCAGGCGGTCGCCGATGTGCCTGACCGACAGGTCCACCGCCGCCTGCAGCGCCTCGTCGGCGTAGGTGACGTCGTGGTGGGCCTCGTACCTGGGTTTCAGGCCCTGGAGGATCTGGTAGGTCTCGCCCACGGTGGGCTCGACGATGTCGATCTTCTGGAAGCGGCGCGCCAGCGCGCGGTCCTTCTCGAAGATGCCGCGGTACTCCTGGAACGTGGTCGAGCCGATGCAGCGCAGCTCGCCCGAGGCCAGCGCGGGCTTGATCAGGTTCGACGCGTCCATGGTGCCGCCCGACGCCGAGCCGGCGCCGATGATGGTGTGGATCTCGTCGATGAAGAGGATCGCGCCCTCATGCTTGCCGACCGCGGCCAGCACCGCCTTCAGGCGCTTCTCGAAGTCGCCGCGGTACTTGGTGCCGGCCACCAGCGCGCCCAGGTCGAGCGAATAGATCGTGGCGTCGGCGAGCACCGCGGGCACCTCGCCGTCGACGATGCGCTTGGCGAGGCCTTCCGCGATCGCGGTCTTGCCCACGCCGGCCTCACCGACGTACAGGGGGTTGTTCTTGCGCCGGCGGCACAGCACCTGGATGGTGCGCTCGATCTCGTCGGCGCGTCCCACCAACGGATCGATCTTCCCCTGCCGTGCCTGGGCGTTGAGGTCGGTGGCGTACTCGGCGAGGGCGTCGCCCTTGCCCTCGCCTTCCGCGCCCTCGGCCCTGGCGACGGGATCCTCGCCGCGGGACTGCGGCTCCTCGCCGGTGCGGGCGATGCCGTGCGACAGGTAGTTCACCACGTCCAGACGGGTGACGTCCTGCTGGTTGAGGAAGTAGACCGCGTGCGAGTCCTTCTCGCCGAAGATGGCCACCAGCACATTGGCGCCGCTGACCTCCTTCTTGCCCGACGACTGCACGTGGTAGACCGCACGCTGGAGCACGCGCTGGAAGCCCAGGGTCGGCTGGGTGTCGCGGCCGTCGTCTTCGGCGAGTCGCGAGACCGAGCTGCCGATGGCCTGCTCGAGGTCCGAACGGAGCCGCGGGAAATCGGCGCCGCAGGCCTTGAGGACGGTCTCCGCGGAAGGGTTGTCGAGCAGTGCCAGCAGCAGGTGCTCGACCGTCATGTACTCGTCGCGCGCCTCGCGGGCGCGCTTGTAGCACTGGCCGATGCTGTATTCGAGATCCTTGCTGAACATGGGGCGCGAGCCTCCTGGTTGCACTGCTGACCAGATGGGGACGACCGTGCGGCTTTTCCATCCGGCGATGGAGTCCTTGTAGGCCCTCGCCCGCGTCCCGTGCAAGCACCGGCCATGGTCCGCAGTATCCCGGCGGTGCCTGTCTTCGCCGGGTGAGGCACGGGCGGCGCGGAGGCGCCGGCGGAGCGGCGGTTCAGGCCTTCTCGATGGTCGCCAGCAGCGGATGCTGGTTCAGCCGGGCGTACTCGTTGACCTGCGCGACCTTGGACTCGGCCACGTCGCGGGAAAAGACCCCGCACACGCCGCGGCCGCGGGTATGGACGTGGAGCATGACCTGGGTGGCGCGCTCGATGTCCATGCCGAAGAACCGCACCAGCACCTCGACCACGAAGTCCATCGGGGTGTAGTCGTCGTTCAGCAGGAGGACGGAGTACAGCGGCGGCCGCGCCAGTTCGGGGCGGCCGGCCTCGACGGCGACGCCGTGGTCGCGCTCGTGTCCGGGAGTGTTGCTCATGCCGCGATTATACCGGCGCGCATGCTGCACGGCCGGTGGACGGACCCGGTCGCGCGGGCGAAAATGCGGGCCCCGCCGCCGCTTCGACTCGATGCCGCCTGCCCGCCTCCATCGCTGCGCCGCGTTCCCCCGCCCCGCCGCCGCGCGCGCACCGTGCCGTCCGTGACCTTCCGGCAGGGCAGGTTCTGGCAGCCCGACGTGACCGTGGCCACCGTGGTGGTCGACGGCGGCCGGCTGCTCTGCGTCGAAGAACACTCCGCCGGGCGGGTCGTGCTCAACCAGCCGGCCGGGCACCTCGAGCCCGACGAAGACCTGGTCGAGGCCGCAGTGCGCGAGACCCTCGAGGAATCCGGGTGGTCCGTGGAAGCGACGGCCTTCATCGGCGCCTATCAGTGGACCTCGCCCGCCCTGCCCGATGGCAGCCCCGGACGGCACTACCTGCGCTTCGCGTTCGCCGCGCGGCCGCTGTCGCACGATCCGGCACGCGTCCTGGACGAGGGGATCGTGCGCGCGCTGTGGCTGACCCCGGCCGAACTCCAGGCCCAGGCCGGGCGCCATCGCAGCCCGCTGGTCTGGCAGGTCGTCGCCGACCATCTCGCCGGCAGCCGCCACCCCTCTCGCTGCTGCGGTCGGTGCGCTGATGGCCGCGCCCGGCACCATCGTGGGGATGTCCGGCGGCGTCGACTCCTCGGTCGCGGCGCTGCTGCTGCGCGACGCCGGCGAATCCATCGCCGGGCTGTTCATGGACAACTGGGCCGACGACGGCAGCGGCCACTGCCGCGCCGACGAGGACCGCCGCGACGCGGTGGCGGTCTGCGGCCGCCTCGGCATCCCGATCCACTTCCGCGACTTCTCCCGCGAGTACTGGGACGGGGTGTTCGAACACTTCCTCGCCGAGTACGCCGCCGGCCGCACGCCGAACCCGGACGTGCTCTGCAACCGCGAGATCAAGTTCAGGCATTTCCTCGACGCCGCACGCGACCTGGGCGCGGCGCGCATCGCCACCGGGCACTATGCCCGCATCGACCGGGAGGGCCGGCGCTTGCGCCTGCTCCGCGCGGCCGACCGCGGCAAGGACCAGAGCTACTTCCTGCACCAGCTCGGCCAGGAACAGCTCGCGGCCACCCTCTTCCCGCTCGGCCACCTGCGCAAGGACGAGGTGCGCGCGATGGCCGCGGCCGCCGGCCTCCCCACGGCGGCCAAGAAGGACTCCACCGGCATCTGCTTCGTCGGCGAGCGGGACTTCCGCGCGTTCCTGGGCCGGTACCTGCCTGCCCGTCCTGGCGAGATCCGCACTCCCGCCGGGGAAGTCGTGGGCGAACATCCCGGCGTGTTCTACTTCACCCTCGGCCAGCGCGAGGGCCTGCACATCGGCGGCCGCCGCGGCTTCGACGACAAGCCCTGGTACGTGGTCGGCAAGGACGTGGCGGCGAACGTGCTCACCGTCGACCAGGGCCACGACAGCCCCTGGCTGATGGCATGCACGCTCTGGACGGAGCCGGCACACTGGATCGCCGGCGCGCCACCCGCGCGGGCCTTCACCTGCACCGCCCAGGTGCGCTACCGACAGCAAGAGGAGCCATGCGACGTGTCTGTTGACGATTCCGGTGCCCTGCGGGTCACGTTCCACCGCCCGCAGCGCGCGGTCACGCCCGGCCAGTCCGCGGTCCTCTACGCCGGCGAGGCCTGCCTCGGCGGTGCCGTCATCGCGACCACGGACGCACCGCAGGGCATGGCGGCATGAACGCGATGCACGACCGCATGCTGGCGCTGGCCGGCCTGGCGCAGGCGCTGCGCCAGGTGCGCCGGGTGGCCGAGACCGGCCAGGCCGAAGGTGTGGTGCTGGAAACGGCGCTCGAGAGCGTTTTCAGGATCGACGCCGAATCCACCGCCGATGTGTACGGCGGCGTCGCCAACGTCCGTCCCGGTCTGATGCTGGTGCGCGACTACCTGGCCAACCGTGGCCAGGATCCGCTGCTGCCCAAGCTGGCGCTGGCGGTGACCCAGCTCGAGCGCCGTTTCGTGCAGGACGAGGAGGTCGCGGGGCGCGTGCACGCGGGCATCCTTGCCATCCGCGACGAGGCGCGGAGCCTGGGCACGGCGCACCCCGACGTCCTGTCCAGGCTCGGCGCCCTCTACGCCGACACGGTCAGCCACCTGCGTCCGCGGGTGCTGGTCCAGGGCAACCCGCACTACCTGGGCCAGGCGGCCATCGTCGCCGAGATCCGCGCCATGCTGATGGCGGCGCTGCGCTCGGCGGTGCTGTGGCGCCAGAACGGTGGCAGCCCCTGGGACTTCCTGTTCCAGCGCGGAGCGATGACGCGGGCGGTGGAGGAACTGCTGCACTGACAGGGAGGGTGACCGCCGTCACGCTCCAGGCCGGGGGCAGAGGACGCGCGGGAGCCGCGGCTAAAGTCGACGGCGCGGGCGCCGATACGGGGATCTGAGAATCCGCCGAGTAGTGTCCATGTACGCACGCACCCTGATCCGCCTGGCCGCCCCACTGGCCCTGACCCTGCTGCTGCCGCTGGCGTTCGCCTTCGGCTGGCCGGAGCCGGTCCGCTGGGCGATCCTGCTGACCCTGACCGCGAGCTGGCTGGTGCTCTGCTTCTGGCTGGTGCGGCGCGAGGTCACCCGGCCGGCGGCGCACCAGCGCGCCACCAGGGAGCAGGACAAGCTCCTCACCGAACTGCGCCAGTTCGTGGGTGCCGAGATCGAGGGCTCGCGGGTGGAGGTGGAGCGTGCGCGCGACCTGGTCAGGCAGGCTGTTTCGGGGCTCGGCAGCAGCTTCGAGGCGATGAACCGCAAGTCCCGCCAGCAGGCGCAGGCGATGACCCGCATCCTCGACCAGGCCGGTGACCAGCGCGGCGGCGGCTCCGACGTCGCCCGCTTCGCCCAGCACGCCAGCCAGCGCATGGAGCAGCTGGTCGAGGCCCTGGAGCAGGTCAGCGGCCAGAGTGGCGCCACGGTCACCCACATCGACGAGATGGCCGGCCACCTGGACGGGATCTTCGCCCTGCTCGAGGACGTGAAGTCGATCGCCGACCAGACCAACCTGCTGGCGCTCAACGCCGCCATCGAGGCAGCGCGCGCGGGCGAGGCCGGCCGTGGCTTCGCGGTGGTCGCGGACGAGGTCCGCAACCTGTCCGAGCGCTCCACGGCCTTCAACGAGCAGATCCGCAAGCTCGCGCACAGCTCCAAGGAGTCGATCGCCAAGGTCCGCGACACCGTGTCCAACATGGCCTCGCGCGACCTCGACCGTTCGCGCGAGGCGCGCGGCGAGGCCGCCGAAATGCTCGACCAGGTCGCCGCCATCAACCGTTCGCTGGGCGACGGCATGCGCGAGATCTCCGAATGCGGCCGCGCCATCGACGCCACCGTCGCCGAGGCGGTGCGCGCGCTGCAGTTCGAGGACATCGCCACCCAGGCCCTGGGCGGCGTCCATTCGCACCTCGAGCGCCTCAACACCATCAACCGCGAGGCCATCGAGCTGCAGGACCTGCTGCGGCGCAACGGCGGCGTCTTCGACGACGAGATGCAGGAAGCACTGCGGAAGGTCAGCCAGCGCCTGCATACCCAGCGCGCCACCTGGGAGAAGCCGCCGCACAAGCCGGTGACCCAGGAATCCATGAGCGCGGGCACGGTCGAGCTGTTCTGAGTCTGCACGCCGCCGTACGGGCGCGGCGCCGGAAGGCCGGTAGACTGGGATCCCCGTCCCGTGGATTCCCGATGGCTTCCGACGTTCCCGTCGTGCCCGACCCGGCCGAGAGGCCGAAGGGCGAACCCGCCGCTCGCGGCCTCCGCCACGAGCGCATCGAAGCCGAGAATCGCGAACTGCGGGCGATGGCGGACCACCTGTTCGCGACCCAGGAGGAGGAACGGCGCATGGTCGCGCGCGGCCTCCACAACGGTGCCGGCCAGTCGATCACCGCGATCCGCATGGCCGCGCACGCGGCCCTGCACGAGACCGACCCGGACCGGCGCAGGGAGGAGCTCGAGGACATCCTTGCGCAGGCCGACGCCGCGCTCCATCAGGTGCGCACGATCTGCGCTCGGATGCGTCCCCCGCCGCTCGACGCGCTGGGTCTGGAGGCCGCGCTGCGCTGGCACGCCGAGGCCGCATGCGTCGCTGCAGGCTGTGCGCTGGAACTGCGGATCGACCCGCTGCCGCGCCGCCCGGGGCCGTCCGTGGAGCAGACCGGTTTCCGGATCGTCCAGGAGGCGCTGGCCAATGCCCTGCGGCACGCGCGCGCGGACAGGGTCTCGCTGGCGCTGCGCGTCGAGGACGACCGGTGCGTGCTGGAAGTCGTCGACAACGGGCGCGGCTTCGATCCTCTCGTGACCGTCGGCCCGGGACTGGTGGCGATGCGCGAACGGGCACGCAGTGCCGGCGGGCGCATGGACATCGCCTCGGCCCCCGGGCGCGGCACGCGGGTGCTGGCGTCCCTCCCGTGCCGGTAGCGCCGGGAACGTCGCCCGCCGCCGCATAGAATAGGTTCATGTCGACGCTGGACCCTGACGCCGCTCCCGTCCTGCTGCCCCGCCTGGGCGCCGGCCATCCCGCGCTGCAGGCCATGGTCACGTCGGTGGCAGCGCGCAACGGCCGCCTGATGGTGCTGCACATCGACATCGAGCAGTTCGCATCGATCAACCAGAACATGGGGACCGAGGTCGGCGACGCCGTGCTGCAGATCGTCGGCCAGCGCCTGCGCGCCGGACTCGCGGGCCGGGGCGAGGTCTGGCGCCACGGCAGCGACGAGTTCGTGGCGGTGGCGACGCTCGACGAGAAGGACCATTCGGCGCAGCAGATCTCCGAGGCCCTGATCGCCCTGATCGAGCAGCCGCTCACCATCCTTCCCTATACCCTCCTGCTCACCGCCAAGGCGGGGATCAGCCTGTCGCCGGAGCACGCCACCGACGCGAGCACGCTGCTGCAGCTGGCCGAAGCGTCGATGTGGCGTGCGTCGCCGGGGGCCGATGCGCCGGTGTACGTGCATTCGGGGCGGACCAGCAGGACGCCGCAGGGTGAACGCGCCATCTCCAGCCAGATCGTGGGCGCCCTGGCCCGGAACGAGTTCACGCTCAGGTACCAGCCCAAGATCAGCGCACGCGACGGCCGCGTGCTCGGCATGGAGGCCCTGATCCGCTGGCAGTCGCCCACTCTGGGCGAGCTGCTGCCGGAACGTTTCATCCGCACCGCCGAACGCCTCGGCGTGATCCTGCAGATCGGCGACTGGATGATCGAGCGCGCGGTGGCCCAGGCCCGCGAGTGGCGCGAGCAGGGCGTGGACGACTTCTTCATCGGGGTCAACGTCTCGACCCTGCAGCTGCTGCAGCCGGGCTTCGTCGAGCACCTGCTGGGGCTGATGCAGCACGCCGGGGTGCCCGCCCCTGCGATCGTGCTGGAGATCAACGAGAGCGTGCTCAACAACGACGCCCATATCGTGTTCCAGACCATCCGGGCGCTGCGTCGCGAAGGCATCGGCCTGACCCTGGACAACTTCGGAACCGGCGACGCCAACCTCCGCACCCTGGTGCGCTATCCCGCCGACACGCTCAAGATCGACCGCAGCTTCACCAAGGCCGCCCTGCTCGACAGCCGCGAGACCGCGATCCTGCGCGCCATGATCGCGATGGCCCACCAGTTGGGGATGAAGGTGATCGCCAATGGCGTCGAGACCGAGGCCCAGCTCGGTTTCCTCCGTCGCACCGATTGCGACTATTTCCAGGGCTACCTGTTCGGCGAGCCGGTGGAGGCCGGGCCCGCCGGCCAGGTCCTGCGGGCACGCCACCTGCGGCCCGAGCTCTTCACCACCACCCGCGCCGACCAGACCCTGCTCCTGGTGGACGACGAGGAGAACGTGCTGAACGCGCTGGCGCGCCTGTTCCGGCGCGACGGCTACCGCATCCTTGCCGTGAACAGCGTGCGCGAGGCGCTGGCGCTGCTGGCGACCAACGAGATCCAGGTGATCCTGTCCGACCAGCGCATGTCGGAGATGAGCGGCACCGAGTTCCTCGCCCAGGTGAAGATGCTCTACCCGGACACCATCCGCATCGTGCTCTCGGGGTATGCCGATCTCGCCACGGTCACCGAGGCGATCAACCACGGCGCGATCTACCGCTTCCTGACCAAGCCCTGGGACGACCGCGAACTGCGCGAGCACATCCAGCAGGCGTTCCGCACGCACGAAGCCCAACGCGCGCGGGCGCCGGCGCCCTGATCCGGGGCCGCCCGGGCCCCGGGGGTTCCGGCGTCAGGGGGTGCGCACGGGCTGCCGGATCGGCAGCACCAGGCGGAACCTGCTGCCCTCGCCGGGCGCGCTGTCCACCTCCACGCGGCCGCCGTGCTTGGCCATGATCCCGTAGGAGATCGACAGCCCGAGGCCGGTGCCGGTGCCCACCGGCTTGGTGGTGTAGAATGGATCGAAGATGCGTTGCTGCAGCTCGACGGGAATGCCGCTGCCGGTATCGGCGATCTCGACCCAGACGGTGTCCCCGGCCTGGCCGGTGCTCACGGTGATGGTGCCCTGCTCCTCGATCGCCTGGCCGGCGTTGAGCAGCAGGTTCATGAACACCTGGCCGAGCTCCGACTGCAGGCACTCGACCATCGGCAGGACGCTGTAGCGTTTCACCAGGGTCGCCTTGTAGCGCAGCTGGTTCCAGACGATGTTCAGGGTCGAGTCGAGGCTGGCATGCAGATCGGCGAGCTTCCAGCCCAGTTCGCGGTCGGAGCGGGAAAAGTCCTTGAGGTCGCGCACGATGCGGGTCACGCGCTCGATGCCTTCCCGGGACTCGGTCATCAGCTGGGGCAGGTCGCGGCTGATGAAGTCGATGTCCAGGCGCTCGCGGGTGGCCTCGATCTCGGGCCGCATGGCGCACGGGTCGGGGGAGCGCAGCGCGCGCTCGTAGACCTCGATCAGCGCGAACAGGCTGCTCAGGTACTCCTGCAGGCTGCCCAGGTTGGAATGCACGTAGCCGATCGGATTGTTGATCTCGTGGGCCACGCCGGCGGCGAGTTGGCCGATCGATGCCAGCTTCTCCGACTCGAGCAGCTTCTTCTGCGCCGCGGTCAGGCGCACGTTGAGCTCCTCGTGCCTGCGCAGCAGCTCCTTGTCGCCGTCGCGCACCAGGCTCGGGGCCTGCAGCAACAGGAGCGCATGCCCCTCGGGGCCGTCGAGCGAATACAGCCGGGCGGCCAGCATGCGGCCCTCGCCGAACGGGACGAAGTCGCTCCAGCGCCCCTGGTCGCGCGCCTGCGGCAGCGCATGCCCGGGCAGCAGGTCCTCCAGCCGTTGTTCGTCCTCGCTCCAGAACGGATGCCAGCGGCACATGGCCTGCCCCGCGGGATTCGCGTAGAGAAGCTGCCCCTCGCGGTAGATCAGCACGCCTTCCTGCAGGTGGGACAGCGCCGAATCCAGGAGGTCGATGGAGGGAAGCGGGAAGGAGGGGGACGGACTCATGCAGCCTGCAGGGACGACGGATCCAGCCGCCGCATTCTACGGCCTTGCCCGGATGCCCGCCGCGCGCGCGATCAGGCGACGGCGAGCTGACGCGTGTTGAGGGCCTGCTCGACGCCACCGGAGGCGTCATAGGCGGGCGCGCTCTCGGTCCGGCCCAGGTGACGCAGCGCCCAGTTCACCTCGCGTCGCCGCCGCGCGAGCAGTGCGCCGTTGGCGCGATTGAGCTCGGCCAGCTCGGCGATGCGTCCGGCCAGGCCGGGATCGATGTCCGTTTCCAGGGCGTGCAGCGCCGCCAGCTTCTCCCGGGTCGCGCGCAGCAGACTGTCGGCATCGCCGCCGATCAGCGCGTCGCGCTCGTCGGCCAGGGCCAGGGCCAGGCGTTCGACGCTGGAGCCGGAGTCCGACATCAGCCGCCCAGCTGCGCGTCGAGCTCGAGCATCGCGGTGGCGATCGCTTCGGGGTCGATGCGATAGCTGCCGGAGGCCAGGGCCTCCCGCACCGCCTGCACGCGCCCCTCGTCCACCGCCGGCCGAGTGGCCAGCTCCTGGCGCAGGGCCTGCAGGCCGGCGGCCTCGCTGGTCAGGCGCAGGCTGTCGCCGGCCGCCGGGGCCTCGATCGCCCTGTCGCGCGCGTCGCCGGCCCGGGACACCTGGCCGGCCAGCTGCGTCACGCGGACAGGGGCGGAGGGCGGTGTTCCTTCGATCTTCTGGCTCATGTCGGAGTCCAGGCGCCAGCGGCGCCGAATGGGGTCGTGACCGGTATCGGCCACGGCCGGGGAAGCTTTAGGGGAATGTGCGCTACGTCTCAGTGGCCCACGATCACGTCGCCCGAGGCGTCGACCACGCCCTGGACCACGCGCCGCGAGGACAGGTTCTCGGCGCTCACGCGCTCATGCTCGCCGGCATCGCCCAGCGCACGGCCGGCCATCCGGACCTCGACCCCGTGGAGCCTCGAAACCAGGGCGACGCTGTCACCCCGCCGGACCAGACGGGGAGAGGCCAGGTCGCCGGCAGTCAGCACGCCGCCGGCGGCGAGGCCGCGCCGCGCCACGCGGCCGACCGCATGGGCCGGGTCGGCGACCGCCGCGCCGGCGATCCGGCCCGGATCGCGCTCCTGCACCTCGAACATGTCCGCGGCGATGGTTTCGCCGCCGGCCACCCCGCGCGCGAGCACCAGCACCTGCTGGCTCCGGTTCAGGCGCACCGGCACGAACAGGCGCCAGCCCGACGCACAGCCGACCTCCACCGTGCCAGCAGCGATGCGCCGCGCCTGGAGCGGTTCGCCGCAGCGCGGCATGCGCAGCGCCGGGTCGAGGGTGGCTTCGGCCCCGCCGCGGTCGGCGAGCGCGGACAGTGCGGCGTCGCGGATCGACTGCACCGGCTCGAATCCCGTCGCCGCGGCCGGAATTCCGGCACCGGACAGGAGGAAGAGTGTGGCCAGCAGGGCGGACAGGCGCGGAACGGGCGTCATTGCGGACTCCGGCGGACGATGCCCGCTGCGGGATGCAAGCGGCATGCCGCCGCCCCGCCGGAGGTCCGGGCTCAAGTTCGGAACCGGCCGGGCCGATACCGGCGGCATGTCGCACAACCTCATCGATCGCATCGACCAGCGCACGCGCCTGGCGGGACACAACCGCCTGGCGCTGTTGCTGTTCCGTCTTGGGGGCCGCCAGCTTTTTGGCGTCAACGTGTTCAAGGTGCGAGAAGTCCTGCGCCGCCCGGGGCTGTTCCAGGTGCCTGGCGTGCCGGCGGACTTCGCCGGGGTTGCCGACGTGCGCGGCCGCAGCGTGCCGGTGCTCGACCTCGGGCGGGCGATCGGCCACCCCGAGCGCGATCGCGCCGACGCGCCCGGCTACCTCGTCGTCACCGAATTCAACCGTTCGGTCCAGGGCTACCTCGTGAGCGAGGTGGAGCGGATCGTCAACATCGCGGTCGAGGACATCCTGCCGCCGCCGGACTCCGGCGCAGGCAGCAGCTACCTGACCGCGGTCACCCGTCACGGCGGCGAACTGATCCAGGTGATCGACGTCGAAAGCGTGCTGGCCGAGATCTCGCAGGCGCGGATGGACGCCGAGCTGTCCGGGGAGTACGCCCTGCCCCCCGGCGCGCCGCCGATGCAGGTGCTGGTGGTGGACGACTCGCGCGTGGCGCGGCAGCAGATCCGCCGCGTGCTCGACCAGCTCGGCGTGGGCGTCACCCTGCTCTCCGACGGTCGCCAGGCGCTGGACCACCTCCTGCAGGTGCACGCGGCCGGCGAGTCGCCCGCGCAGCGCTATGCCCTGGTGGTCTCGGACATCGAGATGCCGGCCATGGACGGCTACACCCTGACGACGGAAATCCGTCGCCACCCGGAACTGGCCGATCTGTTCGTGCTCCTGCACACCTCGCTGTCCGGGGTGTTCAACACTTCGATGGTCCAGAGCGTGGGCGCCGACGCCTTCGTCGCCAAGTACAACCCGCACGACCTGGCCGACCACATCCTGGCCCGCCTGCGCGAGGTCGCGGACGAGGCCGGCGGCGCGTTCGCCGGGGCCGCGCTTCCCGGCTGAGGGCCCGGCCGCCGCGCTGACGGCCCGGATCGCGCGCTCCGGCCGCGCGACGCCCTCGTGGCACGCCGCTTGCACTGCTTCCGGCACTGCTCCGCCGGAGGGTGCCATGTCCAATCCGATCTCGTCCTATCTGGGCTTCCAGGCCGATGCGCTGCCGCTGCGCGAGCAGCGGCTGAAGCTGATCGCCAGCAACCTCGCCAACGCCGACACCCCGGGCTACCGGGCGCGCGACCTCGACTTCAACGCCGCGCTCCAGGCCGCGGGACAGGCGCGCCAGGGCGGCCGCTCGTCGCATGCGGAACCCCACCCCGACCACCTGGCGCTGGGAGACATCGACGGCCTGCATGCCTTCGAGACGGTGCGCCTCGCGGCCCAGCCCAGCCTCGACGGCAACACCGTCGACCCCGACGCCGAACGCGCCGCCTACGGCCGCGCCGCGCTCGAGTACCGCGCCTCGCTGAACTTCCTCGAGTCGAAGGTGCGCACTCTCCTGACCGCCATCACCGGACAGTAACGATGAGCAACCTGCCGATCTTCGACGTCGCCGGATCCGCGCTGCAGGCGCAGTCCGTGCGCCTGAGCACCCTCGCCAGCAATCTCGCCAATGCCGATTCGGTGGCCGGATCGCCGGACCAGGTCTACAGGCCGCTGGAGCCGGTGTTCCGCGCGGTGAACAACACCGGCGATCCGTCCCTGACCGGCGTCCAGGTGAGCGGCATCGTCGAGAGTTCCGCGCCGCCGGTGCAGCGCTACGAACCCGGTCACCCGCTGGCCGACGAGCAGGGCTATGTGTACGCGCCCAACGTCGACCCGGTCTCGCAGATGGTCAACCTGATCTCGGCCTCGCGCAGCTACCAGGCCGGCGTCGAAGTCCTCAACACCGCCAAGGAACTGGCGGTGGCCACCCTGAGCATGGGTCGCTGAGCGCGGCCGCAGGAGTTCCCGCCATGACCAGCATCGCCAACGACGTGTACAGCAGCCTGGGCCTGGGTGGCGCCGCCGACGCGGCCATCGCCGGCAAGAAGGAGGACGCGCTCGGCCAGGCCGATTTCCTGCGCCTGATGACCGAGCAGCTCAAGCACCAGGACCCGCTGAAGCCGATGGAGAACAGCGCCTTCCTGGGGCAGCTGGCCCAGTTCTCCTCGGTCCAGGGGCTGCAGGACCTCAACAAGACGGTCAACGGCTTTGCCGGCCTGATGCAGTCCGACCAGATCCTGCGCGGCACCCACCTGATCGGCCGCGAGGTGCTGGTCCCCTCCGGCGCGCTGCCACTCGACGCCGAAGGCGAAGCGCGCGGCGTCGTCGCGGCGCCGGGCCCGGGCATGGTCACGTTCGAGATCAGCGACGCCAACGGGCAGAAGGTCCGCGAGCTGAACATCCCGGCCGCCGCGGCCGGCGAACTCGCCTTCTCCTGGGACGGCAACGATGCCTCCGGCGCCCGCCTGCCACCAGGCAACTACAGCATCGCGGCGCGCCACGTCGACGCAGGTGGCGAAGGGACCGCCCTCGCCACCTATGCGCGCAGCCGGGTCCAGAGCGTTTCGGTCGGCAACGACGGCCTCTACCTCGACCTGCACGGCATCGGCACCGCCCCGATCGGTTACGTCCTGCGGGTCATCTGACCTCTTCCTACCGCCAGCACGCCATTCCACGGAGTCCGTCATGAGCTTCAACACCGCACTGTCCGGCATCAACGCGGCCAACGCCGACCTGAACGTGACCGCCAACAACATCGCCAACGTCAACACCACCGGCTTCAAGGAATCGCGCGCGGAGTTCGCGGACCTGTTCTCGTACAGCTCCTACGGCCTGTCGCGCAACGCGATCGGCTCGGGCGTCAAGCTCGGCAACGTCGCCCAGCAGTTCTCGCAGGGCAACATCACGCCGACCGGGCGCAGCCTCGACATGGCGATCGACGGCGACGGCTTCTTCACCCTCAACAAGAACGGCGCGGTGCTGTACTCGCGCGCCGGCAACTTCCAGACCGACCCCCAGGGTTTCGTCGGCACCCCCGAGGGCGCACGGCTGCAGGTCTATCCGCCGCGCGCCGACGGCGACGGCTTCGACATCGGCCGCATGACCGACCTGCAGCTGCTGACTTCCGACAGCCCGCCGCGGCAGACCAACCTGCTCAACCTCATGTTCACCCTGCCCGGCAACGCCCTGCAGATGCCCATCTCGCCCTTCGATCCCGGCGAGCCCGGCAGCTACAACGCCTCGAGCGGCGGCACCACGGTGTTCGACTCGCTGGGCGTGGCCCACGTCCAGACTTCGTACTTCGTGAAGACCGCCAACCCGAACGAGTGGGAGGTCCACAACTTCATCGACGGCCAGCCGGCCGGCGCGCCGGCGACGCTGCAGTTCTCCGACACCGGCGCTTTGGTCACCCCGACCAACGGCCGCATCGTGCTGGACCCGTTCGATCCCGGCAACGGCGCCGCGCCGGTGAACCTGACCGTGGACGTGACCGGCTCCACCCAGTACGGCGAACGCTTCCAGTTCCGCGACGCGCGCCAGGACGGCTATGCCGCCGGCAAGCTCAACGAGATCAGCATCGCCGCCGACGGCGTGGTGTTCGCGCGCTATTCCAACGGCGCCGACCGCCCGCTGGGCCTGATCGCGCTGTCCACCTTCGTCAACCCGCAGGGCCTGCAGTCGCAGGGCAACAACGTCTGGGCGGAGACCCACTCCTCCGGCGTCCCGCGCACCGGCGCGCCCGACACCTCGGACTTCGGGCAGATCCACGGGGGCTCGCTGGAGTCGTCCACCGTCGACCTGACCGAGCAGCTGGTCAACATGATCGTCGCCCAGCGCAACTTCCAGGCCAATGCGCAGATGATCTCGACCCAGGACCAGACCACACAGACGGTCATCAACATCCGCTGATGGACAAGGCCCTCTACGTCGCCGCCACCGGTGCCCGCGCCACGCTGCAGGCACAGGGCACGGTCTCCCACAACCTGGCCAACGCCGATACCGCGGGCTTCCGCGCGGCGCTGGCCAATACCGAGGCCTATCGCATCCCGGGCGCGGGGCATGCCTCGCGCGTCGGTGCCCTGCACACCGACGCCGGCTTCGACAACCGGACCGGTGCGCAGCGCGTCACCGGGAATCCACTGGACGTTTCCCTGCGTGCGGACCGCTGGCTTGCCGTGCAGGCGCCAGACGGCGGCGAGGCCTATACCCGCGCCGGCAACCTGATGCTGACCCCCAACGGCCAGCTGCTGGCCGGCAGCGGCCAGCCCTTGCTCGACGCCAACACCGGACAGCCGCTGGCGATCCCGCCGCACCAGGCCATGGACATCGGCCATGACGGCACGGTGTCCATCGTGCCGCTGGGCGAGGGCCCGGCCACGCTGGCCGTGGTCGGCCGCATCCGCGCGGTGGACGCGGCGCCCGCCGTCCTGGCCCGCGGCCTCGACGGCCTGATGCGCGGCATCGACCCCCGGCAGCCACCGGCACCCGCCGCCGGCGACGTGATGACCACCGGCGTGCTGGAGGGCAGCAACGTCGACGCCACGGGGACCCTGGTGCAGATGATCCAGCTGCAGCGCCAGTTCGAGATGCAGGTGAAGCTGATCCAGCGCGGCGACGACAACGCCCAGGCCGCCAACAGCCTGCTGCGCCTGGGCGGCTGACGCGGATGCCCTGGCACGCGCATTGCATCTCCCGACCTGACGGCGCCACCGCGCCCGCACCGAGGAACCGACCATGAACCAGGCCCTCTGGGTCGCGAAGACCGGACTCGACGCGCAGCAGACGCGCATGTCGGTCGTGGCCAACAACCTGGCCAACACCAACACCACGGGCTTCAAGCGCGACCGCGCCAACTTCGAAGACCTGCTCTACCAGCAGCTGCGCCAGCCCGGCGGGGCGACCTCGGCGCAGACGCAGCTGCCGTCCGGTCTGCAGTTGGGCACCGGCGTGCGCGTGGTGTCCACCGCCAAGGACTTCGAGCAGGGCAACCCGCAGCAGACCGGTCGCGCGCTCGACGTGATGATCAACGGCCGAGGCTTCTTCGAGGTCCAGCTGCCCGACGGCACGCCGGCCTACACCCGGGACGGCAGCTTCCAGGTCAACGCCGAGGGCGAGCTCGTCACCTCCAGCGGCTTCCCGGTGCAACCCGGCATCCAGGTGCCCGAGGGCGCGCAGTCGGTGACCATCGGCAAGGACGGCACGATCAGCGTGCAGATGGCAGGAGAGGCCCAGGCGCTCGAGATCGGCCTGCTGGCCATCAGCGACTTCATCAACCCGGCGGGCCTGCAGGCGCGGGGCCAGAACCTCTACATGGAGACCGCGGCTTCCGGTCCTGCACAGAACGGCACGCCGGGCCTGGGCGGCCTCGGCCTGCTCGAACAGGGCGCGCTCGAGGGCAGCAACGTCAACGTGGTCGAGGAACTGGTGGGAATGATCGAGACCCAGCGCGCCTACGAGATGAACGCCAAGGCGATCTCCACGACCGACGCGATGCTCGGCTACCTCAACAACAACGTCTGATCGACGGAGACGTCGCGATGAACCGCTTCCCGAGGCTCCAGCACGCCGCCGGCATCGCCGGCGTGGCCGCGGCCGCCCTGCTGTCGGGCTGCGTCGCCGCCGGCGACGTGCGGCCCTACCCGCCGCTGGCGCCGCTCCATGCCGCGACGACGATGGAGGCCGCCGGGCCGACGCAGGGCGCGATCTACCGGGCCGGCGGAGGCGGCGGACTGTCGCTGTACTCGGACAGGCGCGCGCGCGACGTCGGCGACCTGCTGACCATCCAGCTGGTGGAGAACACCACCGCGCAGACCAACGCCAGCACCAGCGTCGGCAAGGAAGGCTCGATCGACATCGGCGCGCCGGACCTGTTCGGTGCGCCGGTCACGGTGAACGGCCGCGAGGTGCTCGGCGCCTCGGCCGAGGGCGCCCGCGACTTCGATGGCAGCGGGCGCAGCGCGCAGAGCAACCGCCTGCAGGGCAGCATCACCGTGACCGTGGTGCAGCGCCTGCCCAACGGCAACCTTCTGGTGGAAGGCAGCAAGAACCTGCGGCTGAACCAGGGCAACGAGCTGGTGCAGGTGCAGGGTATCGTCCGTCCGTCGGACATCGGTCCCACCAACACCGTGCCGTCCAGCCGCGTCGCCGAAGCGCGCATCGTGTACGGCGGCCGCGGCGCCCTGGCGCAGTCCAATTCCATGGGCTGGCTGGCCCGGTTCTTCAACTCGCGGCTGTTCCCCTACTGAGATGGCCGCCATGCCTACCCTGTCGCCCTCCCCGCTCCGCGCCCTGATCGCTGCCGCCCTGGCGGTGCTGCTGATCGTCGCGCCCGTCCATGCGCAGGAACGCATCAAGGACCTCGCCAGCGTCGGCGGCGTACGCGGCAACGCGCTGGTGGGCTACGGCCTGGTGGTCGGCCTGGACGGCAGCGGCGACCGCACCAGCCAGGCGCCCTTCACCGTGCAGAGCCTGCGCAACATGCTCAACGAGCTTGGCGTGGCCATCCCCGACAACGTCAATCCGCAGCTCAAGAATGTGGCCGCGGTGGCGATACATGCGGAACTGCCTCCTTTCGCCAAGCCCGGCCAGACCATCGACGTGACCGTCTCCTCCGTCGCCAACGCGGTGTCGCTCCGCGGCGGCACCCTGCTGATGGCGCCGCTCAAGGGCGCCGACGGGCAGGTGTACGCGATGGCACAGGGCAGCCTGATCGTCGGCGGCTTCGGCGCCCAGGGTCGCGACGGCTCGCGGGTCTCGGTCAACGTGCCCAGCGTGGGCCGCATCCCCAACGGCGCCATGGTCGAGCGCGAGGTCGACGGCGGCTTCGGCGGCAGCGGCGAGCTGACGCTCAACCTGCACCGGGCCGACTTCACCACCGTCTCGCGCATGGTCGCCGCGCTGGACGCGCGCTTCGGACCGGGTACCGCGCGGGCCGTGGACGGCGTCACCGTGGCCGTGCGGGCGCCCTACGACCCCGGCGCACGCATCGGCTTGCTGGCCGAGGTCGAGAACGTGCAGCTCACGCCCGGGTCGGCGCCCGCGAGGGTCATCGTCAATTCGCGCACCGGGACCGTGGTGATCGGCGCCGAGGTCCGGGTGATGCCCGCGGCGATCGCGCACGGCTCCCTCACCGTCACCATCACCGAAAGCCTCGACGTCAGCCAGCCGGATGCGTTCAGCCGCGGCGGCACCACCACGGTCACACCGCGTTCCGACGTCTCCGCCGGCCAGGAAGCGAGCCGCATGTTCATGTTCGCCGGCGGCACTTCGCTCGACGAGATCGTGCGCGCGGTGAACGCCGTCGGCGCCGCTCCCGGCGACCTGGTCGCAATCCTCGAGGCGCTGAAACAGGCCGGCGCCCTGCGCGCGGAGCTCGAGGTGATCTGATGCGGATCGCGGCCGAGCCCCTGCCGCTGCACGCCGGGCAGCGCCCCGACGCCGCGGGCATCGACCGCGCCGCGCGTGAACTCGAGGGCGTGTTCGCGCAGATGATGATCAGGAGCATGCGCGACGCCAGCTTCGGCGACTCGCTGTTCCCGGGCGAGAACCAGCTCTATCGCGACCTCTACGATCAGCAGCTCGCGAAGTCGCTGACCGCCGGACCGGGCCTCGGTCTGGCCGCGATGATCGCGCGCCAGCTCGGCGGCGACAGCGCGACACCACCCACGCTGGATGCGCGGCTTTCGTCCGCGGATACCGACGGCCGCGGGTCTCCGTCGCCCTCTTTCGCGGCCGAGGATGCGCGCACGGCGTCCAACGCCACGGAGACGCCGGAGCGCTCGCCGATGGACACCCTGGTCGAACGCCTGATCGCCCGCGCCCGCCCGGTCGCCGAAGCCGCTGGCGCGGCCCTGTCGCACCTGCCCGGCGCCGCGGTGGTGTCCGCAGCGGCGAAGGCCGGCGCGGCCGCCGCCAGCGGCGCAGCGGGCTTCGATCCGCGCAGCCCGGAAGGCTTCGTGGCCTCGGTCTGGCCGCATGCGCAGCGTGCCGCGGACGAACTGGGCGTGGATCCCCGCGCCCTGGTCGCCCAGGCCGCGCTGGAGACCGGCTGGGGCCGGCGCGGGATCCAGCGCGGCGACGGCGCCAGCGCGAACAACCTGTTCGGGATCAAGGCCGCCGGCTGGAGCGGCGAGCGCGTCTCCGCCGTCACCCATGAATACCGCGATGGCGTACGCCGCAACGAGCGTGCGGAATTCCGCGCCTACGCAAGCCCGGCCGAGAGCTTCGCCGACTACGTGCGCCTGCTGAAGCGGAACCCGCGCTACCGGCAGGCGCTGGAAGCCGGAGCCGACGTGCGCAGCTTCGCCCAGGGCCTGCAGCGCGCCGGCTATGCCACCGATCCCGCCTACGCCGACAAGATCGCGGCGATCAGCAACGGACCGACTTTGGGCCGTGCCCTGTCGGCCATCCTCCGGAGATAGTCCATGGCCGACGTCCTTTCCACCGGCACCAGCGCGCTGATCGCCTTCCAGCGCGCCCTGACCACGGTCGGGCACAACGTGGCCAACGTGAATACCGCGGGCTACAGCCGGCAGCGGATCGACTTCGAGGCCCGCTCGCCGGCCGACGTCGGCGTCGGCTACATCGGGCGCGGGACGCAGATCGTCGACATCCGGCGCGTGGTCGACGACCTGGCCAATGCCCGCCTGGTCGACAGCGGCGGCGAACTCGCCCGCCTGCAGCAGCTGTCATCGCTCTCCGGCCGCCTCGACGGCCTGATGTCGGATCCGGCCACCGGCATCGCCGGGCTGTGGTCGGGCTTCTTCGATTCGGTCAGCGCGCTCTCGGCCAATGCCGCGGCCCCTGCCCAGCGCCAGAACATGCTCGGCCAGGCCAATGCCCTCGCCTCGCGCTTCCAGCAGATGCAGGGCCAGTTCGACCGGCTCTCGCGCGAGGTCGACGGCGGCCTGGTCGCCGGCGCCGATGAAGTCAACCGTCTCGCCGACGGGATCGCGCGACTCAACGCCGAGATCGGCAGGGCCGCGCAGGCCGCCCCGGACCTGCTCGACCGCCGCGACCGGCTGGTCGGCGAGCTGGTGTCCTACGCCGGTGGCAGCACGGTCCAGCAGGACGGCGCCGCGATCAACGTCTTCACCGCCGGCGGCCAGGCGCTGGTCGTGGGCAGCAACGCCTCCACGCTCACCGTCGTGGCCGACCCCTACCGACCCGAGCGCCTGCAGCTCGCACTGCAGGCGCAGGGACAGGCCGTGCGCATCGACGAGCGCGCGCTTGGCGGACGCATCGGCGGCCTGCTCGAGTTCCGCAGCCAGGTGCTCGACCCGGCGCAGGGTGAACTGGGACGCATCGCGCTCGCGCTGGGCCAGGGCTTCAACGCCGGACACGCACAGGGCATGGACCAGTACGGCGCCATGGGCGGGGCGTTCTTCAACCTGCCCGCACCCGCGGCGAACGCACACGCCGGCAACGCCGGCGACGGGCAGCTTTCGGCGTCCGTGGCCGATATCGGGGCGGTGGACGGCCGCAACCTGGTCCTGCAGTGGCGCGACGGCGCCTGGACCGCGCACGACGCCGCCACTGGTGCTGCCGTGACCGTCACCGGGACCGGCGACAGCGCCGACCCGCTGCAGGTCGCCGGCATCGCACTGGTGCTGGCCGGAACTCCAGCCCAGAACGATCGCTTCCTGCTGCAGCCGACCGCGCAGGTGGCCGGCGGCCTGTCGGTGGCCATCACCGACCCGGCGCGGATCGCCGCGGCCTCGCCGCTCAAGGTCGAGGCGCCGCTCGACAATCTCGGCACCGCGCGGCCTTCTCCGGTCCGCATCGATGATGCCGCCGATGCCGGCCTGCTGGTCCCGGCCACCATCGAGTTCCTGGATGGCGACCAGTACACGATCGACGGCAACGGCCCGTATGCGTGGACACCCGGCACTCCCGTCAGCGGCAGCGGCTGGTCGTTCACGCTCGACGGCGTGCCGGCGGCCGGCGACCGCTTCACCGTGGGCCCGGTGGGCGCGGGGTCCAGCGACAACGGCAACGCCAGGCTCCTGGCCGACTTCGACGACCTGCGCACCCTGGACGGCGGCAGCCTGAGCCTGAACGGCGCGATCTCCGGCCTGACCACCTCGGTCGGTTCGGCGGCGCGCCAGTCGGGCTACGCCGCCGAAGCGCAGGGCGTGCTGCACGGCCAGGCCCAGGCCGCGCGCGACGCGGTGTCCGGTGTCAACCTCGACGAGGAGGCCGCCGACATGCTCCGCCTGCAGCAGGCCTACCAGGCGGCTGCGCAGATCATTTCCACGGCCGATACCCTGTTCCAGACCCTGCTGGGAAGCATCCGCCGATGAACCACCGCATCTCCACGCCCGCGCTGTACCAGCAGTCCATCACCACCCTGCAGTCGAAGCAGGCCTCGCTGGCACGGCTGCAGCAGCAACTGACGACGGGCAGCAAGCTGCTCACCGCCAAGGACGATCCCGTGGGCGCCGGCGCCGCGGTGGCACTCGACCGGGCGCTGGCCGAACTCGAGCAGTTCGGTGCCAATGGGGACGTAGTCCGCCATCGCCTTGGCCTGCAGGAGAATGCCCTGACCCAGGCCGGCGACGTCCTGCGGCGGATCAACACCCTCACCGTGCAGGCCAACGGCGGCACGCTGTCGGACAGCGACCGCCGCGACATCGCGATCGAAGTCGCTCGCTTGCGCGACACCCTGCTCGACCTCGCCAACACCCCCGACGGCACCGGCCGCTATCTGTTCGGCGGCACCCGCGACGGCAACCCGCCGTTCGCTGCGGGCGCCGGCGGCGTGGCCTACGCCGGCGACCAGACGCGACGCAGCGTCGAGATCGGGCCGGAGATGTTCGTCGACGACGCCCTGCCCGGCAGCGAGATCTTCATGCGCGTGCGCGTGGGCGACGGCCGGATCGACGCCGCCGCCGACCCCGCCAACGCCGGCAGCGGCGTGGTGACCGGCGCCAGCGTGACCGACTCCACCGCCTGGAGCGGCGTCGGCCACCGCATCGTGTTCGCCGCCGGCGGCGCGTACTCCATCGAGGACGCGGCCGGTACCGTGCTGGGCGGCGGCCTCCATGCACCGGGCGAAGCGATCGACTTCGGCGGAACGCGCCTGGTGCTCAGCGGCACGCCCGCCGACGGCGACACGTTCTCGATCGCGCCCGCCGGCACCCGGGACGTGTTCGCCACCATCGACGGTCTGCTCGATGCGCTGGGCATGGATCCGACCACCGATGCGCAGCGCACCGTGCAGCAGAACGCGCTGCAGGGCGCCCTGCGCGACATCGCCACCGCGCAGCAGCACTTCATCGACGCGCGCGCCGACGGTGGCTCCCGCCTGGCCGCGCTGGACCAGGCCGACGACCTGCGCGCAGCGCACGGCCTGACCATCGAAAGCACGCTGTCCGGGCTGCGCGACCTGGACTACGCCGAGGCCATCGCCCGCTTCGACCTGGAGAAGGTCGCGCTCGAGGCCGCGCAGCTGAGCTTCATGCAGATGCAGCGGATGTCGCTGTTCAACCTGATCCGCTGAGTCTCCCGCGCCGCGCGCAAGGCGCGGCGGCGGATCACTGGATCGCCGGAATTCAAGCCCTGTCCCTAAAGCCGCTCGGCCCGCTGCCGTTAATGGCATCAGCAGAGGACAGGTCCGCATGAAACGGCAAGCCCCTGCGGAACCACCGGCCAGGTAACGCGCCCGTGCCGGTTCCCAATTCCAGGAGACCAGCATCATGTCCGTCATCAATACCAACACGATTGCACTGAACGCGCAGCGCAACCTGGCCACCAACAGCGCCAGCCTGTCCACCACCATCCAGCGCCTGTCCTCGGGCCTGCGCATCAACAGCGCGAAGGACGACGCCGCCGGCCTCGCGATCTCGCAGCGCTTCACCACCCAGATCCGCGGCATGGACCAGGCCGCCCGCAACGCCAACGACGGCATCTCGCTGGCGCAGACCGCGGAAGGCGCGCTGGGCGAGATCGGCAACAACCTGCAGCGTATCCGCGAGCTGGCCGTGCAGTCGCGCAACGCCACCAACTCCGACTCCGACCGCGCCGCGCTCAACGCCGAAGTCGGCCAGCTGAAGTCCGAGATCCAGCGCGTGGCCGAGCAGACCTCGTTCAACGGTCGCCAGCTCCTCGACGGCAGCTTCATGAACCAGGCCTTCCAGGTCGGCGCCAACCAGGGCCAGGTCATCAACATCGCCCAGATCGCCAACGCCAACATGAGCGAGCTGGGGAGCTGGACCAGCGTGGCGACCTCGGCCGCGGCCAGCGGTGTGGCCGCTACCGGTACCGGTGCCACGCCGGGTACCCCGGGGACGCCCGCCTCCTCCGACTACGATCCGGGCAGCGCCGCGGTTGCCACCACCTCCGGCGCGTCGGGTGCCTGGACCGATGCGGTGTCCGGCGCGGATGGCCAGAACTTCACATTGACCGTTGGTGGCGTCGAGATCCTGAACGTCACGCAGGCCAGCGGTACGACGGAGACGATCGATGCCGCTCGCATCGACGCCGCACTCGGCACCAGCAGTGCCGCGCTCACTGCCGCTGGAATCACCTTCACGGGGACGGCGGACGCCGGCACGCTGACCTTCTCGAAGGCCGACGGCACTGCGCTCGTGATCGACCAGACTGGCGACTTCGGTACCGCTGGCAGCTTCGCGAACGCTGCCACGTTCGTCGCCAGCCACAGCGGCACCCCGGCCGTCCCGCCGACCGGCACGCCGGCAGTTCCCGCCACCCCCGGTACCCCCGGTACCTTTGGCGCCCTGGTCGGTGACGCACTGACCATCAACGGCACGAACATCGAAGTCGCGGCTTCCGGCAGCGCCTCCGAGCGTGCCAGCGCACTGGTGACCGCGATCAACAACCAGAGCGGAACCACCAAGGTCACGGCCTCGCTGGTCAATGGCAACCTCCGCCTGGAGTCGAGCAGTGGCGACATCGTCATCGCCGGCAGCTCCAGCGACCTCACCGCGCTGACCGGCCTGACCGCCGGCACCACGGCGGGCGGTGCGCTGGCCGGCAGCACGGCGTACGCCGTGGGCAGCGCCCAGGTCGGTTTCGCGGCCCTGGACATCACCAGCACCGAGGGTGCCGACAACGCCATCCTGGCGATGGACGCGGCCCTGGACGCGGTGAACTCCTCGCGCGCCGACCTGGGTGCGATCCAGAACCGCTTCAGCTCGGTCGTGGCCAACCTCCAGACCACCTCGGAGAACCTGACGGCGTCGCGCAGCCGGATCATGGACACCGACTTCGCCAAGGAGACCGCTGAGCTGTCGCGCACGCAGATCCTGCAGCAGGCCGGTACCGCGATGCTGGCGCAGGCCAACCAGATCCCGCAGAACGTCCTCAGCCTCCTGCGCTGAGTCCTGCGGAACACGCCCGGGACGCGAGTCCCGGGCGCGCAACACCGAAAGACCTCCGGCTCGCGCCGGAGGTCTTTTTTGGGTTCTTCTCCCGATCGAGGGGACGCTCCGTTCGAGTCCGGGCCGGCCGCCAGGGGCGCTCCGGTGAAGTCCGGGCCGCCCGCCACGGGCGCTCCGTTCGAGTGCTGGCCGCCCGCCACGGACGCAGGAGGGGATGCCCCGCCGGATTCTCCGCGTCCTGCTCCCAGATCCGGCCGCCGGCCATCCATGGCCGGCTCTGGGCATCCCCCCTGCATCCGCGGCGGGCACGACCTTTGGTCGCGTTCGGGACGAGGGCCACGTCGACGTCCGCGTCGAAACGGGGTGTCATGACCAGGAGCCCGGCTCCGCCGCTCTTGATCTTCCGTCCCGAAGCCAAGAACGTCGGAGCCCGTCCCGCGCACAGGGGGTGTGCGGACAGCCGGCCATGGATGGCCGGCGGCCGGCAGTGGGAGCAGGACGCGGAGACTGCCGGGGGAGCACACCCCCTGTGCGCGGGACGGGCGGCGCGGGCCCCAACGGAGCCGCTCCTGAGCGCGGAACGGGCAGCGCGGACCCCAGCGGAGCCGCTCCTGAGCGCGGAACGGGCAGCGCGGACCCCAACGGAGCCGCTCCTGAGCGCGGGACGGGCAGCGCGGCCCCCAACGAGGCGACTTCAAGGCGCGACGGTGCGGCGCTCAGCCGTTGCCGCTCATCTTCGCGTTCCGCCTGCGCTCGACGTTGAAGATGTGACGCTGGATGGTGGCGTCGGCGCCGCGCGGCAGGTCTTCGAAGCGCAGGCCCGCGCGCAGCTGCCCGGTGCCATCGGCACGCCGGATCGCGACCAGGCTGCGGACCCGCAGGCTGAGCGTGATCGCAGGGGTGTCGGGCAGCTCCAGCGCGCAGCCGGTGTACAGCTGCTCCAGCGCGAAGACCGTCTGCTCGGTCGGCAGCAGCAGGGCGATACCCCCCGCGCTGACGTCGGCCGCGCGCCAGCGCAGGGGCTCCCCACCTGCCGGATCGGGAACGCGGACCCACGGGGCGTCGTCGAGCGAGGTGGTCAACCGGTACAGCTCGCGACGCTGCAGGTGGTGGACTTCGCCTGGCAGCGACGCCATGAAGGCGACGTAGCCGCCCCGTTCCTGCTGCCGCGGCCGCTCGACGCGGAAGCGCAGCTGCACCCGGTCCACCTGTGCGAAGCAGAGCAGGAACCCGGCCCCGGCGGCGCGCCGGTTGAACGCGGCCACGGGACTGCCGTCGAGCACCAGGCTGTCCTCGCCCAGCTCCAGCACCGCGCTGGGGAATGATTGCCCGCACCCGTCCGGGAGGGCGGTGATGGTGGCGCGCTGATCGATCAGCGCCTGCAGCAAGGCGCGGACCTGCCGCGGGTCGCGGACCACATAGCGCTCGTCGGCATGGAGCCCGTCCCCGGACGGCGGCGCTTGCGTCGTTTCATGCACGGTCATGTCTCAGCCATGGTAGCCGTGAAGGCTTAGCGGCGCGGCACGGGGCGTTCTTGAGGTTCCGGAGCGCATGTATTCCGGTCCGCCCGCCGTGCCGCCGGCACCGCGCCGTGCGGGGGCACGCTTCTTGCAGCATCGCGAGGATTCAAGAACCGCGGCCGACGGCCGCTAAACCAGCACGGTCGCGGCGCGCGGCCGCGCCCCGCCGCGACGCGGGCGCGATACGGAGACAGAGGCATGGCGGACTACTCCTTCGGTTACGGCGGCATCGGCTCGGGGCTGGACATCAGCAGCATCGTGAGCCAGCTGGTCGCTGCCGATCGTGCACCCCAGGACGCACGCCTCAACAAGCTCGAGGCCGCCGCGAAGTTCAAGCTGTCGGGCCTCGGCAGCATCACATCGGCCTTCGACGGCCTGAAGACCGCGCTCGATGCGCTGCAGAAGGCCGATGCCCTGGGTGCGCGCTCGGTCAGGACCGTCGGGTCCGGCACGGGTTCCGGCGCCGGCGCCGACGCGCAGGCGGTGACCGCCACGGTCGGCAAGGGCACGCCGGTCGGTCGCTACGAGATCGAGGTGCTCTCGCTTGCCAGCGCCCACAAGCTGGTCGGGGGCGGCGTCGCGGTCGGCACCACCTTCGGTGCGGGCCAGCTGCGCCTGGGAATCGGCGCGGACTTTGTCGACATCGAGGTCAAGGCCGGCGCCACCCTCGCCGACATCCGCAGCGCGATCAACGCCGCGGCTGCCAGCCACGGCGTGCAGGCCGCCCTGCTCACCTCCGACGAAGGCCAGCACCTGTCCATCGCCGGCTCGAAGACGGGTGCGGCCAATGCCATTTCGATCACCGTGGCCGAAGGCGACGGCGAACTGCATTCGCTGATCAGCGGTCTGGAGGAGCGCGCGCCGGCCGCCGATGCCGAGGTCCTGATCGACGGTCTACGGACCACCGCGGACGGCAACAGCATCGCCGACGCGGTGCCGGGCCTGACCCTGAAGCTGCAGAAGTCCGGCACCGCCACCATCGAGGTCAACGCCGATCCCGCCGGCAGCCGGGCCGCGGTCGAGGGCTTCGTCAAGGCCTACAACGCCGCACTCAAGGCCATCAAGGACGTCACCGGCTACAACGCCGAGACGCGGACGCCGTCGGCGCTCACCGGCGACGCGCAGGTGCGCGGCGCGGCCGCCCAGCTGCGCGACGCCATGGGCGGCATGCTCGCCGAGCTCGCCGGACAGGGCTTCGACGGCAGGACCCTGGGCCTGCAGACCCGCGGCTTCCCGAACGCCGACGGCAGCCTGGTGCTGGACGCGGCGAAGTTCGACGCCGCCATGGCCGACAACGCCGCCGGCATCGCCGCCGCCTTCACCGGCGAGAACGGTCTTGCCGCGCGTCTCAAGACCGTGGTCGGCGGCTACGTCGGCAGCGACGGCGCCTTCACGGCGCGCAAGGGCAGCCTCGACGACCAGGTCAAGGACGTTGCCAAGCGGCGCGAAGCGCTCGAGGCCCGCATGGACGCCGTCGCCCGGCGCTACCAGGCGCAGTTCGTGGCCCTCGACTCCCTGATGGCGCAGATGTCCACCACCAGCAACTACCTCGGCCAGCAGCTCAGCATGCTGAGCGCGCAGGCCAAGGCCAAGTAAGCGCGAGGAACCGCCATGATGTCCCGACCCCATGCCGATCAGTACCGCCAGAACCAGCTCGAGGGCGCGGTGATGGACGCCGACCCGCACAAGCTGGTCGCGCTGCTGCTGTCCGGTGCCTGCGCGCGCATCCGCCTGGCGGAGGCCTGCATCGAGCGCGGCGACCACGCCCGCAAGGGCAAGGCCATCGGCGAAGCCTGCGCCATCGTCGGCCACCTCAACGGCTCGCTCGACCACGAGGCAGGCGGCGAGGTCGCCCGCAACCTGTCGGCCCTGTACGACTACGTCTCGCGGCGCCTGACCGAGGCCAACCTCACCAACAGCGGCGACGCGCTGCGCGAGGTCCTGGGCCTGCTGGGCGAAGTGGTCTCGGCCTGGGACGCGATCGCGCCGCAGCAGGGTACGGCCGCCCTCGCGGACACGCGGGCATGAGCGGCGACGCCGGCCTGCCCGGCCTGCACGCCGAGCTGGGCGCGCTCGGCTCCGCGCTCGATGACGATGATCTTGCGGCGGCGGGTGAGGTGATGGCGGCCTACGACCGAAGCCTGCGCCATTACCTCGAGCAGCGCGGCCGGGAAGCGCCGATCGACGCCATCCGCGAGCTGCTGCGGATGCAGAACGACCTGTTGCTGCGCATGGCCTCCCGGCGCCAAGGGATCGCGGGCGAACTGGAGCGCGTGCGCAGGGCCGGGGAAGCCTCGCGCGCCTATGCCGCTGCGGGGGCGGAAGGATGAGCGCGGCCGACGGTATCGGGGTCGCGGCCGAAGAGCGCCTGTTCGGCGACGCACTGAGCTGCGAACTGGACCTGCCGCTGGCGATCGACGCCTCCGACGGCCGCGGCCGCCAGCCGCAGGCGGCCTCCCTGCTCGCCAGCCTCGCCCAGCTCGAAGACCTGCGCAAGGACGACGCCGAGGAACACGGGGATCTGCCCCTGCTCGCCCAGCGCATGGATGCCAAGCTCGACCTGGTCCTCGCCCTGCTCGGCCGGCTGCTCACCCGCGACGAGACCATGCCGGTCCGCCATCTGCGCTGGTCGCGGCACGGCCTGCGCGTCGATCTCGATCCGGCACCGGCGTTCGCCGTGGGTGCCGGAGTGGTGCTGCGGCTGCAGCCCACGGAGTGGCTGCCCGACCATCTCGAACTGCCTGCCAGGGTCCTCGACCTGGCCGGGCGGCCGGGCGGTGCGCGCGTCTGGCTGGGTTTCTCGGACCTGCGCCCTGACCTGAGCGAGGCGATCGACCGCCACCTGTTCCGGCTGCACCGCCGCCAGATCGCCGGGCAGCGCCGGCTCTGAGCAGCGCTTTCGCGTATTCTCGGGTCGGGGAAATCAACGCCGGAGCTGCTGCAGGGTGCGAGTACTGATCGTCGACGACCATACTTTCGTGCGTGCCGGGCTGGTCCGGCTGCTGCAGGGCTTCGACGACGTGCACGTCTGCGGCGACGCCAGCAACGCCGACGAGGCGCTGGCGATGACCCTGATCCATCGCCCCGGGGTCGTGCTGATGGACCTGTCCCTGCCCGGTCGCAGTGGCCTGGACGCCATGGTCGGGATCCTGGCCGAACTGCCGGCCACCCGGGTGCTGATGATGTCGATGCACGACGACCCCCTGCACGTGCGCGCGGCGCTGGAGCGCGGCGCGGCCGGATTCATCGTCAAGGACGCCGCCCCGCTGGAGCTCGAGCTCGCGCTCCGCACCGTCGCCGCCGGCGAAGTCTTCATCAGCCCGCGCCTGTCGTCGCGCATGATGGCTCCGCTGCTGGGGCGCGGAAAGGCACAGGGCGTGGACGCGCTGTCGCCGCGCCAGCGCGAGGTGCTGGCCCTGATCGGCAATGGTCTGGGCAACAAGGAGATCGGCGCCGAACTGGGCATCAGCGTGAAGACCGTGGAAACCCACCGTGCCCGGATGATGGAAGTGCTGGGCTGCCGTCGCGCCAACGAACTTCTGCTCTTGGCCGCACGCCTCGGAAGCCGGCCGGCCTGAAATCCGCCAATGCGACGTCTTTCCGGCGTCCCGCGACGGAATCGTGATCGGTGAATCCCCGACAGGCGTCGGGGCGATCCCTCATGCAACCGGGAACTTCCCGATAGCCCTTCCGTCGCGCCGATTCCACGATACCTCCCGTGCGCCATTCCTCCGGCGCGGACAGGACGGGACAGGATGAAGGCCACCCTCGGCACCTCGATGCGGCTCGGGCAACAGCTCAACCTCACGCCCCAGCTGCTGCAGTCGATCCGCCTGCTGCAGTTCGACGGCCTGCAGCTTGAACAGGAGATCCGCCGCGTCCTCGAGCACAACCCGCTGTTGGAGCTGGAGCAGGAGGAGGAGCCGGCGCCTGGCGAAGAGGCCGATGCGGCGGTCGAGACCGCGGCCTTCGACGAACTGCCCGAGCCGGCGATGTGGGATGTGCCCGGCGGCGGCTGGCAGATCGGCATGGACGACGGCGCGCAGCGCATCGCCGCCACCGCCTCCAGCGATCCGCAGCTGCGCATCCTGCAGCGTGCCGCGCTGGAGCTGCCGGCGGACGAACTCGAGGTCGCCGCGTTCTGGCTCGAACACTGCGACGACGCCGGCTATCTCACTGCGCCGCTGGAAGCGCTGGCCCTGCGCGCGAGCGAGCGCTTCGGTCGCACGGCCGCGCAGGTCGAAAGCGTCCGCCAGCGCCTGCTGGCCGGCGATCCGGCCGGCGTCGCCGCCGTCGATCTGCGCGAGTGCCTGCAGGCCCAGCTGACCGCCCTGCCCGGCCGTGTCGCCGCCCGGCCGCTGGCCGCGCGCATCCTCGAGCATGCGCTGGACCTGCTGGCCGCCCACGACGTCGCCGCCATCGCGCGCCGGCTGGAGCGCGACGAGGCCGACGTCCGCGAGGCCATCGGCCTGGTCCTGTGCCTGGATCCGCGTCCCGCCGAGGCGGACGCGCCCCAGGTCCCGGTCGCAGTGGTCCCCGATGTGGTGGTCTGGCATGCCGACGGCCGCTGGCGGGTCGCGCTCAATCCCGTCACCGCGCCGCGGGTCGGCATCAACGCCGGCTACGAGCGGGCGCTGGCCGGGGCCGGCGGCGCCGATGCGGGCCCCCTGCGTGAACTCCTGCAGGAGGCGCGCTGGTTCAGCCGCGGGCTGTCGATGCGCTACGACACCCTGCTGCGCACCGCCCGCGTCATCGTCGAACGCCAGGCCGCCTTCCTCGAGCGCGGCGAGGAAGCAATGGCCCCGCTGACCCTGAAGGAAGTGGCCGAGGCCATCGGCATGCACGAGTCCTCGGTGTCGCGCATCACCACCGGCAAGTACCTGCAGACGCCCCGCGGCACCATCGAGATGAAGCGTTTCTTCGACGTGCGCCTGGAAGGCGCCAGCGTCTCGGCGACCGCGGTCCGGGCCATGGTCCGCCGCCTGATCGACGCCGAGCCGCCGCAGCGTCCACTCGCCGACGAAGCCATTGCCGCGCTGCTGGCGCGCCAGGGTGTGCACATCGCGCGGCGCACCGTGGCCAAGTACCGGGAACAGCTCGATATCGCTCCGGCGCGCGCGCGCCGGGTGAAGACGTTGCCCACCCTGCTGGCCCGCGCGGGCTGAGGACCTTCCGCAATGGACGCCATGGACACCATCACCGTGCTGCTGGTCGACGACCACGAAGGCTTCATCAACGCCGCGCTGCGCCACTTCCGCCGGGTCGACTGGCTGCGGGTGGTTGGAACCGCGGCCAATGGCCTGGAGGCGATCGAACGCTCCGAGGCGCTGCGTCCGCAGGTCGTGCTGATGGACCTGGCGATGCCCGAGATGGGCGGCCTGCAGGCCGCCCGCCTGATCAAGGCCCAGGACGATCCGCCCTATGTCGTCATCGCCAGCCATTTCGACGACGCCGAGCACCGCGAGCACGCCACCCGCGCCGGCGCCGACAACTTCGTGAGCAAGCTGTCCTACGTCCAGGACGTGATGCAGATCCTGGAGTCCCTGCATGCGGGCGACGCCCGCGGAGGAGAGGCGACGTCGTGAGCGATCCACGCATCCTCGTCATCGACGGTGACGGCCAGCGCGCCGAGCGCCTGTGCACACTGCTCGAGTTCATGGACCTGCGCCCGCGCTGGGTGGCCGAGGCCTCGGACGTACCCCTGGCGCGCCACCGTCCCGGCGACTGGATGGCGATCATCGTCGGCACGGCCAGCGAGGACTCCGGCGCCGCCGCGTTCTTCGGCTGGCTCGGCCAGGCCGGGCTGGCGCCCCCGGTGCTGCTGCTGGACGGCGAGCCGGGGGCCTTCGCCGCCGCGCACGGCCTGCACGAGGCCGGCGTCTGGCCGCTGGACGCGCCGCTGCGCCACGCCCAACTGGAGAACCTGCTGCGCACCGCCAGCCTCAGGCGCATCGACGCCGAGCAGCAGGCGGGCGCCGACCAGGGCGGCGGGCCCACCGGCAGCAGCGCGCCGGTGCAGCGCTTGAACCGCATGATCGACCAGGTCGCGCCGTTCGAGACCACGGTCCTGATCCTGGGCGAGTCCGGCACCGGCAAGGAGGTCGCCGCGCGCGCCATCCACCAGCGCTCCGCGCGCCGCGATGCGCCCTTCGTGGCCATCAACTGCGGCGCGATCCCGGCCGAGCTGATGGAGAGCGAGCTGTTCGGGCATGAGAAGGGCGCGTTCACCGGTGCGCTCTCGGCGCGCAAGGGTCGCTTCGAGATGGCCGAGGGCGGCACCCTGCTGCTCGACGAGATCGGCGACATGAGCCTGCCGATGCAGGTCAAGCTGCTGCGGGTGCTGCAGGAACGCTGCTTCGAGCGCGTCGGCGGCAACCGTTCGATTCCCCTGCGACGTGCGTGTGATCGCCGCCACCCACCGCAACCTCGAGGAGCGCATCGGCGAAGGCCAGTTCCGCGAGGACCTGTTCTATCGCCTCAACGTGTTCCCGATCGAGCTGCCGCCGCTGCGCGAGCGGCGCAGCGACCTGCCGGAACTGGTGCGCACCGTCGCCGCCCAGCTGGCGCGCAACGGCCGCGGCGAGATCCGCTTCGCCGCGGATGCCCTCGACGCCCTGGCCGGCTACGCCTGGCCCGGCAACGTGCGCGAGCTGAGCAACCTGGTCGAACGCCTGGCGGTGCTCAACCCGGGCGGGCTGGTGCGGGTCCAGGACCTGCCGCTGCGCTATCGCGAGCACCTGGTCGTGGTTGCCGCTCCGCCCGGGAAGGGAGCGACCGGGGCCCATGCGTCAGCGGAGGCGGCCGGCTCCGCGCCGGCACCCACGGGCGCCGGCTGCCCGGAAACCGCTGAGGCAGCTGAGGCCGCGGACATCGCGGACATCGCGGCATCGTTGCCCGAGGACGGGCTGGACCTGCGCGACCATCTGGCACAGATCGAACTGCGCCTGATCCGCGAGGCGCTCGAGCGCAGCGAGGGCGTGGTCGCGCACGCCGCGCAACTGCTCGGCCTCCGCCGCACCACGCTGGCCGAGAAGCTGCGCAAGTACGGCATCGACCGCGAACCGGTGGCGGCGCACGGCACCTGACCCCGGAACAGGCCGGACGCCGGGACGCCGGCGCGTGTTCCGGCACAGGGCTTGCATGGTTCCAGCGACTCCCAACCGCCCGCGTTCCGCATGAGCCATTCGGTCGACTCCATCCTCAGCCAGATCCGCAGCTACCAGACCCGCATCGGTCCGGCGCCCGGCGTGGCCGTGGACCTGCCGCGCAGCGATGCGATCCCGGTCGGCGGCGCGGGCCGTGCGGCAGAGACCTCACCGGGCTTCGGTGCGACCCTGCGCAGCGCGCTGGAAGGCGTGAACGCCGCCCAGCAGCGCAGCGGCGAACTGGTGAAGGCCTTCGAGCTGGGCGAGCCCGGCGCCGACCTCGCCCGGGTCATGGTCGCCGCGCAGCAGTCGCAGGTGGCGTTCCGCGCCACCGTGGAAGTACGCAACCGTCTGGTACAGGCGTACCAGGACGTCATGAACATGCCGCTCTAACGGCCCCCGGAGAAATCGGACGCCATGGCGATCACGCTGTCCAAGGATGCATTCAAGACCGACAAGGCCGGCGAGAAGGCCGTCGAGGTGCTGGCCCGCCTGCAGGACATGCAGCTCGCCCGGCGCCTGGGCAGGATGCTGCTGCTCGCAGCCGCGATCGCGATCGGCCTGACCGTCTTCTTCTGGTCGCAGAAGCCCGGCCATGTGCCGCTGTACGCCGGCCTCGATGCCAGGGCCACCGCCGAGGCCACCGATCTGCTGCGGACGGCCCAGATCCCCTTCACCATCGACCAGGCCACCGGCACGATCTCGGTGCCCGAGGACCACATCCACGATGCGCGGCTCAAGCTGGCCGGCTCGGGCCTGACCGAATCAGGCCGCCTGGGCTTCGAGCTGATGGAGCGCGACCCCGGCTTCGGCGTCAGCCAGTTCGTCGAGACCGCGCGCTACCAGCACGCGCTGGAAACCGAGCTGGTGCGCACCATCAGCGCCCTGCGCCCGGTGCGCGACGCGCGCGTGCACCTGGCCATCCCCAAGCCCAGCGCCTTCACCCGCCAGCGCGAGGCGGCCAGCGCTTCGGTGGTGCTGGAGCTGCGCGGCGGCGCCACGCTCGAGCGCGGCCAGGTGGACGCCATCGTGCACCTCGTCGCCTCCAGCATCCCCGACCTGGCGCCGGAGCGGGTCACCGTGGTCGACCAGAGCGGTCGCCTGCTCAGCAGCGACAACCGCGACCCGGGCGCCAACCTCAGCACCCTGCAGTTCGAACAGGTGCGGCGCCAGGAAACCTCGTACAACCAGCGCATCCGCGAGCTGCTCGAGCCGATGACCGGCAGCGGCCGGGTCAGCGCCGAGGTGACCGTCGACATGGACTTCTCGGTCAGCGAGGAAGCGCGCGAGCTCTACAACGCCGAGCCGCCCAAGCTGCGCAGCGAACAGACCAGCGAGAACAGCGTGGCCGCCGCCGGCCCGCAGGGCATCCCCGGGGTCACCAGCAACCTGCCCGACACCGCCGGTGATGCGGCCGCGGCCGGGGCGGCGGATGCCGTCGCCGCCGGCCGCGCGCCGACGGAAGGCAACCGCAGCGCCACCCGCAACTACGAGCTCGACCGGACCCTGCAGCACACTCGCCAGCCGCCCGGCCGGATCCGCCGCGTGACCGCCGCGGTGCTGGTCGACCACGTGCCCCGCGCCGGTAGCGACGGCGAACCCGCACTGCAGCCCCTGGACGAGGCCGAACTCCAGCGGGTGGAAGCGCTGGTGCGCCAGGCGATCGGCTTCGACGAGGCCCGCGGCGACATGGTCTCGGTCATGAACGCGCCTTTCATCCGCGAGACCGTCGAACCGGCCGCTCCGCCGCCCTGGTGGGAGCGGCCGCAGCTGCGCGACGTCGCGCGCCTCCTGGCAGGCGCCCTGGTCGTGCTGGCCCTGCTGTTCGGCGTGGTGCGGCCGGCGGTGCGGCAGATCGCCGCGCCCGAGCCGCGGCGCCGGGCCGCGACCCTGGAAGTGGCCGAGGCCACGCTGGTGCAGGGCGACGGCCCCACGCTCGCCGAGGACAGCGCGCGGATCTCGCCCAGGGCGCCGATCGCGCTGGCGTCGGACCACTACGAGGACCAGATGCGCCAGGCCCGCGAGGCGGTGAAGGAGGATTCCAAGCGCGTGGCCCAGGTGGTCAAGGGATGGCTGAGCGATGAAGCAGCGAACGCCTGAGGTCCGCGAACTGAGCGGCGTCGAGCGCTCGGCGGTCCTGCTGCTGTCGCTGGGCGAGGCCGACGCCGCCGAGGTGCTCAAGCACATGGGCGCCAAGGAAGTGCAGAAGCTCGGCCTGGCGATGGCGACCATGGGCGCCGTCAGTCGCGAGCAGGTGCTCAACGTGATGGGCGAGTTCCAGGGGGCCCTCGAGCGGCAGACCTCGCTCGGCGTCGGCGCCGACGACTACATCCGCGCCGTGCTCGAGCAGGCGCTGGGCGCGGACAAGGCCGGCAGCCTGATCGACCGCATCCTGCTGGGCCGCAACACCAGCGGCCTGGACACGCTGAAGTGGATGGATCCGCGCGCGATCGCCGACCTGGTCCGCAACGAGCACCCGCAGATCATCGCCATCGTGCTGTCCCACCTCGATTCCGACCATGCCGCCGAGACCCTGAAGCTGCTTCCCGAGCGCACCCGCGCCGACGTCCTGCTGCGGATCGCGACCCTCGACGGCATCCCGCCCAACGCGCTCAACGAGCTCAACGAGATCATGGAGCGGCAGTTCGCCGGCAACCAGAACCTCAAGTCCTCCGCGATCGGCGGGGTCAAGGTGGCCGCGAACATCCTGAACTTCATGGACTCCGGGCAGGACCAGAGCCTGATCGGTGCCATCCGCAGCGTCGACGACCAGCTCGGCCAGCGCATCCAGGAGCTGATGTTCGTCTTCGACGACCTGATCGACCTCGACGACCGCGAGATGCAGACGCTGCTGCGCGAGGTGTCGAACGATCGTCTCGGCGTCGCCCTGCGCGGCGCCGACCCGCGGGTGCGCGAGAAGATCACCCGCAACATGTCGCAGCGCGCGGCCGAAATGCTGGTGGAGGACATGGAGGCCCGCGGCCCGGTCCGTCTGTCCGACGTCGAGGCGGCGCAGAAGGAGATCCTGGCCATCGTGCGCAGGCTGGCCGATGAGGGCAGCATCGCCCTCAAGGGCTCCGGCAGCGAGGAGCTGGTATGAGCGTCGCCGTGCGCTGGCAGGCTCCGCCGCTCGACATGGACGGGGAACGCCCCGGCGTCGAGGCCGGAACCTTGCCGCGCCCGCCCTCGCTGGAGGAGATCCAGCAGATCCGCGACGCGGCCCGGCGCGAAGGCTGGGCCGAAGGCCACGCCGAGGGCTTCGCCCACGGCCAGAGCGAAGTCCGCCGGCTGGTGGCGCAGATCGAGGGCATCCTCGACAACTTCTCGCAGCCGCTGGCACGGCTGGAAAGCGAGGTCGTGGAGGCGCTGGCCGACCTGGCCGTCCGCGTGGCGGGCGGACTGGTCGGACGTGCCTACCAGGCCGACCCCACCCTGCTCGCCGACCTCGTGGCCGAAGCGGTGGACGCGGTCGGTGGTGCGGGCCGCGACGTCGAGGTGCGCCTGCACCCCGACGACATCGCCGCACTCACCCCGCTGCTGTCGCTGATGCCGGTGACCCGGCTGACGGCCGATCCGGCGCTGGCGCGCGGCGACCTGCGCGTACACGCCGAGGCCGTACGCATCGACGGCAGCCTGGATGCGCGCCTGCGCGGCGCCTTCGAAGGCCTGCTGCAGCGCATCGGAGACCGGACGTGAGCGCCTCGACGGCCCGGCCCGCGACCTCCGGCAGCGCCGACCCGGCGGACTGGCTGGCCGCGCGCAACCTGCGCCTGGCTGCGCGCCTGGGTCACGCCGCCCCGCACGAGGGCGTCGGCCGCGGCCTCATCCGCGAGGGCGTGCTGCGGCGCGCGGTCGGCCTGACCCTTGAGGCCGTGGGCTGCGAAGCGCCGCTGGGCGCGACCTGCAAGGTCGAGGTCGCCGATGGCGGCTGGGTGGACGCCGAAGTCGTCGGCTTCGCCGGCGAGCGCACCTACCTGATGCCCAGCGCCGAACTGCACGGTCTGCTGCCGAACGCGCGGGTGGTGCCGCTGCGCCGGCGCGGCCGGGTCGAGGTCGGCGAAGGCCTGCTCGGCCGCGTGATCGACAGCGACGGCGTGCCGCTCGACGGCAAGGGTCCGATCCGCGCCGAGGGCAGCGTCGGCATGGCTGGTGCCTCGATCAACCCGCTCGCGCGAGAACCGATCACCCGTCCGCTGGACGTCGGCGTGCGCGCGATCAACGCACTCCTGCCCATCGGCCGCGGCCAGCGCGTCGGCCTGTTCGCGGGTTCCGGCGTCGGCAAGTCGACCCTGCTGGGGATGATGACCCGCTTCACCGCGGCCGACGTGATCGTGGTCGGACTGATCGGCGAGCGCGGCCGCGAAGTGCGCGATTTCGTCGAGAGCACCCTGGGCAAGGAGGGCCTGCGGCGCGCGGTGGTGGTGGCCGCGCCGGCCGACCGGCCGCCGCTGGCGCGCCTGCAGGGCGCCTACCGCGCCACCGCCATCGCCGAGTGGTTCCGCGACCAGGGCCTGAACGTGCTGCTGCTGATGGACTCGCTGACCCGCTTCGCCCAGGCCCAGCGCGAGATCGGCCTGTCGGTGGGCGAGCCGCCCACCACCCGCGGCTATCCACCATCGGTGTTCGCACGCCTGCCGGCCCTGGTCGAGCGCGCCGGCAACGGCGCCGCCGGCCGCGGTTCGATCACCGCCTTCTACACCGTGCTGACCGAGGGCGACGACCCGCAGGATCCGATCGCCGACGCGGCGCGCGCGATCCTGGACGGCCACATCCTGCTCTCGCGCCGGATCGCCGACGCCGGCCTGTATCCCGCGATCGACGTCGAATCCTCGGTCAGCCGCGTGGTCACCGAAATCGCCGACGCCGACTGGCGCGCGCGCATCCGCGCGCTCAAGCGCCTGGTCTCGGCCTACAACGCCAATCGCGACCTGATCGCCATCGGCGCCTACCAGCGGGGCAGCGACGCCGTGGTGGACGAGGCCCTGGCGCGCTGGCCGGAGATCGTCGCCTTCCTGGGGCAGGACGTCGCCGATGCCGCCGACCTGGACCACAGCCGCCAGGCCCTGTTGCGCCTGCTGAACACCGAAGAGGTCACCGCATGAACCAGTCCCGCCGCATCGACCCCTTGCTCAGCCGAGCGCAGGACCGCGAGGATCAGGCCGCGCGCGAACTCGCCCAGCGCCAGCGCGCCCTCGAGCAGCACGAATCCCGGCTGGCCGAACTGCGGCGCTACGCCGAGGAGTACGCCGGCAGCCAGCTCGCCGCCACCAGCCCCGCCCAACTCGCCAACCGGCGCGCTTTCCTCGAGCGCCTGCAGAGCGCGGTCGAGCAGCAGAGCCGCACCGTCGACAGCAACCGCCAGACGGTCGAGATCGAGCGCGGCCGCCTGCTCCTGGCCAGCCGCGACAAGCAGGTGCTGGAGCAGCTGGCCGCCAGCTACCGGGCCCAGGAGCGCACGATCGACGAGCGCCGTTCGCAGCGCGAGATGGACGACCTGGGCGCGCGCCGCGTCCGCCTCGCCGCGCTCGCGGCGGGTGAGCTGTGAACATGGCGCCGCTCACGGGCGCCCTGCCCGCGCGCGCTCCCGACGCTGCGGCGCCGGGCGCCGGCGGAGCTCCGCATGCGACCGAAGGCGGTGGATTCGCCCTCGCGCTCGGCGAGGTCGCGCGCGTGGCCGGGGACCCGGCCCCGGGTTCCGGGGTCGGCACGGAGCCCGCTGCCTGGCCGGGCGCCGGAATCCTGGAATCCCTCGAGGACATGCACGCCCTTCCGTCCGCCGAAGCCGCTGCGCTGGCCGCAGGGCAGGGTTCGTCCGGCGCCGCCAACGTGAAGGACGCCGAGGCCGCAACCTCCGAAGCCGACGAGGCCCCGTGGCCGCCGACGGGACTCGCCGGCCTGTTCGCGCCCGCCGCCGCCGGCGACATCCACGCGCCACCTGTGGACGACGGCCAGGCGACAGCGGCCGCCCTGCGCCCGCGCGGCGCGGTGCCGGTCCCGTCCCCTGTCGTATCCGCAGGGATGCCGTCTGTATCTGCCACTGGCGCCAGCGTTTCCGGCGGCGTCTCCCCGGAGTCCGCTGTCCCGCCCGCCATGGCCGCGGCCGAGGCGCTGGCGTCCGCCAGCGGTGGCGATACGTCCACGGCCGCGGACGGCATCGAGCACGCCCCCCGGCCTTCAGCCTGCCGCCCCTGCCCGCGCCGGCGGCGCTGCGCGAAGCCGCCTCGCTGCTGGCGGCGCCGGGGCCCACGCCGGAGGTGCGCTCACAGGACTTCAGCGAGCGGTTCGGCGCGCAGCTGCAGTGGATGGCGGACCAGAACATCGGCCACGCCCGGATCCGGGTCTCGCCGCAGGAACTCGGTCCGGTGGAAGTGCTCCTGCGCCTGGACGGCGACCGCATCTCGGCGGACTTCATCAGTGGCCACGCCGAAACCCGGCAGGCGCTGGAGCAGGGCCTGCCGCGCCTGCGCGACCTGCTGGGCGAGCACGGCTTCCAGCTGGCGCACGCCGGCGTCGGCGGCGACGCCCCGGCGTCGCAGGAGCACACCGGGCGCCCCGGCGGCGATGCCTTCGGCGACGCCGCCGATGCCTCCATCGCGCCGGTATCCGCGCACGACGCGGCACCCGTGTGGGTTTCGCGCGGACTCCTCGACGCCTACGCCTGACCGCGCCGGATTTCCGGCGCGCGAACGGCACGAGGGTTGCATGAAGGGGACAGGATCCCAACCGGTAAGCAATGTGGCCCCCGCTGAAGAACGTCCCCGCAAACGCAAGATCGGCCGCCTCGTCCTCGCCGCCGTCCTCGCCCTCGTCATCGTCGGCGGCGGTGGCCTGGCCTGGTACATGTTCACGGGCCAGCAGGACCCGGCGGAGTCGCTGCCGCCGAAGGCCGACTACCTGGCCCTGTCACCAGCGTTCGTGGTGAACCTCGAGGAGTCGTCAGGCGGCCCGCGCTACCTGCAGGTCGAGGTGCAGCTGGTCACCCGCGACCCCGCGGCCACCGCACAGCTGCAGCATCATGCCCCGGCCCTGCGCGCACGCCTGTTGATGCTGTTCGCGCAGCAGACCCGCGAGGCCCTCTCCAGCCGCGAAGGCAAGGAGGCGCTGCAGGCGCGGGCCCTGGAGGAAGTGCGCGCCCTGATGGTCGCCGAAACCGGGCAGCCGCAGGCCGACGCGCTGTTGTTCACCAGCTTCGTGACCCAGTGAGACAGCCCCGATGAGCGGCAGCGACCTGCTTTCCCAGGACGAGATCGACGCCCTGCTCCACGGCGTCGATTCCGGCGCCGTGGACACCGAGCCGCTGGCGTCCCCGGACGAGGCGCGCAGCTATGACCTCGCCAGCCAGGACCGGATCATCCGCGGGCGCATGCCCACCCTCGAGATGGTCAACGAACGTTTCATCCGGCTCTGGCGGATCGGCCTGTTCAACCTGATCCGGCGTTCGGCCGATCTCTCGGTGCGCGGCATCGAACTGGTGAAGTTCAGCGAGTACATGCATTCGCTGTATGTCCCCACCAATCTGAACCTGATCCGCTTCAAGCCCCTGCGCGGCACCGGCCTGATCGTGTTCGAGCCCAGGCTGGTGTTCTCGGTGGTGGACAACTTCTTCGGCGGCGACGGCCGCTATCCCACGCGCATCGAAGGCCGCGAGTTCACCGCCACCGAGATGCGGGTGATCCAGCTGATGCTGAAGCAGACCTTCGCCGACCTCGCCGAGGCCTGGGCGCCGGTGCTCGACATCGACTGCGAATACCTGAACTCCGAGATCAACCCGCACTTCGCAAACATCGTCACGCCGCGCGAGTACGTGGTGGTCAGCCGCTTCCACGTCGAGCTCGAGGGCGGCGGCGGCGAGATCCACGTGACCCTGCCCTACTCGATGCTCGAGCCGATCCGCGAGCTGCTCGACGCCGGCATCCAGAGCGACCGCATCGACCGCGACGAGAGCTGGCAGGTGCTGATGCGCGAGCAGCTGATGTCCGCCGAGGTGACGGTGTCGAGCGTGCTGGCGAAGCGCAGCATCGACCTGCGACAGCTCACCCGGCTCAAGGTCGGCGACGTGCTGCCCATCGACCTGCCGCCCGAAATCCCGGTCTGCATCGAAGGCATCCCGGTCTTCACCGGCCGCTTCGGCACCGCCAACGGCGGCAACGTGGTGAAGATCACCGCCACCCACCCCCCCGGAAGCCCTCCGCTCCGACAACCCGATCCCCAGGACGCGCCCGCATGAACACCCAGGATCCCCAGGCCGCCGCGGCCACCGAACCGACTCCGGCGCAGTTCGACCAGCTGCAGCCCGAGCTCGGCGGCGACGGCACCGACCTCAACCTCGACGTCATCCTCGACGTGCCGGTCTCGCTCTCGCTCGAGGTCGGACGCACGCGCATGCCGATCCGCAACCTGCTGCAGCTCAACCGCGGCTCGGTGATCGAGCTCGAGCGCGGCGCCGGCGAGCCCTTGGACGTCTACGTCAACGGCACCCTGATCGCGCACGGCGAGGTGGTGGTGATCAACGACCGCTTCGGCGTACGCCTCACCGACGTGGTCAGCCCCAGCGAGCGGATCCGGAGACTGCGTTGATCCCGGTCGCCGCCAGCGCAGCCGTGCCCGCGGCCATGCAGGCTTCCGCCGTGGCGGCGAACGTCACGGCCGACGCCGTGCAGGTCGGCGCGCATGCGCCCACCACCCCGGGGCTGGGCGGTGCGTTCGTGGCCTTGCTGCTGGTGCTGGGCCTGATCCTGGGCATGGCCTGGCTGCTCAAGCGCCTGCCCGGCGCCGGCCTGCGCCAGGCCGACGGTCTGCGCGTGGTCGCCAGCATCCCGTTGGGCACGAGGGAGCGTGCCGCGGTGGTCCAGGTCGGCAATGAACAGCTGCTGCTCGGCATCGGCGCCGGCGGCGTGCGCACCCTCCACCGCCTGCCGGAGCCCCTGCCACAGGCGGGCACGACCTCCCTGCAGCCGCGCCTGCCCGATTTCCGGCAACTGCTCGCGCAGCGGCTGCGCAAGGCTTCCTGAAATGCGCAGCCGCATCGTCCTCCTGCCGGCCCTCCTGCTGGCCGTCTTCCTGCTGCTGATGCCGGCCCTGGCGGCCGCCCAGCAGCCGCAGCTGCCGTCGTTGCCCGACGTCACGGTGGGCCGGATCGGCGATGCGCCGGTCAGTCTGCCGCTGCAGACCCTGCTGCTGATGACGGCGATCACCCTGATCCCGTCGATGCTGCTGGTGCTGACCGCCTTCACCCGTATCATCGTGGTCCTGGCCCTGCTTCGGCAGGCGCTGGGCACGGGACAGACGCCGTCCAACCAGGTGCTGGTCGGGCTGGCGCTGTTCCTGACCGCGCTGGTGATGACGCCGGTCTGGGAGGCCGCGTGGAGCGCCGGCTTCGGCCCGTGGCTCAGCGGTGAACTGGACTTCCGCAGCGCCTGGGACCTGGGCACGGCGCCGCTGCGCGGCTTCATGCTGGCGCAGGTCCGCGAGACCGACCTGATGACGTTCGCCGGGCTCGCCGGACACGGCGCCTATGCCAGCCCCGACGAGGTGCCGTTCCAGGTCCTGGTGGCCTCCTTCATCACCAGCGAACTCAAGACCGCGTTCGAGATCGGCTTCCTGATCTTCATCCCCTTCATCATCATCGACCTGGTCGTGGCCAGCGTGCTGATGTCGATGGGCATGATGATGCTGTCGCCGATGCTGGTGTCGGCGCCGTTCAAGATCCTGCTGTTCGTGCTGGTCGACGGCTGGGTGCTCGCGGTCGGTACCCTGGCGGCGAGCTTCAACGCCTCGTGAACACGACGATCCCGGCTCTCGAATGACTCCCGAACTCGCCCTGACCGAACTGCGCCGCGGCCTCGAGGTCGCGCTGTGGGTCGGCGGCCCGCTGCTGGTGACCGTGCTCGTGGTCGGCGTGGTGGTCGGCGTGCTGCAGGCCGCCACCCAGATCAACGAACCCACCATCGCCTTCGTCGCCAAGGCGGCGGCTCTGACCGCTGCGCTGTTCGCCCTGGGCGCCTTCCTGCTGGGCTATCTGGTCGAATACACGACCACGCTGTTCCACCGCATCCCGCACCTGATCGGCTGAGGATGCGGCCCGCCATGCACCGACGCTGATGGACACAGCGACCCGGGTGGTCATCGATGGCCAGCAGGCCTTCGGCATGATCTCGGCCCTGCTCTGGGTCGCACTGCGCGTGGGCGCGCTGCTGATGGCGATGCCGTTGATCGGCACCCGCGCGATTCCCGCGCGCATCCGGGTCATGGCCGCCCTGGCGCTGAGCCTGGCGCTGGCGCCGCTGCTGCCTCCGCCGCCGCCGTGGCAGGGCCTGGACGCGGCGACGGTGCTGTCGGTGGCGCGCGAGCTGGCGGTCGGCGCAGCGATGGGCTTCATGCTGCGCCTGGTGTTCGAGGCCGGCTCGCTGGCCGGCGAACTGATCTCGCAGGGCACCGGCCTGTCCTTCGCGCAGATGAGCGATCCCTTGCGGGGTGTGAACTCGGGCGTGGTCGCGCAGTGGTTCTACCTGGTCTTCGGGCTGCTGTTCTTCGCCGCGAACGGCCACCTGGCGATGGCGGCGCTGCTGGTGCACAGCTACCACGCGCTGCCGATCGGCACCTCGCTGCCGGACCTGCAGGGCACGCTGTCGGTCGCGCACGCCTTCTTCGGGATGGTGCTGCGCGGCGCGGTCACGCTGGCGCTGCCGGTGATGGTGGCCATGCTCGCGGTGAACCTGGCCTTCGGCGTGCTGTCGCGGGCGGCGCCGGCGCTCAACCCGATCCAGCTCGGCCTGCCGGTCTCGGTGCTGCTGGGCCTGTTCCTGATCGCGGTCCTGTCCGGCGAGCTCGGCCCACCGGTGCAGCGGCTGTTCGACGCCGCCTTCGACGCCTCCGCGCGGGTCCCGCTCGGACGCTGACCCGGACTGCCACGCGCGACCGTACGCCGTTCACACGGCTGCGGTACGCGGCTTGCATGGAAGGCCGCAGGCACCTGTAGGCAGCGCGGCAGTCGATGGCGGAGAACGAGAACGGTCAGGAAAAGACCGAACAGCCAAGCGACAAACGGATCCGCGAAGCGCGCGAGAAGGGCAATGTGCCGCGCTCGCGCGAGCTGTCCACCGCGGCCGTGTTCGGGGGCGGCGTGGCCGCCCTGCTCTCCTTCGGGGGCGGCCTGGCGGCGCGCGCACTGGACTGGATGCGCGGCGCGCTGAGCCTGGACCGCGCCCTGCTCGAATCGCCGGACCGGCTGTTCGGGCACGTCGGTGAGCTGGTGCTGGGCTTCATGGTGATCCTGGCCCCTTTCGTGCTGGTCACTCTGCTCGCCTGCTTCGTGGCCCCGGCGCTGATGGGCGGGCTGAACTTCGCCGGAAAGGGCCTGGTGCCGGATCCGAAGCGGCTGGATCCGATGGCCGGGCTCAAGCGCATCTACGGCCCCGAGGGCCTGGCCGAACTGCTCAAGTCCCTGCTGCGGGTGGTGCTGGTCGGGAGCGCGGCGGCCCTGTTCCTCGTGCCGGGCATGCACCGCCTGCGCGCCATGCCCAACCAGCCGCTGGAGCTGGCCGCGCGCAACGGTCTGCAGTTCGCGCTCTGGCTGCTGATGGCCACCGCCGCCGCCCTGTGGCTGCTGGCCCTGATGGACGCGCCGTACCAGAAGTGGAACTGGCGCCGGAAGCTGAAGATGACCCGCCAGGAACTGCGCGAGGAAATGAAGGAGAGCGAGGGCAAGCCCGAGGTCAAGGGCCGGATCCGGCAACTGCAGCAGCAGATGTCCCAGCGCCGGATGATGGAGGACGTGCCCGGCGCCGACGTGATCGTCGTCAACCCGACCCACTACGCCGTCGCCCTCAAGTACGACAGCAGCATGCGCGCCCCGAAGGTGGTGGCCAAGGGCGTGGACGAACTGGCCCTGCGCATCCGCGAGGTGGGCGAGGCCCACCGCCTGGCCGTGGTCTCGGCGCCGCCACTGGCACGCGTCTTGTATCGGGAAGGCGAGATCGGCCAGGAAATCCCCGTGAAGCTGTATTCCGCTGTCGCCCAGGTGCTGTCCTACGTCTACCAGTTGCGCAGCTGGCGCCCCGGCACGCCGCAGCCGCGGCTGGCCGGGGTGGATGTGGACGAGGGCGACGCCCCCGCCGCCGGTGAACAGCCGTGAGTGCGGTTCCCCGGGCGGGCGCTCCGCGCATCCTCGAGACCCTGCGCAACGGCCTCGGCGCTCCGCTGATCGTGCTGGCGCTGCTGGCGATGGTGGTGGTGCCCTTGCCGCCGCTGATGCTGGACGTGCTTTTCAGCTTCAACATCGCGCTCTCGCTGGTGGTGCTGCTGGCGGTGATCCAGGTCAGGCGCCCGCTCGACTTCAGCATCTTCCCGATCGTGCTGCTGATGACCACGATGCTGCGCCTGGCGCTCAACGTGGCCTCCACCCGCGTGATCCTGCTGCGCGGCCAGGACGGCCCCGGTGCCGCCGGCCAGGTGATCGAGGCCTTCGGCGAGTTCGTCGTCGGCGGCAACTTCGCGGTCGGCATCGTCGCGTTCGCGATCCTCACCATCATCAACTTCGTGGTCATCACCAAGGGCGCAGGCCGGGTGTCCGAGGTGACCGCCCGCTTCATCCTCGACGCCATGCCCGGCAAGCAGATGGCGATCGACGCCGACCTCAACGCCGGCCTGCTGACCCGCGACGAGGCCAAGGCCCGTCGCGACGAGGTCCGCCAGGAGGCCGACTTCTACGGCGCGATGGACGGCGCCAGCAAGTTCATCCGCGGCGACGCCATCGCCGGCATCCTGATCCTGCTGGTGACCCTGGTCGGTGGCCTGGCGATCGGCATCCTGCAGCACGACATGTCGATGTCCGACGCCGGTTCCACCTACGTGCTGCTCGCCATCGGCGACGGCCTGGTGTCGCAGATCCCGGGCCTGCTGATCTCGTCGGCGGTGGCGCTGCTCATCACCCGCGCATCGCGCTCGCAGGACATGGGCCAGGCCGTGGCCGGCCAGGTGTTCGGCCATTACCGCGCGCTGTCGATCGCCGCCAGCATCCTGCTGATGGTCGGCCTGGTGCCGGGAATGCCGAACCTCGCCTTCCTGAGCCTGGGCGGGATCACCGGATACACCGCCTGGGCGGTCCGCCGGCGCGCGCTGCGCGAAGAGGCCGGCGAGCGACCGCAGGCCGCGCTGGCGCCGCCCGAGCAGGGGCCGATGGCGGAATTGGGCTGGGATGCGCTGGACCCGATCGACCCGCTCGGCCTGGAGGTCGGCTACCGTCTGATCCCGCTGGTCGACAAGGACCAGGGCGGCGAGCTGATGGCGCGGATCAAGGCCGTCCGCCGCAAGCTCACCCAGGGCATCGGTTTCCTGATCCCGCCGGTGCACATCCGCGACAACCTCGAGCTGCCGCCGACGGCGTACACGGTGCTGGTGCACGGCGTTCCGGTGGCCCGGGCCGAGGTCCATCCCGACCGCCTGCTCGCCCTCGACCCCGGCGGCGCGCTCGGCCAGGTCGACGGCCTGCCCGGCAAGGACCCGGCTTTCGGCCTGGACGCGGTGTGGATCCTGCCCTCGCAGCGGGTCCAGGCCGAGGCGTCCGGCTACACCGTGGTCGATCCGGCCACGGTCATCGCGACCCATCTTTCGCACCTGCTCCGCGAGCAGGCGCCCGAACTGCTCGGCCACGAGGAAGTGCAGCAACTGCTGTCGACGCTGGCGCGCAGCGCGCCGAAGCTGGCCGAGGAGCTGACGCCGAAGTCGCTGCCGCTCCCGGTGGTGGCGCGAGTGCTGCAGAACCTGCTGGTGGAGCGCATCCCGATCCGCCAGCTGCGACGGATCGCCGAGGCCCTGGTGGAGCACGCCGCCCACACCCAGGATCCCGGCCAGCTGACGGCCGCGGTCCGCACGACGCTCGGCCGCTTCATCGTCCAGGAGATCGCCGGTTCCGCGCCGGAACTGCCGGTGTACACGCTGGCGCCGGAGCTGGAACGCGTCTTGCAGGAGTCCGCGCAAGGGACCGCCGCCGCGCTGGAGCCGGGCCTGGCGGAACGCCTGCAGCAGAGCCTCGCCGAGTGCGCCGGCCGCCAGGACGCCAGGAACGAACCCGCCGTGGTGCTGGTGCCGGCCGCGGTCCGCGCGGCGCTGGCGCGGCTGGTCCGGCACAGCGTCCCCAGCCTGTCGGTGCTGGCCTACACGGAAGTCCCCGAAGACATGCGGCTGAAGCTGCTGGGAACCATCAGCTGATGGAGCCGGGATCCGGGAACAGGGAATCGGGAATGGGGAATCACGGCCGTGGTACGCCGGAACGGAGAAGAACGATGCGCAGTACGACCACAGCACGACGGACACTCCACGCGATCGGGGCAGGCGATGCTCCCGCCCTGATTTCCGTTTCCCTCCTCCCCCCTTTCCGAGCACCTCCCATGAAAGTCCGCCGTTTCGTCGCCGCCGACATGCGCGGTGCCATGCAGCTGGTGCGCGAGGCGCATGGCCCCGACGCCGTCATCCTCTCCAACCGCCGCATCGACGAGGGCGTGGAGATCGTCGCCGCCAGCAACTACGACGAAGCCTTCGTCCAGCGCGCCATCGAGGCCCAGCGCATGGCCGTGGAACCTGTGCCGGTGAAGGCCGCACTGGTGCCGTCGCCCGTCTCCGCACCGGCGAGGCCGGCGCACGCGCCCTTCGAGCCGGTCCGCCCCGCGTTCGCCGGCCCAGTGGCGCGCGACCCCGCTCCGGCGGCCACGCCGCGCGACGGAACTCCGGCGCCGGCCCCCGTGCCGGGCCCGGTTCCGGCCCCGCCGGTGCCGGCCAGCGACGGGGAACTGGCGCGGATGCGCGACGAGCTGGCGCAGATGCGGCAGATGATCGAGCGGGAGATGGCCCGCCTCACCGACGAGCGCCTGCGTGGCTCGCCGGTCCGGGCCCAGGCCATGCACCTGATGGAGGACTACGGTTTCGACGCCGGCATCACCCGCGACGTCGTGCTGCAGATCCCGCCCGACACCCCGGAACACCGGGCCCGCGGCCTGATGCTGGGGCTGATCTCCAAGCGCCTGCCGATCTGCCCCGTCGATCCGCTGCACGAAGCCGGGGTGATCGCCCTGGTCGGGCCGACCGGCGCCGGCAAGACCACGACCATCGCCAAGCTGGCCGCGCTGTACGCGTCCCAGCACCAGGCGCGCGACGTGGCCCTGGTCACCACCGACACCACGCGCATCGGCGGCCGCGAGCAGCTGCACGGCTATGGTCGCCAGCTCGGCATCGCCGTGCACGAGGCGGACAGCGAAGCGGGCCTGTTCCACCTGCTGCAGCGCCTGGAGGACTACCGCCTGGTACTGATCGACACCGCCGGCCTCAGCCACCGCGACCATGCCCTGGCCAGCCAGCTGCACTGGCTGCGCGCCGCGCGCCAGGTGCGGACCCTGCTGGTCCTCCCGGCCAGCACCCACTTCGCCGACCTGGACGAGGTGGTGCGCCGCTTCCAGGGCGCCCGTCCGCAGGGCGCCGTGCTGACCAAGCTGGACGAGACCGGCCGCCTCGGCAGCGCCCTGTCGGTGGTCTCCGACCACCAGCTTCCGCTGACCTGGGTGACCGACGGCCAGCGCATTCCCGATGACCTGCGCCGCGCCAACGCCGCCCATCTCGTGCTTCGCCTTGAAGATCTCCGCCGCGATGCCGATAAGCCGTCTGTCCCGGAGTACCAGCATGCAACTGCCTGAGCCCAACCCCATTCCAGCCGCGCCGCGCCCCGGGTCCGTACGGACCCTGGCGGTGACCGGTGGCAAGGGTGGCATCGGCAAGACCAACGTCTCGGTCAACCTCGGCGTCGCCCTCGCCGGACTCGGCAAGCGCACCATGCTGTTCGATGCCGACCTCGGCCTGGCCAATGCCGACGTGCTCCTGGGCCTGTCGCCGCTGCACACCCTCGCCGACCTGGTCGCCGGCCGCTGCGGCTTCCCGGACGTGGTGATCGAAGGGCCTGCGGGGCTGCTGATCGTTCCCGCCGCCTCCGGCCGCCGCCACATGGCGGAGCTGCAGCCGGCCGAGCACACCGGCCTGGTCAACGTCTTCAGCGAGTTCGAACACGACCTCGACATGCTGCTGGTGGACACCGCCGCCGGCATCACCGACTCGGTCCTGACCTTCTGCCAGGCCGCGCAGGACGCGGCGGTGGTGGTCTGCGACGAGCCGGCCTCGATCACGGATGCCTACGCGCTGATCAAGGTCCTGGCGCGCGAGCGCGGCGTGGACCGGGTGCAGATCATCGCCAACATGGTGCGCAGCGCGCACGAGGGCCGTGCGCTGTACGACAAGCTGTCGCGGGTCTGCGAACGCTTCATCGGCGACGTCTCGCTCAACTACCTCGGCGCCGTGCCCCACTGCGAATGGCTGCGCGCCGCTGTGCAGCGCCAGCAGGCGGTGGTGCAGGCCTTTCCCGGCAGCCCGTCGGCGCGCGCCCTGGTCGAGATCGCGCAGCGGGTCGGGCGCTGGCAGTCGCCCGCTGCGCCGCGCGGGCACGTCGAGTTCTTCGTCGAGCGGATGATCCGCCAGGGAGCGCCGGCGTGAGCCTGGCGGCCCGCGAGTACCAGGCCGTGCAGCGGGCCACGGCGCCCGATCCGGTGCTGCAGCATGCCGAGCTGGTGCGCCGCATCGCCCATCACCTCGCGGCGCGCCTGCCGGCCAGCGTGGAGGTGGACGACCTGATCCAGGCCGGCATGATCGGCCTGATCGAGGCCTCCCGCAGCTACGACGCCGAACAGGGCGCTTCCTTCGAGACCTATGCCTCCATCCGCATCCGCGGGGCGATGATCGACGAGATCCGCCGCGGCGACTGGGTGCCGCGCTCGGTGCACCGGCGCGCGCGCGAGGCCGCCGCCGCCATCCGCGAGATCGAGCAGGCCACCGGCCGTGCCGCGTCGGCGCAGGAGGTGGCCGCGCGCCTCGAGATGCCGCTGGCCGACTACATGCGCCTGCTGGAGGACGCCTCGCGCGGATACGTGCTCAGCCTGGATTCGCACGTGGAGGACCACGGCGAGGCCGAACCCGCGATGGAGAGCGGGTTCGCCACCCCGCACGAGGTCGCGGTCCGCGGCGAGTTCGGGCGCGAGCTGGGCGCGGCCATCGGCCATCTGCCCGAACGCGAGAAGCTCGTGCTCTCGCTGTACTACGAGCAGGAGCTGAACCTGAAGGAGATCGGTGCCGTGCTCGGGGTCAGCGAATCCCGGGTCTGCCAGTTGCACGGCCAGGCGGTGGTGCGGCTGCGCGGCCGCCTGACCGCTTTCGAACTCGCCGATACCGGCATCGCCAACGACGATTGACGTCGCTACCCCCTGGAGTCTTTTGCAGTGAACAAGAACATGCGCGTGCTGATCGTCGACGATTTTTCGACGATGCGCCGGATCATCAAGAACCTCCTGTCCGACCTGGGCTTCAACAACAGCGTCGAGGCCGAGGACGGACACAGCGCGCTTGCCGTACTGCGCCGGGAGACGATCGAGCTGGTGGTCACCGACTGGAACATGCCGGGAATGAGCGGCATCGAGCTGCTGCGTGCGATCCGCGCCGATCCCCAGCTGCGCCCGCTGCCGGTGCTGATGGTCACCGCCGAGGCCAAGCGCGAGCAGATCATCGAGGCGGCGCAAACCGGGGTGAACGGCTACATCATCAAGCCGTTCACCGCGCAGACCCTGGAAGAGAAGCTGGGCAAGATCTTCGAACGCCTCGGGGCCGGCGCATGAACACCGAGGCCGGCGACCGCAAACGTCTCGCCCGGCTGCTGAACGAAGCGCTCAAGGCGATGGAGCGCGGCGACGAGCCCGCGTGGCGGGAGCACATCGAGGCGCTGTCCGACTCGCGGACCCGCAGCATGGTCAAGCGCCTCGGGCGCCTGGCGCGGGAACTCGAGGAGGCGCTGGTCGAACTGCCGCCTACGCCGGTCGGGGGCGGCCTCGACGACGCCTGCGCGCGGCTCGACCACGTGGTGGAGATGACCGAACAGGCCACCCACCGCACGCTCGACCTGATCGAGGACAGCCGCGCGCTGATCGCACGTCTCCAGGAAAGCGGTCTGCCGCCTGCGCAGGCCGCGATCGCCGACGCGCTGCGCGAACAGCTCAAGGAAATGGCCCTGGCCCAGAGCCACCAGGATCTGGGCGGCCAGATCATCCGCCGGGTGGCGGGCATCGTCCGCCAGGTGCACGAGCATCTCGGCGCGCTGGACCTCCCCTCCACCCGTGCCGCCGCGCCGGCCACCGCCGGCGAGGGGCCGGGTGTATCGGGGCTGGACCGCGACCGCGTCGGCCAGAGCGACGCCGACGACCTCCTCTCGCACCTGGGGCTCTGAGCCGATGCAATCCTGCTCGCCGGAAATCGCCGTCGACTTCGCCCTGGAGGCCCGCGAACTGCTCGACCAGTTGGGCGGACAGCTCGTGGACCTGGAACAGGCGCCGGGCGACCGCGAGCTGCTGAACGCGGTGTTCCGCGCCTTCCATACCATCAAGGGCGGGGCCGGATTCCTCGGCGCCACGCCGCTGGTCGAACTCTGCCATGCCGCCGAAGAAGCGCTGGGCGCCGTACGCAACGGTTCAGCGCAGCTGGTCCCACGCCATTTCGACGCGGCGCAGCGTTCTCTGGACTGGCTGCAGGCGATGGTCGACGCCGTCGAGCAGAGCAGGCCGCTGCCCGACGCACCGGCCGAACTGATCGCCGCGTTCGCGGTCGATCCGGCAGACGCGGGATCCGCGCCGGTGGTGGCGGCGGCGGCTCCGATCACCGCCGCGGATCCCGCGGCCGGCGACATGATCAGCGACGACGAGTTCGAGGCCCTGCTCGACCAGCTGCACGGTGGCGCCGCGCCGGGCACGCCGGCGACGGCCGCGCCAGCGCCGGCGTCGCCTCCTGTTCCCGCCCCCGCGCCGGCGCCGCCACCGCCGCGCTCGGCCGCTGCGCCGCCCGCTCCGCCCTCGCACGGCGCCGGCCCGGCAGGCGCGCCCGAACGCGAGCAGAACATCCGCGTGAACACCCGCCGCCTGGACACCATCGTCGACCTGGTGGGCGAACTGGTGCTGGCGCGCAACCGCCTCAAGACCCTGCGTGCGCGCCTGCGCGACGAAGAGCTGGACCGCGCGGTCAGCACGCTCGACAACGCCACCGCGCGCCTGCAGGGCGCGGTGATGCGGACCCGCATGCAGCCGGTCGGCCAGGTGTTCTCGCGCTTCCCCAAGGTCGCCCGCGACGTCGCCCGCGCTCTGGAAAAGGAAGTCGAGCTCGACGTCGAGGGTGCCGACACCGAACTCGACCGCACCCTCGTCGAGGCGCTCGCCGATCCCCTGGTGCACCTGGTGCGCAACGCCATCGACCACGGCATCGAGGCCCCCGCCATGCGCGCCGCCGCGCGCAAGCCGCGCGCGGGTCGTGTCAGCCTGGTGGCGCAGCAGCAGGGCGACTACGTCGGCATCGAAGTGCGCGACGACGGCGCCGGCATCGACCCCGAGCGGCTGCGCTCCAAGGCCCGCGAGAAGGGCCTGATCGACGTCGAGTCCGCCGCGCGCCTCAGCCCGGAGGAGTGCCTCAACCTGATCTTCCTGCCCGGCCTGTCGACCCGCAGCGAAGTCAGCGACATTTCCGGCCGCGGCGTCGGCATGGACGTCGTGCAGTCGCGGATCCGCGAGCTCGGCGGCCAGATCCAGGTCCATTCCGAGCTCGGGCGCGGCAGCCGCTTTTCTCTGCGCCTGCCGCTGACCCTGGCGATCCTGCCGACGCTGCTGGTGCATGCGGCCGGCGATGCCTACGCCCTGCCCCTGGCGCGGGTGCAGGAAGTGCTGCACGCACCGGCCGCCTCGCTCGCCTGGATCGACGGTCGGGCCACGCTCGACCGGCGTTCGCACACTCTGCCACTGCTCGACATGCGCGAGTGGCTCGGCGCGCCGGCGCAGAACCCGGCCCTGTTCACCATCGTGGTCCTGCAGCGCGGCGACAGCCGCTTCGGGCTGATCGTGGACGAGGTGCGCGGACGCGAGGAAGTGGTGATCAAGGCGCTGCCGCAGGCGCTGCGCGGCCTGCCCGGCTATGCCGGCGCGACCTTGATCGGCGACGGCCGGCTGGCGCTGATCCTCGACGTCGACGCGTTGCGCGAAGGTTGACGGACGCGGCCATGTCGGCGGTCCCGTCACCTGCCGAGGGCACTCAAGTCCGCGCGCCGCGCGCCGATACCCGGGGCATGGATATCCTCAGCGCCATCGGGATCGTGCTCGGCCTGGTGTCGATCCTCGGCGGCAGCATCCTCAAGGGTTCGGGGATCGCAGCGCTGTGGTCGCCCGCGGCCTTCATGATCGTGATCGTCGGCACCCTCGCCTCGGTGCTGCTGCAGACGCCGCTGGCCACCTTCAAGCGTGCGCTGCACATCGCCCGCTGGACCTTCCAGCCGCCGGCGGCCGACCGCCACGCCCTGGTCGCGCAGATGCTGGAGTGGAGCAACGCCTCCCGCCGCCAGGGCCTGCTGTGGCTTGAGAACCAGGTGGAGGCGCAGCCCGACCCCTTCATCCGAAAGGGCCTGCAGATGCTGGTCGACGGCCTCGAGCCCGAGGTGATCCGCCACATGCTGGAGATCGAGCTGCATGGCGAGGAAACCCAGGACCTGGCCGCGACCAAGGTGTTCGAGGCCCTGGGCATCTATGCCCCCACGCTCGGCATCGTCGGCGCGGTGCTGGGTCTGATGGCGGTGATGCAGAACCTGGCCGATCCCAGCAAGCTCGGCCCGGGCATCGCCGCTGCGTTCACCGCCACCATCTACGGGATCGCCTCGGCCAACCTGGTGTTCCTGCCGATGTCGGCCAAGCTCAAGAGCGTGATCGCGAGCCGCAGCGGCGCGCGCGAACTGGCCATCGAGGGCCTGATCGCGATCGCCCAGGGCGAGAACCCGCGCAACATCGAAGCCCGGCTTGCCGGCTTCCTGCACTGAGGCGCGCCCATGGCACGACGCAAACGCCACGAGGACCACATCAACCACGAGGCCTGGGCGATCCCCTACGCCGACCTGATGACGCTGCTGCTGGCGTTCTTCGTGGTCATGTACGCGATCTCCTCCCTCAACGAGGGCAAGTACCGCGTGCTCGCGGATTCGTTGACCAGCGCCTTCAGCGGGACGCCGCGCACGATGGTGCCGGTGGAGGTGGGCGAGAGCCGCCGCAACGACGTCAGCCTGCAGCAGCCCCTGCCGATCCAGGCGCCGCCACGCATGGGCATGGAGAACTCCTCGGTCCTGGTCGATTCGCCGCTGCGCCCGATGCTCGACGCCAAGATGCGCGCCGACCGCACCGGCGAGGGCCTCGACGAGGCCAGCCTGGCCGAATCGCGCCACCAGCTGGAGCAGATCGCGCTGCAGCTGGAGGATGCCATGGCCGACCAGATCCGCACCCGCACCGTCACCATCCAGCGCACCGACCTGTGGCTCGAGGTGGAGATCAACAGCGACATCCTGTTCGCCACCGCGTCCGACACCCTCGAGGCCGGCGCCCAGGCGCTGCTGGCGCGGCTGGCCGCCCTGCTGCGCGACCAGCCCAATCCCGTGCGTGTCGAAGGCCACACCGACGACCGCCCGATCAACAGCTGGCGCTTCCCGTCCAACTGGGAACTGTCGGCGGCGCGCGCGGCCAGCGTGGTCCACCTCTTCGTCCGCGAAGCCGTGGCGCCGGAGCGCCTGGTGATGGTCGGCTACGGCGAATACAGGCCCAAGGCCGGCGGCACCACCGAGGCCGCGCGCAACGCCAACCGCCGGGTCGTGCTGATGGTGCTCGCCGCACCGGACACGCCCGGTGCCCGTCCTGCCGACGTGCTGGAATCGCCGGCCGGCGCTCGCCACGCGCCGGCGGCCACCGCCATCCGCCGCCCCGGACCGGGCGCCCTGCAGCAGGGGAACGGCTGATGCGCGTCTGGGCGATCGCGAACCAGAAGGGCGGCGTGGGCAAGACCACCACCACGCTCGCGCTCGGCCGCATCCTGGCCGAGCGCGGCCTGCGCGTGCTGCTGGTCGACCTCGATCCGCATGCGTCGCTGACCCGCGCCTTCGGCGTGGCCGCAGAGCCGCCGCCCGCCGGCGTCGCGGAGCTGTTCGCCGCGCCGCCGCAGAGCCTGGCGGCTCTGATGCGTCCCTCGGCGGTGGAGGGCATGGACTTCGTCTGCGCCCAGACCTCCCTGGCGACGCTGGAACGCCGCAGCGTCAGCCAGCCGGGCCTGGGGCTGGCGCTCTCGCAGGCGCTGTCGCGCCATGCCGGGCACGACTACATCCTGCTCGACTGCCCGCCGATGCTGGGCCTGCTGGTGGTCAACGCGCTGGCCGCCGCCGACCGCCTGGTCATCCCCACCCAGTGCGAGCCGCTGGCGCTGCACGGGCTGGCGGGGATGCGCCGCACCGGCGCCATGATCGAACGCTCGCGCAAGCGTCCGCTGCCGACCGCCATCCTGCCGACCCTGTTCGACCGCCGTACCCGCGCCGGGCGCGACACCCTGGCGCTGCTGGGCGAGGAGTACCGCGGAGAGGTCTGGGACGACGCCATTCCGATCGACACCCTGATCAGCAACGCCGAACTGGTGGCAGGCCAGTCCTTCGCGAACGGCCTGCCGGGCCGGGCCCTGCCCGCCTACGGCCGCGCGCTGGACTGGCTGCTCGACAGCGAGCGCGCGCTGGAGCGGGCAGCCTGATGAACGCAGTGCACGCCATCGACGACTACGTCGACCTCCTGCTGTCGCCGGCACCGGCGATGGTCCCCGCGGCACCGCCGCCCCCGCCGCACCCCCCGCCTCCCCCCCCCCCGGTTCCCGCCGCATCCCCGCCGCACGCCGCAGCCAGGGCGCCGGCGCGCTCCGGTCGCGCTCCGATCGCCGAGCCGCCGGAGGCGCGGGTCGAGCACCTGGCGCGCTGGCTGCGCCTGCGCTGCGGCGACCAGACCTATGCCCTGGAACTGCTGAAGATCCGCGAAGTGGTGCTGCCCGCCCCGCTGCTGCCGCTGCGCGGCGTGGCCGCGGCGGTGCGCGGTGTCATGAACCTGCGCGGCCAGGTGGTTCCGGTGATCGATCTGGGCCTGCACTTCAGCGCCACCCCGGTGGAGGTCACGCCGGCGACCCGCATCGTGGTCCTGGAGGAGCGCAACGAAATCCTGGGCCTGCAGGTCTCGGCGGTGGAGGATATCGTCCTCATCGACGAGACCAGGGTCGAGAACGCGCGCGCCTCGCAGCTCGCGCCCGTGGGCGACGAGCGCATCCGCGGCATCGCCCGGTTCGGGGGCCGGGTCATGCTGCTGCTCGACGCCAGCCGGCTGCTCGCCACCCCCTGCACTGACGGCGCGACCTTGCGCTAAAGTTCGCGCCGGCGCGGCCGCTACTGCCCATGAACCGTCCCCCTCCGGAGGCCCCATGGGCGTCGTGACACTGGACAACGATCTCGGGATCGAGCGTTGCGCCGCACTGAAGGAAGCGCTGGCCGCCCACGCGGGGGAGTCCCCCCGTGAAGTGGACGGCGCTGCCGTGGAGCGGGTGCACACCGCCGCCCTGCAACTGCTGGCCGCCTGGTGGCGGCAGCGGGAAGCGGCCGGGCTGGATACGGGCTGGTCGGCCTGCAGCGACACGCTGCGCGCCGCCGCCGGCACCCTCGGACTGGACAACGCGCTGGGCATCGGCCCGGCACCCGGGCAACAACGCAACACCGTGGAGCACACATGAGCGCACGCATCCTCGTAGTGGACGATTCGACCTCGATGCGCCAGATGGTCTCGTTCGCACTGACGTCCGCGGGATACGAGGTGGAGGAGGCCGAAGACGGCAGCATCGCGCTCGAACGCGCGCGCGGCGCCCGCTTCAGCGCCGTCATCACCGACGTCAACATGCCCAACATGGACGGCATCGCCCTGATCCGCGAGCTGCGCCAGCTGCCGGACTACAAGTTCACGCCCCTGCTGATGCTGACTACCGAATCAGGGAACGACCGCAAGGCCGATGGCCGGGCCGCCGGCGCCACCGGATGGATGGTGAAGCCGTTCGACCCCGACCAGCTCGTCGCCACCGTGCGGCGCGTGGTCAGCTGAGCCGCCGTTCGGCAGGAACCCCTCCTTGAGCATCGATCTGCAGCGCTTCCACGCCACCTATTTCGAAGAGAGCCGCGAAGGCCTCGACGCGATGGAGGCGGGCCTGCTCGCGCTCGAGGCGGGCGAGCGCGGCGACGAACTCATCAACTCCATCTTCCGCGCCGCGCACTCGATCAAGGGCGGCGCAGCCACCTTCGGCTTCTCCGCGATGGCGGAGCTGACCCACGTCCTGGAGACCCTGCTCGACCGCATCCGCGCCGGGCAGCGCGGGATCGAGCCCGAAGCGATCGACGCCATGCTGGAGTCGGGGGACGCGCTGCGCGCCCTGCTTGCCGAAGCCGAGCACGGGCAGCCCGCCGACCCCGCGCGGATGCAAGCGGTCCAGAGTCGCCTGCAGGCGCTGCTCGGCGAGGATGCCGGCGCCGCTCCGGCCGCTGCCGCCCGCGCCGCGCCCGGCGCCGGCGAGCTGATCGGCTGGAAGATCGATTTCCGGCCCGAGCCCGGGCTGTTCATGAGCGGCAACGATCCGCTGCGGATCCTGCGCGAGCTGGAGGAGCTCGGCCCGCTGAAGGTCGAGGCGCGGTTCGACGCCCTGCCCGCCTTCGACGCGCTCGATCCGCTGGAATCGTTCCTCGGCTGGACGCTGGAGCTGGGCGCCCCCGCCTCCCGGGCGGCGGTCGAAGGCGTGTTCGCCTGGGTGGAGGACGTCTGCCGCCTGGAGCTGGTTCCGCTCCACCGGCAGGAACAGAAAGCCACCGGCACGGCCGGCGCCACCGCCGCCGCTGCATCGGCGGGCACGCGCGACAGCGCCGAGAGCTCGATCCGCGTCGGCGTGGACAAGGTCGACGCGCTGATCAACCTCGTCGGCGAGCTGGTGGTGACCCGCTCGATGCTGCAGGAGCTGGGCAAGGGGGTGGATGCCGCCCTCGCCGAACGCATGGCGACCGCCCTCGAGCAGCTGGAGCGCAACACGCGCGACCTGCAGGACGCGGTCATCGGCATCCGGCTGCTGCCGGTGGACGCGGTCTTCCGCCGCTTCCCGCGCCTGGTCCGCGACCTGTCCGGGAAGCTCGGAAAACTGGTGCGGCTGCAGGTGCGCGGCGAAGCCACGGAGCTCGACAAGGGCCTGATCGAGAAGATCGCAGACCCGCTGGTGCACCTGGTCCGCAACGCCATCGACCATGGCCTGGAGGAACCGGCGGCGCGCGCCGCGGCGGGCAAGGAGCCGACCGGCACGATCAGCCTCGCCGCCTCCCACCAGGACGGCCACATCGTGATCGAGGTCTCCGACGACGGCCGCGGCCTGGACCGCGACCGCATCCTTGCCAAGGCCCGCGAGCGCGGCCTGCCGGTCCCGGACGAGCCGAGCGATGCGCAGGTCTGGGATTTCATCTTCCATCCCGGCTTCTCCACCGCCGGCGCCGTCACCGATCTCTCGGGCCGCGGCGTCGGCATGGACGTGGTGCGCAGCAACATCCGCAAGCTCGGGGGCAGCGTTCAGCTCGAATCGCGCACCGGCCAGGGCACCCGGGTGGTGATCCGGCTGCCGCTGACGCTTGCGATCCTGGACGGCATGACGGTGTCCGCCGGCCGCGAGACGCTGGTGCTGCCGCTCGCGAACGTCCGCGAGGCGCTGCGACCGGCGCCCGCCGACATCAGCACGGTGAAAGGCCGCGGCCGGCTGCTGAAGGTGCGCGACGAATACCTTCCCCTGCTCTCGCTCGGCGACGCCTACGGTTACGGCGCCGGCGCCGGCGCCGGCGAGGGCGGGGGCGAGGCGCCGGTGGCGGTGGTGGTGGAAAGCGACGACCAGCGCCTGGCCGTCGAGGTCGACGCCCTGCTCGGTCAGCAGCAGATCGTGGTCAAGAGCCTGGAACACAACTACCGCCGCGTGGACGGCATCTCCGGCGCCACCATCCTCGGCGACGGCAGCGTGGCGCTGATCGTCGACGTCGGCGGACTGGCACGCACGCGCCTGGTGCACACGGCCGCCTGAGGCCTCTCGAGTGTGGCCGGTGCGGCTTCGTTGGGGTCCGCGCACTCCGCCTCCCTCAAGTTCCCGGCCCCGCGGCCGATCTTCCCTGCACAGGGCGCTTGCGCGCCCGCGACCGATGCAGGAGCGGCACTTGAACACCTCCGTCACCCTCCCCGATCCGGGCGAGTACCTGAGCTTCGCGCTCGCCGACGAGCACTACGCGCTCAACATCCTCAAGGTGCAGGAGATCCGGGGCTATGACGGGGTCACCCGCATCCCGGACACCCCCGACTACATCCGCGGCGTGGTCAACCTGCGGGGCGCGATCGTGCCGGTGCTCGACCTGCGCATGAAGCTCGGCCTCAGGGAGGCCCGCTACGACCCGTTCACGGTGATGATCGTCCTCAATCTCGACGGTCGCTCCGCGGGCATCGTGGTCGATGCGGTGTCCGACGTCGTGCTCCTCGGGGCCGACCAGATCCGGGCCACCCCCGAACTCGGGGCGGCCGTGGACACGCGCTTCATCTCCGCCATCGGCGCCACCGACGAGCGGATGGTGATCCTGCTCGACATCAAGTCCCTGATCGACTGGGCCGACATCGGCGAGGCCGCGGAGGACGCCGCCTGAGTCGGGGCTCAAGTTCCGCCGGCCGCCGCCGATAGAGAGCCCGAAAGCCGCCGGACACGCCAGTCCAATTGCGGCCACAGCTCACCAACCCACGTTCCCGGAGTTCCAGATGAACACCAGCCGCCTCCTGGCAGCCATCAGCCTCGGCGCCTGCCTCCTGCTCACCTCGACCGCTTTCGCGCAGGAAGCCATTCCCGCCGAACAGGCCGTACGCCACGTCGGCAAGAGCGGCATGGTCTGCGGCAAGGTCGAGCGCACCCGCCATGCGCAGAACACCGAAGGCGAGCCCACCTTCCTCTACATGGGTGGCAGCTTCCCGCGCCATACTTTCTCGGCGCGCATTCCGGGCAACATCCGCGACAGCTTCCGACCCTCGCCGGAAGAGCTCCAGGGCCGCGACATCTGCGTCATCGGCAGCATCGAGCGCGACGCCTCCCGTGCCGAGATCGCGGTGAATTCCGCCTCCGACATCAAGCTCGCCAACATCCGCTGAGCGTTCCGCGCCGCCACGGGCGGCGCTCCTGCCCCTCGACTCTGGAAAGGCCATGATGCAGCGCCTCAAGAACCTCCGCCTCGCCCACAAGCTCTCGCTGGCATTCGGCCTCGTGCTGGTGCTGATGCTTGTCCAGGGCATCGTCTCCTGGGTCGGGATGTCCTCGATCGCGCGCGAGACCGACCGCCTGGTCGAAGGCACGATGCGCTCGCTGGCCATCGCCACCGAGGCCGAGGTCCTGCTCGGCGAGTACCGCGACACCTCCTACCGCGGCCTGATCCGGGCCAGCGACGCGGTGAAGCAGCAGGCACGCGAGCGGGCCGACGAGCTGGGAGGCCGCATCGAGGCGACCTTCGCCGAGTACGAGGGCCTGCTTGCGGCCGATGATGCCGAACGGCGCGCGCTGTACGAGGCGACGGTGGCCAACTGGCAGAAGGCGCGGCAGTCGTACGCCGACGTCAACGAGATGATCGACCTCGACCTGCCCGACGACGCCGTCGACACCTTCCTGGGCGAGACCCACCAGCTGCACGCGGCCACCACCGACGCCGTCGGCACGCTGGCCGCGCACGACAGGGCCGCCGCCGATGCCGCCAAGGCCAGCGTGCGCAGCACCAACACCGCCTCCAACACCCTCGTGCTCATCATGCTGGTCGCCGGCGTGCTCGGCGGCATGGCGATCGCGTGGTTCGTGGCCGCGCTCCTGACCCGCAGCCTGCACCGCGCGGTGGAAGTCGCCAACGCCGTCGCCGCCGGCACCCTCGACAACGAGATCGCTGCCGACGGCGAGGACGAGATCGGCGACCTGCTGCATGCGCTGCAGCGCATGCAGCACGACCTGCGCGAGCGCATCGAGCACGACCGGCGGATCGCCGGCGAGAACTACCGCATCCGCACCGCGCTGGACAGCTCGGGGACGGGCGTGATGATCACGGACACCGAGCGCACGATCACCTACGCGAACGACGCCGTCACGGACATGCTGCGGCAGTACGAGCCCGAGATCCGCAGGCACCGCCCGGACTTCGACTTCGACGGCCTGGTCGGCTCGAACATCGACATGTTCCATGCCAACCCGACGATGGTGGCCGGCATCCTGGCCAACCTGCAGGGCACCCACCTGGGCGAGATCAGGATGGGCGACGCGCACTTCGTGCTGACCGTCGCCCGGGTCGACGATGAATCCGGACGTCCGCTCGGCTACGTCGCCGAGTGGCGCGACCGCACTCCGCAGGTGCATGTCGAGGCCGAACTGGCCCAGGTCATCGACGCCGCCGTGGCCGGCGACCTCTCGCGCCGCATCGGCCTGGAAGGCAAGAAGGGCTTCTACCGGCAGATCGCCGACCAGCTCAACAGCCTGCTCGACGTCAACGCCACCAGCCTCCAGGGCGTGCTGGACGTGCTCCAGGCGCTGGCCGCCGGCGACCTGACCGTGCGCATGGACGGCGACTACCAGGGCGTGTTCGCGCGCATGCGCGACGACGCCAACCGCACCACGGGACAGCTGACCGCGCTCGTCGGCAGCATCCAGGGCGCGTCCCGTGCCATCAACACCGCCTCGGGCGAGATCGTCTCGGGCAACAGCGACCTGTCGCGCCGCACCGAGCAGCAGGCCGCCAACCTCGAGGAGACCGCCGCCTCCATGGAGGAGCTCACCTCGACGGTCAAGCAGAACGCCGAGCACGCCCACCAGGCCAACCAGCTGGTCATCGGTGCCGCCGACGTCGCCACCCGTGGCGGCCAGGTGGTCGGCGAGGTCGTGGACACCATGCACGAGATCCAGCGCTCCTCGCGCCGGATCGCCGAGATCATCTCGGTCATCGACGGCATCGCGTTCCAGACCAACATCCTCGCGCTCAACGCCGCGGTCGAGGCCGCGCGCGCCGGCGAACAGGGCCGCGGCTTCGCCGTGGTCGCCTCCGAGGTGCGCTCGCTGGCCCAGCGTTCGGCCACCGCCGCCAAGGAGATCAAGGCGCTGATCGACGATTCGGTCGAGAAGGTGTCCAACGGCTCCACGCTCGCCGAACAGGCCGGCCGGACCATGGGCGAGATGGTCGCTTCGGTGCAGCGGGTGACCGAGATCATGGCCGAGATCTCGGCGGCCTCGCAGGAGCAGGCCTCGGGCATCGAGCAGGTCAACCAGACCATCGCGCAGATGGACGAGACCACCCAGCAGAACGCGGCCCTGGTCGAGGAAGCGTCCGCCGCCGCGCGCAGCATGGAGGAACAGGCCGGCCAGCTGTCGGACGCGGTATCGGCGTTCCGGCTGTCCGATGACACCCCCGGACTCTCCAACGCCGCGGCGACGCCGGCGCCAGCCGCGGCTTCCGCCTCCCGTGCACGCGCCCAGGCGCCCGCCGCGGCCCCGGCGGCCCGCCGGGGTGCCCCCGCGCAGCCGAAGCGCAACGAACCGGCGCTCGCCGGTGACGACTGGCAGGAGTTCTGAGCCAGCCATCTCTCCCGGCGCGGAATGCGCCGGGGGCGGTGTGCGGCAAGGCCATGGACATGCCCGGCACGCTCCCGCATCCGGACACCGAGCGTGAGTTTCCCTTCAGCGAACGCGACTTCCGGCGGATCTGCGAACTGATCCACCGGCACGCCGGCATCTCCCTGGGGCCGGGGAAGCGCGACATGGTGTACGGCCGCCTGTCCCGCCGCCTCCGCGCGCTGCGCATCGACAGCTTCCGCGCCTATCTCGACCACCTCGCGGACAACGAGCGCGACGAGCTGCAGTCCTTCGTCAACGCGCTCACCACCAATCTCACCTCGTTCTTCCGCGAGCCCCACCATTTCGAGCGGCTCAAGGAAGACCTTGTCGCGCGCGCCGACGACCGGAAGCCCCTGCGCCTCTGGTCGTGCGCGGCATCGACCGGCGAAGAGCCCTATTCCATGGCCATCGCCGCCTGCGAGGCCTTCGGCACCCTGGCGCCGCCGGTGCGCATCGTCGCCACCGACATCGACACCCAGGTGCTGGCGACGGCCGCGGCGGGGGTCTACCGGCTCGAGCGCATCGCCGGCCTCGATCCGGCCCTGGTGCGCAAATACTTCCTCCGCGGCACCGGGCCGCGCGCCGGCCATTGCCGGATCCGTCCGCAACTGCAGGCGCTGCTGGAGTTCCGGCCGCTCAACCTGCTGCAGCCGCGCTACGAGGTCGGCCACGACATCGTCGCACTGTTCTGCCGCAACGTGATGATCTACTTCGACAAACCGACGCAGCGCGCGATCCTCTCCCGGCTCGTCACCCACCTCGCCGCCGACGGCGTGCTCTACACCGGGCATTCCGAGAACTACCTCCATGCCGGAGACCTGATCGTTCCCTGCGGCCGCACCCTGTACCGTCGCGCGCAGGGCGTCGCGACATGAGCGTCGTCGCCGGGGACGTGCTGCGCTACCACGACCTGCGCTTCCAGGTGCAGGCGGCGAAGCTGATGCCGACCCAGTACCTCGCCGTCGACGACGGCACCGCGCTGGTGACCGTGCTCGGCTCCTGCGTCGCGGCCTGCCTGCGCGACCCGCTGCTGCGCATCGGCGGCATGAACCACTTCATGCTGCCCGACGGCAACGTCCGCGACGGCGCGCCGGCACGCTACGGCAGCCACGCCATGGAACTGCTGATCAACGACCTGCTCAAGCGGGGCGCCAGCCGGCGCCGGCTGGAAGCGAAGGTGTTTGGCGGCGCCAACGTGCTGCGCGGTTTCACCAGCAACCCGGTCGGCAGCCGCAACGCCGAGTTCATCGGGACCTACCTCGATGCCGAGCGCATCCCGGTGCTGGCCTCGGACCTGGGTGGCATCCATCCGCGCAAGATATGGTTCTTTCCCGACACCGGGCGGGTGGTGGTGCAGCGTCTTCCGCACGCCCACGAAGCCGAGGTCGCGGCCGCCGAAACCGCGGTGCGGGCGCGCCTGTCGGCCAAGCCCGCCAGCGGCGGCGTGGAGCTGTTCGAGTGAGCGACGCACCGGTCCGCGTGCTGGTGGTGGACGACTCCGCGGTGATCCGCCAGCTGCTGTCGAGCATGCTGGCGCGGGATCCCGGAATCCGGGTGGTGGGCACGGCGGCCGATCCCCTGATCGCGCGCCACAAGATCCAGCGTCTTCGACCCGACGTGCTGACCTTGGACATCGAGATGCCGCGGATGAGCGGGCTCGAGTTCCTGGAGCAGCTGATGCGCGAGGATCCGCTGCCGGTGGTGATGGTGTCCTCGCTGACCGAGCGCGGCGCGACGGCCACGCTGCAGGCCCTTTCGCTGGGCGCCGTGGACGTGATCGCCAAGCCGAAGGCGACGGCGATGGAGGAATTCGAGCGGTCCGCGACCGAGCTTGCGGCCCGGGTCCGGCAGGCGGCGCGGGCCCGGGTGCAGGCGCGGCCGGCAGCCGTCTTCCAGCCGGCGCCGAGCGGGTCAGCCGCCGCGGGCTTCGCACCCGCGGTCGCACCCCGGGGCCGCTCGCCGTCCTCGCGCCTGGTCGCCATCGGTGCCTCCGCCGGCGGCACCGAGGCGATCCGCCAGGTGCTGGGCGCGATGCCGGCGGACGCGCCGCCGATCGTGATCACCCAGCACATCCCCGCCACCTTCAGCCGCCCCTTCATCGAACGCCTGGACCGCCACAGTGCGCTCCGCGTCCTGGAGGCCGTGGACGGCGCGCCGGTGCTGCCGGGCCACGCCTACCTGCCGCCTCCCGAGCGCCACCTCGGCGTGGTCCGGCATCGCGAGGGCTGGCGCTGCGCGGTGATCGACGCCGGACCGGTCAACCGGCACCGTCCTTCGGTCGACGTGCTGTTCGACGCCGTCGCCCGCCACGCCGGCGCCGATGCCATCGGCGTCCTGCTCACCGGCATGGGCAGCGACGGCGCGCGCGGGCTGCGGGCGATGCGTGACGCCGGGGCGGCGACCCTGGTGCAGGACGAGGCCAGCAGCGTGGTCTGGGGCATGCCGGGCGCTGCGGTGCGCCTGGACGCCGCCGACGAGGTGGTGCCGCTGCATGAGGTCGCGGCCAGGGTGCTCGCCCTGTCCTGACGGGCGGAACGCCCGACCTGGTGCGGACGGCCGCGGTTGGGCGTAGGCTCGCAGCGACCGTTGCGATCCCCCGGAGGCACCATGTCCTCGCGCAACCCTTCGATCCAGCGCATCCTGTCCGGCCTCGCGTCCACCCGGGACGCCAGGGAAGCGCTCTACAAGCACTTCCACCGCCATCCCGAGCTGTCGCTGCAGGAGTTCGCCACGGCCGAAAGGATCGAGCAGGAGCTCGCGGCCTGCGGCATCGAAGAGGTGATCCGCATCGGCAGGACCGGGATCGCGGCACTCCTCCGGAACGGCGATGGCCCCGTGGTCGCGATGCGCGGCGACACCGACGCCCTGCCCATGGCCGAGCGCTCGGGCAAGGACTACGCCGCCGAAGGAGCCACCCAGGTCGACGAGGCCACCGGCAGGGAGACCCCGGTCGCCCATACCTGCGGCCACGACATGCATGTCGTCTTCCTGCTCGGCGCGGTCCAGGCATTGCACGCGCACCGTGACGACTGGTCCGGCACCTTCGTCGCCGTCTTCCAGCCCGGAGAGGAGAACGCCTCCGGCGCGCGCGCCATGGTCGACGCCGGCATCGTCCGGATGCTGCCGAAGCCCGACGTCTACCTCGGCCAGCACGTGCTCGGCACGCTGCCCGGCGGGACCGTCGGCATCCGCAGCGGCCCGCTGTTCTCGGCCGCGGCCTCGATCGAGATCACGCTCCACGGAAAGGGTTCGCACGGCTCGATGCCGAACCTCGGCGTCGACCCGATCGTACTCGGCGCGGCGATCGTCACCCGGCTGCAGACCATCGTCGCGCGCGAGGTCGCGCCCAGGGAGACCGCCGTGGTCACCGTCGGCAGCTTCCACTCCGGCACCAAGTCCAACATCATTCCAGATTCCGCGGTGCTGCAGCTCAATACCCGCGCCTTCGACAAGGACGTGGAGAAGCACCTGCACGAGGCCATCGAACGCATCGTCCGCGCCGAATGCGAGGCAGCGCGTTCGCCGAAGCCGCCGGAATTCCGCTACTACGACCAGTACCCGCTGACCTCGAACCACGCGGAGCCGACCGCGCGCGTGCGCGCGGCCTTCGATGCGTACTTCGGCGAGGACTCGGTGGACATGGCGCCGGTGCCGGCCTCGGAGGACTTCTCCATCATCCCCGACGCCTTCGGCTGCCCCTACACCTACTGGGGGCTGGGCGGCTTCGCCGACTGGAAGAACGCGCCCGGCAACCACTCGCCCTTCTTCGCACCCGACATCCACCCGACGCTCGATCGCGGCACCGAGGCGATCGTCGTCGCCGCGTCCCCCTGGCTCCTCAAGGACAAGTGATGGCCACCATGACCGGTTCCGCGGCCGGCACCACCGGCTTCAAGGGCAACGACTCCGCGCTGCTGGGCATCGTCCTGGCCGTCGTCACCTTCTGGCTGTTCGCGCAGACCACGATGAACATCGGCCCGCTGATGGCCGAGGACGTCGGCATGCCGATGCCGGTCATGAACATCGCCATCTCGCTGTCGGCGCTGTTCTCGGGCATGTTCATCGTGGTGCTCGGCGGCCTGGGCGACCGCCACGGCCGGGTCCGGGTCGTCTTCTTCGGCAACCTGCTCAACATCGCGGGCTCGCTGCTGATCGCCTTCGCGGCCGATGCGGCCGCCACGCCGATGATCCTTCTCGGCCGGATCCTGCAGGGTCTGGCGGCGGGCGCGATCATGCCCTGCACCATGGCGCTGCTGAAGGTCTACTGGGACGGCGCCGACCGCCAACGTGCGGTGTCGATGTGGTCCATCGGCTCCTGGGGCGGCTCGGGCCTGACCGCCATTTTCGGCGGCTTCATGGCGTCCACGGTGCTGGGGTGGCGCTCGATCTTCGTCATCTGCGCGCTGGTGTCGGTGGCCTCGATCCTGCTGATGCGGCAGATCCCGGAGTCGGCGCCGCTGGCCGGGCGACCGGGCAAGACCGACTGGACGGGCATCGTCTCGATGGCGGTGGGCCTGGCGGCGCTGCTGATCGTGGTCACTCAGGGTTCCAGCATCGGCTGGGCGAACCTGGCCACCTGGGCGCTGTTCGCGGTGTTCCTGGTGGCCTTCGGCATCTTCGTCAATGCCGAACTCAAGGCACCCTACCCGCTGGTGGACTTCAAACTGTTCCGGAACACGGTCTTCACCGGCGCCACCATCTCCAACTTCCTGATCAACGGCACCGCCGGCGCGCTGACCGTCTCGCTGTGGGTGCTGCAGGGTGCGGCCGGCATGTCGGCGGCCACCGCCGGTTACCTCACCATCGGCTACGCGGTCTTCATCATCGCCTTCATCCGTGTCGGCGAGAAGCTGTTGCAGCGCTTCGGTCCACGCAAGCCGATGCTGTGGGGCTGCCTGGTCGTGCTGGCCTCGATCCTGCTGCTCATGGCGACGCACACCATGCAGTGGCAGTACACGATCCTGGCCGTGGTGGCGTACTCGCTGTTCGGCCTCGGCCTGGCGTTCTATGCCACGCCGTCGACCGATGCCGCCCTGACCAACCTGCCGGGCGACCAGGCCGGTGCGGGCTCGGGCATCTACAAGATGGCGTCTTCGCTGGGCGCGGCGTTCGGCGTCGCCGCTTCCGCCGCCATCTTCACGGCGCTGTCGCAGACGGGCCTGGACATCGTCGGCACGGTGATCGAGTTCTCCGGCCGCCAGGACAATGTGGCGGTGCGCGAGGCCGGCATGGTGGGCCTCGCGTTCAATGCGCTGATGGCGATCGCGGCCCTGGTCTCGGTGACGATCTTCATTCCGAAGCAGAAGGTCGGCTGACGGCCCATGCGGTCGCTGCACGTGCGGTCCGATGAGGAACGCCCGGCGATGCCGGGCGTTCTCCGTTCCAGCGCGCGGCAGCCGGGGCTCAGGCCGCGGGCGCCGCGTCCGTCACCTCGCGGTACTCCTCGATCCGGTCGAAGTTCATGTACCGGTAGATTTCCGCGCCCTTGTCGTTGATGACGCCGATGTCCGCCATGTACTCCTCGCGGGTCGGGATCCGGCCCAGACGCGAGCAGATCGCCGCCAGCTCCGCCGAGCCCAGGTAGACATTGGTATTGCGACCCAGGCGGTTGGGGAAGTTGCGGGTCGAGGTCGACATCGCGGTGGCGCCCTCGCGGATCTGCGCCTGGTTGCCCATGCACAGCGAGCAGCCCGGCATCTCCATGCGCGCGCCGGCGGTGCCGAAGGTGCCGTAGTGGCCTTCCTTGGTCAGTTCGGCGGCGTCCATCCTGGTCGGCGGGGCGACCCAGAGGCGCGTGGGGATGTCGCGCTTGCCTTCCAGCAGCTTCGCCGCCGCGCGGAAGTGGCCGATGTTGGTCATGCAGGAGCCGATGAACACCTCGTCGATCCTGTCGCCGGCAACGTCCGACAGCGTCTTCGCGTCGTCCGGATCGTTCGGGCAGCAGACGATCGGCTCGACGACCTCGTCCAGGTCGATCTCGATCACCGCGGCGTACTCGGCGTCGGCGTCGGGCTCCAGCAGCTGCGGGTCTTCCAGCCACTGCTCCATCTTCGCGATGCGGCGCTGCAGGGTGCGGGCGTCGGCGTAGCCTTCGGCGATCATCCACTTCAGCAGCACGATGTTGCTGGTGAGGTATTCGATGATCGGGGCCTTGTCCAGGCGCACGGTGCAGCCGGCGGCGGAGCGCTCGGCCGAGGCGTCGGCCAGCTCGAAGGCCTGCTCGATCTTCAGGTCCGGCAGGCCCTCGATCTCGAGGATGCGGCCCGAGAAGATGTTCTTCTTGCCCTGCTTGGCGACCGTCAGCAGGCCCTGCCTGATGGCATACAGCGGAATCGCGTGCACCAGGTCGCGCAGGGTCACGCCGGGCTGCAGCGTGCCCTTGAAGCGGACCAGCACCGATTCCGGCATGTCCAGCGGCATGACGCCGGTGGCGGCGGCGAAGGCCACCAGGCCGGAGCCCGCCGGGAACGAAATGCCGATCGGGAAGCGGGTGTGGCTGTCGCCGCCGGTGCCGACGGTGTCGGGCAGCAGCATGCGGTTGAGCCAGCTGTGGATGATGCCGTCGCCGGGGCGCAGCGAGACGCCGCCGCGGGTGGAGATGAACTCCGGCAGGGTGTGGTGGGTCTTCACGTCCACCGGCTTCGGATAGGCGGCGGTATGGCAGAAGGACTGCATCACCAGGTCCGCGCTGAAGCCCAGGCAGGCCAGGTCCTTCAGCTCGTCGCGGGTCATGGGGCCGGTGGTGTCCTGCGAGCCCACGGTGGTCATCTTCGGCTCGCAGTAGGTGCCCGGACGCACGCCCTTCCCTTCCGGAAGGCCACAGGCGCGGCCGACCATCTTCTGCGCCAGGGTGTAGCCCTTGCCGGTGTCGGCGGGCGCCGCCGGCTGGCGGAACAGGCCAGTGGCCGGCAGGCCCAGCGATTCGCGCGCCCTGGCGGTCAGGCCGCGGCCGATGATCAGCGGGATGCGGCCGCCGGCGCGCACTTCGTCGAACAGCACCTCGGACTTGACCTGGAATTCGGCGATCACCTCGCCGTCCTTCAGCGCCCTGCCCTCGTACGGCCGCAGCTCGACCACGTCGCCGTGGCCCATCTTCGACACGTCGAGTTCGATCGGCAGCGCGCCGGCGTCCTCCATCGTGTTGTAGAAGATCGGCGCGATCTTGCCGCCCAGGCACACGCCGCCGAAACGCTTGTTCGGAATGAAGGGGATATCCGCGCCGGTCCACCACAGCACGCTGTTGGTGGCCGACTTGCGCGAGGAGCCCGTGCCGACCACGTCACCCACGTAGGCGACCAGGTGGCCCTTGTCCTTCAGCGACAGGATCTCCTGGATCGGCCCGCGCCTGCCGTCCTCCTCGGGCACGAAGGGTGCGTCGGCGCGCCTGTTCTTGAGCATCGCCAGCGCGTGCATCGGGATGTCCGGGCGCGTGGTGGCGTCGGGCGCCGGCGACAGGTCGTCGGTATTGGTCTCGCCCGGCACCTTGAACACGGTGATGGTCATCGACTCCGGCACTTCCGGCTTCGAGGTGAACCATTCCGCATCGGCCCAGCTCTGCAGCACGGCCCTCGCGTTGGCGTTGCCGGACCTGGCCTTTTCCTCGATGTCGTGGAAGGCGTCGAACACCAGCAGGGTGTGCTTGAGACCCTCGGCGGCGATCGCGCCGAGGTCGGCGTCGTCCAGCAGCCGGACCAGCGGCGCGACGTTGTAGCCGCCCAGCATGGTGCCCAGCAGCCCGGTGGCGCGCTCGCGGCCGATCAGCGCGTTCTTCTCGCTGCCGAAGGCGATCGCGGCCAGGTACGACGCCTTGACCTTGGCGGCGTCGTCCACGCCCGCGGGCACGCGATGGGTCAGCAGCTCGAGCAGGAACTGCTCCTCGCCGGCCGGCGGGGCCTTCAGCAGTTCGATGACGTCGGCGGTCTGCTGCGCGGTCAGCGGCAGCGGCGGGATGCCGAGCGCGGCGCGCTCGGCCACGTGGTGGCGATAGGCTTGCAACATGTCGCGGGGACTCCGGAGGGTTCTGACGGGGTGTCTGATGGATGGTTCGGGTGTTCGTGTCGCCCGCGTGCCGGCGTGGCCCGGAGCGTCAGCGGTGCTTTCCGGTGGTGGGCACGATCAGCTTCAGTCCCTTGAAGTAGTCGCGGAAGAAGGCGTCGTCGCGGGTGATCAGCGCGTTGCACTGGAGCAGCGCATGGGCACCGACCAGGAAGTCCGCGACGACCCGCTCGCGGCGGCCGCCGCGGGTGCGGAAACGCCGGTTCATGTGCCCGGCCCGCATCGCGGCCGCCTCGCCCAGCGGCAGGTAGCGGATACCCAGCGGCGCCAGCACGTCCATCAGGCTGACGGAGGTGTCGAGCATGGCCTGGACCTCGGCGACCACCGCCTCGCAGACGACCACGTCGTCGTGCACCAGCGCTTCGCCCACGCAGGCCTCGGACGATGCGGCGAACGCGTCGTCGCCGATCAGGATGTCGATGAGGACGGAAGAGTCCAGCGCGATCATCGCCGCGGCCTCCGGCAGCGACCCGCCTCATCCATCGACCGGATCCCCGGGCGCGCGGCCCCGGATGGCGCGCATGGCCTCGTCGGTGCGGGTCATGCCATCGACCAGCCTGTAGCGGCCGCGCACCTCGCGCAGGGCCTTGCTGACATCCTTGCGCAGGATGATCCGGCCGCCTTCCAGCTCGACCTTGAGCAGGGTGCCCTTGGTCAGGCCCAGGGCGTCACGCACCGCCTTGGGCAGGGTGATCTGGCCGCGTTCGGCGACGGTGGCTTCCATGGGACGGCTCCTGCCCCGCGGGGCGGCGTGGAACGGTATGCGCCCATTATACATACCTTGCAATGCATACCCCAGACCGCATACTGGATGCGTTGCTTAACACGCCCCTCCGTATGCTGAAGGGCGCCCGCACGCCTCGCATCCCACAAGGAGCCCCGCCATGGCCGATTCCTTCTCCACCCGTGACCGCCTCGAGGTCAACGGCAGGTCCTACACCTACGCCAGCCTCGCGAAGCTCGGCCAGCGGTTCGAACTCGCCCGCCTGCCCTATTCCATGAAGATCCTGCTGGAGAACCTGCTCCGCCACGAGGACGGCGTGAGCGTGCTGCCAGCGCACATCGAGGCCGTGGCGCGCTGGGACGCGAAGGCCGAGCCCGACACCGAGATCGCGTTCATGCCGGCCCGGGTGGTGCTGCAGGACTTCACCGGCGTGCCCTGCGTGGTCGACCTGGCGGCGATGCGGGACGCGGTCGCGCGGCTCGGCGGCCGTCCGCAGCAGATCAACCCGCAGATCCCGTCCGAGCTGGTGATCGACCACTCGGTGCAGGTGGACGTCTTCGGCCGCCCCGACGCGCTGGACCTCAACGGCAGGATCGAATTCGAACGCAACAGGGAGCGCTACGGCTTCCTGCGCTGGGGCCAGAACGCGTTCCGGAACTTCAAGGTGGTGCCGCCCAACACCGGCATCGTGCACCAGGTGAACCTGGAGCACCTGGCCCGCGTGGTCATGGAGCGCGAGATCGATGGCGAGCCCTGGGCCTTCCCGGACACGGTCTTCGGGACCGACAGCCACACCACCATGATCAACGGCATCGGCGTGCTCGGCTGGGGCGTGGGCGGCATCGAGGCCGAGGCCGCGATGCTGGGCCAGCCGTCGTCGATGCTGATCCCGCAGGTGGTCGGCTTCAAGCTCACCGGCCGGCTGCCCGAGGGCGCCACCGCCACCGATCTGGTGCTCACCGTCACCCAGATGCTGCGCGCCCACGGCGTGGTCGGGAAGTTCGTCGAGTTCTTCGGCGACGGCCTGGAGCACCTGCCGCTGGCCGACCGCGCCACCATCGGCAACATGTCGCCCGAATACGGCGCCACCTGCGGCATCTTCCCGATCGACTCCGAGGCCCTGCGTTACCTGCGCCTGTCCGGACGCAGCGAGGAGCAGATCGCGCTGGTCGAAGCGTATGCCCGCGCGCAGGGCCTGTGGCACGAGCCGGGCCAGCCCGAGGCCGATTACTCGTCCGTGGTCGAACTCGACATGGGGACGGTGCAGCCTTCGCTCGCCGGCCCGAAGCGGCCGCAGGACCGCGTCCTGCTCGCGGACATGAAGAAGAACTTCAACGACAACGTCGGGCCGATGACCGCGCAGCGCGGGAAATCGCACGACTGGCAGATCAACCGCTTCGAGAAGGAGGGCGGCGGCCAGCCGCAGGCCGAGCACCTCGCGGCGAAGCCGGTGTCGACGATCTGCATCGACAACTGCAACCACGAGCTGCGCGACGGCTCGGTGGTGATCGCCGCGATCACCTCCTGCACCAACACCTCCAACCCCGCGGTGATGCTCGGCGCCGGCCTGCTGGCGCGCAACGCGGTGGCGAAGGGCCTGAAGGCGGCGCCCTGGGTCAAGACCTCGCTCGGCCCGGGTTCGCTGGTGGTCACCGATTACCTGAAGAAGGCCGGCGTGATGGACGACCTCGAGAAGCTCGGCTTCTACGTGGTCGGCTACGGCTGCACCACCTGCATCGGCAACTCCGGCCCGCTGCCCGACGCGGTGTCGAAGGGCATCGCCGAAAACGACCTGGCGGTGGCCTCGGTGCTGTCTGGCAACCGCAACTTCGAGGGCCGCATCCACGCCGAGGTGAAGATGAACTATCTCGCCTCGCCGCCGCTGGTGGTGGCCTACGCCATCGCCGGCACCGTCGACATCGACCTGACGAAGGAGCCGCTGGGCCAGGACCCGGACGGCAAGGACGTCTTCCTCCGCGACATCTGGCCGAGCAACCGCGAGATCGGCGACATGATCGCCGCCACCGTGGGGCCGGAGCTGTTCGCGCAGAACTATGCCGACGTGTTCAAGGGCGATGCGCGCTGGAACGCGATGGCCTCGCCGGAAAGCGAGCTCTATCCCTGGGACGCGGCCTCGACCTACATCAAGAATCCGCCCTATTTCGACGGCATGACCATGGAGGTCGGAAGCATCGAGGACATCCATGGCGCGCGCGTGCTGGGACTGTTCGGCGATTCGATCACCACCGACCACATTTCCCCGGCGGGCTCGATCAAGAAGGACTCGCCCGCGGGGCTCTTCCTGCAGTCGCGCGGCGTGCAGCCGGCGGACTTCAACAGCTACGGCTCGCGTCGCGGCAACGACGACGTGATGGTCCGCGGCACCTTCGCCAACATCCGCATCAGGAACAGGTTCTTCGGCGGCGAGGAAGGCGGCAACACCCTGTACTTCGGCAGCGACCCGGCGGAGAAGATGTCGATCTACGACGCCGCGATGAAGTACCGGGCCGACGGCACGCCGCTGCTGGTCATCGCCGGCGCCGAATACGGCACCGGGTCCTCGCGCGACTGGGCGGCGAAGGGAACCAGCCTGCTGGGCGTCAAGGCGGTGATCGCCGAGAGCTTCGAGCGCATCCACCGTTCCAACCTGGTCGGCATGGGCGTGCTGCCGCTGCAGTTCCTCGACGGCCAGGGCGCCGCGTCACTGGGCCTGGACGGCACCGAGACCTACGCGGTCACGGGCCTGGAGGATGGCGCGGCGAAGCGGGCGACGGTCACCGCCACCGCGGCCGACGGAAGCAGCAAGCGCTTCGAGGTCGCGGTGATGCTGCTTACGCCCAAGGAGGTCGAATACTTCCGCAACGGCGGGCTCCTGCACTACGTGCTGCGGCAGCTGGCGGGGAAGCAGCACGCGTAAACCTCCCCGCTGCGGGAGCAGCCGCAGTTGCGACCCCATGGGGATCGCAACTGCAGCGCCTGCGGGAGCTTCCGGGGCTTCGCGGGATCAGCGCAGCATGGGCGTCCACTCGGCGCTGACCAGCTTCCAGTCGCCGTCGACCAGGCGCCAGCCGGTGTCGACCTGCCAGGCGCGGGCGCTGTCGGGCAGCATGCGACCACTGCCGGCCGAGAGCACGGCATCGAGGCGGACCCGCGCATGGCCCTCCTGGAACTCGATGTCCAAGGGGCCCGGAAGCACGCCGACATCACCGTGCCGCATGAAATGCAGCGCGGCCAGGCGTCGTGCGCCGTCGCGGTCGAGGCCGCGCGGGCCGATGAAATCCCCGGCCAGCAGCGCGGCCACGCCGCCCGCGTCGCGCGCCTCGATCGCCGCGTGCAGTTCGCCCATGGCCTCGCGCAGCGCCTGCTCCGGGGGCGTCCGGGCGCATCCGGCAACGAGCGCACACAGCGCACACAGCGCCAGCACGGCCGCGACCCGGCACCGCCCCGCGACCGCCCCACCCTCTCCCCTGGCCCGCGCCATCCGCGCCTCCACCGCCGTGCCGATGCCGCCAGCATAGCTGCACTGCGCCTTGCCGCCCGGCGGAGCCCTGTGATCCAATCGGGACGACAGCCGTGGCATGGAACATGGCGCCGCACCGTTCCGAGGGGTAACGAATGAGCAGCACCGAGCGTCCGTGGCTGGCCAACTATCCGCAGGGAATCCCGGCCGAGATCGATGCCGACGAGTACTCGTCGATCCCCGCCCTGTTGCAGGAGGCGATCGAGAAGTACCGCGACCAGCCCGCCTTCTCCAACATGGGCGTGTCGATCACCTATGGCGAACTCGACCAGCTCAGCAACCGTTTCGCCGCCTACCTGCTCGAGGTGCTGAAGCTGAAGAAGGGCGATCGCGTCGCGATCATGATGCCCAACTGCCTGCAGTACCCGATCGCCACCTTCGGCATCCTGCGCGCCGGACTGGTGGTGGTGAACACCAACCCGATGTACACCGCGCGCGAACTGCGCCACCAGCTTGTGGATTCGGGCGCCCGCGCCATCCTGGTGCTGGACAACTTCGGCAGCGTGGTCCAGAAGGTCCTCGCGGACAGCAGCGTGGAGACGGTCATCACCACCGGCCTGGGCGACATGCTCGGCTTCCCGAAGGGCGCGATCGTCAACTTCGTGGTCCGCCACGTGAAGAAGATGGTGCCCGACTACGCGATCCCGGGCGCGGTCCGTTTCCGCGACGCGCTCAAGGCGGGCGCGCGGTATCCGGCGCCGAAGGTCGACATCGACCGCGAGGACATCGCCTTCCTGCAGTACACCGGCGGCACCACCGGCGTGGCCAAGGGGGCCATGCTCACCCATCGCAACCTGGTGGCGAACATGCAGCAGGCCTCGGCCTGGGTCAGCAAGCAGGCCAAGCCGGGCGAAGAAGTGATCGTCACGGCGCTGCCGCTCTACCACATCTTCGCGCTGACGGCGAACGGCCTGGTGTTCACCAAGTTCGGCGCCAAGAACATCCTGATCACCAATCCACGCGACATGCCCGGCTTCGTCAAGGAGCTCAAGCGCGAGCCCTTCACGGCCATCACCGGCGTCAACACGCTGTTCAACGGGCTGCTCAACACGCCTGGCTTCGACGAAGTGGACTTCTCGCAGCTGCGGCTGACGCTGGGCGGCGGAATGGCCGTGCAGCGCTCGGTCGCCGAGCGCTGGAAGAAGGTGACCGGCGTGACCCTGGTCGAGGCCTACGGCCTGACCGAGACCTCGCCCGCGGCCTGCATCAATCCGATGGACCTGGCCGAGTACAACGGCTCGATCGGCCTGCCGGTGCCGTCCACCGACGCCTGCGTCAAGGACGAGGAAGGGCGCATGCTGCCGGTGGGCGAAGTCGGCGAACTCTGCATCAAGGGGCCCCAGGTCACGCCCGGCTACTGGAACCGCCCCGAGGACACCGCCGCGGCGATCGACGCCGACGGCTGGCTGCATACCGGCGACATGGCGCGCATGGACGAGGGCGGCTTCTTCTACATCGTCGACCGCAAGAAGGACATGATCCTGGTCTCCGGCTTCAATGTGTACCCCAACGAGATCGAGGACGTGATCGCGATGATGCCGGGCGTACTCGAGGTGGCCGCGGTCGGCGTCCCTGACGAGAAGTCGGGCGAGGCGGTGAAGCTGGTGATCGTGAAGAAGGACCCTTCGCTGACCGCCGAACAGGTCCAGGCCCACGCCCGGGCCGAGCTCACCGGCTACAAGCAGCCCCGGTACATCGAGTTCCGCAGCGAACTGCCGAAGACGAATGTCGGCAAGATCCTCCGGCGCGAGCTGCGGGACGCGCCGACCCACCAATAATGTGATCTGGTTCACATTTCAGGCTTGACCAGGTTCCGGATTGACCCGGAACGTCGGTCGCTGCTTGCCCCGGAAGGGCAAACAGCGCATAGATGCGCACAAACGGGCATTCATCATTTTTTCTGGACTCCGCCGGCGGGCCCGGCCGGGGGCGTCCTGCGCGTCAGGGGACCTCCATGAACGTCGAATTGCTGCACGGCAACACCGCCACCGATCTGGGCACCATCCGCATCACCCATGATCCCTCCAACGCCTCGCACTGGTGCCACATGCACGCCAGGCAGGCCTTCCACGACGCCTCCTACCGCCCGTGCTTCTCCCCCCGGCTGCTCCGGGAGCTGCGACTGTTCGCGCGCGAGGCCATCGAGGCCTGCGAGGGCACGGCGGCGGCGGCGGCGGCTGACGGGCCCGCCCCGGCCCTGTCGCATATCGTGATCGCGTCCGATGCCCACGTGTTCAACCTGGGCGGCGACCTCGACCTGTTCGCGCGTCTGATCCGGGACCGTGACCGCGACGGCCTGCTGCACTACGCCAGCGAGTGCGTCGACAGCATCCACCTCCTGCACACCCGCCTGCACCCGGACGCCCATACCGTGGCCCTGGTCGAGGGCGACGCGCTGGGCGGCGGCTTCGAGCTGGCCCTGGCCTGCCAGACCATCGTCGCCGAGCGGGGCGTGCAGATGGGGTTCCCCGAGGTCCTGTTCGGCCTGTTCCCGGGCATGGGCGCCTTCCAGCTGCTGTCGCGGCGGGTCGGGCCCAGGCGCGCCGAAGCGATGATGCTCGACGGGGTGATGTACAGCGCCGAGCGCCTGCACGAGCTGGGCATCGTGGACGTGCTCGCGGAGCCCGGCGAAGGCGTGCGCGCGGTGAACGAAGTGATCCGCCAGAATCGGCGCATCGCGGCCGCCCGCCTCGCCCTGCACCGGGTGCGCGACGCGGTCGATCCGGTCACCCATGAGGAGCTGATGGACGTCACCCGGATCTGGGTCGACACCGCGCTGCAACTGGGCGACCGCCAGCTGCGCATGATGGAGCGACTGGTGCGGGCCCAGCTGCAGCGCCCGGAGGCGCAGGACACGGGCGCGACCGCCGCCGGCCGCTGAGCTCCGGCGCTCAGGCGCTGTCCGGCCCGCTGGCGGCGTCGCCGCGGGCCAGGTCGCCGCGGGCGCGCAGCGCGGACAGCGCCTGCTCCAACTGCTGCCGCAGCAGACGCAGCATGCCCTGCCATTCCCGCACCAGCTGGTCGGTGGCCATCCGCATGCCTTGGGAGGCCGCGTCGGACAGCCGGACCGCACCCATGTTGCCCGCGGCGCCCTTGAGAGCGTGGCAGGCATCGCGGAACGCGTCCCACCGCCCCGCCGCGCCCGCGACCTCCAGGTCGGCCAGGCACTTGCGCGCATCGCGCGCGCATTCGCCGAGGAAACGGCGCACGAATTCCTCGCCAAGGCCCATCTCGCGCAGCTCGTCGAGGATGTGCTGGGAGATCACGCTGCCGTCCCCGCGCCCCGCCACATCGGACGGCGGGGCCGCCGCGTCGCCCTGCCCCGGCTCCGCGCCCTCGGCGATCGCGGCCAGGTGCCCGAGCAGGCGCTCGACGACCACCGGCTTGGTCATGAACGCATGGGCCCCTGCGCGCTCGCACTCGGCGCGGGCCTCGGGCGTGGCATCGGCGGTAAGCACGATGAAGGGGGTGCGCCTTCGGCCCGCCTCCATGAACCGCGCCTGCTTGAGGACCTCGAGCCCGCTGCCGCCGGGCATGTGCAGGTCGATGATCACCGCGTCGAACGACTGCGCCTCGAGCGCGGCGAGCACGTCCTCGCCATCGTCGACCACCTGGGCGCGGTGGCCGGCCTTTTCCAGCAGCCGCCGCATCACCATGAGGTTGGCGCTCTGGTCGTCGGCCACCAGGATGCGCAGCGGCCGCACCCGCGCGCGGTGGCGCACGAAGGGGTCGCCGAAGGCGATGACGTTGCCCGGGTCCGCCGTCGGCTCCGCAACCGCGAACGGCAGCTCCACCCAGAAGTGGGAGCCGACGCCGGGCCGGCTCTCCACGCCGATGCTGCCGCCGAGCTGCTCGGCCAGCGCCTTGGCGATGGTCGTCCCCAGTCCCGTGCCACCGAAGCGGCGCGCCCGGCCGCCGTCGGCCTGCTCGAAGGCCTCGAAGATCCGCGCCTGGGCCGCCAGCGGGATGCCGATGCCCGTGTCGCGCACCGAGAACCGCAGCCAGGCCTGGCCCTCGTCCCGGGCCAGGCGCTCCACCTCGAGCGTGACCCGACCGGCATCGGTGAACTTGATCGCGTTCGACAGCAGGTTCACCAGGACGTGGCGCAGATGGTTGCTGTCGCCATGCAACTGCCGGGGCACGTCGTCGGCCACGCGGGCCTCGAAGGCCAGCCCCTTGGCCTGGGCGCCCGGCTCGAGCATCAGCTGGATTCCACGGATCAGCTCGGGCAGCGAGAAGTCGGCGTCGGTGCGCCGGAACTTGCCCGCTTCCAGGCTGGAGAGGTCGAGCACCTCGTCCACCAGCGCCTGCAGCGCACGTGCCGAGGTGCGGATGACCTCGGCGCTGTCCCGCTGTTCGGCGCTGAGCGTCGTCGACGAGAGCAGCTCGGACATGCCGAGGATGCCGTTGAGCGGCGTCCGGAGCTCATGGCTGATGTTGGCGAGGAAGCGGCTCTTGGCACGATTGGCCGCCTGCGCGGCCTCGGTGGCCTGCACCAGCCTGCGCAGCAGCGAGCTGAGATAGAGCGGTACCGCGGCCAGGCCGATCAGCAGGCCTCCGCCCAGCAGCAGGTTCTCCTGCCAGTACGGCGTCGTCGCCAGCGCCAGCCCGAACGAGACCACCGCGAAGCCGATCGCCAGGTACAGCCAGCGTTGGCCGTAGCGCAGGCCGTTGCCGACGGTGACCCACATGATCACCACGTACATCCAGGCCAGCAGGTCGCCCAGCAGGTAGAGCCCGGCGCCCATCAGGGTGTAGTCGGCGATCATGCCCAGCACCCGGCGCGGGTGGGACACGCCCGGCCGCGCCAGCAGCCAGCCGAGGATCGCGAAGCAGACGCCGAACTCCAGCGCCAGCAACTGCTGCGACAGCCGCAGCGCCTGCGCGACTTCGGGGCGCCCGCTGACCACGATCTCCAGGTAGATCGCCACCAGCACCAGCATCACCAGGCGCACCAGCGCCTGCCCGTGCTCGGTGTCGGGGCGGCCCGCCAGGCGCTGCCTGGCCCAGTGCAGGGCCGCCATGCGCGTCAGGCCTCGCCGGCCTCGACGAGGGCCGCGCCCGCGGCGGCGTCCGTCACCGCCGTGGCATGCCGCGCGCAGGCCTCCTCGACCCGCGCACGGCCGCGTACCAGGGCGTCGATGCAGCGCGGATCGAACAGCCGTCCGCTCTGGGCGAGCATGTAGTCGAAGACTTCGTCGATGCTCCAGGCGCGCTTGTACGGTCGCTTGGACAGCAGTGCATCGAATACGTCGGCCACCGCGACCACCCGCGCTTCCAGGGGGATCGCCTCGCCCGCCAGGCCACCCGGATAGCCGCTGCCGTCGTAGCGTTCCTGGTGGCGCAGGGCGATGCTGGCGCTCATCTGCACGAACCGGTTCTGGCTGTCCTTCAGCAGCTCATGGCCGATCTCGGGATGCCGCCGCATGATCCGGATCTCGTCCGCGGTCAGCGGGCCGGGCTTGAGCAGAATGGCGTCCGGGATCGCGATCTTGCCGATATCGTGCAGCGGCGCCGCCAGCTCGATGGTGCGGACTTCGTCCTCGCCCAGGCCCAGGCCTTCGGCGACGATGCCGGCCACCGCGGCCAGCCGCGCGAGGTTGGCGCTGGTGCCGGCGTCGCGGTAGGCGATCGCCCGTGCCAGCCGGGTCAGGGTCTCGCGCTCCCGCTCCTCGACCTCGTGCATGCTCGACAGCAGGCGCTGCTCGAGCGACAGCGCGCGCTGCTTGACCGACTCGGCCTGCTGCCGGAGCTGGAGCAGGTTGCGGCAGCGCGCGCGCAGCTCGCGCGGGCGCACGGGCTTGACCAGGAAGTCGATCACGCCGGCGTCGAGCGCCGCCTGGCGGATGGGTTCGTCGCCGACCACGGTCACCAGCACGATCGGCACGTCGCGGTGCAGCAGCGGGCGGCGGAAGCGGCGGGCGAACTCCAGGCCGTCCATCACCGGCATGCGGTAGTCGAGCAGCAGCAGGTCCGGGCGGTTGTCCTCGCACCAGCGCAGCGCTTCCTGCGGATCGCTGAAGTCCAGCACCTCCAGCTCCGGACTGATGTCCTCGAGGATGTGCCGCAGCATGGTGCGCGCAGAGGTCTGGTCGTCGACGATGACGATGTTCACCGGATCATGTCCCCCAGGGTCCACGGTCGCGGCCCTTCCCGGCCGGAGGATACGTCAGATCGCGGATCGGTCGGAGACCCCGGGGCCGAATGTGTCACTCGGCACCCGCGCCTTCGGGGCGCATGTACGGGAACAGCAGCACGTCGCGGATGGAGGACGAGCCGGTCAGCAGCATCACCAGGCGGTCGATGCCGACGCCCAGGCCGCCGGTCGGCGGCAGGCCCACCTCGAGCGCGCGGATGTAGTCCGCGTCGTAGTGCATCGCCTCGACGTCGCCGCCGGCCTTGGCCGCCACCTGGGCGCGGAAGCGCGCGGCCTGCTCCTCGGCATCGTTCAGCTCGGAGAAGCCGTTGGCCATCTCCCTGCCGCCGATGAACAGTTCGAAGCGGTCGGTGATCCCGGGCTCGACGTCGGACTCGCGTGCGAGCGGCGAGACTTCCACCGGGTAATGCGTGATGAAGGTCGGTTGCACCAGCCCCTCCTCCACCGTGGCCTCGAAAATCTCCAGCAGCAGCCTGCCCCAGCCCCAGGACGGCTGGATGCGGATGCCCAGGCGCTGGCAGTGCGCGGCCAGCGCGTCGCGGTCGCGGCAGTCGGCGGCGCTGATCCCGGGGTTGAGCTCCCGCACCGCGTCGTCCATCCGCCAGCGGCGGAAGGCCGGCCCGAGGTCGATGTCGTGGCCGTCCCAGTGGAAGTGCGTTCCGCCCGTGGCCTCCAGCGCGATGTCCCGGATCATCGCCTCGGTCAGGTCCATGATGTCGGTGTAGGTCGCATAGGCCTCGTACAGCTCGAGCATCGTGAATTCGGGATTGTGGCGGGTGCTGACACCCTCGTTGCGGAAGTTGCGGTTGATCTCGTACACGCGCTCGAAGCCGCCGACGACCAGGCGCTTCAGATAGAGCTCGGGCGCCACGCGCAGGTACAGCTCGAGGTCGAGCGCGTTGTGGTGGGTGGTGAACGGACGCGCGGTGGCGCCGCCGGCGATGTAGTGCATCATCGGCGTCTCCACTTCCAGGAAGCGGCGCGCGTCCAGCCAGCGGCGCATGGCCGCGACCACCTTCGAGCGCACCACGAACACGTCGCGCGCCTCCGGGTTCACGATCAGGTCGACGTAGCGCTGGCGGTAGCGCTGCTCGACGTCGGCCAGGCCGTGCCACTTGTCCGGCAGCGGGCGCAGCGACTTGGTCAGGAGGCGCAGGCGGTCGACCTTGACCGAGAGCTCGCCGGTGCGCGTGCGCGTGAGCCCGCCCTCGGCGGCGACGATGTCGCCCACGTCCCAGCCCTTGAAGGCGTCGTAGGCCTCGCCCAGCCCGTTGGCCTGCAGGAACAGCTGCAGGCGGCCGCTCACGTCCTGGATCTGCGCGAAGGCCGCCTTCCCCATCACGCGCTTGGCCAGCATCCGCCCGGCCACGGCCACGCGGCGGCCGGTGGCCTCGAGCGCTTCGGCAGTCCAGGTCTCGGCGTCGGCGTATTCGTCCTGCAGGTCGCCGGCGTAGTCGCCACGGTGGAAATCGTTCGGGAACGCGATGCCCTGCCCGCGAAGCGCGGCCAGTTTGCCGCGGCGCTCGGCGATCAGGGCGTTTTCGTCGGCGTGCGGCTGGGGCTGGGCGGCGGTGGTCATGGGCTCTCTGGAATGGGAAGGGGGGCGGATCGCGTCAAACGGCGTCGACACGCTTGGAGCCGACCTCGAGGCCGGACTTCAGGCTGGCCTCGATGAACTCGTCGAGGTCGCCGTCGAGCACGTTCTGGGTGTCCGAGCGCTCGATGCCCGTGCGCAGGTCCTTGATCCGGCTCTGGTCGAGCACGTAGTTGCGGATCTGGCTGCCCCAGCCGATGTCGGACTTGGTGGCCTCGACCGCGTCGCGCTCGGCGTTGCGCTTCTGCATCTCCAGCTCGTACAGCTTGGCCGCCAGCATCTTCATCGCGGTGTCGCGGTTGGAGTGCTGGCTGCGGCCGGTCTGGCAGGCGACCACGATGCCGGTGGGCACGTGCGTGATGCGCACCGCCGATTCGGTCTTGTTGACGTGCTGGCCGCCGGCGCCCGAGGACCGGTAGACGTCGGTCTTCAGGTCGGCCGGGTTGATCTGGATGTCGATGCTGTCGTCGACTTCCGGCGACACGAACACCGAGGTGAAGCTGGTGTGGCGGCGGTTGTCGGAGTCGAACGGCGACTTGCGCACCAGGCGGTGCACGCCGGTCTCGGTCTTCAGCCAGCCGTAGGGCGAAGTCGCCTTCCACCCGCACCGTGGCCGACTTGATGCCGGCGACGTCGCCGCCGCTGGCCTCCATGATCTCGGTCTTCCAGCCTCGGCTCTCGGCCCAGCGCAGGTACATGCGCAGCAGGATTTCGGCCCAGTCCTGTGCCTCGGTGCCGCCGGCGCCGGCCTGGATGTCAAGGTAGGCGTTGGCCGAGTCCATCCTGCCGGAGAACATCCGCTGGAACTCCAGCTTCTCCACCTGGCCGGCATAGCGCCCGACGTCGACCTCGACCGCCAGCGCGGTCTCCTCGTCGCCTTCGGATTCGGCCAGGTCGAGGAGTTCCGCGGCTCCGACGAGGCCGTCGGTCAGGTCGCGGATGCCGTTGACGGTCTTGTCGAGCGTCGAGCGCTCGCGCCCGAGCGCCTGCGCGCGCTCGGGGTCGTTCCAGATGTCGGGGTTCTCGAGCTCGCGCTCTACTTCCTCGAGGCGCTCGCGCTTGGTGTCGTAGTCAAAGAAACCCCCTCAGCGCATCCAGCCGGCCCTTCAGGTCGGCGATGCGCTGGCGGACAGGATTGAGCTCCATCATCTGCCGGTAGATCCACGTGGGAAGACGCGGATTCTAGCAATTCCGTGCGCCCGGCCGGATGTCCCGGGACAGCGCTCAGCCGGCCGCCGCGGACGCGATGCGGTCGCGGAGCCCTTCGCGATGGCGGCGGCTGCAGGGCAGCAGCGTGCCGTCGGCGAGGTGGATGCGGGCGTCGCCGGTGTCCAGCGGCTCGATCGAGGCCACCCGGTCGAGGTTGACGATGTAGCTGCGGTGGATGCGCGCGAACAGCGCCGGGTCCAGCCGCGCCTCGAGGTCGGCCATGGTGCTGCGCAAGGGATAGTCGCGGCCGGCCACGCGCAGGTTCACGTAGTTGCCCGAGGCCTGCGCCCATTCGATGTCCTTCGCAGCCACGAGGAACTCGCGCCCGAGCTTGCGCACCAGGAAGCGCTCGGGCCGCTCCAGCGGCTCGACCGGTGGCCCGGCGTCGGGGGCATCGAGCAGGCGCGCCTCGCCCTGCATCCGGCGCAGCACCAGCCGGTAGAGCTCGATCATGCCGACCATGACCAGGTAGGAGCGCGCATCCTTGAGGTATTCGTAGGCCAGGCCCGGCAGCCAGGGACCGAAGTCGTAGCCGGTTCCCTGCAGCCGGTAGGCTGCCGTCCGCATCGCCACCATGCCGAGGACGTGGAGCAGCGACACCACTACGCTCGCGAGCAGGTGCCAGGGAAGCTGTCGCCACCAGGTGTCCCAGTGGAGCGGGAACCTGCGCGTGAACCAGACGATCGCCGGCACCAGGGCCAGCCATGCCAGCCCGCTGGACCACTCCCAGACGACCGGTTCCCACGCCGCATACTCCAGGCCGCCGCGGCGGTGGTCCACGAGCACCGTGACGCTGTTGCCGACCGCGTTGACCAGCGTCGCCGCCAGCCAGAAACCGGTCTCGAACGCGCGCCGCCAGGGCTGGAAGCGGGAATACGCGTCGGCGGCGGGGCGATCAGGCATGGACGCGCATTCTACGGCGCCAGCCGCCCCTGCAATCGGTCCCATTCGTCCCCCGGGACCCGCGGTTCGTCCCCGGGGTCCGCCTCCGGACATCCGGCGCTGGCACGGATCCCGGGCGCGGCGACAGGCTGGAGTCCCACCCTTGGAGAATCCCCTCCATGCAACGTCGCCACGATCTGGACTGGGTCCGCGTCTGCGCCTTCGGACTGCTCGTGCTGTACCACGTCGGCATGTATTACGTGAGCTGGGACTGGCACGTGAAGAGTCCCGACGCGGGCCCGGCGCTCGAGCCCCTCATGCTGCTCAGCGCGCCCTGGCGCCTGTCGCTGCTGTTCCTGGTGTCCGGCGTGGCCACGGCCCATCTGCTCGGCAAGAACGCGCCGGGCTTCCTGCGCCAGCGCTCGTGGCGGCTGCTGCTGCCGCTGGCGGTGGGCATGTTCCTGGTCGTGCCGCCGCAGACCTATTACGAGATCGTCGAAAAGGCCGGCTTCGCGGACGGTTACGGGCAGTTCTACGGCGACTACCTGACCGGCGAGGTCTGTGACGGAAGTGAATGCATCACCACGCCGACCTGGAACCACCTGTGGTTCGTGGCCTACCTGTGGGTCTATACGGTGGTGCTGTACGGGCTCGTCCGGCTTGCGCCCCGCTGGCTGGAGGGCGCCGGCGAGCGCCTGTCGCGGCTCCTCGCCGGGATCGGCGTGCTGGCCTGGCCGGTGCTGTTCCTGGCGCTGGCGAGACTGGCGCTGGTGGGCAGGTTCCCCTCCACGCACGCCCTGGTCGACGACGTCTACAACCACGCCCAGTATTTCCCGGTGTTCCTGCTCGGCTTCCTGGTCGCGCGCGCCGAGGGCGTCTGGAACGCGATCGAAGGCCTGCGCTGGCCGGCGCTGGCGCTGTGGCTGGGGAGCTGGCTGGGGCTCGCGGTCTACTTCGGCCTGTTCGCCGACGCCGCCCCCCCCGCAGTGGCTGCGCCTGGCGATGCGCGCGACATGGGGGCTGGACCAGTGGTGCGCGATCCTCGCCGTCCTCGGATTCGCACGCCGCTTGGCCCCCGGCGACGGCCCCGTGCTGCGCTACCTGACGCAGGCCGTGTTCCCGGTCTACATCCTCCACCAGACCCTGATCATCGTGATCTCGCGGCTGCTGCTGCCGCTGGAGCTCACCCCCTGCTCGAGGGACCGCTGCTGGTGCTGGCCACCTTCGCACTCTCCTTCGCCGGCTACGAACTCATCCGCAGGGTCCGGCTGCTGCGACCGCTGTTCGGCCTGAAGGCGGCGATGCCTGCGCCGGCGACGGCGGCGGCAACGACCCGGCCGGCGCACGGTGCTCCACGATGAGCTGGATGGCGTCGCCGCCGCGGTAGTCGTCGGCCGTCAGCCGGTAGGCGAGGTGCAGCCGCGCCGGCGGCGCCTCGCCGCTCCAGCCGCCGAAATGGATTGCCACCAGCGGCGCGCGGACGCCCTCGCGGCGGAGGCTCAGGCGGAGGTGACGTTCGCCGACCACCCGCCAGTCCAGCACCTCGAATTCGCCGTCGAACAGCGGCTCCGGGAAGCCCTGCCCCCAGGGGCCGCCCTCGCGCAGGGCCTCGGCGTGCGCACGGTCGAACTCGTGCGGCGCCAGCTCGCCGTCGCTGTCGAGGGTCGCCTCCAGGGTGGCGGCGTCGAGCATGGCTCCGGCATGGGCCTGGAACGCCGCCTCGAACGCCTGCAGGTGTCCCGCGTCGAGGCTGAGCCCCGCGGCCATGGCATGGCCTCCGAATCGCTCGATCAGGCCGGGATGGCGGGCGTCGACCGCGGCGAGCGCATCGCGGATGTGGAAGCCCGGGATCGATCGCGCCGATCCGCGCAGCATGTCGGCGCCCGGCCCGGCAGGCGCGAACGCGACCACCGGCCGATGCAGCCGCTCCTTCAGCTTCGAGGCGACCAGGCCGACCACGCCGGGATGCCAGCCGGCGTCGTGGGCACAGACGGCGGCCGCGGCGCCGTGCCCCTGCAGGAGCGCGTCCAGCGCCCGCACCGAGAGCGCCGCTCGGCCTCATCCAGCATCGCTTGCTGCACGGCCCTGCGCTCGCGATTGATGGCGTCCAGACGCTGTGCCAACTCCCGCGCCCGCACCGGGTCGTCGCACAGCAGGCATTCGATGCCCAGCGACATGTCCTCGAGGCGGCCGGCGGCGTTCAGGCGCGGGCCGATCGCATAGCCGATGTCGCCGGCATCCAGTCGGGCCGCTTCGCGCCCGGAGACCTCGACCAGCGCCGCCAGCCCCGGACAGCCGCGCCCGGCACGCAGGCGGCGCAGGCCGGCCGCCACCAGCGCCCGGTTGTTGGCCTCCAGCGGCACGAGGTCGGCGACGGTGCCGACTGCGACCAGGTCGAGCAGTTGCGCCAGGTCCGGGCCCTTGCCCTCGACGCGCCCTCCGGCGCGCAGGCGCGCGCGCAGCGCCAGCAGCACGTAGAACATCACGCCGACCCCGGCCAGCGACCTGGATCCGAAGCCATCGCCCGGACGGTTGGGATTGACGATCGCATCCGCCGCGGGCAGCCGCTCGCCCGGCAGGTGGTGGTCGGTCACGAGCACCTTCCAGCCCAGGGCTTTCGCGGCGTCGATGCCTGCGTGGCAGGCGATGCCGTGGTCCACGGTGACCAGCAGGTCCGGGCGCAGCGGCGCCAGCTCCTCCACCAGCGACGGCGACAGGCCGTAGCCGTGGGCCATGCGGTTGGGCACCGCGTGCAGCACCTCGCGCGCGCCGAGCATGCGCAGGCCGCGCACCGCCACGGCGCAGGCGGTGGCGCCATCGGCGTCGAAGTCGCCGACCACCAGGATTCGACGCCCCTCCGTGATCGCCGAATCCAGCAGGGCGGTGGCGCGATCGAGGTCGAGCAGTCCGTCGGGCGGCAGCAGCGCGGCCAGGCGCGGACGCGCCGAGGCGATGTCGATGGCACCGCGCGCGGCGTACACGCGGCGCAGGAGCGGCGGGACCTCGGGCGGCCAGGCGGCGGCGTTCGCCGGCGCCTCGGGCAGCGGCCGGCGCCGGATCCTGCGGACCGGCGTCACTGCCCCGGCCAGGCCGCTGCGCCGCGCCAGGCGCGCAGCCGGTGCCAGCGCCGCAGTTCGAGCCGCCAGCCTTCGCCGCCGTCCAGCCGCAGGGCGGCGACGCGACCGGCGCGCAGCGCGACCAGGGCCGGCGCCAGCCAGTCGCGCTCGATCCACTGCAGGTCTCGGGTGCCCTCGAGGTCATACACGCCGGGGGCGCCGGCGAAGCGTTCGGGCAGCGGAGCGCCGCGGCCACCGGCGGCCGCGAGCGCACGCGCGGTGTCGTCGTCGCTGAAGCCGGTCGCGCCGACCGCCGGCATCGCCGCGGGCAGCCGCCCGCCGCCCCAGAACCACAGCGCGTTGACCGGCGCCTGCCCGCGCGCCGCGCGGCGTGCATTGAGCGGATGGTTGTGCAGCGTCACCTGGGCTTCGCTGGCCAGGCTGCGCCAGCGCCGGGACTCGGGGCCGGTCTCCAGGTGGTCGAAGAGATCCTCGCCCAGCGCATCACCGGGATCGGAGAACTCCGGCACCTTCGCGTCCTTCGGCAGCCGCAGGTACCAGCGTTCGGGATGGGGCGCGTCGAGCGCGAAGCCCGCGTCCCCGAACAACGGGCGCAAGGCCGGCAACAGTTCGTCGCATTCCTCCCGGGTCAGGCCCAGGGCCATTCCATGCGCCATCAGCCGGACGCCGTTGATGTCGGGCCGCAGCCATACGGGATCGGCGCGCAGCCAGGCGGAGCCGGCGGCATCGCCGACATCGGCCTGGCGCGACAGGGCCGCGATCGGCCAGCCCTCGCCGCTCAGCGGGAAGTGCCGCAGCAGCTGCGCCCGCCTTCCCGGCGCGCCATCGTCCAGGCGGTCGCCGCGGCCGAGCGGCGCGCGCCGGCGGCGGACAGGCGCTGCCGCCCGAGCCGCGCGGCGGCCGGGAGCAGCAGGGTGATGGTGTCGGAGACCGGCATCGCCGGATCAGCCGTAGCTGACCTCGACGATCTCGTACTCGCTGGTGCCGCCGGGCGCCTCGATGGTCACGACGTCGCCGGCGTGCCTGCCGATCAGCGCCCGCGCCACCGGCGAAGAGATCGCGATCAGGCCCTGCCTGATGTCGGCCTCGAGGTCGCCGACGATCTGGTAGCGCTTCTCCTCGCCCGTCTCCTCGTCGGCCAGCTGCACGGTGGCGCCGAACACCACCTTGTCGCCGACGTTGAGCGACGTCACGTCGATCACCTGTGCATGGGACAGCTCGCCCTCGAGCTGCTTGATGCGGCCCTCGATGAAGCCCTGCTGCTCGCGCGCGGCGTGGTACTCGGCGTTCTCCTTCAGGTCGCCGTGCGCGCGCCCTCGGCGATCGCGTTGATGACGGCAGGGCGCTGGACGCTCTTCAGCTCCTCCAGCTCCGCGCGCAGGCGCTGCGCTCCCCTGTGCCGTGATCGGTGGTCTCATGTCCTTTCAAGCTCCTCGTGCAGTTCGTGCAGCGCCCACACCGGGCCGGTGCCGCGATATTCAAGAGAATGCAGCAGGGCCTTCGCACCGGCAATGGTGGTCGAATAGGTCACCCGCTGCTGCAGCGCCTCGCGGCGGATCGAGAACGAATCCGCGATCGCCTGGCGCCCTTCGGTGGTGTTGACGATGTAGGCGATGTCGCCGTTCTTGATCAGGTCGACGATGTGCGGGCGGCCCTCCGCGACCTTGTTGACCTGCTCGCAGTCGAAGCCGTGCTCGCGCAGCCGGGCCGCGGTGCCCGCGGTCGCGATCAGCGTGAAGCCGCGCGCCAGGAGTTCCCGCGCCACCGGCGGCACGCGCTTCTTGTCCGGGTCGCGCACCGAGACGAAGGCCTTGCCCGCCCTGGGCGCCTTGATGCCGGCCGCCTCCTGGGCGCGTGCGAACGCGGCGCCGAAGTCCCGGCCCACACCCATGACCTCGCCGGTGGAACGCATCTCCGGACCCAGGATCGGGTCGACGCCCTGGAACTTGGCGAAGGGGAAGATCGCCTCCTTCACCGAGTAGTAGCCGGGCACCACCTCCCGCGTCGCGCCCTGCTCCGCCAGCGTCCTCCCGGCCATGCAGCGCGCGGCGATCTTCGCCAGCGGCACACCGGTGGCCTTGGAGACGAAGGGGCACGGTGCGCGACGCGCGCGGGTTGACCTCGAGCAGGAAGATGCTCTCTTCGCCCTCGTCGTCCTGCTGCACCGCGAACTGGGTGTTCATCAGGCCGACGACCTGCAGCGCACGGGCCATCGCCACGACCTGCTCGCGCAGCCTCGCCTGGGTCCCGGCCGACAGCGAATAGGGCGGCAGCGAGCACGACGAATCGCCCGAGTGCACGCCGGCCTCCTCGATGTGCTCCATCACCCCGCCGATCAGCACCTGGCCGTCGGCGTCGGCGATGACGTCGATGTCGACCTCAACCGCGTTGTCCAGGAAGCGGTCGAGCAGCACCGGCGAATCGTTGGACACCTTCACCGCCTCGCGCATGTAGCGTTCGAGGTCGGCATCCGCGTGCACCACTTCCATGGCGCGGCCGCCGAGCACGTAGCTCGGGCGCACCACGAGCGGGTAGCCGATCTCGCGCGCCAGCACCAGCGCTTCCTCCGCGCTCCGCGCGGTGCGGTTGGGCGGCTGCTTCAGGCCCAGCCGGTCGACCAGCTTCTGGAAGCGCTCGCGATCCTCGGCCAGGTCGATCGAGTCCGGCGAGGTGCCGATGATCGGCACGCCGTTCGCCTCGAGCGCGCGCGCCAGCTTCAGCGGCGTCTGACCGCCGTAATGCACGATCACGCCCTTCGGCCGTTCGAGTTCGACGATCTCCAGCACGTCCTCCAGGGTCACCGGCTCGAAGTACAGGCGGTCCGAGGTGTCGTAGTCGGTGGAGACCGTCTCCGGATTGCAGTTGACCATGATGGTCTCGTAGCCGTCCTCGCGCAGGGCGAGCGCGGCATGCACGCAGCAGTAGTCGAACTCGATGCCCTGGCCGATGCGGTTCGGCCCACCGCCGAGCACCATGATCTTGTCGCGCCCGGTGGGCTCGGCCTCGCACTCTTCCTCGTAGGTCGAATACAGGTAGGCGGTGGTGGTGGCGAACTCGGCGGCACAGGAATCCACTCGCTTGTACACCGGCCGGATGCCGAAGGCGCGACGGAGCGCGCGCACGGCCTTCTCCTCGACGCCGACCAGCTGCGCCAGACGGGCATCCGAGAAGCCCATGCGCTTGAGCGCACGCAGGCGCGCGGCGTCGAGCGCATCCACGCCGCCGGCGGCGACCTCGCGCTCGGCGGCGACGATGTCTTCGATCTGGTCGAGGAACCACGGATCGATCCACGACAGGCCGTACACCTCCTCCACCGTCATCCCGGCGCGGAAGGCGTCGGCGACATGGAACAGACGCTCTGGCTTCGGCTCGCGCAGTTCGCGGCGCAGCGCCGCCTGGCCCTCCTCGCCCGTGAGGTCAAGTCCCGTGGGGTCGAGGCCGGACTTGCCGGTCTCCAGCCCGCGCAGCGCCTTCTGCAGCGACTCCTGGAAGGTGCGGCCGATAGCCATCACCTCGCCCACCGATTTCATCTGGGTGGTCAGGCGTGCATCGGCCTGCGGGAACTTCTCGAAGGCGAAGCGCGGGATCTTGGTGACCACGTAGTCGATCGTCGGTTCGAACGAGGCCGGTGTCTTGCCGCCGGTGATCTCGTTCTTGAGCTCGTCGAGCGTGTAGCCCACCGCCAGCTTGGCCGCGACCTTGGCGATCGGGAAGCCGGTGGCCTTCGATGCCAGCGCCGACGAACGCGACACGCGCGGGTTCATCTCGATCACCACCACGCGGCCGGTCTCGGCGTTGATGCCGAACTGGACGTTGGATCCGCCGGTGTCGACGCCGATCTTGCGCAGCACGTCGATCGAGGCCTGGCGCAGCCGCTGGTACTCGCGGTCGGTGAGGGTCTGCGCGGGCGCCACGGTGATCGAGTCGCCCGTGTGCACGCCCATCGCGTCGAGGTTCTCGATCGAGCAGACGATGATGCAGTTGTCCGCGGTGTCGCGGACCACTTCCATCTCGAACTCCTTCCAGCCCAGCACCGACTCCTCGACCAGGATCTCGCCCACCGGCGACAGCTCGAGGCCGCGCTTCGCGATGTCCTCGAACTCCTCGCGGTTGTAGGCGATGCCGCCGCCGCTGCCGCCGAGGGTGAAGCTCGGGCGGATGATGGTCGGGTAGCCGACCACGGCCTGGATCTCGACCGCCTGCTCGAAGGTCTTCGCGACACCGGCCTTCGGGCACTCCAGGCCGATCTCCTGCATCGCCACGCGGAACAGCTCGCGGTCCTCCGCCATGCGGATGGCGTCGCGCCTGGCGCCGATCAGTTCGACGCCGTACTTCTCCAGCACGCCGTGGTCGGCCAGGTCCAGCGCGCAGTTCAGCGCGGTCTGCCCGCCCATGGTCGGCAGCAGCGCGTCCGGCCTTTCCTTGGCGATGATCCGCTCGACCGTCTGCCAGTTGATCGGCTCGATGTAGACCGCATCGGCCGTGTCCGGGTCGGTCATGATCGTGGCCGGGTTGGAGTTCACCAGTATCACGCGGTAGCCCTCCTCGCGCAGGGCCTTGCAGGCCTGGGCACCGGAGTAGTCGAACTCGCAGGCCTGGCCGATGACGATCGGGCCTGCGCCGATGATGAGGATGGTCTTGAGGTCGGTGCGCCTGGGCATGGGGGTCTCAGTTCAGGGGGCGGCGTTGCCGATATGCCTGTCAAGGAAGGCCTCGATGGCCGTGTACAGGCGGACGTTGTTCTTCAGCTCCTGGAAGCCGTGGCCTTCCTTCGGCTCCAGGAGCTCCACCTCCGGCGGCCGGCCGGCGGCGACCAGCGCATTCCTGAGCGCGCGGTACTGGGACATGGGGACGCGCTCGTCGCGCTCGCCGTGGACCAGCATCACCGGCACCCGGATCCGGTCGACGTTGAACGCGGCCGACTGCGCCTGCTGCTCGGCCACCGACTCGGGCAGGACGCGCTGCAGGTATTCGCGACCCGACTTCTGGCGCGGGATGTCCCCGTCCCGGGTCATCAGCGGCAGGCTGTACACCCCGACGTAGCCGATGGTGCACCTGTAGAGGTCCGGCTCGCGCACCACGCTCTGCAGGGCGGCATAGCCGCCGTAGGAGGCGCCGAAGCTGCAGATCCGGTTGCGGTCGGCGATGCCTTCCTTCACGGCCCATTCGACGGCATCGGTCATGTCGTCGATCATGTCCGTGCCCCAGTTGCGGTAGCCCTTGCGCTCGAAGGCGTTGCCATAGCCGCCCGAGCCGCGGAAGTTCACCTGCAGCACCGCGTAGCCCCTGCTGGCCAGGAACTGGACGTCGGGGCTGAAGCCCCAGACGTCGCGGATGCCGTGCGGGCCGCCGTGCGGCAGCATCACCATGGGCAGGTTCCGGCCGTTGCCCTGGCGCGGCACGGTGATGAAACCATGCACCGGCGTGCCGTCGCGGGCGACGAACGAGAACGGACGCATCGGCGACATCCGCGCCGGCTCGATCCAGTCGCGCGCGGCCAGCAGGAAGCGGGCCTGGTTGGTCTCGCGGTCGAACAGGTAGTAGCTGCCGGGGTCGATGTCGCTGTAGGCCATCAGCAGCACATGGCGCCCGTCGCGGCTGATCCCCCGGAAGCTGACCGCGTGCTCGGGGAAGGCCTTGATCAGAGCCGCATAGGTCGCGACCTCGGGGTGTGCCCTGTCTACGAACTCGATGTGTGGAAGGCCGTCTTCGTAGACCACGCCGAGGAGCTCGCGGTCGTCGCTGCTGTAGAGGCGCCGGACGGACTCGACGTTCGCGTTTTCCGACAGCAGGGTGCGCTCCCCGGTCTCGGCATCGACGGCATAGAGCCGGGCGGGTTCGCCCTCGGCGCTGATCGAGGTGTAGACGAGCCGGTTCTCGCGGTCGAAGCCGTGCGGCGTGTGCCTGGCCTCGCCCATCGGGGCGCGATGGATCTCCTTCCAGCCGTTTTCATCGCGGCGGAGCGTGACGCTCTCCTGGTTCTCTTCCACGCCGGTCGCGTAGCGGAGCGCGCCGTCGTGGTCGACCAGGAAGCTCGCGTAGCGGAGCGGTGCCAAGGCGACCGTGCGCACGTCACCCGAGCGCACGTCCATCTTCGACAGATAGGCCGACTCGATGGAGCGGGCCACGAGGATGTGGTCCGGCTCGTCGGGCAGAGTGTCGATGATCTCGTAGGTGCCGCCGTTCGGGATCAGCCGCCGGCCACGGCCGTCGATGTCGCTGGCGTACAGGTCGGGAGTGCCGACGCGGAAGTCGTAGCGGCCCAGCTTCTCCGTGACATACATGAAGAAGCGCCTGTCGTTGACCCAGACCACGCGATCGACATGCTTCTTCGCCCCGTGGTCCCAGCTTCCGGTCGGCTGCATGTCGGACACGCGGAGCACGACCAGGATGGTCCGATCCTCCCTGGGCACCGACACGGCGATGTACTCGCCGGTCGGCGACAGGCTCACCGAGCTGAACGCAGGATCCCTGAAGAAGTCTTCCACCGGCACCTCGGCGGCGGCCCGCGGCGGGAACACTCCCGCCACCAGCAGCGCGAACGCGGCGACCCAGGCAAGCGATCTGTTCATGCACTCTCCCCTATGCACGTTTGTGGTCGGTCATCATGGCGATGAAGCGGTCGAAGAGCGGCGTCACGTCCTGCGGGCCGGGCGCGGCCTCGGGATGGCCCTGGAAACTGAATGCGGGCGCATCGACGAGCGCGAGCCCCTGGTTGCTGCCGTCGAACAGCGAACGGTGGGTGACGCGCGCGTTCGCGGGCAGCGTCGACTCGTCGACGGCGAAGCCGTGGTTCTGCGAGGTGATCATCACCCGGCCGCTGTCGAGCTCCTGCACCGGGTGGTTGGCGCCGTGGTGGCCGTTGGCCATCTTCACGGTGCGCGCACCTACGGCCAGCGCCAGGAGCTGGTGGCCCAGGCAGATGCCGAAGGTCGGCACCTTCGCGGCCAGCACCTCCCGGATCGCCGCGACGGCATAGTCGCAGGGCTCGGGATCGCCGGGTCCATTGGAGAGGAACACGCCGTCCGGCTTCAGCGCCAGCGCTTCGGCGGCCGTGGTGCGCGCCGGCAACACGGTCACCTCGCAGCCGCGGTCGGCGAGCATGCGCAGGATGTTCCGCTTGACGCCATAGTCCCAGGCCACGACGTGGAACCGCGGCGCCACCTTCCGGAACGCGCCGGCGTCGAGATCGAGGTCGCCCTCGGTCCACTGGTAACGGCTGTCGGTGCTGACCACCTGGGCCAGGTCCATGCCCTTGAGGCCGGGGAACTTGCGTGCGGTCTCGATCGCGCGGTCGACGTCGATCTCGCCGGCCATCACCGCGCCGTTCTGCGAGCCCCGCTCGCGCAACAGCCGGGTCAGGCGGCGGGTGTCGATGCCGGCGATCGCGACCACGCCGCGGTCGGCCAGCCATTCCGGCAGCGCCGCGCGGCTGCGCCAGCTGCTGGGCCGGCGCGGCACGTCGCGCACGACCAGCCCCGCGGCCCACACACGCCCGGACTCGTCGTCCTGGCCGGTGCAGCCGGTGTTGCCGATGTGGGGATAGGTCAGGGTGACGATCTGGCGTGCGTACGAGGGGTCGGTGAGGACTTCCTGGTAGCCGGTCATGGCCGTGTTGAACACGACCTCGCCGACGGAGAGGCCGGGCGCGCCGACGGATACGCCTTCGAAGACCGTGCCGTCTTCGAGCGCGAGGATTGCGGATGGGGTCACTGGCGGTCGCCTACGTGGGGTTGCAAGACACCGCCGGCCCGGCGTCGGCCGGCCCGGAGGCGAGTGGTTCAGGCGAGCGGGAATGATACCGGCGAGCGGCCGGGCGCGCCAGCGCGGGTGAACGTGTCCGGACTACAGCAGGTCGCGCAGGCGCCAGGCGCGCGCTTCCCGGCCGTGCAGGCGGCGGGCGGCGTGCAGCGCCCCGCGCGCGAAGACGTCGCGGCTGGTCGCGCGGTGCACCAGCTCGAGGCGTTCGCCGGTGCCGGTGAACTGCACCAGATGTTCGCCGACGACGTCGCCGGCACGCAGGCTGGCATAGCGGACCTGCGCCCCGCCCCTCCCCGCCGCCGCGCCCAGTGCCAGCGCGGTGCCCGAGGGCGCGTCCTTCTTGTGCACGTGATGGGTCTCGACGATGTCGCAGTCCCAGCCGTCGAGCGCCGCGGCGGCACGCTCCACGAGCTCCTCGAGCACTGCGACGCCGAGGCTGAAGTTGGCCGCCCAGAGCACCGGGATCAGAGCAGCCGCCTCGGCCATGGCCTGCCGCTGCTCCGCGGAGAGCCCCGTGGTGCCCGAGACCAGGGCGGCGCCGCGCTGGCGGCAGCTGGCCAGCAGCGCGTCGAGGCCCTCGGGCAGGCTGAAGTCCACGGCGACGTCGAAGGCCGGGACCCCGGACAGCTCGCTGGCGGCGAACTGGGGATTCCGTCGACCACGCGCTGCGTCGGCCGGCGGGACACCGCGGCCACCACCTCGCAGCCCTCCGCCGCGCCCTCGGCGCACAGCCGCAGCAGCGCGCGGCCCATGCAGCCGCTGGCGCCGTGGATCAGGAGTCGGATGGGTTCGTCCATGCGCCCAAGGCTATCTCAGGAGGTCATCCGTTCCCAGAAACCTTTGACGCCGTCGACGAAGGTGCTCGACTTCGGCGAATGACGGCGCGCGCCCTCGCCGACGAAGGTGGCCTCGAACTGGTCGAGCAGCTCGCGCTGCTCGGTGGTCAGGTTGACCGGCGTCTCCACCACCACCTTGCAGTACAGATCGCCCGGCGCGCGGCTGCGCACCGACTTCACGCCCTTCTCGCGCAGGCGGAAGACCTTGCCGGTCTGGGTCTCCGCGGGCACGCGGATCTCGGCCTCGCCGCCGAGCGTGGGCACGCGTACGGTATCGCCGAGCGCGGCCTGGGAGATGCGGATCGGCACCTCGCAGTGCAGGTCGTCGCCGTCGCGCTGGAAGATGGGGTGCTCGCGCACCCGGACCTCGACGTAGAGGTCGCCGGGCTGGGTGCCGGGAGGCCCCGCCTCTCCTTCGCCGGACAGGCGGATGCGGTCCCCGTTGTCGACGCCGGCCGGCACCTTCACCTGCAGCACCTTCTCCTCCTCCACGCGGCCGTTGCCGCGGCAGGACGGGCACGGGCTGCGGAAGGTCTTGCCGCGGCCGTGGCAGGCGGGGCACGGCTGCTGCATCGAGAAGATGCCGCGCTGGAAGCGTACCTGGCCGTGGCCATGGCAGGTATCGCAGGTCTCGAGCCGGCCATCCTCGGAGCCGGTGCCCTGGCAGGGCCCGCACTCGACCAGGGTCGGCAGCTCGATGCGGCGCTCGACGCCTCCGACGGCCTCTTCCAGGTCGAGCTCCATGACGTAGCCGATGTCGGCGCCGCGGCGCGGACCGCGCGCGCCGCCGCCGAAGATGTTGCCGAAGATGTCGCCGAAGATGTCGCCCATGTCGGGGCCGCCGAAGCCCGGGCCGGCATTGCCCCCGCCCATGCCATGCTCGAACGCGGCGTGCCCGTGCTGGTCGTACAGGCGGCGCTTGCCGCCGTCCGACAGCACTTCATAGGCCTCCTTGCACTCCTTGAACGCGGCCTCGGCGCCCTTGTCGCCGGGGTTGCGGTCGGGGTGGTACTTCATCGCGCAGCGGCGATAGGCCTTCTTCAGTTCGTCCTCGCTGGCGCTGCGTGCAACCCCAAGGATCTCGTAATAGTCGCGCTTGCTCATCGCTCAGGTCCGTGCTGCCTCGCGGACCGCCGGGTCCACATGCGCAGCGGGAACCGGGAGGTGGCGCCCCGCGGTTCCCGCCGCATCGCTTCGGAAAGGCCGGTCAGGCCTTCCTGTCGTCGTCCTTGACCTCGGTGAACTCGGCGTCGACGACGTCGTCGGCCGCCTGGCCGGCCGGATCCCGGCCGGCGTCGCCACCGGCATCGCCCCCTGCCCGGCGACCGCGGCGAACAGCGCCTGCGCGACGTCCTCCAGCGCCTTGGTCTTCGCCTCGATCTGGCCCTTGTCGTCGCCCTTCATCGCGGTCTCGACGTCGGCGATGGCGGCCTCGACGCGGCCGATCAGGTCGCCCGGGACCTTGTCGCCGTTCTCCTTGATCGCGCTGCGGGTGCTGTGCACCAGGGCGTCCGCCTGGTTGCGGGCCTGCACGAGCTCGTGGAACTTCCTGTCGTCCTCGCGGTGCGCCTCGGCGTCGGCGACCATGCGCTGGATCTCTTCGTCCGACAGGCCCGAGCCGGCCTTGATCTCGACCTTCTGCTCCTTGCCGGTCTTCTTGTCCCTGGCCGTGACGTGCACGATGCCGTTGGCGTCGATGTCGAACGACACTTCCACCTGCGGCATGCCGCGCGGCGCCGCATCGATGCCGGTGAGGTCGAACTTGGCCAGCGACTTGTTGTAGCGGGCCTGCTCGCGTTCGCCCTGCAGCACATGCACCGTCACCGCGGACTGGTTGTCCTCGGCGGTGGAGAAGGTCTGCGAGGCCTTGGTCGGGATGGTGGTGTTCTTCTCGATGATCTTGGTGAACACGCCGCCCAGGGTCTCGATGCCCAGGCTCAGCGGGGTCACGTCCAGCAGCAGCACGTCCTTGACGTCGCCGGCGAGCACGCCGCCCTGCACCGCCGCGCCGATGGCCACGGCCTCGTCCGGATTGACGTCCTTGCGCGGCCTTGCCGAAGAACTCGGCCACGGCCTGCTGCACCTTGGGCATGCGGGTCTGGCCGCCGACAAGGATCACCTCGTTGATGTCGCTGGCGCGCAGGCCGGCATCGTTGAGCGCCGTGCGGCAGGGTTCCATGGTCTTCTTGACCAGGTCCTCGACCAGCGCCTCCAGCTTGGCCCGGGTGAGCTTGATGTTGAGGTGCTTCGGGCCCGCGGCGTCGGCGGTCACGTACGGCAGGTTGACCTCGGTCTGCTGCGCGGTCGACAGCTCGATCTTGGCGCGCTCGGCGGCGTCCTTCAGGCGCTGCAGGGCCAGCGGATCCTTGCGCAGGTCGATGCCCTGGTCCTTCTGGAACTCCTCGACCAGGTAGTCGATGACGCGCTTGTCGAAGTCCTCGCCGCCGAGGAAAGTGTCGCCGCTGGTGGCCAGCACCTCGAACTGCTTCTCGCCATCGACTTCGGCGATCTCGATGATCGACATGTCGAAGGTGCCGCCGCCCAGGTCGTAGACGGCGATCTTGCGGTCGCCGCCGCCCTTGTCGAGGCCGTAGGCGAGCGCGGCCGCGGTCGGCTCGTTGATGATGCGCTTGACGTCCAGGCCGGCGATGCGGCCGGCGTCCTTGGTCGCCTGGCGCTGGGAGTCGTTGAAGTAGGCCGGGACGGTGATGACCGCCTCGGTGACCTTCTCGCCCAGGTAGTCCTCGGCGGTCTTCTTCATCTTCTCGAGGATGCGCGCGGAAACTTCCTGCGCGGAGAGCTTCTTGCCGTCGCTGGTCTCGACCCAGGCGTCGCCGTTGTCATGCTCGACGATGGCATACGGCACCAGGCCCAGGTCCTTCTTGACCTCGGCGTCGGTGAACTTGCGGCCGATCAGGCGCTTGACCGCGTAGAAGGTGTTCTTCGGGTTGGTCACGGCCTGGCGCTTGGCGGACGCACCCACCAGCACCTCGCCGTCCTTGGTGTAGGCGACGACGGACGGGGTCGTGCGGTCGCCTTCGCTGTTCTCGATGACGCGCGCCTTGCCGCCATCCATGATCGCCACGCACGAGTTGGTCGTGCCGAGATCGATGCCGATGATCTTTGCCATGGGTAATGCCTCTGGGTCGGGTCTGGGGCGGCGGCGCCGCCGATGTCTGCTATCTGGGGACCGGCCGCGACCGCTTCAAGCGCCCGCGGCCGGGTGGTTCAACCGGTCTGGGCCACGGCCACGAGGGCCGGGCGCAGCAACTGTTCGTTGAGCCGGTATCCCTTCTGGAACAGCTGGGCCACGGCACCGCCCTCGACGCCGGGGGCCCTCGATCACGCTCATGGCCTGGTGCAGGTCCGGGTTGAAGGCGTCGCCAGCGACGGGGGCGATCTCGAACAGACCGTGGTTGCCGGTCACCCGGCGCAGTTCCCGCAGCGTCAGCTCGACCCCCTCGTGCAGCGGGCCGGCGGCACCTTCGACGGCCAGCGCCGCGTCCAGGCTGTCGAACACCGGCAGCAGGTCGCCGGAGGATCTGCCCTGTTGGCGTAGCGGCAGGCGTTCTGTACGTCGCGCTCCAGGCGGCGACGCTGGTTCTCGAGGTCGGCACGGTCGAGCAGCGACTGGGCCCGCACCTGCTCCAGCTCGGCGCGGAGGGATTCGATCGCGTCTTCGGGGGAGAATTCTTCTGCGGGCGCCGCGGCGGCGTTGTCGGGCGTCTGTTCGGTGGTCATCGCGGTTCGGGATCCGGTGGGTCTCGGTCCGGACTCCGTGGGGATGCCCGCTCGGGATTCAAGGCGGCGCCGAGCACTTCGGCGGTGGCCTGGACGACGGGGATCACCCGGTCGTACGCCATCCGGGTCGGCCCGATCACGCCGAGAACGCCCAGCACGCGGCCGCCCGCGGCGTAGGGCGCGGTCACCAGCGACATGCCGGCCAGCGGCGCGACCCCGGTCTCTTCGCCCAGGAAGACCCGCACCCCCTGGGCTTTCACCGTGCGCTCGAGCAGCTGCAGGATCTCGCGCTTCTCCGAAAACGCCTCGAACAGTTCGCGCAGCCGGTCGAGGTCGGACAGGTCCTGCAGGCCGAGCAGGCGCGTCTGCCCGGCGACCACCATGTCCTCGCCGCCCGGGGCCAGCGCCTGCTCGGCGATCTCGGTGGTGGCGCGCAGAAGGCCTTCCATTTCGTCGCGGGCCTTGCGCAGTTCACGCAGCAGACCGGCGCGGATGGCCGGCAGCGGCTGGCCCGCGAAATGGGCATTGAGATAGTTCGCCACCCGCTCCAGCTCGTCGGCACCGTAGATGCGCCGGGTCTGGACGATGCGGTTCTGCACTTCATGGTCGGCAAAGACCACGATCGCCATCACCCGCTGCCCGTCCAGCGGCACGAAGTCGATCTGGCGGAACGCGAACTGCTCGCGGCCGGGGACGCTGACCACGCCGACGAAGCGGGTCATGGCCGAGACCAGCTCCGAGGCGCTTCCGAGCAGGGACTGGGTGCCGCCCCCGTGTCGAGGCTGCTGCGCAGGCGCGAGAACTCGCCCTCGTCCAGCGGGCTCAGCTGGAGCAGCGAGTCCACGAACACCCGGTAGCCGCGGGCCGTGGGTACCCGGCCGGCCGAGGTGTGCGGCGCCGACAGCAGGCCGATCTCTTCGAGGTCGGAGAGGATGCTGCGGATGGTGGCCGGGCTCACGTCCAGGCCCGGAGTGCCGCGCCAGGGTCTGCGAGCCGACCGGCTCGCCGTCGCGGATGTGGCGCGCGATCAGGGTGCGCAGCAGCTGGCGGGCGCGCGGATCGAGGGGCATCGGAACTGCGTCGGGACATGCCGCGGGTATACGTCCGTCGGCGCCGCGTCGCAAGCGGCGAGACCACGATCGGCAAAATCAGGCGATGACAGCCTGCGCACCCGCGCGGCACAATCCGCACGCCATGCTCAAGCGCCTGTCGATCAAGGACTTCGCCGTCGTTTCCGCCACCGAGCTCGAGTTCGGGCCGGGACTGACCGTGGTCTCGGGCGAGACCGGTGCGGGCAAGTCGCTGATCGTCGATGCCCTGGGCTTCCTGTCGGGCCTGCGCGCCGACAGCGGCATGGTCCGGCACGGCGCGCCGCGCGCCGAGCTCGACGCCGAGTTCGATCTGGCCGCGTCGCCGCTGGCGCTGGCCTGGCTGCGCGAACAGGAATTCGATGAAGGCCAGTCCTGCCAGCTGCGGCGCACGCTGCGCGCCGACGGCGGCTCGCGGGCCTGGATCAACGGCCGGCCGGCCACGCTGTCCCAGCTCGGCGAGCTGGCCGCGCGCCTGGTCGAGATCCACGGCCAGCACGAGCACCAGGCACTGCTCTCGCGCGCCAGCCAGCTGGCCCTGCTTGACGCCTACGGCCGCCACCTCTCGAGTTGGCCGCGGTGACGGAGGCCTCGCGCGCGTGGTCCTCGCTGCTGAAGGAGCGTGACCGTCTCAACGCCGCCGGCGACGTCTCCGACCGGATCGACTTCCCTCGGCCACCAGCTGGGCGAGCTGGAGCGCGAGGCGCTGGAACCGGCCGCGATCGCGGAGCTGGTGGCCGCGCACCGACGCCAGGCCCATGGCGCGGAGCTGGTCGAGGCCTGCGACGCCGCGCTCGAGCGCCTGGGCGGCGACGGCGACGCCCTGCCCGGCGCCATCCAGCAGCTGCGCGGCCTGCTCGCGCATGCAGGCGCACGAGCCGCGCCTGGGCGAAGTCGACGCGCTGCTGGAGGGCGCGTCGATCCAGCTCGACGAGGCCGCGGTGCTGCTCGATCGCGTGCGCGCCGACCTCGACATCGACCCGGAACAGATGCAGGCACACGATGCCCGCCTGTCGCGCCTGCACGAGCTGTCGCGCAAGCACCGCGTGCCGCTGGAGGCACTGGCGGCGCACCGCGATGCGCTCGCGACCGAGCTGGAGACCCTGGCCGCCCGCGTCGAAGCGCCTTCAGGGCCTGGACGCCGAGATCAGGGCCGCCGCCGCCGCCTGGCGCGCCGCCGCCGCGCGCCTGGGCAAGGCGCGCGCCGCGGCCGGTGCGGCGCTCGGCAAGGCCACCACCGCCCTGATCGCCGAACTGGGCATGGGCGGCGGCCGCTTCGAAGTGGCGCTCGAGCCCACGGCGGGCGACGCCCCCGATGCCCAGGGCGCCGAGCGCGTCGAATTCCTGGTCACCGCCAACGCCGGCCAGCCCCCGCGGCCTCTGCGCAAGGTGGCGTCGGGCGGCGAGCTGTCGCGCATCTCGCTGGCGATCGAGGTCGCCGCGCTGGGCATGGACGCTGTCCAGACCATGGTTTTCGACGAGGTCGACTCGGGCATCGGCGGCAACGTCGCCGGCATCGTCGGCCGCAAGCTGCGCGACCTCGGCGGCCGCCGCCAGGTGCTGTGCGTGACCCACCTTCCGCAGGTCGCAGCCCAGGGCCATGCCCACTACCGGGTCAGCAAGGCCGAACGCGACGGCATGACCCAGAGCGCCGTGCGCCTGCTCGACGACGAGGGGCGCCAGGAAGAGCTGGCGCGGATGCTGGGCGGGATCGAGGTCAGCCGCGAGGCGCGGGCGGCGGGCGAAGCGGCTCCGGGAGGCGGCGGGGAGACCGCGGCGGGCTGAGGCCCGCGCTCAGCGCTTCTTGCGCACGTAGAGCACCAGCGAGTGCTCTTCAAGGATGTAGCCGTGCTTCTCGGCGATCTGGTGCTGGAGTTCTTCGATCTCGGGACTCTCGAACTCGATGATCTTTCCGCTGTCCACGTCGACCATGTGGTCGTGGTGCCCGCCGCGGTCGATCTCGTAGACCGCGGTTCCCCCTTCGAAGTTGTGCTTGAGCACCAGGCCGGCGGCCCTCGAACTGGGTGAGCACGCGGTAGACGGTGGCCAGGCCGATCTCGTCGCCGCCGTCCAGCAGCTGGCGGTAGATGTCCTCGGCGGTCATGTGGTGCTGCGAGGTCTTCTGCTCGAGCAGCTGCAGGATGCGCATCCGCGGGTGGGTGACCTTCAACCCCGCCTTGCGCAGCTCGTTGGTTTCCATGCGTCGTCCATTCATCGGCGATGGGGGCGCCAGCTGCCGTGGCCAGGTGTCGGCGGCGCGGCGGCACGGCGAGTGTATCATCGCGGCATTGTCCGTCCCGAACCGGTCCTCCATGCGCGCACTGATCGTCCCCGCCCTCGCCGCCCTGCTGACCACCGGCTGCGGTCTCGTCTACCGGCAGCCGGTCTACCAGGGCAACCTGGTCCAGCCGTCCAGCGTGGAGCAGCTGCAGGCCGGCATGAACCGCCAGCAGGTGCTGGCCCTGCTCGGCACGCCGTCGATCCAGGATCCGTTCCACCACGACCGCTGGGACTACACCGCCAGCGAGCGCGTGGGCCGGACCGGCGGCACCGAAGTGCGCAACCTGGTGCTGCATTTCGAGGGCGACACGCTCGCGCGCTGGGAAGGCGACCATTTCCCGAACCGCGACAAGGAACTGATCGGCGACGTGCGCCGGCAGTTCGGTCCCAACCTGCCGCGCCAGAACAACCAGCGCCGCCGCGGGCGCCTGAGGCCGGCTTCAGCGCGCCGTGCGCGCGGCGCGGCGGCGGGCTTCCTTCGGGTCCATCTGCAACGGCCTCAGCAGTTCCACGCGGTCGCCCTCGCGCAGCCGCGCGTGTCTCCGTGACCCGCTGCCCGTGCAGCGCAAGGCCGTCGATGCCGTCGAGCGGCAGTCCGCGCCGCGGCCACCGCATCGGCCACCGTGGCCGTCGCCGGCAGGTCCAGCACCACGGCCCGGTACCGGCGCGGCAGTGCCAGCACCACTTCCACGCGCACCGCTCAGTCCCCGGCGTCGGCGACGCGCACGAAGTCGTCGACCATGCGGTCGGCCAGGCCCTGCAGGCCGAGCTTCAGCGCCGGCACCAGCAGACGGCTGCGCGGCTCGAAATCGAGCCGGAGCGTGACCCTGCAGGCGGATTCGTCCAGCGCATGGAAACTCCCAGCGCCCCCTCCAAGCCTGCGGAACGGCCCGTCGCGGAGATGCATGTCGAGCGGTGCGGTGCGGCGCCAGGCGATTCTCGGTGGTGAACCAGGTGCTGATGCCGCCGATGCCCAGCTCGAGCCGCGCCAGCATGTGGTCGGGCGCGGAACCGATCACCTCCGCGCCGCTGCACCAGGCGAAGCGCCGCGGATAGGCGGCGACGTCGTTGGACCAGCGCGAACATCCGCGCCACGGAATGCTCGACCAGCGCGGAACGGGTGATTGAGGGCATCGGTGGCGGACCTCCCGTTCGCGCCACGGCGTGGGAGAATGGCGCGATGGGCAAGAAGACCAAGGATAAGGAAAGGCCGCGGCCGGTGGCACGATCGCGCTCAACAAGCGCGCGCGCCACGAGTACCAGCTCGGCGACCGCTACGAGGCCGGGCTCGCCCTCCAGGGCCGGGAGCTCAAGGCCATCCGCGCCGGACGCGCCAACATCGGCGAGAGCTACGCGGTGGTGCGCGGCGGCGAACTGTTCCTGTTCGGCGGCCAGATCACGCCGCTGAGCCAGGCGTCGACCCACGTCGTCGCCGACGAGCGCCGCACGCGCAAGCTGCTGCTGCACCGCCACGAGATCGACAAGCTGGTCGGCCTGGTGCAGCGCGAGGGGCTACACCATCGTGCCGACCGCGCTCTACTGGAAGGGCAACAAGGTCAAGGCCGAGATCGCGCTCGCCAAGGGAAAACAGGCCCACGACAAGCGCGAGGCCGCCAAGGACCGCGACTGGCAGCGCGACAAGGCAGCGGCTGATGCGCCGGCACAACCCGGACGCTTGAGGCTACTCTCCCGGGTGCTCCTCGGGCAGGCAGGAACGCGCGCCGCCACCGGGAGTTCCTCGCCGCTGATCGAGCCGCCGTGGCGCTCGATGATCCGCTTCACCGACGCCAGGCCGACGCCCTCGCCGGCGAACTCGTCGGCCGCATGCAGGCGCTGGAACGGACGGGAACAGCTTGCCGGCGTAGGCCTGTTCGAAGCCGACCCCGTTGTCGGCCACTTCGAACCACTCCGCTCCCCCGTGTTCGATGCGGCGGAACACGATCCGCGCCCGCTCGCTGTCGCGGGTGAACTCCCCACGCGTTGCCAAGCAGGTTGGCGAGCATGTTGCGCACCAGGGTGCGGTCGCCCGGAGGCCCGCAGCCCCGGCTCGATCACGACCTCGACCCTGCGCCCGGGCTCGGCCTGCGCCAGCTCCGCGACGATGTCCTCGGCCATCGTCGACAGATCGAGCGGTTCGCGCCGCAGTTCGGTACGCGAGACCCGCGACATCTTCAGCAGCGCGTCGATCAGCCCCGTCCTCGCGCGGTCGCCGCCCGCACCCGCGCCATGTAGCCCGCCCGACCTCGTCGAAGGCTTCGCCGTGGCGCTCGACGACCATCCGGCTGAACCGTCGATCGCGCGCAGCGGCGCGCGCAGGTCGTGGGAGATGCGTGTAGGCGAAGGGATTCCAGCTCCTCGTTCGCGCGCGTCAGCTCCCGCGTGCGCTGCGCCACCCCTCGCCCCAGGGTGGCGGTTGAGCGCCAGCACCTGGGCCTCCGCGCGCAGCCGGTCGGTGATGTCCTCCACCTGGACCAGGCTGGTCACGTCCTGGCCATGCTCGCCCGGGACCTGGGCATAGGTCAGGTGGACGTGGCGGATGTGCACCGTCCTCGCGGCGCAGGTCGCGGGTGACGCGGTACACGCTGCCCGACGCGGCGCGCGCGCGCTTTCCGCCGCCGTGTCCGCTCCGGTGAACAGGCCTTCGAAATCGCGTCCCATCAGCTCTTCGGGCGAGGAGCGCAGGATGTCCGCCACCGCAAGATTGGCGTCGATGATCCGGCCGTGGCGGTCGAGCAGCGCCTTTCCGATCGGGGAAAAGCGGATCGCGCTGCGGAAGCGCAGTTCGCTGCGGCGGTAGGACTCGCTCATCTTCGCCGCGATGCGCTGGGCACGCGACTGCGTGTGCGCCAGGATCATCGCCAGCGCGAACAGCAGCAGCGAGGCCAGCACGCCGACATAGATCGTCCCCGCCGGACCGAGCAGGCCGGCATCGTCGCCGCGCACCGGCGCCTGGTGGAATTCGAGCCGCCAGCGGCGGCCATAGACCTGTTCGACCACGCTGTGGCGCACACCTTCGACCCCGCTGCCGGGGAAGTCCGTGGATCCGACCGGGAACACCGGAAGGTCGTCGCCCGGGTCGTCCTCCTCGCCGATGTCGACGATGCGCAGGAGAGGCCGGCGCGGCCGCACGCACCGCCGCCGCCACGAAGGCGTCGAGGCGGGAACGGCACGCAGACCCAGCCGGCGAGCGCCGCGGTCCGCGCCGCCGGCCTGGCCGGCACGATCCCGTTGCGGTACACCGGGGCGTAGATCACCAGGCCAGGCCCCGCGCCCTCCTGGACCGCGGACAGCGGCGCTGTGATCCGCGCCGCCGCGCTGGCGCGCGCGGCGTTCATGGCCGCGGCATGCACCGGCTCGTGAGCATGTCGAAGCCGATGACACCGCCACCGGCCAGGGTCCGCGGCTCGAAGCAACGATCGGCCCGTACTGCGGCCGGGCGCCGGGCGGATCGATCCGGAACAGTTCACGCGAGGTGTCGCGCCGCTCCAGCTGGTAGTCATGCAGTTGCGCCGGCGACATCGCCGCGACATAGCAGAGCCCGAGCATGGCCGGGAACCGGCGCGCGAGCTCCAGGCCGTCGGCGTAGTTGCGCCACTGGCGTTCGCCGGGCCGGTCGATGGCCGCCAGCAGCGAGACACCGCCGCGGGTGATCAGTTCGTAGGTCAGCAGCTGCTGCCGGAGACCCGCGACCACCTGCTCGGCCTCGCCGGCCAGCCGCGTCCCGGCCAGGGCGCGCTCGCGGCCGTCGGCGCCGACCGCATACACCACCAGGGTCAGCGACGCAACCAGCACCAGCAACGCCAGGAGTAGCCCCTGACGGGCCGGCAAGGGTTTCCGCGCGGACGTGTCGTCGAGCCTGACCATATGGTCACCGAGCATACCGCTGATCCGACCCCGCCCCGGAGCGAGTGTACCGGCATGTCCGCCGATCGCGCCCTGAACGGCTCCGCGGCCTCGACCTCCCCGCCCTTGCGAGGCGTCGTGACCGCCCTATACTGGTGCCGTCAAGCGCGTTCTCGCCACCCGGCAGGCGCCAGATGTCCCGGATACGAGGTGTACTGGGCTTCGACGGGGGTTGCGAAATCGCCTGGCGCATGCCGAGGGGCAGCTTCTCCTCGTAAATCCAGCGGCAAACACATTAGTCGCCAACGACGACAACTACGCTCTCGCCGCTTAAGGCGTAAGCCCCGAACCCACTTGTGCCCGTGCTCGTGGATGTAGGGTCACTATTACGGGGAACCAGCCCGCGCGGCCGCCTGTCTGCCGTGGTTGAACTCACAGGCTGGTTCCCGGTGCGCTTCGCACACCGTGCTGCCGGGGAACGAGACACAACGGTGGGCTAAGCATGTAGTGCCGGGGATGGAGTGCCTTCGGACGCGGGTTCAACTCCCGCCACCCCACCACCAAAAGACCCGACCGTTCCGGTCGGGGTTTTTTCGGTTCTTCCCCTATCGAGTGACCCCTGCATCCGCGGCGGGCACGACCTTTGGTCGCGGTCGGGACGAGGGCCACGTCGACGTCGAAACGGGCGTCATGACCAGGAGTTGCCCTGCCCGCGACCGCTCTTGCTCTTGATCTTCCCTCCCGAAGCCGCAGAACGCCGGAGCCCGTCCCGCGCACAGGGGTGCGGACAGCTGCCATGGATGGCCGGCGGCCGGCAGTGGCAGCAGGCACGCGGAGAATCGCCGGGGAGCACCTGGTGCGCGGGACGGGCGGCGCGGACCCCAACGAGGCGACTTCAAGGCGCGACCGGGCGCCAGGAGCGCGGCGACTGCACGCCATCGCCCCCCGAGGGCGTACTTTTACGTGATGCGCCGCCTCCTGCCTGGAGCCTGCCATGAACCAACGCGACATCCCCCGACACCATCACCACCACAACCCTGCGCTTCGAGCGCCTGCTGGACGCGCCCGTCGACAGGATCTGGCGAGCACCTGGTGGACCCGGGAGAGCTGCGCGCACGCTGGTTCATGGGCGGACCGACCGAGCTCGCGACCGGCGGCCGCTTCGGCCTGGCCATGCACGGGAAAACACGCCTGGTGCTGACGCACGCCGGCCTTCGCGGCCGACAGGATGCACTGGACTCGGCGGCGGCGGCTGCATTCGCATTGCCGCCCTCGAACGGCGCATCCGCGGCCAAGGCGTTCCGGACTTCTGGCGCTGCACGCCGACTCGAGGGCGACGGTCGAGCGCCTGCTGGAATGACTGGGGGAGGAGACCGCGCCCCCGCCGGTCCCGGATTGCCCGCGCGAGGCCCGCGGGCCATCCTAGCGGCATGTCCGGTCCCGATTCCCGACCTCCCGCCACGCCTCGAGGCAGCGTCCTGCGCTCTGTCGAACGCTGGCGCGACGGTGCCCGCCACCTCCTCGACGATCTATGTCGCCGAAGAGGTTCCCGTCGCCTTCGTCTACAACGACGAGCCCTTCGCGGTGATGATGGCCACGCCCGCCGTGACTGGCCGGACTTCGCGACCGGCTTCGCGCTCAGCGAGGCATCGTCGAGCGCATGGAAGACGCGGTCATCGAGCGCATCGACGAGCTGATCGAAGGCGTCGAGGTCCGGCTGGCCGCGCATCCCGGCCGACCGCGCCGGGGCCTGGCCCCTGCGGCGGCGCAGCATGAGCGGACGCAGCGGCTGCGGCGTCTGCGGCAGCGAGCTGCTGGAGGCGGCGCGCTGGGCGCTGGCCGCCACCGGTATCGACCGACGTGAGGGTGGGCACGGCGGCGCTCCGCGCCGCCTCGGCGGACTGCACCGGGCGCAGGCGATCACGGCGGTCACCGGCGCGGTGCACGCGGCGGGCTGGGCGTCGCTTGACGGGACGTCTGCTGCTGGCGCGCGAGGACGTGGGCCGGCACAACGCGCTCGACAAGCTGATCGGGCCCATGCATGCCGGTGGCTACGACCCTGCGGCCGGTTTCCTGGTGGTCACCAGCCGCGCGGAGCTACGAGATGGCGATGAATGGCCGCGAGCGCCGGCACGCCTTCATGGCGGCGATCTCGGCACCCACGGCGCTGGCGATCTCGGCGGAGCGCGCCAACCCGACCCTGGTGGGATTCGCGCGGGAACGGACAGGCGGTCTATACGCACGGGCACCGGCTCGTGGCGGAGCCGGACGCACCCGGGTGGACACGGGCGATGCCGGCATCGGTGACACCGGCGGGGGCGACACCATGACCGGCGGGCCCTGTCATCCGCGACTACCCTGGGCCCGCCGGTGGCTGGGACGGGCGAAGAGCGTCGCCCGGCAGCTGCTGAAGGGAGGACGTGGGCGTCGGCGGCGCACGGGCGCTGCTGCGCACCAACCAGCCCGACGGCTTCGACTGCCCGGGTTGCGCCTGGCCCGACCGCGAGCACGGCTCGACCTTCGAGTTCTGCGAGAACGGCGCCAAGGCCGTGGCGGCGGAGGCCACCCGCCATCGCGCCGGGCCGGAACTGTTCGCGCGCCACAGCGTGTCGACGCTGGCCGAGTACAGCGACCACTGGCTGGAACAGCAGGGCCGGCTGACCACGCCGATGCGCTACGACGCCGCCAGCGACCACTACGTTCCGGCGAGCTGGGGACGAGGCCTTCTGCGCTCATCGCGAAGCACTCCGATGCCCTGCCCTCGCCTGACGAAGCGGTGTTCCTATACCTCCGGGCCGCACGTCCAACAAGCCGCCTTCCTTCTACCAGCTGTTCGTGCGCGAGTACGGCACGAACAACTTCCCGGACTGCTCGAACATGTGCCACGAATCCTCGGGCACGGCGCAAAGCAGCGGTATCGGCGTCGGCAAGGGCACGGTGTCGCTGCAGGATTTCGAACAGGCCGACGGCATCCTCGTCTTCGGCCAGAACCCGGCACCAACCACCCCCGCATGCTCGCGAGCTGCGCGATGCGGCGAAGCGCGGCTGCCGGATCGCCGCCTTCAACCCTGCGAGAGCGCGGGCTGGAGCGTTTCGCGCGGATCCAGGACACGCTGGAGATGGCGCGCGGCGGCTCGACGAGGATCGCTTCCGGACTATTACCAGCCTGAAGATCGGCGGCGACCTGGCCGCGGTGAAGGGAATCATCAAGCACGTGCTCGGAGCGCGACGCCGAAGAACTCGCGAACGGCAGGGCCTCGCTGCTGATCGCGACTTCATCGCGGCGCACACCACCGGCTTCCAGGCCTTCGCCGCCGACGGTGCAGGCGGAGCGCTGGGACACCCATCGTCGCCGGATCCGGCCTGTCCACGCAGCGTGCGCCAGGCGGGCGAGCTCTACCTGCGGTCCGAGCGCGTGATCGCCTGCTGGGGCAGGGGCATCACCCAGTACCGGCGGCACTCGGTGGCGACGATCCACATGATCGCCAACCTGATGCTTCTGCGCGGGAACATCGGCTTCGGCCGCGCAGGACTGTGTCCGGTGCGCGGACACAGCAACGTGCAGGGCGACCGCACGATGATGATTCAAGGAGCAGCCGCCGGCGGACTTCCTCGACCGGCTGCGCGATGTCTTCTGGCTTCGAGCCGCGGCGCAGGCTGGGGCTACGACACCATCGGCGCGATCGAGGCTCGCGATCGCGAAAGGCAACGGCCGAAGGCCTTCTTCGCCATGGGCGGCAACTCCGCCGGCCACGCCGGACACGGAAGCGACCGCGCGCGGCCGCAGCAGCCGCGCTGACCGTGCACGTCGCCACAAAGCCTCAACCGCAGCCACCTGGTGCACGGGCGCGGAAGCCCTGATCCTGCCCTGCCTGGGACCACCGGAGATCGACATGCAGGCCTTCGGGGCCTGCAGGCAATCACGGTCGAGACCCGATGAGCATGGTATCACCTGTCGGCGGGCATCCGGCCGCGCCCGGACACCCTGCTGTCGGAGCCGATGATCGTGGCGCGGCTGGCGCGGGCGACGCTGGGCGCACGCTCGAAGGTCGACTGGCTGCGCTCAAGGACGATTACGACCGCATCCAGCGACCTGATCGCGCGCGGGTCTTCGACGATTTCCACGGACTTCAACGCCCGCGGCGCCCGGTTTCCCCCGCTGGGCTCGTCCAACGGCGCACGACCGGCGCTGGGACACGCCCAGCGGCAGGGCGGCTTCGTGCCGGCCGCGGTGCCGGTCGACGACCGGATCCGGCCGGCGCCTGCCGCGCGCGGCGAGCCGGGAACCGCATCCGCGCAGCCGGTGTTCCCGCTGGCCAACATGTGCTCGCACGACCAGTACAACACCACGGTCTACGGCCTTCGACGACTGGTCGCGGCGTCTTCGGCGAGCGCCGGGGTGCTGTTCATCCACCGCGAGGACATCGCCGCGCTGGGCATCGACCGGGTCGACCTGGAGCCTTGCGACGACGGCGTGCGCCGACAGGCGAAGCGCTTCGCTGGGGAGTACGCCATCGCGCGGTTGCCTGGCGGCCTACCATCCGAGACGAACCGCTGGTGCCGCTGTCGAGCCATGCCGAAGTCTCGCGCACGCCGACCTCGAAGTCGGTCCCCGTGGTGCTTTCCGATCGCGCCCGGTTCCGCCAGCGCAGTTGCGCCAGCGCGGGACATTTCCCTCCGCCGTTGCCCGATTGACGCGTAGCGCGCTGCAGGCGCTGCTGTCGGAGCTGGCGGCGCATCCGGGAATTCGACCCGGCGCGGCCTGTGCAAGCGCTCTGGGCCTGCGCATGAGCGTGCTGCTCCGGCCCTGGCATGGATCGGCGAGAGACATCGGGGGGACACCGGGGGCCTGGTTGGGTGTACGCACCCTGAGGACGGGCCTGCGTGCACTGGTGGCTCACGGCCCAGGGCCAGGCCCTGCTCGATCGTCTGTAGGAACCGCTGCAGGGGCCGGAAACGGCTGATGCGATCCTTATGGTAACTGCATCGCAGCACTCCGCACACACATACGCACACGCAGTCACGGAATATTCCGACGCTCCTCCGCCACCACCGCTCCAGGCTCCCGCCTGGCCGGGACGTTCTGGTGAACAACGACAACGAGATCGAAACCATCGATCATCACCATGCCCATTTGCTCTCGCTGTGCGCGCCGCGCACAGCGGCGCCGACATGCAGGTCGCGCCGGAACCGACCGTGCTCCTCGACCCGGTTGCTGGACACGACGGCCTCTCGCTGCTGCAGCTGCGGAGCCGTTGCAGGGACCGGTGATCGGGTCAGCTGGGGGCGGGGCGAAGCGGTCGAACGGGTGGTCAACGGGAGTTTCGGCGCCGACGACTATGGGGCCAAACTCCTCACTCCGCGAGCTGCTGGCGCGCATCCGCTCGGTGTTGCGCCGCGCCGTGCCGGCTGAACCGCCACCAGCCGAACCACCGCGCTGGCTGCCTTCGCCTCGTCCTCGACCCGGCGCACGGCGGCTGCACGACACCGGCGGCAACGAGATCATCCTGACCACCGGCGAATTCGATCTGGCTGCGCGCCCTGCTCGACGACTGAACGAAGCGCAGCCGCACGAGCCGATGAACAGCCCGTACGCGCGAAGCTTCGCCTTCTGACCGCGCCACTGACGTTTCGTGGCATCGCGCGCCTGCGCCGCAAGGTCGAGCCCCGATCCCGCTCGTCCTGACCTGATCCGCCCTGCGCGGCATGGGCTACCTGCTGGCGGTATCGACGCGTCCGGCATGAGCACCTCCGGACTTCCCCCGCTCGGCATTCCGGGACTGTTCAGCAGCCCGACGCTCGCTTAAGTAGGTCGATGCCGACGGCCGCATCGCACGCCAACGCCCACGCGTTGTCTGACACGCCCAGCCTGGAGGGCCGCGAGATCGGCGATCTCGTGCCGGCTGCCGCGCGCGTGTGCCATCGCACCACCGCGACCGCTACATGGACCAGCCCCACGTCCGCCGATGGGTGCGACCGGCCAGACCTCTGGTCGGTTCGCGCAGCGACGGAGCGAGTTCCCTGATCGAGATCGGGCTCAGCCCGCCCAGCCGCCGACGGGCCGCGCTACCTGGCCTCGGTCCGCGACTTCCGGGACTCAGTGGTGCGGCAGGCGCTGACGCGCGCGCGGTACGACGCGATCTGCGCGCATCGGCCAACTGGCGCTGGAGGCCGGGACCGAATCCGAGCTGCTGGACATCCTGCCACCGCTGCTGGCCGATACCTGGGGTGGAATCGGTGGCGGTGCCGCCACGGCGCTCGGCCCGCAGCGGGCGGAGGCCAATGCCTGGGCCGGTACGGCGGCCCGGCGGTACGACGCCACGTCCGTTCGCGGGCCAGCACCGGGAGCCCTGACCATTCAGATGACATCGCCGACCCTTCGGCGGCCGCGTTGTCTTCATGTCTCTGCCGCGCACCTCGGCAGCGCGTGATGGTGCCGGTGCTCGAGCGCCACCAGGTGTCCGGCGCCCTTGTCGCCACCGCGGACGAGCCACGGCGCTTCGACCACGACGCCCGCCACCTGCTGCAGTCGGCCGCGGCCACGTTTCCGGCCTTCATCGCAGCAGCATGCCGAAGAGCAGCTGGCGCACGTCCACCGCCTGGACGCCATCGGCCAGCTCACCGGCGGCGTGGCCCACGATTTCAACAACCTGCTGACGGTGATGTCGGGCAGCCGGCAGCTGCTGGAGACCAGTCGAAAGCGAGGGGGCGGCGCGCGGCCAGCGCCTTCTGGCGTGGGCCGCGGCGCCGAACTCACGGGCCAAGCTGCTGGCCTCGCGCGCCGGCGCGCCTGCTGCCGCGAGAGGTCGACGTGCCGGCCCTGCTGCGCGACGTGGAGCGGTGCTGCAGCGCACGCTGGGTGACCCTGGTACGCCTGCGCTCGACGTGGCCGACGGCCTGTCCACGGCCCATGTCACGCCGGCCAACTGGAAGCCGCGCTGCTGAACCTGGTCCTCAACGCCCGCGACGCCCCGTTCCACGGCGGCGAGATCGTGATCGCCGCGCGCGAAGAGCGTCCGGCCCACGCCCGGGGCGGCCTGGCCGAAGGCCCCCTGCCTGCGCCTGGCGGTCCGCGACAACGGGCGTGGCATGCCGCCGGACGTGCTGGCGCGCGCAATGGAACCCTTCTTCACCACCAAGGGCGTGAGAGCGGCAGCGGCCTGGCCTGGAGCATATCTACGGCTTCGCGCGGCAGAGCGGCGGTGGCGACCTCGAGATCGAAAGCTCCTTGGGGGCGGGCACGGAGGTCCGCCTCTATCTCGCCGGTCGCGGACGCCGGCGTGCCGCATGTCCACCGCGGCCGGCGGAGGCGGTGCGCAGAGGCCGGCCACACCGCGGCCGCGGCCGCGGGTGCTGCTGGTGGAAGACGACGACGCGGTGCGCGCGATCGCCCTGGCTTCCTGTGCGCTGGCGGCTACGCGGTGGAGGCCGGGCGACGCGGAAGCGGCGCTGAACGCCTGCTGCCGACGACGGCTTCGCGCTGCTGCTCACCGACGTGATGCCGGCCCGAATGACGGTAAGTCCCTGCGCGCTGCGCTCAGAACCCGCCCGCCTGCCGGTGCTGCTGACCCGGGCGACGAAGAGCACGCTGCCGACGCCGAGGGCACCTCCGGCTCGTGGCTGCTGCGCAAGCCATGGCGGCGCGGAGAACTGCGCTGGACGCAGTGCGCCGCGAGCTGGCCGACGACTATCGCGGGAGTCGAACCTCGGTCGCCGGGCCCCGGGCCGGGAAGTGCTTCGGCGGCAGGGCCTTCTCTTCCCCGGCCAGCACGGCCCGTGTGTCTGCGTCATCGATTGTCGATGTGCGCCGCCAGACCTCTCGATCATCCCGCGCGCGCCTGCAGGCGGACAGCGACCGTCACGGTCTCCATCAGCGACAGGAAGCTGCCGAGCGCCCGGCACGAGCCAGCGCAACTGCAGCAGTTCCGGTCGAGGCCCAGTGGGCGTGGTGAAGCGCGCGGACAGGTCGAGCAGGAAGGCGACCACGCGCTGGTCGGCGCCAAGCATGCCCATGGCCAGCATCCAGCGCCAGTCGCGGCACTGCCGCCAGCAGCGCCGTCACCCGCGACTGGATCTCCGGCAGCATGTCCTGCAGGCGGGCGCAGGCAGCCCAGACCTCGGCGGCATCACGGAGTGCGACCGCGTCGCAGGCGTGTGCCGGCATGTCCACCGAATCGAGTCCGAGCGGTGTCGCCGCGCATGCGGAAACCGGTGATCTTCTCATGTCCGTCCGCTCAGCACGCTGGTGGTGAAGCAACCGTTGCGGATGTAGAAACGCGAATGCCCCGCTGCCCGGCATGGAAGACCTGGCGCGGCTGGAGCCGATGCAGCGCGCGGCGGCCAGCGCAGCAGCAGGGACTCCAGGCCCATACCGTGCGGCTGACGGTCGTCAGCCAGTCACCGGCTGCGCCGCGGGGGACGACGTCGCGGGAAAGGGCGTTCTGGAACATGGAGCGGCTCCGGGCTTGCGATGCCGCACACTCTATTCAACCGCCATCCGCCGACGGGCAGCGCCCGGTAACCATTGGAGTAACGGAATGTAACCGCGCGCCTCAGGCGAAAACAGCACCGGCAGGCGGCGATCACAGCAGCAGCTCTCGCGCGTGACCCCGCCCATCACCCGCCTGCGCAGGCGGAGGCCGCCGCTGGCCACCAGCAACCCGGCGGGCATGGCGCGCGCGCCCCACCAGCACCTGGGCCACCGCGACCGGGCTCTTTCGCGCACCACGACTCCGCGTGCACTCCGTGCCGCGCCAGATGGGTGGCGACATCGTCGAGTGCATCCGCGTTTCTCCGGGCCCTGCACCGGATCTGACCGCGACCACGTGCACCCGCGATGCCGCCCGCAGCAGGGCATGGCGTCGCAGCGCTCCGCGCCGCCTCCGCGTTGATGCCAGGCCAGCAGCACGCCAGCACCGGCCACCGGTCTGCTCCGCGCCCGGCGGCACCACCAGCACCGACGCCCGATTCCAGCAGCAGGGCCGCGGCGAAGTCGTGCGCGACGCTCGCGTCCGCCTCCGTCCGCTGCGCCCACGACCACCAGGTCGGCGGCATGCGCCAGGTGGTGCGGTCTGGCGCGCGGCGGTTCCGTGAACAGCGTTCCTCGACCAGGCGCACCTCGCAGTCCACGCCGGTGCCTGCCAGTTGTTCCCGGCGGCGCGCGGCGTCGACCTGCCCCGCCCGCCGGCGATCAGACGTCCCCGGAGCGCGATGTCGGGCATCAGGCCCCAGGGATTGGCGTGACGGCACCGGCAGGTTGATCAGCTCCAGCACCGTCACCCGCGCCAGGCGCCGCGGGCAAGAGCGAGGCCGCATCCAGCGCCGCGGCATCGCCCGGCGCGCAGCCGCGGAACGGCGGAAGATCCCGGTACATGGTGCAGCCCTCCGGGCGGTCGCATGGCGCCACGGACCCCTGGCGTGGCGGTCGGGGATTGACTTGCGTCAAGCTTTCGCCGCGACGCCAGACGGAGACCATGATGCTACGCCGCACTTCGTACTGCCGGAACCAGCGCGTCGCGCTCGTTCTGCCTGGCGGTCGCGCTGTGGTTGCCACCGGAGCCCCACGCTCGACCCTGCGCTCAGCGCACGCTCGCCGATGCCGCGCTGCAGGTGCCGCCCGCGACGCCGGCGCCCGGCTACTGCGACGTGCGCATCGGCCGCTACCTCGGCTGGTCGCTGTCCACACGCGCGAGGCGCGGGTCCAGAACGTGGTCAACCGCGAGTCCACGGCGTCGGCGTCCGCGTGCTGGCCGACGGCGCCTGGGGCTTCGCTGCCACCAACGCTGACGGTGGATGCGGTCGCCGCGGCCGCGCGCCAGGCCGCCGCGGCCGCGCGCGCCAACGCCTCCATCCAGGACCGGCCGGTGCGGCTGGCGCCGCCCCGGCGCTGGGCGAGCGCAGCTGGCGCAACTCGCTGCTGCGTCGCAGTACGGAGGTGCCGGTCCAGGACAAGGTCGAGCTGTTGCTGGCCGTCAACGCCGCGGCGATGAGCCGCGGGCGCGGACTTCATCGAATCCAACCTTCCTCGTCAACGAGCAGAAGTACTTCGCCTCCAGCGACGGCTCGTACATCGACCACAGGACGTGCACCGCATCTGGCGCCCTTCACCGTGACCGCGGTGGACAAGGGCCAGCGGAAGTTCCGCACCTCGCTGCGTCTGGGCGCGCCGGTGGGCATGGGCTACGAGTACCTCGACGGCGATGCCGCCGGGAAGGTCGCCCTGCCCGGCGGTTCGGTGCAGTACCGCGACCTCTACGACATGGTCGAGACGCCGTGGCCGCGGCGAAGCAGGCGCGCGAGAAGCTGGCCGCGCCTTCGGTGAAGCTCACGCTGGCCGACCTGGTGCCTCGACCAACCAACCTTCCTCACCATCCACGAGAACGTCGGACACCCGCTGAGCTCGACCGCGTGCTCGGCTACGAGGCCAACTACGCCGGCACCAGCCGCGACCCCCTCGACAAGCGCGAATCGGGCTACCGCTACGGCAGCGAGCGCGTGAATTTTCGTCGCCGAACGCACCACGCTGGCACTGGGCGCCGTCGGCTACGACGACGAGGGCGTGGTCGCAAAGCGCTGGGACCTGGTGCGTGACGGCGTCCTGGTCGACTACTGCGCCACGCGCGACCAGCCCATATCCTCGGCAAGGCCGGGTCGGATGGCTGCTGCTACGCCGATTCCTGGTCGACCGTGCAGTTCCAGCGCATGCTCAACGTCTCGCTGCAGCCGGGGACCGCGCCGCTGTCGGTGGAGGACATGATCCGGGACGTCGAGGACGGCATCTGATCCACGGCTCCTATTCTGATCGACCAGCAGCGCTACAACGCGCAGTTCGGCGGCCAGCTCTACTACGCGATCAAGGGCGGGAAACTGGCCGGCGAATGAGGACGTGGCCTACCAGATCCGCACGCCGGAGTTCTGGAACGCCTGCAGCGCGTGATCTGCGACCAGCGGACTTCCGCCATGGATCGTTTTTCGATGGAAAGGGGCAGCCGTCCCAGGTTCGGCGGAACCGTACGGTTCGGAAGCACCGCGCGCTTCGACGGGAATCAACATCATCAACACCGCGCGCAACCCTCGGTTGACGCGCTGATCGTGCCATTGGTTGGTTGACTCGCTGAGGGCACGGCAAGAATCTGAGGACCGGCATGGATGATCGCGCCGCCGCCGGTGCTCTAACTACGCGCATCACCGGGAACCGCCTTGGACCGACGTGACTTCCCTGACCATGGCATCGGCCTTGGCGGCCTGATGGTGCCGTCCCTCGTTCACCCGCGCCATCGCCGCGGAGGAACTCATTATTCAGCATCGACGTCGGCCGGAAGAAGATGCTGGCCGACGCCGCCCTGGCCGCCGCGCGCGAATCGGGGCGAGCTACGCCGACGTGCGCATCGGCCGCTACCTGCGCCAGTTCGTGGTCACCCGCGAAGACAAGGTAGAACGGGTCAACACCGAATCCACCGGCGTCGGCGCGCGTGATCGCGAACGGCGCCTGGGGCTTCGCCGCCACCAACAGCCTGACGCCTGACGGCGTGGCCGGCGCCGCGCCAGGCCGCGGTCGCCCGTGCCAACGCCAAGATGCAGACCGCCCCTGTGCGGTTCGCGGACGCGCTCCGGCCATGGCGAGGTCTCGTGGCGCACGCTGATCCGCCGCAACGCGATGGAGGTGCCGGTCAAGGAGAAGGTCGAGCTGTTGCTGGACGTGAACGCGGCGGCCATGAACGCTGGCGCCGACTTCGTCAATTCCACCCTGTTCGCGGTCAATGAGCAGAAGTTTCGCCTCCACCGACGGCTCCTACATCGACCAGACGTGCACCATCCGCGCCACGAACGTTACCGCTTAATGACAAGGCCAGCGGCAAGTTCCCGCTCGCGCTCCGGCCTGTCCTCGCCGATGGGCCTGGGCTACGAGTATTTCGAGGGGCGACCTGGCGCAGAAGCTCGTCCTGCCCAACGGCGTGGTGAACTACGGCCATTCCTACGACATGGTCGAGGATGCCGTGGCCGCGGCGAAGAAGGAAAGCTCACGCGCCCCCGGTGAAGCCCGGCCGCTACGACCTGGTGCTCGACCCCTCGCACACCTGGCTGACCACGAACTGTCGGCCATCCGCTGAGCCCGACCGGTGCTCGGCTACGAGGCCAACTACGCCGGCACCAGCTTCGCCACCCTCGACAAGCGCGAGGAAGGCTCCTCGCTACGGCAGCGACACAGGTGGACGATCTTCGCCGACAAGACCCAGCCCGGCAGCCTCGGCGCGGTGGCGTACGACGACGAAGGCGTAGCGTGCTGGGATCCGCGACGGCATCCTTATCGACTACTGTGACCATCCGCGACCAGCCTGCATCCTCGGTGCAAGACCGAGTCCGACGGCTGCTGCTACGCTGACTCCTGGTCGACGGTGCAGTTCCAACGCATGCCCAACGTCCGCTGGCGGCCGGCAAGTCGAGCTTCCGTCGCCGACATGACTGGCGACGCTGAAGACGGCATCTACATCGTCGGCGACGGCCTGCCTCGATCGACCAGCAGCGTTACAACGCCCAGTCTGGCGGCCAGCTGTTCTACGAGATCAAGGACGGTGCCATCACCGGCATGATCGAGGACGTGGCTCACCAGATCCGCACGCCGGAATTCTGGAACGCGTGCGTGGCGGTCTGCGACGAATCCGACTACCGCCTCGGTGGCTCGTTCTTCGACGGCAAGGCCAGCCCCCAGTGCCGGCGGGTCTCGCACGGCTCAAGCACCGCGCGCTTCAACGCATCAACGTCATCAACACCGCCCGCAACCTCGGCTGACCGGACACAGAGCCCATCACATGCCCATCCTCACCGAAGCCCAGGCCAAGGCGATCCTCGACAAGGTCATCGCCCTGTCCACGGCCGACGAGTGCAATTGCCACGCTCAGCGGCTCGACCGCGGGCAACACTCCGCTTCGCGCTCAACAACGTCTCCACCAGCGGCATCGTCGATTAAATACCCGAGCTGGCCGTGCAGGTCGTTTCGGCAGGCGCGTCGGCACCGCCAGCATCAACGAGTTCGACGACGCCTCGCTCGAGCGCGTGGTGCGTCGCGCCGACCCCTGTTACTGGCGCCGGAGAACCCCGAGTTCATGCCGGCCATCGGTGCAGGAATACCGCGCCAGCAACACCTGACGACGCCACCGCGGCGATCACCTTCGAGTACCGCGCGCAGGTCGCCGCGGAGTCCATCACCCCGTGCAAGGCCGAGAACCTGGTCGCCGCCGGTTTCTCGAGGACAACTGCGGCTTCACCGTTCGCCAACAGCAACGGCAACTTCGGTTACCAGACCCGACCAGCGCCGACTACACCTGCACGGTGCGCACTGGGACGGCACGGGTTCCGGCTGGGTCGGCTGCAACGTCACCGGCATCGCCTTCGACGCCGGCCGACGTGCGCACCGCGATCCGCAAGGCCAGCGTTCGGCCAACGCGCAGCGCTCGAGCTCCGGCAGGCACACCGTGGTGCTGGAGTCGCACGGCGGCTTCGGCGGGCCTGGTCTCGTTCATGATGAACTTCTTCGACGCCCGCCAGGCCGACGAGGCTGCAGCTTCCAGGTGCTGAAGAAAGTTGTCGGTGTCTTTGTGTTAACCTGAACGAAGCACAAC